>UGUC01000001.1 GCA_900455155.1 Providencia stuartii | reverse complement strand
GGCCCTACCGCGGAAGCTGAACATGATCGCATTGATTGTTCCAAACATAGTCCTATTCAATACATGGCGGAAGGCTCCGATAAAGTTTCAATTAATGATTTACCCGCAGTACGCGCCAATGACCGCTCAACCTGTGAAGGAAAGGTGTCTGAAGCCGTCTCCCCGAATGTTCTTATTGGTGGGGGCACTGTAGTGGTACGCCCCATCAAAAGTGGGAAATTACCCGGTTTAGAATTCATCTATATGGCTGCTTCCCTACTGCGCGGTAAGCCCAAAGCCATCTTCAAAAGTTTACCTTGTATGCTTGCCATGGGCGCCATTGGTTATGGGAGTCAATCGGATCAGTAACGCCATTCAATCCCTATTTAACCCAGTGCACGCCGCCACGGGGGGCCAAAATCTTATCCGGTGAGGAAGAACTCGATTTTTCACTGCCTGCACGTTATCCTCTCTTTTGGCAAACGTATTTACAATAGCCGTAATCATGCCGAGGCCTATTTGGACAAGGTTGGCTGACCCCGTTTGAAGTGAGCGTGACCCGTGAAGCGAACCACTATTGTTACCGCGATATGAGTGGTCGTGAACTGCGCTTTGAACCGCCTGTCCCCGGGATCCAATATTCAATGCTGATGAAGGGTTAATTATTGCCGCCAATGAACGCGGGTGACCTCACAATCAGTGACAGTGACGGAGAATGCTGGCGCTTATTTACACCGCGAGACGATAATCCGGCACACCTTCGCCTGGTGTCGCTGAGCGATGAATATGGCAATGGGTTGATACTGCACTATGATGCACAGCATCGCCTTCACCAAATCACAGACACAGCACAAACACTGGCAGTGACGCTTGTTTACCACCATCCTGACCTGCCTCATTGTGTCACTCACATCGTCGAGCAACAAGACAACGAGCCTGACCGAGACTTAGTACACTACCGCTATAATGATCAAGGGCAAGTCAGCGCCGTTATTGATGCCAGCGGCGTTATCATTCGCGAATATGCCTACAATGAGCATAACCTGCTCACGCAGCATCGCCTGCCTGAGGGACTGCGCTGTGATTATGACTGGGCAAAATTTTGATGATTGGCGGGTCGTTGAATATAAAACTAACGCAGGCGAACATTGCCGTATCGATTATGATATGGTCGCTCGAACAACCCATGTCATTCATGCGAATCAGCTCTCTCATACCCACGAATGGAATGAGCAATTCTTAGTCACCCGTTATACTGATGAGGCAGGCAATGACTGGTGGTATGAGTGAATGAATTTAGGCCTGCTCAGTCAAACTTCGTCACCACTGAATGAACAGTGGCATTTTCACTATGATGAAAATGGCTGCTTAACCGAAGAAACCGACCCATTGGGGAATACCACTTTAATACAGTGGCTAACTACACGAGATTTAATTAAGAGTATTACCTCTTCCCGATGGGAGCCGCACTCTGTTTAGTTATGACGTGCATCATGGACTTATCTCAGAAACCAATGCATTAGGGCAAACCACAACATTTGAACGTGATGAGTTTTGGTGAAGTGATTAAACAAATCGATGCCAAACAAGGGGTCAGACAGTTAACCTATAATTTACGCGGGCAAATCACGCGCCACCAAGACTGTTCGGGAAAAGTCACTCAGTTACCGTTATAATGCTCAACATCAACTGATTTGCACCGAAGATGCCGAGCATGAAGAGACGCATTTTCACTATGATGCTGCGGGTCGCCCGCTTGTCATCACTCGCCCCGACGGTTGGTCAAATCGCTTCTATTGGGATGCGCTGGGTCGCTTATCGCGTTTTGAGCAGGCTGACGGCTCCTGCTATGAATACCATTGGTACGATTCAGGCCTACTGCAACGCACGGTCAATCCGCAGCAAGGCACCGTTGAGCGCCAGTATGATGAGCGAGGCCGTCTCGTTGCTTTTGCGCAATGAGAATCACGAGCAGTACCGTTTTCGCTGGGGACCCGATGATGTGTTGTGTGATGAAATTGGGCTTGATGGTGTAGTCACCCATTATGAATATGATGCCTGTGGCCGCACTATTCAGCGGACTTTTGCTTTCGGTACCGACCACGCCTTGGTGCACCACGCCCGTTATAATGCCCTAGGCCAATTGGTGCAGCGGCAAACGGATGAAGGGCTCACCCACTATGAATATACACTTGGCGGGCAATTAGCCTCAGCCCGCTTTACATCTACCGGAGAAGCCTCCTATTCTCAATTTGTCCATTTCACCTACGATAAATTAGGGCAGCTAATTCAAGAGCACACGCTCAGTGGACGGGTGGATTACCAGTATGATGTGTTAGGCAATCGAACTCAGGTCGGCTTACCTAATGGTAAGCAGCTCAAAACACTGTATTACGGCAGCGGTCATGCCTTGCAAATTAATCTCGATGAGACCGTTATCACCGAATTTACCCGTGACAACTTACACCGTGAGGTGACGCGCACCCAAGGGCATATTCGCAGTCAACGGCAATATGACCGACTCGGTCGCCTAGCTCGGCAAACCCGTTATCACTCACAACAAGGCACAAAACCCCTGACCGAAACGCGCTGGGATTACGATTTACGCCACAACTTGGTCGTGACTCAAGAAGAAACGACGCCGTATGGTTGGAAAAACTACCAGTACGATACCAACGACCAGCTATTGCACCGCCGCAGTGACCGCTATTCACCTGAAACCTATTATTACGATGCGGCAGCCAACTTGTTACAGGACGCGCACGCCCCTGCCTGTTTACATAACCGCGTCACCCACTATCACGGGTATACTTACCGCTATGATGAGTTTGGGCGCACCATTGAAAAAAGCAGTGCTGGCGAACGTTGGTCTTATCGCTATAACAGTGACCATCAACTTATCGAGGTCTTACACACCACCCATCATCCGTATGAGCAGCGCTGCCAAGTACAATTTAGCTATGACCCGCTCGGGCGCCGCTTGCATAAGCAGGTGACGTACCTTCCCAATCCTCACGTGCCCTTGGCTTTACAACATCGCCCAACCCAGGCTCATCCCTGTGGCACCACCACCTTTTTGTGGGAAGGGTTGCGGTTGCTCAGTGAGCAGCGACATGGCATTGAGATGCTCTATGTGTATGAAGATGCAGACAGTTACGTCCCTTTAGCCCGTGTCGATAGCGTGGGTGAGCAGCGCGATATTTTCTACTTTCAATGTCAACCCAATGGCTTACCCGATGCACTTTACGATGTAGAAGGCCAGCTACAATGGCACGCACGCTTTACGTCATGGGGCAAAACGGAAATTGAGTTAGGCAATTTGCATTCCAACGGGTACGCTCGGAGCCAAAACTTGCGTTTTCAAGGGCAATATTTCGACAGAGAGACCGGTTTGCACTATAATACCTTTCGGTATTATGACCCTGATATTGGGCGCTTTACCCAGCAGGACCCGATAGGACTGGCGGGTGGGTTAAATCTGTATCAGTATGCGCCAAATGGACTAGGATGGATTGATCCGTTGGGGTTATCTTGCCGGCTTGATTTTATGGGAAGAACTCCAGGTAAAAAAACTAAAACAGGCCGAGAAGTTATCGAACGAATGCGCCAAGAAGGTCGTATCCGTGGTACTGGTAGTCAAATGAAATTTAAAAGTTCAACTGATGGAGTCTGGTATAACGTATCTAATGCGGATATGGCTCATTTAACTGATGCTGTAAAATATTGGAATAAAAGAGGTGGTTATTTCGGTCCTAAATCAAAAGAAGTTAGGGCATTTATGCTAGACTCTAAAAATTATGAATTAGAGTATTTCCGTCATAATAGGTCACAAGGAGCAAGTTTACCAGATCGGTATAAATACCCACATGAATTTATAGGACCAGCTGAAAAAATCACAATATTTTAAATGAGGATAATTATATGAAAGAACTTTCAGAAATAAATATGGAACTGGAAGATAAAATTGTATCTATTATTGAGAAAGGTAACTTACTTAGCACCAATAATGATCATCATTCTGCATTAGAGGCTTATCATTGTGCATTTAATTTGTTGCCTGAGCCTAAATTAGAATGGGAAATGTTAAGTGCTTGGCTATCCGGTTCATTCTGTTCCGCATATTTTAATCTTTCAGACTTTGAAAATGCAAAAATATGGGCTGAAGCACAACTTAAAGCAACAAGTTCAGATATTGATACTTCACCATTAACAGATCTTGGTATGGTTTACTATGAACTAGGGCAGTATGACGAATCATATAAATATTTCAATGAAGCATATAAACTTGGAAAAGCAAGGCCTTTCCAAGAAAGTCCCAAAAAATATCTTGAATTTTATTTAGAAAGAAGAAAAAAAACAAAAATGTAAAGCTGTAATCTCATCGGGTTAAACTTGTTGCTGTTGGTTTTGTTGCTTAATAGTGCGAAAATCTTCGCTGTCCGGCATTAAGAGCAAAGTGCCATTTAAAGTCTTGGCGGCAAAGATCAAGCCTATTTAAATACCGACTTCCTTTAGCTACATCCTTTGAGATTAATCGCAGGCCGTGGCCTTTTTCGGCATGCTTGTTCATGTAATTCAACGACCGGTTAATTCAAAAGACACGCTCAATGGACGGGGTGGATTACCAGTATGATGAGTTTAGGCGCACCCTTGAAAAAAGCTGTGCCGCCGAACATTGGTCTTATAGCTATAACAGTGACCATCAACTTATCGAGGTCTTCCCCCCATCATCCGTATGAACAGCGCCTGCCAAGTACAATTTAGCTATGACCCACTCAGGCGCCGCTTGCAGAACCACGACCTTTTTGTGGGGAAGATTGCGTTTACTCGGTGAGCACCGTCATAGCATAGAGATGCTGTATGTGAAGACGCGGGCAATTATACACCTCTCGCGCGAATTGACACAACAGATAGTCATGACACGATTTTTTATTTTCACTGCCAACCGAATGGTTTACCGGACTTTTTGAGCTATGTCGATGGCCGCCCGATTCACCCCTTGTGGTAAAACAGAAATAGAGTTAGTCGGGTCCATTCCAAAGGAAAAAAGCCGGTCAAAATCTGCGTTTTCAAGGGCAATATTTCGACAAAGACAAATTTAAACAGCGTAAATGCTGGCCCGAAGGGAGAATATCAGGATGATACGAGTATTCTAGCTTACACGATAATATGTTCCGATATTATGATCCGGATATCGGCCGCTTTACCCAGCAGGACCCGATAGGACTGGCGGGTGGGTTAAATCTGTACCAGTATGCACCTAATGGACAGGGATGGATGGATCCGTAGGGGTTAACAGCCAGAGTATTGGCTGAAAATATGAAGCAGGCTGGTCGCGGTGTTAAGCGGGGACAAACTCCTCACCATGCTGTAAAAGAAAATGCAAAGAATGTTTATGCTGATAGTTCTCGCAAGATTCTAAAGAGAGCGGGGATAGACATTGACGGTGCTGAGAACGGAGCTAGACTCTGGGGAACACACCCAAAACAAGTTTCTCAGCCGGAGCACCCCGGCAGAGATGCAGCAAGAAAGACAGGAAACTACCATGCAGGTGCTCATATCTACGGAAAAGAAAATGATAAATTAATATATAAAATATTAAGAGATACAGAAAGAAAAGGAGCAAACATTAAGAAAATTCTTTTTGATATAACCAAGAGAATGGAAAATGACACTTGGAGAACACATTTAAAGGATGTGGCGTAAAATAAGTTTAAATATCAATATAATAGATAATATTTAAAAAAATAAACGACCTAAAAAAAGAATTTCCTTTTTATGCGAAAAACATAACCTCTCTCTATGATGATGCTCTTAACAGAGTAGCGAGATGGGAGTATTCCCTAGGAGCAACAAAAGATATCCTCCCATATGAAGGTATCATCCCCTCTTTTACAGATGACAAAAAAAGAAATAGAGAAATAAAAAATTAACAAGTTCACATTTAAAATCAAAAAGGCTAGTTTCATATGGCATTGATAATGAAAATGAAATTTTTTTAGTAAAAAGAAGATACAATGAAAATATTGATAATTATGGAGAAATGGTAAGAATTATTTCTGAAGATAACTTCATTTGCTATATTGCTATTAATCCTCCCCATGACTATTTCATTCGTGTTGATGAGATAAACAGTAATAATCTTATAAAAGAATCCTCTATGTTTGCTACTACCTGGCTTAGCCAAGTAGATTATGACTTTATTTATGATAATAAAACAGAATTTAATTAAGATAATGCGTGGTGATATTGAACATTGGGAAAATGATTGATTTTTATACCGAGAATTCCCCAGTTTTTACCTCTACGTCAAAGCTGGGGAAAATATCTCAGTATTATTCTCCAATCAACGTCCTGAGCTTAAACTCATCGAGTTGAGCTTGTTGCTGTTGGTTTTGTTGCTTGATAGCGCAGATGTCTTCGCTGTCGGTTATCAACAACAAATAGCAATTTAGAATCTTCACGGTAAAAGTGAAGCCTATTTCAAAAACCGTCTGCTTTTAACCATTGCCCTTTAAGGCATATCGTGGGCAGAGGGCCGGCTTTGCTGCCGTTCAGGGCATAACTGACGGTATAAAAAACGTTCTGTTTTCAAGGCGTGATTACAGTACCGTTTGACTTAGAATGTGTCTCCGCCATATCCAACTCTATTTAGTTGTTTGTAGCAAGCGACAGGGATAAGTTACCTCCCGTCTCTGTTGCATTAAATAACGTATTAATTGAATAGTTTTACTTTAACTTCGATAAACAATGCTCTGTTTCATATTCACTTGATCGAGTGCCGTGTGAACCACGGTCAAAGTGACGATCTCTATCTATCGATGGACCTTTCTCATCATATTAAAGATCAAATATCAAACTTGGAAGTTATGCTATCGGATGTAAAGGGTATTCTTGGGAAAGAAAAACTATCTAATAGTTTGGAACCAAATGATTTTTTACCTAAAAAACAAAATAAATTTGTCACAAAAGACACTGCTTGCTTGATTACTGTTGAATCAACATAAATATTACACTCGACATCCTCGGCAGCGCCGTTCTCTCTTTTACTATGCAAACAGACATACTCTCTTTTCCTCAATTATCACCAATAAGGCAAAAACATCTCCACTAACAATCATACATAGCAAACTGCTCCACTTGATATTGCCCCTATGTTTCATATGGAAACTTTATGGTAAACTATTTTCAATATTTGCGAAGTAGCTCTAAAAAATGACGCAAGTCACAGTTTTTATGTAAACTAGGTAACAGATATTATTGTTAAACCATTTAGAATAACTCGTTACTTGATGTGATGACGTCTTTACGCCATTCAAAAAAAAGCAATCGATTAACTAAACGTAAGGAAGACGTTGTGGAACAGAAACAACACAGTGGTACTGCAACCATGAAAGATGTTGCTAATGCAGCGGGCGTATCAACGGCAACGGTCTCTAGAACATTAATGACACCTGAAAAAGTCTCTTTACAGACACGTCAGAAAGTAGAGCAAGCTGTGATGGATGTGGGCTACTATCCACATAACTTAGCAAGGAGCTACAAACGTAACGAATCAAAAACGATCTTGGCGATCGTTCCCGATATTAGTGATCCCTTTTTCAGTGATGTGATTTGTGGACTGGAAAAAGTTGCCGCGCAAGAAGGTTATTTTGTCTTAATTGGCGACTGCAAAACATCAACAAAAACAAGAAAACGCCTTCATTAATCTGATTATTACGAAAACAAATCGACGGGATGGTACTGTTAGGCTCGAATTTACCTTTCGATGTCTCTGCTGAAGAACAAAAAAATCTCCCCCCTATCGTGATGGCTAACGAGTTCTCTCCTGAACTTAAACTACCAACCGTACATATCGATAACCTAACATCTGCGTTTAATGCTACGCACTATTTACAGAAATTAGGTCATAAACGTATCGCTTGTATCGCGGGGCCTGAACATATGCCACACAGCCAGTATCGTTTAGAAGGGTATAAAAAAGCCATGCTGCGTACGGGGTGAAAAAATTACGCGAGCAATATATCGTTCGTGGTGATTTTACGCATGAAAGCGGTGCTGAGGCTGTCAAAACTTTACTCGCCCTACCTGAACCACCCACAGCGGTTTTTTGTCATAGTGATATCATGGCAATCGGTGCAATGTGGCAAGCAAAAAAATCAGGACTCATCCTTCCCGATGACCTATCTATTGTTGGGTTCGATAATCTAGAGCAGGCTCAGTATACATTGCCAGCCTTAACAACGATAAATCACCCTCGCGATGAAATTGGTCGCCATGCCATGTTATTACTGCTGGAACAACTACAAGGTAATAGTGTCCACCCCCTGGCTCTCGTCTCCTAGATTCTGATTTAATCATTAGAGAGAGTACAAAAGCGCCTAAAAGCTAGGCAAAGTCGTTCAGGTTAAGTAACATGTACCACCTAAATCATTCAAGCTGCAGTTTGTTGCTAAAACATCACCAACAATACTGCAACTTGAAATACGACGAGTATAAAACTGAATAATCACAGACACTCAATAACCTAGTGAATTAACAGCGTGGCACAAAAAGATTATGTAGCTCGCGGGCGGTCATCTGCCCGCCGTAAAACCAGTAAAGGCAAAGCCAAAAAAGCGCAAGGCCTACCGATGACAACATTAGTTGTTGCTGTCGGAATTGTTGTCTTGTTTGTGGGCGGCCTTTTCTATATCACTCAAAATAAGAAGGAATCCCCCCAAAGTACGGGAAGCCATTCATCATCAGCACCTGTCGATACTTTACCGCCTAAACCTGAAGAACGCTGGCGCTATATTAAAGAGCTAGAGCGTCGGGGGGTTGATACGCCAAACATTGAGCAGACGCAAAAGAGTACGGGTAGCAACATTATGCGCCCATCGGAGCTAACCCCTGAGCAGCGTCAACTACTAGAACAGATTGATTCGGATAGACGTGGCCCTGTGACGAATTTACCGGAAGTGCCTTATAATGGGCAGCCGGTTCCTCGTTCACAAGTGATCATTAAAGAACCAACTCAACCCGTCAATCCACCAGTACAACGTAAACCTGTCACCTCGACCGAGGCAAAAACAGAAAATCGCCCTGTACAATCAACGCAGCCTGCACCCGTTGAAAGCAAACCCGCGAATAATTTACAAAATATGCTGGTTCAATGTGGGTTCTTTCCGTACCGCGGAACAAGCAGAGTCCGTTCGTGCTACACTCGCTTTTGCTGGCATAGAGAGCCGAGTCACTGTTGGCGGCGGCTGGCATCGTATCGTACTTGGCCCTTATTCCAAGTCAACGGCAGAAAAAATGCGCGATCGTGCAAGCGGTGTTGGTGTCTCAGGTTGTATTCTTCGTGCCTCTGGGGGTTGAAAAATACAATCCCCTCCCCCATGTACTGTTTTAACGTACTATCAAGAGCGGCTATTACAGCATTTTGCTTGCTTCAAGTTACCTGTTTAAGAAGGCTGGTAACTTGAAAAATTGATACCCGCATTTTTTTCGTCATAAAACCAGGGGCTAACTCATGACAACAATCGTAAGTGTTCGCCGTAATGGCCAGGTCGTAATTGGTGGAGATGGGCAGGCGACGATGGGTAACACCGTCATGAAAGGCAATGTCCGCAAAGTTCGTCGCTTATATAACGACAAAGTTATTGCCGGATTTGCCGGTGGCACTGCCGACGCATTTACTCTTTTTGAACTGTTTGAGCGCAAGCTTGAACTACACCAAGGCCATTTAACGAAGGCCGCTGTTGAGCTAGCAAAAGATTGGCGTACTGACCGTATGTTACGCAAACTTGAAGCTCTGCTAGCCGTAGCCGACGAACACACCTCTCTTATCATCACAGGTAACGGTGATGTCGTTCAGCCAGAAAATGATTTAATTGCTATAGGTTCAGGTGGCCCATATGCGCAAGCTGCGGCACGCGCACTACTTGAAAACACAGAATTAAGTGCTCGTGAAATCGCTGAAAAAGCACTTTCTATTGCCGGCGATATCTGTATCTATACCAACCACAATGTCAACTTTGAAGAAATTTCTTCAAAATCATAAGGATTACAGTATGTCCGAAATGACTCCACGCGAAATAGTTAGCGAACTCGATAATTATATTATTGGTCAAAACAAAGCTAAACGCTCTGTTGCAATTGCCCTACGTAACCGCTGGCGCCGTATGCAGCTGAATGAAACGTTACGTCACGAAGTCACACCAAAAAAATATTTTAATGATTGGTCCAACGGGTGTCGGTAAGACTGAAATTGCTCGCCGCCTTGCAAAACTCGCTAACGCGCCATTCATCAAAGTTGAAGCGACAAAATTTACAGAAGTGGGTTATGTCGGTAAAGAAGTTGACTCTATCATTCGCGACTTAGCTGATTCTGCTGTCAAAATGGTCCGTCAACAATCCATTGAGAAAAACCGTTACCGTGCTGAAGAACTAGCTGAAGAACGTATTCTTGATGTTCTGATCCCACCTGCAAAAAATAATTGGGGTCAATCCGAGCCTGTTGATGAACAATCACCTGCTCGCCAATCTTTCCGTAAGAAATTACGTGAAGGTCAATTAGACGACAAAGAAATCGAAATTGAAGTCGCTGCGGCACCAATGGGTGTTGAGATCATGGCTCCTCCTGGCATGGAAGAGATGACTAATCAGCTACAATCTATGTTCCAAAATCTTGCGGGTCAAAAACAAAAAGCACGTAAGATGAAGATCAAAGAAGCGTTTAAACTGCTAGTGGAAGAAGAAGCCGCTAAGCTGGTCAACCCTGAAGAGCTGAAAGAGCAAGCTATCGAAGCGGTTGAACAGCACGGTATCGTCTTTATCGACGAATTCGACAAAATTTGTAAGCGCGGTGGTCAAACCTCTGGCCCTGACGTTTCTCGTGAAGGCGTACAGCGTGACCTGCTGCCACTGATCGAAGGTTGTACCGTTTCGACTAAGCATGGCATGGTCAAAACCGACCATATCCTCTTTATCGCATCGGGTGCATTCCAAGTTTCTAGCCCATCAGACTTGATCCCTGAATTACAAGGCCGTTTGCCAATTCGTGTTGAGCTACAAGCGCTGACAACAGAAGACTTTGTGCGTATCCTCACTGAGCCAAGTGCCTCTTTAACTGAGCAGTACAAAGCCTTGATGGCAACAGAAGGTGTGACGATTGAGTTTACTGACGATGGCATTCGCCGTATTGCGGAAGCGGCATGGCAAGTCAATGAATCAACTGAAAACATCGGTGCACGCCGCTTACATACCGTGTTAGAACGCTTGATGGAAGACATTTCCTATGATGCTAGCGAACGTAACGGCCAAACCATTCAAATCGATGCCGAGTATGTCAGACAGCACCTTGATGAACTGGTTGCAGATGAAGATCT
Source organism: Providencia stuartii (assembly GCA_900455155.1). Lineage (GTDB taxonomy): Bacteria > Pseudomonadota > Gammaproteobacteria > Enterobacterales > Enterobacteriaceae > Providencia > Providencia stuartii. The sequence goes on along the minus strand of UGUC01000001.1, from coordinate 598,697 downwards.
AAGCAGATTTATTTTATAAGCTTATTAATTATCAGGTTTTCATGTATCCTTAAGATACGTCTAATAAAGTACAACGGTGACCCATCGTTGTACTTTATAATTTTACGTTAGACGGTAAATATTTAGCCTGTCGCGCAGCCATTACATCGCTTTCCATATGCACGTTTTCATGGACAAGCCGTATACGGTTTTTCACGCGAGGGCTTTTAATGTATTGTACACAACAAACCTGTGAAATTATTGAATGAGCTCATCTACTTCTATTAGCCGTAAGCAGGCTTGGCTAGAAAGTTTACGTCCTAAGACCTTACCATTAGGAGTCATAGCCATTATTACTGGCTCCGCACTGACCTATTTAACGGGTAATTTTAAATGGCCTGTTGCCCTATTAGCCATTATTACCGCAGGCTTACTGCAAATACTCTCTAATCTTGCAAATGACTATGGTGATGCCGTAAAAGGCTCAGATACCGCTGAACGTATTGGCCCTTTGCGTGGTATGCAAAAAGGGGTGATTACCCAAGCAGACATGAAAAAAGCATTAAAAATTAATATTATTGCTGCCTGTATTTCAGGCTTGCTGCTGGTTGTTGTCGCTTGTGAAAAACCTGAAGATGCCATTGGCTTTTTAGTGTTAGGCTTAATCGCGATTGTCGCCGCTATCACCTATACCGTCGGGAAAAAACCTTACGGCTACTTAGGGTTAGGTGATATATCCGTCCTAATTTTCTTTGGCTGGCTGAGTGTGATGGGGACTTATTACCTACAAGCCAATACACTGAACATGATCACCTTTTTACCGGCTACAGCCTGTGGTTTACTCTCCGTTGCCGTACTGAATATTAATAATATGCGCGATATCGAAAATGACGTAAAAGCAGGTAAGAATACCCTTGCTGTGCGTTTAGGCCCATCAGGCGCGCGAATCTATCATGCTATTATTATTATTGTTGCTATACTCTGCTTAGCTTTCTTTAACTTACTTTATCTTCGTGGCTGGACGGGGTGGTTGTTCTTGCTTGCCGTTCCCATGTTAATGAACCATGTGCGTCGCGTACTCAGTGATCCAACCCCTGAAGGGATGCGCCCAATGTTAGAAAACATGGTAAAAGCCGCACTATTCACTAACGTTCTCTTTTCTATCGGTGTAATATTGAGTAAGTAATTGCTTATTTTTTGACTTAGCCCCCTTGTTTTTGGGAGGTGAATTTTGCCAATCACCTCCCAAAAGGGATATACTTTATCTCTCTTGCAGCAAATAAAGACCTATACACTATGAAATATGATACTTCCGAACTCTGTGATATCTACCAAGAAAGCGTCAATGTGGTAGAGCCTCTCTTTTCCAACTTTGGTGGACGTACTTCATTTGGCGGTCAAATCATTACGGTCAAGTGCTTTGAAGACAATGGCCTACTATATGATTTGCTGGAAGAAGACGGTCATGGTCGTATTCTCCTTGTCGATGGTGGCGGCTCTGTACGCAAAGCCCTCATTGATGCGGAACTTGCTCGCTTAGCCGTTGATAACCACTGGGAAGGTATTGTGGTTTATGGCGCTGTACGCCAAGTAGACGCATTGATGGAGTTAGATCTGGGTATTCAAGCAATTGCCGCCATACCAGCAGGCTGCCCAGATGAAGGTATTGGCGAAAGCGATATTCGCGTCAATTTTGGCGGCGTTACCTTCTTCTCGGGTGACTATCTCTATGCAGATAACACAGGCATCATCTTATCAGAAGAACCACTTTCAACTCAGGATGGTAGCGAGTTTGAAGTACTAGACGACGACCTCTAATCATCAATCGCATGATCATACGGTTTCAAAAAAGAAGGGCTGATAATGATATCAGCCCTTCTTTTTATGGTTCTGTGGTACAAAGTACAATTTGGCTATTCCCCTATCACAAGGGATAGCAACGTAAAAATCCTAACGACTCATGCCAAGCTATTTCAACTTTTGATATCAATAGATAACCTACAATCATCAGCAACAGCTATAACTTATTGACCCTATGTACCCCTAGATAATTCGTGTTGCTGCTCGTCAGCGGTCATAGGTTATCGCGATGAGCATACATAAGTATGCCATTCAGGTAACCAAAAGAAGCCAACAACGCTGCTGCGCGAAATATAACCGGTATTTTAGACTTCTTCCATTTTACCCAGCAAACCACGCAGACGCTCTTGCCACGATTGTTGCTCTTGTTTCAGTTGTTCGTTTTCACGTACCAGTGATTCGGTGCCCGATTTCGCATTATCCAGTTCTTGAACAAGCGCACTATTTTTATCTTTTAGCTCATCGATTTCCATTTGTAACAGTGTGATGGTATCAATCGCTTGTTGGACTTTTGCTTCTAGTTTCTCAAATACTTCAAATGACATTCTTCTGACCTCCCATGTAAGCTTTAATATCGATTGTAAGTAGCATGATCCTCTGTGTCTAGTGGCTTGACTCTGATTCCCCAAATCCCTTATTTTAAAACACTGGTCTGATCACATCGTAAAGGTCGATTGCGTCACTATTTTTGGTCGTTTTCTTTCGTTTTGGTGATGTAACACACATATTTCAATTTCGATATTTCTCGTTTGCGCTCATTAACGATAAATTTACACTATAGGTTTTCACTTTGAAGATCTTAACCTGAAAAACATTACAATAATTTTAATTTTCGTAGGATAGAAGATATGAGCCAAACGACCACGACTACACTTACCGGTCAGTGCATCTCAGAATTTTTAGGTACTGCACTCATCGTATTCTTTGGTTTAGGCTGTGTTGCAGCAGTCCGAATCGCCGGAGCACAACTTGGCCTCTGGGAAATCAGTATCATATGGGGCTTTGGTGTTGCACTCGCTGTATACTTAACCGCTGGCATCTCTGGGGCTCACCTTAACCCTGCCGTAACCATTGCACTTTGGTTATTTGCTAGCTTCGAAAGACATAAAGTCGCACCTTACATCGTTGCACAAATGTTAGGAGGTTTCTTCGCTGCCGCCTTAGTTTATGCGATGTACTCACCTGTATTCATTGATTACGACCAAGTTCACCACATTATTCGTGGCACACAAGAAAGCCTCTTTACTGCTGGTGTATTCTCTACTTACCCAGCCCCGCAAATTAGCGAAATGCACGCCTTCTTTATTGAGGTGGTTATCGCTGCCATCCTCCTGTGCCTAATTTTGGCTTTAACCGATGATGGTAACGGTATTCCACGTGGACCTCTAGCACCGCTATTAATTGGTATTCTGATTGCCGTTATTGGTGGTTCATTCGGCCCACTAACAGGATTCGCCTTAAACCCTGCTCGAGATTTCGGACCAAAAGTTGTTGCTTATCTCGCAGGCTGGGGGGATATTGCCCTGACAGGTGGACGTGAAATTCCTTATTTCTTAGTACCATTGATTGCTCCTATCGTTGGCGCACTGATTGGTGCATTCGGTTACCGCATGCTGATCACTCGTCACTTACCAGGTTTCGTGCATACGAAAAAAGACGAGCCATCAAAAACATCTAGTAAAAACGCTTAATCATCACCGGAACAGGTTTAAATTATGACAACAGAAACAAATATCGAGAAAAAATATATTGTCGCTCTTGATCAGGGAACAACCAGTTCGCGGGCCGTTGTACTCGATCACGACGCCAATATCATCAGTATTTCACAGCGTGAGTTCACTCAAATCTATCCTAAGCCAGGCTGGGTAGAACATGACCCAATGGAAATTTGGGCAACACAAAGCTCAACGCTTATCGAAGTATTGGCAAAAGCAGATATTCGTACCGATGAAGTTGCAGGTATCGGGATCACTAACCAACGTGAAACCACCATTGTTTGGGAAAAAGCAACAGGTAAGCCAATTTATAATGCGATTGTTTGGCAGTGCCGTCGTACTGCGGATTTCTGTACTCATCTCAAGCAAAATGATAAAGAGCTAGAAGAGTATATTCGCCAAAATACTGGCCTCGTTGTTGACCCCTATTTCTCTGGTACTAAAGTGAAATGGATTTTAGACCATGTTGAAGGTGCTCGCGAACGCGCTGAAAAAGGGGAATTACTATTCGGTACAGTAGATACATGGCTCGTATGGAAAATGACCCAAGGCCGTGTTCATGTAACCGACTACACGAACGCTTCTCGTACCATGATGTTTAATATCCGCAATCTGGAATGGGATGATAAGATCCTTAAGGCGTTGAATATTCCGCGTGCAATGCTGCCAGAAGTTCGCCCATCGTCTGAAGTTTATGGCCAAACTAACATTGGTGGTAAAGGCGGTACTCGTATTCCTATCTCTGGTATTGCAGGTGACCAACAAGCCGCGCTCTATGGCCAGTTATGTGTGAAAGAAGGCATGGCAAAAAATACCTATGGTACAGGTTGCTTCTTGCTAATGAACACAGGTGAAACAGCGGTTCGTTCAAACCATGGCCTGCTGACAACTATTGCGTGTGGCCCAAGAGGCGAAGTGAACTATGCCCTTGAAGGTGCGGTATTCGTTGGCGGTGCATCTATTCAATGGCTACGTGATGAGCTGAAACTGATTGATGAGTCCACTGACTCTGAATATTTCGCAACAAAAGTGAAAGACAGCAATGGCGTCTATGTGGTGCCAGCCTTCACCGGTTTAGGCGCACCATACTGGGATCCGTATGCGCGTGGTGCTATTTTCGGCCTAACACGTGGTGCTAACCGTAACCATATTATCCGTGCAACACTGGAATCTATTGCTTATCAAACTCGCGATGTGCTAGATGCGATGCAAGCCGATGCGGAAACGCGCCTTGCAGCACTCCGTGTAGATGGTGGTGCGGTTGCGAACAACTTCTTAATGCAGTTCCAAGCAGATATTTTAGGAACGTCTGTGGAACGCCCAGAAGTTCGCGAAAGCACGGCTTTAGGTGCAGCTTACCTTGCAGGCCTTGCGGTTGGTTTCTGGAAAAGCCTCGACGAGCTACAAAGCAAAGCAACAATTGAGCGTGTGTTCAAGCCAGGTATTGAAACAACCGAACGTAACTATAAATACGGTGGTTGGAAAAAAGCCGTGGCTCGCGCACAAGAGTGGGAAGACCGCGCGTAATCCCTCTTCACTCCTGATATAGATCCATAAGGCAGCACCTTACCGTGTTGCCTTATTTATTTCATATCATAGCTAATTAATTATTTATTAAATAGTTAGCTCATTAGTGTACAAATAATAAATTAGACATTCTCTATGCCTCATTGAAAAATGCAGAAATCCTAAATGGGATTAATGATATTTTTAAGATGATGGAGAACGGCGATGGATAGCCAGAACAAATATCTAACGGATCTTAGTGATTTTTTACGCCATGAAATACACCAAGAACATATTAAATTCGGGTATTACCAATCTCGGGGCAGAGTGGCGGTGATCGCCCAAAGTACAGCACTACTTAACGCCCTAAAGCAGGATCCAGACCAATCACCCGACAGCCAAACTCTGTTTTTAGTGATGAGTTGGTTGATGGGTAAACCACGACAACCCGCCAGCCGCACAACTCACTATCTCTTAAGCAGTATCAGCCCCGATAAATTTTCAGGCAGTACCATCCACCCTAACCACAATCTGTTTGTTGATACTTTTGATTCACCTTATCAATGGCAGGAAGGTGAAACGCGGGCCGCTGAGCAACTGGCCGATGCCCTACTCCCAAGCGGGCAATGGCACCGCCACTACGATATCGTTGTACTGTCATCAAAGGCGACAGAGCAGCAAGTGTCTCTGATTCAACATTGGATGTTATTGACAGGGGGGGAGCGTGTTAATTTATCAAGAGGAAGAAACCTCCTCCGCAATAAAAAAATTACTTGATACAATCATCCCTCCACATGACCGACATATCCGCCCATCGTCTACACAGATAGCATCAAACCAGCCCACACAAACAGGAATTGCCGTTTATAGCCAAAAGAAAACAGAGCCACAAGCAAATAGGCAACCCACTCATATAATGACTCTTCCCCATTTGCAAAACTTAACATCGCCTCTTCCCCACCAGCAAATAGATACCGTCTGGATTTATGATGCTAAGATCATTATCCCAAAAGCAGGGAAATACACCTTTGCGCTTGATACATCAAGGATAGAGCAGGATATACAGCTAGAAATAGGAACTCAAAAAATAACAGTGACAAAAGGGGAGCAAACCCCAACACTCACTTTCAACCATTTAAAGGAAGGTGAGCGATGCGCTATGCGGATCACCACCACAACCGATGGGCGACCTCCTGAGTTTCGTCTTGGTTGGGCACCACCAAATACCGACACATTAGCGTTGATCCCTCAAGATGCCTTTGTGCATGAGCCTATTTTGCAAAACTCAGCCCCCATAAAAAAAGCACCGCGATACCGTGACGAAATGCCACTTGCAGATGTGATGCGAATGGCGCCTTCTATTCATGGCGTCCAGCAGGTTATCTCACTCCCTTCAACAGCAATAAACCAACTGGCTTTAACCGACGAGCGACTGCGTGAAATTGAATATTTTTCTGTCACCTTAAAAAAAGGGAGCCAGCAACAGATCCTAAAATTAGATGATATTGCGCTCGCCTCACATGCATCATGGCAAACACTCGCTAAAGACATTGAACACAAAATTAATCAGCGATTAGCGCCATTAGCGGCTCCTATTACTGTTGATTACCGTGATCACACCTTAACCTTAAAAGGAAACGGGTTAACTTTCACACAATTTCAACTGAAAAAAAGCCAGCAGATCCCTTATGTTGAGATCTTAAAGAACGTCACAACCGTTCAAGTGCCACAATCCGTCACTCACTCTATTCATTTTACGTTAGAGCAGCTCAATAGCCTGACACATATCACCCTATCGTTAACAGGCAAACATGGTCGTCAAATCAACTTGATACGTCGCGCCTTCAAATCTGCTAACGTGCAATTTGCCTCACCAGAAGAATTTGCAGGCTACTTACAGCGTGCCCTTCGCCACTATAGTCAAGATACTTCACTACAGGTTGTTTGGGATGATAAAGATGAGCGCTTAAAGGTGATTGACCACGTTAATCGAGCGCTTAAAGCGCTTAGCTTTGGTTACCAAGAGCAAAAACACCCCTTAATCATTGCTGAAAACACAACTGAGTTGCCTAACCACCTCACCGTCGGGGCCATCACAGGAAAGTTGCCTCAACATGCTAATATTAGCCACTATCAACAACTCGAAGGGGCTAAGTCAGGCTCAATCAGGCTAAATAGCCATACTGGGGAATGGTTCTATCTGCCTAATCGCCGTTCGCCTTTTACTGGTCATGACCAATTTGATTTTGTGGCGATATTCAAGGATGGTCGGCGATCGGCTCCTCTATCCATCCAAATACAAACAGAAAAAGCACCTATCCTATCGCGTCCAGGAATAAGGACATTCAGTGTCCCCGACCCTATTTACAATCCACCAGCCGCACGTAACTACGCTGTACCTGAAGATATGCAAGTGCATGGCATTACCCTCACACAAACCCACCAACAGCATCCAGACTCCCCCTATTTAAGCTTAATCGCTCACCGCTGGGCGCTGGTTAAAGTCGATATTACAAGCCGAACCGCAGCGAATGCCCCCGATATTGTCGCTATTGTTAGCGATCAGCAAGGAAACGAACTAGGAAGGGTAAGATTGATGGGGCCGCGGCAACTTCCACAACAATTAGCCGATATGCCTGTCGCCCCGTCAGTCAGTCACAAAATTGCCGACCAGCTAAGCTACAGTGCCCCCTTAAAAGGAGCATGGATAAAACCCGATATTCGTATTCGTCTAATTGCGGATAATCAACCTATCACACTGCCTTACACCGATAGTGATGGCTACTTTTCCCCTAAGGTCACTGAGGTGCCCCCGCTGACCGCGCGAGTAGCAAGCCATCATCTCTATCAAACAGGAGAAGGGCTTTATGCATACTCTCCACTGAGTTGGGGAAAAGAGGCGGTTGCTAAATTACCGGTCTCACAGCTTACGCTCCATAGTAGCCCGTCACATACGCTTGCTCCTGTACTTTCGGGTTATATTCACCCTAATTTTTATGCCTCTACATTGACCATGCCGCAATACGATAAAAGAAACCCGTTCTTTGATCCTGCTAACTTGCAAATTGCATGGGCCTACCAACAAAGTGATTGGATAAAAAAGGCTAACGGTACGCACCATGAGTTATATTATACGGCGATACAGCCATCGATTTACGGTTCATTGCTGGGAATGGCGTCACCACTTTTTGGTGGCGGGATCGCCCAATCAGATGTGTTATGGCATGAAATATTTGGGCATGGCTTAGGATTATCGCATACGAATCACCCATATTATCCATTTTCCAAACAGAGTAATGGCCCTGAAATTGCTTATGACCAAGCACGTAGCGCCTATATTACCTATCGTTATACTCACCCCGAAAATGGAAGCACTCAAGAGATCCGGCCTGCCATGTACCCAACGGCGGGGGAAGACAATAAGGCACCCTATGATGCATTTATTCCCCATTCATCTCACTACAACCAGAAAATTCAGCGGTTTTTATCACGACCAATACCAACATCGAACAGACAGCAAAACCACCCTGTTTATTGGGTCAGTGGTTCGATAGTTACCTTACCCGATGGTAATAACCATCCTTATAGCCACCTTAATATTCAGCGTACTCTTGGGGATCTCCCTATCGTGGCACAACGAGACAAATTGCGTGATATACCCCATGTGTACTTATTAGTTGCCACTTATGCAACCCAAAATGGACTCATGACGACAGATAGCTGCCCGATTGAAGATATTAAATCCATTAGCTTAAATATGGCTGATCATGGCGAATTAGTGAAAATTCAAATAATGAAAGCCGATAATCAACAGCCGATTTACACCTATGCAAATCCAGACGCTTTAGCCAATCGGCTCTTTCACCAATATCAGGCCAATCAGCCATTACAATATGTCACTCTCGATAATTACTGGTGTGGTAGCCCGCTGTTCTGGTCTGCTACCGATCCCCATTTAATCGACTTTTCAACAGGTCGGGTCAACAATCAAAGGATAACCCCAAATAGCGCTCTGTGTGCTACTTGGATTAGCGATGGACAACGCCACCAACAATATTTCTCTTTGAGTGACCCTTGGGGTAAGAATGGGCAAATCAATACAAAGCAACCTTTTCTCCCCATCAACCACTTAACGTTGCAGGCTGACAGGCGAACAACACCCTTGGCGCATTACAATATCGAAGCGAATGCCCCACTGCTTGCCGATGTTTACATTAATCAAACTGTTGATATCACAACGCTACAACTCCCTAAAGAGCAACAGCATTATTGGGTAACCTTATTGATCGAAGATCCATCAGGTGATATTCGTGAACAAACCCCATTAGCGCCGTGGCAGATCACTCGCCAAGGGGAGCTATTGTCGATTATTGGCACCACCGACAGCACACCAAACCTGAAAATAACGGCAATCCGAATTTATCTCGACAAACACCTGCAAGATGACACGCCCCCCAAGTACGGTGACATTGACGCAAAACCACACCGCCACCATCACCGAAAATACACGCTTTTTGGATTATAACCAGCCAGTGATATTCAATCACATAGAGCAGCAACCGGAGCTAATCGCCATGATGGAGAAAACAGCAAATCAAACGATGGCAATAAATGAAGGGAGATTACCGAGCACGCCAAGGGTCATTTCAGCGCCCCTTACCGTATAAAACTAAGCAGGCGATGAGTGATCGCCTGCTATCACTGATTAAATCGTATGCTCTGTTCGATTCAAACGATGAGCCAACGGTAGCCAACACAATAGCACTAACATAGACATCAGCAGCATCAATAAGCCCAAACTAAACTGCCCATTTTGCGGCAACAGTGCGGAAACCCATGTTGCCACCCCTGAACCCACATTCTGCATACCGCCGACTAATGCCCCAGCGGCTCCGGCCAAATAAGGGAAAGGCTCCATTGCCCCTGTTGTTGCTAAAGGGAATAGCATGCCCGCGCCGAAGAAAAACACCGAGGCGGGCACCAATAGCGTCCAGATATTCATCACCCCAAACCAGCCGGGGATCCACATTAGCAGCCCTGCAATCAAGCAGCAGATCACGGACTGCCACATTAAATGGTAAAAACTTTTACCTTCTCGCCCTGCATACCAAGCGCCAAAAAATGCGGCAGGAATAGGAATAATAAATAAGATACTGACAGTAATACTATTCAAACCAAGTACACCGCCCATCAAAACACCGCTACTGGCTTCGAAAACCGCAATACCCGCCAGCGCACCGATCAACATAATTAAATAAGAAACAAAGGAGCCACTCGACAGTAACTGGTGATAAGAACTCAACATTCTGCGTTTTTCTGAAGACTCAGGGCGTGTTTCAGGTAGCCAGCGATACATGCTCACCAGCACAAAAGCGCCAAGAATAAACAAAAAGATATAACAGGCATGCCAACCCCAAAAATGAGCAAGCAATCCACCAAACATAGGCGCGAGCAGTGGGCTAACTAATACGCCCATGTTTAATAAGCTATTTGCATAGCGCAATGAGGTTCCTTTGTAGAGATCACGAGGCATCGTACGCACCATGACCCCAGCCACCCCTGTACCCAGCCCTTGCAAGCCACTGGCGAGCACTAAAATATCCAGCGTTGGGGCAAAAAGTGCCAGCGTTGTCGCGAGTAAAAAGATGCTCATCCCAACTAAAATAACCGGACGGCGGCCAACTTGGTCAGATAACGGTCCATATATCAGTTGAGAGAAACCATAAGTAAACAAGTAAGCCGCCATGACTCGCTGCACTGAGCCAGACGGTTCACCAAAGTACACAGCGATGTCTGCAATAACAGGTACATAAACAGTCTGTGTCATTTGCCCTACCGCTGCTAGGGCGATCAGCAAGATCAGTAAATTAAAATGTTCCAGTTTTCTCATTTTCTTCTCAAAACCAATTTATCAACCTGAATGCACAGCCTAGCCATGTTATTCAATACAAATAACATGAAGGTTTAATTTCAGAGTGAAACCACAAAGAGTTATTGATTGTTTTCTTTGATAAAACGGTTAATCGGCAGTACATCATGCCCATGTCACCGTTGCGTGACTAAGATAACAAAACTAATTTTTTTTTCGAGGTAGGACAGCATTTTAATTAATGGTGCAATGTCAGCGATATTCGCCGGATATGGCAATAAAACTGTACATTAAATTTGTTTGTGATCTCTTAAAAAGAATAATTCACTAGAACACATTATCGATAAGCGCAAATAGTAAACTGATTTAGTATGAAACTCTGATAAGCAGCAAAGTTAGAAAAAAATCCAGAGGTGAATATTTATGGCTAATTGGGTTACCGGAACCGTTATTGAAACAAAATTTTGGACAGATTCTTTATTCAGCCTAGTGATCAACGCCCCTATCAAACCTTTTATCGCCGGCCAATTTGCAAAACTTGCTCTCGAAATTGAAGGTGAACGAGTGCAACGTGCTTACTCTTACGTTAACGCCCCGAGTGACGATCGCCTTGAATTCTACTTTGTGGTTGTACCAAATGGTAAACTTAGCCCTAAACTGGCTCAATTACGCCCTGGAGATACCTTACAAGTTACGGATGAAGCGTCAGGCTTCTTTGTATTAGACGAAATTCCCGACTGCCAAAACCTTTGGATGCTATCCACTGGCACCGCGATAGGCCCTTTTCTATCGATATTACAAGAAGGCAAAGACCTTGAACGATTTGAAAAAATCGTACTTTTGCACGCGGTTCGCTACCAAAAAGATCTCAGCTATCTCCCCTTAATGGAGCAATTAGCCAAACGCTACCCAGGAAAGCTGCATTTAGTCACCGTTGTTAGCCGTGAACATTGCGACGATGCGTTATATGGGCGTGTGCCAGCATTGATTGAAAACAATGCGCTCGAAGAAGCCACTGGCGTTTCGCTTGATGCCACCAGCAGCCATGTGATGTTATGTGGTAACCCTGAAATGGTCAGAGATACTCGCGAGCTATTGGTAAAAACCCGAGGAATGAGCAAACACCTACGCCGTAAACCGGGTCATATCAGCAGTGAACAATATTGGTAACCATTTTAATCCCCCCTCTTTCACCCGTAGAGAGGGGATCAAGACAGGTAATCAACAGATTGTGTTTTTTCACCATACTGATTTTCAGAATCCATCCCTACAAAAACACCACAGTCTAGTAACATAATCATAGCGATTAACAGCGGTAAAAAGCGCCCAATTCCCCACTGCCAAACAGGGGCTAATTGGCTAACATCCATTGAAAATAGGGCGAAAGCGAGGATCACCAGTGCAAACCAGCCACCGGGTTTCCCTCTGTCATGCAAACGCTTAGTAAATATTGCAGCTAGCGGATAAAGCAATAAAACCAGTAATACAATCACAACCGTTTCAGGTAATGCAAATGCATTTTGCAGTAACACAATGATTGTCATTAAAATAAAATACGATGCGATACCTGCCCAAAATGGTCGACGACCAATACGACCTTTGAAGGAGAAAGCCCATTGTTGTAATGTCATTACACCGGATCCTGATACAATATTAAAAACCATAAAATGAGTGGCAAAAACAAATGAAACAACACGCACTCCATTCAATTCACGTCATGATAACCGTTTTTGTACTTGGTTTGCCACAAATGACATTTGCGCAAAAAGTACCCACGCTACCGAATAGTGATTTTGAAGTCGCTTATTTAGCGCCGGATGCGCCTTCGTTTGACCTTACCATCCCACAGTTTCGTAACCAATTTAATCAAACAAACCCCAATTTACCACTACATGAATATAAAGTGATTGCAAGCCAAGACATTTCAGCTCCCTATATACGAGCGGCTTCTCGGATCAATGCCAATATCTATTCATCCGCCGTATTGGAGCGTGGAAGTGAGAAAATTAAAAGCTTACAGATCACGCTACTGCCAACCCGCGATAACAATGAGGCTCAAGCCAATCGACAATTGATGGAACGCTATGCGGTGGCTGTTATTCAACAATTTGATCCAACCGTTGCAATAGATAAAACCCCTGAATTGACAAAAGCACTAAAGGCATTCATCGCGAATAAAGAGCCAACCTATGCAGACGAAGTACGTTTAGGTGCACTGCGCTACATTTTAGTAAAAAGTGAAAATAATGTGCTTACTTTTGCTGTTGAACCGATTAAGCTAAAGACAGAAGCACCTTAACCGGATAATGATCACAGCAATCGTCATCAGCGTGATAAAAAGCAAAGCTATTGTTATGTATTCTCTTTATACTTAACACCTAAATTTTTAAGGTCCATAACAGAAAAATTTTTCTCGTTGCACCCCGTGTTACACAGCAGCGAGTCACTTATTGATAAATCAAACTCTCTGGTTGGAGGAAACAACATGCGACATCCATTGGTAATGGGTAACTGGAAACTGAACGGCAGCACTCACATGGTTAATGACCTGATTGCTGGCCTACGCAACGAGCTGAGCAGTGTTGATGGCTGTGACGTGGCAATTGCGCCACCGGCTATTTATCTGACTCAAGCAAAACATGCGCTTGCAGGTAGCCGTATCGCCCTAGGTGCACAGAACGTTGACGTCAATCTTTCCGGCGCATTTACTGGTGAAACATCTGCCGAAATGCTCAAAGATATCGGCGCAAAATACATTATTATCGGTCACTCAGAGCGTCGCACCTACCACAAAGAAAGCGATGAGTTTATTGCTAAAAAATTTGCTGTACTGAAAGAGCAAGGCTTGGTTCCTGTTCTTTGTATCGGTGAAAGCGAAGCAGAAAATGAAGCAGGTAAAACAGAAGAAGTGTGCGCTCGCCAAATCGACGCTGTACTCAATACACTAGGCGCCCAAGCATTCCAAGATGCGGTCATCGCTTATGAACCAATTTGGGCTATCGGTACAGGTAAATCAGCGACGCCAGCTCAGGCTCAAGCTGTTCATAAATTTATCCGTGACCATATTGCGAAAAAAGATGCTGCGGTTGCTGCGCAAGTCATCATCCAATACGGTGGTTCAGTCAATGCAGGCAATGCAGCAGAGCTATTCACTCAACCGGATATCGATGGTGCACTTGTTGGTGGCGCATCACTTAAAGCAGATGCGTTTGCTGTTATCGTTAAAGCAGCTGCTGAAGCTAAAAAAGCCAAATAATTTATATTTCATTGATAATAACCGCCAATATTTATTGGCGGTTTTTTTATTTAATGCCATAATTAAAAACATAATCCCCCTATTAAGGAATAATAAATAATTATATTTGAAACGATTATATTAACTTAATGCGATCACAAAAACAGAAATTCCTTAATGCAAATTATTCTTTCAATATTTTATTTATTCCCAATAGAAAAAAACTTCAAATCATCAATATAAAAAACCACACATCTCACTAATAAACTTGATTATTCCTGTTATACCTCCGTTTGAGAATACTGGACACCTCTTATCTCCCAACATTATATTGGCCTCGTTTGTGATTATTGTTTTATCTATTTATCTTTATGAGAAAGATATTTAAATAAATAGATTAATCATCTCATTAATATCAACAAACAATGGTCGCCACCTATTTAAGAAATATTGTCATCGGCGTTTATAAAATAAAACATTCGCTATAAGGATGATTATGGAATATTTAAAAGGTTTAATTCTAAGCACTGCAATAATACTACCTGCAACTGCGGTATCTCAAACAAATAATGATTATTGGCATGTTGATACTGATGTTTATATGGAACTTGAAGAGTACCGCGGTCAACGGGATAGTTTCGATAACAAAGTTTTCGATAAAACCAGTATGGTCGGTAAACTTAGCCTCACTAACCCATCTTCACTTTGGAGCTTCCATTTAGAACATCGAGAATCCTTACGCAACTATGGGCGTAATTTTTCAACGTCTCGTGATTCCTATATTCGCAATCGAACTCAAATTGGGGCCACACGCCAACTTTATCGTAGTACAGACGCCGTATTGAGCCTAAACGGCACCTACCGTAAAGAGTCCAATGATTCTGCACCCAACACCCTATCACGCTCATCCAACAGCTTATATTGGTTAATGCCGGCAGGTAGCTTTGCTTTTAATAAGAAATGGTCATTCGATTTCTGGGATGCTTTTTACTATTACAGTAACTTTTTAAAGTCAAACAACTATGAGTGGGAAGCTGAACATGGTGTCACCTATAAATACTCTGACACGATTACGGCAAAACTGACGTTATACAGTGATAGAGTTTGGGATAAAGATTTCAAGAACATTTTCTCGCAAGATCAGATCAGGGTGTACCTACCCATTAAGCTGAGTGATCAATGGGAAATTTCCCCCTATTTCCGCTACTTCCTGAATGAAAGCAGTTATGATCAGCGCAAACACTTAACTCAGAAAGTAAAAAATGGTTATCGTATTGGTACGCAGGTAGCCTACAAGCTAACGCCAAAACTGACTTTATGGGGGGGGTGCTGCTATTGAACCCACACAGTGGAAGTACCCAAAAGATGATGATATGACTTCTGGAACCAATAACAGGCAAACCTTTTATTTAGGACAGATTGGCTTCAAATATAGCTGGCAGTGATAAAACAGCGTACCACCTTCTTATTTTATAACTTTAAAAAAGTCGCCAGAAATTTTCTGCGACTTTTTTATTAAACCCTCTATTTTACGTTAATAAAAACAATAAAATTACACTTAACATATTAATCAGAATAAAATTAGAGCGTAAGATAACCATTTAGATGATTAATTTATTTCGTCGACTTTATCGTCAAGATCACATAAAGAAATAATTCCAAAACGGAATTATTCTACAATTTCGCTGATTATTCCAGATAATTTACCCATTTAAAATCAATGAGATAATTACAGGCTTCTCAATTATTAAATAATCGACTATTCTTATTTAATAACGGATAAGAATAGTCTTAACTGTGATTAATCTCACTTTACAATTAATTTACGATACTTATTATTCATCGAAAAATAACCAAGGACTGATTCGATGAAAAATCTGACTCTACTTTCTCTGTGCTTACTCAGCGCAATGTCGTTAGCCGACCCCCTTTCGCAAACACAACTCAACGAATTGTGGAAAGATAAACAAAAATCGGCTGATGAAATTGTGAAAAACATGTCTGAAGCTGAAAAAATCGGCCAACTTTTTATGTTGGATTTCCGTTATTGGAATAAAGACAGCAAAGGCGAGCCTGCACCATTTCTAGCGATGAATGACGAAGTCGCTAAGGTCATTAATCAATACCATTTAGGCTCTGTTATTTTATTCCGTGAAAACCTTATTGATACCCCACAAACCGTTGAATTAATTAATCAACTACAAGCCTCACGGAGTAATTTGCCACTCTTTATTGGTACTGACCAAGAAGGCGGCTATGTGACTCGCCTCCGTGTCGGCACCGAAATGCCTGGCAATATGGCATTAGGGGCAACACGTAACCCAGCTCTAGCGGAATTGACGGGTATGATCCATGGCTATGAATTATCTAGCCTTGGCTTTAATATCAATTTTGGCCCCGTTGTTGATGTCAATAACAACCAAAACAACCCTGTCATTGGTGTCCGCTCTTACTCCGACAACAAAGAGCTTGTTGAAGCGCTATCAACCAATTACATCAAAGGGATCCACAAATATAATTTATTGACCTCACTGAAACACTTCCCCGGACACGGTAATGTTTCCTCTGACTCTCATGTCGACTTACCCGTAGTGAATTCCGATGCTAAAGCTTGGCGCTCCACAGAATTACCGCCGTTCCAATATGCGCTGAGTCATGGTGCTGATGCGGTAATGACAGCACACATTATTGTGCCTGCATTAGATAACAACAAAATCAAAACATTATCAGGAAAAGAGGTTGGCACTCCTGCCACGCTTTCCAAGCCGATCCTGCACGGTGTTTTACGTGATGAACTCAAATACAACGGTCTTATCATCACCGATGCTATGGATATGGGAGCAATCGCTGATAACTTTGATATGAACTGGGCTGTGGAAACGTCACTGTTAGCAGGCTCCGATATTATCCTTATGCCAATCAAAATGTGGGATAGCGAAGCGGTAACACGCTTAGACAATATGTATCGCCACCTTGAGAGCGAAGCCAAGAAAAATCCTGAGTTAAGGAAACGGATTGATGAGTCGGCAAAACGTGTCGTGCTGAAAAAGTTACAGCAGGAGATCACCGCACAGCCTGTTGATTTAAACAATGCTCAACTTGTTGTCGCCTCAAAGAGCCATAAAGACTTAGAAAATATGGTTTCCGAGCAAGCTATCACACTGATTAAAAACGATAATATTCTACCTTATGTTCTCAAACCACAAAATCGCATTCTGGTGATTTCTGATGAAAACCCACGTAACACATTAATTCAA
Organism: Providencia stuartii; assembly: GCA_900455155.1. Classification (GTDB taxonomy): domain Bacteria; phylum Pseudomonadota; class Gammaproteobacteria; order Enterobacterales; family Enterobacteriaceae; genus Providencia; species Providencia stuartii. Next base: position 581,276 of record UGUC01000001.1, on the reverse strand, counting down.
AAGCACTTAAATGATATTGCTAATGAAACGGGTGTCGCGATTGAGAGCCAAACTGCAATGATCAAACTGGCTGAAAATACGCTTAGCGCAAAAGAGGTTCAATCGCTTTTAAAAGGCCAAGATCTCGTATTACTGACGACGTATAACCTAAAAGATAACCCTGCTAATGCACAGTTGGTGATTGATGAAGCTAACAAAGCGAATATTCCGGTTGTCGTTATTTCATCACGTAACCCATATGACATCGCTTACCTAAAAGGCGTCAAAGCGAATATCGCTATCTACGGTATTACAGGGTTTGATATCACCAATAACAACCGTAATTCACTGGAAACCAACATTCGTAGTGGATTACGTACGCTATTTGCAAATCCACAGGCACAACCTCTAAATCCACCAAAAGGGCTATTACCCGTTAACATCAAAAATCCACAAGGTAACAGAATTCTGTTCCCTTATGGTCACGGTGAAACCTACAACACGACTCACTAATTTATTTTCTAAACAAGGTTCTTCCCAGCCTTGATATCCAAAGCGATATCAAGGGCTGGTTGCTACACCCTAAATAAACTGACACTGCTATTTCATAAACAATAATTAAAAATTAAAGGATCATCATGAAAACATCTTTGAATGGTTTACTCTTTCTCGCCACCACAACACTAACAACGTCTGCATTAGCTGTTGAGACGGTGAATAATGACTACTGGCGCATTACCTCCAATGTCTATATGGAGCTGGAGAAATTTGAAGGGCACCATAATACCAGCGGCGGTAAGGTCTACGACAAAACCACCATGATCGGCCAACTGTTTCTGTCAAACCCTGAATCTAAATGGAGCTTTTTTCTTGAGCACAAAGAGTCATTAAGAAGCTACAACCACAACTTTTCAACCTCAAAAGACTCATTTATTCGTAACCGTACTCAAATCGGTGCGACACGAAAAATGTATTCTAGCGATGTAGGCCAATTCAACTTAAACGTAACCTACCGTAAAGAGTCTAATGATTCCGCACCAGGTACTATGGCTCGCCCATCGAATACACTCTTTTGGTTGATGCCTAGTGGTACTTATCACTTTAACGACAAATGGGCATTTAATTTCTGGGATGCCTTTTATCATTATGACAACTTCCATGCGCCCAATAGTTATGAATGGGAATCTGAGCACGGTATTGTTTATAAGATCAATGATTCCGCCACCGCCAAACTGTACATGTATACCGACTGGACGTGGGATAAAGACTTCAATAAAACATGGGAACAAAACCAGATCCGCGGCTACTTCCCAGTGACCTTGAATCAGGATTGGAGCATCATGCCGTACTTCCGCTATTACCTGAACGAGCACAACTATGATAGTAACCAGCGCACGACCCAGAAAGTGAAAGATGGCTATCGTGTCGGCACCCAAGTTTTCTATAATTTGACCCCAAAACTGACGCTATGGGGCGGATTTGCCGTTGAGCCAAGTACATGGGAAAACCCAAAAGGGGCGGGGATCACCTCTGGCAGCAACAACCGCCAGACATTCTACCTAGGCCAACTGGGTGTCAAATACGTATGGCAATAAGCTAAAAAACGGTGACTGACTTCTCCCTCACAAGTCAGTCACTCTCACTATAAAAAGCTTTTTTGGGTATCCGCGACGAGTATTGTTCAACAGATATAAGTTTCGCTTAAAATCCTCAATGCGATGAATGCTCGTCAGGATATAGCGCTAAGAGTATGCGATTTTTTATTTTGAAGAAAACGCCCCATAAATTAGAGCGATTATTTTTCTGAGTATACTCAGCACGCAATCTGTCATGATTGCAGGTACAGTCATGACAATCGACAGGCCTTGTATGTAACAAAAAAATATAATGTGCTCAACGAATGCAAGTGATAACTCTGGGGAGTTATATGATTTAGGCGATAGAGAGTACAAACGAAAATACCAAATAACAGAAGTTATAAAACACGGTAATATAAAATACAGTAACACGCGATAAAAAAAATGAATTCGCGTTTTAAGGTAATAGTAATATACCGGCGCCAGTATAATTACATAGGCGAGCAAGGCAAAATTCACGACTTTAAAAAACGCGTATGTGACTTCATAAAAGCCGTTCTGTTCAGTGTATAGCGTCCTAAAAACTTGAAGAATGACTGTCAGATAATAAAAAATCACCCCCACACAAAGAGAGATGTAAGAAATAAGCGCGGAATACTGATTATTTTTCAGAAATAATTGGCGTAGTAATGTCAGCATAGTTTTTCGACATGGGTAATATTTTGCCTAAGTAAGATCGAATATCCGGTTAGATAGACACAAATTCAGCAGTGCGGTCTTTTTGATATTGATTATCTTGTGAATGATAAAATGGACAACAGGCGGAGATCCGCCCTTGTTTATTCCCATTTAGGGAAAGTCGATGATGCCCGCCGTGATGACACGTTCTTGGTTTTCCATTAATTTGCCTTAAGTTAATTAACGCATTTTATTTCACTTAAGGCAATGGATTTATTTACAATAACTCAGCTTAAAACCTAAACCAACTAATCGCGACGGCTTATTTCATCAAATACGCCGCCGTTAGAGAAATGCGTTGTTTGAGCTTTTTCCCAACCGCCAAACAAATCGTCCACTGTAAATAATTTCAACTTCGGAAAGCGCTGCTGATATTTCTGAGCCACTTCCTCATTACGTGGTCGATAGTAATTTTTCGCGGCAATCTCTTGCCCTTCAGGCGAATATAAATATTCTAAATAGGCTTGAGCCACTTCTCTACGCCCGCGCTTATCAACGGTTTTATCAACGACGGCCACTGTTGGCTCTGCTAAAATTGAGATACTTGGCGTCACAATTTCAAATTGGCCATTTTCACCAAGCTCATTAATCGCTAATAACGCTTCGTTTTCCCATGCAATCAACACATCCCCAATTCCCCGCTCAACAAAGCTATTTGTCGCCCCGCGAGCACCTGAATCTAGTACCTCAACATTTTGATAAAGCTGTTTAACAAATTGCTTGGCTTTCTCTGGGTCATGATGATTTTTTTCTAATGCATACCCCCAAGCACCGAGGTAATTCCAGCGTGCACCACCTGACGTTTTAGGATTTGGCGTGACAATCGCAACATCTTTACGGATCAAATCATCCCAATCTTGGATATTTTTAGGGTTTCCTTTACGCACAAGAAAAACAATCGTTGAGGTATAAGGTGCGGAATTATCGGGTAAACGAGTGATCCAATTCTTATCAATACGTCCACTCTTCGCTATCGCATCCACATCGTAGGCTAAAGCCAGCGTCACAACATCCGCTTCTAAGCCATTAATAACAGAAGTGGCCTGCTTTCCTGACCCGCCATGAGACTGACGGATAGTTACCGTATCCCCGGTTTTTTCTTTCCAATACTGACTAAAGGCTTGGTTATATTGCTGATAGAATTCTCGAGTGGGATCATAAGAAACGTTTAATAATTGGATGTCTTTTGCCCATGCGCTTGCTGTGAGCGCTAATAATAATGTGGTTGTTACCTGCCATTTACTCGCCATTCTTCCATTCCTCATCAATCAATTGTTAAGGAAGGCTGACAGATCTCATCAATAACATGAAATAATTAAAAATGACAAATTATGCAACAAAAGAATATAAGACAGAAAGATCAGGCGGAGAGATCAAACCTGCACGGCACTGAAACGGCACCGCACAGGTGAGATTTGCAATCGTAGAGGTAGAGATTAATACAGTTTTTTCGCTGTGTCGTACCACTCTTTCTTAAATACACGCTTCATATTCATTACAGCATCAATGATATCGTGGTGAACCAGTTTTTCATTTTGAATACCGACACAACGACCGCCGTAACCTTCTAATAATAGCTGAATAGAGTAGGCTCCCATGCGCGATGCGAGAATACGGTCATAAGCCACTGGCGAGCCACCACGCTGAATATGCCCCAATACCGTTGCGCGTGTTTCATGATGCGTTTCCGCTTCAATATATTTCGCTAGCTCATCAACATCGCAAACATGCTCAGTGATTGCCACAATGGCATGGCGTTTACCTTTCTCAATGCCTTGTTTTATCTCAGATAACAGCTCTTCACGGTCAAATGACATTTCATTTTCAGGCAGAACGATAAACTCACAACCACCGGCAATCGCAGCCGAAAGCGTCAGATCGCCACAATAGCGCCCCATAACTTCAACAATTGAAATACGTTTATGAGACGTCGAGGTGTCACGCAGACGGTCAATCGCTTCCACTACCGTTTCAAGTGCGGTGAAATAACCAATGGTATAGTCCGTTCCCGCCACATCATTATCGATGGTTCCCGGCAAACCAATACAGGGGAAACCTGCCTCTGTCAGTGATTTTGCCCCTAGGTAAGAGCCATCACCACCAATCACCACCAGCGCATCAATATGATTTTTTTTCAGATTATCAATGGCAACAGCACGAACTTTTTCATCGCGGAATTGAGGGAAACGAGCCGAGCCAAGGAAGGTGCCACCGCGGTTAATCATGTCAGAAACACTATAGCGATCTAGCTGTTTCATACGGTTTTCATATAAGCCTAGATACCCATCATAAATACCCATGACTTCTAAACCTTCGCTCAATGCAGCACGTACAACACCACGGATTGCAGCGTTCATACCCGGTGCATCACCACCACTTGTTAGTACCCCAATTCTTTTAATCTGTTTGACCATGATGACCTCTGATTAATGAATATAAATTGCAAATCAATGAAAAACACAATGATATCGTACTTTTCTAACGTACATTCTGTTATAAACAACTCATGCTGAATTGATTCACCTAGCGTTATAATAAGACAAAGGAACCTATCTATACCTGCTTTCTATCAAGCTTTGCTTGTTTATTGTGATCCAGCTTACACAATTTTAGTCTATAAAACGGATTGCCGCAGAAGCAGAGGCTCACTATAGCGGGTGTTGTCTTACTTCGAAACAAAAATTAAGTGCATATCATAGCATTTATGTAACATAGAAGCTTAACCTTGCGAGTTAAAAGTAAACAGAGGCGCCTACTACCCACACGATAAAAAATAAATATTCACTGGCTTTCTCAAAGCCAAAGCGCAACTGAGCCGTTTTGGCTCAAGCGTTTATTGATTGAGTGAGTGAGAAACAAAAAAGCCCCGTTAGCGGTTATGGGTTAACCAACGGGGCTCCATTTTCAAAGGCCAATACTTGGAGTCATCAGGCACAGGCCTAAGATTAAGTATAAAAATAGCGTGTTAGATGGAAGAAGATTGGCGCGGCAAAGCATAAAGAGTCGATACGATCTAGCATCCCGCCGTGCCCTTCGATTATGGCGCCAAAAATCTTTGATGCCGCTATCGCGTTTGATAGCAGACATACATAATCCTCCCACAAAGCCCATTAGGGTAATCGCCAGTGACATTAGCCCTGCTGCCCACCAACTAAATGGGGTTACCCAATACAAGCAGATACCAATTAGCACGGAAGATAAAATGCCACCAACAAAGCCTTCAATGGTTTTGTTCGGGCTTAATTTTGGCACAATAGGATGTTTGCCAAACAATTTTCCAAACACATATTGCAGCACATCAGAAAGTTGCGTAACCACAATCAAGAACAGCAGCAGTTTGACGTTTTCCCCCTCATAACCTTGAATATCCAACATCAACAAGGCTGGTACATGGCTTAAACAGAATACCGCGACTAAACATCCCCCACTGAATTTTTGAGGTACGCTCGAGGAAATGATACGTATCTCCCGCTAAGGCAATGCGAGTAGGTAAGAAAAGGAACACAAACACCGGCACAAAGACTGAGAAACATGCCATACCACTGAATGCCGACTAAAACATATTGCAGAGGGAGGAAAATAAAAAAACACCAAAAATAGGGCTTCATGGTCACTACGCCGAGTCGGTGTTAAGGTAATAAACTCCCGCCAATGCAAAAAATGAGATCAGTGCAAATAAAATCACGACACCGATATTGCCAATCACAACGGCAAGTACACAGACAATACACATTAACCACCCAAGCTCGGATCCGAGCATTCAAGTTATCAATGGTTGGATTGCTGTTATCCCCTGAATAACGGTAAGCGAGGATCCCGCCAATAATACTAGCGACCACAAGTATGCTAAAGACACCTGATAGCAATAACACGATTTCGCTATCCAAATACTACTCATGGCATCAACTCCTCTAGTGCGAGTTTCGCACGCTCTAAGAATACGGCTTTTGGTTCATCCTCGCCTAATGGGGCTAATGGCTTACCCACAACCGCAGAGCAAGATCACCGGCACAACCAACTTCGACCCCCTTTGGTAGTACGCGATTTAAATTCTCAAGGTACACAGGCACCACTTCAAACATGAGGGGTGTTTTTTGGCTAAGTGATAGATACCGCTTTTAAAATGACTTAATTCTTCGCCATCCCCCGCGCGTACCTTCTGGGAACAAAATCAATGATTCTTGTTTTTCCAATATCGCCTCAAGTGGCTCTAAGACATTCTCTTTCGCCGTTCCATCACCTTTAACGGTCGATTAAAACAGCGCGAAAAACGTTATTGACTAGATAGCGTCGAAAGGGCGTTTTATCCCAATAATCTCTTGCGGCGACAGGGTGAACAGCATGGCGCATTAAAGGAGGTAATCCAGCCCAAATAACTAAACCATCAAGATGGCTGGAATGGTTAGCATAATAGATACGTGGTGTCATTGCCGGTTGGCAAACCAACCCAACGGGTACGTACGCCCGTTAATAAACGACAAGTAAATGACAGCAACATTCCCATGCCTTTTGCTAGCAAAGAAATCCTCTGAGCTTTTTCCATGTTTATTCCTTGCGAATCGTTATTTTATTTTTGCTACCCAGCCACGACAAAAAATAGGGTAGCTATTTTTTAGCGAATACACCCAAAAAAGAAATTCAAGCATCAAAATAGGCGGAGTTATTTTAGAGTGCAAGCAGCAAGGTCTGATTTCGTTTTTTTTGAGACAACATTCGCAGATAAACAGCAAAGAATAGATTATTAGCAAAAAGTTAATGGCATGATCACAAGATCAACACAAATGAAGATACAAAAAAAGGCAGTAAAGGCGGCACCTCTACTGCTTTTCAATATTATTCTAACTGAATAAATAATTATTTTTTGTCAGCCGCGATACGGTCACGGATATGTTGTGCACGCTCTGCTGACGGTGGGTGAGAATCGAACATGCTGCTTTCTTTGCTACCCATTTGAGCTAATTTCTCAAAACCAGTGACTAAGCCGTCAGTTTTAACACCGCGTTTTTTCAGCAAGTCATAAGAGAAATCATCCGCTTGGCTCTCTTGATGTTGAGAGAACTGAGAGTTAATCAGTTTTTCACCCCAGCGCAGCTAATTGTGAAGAGCTGAGTTGCTCAACAACGCCACCCGCTTGAAGCTGCTGCGGTACGCGCGGCAACCGCGGCATAAGCAACTTGCATTGCTTTACGTGTATGGCCGAGTGCAACGTGGCCCATTTCATGACCTAATACACCTTCGACTTCGTTATCATTCATGATATCCATCAGGCCGCTATAGACACGAACGCAACCATTCGCCATTGCCCAAGCATTCACATCATCAGTCATATAAACTTTGTAGTTAACTGGTGTGCCATCAATTTCATTGCCTAATGATTTAGCAATTTTATCTAAGCGTTTAGAGTACTTGCTTGAAGCGGGTGCAATTTTATTTTGTGCGTCCATTTCTTTACAAGATTGGTCGCTTAATTGCTTAACGTCACCATCCGTTAAAGTAGCGGCTTGGAATAATTGCATACCAGAGTTAGTTAGCATGCCTTGGTCTAAGTTTTTACATCCCGTCAAAATGACAGCAGAGACAGCGACTGCAACAAGAGCCTTCATTTTCATAATATTATTTTCCTTTGCAATACACACAACAATTTTACGGCATAAAGACTATGAATTTTGAGCAAAATAACAATAGGAATAGAGTGAGATCATCTTCATAAAATGAATTTAACCCGTTTTTTGTCTTAATAGCAAAATCATTGGAATAATAATTCGCTTTATCCAAAATAATTAACTAAATAATCAGTTTCTGTAGAGTCGAGTCTGAACAATTTCACCACAAAGCGGCGATCGACCAAACGCACAACACTAAGATAGGATAAAATTCGCAGGGCTTTGTCTACTTGATGATTAAAAATAGAAGCACTAAAGAGCGCCTTTGCCGTTGTTTCAGAACCTATATTATTTGCTCAGCATGTTTATATTATCGATAAAAACCTGCATCAACAGGGTGATCAAAAGGGAAGCATAGAGAGGGATCCATTTTTTATTTTAAAAGCTAAGCGCAAAAAAAAAGCCCCTAAAAGGGGCTGTAAAAGACAGGGATGGTGTCTATGGCAAGGAAAAAACTTCACTTATTGCTACTTCACTACTACGATCAAGAGAATTCGGTACTCAATAAATTTCATTCAATGAGTTATTGCAAAGCCTGATATTGAGACATTTTTTGTTGATGGATCTGCTCAAGTTGGGCTTTCTGCTCAGGTGTTAATAACTGATACAATTCATGATGAATTCGCGCCATTTCAACACGCTGAGTTAATTCTTTTTGCAAACTTTTTTCTAATTGGGCACGTACTGCCTGCTCATCAAAGTCGTCTGCGGTAATTAAACTGTGCAATGCTTCACGCTCTTGCACTGAAACTGGGTTATCAAATTGATAACGGCGTTGTGTTGCCATTAAATCACGTAATTGCTGGCGCTGTTTTTCATTTAACGTGATACCATTAAACATAAATGTACTCGTGCGTTCTTCACTACCAAACAGCTCATAATGCTGAAGTTTAGCCAACGCTGATGAGGTAGGCTCATTTTGCATTTGCAACATTAGGGGAGTCGAACCATCACCAGTTTGTGCCACATTTTCTGGTGTATCCCCAAAAGCCGTCACTGAGCCGAAAATGAATGCAGAGGCTAACGTCAACATTACTGTTGTTTGTGCTGTTCTTTGCATTTCTGACTCCTTGTTCTCGGACAGTGCTCGTGATTCAATGTGGACAACTATACGCCGGTGGCTGCAAACTAGCGTCAGAGCATGTAAAAGAACGTAAAGTCATGGAATCATGAAGATTGTTATCGTATTTTGGCAGTTGGAGGACTTAAACACATGCATAAAATCCTATTAGTTGATGACGACCGTGAACTCACGTCGCTCTTAAAAGAACTGCTCGAAATGGAAGGTTTCAACGTTGTCATCGCCTATGATGGTGAACAGGCTTTACAACAACTGGACTCGTCCATTGATCTGTTATTACTTGATGTCATGATGCCAAAGAAAAAATGGTATTGAGACATTAAAAGAGTTGCGTCAAATCCACCAAACTCCTGTCATTATGTTAACCGCTCGCGGTAGTGAGCTAGACAAAGTGTTAGGCCTTGAGTTAGGTGCAGATGACTATCTTCCTAAACCTTTCAATGACCGCGAACTCGTTGCCCGTATCCGTGCACTATTGCGCCGTTCTAATTGGAGCGAACAGAATCAGGGCGACAATAGCAATACGCCTGTTCTGCAAGTTGATAAGCTACAATTAAACCCTGGTCGCCAAGAGGCCAGCTTTGATAACGAAATTCTAGACCTAACAGGTACTGAGTTCACGCTACTCTATTTATTAGCTCAGCACCTCGGTCAAGTCGTTTCAAGAGAACATCTAAGCCAAGAAGTTCTTGGGAAACGCTTAACGCCATTTGACCGTGCTATCGATATGCACATTTCTAACTTACGCCGTAAAATTGCCAGAGCGTACAGATGGTCAACCGTGGTTTAAAACTTTACGTGGTCGTGGATACTTGATGGTTTCAGCAACATGATAAATAGCTTAACCGCAAGAATATTTGCAATTTTCTGGTTTACCCTCGCACTAGTGTTAATGCTAGTGCTGATGGTACCCAAGCTAGACTCTCGGCAGCTCACTTCCCTTCTGGAAAGTGAGCAGCGCCAAGGGGAAATGCTTGAACAACACATCGAAGCCGAACTTGCACAGGCGCCGATGAATGACCTTCTTTGGTGGAGGCGGATTTCTAATTCCATCAAAAAATGGGCGCCTCCGGGGCAACGTCTGATCATTGTGACCAGTGAAGGACGTGTTATCGGGGCGATGCCCAGTGAAATGCAAGTGATCCGTAACTTTATCGGGCAATCCGACAATGCCGATCACCCGAAAAAGAAAAAATATGGTCGCGCGGAAATTCTTGGGCCTTTTTCCATTCGCGACGGTGAAGACCATTACCAACTCTATTTAGTTCGCCCAGCCAATAGCCCACAATCAGACTTTATTAACTTATTGTTTGACCGGCCATTCTTGTTATTAATTGCCACTATGCTGATTAGCGCCCCATTATTACTTTGGTTATCATGGAGCTTGGCACGCCCTGCCCGTAAATTAAAAATGGCGGCAGACGATGTTGCAAAAGGCAATTTACGACCACACCCTGAACTTGAATCGGGGCCGCAAGAGTTTCTTTCTGCCGGTAACAGTTTTAACCAGATGATTAGCGCGCTTGATGGCATGGTCACTGCCCAACAACGACTGATTTCTGATATCTCGCACGAACTACGGACGCCACTCACACGCTTACAACTGGCAACGGCACTCTTACGCCGCCGCCATGGTGAAAGTAAAGAGCTAGAACGTATCGAAACCGAAACGCATCGCCTAGATAGTATGATCAATGACTTACTCGTGCTATCACGTAGCCAGCACAAAAATGAGATCTTAAGGGAGAATATTAAAGCCGATGAATTATGGGGCGATATTCTAGAAGATGCTCGCTTTGAAGCAGAGCAGATGAATAAAACGTTAGATGTCACCGCCCCGCCAGGTCCATGGCCGATTTATTGCAATCCATCGGCGATAGGCAGTGCATTTGAAAATATCGTTCGCAATGCCCTTCGCTACTCAAATACCCACATTGCGGTCAATTTTAAAGAGGAAAACAACGGCATCTTAATCACTGTCGATGATGATGGCCCAGGAGTTAGCCCCGCTGATCGCGAACACATTTTCCGCCCTTTCTACCGTACAGATGAAGCACGCGATAGGGAGACTGGCGGAACTGGCCTAGGCCTTGCGATTGTTGAAACCGCAATCTCACAGCATAAAGGCTGGGTAAAAGCAGACGATAGCCCACTTGGTGGCCTCCGTTTGCAAATTTGGTTACCCGAGCATGGTCGATAATCCCAATTAACTCTCGGCGCCTTAATATTCATTTGATTAAGGCGCCAATTTTATTCCCACGCCAATATAAGTAATTTCACCTAATTAAAATCCGTTTAATCAATTTGCTATTCAATCATTTTAAGACAGTCAGTATCACCAAATAAGACAAATAGTTCCTCTAGCCTACTGTTTTAATTATGTTGTGATATATCATCATAAAAAGGCAATTTACCGCATGCGCCTATAATCTGCTTTTTATTTATTCAGAGTTTGCCTATTATATAAAAAAAACACCGCACACATGCCTAACTAATACGTCAAATAGAACAGTAAGATAATTGTGGGCGATATCGTACTTTACTCGTGTTCGGAATTTACTTATTACTTTTGCGCCTATTTTCGCGCTAAAACACAAAAAATTAGACGACTCAACTCAACGGATTCATCAATGAAAAAAATCAAGCTTACCAAGTTGGCCATTTTAACGGTATTGGGCGTAATGAGTGGCAATACTCTTGCTGGGGGTCTCGTTCTACCGGATAATAACTTACGAAACGACCTTGCATGGTTATCAGAACGTAATGTTATTCAAATCAGCCTTTCTACATGGCCCCTATCTTCAGAAGAAATTACCCGCTCACTTAATAATGCAAATATCACCAATAGTGAACAAGAAGCGATTGTGCAGCGTATTAAGCAACAACTCAGTCGCACTAAAAATAACCTCCAATTACAAACCTACCTGTCAACGAGTAAGCCATCCATGCCACAGGGGTTCGCACAAAGCGAATACAGTGATTTCCGTTATACCGTTGAAGGTAATTACAGCACCGATGATGTCGATTTAAATTTAAAAGCGAATGCTGAGCGAGCGTTACGTGTTGAAAATGGCTCTGACTATAACCTTAATGGTTCTTACGGTGGTGTGAAAATTTGGAACCAATGGGTTAGCTTTGGTGAGATCCCTCAATGGTGGGGGCCAGGCCATGATGGTAGCTTGATCCGTACTGATGCAGCACGTCCTGTCACAGGTTTCCTGATACAGCGTGCAGACCAAAGTCCTTTTGAAACCCCTTGGTTATCATGGATTGGCTCATGGCAATATCAGCTTACAGCAGGTCAAATTAAGCAGTACTCCTCACAACCCCATACCAAGCTCATTGGTTTACGTATGACCATGAACCCAACGGATTTCTTTGAGTTAGGGGGTTCACGCGTAGTCATGTGGGGAGGTGAAGGTCGCCCTAACAACTGGAATTCTTTCTGGAATGCGATGGCCGGTAAAGATAACACGGGTGATCAAAATGATGACCCCGGTAACCAGCTTGCAGGGCTTGACGCTAAAATCAAACTCTACCCGCTGATTGGTTTACCTGTCAGTGTTTACGGCCAAATGATCGGTGAAGATGAAGCCGGTATGTTCCCATCGAAAAATGCTTTTATGGGGGGGTATTGAAGGCTACCATACTGCATGGGGTCAGCCTTTAAGCTGGTATATTGAAGGTTCTAATACCCATACCGAATGGAACAAAAACGGCGTGATGTATCGTCACTTTTATCTATAAAGATGGCTATTACCAACAAGGTGCACCTTTGGGTCATGCCATGGGTGGTGATGGGCGTATGTTATCAGCCAAAGTGGAATATACCCTTGACGATGATAACCGTGTTAGTACACGTTTAGTCTATGCCAAGGTCAATAAAGAAAGTTATCCACAAAACAAAATCTACCCTAAATCAGAAACAATCAAGGGTGTCGATTTAGGTTGGTGGCATAACTTTGATAACATGGTCAGCACCGATGCAAAAGTCTGGGTATCGAAAACAGATTACGACACCAGTGATGATATTGGTGCTTCCGTCATGGTAACCGTACCGTTCGAATGGTAATCAATCGCCATTAATAAAAGTGTTATATCCATGATAAAACTAGCCGCTGAATTATTCGCGGCTAGTTTTTTATTTCTAGTCGAAATTCGACTTATTTAGAAATCACACTATAATTATCAGAAAGGTTTATTTCTGATGCTTTTTTATTCATTTAATAAAATAATAAAATTAATTATTGCTCTTTATTAATTTAACGTCACTAAGGCGTATTAGCATAACCAAAAAATAAAAATGATATATTTCTAAATTATTTCACTTATCTTAACTCGATATTCGGGTATAGAAATATATCTCAATCGAATGAATAAAATACATCCATAAAAAATAAGGTTATTTCCTAAGATAGCAGATAAAATATTGCCTACGGTCAGCAAAGGAATCCCAAAGAATATAAATCTATTCTTTACAATAGGTTAGAGAGTTAGCAAAATAATAAGACTATTCTCTAAGACAATCACACCGATAGTCAGCAACTATATTTAGTGATATTATTAGGCGCTTTCGCTTGACCGAGTCAGCGAAAATGCATGCCCTTTTGAAGGGCGATGAATGATAAGACGTGCTTATCAATTGAGCAACTACGTAAAAACGTAATGTTTTCAATTAATAAGCACGAATGTAGAATTCGATGGTGCTCTGGGACCCGACAACCCAGTGCGGTAGCTATGGCTGATCAAATATTGCAGTAAACATTTATACCATAGCTAAATTTATTCTTACTTAATAAATTATTAAATACCAAGGTTTTCAGTGAAAATATTAGTTACTGGTGGTGCAGGCTTTATTGGTTCCGCAGTTATTCGCCATATTATTAATAACACCAATGATACCGTTATTAATGTTGATAAATTAACTTATGCGGGAAACTTAGAGTCACTCACATCTATTTGTGAAGATCCTAGATACACCTTTGTTCAAGCTGATATTTGTGACTCAGCCGCTATCACAATTAAGATGTAATTAAGATACATTTCTCATAAATTAGTACTGAGTAAATTCAATAAAAATAGACATAATTAAAAATAGCAAAACTTGAAAGTAAAATATTTAAAAAATATATTGTAAGTTTAATTATTAAATATACCTTAAATGATAAGTATGGTCTTATAAAAAATCATTGGATAAAGAAAACTCTTATACAAAGAAAAACTATTTTTAAGTAATATAAGTACAAATTTTTCTCTTCTGAAATTGTAAAATTACTCAATTTAATTCATAGCCCTATTTTCACTATACTAAGAAAATACAGGAAATAGTTCTTATTGACATCAAAGATATTTGTCACATCTTTCTTTTTAACTAATACGTAAACAACAAGCATAATTGCTAATACTTTGATTCAAAATTAGTTAGTCATTAAAATCTAAAGTGGCCGAAAAGCTGTAAAAATAATCAAGAGACAGGTATTAATCTATAAAATGAAAAAATTCCTCAAAAAAATAAAGTATAACATTAAATGCCTTAATGTGTTTTTCAATGACTTTAGTGTATATATAAAAAACACTGGTAATTCAGATTTAGAATCCTTAATATATAAATTAAGGAAAGACTATCATAAAATTGAAAAAGGCCTAACCCTAAAACCAAGAAAAGATTTTTTTGGAAAAAAAAGTAATATATAACATTATTCTTAACACACAGTTACTAATAAGTAAATCTCCACATAATGAAGAAATTAGTAATGTAATTAATGTATTAACACATTACCTAAATGCTCACAATAATGCTCCACAACTTGATTATATAAAAGAATTTATAAATAAAAATGAAGTTAAGATTACTCCCCTTTCTTCACCACTCATAATAAACCCGTCAATAACGGATAAATGCCGTTCTTCATATGCAGAAGTATTAAAAACAAGAAAAAGTGTACGCTACTACCAGAATAAGCTAGTGGATATTGGAGCTATCTCTGCCAGCGTAGAGCTAGCTACTTTAACACCATCTGTATGCAATAGACAATCATGGCGTGTTCACCTTATTCAAAATAAAAATATTATCAACAAATTACTATCTCTGCAAAATGGAAACACTGGCTTTGGAAACGCAGTACAGAATTTAATTATTATAACAGGTTGTATTAACTCATGTTTAAGCCCTAAAGAACGAAATCAATTATGGTTCGATAGTGGACTATTTAGCATGAACTTAGTAAATAGCTTACACTCTAATAATATAGCAAGTTGCTTTCTTAACTGGTGCGAAGAAAAAGATAGTAATTATAAAATACAAAAAATATTAAACATTCCTCCTTACGAAATCCCCACAGTATATATTTCCCTAGGTTATTATGAACAAGATACAGAAGTATGCCATTCGCCTAGGAAATCTATTATTAACACACTAAAAATTCATAATTAAAATGCTAGAAATAACGTTAACATTTTTATCATTTATACTATGCCTACTTTTAGCTAGAAGCAAAGCATCTATAATATTAGTATTTTCAATTTATATTTTTTACTTCATTTTAATGTTAGGTTACTTTCATATCAATAAACTTGGTGGCACTTACTTACCTTTATTTCCTGATGAAGAAACATATATTAACAATAGAAGCCTTAAAATATATGCCTTCTATGTAAACACATTATATGAACAATTTGGCCCCTGGTATTTTAAATTAACAAATATTCTTATCTATACTATACCACTTATAATTATATATAATAAATATAGTAAAATTGATACAAGCTGTGTTTTTGGTGTAATTCTTTTTTCGATCGGTAGCTATTGGTGTTTTTTTATTTTAAAAGAAGCATATAGCATTTCCGGTTTATTATTTTTATTATATGGAATATCTATTAGAAATAAGCTCTATATTTTCTTAGGTTGCACAATTTTAATACTCGCTAGGCCAGAAAATATATTTCTAGTACTGCTATCTTATATTGTTTATTTTTTGAATCATAAAAACAAATTGTTCCTCTATTCGTTCATCATATCTATTTTATTACTGATAGTATTATTCTTAAAACTTCCTTTATCAATAGCAATAAAATTAAGCTTTGTATCTCGTCGAAATGGAGCATCTGCAAAAGAATATGATCCTGAAGCTATTTCTGCTGCAAATAAAGAAGGACTTGATTTTATCATATCAAAAGAATACATAGATACTATACTTCAAAATTTCAATAGCTCCTTTAATATATTTACTAATAGTTTTGGAATTGCAACTCTTTTAGTGTTAATTAATATTATAAGTTTAGCTTTATGTCTATATCACTTCAGAAAAAAACATTCACTAATATATATTGATTGGTTTTATTTAATTAGCGTAATAGTTCTTACTTGTACACATTCAATGTATAGATATGCAAATGCTATATCGCTACCATATATTGCATTACGATTAATAAAAAATAGGAATAAAAATGAAAATCTTAATAATGAGAGCAAGTAATTCTAAAAATTATGGTTCACTTATGATGGTGGCAAATTGTATTTATTACATGCAGAAAAACGATCCCAATATAAGCTTTATAGTTGACAATATAGAAGATGATGGATTAGAAAGGATAAAAACAGCATCTAATTATAGCAATATAACTAGTTTCAAAGAATTAGGTATCAAACTTAGGCCTGAGTGTTCAAATAGCAATAAGCTTATTAAAACATTTAAATATTTTAATTATTCTATTAATTTCGGAAAAATTATTAAGAAATTAAATGTAGATAAAGTTATTCAATTAGGTGGAGATGATTTTTCTGAGTACTATTCAATAAAAGCTTTAGTAATTGAATTATTAAAAATAAATAGCTTAAAAAGAAATCTGATAGATGTTTCACTTATAGGACAAACTATGGGGCCATTCACAAGCTGGAGAAAAACTCTAGTTAAATCAACACTTAAAGATGTGAAAATATATACTCGAGATAAAACAAATTTCGATTATTTAAAGAACACACTTAATTTAAAAAATGTTGATGAATCCGCTGATTTAGCATACCTAACTCTTCCAAATCAGAATGAAGAGTTTATAAAGGAACAAGCTAAAAAATTAACAAATAATTTAAATAATTACATAGTCGTTGTTCCTTCTGGCTTGTGGAAAGCATATACTACTAGTAAAGAAGATTATATTAATGCTTGGGTTTCAGTTATAAATGACTTATACGATAAAAAATTTAATATTATCTTACTTGCTCATGTACTCAGTGATACATCTTCAGATGCACCAATTATAGAAGATATTTACTCACGTCTTAAACCACTAGATACTAATCTTATACTAAAAATAACTGAAATAATCCAGCCAGTCTTAGCTAGAGAAATAATCGCTAATTCTAAATTTGTTATTTCCGGTAGAATGCATGCTTGTGTATCTGCATTACAAACAGGAATACCTGCGATAGCTCTTTCATATAGTGTAAAGTTTAAAGGCGTTATTGGTGAATTAAATATTGATACCAATATAATTGAAAGCTCTTCAGATTCACTCTGGAAAGAACCTTATAAAATTAATAATTTAATAAAAAATGAATATTCAAAAATTTTAAATAACAATACCTCCAAAGAGAAAATAATTAATGAAATTTCAAAATTAGAAAGTAAAATAATTAATCAAATAAATTAACTTTACGATGAAAAAAATTATAATCACCTCTGTACTCTTGGGTATTTTTAGCAAAATAATTCTCATTTTAAATGTAATTATAATATCTAAAAATACATCTATCGATATATATGGAGAATATGAATTACTACTTACTACTATTATATTATTATTTCCATTGATGACTGGTGGTGTTATTGATGCTGTATTTAGATTTTGTTATCGGAAACAAAAAAAAGCACAGCGTATTATTTTTTCAAGATTATTTTTTAATGGTTCATTGATATTCATAATATTAACACCTATTATTTACTATATTTCGCAACTCTATTTTAATAATTATGTTTCAACTTTATTAGTAATTAATATTTACTTAAATTTCCTTATTGAATTAATAAAACAGCTAGAAAAAGCAAATGAAAAAATACTATCTATGACTTTAATAGAGTTTTTCAAAAATATCATTACGTTAGCATTATATTACTTCTATATTTTGAAATACAAAACAATAAATTTAGAGGAAATCATATCAATACTTTCAATTGCAACTACAGCCTGTTTTATAATACTTTTCTTTAAATATAGAATATACAGTTATATTATTTTTAATAAAAAGCTTATCTTCTTTAAGAAAAGTGAAATTTCATATTCTTTATTTTTAATGCCAAATACAATTTTATGGTGGGTTATTAATACATCTGATAAGTTTATGCTTGGAATATTTAGCGGAATAACCTCTGTTGCTATATACAGCATAGCAACTAAATTTCCATCATTGTTGACAGCATTAAATAGAATTTTTCTCCAGATATGGCATATATTGATCATGAGGAATAATTCTACATCAATTTGGTCTATAAATTATATATCCTTGTACTTATGTGTTTTATTTTCAATTCCAATTATCAATTACATATTCCCATATATATTTGATTCTAGATATGTGGACTCTCTAATTTATATTCCATTCTTAATAATTGGTGCTTTTTACTCTATTATTTCTTCCTTACTAGGTGGTGTATTTATTAAAAATAAGCATGCAAAATATGCATTTTATAGTACACTTCTTGCTGCAGTGATAAACCTCATTGGAAATTTAATATTGATTCCTATTTATAATATTTGGGGATGTATTATATCTACTTTAATATCATTACTAGTTCTACACTGCACAAGGATATATTTTATTAATAAAAGTAGTGATGAAAATATATCAATAATAAAAAACATCCCCCTTAACTTATTATTAATATCCTATCCTATATTGTTTAATGAAATCAGTAATAAGTATAGATTAATTTTACTACCGTTAGTATATCTTATTACTCTTAGTTTATTTATTTTATATTTAAAGAAAAAAAATCATGTTATATAACCATTTATTAGTCTCGGTAGTAATACCTTGTTACAATTCTGAAAATTGGATAGCTAAGGCAATCCAAAGTATAGATAATCAAACATTTAAAAATATAGAAATTATTATTGTAGATGATGGTTCTACTGATAATAGTGTGAATGTTATAAAAAATATAAAAATATCACTCCCAATATTAATCATCAATCAAGAAAATTCGGGACCATCTCTAGCTAGAAATAATGGTGTTAAATATGCCAAAGGGGATTATATTGCCTTCTTAGATGCTGATGATGAATGGCATCCTGATAAAATTCAAACTCAACTAGACGCTTTAGATCTAAACAATAAAAAGAATTTTTGCCTCAGTGATTGTATTCTTATAGATGCAAATAATTCTCTTATAAAAAAAACATTCTAATAATATAGATAGTAGTACAAGTCTTGATTTAATGAAAAAAATGTTTTACCTAGGTGAAGTATCAATGATAACACCAAGTATATTAGTGCCCAAACAATTATTTATTGACAGTGGTGGTTTTGATAATAATTTAAGATATAAAGAAGATAACTTTTTTATATTGAAATTACTTTCAGAAAAAGGAATTTTAACTTATATTAACAAACCATTATTTTCAGTTAGATTTCATAAAAACAGTGGGAGAAATCGTGATATAAAGAAAGACCTTTTGCTATCCCTTGCTAGATTCAATAATAACGTATCCCAAATTTCCCCAGAGTTATTAACTTTTAAAAATCACTTAGATATTAAAATTTATTCTATCATAGTTAAATCCTATTTAGGCAAGTCATTACTAAATTCACTCTACTGGTCAATAAAAATAATACGAATATCTCCGTCATCAAAACATGGTTATATCTTATTTTTGTTGTCATTACTACCTTTTAAAAAAAATACTTATATTAAGATGAAGGAAAAAATAAATAATGTACTTTATAAAAATAATTAGAGCATTATATAGCCTATTATGTACTTTTTTTTACTCTTTGATTTATATAAATAAAATAAAAATCAATCCATTTCATTCAAAATTTATCGGAGCTGTTTTTATAAAGTCTGGAAAAATTCATATAAAAAATGGTTTTTCTGCAAGATCAGGTTTATTCTTAAATATAGACTCTGGTCTGTTAACGATAGGAAACAATGTATTTATTAATAGAAATACAAGCATTAACTGTAAGAAAAAAATAACAATTGGTAATAATGTAATATTTGGTGAAAATGTTAAAGTTTATGATCATGACCATGACTATAAAGCTGGCTTAACAAAGATTCGTACAACATTTATATGCAAAGAAATTAACATTGGTAATAATGTATGGATCGGTTCAAATGTAACAATTCTTAAAGGTGTGACTATTGGTTCTGGTGCAATAATTTCTGCAGGTTCTATTGTTTATCAAGACATCCCTCCAAATAAACTTTTTATTCAAAAAAAATCTAGTGAACTAATTGATATTTATGAAAAATAAAATAATATTCTTTGATTCTTATTCTGACGCATCGGGTGGTGCACCTAAAAGTATGCTAGTACTGGCATCTCTACTACAAGAAAAAAATTATAATGTAACTATAATTACATCAAAAAATGGTAAACTTATTGAGCTAGCAAATAAAAATAACATTAACTGCAAGTCTTCTGATATCCCACAACATTTGATGAAACGAAGAAGCTCTATTAAAAAAAATCTTTTTTCACCATTTCTATATTTCATATACTTATTAAAATTTTGGCTTTCCATTACTTTGGGAAAGAAAAAGAGATTATTTTTAGCCAATTACTTTTGTATTAATGACATTAGATGTTTTTTGCTTTATCTACCAATACTCTTGCTTAACAAAGATAAAATTATCTGGTATGTTAGAATTAATGATAGAGTAAAAATTATAACTAAAATTGCAATCAAATTATCAAGAAAAATAGTTCTAGTATCTGATTCTTGTTATAGTTTATTCACTAGCCAAGAAATTCGAAAATATGGTAATAAGATTGAAACTATATATACTGGTTTTGATATACCACTGCTAAAAAAAAATAGTTACTGTACCGATAAAAATAGCATAACTATTTCTTTTATCGGCGTTATATCTAGAAGAAAAAATATAGAGCTATTAATTAACAGTATATCATTACTTTCTACTGAGATAAGAGATAGAGTAATTATTAATGTTATTGGTTGCTGCAAGGATGATGATACTAGCTATTTGACTGAAATAAAAGAAAAGATAACTAAACTAAATCTAACTAATTCATTTAAATTTTGGGGACATCAGCATGATTTAGAACCATTTTATTTAAAGTCTGATTTTGTAATTTTAACATCATATCAAGAAGGCTTACCTAGGGTTATTCTCGAAGCTTTATCTTATGGGTTATACTGTGTGTCTACCAATGTAGATGGCATCAATGAGATTATAACAAATAATACACTTGGTTCAATTTTAAAAAAATATGACCCCAAAGAACTGGCAGAAAGAATTAAAATAACAATAGATAATATAGAGTTAATTAATTCTGAAGACAATATAAATATTAGGAAACAGTATATTCAAAAAAAATTCTCAAAAGATATTTTTGTTAGTAAGTTCATAAGTTGTTTAAAATCCATTTAGAGGTGTAAAATGAATTTTTTAGTTACAGGTGCAGCTGGATTTATCGGTGCAAAAGTTTGTTATGAGTTATTAATACAAGGTCATTCTGTCATTGGATTAGATTCAATTAATGATTACTACGATATAAATTTAAAAAAATCACGTCTAAAACTAAATAGTAAGTTTAATCAGTTTAAATTCCTTCAGCTTGATATTTCATGTAAAGAAAGTATGCTAAATTTATTCTGTGAAAACAAATTTGACCGAGTAATCCATCTAGCAGCTCAAGCAGGAGTTAGATATTCATTAGAAAACCCAAATGCTTATGCGGATAGTAATCTAGTTGGTTTTTTAAATATTCTTGAATGCTGCAGACAGCATAATATAGAACATTTTAATTTATGCATCTTCTAGTTCCGTTTATGGCCTTAATAATAAAATTCCGTTTTTCCACCTCTGATACTGTAGATCATCCCGTATCTTTATATGCAGCTACCAAAAAAATGTAATGAGTTAATGGCTCATTCTTATTCCCATCTATATAATATTCCTACAACCGGATTGCGATTTTTTTACTGTATATGGCCCCTGGGGACGCCCTGATATGGCTCCATTTATTTTTACAAAAAAAATTATCAATGGTGAAGTTATTGATATAAATAATAATGGTGATATGTGGCGTGATTTCACTTATATTGATGATATCGTTGAAGGTGTTATTCGTGTTTCGAGTATTATTCCCAAAAGAAATGATGACTGGACAGTAGAATTAGGATCTCCAGCAACAAGCTCCGCACCTTATAGAGTATATAATATAGGATATGGCTCACCAGTTAATCTTATGGACTTTATCAAAATACTAGAAGATGAATTAGGTATCGAAGCTAAAAAGAATTTTCGTGAAATGCAACCTGGAGATGTATATAAAACTTATTCTGACACCCAAGATTTATTTAATGCCACAAGCTATAAGCCGAAAGTTGGAATAAAAGAAGGTATCGCTAACTTAGTTAAATGGTACCGAGAATATTATAAAATATAGGATTTTATTTTGATGATTGCCATAACAGCTAATACAAGTTGGTACTTATATAATTTTAGGCAAAACACTATAAAAAGCCTCATTAACTCTGGATATAAAGTATTAGCAATAGCACCAAAAGACGACTATTCTGTACGATTAGAAAATTTAGGTTGTTTATTTGTAGATTTGCCTATAGATCAAGGAGGAAAAAACCCTTTAAAAGATCTTTTTACACTACTCAATTTCTACAGAATTTTTAAAAAATACTCAATAAAATGTGTTTTAAATTTCACCCCCAAAAATAATATTTATGGAACTCTCGCAGCTTCATTACTTAATATAAAAACAATAAATAATATTGCTGGTTTAGGTACATTATTTATTGATGAAAGTTTATCCTCAAAAATTGCACGTATGCTGTATAAAATAAGTCAAAAAAAAGCGTCTAAAATTTTTTTTCAAAATGAGGATGACAGGGCTCTTTTTCTTAAAAGTAAATTTGCCTCAAAAGATATTACCGAAAGGTTACCTGGATCTGGAGTTGATCTAGAACGCTTTAAAGTATCTCAAGCTCCTGATGATGGCATTATTCGATTCTTATTAATTGCTAGAATGCTTTACGACAAAGGTGTAGGACATTATGTTGAAGCGGCAAGAAAGTTAAAACAAAAATATGGTCAAAAAGTAGAATTTCGGTTACTTGGATTTTTAGGTGTTAATAATCCTTCAGCAGTTAGTAAGTCAGAAATGCAATCTTGGATAAATGAAGGTATCGTTATATATCTAGGTGTTTCAGACTCCGTTGAAAAAGAAATTGCAAAAGTAGATTGTATGGTTTTGCCATCTTATTATCGCGAGGGAGTTCCTAAATCATTGCTTGAATCAGGCGCAATGGGAAAACCAATCATTACCACCGACAATATCGGATGTAGAGAAACTGTTGAGCACGGTATTAATGGATTCTTATGTGAACCTCGATCTACTGAAAGTTTGATTTCTGCTATGGAGTTAATGATTCAAATGTCTCATGAACAACGTTTACAAATGGGGCTAAAAAGTCGTACAAAAATGGCTAATGAATTTAATGAGCAAATAATTATTAATCGTTATTTAGTTGCAATAAATGATTGTTTAATCAATTAAACAGACAAACAATATCTCTTCGTCATAATACTTTTTATAACTTTATTCAAATATTTTCAGGATTAAAAATGAAAATCGCAATTGCAGGTACAGGCTATGTGGGTCTGTCCAATGCCATGTTACTGTCACAACACCACGAAGTGGTGGCAGTCGATATCATTGCCGAAAAAGTGGCGATGCTTAACAACAAACAGTCGCCAATTATCGATACCGAAATCGAGCAATTTCTACGCGAAAAAACACTCAATTTCCGAGCGACACAAGATATTGTCGAAGCCTATACTGGCGCACAATATGTGATTGTGGCGACCCCCACTGACTATGACCCTAAAACCAACTACTTTAATACCAAGTCAGTGGAATCGGTCATTCACGACGTGCAGAAAATCAATCCTGCCGCCACTATCATTGTGAAATCCACCATTCCGGTTGGCTTTACTGAGCGCTTACGTGAAGAGTTTGGCTACACCAATGTGATTTTCTCGCCTGAGTTTTTACGCGAAGGCCGTGCACTTTGGGATAACCTGCACCCTTCCCGTATTGTGGTAGGGGAGCGCTCTGAGCGGGCAGCGATTTTTGCTAACTTGCTGCTGGAAGGGGCCATCAAGAAAGACGTTCCGGTACTGTTTACTGACAGCACAGAAGCCGAAGCGATTAAACTGTTTGCAAACACCTACTTGGCTATGCGTGTCGCCTATTTCAATGAATTAGATACCTATGCAGAAAGCCGCGGTTTGAACGCACGACAAATCATTGAAGGGGTGTCATTAGACCCGCGTATCGGTAGCCACTACAACAACCCCTCTTTCGGTTACGGCGGGTATTGTCTCCCTAAAGACACCAAACAGTTGTTAGCAAACTACGATGATGTGCCGAATAACCTGATTAACGCCATTGTGGAGTCTAACCGCACACGTAAAGACTTTATTTCCGATGCCCTTATTGCCAAAGCACCACGTAAAGTGGGGGTATACCGTTTGGTGATGAAGGCAGGCTCTGATAATTTCCGTGCTTCTGCGGTGCAGGGCGTGATGAAACGTATTAAGGCCAAAGGTATCGAAGTGATTGTGTATGAGCCAGTGCTAAAAGAAGATGAGTTCTTCCGCTCGAAAGTCTACCGTGACCTTGAGGCCTTTAAAGCGGACAGCGACATCATTTTAGCCAACCGTATGGTGCCTGAAATCGAAGATGTGGCGGATAAAGTGTATACTCGAGATCTTTTTGGTAACGATTAATAAATAGATAAAATTTATTCACGTACTTTTGCCAAAAAATGCTAGCCGCTATAAACTAATTTATAACTTACATGAAACACGTATAAGTGGGAATGATGCTTCCTCATCACTTATACCTTATCTAAACATTTTTACATAGGATGGTCTTGTGCTTAGTAAGCGTCTCCCACTTACCTTAGTCGCTGTTAGTATTCTCCTAACTGGCTGTACTGTTACCCCTGGTGTCTATATGTCTACCTCGGGCAAAAATGTCGTCGACACTGGCGATCGTGATATTTCTAAATTTGTCGATATCTACCCGATCTCGCCAAAACTATTAGATGAGATGTATACCCCACAGGTTATCGCAAAACCCAACCCAACCCTAGAGAAGCAACTGGCAACCTATGAATACCGTGTTGGTGTGGGTGATGTATTAACCATTACAGTATGGGATCACCCTGAGTTAACCATTCCTGCCGGCTCTTACCGTAGCGCCGCGGACTCCGGTAACTGGGTGCATTCCGATGGTACCATCTACTATCCGTATATCGGTAAAGTGAAAGTCATAGGCAAAACGGTCACTGAAATCCGTAATCTAGTGAGTAACCGTCTATCGACTTATATCGAATCACCACAAGTGGATGTCAGCATTGCTGCCTTCCGCTCACAGAAAATGTATGTTTCAGGTGAAGTGGCTAAACCCGGTACACTGCCGATTACTAACGTACCGCTAACGGTTTTAGAGGCCTTTAATAATGCAGGCGGCCTGACTGAAAAAGCCGATTGGGACAATGTCGTACTCACCCGAAATGGCAAAGAGATAAAAATCTCACTGCAAGCATTAGTTCAGTATGGCGACCTAACGCAAAACCATCTGATGCTACCGGGTGATGTACTATATGTACCACGTAATGACGGGCAAAAAGTGTTTGTGATGGGCGAAGTGGGTCAGCCAAACACCCTAACCATTGACCGTGCTGGCATGAGTATCACCGAAGCATTGAGTAAAGCAGGCGGTACAGATCAAACCACCGCTAATGCAACCGGCGTATTTGTCATCCGTCCAATTAAAAACCAAACCTCGGGGGATAAAGAGCTGGATGCCCTACTGCCGAAAAAAATGGCGGCGGTTTATCAGTTAGATTTATCCGATGCCACTGCCATGGTGATGGGAACGGAATTTAAACTGCAACCTTATGACTTAGTTTATGTCACTGCAGCCCCTGTTGTGCGTTGGAACCGTCTAATCACCCAATTGCTACCAACCATCGCGACTTATAATCAGTTAACCGAAGGTACTAAACGTATTCATGACTGGTAATCCATATGTTTAAAAATATTCTCGTTGTCTGTATGGGGAATATTTGCCGCTCCCCCACGGGGGGAGCGCTTATTACAAGCCCATTTCCCCGATAAAAAGGTGCACTCCGCAGGCATTATCGCCAAAGAGGATCGCCCCGCTTATGATAGCGCCATCCGTATTGCACAAAACCACAATCTCTCTTTAGATGGTCATCAATCACGTCGTTTAACCAGTGAATTATGTAAAGAAGCAGATTTAATCCTAGTGATGGAAAACGACCATATTGATAGAATCCATCAACAATTCCCCGAGACGCGTGGCAAAGTCATGCTGTTCGGCCAGTGGCTAAATAAAACCGAGATCCCAGATCCGCATAAACGCAGTGATGAAATGTTCGAGCATGTTTATCAACTGATGGAAAAAGCCGTTATACAGTGGCAAGGGAAAATTTAATTTTACTATTTGAAGGCTTAAACGTTAATTGATTATGAACACGACAAAAACCAGCTCCGCTGCCTCTGACGAAATCGATCTGCTGGCGCTATTTAAGATACTCAAATCCAGCTACCTTAAAATCGGCTTTTTTACCCTCTTTTTTTATTGTTATTGGTGCCGCTTATAGTTTTCTAGCGACACCAATCTATCAAGCCAATGCAACACTGCAATATGATAAAGCAAGCCAAGTTTCTCTTGTGGATCAAATGAGTGAAATGATGCCACTATCTAGTAATAATAGCCAAGTGGATTCTGAGATTGAAGTGATTAAGTCTCGGATGGTACTCGGCAAAACGGTTGCAGACCTTAATTTAGATACCCTAGTCACACCCGCTGGTTTTTTTGATAGGCTTTGGGGAGACAAAGCTTCTGTCGCCATATCCCTCTATTCTGTACCCGAGCACCTTATTGGTGAACCCGCTATTGTGACCTATTTAGGCGAAAACCGTTATGCCCTTAATATTGATAACCAAACCTTTGAAGGCAAAGTGGGCGAACTCCTAAAACAAGATGAAATCAGCTTGCTGGTATCCTCAATCAATGCTGAAGTCGGACAAGAATTTACCTTATCTAAAGATGCCCGTTATTCGACCATTGAAAACCTACGTAATACCTTAACGATTGCAGAAGTCGGTAAAGGTACGGGTATTATTAATCTTGCTATTAAAGGTGCCGATAAAGCAGAAAATGTGCAAATTCTGAATAGTATTATTCAAAATTATGTGGATCAAAATACCGAGCGCAAAAAAGAGGTTACCAATAATACGCTATTATTCTTAGATGAATATTTACCGAAAGTAAAAACTAAATTAGACAACTATGAAAACCAATTAAATGCTTTCCGTAAAAAGAATGAATCTATCGACCTGTCCTTAGAGGCTAAATCGGCTCTTGATAGCGCCTTGCAAGTCGAAGAGAAACTCAATGAGTTAACCTTTAAAGAGGTAGAGATCCAACAGCTCTATACCCGTAACCACCCTGCTTACCAATCATTACTGGATAAGCGTCAGCAACTGTTACGTGAAAAAGAGAAAATCAGTAAAAATATCCAAAAACTTCCTAATACCCAGCAACAGATAGTGCGTTTAACCCGTGATGTAGAGTCCGAGCAAGCTATCTATAATCAGCTAGTGGCCAAACAGCAAGAGCTGAGCGTATTAAACTCCGGGATCACCGCCGATGTACGCATTATTGACTCGGCAGAATCCCAACCTAATGCCGTGGCACCGAAAAAAAGCGCTCATAATGGTTCTGGCGACGATCCTCGGTTTTATTGTGGGTTGCGCTTATGTGATCGCCCGTGAGTTCTTTAATAATAAGATTAAAGGTACTGAAGATATCGATGCATTAGGTGTTAACGTCTATGCCACTATTCCATTCTCTACTCATGAGAAAAAATTAATTGCAGCGGGGAATAAGCGCCCACTTGCATTGGAAAACCCAGCCGATACGGCAGTAGAAGCCATCCGTTCCCTGCGTACCAGCGTTTACTTCTCGGTGATGAACCAAGGGAATAACTTGGTGATGATCAGTAGTGCGTCACCGGGCGTAGGTAAAAGCTTTGTTACCTCTAATATGGCGGTTGTATTAGCTAATGCGGGTAAAAAAGTTCTCTTAATTGATACCGACTTACGTAAAGGCCGTATTCATAAAGCCTTTGGTTTAAGCAATAAAGCGGGGTTATCCGAATATTTGGCTCAGCAGGACATTACGCAACCGGCCATCCACCGTGGTGTGATTGAAAACCTAGATGTGATCTGCCGTGGTAAAAATGTCACTCACTCTTCTGAGTTACTGATGGGAGAACGTTTTAAACACCTGCTCGACACGGTGAAAGGGCAATATGATATCGTGGTTATCGATACCGCCCCAATCTTAGCAATCACTGACTCCGCGATTATCGGTAAGTACGTCGGCACCTCACTGCTTATTGCCTACTATGGTGTCAATACGGTGAAAGATATTGAGCTATCGCTAAAACGCTTTAAACAAAACGATATCGAAATCACAGGCGTGATCCTCAATGGTATCGATGCGAAATCAGACGACTATAACTATGTCTATGAGTACTAGTCGTACAGGAATTTAAAATGAATCATACAAAGGTCTTAGTCACAGGCGGTCTTGGCTACATTGGTAGCCATACCTGTGTGCAGATGATTGAACAAGGCATGCAGCCAATTATTTTAGATAATTTATGTAATGCCAACCCAGAAGTACTCAACCGCATTGAAACCATCACAGGTACCAAACCTGTCTTCTATGCTGGTGATGTACGTGATAACGCTATTCTGGATACGATTTTTGCTGAGCACCAAATCACATCGGTGATCCACTTTGCTGGGTTAAAAGCGGTTGGTGAATCCGTTCAAAAACCGATTGAGTATTATGATAATAACGTCAATGGCACGTTAGTATTACTTGCCAGTATGCAAAAAGCGGGCGTCAAAAGCTTAATTTTTAGCTCATCGGCTACTGTGTATGGTGATCCAGAAGAAGTACCATTAACCGAAGACTCTAAAGTCGGTGGTACTACCAACCCATATGGCACCAGTAAATATATGGTTGAGCGTATTCTTGCTGATCTATATATTGCACATAACGATTGGTCGGTTACTTTACTACGCTACTTTAATCCCGTTGGCGCACACCAATCAGGCTTAATTGGTGAAGACCCACAGGGTATTCCAAATAACCTAACACCTTATATCGCTCAAGTAGCAGTTGGTCGTCATAAAGAAGTCATGGTATTTGGCTCTGATTACCCAACTCCAGATGGTACTGGCGTACGTGATTATATCCATGTTATGGATTTAGCTAGCGGTCATATTGCAGCATTAAACAATGTCAGCCATCAAGCAGGCCTACATATCTATAACCTAGGTACGGGTAAAGGAACGAGTGTATTAGAGATGATTGCTGCTTTTGAAAAAGCATCAGGTAAACCTATCCCGTATAAAATTGTTGAGCGCCGCTCTGGCGATATCGCTGAATGTTGGTCTAGCCCTAAAAAGGCCTTTAATGATTTAGGATGGAAAGCACAATATTCAGTACAAGATATGGTTAATGATAGCTGGCGTTGGCAATCTCAAAACCCTAACGGCTATAAGCAGCAATAGCCTTTAATTGAGATCCTTCACTTAACAGCGGGTTCCTTATCGAACCCGCTTTTTTATTTAGCTTCAACAACTACATGCAACTTGTACCATTTGCGCGTAAAATCCTTCCTCATTGTTCCATCTAACTTGACTGTTTAATACAACCATTCGTTATGCCACATATTGTTTTATTCGAACCAGAGATCCCGCCAAATACGGGCAATATTATTCGCCTTTGTGCCAATACCGGATTTAGCTTGCACCTTATCCATCCGCTAGGCTTTACTTGGGATGATAAGCGACTACGCCGTGCAGGCTTAGATTACAGTGAATTCGCCGATATCAAACACCATCATGACTATTATGCTTTTTTAGATAGCGAAGGCTTAAGTCCTGATAATAACCAATCTGCTAGCGGTGCTCGCGTTTTTGCTTTAACCACCAAAGGTAAGCCAAGCCACAGTAATGTAAGCTATCGGCAAGATGATTATTTAATGTTTGGTCCAGAAACGCGGGGATTACCCCCTTACGTACTCGACAATATGCCAATTGAGCAAAAAATTCGTATCCCTATGTTGGCAGATAGTCGCAGTATGAACCTATCCAACTCTGTTGCAGTGGTGGTGTTCGAGGCATGGAGGCAGTTGGGTTACGCAGGAGCATTATTACGCGACTGATTTAGCAGCCATGCATGCTTGAACTGTCCTTATAACGCCATTATACCTATACAGAATAAAGTACAAGTATAGGAAGGAAAATGAAAACAATTTCATTTAGTGATGCTAGAAATAATCTAAAATCGGTATTAGATAGCGTTGTTGATGATGCAGATACAACTATCATCACTCGTCGTGACTCAGAGGATGCTGTAGTTATGTCTTTAGAGTTATTACAATAGCCTAATGGAAACGATTTATTACGCTCACCAGCAAATGCCGAACATTTAAATAAATCAATCGATCAATTTAAAGCCGGAAAAGTAAAGAAAAGAGAGCTTATAAATGAGTAGATTTTTAATATGAACTGACCAAGGATGGGAAGGCTATCTATACTGGCAAACCCAAGACAAAAAAAGCTCAAACGCATTAATAAGCTCATTGACGATACTAAAAGAACCCCCTTTTATGGGATAGGAAAACCAGAACCACTAAAAGAAAACTTAGCTGGCTTCTGGTCTAGACGAATAGATGAAACAAATAGGCTCATTTATTCAATAGACGATGAGGGTTTAACTATTATTGCTTGTCGTTATTATTAAAAGGTTCAATAAATTGTGATACAGTAACATGAAATAACTCATCTGTATGGCTAGTATATTCATCCATATCTTTTAGCAGTTTCAGCTCAGATAAAATAATGACTCTTCTCAAATCCCATCGCCATCTTCAAAACCATAAATCGAACCATTAAAGTTCTGATCCATCTCAAATGATGGTTTATCACTATTTGGCTTGCCAACCACCCGAGCAGGTACACCCGCGACGGTTGTATGAGGGGGAACAGGGTGAAGAACAACCGAGCCAGCACCAATTTTTGCGCCACGACCTATCTCAATATTACCAAGAATCTTCGCGCCAGCGCCGATCATCACGCCTTCTCGTACTTTAGGGTGACGGTCACCGCAGGTTTTGCCTGTACCACCTAAAGTCACGGATTGAAGAATAGAAACATCGTTCTCAACAACGGCAGTTTCACCAATCACAATGCCCGTAGCATGATCCAGCATAATGCCACAACCAATACGAGCAGCAGGGTGAATATCCACTGCAAAAGTGACTGATATTTGATTTTGCAGGTAAACCGCAAGCGCTTGGCGCCCCTCTTTCCATAGCCAATGCCCAATACGGTAACCTTGCAATGCATGGAACCCTTTAAGGTATAGGAGTGGCGTAGAGTATTTATCTACCGCGGGGTCACGTAGACGCACGGCAGATAAATCCATTGCAGCTGAAAAGATCATCTGCTCATCATTACGATACGCTTCTTCAACAATCTCCCTCACTTCCATCGCAGGCATAATGGGAGAGCTTAGCTTGTTTGCTAACATATAGCTGAGCGCACTGCCTAAGTTGTCATGCTTTAGCAGTGTTGCATTAAAAAAAACTGGCTAGTAGCGGTTCACAATCAGCAAGCGATTTTGCTTCCTCTTTAATAAACCCCCAGATCCTATCCAATTCTTCTCGCGACATAATGACTCACTTATCTTTTAACTTTAATCTTTCGACGTCGGCGTATAAGCAATTTCATCTTTTGTTGCACGCCCTAATAGAGCCTGTGCAGCCTCTAACACATTTTTATGGCAATAGAGGATTTGATAAATTTGCTCCGTGATAGGCATCTCAACACCAGTACGCTCAGCAAGCGCTTTCACTTCTTTAGTATTGCGATAGCCTTCCACCACTTGGCCAATCTCTTTTTCGGCTTCACTGACACTCACCCCATCGCCGAGCATCATACCAAAACGGCGGTTACGTGATTGGTTATCAGTACAGGTTAACACTAAGTCACCTAACCCCGCCATACCCATAAAGGTGGCAGGATCAGCACCTAATGCCGCACCTAACCGGCTCATTTCGGCAAGGCCACGGGTAATTAATGCGGTACGCGCATTCGCGCCAAACCCCATACCATCAGAAATACCCGCGCCAATTGCAATGACGTTCTTCACGGCTCCGCCAAGCTGTACGCCGACCATATCAGGGTTTTTGTACACACGGAAACTCTTACCGCAATGGAAAAGTTGTTGCAGTTCATCGCCAAATTGGCTGTCGGTTGCCGCAACCGAAATTGCCGTCGGCATCCCCGCCGCCAGCTCTTTGGCAAACGTAGGGCCAGATAGCACCGCGAGTGGAATTTCATTGCCTAATACTTCACGTGCCACATCTTGTAATAAGCGTCCTGTATCTCTTTCTAAGCCTTTAGTCGCCCAAATAACACGAGAATTGGCTTGGAGATGAGGTTGAATTTGCTTGAGTACATCACCAAATACGTGGCTTGGTACTACGATCAAGATATTCGGACTCGCTTCCACGGCACGTTTGAGGTCCGCTTCGAGAGATAAACTATCAGGGAAAGAAACGCCAGGCAAAAATGCCTGATTGCTACGTTCTTGTTGTAATGTATGGATATGCTGAGGATCATGCCCCCACAGCACAACCTGATGACCATTACGAGCTAACGTAATGGCTAAAGCGGTGCCGTAAGATCCGGCACCGATGACTGTCATTGAAGCAGTTTTCATTAAGCGTCCTGTTGAGCTTCTGTATCTGGCGCTGATTCACCTTGCTGCTGTTGCAAATAATTCATAAACAGTGCATCAAAGTTAACTGGCGCAAGGTTCAGTTGAGGGAATGTACCACGGCTCACCATGCTAGTGATTGCTTCACGTGCATATGGGAACAGAATGTTAGGGCAGTATGCACCTAAGCAATGTGCCATTTGCGTGCCTTCAATACCTTCGATTGAGAATACACCGGCTTGTTGAACTTCACACAGGAATGCAGTTTCTTCACCCAGTTTTGCTGTTGTGGTAACACGCAAAACAACTTCATAAACACCTTCAGTCAATTGAGTAGAAGAAGTATCCAAATCCAGTTTGATTTCTGGCTGCCACTCATGCTGGAAAATATGTGGTGCATTCGGTGCTTCAAATGAAACATCTTTTGTATAGATACGTTGGATCTGGAATACCATTTCTGAGTTGTTTTGTTCTGACATAGTTTTAATACCTTTTAACTTCCATATGAATTTGACTGTATAGACCCGCCGATGTTCAAACTAACCTGTCTCAAATGAGCATCATTGGATATATGACAATTTACACGCCGGATAAATTATTTCTTACCACGAGCCAACGGCAGGTTTTCACCTGACCAGCCAGCAATCCCTTCTTTTAAGATAAAGACTTTTTCAAAACCGTGCTGGACGAGGTGCTCAGCCGGTTTACCTGATTCCATACCACTTGCAGAGACCACAATAACGGGTTTCTGTTTGTGTTTATCTAGCTCACCTAAATTATTGTCTTTAATTTCAGATGGCGTTAAGTTGATAGAATCAATAATGTGCCCTTTGCGGAAGTCGTCACGAGTACGTAAATCCACAACGACTGCCTCTTCTTTATTAATCAGAGCAATCGCCTGCGCGCGAGTGATCACTTTTGATTTAGAGAACAAACCTTTAAAGGTCATTACGACCACCGCGACAAATAGTGCGATCCAAACCAGACTCAATAACATGTTCCGGCTGACGAATTGCATGATTTCTTGCATCATGGGGGGCAATCACTCCCGTTAGTTAAAAACGAATACCAAAGGGTTCAGAGTATACCTTTGTGTTGAGCTAATTACAGCCAGTTAGCGCAAACTACATTGTTTTTTTTGCGAAACACTCCGCAGAAATGGTCTCTAATCCCAACAAAATAGCGTTTATTTATCAATATAGACGAACCATTTTACCATAAGCACAAAGCGTGACAAAAAATTGCACTGTTAAAATCAAGCATTCTGTGTGGTGAAAAAAGACACTGAGGCACTAACGAGCACTGAAAATATTTGATTTAATGCTACAAAATGGCGCGATACACTATACAATCAATAGGATGACAAATGATGATATGCTAATTATTACAAGATAATTTAGTTTTCATCAGGTCATAAAACGCGTTTGGTTCGGCGCGATTTGTTGCAATATTCAGAATAGGGTGCTGGTAACTCACGCTATCAGATGAAATAATCAGCTATCGCATTTATTCGAGGTTTTCTATCAGAATGGCCAATACACATAACCGGATGAAAAGAGCAGCTATTCGTCAGGCTATTGCTTCAACCCTGTTCGTTTGTGGATTAATCTCTCTGGTGCCTAATCAGGTATTGGCGGCCAATCAGATCACCGAAAATAAAGATCAGCTCCAAAATTTGCTGCAAAATATCGCTGAAAAAGAAAAAAGCGTCAAAAACCAGCAAGCCAAACGGGCATCATTGCTGAATCAACTCCAACAGCAAGAGAAAAACATTTCTGCGGCAGGGCGTGAGCTACATGAGACACAATCTCAACTTAAGCAATTAGATAAAGAGATTTCCTCATTAAACAGCAATATTAACCGATTGCAAAAGCAAAAAGCCGAGCACGAAAAGTTACTTGCCGAGCAACTTGACGCCGCCTTCCGATTAGGTAAGCACCAAGGTCTATCACTGTTTTTAAAAGGTGAAGAAGGCCAACGGGAAGAGCGTATCCTCGCCTATTACAGCTACCTCAATCAAGCGCGCGAAAAAAATATTAAACAGCTTGAGGCCACCACCCTTGAGCTAAATCAGCAAAAACAGCTTGAGCAGCAAAAACAAGCGGAACAAAAAACAGCTTTAGCTCGCCAACAGCAAGAAAAACGTAAACTCGATAAGGCTCAGGCAGCACGTAAGCAAACTCTTGCGGCCCTTGAAAGTACGCTTAAAGAAGATCAAAAAAATCTTGCCATCATGAAACAAAATGAATCTAGGTTGCGAGATAAGATCGCGCGTGCTGAACGTGAGGCGAAAGCCAGAGCGGAGCGTGAAGCGCGTGAAGCCGCTCGTATTCGTGCTGAGGTGGCTGAAAAAGAGCGTAAAGCCAAACAAAAAGGCTCGACTTATAAACCTTCAGAGAGTGAGCGTTCACTCATGTCTCGTACCGGCGGCTTAGGCCGCCCTGCGGGGCAAGCACTATGGCCAGTTCGCGGACAGACTCTGCACAATTATGGCGAGGCAATTTCAGGTGAGCTACGCTGGAAAGGTATGGTTATCGGCGCTAACGAAGGCACACAAGTCAAAGCCATTGCCGATGGCCGTGTACTACTTGCTGACTGGCTACAAGGTTATGGCCTCGTCGTCGTGGTTGAACATGGTAAAGGCGATATGAGCTTATATGGCTATAACCAAAGTGCTCTCGTCAATGTTGGGCAAGAAGTTCGCGCTGGGCAACCTATCGCCCTTGTGGGAAGTAGTGGTGGGCAAGAGCGACCAGCACTGTACTTCGAAATTCGTCGGCAGGGTAAAACGGTCAACCCTCGCCCTTGGCTAGGTAGATAGCCAAATAAATAGTTAGGAATATAATTATGTCAAAACGCCGGCCTTTTATGCGACTCATCGGTTTATCTCTTTTGATGATGAGCCTTCAGGCTAGTGCAGCAAAATTAGCGATAGTCATTGATGACTTTGGCTATCGCACGAAAGAAGATAACCAAATATTGGCGCTGCCGACGCCAATCACGATTGCTATCTTGCCTGATTCACCTCATGGTCAGCTTGTTGCCAATAAAGCCCATCAGCAAGGGCGAGAGGTTATCATTCACATGCCGATGAAACCCCTTAGCAAGCAACCACTCGAAAAAAACACCCTTTCACCAACCATGAGCGCCGAAGAAATTGACCGTATTATCAAACGAGCCATTAGCCAAGTACCTTATGCCAAGGGCATGAATAATCATATGGGCAGTGAAATGACCTCTAGTCTTTCAGGTATGCGCCATGTCATGAACTCACTGTCTAAGGCGAACTTTTTCTTTTTAGATAGCGTGACCATCGGAAATACGCAGGCCGTAAAAGCCGCAAATGAATTTGGTGTTCCCGTTGTACGCCGCCATATCTTCCTTGATAACCATCAATCAGAGGAAGAAACTCGCGTTCAACTTAATAAAGCGGTCGCC
Organism: Providencia stuartii; assembly: GCA_900455155.1. Taxonomy (GTDB): domain Bacteria; phylum Pseudomonadota; class Gammaproteobacteria; order Enterobacterales; family Enterobacteriaceae; genus Providencia; species Providencia stuartii. Next base: position 544,686 of record UGUC01000001.1, on the reverse strand, counting down.
TATGCACGTAAACATGGCAATGCGATTGCGATAGGTCATCCACACCCTTCGACCGTTCGTGCTTTGCAGAAATACTTGCCGCAACTCCCTGCAGATATAGAACTTGTCTCGGTAAGCGCCTTATTACAAGGAAATTCGCAACCCACAGACCAAAAACCATTAAAAATGCAGCCTGAAACGCCGAACAAACAGCCCACGCCTTCTACAGTCAACCCTAAAGATACGGCGCTGGAGCCAGTTAGGCTCGGGGTATGTGAGTTTACAGTGCCAGAAAATACGTCGCTAGAAGGGATTGATTTTCTGATGTTTGTGGTTGAATCAATTTATCAAGATAAGACGCTACGGCCGCTATTATCTGCCCAAAAATAGCCGTTCTTTACACAACAAAAACCCTAACACTGTTTTCCAGTTGCCGCACAAATTCGGCAACTGGAATACTACCGACTAATCCCAATTTAGTATCACTTTTCCTGACTGCCCTGAACGCATCACGTCAAAGCCCTTTTGGAAATCATCGATAGAAAATTGATGGGTGATTATTGGTGAAAGATCTAACCCAGATTGGATCAAAGTCGCCATTTTATACCAAGTTTCAAACATCTCTCGGCCATAAATACCTTTGATAAATAGGCCTTTAAAGATCACTTTACTCCAATCAATCGCCATTTCTGAAGATGGGATCCCCAGTAAAGCAATGCGACCGCCGTGGTTCATCGTGTCTAGCATAGAGTGAAAAGCCGCAGGCGAGCCAGATACCTCTAAAGCCACATCAAAGCCTTCTTGCATGCCAAGCTCTTTCATCACATCTTTTAGATTTTCACGCCCCACATTCACCGCACGAGTGACACCCATTTTTTTGGCTAGCTCTAATCGATAGTCATTGATATCAGTGATAACAACGTGACGAGCCCCCACATGTCGGCACACCGCGGCAGCCATAATACCGATAGGCCCTGCTCCTGAAACTAAAACATCTTCACCAACAAGATCAAAAGAGAGCGCAGTATGAACCGCGTTACCAAATGGGTCAAAGATAGCAGCAATTTCATCTGGAATATTATCGGGGATTTTAAACGCATTAAATGCAGGCAACACAAGGTATTGTGCAAAACAGCCGGGGCGATTTACCCCCACGCCAATCGTGTTACGGCATAAATGCGTGCGCCCCCCACGACAGTTGCGACAGTGACCGCATGTAATATGCCCCTCACCGGAAACACGATCACCGATTTTAAAGCCTTTGACTTCCTGTCCTATCTCAACAATTTCCCCAATATATTCATGGCCCACAACCATTGGAACAGGAATGGTTTTTTGTGACCATTCATCCCAGTTATAGATATGAACATCCGTACCACAAATGGCAGTTTTACGGATTTTTATCATCACATCATTGTGCCCTAGTTCCGGTTTTGGAACTTCTGTCATCCATATACCTGGTTCTGCTTTTAATTTAGACAGTGCTTTCATAGAACGGCCTTATATTATTATCATTAGGAAATGACTTTCAGTTTTTTGCCTATGCGGGTGAATGCGTCTACAACGCGTAAAATATCTTCTTCCGTATGTGCCGCCGACATTTGTGTACGAATACGCGCTTGTCCTTGAGGAACAACAGGGTAGAAGAAACCCGTTACATAAATACCTTCTTCTAGTAATTCATTTGCAAAAACTTGAGCAAGCGCCGCATCCCCTAACATAACGGGAATAATGGCATGATCGGCGCCAGCGAGAGTGAAGCCTGCCGCAGACATCTTTTCACGAAATAGCGCGGCATTACGCCATAACCGCTCACGTAGCGCATCCCCCTCACTCATCATATCGATGACTTTAATCGAGGCCGCAACGATAGCGGGGGCTAATGAGTTGGAAAATAAGTAAGGACGAGAGCGTTGACGTAACCACTCGACGACTTCTTTTTTTGCCGCCGTATAACCGCCTGAAGCCCCACCAAGCGCTTTACCCAGTGTTCCTGTAATAATGTCTACTCGCCCCATCACATCACAATATTCATGGGTGCCGCGGCCATTTTTACCAACAAAACCAACCGCATGAGAATCATCAACCATCACTAATGCTTGGAATTCATCTGCTAGGTCACAAACCGCTTTCAAATTGGCAATAACACCATCCATTGAGAAGACACCATCCGTCGCAATCAAAATGTGGCGTGCACCTGCGGCTTTAGCCTCTTCAAGACAAGCCCTAAGTTCTGCCATATCATTATTTGCATAACGATACCGTTTAGCTTTACAAAGGCGTATTCCATCGATGATGGAAGCATGGTTTAACGCATCTGAAATGACCGCGTCTTCGGGGCCTAGCAAGGTTTCAAATAATCCCCCATTCGCATCAAAACAAGAGGAATAGAGTATGGCGTCCTCCATACCTAAAAAATCAGCCAATTTCTTTTCGAGTTGTTTATGGCTATCTTGTGTTCCACAAATAAAACGGACAGAAGCCATACCAAAACCGTGACTATCCATACCCTGCTTCGCGGCTTCAATCAAATCTGGGTGATTTGCTAATCCCAAGTAATTGTTGGCACAAAAATTAACAACTCGCTTATTACCAACAATTTCAATATCTGCATCTTGCGAGGAAGTAATTATCCGCTCATGCTTAAACAAACCAGCAGCCTCTGTTTGGGCTAACTGCTCTTTAATCTGCTGATAAAATAGTTCTGACATGATTTATTCCTGTTATGTGACGATTTTTAGAGTTTAATAATAGATACTAAAACTATCGACTGATGCAGCATAAATAAATTAAGTTTGCAGCCAAGATCACGATCATTCCCCTATAAAAATGTAGCCTCTAGAATGTTTGTCTGCCAGTTATGGTGTCGTCAGCGCGCAGAAATGCTATTATGAAAAACAATTCGTATCCTTTTTGTTCTTAACCCATTTGAGGTATGCCCGATGATCATTGTCACTGGCGGAGCTGGTTTTATTGGTAGCAACATTGTCAAAGCATTAAATGATGCTGGTCGTACAGATATTCTCGTTGTCGATAATCTGAAAGACGGTACTAAGTTTGCCAACCTTGTTGACCTCGATATTGCTGATTACATTGATAAAGAAGATTTTATTGCGAGTATTATCGCCGGTGATGATTTTGGTGATGTCGATGCGGTATTCCATGAAGGTGCTTGCTCATCCACAACTGAATGGGATGGCAAGTATATGATGGATAATAACTATCAGTACTCGAAAGAGTTACTGCATTTTTGCTTAGAGCGCGAAATCCCATTCCTCTACGCCTCTTCAGCGGCAACATACGGTGGTCGTAGTGATAATTTTATTGAAGATCGCCAGTTCGAAAAGCCACTCAACGTGTATGGCTATTCGAAATTCCTCTTTGACCAGTACGTTCGCGAAATTTTGCCAGAAGCACAGTCGCAAATTTGTGGTTTCCGTTACTTCAACGTATATGGTCCTCGTGAGGGTCATAAAGGCAGCATGGCAAGTGTCGCTTACCATCTGAATAAGCAAATTAATGAAGGCCAACAACCCAAGCTATTTGAAGGTAGTGAAAACTTCCGCCGTGACTTTATTTATGTCGGCGATGTTGCCGCAGTCAATTTATGGTTCTGGCAGAACAATATTTCAGGGATCTTTAACTGTGGTACAGGCCGTGCCGAGTCATTCCAAGCCGTCGCCGATGCAGTGACACAATTCCACAGTGATAAAAATGTTTCTGTTGAATACATTGAATTCCCTGAGAAACTAAAAGGGCGCTATCAAAGCTTCACACAAGCAGACATGACAAAATTACGTACGGCTGGCTATAAGGCACCTTTTAAAACAGTTGCCGAAGGCGTAGCTGAATATATGCAATGGCTGAATAAAGAAGATTAATACAACTTTATGAAAATATTGGTGATCGGCCCCTCATGGGTAGGGGATATGATGATGTCACAGAGCCTATATCGCACGCTAAAGGCTCAATATCCCCAAGCACAAATTGATGTGATGGCACCTCAATGGTGCCGCCCTCTATTGGCGAAAATGCCCGAAGTCAATGCCGCCATCCCAATGCCATTAGGCCATGGTGCGCTCGCGATTGGTGAGCGCCGTAAACTTGGCCTTAGCTTACGCCAAAATGGTTATGACCAAGCCATTGTTCTTCCGAACTCATTTAAATCTGCTTTGGTGCCCTTCTTTGCCAAAATTGCCAAACGAACGGGTTGGCGCGGTGAGATGCGTTATGGACTACTTAATGACCTCCGTACATTAGATAAAGCCGCTTTTCCGTTGATGGTGCAGCGCTATGTTGCATTAGCTTATGATAAGCAAAACATTCACAGCGCAGCAGATATTCCAGAGCCTATCTTATGGCCTAAACTGGCTGTTAATGAACAAGAAGTCACTGAGGCTATTAAAGCGTTTAATATCAATACCACACGCCCAATTATTGGCTTCTGCCCTGGTGCAGAATTTGGTCCGGCTAAACGTTGGCCGCACTATCACTACGCCGCGCTAGCGGAGCAGTTGATCAGCGAAAAAGGTTATCAAGTTCTCTTATTTGGCTCACAAAAAGATCATGATGCAGGTGAGGAAATTCGCCAAAGCCTAACGGACAGTGCGCATGAGCATTGTAGCAACCTTGCAGGTAAAACGTCTTTAGAACAAGCCGTAAATTTAATTGCTAGCTGTCAGGCCGTTGTCAGCAATGATTCAGGACTGATGCATGTTGCTGCTGCATTGGATAAACCGCTTGTTGCCCTATATGGCCCAAGTAGCCCTGATTTTACGCCTCCACTATCGAATAAAGCAGAAGTTATCCGCTTAATTAGTGGCTACCATAAAGTTCGTAAAGGTGATGGGGCAAGCGGTTATCATCAAAGTCTCATCGATATTCAGCCTCAATTAGTGGTTGATGCGCTGGCGCGATTACAAATAGGTGTTGCTTGATGCGCGTACTGCTAGTAAAGACTTCATCGATGGGGGATGTGTTACACTCCCTACCCGCACTAACGGATGCACAGCAAGCCTTTCCTCATATCCAATTCGATTGGGTTGTGGAAGAGGGTTTTGCGCAGATCCCCACATGGCACAGCGCAGTCAATCAAGTGATCCCTGTTGCTATCCGCCGTTGGCGTAAAAACTGGTTTTCTGCCCCCATTCGCGCCGAACGTGCTGCATTTCGCCAGCAACTGACTGCAACCCGCTATGATGCGATTATTGATGCTCAAGGCCTATTGAAAAGTGCCTTTCTGGTCACGCGTCTCGCAGATGGCCCTAAACATGGCTATGATCGCCACAGTATTCGAGAGCCTATTGCCAGTTTTTTTTACGACTATAAATACCAAATTAGTAAGCAACAGCATGCCGTAGAACGTATTCGCCAACTGTTTGCCGCGAGTCTTGGCTACGATAGTCCTAAAGCGCAAGGTGACTATGCCATCGCTCAACATTTTTTACATGTCCCCACAGTCACACAGGATGACTATGTGGTGTTCTTGCATTCAACCACTCGTGATGATAAACACTGGCCTGAAGAGCACTGGCGAGAACTGATTGGGTTAATGGCCGACAGTGGTTTAAAAATAAAACTGCCATGGGGGCGCAGAGCATGAACACCAAAGGGCATTACGTCTTGCAGATGGGTTTGATTTTGTCGAAGTTTTGCCTAAATTAACCTTAGCCGAAGTTGCTCTACAAATTGCTAATGCTAAGGCGGTGGTTTCTGTTGATACAGGCCTTAGCCATTTAACCGCCGCATTAGATAAACCGAATTTCACCCTGTTTGGCCCAACAGATCCCGGGCTGATTGGCGGCTATGGTTTAGAGCAACATGAAATTAAATCTGTGGATGGTACTATGAGTTCAATAAAACCAATGGCAATTTTTAGCCAATTAAAAGAGCACTTATAATTAATCTATACGAATTAAAACGGCTAAAACATTAGCCGTTTTAATATTCTTACCTATAATTTCTCTGGCGCAATAAACCCAAAACACATGGTTTCTGGCTCAGCATCCGGCTCTGAACGATAGATAACCTCTTCTTTCTCAATCGTAAATTGTGGCCAGTACTGACGAACCTTATCAAAATTCTCATGAGCGCAATCATCATACTTACGACCTAACAGCAACGCACCATGCTGGCGGATCTCCGCTTCTGTAATCTTGCGGTTATACACATTCGGCGGCATATGATGTTCAAGAGTCCAAGGCTGGATCACATGTGGCCTATCTTTTGCGTAGATAATAAACCATTGATGTAAATTATCTTCACCACCAACATATTTTAGTGGAACGCCATAACGTTCATGCCAGCGATCTTCACCCTCCGCGATCAACGTTTTCACGCCAATAAATTTTTGCCCTGCGCCCTTAATATTAGCCGCTTGCACAACACAATAACCTAACAGAACCACGACACCGAAAAGGGCTAAACCAATCAGTGGTTTTCTGAGTGATTTAGTCGGCATGACTGTTATAGAGCCAATAAATAGCGGGGCACAAGCTGCCATAAAGGGTTGCAACCATTCGGTAATACGCCCACCGTCATGGAAAGAGAACCAACCATAGATCACCGCTAATGGGAAAAGAACCAAGAAATTCGCCATACGATTTGCTAGCGATTTCGGCCAACCTAATTTCCCACCACAGCTATATAAAATAATGGCGGCAATAATTAAAGGATAAAATACGCTGAGCGCCGCCTTAGTCGTATGCAAATTAAAGCCTGGGTCAATCTGTGAATCCACCCATTTAAAGGCAGAAAAATCACTCGCCATTAACCAAAAGAAATTAGGTAATACAATCGCAAACCAAAGTGCAATCGCTAAATAAAAAACAGGATAACGATAACTTTGGCGAACTTGTTTAACAAATAACGTTAATAAAAATACCGATCCTACCAGCGATAATGTTGAATATTTCCCCATTGTCGCCAAACCTGCAAATAAAGCAAAAAGCAGCCACCAAGCCGGATTTTCATAAACGGCTCGTAAGAAAAAGTAGATTATCCAAGCCCAAAAGGTCACTAAAATATAGTTATCATTGTAAGGAATGATATCAAAATTAATCACACCCGATAAATTCAACATCAACATCGCAAACCAAGCTAGGTCACGACGTGCTGTTAAACGGTATGCTAATTTCCAGACCCCCAATAAACCAAAGGCAACCCCGACAAAATGAATAAAGTACCAGTAAAAACTGTAGGAAATACCCAAATAAATAGCAGGCCACATAAGAACACCAACAAACCAAGGGTTTTTTGGTGAACCCCACTCCCCATTCATCCCCCAGTTAACGGCTTCCACCGTATCATAAGGCACTGTAGGATCTAAGTGAAAGCTGGCTAGAATCCATGCAACCGCATAGCCAATGACCCATAAATAAACATATTTGTTTGATGTTGATTGATTGATTGCTGGCATACTGTCTTAAATAATTGAGTAAAAGTACCCACTATCTATTAGGCAGACTCATCATGCATAAAATACAAACCTAATAGCACCAATGGAAATTAAACGGCAGATTCTACTATAGTTTATAGCGAATAATAAGAAAGGAAGACAAATAGTCATCATCTATTGTCGTTTTATTCAAGTTCAATATTCTGAATTAGAAATAATCGTTAAAATTATTGCTCTCTCGGAGGCAAGTAAGGTTGTAAAAGCTTTAATAAACGTTGTAGCGCCCCCTGATTTTCATGCAAAACTTCCGCAGCATGACGACCATAATATAAACGATAATCTTCGTCCGACAGGAGGCTAGTGACGGCTTGAACCATTGAATCGCTATCAGTCACCGTAATTAAGCCATCCGCCTGCTTCAACTTCCCACAAATATCCTTAAAATTAAACGTATGTGGTCCCATTAAAACAGGTAACGCATGTGCTGCCGCTTCCAACGGGTTATGTCCCCCTGTTTCCACAAGGCTGCCACCAACAAATGCTAAATCCGCAATTCCATATAACAACATCAGCTCCCCCATCGTATCCCCGACAACCACTTGTATATCAGGAGTAGGCACAATACCTTCACTACGACGAATAAACTTAAGGCCTGCTTTTTGGGTGAGTTCTTCTGCTTTGGCAAAACGTTCAGGATGACGAGGAACTAAAATCAGTAATAAATCAGGAAATTGTTTTAATAATTGCTGGTGTGCCGCTAACACAATAGCCTCTTCACCTTCATGGGTGCTAGTGGCAATCCAAACGGGTCGATGTGCCGCCCACTGCCGGCGTAATGTGACGGCTCTAACCGCAAGCTCTGGGGTAACGGAAATATCAAACTTAAGGCTCCCCGTGACATTTAATTGCACACGTCTTAGCCCTAGCTTGATGAAACGCTCACCATCTTCTTGGTGCTGTGCAGCAACCATCGTGACATTACGCAACATACGTTTCACAAAACTACCTAATTTTTGGTAGCCTGCCGCAGAGCGCTCAGACAAACGCGCATTCGCAATCACTAAGGGTATTTGGCGACGATTAAGTTGATTAATCATATTCGGCCATAATTCCGTTTCCATAATAATTACTAATTTAGGATCAACTTGATTAAGAAAACGGCGCATAGAGCACGGAAGATCATAAGGAAGGTAGACATGGTAGACATCATCACCGAATGCCGAAACGACTCGTTCGGAGCCTGTTGGTGTCATCGTGGTTACCGTAATCGGCAATGACGGATAATGATGCCGTAATGCCCGTACCAAAGGCACAGCGGCAAGGGTTTCACCAACAGATACTGAATGCAGCAGAATACCGCCCGGCGCAACTTTACCAGCACAAAAACCATAACGTTCACCCCAACGCTTACGATACGCGGGAGCTTTGCGACCCCGCACTAATAGGCGTACCCAAATGAGTGGCTGGATAAGATAAAGAAGTACCTGATATAAACGCAATAACATTCGATCTGATTCACTTACCAAAATTGGCGCTATCTTAACATAAACCTTTTATTAAAGTGTGCAGAATATGCACCTAAAAATAGCTTTAAAATTCGCTTAGGGCATCATTAGTCGGTTGCAACAGCACTTAATAGTCGATAATGTTGATAATATGCACATATTACTTAATTTAAATTTTTTAAATTAGCGTTAACAAACAACGAGATATCAATATTATGAAACATAAAGCGATTTACCCTGGTACATTTGACCCTATTACTTCAGGCCATATTGATATTGTTTCTCGTGCGGCGGCAATGTTTGACCACGTATTACTCGCTATCGCTAATAGCCAACGCAAAAGTCCCATGTTTACCCTTGAAGAGCGTGTTGAACTTGCCCAAAAAGTCACCTCGCACTTAAACAATGTTGAGGTGGTTGGCTTTTCTGAGCTAATGGCTAATTTCGCACAAAAACATGGCGCAAATATACTTATCCGTGGCGTTCGTTCTGTTGCAGATTTTGAATATGAATGGCAGCTCGCAAACATGAACCGTCATTTTGTTCCTGAATTGGAAACGGTGTTCTTACTCCCTTCACAAAGCTTATCTTTTGTTTCATCGTCACTGATAAAAGATGTGGCACTCCATGATGGCGATATTTCTTCTTTCCTTCCGCCCGTTGTCGCTGAAGCGATGCTAAAAAAGCTGAATAAAATTTAAGCTTATTTTTGACATTGAGGACAATAAAAGGTACTACGTTGGCCTTGTTTGATACTAAGAATTGGCGTGCCACATATCAAACAAGGCTCACCTTTTTTACCATATACAAACAATTCTTGGGCAAAGTACCCTGGTTTCCCATCGGATTGTAGAAAATCTTTCAGCGTGGTTCCACCCTGCTCAATAGAGCGCTGCAGTACCTTTTTGATCTGCTGGACCAAATCAATCGATTGTTCAAGAGTCAATGTGTGCGTGATTTTTTCTGGTGAAATGCCCGCCGCAAATAGTGCTTCATTAGCATAAATATTACCAACACCCACTACAACCTTGTTATCCATCAGCCAAGGTTTAATGGCTATTTTTCGCTTTCCTGCCTGCTCAAATAAATATTGAGCATTAAATTCATCAGAAAGAGGTTCTGGGCCTAGATGGGATAAAACACGACTCGTTTCAAGATCATCACACCATAACCACGCACCAAAGCGCCGAGGATCCGTGTACCGTAGTACTTTGCCATCTTTTAATACCAAATCAACATGGTCATGTTTTTCTTCAGGCAATTCTTCCAACAATATACGCAGACTACCCGACATACCTAAGTGGATAATAATCCAACCATTTTTTAGTTCGATTAACAGATATTTAGCGCGCCTTTGTACACTTAAAATCATTTCATCAGATAAACTTTTAATTTGCTCTGATACAGGCCAACGTAAGCGGCTGTTACGAACAATTGCATACTGAATTGAGTTACCAACAAGATGTGGTTCTATCCCTCTACGACTGGTTTCAACCTCGGGTAGTTCTGGCATAAGTCGATCCTTAAACATCGAAATGATTAATAGAAATCAAATATCTTAAACTAAATCGCAATGTTAACTGCCTGATAGTCTGGACATTCAAGTATATGATAAATACAATTCATACATTAGCAATCAAAGATAAGTTATCTAGCACGATAAAAACATTTCGTAGCGTTTGCTCACCCTAAAAAGAAAAATGACATTCATCAGCAGGCGGATTTGTGAATATAAAAAACAGTATTATTAGCCAACTTCCTTTCCTATTAGTTTCTCTTGTCATGTTGGGTATGTTTACAAATGATACTCAAGGTGTTTTAAACATTTCTGCCGCCTTGCTTTTCCTTTACACTATTTATGTCATTATAAAAAATAAGATCCATATTAAAGATGACATTATTAACCTTGTTAGGGGTAAGAAGGTATTCTTTTTATTCAACTTATGGTGTTTGTCTTGTATCCTGTTTTTTACTTACCCCGGCTTTACTCTAGAGGCACTCAAAGAATTTTTTAATGACTGGCGCTATGTCATTATTATCTCATTATTTTTAATAGCCTTTAAAAATAATGAATCAAAATCAATAAAAACAATTAGTTATGCTCTAATTGCCACTCTGGCTTTTACTATCTTTATTTCACCTGTATTAAAGCAATTTAAAAGTAGTGACCTGCCTTTATATTTGCAGCTCAGATATGGCTTTTCTCACTATACTACCTTACTTTTTCCATTCACTTTTAGCGCCTTTTTTATTTTTAAAAATAAAATATTAAAAGCTGCGATGTTCATTTTATCTATTTTAGCTTTCTGTTTTTTACTCTATACTGGTAGCCGAGGTGGTGTTCTTTCATTACTTATTGAATCACTGATTATTTTATTTTTATTCTCCAAAAGTATTAAAAGATTTGTTTTATATATAGTCATTTTCATAATTGCTTCTTTAAGTATTACAACTATTGCATATACCACAATTCCTCAAGTAAAAAATAAAATAAATCAGACTCTAAGTGCTAAAAATATTACCTCAAGTAGAGATAAAATTATTTTAACAAGACTTCCTATTTTTACTCATGAAAATAAAAATATAGTTTTTGGCGTGGGATATGGTTCCGTATCTTATAACCAGTATCTTAATGATAACCATGCTGAGCGGTTTTCTGGAGGAGGTGTCTACTCAGAGCGTAAAAAAGAGTACGTACATAATAATGATGATCCCTTCTTCCTAAACATTATGTATAACGTTGGTTTAGGTGGTTTAATTTTATTCTGTTTGGCCTATATTATTAATTTAAAAGATCTACTTAGTTCGATAAAAATCCAAAAAAATATTCTCAATGTCGGGATACTTGTTTCTTCTATTGGCTATTTTTTAATTTACTGCCTCTTTGAATTTATATTCTTAGATATTTTCTTTCTATACAATATTTTAGTAGCAATTTTGATCAACAGAAAGCTATAAAACTAAGCAGAGTAATACTGACTAAGTCAGCATTCCCTTAATGAAATATTTTCTTTTTCATATATTCTGCTGTTGCTAATAAAAATTGCAAAAACTTCCCATTCTTTCTTAGGTGTGATTTTTTACGGGATAATTGCTTATAACTTTCGGCTTTAAGTAAAGGGATATTTTTCCAAGGCGAATTCTGTCGTGCAATCTCAAAAAATTGATATTCACTATAGAAATTTGCCCATTCATGAAATGGCTTAGTTAAACCAACAAAGTGAATAAAAACAACCTCATCAGGTATATTATTAATATCCCTCTTACTGGTAATATACCAATCTAAAGAGAACATAAAATTAAAGTTCTCACTGATATTCACTAATTTATTATTAAGTAAAATATTCAAGGCATCTTGATCTGGATGAGTAAAATGACTACTTTTTACTAATTCAATCACCCGATTCGGAATATCTTCTTCAACCATTTTCTGGATTGACATATACAAAAATCCAGAGTTAAAGTATTTACTCATCTCCATTGGTAGCTGTTTCTTTTCACTACAAAATTTATCCTTTACTGCATAAAGATAAATATTTTCATTAAACTCCAATGTTTTTAGATATGAAAGGTTACCTTTACAAATAATATCTGCATCCAAATAGAGTAATTTATCAATTGATTGTGAAAGATAATCGATAATCACTAATCTAAAATAAATGGCATGACTCCAAGCTTGCGATGGTAACGGTAACCGCTTAAATTCTTGGTTATCAATCAAATAAATGGTTATTTTATGCTGGCTACTCTCAACTAGCTGTTGGAAAAGCTGTTTGTCTGTTAGGTCATCAACCAAAATATGGAAATGAAAATGCGTCTCTTTATTATTAATAAGGATCGATGAAATTGATGTGCCAACACCGTAGAGGAACTTTTCATCGACCCCATAAGCAATATGAAAGTAGCTGTCATCACGATCATTAGCTTTACTGCCGCTTATTTCAACTAGTGATTTGATCATTTCATGACTTAGCATTTTGTTAACCTTACTGAATATTATTATTCGATACTTAGTTTATGATAAAGAAACAGTTTTTATCTTTAGCTCCAATATAATCACTTTAGAACATATAAAAACTCTATCATAGCCTAATATCTATTCATAATAATCTGAAAAATATGCTAAAAACATCAATAACTGTAACTAGTTGAATAAGTTACTAAATTCAACATTCTGATGGAAACCATCTTAACTCAATATAGAGTAAGCAAGATTTGCGCCAATACAATATATTAATAACGTATGCTCAGAACTTATGCAAAAATTATTTATACCACTTATCAATAACACTTCTCAATTCGTTTTTCACAATTTCCCATGTAAAATTGTCATAGGCATACTGCTTTCCAGCATCGGCTATTTGACTTCTATTATCATGATTTAAAGCATTATTAATATCATCCGCCATGCTAGCGGCTGATAATGGTTCACGAAATATAAAACCCGTTTCATTGTGCTTAATAAATTCAACCATTGCCCCTCTTTGGCTCGCAATGACTGAACATCCAGATGCCATAGCTTCAAGTGCAACCATACAAAATGATTCATCTGCAATAGATGGAACCGCAACAAGATCAGCAATAGAGTAATAGTGCCTCATTTTTTCAGGGTGTATTCCTCCTAGAAGGATACATTGTTCACCTAACTGATGAGCATAATTTTTTACTTCATCTTGAAATTCTGCATGTTCTCCCTTTGATGCGGCATTAATATCTCCAACAATCACTAACTTATAGTTAGCTCTATCTTTAAATAAAATGCTGCAAGCTTTCATTAACTCAAGCACCCCCTTATCCCGAGTAATTCTGCCAGCGAAAAGAATAACATTATTATTTTTATTCAAACCAATATCTTCTCGTTTAATGTCTGATGGTAAAGAATAAATATCACCATCAAAGCCATTTCGGACTACTTCAATGGAAGCTTCAGGTAAACGTTCTCGAAACCAATTATGAGTGAAATGACTAGGAACAATGATTTTAATATTAGCAGGTACATTTTGTGGTTCAAAACAGTTATGCATGTGGAGTATAACGTTTTTATGCCCTTCTTTTTTAATTATTTTTTTAAATAACTTAATATTGTTATGAACAATAATGATACTTTCATCACTATTAGTCGCAAACTTGCGTTTTATTTTTACAATACGATCTGCATATGAATAAGGGTCTAGCCTAGTCCATTTTTTAAAAAGCCTAGTATAGATTTTGCCAAATTTTATTCTTTCAATTGAACATTTCTCGTTGACTTCTGAATAATGAGAATATCCCTCATTTTGAATACATACGATACGATTTTCTATTTCTAACCTTTTTGCAACATGATATATCCACGACTCAACTGCCGCCGCACTTTTCGGAGGAATAGAGTAAATAGGAGTTACTGTGAAAACTATTTTATTAATCATATTAGTATCTTTTGCTCCTGAACATTTTCATAAACAAATATTGGCTCCCTGATAAAAACCCCTTAATAAACCTTCCTTGTTTTAATAAGTGTTTATACTCTTTTTTTCTTTCAACAAATTTAGTTGCAGGTTTTAAGTCATTCGTTGTCCAAGGCGATTGCATCAAAGCCTTATAAAAAGGTTGGGAAGCGGGATAATTTGCCCATGTGTGCCAAGGTTTACTCACACCTGTGTAATGAATTAGGACTGTTTCAGGTGTAATAACCTGTTGATATTTTTGGTGAGTTGAGTCATATAATTCATTTTTTAGTGTATAAACAGTATTAAATCTTTGGTTAAGTAGTTCTAAGTCATCTCTTAAAATAAGGTTTAACACATCTTGATCAGGATATTTATATCGTTGCTTAGCATTTTCTGCTGATAACAACTCAAAACATTGTTGGGTAATCTGCTTTTCATGCCATTTTTTTAAGTTGACAAACATGACACCAGAATTGAAGTAAGTCTTTGCTAGTGAAGGCGCATGAAGCCTTGTTTCACTTTTCGTTCTTACACCGATATCATCAGCAACGACACCGCAGACTTTGCCTTTGATTAAATTAGTCGTTAAATCTAAGATGCCATTACACACAACGTCCGCGTCTAAATAGAGTGCAAAATCATAATCAATCGACAGATAATCCAAGGCAACTAACCGAAAGTACATCGCTGATGACCAAACATCAGAAGCGGGAAGTGTTTTCAGTAATTTGTTATCTAATTCATAAACATGAAATTCCACTTGAAACTGACTTGCAATAACTTTAAGTTTCTCTAGAAAATCTGGGCTAACTTTATCTAGAAAATAATGGAATCTAAAAAATGTGGTTGGATTATTTATGAGTAAAGACACCGCTGAAACCCCAGCTCCAAACTGATAGTTTTCATCAGAACCATAAATAACATCTAAGCATGATAACAAGGTATTATCAGCTTTACCCACTTCGCCGAGCACATATTTATTTGTTATGAGGTTATTCATAGTGTTTTCTCTTATTCTTTGTTGAACTGTGCCCCATCATAGCAATTAAAAAACCTAAAAGAACACCTAATGGTTTTAGGTCCACTTGCTCAAACATCCCTCGAACCAGATAAAAGCTAATGAGGCTCATTAATAACGCTATAAATGCAAAATAGCTTTTTGATTCATTGACTGTACTTTTGATTTCCTTGAATAAGGAAAAACACATCGACAAAAAAACCGCACTAAAAGCAATCAGCCCTGAGATACCGACACCAAACCAAATATATAGCCAGATATTATGAGGCCCCAATGACTTCTTAAATACCCAATCCGGTTTTTCTGGTACAACACTATTATATTTATCAATGTATATTTTATCACCAAATCCATATCCAATAATTGGATTCTCTAAAATTAACTCAAGTGCTGTTCCCTGTGTACCATTTTTATATCGATGAGTACTATCAGTTTGTTCAAGCTTATAAAATAGAGTTTTAGTCATATCTGGGTAGATTGATTTTAATGAGATCAATGAAATTAACGAGATACATAGTATCGAACCAATCAATTTCCATGGACGTTTAAAACATAAAAATAATAAACCTGCCATAGCCACAGCAACCCACCCACCTCGGGAAAGAGTCCCTAACAAAACAAATAAAAATACAACACTTAGTATATAAAAATAAATCAGCTTAGATTTAGGCAATAGATACCAAAGGATCGGAATTATAGGAAAGTAAAAAACCAAAGCATCTGAAACATTCCTAAAGTTGTAGGTTGTAAATGGTAAAATACCATTCTGATAAGCCTCATAGTACCGATATAGTTCAATAAGTAAAACAAACACTAATGATGCAGAAAAACTAGTCAATAGTAAATTTGAAATCGTTTTTATATTTTCTTTGTAGAGAAGAATCGGTAATAAAAGAGATAGGCTAAGCACCCCATAATTCAAGAAGTTATTATTAATCGCTCTCATTGATGCATCAGGCATGCTTGAGTAACTTATTGAAATATAAAAAACCAATGAAAACAACACGACTAAGTATAAAAGTTTATTATTTAATCTTTTTAGCACCCTTCTTGTATCTAATGATAAATATACCAAACATGTAGCTATCATTAGATAGAATAGTATATGTTTATACCTAGTAACATTGTCCACAAAAAAAAGCACAACAAACATAAAGATTAAAGCTTTATTATACTTCGAAAGAGTATTCTGATTTCTTTCTAAAAAAGGCATAATTTACCCAATGATTAATTACTTAATTTAGCCCAAAAGTATTGAATGCTATTTTTGATTCCAGAAAATAATTTACCTTGGTTAAACATATGCTTCGCACAATAACGCAAATGGTTGCTATTTTTAGCCTTTAATAATGGTACGTTATTCCAAGGTGACACTGATCGAGCATCAGAGAAAGGTTTGGCTGTTTCATAGGTAGCCCATTCGTGCCAAGGTTTAGTTGGTCCAACATAGTGAATAAAAATAGTATTTTGATTAACAGGATAGTGAAATTGATCTTTTAACTCATAATTTAAGCTAAATTGTGTATTATAAACAACATCCAAATAAACGACTTTATCTGCTAATAATATATTCAACACATCTTGGTCAGGATAACTAATCTTATGATTAATATTCGTATCCATAAGTAATGACATTGATTTTTTTGTAACCTGATTTTCTTCCCAAACGGCTAAATTTACATACATCACACCACTATTGAAATATCCTGCGGATACTTCGGGGAAACCTAAAGTTTGAGCTCGTTTTTTCCACCAATTTTCATCTCGTTCAGTGACAACCGCGGCTACTTTATTTTGTAAGTCTAACTGAGTAAGCCCCTCAATCGAATTATTACAAACAACATCGGCATCCAAATACAATAGATAATCTATTTTATTGATGAAGTATTCTGCAACAATAAATCGAAAATAGATAGCATGCGTCCAATTCTTAGTCGTAGGAAGTGTTTTTATACTACTAGAATTAATTATATAGAGGGTAATTTGTACATTATAGTCGTCACTGAGCTCCCTAAACCGAGCCAAATCAGTATCACTAATTGAATCGTCTATAAATACATGAAAAGAAAAATTGGTGTGCTCATTGTGCATCAACAATGAGGCAATAGATACGCCACAACCATATAAAAAATTATGATCGATGCCATATGCGACATGAAAGTAAGATGAAATATCTAAATCTGACACACCGAGTGGAATAACTTGTTGTATCATTTTATCAAATTCAACGACCATATAAGACCCCAACAAATTGTTTATCTATAAACCACGGCGTTTTGTACGCTCTTGGATTTTTTTTGCCTTGCTTCCTGCTTTGAGTACCAAAGCTTGTTCTTCTTTTAAAATTTCTCGTAAAGGCAAATCAAAGTAAACCTTCATGAAACGGAAAATATCTCTGCTTGTTAGGCCGATATTTAATGAAGAAAAGTATAACCCAATAAGATCTTTATCACGCCAACGAGTTGGAACCTTCTTTCTAAGTTGCGCTCGATGTAAATCTATCACCGAGATTTTCAAATCCTGCTCTTCACCTGAGAAAGGCAAGTGTAGTAAAAAATGGCAAATATAACAGTCGCGGTGATTAATACCAACGGCGTGCATTTTACGTACCATTTGAGCAACACGGCGAATAATCAATTGTTTAACTCTAAAATCAGGCGCTAGGCTTGGCCAATTTGCACAGTAATCTTCCAAACTCACCGTTGGCGTTAAATCTTTCGTAATAATAAAGGAATGGCGGCGTAGCGGATTCACACCCTTTTGCCCAAATGCACGGCCATCCATCGTATCCACACCCGCTTTTGTTAGCCGATGAATTGCGTTCCACTCCCTATCAGCCCCCAATACTGGTAGCCTTAATGAAAACAGGTTTTTTAACACCTCTTTTAAGCTTGTACCATAATGGATTTTGATAAAATAGCTCTCACCACCAAGCTCAAAGCGCAATGTTTTGCGACTTTCTAGCTGACGAAAAACCTCACCTTCTAACTGCTCAGTTTCAACAAAAGGATCTTTATTTTTCCATAGCTCACTAAAAGGTGTTTTAAGTTCAATCATCTAGATGTCCTAAAATAATATCAGCCGCTTTTTCAGGTAAACTATATAAGTCCTCTGTATCCGCAAAATGCCGCGCCTTTTCTGCCCAATTTTTTAATTGTTGTTTATTTTGCAGGCTTTCTGAAAGCGCAGAATCTAACGTTTTTTGCTCAAATGGTTCACGGATCACAATACCGCATTGAGCATCAGCAATAAATGAAGCATAACCACAAACTTCCGTAACAATAATGGGTAAACCTGCTGTTATAGCTTCCAGCAACACAATACCCGCCGCTTCTTGGTATGCTGGATGCATTAAGATATCAGCCGCTGCCATTAGCTCAGCAACATCATTACGCCCACTAAAAAAGGAGACTTGTTTACCTATACCCAGTGTATTTGCTAGACGCTGATATTTTTCAGGCTTATCCTGCCCAACTACCATTAATAACGTATTTTTCTTAATCTCCTCAGGCAATGCAGCCATCGCTCTTAAGGTTCTATCGACCCCTTTACGCTTAAAGTCGGAACCGACCTGCAACAACAAATACGCTGACTGAGGTATCTGATTTTTCTCTCGATAAATTTGCCGCGCATTGGGGATTTGTTTATCGTATTTTCTATCTTGCGCAATCCCCGGCGGCAGCATATAAAAACGCGACGCTTCTGTAGCATAGTGTTTTTTAAAATGTGCAATTTGATGAGGTGTTAACATTAATAGCTTAGTCGGCTTTCCTGTCTGAAACACCGCTTTTTCAAACTGGGCATAATGTTTATAGCGAGGCGTCAATTTGTAGAAAAAACCTTTTTCATTGGCGACTTTTTCTGCGTAACAAACATCCGCTGCATAGTAAACGTCTAAGCCCGGCATCTTATTAAAGCCAACCACACGAGCTACAGGATGTTGTTTAATATGTGCCTGAACCCACTCACAATACTGCGCATTACGTCCATGGTTGGTTTTAGAAGTCACAGGCACAATGATAATTTCAAACCCTGCAGGTTTATCGCCATCCCATGATTGAGTATAGACGCGGATCTGCTGTCCTCTTGCCTGACATGCTAATGCAATACGCAAAAAATCACGCTGCAAACCACCGAATGGAAAATACTTGTACAGACAAAATGCCAAAATCATCTCAGAGCCTTGTCATTATTGAACGAATATTCATAGGCAGCATTTTTTCTGTTGCCTCAATAACATCAGATGCGGGAATGATAGAAAGATATTTTTTAGTTCTATCGAGCTTTTCTCTTGGTGGCATCGCCTCATAATCACCCGCCCAAAACTGCACAACATTATCACTCCACGGACGCCAAAATACATTATTCGTTGCGCCAAACAAACACACTATTGGTGTATTTACAGCCGCTGCAATATGCATCGGTGCTGAATCAACCCCGATAAATAACGCGGCATGCGCAATTAAGGCACCAAGCTCAGGAAACGTCGTTTTACCTGCCAATTCAGTAATAGGCTTGGTTTGGCAATGAGAAGCAATCGTCTCAATACAGTTTAGGTCTTCTTTACTCGGCCCTGAAGTCAAAACAACCTGATACCCACGAGATTGTAATGCATCAATGACTTGTGCAAATTTTTCATCATCCCAACATTTAAATATCTGCCGTGCGGTTGGCTGGATCACCACATAACTGCTGTGTACACCTAGCTCTAATAACTTTTGATCGATATTTTTCCAATCTTCTTCTGTGTATGACATCGTTAAATTGGTTTTTAGATTCGTTATTTTTAACGGTTCAAGCACAGAAAGATTATTCATAACAACGTGTTCACCATGAGGCTCGGTCAAGTGTGTAAAGCTATTTAGCCAATATTTGGAATCTCGATGATCAAATTTATGGGAGATTTTCATTTGGGCAGGGATAGAACGCACCAGAAGAGACACCATCCATTGGTCGGCTAGATTCACAACTAAATCATACTTATTACGGCGTAGTTTGAATAATAAACGAATAAAATTACATGCTTTACTTAGACCATTAGCCTTTTTACCTTTCATACCATATAAGGCATGAATTTCCCTATTTTCAGACAAAATAGGGATCGTATCTTGATAAAGTAACACGTCAATCTCGGCATCAGGATAGTTTTTGTTTTAATGTACTGATGACGGGCGTCGTCAGTAACATATCCCCATGAAACCGCATCTTGATAACAAGAATTTTTTTAAACTGTTTTTTCACCAGACACTCTTAATTATATCTATACGTAAAATGACATAGTTCTTTGACAAAAACTAACACTATTAATTCAATCAATAATAAACATGTTACTACTTTAGTAATAATCGATATAGCTTTGAATGCCTATCGTCATAGCTTTTTGATTTTTAAAATAAAAAAACCCAGCCAAAGCTGGGTTTTTTATAAGAAAACAAAAATTATTTAATTTTTGCTTCTTTGTAGATTACATGCTTACGAACAACTGGATCGAATTTTTTCATTTCCAGTTTTTCTGGCATAGTACGCTTGTTCTTCGTAGTGGTATAGAAGTGACCAGTACCTTCAGAAGAAACCAGCTTGATTTTCTCGCGAATACCTTTAGCCATTTTTTAGCTCCTTAGTACTTCTCACCGCGGGCACGCAGTTCAGCAAGAACAGCATCAATACCCTTTTTATCGATAATACGCATGCCTTTAGCAGATACACGCAGTGTTACGAAACGTTTCTCAGACTCAACCCAGAAACGGTGAGAGTGCAGGTTTGGCAAAAAACGACGCTTGGTCGCGTTTAATGCGTGTGAACGGTTGTTACCGCTCATTGGACGCTTGCCAGTAACTTGGCAGACTCGTGACATGTCTATTCTCCAAAAATCTAATCAGCTCGAGCTTTTTTGTTCTGGGTATGGCCGCCTCGTCAGGCTTAGGAGCCCATCTCAGCAAACTTTATTGACTGAAAAGAATGTTATCATCTTAGTAAAAAAATTTACTGAGATAGGCTCTTCTCGCCAAACCCAAGATCCTCAAAGGTGGCGTAGTATACGCTTTCAATCGTTCTCACTCAAGCCCAATGCGGCAAAAGTTGTCATTTTTTAGTCAAAAAAATGCTTTTACAACCACCCTCGTTCAAGAAACGAAACACAATTTTTATGCCCAACAACAAAATGGTCAAGTAATTTAATCCCCATTAAAGTACAAGCCTCCTTAATACGAAACGTCACTTGCCTATCAGCGTCACTCGGCTCTGGGTTACCTGAAGGATGGTTATGTGCCAATATAATCGCACTGGCATTCATTTTCATTGCAAAACGAATGATTTCTCGAGGATGCACCTCTACCCGATTGATCGTTCCCCTAAATAACTCTTCGTAGCTAATAATTTGATGTTGATTGTTCAAAAATAAGACGGTGAAAACCTCTCTTTCTTGACCAGAAAATAGCTCGACTAACCTCATTTTTAATAGGTTTGGGTCTGATATCACATCTTCATATAAAAATTGTTCAGCAAAAAAACCGGCGTGCCAGCTCACTAATTGCCTGAAGTTGGGAGAACTTACACACACCAATTCCCTTGCATTTCGACAGCTTTGAGTAATCCGCTTGTAAAAGAAGGTATAAAGAACCGAACTCTTTGAGCAAACGTTCCGCAAGTTCAATTACTGATTCCCCTTGCCTACCTGTTCGTAAAAAAATCGCTAATAGCTCTACGTCAGTCAGTGCTACCGCACCATAAGCTAACAGTTTTTTCCCTTGGCTGTAAGTTCTCTTCATATTCCATCATCACCCCCCTAATTTCTCCTTTTGCGCTCTCACTTTTATATGCAGACGATAGGCACAACAACGCATAACTGGTGAATTTGCGTAGCGCTTCGCAAAAATAAAAGGGTGATGATATATACAGTGCTCTCAACGATATTTCTGATATGATAAGATGCTCTTCACGATAATTAGATGGATAGAACCATGACACAGCTATTAGGTAAAAAAATAGTTCTCGGCATTAGTGGTGGTATTGCCGCGTATAAAATTCCTGAACTAACCCGTCGGTTACGTGATGAAGGCGCAATAGTTCGTGTTGTTATGACCCATGGTGCAAAAGCCTTTATAACCCCTTTGACGCTACAAGCGGTTTCCGGTCATCCTGTCTCTGATGATTTACTTGATCCCGCTGCTGAGGCCGCAATGGGCCATATTGAATTGGCCAAATGGGCAGATATCATCATATTAGCGCCGGCTACCGCAGATTTAATTGCTCGGGTCACTTCAGGTATGGCTAATGACCTACTCACGACAATTTGTTTAGCTTCGGCAGCCCCCATTGCTGTTGTACCTGCCATGAACCAACAAATGTATCGGGCAACCGCAACACAAGAAAATTTAATTAAACTGAAACAACGTCAATATATTATCTGGGGTCCAGATAATGGTAGCCAAGCCTGTGGCGACGTTGGGCCGGGTCGAATGATAGACCCACTCGAGATAGTACGCCTAACCTGCGAGCATTTCCGCTCTCGAACAGACTTACAAGGTGTAAAAATCATGATTACTGCTGGACCTACTCGTGAAGACTTAGATCCCGTCCGTTTTATCAGTAATCACAGTTCTGGGAAAATGGGTTTTGCAATCGCCGAAGCGGCAAGCCAACGCGGGGCACAAGTCACTTTAATCGCTGGCCCAGTGAATTTAGCAACGCCCTCCGGAGTCACACGGGTTGATGTTATCAGCGCTCTCGATATGTATGAGCAAGTCCACCACACTATTGCACAACAGGATATCTTTATTGGTTGTGCTGCCGTTGCTGATTATCGTGCAAAAACCATCGCAGAAAATAAAATCAAAAAGCAAGGTGATGAAGTTGCCATTACATTAGTTAAAAACCCAGATATTGTTGCGAGTGTTGGTCAGTTAACGCAAAATCGCCCTTATGTGGTTGGGTTTGCAGCCGAAACCCAAAATGTGGAAGAATACGCACGCCAAAAGCGCCAACAAAAACAGTTGGATCTAATTTGCGCGAATGATGTTTCTCTCGCTGATAATGGTTTTAACAGTGATAATAATGCGTTACATCTTTTCGATGCCTTTGGTGATGTCCGTTTACCACACAGTAGTAAACTTGAATTAAGCCACCGTTTATTAGACGAGATACTTCAACGTTATGAAAAAAATTGATCTAAAAATTCTTGATCCCCGTATTGGTAATGAATTTCCGTTACCAACTTATGCGACATCTGGCTCCGCAGGGTTAGATCTACGTGCCTGCCTTGACGCGCCAATTGATTTGGCACCCGGTCAGACTGAACTAATTCCTACTGGCCTCGCTATCCATATTGCTGATGAGCAACTTGCAGCGGTGATCCTTCCTCGTTCAGGCCTCGGTCATAAGCACGGCGTGGTACTCGGTAATTTAGTAGGCTTAATTGACTCTGACTATCAAGGCCAACTGATGGTGTCTGTTTGGAATAGAGGCAACCAGACCTTTACAATAGAACCAGGTGAGCGCATGGCTCAAATGGTCTTTGTACCCGTTGTTCAAGCAGAATTTAATATCGTCGATGACTTTGATGCTACAGAGCGTGGAGCCGGTGGTTTCGGTCATTCAGGTCGTCAATAAATCTGCATAATCCTAATTCAAAGCTTTACTGGTAATATCAACGCTATGTTAAGTGGCGGAATAAAAATAAAATTATCAGTAAATTAACCGGAAAATAGGCGGTGTCGTTATAGTAAAAGGGCTCTGTTACCAGAGGTATTGTTATTCAACCCTCACTTGTTTATCACGACAAAAGATCCGTTGATGCAACGGGTCTTAATAATGCTAACAATAATGATGAGTTGAATGTGTTGTGCTACGTTTGTTTGATATCTCTAACAAAAAACCTCAAGTCTTACCGTATTGAGGGCTGATACGCTAACGTGTTCAGAGGACTTAAAGCGTTCCAACAACAAGGAATAGTTATATCTTCATTTAACACGAAGTGTTACGAGCGTGCATCTAACCATAGATAACAAGAATAGACCTTTGGAATTAATAAGCTCTCATACAAACCGTCCTATTTTATCTTCTTTTTGCCCTTTGATGGCTATTTACTCAGGGCAAAATTTTAGATAGTTTGTTTTGCTGTTTTAGCAGGGGTCTTATCAGACATGGCAGAAAAAGCGATAACAAAAAAACGCAACAGGCGCGAAGAGATTTTACAATCACTTGCGCTGATGTTAGAAAGTAGTGATGGTAGTCAACGAATTACAACCGCAAAACTAGCGGCAAATGTTGGTGTATCAGAAGCCGCACTCTATCGACATTTTCCAAGTAAAACCAAAATGTTCGATAGTTTAATTGAGTTTATTGAGGACTCTTTAGTATCGCGTATCAATCTTATCCTGAATGATGAAAAAGATACGTTAACTCGTATTAAATTGATTTTAGCGCTTATTTTAGGTTTTTCAGAAAAAAACCCTGGCCTAACCCGTATTATGACAGGCCATGCGCTCATGTTTGAGCAAGATAGGCTACAAGGGCGTATCAATCAGCTCTTTGAACGGATTGAGTCACAGCTACGGCAGGTATTAAAAGAGAAAAAAATACGTGACGGTCAAGGCTTTATCCATGATGAATCCCTATTGGCAACGCAATTACTTGCTTTTTGTGAAGGGATGCTATCGCGTTTTGTCCGTTCAGAATTTCGCTATCGCCCAACGGTAGAATTTGAATCTCGCTGGCCTTTAATTTTAGCTCAGTTACAATAACAGATTAAACTACTACTCACCCCGCCCACTCTTTGGGCGAGGGCTTTTTTCTTTTAGTAGGTTATTTCCCTGAGTTAACACTCACTGAAAGCTAAAGTACTGCTTGTAGAGAGAGGCCTGCTACTTCGGCATCTTTTATGCAAACTGATAGGGTAACTATGGCAAGTCACCCTTAATTTCCGGCTCTGTTTAAAGCCAACAAAGTGTAATACATTAAATACCATATTGCTGGCGATAAGCTTTCATCGCAATAAGGTGTTGCTGCATATCCTCACGTTCAGCCAGATAAGCGATCAAGTCGCTCATGGTGATAATGGAATACACTTTACAGTGATAATCACGCTCAACTTCCTGTACAGCAGAGATCTCACCTTTCCCTTTCTCTTGACGGTCAAGGCAGAGCAGAACACCATTTAGCGTTGCATTGTGTTGCTTAATAATTTCCATCGACTCACGGATAGCAGTACCTGCCGTAATCACATCATCGACCACAACAACACGCCCCTGTAATGGGCTCCCAACCAGAGTGCCTCCCTCACCATGATCTTTTGCTTCCTTACGATTAAAGCAATATGGCATATCCACATCATGATGCTCAGCAAGGGCGACAGCCGTGGTTGTGGCAATCGGTATGCCTTTATAAGCAGGCCCAAACAGCACATCACACTCAATCGCACTTTCCTTAAGCGCTTGGGCATAGAAACGACCAACTAATGCCAAATCACGCCCCGTATTAAATAAACCCGCATTAAAAAAAATAAGGGCTTTTACGGCCTGATTTCAGCGTAAACTCACCAAATTTTAGTACCTGTTTTTTCATGGCAAGTTCTATAAATTCGCGCTGATAGGCTTTCATGGGTCAATCTCCTCAATCGTTAACATCTATATATTAGGTTGCATATCTCTGGCGATATTTACCAAATCGCCGAACATAAAAAAGGCGACTATTTCAGCCGCCTATTAAAAATAACTTTATTTCAACGCTTCTCGTTGAGCTTCAAAAATCGATCCTAGCCCCGTTTTTGCTAGCGCTAATAATGATAAAAGCTCATCATGGCTAAACGGCTCACCTTCTGCTGTTCCCTGAACTTCGATCATGCGACCATCGTCCATCATCACAACATTCATATCGGTTTCTGCTGCGGAATCTTCGACATATTCAAGATCGCACAATGCTTCACCATCAACGATTCCGACAGAAACTGCTGCAACCATAGATTTTAGTGGGCTTTGTGCAAGTTTACCCTGTTCAACCATTTTATTGAGGGCATCAACCAACGCAACGCAAGCACCTGAAATTGCAGCGGTACGTGTTCCGCCATCGGCTTGTATTACGTCGCAATCTAAGGTAATGGTGTACTCACCTAATTTTTTAAGGTCAACCGCAGCACGTAGAGAGCGTGCTATCAGGCGTTGGATTTCCATTGTACGGCCTGTTTGCTTCCCTTTGGCTGCTTCACGTTGATTTCGTGAGTTGGTTGCGCGAGGTAACATGCCATACTCAGCGGTAACCCAACCTTGACCTTGCCCTTTTAGGAAACGAGGTACACCTTCCTCTACTGTTGCATTACATAACACCTTAGTGTCGCCGAACTCAATAA
The DNA here is from genome assembly GCA_900455155.1 of Providencia stuartii. Classification (GTDB taxonomy): domain Bacteria; phylum Pseudomonadota; class Gammaproteobacteria; order Enterobacterales; family Enterobacteriaceae; genus Providencia; species Providencia stuartii. The sequence continues at coordinate 518,018 of UGUC01000001.1, read as the reverse complement.
GAACAGAGCCTTCCGCATGCTTAGTATAGTTGCGTGATATTTTAATCGGACGCATTTGGTCTGCCATTCTGCCTTCTGGACGCATGGTGTTATCTCCATTTTCAACTTAATTGCCGCGCATTATACGTCCTTAAACCGATAATGCCTATCCTGACATCGCGCATAGCGCTATAATCCTTCTAGTATTCATTTTGATAGGAACGAATTATGATCCGTAGTATGACCGCTTTTGCCCGCCGTGACATCAAGGGTGAATGGGGGAGTGCGGCCTGGGAGCTGCGTTCCGTAAACCAACGTTACCTAGAAACATATATCCGCCTACCTGAACAATTTCGAAGCCTTGAACCGGTGATCCGCGAGCGGATCCGTGCACGCCTTACTCGCGGTAAAGTCGAGTGTAACTTACGTTTTGAATTAGATGGTGCAAAACGTGGAGAGCTTATCCTTAATGAGGATCTAGCTCGCCAAATTATTAGTGCGGCTAACTGGGTGAAAAACTACAGTCACGAAGGTGAAATTAACCCACTTGAAATTCTGCGCTGGCCAGGCGTTATGTCCGCTGAAGAGCAAGATTTAGATGCTATCAGTGAGCAGCTATTAGCTGGCCTTGATGAGACCTTAGATGCTTTCATTCAAAGTCGAGAAGCTGAAGGTGCTGCGTTACACGCTCTTATTGAGCAGCGCCTTGATGGTGTTTTAGTGGAAGTAGCCAAAGTTCGTCAGCATATGCCTGAAATTTTACAATGGCAACGTGACCGTTTACAGGCGAAGTTAGAAGAGGCTGATATTCAAGTCGATAGTAATCGTTTAGAGCAAGAGCTGATTTTGCTCGCCCAACGTATCGATGTCGCTGAAGAGCTTGATAGGCTTGAAGCTCATGTTAAAGAGACCCGCAATATTCTTAAAAAGAAAGATGCAAATGGCCGACGTTTAGATTTTATGATGCAAGAATTTAACCGTGAATCCAATACATTAGCGTCAAAGTCTATCAATAGTGAAGTGACTAACTCTGCAGTTGAGTTAAAGGTCTTGATAGAACAAATGAGAGAGCAAATTCAGAATATTGAGTGATGTGAATATTGATATTAAGCCAATAACCTATCATAGTTATTGGCTTATAGTCCGAAAAATTTATTTTTATGTAAATAACAATGAATTATGAAGATTTCAGCAAAGTAGTATGCTGTAACTTGTTTTATAGTGATTAATGATCATAGAGAAGGCATTTTGTATGATACAGAGTAATAACAAACAAGCTAAATTGGAGTAAGGAAAATGTAACTCCTATTTTCATCGTTTCACTAAAGAAGGATATTGAACGACGAGAAAAAATTACACATGCTCTGTCAATACAAAATTTACCGTGGACAATGGTGGATGCTATAGAGGGGAAAGACCTACAGCCTGATTATCTCAATTCTTTGAATTATAATTATAATAAACCATCTTGTGCTAATGAGGTTGCATGTAGTTTAAGCCATCAATTAATTTATAAAACTATCATTAATAGTGATATTGAATGGGCCATTATCCTTGAAGATGATGCTATACTTGATGCTCAATTATCGTATCTAATCCATGAATTAGAAAATGGAAAAACATCTCTATTAAAAAAAGAACATATCTATTTATTAGGTGGTCAAGAAGGGTTACGTACGAGACAAAGTATTTCCCTAAGCTTTTTTAATAAAATTAAAATAGGTGATATTACATTTAGAAAAGTGACGTATAAGCCAAACAAACTGGCCCGAACATGTTGTTATCTAATTCACCGGAACGAATGCGAAAAACTTGTCAAATTATTTGAAGAAGCTTATTACGTAGCTGATGCATGGAGTTTATTCTACAATCAAAAAATAGTTAAAGGGTATTTTCTTACTGAAATAATTAAACACCCATTGTTGACTGCTGACAACAGTAATATCGAAAAATACAGAATAAAACCAAGTACAACAAGGAGAAAGAAAGGCTATATTGAAAATAGGATTTCCTTATGGTTACTGCAGATAAGAAGATTTTTTAGATCACTAAAATGGTAATATGTATAATATTCTTTACCATACATAGTGATAAAAGATAACGTAATTATAAAATAAACCAAAATTCAAAAAAATTTGTAAAATCCTTTAGAGGTTAGAGCACTGTCAGCTCAATCAAAGATACTGAGCAAAAACAATACATTATTAAGAGTTAGTTTTGAGTTGAAATGCTAAATTTTCCTAAAAATTATCTTAAAACTCGTAATTTTTTCTTTTTTGTGAGTAAAATAATCAGCTATTTCACAATGATATATAGCAGAGAATGAGAGCCAAGGAATAAATTTTGATACCTAAAATAATACATTATATCTGGGTTGGTAATAACCCAAAACCTCAGTTTGTGTTAGATTGTATTGAAACTTGGAAACAACACCTTCCTGATTATGAGATCATGGAATGGGGTAATGACTGCCTAGAAACAATAAATAACACTTATGTCAACGAGGCTATAAAAAATAAAAAATGGGCTTTTGCTTCTGACTATATAAGGCTTTATGCCCTCTATAATTATGGAGGTATCTACCTTGATAGTGATGTTGAAGTCACACAAAGTTTTGACCGCTTCTTGAATTTAACATTTTTTAGCGGGTATGAGCAGTACAATGGAAAATACTTACCCATTACTGCAGCTATGGGGTCAGAAAAAGGTTCTTCTGTAGTTAAAGCGTTACTTTCCGACTATGATAATGTAAAATTTGAAGTCGACGGAGAACTTATATTAGAGCCCAATACATTTAAAATTAGCCGTTATTTTTCCAGTGAGTTTGGTCTCAATCCTCCCTATGATGGTACCCAAGAATCTCATCTAGCTGAAGGAGTAGTCATCTACCCATCTTATTACTTTTGCAGCCCTGAATATAATAAGATTAACTTTTCTATCCACCATTTTAGTGGCTCTTGGTTACCTTCTCACAGAAGAAAGGATAAATTAAAAATTTTCAATAAATTTATTATTAGTCGATTTAAAAAATCCAGAGATAAAGGGATTATCCATTACTTCATAATGAAAAAATACTACTGAAGGTTAATTTTTCAAAAGTCATCTCCTATGTCTTGATTTCTAAGAGTAATTAGAAACGTATTATTAGACACACTCAATTGCTTGTAGAGTGTGTCATTTATTAAATATTCATACAATTTTTCCCCCCCACCTTATTCAACTGCAAATATCATCCTACCATCAGTCGCTTACAGCGTACTTCTCCGCTAATCGGAGGTACATTTTTCTCCTCTCTTTCTTAACGCCACCCGAAAACTTATTCAAATGATTAAGATTATAACCTGATGAATTAAATCAAAAAAAACATTAACTCATCAATAAATAGAAAAAGATTATAGGTTATTGGTCCGGACATTTTACATATGATAATGATAATTGTTATTATCTAATCTTGCTCAAAAGGGGTCTAAATATGAAGATAGTTAATCACCTGCTCTCAATAACATTTTATCACATCACTCTCATTTTCAGCATTAGCAACGACTTATCCAATCACAATCACCGATATGGACGGGTCAAAAAATCACGTTAAAGCAAGAGCCTAAACGTGTTGTGCTACAGGATGGTCGAGATATTTTAACCCTTGCTTTGCTTGATAGGGACGATCCATTTAGTCGTGTTGTTGCATGGAACAACAACCTTAAAAAATCTGATCCACAAACAGTAACGTTACTGGAGAAAAAATGGCAAGAGGATATGCAGAAAATCCCAGACATGGGGTTTAATGATAAAGGTGAGGTCAATACAGAAGTGGTTATTGCGCAAAAACCGGATGTATTAATTGCGCAACTGCGTGCAAAGCCAGCCTTAGAAGGTTCAGGTGTTGTCAGCCGCTTAAAAGATGCCAATATTCCTGTCCTATATATTGATACTTTCTTACAGCCCGTCAAAAATACGCCAGCTAGCGTCGATATACTTGGATTAGTGCTCAATAAGGAAAAAGAGGCCAAAGCATATACTGATTTCTACAACACACGCTTGTCTGATATCCAGAAAACGACTGCAAAAATTGAAAATAAACCACGTGTTTTTATTGAAGCCAAAGCGGGCGCAAATGGTAGCGATAGCTGCTGCTTCACCCATAACAACGCAGGTTGGGGTGGGTTAGTACAGGCAATTGGTGCAGATAATATTGGTAGCCAATTCTTGCCTGGCGCTTCTGGTACTGTCTCTTTAGAACAAGTGATTGCCACTAAGCCTGATGTCTATATTGTTACAGGCTCTCGTTGGGTCAATAAAAATAATATTGCAGCACCCTTTGGTTATGGCGTAACTGAAGACGAAAATCAACGTGGCTTTGAACGGCTCAAAAAACGTGTTGGTTTTAACCAAATCAGTGCAGTAAAAAATAACCGCCTATATGGCGTTTACCATAATTTTTATAACCACCCTTACAATATTGTCGGTATGGAGTATCTAGCGAAATTCATCTATCCCGAACAATTTAAGTCACTGAAACCTGAAGAAACCTATAATCAAATCATTAAGGAATTTACGACAATCCCAGTTTCAAAAGCAATTTGGGGTTCTCAAGCTGAACATTAATGATTATGCAAACTGCCCTCCAATTGTAGGGGGCAGTTTATCTCCTATCGAATAAAAATACATTACCCTTTTGCTGCTGCAAGTTCACCTTCCCTATCATGATGGTAGTGGAACGTGAAGTAGAAAATAACAGCAAGGAACAACAGTATAAGAGGCAAAAACAAGCCAAATGGTATGCCAATCTTTTACGCCATCGACGCTAAAGTAGTCAACGACGAGACCACTTAATATCGCCCCAAAATAAGCGCCGACACCATTGACCATTGTCATAAATAGCCCCTGAGCGCTTGCTCTCATTCGATTACCAACTTCCTTTTCAATAAAAATAGAACCCGAAATATTGAAGAAATCAAAAGCACATCCATAAACAATCATGGATAAGATCAAGAACATTAAACCTATTGCAGAAGGGTCACCAAAAGCAAAGAAACCAAATCTTAATGTCCAAGCGAACATACTTAATAACATGACAGTTTTAATGCCATAACGCTTCAAGAAAAATGGAATGGCTAAAATAAAACCAACTTCTGCCATTTGTGAGATAGACAGTAAAATAGATGGATACTGTACGATTAAACTATCTTGAAATAGCGGGTCACGAGCAAAATCATGTAGGAATGGGCTGCCAAACGTATTGGTTATTTGTAAAACAGCGCCTAATAACATCGCAAATAAAAAGAAGACAGCCATAATAGTTTTTTTAAATAACACCAAAGCGTCAAGGCCCAGCTTACTGACCCAACTACTTGAGATAGCTTTTTTATTCGCGGCAATATGAGGTAGTGTCAAAGAATATAGTGCCAACAATAACGAACAACTTCCTGCGATATAGAGCTGCATGCTACTTAATTCAAATTTTAATAAGCTAATGTTCTACATAGCAATAATAAAACCTACCGTACCAAACACTCGGATTGATGGGAAATTAGCCACAGAGTCTAATTGGTATTGGCTTAATGAGAAGTAACTAATTGAGTTGGATAAAGCAATGGTTGGCATAAAAAGGTAGGAGGTACAATGACTGAAGTGAGTATCGCTCCCCCCCGTTACCATAATTGCGGAACGCATCATAGGATCGGTTTTCACCGCGAGTGCACCACTCACATAAACACGTATCGCATTCGACAAAGCAGCACATAAACCTAATGCAACACCTAACCAATGGAATTGGATATGCATCGTATTAAGCAACCCCGTAGCGAATGTCGTACCAATTAAGATAAATAATACTGACACCAGCGTCATTGCTGTAGGAGCTCGGCGAGTTACAGCCGTATTTATCGCCACCCCCATCCAAGTAAATTGCAGAAATAGCACAACACCTAAAGCAGGAGATAAATACTGCAATGATGCGTAATACAATAGCCCAGTTAATCCTGTTGTTGTCCCCGTCAATAACATCAATATTGATTGTTTCTTCGATGGCCAACTGAGTGACTTTCGCCTAATGGCGGAGCCAATCAAAACAAATAGCCAGAGCAGAGCCGCCCCTAGCACGGTTTTGGCTACCGATGACATCATTCAAAGAAAATCCGGCCTGATAAGCCAATACAACCAATGTTGACAAAATGCCATAGCTGCAAGCGCCCAGTGAAACTAAAACTAACCCCTTTAATTTCATTTCATACCTACCTACATGGTGTTCTATGGCACTCTTTATATTGTTTTGAGAATAAGTTAGAAGCGAGCGATCACGCCAGTGACTAATTTCAAGAATGTCGCCTTCACTTTCTCGGCAGTTTCAATCACTTCATCATGGCTTAATGGTTGCTCTAAAATGCCACACGCCATATTGGTTAAGCAGGAAATACCCACTGTTTTGATTTGTGAATGGTGAGCGACCAGTGCTTCCGGTACGGTTGACATACCGACGGCATCCGCCCCTAACGTTCTAATCATGCGAATTTCGGCTGGTGTTTCATAAGTCGGGCCAGTCCACCAGGCATAGACACCTTGGCGCAGCGAAACGCCTTGTTCTTTGGCAACATCAAGGATCACTTGGCGCAACTCTTTGTTATAAACTTCGCTCACATCCAAAAAGCGAACACCTAATTCCGGGTTATTTGGCCCTATCAGCGGGTTATTAGCAGTTAGGTTGATATGGTCAGTGATAACCATCAGATCACCGGGGTTAAAGTCAGTATTGACGGCACCGCAAGCATTGGTAATGATCAATTTCTCGACACCTAATGCTTTCATCAGGCGCACAGGAAAAGTGACTTGGTCGAGAGAAAAACCTTCGTAATAATGAAAACGGCCTTTCATTGCGACCACATTTTTACCTGCGATAGTACCGATCACCAATTCATTCGCATGGCCAACCGCTTCGGACTTAGCGAAATGTGGGATCTCGCTATACGGGATATGGACTGCATTTTCTAATGTATCGGCAAATGGCCCCAAACCAGACCCTAAAATGATACCAATCGTTGGTTTTGTCGCTGTACGTGATTCAATAAAACGCAAGCTTTCTAAAATATCATTGGTGTTATGCATGGAAATCTCCGAGTCGTGCCCAAAAGAGTGAATGAGGTGATGATAAAGTAATTTAAAAACCAATCAGCGATCTTAACCTCATTTTAAGAAAAAGATTCTCGCTATGATCTTATTTAAACAGCAGGATTTTTTGAGCAGATCTGCTAATCTTGGACGCGGCGTGTCTTGATAAGAAAAAGGTGATGACTTGTTACTTACACTATTGAATGAATTTCGCACCTCGAAAAATTCAAAAACTCGTAAACTCAAAATGCTGTATAGGCTAATCCTGAATCATGGGCCAGTAAGAGCAGAAGAGCTATCATCATTAGCGAGTATGAAACCCGCGACTTGTGCAAGACTGCTTGATGAGTTAAGTAAAAGCCAATTAATTTCGACATCGGAATTGGGGGAATCAACGGGGGGACGCAAGCCAATATTGTATAGTATCAACTCGGATGATGGGTATGTTGTTGGGATTGAGATGAGCGATCTCTACTCAACCATTATGTTGCTTAACCTAAAATTAGATATTTTAGGCATGCTGAAAATAAAAAATGAACAGCTAGAGACAGCAGAAAATATGCTGGATCACTTATTGATCAAAGTTGAACAGTTATTATCTGAGCACCAATTAGCAATCGAAAAAATACTGGGTATTGGCATCGCCATTGATCATATTCTAGAACGAGATAAGGTCGACTTTACTAAATATGATGAGCGGATCAGTAGCCTATTCAATTATATTGATAATAAAGTGCCCTGTTTTGTGACACTGGGCAGTGGTATCACCTTTGCCGCGCTTGCCGAATACCGTTTAAGGTATCATTCAAAAAGCCAACGTTTTTTATTTACAACTTGTGATACGGACATACGTAGCTGTACCATCATCAATAATACCTTTGCCCCTGCGCCAATCAGTACCGCTCAAGCTTTTGGTCACACGACGATTGATATTCGAGGGTTAAGATGTGAATGTGGCTCTTATGGATGCTTAAAACAATACAGTTCGCTATCGGCCATAAAAGCACGCATTATTCAGCAAATTCGATTAGGAAAATTTTCAATCATTAATCAGTTAGTCAGCACTGAATCGGAGATTAATTATCATACTATTTTCCAAGCACTCGCTATGGATGATAAATTATGTTTAGAAGTGCTAGAGGAAGCTGCCTATTATTATGGCCTTGCGATTGCAAACGCTATTTTAACATTACAGCCGGATGTTGTGGTATGTGGTGGTACATTGACACCTAAAAACCATTTTTTTGCCATGACGAAAAAGTCGATAGAAGCGAAAATGGCTGCATTTCCACATATTAAAACCCGTATTTTTCCAGCAAATGACTCCTATGAAGTCGTCGCTCAAGGTGCGGGTGGAATGGTATTAGAAAATTATTTGGCGGATTAATTTTAGGTTAACAAAGGCTGGCGAGATCAGGTGACATAGGAGACAGTGATGCAATTTGAAACGACTTCAGAAGAGCAAATTTCAAAAACTAAGCAGCGATTTATTGAACATTCACCCCTGATCCATTGTATGACCAATGACGTTGTACAAACCTTTACTGCTAATATTTTATTAGCCCTCGGCTGTTCCCCTGCTATGGTGATTGAACCCGAAGAAGCGGAGCAATTTGCTGCTATTGCTGATGGTTTATTAATTAATGTAGGCACATTGACCGCAAACCGCCAAAATGCCATGGCATTAGCGGTACACAGTGCTAAAAAAGCTGAAAAGCCATGGGTGTTAGATCCCGTTGCGGCTGGTGCACTGACCTTTCGCACCCGCTTTTGTCATGAACTGCTGGCTTTATCGCCAACTGCCGTTCGTGGTAATGCGTCTGAGATTATGGCGCTAGCAGGATTTAACCAAGGTGGTCGAGGTGTCGATTCATTAAACACCACGAATGATGCCCTACCTGCCGCCCAATCTCTTGCCCAAACAGCCCAAACCATTGTCGTGATAAGTGGAGAAATTGACTATATTACCGATGGTCAAAGAACGATGGCTATCTCTGGGGGCCACCCAATAATGACCCGTGTTGTCGGTACCGGTTGTGGGTTATCTGCCGTTGTTGCGGCAAGCTGTGCATTACCCGGAGATCGGTTAGCCAATATCGCGAATACATGTGCCATCATGAAACAAGCAGGCGAAATTGCAAAGCAACGCTGTCGTGGAACGGGTAGCTTTGTGCCTGAATTTTTGGACGCATTATCATCACGCTAAATCAGCGTTAATGCCGTATATCGCGACATTTATAAACGCGTTTTCTTACCACGTATTTTACGCGACCAATGACGCATGTTATTTCGCAACATGATAAATTGGTACATAAAATTCTTTTTATCAGGTTCGATACCATAAAACCGTTTTAATGCAATTAAGTCATTCGCTTTGCAAATCGCGAGATGACCAAAGTCTGATAAATCGATAATTTTAAGTCCATTATCGGTGAGCACCAGATTACCTGCATGAATATCATTCGATGCTAAATCATAAGCATGGAGTTGGTTAATAAGTGCTGCTATTTCGCGGTAATAAGGCGTGATATCGCTGACCTCCGAAAGTACTGTGCCCTCAACATATTCGGCAATAATCCATGTTTCAATGGATTCTCGGCAGCGCATCTTTTCGGCCACAAAATAGATATCATTTGTGATAGTACAACCTTGATTTTGCGCACGCACTAAACGATAAAGTAGGCGGGAAAAATAAGGGCCATGCACCATACGCATAATTCGCTTTTCTAAACGACTATCGCGCTCTTTTTCACACTTAATGATGTAGTTTTTCCCATTAATCGTAATACGAGCGACACTGCGCTCCATATTGCCACTATTGAGATTTTTACCAACAATTTTGCCTTGGATATAATCATCAATGACTTGCCAATAATCTATATCACTCTCTTTTTGATAAACCTGATACCCATTTTTTTGTGACTTTATTATATTTTTCATTGCTCGCCATTTCACCGTACCATCTGTTTCAACCAATGCTAACAATTACCTACATTCATTTCTTAGCGATTGTTGCAGATTATAGTTAAAGAATGGCAAGTATCCACTGTGAGCTAGCCAGCATAACAGCTGGCTAGTGATAGATCAGAAAAAATAAGGGAGTTAATCGTTACCAAATAGGTCGCGGGTATACACTTTATCCGCCACATCTTCGATTTCAGGCACCATCCGGTTAGCCAAAATAATGTCGCTGTCCGCTTTAAAGGCCTCAAGGTCACGGTAGACTTTCGAGCGGAAGAACTCATCTTCTTTCAGCACCGGCTCATACACAATCACTTCGATACCTTTGGCCTTAATACGTTTCATCACGCCCTGCACCGCAGAAGCACGGAAATTATCAGAGCCTGCCTTCATCACCAAACGGTATACCCCCACTTTACGTGGCGCTTTGGCAATAATCGCATCGGAAATAAAGTCTTTACGTGTGCGGTTAGACTCCACAATGGCGTTAATCAGGTTATTCGGCACATCATCGTAGTTTGCCAACAACTGTTTGGTGTCTTTAGGGAGACAATACCCGCCGTAACCGAAAGAGGGGTTGTTGTAGTGGCTACCGATACGCGGGTCTAATGACACCCCTTCAATGATTTGTCGTGCGTTCAAACCGCGGCTTTCTGCATAGGTATCTAATTCATTGAAATAGGCGACACGCATAGCCAAGTAGGTGTTTGCAAACAGTTTAATCGCTTCGGCTTCTGTGCTGTCAGTAAACAGTACAGGAACGTCTTTCTTGATGGCCCCTTCCAGCAGCAAGTTAGCAAAAATCGCTGCCCGCTCAGAGCGCTCCCCTACCACAATACGGGAAGGGTGCAGGTTATCCCAAAGTGCACGGCCTTCGCGTAAAAACTCAGGCGAGAAAATCACATTGGTGTAGCCAAACTCTTCACGTAAGCGCTCAGTAAAGCCAACCGGAATGGTGGATTTCACAATGATAGTGGCGGCAGGATTGATTTTCTGCACGTCGTGAATGACCGATTCCACTGACTTGGTATTAAAGTAGTTGGTTTTAGGGTCATAGTCAGTGGGAGTCGCCACAATCACATATTGTGCGCCAGTATAGGCTTCGACAATATCTTGTGTCGCTCGGAAATTGAGTGTTTTTTCGCGTAGAAATTGCTCGATTTCGGTATCGATAATTGGCGACTGTTTGTTGTTAAGCATCGCCACTTTCTCGGCAATGATATCGACTGCCACCACTTCGTGGTGTTGTGACAGTAACATGGCATTGGACAGACCCACATAGCCTGTACCCGCAATTGCTATTTTCAAAACTGACCTCTCAAATCCATCTTAGTGTATGACAAGGGATCCTTCATCAGCGACAAATTACAGGTGATAGTATGACTGATACCAGTCAACAAACGCCTGCACCCCTTGCTCTATCGAAACTTGTGGGCGGTATCCCGTGACCTTAAATAAGTCTTCGGTATCGGCCCATGTGGTATACACATCCCCAGCCTGCATCGGTAAAAAGTTTTTGATTGCCTTTTTGCCCAGTGATTTTTCAAGTGCAGTAATAAAGTCAGTTAACTTCACTGGCTGACCATTACCGATATTGTATAAACGGTATGGCGCACGACTTTGTGCAGGTGAAAGAGAACCATTTTCTGGGTCTGCTTGTGGGATTATATCGGAAATACGGATAACCCCTTCCACGATATCATCAATAAAAGTGAAATCACGGCTGAGATTGCCGTTATTATAAACATCGATAGGCTCGCCCGCCAAAATTGCCTTAGTAAATTTGAATAAGGCCATATCCGGACGCCCCCACGGACCATAAACCGTAAAGAAACGCAGACCGGTGGTTGGCAACTGATAGAGATGTGAATAGGAGTGTGCCATCAATTCATTGGCTTTTTTAGTTGCCGCATACAAAGAGACTGGGTGGTCGGTCGGCATATCGGTACTAAATGGAGTTTGCTCACTCATGCCATACACAGAGCTAGAAGACGCATACACAAGGTGTTTGACGTTTGCCTGTCGGCACCCTTCCAAGATAGCCAAATGACCGGAAAGGTTACTATCTGCATAAGCAAATGGATTTTGCAATGAATAGCGAACTCCTGCTTGAGCAGCAAGATGGATCACACGGTCAAAATCTTCTTGGGTACACAACACCACGACTTTTTCACGGTCGGTAATATCAAGTGGAATAAAACGAAAATGAGGGTATTGCTCAAGAATATGTAGACGAGACTGTTTCAGACCCTGATCGTAATAAGCATTCATGTTGTCGATCCCAACAACCTCATGACCACTATCTAATAAACGCTGACATAGTCTAAAACCGATAAAACCTGCACTACCAGTAACTAAAATATTTCATGTTAATTATCTTTTAGTATTAAACCATTCTCACGACTCAATATAAGCCGCATTCAATATCCATTTAGAGTTAAGACCTGTAAATGTAACAATGGTTTTATTTCTAAAGAAATAAAATAATGCTCTCAGTGAGCTATTCGAAAGTTTCTGGTATGGCTTGTGATAGTGCAGATTGATTAATTTCACTTAATGTCGGTGCACCCGCGGGGCCTTGCTTACTGACAACGATGGCAGCAACTTGGTTACCAAAGTCAACACAATCGCGTAATGACCAGCCTTGGGATAATCCCGCCAATACTCCTGCGGTATGTGCATCCCCAGCACCAATCGTATCCACAACGGCAACTTGGTATGCAGGCACGAACAGTGGCTGTTGATTCGGTTGACATAGCCAAGCACCTTGGCTATCCAAGCGAACAATCAGCGTAATACCACGACGATACGCATACTCCGCTGACAACCTTACAAGGTCACCTTCACCACAGAGGAAACGCGCCTCATCACGGTTGACCGTTAAAAGGGTTCTATTGGCGGGTAATTGCTGTAAGAAATTCTGAGGAAGCGCTGCAAGTCTTGGCCCTAAATCTAAAACGAGGGTTTGTGTTGGGCAGTCATTCAGCAACCATTGTTGTAACGCTTCCCCTTGCAAGCAGCCTAGTTCGTAGCCGCTCGCATAGATAATACTGTCGTTCGGTAAAGCGAGAGTTTGTAGCTCCTCCCTATTCCACTCTTCTTCACAACCCGCGATAGAAATAAACGTCCTTTCGCCGTTAGGCTCTGTTAATGCAAAGCACCAACCATTATCTTGGGTTTCGCTAACGAAAAAAAGGTGACACACCAAGCTCTGATAGCGCTTGGCGAACTCGCTGTCCCCATTGGCCATTGCCCACACGAATACCATTAATTATAGGGAGTTGTAGACGAGCTAAAGCACGAAGAACATTAAATGCACAGCCACCGATTTGCCAGCCGTGATCGTGGGCTGCGATATCTTCACCACTACGTGGCATTCTCGCGACGCTTAAAACGCAATCGCCAGCAGCAGCCCCTATCACGGCAACGGTACGCATGATTAATCTTTCTCCGCTGAATGACTAAACATCAAGTATAAGCCGTAAAGCAAAAAGCTTAATACAAATGAAAGAAGAATGGATAAACTAGAGCCTTCAAAAATCCCTGTTGCCCAAGGCCCTTTAATAAACTCATTATCACTGACTAACAAACCAGCCAGCGCACCTAACAGCCAGCACAGCAGCGGTATCCAACGAATTCCTGCGTTCGACTGACCAAACAGTTGCTCAAACTTATAACCTTGGCGACTACGCAATACGGCATAATCCAACATAAATACCGCTTCCCATGAGGCTAAGAACACGCCACAAAATAGTAAGAAAGCAATAAATGAATTAATAAATTCGCCTGAAATAAATAGGATATAAATCGCCACACCCATGACTAAAATAGCATCTATTGCGACCGCATAAACTTGGCGAATTTTTATGCCAATCGTCAGTAAGTTGAGACTCGCAGAATAGAGGCTTAGTACCGCAATAGTAATAATACCCGCGGTTGCCGTTAATAAATAAGGGATAGACATCCAACTTGGCAGCTCTGCACCAATTAACGCAATCGGGTTTTCAGCGGAAGCTAATTCCGGCAAGCGTGCCGACAGCAAAATCCCTGTAAATAACAGAATAAATAGCGGTAGCATCGCTCCAAATGTGACGGCATTAAAAATAGATGATTTTGATGACCGTTCGCTTTGATAACGGCTGTAATCTGCTCCTGCAATCCCCCAGCCAATACCTGTTCCTGCCGCAATAATTGAGACAGCAGGTAAAAAGCCCGTTAGCCAGCTACCAGAAGGCATGGATAACACTGCCTGCCAATCTGTATGCCAAATAATATACAGCGCGGCAATCAAGGTCATGGTGCCAAAGATACGCGTGATCCAGCTTTGCATAACCACAACCGTTGCTTGCCCGAGTAGGCTAATAGTGATAGCTAAACCACCAAATAACACCATACAGACAACGGTTAATGTCACTGAATCACTAAATCCAAGCACCTGAAAAAGCGCTTTTAATGTCAGTGTCCCAGTGATCATGTTGATGGCTTCCCATCCCATCAAAGTGACCCAACTGAAAAATGTCGGGGGCTATATTCCCTGTTTTGCCGAAAATGGTTCGCGAGAGTGTTAGTGTGGAGGTGCGGCCTTTTTGGCCAGATAAACTGATGTAACCAACTAATGCGAAGCTGGCTATACCGATAATCGCCGCGAGCAGCGATTGCACGAAAGAGAGACGAAAAGAAACAATAATTCCGCCATAAACAATACCGAGGATCCCGATATTCGCGGCAGACCAGATCCAAAATAACTCAAGAGGAGTGGCTGTTCGCTCATGCTCAGGTACGATATCAATACCTGTATTTTCGATTTTCCATGCTTCATTTTTTTGTGCAGCGTCAGGTAGTGCACTCATTCAACTCTCCTTAATGACGTAAGGCGCTGAGTATTTTTGCGTAGGGATAAAAATCTATATTATTAGAATTGTTAATCATTGCAATCCATTCTTCAGGAAAAGATTGAATACCTGACAAAGCTCCCGAAATCGCTCCGGCCATAGCACCAATGGTGTCCGTGTCTCCCCCCAGGTTGGCACAATATTTCGCACACATGACAGGATCACCATTTGTTAGGTCAACTATGGCCAGAGCGCAGGGAATAGACTCTATCGTGTCCATACCGGCCCCGATAAAATCGTACAGCTCTTTAAGTGTTGTTTGAGGAGAGCATGTTTGCAACTCGCTAGCCTTCTTAAAGGCCAATAAAATTCGTTGGCCTAAAGATGGACTAAACGTTGAGGCATATAACTGTTGCACCTCATCGGCGAGTAGTGGAAGTTCTTGTTTTATTTGAGGCCATGGAGTTTGCTCGATAGCTCGGCTAATTGCCCAAGCAATGACACAGGCACCTGCAATCGCAATGTCCGACTTATGTGTCGGGATACAAGCCGCTTCAACGGTTTTTATAAATTGATTGCGATCAGCAGTTGAAGCAATGCACCCTACAGGGGCTATCCGCATTGCCGCACCATTGGTGACACCATTTGACACAATATCGTTAATTGGAACGCCTGCTTGAATAGCTAATAGAGATTGCTTGGATGTTGGTCCAAAAATATTTTTATCAAAGGCATTAATGCGGTCTGCCCACGCTAAAATATTTTGTGCAACCACCTTCGGCTCTACCTGACCATTACAAGCGATAATCGCATCCATTAACGCAATTGCTTGATGAGTGTCATCCGTCACTTCACCAGCACGAAACCCAATCGCGGCAATATTTTCGTCTGGCCCTGGTAAAAAGTGATCTATCCAGCCGAAAAATTGTTGAACTTTGTCTTGGCGCCATAGTTCAGAAGGCATGCCCATGGCATCCCCTGTAGCCTGACCATATAAGCATCCAAGTATCGCCGCTTCAATGTTGGGTTTCAGGCCCATTTTTACTCCCAGTACTTTCCTTAACAACACTAATTATATTAGCAGTAATTAAGTCCAATACCAGTCCAATCAGTTAAAAAATAATGCCAATGTAAGTCCAATCGATGATATTATGCATATCCTGAACTCTGTTATAAACTTAATTTGTTGAAAGTTTTATGGAAAAATACAATGCAAGTACGCTTTCTTGAATGGATTAAGAATCAACTAGATGTGAATTCCACAATGCCTCTGTATCGCCAATTGCAACAAGCGATTGAATCCGCGATTGAGCACAAAATTGTGGATGCAGGCGATTATCTTCCAGCAGAGCGCTATCTTGCACAACAGTTAAATCTTTCTCGAGTGACAATCAGTAAAGCAATGCAATCTCTTGAAAAAAAGGGAGCCGTTGTTCGGCAGCAAGGGGTTGGTACTCAAGTCGCAAAATATCTAGGTTACTCGTTATCACATGAAAGTGGTTTTACCTCTCAAGTGATTAAAGCAGGTGGTACAGTCACCACACAGTGGTTATTGCGCACACTCACCGAAGCAACGGCCGATATTGCCGCAAAATTAGGTTTAGCTGTTGGTAGCCAAATCGCGCAATTAAGGCGTATCCGTATCGCAAATGGTCAGCCTGTTTCTTTTGAAAATAACTATATTCCTGCTCAATATCTTCCTGAACCGGAAAAAACTGACCGACTCTCTCTATGCCCTGTGGGGGAGCCAAGGTATTACTTTCAATCATGTGCAACATAAAGTGAAAGCGATCAGTTGCAATGAAGAGTATGCAAATTGGTTAAACACAACGGTAGGGGCTCCATTATTACAGGTGAAACAAACTAGCACCCTGCAAGGTGGCGTGATCATTGAGTACAGTGAAATCATCTGCCGTGGGGATATCTATGAGTTGGAGTTTAATTCACCATAACGCTTGGCGTGATCTTATCCACGAACACGATTGATAATTTAGATTACTTAAACATTTACCTTTATTCTAATTAATAGTCGTTTTTACTATTAAAGAGAGGGGGTAAATCATGCAGGTTTCTGCTCGTAACCAATTAATCGGTACGGTTAGTGAAATTAAAGAAGGTGCAGTTAACAACGAAGTGGTGCTCAGTTTAGGCAACGGAGAACAACTTACCACCGTCATTACCTGTGAAAGCTGCAAAACCTTGGGGTTAGAGGTAGGCAAAGAGGCGGTCGCTATTATTAAGGCCCCTTGGGTGGTACTCGCCACACCGGACTGTGGTTTGCAATTTTCAGCCCGTAATCAATTCAACGGTAAAATCAGCAATATTATTGAAGGCGCCGTCAACAGTACCGTTCTCCTCGTCACCGATAAAGGTGTTGAGCTAACCGCCGTGATCACCAATGAAAGTCTAAAAGAGATGGCGCTCACTAAAGGGGTCGATATCATCGCCTTAGTGAAAGCCTCTAGTGTGATCCTCGCGACTCGCCAGTGATTGCAGCGGAGATAAAAAATAGCGGAGCACAGCCCCGCTATTTTCCTACCCCTTATTCCTCGACGTTTTTATTCGCCGCCTGTAATGTGTGATAGATGTAGTGGTGATAACTCTCTAATAATTTTTTATCTTCACAGTCATCTAACTTGCCATCACACAAATGACGCATCTTAATATTCGCTTCATAGAACGGGGAAACATGTAAATTTGCGCGCTCTAATATTATCCCTCCAAGGAAAGCAATATCGGTTAACGGACCCGTTTTAATCTGATTACCCGATTTCAAATTATCACGTAACGTAAATTGTGTGATAAAGGCGGGGTTAGAAAATTCAGATTGATATTGATTTAAGCTGATCCCCGGCTGGTGGTCACCAAAATATAAAAACATTAATGGACGTTTGCGCTTCGCCATAAATTCTACAAAATCGCGTATCGCGTTATCAGACGCGACGATTTTTTCCATATAATGGCTAAATTCACCAACGGAGTCTGCATTTTTTACCTTCCCTTTTAAGCCATAATCATCATGATGGCTCTCTTTATAAGGGCCATGCTCATACATGGTTAACGAGAAAATAAATACTGGTTTATCAGTCTCTTTTGCTAAGATTTCTTTGACATATTTCAGCATATCTTCAGTGCTGATCGTCCATAAGTTATCTTGTAATTTTCCTGGGTAACCCAACTCTTGAGGCTGAATAATTCTATCGACACCTAATGTTTGATAAGCATGGCCTGAATGGTAAGCACCACGGTTAAATGGCGTCAGAACGACGGTATAATAACCATTTGCCTTCATCTCTTTAAACAAGCTGTTATTTAGATGGTCGACAATAAAGTAAAAGACACCACTTTTTTGCGAGCCAAAGTCATCACTGTTTAGCCCTGTTAAAGCGGCAAATTCAGACAACCAAGTTCCTCCCCCGAAAGTTTGCACTCGCATATGGCTATGCGCGATCAACTCGTTATCCTGTTGAAACATAAATAAATCGGGTAGTTTAGTGCCGTCTGGTAATTTATAGATGCTTGGATTAACAGTGGACTCTTGTAATAACAATAAGATATCCGGTTTTTCTGTTATATCAGATGCGGGTAATGATACCGTTGCCGCTTTTTGTATAAAATAATCAGATGAACCTTTAATTTGGGGGGAATGGTAATTTGAATTTTTCGCCGACATAACCAAGTTGGTAACGGTTCCTCTACCTTTCGGTAAGGTCTCCGTCCATTGGTTGTAATAATGGGAGGCCGCAAAGCTCGCGCCAAAATAGCCACCAACGCCAAGTAATATGCCGATTAATCGCCAAGAAAATGTTTTCGTTGGGCGTAATAGACGCCAACTAAGCACTGCATTAATGATTAACAAAATCAATAATCCGATCAATGCAACGCCAGCTAACCAATAATGCCCCAAGGTTCCCATATTTGACGTATCCATCATGATATTAATATCGGAATAAAATAATTGCTCTTTATAATAGTGAACTTTGAGTTGGTTAAGGAATTTAATAATAATAAACAGCGTACTGGTAACAACGGCAGAGAATAACCATCTAGCTGAGACAAGATAGAGCACCCCAAAGATAACGGCATAAACACTTACCGAGATCAATCCGGGGTAAATCACACTCGTTTTCTCGAAGACTAGGAAAAGGGAAGCAATGAATATCAGTGTTAGATAAACGGCGGAAAATACTCTTTTCTTCATCGGGTTTACCACAAAATATGTAAGTATCGACGACCTCCAACAGATAAAGGCCGCCACAGACTGGCTATTTTAACTAATTTAGACGATAAATCTATTCAACAAAAATGCCTTTATCTCGTAAAAAGTGCCCATCGCCTTTGCGTCTAGTGAAGCCACTTCTATCGAAAAACTCAAGAATTTGAATCGCCAATTTCCGACCAATCCCTAATTCATTGCGAAAATCAGCGGCGCCTATTTCTCCTTTATGCGTACAGTAACGCAAAATAAGCTCGGCAAATTGCTTTATTTGATCACTACTGTAGTAGCGGTCACGGATAATCGCCGTCACTAGCCCCATTTGTGCCGCTTTTTTCATCGCACGTCGGACAGCGTCTTCATCATGATTGATTTCTTTAGCCAGATCACGGACCCACCATGCCTCGGCTCGAGGGAATAAAGGCGCTATTTGTTGCCAAATTTGTTGTTGTTCCGTATCAAAGACTAACCCATGTTGTGGCATGTGTAGCCAACCACGGGTCTGTTTAATACGCTCATCAGCAATCAACTCATTAATTAATTTAAAAACTAATGATTCACTTACTGTCGGTAATGCCATGCGTTTTAAGCGTGCTTTCCCAACCCCAATTTGGTCACTGTGCACTTCATGGAAATCTTCTAATGTTTGAACGAGCCGTTCTTTCGCCACTTGGGCTTTAAAAGCAGAAAGAGCCAAATCCCCTACGCGAACGAGTTCAACCTGTGATAATAGCTGTTCAAGGGCGGGCGGGGTTAATTGACGAGCCCAACTATAACGCTTTAAATCTAACTCACCATTAGGTAACTGTAATTTCAGATGGGTAAGTTCATCATTTGTCATACAGAGGCGAGTTAACCATTCAATGAATTCAGGTAATCTCTTACCTCGACGTGGAGAGGTAAGCCGGATCACTCTTGCTGACGCCAGTGTTTCTCGCGCACTAATATCACGAATGATGAGGCGGTCGTTATCCACAAGCCACAACGGTGTATCGAGAATGAGTTCCGCGAGTAAGGGCGTCGAGCCAAATTCGGTTAATAATGAAACTCGACCTGTAATATGGCTCGCACCATGGTATAAATGGACCGGCTGCCAATGTTTAATCACCGAATCACACTCTAATTCAACAATCACTCTTGTTGCCGCAGCGAAAGGCTTCTCTGATAGCAGCCAATCACCACGTGTAATAGCCGCTTTATCAATATCTCCTGCTAAATTGAGTGCAACCCGGTCACCCGCTTGAGCTAGCTCTGCTGGCTGATTTTGGCGGTGGATCCCCCGAATACGAACAGTGGTGTCAGCGCCCGTTAACCATAAAGTATCACCAAGCTGCACTTGCCCTGCTAAGGCCGTGCCTGTGACAACAATACCGGCCCCTTTGACATGGAATACACGGTCAATCGCTAAACGAAAACGTTGTTGACGATTTTGGTGATCGGCTCTTTGCTGGTGTAATTGTTGTAAGTAAGCCTGTAATTCCGCAATTCCGCGTCCATCGTTGGCCGAGGTCACAAATATCGCAGCGTCAGGCCAACCTTGGTGCTGTAGCTCATTTTTCACTTGCAAAGAAATGTGTGCAATTCGCTCTGCATCAACTTTATCTGCTTTCGTCAAAATGGCTGTTATATTTTGGCAACCAGCTAAACGTAAAATCGCTAAGTGCTCTCGCGTTTGCGCCATGACCCCATCATCACAAGCAACCACCAGCAAGGCATGATTGATCCCGCCGACCCCCGCTAACATATTCCCTAAAAATTTTTCATGTCCGGGAACATCGATAAAACCGATTGAGCTACCATCTTGTTGAGGCCAATAAGCATAGCCGAGGTCGATGGTCATACCCCGTTTTTTTTCTTCGGGTAAATGCGCCGTATTCACCCCAGTGACTGATTGAATTAGCGATGTTTTACCATGGTCAACATGGCCAGCAGTAGCAAAAATCATGACAACAATACCTGCAATAATCCATGTTCATCATCTAAGCAACGGAGATCTAGCCATAATTTGCCATCTTTTAATCGACCAATTACTGGTTGGTCGGTGTGACGCCAACGTGCCGTCAGTAAGGCCAACGTATTGCCCCGCCCATCAAAATGGCGTAAACGTCACGGCATAACTCGGTAGCCTATCAATCGGTAATGAGCCGCTACCAATTTGGGATAAACAAGGCTCCATTTCTACGACAAATTTATCGCCATAGAAGGCTTGTAATGGAACGATCAAACGTTCAGCTCGCGCTTTGATTTCATCGGCACTACGTGTTAACCAGCGTAGTGTTGGAAGCTCCGTGACCAGTTTTTCGGGCGTTAAATAGAGTTTTAATGTGGCCTCTAATGCGGCTAACGTCATTTTATCAGCACGTAAGGCACGCTTAAGCGGGTGCTTTTGAATGGCTTCAATCCACTTTTTCTTCCCGAGAATAATCCCTGCTTGCGGCCCTCCCAGTAGCTTATCCCCAGAAAATAGAAACAAGGTCAATCCCTTGAGCAAGGTACGTTTGCGGCATTGGCTCGGCAGGTAGTCCATAGGCGGTCATATCGATCATTGATCCGCTGCCTAAATCAATTGCGGTCGGCAACTGATGCTGTTGACCTAATTCCGCCAATTCAGCGCCTTCAACTTCCGCGGTAAACCCTTCAATACTGTAGTTGCTGGTGTGCACCTTCATCAATAACGCGGTTTGCTCATTAATAGCGCCCGCATAATCACGCAGGTGAGTACGATTGGTTGTTCCTACTTCGACTAATTGGCAACCTGCTTGTGCCATCACGTCCGGTACTCGGAAAGCACCGCCTATTTCAACTAATTCGCCACGTGAAACAATAACTTGCTTGCCTTGAGCCACCGTCGCCAAAAAGCAATAATACGGCAGCAGCATTATTATTCACAATGCAAGCATCTTCGGCGCCCGTGAGTTGGCATAGCAATTCAGCCAAAGCGCGATCACGATGCCCTCGCGTCGCGCCATCAAGAGAGTATTCCAAAGTCACAGGTGAGCTCATCACCTTATTAACGGCAGCAATCGCTGAAGAGGCCATCACCGCGCGACCAAGGTTGGTGTGCAGCACCGTTCCCGTCAGGTTAAATACGGGTTTTAATGCGCTTTCTTGTAAAGCACCATGGCGCCTAACCAACTCAGCAACCCAATCAGGATGCCAAGCGGGCAACTGACTATGTTGTCGGATATACTCGCGAGCTTGCTGTTGCATCTCTCGCAACTGCTCGGTTACCCAGTGGTGTCCTGACTCGATGACGAGGGTTTGCACCTCGTCAAGTTGGAGGAGTTTATCAACAGCAGGAAGCTGGCGGTATAGTTCGGCGGTGGAGTCTGCCATCGTGATTACTCTCTTTTAGTGACTATTTTTCACCGGGAAATAAAAATGGGTTAAGGCTACTACGGGCAAAGCCCTCTTCTTCCATCCGAGCATCTAGGATGATAGACGCCAGATCATCAGCAACGGCTTCGACTTTCGCATCTTTTTCTTGATAAAGAATTTTGAGATAACTACCGCAGTCACCGCAACTTTCTGCTTTTACCGCAGCATTTTCATCATCAAGAGACCAATAGTGAAGATCACGGGTTTGTTCACAGTTACTGCATTTGACACGTACCATATGCCATTCTGTTTCACACAGGTTACAGTGCAAATAGCGTAGGCCTTGCGTTGTGCCAATTTGTACAATGCTAGACACAGGCATGCTGTTACAAACGGGGCAGAAGTGGCGATGATCACCATGCTCAGCACGTGCTTTTCCGGGAATTTGTGCTGCCATTTGTGCCCAATACACAGACAGTGCCGCCCAAATAAACATGGATTTATCAGCGGGAACCTTCTCAAATTGCTCGTTAAGTAGCGCAGTCGCCATCTCTTCAAGCTCATTTTCAGACGCCTTATCGAGATTCTCTAATGCAGGGCGTACTGACTCTGGAACCACTGGTAATAATTCAGCAATAATCGCATTTAATAACTTATGCCAATGGGCTGTACGTGGGAATGTTTTCGCATCAAGAGGCGGATTATTGGTCGCCGTTGCGCGCTCTAATACCGCATTCATATCCATTTCTAAAGGATTATCATGCTGCGCATTGTTTTGTGCTGTTGCCACTTCCGCTGCAAAATTAAGATAATCTGCAAAAGGATGTTCATCCACACCCAGTGCTTTTAATCTTTCTGCGCGTCGTTGATACAGATTTTTTAAATTCGGGAATAGGACAGGCGGGATAAAACCAATACCTTTTTCTTTTAGTCTTTCTTGCCCTAATTCTTCTTTAGGGACGATACGAATACCCATCGCATTGCTCTCTTTCAAATTTTTAAAATGATAGCTCTAGGGGATTTCCCTAGAGCTATCTATCGTATTGTATGCTTATCAGCGGAAATTGCTGTTATCTATCGCTCAGGATAAAACAAAAGTCGCTCAGTAGCCACCTTGTTCCCTTTGTATCGTGCGTATCGCCTGCTTTTTATATCAGAGCGAAGCAATCTTTATACCGTTTCTTTAGATGAGCTGATGTGGGGAAGGAAATGATGATATTAAAGATAATGGGTGATTTCACTACGCCTGAATATCACCCATATCGCGTTATATTTGTTAAACGGACTCAGACTAATTTGAATCAATAGGTAAGCTACTGTCTTCTTTTGCGAAATGTCGCCCCATGGTAAAAATCAAACATAATGGGATTAGGGTAATTAATAATGCGTACTCTCTCGCATAGTCAGCTAACATTGCCATCATAAAAGCACCACCAGCAAAGCCAAATAAGGTTAAAAAGTAGCAATAACTTTTGTATAACGCCTCTTTGCGCTCTTGCCCTTTAAATGCCACGGATTCTGCTAATGAGCTAAAACCTAATTGTACGTTAAGTGTCACAGCAATATTGCCATATAACATGCCATTAATTTTATGGAACGCATTACCTTGCATACCCGCAATAAACGATAGCGCCCATACCGCGTGGAAACCACTTGCCTCCACTTTAAAAAAGTAAATATAAGCAATGAGCAGTAACAGCAGTATGATTTCTAAAGATAGCAGCGTAAATGTCCATGTTTTCTCATCGGTATTGTATTTATAACGTAATAACGCCAATAACATAGCACCTGCGCCAAACGAAAAAATTGCAATAACATAAGGAATTACCGCCGTAATACCGTGCTTAGCAAACTCATAGCCTAACATGATGATATTACCCGACTGAAAGGTAGCAAATGATTTGGTCGTAAAAAATGCATAGCCATCGAGCATGCCTGATGTGATTGCCAATAAAAACGCGATGGTCGGCAATTGCATAAATGGAATTTTGGGTGTTGAAGTTGTCATTGTGATTAAACCTATCAATATATTGTTATTTTTAGCGATTACAGTGCATCTGGATTTTCTGAGGCTGCTTTTTTGGTTTGGCTTAAGCGACTGATCACTGAGGTAATATAAACGGTAAATATTGGGAATACCGTCATCCCTGTCGCTGCCAATACAGTGGTAATGACTTTTCCTGCGGTTGTCACAGGAATGATATTCGAGCCCAATGTCGTTACCGTCATTGCCGCCCACCAGATCGCATCACCATAATTTTTAACTTCAGCGTTATTGCCTCGTTCAAAAATAAAAAAGATCAAACTGATAAAATACACTGTTGAAAAAAGTAGAATAATATAAGAGAGAAAGAGTGCCGTGGTGTTTCGTTTTACAACCATCATCATGAGCATCACAAAAGCGGCTCCGCCACGAAATAAAGGAATAAAACGAATTAAATAAATTTGTTCTTCCGTAAATTGAATCGATGTGTAATCTAAAATAGTCAAATACGGAATCGAAAGAAAAATAATAATAAAATATTTAGCGATAAACTTTTTTCTATTTTTCGATAGAAATAAAAAAATGAAAAAATCGATCGTAAAATAAATACAAATCCAAAATTGAATATCGAAATAAATCGAATGCGCCAAAAATGGATCATGCCGAAATGTCTCTAGAGAAATACTTGCAATCAAAAATAGCGAAGCCACAACACCGAGAAAATGCAGTGTTTTGATCAGGGTTTGCTTGCTATAGAGCGTTTGAGGTGCTGTTATGTTCATTTTATCTTTATCATCAAATAGGTAGGTAACCTATTCGATTACCTACCTAACAACATGAATATAGGTAAAGGGTTTAAGACACAAGCGGCGTGAACCAAATCGCCTGTTGCCCACTGATCAGGCGTTCCTGATTGATCCACGTAAACGGTGCTGGTACTTGCGCTTGTAGCCTAACATCAGATGCACCACGCTCTGCGGTCAGAGTCGGTGTTAATACGACTGGCTCAGGCCCATAAATTGCCGCTGAGGTGAAGTCTCGTTCTTGACGCCCCCCACACACAACCCATAGTTGGTTTAGCGTCGCTATTGCATAAGGAATAAAGTCGGCTCGTCCTGTTGGTGGATTTTCCACCGAATAGAGATGGCTTTCGATTTCAACACGTAAATCACTCGGCATTCCAGCAGGGGCCGCAATAATGTCGGCACGTAACGTGCTATAAAGTCCGCCAACTTCGAGCACTTCTAACTCATGTGCCGCCGCCAACGCAATGCGCCCAATCGGTGTAGCGGTAACACTCATGACGTTCCCAGCACTCGCCCAACCTTTATCACGCTCATTCAAGTGAGTAACACGGTATCGTGCTAAAATATCGCCCGTAGGACCCGCTAATACAACCGTGTGATAGAGTTTATCGACATCAATTTCAGGGTAACTCCCAACAACATAGCCTTTCCCATCAGCGGCTATTTTACTGAGCGTCTGCTCAAAGGTTCCCCCCTGCTTCTGCGCGTGAGACAACAGTACATTAGGGTCATTGGTGTACGGCAGTGCTGAAAACTCGGGTAGTACCAGCAACTCATTTTCACCCACTGTTGCCGAAGCCAAGTCAGAGGTGGATTTATCCCATTGAGCAGCAATGAATGTTGTTTGCGTTTTAGTGGTTGTCGCATTGATATCGGTCGGGCTGCGGTGAAAAGCCAGCGTAGGAAAATATAATTCAGGGCGACGTTTCGCCAGTATCGCTTCTCGCTGTTTATCCGCCTCATCAAGGTCGATAGTCGCACAGAAAATACCATTCAAACCCGGCTCTAATTCAAGTGGACTTAACACAGGAGATTGAGCCACTTTATGGCCTGAAGGCGCCCATATACTCGACCCACCATTATAGTAAAGCTGACCTTGTGTGATTGGATTTGTTTCAATGCCACTACGCGTAGCACAAATAACCCACATCCCATTAAATGCGCTCATATGCTGAACATGTGCAATGGTTGAGTGATCACCTAACATTTCTGCGGGCGTTGCATCAGGCATCATACGATCCGATACTGAATGCCATCCCAAAATTTGGGCACCTTCTAATGCCGCTAAACGCGCATATTGCCAATAAGTATCATCATAGCAAATTAATAATGCTATACGCCCAATCGCGGTATCAAATGTTTTCACCCCCGTATTTCCCGGTGCAAAAACTTTTTGGTCTTGAGAGTTCAAACCAATTTTGCGATATTTACCAATAATCCCTTCCGGCCCCATTAAAACGGCTGAGTTATAAGCTAATCCGGTCTCGGTATCACGTTCTGCAATACCAACACTCATATACATCCCTGTACGCGCCAATATGGGTAAAATTGCCGCCGTTGTTTTTCCTGGGATAGTATCTAAATAAGGTGCTAATTCTGCTGAATCAGAAAATAAATAACCACTTACTGCCGTTTCGGGGAATACCGCATAATCAACGCCTTGTGCCGCCACTTTTTCCGCTGCTTCCGCGAGACGGCGAATATTCCCCTCTAAGTCGCCCCAAGCGGGAACAAAATCAACAGCAGCAACTTTACTGCTTTTCTTCACTGTTAAATGGTTCATGCTATTCGTCCTTATTTAATAACCACCGTTATTGTCAGAAGTCATATAAAGCAGCCCAACTATTGGCTAAACCAACAAATAACGAATATTCAAAAAATGGATGAGTGAAGCCGCCTCATCAATAATGATGAGGTAACAAACTTCTTAATTGATTTATTACGTTTATTTAATTAATGCGTAGCACTCTTATTTCGATATCATTAATCTCTATTATTTAGCCGCAGCCCAATTAATTTATTTAAATAATAAAATTAATTGGGCTGGATAATTTAAATAACTTTTTTCGTTTTCATTTCGGCTATTTGTTGTTCGCTATAGCCTAACTCTTTTAAAATTTCGCTATTATGTTCACCTAAAAGTGGTGCACTTTTTATTTCAGGCGTAAAAGCTGAAAATTTCATTGGGCAACCCACCGTCAAATAATGGCCTCTCAATGGTTGTTCTACTTCAACAATAGAGCCACTGTCTCGCAAAGATGGGTCATACATAATCTCTTTCATACTCAAAACCGCCGAGCAAGGTACGCCGAACTGGTCAAAGTAATCTGTTAGCTCATGTTTATCTTTGTCTTTAGCAATCTCTTCAATAGCATCCCAAACATCTTGGATATGGCTGACCCGTGCTTCTGTGGTTGCAAAGGCAGGATCGGTTTTCCACTCAGGTTTACCTAATGCATCACAGGTATTGGCCCAGTTGTGATCTTGATTGATAAAATAGATATAGGCATTCGGGTCATGATCACTCCCTTTACATCGCAACATCGTTCCCGGTTGCCCTCCACCGCTGGCATTACCGCCACGCGGTACTGCATCACCAAATGAACCATTTGGATATTGAGGATACTCTTCTAAAAAACCGAGTTTTTCGAGGCGTTGCTGGTCACGCAATTTAACGCGGCATAGGTTAAGCACGGCATCTTGCATCGACATAGTGACACGTTGCCCTTTCCCCGTTTTCTCACGTTGCAGTAATGCCGCTAATAAACCAATTAATAGGTGCATACCAGTATTGCTATCGCCTAGTGCCGCTGAACTCACAACCGGTGGGCCATCAGGAAAACCCGTTGTTGATGCGGATCCCCCGCGGCCTGCGCAACGTTTTCGTAGGCTTTCACATTCGCATAAGGGGAGTTTTCATTGAACCCTTTGATGGAGCCAAAAATCAGGCGTGGGTTTAGCTGTTGAATGACTTCCCATGTAAACCCCATATGGTCAATCGCTCCCGGATGGAAATTTTCAACCAAAATATCCGCTTGGCGGATCAGCTTTTCCATCACCTCTTTGCCTTCAGGGGTTTTCGTGTTCAGCTCTAGCGAACGCTTATTACTATTGAGCATGGTAAAATACAATGCATCAACATCAGGAATATCTCTAAGCTGGTTACGGGTGACATCCCCAATACCCGGTCGCTCAATTTTTATTACATCTGCCCCCGAACCAAGCCAACATCTGAGTACATGATGGGCCAGACTGTACCCCTGTAAAATCAAGAACACGAATGCCTTCAAGTGGAAGTGGAAAAGCCATAATCACTCCTTATTGTATGATGGATACGAGGCATCTATTTGATGCCTCACATTCATCTATTTATTATGCAACCAAACGCGCAACGTAGATCCACAACGGTGCTGCGATGATAAAACCAAGTACACTTACTGCGAGGGATGCTGTTCCCGTACGGGTATACAGGTTAAAACGGCTCGCGATAATAATTCCAGAGAAGGCAGGCGGTAATGCGCCGGCTAATACCATCATCTGTAGTTGCTCTGAGCTCATATTAAATGTCATACCAACTAGTAATAATAAGCCCGGCATCAATATTAATTTGAGTAAGGTGTTGTAGATAATTTCACCATCAAATTCGAATTTATTCGCGGCTAGTGTCAGGCCGGCTGCAAATACCGCGACACCGGAGTTAGCTTTGGCAATAAGGTCAAAGGTCGGGTCCCAAACATCAGGAATTTTAATACCGATTAATACCAAAACTGTCGCCAATACTGGTGACCAGACAACAGGCTCTTTGAATGCCGAAATAAGAGCATCCATACCGCCGCCGCCTTTTTTACCATCAGCATTGGAAGGGTTAAGTAAGAATAAGCCAATTGGGATAGTAATCGCATTCACGATAATCGAAATAATCGCCACAACTAAACCGGTTGATACGGTTTGCCCATAGATAGGATCCAAAACCGCAAAACCAAGGAAGCCAATGGTAGGAGAGCCAGCAATCAATGCACACACCGCGGCTTCACCACGACTATGTTTAAAAATGTACTTACAACTAAAGAAAGAAAAGAAAAAACAGACCAATAGCACGACAAACGAAATAATTGTTAGCTTAGTATCTGCAAAAATCATTTCACGGTTTGCACGTACAATGGAGACAAATAACGCGGCAGGCAAAGCATAGTTTAAAACCAGTTTATTAAATGCTTTTGCTTGGTCATTGGTAAATACGTTGCGTTTACCGCTAGCGTATCCCAGAACCATAATGATAATTATGGGCAATAAATCGCTCATAAATATCTTAAACATAAAATCAGCCATATGATTTTCACCTATTTTGGGCAAAAGCGTTCCTATGCCACTTAAAAGAATAAGTGGCACAGAAACCATTTAAATATTTATTTCATTGAAATAACGCTAGTTTTTCACAACAGATTTCGGATTTAAGTTACCAATATGGCCACTTTCTGTTCCTACTGCTGGATCAATAACCACATTAATCAATGTCGGTTTACCAGACTCAAGACCTGCTTTTAGCGCCTGTTGAATTTCATCTGGTGTCGTTGCGTTATAACCGATGCCGCCAAAAGCCTCGATCATCTTGTCATAACGCGCGCCTGCCATTAATACCGTTGGACACGGGTCCTTATCGCCATGTAAATTGACGCCATCGCCACGGTAAATCCCCCCATTGTTAAAGATTAAAATGGTGACTGGCAGTTGATAACGGCAGATAGTTTCAATTTCCATACCACTAAAACCAAACGCACTATCTCCCTCAATAGCCACGACAGGCTTACCGCTAGTGACCGCTGCACCAATAGCATAACCCATACCAACTCCCATCACGCCCCAAGTACCACAGTCGAGACGTTTGCGAGGTTCATACATATCGATGATATTTCGTGCATTATCGAGGGTGTTAGCCCCTTCATTCACCACATAAACGTCTTTATGGTCGACTAACACATCGCGAATTGCGCGCAATGCATTGAAATAGTTCATCGGTGATGTATCGGTATTCAGCTTAGCGGCCATCTTCTCGCTATTTGCTTTCTTATGCTCATCAATCCCAGCCATCCAATCGCTCGGTGACTTCACTGGTGTGGTTTTTAACCCTTCAAGTAGTGCGGCAACACTTGAATAGATATCGCCGACAACAGGGGCTGTTATTGGACGATTGCTATCGATTTCAGATGGCTCAATATCTAATTGAATAAATTTCGTCTCTGGCGACCAGTGTTTGCCTTTTCCGTGATCTAATAACCAGTTTAGGCGTGCCCCCATTAATACGACGACATCGGCATTAGAGAGTGCATGGGAACGTGCTGACGCGGCTGATTGTGGGTGATTATCTGGCAATAACCCTTTTGCCATCGACATAGGCAAGTAAGGGATACCTGTTGTTTCAATAAATTGACGAATATTTTCATCCGCTTGGGCATAGGCTGCCCCTTTACCTAAAATAATCAACGGACGCTTTGCCGATGCCAATAATTTAAGTGCTTTATCAACAGATTCAGGCGCAGGTAGTTGGCGTGGAGCAGGGTCTTCAACCGTAAAGATTGTTTTGTCTGCTGCATCTTTGTCCATAACCGCAGCCAATACTTCGGTTGTTAAGTCAAGATAGACGCCACCAGGACGACCAGAAACAGCAGCACGAATTGCGCGAGCCAGAGCAATACCAAGGTCTTCCGGTTTATTGACTCGGTAGGATGCTTTAACAAAGGGCTTAGCGGTATTCATTTGATCCAGCTCTTCATAATCGCCTTGTTGTAGGTCGATAATTGCTCTATCACTGGAGCCGCTGATTTGTATCATTGGAAAGCCATTGGTCGTCGCATTCGCTAATGCCACCATACCATTTAGAAACCCCGGTGCAGACACCGTTAAACAGATGCCGGGTTTTTGGGTTAAAAAGCCGCTGATTGCCGCAGCATTACCCGCAGATTGCTCATGACGAAAACCAATATAACGAATCCCTTCAGCCTGTGCATGCCTAGCCATATCCGTCACAGGGATCCCCACAACACCATAAATTGTGTCAATGCCATTTTTTTTCAGTGCATCAACAATAATATGCATACCATCAGTCAAGTTTTGAGTTTGATCAGTCGACATGTCCACCTCATGAAATATGTAAAAAGAAAGTGTGGAGGGGGCTTATCAGCTGCCCCCTCATTTATTCGCGTTAAATGGCTTTATTGGTGCGCATTGAGGCGATCTGCTCCGCGCTATAACCTAACTCAGTTAACACTTCCTCGGTATGCTCACCTAACAGTGGCGCACTCTTAATCTCAGGGGTGAATGATGAGAACTTCATTGGACAACCAACAGTGAGATAAGTCCCGCGTTTTGGTTGCTCAACTTCAACAATGCTGCCGCTATCGCGTAATGATTGGTCACGAGCAATCTCACGCATGCTCAATACAGGCGCACATGGCACACCATATTTGCTTAAATATTCAACGGCTTCATGTTTGTCTTTATCGGCTAAGAATTTTTCAATTTCAGCAAAAATATCGAAGATATGTGGTTGGCGCGCTTGTGGCGTGCTGTAGGCAGGATCTTTCGCCCACTCTGGCTTGCCAATAGCAATACAAGTTTGCTCCCAATCTTGCTCTTGGATAGTAAAATAGATGTATGCGTTTGGATCCGTTTCCCAACCTTTACACTTCAAGATCCAACCCGGCTGGCCACCGCCACCAGCGTTGCCCCCACGAGGAACGGCATCACCGAATTTACCGTTTGGATACTGAGGATACTCTTCAAGATAGCCCACTTTTTCTAAACGCTGCTGGTCGCGCAACTTCACACGGCAAAGGTTTAATACGGCATCTTGCATCGACATCGTCACGCGTTGCCCTTTTCCGGTTTTTTCACGGTGTAACAAGGCGGCTAGTAGACCAATTAATAAGTGCATTCCCGTATTGCTGTCGCCTAGTGCTGCTGCACTGACTAATGGTGGGCCATCCCAAAAACCTGTGGTTGACGCCGCTCCACCCGCAGCTTGCGCAACGTTTTCATACGCTTTTACATCTGCATAAGGGGAGTTCTCATTGAACCCTTTGATAGAGCCAAAGATTAACCGTGGATTTAGCTCTTGAATATGTTCCCAAGTAAAGCCCATATGGTCGATAGCACCCGGATGGAAGTTTTCAACTAATACATCCGCTTGCTTAATCAGGCGTTCCATGACCTCTTTGCCTTCCGGCGTTTTGGTATTCAGTTCAACAGAACGCTTATTACTGTTGAGCATGGTAAAATAAAGCGCATCGACATCAGGAATATCTCTTAACTGATTGCGCGTCACATCACCGACGCCTGGGCGTTCAATTTTAATTACGTCAGCACCAAACCACGCTAACATTTGGGTACAAGATGGCCCTGACTGTACACCGGTGAAATCGAGTACTTTGATACCTTGTAAAGGAAGATCCATGAATTACCTCATTATTTAGCTGTCGTAAATGGAATTGAATATTTATTTAGCTGTGGTGAAAAGTCATTTCAAAAAATAAAGATTTTATTTAGATGGATTTTATTAATAAATAATGATTTACACCGTTATAATAAATATTTCACTTAATGTCTAGGCGACAGAAGCAATGTGTTTTAATAGCTCAATTATCCTTTCCTATTAATGATTAACAGTTATTAATACCCTATTCTTTCAATAATAGAACAAACCTCTATCTATATATACCAAAATAAACAATATGGATTATTATAATAAGACATTATTACATCTTATTTAGAGAATCCTATTTGGTTGACTAAAAATCAATAACATAATTGGATGCTCTTAAACAAACATTCACAAACAACAAATTACATTTAAAATCAACTAATTAACCGCGTTACTGTTTTATTGGATTAAATAAAATTCAACAATAAGTTAATTATTATTGAATAATATTCAATTATTATTTATTTGATCTACTCCTTAATCAGGTGAATAAAACAACTCATAAAAAGAAGGTGATTAATAATGATCTTTATCGGTATGTCATATTTGTTTTATTAAAATAGAATCGGTTATGTATTTTTCTATATTATGATAATAGAGAAAAAAATTATTACACTCATTATGTTTATTCTTAAAATTAATCAAAGCGCACACTTTATATGAATATAAAAAGAAAGTGTTCCATTTTTTAATCCTCTTTTTATGAAAAAACCCACAAACAATATTCTTGTTTGTGGGTTTATTATCAGAACTCAACAATTGAAAGGTTTTAATTTTTCTCTTGTTGCTGCTGTTTCTCTTTTTCGACGATTTCACGGTACCAACGCGGGTGATGCTTTTTCGCCCAACCACGGGTTACCCAACCTTCCACCATCGCACGCACAGAGCCTTTCACCCAGATTGCGGCATAAGCGTGCACGATAATCATAATGATCAGAGCTATCGCTGAAATGGAGTGCACGATAATCGCTGCACGATAAATTGGGATTGAGAAAAAGTCTGCAAAGTAAGGACGCCACATAATCACGCCACTTACAGCCAGTAGCACTAAGCAGATAGAGACAACCCAATATACCCCTTTTTGACCAAGGTTATATTGACCAACATCCCCAGCTTCTTCGTTTTTCAATACTTTACCGATATTTTTCGCCCACTTAATATCTTCTTTGTTGATAAAGTTGTGGTGAAAATAACGGAAAAACATAAAGACGAACAGCAGGAACATCGCGGTACCAACAAAAGGATGCAGGATCCTAGCAAGTTGTGATGTGCCAAAAATGTTCATGAACCAGTTCAGTGATGGGAAGAAAAACCCCAATCCACTGATAGCAGTGAACAAGAAGCAAATCACAACCGCCCAGTGATTGATCCTCTCAATCGGCTTATGGCGAATAATTTTTTCATTATCCTGCGGCATCATTTTTGATCCTCCCCTTCAACTGACTTTGAAGTCTCAGAAGATTTTGAGTCCTGAATATCTTTCAGAGCCTCTTCTTCTTCTTTCTTGGAGACGCGGTTCGGACCAATACCCACATAGTGGAAGATGGCCGCCGCAAAGGTCGCAGCAAAACCAACCGCTGCTAACGGCTTCCAGATACCTTTCCAGAAAGTGACTGTTGGACTGATTGTCGGGTTGTCCGGCAAACCATGATACAACTGAGGTTTATCAGCGTGATGCAAAACATACATTACGTGTGTACCACCAACGCCTTCTGGATCATAAAGACCCGCGTTGTTGTAACCACGTGTTTTCAGTTCAGCCACACGGTCGCCTGCCAGCGCCGTCATATCCTCTTTGCTACCAAAATGAATAGCGCCAGTAGGACAGGTTTTCACGCAAGCAGGCTCTTGTCCAACTTCAACGCGGTCGACACAGAGCGTACATTTGTATGCTCGGTTATCTTCTTTGTTGATGCGTGGAATGTTGAACGGACACCCCGCAATACAATAGCCACACCCAA
The DNA here is from genome assembly GCA_900455155.1 of Providencia stuartii. Taxonomy (GTDB): domain Bacteria; phylum Pseudomonadota; class Gammaproteobacteria; order Enterobacterales; family Enterobacteriaceae; genus Providencia; species Providencia stuartii. The sequence continues at coordinate 483,380 of UGUC01000001.1, read as the reverse complement.
TACAGTGCTCAGATTGGAAGTCAACAATACCGTTTTTATACTGAACGATCGCACCTTCTGACGGACAAGCTTTCAAACAGCCTGGGTCATAGCAGTGCATGCAGCCATCTTTACGGATCAGCCACTCGAACTTGCCATTTTCTTCCACTTCAGAAAAGCGCATAACAGTCCATGACTTCGCGGTCAAATCCGTTGGGTTATCATATACCCCAACGTTAGTGCCGATTTTGTCACGAATATCGTTCCACTCTGAACATGCTACCTGACAAGCCTTACAGCCAATACAGGTAGTCACGTCAATCAGCTTCGCCACTTCTTCCTTAAAGTCCCTCACTTGCGCGGGGGGCGTCAGGGAATTGGTGGCGGAGCGACGAATAATGTCTTGTGATTGCATTGGACATAATTTATCTCCTTACACCTTTTCCACATTGACAAGGAATGATTTAAATTCCGGCGTTTGCGTGTTGGCATCACCCACATATGGTGTCAGTGTATTTGCAATAAAGCCTTTCACTGCTAAGCCCTCAAAGCCCCCAGTGGATAGGAATACCAATCGTATCCACATCTTTGCCGTTGACTTTCAACGTATGAATACGTTTCGTCACAACTGCTTTCGCTTTGATATAGCCACGCTTAGAGCTGACTTTCACCATATCACCTTGTTTAATACCTTTTTCTTTCGCCAAACGATCACCAATTTCAATGAATTGTTGTGGCTGAATAATGGCATTCAACAACGCATGTTTTGTCCAATAGTGGAAATGCTCTGTTAAGCGATAGGTTGTTCCAACATAAGGGAACTCTGTCGCTTTACCCATTTGCGCCCAGTCATCTTTGAACACACGCGCAGCCGGGTTCGAGACCACATTTGGATGTAATGGGTTAGTATCGAGCGGAGTTTCAATCGGTTCATAGTGTTCTGGGAACGGACCTTCTGCCATTTTGTCTAGTGCAAATAGGCGACCCATCCCTTCCGGTTGCATAATAAACGGATTCACACCACTTCCCGGAGGCGCATTGCTATAGTCTGGTACGTCCATACCAATCCACTTGCTGCCATCCCACTCAAGAATTTGACGGCGAGGATCCCATGGTTTACCCATTGGGTCAGCAGATGCTCGGTTATAGATAACACGACGGTTTAATGGCCATGCCCACGCCCAACCAAGGGTATTACCTAGGCCAGTCGGGTCAGAGTTATCACGGCGCGCCATCTGGTTACCTTTCGGTGTCCAGCTACCAGCAAAGATCCAACAGCCACTTGATGTCGTACCATCATCACGCAATTGAGCGAACGAACTCAGTAGTTCGCCTTTCTTCACAATGATGTTGCCATCGGCATCTTTCAGATCCACCAGCGCATAACCATTGCTTTCCTGAGCCACTTCTTCCGGTGTTGGATTATCACGGTCAAAGTAGTTCCAAGTCATGTTCAAGACTGGCTCTGGCGACTCACCACCCTCTGTTTCATAGAGTTGGCGTATACGGTGGTAGATACCTGATAGAATTTCGCCATCGCTAATCGCTTCACCGGGTGCATCTGCACCTTTCCAGTGCCACTGTAGCCAACGCGCTGAGTTAACAATCGAACCATTTTCTTCAGCAAAACAGCAAGATGGCAGACGGAAGACCGTTGTCTGAATTGCAGACGGGTCAACGTCATTCATTTCACCGTGATTTTGCCAGAAGTTTGACGTTTCTGTGTTCAGCGGATCGATGGTGACCAAGAATTTCAGCTTAGATAGCGATTTGATAATTTTGTTTTTGTTCGGGAATGAGGCTAATGGGTTAAAGCCTTGGCAGATATAGCCATTGACTTCACCTTTATCCATCATCTCGAAATAACGCAATACGTCGTAGCCCTGATCCCATTTAGGCAACCAGTCAAAGCCCCAATCATTCTCTTTCTGCGCTTTATCACCATAGAATGTCTTCATCATACTGACGAAGAATTTCGGGTAATTGCCCCAATAGTTAACCTGACCTGGTAGGGTCATTTTGGGTGTATTCGCAGCCAAATAGCTTTCGAGGGTAGTTTGTTTTTCTGACGGTAAAGTCAGATAACCCGGTAAGCTTTGAGATAATAAACCTAAGTCGGTCAGACCTTGGATATTCGAGTGACCACGCAATGCGTTAACACCGCCACCTAGCATACCCATATTACCTAGCAGTAACTGGATCATCGCCATCGTACGGATGTTTTGCGCACCGATAGTATGTTGTGTCCAGCCAAGTGCGTATAGGAATGAGGCCGTCTTATCTTTCGCGCTCGTTTCTGCAATGTACTCGCAAACTTTCAGGAAATCTTCGATTGGGGTACCGCAGATGTTATTCACCACTTCTGGTGTATAACGGCTAACGTGCTCTTTTAGTAAGTTCAAGACACAGCGAGGGTGAGTGAGCGTTGGGTCGCGTCGTGCGAAACCATTCTCATCCATCTCGTAGTTCCACGTCGTTTTATCATACTGACGTTTTTCAGGATCATAGCCTGTGAACAAACCATCATCAAAACCGTAATCTTCACGAATGATCAGGCTGGCGTTAGTGTAGGCTTCCACATACTCTTGCTGGATTTTTTTATTATCCAGTAGGTATTTGATCACACCTGACAAGAACGCAATATCAGTACCAGAACGTATAGGCGTGTAGAAATCCGCCACTGCCGCTGTACGGGTAAAGCGTGGATCAATAACAATCAGTTTGGCTTTATTATGGATTTTGGCTTCCATCGCCCAGCGGAAACCGACTGGATGCGCTTCTGCCGCATTACCACCCATAACAACAACAAGGTTAGCGTTTTTAATATCAACCCAGTGGTTGGTCATCGCACCGCGACCAAATGTTGGAGCAAGACTTGCTACCGTTGGTCCGTGTCAGACACGCGCTTGGTTATCCACGGCAAGCATGCCGAGGGCGCGACTAAATTTTTGGGTGACAAAACCTGTTTCATTACTGGCGGCTGATGCACAGAGCATACCTGTTGTCAGCCAACGGTTAACCGTTACACCATCTTTGTTCTGTTTAATAAAATTGGCATCACGGTCTTCTTTCATCAACTTGGCGATGCGGTCAAACGCTTCGTTCCAAGTGATACGTTTCCACTCATTCGTACCTGGTTCGCGTACTTCAGGGTATTTGAGTCGACTTTCACTATGAATAAAGTCGATAAGTCCTGCACCTTTCGGGCAGAGTGCGCCGCGGTTTACCGGATGGTCCGGGTCACCTTCGATATGAAAAATGCTCTCTTTCGCATTTTTCGCTCCATCGCCTAAGCTATACATCAATAGCCCACAACCGACAGAGCAGTACGTGCAGGTATTTCGGGTTTCTTTCGCACGCAGTAATTTATACTGACGTGTGGACGCTAACGCAGTTGAGGGTGCAAAACCCAATGCTGCTGCCGTCGTACCCGCCATACCGCCAGCACAGATCTTAAAGAACTGTCTTCTGCTGACTTGCATGGGGATCTCCTCATTTACATTGCTCTTGTTACCCGGTGAATGTTTTAAATCGCATTATTCAGGTAAACTGTTCTTATTCAACGTCTTCCGTATCGTATTCAGGTTCATTGCCTGATAAATGGTGTAAATTCTTTTTACCCATAATCAATATTATGTATCATTAATGCTAGGAATTCATCTAATGCATGAAACAAATAACACGAAATTGTCAAAATCCATCAAAATGATTGGCGCAAATCACACAAGTGTGCAACAAAAAGGCAACCTCGATCAGTCTGTAACTGATTGGGTAGCCGAAGAATTACCTGTTGCTTTGGTTTATAATGGGATATCTCATGTCGTTATGATGGCGACCCCAAAAGATTTAGAAGATTTTGCTGTTGGGTTCTCATTATCGGAAGGGATCATACAGTCAAGGCAAGAAATTCGTGGAATTGATATTGTTCAAGGCTGCCATCGTGGTATTGAAGTGCATGTTGAGTTATCCAGCCGCCGTTTCATGGGGTTGAAAGAGCGCAGGCGCAACCTCGCCGGCCGGACAGGCTGTGGTATTTGCGGCACGGAACAACTCGACGAAATTTTTAAACCTATTTCCCCACTGCCATTCACCCAAACTTTCTCACTAAGTCACTTAGATAACGCATTATCTGAGCTAAAAAAAGTGCAAGAAATCGGAGCACTCACTGGATGTACTCATGCTGCCGCGTGGATTTCACCAGAGGGCCAATTGGTTGGCGGTTGTGAAGATGTTGGTCGCCATGTCGCATTGGATAAACTTTTAGGTATGAAACACCGCCATGATTGGCAACAAGGTGCCGTATTGGTTTCTAGTCGAGCGAGTTATGAGATGGTGCAAAAGGCGGCAAGCTGTGGCGCTGAAATTTTGTTTGCTGTTTCTGCTGCGACCTCATTAGCCATTGAAGTCGCGCAAAAAGCAAATTTAACGTTAGTCGGTTTCTGCCGCCAAGGAAAAGCCACCGTATTTACCCACAGTAATCGAATTACAGATTAAGCCACCGACTGATATTTCAAATAAACAAAAAAAAGAAAAATATCAACGCCCTAACATTAGAAATAGTATGGCATGCATAAACATTTACATAGCACTCCCTTTATTCATTTCCCAGAGAGTGCAACATCCAAAGGTTAGGCTCGATATATTCGCCCCATTGAGCTTGTGTATCGATATTAACGGGAACTAACGCCTGCGGTACAATATATTGGCCAGACTGCATAAAACGCATGCCTGTCCATGACTCCCATTGTTTAATGGTGCCAGCAATCACCATAGAACGATATACAGGCTGTAAAATTTTACCCCCTAATCGCCAATGTGTGCGTATCCAAGGGTCAAAAGGCTCCCCTTGTGTATTTTTCCATGCACAATAATCGTCAAATGATTGTAGAGGATAACGATGCTTTAAAGTGGGTCGTACAGGAACAACAACCGCCTTCGCCCCATACGCTACAGCCGCTTTTTTCAACGCATTAATCAGTAGTGCTGGAATTTGATAACCACGATATTCAGGCTCAATCGTCACTGATAATGCAGAAATATAGCGATCTTCACCTTGTTTGTTCTCAACCGCAAAATTGAAAATATCATCCCAACCAAAATCAGGCAGTTTTGTCAGATTTTCATCAGGCCATAGAAAGGAGATCGCTTTAATGACACCGACGACCTTCTCTTTTCCATCCACATTCGCGACAGCTAAAAACTGAAATTGTGCATTCGGCTTTTCATACAATACTTGCCAATATTCATCACAAACAGCAGTTTGGCTCATAAACTCTGGCCATAATTTATCCAGCAGTTCATCGGATTCATCGATAAGGTCAGGTCGCTGTACAAAATTGTAGATGTGTATATTGGTAGGAAGCTTAATGCTCATGAATATAACCTATGACTAAAATTAGCTCGACATTATAAAAAGAAAAATCACAAGAAGGATTAAGACAAAATTAACGTTAAGCAGACATCATCCAAATAATAAGTATTTCTTAATGATGTTAGCACTATCACTGCTCTTTGCCATATATTGCGATATTCTCTTGATAATTAGATGAAATAATTAAACTAACACTCTAATTATATTATTTTTATAATAATCAAAGGAATACTATATGAATGATATCAAAACAAAAAAGCTAATATATCATCTTACTAGTTTGAAAAATATAAGAAATATATTGATTGAGGGCTTAAAGCCAAGAGTAGACATTAAGAAATTTCATGATATTGCAGACAAAGAGATCATCGAAGGTAGAAAAAACATCAATTAGATAGCTATGTTCCGTTTCATTGGTTTTCACGCAATCCCTTTGATGGCAGAGTGCAAAAAAATTTTCCTAATGAAAAATTTGTACTCATTACGATTAAAAGAGAGTTGGCTCAAAAAGAAAACTGGAAAATTATCCTAAGGCACCCTTTGGCTTTTTGCCAATAGTTTATATGCAGGAAATAGTGAACATCTGTCACCGAATTGGGTGACTATTGACAATACAGACCTCATTAGCCGCCGTAAAGATACCTTTTGTATTCACCGATCGTCATGCATATCCTGTGAAGTCTCAGTTTTATAACCAGTTAACAGATCTAACGGCGATAGATTGACTGCAGCTTGCTGATAAGATAGCAAGCTGCCACAACTTTTAGCTAAGCAAATTTTTACTTGCCGATACAGAAACTGGAGAAAATACGGCCTAACAGGTCATCTGATGTAAATTCACCGGTGATCTCGCTCAGCTCTTGCTGTGCAAGGCGCAACTCCTCTGCAAGTAGCTCACCGGAGCGAGCAACGACCAATTGCTCATGACCTTGCGCTAAGTGCATTGCCGCTGCATCAAGGGCTTGTAGATGACGGCGACGAGCCAAAAAAACCACCTTCGGTATTACTATTAAAACCCATCGTCTCTTTTAGGTGATCGCGCAACAAATCAATCCCTTTCTCTTCACGTGCAGATAGGCGAATTAATGGGTAACGAACATCTTCAACAAACTCAATTTTTTCACCTGTTTTATCCGCTTTATTGCGGATCACAGTAACAGGCAATGTTTCTGGCAGGCGTGCCATAAATTCAGGCCAAATCTCTTGAGGCTCTGTCGCATCCGTGGTGGTGCTATCAAGCATAAACAAAAACTCGGTCTGCCTGTTCAATCTCTTTCCATGCTCGCTCAATACCAATACGTTCAACTTCATCACTCGCTTCACGTAAGCCCGCTGTATCAATCACGTGCAATGGCATACCATCAATATGAATATGCTCACGCAAAACATCACGTGTGGTTCCTGCAATATCGGTCACAATCGCTGCTTCACGACCAGCTAACGCATTCAATAAACTCGATTTCCCTGCATTAGGACGACCCGCAATCACCACTTTCATCCCTTCACGCAACAAGCTGCCTTGGCGAGCTTCTGAGCGCACTCGCTCTAAATCCGCTATCACGTCATCCAATTTGGCTTCAATTTTACCGTCAGAAAGAAAATCAATTTCTTCATCAGGGAAATCGATGGCAGCTTCGACATAAATACGCAATGTCGTCAATGCTTCGACCATTTGATGGATTTGTGCTGAAAATGCCCCTTGTAACGAGTTCATTGCCGAACGGGCGGCTTGCTCTGAACTTGCATCAATCAGATCTGCAATCGCCTCAGCTTGTGCTAAATCTAATTTGTCATTCAAAAATGCGCGTTCAGAGAACTCACCTGGGTTAGCAATACGCACCCCATCAATCGTCAAAATACGTCTAAGTAATAAATCAAGAATGACAGGACCACCATGTCCTTGCAGTTCTAGAACATCTTCCCCTGTAAATGAGTTAGGGCCGGGGAAAAAAATGGCAATACCTTGGTCCAGTACGGTGTCATCGACGTCACGAAAAGGTAGGTAATCCGCATAACGCGGTTTTGGTAGCTTACCCAACACAGTTTGAGCAACTACAGCCGCTTTTGGGCCTGATACACGTAAAATACCGACCCCACCACGACCGGGAGGTGTTGCCTGTGCAACAATCGTATCGTTGGTTTGCATGATGTCTCTCTGTCATTCCTATAAAAAATTAAGGCGGTCATGAATGGCCGCCTTAATACTATATCCTGAAATAAGCTTCTTGCTTACCCAAGACCTCTATTATTTCTTCTCTTTTTTATCGCGGCTATGTAGACCACGTTTTTCCAGACCGCGGTAGATGATCTGCTGCTGGATAATGGTCACCAAGTTACTCACGATGTAGTACAGTACCAGACCAGAAGGGAACCACAGGAAGAAGATAGTAAAGACGACCGGCATATAGGTCATAATCTTCTGCTGCATAGGATCGGTCACGGCTGTTGGCGACATCTTCTGAATAACAAACATAGTCACACCCATCAACACTGGCAGGATGTAGTATGGGTCTTGTGCTGACAAGTCCTGAATCCAACCAAAGAATGGTGCATGACGTAGTTCAACAGAACCCATCAACATGTAATAAAGAGCAAGGAAGATTGGCATCTGGATAAGCAGCGGTAAACAACCACCTAGTGGGTTGACTTTCTCTGCTTTGTACAACGCCATCATTTCTTGGCTCATACGCTGTTTGTCATCACCAATACGCTCACGCATTGCCGCCAGTTTTGGTTGCAATAAACGCATTTTCGCCATTGAGGTGTACTGTGCTTTAGTCAGCGGGTACATAATACCACGGACGATAAAGGTAATGATGATGATAGCAATACCCCAGTTACCGACAAAACCGTGAATAAATTTCAACAGCTTGAACAGTGGCTGAGAGATAAACCATAACCAACCATAATCAACCGTTAAGTCTAAATGAGGTGCCACTTCAGCCATTTCTGACTGGATTTCAGGGCCTACCCATAGCGTCGATGAATAAGTACCAGCACCATTAGCAGCAATCGTTAATGGTTGGCTCTTATAACCGATAATCGCCTCTTTTTGACCAAGGTCGATGGTGTAGAACGTGCTATTTTCATTACTTGCAGGAACCCACGCGGTTGCAAAGTATTGTTGCAACATTGCCACCCAACCACCTTTAGTGGTGACATTGAGTTTTTTATCTTCGATATCACTAAAGCTATATTTTTTATAGTTAGATTCATCTGAAGAATAGGCTGCACCACGGTATGTATGTAATGCGAAGTTGCTGCTACCTGTATCACGTTCTTTTGGTAGTTGGATAGTTTGTTTTAACTGACCAAAGAAGGCAAGGTTCAAAGCTTGCGCTGTTGGGTTCTGAATATTGTATTCAACATCAACATTGTAGTGGCCGCGTTTCAACACATAGGTTTTTTGATAAACCACACCGTTTTTGTCGGTGAATGTCATCGGAACACGTAGCTCATCTTGGCCATCCGCAAGAATGAAACTTGATGATTCCACACTATAAACAGGGCGTTGACCATTGCTATTATCTGGGTTATCTGGGCCATGTTGGCCAATCAGACCACTTTGTGCCTGATAGATAAAATCGGGTGTAGTTTCCAGTAAACGGAAGGGACTTTCCGAATGAAGGGTTGCAGGATAGGCTAACAAGTCAGCCTCATCGATATCACCACCACGAGTATTGATGCGTAAATCTAACACATCCGTTTTCACTGTGATTAGCTTACCTTGCCCACTGCTTGTAACAGCTTGGGAATCACTGCTTGGCATATCTGTTTGTTGTGTCGTTTGGACAGTTTTTAGATCCTGAGCAGCTTTATCGCTTTCCCAGGCCTGCCATACTAAGAACGAAACAAATAGCAAAGCGATGAGTAGAAGATTGCGTTGCGAATCCATCGTTATAATTCTCTATTATCATCGTTTTTTTTAGGCGGAACAGGATCGTCTCCACCAGCGTGTAAAGGGTGGCATTTTAATACGCGTTTCGCCGTTAACCAACTACCTTTTAACATTCCAAACCTGCGCAATGCCTCAATTCCATAATTTGAACAAGTTGGATTGAAACGGCAACGAGGCCCTAACAGTGGGCTAATTGCCAATTGGTATCCCCTAATCAACCCAATCAGGAGTTTTGAGCCAAGCGACAGTGTCGACGCCATAATTTACCCAATGTTTCCGTTATTTGTTGATTATCGAGATTAGCAACCCCTTTTCTTACCAATACCACAAAATCCATGGGAGGCAACTCATGTTGATGCAAACGAAAATATTCACGGGCTAATCGCTTAATACGATTTCGCTCATGAGCTCGTTTAACATTTTTTTTGGCGATGGTGAGACCGATGCGGGGATGCCCCAGCTCGTTTAGGCGACCAAGGATTGTTATCTCTGGGGAACTCGCCCTCTGCGGCTGCTTAAAGACATTATCGAAGTGCCTGGGAGTTAACAAACGTAACTCCCGGGTAAAAGCGAGCGTAACCACTTGAATAGAGGGCTAGCTTTATTACTTAGATGAAACGGTCAGACGAGCGCGGCCTTTAGCACGACGGCGAGCCAGAACCTGACGACCATTTTTAGTGGCCATACGAGCACGGAAACCGTGTGAACGGTTGCGTTTCAGTACGGACGGTTGAAAAGTGCGTTTCATAACGATTTCTACCTAACTTTAAAATTTATTACTGATTCAGTAAACGCGTTGGCAACCAGTGGAAACTGATTTACACCTGTGCCTCTATCGCAACAATATAGAAAGAGGCAGGATTGTAATAAAACATAGGGGGTCACGTCAATGAAATGACGCAATCAAACCACTTTATTTATAGCCTGGCTGACAGGTTTGCTGACATATGCTGCAACAGCGAATGAAGCGCCATTTTCATAACTTACCTCGAAATGGTCTATCGTGAAAATCACTTCAATGCAGTACACAGGGTGGAAGATTATACGGACTCCGCCTCAAAGCGCAAGGATCATCGGCCGATCTAAAAAATATTTTTTGATCCTTAGAGAAAATTTTTCATAAATCGTCTAAAGTTATCCCCAGCTTTGTGGAAAAATAGCAAATGATCGAGATCAAACAAGAGGGTTCTCCTCTAATCGCGATGTCTTACCACAATTACCTGTGGATAAAAAGCATAAAAACTGTGTAAAAGAATGAAGATCTCTTGCCAATTTTACGGTATGATCTCTGGTCACGTTTCTGATCTGAGGATCGGAAAAATACGATGAGTAAAAATGAATCACTTTGACTTCTCTGGCGCTTGCATAAAAAAGCGGCCAGTAAAAAATTCTTTGTTTAATCCGTACTTCTTTTGTTTCATTGATCTTGTTTAGGGGAGTCCACCGTGTCACTTTCGCTTTGGCAGCAATGTCTTGCCCGATTGCAGGATGAACTACCTGCCACAGAATTCAGTATGTGGATACGCCCTCTTCAAGCTGAATTAAACGATAATACACTGGCACTTTATGCCCCGAATCGTTTTGTCCTTGATTGGGTTAGAGATAAGTACATCAATAACATCAACGAGTTATTGAATGACTTTTGTGGTACTGATGCGCCAGCTCTACGTTTTGAGGTGGGGAGCAAACCCATCACCGTTTCTCCTACCAATACTCAGGCTCGCCATACCCATGAAGCGCCAGCTATCGCCGTTCCGTCGGCGCCAGTGAAGCCAAGTTGGGATAACTCAACCAAAGCGCAACCTGATGTTGCCTATCGCTCCAATGTTAACCCCAAACACACCTTTGATAACTTTGTTGAAGGTAAATCAAACCAACTCGCTCGTGCTGCTGCGAGGCAAGTTGCCGAAAATCCAGGGGGAGCATACAACCCATTATTCCTTTATGGGGGGAACGGGCTTAGGTAAAACACACTTATTACATGCTGTAGGCAACAGCATCATGCAGCACAAAGCCAATGCGCGTGTCGTATATATGCATTCTGAACGTTTTGTGCAAGATATGGTCAAAGCTTTACAAAACAATGCGATTGAAGAGTTTAAACGCTATTACCGCTCTGTTGATGCACTGCTGATTGATGATATCCAATTTTTTGCGAATAAAGAGCGTTCTCAAGAAGAGTTTTTCCATACCTTCAATGCGCTGTTGGAAGGCAACCAACAAATTATTTTGACTTCCGATCGCTACCCTAAAGAGATCAATGGGGTTGAAGATCGTTTAAAATCGCGTTTTGGTTGGGGTTTAACGGTGGCCATTGAACCACCTGAATTAGAAACCCGTGTAGCGATTTTGATGAAGAAAGCCGATGAAAATGAAATCCAGCTTCCGGGCGAGGTGGCTTTTTTTATCGCTAAACGCCTACGCTCCAATGTGCGTGAACTGGAAGGTGCGTTAAACCGTGTTATTGCCAATGCAAACTTTACTGGCCGCGCTATCACCATTGACTTTGTGCGTGAAGCGCTGCGAGATTTGCTAGCACTACAAGAAAAACTGGTAACTATCGATAACATTCAGAAAACTGTGGCTGAATATTACAAAATAAAAGTTGCGGATTTACTTTCTAAACGTCGTTCTCGCTCTGTCGCCCGTCCGCGCCAGATGGCGATGGCGTTGGCGAAAGAACTGACCAATCATAGTTTGCCTGAAATCGGGGATGCCTTTGGTGGCCGTGATCATACAACGGTATTGCATGCTTGCCGTAAAATTGAACAATTGCGGGAAGAAAGCCATGACATCAAAGAGGATTTTTCTAACTTAATCAGAACATTATCATCTTAATTGCTATGAAATTTACTATTGAACGCGAGCAGTTATTAAAACCGTTGCAACAGGTTAGTGGTCCATTAGGTGGGCGTCCAACGCTACCTATTTTAGGTAATCTTCTTTTACAAGTTAAAGAAGGCGCTTTGCTATTAACCGGAACCGACTTAGAAATGGAGATGATGGCCCATGTTCCTTTAACGCAGGAGCATGACGTTGGAGCAACCACCGTTCCAGCACGCAAGTTTTTTGATATCTGGCGTGGGCTTCCTGAAGGTTCTGAAATTCGTGTAGAACTCGATGATGACAGGCTGCTTGTTCGCTCAGGGCGTAGCCGTTTTTCACTATCGACATTACCAGCCACAGATTTCCCGAATTTAGATGATTGGCAAAGTGAGGTGGAGTTTTCGCTTCCACAGTCAATCCTCAAACGCTTAATCGAAGCCACTCAGTTTTCAATGGCTCATCAAGATGTCCGTTATTACCTCAACGGCATGCTATTTGAAACCGAAGGCCAGTTATTAAGAACCGTTTCAACCGATGGGCACCGCCTTGCTGTATGTGCGATGGATATCGGGCAAGATTTACCTTCACATTCGGTCATCGTGCCACGCAAAGGGGTCATTGAGTTAATGCGCCTCTTGGATGGCGGTGATACCCCTGTCCAATTGCAAATAGGCAGTAATAATATTCGTGCCCATGTGGGTGATTTTATTTTCACCTCAAAACTGGTTGATGGCAGGTTCCCTGATTATCGTCGTGTTCTGCCGAAAAACCCGGATAAGACATTAGAAGCTCGTTGTGATCTGCTCAAGCAAGCATTTTCACGCGCGGCCATCTTATCGAATGAAAAATTCCGTGGCGTTCGCTTATATTTCAGTGAAAATCAGTTACGCATTACGGCAAACAACCCAGAGCAAGAAGAAGCGGAAGAGATTGTTGATGTGAATTATCAGGGTACTGAAATGGAAATAGGCTTTAACGTTAGCTATATCCTTGATGTGCTCAATGCCCTGAAGAGTGAAAACGTCACTCTGTTTTTAACCGATGCTGTGTCGAGTGTTCAAATTGAAGACTCCGCAAGTAGCGCGGCTGTTTACGTTGTTATGCCAATGCGTTTGTAATCGTTTTATGATCCTTTCGCGTTTATTGATCCGCGATTTTCGTAACATTGAAGATGCCGATCTCGCTTTAGCTAATGGGTTCAATTTTTTAATTGGCCCCAATGGGAGCGGCAAAACCAGTGTGCTTGAAGCGATATACACCTTGGGACATGGTCGTGCTTTTCGTAGTATCCAAGCGAACCGCGTGATCCGCCACGAACAGGCTCAATTTATCCTACATGGGAAATTAGGCCATCTGGATGCATCGCGCAAAGCATTGTCGTTAGGGTTGAGTAAAAAACCGTGAGGGTGACAGTAAAGTCAGAATTGATGGCACAGACGGTCATAAAATTGCAGAACTGGCAAAATTACTGCCAATGCAATTAATTACCCCAGAAGGGTTTACCTTACTAAACGGTGGCCCTAAGTATCGACGTGCATTTATCGACTGGGGCTGTTTTCATAACGAACCGTTGTTTTTTTCCGTTTGGTCAGACTTAAAACGGTTATTAAAGCAACGCAATGCTGCATTACGGCAGGTCAGTCGCTATGAACAAATACGCCATTGGGATCAGCAATTAGCTCCGCTTGCAGAGCAAATCAGCCAATGGCGTAGTGAATATATTGCAGGTATTGCGGAAAATATTGAGCAAACCTGCCAACAATTTTTGCCTGAATTTGTATTATCGGTCTCTTTTCAACGCGGTTGGGATAAAGAAATCGATTATTCAGAGCTATTAGAACGCCAATTTGAGCGTGATAAAATGTTAACCTATACCGCCTCTGGGCCACATAAAGCTGATTTGCGGATCAGGGCGAATGGAACCCCTGTGGAAGATATGCTTTCACGCGGTCAATTGAAACTTTTAATGTGCGCATTAAGGTTAGCGCAGGGTGAGTTTTTCACCCAACAGAGCGGGCAAAGATGCCTGTATCTACTGGATGATTTTGCCTCAGAACTTGATTCGGGACGCCGTCAATTATTGGCTGCTCGGCTTAAGGCTACGCAAGCTCAAGTGTTTGTTAGTGCAATAACACCTGAGCAAGTTAAAGACATGATTGATGTAAATAGCAAGATGTTTAGCGTAGAACATGGCAAAATAGAAGTTAAACCACAGGAATAAATATAGCGGGAAACGTTGATGTCGAATACATATGACTCCTCAAGTATCAAGGTATTAAAAGGGCTGGATGCCGTGCGTAAGCGCCCAGGCATGTATATCGGTGATACCGACGATGGTACAGGTCTTCATCACATGGTCTTCGAGGTTGTCGACAACGCTATCGACGAAGCCCTCGCCGGTTTTTGTGACGACATCGTGATCACAATCCATGCTGATAACTCAGTCTCTGTTCAAGATGATGGTCGTGGTATTCCAACAGGTATCCATGAGGAAGAAGGGGTATCAGCAGCAGAAGTTATCATGACGGTACTGCATGCGGGCGGGAAATTTGACGATAACTCCTATAAAGTCTCCGGCGGTCTACACGGAGTTGGGGTTTCTGTTGTTAACGCCTTATCCGAAAAATTAGAGCTCACTATCCGCCGTGATGGTAAAGTTCATGAACAAACTTATTGCCACGGTGAGCCACAAGGCCCACTAACTGTTGTTGGTGAAACCGATCAAACCGGAACTCGCGTCCGTTTTTGGCCAAGCTTAGACACCTTCAAAGGCGTCACTGAATTTGAATACGACGTTTTAGCTAAGCGTCTGCGCGAACTGTCATTCTTAAACTCTGGTGTCTCAATCAGACTGATTGATAAACGTGATGGCAAAGAAGACCATTTCCACTATGAAGGTGGGATTAAAGCGTTCGTTGAGTATTTAAGCCGCAATAAAACCCCAATTCACCCATCCGTATTCTACTTCTCAACTGAGAAAGATGGTATTGGTGTTGAAATCGCCATGCAGTGGAACGATGGCTTCCAAGAAAACGTTTATTGCTACACCAATAATATTCCACAGCGTGATGGGGGTACTCACCTTGCGGGCTTCCGTGCCTCAATGACACGTACACTCAACAACTACATGGATAAAGAAGGCTATCAGAAAAAAGCTAAAGTCAGTGCAACCGGTGACGATGCCCGTGAAGGCTTGATCGCGGTTATCTCTGTTAAGGTGCCTGATCCTAAGTTTTCATCACAAACAAAAGAAAAACTCGTTTCTTCTGAGGTGAAAACAGCCGTTGAAACCATGATGAATGAACGGTTTGTTGAGTATCTATTAGAGAACCCAACTGACGCAAAAATTGTTGTTGGTAAAATTATTGATGCAGCGCGTGCGCGTGAGGCAGCACGTAAAGCACGTGAAATGACTCGCCGTAAAGGCGCCTTAGATCTGGCGGGTTTGCCGGGCAAACTGGCAGACTGCCAAGAGCGCGACCCAGCACTTTCTGAACTCTACCTTGTGGAAGGGGACTCCGCGGGCGGCTCTGCAAAACAAGGCCGTAACCGCAAGAACCAAGCTATTTTGCCTCTAAAAGGTAAAATTCTTAACGTTGAGAAAGCGCGTTTCGATAAGATGCTCTCCTCACAAGAGGTCGCTACGTTGATCACCGCTTTAGGCTGCGGTATTGGGCGTGATGAATATAACCCAGATAAACTGCGTTATCATAGCATTATTATCATGACGGATGCTGACGTCGATGGTTCGCATATCCGTACGCTGTTATTGACCTTCTTCTATCGCCAAATGCCTGAAATTGTTGAGCGTGGTCATGTTTATATCGCTCAGCCTCCACTGTACAAAGTGAAAAAAGGTAAGCAAGAGCAATACATCAAAGATGATGATGCGATGGATGAGTATCTCATTTCTATTGCACTTGATGGAGCCGCGCTACATCTAAGTGCTGATGCACCGGCGATGAAAGGCGAAGAGCTAGAAAAACTGGTTGTTGAATACAATGCTGCACACAAGATCATTCGTCGTCTTGAGCGGCTCTATCCACAAGCATTACTGAATAGCTTGGTGTATCACTCTACCTTGACGGAAGAAGCACTGAAAAGCAGTGAACAAGTCGAAGAGTGGACTAAAGGCTTAGTTCAACGCTTAGAAGACAATGAGCAGCTTGGTAGTACTTACAGCTATACCATCAAGGAAAATCGCGAACGTCAGCTATTTGAACCGACCATTCGTATCCGTACTCATGGCGTCGATACTGACTACAATCTCGACTTTGATTTTGTTCACGGTAGCGAATACCGCCGCATCACCCATTTAGGTGACATGATTGCCGACCTAATTGAAGAAGGTGCTTATATCGAACGTGGTGAACGCCGCCAGAATATCAAAAACTTCGAGGAAGCGCTGGCGTGGTTAAGTCGTGAGTCACGTCGTGGCCTATCGGTACAACGTTATAAAGGTCTTGGTGAGATGAACCCTGAGCAACTTTGGGAAACCACTATGAACCCTGATACACGTCGTATGATGCGCGTCACCGTAAAAGATGCTATCGCAACCGACTTGCTGTTCACCACTTTGATGGGTGATGCCGTTGAACCTCGTCGTGCCTTTATCGAAGAGAATGCTCTGAAAGCGGCAAATATTGATATCTAATTTGCGGCGAGAAAAAACCGTTATCAGCTTGAAAACCCTGTGTGAAAACATAGGGTTTTCTTTTATCCATGACTTAACATAACGCTAGTTTACAGTTTTTTACCCCTTGTATATTGATTAAACTCTCTTTTTTTATGTTATAAACGCTTAATACATACCTAATTAACTTAATTAAAAATAATACCCAATTAAATCTTTAAATTAGATATAACCAATCATTATCACTATGCGTTTATTTATCACTTTAATTTACTTTTTGCTGATTTCCGCTATACCCGCACTATTGGGTGGTGATATTAGTTTACTTTCCAAGCTCGCGATCACCGTAACGGGCGCATTAGTTATGTTGCTTTGTGCGGGGATCTACCGCACGCTGGCTGGGAAAATCATCACGGCATTTGTTACCTTTTTATGGGCGCTCAACCTCTCCGTTTCATTTTTCTTTTATCAAAAACACGATATCCGCTTTTCCTCGTCGATTGCCGAAACATTTATCAACACCAATAGTAGTGAAACTGTAGGCATGCTCTCCTACAACAAATACTATGTTCTATTTTATATTATTGTTTTCGCTGTTTATTTTTTGAGTATTCGTCAAGGTGCTAAATACCTCAATCGCAAAGTCACTTGGGCAAGCTTGGGGGTATTTTGTGGTTATCTTGTGTTGATCCCAACCTATTATTCCGCGTTATTCGCGAAACAAGATAGCTATCTACTTTTAGGGGAACAATATCTCTCTCACACCCCTTTTTATAACGCGTCTGCACTGATCAGAAATTTATATGAAAATAGAGGCATTCGGAAGATATCCAGTTATACTGTTCAATATCAATACGATAAAAAAGAAACTGCTGCCGATGTTTATGTCTTGATCATTGGCGAATCGGTACGCCGAGACCACCTAAGCCTTTATGGTTATCAATACGATACAACACCCAATTTAAACCGCCGTAAACCACAAATGCTGCTGTTTAATCAGGCCTATTCACCTGCACCAGTCACCATCCTATCGGTGCCAGTGTCTCTCTCAAACATTAACTTTTCACAGATGCAGGATAAGCAGCACTATGCTGATAACATTATTGCCTTAGCTAACCATGCGGGCTTTGATACCTATTGGATCAGCAATCAAGGTAAAACCAATAAAAAAACCAGCGTTATCTCCACCATTGCTAGCATGGCAAAACACAAGAAATGGAATGAGTTTGTCGGTTACGATGAAGAGATTTTAGACTATTTCGACCAAGCCATTAGCGATGATCCGCAGAATGGGAAAAAGAAAAAACTGATTGTATTACATACCTATGGTAGTCATGAACCATCCTGTAATCGCTTCCCTGAAGACCAATACCAAGAATTTAGCAAGCAAGAGGATGATAACTGTTATGATAGTTCGATTGCCTATACCGATAAATTTATCGATAAGATCTTGCAAAAATTAGATGGTAAGGCTGCAACCGTCATGTATTTTTCTGATCATGCCTTACAGCGATTAGACAGTGACCGTAACATTCACTACCACCATGGTGTCAATAGCCCACGCAAAGAGGCCTATGAAATTCCCCTGTTTATATGGTACAGCCAGAGTGCGTCCAAACCTGTATTGAACGAAACCGCCCTCAATCAGCCCTATTCTACCGCGAATAATTATTGGCTAATGAGTGATTGGTTAGGAATACAACAGCGCTCCTCTAAAGCCTGTTTATCTCCACTACGCGAGTGCTATCAGCCACAGAAAACGATCACCATGATTGATGGTAATCGAAACTTATTGGAGCTCAATACGCTCCCCTCAGAACAGACATCACCACAATAATCAGGCAATGGCTCGCTCTAAAATCATTGGAGCGAGTGCATCACTCTTGGTTATCCGTAAACCGTTCAGGGAAATCTTTAATAGAAATATCAACGGCATTCTTTGCCAGGCTGTCAAGAAAACCAAATAGTTGCTCAGCGTCTTGTTCCGTTAAATCTGCCGCCAAGTAATCATTCCACTTATTTAATTTATCATTCAGCTCCTCAACAATTTGCTCCCCAACCGCCGTTAGCGAGATATGGTAAGCACGCTTGTCAATTAAGCTACTCTTCTTCTCGACCCATCCTTGCTCAAGGAATTTACTGATCCCGCGCGTTGTCACCGACTTATCAATCACCATTGCACGCGAGATTTGCTCAAGCGTCGATTCATCATATTGCTGAATATGAAGTAACATCAAACACTCAATCGCATTGATCCCATAAGGCTCCCCCATCCATTTCATATAGCGATGGGCTGCACGGCTAATTATCCCAAAAACACGCGCTTGGTCTGTCCGCATAAATACCCCATTAGTTGATTTTATCAACTAATTAGTTAATAATCTGTTATCCATTTAGTTGATAATATCAACTAATCTTACTATTCACACGCAGATATTACCCATATTCAATACTTTATGTCACAAAATAATGCTTTGTTGCAGCGTTTAGGTTTTAATTCAGATCGCTTACGCTTTGCCACAATCACTGCTTGCGCCTCAATTATTGCGCTGTTTGTTGCTCAATATTTTCAGCTTGTCCATCCACAATGGGCAGCGATGACTGTGTGGGCATCTGCTCAGCCTTGGCGTGAAAACTTACTCGAAAAGAGTTGGTGGCGTTTTGCCGGTACTGTCAGTGGCGTACTCGCTGGGGTACTACTCATCTACCTGCATTTTATCCACCCGCTACTGTTTATCTTTGGGCTTGCCATATGGCTAGGGGCGTGTAGCGGTATTGGGCAACTCCAAAAAGGATTTGTGGCTTATGGTACGTTACTCGCAGGTTATTCTGCCGTGATGGTAAGCATGCTTAGCGTACATGACTCAAACAATATCTTTTTGGTGGCTTGGGATAGGCTATGGACTATCTTGGTCGGCGTTCTCTCTGCTGTGATTTTTAATTATCTATTCACGCCAAAGCGAGACCAAGCACCTATAACTGTTTTAAAAAACCAGATAAATCAACAGTTTTATACTATTTTACATCGAGCCTTACATAAGAAAGAAGCGATTAAACCAGATGATATTCATCATCTCTGGCAGCAAATCGCAAGCTATGATGAGCAGTTAGAAGCAAACCGTATTGGTTGGCGCTACCATCGAAAACAGGTGACTCAAGCACGGCAACGATTAATTGCCCAAAGCCAAATATTACTGCATTTAACGCAATTTAAATCGATTGCCGCATTCCCCTTTCCAGACCAAGAGCCGTCAGAAAGAGAGTGGAAACACTTATTATCACTTTGCCCAAATGGCCCCTTAAAAAATCTTTTGGTCACGCTCTATTACGCAATTAAAGGCACCTCGATAAAGCGTGAAAGCCGAGTCG
The DNA here is from genome assembly GCA_900455155.1 of Providencia stuartii. GTDB lineage: Bacteria > Pseudomonadota > Gammaproteobacteria > Enterobacterales > Enterobacteriaceae > Providencia > Providencia stuartii. The sequence continues at coordinate 463,304 of UGUC01000001.1, read as the reverse complement.
ATAAGCTCAAATTACATCAAGACAAGATTTCGGCATGGCATGCATTTTCGCGGTCATTTATCACCATTGGTGTGGTTGGGGTGCTTTGGCTATTAACACAATGGCAGACACTGGCTTATCTCACTTTAGGCCTTTCAGTGATGCTAACCATATTTGCTTCATTTGATTACCCCGATAAGTTCATGAAAAATGTTTTCACGGGGCAATTTTTGGGGGCTATTGCCGCCTTAATTTGCAGTTGGTGCCTGTGGCCTTTTGCAAGCTCATCATGGCAAATGACCTTGTTAATTATCCCTGTCATCATTAGCGGCATCATTATTTTTGCTCATAGCCGATTAATATTTATTGCTTTTGATTACATAATGGTTTCACTGATCTTACTGCAACCTAGCTACCCATTTTCAATTTCTTTTACAACCAGTGTGGGGAATGCGATTGCGATTGTCTGTGGACCTCTTGTGGCTATGATTGCCTTTATGTGGATTTATCCGACTAACCCCCAAAAACGTTACCAACATCTGCTTCAACTGGCTGATCAACAATTTAAGCAAGGGGTTGCACAGCTTATTCAAGGCCATAAACCATCAACAACGCGCCTAATGCATCGTTTATTAAATGGGTTAATACTTGCCAAAAAAAGCGAGCAGTCTTTCTCTGCTACACTTGATTTCTTCGAGGTAAGGCAAGGTATCTGGTTGATTTTAGTTATACTGCATAAACAATTTATGCATCAACCCTCAAAAAAACGCGCCCTAAATGCATTAGTTTTTCGCTTACAACACGACAAAATCGATGCAAACAAGCTAGAGCGAATCATTCAGCGATTAAGTAATAACCACGATAATCCAAAGAGGCTAATGCTATTACAGGACTATTTGAACAGACTGGCGGAGCAGAAAAAAAGATAAAAAACTGCACCTCCACGTTGGATGTGAGGTGCAGATTAATATGTCTATATGGCTTATAGTAGGATGTTTAGCATACGACGTAGTGGCTCGGCAGCACCCCACAACAGTTGGTCACCGACGGTGAAGGCAGACAGATATTCTGGCCCCATATTCAGTTTACGCAGGCGGCCCACAGGGGTACTCAATGTGCCAGTCACCGCAGCAGGTGTCAGCTCACGCATGGTAATTTCACGATCATTCGGGACGACTTTCACCCATTCATTGTGAGAAGCCAGCAACTGTTCAACTTCATTGAGCGGAATATCTTTTTTCAGTTTTAATGTGAATGCTTGGCTATGGCAACGTAATGCACCAATACGTACACATAAACCATCAACAGGGATAATATTACTACCTGTTGCCAAAATTTTGTTAGTTTCCGCTTGGCCCTTCCACTCTTCACGGCTTTGGCCATTTTCTAGCGCTTTATCAATCCATGGGATCAGACTGCCTGCCAAAGGTACCCCGAACGCATCGGTTGGCATGGTGCCGCTACGAGTAAAGTCGGTCACTTTTTTCTCAATATCTAAAATGGCCGATGCAGGATCTTGTAGCTCTTTAGCCACTTGATTATGTAATGCACCCATTTGCATTAATAGTTCACGCATATTGCGCGCGCCAGCCCCTGAAGCTGCCTGATATGTTGCGACAGAAGCCCATTCAACGAGGTTATTGGTAAACAAGCCGCCTAGCGACATTAGCATCAAACTGACCGTACAGTTACCACCAACGAAGGTCTTAATGCCTTTATTCAGTCCATCTTGGATATGTTGTTGGTTGACGGGGTCGAGAATGATGATCGCATCATCTTTCATACGTAAGGCTGATGCCGCATCAATCCAATAGCCTTCCCAGCCTGATGCACGTAATTTAGGGTAAATATCATTCGTATAATCACCGCCTTGGCAACTAATAATGATATCTAGCGCTTTTAATGCATCGATGTCATTCGCATCTTGCAGCGTTCCGCGATGCCCACCATAAGTTGGCGCTTCAGCGCCATGTTGCGAGGTGGTAAAAAATACAGGATGAATTGCATTAAAATCACCTTCTTCTACCATTCTCTGCATCAAAACTGAACCGACCATACCTCGCCAGCCGATAAATCCTACATTTTTCATTATGTTCACCCTGTCTGTTTAAAATTCTCCCCCCGAATAAATGCTCTGCTCCATCCGAAAACAGGTTTTGCTCTCAGCAGAAACAAAAAATTTATTGGGTACATTAAAGCTGACAAAATATGAACCAGTGTGCAAGTGAATTTATTCACTAATAGTAAGAAGATTAGAAATGTGCCTAATGATCCCCCTATCTTGGCGCTTATACCCTACGCGCAAAAGGCTAAACGTAGAGGGGCTAATGAAAAAAAAACCATCGCGACACAGGACTGCCGCGATGGCGCAGGAAAACTGAAGTCAAGAAAATCAATCACTAACAGTTCCTAGATAAGCTTAACGTTTCTTTCTACAACCCTGTACCGCCTTAAAACGTGGATTCGTTTTGCAAATCACATAAACACGACCACGCCGACGAACGACTTGGCAATCAGGGTGGCGCTGTTTAGCGGTTTTTAATGAACTCAAGACTTTCACGTTTATTTCTCCTCTTTTGATAGGAAGCGAGCAAAACGTTTCTGGAACTGCGCGGTTTTCCCTTCTTGTGAAATCATTTTTTGTTTACCGGTATAAAACGGGTGTGACTGTGAAGAGACATCCAAAGTGACATATGGAAAGCGTTCACCTTCAAACTCTATTGTTTTTTCCGTTTTAATCGTTGAACCAACTTTAAAATAAGCATCAGCACTGGTGTCGTGAAACACGACGGTTCGATATTGAGGATGGATCCCAGATTTCATCATAACGCCTCTAATTGTTATGTTATAATATAACAATATACACTTTTAAATAGCGATGCAATCCTTTTATTGAAAAGGAACACTAAAAAATTATTAAATATTTGTTTTTATTGTGGAAATGAATGTTTTTGCTATAAAACGCACTGATTTTATAGGGAGCTATAATCTTTATTTGATATTTAGACCAACTATTAGTTGATAGTTTTATTAATCATCAAAACAACTAATAGAGTAAATCAATGAACGTAGAATCAATTACTTCTCAGCATACTGTCGCTAAACAGATAAAACCTTCTTTCACTGACACGCTACTAGGTTCGATTAAGAGTATACAAAATAAGATAAAATCTTCTGCCCCCAAAGTACATGCCACACTCAGTGGTGAAAAGAAAATAGAAAGCAGGATCCCCGGCAAAATGTTCCAATTGGCTATGGAGTACCAAGAGGCCTTTCCGCCACACCACAACGTGCATACTTCAAGCCTAGATAGCCTTTTATCAATGGAAAATGACCCAAAAAAACCCATTATTGATTATTTTGACAGAGTCATTGTGATTGGTGATAGCTTGTCTGACTCAGAAAAGAGGATGTATCACAAGTCAAAAGGGCTTATCCCCCGCTCCTCTCAATACTATAAAGGTAAGTTTACTAATGGCAGCGTATGGACCGAATTTCTGACAATGCCAAGCATCATGCAAAGCGTGGCATTCCATAAAGGGATATCTCACGACCCGAAAGTGACGCTTATTAATAGGGCGGAAGGTGGGGCACCTTGTGCATCTTATTCAACGTCATCCCCTAAATTTAGGTTTCTCTCTAATATGGAAAAACAGATAAAAGGGTTAAATTTTACCGAAAAGGATTTAGTCATTGTTTTTATCGGTGCCAATGATTATCTCACTTATCATAAAACAGACGTGAATTTCGTCGTTTTGAGTCAAAAAAAATCAATTGAGAAGATGGTGCAAAAAGGCGCTAGGCAAATTTTAGTCATGGGGATACCCGACCTTTCTCAAACCCCTTACGCCAAAAAGGTCGCAGAGAAAAAACCCAAATACCGACAGGAAATGCAACGTATTTCTATTGAACATAATCATAAACTTAGACAACTCGTTGAGCTTATGAATTTACAGCAACCTTGTCGGATCATGTTCTTTGACGTCAATAACACCATGGATAACATTATGAATGTCGTCAATAACATAAATGCCAGAAAGCCGGGATCTTATGAGGTAAACAAGGCTTTTTCACATGGGTACATCTTCGGGAACGCTCCCTTAGAAATCGACCCTCACTATGTATTTGTTGACGAGGTACATCCAACCCAAGAAATCCATCATATTATTGCGATGGAATTGCATCATTTTATTTATAAAAACTTTAATCCACAGAACAAATCAATATTAATCAGCGAACCTTAAACCGTCTAAAAAAACAACAGGAGGCTCGTTTGTCCATACAACTAGCCTCTTATTGCCCTCCCTACACTGCCACGGCAAAATCTGCGCTTTCTTTAACATGAACAAAAACAATGTCTAGCAGCAAAGCCGCATTATCTGACTAAAAACTTTTATATAATCAGCCTCAAACGCTACCATTTATGACTTATCAAAGTGATACTAAGCGTATTAGATAGATAATTGTCACCATTAAGGAGATACCTATGTATTACGGCTTTGATATGGGCGGTACAAAAATTGAACTTGCTGTGTTTGATGAATCACTCAACCCCATTTGGCAAAAACGCGTACCAACACCAAAAGATGATTATCAAGCTCTCCTTAATGCTTTTCGTCATCTTACTGAAGAAGCTGATACTCAATTTAACGGTCAAGGAAAGGTGGGAGTTGGCATACCCGGTATTGTCAACCACGAGAAAGGAACGGTATTTACTACAAATGTACCCGCCGCTAAATATCAGCCTTTGGTCTATGACTTAGTCGATACCTTACAACGCCCAGTCAAAGTAGAGAACGATGCTAACTGTTTTGCGCTTTCAGAAGCTTGGGCGCCTGAGTTTAAAAATTACCCAACGGTACTTGGTCTGATATTAGGCACTGGCGTTGGTGGCGGCTTTGTCACCCACGGTAAAGTCCTTCCCGGTAAAAATGGCATTGCTGGCGAAATTGGTCATATGAATGTGACCTTACAGGGCGCTCGTTTACTTGGAAACCAAGTTCCGGAAGTCATGTGCGGTTGTGGTAAACCTGCTTGCTTTGAAACCTATTTGTCCGGCCCAGGTTTTGAACGCATCTATACCTCATTTACAGGTGAACAAAAATCAGCGATTGAAATTATCCAGCTTTACTACCAAGGCGACCGCAATGCAAAACAGCATGTTGAACGCTATATCGATTTATTAGGGATGTTTTTAGGTCAAGTATTGACCATACTAGACCCTGATTTAGTGGTGATTGGTGGCGGATTATCGCAATTTGATGGTATTTACCAACTTCTGCCTGATGTTTTGCCTCAGTATTTGTATGGTATCGCGAATCTCCCTGCCATTGAAAAAGCACGATATGGTGACTCCGGTGGTGCAAGAGGTGCTGCGTGTTTAAACTTACTTGATTAATTCTATTTAAATTTTTTCATACTAAAAAAACTGAAGCAGCGCTAAATACACCGTGTCTCTTTTCGTTGTTTCAGTTTTTAAATAGTGAGATCGGGAACCAAAACACCATAAAATGCCCCATATTTTAATGGGCACAAAGAGATTCGCCAATTCACATCTGGCATGACTATTTTTAGCATCCCCTCGACAAACACCCCCAGTCTATCAATAGACAGATAGATTTATTGAACGCCAATTAATGGCAATAGCCTATTCTTTATCAAATGATTATTGTCACTGTTAAAAACGGTGTTTTTATTTTTTATCAAAGCTCAACTTATTAATGCTACATATTGTTTTTATTGATATTTTTATTTACCAGTATCAATAAGAAAATCTTCAATTAATGATTAAACTCATTTAACTTAAGATTAAAAAATAAATTAAACATACGGTTAATTATAATATAGCCTCCCTTTTAACCAGTCAGAAATTATCTTAAATAATCGAATAATATCATAAGCATTCGCAATTTAACTAAGTGAAAACAGTCCATCATATTAACGAAGCTGGTGAGCTATCATCAACATATAAGGGTAAGCTGTCTAACTATTAGACAATGAAATAGGGCTAGCGACATGCCTATTTTTTATTAGTTGATTGATTAAATCACTTTACCATCGCTTACTAGTTTTGAACTATAAATACGACAAAATAATAATAAAGACATTATAATTGATTTTTTGCCAACTTCATCACAAAAAAATAATTATGATTCATGATTAAATTAAATCATGAACTATATGTTCACATATTGCTAGGAGTCATTAAATTTGTTAGTCGCCTTAGCAGACCTTATCGGTTATCAGATAAGCCAGTCTTTTAAACTCTAAACGCATAATATCACTTATCAGATATTTTTAAAATATCAATTGATGTAGTGGCTGTGATTATCATGGCAAAAGATAACTCCGATATTACTAAACAATCTCTCTATTTCATATGATTAATTAAATCGTATGAAATAAAGCATCGCATTACATTAATGAGGTATATCATGGATTTTAATCAATCTCCTTTAGCTATAAATAGTGCAAACAAAAAACAATCCAGTTTTGATTTGATTGTACAAAGTAGTTGTCGTTCCGTTATGCAACAGCCATTAGTGAATTTCACTAATAATCCGTCATTAATTAGCTTACAGCAAGATGTCAATTCTGCATTAGGCACAGCAAAAGAAAATGCAAAATATTATCTTGATACGATACAACCAATGATAATTAGGAATATTTCCAGCATTAGTGCTTACTATACAATTCATAATTCAATAGCATCCCAAGTTCCGGCGGGAAAAAGTATTTCTGATTGGCTAAATATTTTAGGTGCGATTAGAGATCAATCAAACAAATATGCAAGTGAGGCGAATGTAACTAGCACACTCTTATCACAATTTAGCCATAAGCTAGATAATAGTGTAGCGAGTTTCTATGATGTTGTTGATAGATTAAACACCGCGATACTAGGTGATAACGGTGCGCTGTCTCAAAATAGAAATAATATACTCAATATACAAACACAAATAGCTGCTGATCAAGCCGGTATAACGATTAGTGCTTTAGGTATTGCTGGAGGGTTCTTTTCTATTATTGTGGGGGCTGTGGGTTCCCTCGTTACCGGAGGGGCGGCAGTAAGCATGGTGATTGGAGGGGCGGTGGCAATAGCAACAGGTCTTGCTGGTGTTATAGGTGCGGTACTTAAACTTCAGGGTGACCTTAGATTGAAAGAGAAGTTATTAATTGAAGATGCTAATTTGAAAAATGAGGTTAGAGTCGCTCAAGCATGTTCAACGGGAAATGCGCAACTGGCAACTTGTATATCACAAGCAGCTCAAGCTTCACTTGAAATGTCAAATGCATGGCAGTTTCTCTCTAATGATATAGATAACCTTATTAGTGACCTAAATATGGGAATTATCAATACGGATAATGTTAGAGAATTATTCTTATCTAGTGCTAATAACCAAGTTAAAATCGTATTAAAAGATACTGATACAATTAAATCGCAAATGAGTGGTGTTGAATATGTCATCAACCCTAAAAAGTTAACTTATGATTTAATTAATGTTAATTAAAAATCAGTACTAAAAATAGCATAGGAAGTTAATAACATGAAGTAAAATTAACTCAATCATAAGGTGAAGGTATGAACATTTTAAATTATAAAAGCCTAATGTTTAATTATCTTGGTATATTAAGCAAGTATAATAATTCGCAATGGAACTTGCCCTTTTATGCCCAGAAAATAATCATCGCAATTAATAATTCAATGCTTGTATGCGAGAAAGTTATTGAGGCTTCATCAGCTCAAATCCAAAATTGGATTAATGAACTTAAATCAATATCCAATTTTATAAATATGAATGACATATCTAGTTGTCGTGAAGCATTCTCTAAAATGCAACTTGATTCATCTAATGTCATTAATGATATATCGTTACAAATAAGTGTCCTGCAAGACTGTGTTAGTACTATAGAAGACGTCATGTCAACATCTCAAATTTTCTATGGTGATCCTGAAATTAACGCATTAAATGAATTTAAAAATGACGTAATTGGTTTTTTTAATATTGAAATGAACTTTCAAGTATATCTACTTGTAATATTATCGGATTGCAAAGCGCTAAATAATCTCTTTAGCATAAGTATACAACCATACAACTATGAACAATATAACTCGATGTTAGTTGTTAAGGTGCAAACCGAAGCCTCATTTGTAAAAGTAAAGGAATTAAGATTGTCACTTTAGGATATAGGGATTAAAGGCGCTTATTGCAAAAAGTGCATTGATGTGACGTTATTGCTCATTATTTAGGAAAATAACCATGTCACTGAATGATTTTAAATGGAAGTATTTTGCTCCCTCTATCACCCTTTGTGTATACGTAGCTATGATTCAATATCTCTGAGCTATGCCGATGTTAGTGATATTTTGGCTGAACGAGGAATTTTTCATCATTCAGCCACTTATTGCTATTTTATCGAATAGACTCCGATAAAATATGTCAAATATATCAAGCAAACCTAACTCAGTTATGGCGTAATGACGCGTATGTATGTAAGCTATTTTCATAATGCTAGTTAAGTTAAAGGTCACAAATTGTAGGTAAAAATTGCAATGCCTGATGTGAATTGACGAATATCTAGCTGACCATGGAAATGGGCTGCTTTACTGTGTTTTTGAATCTATAGCACGCCTTTAATCTCACTTTTTTCTTTTATTAATAACCATTTTATTGTTTATCACTAGAAAAAGATAATTTAAAAAATAATATTTTTATATTGATGCATTTTTCAGAGTTTTTTAATTCTACGGTTTCAATAAGTTATAACATAATCTTACATATTGCTGTTATGATTCATTATCTTTTATTAACAATTAATGGCAAAATAACTCCTATCTAGCCCGTTTTTATCAGTCATTGATGATACTTAGAAAAATTTCATAAATAACTCATGAAAATCAGCCAGATAATAAAGACTAGTCCGATACTGAAAATCATTGAAATTGATATGATTAAGTTAACGGTAATGGTAATAACAAAATTGAAACTCTAAATATTATAGAGAGAACATTTATGAGTTTGTTTCTACAAAACTGTCTGACCTTCCCCGTCATTATTTTTAGCGGCCTACTTATTATTGTTATGTTTTATTGGTTATGCGCCGCTTTTGGATTATTAGATATTGATTTATTTAATGTTGATACATCCGTTGATGGTGGCGGCTTTGATGCTACAGGGTTTGCTGGCTGGCTCACAAAACTCGGGCTTGCAGGTATTCCAGTCACGATTATTCTGACCTTATTTACACTATTTGGCTGGTTATTAAGTTACTTTAGTGTTCATTGGTTTATTCGTTTTATTGATATTACACTACTACGCTACCTTGTCGGCTTCACTGTATTCTTCGTTATATCCTTTATTTCAATCCACTTAACCGCCCTATGTTTAAAACCATTACGTGAGAAATTGGCTAAATCTAATACGCCAAAAACAGCCCAGCGATTAATGGGTAAACTCGCCACCGTACGTTCAGGAGAAGTCACCGAACATAAAGGCGAAGCCATACTAGAAGATGGTGGTGCAGGGTTAATTCTGCAAATTCGTGCCGCTGCTACTGAAAATATTAAGCGAGGTGACCGCGTTGTTATCATTAGTTATGACCCCGTGTCACACAGCTACAATGTGGTGACGGAAGACGAATTTCGCCAGTAATAAACACTATTTTGAACCTTTAACGACGACATTATCGAAACCCATGGAGAGAAAATATGGAATTGGCTGACCTAATGCCCTTTTTAACCATTATTGGGGGCATCATCATAGTCATACTTGGCTTTTTTGGGCTATTTAAAGCCTTCTATATCAAGGTCCCACAAGGAACTGCATTGATTGTTAACGACATGTCGTCGCAACCAAAAGTTCACTTTACTGGTGCTTTAGTTTATCCCGTCATCTACAAAAAAGAGTTTATGAGAATTTCTCTCTTAACTTTGGAAGTTGACCGCCGCGGTAAAGATGGCCTGATTTGCCAAGACAACTTACGTGCAGATATTACTGTCGCTTTCTATTTACGTGTTAATGAGACCACTGAAGACGTACTCAAAGTGGCTAAAGCCATTGGGGTCGACCGCGCATCCGATCATCAAGCCGTCAGTACCTTATTTAGCGCTAAGTTTTCAGAAGCACTCAAAACGGTTGGTAAGCAGTTTGAACTCTCTAAGCTATTTGAAGATAGGCAGAACTTCCGTGATCGTATCGTGGATGTTATCGGTAAAGATCTCAATGGTTATGCACTTGAAGATGTGGCCATTGACTACCTTGAACAAACGCCAAAAGCCGCTCTTGATCCAAATAATATCTTCGACTCCGAAGGTATCCGTAAAATCACTGAAATCACCGCTATCCATAATATTGAAACTAACCAGAAAGAGCGCGACCAAGAACTGGCTATTCAAAAGAAAAATGTGGAAACCCGTGAAGCAAGCCTAGCCCTTGAACGCCAACAAGCGGATGCAGAAGCTCGCCAAAAACGTGAGATTGAAAATATTCGTGCTCGTGAGCAAGCCGAAACATTACGCGTACAAGAAGAAGAGCGCTTAAAAGCAGAGCAAGCACGTATTCAAACTCAGCAAGAAATTGAAATTCGTGAAGAAAATCGCATGCGTGAAGTTGAAGTTGCTCAGCAGAACCGGACCCGCGCAGTTGCTATTGAACAGGAACGCGTTAATCGTGCTCGTGACCTCGAAATCGTAGCCCGCGAACGTGAGGTTGAACTACAACGTATTGAAAAAGAAAAAGCGTTGGAAGAAGAACGCAAAAATATTTCTAACGTGATCCGTGAACGCGTTATCGTTGAAAAAAGCGTTGCCCAAGAAGAAGAGCGTATCAAAGAGGTACGTGAAGTATCAGAAGCCGATCGCTTAAGACAAGTGACCGTTATCAACGCTCAAGCAGAAGCGGAAGAGTCTTTAGTTCGCCAAGTGAAGAAAGCCGAAGCCGATGAAGCGAGTGCAAAACACAGAGCCGAAGAAATCAGCACCATGGCACAAGCGGAACTTGAAGCTTCAGCAAAACAAGCAGAAGCCAAAAAACGCTTAGCAGAAGGGATTGAAGCTGAACATGCTGCACTCGGCCTCGCAGAAGCACGAGTACGTCAAGCCACAGCCGAAGCGGAAGAAAAAGAGGGATTAGTCCTAGCGAATATCACCGCTGAGAAACTCCTAGCAGAAGCGCGTGGGTTAAAAGAAAAAGGCTTAACTGAAGCACAAGTGTTGGAAGCAAAAGCACTTGCTGAACAACAACAAGGCTTTGCTGAAGCGAAAGTCCTCGAAGAAAAACTGGCCGCTCAAGCACGCGGTGAAGAGCAACAAGCCAATGCGAAAGAAAAACTGGGCTTGGCGGATGCGAAAGTGCTTGAAGAGAAACTGGCTGCCCAAGCTCGAGGGGAAGGTCAATTAGGTGCCGCACAAGCCGAAGTGATCCGTCAACGTCTGAAAGCAGAAGCGGATGGCTTGACCGATAAATTCAAATCCATGGATCACCTCAGCGATACTGCCCGTGCTCATGAAGAGTTCCGTATGCGTCTTGAGAAAGAGTTTGAGCAAGCTATGGCATCAATTGACGCAAATAAAGAGATTGCTCGTGAGCAAGCCGATGTATTGGCTGCTGCATTAACCAAAACCAATATCGAAATTGTGGGCGGTGACGGTAGCTTCTTTAATACCTTCTCTAAAGCGCTTAGCTTAGGTAAAGCCGTTGATGGCTTTATGGATAAAAGCAGCTTTGCTAAAGAGAGTGTCGAAAAGCTGATCAACCGTAAAGACGATAAGAAAATCGATATTGCAGCTTTACTGAAAAACCCTGAGGTTCAAGATTTGATTAACAGCTTTATGGCTGCAAAAGGTGCAAACCCGCAGGTTAAAACCGTCTCGGCAAAACCTGAAGCACCAACGGATGATCAGCTCTAATGGGGTATGCTCTAACGTGTTTAAATTATATTACTGGCTCGGTATGGCACTCATACCGTAGCGAATAATCATTTAACGGTAAACGAGCATCCTAGTTCAAAGGCATACATATCGGGTATGCCTTCAACTTTTGTCTTTTGTTATAGCCAAGGAAACCAACGACGCATGTCAATTCAGGATACGAGTCACGAGCAAAACATACTGGATAGTGCTGTTGCGCAAGGCGGCGCATATGAAATATTACGCAAACGCCTTACTGAACAAGGGCAACAGCTTCATCAAAAAGCAGCGCAACTCAATGACAGTCGTTTACAAGAGTTCGGTCAAAGCCAAATGGATATTATTGGCCGTATTCGTATTCGCACAGAAAATAATTGCCAAGCAAGGGATATTGTCCGAGTTGGTGAATGGCTTCTATTTGGCTATAACGTTTTCCTTGGCCTCAAAAGAGAAACACAAATTGAAGATGTGTTTTCTCTGTATCGACTGATTGATAACCAAGGTGAGTTTGATGTTGAAGCGGTCTCCTATGACGGCACCTTCCTCAGTGATACGCGCTTTATCCAAGATTTTACTGAGCTTTACACCTATTACAAAAACACCCAATTACTACAGTTAGTTGAACGTGATGGTAAGCTATTAGCTAGCTTTCAAATTGGTGAACGTATCACCGATGTGCGGGTTTTCCGCTGGTCTATCTCCAGTGATAAAAGCAAAATCGATTATATCGACAACCGCGGTGAACGCGACATCGCCCTTCCCCCTGCCTATGACTTTGAATGGGTGAAAACAACCCGTGAAAACACGGTTAATGGTCGTTTTCCGCATATCAATATTTTAGATACTGTTTTCGTTGAAACTATTGGTGGCGACCTCACCATAAAATGCGAAAATAACACAGAAGATGGCCTCGGCATTTATCGCGAAGCGGTGTTAGATAAAAACCAATCCCTAGATGATGCCCAAATTGAATATGCCCAAACAGGCAGCCTGATCTTACTGAAAATATTACCCTATCGCGAAGAGAACTGGCGCTATCTCGTCTACAATACACTGACTCAAACAGCTCAACGCATTGATGCGATTGGTCAGGCATGTGTACAGCTTCCCGAAGACCACGGCATTATTTTCCCAGGTGGATATTACTTACAAAATGGTGAGTATAAAACCTTTGATCAACCTATGGATGGCATGCGTTTTCGTCGCTTGCGCCGTTCCCCAAACGGTGAGGATGTCCTGTATGTCTTCTATTCGCCAAACCAAGGTCGTATCGCCCTCTTTAATTATAATTTGATTGAGCGAAAACTGGCGATTCCGCTGATCGGGCATGGTTATGCCATGCTTGAAGATGGGAAAATGGTTCTCTTTGAAGGTGAAGGTGACGAAGCCACTCGAGTTCACCCGATGCAAGTTTGGCAAACCCCTTTCTATTCAGAAGAATTTGCCGATCAACAGCCTGCGCGAGGGGGCTTTTTTGGTCGCATTGGTAACGCTGATCTTGTACGTGGTATCTCAGAAATTCTGCATATTGCTAAAGAAATTGAAGGTAATCAGGTTTCCGTTGCCCGCTATGAACAACTGAGCCAACAACCGAAAAACCTACTTGATATTTATTATTGGTTTAATGACGAGCAATGTTTAGGTATCGGTAAATTACTCAAAGAGATCACACAAACCAGTGAATTGGTCTTAGATGAGTATGAAAAAGTCGAGAGTATCCGCCAGCAATCAGCAAAATCGATGAATGAAGCGGTTAATCGGCAAAAGACACTGATGTCTTTAACATTACCTGAAAGCTGGAATGATATTCAGCAGTTTGTTGATGGGTTAAATGCACTCAGTGCCCAACGTGGTCACCTGATCTCCTTACGCGAATTCCGCTATATGGATTTAACGAAACTCGCGCAGATGGAAGAAGAAATTACGCAAGCACAGCAGTATGTTTCTCAAACTACCGCAACTTTCCTAGCGAGCGATAAAGCACTACAACCATTTAAAACGCAACTTTCTCAGTTTGAAGAGCAAATGGAGAGTGCTCAAAATAGTGCGCAGCTCGATATTCCAATGAATGGCATGGAAAAAATGTCTGCCGACTTGGATATGCTATCGAATCTAATGGCTTCGCTAAAATTTGATGATGTGACTCAACAAACCAACATCATTGATGCAATTTCACAAATTTATGCCCAATTAAACCAGTCACGCGCTCGTTTACAACAAAAACGTAAATCACAAAGTGCTGTCGAGACTGTGGCTCAATTTGGCGCACAATTCCGCCTATTTAGCCAAGGCATTACAAATGCCCTATCACTCTCCACGGATCCTGAACGCTGCGATGACCAGCTATCTAGGCTATTAGTCCAATTAGAAGAGTTAGAAAGCCAATTCAGCAGCCATGATGAGTTCCTAGAAGATATTCTCGCCAAACGCGAAGAGCTGCTAGAAACCTTTGAGTCGCACAAGCAAGCCTTATTAGATGAACGCCAACGCCGTTCACAAAACTTACAAACAGCAGCCGACCGCCTGTTAGATAGCTTGCAACGCCGCACTGCACGTTTACAGTCTCAAGATGAATTAAACGCCTTTTTTGCGTCTGATCCATTGGCAACAAAAACGCGTGAAATCATTGAAAAACTAAGAGAAATCAATGATAACGTCAAAGCGGATGATATTGATGCCAGATTAAAAGCAGCGCGCGACCAATCTATTCGCACACTACGCGATAAAACAGATATTTACGAAGATGGCGGTAATATAATTAAATTAGGGCCTCGCCATCGCTTTAGTGTTAACACCCAAGAGCTTGATTTAACCATCTTGCCGAAAGATAACCAACTTTGGTTATATCTGACGGGTACCGATTTCCAAGAGCCTATTGATAACCCTCAATTAGCTGAGTTACAACCTTATTGGTCAGCGGCACTTGAATCCGAGTCAGACGATGTTTATCGGGCTGAATACCTTGCATATTCAATTATCTACGCTGCAAGTAAGCGCCAAGATGGCCTTGATTATAATATGCTTAAGTCCGCGTTATCGGTGCCTGAGAAATTAGAGAAAATCGTACGCGACTTTGCAGCCCCACGTTATAAAGAGGGCTATGAGAAAGGTATTCACGATCACGATGCCATCGCTATTTTGAAAAAGCTCCTGCCTGTCGGAGAGAGTGCTGATTTACTGCGTTATAACCCAACATCGCGAGCAATTGCTGCGATTTTCTGGGAACAAGTACAAAATAATGAATATCCGGCTTTATGGCCAGAGCGCGCCAGAACCGCAATGAATATTCATCAGCTATTCCATAATGATGATGCTTTGCTCGATTTGCAGGCGGAGATCGAAGCAGACATTAGCCTATTTTTACAAGAGCACCCGATACCTTGTGAAAGTTACCAACAAACTCAAGCCGCGGAGTATCTTAGCTTTGCGCTGGCGAGAACGCCTATTGAATTAGTTTACAGTAAATATGCTAGAGACCTTGTTGCCGCCTTGCAAACTCGGTTAGAAGACGCCCATATGTGGATAGACTTCAACCGTTCCCAACAAAACCTTGCAGGCCGCTATGCTCAGCGTTGGGCATTGATTCAAAACTGGTTACAAGGGCTATGTTCAGTGCCTGAATTTGCCCATCTTACGCCTTATATTCCGGGTGCAATCGCCATTATTATTTTAGACAAAGTCGCATCGGCACGTTATAGCGAAGCTGATCTGTACTTCAAAGTTAATGGGTTATTAGGCGAACATCCAACGATAGAAAATCAAACCCTCTCGTTGAGCTTAGATAACTATTTCAGTCGCATGCGTTTTCAAAGAAAACGGTTTATTCCCGCATTCCGTGAATATCAAGCGTTACGCCAACGTGTTGTCATTGAAGAGCGCCGTCGTTTGAAGCTGCATGAGTTTAAAGCGCACCCTCTTAGCTCCTTTGTTCGTAATAAACTGATCAACGACGTCTATTTACCGATTATTGGTGACAATATGGCGAAGCAAATCGGTGCATTAGGGGAAGGTAAACGTACCGATTTGATGGGGCTACTCTTGATGATCTCCCCGCCTGGTTACGGTAAAACCACATTGATGGAATATGTTGCTGACCGCTTAGGCCTCATTTTCATGAAAATTAACGGGCCTGCGTTAGGTCATGACGTGTTATCACTCGACCCAGACCAAGCACCAAATGCAACTGCACGTCAGGAGCTAGAAAAACTCAATTTAGCGTTAGAGATGGGGAATAACGTGATGCTCTATGTGGATGATATTCAGCATACGCATCCTGAGTTTTTACAGAAATTTATTTCTCTGTGTGATGGAACAAGGCGCATTGAAGGGGTTTGGAAAGGAAAAACGAAAACCTATGACATGCGTGGTAAAAAATTCTGTGTTGTTATGGCAGGTAACCCATATACCGAATCAGGTGAAGTGTTCCGCATACCGGACATGCTCGCCAACCGCGCTGATATCTATAACCTAGGGGAAGTGCTTGGCGGCATGGATGATGCCTTCGCATTAAGCTACATTGAAAACAGTCTAACCTCAAACCCTGTACTTGCGCCGCTTGCTCTACGTGATCTCAATGACCTCTACCTTTTCGTTGATAAAGCAATGGGTAAATCAGTCTCAACTAATGCTCTGAGCTACCCCTATTCAGATGCAGAAATCAGTGAAATTGTCGCTGTCATTAAGCGCCTAATCACGCTACGCGATGTCGTACTCAAAGTGAATCAGCAATATATTGCCAGTGCGGCACAGTCCGATAAATACCGCACCGAGCCAGCCTTCCGTTTGCAAGGTAGCTATCGAAATATGAATAAACTGAGTGAAAAAGTGTCCTCTGTCATGAACGAAGAGGAGCTTGAACGTTTATTGGATGATCACTACCTCGGTGAAGCACAATTACTCACCACAGGAGCAGAAGAAAATTTACTCAAATTAGCTGAAATTCGCGGTAAGCTCACGGAGCAACAGGCCGCACGCTGGCAACAAATCAAAAAGGACTTTATGCGCAATAAAGCACTAGGTGGGGATAATGCAGATGTGGGTGACCGTGTTGTTGCACAACTTGCTGATCTGGTTGAAAGTGTACAAGCATTAAGCCAGCAAGCATGAAACAGTGGTTGAACCAACGACTGAAACTACTTGCTATTTTGGCTGGGCTATTGGTCATCATCCAAGTGATCAATAGCCTAACAGGCTATTCGTTAAATCGCTTTGGTATCATACCCAGAAGCTTAGAGGGCCTCATCGGTATCCCCCTTTCCCCCTTTATTCATAGTAGTTGGGGACATTTACTGAGTAACCTTCCTCCTTTACTGATCCTCAGCGCAGTACTGCTACATAGAGAGATCCGTGAATATCTATTAGCTTCGCTCTTTATTATTATTACTGGTGGATTAGCTGTTTGGTTAGTTGGTCGCTACGCCATTCATGTTGGCGCAAGTGGTTGGATTTTCGGGCTTTGGGGGTTACTGATCGCCCAAGGTTATTTTCGTCGCAAACTTTCTGACATTATCATCACTGTCTTGGTGCTATTTTATTTTGGCGCAATGGCATCCGGCTTGCTGCCCGTTCATCAATATATTTCAACTGAATCGCATATTGCTGGTGTAATATCGGGTATTTTCTATGCATGGTGGGTTAATCGCCGCAAGAAAAGCGCCCTTTCACCTACAGAAAGCTAATTTTTAGCTAACGTGATCGGATTCACTTTTAATATTTTTTTTATTTTTATGTATCCTTTTTTATCTACTTAGTTCACATATTAATAATTTAACTATTATTTAACTCTTCATTTACAAATTAGTGATTGTTAGTCTCATAAAACAATAAAAAATGGAGACTCACCTGATGAAGATAAACAACTTATTATCTGCGGTTATTATTTTTGGATTAACAACACTTTCATCTACTGGCTATGCCGAACCGAATAAAATCAAAATCGATCGAGATAGCTACGGCGTTCCTCATATCTATGCCGATGACGTATATAGCCTTTTTTATGGTTATGGCTATGCTGTCGCCCAAGACAGGCTTTTCCAGATGGAAATGGCAAAACGCAGTACCCAAGGCACCGTTTCAGAAGTGCTCGGCAAAGATTTTATTGCCTTTGATAAAGATATCCGCAGTAATTACTGGCCTGACTCCATCCATCAACAAATTAAAAATCTCCCTAAAGAAGAACAGGATATCCTACGTGGCTATGCAGACGGCATGAACGCTTGGATCAAACAAGTGAATGCGACGCCAGATAAATTAATGCCTAAACAATTTATTGATTATGACTTCACACCATCTCAATGGAACAGCTTTGATGTTGCCATGATTATGGTGGGCACTATGGCTAACCGCTTCTCAGATATGAACAGTGAAATCGATAATCTAGCCTTATTAACCGCCTTAAAAGATAAGTATGGTGAGCAAACAGGGTTAGCAGTATTCAACCAAATAAATTGGCTAAACAACCCTAATGCCCCCACCACTATTGATGCTCAAGAATTTACCTATTCAGATACAAAAAATAAAAACAAGCAATCTCAGGTGAATCAAATAAACGATTACCGTCTAATTCCCCCTATGTTTGAGCGCCCTGCAAAGGATGCCTCCGGCAAATTAATCGCATTAACAGCACAGCAAAATAGCCAATTGATTGCCAAGCAATATGAGCAAGGCGGTGCGAACGGGTTAGCAGGTTACCCAACGACGAGTAATATCTGGGTTGTCGGCAAATCAAAAGCCGATGGCGCTAACGCAATTTTGCTCAACGGCCCACAATTTGGCTGGTTTAACCCAGCCTATACCTATGGCATTGGTTTACATGGTGCTGGTTTTGATTTGGTTGGCAACACCCCTTTCGCTTATCCAGCAATATTATTTGGCCATAATGGCAACATAGCATGGGGATCAACGGCTGGTTTTGGTGATGGTGTCGATATTTTTGCAGAGAAACTCGACCCAAAACGTCCTAACTATTACCAACATCAAGGCCAATGGAAAAAAATGCTCAGCCGCCAAGAGGTCATTAACGTGAAAGATGCTTCGCCTGTCACATTAGATGTTTATCGAACGGTGCACGGCAACATAGTCAAACAAGATAACAGCGCTAACATCGCATACAGCAAGGCTCGAGCGTGGGATGGAAAAGAAGTCTCTTCTTTGATGGCATGGGTAAAACAGGCACAAGCCAAAAATTGGCAGCAATGGCAAGCTCAGGCACAAAATCAAGCACTGACCATTAATTGGTATTATGCCGATCGAGATGGCAATATTGGTTATATCCATACAGGACATTACCCTGAGCGCCAAGAAAACCATGACCCTCGCCTTCCAGTGCCAGGTACCGGGGAGTGGGATTGGCAAGGTATGCAACCCTTTGCCAATAACCCAAAAGTGTATAACCCGAAATCCGGTTATATTGCCAACTGGAATAATTCCCCAGCCAAAAACTACCCCGCTAGTGATTTATTTGCTTTCTTATGGGGTTCGGCTGATCGAGTGACAGAAATAAATAGACTGATAGAATCAAAAGCTTTGTTAAACCAAGAGGATATGTGGGATATCCTAAAACAAACCAGCCGTGTTGACCTCAATCATCGCTTATTCACCCCTTATATCATCCGTGCTACGCGTGATTTACCTGCCGATGATGATGCAGTAAAACTTGCTAATATACTGAACCAATGGGATGGCATTAATCATCTTACAAAGGATGGTAAGCATTATATTCAACCAGGCTCGGCAATATTAGATATCTGGCTCAAGGAGATGTTAAAAGCGACTCTCGGTCAAGCTGTACCGGCTCCCTTTGATAAATGGTATTTAGCCAGTGGCTATGAAACAACACAAGACGGCCCTACAGGTTCACTGAATATTAGTACGGGGGCCAAAATCTTATATGAATCGTTATTAGGACAACGCTCTGCAATTCCTCAAGCGATTGATCTCTTTGCAGGCAAACCTCAAGATGAGGTCATTCGCCAAGCATTACACAATACTTATCAGCAGATGACCCTAAAATATGGTGATAATCTTGCAAGCTGGCAAACCCCTGCCACGGCACTCACTTTCAGAGCCAATAATTTCTTTGGCGTTCCTCAAGCTAATGCAAAAGAGCGTTTTCATCAAAATGAGTATCATAATAGAGGCACAGAAAATGATTTGATCGTGTTTAGCGATGGTAAAGTGAAAGCTTGGGATGTCGTCGCACCAGGCCAAAGCGGTTTTATTTCACCTCAAGGCAAACCATCACCTCATTATCAAGACCAATTGTCGCTCTATGAACAATTTGAAAAGAAACCATTATGGCTCACAACGGAAGAATTGACGCCGCACATCGAATCTAGCGAACAGGTTGAGATCGAAAAATAGTCAATCTCAACAGGGCCGAGGTAACACTCGGCCCTATTTCATTTGCTGTACACGATAGACACAACGTCCCGCGCCATTTAACAAATATTGCTCACGCTCAACTGTCACATCACTTCCCATAATATCGCGAAACAGTTGCAATTCTGAACGACAAAAATTTTGGCAGACGGTCGCCGCAGCACAGATAGGGCAATGATTTTCAATAAATAACCAGCTATTACCATCTTGCTCAATATGTGCCATATAACCTTCTTCGTTGCGAACATCGGCTAATGCCTGTAATCGTTCAACAAAAGGTAAAGAGCCACATCGCGACAAATATTTCGCCTTAACTTCCCCTTCTCGTTGGCTAATTAGCTTTTCCAGCCCTTCATTACCAAAAATATTTTTTACAGAATCAATGAGCTGCAATGTTAATTGAGCATGTGTGTCAGGAAAGCGCTGATGCCCTAATGCTGTGAGCACCCAATTCTGCCTTGGTCGGCCCGCTCCGGTTTGAGAGGTACATTGCACCCCTTCAACTAAACCTAAAGACGTCAGTTTCTGAATATGCTGGCGTGCCGCTTCCCCCGTCATTGCCAAGTCTTTTGCAATCACAGCTGTCGAGATAGGACCTTTTGTTTTTATGCAAAACAAAACCTTATCAACCGCTTGGCTGATATTTAAATTATCAAAGTAATCACTTGCATTAATCATTCTGTCACTCTAATATCCAAGTCAGTACTTGGATATTAACGTTTTTTTAACTCTCTCGTCTAGCAGGTCTCGCTATGAGCAATGAACCCTCCACGACAACTCAAGCTAAGTGGGCTGATTTACTTAGTGGTCGTAACGCATTATTGACGATTGCCCTCACCGGTGGTGTCGCTCTTCATGCTATCAATATTTATATTGTGACAACTATCTTACCTAGTATCGTCAATGATATCGGTGGTCTTGAATATTATGCGTGGAATACGACGATTTTTGTTGCTACTTCAATTGTGGGTTCAACACTGTCGAGTAAAATACTCAATCAATTAGGGCCTAAATTCGCCTATTTAACGGCTCTGCTTATTTTCTCATTAGGCTCCATTTGGTGTGCACTGTCACCATCAATGTTAATGTTACTTGGCGGGCGAGCGTTACAAGGGCTAGGCGGTGGAATTTTATTCGCCTTAAGCTACGCCCTTATTCGCATTGTGTTTACTGAAAACCTTTGGTCACGTGCCATGGGCATTGTTTCCGGTATGTGGGGAATAGCGACACTTTGCGGTCCTGCTATTGGTGGAGTATTCGCTCAAACGGGTCATTGGCGCTGGGCTTTTTGGTCATTACTTCCCGTTGCACTTCTACTCGTTCTAATCGTGATAAATCAATTGCCTAAAAGGACAAATCAATCCCAACAGATCAGTAAACTGCCTGTTCTCGCCATTTCACTATTAGTGATTTCCGTCTTAGCGATTTCCATCGGTAGCTTATCCAGTCAGTTGATATTCAATGCCATTGGCCTATTCGTTGGCCTTATCTTATTGGTCACTATCGCAAAAATCGATGGTAAAAAAGGTAAGCGATTACTACCAACAGGCACTTATTCATTAAAAAATTCACTCGGTGTGATTTATTTAACGATGAGCTTGTTGGTGGGTGGTATGACAACGGAAATTTATGTTCCTTATTTCTTACAAACCATCCACCACTTCTCCCCATTATCAGCAGGCTATCTTACAGCGATTATGGCAGCAGGTTGGACGATTGGCGCATTATTAAGTGCCAATAAAACTGGCCCAATCGTGTTAAAAATACTTCGTACAGGGCCAATCATCATATTTATTTCATTAATTGTGTTAGCCATTTTGACTCCTCATACGGAGCTTGTGAGTTCAATCTTACTGTTTACAATTTATTTAGTCGCAATGATGGGAGTTGGCCTTGGTATTGGTATTTGCTGGCCACACTTGGTGTTAAAAGTGTTCAGTGTCGCCCCTAGTGGTGAAGAAAATCTCGCGTCTTCATCCGTCATTACCGTTCAACTATATGCGACTGCGCTTTCTGCCGCGCTCGTGGGTGTCGTCGTGAATAACAGCGGGTTGATTTCCCCTGGTGGAATAGCAGGCGCTCAACAAGCCTCTGTTTGGTTATTTATTTTATTTGCCATTTGTCCATTCTTTGCCGCACTGTTGATCAGGAAAGTGAAGTAATACTCCCGCGTGGGGGATACGTGGTAAAAGCAGGGAAGTGTCATTTAATTCACTTCCCTTTATTCATTAACGTTAATTTTTACGGAAAAAGTAAGGGATACACAGCGTGCTGATTATGACAATAATCGCTGTCGATACCATGACACCAAAAAAGGCTTGATCAAACGCTATGTGCGCTTGATTTATCAATAAATTAGCACTTTCGTGCGGCAGATGCTCCGCAACAATAAAAGCTTCATCAATGCTATCATAAGCTTTATTATCAACGACTAAGCTATCGGGCAATGATAATTTCATTGTATAAATGGCACTCATCAATCCCCCCATAAAGGTTACACCCAACACACTACCAATTTCATATGCGACTTCTTCAATAGACGCGGCCATACCGGCTTTTTTATCTGGCGCATTGAGCATCACGGTTGTTGAAGCTGTCGTAAAAATAATTCCTAAACCAAAACCAATTAAAAACAGGAATAACAATAAGATGAAACCTGTTGAGGTTTGATAAATAGAAATGAGACCAAGTACCCCTGCCAAAGTACAAACAAAGCCAATGACGGTTAAACGTCTTTCCCCCATTGTATGTAATAACATTCCAGTTAATGGGCCTGCTAATACAGAAGCAATCGGGATCGGGATAATATACAGCGCCGCTTGAAGTGGCGTATACCCCTGAACTAATTGTAGTCTTTGGCTCAATAGGAGTTCGACACCCACAATAATCACCATCGATAATATCGCCATTAAAATACCGGCACTAAAACGAGGGTTAGAAAATAATTTAAAATCAATCATTGGTGATTCAGACGCTATTTGTCTGCGGCTAAATAACCATAAAAATAGCCCACCGATAACCCCAACAATAGTCAACTCCCACCAATTGGTATAAGGCTTACCCAGCTCTTTTAGAGCATAAATAATGCCAACTAACCCGACTAGCACTAACCCAGAGCCAAGATAATCAATTTTTTGTGAGCCTGTTCCGCCACATTTAGGAATTAAAAAATAGGCAAAAGGTAATACCAGCAATACCACAGGAACATTAATTAAAAAGACCGATCCCCACCAAAAGTGGTTAAGCAGCGCACCACCAACCAAAGGGCCTATCGCAGCACCACCTGATGCCACCGCCGACCAAATACCTATCGCAAGTGCACGCTCTTTTGGATCTAAGAAAACGTGTCTAACAATCGATAAGGTTGCAGGCATACTCAGCGCCGCTCCCACAGCTAAAAAGCCTCTGGATAAAATTAGGCTCATTGCCGTCGGAGAAAATGCCGCACATAAAGAAGCGACCGCAAATAAAGGTAGCCCTAACAGAAACATGACCTTATGGCCAATGCGATCACTAAGCATACCCGCAGCAGGCAACAGCCCAGCGACAATTAATGGGTAAGCATTCATGATCCACAATTTTTCAGAAGATGTGGCGCCTAAATCATGCGTTAATCGCGGTAACGCGGTATATAACACCGTCACATCGATAACAATCAGAAAGAGTACACTTGATACTAAAAGTAAAATAATCCAGCGTTTATAATTTGCTAGCATAAAATCATCTCAACAAGTTTATTTAATCACTATTTATTCATGATCGTGCTACAATATAAATCCATACGTATGTATTGAAAAGAGGTTTTTGTTAAATGGGACGTCAACGAACTATCGATCGAGATAAAGTGCTCGATGCCGCTGAAAACATCGTACTTAACCAAGGTGCTGCTGCTCTGACGATTGATGCAGTCGCAAAATCCATGGGGATCTCTAAAGGAGGGGTTCAATACTGTTTTGGTAACAAAGATGCCTTAATCGATGCAATGTTTGAACGCTGGGGTTATACCTATGAGCAAATATTTAACCGTGAGATTGAAAAAGACAGCTCCCCAGAAAATCGTATTAATGCCCATCGGCTTGCAACCTATGAACATGACAAAGTCGCGATGGCGAAGGGGGCAGCATTAATGGCAGCTTTACTACAAACCCCTGAATACTTAGAAAGTACCCGTGTTTGGTATCGTGATAGATTGCGCCATATAGACACCTCAACAGAGCATGGCAAACGCGCTCGGCTGATGTTTCTTGCTACCGAGGGCGCCTTTATGTTGCGCTATTTTGGTTTGATGGAAATAGACGAAAACGAGTGGCAAGAGATGTTCCATGATATGTCACGTTTTTTAGGCTAACGTGACAAACCTAGGAACTTATCCTATAAAAAAACAATCGTTCGTTGTATCGATACAGAGATACAAAAAATCGCTATTTTTCATTACGACGAAATAAATGGACGGGAATGATGCCAGAAACGGTAAGCAAATTAGGCGTATTTTTATTTGTGGGTATTTAGCCACTTCTTTGCCTGCAAAATTAAAGGTAAATCTACCATTTTGCCATCCACTTTAAAGGCGTACTGCTCTTGAGATTGTTGTAATACTTTTTTTGACCAAGCCAGCTGCTGCTGTGTTATATCAAACGATCGCTTGATAATAGCAATTTGATTGGGATGAATAGCTAATTTTGCTGTAAAACCAAGAGCTTTAGCATGCAAACACTCTTGCTCTAAAGCAGCCAAATCATCAATATCTGGTGTGACACAGTCAATAGGAGCTAAAAGATTTGCAAGGCGAGAAGCAAGCACCACTTGTGTTCTTGCAAACAACAGTGATTCACGAGACATGTCACACTGCATATCAAGAGAAAAGTCTAAAGAGCCGAATGCAAGGCGCTCAACACCTGAATGTGCGATATCATAAACACGGTGTAACCCCCATGCCGTTTCAATGATAGCAATCATCGATAGTTGCGGATTATCAAAGAGATGTTTTTTAACATCGTTGATCATCGCTACAGATTCAACTTTAGGTATAACAAGGTGAGATAAATAGATGAATAAGTTATTTTTCTTTAGCCAATCAATATCTTGATCATATTCAATACTATTTGGCTGGTTAATTCTAATGGCTATTTTTTGCGTTACCTCCTTTCTTGGATAATGGAGTAACCAATCCATAACTTCCTGCCTAGCAAGAGATTTATGTAAAGGATGGACTGAATCCTCCAAATCTAAAATCAACACGTCTGAGCCACTAATACACGCTTTATCAAAGAATTGAGGGTGATCTCCGGGTACAAATAAATAAGTTACAGAACAATTAGTCATCGTGAACCTTCCTAATCAATCATTTGAATAACATATTATTTTCCCTTACATCTCAATTGAGAATAAAAAAAACAATAATTCTCATTTACTATTTTTTTCGGCAATGCTAACTTTATTACCAATATCTTTCAAGTATTCAAAATTATTTTTCTAGTTAATGATATTCATCATTAATTAATTCGTTCTCATAGCTATAAGAGGCTAATCATGACGAATACCCCTAAACAAACAAATGTTTTAAATATTAATGCTGAATTTTCTCATCATAATAGCCTTAGGCGTTTAATTCATTGCTTGTTTGCAGAAAAACTGATTGATAAAAAACAATTTTATTGGGATTTTGATTATTGTGGATATATTTATCAATCCATAACATCATCATTTAAAATCCTTTTCACCGATGTAGATATATACCCTGCCAATACCGTATTAAGTTATGGAAATATTTATATAATCGATAAAAACAATCAAAAGGAAATTATTCAAACGATAGATGACATGCTTGATATATTAAAAGAAGATTTAAATATAGCGTTTACCCCTAACAATTTAAATAAATTAAAAAATGATATAAAAAACAGTGTCGATAATGACATTAATGCACGCAACTTCCGCATTAATTGGTCACACGATATTAGCCAACAAATGTCTAAATACGGTTTTAATGACTTAACTGATTGGGTCGTTCATAAATACAGTATCCGCGATGCGGCTTTGTTTCTCGACCAATGGGGCTCACTTGAAGGGCATCCCTATTATCCAACATGGAAAAGCCGACCAAACATGAAAGCCAAAGATGTTATGGCTTACTCTCCTGAATTTAATGCTACGGTGAATCTTACTGTCGCAGCTCTACGCCGAGATATGGCCTATATTGAAGCATTGCCGCATGTCGCTAATATTCACCTCTGGTTTCTTCAACAATTTCCACTTATTGGTCAACAATGGTGTGATTGGCTTGGGCAACAAGGTAGGGATCCTCAACAATGGCTTCCATTACCCATTCATCCCTGGCACTTAAATCATTGGGTAAAAGAGCAAGCAGCAGAACTCATTCAAGATGAAATACTGCTTATTGATGGGCCTCAATTAGAAACCAAACCGACGATGTCCTTTAGGACCATGCTCCCCACAGATGCCACTAATAAGGCATTTGTTAAATTACCCATCGCAGTTTGGATGACAAGTGAAATGCGTAGCTTGCAAGCAAAATCCATCCATATGGGGCCTAGAATTAGTCAGTTAATCGATACCATCTTAAAACAAGAGAAAAACTTTCATGGGAAATTAGAATCTCTACGTGAAGATCTCGGTATCCACTACCGACATGCCATTGAACAAGATGATTCAGCTGGGCGCTTTCTTTCTGTCGTATTTCGTTGCACGAATTCTTATGAAAGAAGTGACAATTTATTGCCTATCACGGTTGCAACACTCTTTACTGCTTTACCAAATCAACAAAAACCGATTTTCACTGAACTTATTGAAAAATCAGGATTAACTCCTCGTGAATGGTTCCGCAGCTATACAAAAGTTATTTTAGAGCCTGTTATATCTATGTATTTGATATATGGCATTGCTCTTGAAGCTCATCAGCAAAATACCCAAGTACTCTTCACATCAGAAGGTATCCCTGAAAAATGTTTAATCCGTGACTATGGTGATGGCCGAGCCTTTTTACCCCTATTGCACCAACAAGGCTATCAATTACAAGCCTACTCTTGGCCCGGTATTTTACCGACCGTTTTTGAAGAGGATATAGAACCTGTACGGAGTTTTTTGATTGACGCTTGTTTTGTAAGCCATTTACATGAACTAGCTGTCCATATTACTCGTTTTTACCGCTTAACTAACCACCAGCTTTGGAGGGAATTAAAAAATATAACTCAATATATTTTTGAATCAGTTAAGCCTCGAATTGATGAAGGTTTTTGGAGGCAAGAATATGAAATATTTATGAATTCACCTTGGCAAACTCGCTCACTACTCACTATGCATATCCAACGATATATTAATTATCGAATACAACATGGTTTAACGAATCCATTTTTATTATTTCAATAGAAGGTAATACTAAGTTTGTTTCCTTCCTTGTAAATAAAGCGAATAAAACGACTAATTCAATATGAAAAATAACTTATTAACTATACCATTTAAAGACATAGCAAAACATAAAATTACCTATCACTCTTTATTTTGTGTGGTAATTTCATTCTTTTATCCTAATACCCTTTTTGCTAAATCAGATAATAAGCTCAGCAAAGATAGTATCATCGTATCAGCTAAGGGTAATAATAACCTACAGCCTAACCTTTTTTCTTCAAGATCAATGCAAGCGGGGCTATTAGGGGATAACGATATTATGGATATTCCCTTTAATATCACTAATTACAATTCAGCTTATTTAGAATCACAACAAGCACAACAAATTTCAGACATTCTTTCTCACGATACTTCGATACAAATTAGTAGCTCTAAAGGTGGACTACTTGACTCATTATATATTCGAGGCTTCCCTATAACGGAAGGTAATATCGGTGAGTTTGCGCTTAATGGTATCTATGGTGTATCCCCTAACTTTCAATTATTAGCAGACTACGCTGAACGTGTTGATATTCTAAAAGGACCAGCATCTCTGTTATATGGTATGTCACCTGAAGGGGGGGGTTGGTGGTGTTATCAATGTCGTAACCAAACGTGCCAGTGCGCAGCCTATCACTCGCTTAACCGCCCAATATCTAAGTGACTCTCAGTTAGGTGGTAAATTAGATGTTGGCCGTTTATATGACCTAGGGAATAACCAATATTTTGGTATTCGCGTGAATGGAAGTTACACCAATGGTAATACTGCCGTTGACCATCAAGACCGTCGGCTCGGCGTCGGTGCTATCGCGCTAGATTATTCTAGTGAACGCTTTCGCGCTTCATTGGATCTCATTACTCAAAACCAAAAATATGAATGCGACTAATCGTCCATTTTTTTTAGGGGAAAATGGGGTTGTTCCACCTGCGCCTAGTGGGAAAACCAATTTAGCTAGCCCATGGACATGGTGGAAATCCAATGATGATTCCGCCTTATTACATATGGAATATGATGTGCTAAGCAATACCTCATTATTTATGGATATTGGTGGTGCTCGAACCCGTATCGATCGGGTTAATGAACAAACCTACACCGTCCTTAATGATCAAGGGGATATCTCCACATATATCATGAATTTTCAAAGCAAAACCCAGCGTTACTCTGTTGGCACTGGTATCAAAAGTGAATTCATGACAGGAAAATACCTCTCATCAACTCGCATTACAGTGGAACCGCTATTTTGATCGTTATAATGTCGGTACAAATGCAGGCACACCATACAATACCAACTTATATCACCCCTACTTATATTGATAAACAAATCCCTGATTACCCAGAAATAACAAAAACGCTCCGAAAATACACTTTCAGGGGTTTCATTGGTCGATACAATTGGCTTTTTTAACGATAGCTTTATGGTCACCCCCCGGTATTCGCTATCAAAATATAAAATCTGATAGCTTTACTTTAGGGGCTCTTTCAACAACTTATGATGAATCCGCTATTACCCCATTAGTCGGTTTATTGTTTAAACCTACTGATAATATCTCGCTATATGCGAATTATGTTGAAGGTCTCAGCAAAGGAAGTACTGCTCCGGTTAATGCTAAAAATAGCGGCGAAATGATGAAGCCATTTCGTTCTAAGCAATATGAGTTAGGCGTTAAATATGAACAACCCGTCGCAATAACAACACTGAGCCTTTTCCAAATCAGTAAACCAAGCGGGTCATTAGACCCTAACAGCCTGATTTATTCTGCCAACGATGAACAACGTAATCGTGGTATTGAGCTAAGTGTCTCTGGTAAGCCATTTGATTCTCTCCGTTTAACCGGCGGCGTCACTTATATTCAAGCAGAGCTCACCAAAACTGCATCTGGGCAAAATAAAGGAAATGAACCGATTGGCGTTTCCCCTTGGGTCGCAAATTTTGGTGCGGAATATGATATCCCTTCTGTTTCAGGTTTAAGTATCAATGGCAATATCAATTACCATACTCGTCAATACGTTAATAAAGAAAATACTCATTCAATACCTTCATGGACAACCGTCGATATTGGCTCTGCCTATAAGACTAAGATATCGAATACGCCTGTTACGTTGAGACTAAATATCACCAATATTTTAAATGAGCGTTATTGGTCTGGTGTAGCCTCCTACAGCACATTCGCTCAAGGCTCTCCGCGAACCGTACTCGGTTCTATTTCAGTTGATTTCTAAGAGGTGAAATCATGGTGAACCAAACTAACTTAACCCATTTTTTATCGGTACCTTATCAATCTATCAAAACCGTAGCGCCAACAGAATTACCGCCGCTCATGGATGAGCAGGTCAAACGGCTATGTTTTGAAAATAATGAAAGGCTGGTAGAACTGGTTAAGCAGTATGGTTCCCCATTAAACGTGATTTTTCCTCATACCATGCAACAAAATATTCTAAAACTGAATGCTGTTTTTTCAAGAACATGGTGTAACAGGGCGCATTATGTATGGCGTGAAAGTTAACCAATCCAATATCCTAGTCAAAATAGCCGTTGAACAAGGTATTGGCGTTGATGTATCAAGCCTTCATGAATGGCAAGATGCCTATGACTATGGGATTTCACCAGAGAAAATTTGTGCTACTGGTCCTGCGAAGACCAATGAATTTCTTTGGAAACTGATATTACATAACTCACTGATTGTCGTTGATTCTCTTGAAGAATTACAAGATATCCTCAACCTATTATCAGGAACATCATTCATCGCGAGGGTTCTATTTCGCTATCAACCACAAATGAGCCGCTCTAGGTTTGGCATGAAATCTGCTGTATTTATAACGGCACTTCAATTAGCCAAACAGCATGCAGGTTTACTTTGGCAAGGTATCCATTTTCATTTAGGTGGCTATAAAAGCGCTTCACGCGTACAAGCTTTCCGTGAATTACAGCCACTTATAAAATCAGCACTGTCATTGGGGTTTGAAATTAAAACCATTGATATTGGCGGCGGGCTACCAGTTCAATATGTTTCAACGAGGCAATACCAATCATGGATAGATAATCAAACGAGCCAATATTACCAAAATAACCGTATACCAACCGATTTTTACCCTTATGGAGGGGAACAATCAGCCACCCAATGGTTAACTACATTCCTATCATCCCAATACACAGAAAACGAAACCATCTCTCAATACCTTAAGAAAAACCATATCACACTAACGATAGAGCCCGGCAGATGTTTAGTCGATCAAAGTGCAATATCGCTATTTCGAGTTGTGCGTGTTAATCAGCAATTCCAACATCCTATTATTTTTGTTGAAGGCAGTAGCTTTAGTGCCTGTGAAACTTGGTTTAACTCAGAGTTTTTACTCGATCCACTACATGTTTTAGTACCACACTCAAAACAACATAAACAGCGCCCCACCCGAGTATGGATAGCAGGACATAGCTGTTTAGAAAATGATGTGATCACCCATCGCTTAATTTTATTTACTCACCTTCCTCAAGCCGGTGATTTGCTCATTTTCATAAATACAGCCGGATATCAAATGGACTTACTTGAAAATCAATTTCATCGGCACCCTATTCCTTGTCGATTGTATGCACTGGAAAATCATGATGGGCAGTTTATTTTTTTCAAAGATAACAAATAGGAATATTTATGATCAGCAGCAAAGTCACTGATTTGATCGGCAATACACCTGTTTTACGTATCGCTGTTCCCCACAAAAAAAGTGCTCTATTTCTAAAAATGGAAAAGAACAATCCAGGGGGAAGTATGAAAGACAGAATGGCTCGAAACATGGTTATTGCTGGCCTTAAATCAGGAAAAATAAAACCTAAAAGCACTATTATCGAATCCTCATCAGGTAATACCGGAATAGGACTCGCGCTGGCAGCAATCGAGTTTGATTTGCATTTTATCGCGGTTGTTGACCACCATGCCGCCCCCGACAAAATTTCTATTATGAAGGCGCTAGGCGCAGATATTCGCTATGTTACAGGTGATTATCAAGAGGATGAAGTGGCTGTTGTTGAACGGCAACGCCTTGCCAGCGAGTTAGCATCTCAACTGCCTAATGCAACCTTTTTGAATCAATCAGATAATGCCGCTAATTCAGGAGGTTATGCAGCTTTAGTCTGTGAGCTTATTGAGCAAATAGGTAAAATTGATGCTTATGTCGGTTGTGTCGGTACAGGTGGCTCTATTACTGGCATCTCTCAAGGGTTAAAGGCTCATAACCCACAAACGATTACCGTCGCTGTAGAGCCTGAAGGCTCAATTATTTTTGGTAATCCAGGCAAACCCTATTATCAATCAGGAACAGGGACGCCAAAAGGGGACACCGTAGGCTTAGTGCTCGATTACAGTTGTATTGACCATAATGCTCAAGTTTCTGACTGCCAAGCTTTTGAAACAACCCGTTTTCTCGCCAACAAATACGGTTTATTAGTAGGAGGGTCAACCGGAGGCATTGTCTATAAAGCCTTAGAATATATAAATACAGATATTCTTAGCGGCAATGTCGTGGTCATTGTTGTTGATGGCGGTGAAAAATACCTGAATACAATATTCAACGAACAATGGTTAAGCGCTCGCAACCTGATTTCAGAGGAGATTTCGCATCAACTCAATCGTTGGCTAACGAATACCATTCCACTAGAGCAAGCTAACTAGAGGAAACCATGATGATAGATAACAAACAGCTCAAGGTTGCTGTCTGTGGGGGAGGCCAAACCGGTCATTTAGCGGTTGCTCTGTTTAGCCATTTCGCTCATGTTAAGGCATCATTACTTACCCAAAATCCTATAACCGTCGAACGCCACCAGCAGCAGAACCAAAAATTATCAGTTCACTATCATGATGGAAAAGTTATTGATTATTCAATTGAATTAATAACTAATTTACCGCAAATCGTCATACCTCATGCCGATATAATTATTCTTACTGTTCCTTCCCACCAACAAGCAAATTGGCTAAATTTTATCTCACCCTACTTATCGACATCCCACACGGTGTTTATTGGCGCCATTCCCGGTATAAATGGCTTTGATTGGCTTGCTGAACAATTTTTTAAAGATAAACCTAATGTCGTAATATGGGGCATGAAAGATGTGCCTCATATTGCATGGGGTTTAGAACTTGGCACAAAAGTTTGTTTCGGTGGTGAGAAATCTGAACTCTTTATTGCGTTTCATCATCGAGAAAATGAAACAAATAAAAACCAACTCCATTGTTGGTTATCGGAAATATACTCGGCTCCTATTACCATTCTTGATAATTACTTAGAAATAACCCTCACTCCCGCAAATCCTATTATGCACAGCTCAGTCATTTATGGGCTGATAGGCCCCTACGCTCAATGGCATCAACGCAATTTTGAATCTCCACTGTGCTGGTGGAATGATTGCCCTGAACTTGGTGCTTACTATTTACAGCGCTGTGATGAGGAGCGACTGGCGATTTGCCAATATTTAACCAAAGAATTGGCAATCTCACTTAATACCGTAAAACCTTTAATTGAAGAATTACGAGAAGCTTATACCGAACAAATCGAGGATGCCAAAACACTATGGTCAATTCTTCGTTCAAACAAGGCCTACCATGGTATTCAATTACCTCTTATAAACGCTGAAGGCGGTGGCTGGGTCTTCAATAAAAACCATCGCGTTTTTCAGGAAGATATTATTTATGGTTTGTGCTTACTCGTTAATTTAGGGAAGCAGCTCAATATCCCTATTCCCTATATGCAAGAGATCTACACTTGGTGTATGGATTATTTAGGGCTAAAACCTGAAATTCATCACCCTATATTTACCAAGATAGACCTCACTCAATATAGGGTGGCTAAACGGTGAAATTGCTTAAAAACCATCTGATTATTGGGTTCTTATTCGGTATTCAAATAATATCAATGGGTGCAATGGAAATGGAGTGGGCCATTTTGGCCTATTCATTTGCAAAATAACAGCTCAGATTCACTACTCCCTTTCGCCCTAACAATGGTCTATGTAGCCCCCATGATTGGCATCATGCTAACCAGTACTTTTTGGGGGAAAGTTGGTGACCGGGATGGGGAATAAAGCAATGATAATCCGAGCCTTGCTTGGGTTATCAATTACCCCAAATTTTACTGTCATTCTGTAATGACCCTTGGTTAATTTTACTATTAAGGTTTATTCAAGGAGCATGTGCGGGGTATATAGCGCCAGCGCAAGCTTACGGGGTGGCGGTAACAGCCCCTAGAAAACGGACTCATCTCTTTGCCCTACTACAAGTATCAACCAATATAGGCTCTCTATTAGGGGCGCTGGCTGGTGGGTTAATTTTAGATTATCTCAATTTCTTTTGGATCAATATGATGGCTGGGTGGCTTTGTATGTTAAGTGCCGTGGCTGTTTTTCTATTTTTACCATCTGATAAGCATTCCCCCCTTTTATCCCCCGCCAAAACAGCCCATACAACGAAAAAAAACGGTTCCCCTCAAACTATCGTTAAACAATTGATGTTGCTTACAGGGTTATTATTAATGATCCGGCTTATCACCCTGCCCAGTTTCTCCTTATATATCGAAAAAACCTATTCAACAGACTATTGGGTAATAGGGCTTATTTATGGATTACAAGCGATGGGGGTGATCCTATCGGCTCAATTATGGGCTAAATGGTTTGAACACCAATCCATTGTTGCCTCTTTGACACGCTTAAGATGGATTATCTTTGGCTGCGCGGCTATTGCCGTCAGTCTCGCAAACGCTTCAATTATTTGGTTTGCCTTACTCTATTTTATTTGGGGAATTTTACTAGGCGCGACCACTCCCATCCTAACAGCACTGATCTCCTCAGCATCGCCAGCAGAACATCAAGGTTATGTACTTGGTTTATCGCAAAGTATTAATCAATTTGCATCAATCGGGGGGATCTCTCTCGGCAGTATTCTTATTATTTACCCTGGAATCAATATGCTTTTTTATTATATTTCAGTCGGTTATCTAATATGCCTTAGCACGATTATTTTACTAACAAAACATATCATCAATAAGGAACAATATGAAAAAAAAGTATAGGCTACACCAGCAAATGGCTAAATTTTTACTTATTCTTTTTGGGTTATTATTTTCCACAATAATCTCAGCAAAACCGACCGTTGTTACAGATATACTTGGTAGAAAGGTCACCGTAAATACCCCCATAAAAAAAGTCATTTTAGGTGAAGGGCGTATGCTCTACCTTGTCGCCATGCTAGATAAAGATAATCCAGCGAAACGTATTGTTGCGATGGGGAATGATATGCAAACGTCAGATCCTGCAACATGGCGACAATACAGTACTTATTTTCCTCAACTAAACCGTATTCCCACATTTGGCGGCACTGAAAAACGTTCACTCAATATTGAAAAAGCATTAGCGCTACAACCCGATGCTATCATCATGAATATTGAGGCAAAAACAGCAATAGAAGAACAAGGGTATGATAAAGCATTAGAGAAAGCAGGGATCCCTATTGTCTATATTGATTTTCGCTATAACCCATTAAAAAATACGACGCCAACGATGCGCCTATTCGGCACTTTATGGGGTAAAGAAGAAATAGCAGAAAAGTTTATTGAATTTAGAGATAAGCAATTAAAACGAGTGAGTGATGTATTAAGTAACCAACATCCTAAAAAGCCACGTATTTTTATTGAGCGCATTGGTGGATATACCGATGAATGCTGTCTGACATTTGGCAATGGTAACTTTGGGCGTTTTGTTTCACTCGCCGGAGGTGAAAATATCGGTGAAAAAAATGCGCCTAACACATTTTATATGATGGATCCGGAGCAAGTTATTGCCGCAAATCCTGATAAAGTCATTGTTACCAGTGCAAACTTTTCATCATTTATGCCTAATGGTGATTGGATTGGTTTAGGGCCAAATGAAAATATGGAAGCGGCAAAAGCGAAGCTAAAAAAATACCTAAAAAAGCCTGCTTATACCGGAAGTAATGCCGTCAAAAACCAACAATTTTATGCAATTTGGCATCAATTTTATAATAGTCCATACGATTTTATTGCAATCCAACAATTAGCACGTTGGTTCCATCCCGAATTATTTCCAGATTTAAATGCAGATGAAACATTTAAGGCGCTTTACGATAAATTTTTACCGATCAGCTATGAACCTGGTTACTTTGTAAGTTTAGGTGATAAATAACCATCTTGGTAAGAAGGAGGGGGTATGACTATCAATACCTATCATATTGAACTGAAGCCAATACAATTTCTTTGCTCATCAGAAGAAACGGATCAACGCCACGTCGACTATTTAAGTAAAAAAATAATTGGTGAGGGTATTTGGACAACCCCTATTCCTTGCGAAATAAACTCCGGCATTATTATGGATGGCAACCACCGCTATCAAGTGGCTAAGCGGTTAAATCTGACTTTTCTCCCCTGTATTTTACTAAATTACCAAGATGAACGAGTCAAAGTACACCATCAAAACTCAGATCAACCTTATAATATACAAACAATTTTTGATGTTATTTTACACCAAAACAAACTCCTTCCTTATAAAGCAACGTGTCATTACTTTTCACCATCATTGCCAATAATTGGTATTGATCTCAGCATGTTAAGATAAAAATAAAAAATCCGATTATGCAGTTAAAAGCATAATCGGATTTAATGTATTTAAATTTTAAATAATTCTAATTTATTCAACCGTCACTGATTTAGCCAAGTTACGTGGTTGGTCAACGTCAGTACCTTTGATCAACGCAACATGGTAAGAGAGCAGTTGTAGAGGAACAGTATAGAAAATCGGCGCAATCAACTCTTCAACATGTGGCAACGGAATAATTTTCATATTCTCACTCGCTTCAAAGCCTGCATCTTGATCTGCAAACACATAAAGCAAGCCACCACGAGCGCGTACTTCTTCGATATTAGATTTCAATTTTTCTAACAGTTCGTTGTTAGGTGCAATGATAATGACAGGCATATCGGCATCAATCAAAGCCAATGGACCATGTTTCAATTCACCCGCCGCATACGCTTCTGCGTGAATATAAGAGATCTCTTTGAGCTTTAATGCACCTTCAACCGCAATAGGGTACTGCTCGCCACGACCCAGGAATAGAGCATGATTTTTATCAGAGAAATCTTCCGCCAGCGCCTCAATCACTTTATCTTGAGATAACATGCTTTCAATGCGCGCAGGCAGTGCATGCAGAGCATTAGCAATACTCTCTTCTAATTCAGGACTTGCGCCTTTTATACGTCCCATATAGGCGACCAGCATCAACAGTACGGTTAATTGCGTGGTGAACGCTTTGGTTGAAGCAACGCCAATCTCTGCACCTGCTTTAGTCATTAGTGCAAAGTCTGATTCACGTACCAATGAAGAGCCAGCCACGTTACATACCGCAAGAGACGTCAAATAGCCTAGCTCTTTCGATAAACGTAATGCTGCTAGCGTATCAGCCGTTTCACCTGACTGTGATAGCGTGATCATCAGGCTGCCTTTGCGATGAGCGGGCTTGCGATAGCGGTATTCAGAGGCAATCTCAACATCACAAGGAATGCCAGCCAAAGATTCAAACCAGTAACGTGCAACCATCCCCGCATTGTAAGATGTACCACAAGCTACAATCTGAATATGCTCAACTTGAGATAATATTTCACTTGCTTTAGGGCCTAACTCACTCAGATCGATGCCATTGTCTTTGCTAAAACGCCCTTCAAGGGTGTTTTTAATCGCCATTGGCTGCTCATAGATCTCTTTTTGCATATAGTGGCGATAAGCACCTTTATCACCTGCATCATATTGAACATTAGATTCAATTTGCTCTCGTTCAACAGCCTGACCTTGCTTATCAAAGATACGTACAGTGCGACGAGTGACTTCCGCAATATCGCCTTCTTCAAGATAAATAAAACGACGTGTAACAGGCAATAATGCAAGTTGATCCGATGCGAGGAAGTTTTCACCCACACCTAAACCAATCACTAATGGGCTTCCCGAACGGGCTGCCACCAATAATTCAGGAGTACGACTATCCATGATCACCGTGCCATAAGCACCGCGTAATTGTGGGATAACGCGCTGAACCACTTCAACTAAAGCACCACCTTTTTGTTGTTCATGATGAACAAGGTGTGCGATCACTTCGGTATCAGTATCAGAACTAAAGATATAGCCAAGTTGCTTTAACTCTTCTTTAAGTTCTAAATAGTTTTCAATGATCCCATTATGAACAACGGCAATAAAACCAGAAGTATGTGGGTGAGCATTACGTTCACTCGGAACACCATGGGTTGCCCAACGGGTATGTGCGATCCCCGTTCCACCTGATACAGGGTTTTTCTCCGCTTCTTCCGCCAGCATTTGTACTTTACCAACTTCACGTAAACGCTGAAGATGGCCTTCATGATCAACGACAGCCATACCAGCAGAGTCGTAACCACGATACTCAAGGCGGCGAAGCCCCTCTATCAAAATTTCTGCGATATCACGTTGTGCGACAGCACCTACAATTCCACACATATTAAATTTATTCCTAAACAAAGGGCTCCAACCCTTATGATGTCGCTACCTGATTGTTGTTACAGCTTTTGCTGCTCCCCAAGCCTTGTAGAAAATGGGGTTTATTATATTTTTATCTTATTAACGCTACTATTGGAGAGGCACATTCACCTCTCCTAAAAATGTATTTTATTTTTTCTTCACTGGACGCTGCCAGTTTTTAATATGGACTTGTTTCACACGACTCACGACTAACTCACCTTCATTAACATCACGAGTTACCGTTGTACCAGCACCAATGGTTGCACCATTTGCAACAGAAACAGGAGCAATTAGCTGGGTGTCGGAGCCAACAAACACATCGTCACCAATGATGGTTTTATACTTATTCGCACCGTCATAATTACAGGTGATCGTTCCTGCACCAATATTGACGTTTTCACCAATCTGAGCATCGCCCAAATAGGTTAGATGGCCAGCCTTAGAACCAACACCTAATGAGGCATTCTTCATTTCAACAAAGTTACCTACATGGGCTTTGGCTGCCAATTTAGCACCAGGACGTAAACGAGCAAAAGGACCGACTGTACATTCCGCAGATAATTCAGAGTTTTCTATCACAGAATAGGGGCTGATAACCGAGTTATCACCAATAACACAATTTTTAAGAATACAGCCTGATTGAATATGTACGTTATTACCTAACGTCACATTACCTTCAATAATCACATTCGTATCAATGATAATATCGCGCCCATGTGTCAATGTACCGCGAATATCAAAACGTTCAGGGTCAATTAGCATTACCCCTGCAAGCAGGAGCTTTTCTGCTTGTTCTCTTTGATAAATACGTTCAAGAGCGGCAAGTTGTAAGCGGTTATTCACCCCTTCCATTTCACTCAAACGGCTAGGGTGAACAGTTTCAATCTTGTTCCCCTCTTTATGAGCTAATGCAATAACGTCAGTGATATAGTATTCACCCTGAGCATTATTATTATCCAGTTGGGATAACCAACGTTTAAAGTCTTTACCCACTTGCAACCATGATCCCAGTATTGATTTCTTGAATCTTACGTTGCTCTTCAGTTGCGTCTTTTTTGTTCAATGATACCGACAACTTCACCGTTTTCACGGAATGATACGGCCATAACCAGTTGGGTTATCTAAAATTACCGTTAATAAACC
Source organism: Providencia stuartii (assembly GCA_900455155.1). Lineage (GTDB taxonomy): Bacteria > Pseudomonadota > Gammaproteobacteria > Enterobacterales > Enterobacteriaceae > Providencia > Providencia stuartii. Next base: position 423,959 of record UGUC01000001.1, on the reverse strand, counting down.
GATACCACCTTCAGGCTTAGCTTCAATTAAGCGTTGCAGCGTATCTTTCGCAATTAATGGCACATCACCATAAAGCATGATGATATCTTCATCATCTTTGAAAGTGTGGGGCAGCTTGTTGCATTGCGTGCCCTGTACCGAGTTGCTCTGCTTGTAATACCCAATTGAGGTTTTGTTCACCCAATTTTTTCTTTCAGTAAAATCGCCCACCATGTCCATAAACAAAGGTGAATGTCTGATGCCCCAACAGATTTAGCTGTATCAATAACATGCTGAACCATTGGTTTACCTGCTAATAAATGCAGGACTTTAGGCAGTTCTGAATACATTCGAGTGCCCTTTCCAGCAGCAAGAATGACGACACTTTTTCTTTGCACAGTCATAATTTCCTGAAACTCCAACTTTGGGATAAAAGTAAACCTATTTCCTACATAAATTACTACATATTTCGCACAAATAAAAAAGCCAGTCAGGTATTAACCGACTGGCTTTTCTTTATACTGCCTTCATTACATCAGCTTTTTAGTTAACTCGATAACTCGAAGTTTCGCTATTGCTTTCGCAAGTTCTGCCGATGCCTGAGCATAATCAACATCACCGTGAGCTTTAACGGACATGTTCTTCCGCTCTGCGTTTAGATTCCAGCGCACGCGCTTCATCTAAATCTTTACCACGGATAGCTGTATCAGCCAGTACGATAACGCCATTTGGTTGCACTTCTAAAATACCGCCAGAGAGGTAAATTAGCTCTTCTTCACCAAATTGCTTAGTAATACGTACCATGCCCGGTTTTATGGCAGTCAGCAGTGGGGGTGTGCTGTGGATAAATTCCCAGTTCACCTTCACTACCTGTCACCTGAATTTTTTGTACCAGCCCTTCAAACATCTGTTTTTCAGCGCTGACAACTGTCAGGTGGTATGTCATTGCAGCTACCATATCAACCTCCCGTCAGCCAGATTAAAGCTTCTTTAGCTTTTTCCACAGCTTCTTCAATGGTACCAACCATGTAGAACGCTTGTTCTGGCAGGTGGTCGTAATCGCCGTTCAGAATGCCTTTGAAGCCACGGATAGTGTCTTTCAGGGAAACGAACTTACCTGGTGAACCAGTAAAGACTTTCTGCAACGAAGAATGGTTGAGACAGGAAGCGCTGGATCTTACGAGCACGAGCAACAACCAGTTTGTCTTCTTCAGACAATTCATCCATACCCAGAATTGCAATGATATCTTTCAGTTCTTGGTAACGCTGAAGGATAGACTGAACGCCACGTGCAACATCATAGTGCTCTTGACCAACGATGAGTGGGTCAAGCTGACGGCTAGTTGATCCAGAGGGTCAACCGCAGGGTAAATACCCAGAGAAGCGATTTGACGCTCAGAACCACTGTTGCGTCCAAGTGAGCAAAGGTTGTTGCTGGTGATGGGTCAGTCAAGTCATCCGCAGGTACGTAAACAGCCTGTACAGAGGTGATAGAACCTGTCTTAGTAGAAGTGATACGTTCTTGAAGAACACCCATCTCTTCTGCCAATGTTGGCTGATAACCTACTGCTGATGGCATACGACCTAACAGAGCCGATACTTCTGTACCTGCCAGTGTATAACGATAGATGTTATCCACGAACAACAGAACATCACGGCCTTCGTCACGGAATTTCTCAGCCATAGTCAAACCAGTCAATGCTACGCGTAGACGGTTTCCTGGTGGCTCATTCATCTGACCATAAACCAGTGATACTTTGTCCAAGAACGTTTGAATCTGTCATTTCATGATAGAAGTCGTTACCTTTCACGGGTACGCTCACCAACACCTGCGAATACTGAGTAACCTGAGTGCTCAATCGCGATGTTACGGATAAGTTCCATCATGTTTACCGTTTTTACCAACACCCGCACCACCGAACAGACCAACTTTACCACCTTTCGCGAATGGACAGATCAAGTCCATGACTTTGATTACCTGTCTCTAGCAGTTCAGTTGAGCTCGATAGCTCTTCGTAGCTTGGTGCAGCGCGGTGAATAGACCAACGCTCTTCTTCGCCGATATCACCTTTTCATATCAATAGGGTCACCCAGAACGTTCATGATACGTCCGAGTGTTGCTTTACCTACTGGTACTTCAATTGGGTGTTCTAAATTTTTAACTTCTAAACCACGGCTTAGGCCATCTGATGTACCCATTGCGATACAACGGACAACACCACCGCCTAACTGTTGCTGAACTTCCAGCACCAGTTTTTCTTTACCGTTAACAACCTCAAGCGCATCGTACACTTTTGGTACTGCATCTTGAGGGAACTCGACGTCCCACAACGGCGCCGATTACCTGGATAATCTTTCCAGTAGCCATCTTGAATCCTCTACGTAATTCGTAAACCTAGCTGTTAAACCGCGGCAGCACCCGAAACAATTTCGGTAAGCTCCTGAGTAATGCTGGCCTGACGAGCTTTGTTGTAAACCAACTGCAACTCTTTGATCAGGTTTCCACCATTATCGGTAGCAGCTTTCATTGCTACCATTCGTGCGGCCTGCTCACTAGCCAGGTTTTCAACGACGCCCTGATAAACCTGCGACTCGATATAACGACGCAGCAGGGTATCCAGCAACGCCTTAGGATCGGGTTCATATAAATAATCCCAAGATTTTTTCTTCAATGACTCGTCATTACTTTCAGGTAATGGCAGAAGTTTGAAGAATAGTTGGCTCCTGAGACATTGTATTGATGAACTTATTGGTCACCACATACAGTTTATCCAAACGCCCTTCATCATAGGCTTGTAGCATAGTGTTAACTGGGGCCAATCAAGTCTGAAAGCGTTGGGTTATCCCCCATTCCTGTCACCTGTGTGACAACATTGCCACCAACAGAGCCAAAGAATGATACTGCTTTAGAACCGATCAAAGCCAAGTCAACTTGAACGCCTTTTTCAGACCACGTCTTCATGTCTGACAACAGCTTTTTGAACAGGTTAATGTTCAAGCCACCGCACAAACCACGGTCTGTAGAAACAACCAGATACCCAACACGCTTAACTTCACGCTCTTCAAGGTATGGATGTTTATATTCCAGATTCCCTAACGCAAGGTGACCAATCACACTGCGCATAGTCTCTGCATAAGGACGGCTGGCCGCCATGCGTTCCTGCGATTTACGCATTTTGGACGCAGCGACCATTTCCATCGCTTTAGTGATCTTCTGCGTGTTTTGCACGCTGGCGATCTTGGAACGTATCTCTTTTGCGCCGGCCATTTCTGCTTCTCCTTTTAACCAGACGGCCCATTTAAATTTACGGGCCGAATAGTATTACCAGGACTGAGTTGCTTTAAATGATTCGAGCAGTTTTTTCAACTTGCCTTCGATATCATCGTTATAGTTACCCGCCTGGCCGATTTCATTCATAAGGTCAGCATGCTCGCGCAATGCATAAGAAACTAATGCAGCTTCAAACGCACCAATTTTCGCTAACTCAACATCTTCCAGATATCCACGTTCTGCAGCAAACAGAGACAGTGGCCTGCTCTGCAACTGACATCGGTGCATATTGTTTCTGTTTCAGCAGTTCAGTTACTTTCTGACCATGATTCAACTGCTTACGCGTTGCATCATCAAGGTCTGAAGCAAACTGAGAGAATGCTGCCAGTTCACGATACTGAGCAAGTGCTGTACGGATACCACCAGAGAGTTTCTTGATGATTTTCGTCTGAGCAGCACCACCAACACGCGATACAGAAATACCCGGGTTAACCGCTGGACGAATACCAGAGTTAAACAGGTTAGATTCTAGGAAGATCTGACCATCTGTAATCGAAATTACGTTAGTCGGAACGAATGCAGAAACGTCACCAGCCTGAGTTTCAATGATAGGCAATGCTGTCAATGAACCTGTTTTACCTTTAACTTCACCTTTTGTGAAGTTTTCAACGTATTCAGCGTTAACGCGAGCAGCACGCTCCAGCAAACGTGAATGCAGATAGAAAACGTCACCAGGGTAAGCTTCACGTCCAGGTGGACGACGTAGCAATAGTGAAATCTGACGATACGCGACAGCCTGCTTAGACAGGTCATCGTAAACGATCAGTGCATCTTCACCACGGTCACGGAAATACTCACCCATCGCACAACCAGAGTATGGTGCTAAGTATTGCAGTGCAGCTGATTCAGATGCAGTTGCAACGACAACGATGGTGTTAGCTAATGCGCCGTGTTCTTCCAGTTTACGAACAACGTTAGAAATCGTTGATGCTTTCTGACCGATAGCAACGTAAACACATTTGATGCCAGAATCACGTTGGTTGATGATTGCATCGATTGCCAAAGCAGTTTTACCTGTTTGACGGTCACCGATGATAAGCTCACGCTGACCACGACCGATTGGAATCATCGCATCGACTGATTTATAACCAGTTTGTACAGGTTGATCAACAGATTGACGGTCGATAACACCTGGAGCAATCACTTCTACTGGTGAGAAGCCATCGTGCTCAACAGGACCTTTACCATCAATAGGTTCACCCAGTGTATTCACAACACGTCCTAGCAGGCCACGACCCACTGGAACTTCAAGAATACGACCAGTACATTTAACTTTCATGCCCTCAGCTAAGTCAGCATAAGGACCCATAACAACCGCACCAACGGAGTCGCGCTCCAAGTTCAATGCGATTGCGTAACGGTTACCAGGCAGAGCGATCATTTCACCCTGCATGACTTCGGCTAAACCGTGAATACGAATGATACCGTCACTAACGGATACAATCGTACCTTCATTGTGAGCTTCACTCACAACATCGAACTGAGCAATACGCTGTTTGATCAGTTCGCTGATTTCGGTGGAATTCAGTTGCATATGCTCCAGTCCCCTTAAGACTGCAAGACGTCAGTTAAACGCTCTAAGCGACCGCGGACACTCCCGTCAATAACGAGGTCTCCAGCACGAATAATCACTCCGGCAATAACAGACTTATCAATTTTGCAATTCAGCTTAACTTTGCGTGACAGACGTTTTTCCATCGCTGCAGAAATTTTGGCTAACTGCTGTTCATTCAATTCGTTAGCAGAGATAACATCAACTTCAATCGTTGATTCCAGGGTATCGCGCAATTGGATAAATTGAGCTAACACTTCTGGTAGCGTACTCAAACGCCCGTTTTCAGCCATAATACGAATCAGATTTTGAACATGCTCGTCAATTTCATCTCCACAAACAGAGATAAACGTTTTTGCTAACCTATCAGGGGCAATAGACCCAGAAAGTAGCTCACCAACCTGTTCATTGCGCGTCACCTCAGAGGTGAAGGCCAGCATATTTTGCCATTTTTCAACAGATTGATTTTCCACAGCAAAGTCAAAAGCTGCTTTGGCGTAGGGGCGAGCTACAGTAGCGATTTCAGACATGCCCCTCCCTCCTTACAGTTCAGCGACTAGTTTATCAACGATGTCGCTGTTAGCAGCTTCATCCACGGAACGTTCGATGATCTTCTCGGCACCTGCGACAGCAAGCATCGCAACCTGTTTACGTAGCTCTTCACGTGCACGTTTACGCTCAGCATCAATTTCTGCTTGGGCTTGTGCGACGATTTTTGTACGTTCTGCTTCAGCTTCTGCTTTTGCTTCTTCAATCATCTGATTGCGTTGTTTATTCGCTTGTTCGATGATGACCTGAGCTTCAGCTTTCGCTTTTTTCAGTCGGTCGGTTGCGTCGGTTTGCGCCAGTTCCAGGTTCTTTTTAGCACGTTCTGCGGAAGATAAACCGTCAGCAATTTCTTTTTGACGTTTTTCAATGGCCGCCATAATCGGTGGCCATACATACTTCATACAGAACCAAACAAACAGGACAAACGCGATAGCCTGGCCGAGGATTGTTGCATTTAGATTCACAGACAATACCTCTTATTCAATTATCACTTGATATTCAAAATAGTTAGCGGTTTAGGGCTAACTAGCAAACATCACATATAGGCCCAGACCAACTGCAATCATCGGAATAGCGTCGACTAGACCCATTACGATAAAGAACTGAGTACGCAGCAGAGGGATTAAATCTGGCTGACGAGCAGCTCCTTCTAAAAATTTACCACCTAGGATGCCGATACCGATAGCAGCACCGATTGCCGCTAATCCCATCATTACAGCGGCAGCCAAGATACCAAGTTCCATGATAGTCTCCAGTTTGTTTCAGTTTAATCAATAATTGATAGTTAAATTAATGCTCTTCAGATGCCATCGACAGATAGACAATCGTTAGAACCATAAAAATAAAGGCTTGTAACGTAATAATCAGTATGTGGAAGATAGCCCAAGGTAGGCTTAACAACCACTGTGACCACCACGGAAGCAGAGCCGCGATAAGAATAAAGATCAATTCACCCGCATACATATTACCAAACAGTCGCAGACCGAGTGATATAGGTTTTGATAGCAGGCTTACCCCTTCAAGAATTAAGTTGATAGGAATAAAAACTGGATGATTAAATGGCTGAAGAGTTAACTCTTTAGTAAATCCACCAATTCCTTTCATCTTAATGCTGTAGAAGAGGATTAGGATAAACACGCCAATCGCCATAGACATAGTGATACTGACATCTGCTGTTGGAACAATACGCAGAGCAGGTAAACCTAAATAGTGCTCACCAATGTATGGAATAAAGTCGATAGGGAGTAAATCCAGAAGGTTCATCAAAAATACCCAGACGAACACAGTTAATGCCAAAGGAGCAATAACTTTGCTCTTGCCGTGATACATATCACGAACGGTATTATTAACAAAACCAATGATCAGTTCTATTGCAGTCTGTAACTTACCGGGTACGCCACTAGTCGCTTTAACTGCAACTTTTCTAAATAGCCACAGGAACAGAGCCCCGAGAACTATCGAGAAAAAAAGCGAGTCAATGTTCAACGTCCAAAATGTTGGACTAGCGTGGGGATCGACCAACTCAAAGGTACGTAGATCCAACTGAAGGTTTTTCAGATGGTGACCTATGTACTCATTTGTAGTCATCACTTCTCCTGATGCAGACATGATGCCTCTTACCCTTTTGTAGTTTAAAATTACTTACCGTTTAAAAACGGCTGGTGCAACAATCTGAACAATTAGCACAGCTAAATAGGCCAAACCCAGTGGTGTTAATGACGCTTTAAACACACCAAAAGCAACAACTAGTACGATAATAGTTGTAACAACCTTTAGCCCTGCTCCTAATGCAAAGAACCAGGCAATGCGGACAGGTTCATCCTCTTCTTTTGCTTTCTGAAAGTGGACTAGCAGCATAAATACGATATTTGGTAACCAGCATGCTAAACCACCCGCAAGAGCAGAGGCCCCCCATTCTATACTATTTGCACAGAAAGCCCCACTGAGGATCACAAAAGTTATTAACTGAAAAGACAACTGCTTTACAGCATATTTGTTGTCGTAAAGGGATACAGACATAACTTTTTGTACTCCCAGCTATTCTCAGCCTCAGAAACGCTAAGTGTTGTATAAAACTGTCTTTGCTTAAATGTGTCAAGAGACAAAAACGAGCAAATTATACGGGCAGGCGAAATGAATTCAATCAGTAAGTAGCGAAAAGGTGAATAAATATTTAATTTTTTCGAGATAGCGCAGAAATGTGGCAATAATAATTAATAAATAGTTAATGACTCGACAACTAAAAACATTTTTCTGTGATGAGTATCACAATATTTACTGTTCAGATTATTAGCGGACTCCCGCGTTCTCACTAAGAAAAAAAAGATTTGAGCCATAAATCAAATAATTAAAAGCGATATTTTTTAAACAAAAAAAAGCCATAATAAATCAAATATTTCATTATTAATTAACTAAGACACAAACTGGATTTATCTAAAATATCCATTTAGAGATATTTTTTAATCTCTAATGTTCATTTTTGCTAGTTATTCGTTATTACCGTGTAAATATCACGTAAAACCCGAATTGAGAGAATAAGGTAAAAATAAAAATAGCAGTAACATTGTAAATGCTACTGCTAAAGCTCTAAAAGATAAAAATTTATTGATGAAAAGCAACTTTATTTTAAAGATAAAATCACTAAATGACGTTGTTCATCAAGTTCAGGCACTTTCAATTCAACGATGGTATCAATTGAAAAATTATCAGGTAAGTCAGTCAGTTCCTCTTCACGCACCGCTCCCTTCAATGCATAGAACTTCCCAGAAGCATTTGGCAGATGATGGCACCAGCTCAACATATCACTTAAGGAAGCAAATGCGCGGCTAATTACGCCATCAAACCCTGCTTCAGGCTGATACTCTTCAACACGTGATTGAATCGGCTCAATATTATTTAACCCTAGCTCATGTTGGACTTGTTTGAGGAAGCGAATTCGCTTCCCTAAACTATCAAGCAAAACAAAATGCGAATCAGGTCGAACAATCGCTAACGGTACTCCAGGCAACCCCGGCCCCGTTCCAACATCAATAAATGATGTGCCCTTAAGCTGACCGTTCACCACTATGCTATCCATAATATGACGGATTAACATTTGTTGAGGGTCACGAACAGAGGTCAGGTTATAAGCCTTATTCCATTTCGCCAGTAGTTCGACATATCCCACTAGCTGCTACTTTTGTTGATCGGTTAATTCAATGTTCGCGAGAGCCGATAAGCGCGTTAGTTGTGCTAATAAACTCATTATTAAGCGCTCCTACGCAACATGCCTTGCTTTTTTAACCAAACAAGCAAGATGGAAATTGCTGCTGGAGTAATTCCCGAAATACGCGAAGCTTGACCAATTGAAGTTGGCTTATGATCATTTAGCTTAGCCATCACTTCATTTGATAACCCTTTGACTTGCTTATAATCAAGATCAACAGGCAATAAGGTGTTTTCATTGCGTAGTTGGCGCTCAATCTCTTCTTGCTGACGAGCGATATAACCTTCATATTTCACTTGAATTTCAACTTGATCCGCAGCTTGAGGATCGGTGATCCCCGGTGCAAAACGGCTTAGTGAAATTAATGTTTGGTAATCCATTTCAGGGCGACGTAATAAGTCTTCCCCGTTCGCTTCTTTAGAAAGCGGAACTGACAGTATCTGATTGATTTCATCATGACCTTCAGATTTTGGATGAACCCAAATATCTTTTAGGCGTTGACGCTCTTTCTCAATCAACTCAACTTTGTTGTTAAAGTGAGCCCAACGGACATCATCGACTAATCCTAACTCACGGCCTTTTTCTGTTAAGCGCAAGTCAGCATTGTCCTCGCGTAACATTAATCGATATTCTGCACGAGAAGTAAACATACGGTAAGGCTCTTTTGTTCCTAGGGTGCAAAGGTCATCCACCAGCACTCCCATGTAAGCTTGGTCACGACGAGGGAACCAACCTTCTAAATCAAAAGCATATTGAGCCGCATTTAAGCCAGCTAGCAACCCTTGCGCACCAGCTTCTTCATAACCTGTAGTTCCGTTAATTTGACCAGCAAAGAACAAACCATTAATAAACTTACTTTCAAGTGTTTGTTTTAGGTCTCTAGGGTCAAAGAAATCATACTCAATAGCGTAACCCGGACGTACGATCCTTGCATTTTCCATCCCTTTCATTGAGTGGACAATTTGCATCTGTACATCAAATGGTAGGCTGGTGGAGATCCCATTAGGGTATATTTCATTGCTCGTTAACCCTTCAGGTTCTAAAAAGATCTGGTGAGCGTCACGATCGGCAAAGCGCATGACTTTATCTTCGATCGATGGGCAATAACGAGGACCGATCCCTTCAATGATCCCAGCATACATTGGGCTACGATCAAGGTTATTTCTAATCACATCATGGGTTTTTTCATTCGTATGAGTGATATAGCAAGGCATCTGTTGTGGATGTTGATCCTGTGATCCTAAAAAGGAGAATACAGGCATTGGATCATCACCAAGCTGTTGAGCTAATTGGCTAAAATCTATTGTTCTAGCATCAATTCTTGGTGGTGTACCCGTTTTTAAACGATTAACACGTAAAGGTAATTCTCTTAGGCGCTGTGACAGTGAAACAGATGGGGGGATCCCCTGCTCGTCCACCACTGTAATTTTCTAAACCAATGTGGATTTTTCCATCAAGGAAAGTACCGACTGTCAACACAACTGCTTTGGCTTTAAATTTCAGCCCCATACGGGTTACCGCACCAGTAACCGTGTTATTTTCCACAATTAAGTCTTCCACGGGTTGTTGGAAGATCATGAGATTTGGTTGATTTTCTAAAGCCGTTCTTACCGCTTGGCGATAAAGGACGCGGTCTGCTTGTGCTCGAGTTGCACGAACAGCTGGCCCTTTACTGGCATTGAGGGTTCTAAATTGAATACCCGCTTTGTCTGTCGCGATAGCCATTAGGCCACCAAGGGCATCAATTTCTTTTACCAGATGCCCCTTACCGATCCCACCGATGGCTGGGTTGCAAGACATCTGGCCCAATGTATCAATATTGTGAGTCAGTAATAGGGTTTGACGCCCCATACGTGCAGCTGCCATTGCCTGCTTCAGTACCGGCATGACCACCACCAATTACGATGACGTCAAATTGCTCTGGATAAAACATGTGTGAACCTTAACGTTAGAAAAATGCTGAGTGTTGCATTCGAGGAGAGAATTCTACTCAAGTTTTAAGGATAGACCAAGCTAAGTTGATCCGAGCCTTATTATATAAAGATCTTTTTATTTAAAGATCTCTTTATTAGATCTTTTATTAGGATCATCGATATCTGTGGATAACTGACTTTTCACTTTAAAGATCATAAAAGTGTAAAGGATCATATACTGTGAATGATCCGTGATCCTTTTGCGTATAAGCTGGGATCTAAAAGGGGGGTTATGCACAGGCACCCGACCCTTTAAAACTTATACTATGGATAACTACGGGTTAATACCGCGATCTTACCAGAGTTATCCACATCTGTTCGTTGTTATTTTGAACAAACTAGAGTTCGTTTGCCCAAATTTTAACCCATTCCCCTGCCGGATCTTCCGGTATTTCGTGTTGCTGTACATCGATTTCTAGTGGCTCACCGATCCTTTTCGCCCCCATGATCGACTAATAGGCGACTTAATTTATGGATCGCACCACAGAAAGTGTCATATTCAGAACTACCGATACCTACACTACCAAACAGCACCTGACTAAGATCAGGGGATTGGCTTTCAATTTGTTCAGCTAGAGGTTGAATATTTTCAGGAAGATCGCCTGCCCCATGAGTGGAACTCACCACCAGCCATAAACCTTCACGTGGAAGTGAGTCAAGATCAGGCCCATGCTGCACTTCTGTTTCATAACCAAGTTCTTCTAAGATCTCAGCCATATGTTCTGCAACATACTCAGCACTGCCCATTGTGCTGCCACTTATTAGGGTTACTTTTGTCATGGTGATTCCCGATAGCAATATTAGGGCGTTATTGTACGCTGTGAATGAGCTGGGATCTACCTGTGGATAATGTGGTTATATAAATTTTTTTCTATGGGGTGATTGTTCTCATGATCGGGTTCTGTAGCGAGATCAGCGTTTCTGTCGATTGAATTTCATCGATAGTTTGAATTTTGTTGATAAGTACGTCTTGGAGGGCATCAATAGATCGGCACATCACCTTAATAAAAATACTGTACTGCCCAGTCGTATAGTAGACCTCAACTACTTCTTCTAGGGCGTCTAATTTTTTGAGGGCGGTGTGATAATCTTTAGCACTTTTCAAAATAATGCCAATAAAGCAGCACACATCAAAACCGAGTTGTTTCGGGCTGATATCAATACGTGTTCCTGTAATGATCCCTGCCTGCTTCATTTTTTCTACACGGACGTGAATAGTACCTGGGCTAACGGAGAATTTTTTAGCAAGTTCAGCATAAGCTGTACGTGCATTGCGCATTAATTCGTGAAGTATGTCACGATCGAGATTATCGATTTGATAATTTTCAGGCATTATTACCTCCTTAATTTAACGAATTCTCATTTTTATACCCATTTTTTTAGATAAAATAAATGAGAAAGTGTTTTTTTAATGAAGTATATTGAATTCCACCCCTGTTTTGTTGCTTAATCTACACATCGGCTAACGCAGCTAACAAATTATGGGTAAATAAAATGGACAAATCATTCATCGAACAACAGCAGCAAATCAGCTTTGTTAAATCTTATTTTTCACGTTTACTTGAAAAAGAGCTTGGCTTAATTGAAGTTCAAGGTCCTATCTTAAGCCGTTTAGGTGATGGAACTCAGGATAACTTGTCAGGCCATGAAAAAGCGGTTCAAGTAAAAGTAAAATCAATTCCTGACGCAACCTTTGAAGTGGTTCACTCCTTGGCTAAATGGAAACGTAAGACATTAGGCCGTTTCGATTTTAAACAAGGCCAAGGCCTTTACACTCATATGAAAGCGTTACGTCCGGACGAAGATCGCTTAACACCAATCCACTCTGTTTACGTTGATCAGTGGGATTGGGAAAAAGTGATGGCAGATGAGGAGCGTACACTTCCTTATCTGAAGCAGACAGTGGGTAAAATCTATCAGGCAATAAAACAAACAGAAGCCGCAATTAGCAGCGAATTTGGGCTGGCACCGTTCCTGCCAGACCAAATTCACTTTATCCACAGTGAAGAACTGCTACAGCGCTATCCTGATTTAGATGCAAAAGGCCGTGAACGTGCGATTGCTAAAGAATTAGGCGCTGTTTTCCTTATCGGTATCGGTGGGAAGCTATCAAACGGTGAAGCGCATGATGTGCGTGCACCAGACTACGATGACTGGACAACTGAAAACGAAGATGGCTTTAAAGGCTTAAACGGTGACATCATTGTGTGGAACCCAGTGTTGCAAGACGCATTTGAAATTTCGTCAATGGGGATCCGTGTTAGCCCTGAGTGCTTGACTCGTCAGCTAAGCTTAACAGGCGATGAAAAGCGCATGGAGCTAGAATGGCACCAAGCATTAGTCGAAGGTAAAATGCCACAGACTATCGGCGGCGGTATTGGTCAGTCACGTTTAGTGATGTTACTGCTCCAACGTCAGCACATTGGCCAAGTTCAATGTGGTGTTTGGTCTCCAGAAACTCGTGAATCTGTTGCGGGTATGCTGTAGTTAGCGACTAAAGCGGCGCAATAACCTGCTTTTTAATCCGGTATCAAAGCGCCAGATATGATCAAATATCTTCATGATGCCGGGTTTCCCATAATTTGAAACAGATACCGCATGGAAGCGGTATTTCCCTACCTGCTGAAGGGATCTTATCTTTTTGATTAATTCGTCAGGCAAACGTTGAGAAACAAAATCGGAAATCACCACTGCGTCAGCATCTGACCATGTCGGGGTTTCGAGTTTTTTGACCGTTTCTTGCAAACAGTTAGCTAAATCTGTTCCTCCACGAAATGTTTGGTGTAAAAAACGAATACACTGCTCTAAACCATCCACGGAGAGTAAATCATAATGGACGAGTTCAGTAGAAAATAACATGATGTGACATGAACGGTTATCCGCCAGCGCAATTTTTAATAATGCGAGGCAAAATGCTTTTGCACATCGCTCATTTATTCCCCCATAGAGCCTGAAGTGTCAATACAGACAATAAAAGGCCCTCTAGGTTGCTCTTCATGATGATGGTGAGTTACGGGGCGCAATACTCGTCTTTCTTGCCAACTTTCTCCTTGGAGACGATAAGTGATTAACTGCTTTTCAAGCAGTTTTCGATAGAACTCAAACTCAATTTCTTCAAGCCCTAACATCGCTAATTCGGTAGGTAATAGTCGTAATACGTCATCACTTTGGCTTAATCCATCAACTTGCTCTGGTATTGTTTCAGGGACTTTCTCGAAGATAGTCATTGGCTCTAGCAGCACGCTATCTTCAGGCAGGGTGCGAGCAGATTGGCTGCGGCCTAATAATTGAGCTATCTTTTCCAATTCAGGTTGTTGACGTAAAAAATCACTATATTGATTCAATAACTTATCATTATAGGCTGATGCTGTATTTAGCCCTTTACTTAAATCCCATAACCGGCCAGCAGCCCGCTCATTTTCGCCTAAAATCTCTTCGAGATTACCGCTTAACGCGAGCCGTTGTTGTAGTTCAGCGAGTAACTGCTCTTTTTCTTGCTCTAATAACTCCTTATGTAAAGTTGTCACCTGCAATATCAAACTGATCCGCCAGCGTTGGATAAATAAACTTTGCCTAGCGCTTTTATTCTCTATTTTACCTGAACTTAATTTGCAGGCTTCGGCATAAAAAGGAGAGTCTATGGCTTTTAGTGTTTCAATAATCTCGGGTAATTGATTAAAAAATAACTCAGTCGCTTGACCAAGAGACTGTTGATAAAGTTGAAACTCCTCAGCGAGTTGAGCAGGCACTAAGGCATCTTGCAGCTTTTGTTTAAGATCTTTTTTCCATTCCGATAAATCTTTTAACAGGGCTTTTTTAAGTCGAGGGTGTTTTTCAAAGAAAACGGCGAGTTGAGGTGTGGCAAGAAGAGAGATAATAATCTCTTCTATAAGCTGGCTTTCATTAACGGAAAGCAATAAGTCTAGCGTGGCTAAACTCAGCATAGTTAATCCGCCATTTTTCCTGTTATTTGATTACGTAACTGAGTGAGCTTTTCAGTTAACTTCATAAAGCTTCCTTCGATTCCTGCCAGCCAGCTTGATTCAATAAATAAATTGGGCTGTTGTTGTTCAAATTGATAACGCGCCGATTGAATATCTTGTTGGATCTTATCAAGCTTTTCTAACCATTGTGTGTTATCCGTTTTATCGACGGTGGTGGTGGATTCTTGTAAATAAAGAGTGGAAGCTTGGTGACTCACATCTAATAGCTGAATCTGATTTAAGTTATTAATTTCAGCAGCAATTTCTTGTGCAAAACCAATACCATTGAGGTGAGCTGATAGAGTAGTACCTTTCGTTAGAAAATGAGTCAGTAACTTTTTATCCGTGGTAATAAACGTTACTTTTATATCATGTAACTGTAGTGGCTTATGCAAAAATAGTGTTAAACGCCCCTCTTTGATATTTTCTGGAAGAGTGTACGTTGGCTTACGAGCAAACATTGGCGTATTTTTATTGACCTTAAAAGCATTTTGATTGTTTTGATCTTGGGTTGATGAGGTCCACTCTTGGTAGAGCATTTCTATTTCACGAGAGAGTTTTCTCTGTTGCCAGCCATCTTCTTCTAATATGGACTTGAGTAATTGAGGTAAAGCATTCATCGATTGCATGTCATGCCATAAACAATCTTTTAATAGGATGATATCAAGGGGGGGAAATGGTATTTCGCCCATTAAAAAACGCACTGGCTTGTAATAAATAGACCGCTTTTTTCCAGCGTCTATCCGAGACATAAAGGTGTTTATCGGTGGCATCCAGTTGCTGGCGGAGTTGATAAATAAGTTCAAAACAGTGATCGGGAAGCGTAATTTTAGGGATTTGCTGTTGCCACTCTTTATATTCATCATCACTGATTTTTAAGTGTTCAGGAACCAGTGACTCATCTTGGAGGGATTTACCTGTCAGCAACGCTCGGAAGTTTTGTTTTTCTTGTACTTTATCGAGCCAAATACGGATAAGCATTCGGTCAAATAGCGCTTCCAAGCTATTGTCAGCATCAGGAAGCTCGTTAGATGCGGTGACTAATAAACGCATAGGAATAGCACTTTCACCATCTCCATTACGGAAATTTCCGTTCATTGATAGCGGTGAGTAGGGTATTTAAGATAGCGGGGCCAGCTTTCCAAATTTCATCAAGAAAAACCACCTCAGCATCAGGTAAATAGCCTTTTGTTAGTCGTTGATAGCGCCCTTCATCTTTTAAAGCTTGGATGGATAATGGCCCAAAAATTTCCTCTGGTGTGGAAAAACGGGTCATTAAATATTCGAACGCATTCGCGTGGCGAAACGCATACTTCATGCGGCGTGCAATTAAGCTTTTAGCGATACCTGGAGGCCCTAAAAGAAAGACACTTTCACCACTTAATGTGGCCAATAAACATAAACGAATTGCTTGCTGGCGTTCATACAAACCACTTTCAAGGTAATTGCTAAGTTGGGCGATTCTTTCCGCTAACTGCATATTCGTTCCTTTTATTATTTATGTCATTTATTGCTAGGTTATCCATCGAGGTGCCAATTTTGCAACGAATTTTTGTCATTTTTCTTTGATTTAGACTCACTATCAACAAAAACGATTCAGCTATAACTAATTCAATACTTTCATCTTTTCTTCTCTTTTGGGCGTTAACGAAACGTTTCGATGGCGATCACAAATCTTAGCCAACAACATTGTGTTGTTCATTTTCTTATCTATGATTAGATTTAGCGAAACGTTTCGCTCATAAGGAAACGGCGGGAACAATGAAAAAAGGTATTTTGCTTAATTCCAATATTACATCCGTGATAGCAAAGTTAGGTCATACCGACCATATCACAATTGCTGATGCTGGGTTACCTATACCACAGCAGGTTGAACGTATTGATTTAGCTATTACACAAGCTTTGCCCGATTTGATGTCGGTATTGAGTGTCATTACTCAAGAGATGCAGATTGAAAAGGCAATTTTGGCTGGCGAGATCACGACCGTCAATCCTGAAATGGAACACGCAATATTGGCACATTTGCAGGCATTAGAGCTTGCCCAAGGAAAACCAATAACAGTGGAATATTGTAGTCATGAAAGCTTTAAAAAAATGACTCATGACAGCAAAGCGGTGATTAGAACAGGGGAGTGTTCACCTTTTGCTAATGTGATCCTTTGTTCTGGTGTGACGTTTTGAGGTGTGTATGCAGCCTTTATTAGAGCTTATTGGCATTGAAAAGTCTTTTCCCGGAGTAAAAGCACTAAACGGTGCTGCACTTAAAGTTTACCCAGGAAAAGTGATGGCGCTAGTCGGTGAAAATGGTGCGGGTAAATCCACCATGATGAAAGTGCTTACAGGTATCTATAGTAAAGATGCTGGCGCTATCTGTTATTTAGGGAAAGAAGTGGTCTTTCATGGTCCTAAAAATTCACAAGAAGCAGGGATTGGTATTATCCATCAAGAGCTTAATTTGATCCCTGAACTGACAATTGCTGAAAATATTTTTCTTGGTCGCGAATTTGTTAATAAATTCGGCAAAATCGACTGGAAAACCATGTTCAGTGAATCCGATAAGCTACTAAAACGCCTGAACTTGGATTATGACAGCCATCAATTGATCGCTGAGCTTTCTATTGGCGAACAGCAAATGGTTGAGATAGCGAAAGTGTTAAGTTTTGAATCGCAAGTCATCATCATGGACGAACCAACGGATGCCCTCACAGATACGGAAACAGCATCACTCTTTCGAGTTATTGAAGAGCTTAAAGCGCAAGGGCGTGGAATTGTTTATATCTCTCATCGCTTAAAAGAGATTTTTGAAATCTGTGATGATGTAACCGTGTTTCGTGATGGACAATTTATCGGTGAAAAACCCGTCAAAGAATTAGAAGAAGAAACCCTGATTGAAATGATGGTGGGCCGTAAATTAGAAGACCAATACCCACGTATTCATGTTCCGGTGGGAGAGGTTCGCTTACAGGTTGAAAATGTATCAGGCCCTGGTGTCGATAATGCCAGCTTTTCATTGAGAAGCGGTGAAATTCTAGGTGTTTCTGGTTTGATGGGAGCAGGGCGTACTGAATTAATGAAGATCATTTACGGCGCTGCGACAAAAAAATCAGGTGAAGTACGCCTTGATGGCAAAAGTATTTCATTAAAAACGCCACAAGATGGTTTAAATAACGGCATTGTCTATATCTCGGAAGATCGTAAACGTGACGGTTTAGTACTAGGTATGTCCGTCAAAGAGAACATGTCGTTGACAGCACTTCGTTACTTTAGTCGAGCTGGCGGCAATCTTAAACATAAAGAAGAACAACAGACGGTCGGTGACTTTATTCGCTTATTTAATATCAAAACCCCTTCCATGGATCAGATTATTGGCAACCTATCGGGAGGAAATCAGCAAAAAGTCGCGATTGCGCGTGGTTTGATGACAAGGCCTAAAGTCCTGATTTTAGATGAACCAACTCGAGGTGTGGATGTTGGGGCTAAAAAAGAGATCTATCAATTAATTAACCAATTTAAAAAAGAAGGGCTGAGCATCATCTTAGTTTCTTCTGAAATGCCAGAAGTGATTGGGATGAGTGACCGCATTCTCGTTATGCATGAAGGGCATATTAGCGGTGAGTTTTCAGCTAAACAGGCCACTCAAGAAGTCTTAATGGCTGCCGCTGTTGGCAAAAGCTACGGCTCAGTTCAGGAGTTATCAGAATGACATCGAATACCACAACCTCAAAACGTTGGTTCAGTAAAGCATGGCTAATGGAGCAAAAATCACTGATTGCATTATTAGTGTTAATTGCCATTGTTTCATCCCTTAGCCCGAATTTTTTCACCCTTAATAACCTGTTTAATATCCTGCAACAGACATCGGTTAACGCCATCATGGCTGTGGGAATGACGTTGGTGATCTTAACCTCCGGTATTGACCTATCTGTTGGTTCATTACTGGCTTTAACAGGGGCTGTTGCGGCATCGATGGTGGGGGCTGATGTGAATGCCTTCGTCGCCGTTGCGGGAGCATTAGCCCTTGGGGCTGCTATTGGTGCTTGTACGGGGGTGATTGTCGCCAAAGGTAAAGTTCAAGCCTTTATTGCGACATTAGTCATGATGTTGTTATTGCGGGGGGTGACACGTGTGTATACCGATGGTAGCCCGATCAATACAGGTTTTAGTGATAATGCGGATCTTTTCGGCTGGTTTGGTATTGGTCGTCCCTTCGGGATCCCGACCCCTGTTTGGTTGATGATCATTGTGTTTGCCGCGGCATGGTATCTATTACACCATACCCGTTTGGGTCGATATATCTATGCATTGGGTGGAAATGAAGCCGCGACGCGCTTATCCGGCATTAATGTCGACAGAATTAAAATTATTGTCTATGCCCTGTGTGGATTATTAGCGGCATTGGCGAGTGTTATTGAAGTTGCTCGACTGTCGTCAGCACAACCAATGGCTGGTAATGGTTATGAGCTTGACGCAATTGCCGCTGTTGTTCTTGGCGGTACAAGTCTGGCTGGTGGTAAAGGACGCATTGTTGGAACTTTGATTGGTGCTCTTATCTTAGGTTTTCTCAATAATGGCTTAAACTTACTAGGTATATCATCAAACTATCAAATGATTGTAAAAGCGGTTGTCATCTTACTTGCCGTACTCGTTGATAATAAAAAGTAACTTATACCCTACAGGAATACGATTATGAAAATGAAAAAACTCGCAACCTTGCTATCAGCCGTCGCTTTAAGTGCTACTGTGAGTGTTAATGCGATGGCGAAAGAGAGTATCGCTCTGGTTATTTCCACACTGAACAACCCGTTCTTTGTGACAATGAAAGATAGTGCTCAAAAAGAAGCCGATAAATTAGGTTACGAACTAATAGTACTCGACTCTCAAGATAACCCTGCTAAAGAGCTAGCTAACGTTCAAGATTTAACTGTTCGTGGCACTAAACTCATGTTGATTAACCCGACCGATTCAGATGCGGTTGGGAATGCCATTATCATGGCCAATAAAGCAAAAATTCCTGTTATCACCCTAGACCGCGCAGCTAACAAAGGTGATGTAGTCAGTCATGTCGCTTCTGATAACCGAATGGGCGGTAAGATGGCGGCAGATTTTATCGCTGAAAAAACAGGTAACGACGCCAAAGTGATCCAACTCGAAGGGATCACAGGAACTTCCGCAGCTCGTGAACGCGGTGAAGGTTTTAATACCGGTGCAAAAGAGCATAAATTTAATGTATTAGCCAGCCAGCCTGCTGATTTCGATAGAACAAAAGGCTTAAACGTGATGCAAAACCTACTGACAGCGCATCCTACTGTGCAAGCGGTATTTGCTCAAAATGATGAAATGGCATTAGGGGCGCTAAGAGCGTTACAAACCGCAGGACGTGATGATGTATTAGTTGTCGGGTTCGATGGAACCAATGATGGTATTAAAGCGGTTGAAGGGGGCAAACTAGGCGCAACAATTGCACAGCGCCCTGATCAAATTGGCATTGTAGGTGTACAAATCGCCGATAAAGTTTTGAAAGGTGAAAAGGTCGAGCCAACAGTACCTGTAGAACTAGAACTGGTTGTTAAAAAGTAATAAAGATTAACCGCCGTTAACCTTAACGGCGGTTTGCTCTATTTGCGAATAAAATAAAAAAGGCAAAAGGAAATAAATGTTATGGGCGCAGCTAAACTTGTGGTTTTAGGTAGTATCAATGCTGATCATATTCTAAACATCGGGCAATTTCCGCAACCGGGAGAAACGGTTAGAGGGAATCACTATCAGGTTGCTTTTGGTGGTAAAGGTGCGAATCAGGCGGTTGCTGCTGGACGAAGTGGTGCTGACATAACATTTATTGCTTGCGTCGGTAACGATAGCATTGGGCAAAGCATCAAAACGCAGCTCAAAAATGATCATATTGATGTTGAATGTATTGATGTCGTTGATAATGAAACAACGGGTGTTGCACTGATTTTTGTAAACCAACAAGGTGAAAACGTAATTGGTATCCATGCTGGAGCCAATGCGCATTTAACTAAAGAAAGAGTGAACCACTATCAGCAAAAAATCATTGATGCAGATGCCGTACTGATGCAATTAGAATCCCCTATTGAAGCGGTTCAGTTAGCAGCGGAAATTGCACAAAAAAACAGTACAAAAGTAATCTTAAACCCTGCACCTGCCCAAGCTCTTCCTGACTCGTTACTTGCTTTAGTCGATATTATTACGCCAAATGAAACAGAAGCGGAGCATTTGACTGGAATTACCGTCAAAGATGATCAGAGCGCACAAGCGGCAGCTCAAGTATTGCATGATAAAGGTATCAGTAATGTCATGATTACGTTAGGGGCGAGAGGCGTTTGGTATAGTGAAAAAGGTTCAACAGGTAAAATTATCGCTGGATTTAAAGTGAAAGCCGTCGATACAATTGCGGCAGGGGATACCTTTAATGGCGCTTATGTTACCGCTTTACTTGAAGGGAAAAGTGATGCTGAGGCTATTGTTTTCGCTCATGCAGCGGCTGCAATTGCGGTAACTCGACCCGGTGCACAACCCTCTGTACCATGGCGCAATGAAATCGATGCATTTTTAACTCAACAGGAATAGCTTGTGGCAACAATGAAAGATGTTGCGCGCCTTGCTGGCGTGTCGACATCCACCGTTTCTCATGTCATCAACCAAAATCGCTATGTCAGCGAAAGTGTGACATTACGAGTCAAAAATGCGATTGAGCAGCTAAATTATGCTCCATCGGCGTTAGCTCGTAGCTTAAAAATGAATCGTACTAATACGATAGGTATGTTACTGACAACCAGTAATAACCCTTTTTATGCAGAAGTGGTTCGTGGGGTTGAGCGCAGTTGTTATGAACGTGGTTATAGTTTGATCCTCTGTAATACTGAAGGCGACCTTCAGCGGATGAATCATAGTTTAGAAACACTATTACAGAAACGCGTTGATGGTTTACTGATGATGTGTACAGAAGTTCAGGGGCCATCAAAAGAGGTTCTTTCCCGTTATCCCGCAGTGCCTACCGTGATGATGGATTGGTCTCCCTTTGAGTCTGATGGCGATATTATTCAAGATAACTCTTTTCTTGGCGGGGAGATTGCCGCACGTTATTTAATTGATGCGGGGTTCACCCAAATTGCTTGCATCGCAGGCCCCCAAGACAAATCACCGGCACGTGCGCGTTTCCAAGGTTTTATGCAGGCGATGAAGCAAGCATCGCTGAATATTCCTGATGAATATATTATTTTTAGTGATTTTGAATTTGCTGGTGGCTTTAATTCAATGAATAAACTGTTGGCGCTTGCTAACCCACCTAAAGCTATTTTTGCCGGGAATGATGCCATGGCCGTTGGCGCTTATCAGGCGATATTTCGTAAAGGACTGAAAGTACCTGATGATATCTCAATCATTGGCTACGATGATATCGACTTATCACCTTATATGATCCCGCCATTAACGACGATTCATCAACCAAAAGATGAATTAGGTAAATTGGCTGTCGACCAGCTTATTTTTCGGATGGATAACCCTGAAGCCGACGCTAACGTTTTGGTGTTGACGCCCAAACTGGTTGAGCGCCAATCCGTTAAACGAAATTAGTTCTTATCTGATGGTTTAGACTTATTTTTTATTAAGTTTTGACCATCACTTTTCTTCAACAACAAGAAGACAAATGCAGAAAGTAATGTAATAGCACCGATAGTTATAAAGGTGTAATGGAAATTATCTACAGTATTCCCATGTGGTAAGCCTTCATAGAAGCTCAATATTGCCGCACTGACTGCAATACCAAAACTGATCGATAGCTGTTGAGTCACCGCTAACATACTATTCCCCGCACTGGCATTATTATCTGTTAAATCAGCTAAGCAAATCGTATTCATCGCAGTAAATTGCGTTGACATAACCATCCCAAGCACAAATAGAGGTATCACCAGTAAATAGATAGACATAGTCGGGGTTTGGAGAGAAAACTGAGCTATCATAAAACTAATAATGACCGTCACGGTAAACAGTGTTTTTCGATAACCAAAGCGAGTCAGTATCCGAGTTACTGCTGATTTTGCGATAATTGACCCTATAGCCATTGGAGCCATCATCATACCGGCGATAACCGCTTCATAGCCAAAACCAACCTGCAACATTAATGGCATCAAAAAATGGAATACTTCCTGTCCCTAATCGAGTGGCAATATTACCGCTAATACCAATACTAAAAGTACGGGTTTTAAATAAATTTAGTGGAATGATGGCATGTTTTATACGTCGAGCATGAAAAACATAAAGAAATAGGCATACAAAACCACCGAGTACGATGGATGCTGGAATGTAACCGGGCAAGGACTTGTCGCCAAAGAGATCCAGACTGACTGATAACATGACAAGACCAAAGCCAAAGAGGATAAACCCAAGAACATCAAACTTACGTTTTGGCATTTTAAAATCAGGCATTGATTTTAAGGCGTACAAGATCCCTAAAATACCAATCGGAATATTGATAATAAAGATCCAATGCCATGTGGCATAAGTCACTAATACACCGCCTAGTAAAGGGCCTAAGATAGGACCTACTAATCCAGGGATAGTAACAAAGTTTAATATTGGGAGTAATTCACTGCGTGGATAGGCACGGATCAATGCAAGGCGCGCAACAGGCATCATCATTGCCCCACCAATACCTTGGATAACGCGGGAGGTGACTAAGAATGTCAATGACGGTGATAGCGCACAAAGAAGGGAACCAAAGGAAAACAGTGAAACAGCGATAATAAAAATGCGACGAGTGCCGAACCTATCTGCAAACCATCCACTCACAGGAATTAATAATGCAACTGTTAATGTATAACTGACAATCGCAGATTGCATGGCGAGTGGTGAATGGTAGAGGCTTTTGGCGATATCAGGTAGCGCCGTGTTCAAAATGGTTGCATCAAGGGCTTGCATGAAAAATGCCATTGCGGCTATCCATGGAAGGCCTGACATGCTTTTTAGCTGTTTTTAACATCGGTAACCTATTAAATAAAAAGTTAAAGCAAACATGGAAAGTTATCGTGTTAGGTTTGTTTTCCAGTAATAGTTAATAACTTATAGCAGAGATCAAACGCTTTGGCGCTATTACCTTTTATTATGGCATTTGCCAGTTGCTGATGAATGTCTACTTCAATAACGTCATTTTCTGTAATCGCATCAAAATAGAATTGATAGACAGAACGGAATAAATTGGCAAAGGAGATCAAAAATGGATTGGCACAAGCTTCATAAATCGTTAGATGAAAACGGTGATCAACATCTATCCAACGCTGCCTATCAAATTGCTTTTCTAATAATTGCATTTCATTGGCGAGTGCTTTGAGTAAATTATTTTGCTTGTCTGTGGCATGTTTTGCGGCAAGGTAGCAAGCTTGCGGTTCAATCGCGAGTCTTACAACATGAAAATGCCTAATAACGACCGTTTGTTCATCACTGCTTATCCACCATTTAAGCAGATCTTGATCCAAAAAATTCCAGTGGGATGAAGGCATAACTCTTGTGCCAATGCGAGGACGCGCAAGTAACATCCCTTTTGCTGCTAACATCTTAACCGCTTCTCTAATCGCTGTGCGGCTGGCTTGGAATTTATCAGATAACTCTATTTCACTGGGAAGAATAGAGCTTGGTAAATAAGTGCCTTTCAAAATCTCTTGGCCTAGCTGTTCGGCAATAAGATAAGAAAGGTTTTTTTGCGAAGCAGTTTGCTGCTCACTAAATTCCATAATTAGTCCCAATACATAACCTTGAGCAATTATATTACGTGAGTTGGGGGATAATTGCTGCTGAAATAATCAATTCTACCGTTGTTTTAGTTGATTTATCACCGTTTTGATGAAAAAAAGCGCGAACGAAAAGAAAATGCAAAATAAGGGTTGCTAGAATTTTCTGACTCCCTATAATGCGCATCCGTTGTCACGACAAACCGCTTCGGTGGTCAGGTTAGAAAAGAAACCAGTGGCAACGAGAGGTGAAAAAAGAAAGAAAAAGTTGAAAATAATCGCTTGACTTTCTCACGAAAAAACGTAGTATACATCACCTCGCGACAACGACCTAACTGGTTAATATCGAAAGATAAAGTCGCAACGCTCTTTAACAATTTATCAGACAATCTGTGTGGGCACTCACAGGACACTATCAAAAAAATATTTGATTTTAAAGTCTTGAAGAGTGACTAACACGTTAATTCATATATGAAAGAATGTAGTCAGTTTAATTCTTTGAGCATCAAACACTTTTAATTGAAGAGTTTGATCATGGCTCAGATTGAACGCTGGCGGCAGGCCTAACACATGCAAGTCGAGCGGTAACAGGGGAAGCTTGCTTCTCGCTGACGAGCGGCGGACGGGTGAGTAATGTATGGGGATCTGCCCGATAGAGGGGGATAACTACTGGAAACGGTGGCTAATACCGCATAATCTCTTAGGAGCAAAGCAGGGGACCTTAGGGCCTTGCGCTGTCGGATGAACCCATATGGGATTAGCTAGTAGGTAAGGTAATGGCTTACCTAGGCGACGATCCCTAGCTGGTCTGAGAGGATGATCAGCCACACTGGGACTGAGACACGGCCCAGACTCCTACGGGAGGCAGCAGTGGGGAATATTGCACAATGGGCGCAAGCCTGATGCAGCCATGCCGCGTGTATGAAGAAGGCCCTAGGGTTGTAAAGTACTTTCAGTCGGGAGGAAGGCGTTGATGTTAATACCATCAACGATTGACGTTACCGACAGAAGAAGCACCGGCTAACTCCGTGCCAGCAGCCGCGGTAATACGGAGGGTGCAAGCGTTAATCGGAATTACTGGGCGTAAAGCGCACGCAGGCGGTTAATTAAGTTAGATGTGAAATCCCCGGGCTTAACCTGGGAATGGCATCTAAGACTGGTTAGCTAGAGTCTTGTAGAGGGGGGTAGAATTCCATGTGTAGCGGTGAAATGCGTAGAGATGTGGAGGAATACCGGTGGCGAAGGCGGCCCCCCTGGACAAAGACTGACGCTCAGGTGCGAAAGCGTGGGGAGCAAACAGGATTAGATACCCTGGTAGTCCACGCTGTAAACGATGTCGATTTGGAGGTTGTTCCCTAGAGGAGTGGCTTCCGGAGCTAACGCGTTAAATCGACCGCCTGGGGAGTACGGCCGCAAGGTTAAAACTCAAATGAATTGACGGGGGCCCGCACAAGCGGTGGAGCATGTGGTTTAATTCGATGCAACGCGAAGAACCTTACCTACTCTTGACATCCAGAGAATTTGGCAGAGATGCTTTAGTGCCTTCGGGAACTCTGAGACAGGTGCTGCATGGCTGTCGTCAGCTCGTGTTGTGAAATGTTGGGTTAAGTCCCGCAACGAGCGCAACCCTTATCCTTTGTTGCCAGCGATTCGGTCGGGAACTCAAAGGAGACTGCCGGTGATAAACCGGAGGAAGGTGGGGATGACGTCAAGTCATCATGGCCCTTACGAGTAGGGCTACACACGTGCTACAATGGCGTATACAAAGAGAAGCGACCTCGCGAGAGCAAGCGGAACTCATAAAGTACGTCGTAGTCCGGATTGGAGTCTGCAACTCGACTCCATGAAGTCGGAATCGCTAGTAATCGTAGATCAGAATGCTACGGTGAATACGTTCCCGGGCCTTGTACACACCGCCCGTCACACCATGGGAGTGGGTTGCAAAAGAAGTAGGTAGCTTAACCTTCGGGAGGGCGCTTACCACTTTGTGATCCATGACTGGGGTGAAGTCGTAACAAGGTAACCGTAGGGGAACCTGCGGTTGGATCACCTCCTTACCGTTGAAGTGTTTTGTGAAGTGTTCACACAGATTGTCTGATGAAAGAGTCAACGGTATCAATAGGCTTGTAGCTCAGGTGGTTAGAGCGCACCCCTGATAAGGGTGAGGTCGGTGGTTCAAGTCCACTCAGGCCTACCAAATTTTGTTAATACGTCGTTGTGGCTCAGCTCGTTTACTTATTGTAAACGTCGCTAATCCACGCCTAGTCTAAACAAAATTAAGCAACTTAAGCATAGCAAAAACGTGCTTGCCTAAGAAAAAAGATCTCCAAGTAAAGAAACTTACAAAGAGATTAATTGATATTGTTAAACCTGTTATGGGGCTATAGCTCAGCTGGGAGAGCGCCTGCCTTGCACGCAGGAGGTCAGCGGTTCGATCCCGCTTAGCTCCACCATAATACTTTTGAATTATTCAGAATAGATTAGTTTTAGTCTATTGCGAATAATTATGCTCTTTAACAATCTGGAACAAGCTGAAAATTGAAACAACGCACATTGTTTATCGCTTAAACAATGTGAGAGTCTCTCAAAATTTCAAACCTGAAATTTTCGGTCATTCAAACGAGTGGCATGAGCGAGCAGGGTGAAATTCAAGGCGGACAGCGCGCAGCAAGCGCAGCGTACAGGAGTACGTGAGTATTGCGAGCACTGCCCAACGCAGAAGTTCACCACGCACAGCCATGACAGTCAGGTGATCGTTGAAACAATTTCGGGTTGTGAGGTTAAGCGACTAAGCGTACACGGTGGATGCCTAGGCAATCAGAGGCGATGAAGGACGTGCTAATCTGCGAAAAGCGTCGGTAAGGTGATATGAACCGTTATAACCGACGATGTCCGAATGGGGAAACCCAGTGCAATTCGTTGCACTATCGTTTGATGAATCCATAGTCAAACGAGGCGAACCGGGGGAACTGAAACATCTCAGTACCCCGAGGAAAAGAAATCAACCGAGATTCCCCTAGTAGCGGCGAGCGAACGGGGAGCAGCCCAGAGTCTTAATCAGCATCAGCATCAGGAGAACGGTCTGGAAAGGCCGGCAATAAAGGGTGATAGCCCCGTATCCGAAGGTGTTGGTGTTGTGAACTCGACGAGTAGGGCGGGACACGTGTTATCCTGTCTGAATATGGGGGGACCATCCTCCAAGGCTAAATACTCCTGATTGACCGATAGTGAACCAGTACCGTGAGGGAAAGGCGAAAAGAACCCCGGCGAGGGGAGTGAAATAGAACCTGAAACCGTGTACGTACAAGCAGTGGGAGCCTTGATTTATCAGGGTGACTGCGTACCTTTTGTATAATGGGTCAGCGACTTATATTCTGTAGCAAGGTTAACCGAATAGGGGAGCCGTAGGGAAACCGAGTCTTAACTGGGCGAATAAGTTGCAGGGTATAGACCCGAAACCCGGTGATCTAGCCATGGGCAGGTTGAAGGTTGGGTAACACTAACTGGAGGACCGAACCGACTAATGTTGAAAAATTAGCGGATGACTTGTGGCTGGGGGTGAAAGGCCAATCAAACCGGGAGATAGCTGGTTCTCCCCGAAAGCTATTTAGGTAGCGCCTCGTGAACTCATCTTCGGGGGTAGAGCACTGTTTCGGCTAGGGGGTCATCCCGACTTACCAACCCGATGCAAACTACGAATACCGAAGAATGTTATCACGGGAGACACACGGCGGGTGCTAACGTTCGTCGTGAAGAGGGAAACAACCCAGACCGCCAGCTAAGGTCCCAAAGTCATGGTTAAGTGGGAAACGAAGTGGGAAGGCTCAGACAGCCAGGATGTTGGCTTAGAAGCAGCCATCATTTAAAGAAAGCGTAATAGCTCACTGGTCGAGTCGGCCTGCGCGGAAGATGTAACGGGGCTAAACCATGCACCGAAGCTGCGGCAGCGACATTTAGATGTTGTTGGGTAGGGGAGCGTTCTGTAAGCCTGTGAAGGTGTGCTGCGAGGCATGCTGGAGGTATCAGAAGTGCGAATGCTGACATAAGTAACGATAATGCGGGTGAAAAACCCGCACGCCGGAAGACCAAGGGTTCCTGTCCAACGTTAATCGGGGCAGGGTGAGTCGACCCCTAAGGCGAGGCAGAAATGCGTAGTCGATGGGAAACAGGTTAATATTCCTGTACTGGTGATAATTGCGATGGGGGGACGGGAGAAGGCTAGGCTAGCCGGGCGACGGTTGTCCCGGTTTAAGGATGTAGGTGGGTGAATTAGGCAAATCCGGTTCGCTATACACTGAGGTCTGATGACGAGTCACTACGGTGGCGAAGTAGCTCATGCCCCGCTTCCAGGAAAAGCCTCTAAGCTCTAGATTATCATTAATCGTACCCCAAACCGACACAGGTGGTCAGGTAGAGAATACTCAGGCGCTTGAGAGAACTCGGGTGAAGGAACTAGGCAAAATGGTGCCGTAACTTCGGGAGAAGGCACG
Organism: Providencia stuartii; assembly: GCA_900455155.1. GTDB lineage: Bacteria > Pseudomonadota > Gammaproteobacteria > Enterobacterales > Enterobacteriaceae > Providencia > Providencia stuartii. Next base: position 395,154 of record UGUC01000001.1, on the reverse strand, counting down.
CTGGCATTAGGTGAAGTGGTTTACCCATGGAGCTGAAGCCAGTCGCAGATACCAGCTGGCTGCAACTGTTTATTAAAAACACAGCACTGTGCAAACACGAAAGTGGACGTATACGGTGTGACGCCTGCCCGGTGCTGGAAGGTTAATTGATGGGGTTATCCGTAAGGAGAAGCTCTTGATCGAAGCCCCAGTAAACGGCGGCCGTAACTATAACGGTCCTAAGGTAGCGAAATTCCTTGTCGGGTAAGTTCCGACCTGCACGAATGGCGTAATGATGGCCAGGCTGTCTCCACCCGAGACTCAGTGAAATTGAACTCGCTGTGAAGATGCAGTGTACCCGCGGCAAGACGGAAAGACCCCGTGAACCTTTACTATAGCTTGACACTGAACATTGAGCCTTGATGTGTAGGATAGGTGGGAGGCTTTGAAGTGTGGACGCCAGTCTGCATAGAGCCAACCTTGAAATACCACCCTTTAATGTTTGATGTTCTAACGTAGCCCCATAATCTGGGGTGCGGACAGTGTCTGGTGGGTAGTTTGACTGGGGCGGTCTCCTCCCAAAGCGTAACGGAGGAGCACGAAGGTTGGCTAAGCATGGTCGGACATCATGCGGTTAGTGCAAAGGCATAAGCCAGCTTGACTGCGAGAGTGACGGCTCGAGCAGGTACGAAAGTAGGTCTTAGTGATCCGGTGGTTCTGAATGGAAGGGCCATCGCTCAACGGATAAAAGGTACTCCGGGGATAACAGGCTGATACCGCCCAAGAGTTCATATCGACGGCGGTGTTTGGCACCTCGATGTCGGCTCATCACATCCTGGGGCTGAAGTAGGTCCCAAGGGTATGGCTGTTCGCCATTTAAAGTGGTACGCGAGCTGGGTTTAGAACGTCGTGAGACAGTTCGGTCCCTATCTGCCGTGGGCGTTGGAAGATTGAAAGGGGCTGCTCCTAGTACGAGAGGACCGGAGTGGACGCACCGCTGGTGTTCGGGTTGTCATGCCAATGGCACTGCCCGGTAGCTAAGTGCGGAAGAGATAACCGCTGAAAGCATCTAAGCGGGAAACTTGCCTTGAGATGAGTCTTCCCTGACTCTTTAAGGGTCCTAAAGGAACGTTTAAGACGAAGACGTTGATAGGCTGGGTGTGTAAGCGTAGCGATACGTTGAGCTAACCAGTACTAATGAACCGTGAGGCTTAACCTGACAACACCGAAGGTGTTTTAGAGAGACGAAGAGACGATTGTTGAAGCGCACGAGATAGAGTGGTGCGAGAAATCAGCTTGTTCAAGATTGCAGTTCTGGTTTGCGGTGTAGACGCGAACGGGAACGAAACCGAATTTGTCTGGCGGCAATAGCGCGGTGGTCCCACCTGACCCCATGCCGAACTCAGCAGTGAAACGCCGTAGCGCCGATGGTAGTGTGGGGTCTCCCCATGTGAGAGTAGGGAACTGCCAGACATCAAATCAGTGAGAAAGCCACCCATCGGGTGGCTTTTTTGCTTTTGGGAAAAAGGTAATGAGTATCGATAAGCAAGCTTTATAACTTTAATAATTAATTTTTTATAAATTAATTTGTTTAAATGTTAAATAAAATCCGTTTAAGTTAGATCATTTTTCAACTTTACTTTTAATATCAATAGATAGGCCATAAACACGGTTTTGTGATCATCGGGTTTGTTGTTCTATATCTTCTATTTACCTACTCTTCTTAAGATACTTTCCCATTAAAATAGATAACAAATGTTAAATTGATGTTGCAAAAAGTTAAACATATACTATCAATAAGTAACTTAATTAGATGTTATGAATGATTTTTACACACGATAATGCGCTTGTTTATCAAGGTGAATATAATGAAGAATATAAAATCTGTTAATAGCCAAATATTTAGGGATATTGTTGCCGTTAATAAGCAAAAGGAACACGAATTCAACAATGGTCAAGATGGGGCAATTATCTTATCTCTGCTGGTGATGTTTTTTACGCCTTTCTTACTACTGAATGAGGCTCGCCAGCTTCTACACGTAGATTACAGTTTTGCTGCTATGGCTGGTATAGCAGTGGTTAGTTTTGTATTGGCGGCGATCCTCTATAAGGCATTTAATATTAGCCAGAAATTTGCGAACAAAGAAATATCGCTAAATATATTATTATCAATGTATGTACCTAATAACAAATCTGAGTTCGAGCACTTTAAAGTCGAAGTAAAAAACCAACCAGCACGCTTTTTTGAGTTAGTTGATGAGTGGGTAAACACTGAAAAAATGACTTATGCGAGATAACGTGGTTTTATACAGATTAAAAAAGCGGCTTATTAAGAGCCGCTTTTTTTATGTTTCTTTCTAGAGGTAATATTAAGGGTTAGTGAGATTTACCTTGCTCAATACCTAAGCCAATTTGTGAACGTACAAATTGCTCTCTAAAGCGTTCTCTCTCGAATTTGCCTCTTTCTGAGTTATCTGTGATAGAGAATAACCAAGAAGCGACAAATGCCACTATCATCGAGAAGAATGCAGGATACTCATAAGGATAGATAGGTTTCTTCATGATGTAAGATGCTTACCCAAATAGTTGGCCCTAATATCATCAGCACAACGGCGGTAATAAGTCCTAACCATCCGCCTGCTAAGGCACCACGTGTTGTTAATTTCTTCCAATACATCGATAACAGGATGATAGGGAAGTTACAGCTTGCAGCGATAGAGAATGCGAGGCCTACCATGAAGGCGATATTTGGTTTTCGAACAAATACCTAACCCGATAGCAACAAAGCCTAAGATCACTACCGTAATTTTGGATACACGTAACTCCTCTTTTTCATTTGCCTTACCGTCTTTGATTGCCATGGCATAAAGGTCATGGGAAACCGCTGAGGCGCCGGCGAGTGTTAGCCCTGCAACAACAGCTAATATCGTGGCGAAAGCAACAGCAGAAATAAAGCCAAGGAAGAAGTTCCCTCCGACGGCATCTGCAAGGTGTACGGCGGCCATGTTTGTTCCACCGATCAATTTGCCTGCTGCATCTTTAAAGTCAGGGTTTGCACTAACAAGAACAATCGCACCAAACCGATAATGAAAGTTAAAATATAGAAGTAGCCAATGAAACCTGTTGCATAGAACACACTCTTACGAGCTTCTTTCGCGTCACTGACCGTAAAGAAACGCATAATGATATGAGGTAGCCCCGCCGTACCAAAACATCAGCGCTAGCCCAAGTGATAAAGCCGATATAGGATCTGAAACTAATCCTCCTGGGCTCATAATGGCAATGCCATTTTTATGTACTTCGACGGCTTCTTTAAATAGGGTATTGAAATTGAAACCAACATGTTTCATGACCATTACGGCCATAAATGTTGCGCCTGCTAATAAGAGAATTGCTTTGATGATTTGTACCCATGTAGTGGCTAACATTCCACCAAATAGGACGTATAACACCATCAAAATACCTACAATTACGACGGCAACATGGTAATTAAGACCAAACAGTAGTTCGATCAACTTCCCTGCACCAACCATTTGTGCAATGAGGTAGAGTGCAACGACAACAAGAGAGCCAACGGCAGACAGTATCCGTATTGGTCTTTGTTTTAATCGATATGACGCAACATCGGCGAAGGTATAACGACCGAGGTTACGTAAGCGTTCAGCAATTAAGAAAAGAATAATAGGCCAGCCAATTAAGAAGCCGATAGAGTAGATCAAGCCATCATAACCGGAGGTGTAAACCAGTGCTGAAATACCTAAGAATGAGGCTGCGGACATAAAGTCACCCGCAATGGCCATCCCCATTTTGAAAACCTGTAATTTTACCGCCTGCGGTGTAGTAGTCTGAGCGAGAACGCGTTCTTTTAGATGCCCAATAAGTAATATAGAGAGTAAACCCGACGAATAACAAGAACATGATAATGGCTTGAATATTCACAGGTTGCCGCTCGACATCCCCTGTCAGTGCATCAGAAAATGCGGCTGAAGAGGCGAAAAGTAAGATGAGAGGAAGGAGTTTTATCATTTTTGCACCTCTTTTAAGATTTCAGCCGTTAAACGGTCGTATTCACCATTTGCCCGAATAACATATAGGCCAGTTAATAAGAAAGAGATGACAATCAATCCTACACCAATAGGTATACCTCGTGTGATATAGGATCCTTCACTAATCGGCGTTCCAAGCCAACTTGGGTTAAAAGCAATAAGAAAGATAAAACCGACATACAATATTAATGTGATAGCTGACAACAACCATGAAAATCGACCGCGTTTCCTTACCAATTCTTTAAAGCGAGGGTTATTCTCTACCTCTTGATAAGCAGTAGCATTCATCAGAGTTCTCCTCTGTTATCGTCTTATTGGAATGTATGTAAGGTCGCCATAAAGGCGACCTTCAGGCTTATGACATACTCATTGATTGTTTTTCTTCGAGTAGTTTTTCGACAACCGCCAGGATCTGCCAGTGTGGAAGTATCCTCCTAAGTTACTAGTATCTCCTGAGGCAATTTTACGTAGGATACGGCGCATGACTCTTACCGGAGCGGGTTTTAGGTAAAGAGTCCGTCCAGTGTAGAACATCAGGTGTTGCAATTGGACCGATTTCTTTTCGAACCCAATTACGAACTTCGGTATATAGCTCAGGTGAAGGCTCTTCCCCCGAAATTAAGGTGACATAAGCATAGATAGCTTGCCCCTTAATATTATGAGGAATACCAACAACGGCTGCTTCTGCAATTTTTGGGTGTGCAACTAATGCAGATTCAATTTCAGCAGTACCTAGGCGGTGACCGGAAATATTTAATACATCATCAACACGGCCCGTGATCCAGAAATAGCCATCTTCATCGCGGCGAGCACCATCGCCACTGAAATACATACCTTTAAAAGTAGAAAAGTAGGTTTGCTCAAAACGCTCGTGGTCACCAAATAAAGGTACGTGCTTGACCAGGCCATGAATCAACAATGACGAGGTTACCCTCTGTTGCACCTTCTAATGGTTCCCCAAGATTATCAACAAGAGCAGGACGAACCCCGAAGAAAGGTAACGTTGCTGAGCCTGGTTTTAGCATGGTCGCTCCTGGCAGCGGAGTGATCATAAAGCCGCCAGTTTCTGTTTGCCACCATGTATCAACAATTGGGCAACGACTATCACCAATCTTCTTATAGAACCATTCCCATGCTTCAGGGTTGATAGGTTCACCAACGGATCCTAGGATACGCAACGAGCTACGGTTGGTGCCTTCAATGGCTTTATCACCTTCAGCCATTAGGGCGCGGATAGCAGTCGGCGCGGTATACAGGATATTAACTTGGTGCTTATCGACTACTTGGCTCATGCGATTGACCGCAGGGTAGTTAGGCACGCCTTCAAACATCAATGTTTTGGCACCATTAGATAGAGGGCCATATAACAAATAGCTGTGACCCGTTACCCAGCCAACATCGGCAGTACACCAATACACTTCACCGGGATGGTAGTCGAAAGTATATTTAAAGGTGAGTGTTGCATAGACTAAATAACCGCCAGTAGTATGCAGTACACCTTTTGGTTTACCTGTTGAGCCTGAAGTATACAGAATGAATAATGGGTCTTCTGCGTTCATTTCTTCAGGTGGGCAGTCGGCGCTGACGCCATCAATCACATCATGCCACCATAAGTCACGCCCTTCTACCCAGCTTGGAACATTTCCAGTACGACGGTAGACAATGACATTCTTAACGGTGGTGACATTGGCATTGGTTAATGCGTCATCAACGTTTTTCTTGAGAGGTATTGAGCGGCCAGCACGTAGGCCTTCATCGGCTGTAATAATCAGTTTTGCTTTACAGTCGATAACACGACCCGATACCGCTTCAGGAGAGAAGCCAGCAAAGATAACAGTATGAATCGCCCCCAATGCGAGCACAAGCTAACATTGCGACAGCAGCTTCAACCACCATTGGCATGTAAATCGCGACAACATCGCCTTTACGAATACCATGTTGTTTTAATACGTTAGCGAACTGACTAACATCATGATGCAGTTCACGGTAAGTGACATTTTTTGATTGAGAAGGGTCATCACCTTCCCATATGATTGCGGTTTGATCGCCCTTATCTGCCAGATGACGATCTAAACAGTTAGCGCTTAAGTTAAGGGTGCCATCTTCAAACCAGCGAATGCTGATATGGCCAGGATCGAAGGAGGTGTTTTTTACTCGGGTATACGGCTTAATCCAATCAACAACCTTTCCTTTCTCCCCCCAAAACGTTTCAGGGTCTTGAATAGAGAGTTGATACTCATTGTTGTACTGTTGCTCGTTTATCAGGGCATTTTCTGCAATTTCAGCAGTAACGGGATGCTTAGTTATTTGAGTCATATTTTTATCTCCTTGCAGATGTTAATACTATGTCAAAAAATGGTTAACTAAAGCAGGAAATATAAATTTGTTTTTCTTTTGAGCGGGAGATCACGTATTAATTGTAATGGATTTAACAGGATTATCATTTGATGCGAAATCGTCAATTAGATTAATCATCTGATTATCTGTATAAGGGTAGAATTAAAGAAAAACAAAGCAGGGCGATATTGGTATTAGTTGCTAAATAAATCAACAATGATAGTTGATGAGAAAGACCATATAAATATCATGGGTTTGATAATGATTTTCATTAACAGTAAAATAACTATAATTGATACCGACTCACAAGGTGTGAAGTTTCTGAAGTGTATACCCTATGTGTCTTGGCATTGAGTGAGAGATATAGAGGTATATGTCAATAAGTCACTGGAGACAAATACAATGAGCTATACATTACCTGCTTTACCTTATGCTTATGATGCGCTGGAACCTCATTTCGATAAGCAAACAATGGAAATCCATCACACCAAGCATCATCAAACCTACGTTAACAACACTAACACTGCGTTAGAAAAATTACCTGAACTGGCTAACCTAGACATTGATGATCTGATCCAACAATTGGATAAAGTTCCTGCTGATCAACGTACTTTTGTTCGTAACAATGCTGGTGGTCACTCAAACCACAGCCTGTTCTGGAAAGGCCTAAAATTAGGTACTGAACTAAGCGGTGATCTGAAAGCAGCTATCGAGCGTGATTTTGGTAGTGTTGACGCTTTCAAAGAACAATTTGAGAAAGCAGCAGCTTCTCGTTTTGGTTCTGGCTGGGCATGGCTAGTTCTAAAAGATGACGGTAAGCTGGCGGTTGTTTCTACAGCTAACCAAGACAGCCCTCTGATGGGTGAAGCGATTTCTGGTACTTCAGGTTATCCAATTATTGGTCTTGATGTTTGGGAACACGCTTATTATCTGAAATATCAAAACCGTCGTCCTGACTACATCAAAGCATTCTGGTCAGTCGTTAACTGGGATGAAGCTGCAAAACGTTTTGCAGAAAAAACTAAATAATTCATTAAATTAAATGATAATTAGATGGGCGTAACCCTTTTGGGGTTGCGCTTTTTTTATGCCTCTCTTTTTCTTTTTTCTATTAATCTCAGCTTTGTCTCGTTTTAATATCTTGTGTTTTGTTCATAATGTGTCTCATAAGTACAAAAAACAGATTGATATTCTATCCAGTAATAATTCAATAAAGTGAATGATAAGGGAGATAATATGGCGGCTGACATGGTTATGGGGATTGATCTTGGGACCAGTAATAGTGCAGTGAGTTTATGGATTGAAGGGCGAGCGGTATTGGTACCCAATAAACAAGGTGATGTTTTAACGCCATCTGTTGTTGCTCTTGATGATGATGACCAGATCTTGGTCGGAAAATTCGCTCGTGAACGTCTACAGAGTCACCCCCATTTAACCCAAGCCAGCTTTAAGCGCTTTATGGGCACGGATGCAACGTTATCATTAGGCTCTCTGACTTTTCGGGCTGAGGAGCTTTCTGCTTTATTATTACGGCAATTAAAAGAGGATGTTGAAGCTTGGCTTGGTTACCCCGTTAAAGATGCAGTGATCACGGTTCCTGCTTATTTTAATGATGTTCAGCGTCGGGCGGTTAAAACAGCGGGACAACTCGCTGGGCTAAATGTTTTAAGGTTATTGAATGAACCTACTGCGGCATCGTTGGCCTTTGGATTACTCGAAAACAAAGAACACAAATACCTAACCTTTGACCTTGGTGGGGGAACGTTTGATGTTTCGATAATTGATATGTTTGAAGGCGTTATTGAGGTTTGCGCGAGTAGTGGCGATGTCCGTTTAGGCGGTGATGATTTCAGTGAAGCTATTTATCTGTGGATGTTAAAGCAGCATCCTGAACTGAAAGAAGCCCAAGCAGATATTCGCGCGGAATTACTCAAACAAGCAGAAACATTAAAAATCGCATTAGGTCAAAGCAATGAAGCGACGGCTTCGCTACGGTGGAATGATCAGGATTGGCATTGGACAATGACAGATCAGGAGCTAGCTTCTTGTTGCCAATCTTTATTAGCACGATTGCAACAACCTATTTTGCAGGCTTTGCATGATTCTCGTTTTACTCTCAATGATTTGGACGACATCTTATTAGTTGGTGGTGCAACACGAATGCCACTTATCCGACAAACGGTAGCGCGTCTGTTTGGACGTTTTCCTCGCCATGACCTTAATCCAGATGAAGCCGTTGCATTAGGTGCAGGGGTTCAAGCGGGTATGGTGATGGCAGATACAGCCCTTGATGATGTTATTTTAACCGACGTAATGCCATTTTCTTTGGGGATTGAAACCTCAAAAAGAAACGGAACCCATTATGATTCGGGTTATTTTTTACCTTTAATTGAGCGAAATACCTTTTTACCTGTGAGCAAGATGCAAACGGTCAGCACGATTGAAGATAACCAAAAAATGATTTTATTAAAGATTTATCAGGGGGGAAGCGCGTCGCGTCCAAGATAACGTATTTTTGGGGGAGATGGCGATTGATATCCCTCAGAAGCCTGCTGGAGAAGTGGATATTGATGTCCGGTTTACCTATACCGTTGATGGATTACTAGAAGTTGAGTGTCGTTATCAAGGTAACCCTGAGGTGTTTCGGCTAGTGATAGAGAAAGTTCCGGGGCAAATGAATGAAGCGCAAATCGAACAAAGCTTATTAAAAATTGCTGATTTAAAACAGCATCCGAGGGATAGAAAAGAGAATCGCGTGTTATTGTCACGCTGTGCTCGGTTATATGAGTTTTTACTGGGTGAGGATCGCTATTGGATGGATCAAGTCACAACGGAGTTTGAAAGAGCACTCGATAGCCAAGATCCACGTCGTATTGCGGCCATTCGTCAACAAGTGGAACAATTTTTGAGTCGCTATGAGGGAGACTCGCATTAATGAGTATATGGCAAACATTGGGAATCACTCAAACAAACGATGAAAAGGAAATTCGGCGTGCTTATGCGCGGCAGGTAAAAAAATATCGACCCGATAGCCACCCTGAAGAGTATCAACAATTACGTGAAGCTTTTGAGGAGGCAAAAAGATATGCCGCTTACGCTATTTATGATGATGAATCTGCCGATGATGAATATGTTGAAGAGCAGGCGAATATAGACGTTGATGTGCCTCATTTAGGAAGCCTCTTACACCAAGAGGCTGTTAATGAAGAAGCCGTTAATGATGATCAACAACAGCAAGAGCTGTCTGAAATTCGGATTACTTACCCATTTTCAGATGTGTTGTTAGATGATTATCAACCATCGATTAATGAATTACCGGTTGTTGAAACAGCTTATACCCAAGAGTTAATTGATTGGCTCGCGAAGCTGTTTATTATTGATGAAAACGCGGCAAAACGTGAATTAGTCGAATTGTGGGAAAACGTCTCTCAAAAAGGCAGTTTGCAGACACATCAGCAATTTCATCCAAGATTTTGCGTGGGCATTATCAGAGCAAGAAGGTTTAACCGAAGCTGTTGTGGAACATGTTTCGTCTCTATTAGGCTGGCGGCTTGATGAATATAACTCAGAGCAAATTATCCCGTTTTATATTCAAAACGCATTAACTGAACAGCTACGCCAGACTGAGGTGGCTCGAGCATGGAAGCAGTGTCAGATTGATGCTGTCCATGGAGACTATATCGTTTCTCAATCTTTGCGTGTACTGACGAGTAAAAATGAGAAAGTTTCTTATAAAGTTCGCTTGATACCTGGATTGATCCCTCAAATCGCTGAGCAAGTGAAACAACGAACCAGTGAATACCCAGAGCTAAAGGATAAATTTAACCCTGCTATTTTATCTTTCATACAGCAGCCTAGGATAGCGTTCAACTGGCGCGGGGTCTTCTTATGTATTTTTTTGGGGATTGTTATTGAACATGGTTGCTACTCAGCCTGATGTTAATAGCGGCGTGGCAATAGTTGCTGGTGTGATTATTTTATTCTATTTATTTTTCAATGACCTGATTATGTTTTGGGCTTCATTCTAGGAAAAAAAGCATTCACTGTATTTTTGGTCAGTGAATTTTTTATAACGTTTATTCGTTATCCTGATCTTTTTTCTTGGTCTGTCTGGGGTACTCTTATTCTTTATCACTGGCTTGGATATTGGGCCTGCACATGGTGCACAAGCGATGGTGATTTTTATTCTTATGTGGCTTTTTTGGTATGCATGGCCGAAAGATAAACCTAGTATACGCAGACCGGGCATAATGATGTATCGGGTGTTTGCGAGTCCATGGAAATTTTTGGAGTACTTTAAGTTTTCATGGTTTTCACTCGTTTGGTTAGTTATTATCTATTTGATTTATTATAGTGCTATGCATAACTTATTGAAGTATTGTACAGAATTTCTAGTAAATTGAACTCTGATGCTCGTTCAACGTGATAATGATGAGTTCATTGAATTTAAAGCCACGATAAAGGTGTAATCGCAATGCAAATTCATCCTCAAGTCTATATCGGCGAAGTCAAAGCCACATTAGATTGTGGTCAGAGCGCTATTCATAAGCGTCAAGTGGATGGGCCGTTGCCATTAGGGCAATTAGGGCTTGAGGGAGATGAGCAAGCTGAAAAACGCTTTCATGGTGGCCCTGATCGGGCGCTATGCCATTATCCGGCAGAGCACTATCAATTCTGGGCTAATGCTTATCCTGAACTTGAATCTCTTTTTACGCCACCAGCGTTTGGTGAAAATATCTCGACTCAAGGTATGACAGAAGAGAATGTCTTTATTGGTGATATTTATGCTTGGGGTGATGTTCGTATTCAAGTCACCCAACCACGCTCGCCATGCTATAAGCTCAATGGCCTGACAGGCGTTGAAAACTTTGCTCAAATAATGCAAGAAAATGGTCGTTGTGGTTGGTTGTATCGAGTGATAAAGACGGGGTCAGTCAGTGCCGCAACACCGATCACCCTTTTAAGTCGTAATAGCGATATTTCTGTTCAAGAAGCGATTATGATCGCTTTTCATGCCCCATTCGATGAAGAGTTATATCAACGTTTGCTAGGAGCCGCGGGGCTGTCTGCAAGTTGGAGCCTGACGATGCAAAATAGGCTTGAGCATCGCCGTATTGAAGAGTTCAGCCATCGCTTATTTGGTAAGCGAGGCTGATATTCTTAAAGGCTGCCGCTGATAAATTGTTGATACCAAGGCTCACGGGCTAATAATTCTGCATGTGTTCCTTGGTCAACGATTTCGCCAGATGCCATCACAATAATATGATCGGCTTGGCTGGCAAGCATCGGTTGGTGAGTCACAACAATACGTGTCTGCTGGTTGGCAGTGAGTAGCTGTTCAATAACAGCGGCAGTATTGATGTAATCAAGGCTAGCTGTCGGCTCATCCATCAAAATAATATCAGGACGGCTTAATAGTAGTCTTGCAATACACAAACGTTGCCTTTGTCCACCAGAGAAAATTTGCCCGCCAGCACCTACATCTCCATCTAGTAAAGTATGATCTGCATCGATATTGAGTTGTTGAAGCATGGCGATGATTGATGGATCATCGATCTCTTCTGAACTGGCAGTCATATTTTGCCGTAAACTGCCTTTAAACAGCCGGTTATCTTGAAATAATATGCCTCGCTTACTACAGAGCACTGCTTGCGATAATTGAGCGATATCTTTATTGCCATACCGCACTACGCCTTGTGAAGGGTCTTGCAAGCGCGCCAACAAATTCAATAACGTGCTTTTTCCAGCGCCAGACGCCCCCACAATGGCCGTGAATGTATTTGCTTTAAAAGTTAAGTCGAGCGGTTTTAATAGGACTTTCCCCTCCTCTGTACGCTGAGATAAGGCGTTACAGCTCACGGTATTTTCAGATGGGGTTTGAGATGAACGAACAAAATTAAGCTCAGGTGTTTCCAGTGCTTGGGTTATCTGATTGAGCGATTTTTTAGCTTGGCGTAATGCTTGGTCTAAATGGGAAAGCAACCAGAGTGGCTCAATAAAACGCGCTAATAACAGCATGGCGGCTAACCACATAGGTAGGGTAAGTGTTTCACGATTGACCGCCAATAAGCCGAAAGTTAATAAGCCGATAAAGGTTACTTGAATAGCGAATGAAAACAGCAAATGAAAAGGCAAGCTACGGCGTTGAAGTTGTTTTTGTGTCTGATATTGCTGAGTCAGGCTCTGCTCTAAACCTTGTTGCTGCTGTTGACTGACACCCGCTCTGCGAAGCAGCGGTTGATGTGTGGCAAAGTGGCCTAATTCATCGATAACCTTCTGCTGTGAGGCGTGTACTTGCTTTTCGGCGAATGACACGTGTTTGGCGGAAAAACGTAAAATAAGTAATAACATGAAGCCAATCATTAGCAGGATGCTTCCTAGCCAAAAGTTCAGAATCAATGCCCCTAAGATCACGGTTAAAGGGGTGACAATACCGCTAATGATTGGGTGTAATAAGTGAGCAGGAATGGACATCACATGGGAAATTGGCCCAGAAACTAAACTTGTCGCACTCGGGATTGGTTTTAATGAGACAGGTAGATGGCGTATTAATGCGTTGGTGAGCGTGCGCATAACAATGCCACCTGCAAGGTAGCCTTTCTGAGTGGCGATAAAAATAACGGTTAATGACACTAAGCTACTCACCAGTAGCCAAATCAGCGCACTTATATCGTCGGAGCCCCAATTGATGATCACAGGAACGAGTAGCAACCCGCTGATACCATCTAAGATAGCAGCGAATATCATCCATAATAGCGCACGACGGACGGTACTTAAGAACAGACGGATCATGCGGCGTCCTCCAATGCACTTAGTAATTGTTGATATTGGGGGGTATGTTCAGATAACTGTTGGTGTGTACCTTGAGCAATTATTTGCCCTTCTTCCAGTAAGATCACCGTATCTGCATGGCATAAATAGCTCAGATCATGGGTGACCAAGACTCGTGTACGCTGCTCTTGGTTTAAAAGCTGGAAAAATAACTCGGCATTTTGCGGATCTAATGCAGATGTTGGCTCATCAAACAACAAAATAGGGGCTTTAGAGAGCAGCACGCGAGCGATGGCTAAACGTTGAGCTTCACCACCTGATAAGGTGATATCATGACCGACTAAACTGTCTAGCCCCTTTGGTAATTGCTGGAGCCGTGTTAGTAGATTTAATTTTTCAAGGTAGTCAGTGATTTCGACCGCTGTCGCATCGGGGGCAAATAGCTGTAGATTTTCTTTCAGCGAACACGGCATAGGTTGAGTATTCTGCATCACGATAGATACTTGCTGGTTTAACCCTGCTAATGAGAATTGAGGTAGGGGCGTCGTATTAAAGTATAACTCGCCACGAGTTGGGTCGAGGAACCGTGCCATCAATTGTAAAAGTGTACTTTTTCCTGCTCCCGATGCACCAACAATAGCGACAAGCTGACCGGGTTGAATGGTTAAGTTGATGTTAGAGAGTAAAGTTTTATCCTGTACACAATAATCCACATCGTGAATATGAACGGCACAAGGCGCTCCTTGCAGTGATTTATCACCATACTGCATTTCTGTTTGCTCAAGAAAATGGCGAATACGCTCTGAAGCGGCGACTGCATGGTTGAGGGCATCGGCACCATGCCCCATGGCAGCGATTGGAGCGGTAATGCTATGCATCAAAAGAATAAACAACACCATTTGCGACAGTGACACCGAGGTCGGCACTACCAACGACCCAATAATCACCCATAACGTCAGTAATGTGGTACTCATTCCAATTTGAGTCAGTGAACTGAATGCGCCGATTTTGTTAATCCAGCGATTAAAGGCCACGAGAAAAGCGGAGAGTGCTTGTGTCACAGCAAGTTGAATGGCGCGGTTTGGATACTGTCTTGCAAGTAATGGGTTATCGGCAAACTCTGCATATTGAGCATATAAATTCCCCATCGTCTGGTCACGAGCAGTGAATAGCGATTGATAACGTGGTGAGCGTAGCTGGCGGAAAAGGTAAATGGTGATGATTAAAGGAAGTAGGCAAAAAATCATTAATGCCCAGTTGGTCCATAATAAGATCAGCGTTGCAGTTATTGGAACGACAAACAGTTGAGCCAAGTCGGCAGGTGCATGGGCGGTGAGTTGATGCAGCAAGCGCACATCGCGATCAACAATTTTTTGGATCCCTTCTTTACCTGAATAAACAAACTCACTCAAAGGAAGTCGATTGAGTTTATTGAGTATTTTTAGCCTTAATTGATAGCACAATTGGTTATCCGTTTGATGGGTTAGGTATAGGGCAAGTGTTTGGCAAACGAGCCATACGACTCCGCTAATAAATGCAATAATGACCCAAGTGTTCCCTTGTTCAACAGGGGATAAGGCGATTTGGCTAATTGCAACCCAAGGGATCAGGGAGCTAATGCCAGCGATAGCTTGTAAAATAACAGCAAATATTAAAACAAAACGATAAGGGCGTAACAATGCCCAAAGTGCGCGGTACATAGAAACCTCCATAGCCGGGTAGTTACTTTAATTGATTTCCTTGTTTAACTGGCAATGAGTTGTTTCGATACCGAAACTATTTGTTTGGCTAACGGGTCTTATTGACGGGGTAAATGGCGTAATTTAAGCAGACTTATTATCGATTTTCAGTAATATAAATAGGTTTTAGTAAAAAGGGGAATAGGGATGCGGTACGATTTAAATGACCTCTACTACTATGTCAAAGTAGTCGAGCATGGCGGGTTTTTCACAAGCAGGTCTTGCTTTGGGGATCCCGAAATCTAAACTTAGCCGCCGTATTGCTGATCTTGAGCAGAAACTCAATGTTTCCTTAATTTATCGTTCAACACGCCAGTTCCATGTGACTGAAATCGGCCAAACCTTTTATCAACAATGCAAAAATGTTGTCGATGAAGCGAAAATTGCTGAGGAGCTGATCTGCTCTGTACAAACTGACCCGAAAGGGATCATTAAATTGTCTTGTCCTGTCGCTTTACTTCAAGTGTATCTGCAAGATTTATTAGTCGATTTTATGGTGAAGTATCCGGAGATCGATGTACAAATCTTAGCAGTTAATCGGCCCGTTGATGTGATCAGTGAAGGGTTAGATATGGCGCTGCGAGTGCGTTCGCTGCCGTTAGATGATTCGGGTTTAATGATGAAAGTATTGGGTTATTCACGGCGGGTTTTGGTCGCTAGCCCGTTGTTATTTAAAGGCGGAGAGCCGCTGCAACAACCCGAAGAGTTAGTGAATTACCCAATATTGGCAAATACCGAACATTCCCAAAAATTATACGGTGACACTGAAAAACAGTGAGGACTTAAGCTTCACTCAGCACTTTATCCCCAAATTAGCAACAACCGATATTTTGACCTTGTATAAAGCCGCATTAAAGGGAATTGGTATTGCTCGATTGCCTTATGGTGTGGTGGAAAAAGACTTAAGTTCAGGGGCATTGATTGAGATATTACCTGAATGGCGTTTTCCTGAAGATATTATTCATGCGGTTTACCCATCAAGAAAAGGTTTATTGCCATCAGTACAACTATTATTAAATTATTTTGGCTGAGAATATTTCACCAACTGTTAAATCATCATAATCCATCACCGTAAAAAGATAACTCCTCAATAGTCACCCTATCGAGGAGTTATTATCTTATTGATTTTGAGGGATTCGGCCAAATTTACCACGATTAAAATCATTAACCGCTTCGATAATTTCTTTATCGCTATTCATCACAAAGGGACCATAGCCGACAACGGGTTCATCAATGGGCTCACCGCTTAAGAAGAGTACAACAGCATCTTCCGTGGCTTCCATAACAATATTACTGTCACTACTATCAAGGGATGAGCAGCTCTCCCTCATTTAAACTAGCGTGACCATCAACAATTAACGAGCCATGTAACATCACTAAACCAACATTACGGCCGGCTTTAGTTTGTAACCCTACTGTTTTACCTTTTTTCAGTTTGAGATCCCAAACATCTAAAGGGGTAAATGTACGTGCAGCACCATTATTTCCTAGATAGTTACCTGCAATGACGCGTAAATAGCCTGCATCATTAGGTAAAGCAATATTCGGAATATGGCTACTTTTTAGCAGTTGGTATCCCGGAGACGCCAATTTATCTTTAGCCGGTAAGTTGACCCACAGTTGCACCATATCTAAGGTGCCGCCATTTTTCATAAAATCATCGGATTGGTATTCTTGATGTAAAATACCGGATGCCGCAGTCATCCACTGAACATCTCCTGGACCAATCACGCCCCCTTCACCTGTAGAATCATGATGTGCAACCTCACCATCATAGACGATAGTTACCGTTTCGAACCCTTTGTGCGGATGCTCTCCAACACCACGGTTCTCAGCATCTGAGCTTGGGAAGGTAAAAGGCCCCGCTCTATCAAGTAAAAGAAATGGGTTGAGATATTTCCCGTGGTTGTTATAGCTAAATAATGAGCGAACAGGAAAGCCATCTCCAACCCAATGACTGCGAGGTGCGTTATAAATACCAATGATCTTTTTCATGGTTATGCTCCTAAAATAGATTCTGATGTATTTATCATAGGGGCACGATTTCGTTATCAGTAGTGGTAAAAATAGGTTTCATTGTTTCATTATTAGAACAATAGTTCTGGTTTCCATTATCCTATTTTTAGAACAGTGTTTACTAAAAACCGGACTACTCAACAAAAAATCGATGAATTAATGTAAATAACAAGAGAGCGGGGCAACGATTGTTCTATTTCTCGTTTAAAAGCATTTCATTATTTTATTGATTGAGAGGTTTCATTATGAGTAATCCGGCAAACTTCAATGGACAGCGTCCTGTTATTAATCCAGATGATGCAGTGATGTTATTGATAGACCATCAAAGTGGTTTGTTCCAAACTGTCGGTGATATGCCAATGACAGAGCTGCGAGCGCGTGCTGCTGTTCTCGCAAAAATAGCTTCATTGGCAAAAATGCCTGTCATCACAACAGCATCTGTACCACAAGGCCCGAATGGCCCTCTGATCCCTGAAATTCACCAAAATGCGCCACATGCACAATATATTGCACGTCGCGGTGAAATCAACGCATGGGATAACCCTGAATTTGTTGAAGCAGTTAAAGCAACGGGTAAAAAACAACTGATTATCGCGGGCACGATAACCAGTGTTTGCATGGCTTTCCCTGCTATTAGTGCGGTAGCTGACGGTTACCAAGTTTTTGTCGTCATTGATGCATCTGGTACTTATAGCAAAATGGCACAAGAAATCACCTTAGCACGCATGGTCCAAGCTGGTGTTGTACCAATGGATACAGCCGCGGTCGCGTCTGAAATTCAGAAAACGTGGAATCGTGAAGATGCGGCAGAATGGGCACAAGCTTACACGCAAATTTTCCCTGCATATCAACTGCTCATTGAAAGCTATATGAAAGCTCAAGATGTTTTGAAAAACAATGAGCAATTAGATTCAGAACGCTAAGCCTTATTTTTAACTCGAATTATCCGTAGCCTTTACTAAAAGTAGAGGCTACCTATCTGTATTAATTTAGATAAAACAAATAATTAGGATGTATTCCATGAAAAAGATTGTATTGCCATTATTGGCTTCACTATTGGTAGCCGGTACTGCTCAAGCCGCAAATTATCAGTTAGATCCAACCCATACTAAAGCGGTTTTCTATATTGATCACTTTAATACATCGACCAATAGCGGTGGTTTCTACAACATTCGTGGTGATATGAGCTATTCCCCAGAAAAAAACAAGGGAAGCATTAATGTCAAAATCCCAGCGGAGACATTAAATACCGGTCTAACAGCGTTTGATAACCATATTAAGAGCGCCGATATGTTAGATGTAGCGAAATACCCAACCATCGAATTTAAATCAACTAAATGGAACTTTGCGGATAATAAACCTGTTTCTATTGATGGCATTTTAACCATGAAAGGACAGTCTCATCCCGTTCAGTTGAAAACAACGAAATTCGGCTGTTATTTCAGTCCTATTTTTAAAGCGGATGTTTGTGGTGGCGACTTTGAAACGACCATTGACCGTACAAAATGGGGGGTGGATTTCCTTGCAAAAGAGGGAATGGCAAAAGAGGTAGTGATAAAAATACAAGCGGAAGCTATCAAACAATAAGTTGAGGAGGTGGAGTATGTTACACAGAGCAAAAAAACAGCCCATCGCGGTGATGTCATCGGCGATACTGGCTTTGACCTTATCTGTTGGGGCTGTACAAGCCGCGGATTATCAAGCGAGTACCAAAGAAGGACCGATTAAAATTATCAATTTAGATGAGTTAGAAGACCAAGTTGCGAAAAACATGGAAAAAGGGGCTTTTGGCTATATTCGTGGTGGGGCAGAAGATGAGCTGAACCTAGATAAAAATACGCGTAGCTTTGATAGAAAATACATTATGCCGCGGGTAATGCAGGGGATTGAAATTAAAGATATTGACTTATCAACCCAATTTTTAGGGATTGATTTAAAAACGCCAATTATTCAAGCCCCAATGGCTGCTCAAGGTTTGGCCCATCAAGACGGTGAAATTGCGACAGCCAAAGGGATGGCGAAAGCTGGCTCAATTTTTTCATTAAGTACTTATGGTAACAAGACTATTGAAGAAGTCGCCGAAGTTTCAGGGGAAAGCCCATTCTTCTTCCAACTTTATATGAGCAAGAATAATGCTTTCAATGAGTTTACTTTGAAACGAGCTAAAGAGAGTGGTGCTAAAGCGATTATTTTAACGGTGGATTCGCCAGTTGGTGGCTATCGCGAAGATGATATTCGCAATAACTTCCAATTCCCACTTGGTTTTGCCAATTTAGAACTGTTCGCTAAACAAAATGATGATGGCTCTAAAACAGGTAAAGGGGCAGGGATCAGCGAAATTTATGCTCAAGCTAAACAAGCCTTTACCCCAGCAGATATTGCTTACGTGAAAAAACTATCGGGTTTGCCTGTGATAGTGAAAGGGATCCAATCACCTGAAGATGCAGATAGAGTGATCAAGGCTGGTGCAGATGCGATTTGGGTATCTAACCATGGTGGGCGACAATTAGATAGCGGCCCAGCTTCTTTTGATGTTTTGCCTTCCATTGCAAAAGTGGTCAACAAACGTGTTCCTATTGTTTTTGATAGTGGTGTTCGCCGTGGCTCCCATGTGTTTAAAGCGCTAGCAAGTGGTGCTGATGTTGTCGCGGTGGGTCGTCCAATTTTATATGGATTAAATTTAGGGGGCGCGGAAGGGGTGAATTCCGTTATTCAGCAACTGAATAAAGAATTATCCATTAATATGATGTTGGGTGGCGCGAAAAATATTGAAAGTGTAAAAGCAACGAAGCTTTATACCGATATGGATTTTCAATAAATTTCATTAAGTGAAAAAACGGGAGATGCCTCCCGTTTTTTTATGCTATTAAGATAATTAGATGCTAAATCCACCATCAATATTTAAGCTTGCACCTGTGATATAAGCAGCGGCAGGGCTGGCTAAATAAACGACAAAACTGGCTATTTCATCGGCGCTGGCATAACGTTTTAATGCCATGATCTGTTTTAAACTCTCTGCAAACTCACCTTGTTCAGGATTCATGTCCGTGTTGACAGGACCGGGCTGGATATTATTCACAGTAATGCCTCGGCTAGCGACATCACGAGCCATCCCTTTAGTAAGCCCTACGATAGCGGCTTTGCTCATCGCATAAGCACTACCGCCTTCAAATGGTACTCTTTGTGCGTTAATGCTACCAATATGAATAATGCGCCCATTATTATTCATCACTTCTAATGCAGCTTGGCTGGCAATAAATAGGCTGCGAACATTGAGGTGATAGGAGCGATCGAACGCTTCTAATGATAGGGTATCTAATGTTCCTAGCTCTAAAATACCAACATTGTTAACTAAGATATCAAGGCTACCAAATGTATTGGCGGCTTGTGTGATGGCGGCTTTTATTTCATTTTCATCAGCGCTATTTGCTTTGATTGCCAATACGTTACCTGAAAATTGCTCAATTTCAGCCACTAAAGCTTTAGCTTTATCGTCAGAAGAGGCGTAGGTAAAAGCGACACTGGCCCCAGCTTGAGCAAATTGTTTGACGATAGCAGCACCGATACCTCTTGATCCACCTTGAACAAAAGCATATTTATTTTTGAATAACATAGATTCACCTTAACGTTATTACATATCAATGAGTGAGCTATTTGACTGAGAAAAGCACAGAGACACCAGAGAGATAAATCGATGAGGTTGTTGAAAATAATTGAAGGTGAAGAGAAAGGTGAGTTTTTTAATTAAAAGCCCTTACCTTTTAGAAGAGATAAGGGCGTGTATGAATTACAGCTGAGGGCGTTTTACAAAACCAATGGCTTCATAAACTTTATCAACCGTTTCTTGCGCGCGTGCTGCCGCTTTGGTTGCGCCTTCATCCATAATTTTGTTGAGCAGCGCTTCGTCATTACGGAATTGATGATAACGCTCTTGGAGTGTAGCCAACATGCCAGAGACGGCATCTGCCACTGCCCCTTTAAGATGACCGTACATTTGACCTTCAAATTCGGCTTCAAGCTCGGCAATCTTTTTACCCGTTACGCCAGATAAAATATCTAGCAGGTTTGAAACACCTGGTTTGTTTTCGATGTCATAACGAACACGAGGCGGCTCTTCTGAGTCAGTGACCGCACGTTTGATTTTTTTCGCTGCTGATTTTGGGTCTTCAAGCAGGGCGATAACGTTATTGCGGTTATCATCAGACTTAGACATTTTCTTCATTGGATCTTGCAAAGCCATGACACGAGCGCCACCTCCAGTCGGAATAAAAGGATCTGGCACGGTAAAGATATCGCCATAAATCGCGTTAAAACGCTGTGCAATATCACGGCTTAACTCAAGATGCTGTTTTTGGTCGATACCAACAGGAACTTGGTTAGTTTGATAAAGTAAAATATCGGCAGCCATTAATACAGGATAATCAAATAAACCAGCGTTAATGTTTTCTGCATGACGCGCTGATTTATCTTTAAATTGTGTCATACGGCTTAGTTCGCCGAAGTAAGTGTAACAGTTTAGCGCCCAGCTAAGTTGCGCATGTTGCGGCACATGGGATTGAACAAAAATAGTGCTTTTACTCGGGTCAATGCCACAAGCGAGGTAGAGTGCTAAGGTATCGAGGGTTCTTTTGCGTAGCTCGTCAGGGTCTTGACGTACAGTGATCGCATGTTGGTCAACGATACAATAGATGCAGTCGTAATCATCTTGCATTTGTACCCACTGACGTAGCGCACCCATGTAGTTACCGATGGTCAATTCACCGGAAGGCTGCGCGCCGCTGAATACGATAGGTTTTTGGGTTTGCTTTTGTTTTTCAGTGGGTTCACTCATTTCTTTTTATATCCTTTAATTATTTTGTGTCAGATAAACCGATGGTAGGCAGGATATCTGAAAAGTGTGTTAATACACAGTCAGGCTCACTCAGAGCGATTGATTCACCATAGTTATAACCGTAAGTTAGGCCAACGCTAGGGCATTGTGCGCTTTTTGCCGCAATAATATCATTACGGGAATCACCGACAAAAAGCAATTCCTCTTTACGTAAACCAAGCTTGCCCATGGTGAGATACAGTGGCGCTGGGTGTGGCTTTTTCTCTTTCACATCATCGCCGCCAAGCACTAACGAAAAATAGCGATCAATGGCTAATTTTTTCAGTAATGGCGCGATAAAAGGTGTGGGTTTATTGGTCACTATGGCCATAGGGATGTTATGGAATGCGAGCTTTTCTAACGTCTCTTTGACTTCTGGAAATAGTTCGCTGCCCGTTGTCACAGCGGTGGCATAGAATTTATCAAAACTGTCACGGGTCGCTTGGTGAAGCTCGGGAGTGATGGTTGCTCCCGCCCATGTTAATGCGCGTTCAATCATGACATCGGCACCGTTACCTACCCAAATTGAAACACGCTCTTTCCCTGCTGGTGGAAAACCTTGTTCTTTTAATGCGTTATCTAGCGCTTCAGCTAATCCACCGGCACTGTCAACGAGAGTACCATCTAAATCAAAGGCAATTGCTTTGATGTTTTCTAAACTCGGTTGTGTCATTGAGATACCTTTTGTAATTCCTTACGCATTTGATCAATGACGGTTTTGTAATCAGGCTGACCAAAAATTGCAGATCCTGCAACAAAGGTGTCGGCACCAGCAGCGGCAATTTCGGCAATATTATCAACTTTAACACCGCCATCGATTTCTAAACGAATATCATAGCCACTTTCATCGATCATTTTACGGACTTGGCGCAATTTAGTCAGCGTATGTGGAATAAAGGATTGACCACCAAAGCCTGGGTTTACCGACATGAGTAGGATCATATCGACTTTATCCATCACATACTCTAGGTGGCTCAATGGTGTTGCTGGGTTGAAAACGAGGCCAGCAGTACAGCCATGTTCTTTGATTAACTGTAGTGTTCTATCGACATGTTCGCTGGCTTCAACGTGGAAGCTGATATGATTTGCGCCTGCTTTTGCAAAGTCAGGGATAATTCTGTCGACAGGTTTAACCATCAAGTGGACATCGATTGGCGCAGTAATTCCGTAGTCGCGTAGGGCTTTACAAATCGGTGCACCGAACGTGAGGTTAGGAACATAGTGGTTGTCCATAACGTCAAAATGCACGATATCCGCGCCAGCGGCTAGTACTTTTGAGGTATCTTCGCCTAAACGGGCAAAATCTGCAGATAAAATAGATGGGGCAATGAGAAAATCTTTCATTATTGTCTCCGATTATTTAAACGTCACCTGAGAGTCATTCCACGCCAGACGAGAGGCGCTTGATGTTTTTCTTATCAGCGTTTTTGGGGAGTTTTAGCGCAGGCTCCCCGTTATATAGTGCCAACAACTCATTGACTTTCGCGCGATTAAGTATGTTTCGACTGATTGTTCGACGCACTTTGACAATGTGTAATTTAGCTTGATGATACCACTCTCTTGTTGCTGGCGTGTCATGATTTGAAATCAGAACCGGAATTTTGCGATCTGAAGACAAATAATGGGCTAATCGCGCAAGATTTTGTTGTTCTTGAGCGCTAAAGGCATTGGTGTGATAGGCCGTAAAGTTCGCTGTTTCGGAAAGCGGAGCATACGGAGGGTCACAATAAACGACCGAGCCTGATTCCGCAGATAGCAGCGTACTTTCATAATCTTGGGTCACAAAGGTCGCTTTTTGCGCTTTATCGGCAAACCACAGTAGTTCTTCTTCTGGAAAGTAGGGCTTTTTATAACGACCAAAAGGCACATTAAATTCGCCGCGTGAATTATAACGACATAGCCCGTTGTAGCAGTGGCGATTTAGATATAAAAATAATACGCTACGTTTGATAGGGTCTGTAGATTGGTTAAATTCTTGACGTTTAATGTAATACTGCTCGGCGGTATTAAATTCAGGCGTAAAGATCTCGCGTACTTCTCCGATGAAAGAGTCTGTACGGTATTTTACGGTATTGTAGAGGTTAATGAGGTCGCTGTTGATATCAGCTAGGACATAAGCATCGTAGCTGGTATTTAGGAAAACAGAACCTGCTCCTACAAAGGGCTCGATCAAGCAATCACCCTGTGGAAGATGTTTTTTGATATCTTCCACTAGAGGGTATTTGCCGCCGGCCCATTTCAAAAAAGCGCGTGTTTTTTTCATGCCGTCTTATTGTTACAAACGTTTAGAGTAGTATTGGGTACTCTGTCAGGACAGCATAATGCGCCCGCTATAAAACGTTGTTATTTCTGATCCTGTTGAACTTGCTTCATATTTCTAACCCATGGTTTTTTCGCTTGAATTTCGGCTGGTAAAGTCGCAATAGCGCTTTTAGCTTCATTGACGGAGCGATAGTTGCCGTGGATCAGAACATACCAAGTTTGCCCATTACGGATTGTTTTATAAACTTTATAGTTATTGAGTTTATGTTGTTTAGCGAAAGCTTCTAGTGTATCAGAACGGCTTGCACTGCTTAATTGTAATGTGTAGTTACTCGCAGGCGCTGACATTAAGTTACCACTTTGATTTTGGTTCGCCGTGGTTGTTTTTGCTGGCTGCTTAGGTTGAGCCGGTTGTTTAGTTTCAACAGGCTTTGTTTGCGTCCTCTCTGGTTTTGCAGGCACCGTTTGTGGCTTTTGAGCCGGTGGCGTTTGTGTCACAGGAGGCGGTGCAATATTTTGTGCCGGCGTATTCGCCGTGCCTTGGTTGAGTGATTGACCTTGGTTTAGAGCATCGACAACATCACCCGGGATTTCAATCCGTTCACCATAATTATTTGTTTGTTGCTGTTGAGTACCTTGGGTAGGTACTGGGTTCACAGGCGGTACGTTTATCTCTTGTGCCTGGCCTGATGGGCTTTGATTATTGCTAAGCGATGAAGAGCTAGACAAATCGATATTACGCTCGTTTGCCGTTGTATCAGTTTGCTGCTTTTCATGCTCTGTTGGAGCTTTTAAGGCTGAGCTAATGGCGATAATCAGTAATAACAGCACCAAAACACCTACACCAATCATAATATGTTGGCGAGATATCGTGAGTTTAGGTTTTGCTGTTGATGATGGACGGCTACGACCTGCCGGTCGGTCGGATGTATCTGGCCGTAGATCATTTTGTGTATTAGGCTGATTATCTGGTTTAAATTCGTCCATTTTGCCCTCCCGAATAAATATCACCTTGTAATCGAGATAAAATTTCTCTTTTCATTACGGCCTCTTCACGAGTAAATAGTGTATACCCGCGATGTTGCAAAGGATAGTCTTATACTTGTCATATCGTCTTCATATGATTAATACGACATATGATATTGCATGTCTAAAAGTCTAAGTGTTTGAGAGTGTGTTGTAACCTGAAACTTTAGGCATAGCTTATAATTTAACGATTTTAAGACATATCTGCCAGAAACATTTTAAAACCTCAAATTATCTGGATGGTTTTATCTGTTTCTGGCTGATAATCACACAAGATGGCTTAGGTTTCGGGTAAACAGGACGATATCGCATCTCGTACTGTTTGTGTTTCAATATCTGAGCGCATTTCTGCATGGCCGATTGTGGTAGGTAAGATAAGATGGAGTTTCCCGCCCATGACCTTTTTATCCCGCATCATATGAGGTAAATAGTCATCCGGTTTCATTTGCTCAGGACCCGTCACAGGTAGCTCAGCGCGTTCTAACAAGGCGATAATTCGCTGAGTTTGGTGTGCGGTGAATGTGCCTATGCGTTCTGCCGTTTTAGCCGCCATCACCATACCTGCTGCAACGGCTTCACCGTGCAGCCAAACGCCATAGCCCATATGGGCTTCAATAGCATGACCAAAAGTATGGCCAAGGTTAAGTAGCGCCCTTAAGCCGCTAGTCTCTTTCTCATCAGCCGCGACGACCTGTGCTTTTAATTCACAGCAGCGACGGATGCAGTAAGCCATGGCTTGATTATCAAGAGCCATTAGAGCGTCGATATTCGCTTCTAGCCAGCTGAAAAACTCCCCATCAAGGATGATGCCATACTTGATGACCTCAGCAAGACCAGATGAAAGTTCTCTTTTCGGTAACGTTTTTAAGCAATCAAGGTCGATGATGACAGAGGCGGGCTGATAAAATGCCCCGATCATATTTTTGCCTAATGGATGGTTTACCGCGGTTTTGCCGCCTACGGATGAATCTACTTGTGATAACAAGGTGGTTGGTACTTGGATAAAACGAACCCCACGTTGATAACTTGCTGCGGCGAAACCTGTTAGGTCACCGATAACACCCCCACCAAGTGCTATGAGGGTGGTATCGCGATTATGGCGTTTTTCGAGTAAGGCAGTGAAAACATCGTTCATAATGAACAAGGATTTATACTGTTCCCCATCCGGTAAAATGATTGAATCTACTGTTACCCCTGCTGCTTCAAGAGCACGCGTCACTTTCTCAAGATAGATAGGCGCAAGTGTCTCGTTGGTCACCAACATAGCTCGTTGACCCGCTTTGAGTGGCCAAAAAGCATCTGGTTGGTTATAAAGACCCGGAGCAATTGTGATTGGATAACTGCGTTCATCCAGAGTAACAGTGACTTTTTCCATCTTGCTTTACCTTGTTGCCATGAGTAATGTTAAGTTAGTTTTTTTCTAACAGCTCAATGATTTGGCTTGCGACAACTTTGGCACTTTGCTCATCAGTATGAATGGTGATATCAGCAATTTCTTCATACATCGGGTTGCGTTCAGATGCCAATTTTTCAAGAACTTCACGAGCCGGTTCATCCACTTGTAATAGTGGCCGTTTTTTATCACGTTGAGTTCGAGACAACTGTTTCTCGATAGTGGTTTCGAGATACACAACAACACCACGAGCAGATAGGCGATTGCGAGTTTCTTTCGATTTTACTGAACCGCCACCCGTTGCCAGTACGATGCCTTGTTTTTCGGTAAGCTCATTGATGATTTTTTCTTCGCGCTCGCGGAAGCCTTCCTCGCCTTCTAGGTCAAAGACCCAGCCTACATCTGCACCTGTACGTTTTTCAATCTCGTGATCAGAGTCGAAAAACTCCATATTAAGCTGTTGAGCCAATTGACGACCAATAGTGCTTTTGCCGGCACCCATCGGTCCAACCAGAAAGATATTGCGTTTCTCTGCCATGTTTTTTGGTATTACTACGATTATTCGTTAATGATAACCCGCCCCGCCAATCGAATTAGCGACGGGACCTAAACTGAAACCTCATGAGTGATAAGTGAGATCAGATAAGAAAATTATCTCAATACATCAACCTGAATTGCAACTATATAAATGTGGCACTGAGCGAACAAAGTGCCACATTTGTGTTACTGGTTTCTTTTATTATGCCGTCTATTTTGCCTAACGTTTTGTTCAACATGAGTTTTAACAGTATTGCCACTGCATATAAAAGCAGAGGAACGTGTTAATTTATAGAGCAAATTGATTGCGGCTATTTTATAAGCGGCTGATAGCTTGTTCTTTAATCTACTGATAGTTAGAACACTCAATGGGTAACCTTGTATGCTAAAACGACGTCAGCGTCAAATTTATCCGGTAAGTTTATGGCATAAAAAATAATTTTCTCTGCTCACATTTCCTTTATATTCATTCAACTACTTGAAGTATCAATATTATTTTTTTATCTAAATATTGATCAGCTTTGGTGTGATAAAAACCACAAGAACTCTACGGTCAATGTGTTCACCTGTATTGGTAAATAACTTTCCCAAAAGGGGAATGTTGGAAAGAAAAGGTAGGCCTGTTTCTGTTTTTTCTTGCTTCTGTTGAAAAATGCCGCCGAGTATCAATGTTTCATTGTTGCGTATCGTGACAGAGGTAGCGATTTCTTGCTTATTGATCGCTAAATAGTGTTCATCACTGGTGGTAATCGCTTTATCAGGGGAGTTATGACTGATTTTCAGTAGTAGCTCAACGTGATCTCCGCGTGAGAGAGTTGGCGTGACCTCCATTCCTAATACCGCATCTTTAAACTGAACGTGTGTTTTCTTTTCTGTGCTAGTGACATAGGGGATTTCAGACCCTTGCTGAATACTGGCAGGGTGTTTGTGTGAAGCCATCAAACGAGGGCTTGCGATAATAGAGAGCAAATTTTCTTTTTCTAAAGCATTAAGTTTAAGTTCTAACAGCCCTTCGCCCAGCCGAAGTAAATTAAACTGACCTGATGAAGAGTCATAGCGGTTATAACGCTGGTAGCGGCTATTATTGGGGCTACCCGATAACATTCCCCACTCCAAACCTAACTCTTGCAGGGCTGTCCGGCTGCTGCTGATAATGTGTGCGGTAATTTGGACTTGCTGTTTAGGAACATCAAGTTGCTTTAACCACTCTTCAATCAGTTGTAAGCGGGTTTTTGTCTCTTTTATCACTAAACTATTTGTTGCAAAGTGGCTGATGGCGGTAGCTTGGCTCGATAATAAAGCATTTTCAGGGTGTTTTAACTGTTCGAGGGCATCTGTTGCACTTATGGATGTGAGTTTAAAGATTTTTTCGATGAATGGATTCTCGACGGGTTGATGAGAGGGAGTTGGTGAGGGAGAGGCGAGCTTTTGGTGAGTTTCATCTAAAGGCAGAGGGATGAAGGGGTCGCGCATCTCTTGAGCGATCACGTTTAAGGGAATAGTAAAAACAATGATTACAGCTAAAAACAGTTTATTGTTCATTAATATCATCCTTGATAAATGAGAGGGTGAATGTGGCTGTTAACTCGCCATTGCGAGGCGAAAAACGTACCTCAGAAATGAGACCTGTTTGGTATGATGCGGGCGTGATAATGGCATGGATGAAGCGGTAAATTTGCGGGTAATCACCTTGAACTTCAACCTGATAACGCTGCTCATTGGTCGCTACAGCCGCCGAGGGTTGTAAACGGTTAAGTACGACCTTTGTTTGGGTAACCATGTGTTGTATATGAGCCACAAATTGTGTTGCATTTTGTTTTGATAATGTTAATTCTTGCTCCAGAGCCACCATTTGTTGCTCAAGTTGATGGAGTGAAGGAAGTTGTGTTAGTGCCTGCGTATATTGTTGTGATTGAGAGGCGATATGCTGAGTTTTATTTTTAAGTTCAGTCAGTTGAGACTCCACTTCCTGCCAACAAAAAAAGGTGTAAGCCAGTAAGATAGCAATCGTAGCAACCCAAAGAGGAATAGTTTGTTGCCAAAAAGGGCGATACCAAAACCCAGAGGCATTATCATTCATTCGTCTCCTCCTGATAGTGTGCACTTACATGCAAGTAGTTAACCTGACGAGTTTTCCCCATTTTTATGAGTTGTACTTGATGCAATAACGGGTTGCTTTCTAAGCGAGTGATCAATTGGCTAATATCGTGAAAATCATAGCTAACAGCAGCTATTTCTAGGTTATTACCAGTGAGTGAGACCTTCGCGAGCCAGCTTTTTTGCGGTGTAAGTTCAGGTAGCTTATAAAGAAGATTTAACCGAGTTCGGTTACTTTGTGCTTGCCGATTAAGGTGTTGTCGGTGCGTTTGCCATTCAGCGAGCTTGGCTTGTTTTTCGTTAATCACCTTTATCTGTTGCTGCTTTTGCGCGACATGTTGTTCGAGTTGCATTTTGGTGATCTGCCACTGTGTTTTGTTCGAACTGCTGTTGTGAAGAATTGTAGATAACCACGATCGCGACTAGACAACTTTGCAGAATAAATAGCGCGAAACACCGCCGTTTATTGCGAGTAATACGCTGTTGCCGCCAAGGTAAAAAATTAACTTGATACATGGTCACGATCCTTATCGCGTAACGCTAAACCTGTTGCAACCACAAAATCACCGAGTTGGTGAGGGAGCCTAACGGTATGGTTATGAAAGGCTTGCAATAGGCTCCATGAATGTACTGCCTGAGACTTATGGTGATCACCGATATAATAGAGAGGCAATTTTAGTGGCCCATTGTTTTCATTGAGTAGAGCGATAATTTGTGGAAGAGTGGTGATGTCATTTTCTTGGATTTGATTATAAGTTGCAGGTTGACTGACGGGGCCAGTCCATAGCCACTCCCCTTGGCGATAATGTATTAGCCAACTCTCATCGGGTAACCCAGCATAGCGTGCAATGTAACGTAAGACACAAGGGGCGACATCAATTGCGGTTAACAAGAAGCCACTGTCATGTAATAAATTTTGCCAAAACACGATCTCTGACTTACGTACCCCGTTTAGGTAGGCTCGATTGTCTATCACACGATAATCGATCACCAAATCTTCTGAACTTAGTGGAAACAATTTTTCGGCGCAGCTTTGTAAGTACCAACCTAGCTCAGGTTGCTTTAAAGTCACTTGTTCAGGTAAAGTCACTTGCTGTTTTAATGTTCTCAGAGCAGAAAATGCCATTGAGACCTGACAATTTTTAGGTAATTTCCGACGCCATTGTATTAAAATTTTCAGTAGCATCTCGTATCTATCATGTTCAGATTGGCTGGTGATTTCGTTTGGAATATTATGTTGCCAACACTCGCATAAGTACCGCCGTTTGCGGTTTTGTTTTGTGGCAACAAGTTGAATTGAGGCTTGGCAAAGGTCTATTCCGATGTTCCATTTTTGTGAATACATAGATAATTTCCTTATCATCAACAAATAAATTACGATTTCTATTGAGCTGTATAAGCTTTATACTACGCGCCAGCTATATCTAAACCCTCCTGTCTGTTGAGTATGGGAATTATCCGGTGAAGTTCGTAAAATATTTTTTTTATTATTGTTATTTGTTGCATTTTTTTGGGAACCGCCTCGATTTTTGGCATGTACAAATATGTCGAAAATGAGTTACCTGACGTCGCAACAATGAAAGACATCCGCCTACAAACGCCGATGCAAATCTTCAGTGCTGATGGTGAATTAATTGCACAATATGGTGAAAAACGCCGTATTCCGCTGCCATTAGCTGATATCCCACCCCTGATGATCAAGGCCTTTATTGCAACGGAAGATAGCCGTTTTTATGAGCATCATGGTATCGACCCTGTGGGTATTTTCCGTGCCGTTACGGTAATGGCATCTTCGGGTCGTGCTTCCCAAGGGGCGAGTACAATCACCCAGCAATTAGCCAGAAACTTTTACTTAAGCCCAGAAAGAACCATAATGCGTAAGGTAAAAGAGGTCTTTCTTGCGGTGAGAATTGAGCAGTTATTCACCAAAAATGAGATCATGGAACTGTATCTCAATAAAATTTACCTTGGTAACCGTGCATATGGGGTTGGCGCAGCCGCGTATGTGTATTTTGGTAAAACGGTCAATGAATTAACGCTCAGTGAAATGGCGATGATCGCGGGTTTACCAAAAGCACCTTCGACATCAAACCCTTTATTCTCTTATGAAAAAGCGATTAGCCGTCGTAATGTGGTGCTTGGGCGTATGCTAGAAGAAAAATACATCACCCAAGCTGAATATGAACAAGCAAAAAATGAGCGAATTGAAGCGTCTTATCACGCACCGAAAATTGATTTCTCAGCACCTTACCTCGCCGAAATGGCACGCCAAACATTGTATGAGCAACATGGTGAAGATGCTTATACTGACGGTTACAAAGTCTACACAACGGTTATTCGCAAAGACCAACTCGCAGCCACTGATGCGGTACGCAATAATTTAATTGATTATGATGTCCGTCATGGTTATCGCGGGCCAGCAGACGTGTTGTGGACAGCAGGAGAGCCTGCCTGGACGACAGAAAAAATTATCGAAAAACTTAAAAAATCCCCTGTTTATGGGCCATTATTACCTGCTGTTGTCCTTTCCTCAACGGACAGCGAAGCGACGGTGCAATTGGCCGATGGCTCAACAGAGAAAATCACTTTAGCGGGTGTGCGTTGGGCGCGTAAATTCATTTCCGATACCCAGCAAGGTGCCACGCCAAGTAAAGTGAATGCGGTGATGAAAGCAGGTGAGCAAGTTTGGATCCGCAAAGTAAAAGATATTTTGGTGGCTGGGACAGGTTCCTGAAGTTAACGGGGCTTTTGTGGCATTGAACCCAAATAATGGTGCGATTATCGCCTTAGTGGGTGGCTTTGACTTTAATATGAGTGAGTTTAACCGCGTCACTCAGTCATTACGCCAAGTTGGCTCGAATATCAAACCTTTCTTGTATACAGCAGCGATGGATAAAGGCTTGACGCTGGCATCACTGTTAAATGATGTTCCTATCAGTCGTTGGGATGCGGGAGCAGGGTCAGATTGGCGGCCGAAAAAACTCACCGCCTCGTTATGCAGGCCCTATCCGCTTAAGACAAGGGTTAGGTGAATCAAAGAACGTGGTTATGGTACGCGCCATGAGAGCGATGGGGGTTGACTATGCAGCCGATTACCTCACACGTTTTGGCTTCCCTGCGGAAAATATCAATCGGACTGAAGCCTTAGCGCTCGGTGCGCCATCATTTACGCCAATGCAGATGGTGCGAGGCTATGCGGTGATGGTGAATGGTGGTTATCTGATTGACCCTTACTATATCCAAAAAATTGAGAATGCAGAGGGTGAGGTGCTTTTTGAAGCTAATCCAAGAATAGCTTGCCCTGATTGTACTGATATTCCAGTGATTTATGGAAATACGGAGCGTACGATCGCCCTTAAAGGCGTTGATGACGAGTCGACAGAAGAAATTACTCAATCAGATGATAAACCAACGGAGCAAGAGCCAACGATGGAAGTGACATCTGCGGCACCAAAAGAAGCGACACCTCAAGATATGTATGCGCCTCATGTTATCAGCACACCTTTAGCGTTCTTAATTAGGGATGCAATGATGACGAATATCTATGGTGAACCAGGTTGGTTAGGTACTGGCTGGCGTGCAGCGAGAGATCTAGGTGGTCGCCGTGATATTGGTGGTAAAACAGGCACAACGAATAGCTCGAAAGATGCTTGGTTCTCCGGTTACGGCCCTGATGTTGTCGCCTCGGCTTGGATTGGTTTTGATGATAATAGGCGTACCTTAGGGCGCACTGCAATCAGCGGTGGTGAAGCGGGGGCGAAAAGCGCTCAACCAATATGGGATGACTTTATGAAGTCAATCTTAGAAGGTGTACCGGTTACGATGATGAAGCCACCGAAAGGGATCATTGCTGTTTCTATTGATAGTCGGACGGGTAAGCTAGGCAATTCTCGTAAAGAGTATTTTATTGAGGGTACTGAGCCTAAAGAGCATGCTATTCAAGAGGTTGGAACGACTATCTTTGAAGAGGGCGGCGAGAGCCAAGAACTGTTCTAATGTGCTTGGCTCCCTGTTCAAAGGGGAGCTAACAAGAGAGTAAATGTTAAATAGGAAAATCGTTGTATTGATTTTCCTATTTATTTTTAACGCAAAAATTAATTGGCGATCTATTTGGAAAAATGGCGCTAATTGTATTTTTTTAAATAACGCTCAAGATAGAATAAGGCACTGATATTACGCGCTTCATTGAAATCAGGGTGTTCAAGTAACTCCATCATGCGTGCAATTGGCCATCTAACCTGTTGTAAAGGCTCTGGTTCATCCCCTTCTAGCTTTTCATGGTAGAGGTCGCTTGCGATGAGAATATTCATCTTACTAGAGAAGTAAGAGGGTGACATGGTGAGTTTCGCCACTTGTGTGATGTGATTGGCACCAAAACCGATTTCTTCTTTTAACTCGCGTTGTGCTGCTTCTATTGGGGTTTCACCGGGATCGATAGCGCCTTTAGGGAACCCTAATTCGTAATCTTCAATACCGACAGCGTATTCACGGATTAGGATCAAACTATCATTGATGATAGGAACAATGAGTACGGCCTCACGTTTCCCTGGACGCATCCTTTCATAAATGCGTTTTTCGCCGTTGCTAAACTCGAGGTCAACAGATTGGATACTGAATAACTTGGAATGAGCAACATCCTGAATATTCAAGATTTTTGGCTTTTTAAGCTCAGTCATAACAATTCCCGAATAGGGTGAGTGAATAAAAATATCAGCGACGCTACAATGTCGCTATTACACTGTTGTTAACTATGACCCATATCAAAAAAAATTGATAGAGATTATCGGGTTGATAAAATGCTGTTAGTATACCTATCGCACTTCTAGTTGTGTGAGAGGTATGATAATAAGGTACAGTGCTTCGTCTCTTAGGTTTTTATATTAAAATGGCGTACTTAGCATGTATACAAACATACAACTTGAATTATTTTATGTATATATGAAGTGTATAAAAAGAGCACAGATTAATAAATAAAATTTTTTAATTACAACATATTGTAAATTAACATAAAAACTAAAAATAGAATAGGAATTGGCTTATATAGCGATAGCGCCGTGATTGCTATGCTTTTCTTGATATTATTTCACTGGGGAAAAAATGCTTACTTACGTCATTATAATGGCTATTTTTATAATTAGCCTAACTATAATGGCTTCCTTTCTGTATTTCAGGCGGGGGCGGAATTCTGGTGTCTATCAGATCCCTTCTCAAGCTGAGCCATCTTACCGGAAGATGATAGATAACGACTATCAAATCATCTCTCAGTACTTACGTACCAACCCTTTTCCTTCCCAAAGCGCTGAGCAAACATCGTGGCAATTGAAGAAAAATGCCGTGATCGCAACGGTGTGTAATTCAGTCACTCGATTTAATTTGCGGCAAGAGCAAGCGAATAGTTGGCGTTATTTTATTGATACCATTGAAGTTAAACTTCCCCACCAGCTTGAACCTTATTTACAGCAAAAAAATGTGATGGAGTTAGTTGAAACTAACCATCTACCATTAATTATTTCTCTAAATAATTTCTCGTTAAAAGATTTTAATTATGAGTGGACCTCTGATGATATTCAGGAAATTGTTACCCCTGAAGCGGCAATTCATGAAAGAGGAGAACCTAATGTTCAAGTATTGCGTGTTCGCAAAGAAACTATTGAGGAGCATCGGCTAAATCATTCCTCTGGTTGGCTAGGCACTTTACTGATTTGTTTGAGCTTTTTACTTGGGTATTTAGCACTAATTGCCATTCCTTTTTTGCAGTCATGGGGGTTTGTCGGAGCCTTTTTCTGTTTTGTTGCGGGCCTATTGGCTCTCTTTCGCTTACGTGTCTTCCCTAAGAAATTACAAGATGTGCAGTGCGTTTTTGGGCAGCCGAAACGGTGGGAACTGTATGGGGAATTAGATAAAAGGCAATCATCGACCGTCTCTATAGGGGGGATCGATCTCTATTATCCTTCCCATTGGGAACCTTATATCCACCATGAGTTAAACAAAGCGACTCAGATAGACATGTACCCGTCAGGGCAGGTTTTGCGGCATGGGCAATTTCTATCATTGCACGAAGAGGAGCGCTATTACCCTTATCGGCGATATAAAAAAAATCTCCTGATACTCGCAACTGGTTTACTGGTTTTATTTTTGATGTTTTCCTACCAATCCATGTGCTTACCCATCAAACTCGGGTTTGCATGGCTTGAGGGCGCTGAAAAGATCAAGGTCATGAATGTGGCTGAACTGGAAACGCGAAAATTAAAAGTTGGTGATAGCTTAAGTGCGAAAGGGGTTGGGATGTGCTATCGGCCGCCTAATCTGTCTGATACGAATCATGCTCAGTTTGCGCCTTTTGATTGTTCAGGTGTGTATTGGAACAATATGAATTTGACGCCAGACCCGGAATCTGAAGTGATAGAGCGCGCAATTAGGCTACTTAATACAGTGCAAAAGCAGTTACACCCTGAAAAAAACAGTGTTGGGGTTAACCCGCGCTTACAGCGTGATATTATGAAATCAGGGATGAATATTATTTTTGATTTCTCTGAAATAATATTGAAAACCAACGAGTTATGTTACCAAGAACATGCCTGCTCTAAGCTGAAAAGTGCGCTAACCAATTTAGGCAGCACCGATGATTGGGGAACACTTGTTGTTAAAGCGTCCACAGGGAAATTAAGTGGCGCTCATGTTTTATTACGCGCAGGTAGTGCCGAGGCCTTGGAAAAGCTAGTTGAAGTCACCACATATGAATTTATCAAAGTCGAAGTTGAAAAAGAGGCTGCAAAACTGAATAGTCCTCCACCGGGTGGCGTGCTACTGATCAGTGATGAAAATAAAGCGCTCGTCGATTTTATCGTGGGGAGCACATTCAACGATATGACGCCTTTGCAACGCTGGGTGGAGCTTAAACGGATAGCGGGCTTGCTTATCAACACCCCGTTTGATGTCGAAGGTATTATCACGGATTTGTCGACGGATGCGAACGGGACATTACATATCACCCTTCATAGCAAACCGGATGAGAAGGTATTGTCGCAATATGTGATCAGTTCCTTATTCACTCTCTTTCTCGGCATTGGCGTGTTATTAAATGGTACTTTAGTCATATTCCGTATCATGAATAATAAAAAGCGATTACGTAATATTAAACGATATTATGATAAGTGCTTTGAGGCAGACAATCCCTCCAATCAAAGTTAGTTTCTAAATGATGGAGGCCTCATTTTAAAGATTGGCACTGAGGATAACATCATGAAACAATCACCTACAGAACAAGTTCGCCTAGATAAATGGTTATGGGCAGCGCGTTTTTACAAAACACGCTCGATA
Organism: Providencia stuartii; assembly: GCA_900455155.1. Classification (GTDB taxonomy): domain Bacteria; phylum Pseudomonadota; class Gammaproteobacteria; order Enterobacterales; family Enterobacteriaceae; genus Providencia; species Providencia stuartii. Next base: position 358,761 of record UGUC01000001.1, on the reverse strand, counting down.
GCTCGCGATATGATTGATGGCGGAAAAGTTCATTACAACGGGCAAAGGACCAAGCCCGGTAAAATTGTTGAACTGAATGCGTTAATCAGGCTAAGGCAAGGTAATGATGAACGGACTGTCGAAGTATTGGAAGTGAGTGGTCAGCGCAGAGGCGCGCCAGAAGCCCAATTACTTTATCGTGAAACCCCCGAGAGCCAAGAGCAGCGTGAAAAATTGGCCCAAGCTCGGAAGATGAACGCATTAACGATGCCGCATCCAGAACGGCGACCCGATAAAAAAGAGCGTCGAACCCTGCTAAAATTTAAGCAGACAAATTCCCATGACGTGTAACCGTTGATGTTATTCGTATTAAAAACATTTTAATCAAGGTGAGAGGTTTTTAACGAGGCCTCTCATAAGCAATAGAGAGAAATTATGGCTAAACAAGACCTACTCCACCGTTTCCTTTTTGAACAGCATGCTGTACGTGGGGAGATGATCACTGTCGATGAGACATTTCAGCAGATCCTGAACAATCATGACTACCCAGATGCCGTTAAAGGACTATTAGGTGAATTGCTTGTTGCTACCAGCCTGCTTACCGCAACATTGAAATTTGACGGTGATATTACTGTACAAATCCAAGGTGATGGCCCAGTGAATTTGGCTGTTATTAATGGCAATAACTTACAACAAATGCGGGGTGTTGCGCGTGTTGATGGCCCCGTGGTTGCTGGGAGCACACTAAAGCAGATGATTGGTAATGGCTATATGGTCATTACTATCACACCCAATCAAGGGGAGCGTTATCAAGGGATTGTTGCAATCGAAGGTGAAACGCTAGAAGAGTGCATTGATGCTTACTTTATGCAGTCAGAACAGTTACCAACGCGCTTGTTTATTCGCGTTGGTGAATCACAAGGTAAAGCGATTGCCGGCGGCATGTTACTGCAAGTACTCCCTGCTGCGGATGAAGGTAGCCATGATATCTTTGATCACTTAGTGCAGTTGACCGCGACCATTAAAGGCGAAGAGTTGAGTGAGCTGGATGTCAAAGAGGTGCTACATCGTTTATATCATGAAGAAGATGTTACGCTATACGACCCACAATCCGTTGAATTTCGTTGCACTTGCTCACGGGAGCGTTGTGAAAGCACATTAATGACTTTACCTGAAGAAGATGTTATCGATATATTGCAAAAAGATGGAAAAATTGATATGGAGTGTGAATATTGTGGCTCACACTACGTATTTATTGAATCCGATATTCAAGGGTTGAAAAATGAGCAAAATCAGCAACTTCACTGATACGATTTAGCAACCTAATTATGTGACGAGGGTGCAATTTTGCACCCTTTTTTTATAATTTTAAAGGCTTATTACGTGCTCTAAGTCTCATAATGAATTAAAAAAAATTATACATTTTCAATTCTTTGATAGCTATCGCTGTTAATTAGTCGTAAAGAATTATGATCATCTGTAGATTAGTTATGATTACCAGGAGCAATAATAATGAGCGCTAAAAGTATTACCCCGAAGGAACTCGAACAATATGGCATTCATGATGTAGCCGAAGTTGTCTATAACCCTAGTTATGAACTGCTATTCAAGGAAGAAACTAAACCTGGATTAGAAGGCTATGAGCGTGGCACAGTGACCACGTTAGGTGCTGTTGCGGTTGATACCGGTATTTTTACTGGTCGTTCACCAAAAGATAAGTACATTGTGCGTGATGATGTCACCCGTGATACTGTCTGGTGGGCTGATCAGGGCAAAGGTAAAAACGACAACAAACCAATGACCCAAGAAGTTTGGAGTGAATTAAAACATTTAGTGACAGAGCAGCTATCAGGTAAACGTTTGTTTATCGTTGATGCATTCTGTGGCGCGAATGCGGACACTCGCTTAAAAGTGCGTTTTATCACGGAAGTGGCATGGCAGGCGCATTTCGTTAAAAACATGTTTATTCGCCCAACTGACGCAGAACTGGTTGGTTTTGAGCCAGACTTTATCGTTATGAACGGTGCAAAATGCACTAACCCAAATTGGAAAGAGCAAGGTCTGAACTCAGAAAACTTTGTGGCTTTCAACCTAACAGAGCGCATGCAGTTAATCGGTGGTTCTTGGTACGGCGGCGAAATGAAAAAAGGTATGTTCTCAATGATGAACTACCTGCTGCCACTTAAAGGCATCGCATCAATGCACTGTTCTGCTAACGTTGGTGAAAAAGGCGATGTCGCTATTTTCTTCGGCCTGTCTGGTACAGGTAAAACAACATTGTCTACAGATCCAAAACGTAAGCTAATCGGTGACGATGAGCACGGTTGGGATGACGATGGTGTGTTTAACTTTGAAGGTGGTTGCTATGCAAAAACTATCCACCTTTCTAAAGAAGCCGAGCCAGATATCTATGGCGCCATCAAACGTGATGCTCTGTTAGAAAACGTCACGGTATTAGCGGATGGTAGCGTTGATTTTGACGATGGTTCGAAAACAGAAAACACGCGTGTTTCTTACCCAATCTACCATATCGAAAACATTGTTAAGCCAGTCTCTAAAGCGGGTCACGCGACGAAAGTCATTTTCTTAACGGCAGATGCGTTTGGGGTGTTACCTCCAGTTTCACGTTTGACGCCAGAGCAAACACAGTATCATTTCCTATCTGGCTTTACGGCTAAATTGGCAGGTACTGAGCGTGGTGTCACTGAACCAACACCAACCTTCTCTGCCTGTTTTGGTGCGGCATTCCTATCACTGCACCCAACACAATATGCTGAAGTATTAGTTAAGCGTATGGAAGCCGCCGGCGCGAAAGCTTACTTAGTGAATACGGGTTGGAACGGTACTGGTAAACGTATTTCTATTAAAGATACGCGCGCTATTATTGACGCTATCTTAAGTGGTGATATCGAAAAAGCAGATACCATTAAGCTGCCAATCTTTGATTTGGAAGTTCCAACAGCATTACCGGGCGTTGATACCAATATCCTTGACCCTCGTAATACCTATGCTGATAAATCACAATGGGATGAGAAAGCGAAAGACTTGGCTGATCGTTTCGTGAAGAACTTCGACAAATATACTGACACGCCAGCAGGTGCAGCATTAGTGAAAGCAGGCCCTAAACTGTAATGGGTTTGTTGAACAAATAATTATAAGGCCCTGAATTCAGGGCCTTTGTTTTTTATTGAGTGGGTAAATCTGCATGCAGTCATCTATTAGTCAGCCGCAGGTAAATCAAACAGTAAAATTTCGCTGTCTTCACTCGCTGTCATTGTGAGGCTAGCTTCTTGCCAGATCGCTAAGCCATCGCTGGTTGTGGCAGTTTGGCCATTAACCTCGATGTTGCCTTTAACCACTTGGATCCAAACAACGCGTTTGTCGGCAATCGCATAGGTTTGGGTGTCATTGTTCGATAACGCCCAACGCCACAATGTCATGTCTTGATACACTTTTAGCGAGCCATCTCTCGCATCAGGTGATAGCACCAGCTGTTTCCCATCCTTTGAATCAAAACGTTTTTGCTCATAACGTGGCTCGATACCGGCCTTTTCCGGCAAAATCCAGATTTGATAAAGGTGAAGGCGGTTTTTATCATCAGGGTTGTACTCAGAATGACGTACCCCCGTACCGGCACTCATTATTTGAAATTCACCGGCTGGGATCTGCTCCATATTGCCCATGCTGTCTTTATGTTCAACGGTGCCTTCTAGAACATAGGTGAGGATCTCCATATCTTTATGAGGATGGGTACCAAAGCCTTGCCCTGCATCGATAACGTCTTCGTTGATGACACGGAGCGCAGAGAAGCCCATAAATTGCTTATCATAATAATTGGCAAACGAAAAAGTATGCCAGCTATCTAGCCAACCATGATTAGCATGGCCACGTTCATTTGCTTTGCGTAAATAGATCATTGTGTCATCTCCTTAAAAGCCTATCGCCAACCGATGTTGGAACAGTGCTAAATTTGTTGATGACAGTTTAAACAATTTAATAATAGAGAGAAGCCGTTACGATTGACCATAGAATTCAAAAAGTTTGAACAAGATCAGGAGATAAAAAAGTAGCCAGCACAAGGCTGGCTAAACTAAACACTGGAAGCAATGTGAGCAATGTCGTACTGCCAAGACAGTGACTGTATCAGTGATGTCGAGGTAGTGATTTGATGATAATAGTTATCACTATCGTTTGTAAAGTGTTTTTTTTAATCAAAAATCGTATAAATTACAATAAAAATCGCAATTATATGATTTCTATCAAATTAAATAATATCCATTATTTTTTCAATGGATTAACTTTTTATAGGTTCAGCGAGATTTTTGAACGATACATAGGGAAAGTAGGGGTATTATTGAGGTTAGAATGCCTCGCTATTACCCCGTTTAATTATGTTTATGCAAAAACCATTGCGTGGCTTTAAATGATTTTTTGCGTAGGTTACGCCTTTAAATAGTTTATTGCTCTGTATGTAACGGCAGATTTTCCGCGCAAGCCGCAGCCGAACTCCACGCCCATTGGAAGTTATAACCGCCTAGCCAGCCTGTGACATCCAAAACCTCACCGATGAAATATAATCCTTCTGTTTTTAGTGAGCCCATCGTTTTCGATGAAATTTCGCGGGTATCAACGCCACCTAAAGTGACCTCAGCGGTACGATAGCCTTCAGTACCATTAGGTTGTATTTGCCACTGATGTAAGTTGTTATGCAGTGTCTCAATTTGTGGGTGGGTAAGTTGTTTGAGTGCGCAATCAGGTATCTGGCCTAGCGTTTGCAAAACTTCAACTAACCGTTTTGGTAATAATTTGGCGAGTGTTGTTTTAAGGGATTGGTTTGGATGTGTTTGCTTTTCTTCAGCCAAATAATCCGTCAGAGAGTGTTCAGGAAGTAAGTTAATACTTACAAACTCTCCGGGGTTCCAATAATTGGAGATCTGTAAAATAGCGGGGCCAGATAGGCCACGGTGAGTAAAAAGAATATTTTCTTTAAATAAAGTACCATCGGCGGAGGTAACGGTTGCTGCAACAGAGACACCCGAGAGGACTTGTAGCGTCTCTAACAGCGGCTTATGCAGTGTAAAAGGAACTAACGCTGCGCGGGTCGGTAAAATCTGATGACCGAACTGTTCGGCAATTCGATAACCAAAAGGTGTCGCTCCTAGTCCGGGCATGGATAGGCCGCCCGTTGCGACAACAAGTGAGTGTGCACTCACTTTATTTCCGTTCACTGTTACCACAAAACCGTTGTCTATTTTTTCAACGCCAGTCACTTCGCTACGCAATTTTATGGTGATATTGGGTAAGCGGCACTCTTCTTCGAGCATATCAACAATATCTTGGGCGCTATTGTCACAGAATAATTGGCCTAATGTTTTCTCGTGGTAAGGGATATTATATTTATTAACCAACGCAATGAAATCCCACTGTGTATAGCGAGCAAGTGCTGACTTACAAAAGTGAGGGTTGGCGGAAAGGTAATTACTGTGTTCGGCATAGATATTGGTAAAGTTACAACGCCCGCCTCCTGACATGAGGATTTTTCTGCCAAGTTTTTTTCCGTTATCCAAGACCAGTGTATTCAAACCACGCTTCCCTGCGAGTGATGCACAAAAAAGTCCTGCGGCACCTGCACCCAGAATAATGACGTCATAGTTTTTCACAATAAGAAATTCTCTATCTGTTTGATTTTAAAAGACACTACAATTTTATGAGTGGCTAGAGTTCGTTAAACTTTTATCGTTGCGATACCATGTATCGTGTAACAACTGATGAAAAGTATTGAATACATATTATAATTAGGGTCTGCTGAACTTTTAGGCTTATTTTTTGGTCAGTGATTAATCAATGACGCTGACCTAAAATTGGTTTTAGGGTTTTTCTAAAAGATCAGCGGTTCGTTCGATATTCGCCAAAAAAGATGAATTTACTCTGATTTGCGTGAAATTCTAACGAAAAAGAGAAAAAAAATCAGAATAAAAACAAATTGTGTAATATGCTGATAATTATAGGATAATAATCATGTTGTACTTTTTTCAACAGTAGTGAAATCAAAAAAAGGTTAGATTTTGCTTCCACCGCTAGCGTTTGTCACTGATAATGCGCCGCGTTCATGACCAACATAAAATGGCTTAACGTCTATGCTACATCTTTTTACAGGTTTGGAATTTTACACCGGCCTACTGTTAGTACTGGCACTGTTATTTGTGCTGTTCTATGAGGCTATAAATGGCTTCCATGATACCGCGAATGCGGTAGCGACAGTTATTTATACCCGTGCAATGCGCGCTCAGTTCGCGGTTGTTATGGCGGGTGTTTTTAACTTTTTTGGCGTTCTGCTCGGGGGGGTTAAGCGTTGCTTATGCAATTGTGCACCTATTGCCGACAGATCTTTTGCTTAATGTGAGTTCAGCTCACGGCCTAGCAATGGTCTTTTCATTGCTATTGGCTGCAATTATCTGGAACCTTGGAACCTGGTACTTTGGTATCCCTGCATCCAGTTCTCATACGTTAATCGGGGCGATTATTGGTGTTGGTTTAACCAATGCAATTGTGACTGATTCATCGGTTGTGGATGCACTCAACATACCCAAAATGATCAGTATTTTCATGTCCCTTATCCTTTCTCCTGCTATTGGTTTTGTGATCGCGGGCTTGATGATATTTGTTCTACGCCGTTACTGGAGTGGTACGAAAAAACGTCGCCGTATTCACTTAACGCCCGCAGAGCGTGAGAAAAAAGATGGTAAGCGCAAGCCACCATTCTGGACCCGTACTGCACTGATTCTTTCCGCCGTTGGCGTGAGTTTCTCACATGGTGCAAATGACGGTCAGAAAGGCATCGGTCTTATCATGTTAGTACTGATTGGTGTTGCGCCAGCCGGTTTTGTCGTCAATATGAATTCAAGCGGTTACGATATCGCAAGAACGCATGATGCTGTTGTTCACTTGCAACAATACTATGAGACACATAAACCAGCACTCAACCATGCAATTGAAAATACACCAGCAGTGACTGGCACCGATGAAATTGGCGAAGAGTTCCATTGTGATAGCTCACGTACGGCTATCGTTCTGAGCCAAGCTCAAAAGTTGTTGAATGGCGTACAAAGCTACGATGAGTTATCACCAGAGCAACGTAATCATATGCGTCGCTTATTAATGTGTATCTCTGATACCGCAAATGCGGTTGCTAAGCTGCCAGAAACTAGCTCTCAAGATGCAAGCTTGCTGAAAAAATTGAGTAATGACTTACTGTATACCGTTGAGTATGCGCCATTGTGGATCATTATTTCAGTTGCTTTAGCACTGTCTCTCGGAACAATGTTTGGTTGGAAACGCGTTGCTGTCACTATCGGTGAGAAAATCGGTAAGAAAGGCATGACATATGCGCAAGGTGTTTCTGCTCAGGTGACTGCCGCTGTTTCAATCGGTGTTGCGAGCTACACAGGGATGCCTGTTTCGACGACTCAGGTATTATCTTCCGCAGTTGCGGGAACCATGGTCGTTGACGGTGGGGGTGTTCAGAGCAAGACAATTAAGAGTATTGCTTTGGCATGGTTATTAACACTGCCTGTTTCTATCTGTCTATCTGGTGGTTTGTACTGGATTGCATTGATGATTATCTAGAACAGTTTCACAAACTGTTGATAGAATGAATACAACATAATAGTGATGAGCTGCTCAGTTCATCACTATTTTTTTGCCTTGAAAACCGTGGAGTATCGAATTTGTTTTTTTACCCTGCTATTAAGCAAAAATAAGTAGGTAAATTAAGCTAACAATCACTAAGATGCTTAGCTGACTAATTTGTAGAAATTGTTTGCGTATCCTCTCACACCGTAATATGACCTCATCGTCAAAATGCTCAAGGTATTGCTTACTATTGATATAACGAACCAGTTTTAGCTGTTTGTTTAACTGGCCGTGGGTTGTGAAAAAGCCATTACCGTCGACAGATTGATAAAGCAACGGGTCGGTATCCCGTAGGATATAAAGCAAAACACGGATGGAAGAAAAGTAGCGTATCATATTGATGATACACAAAAAGCATAAAGCCCAGAACAAGGCAACCATACTGAACATACTCACCTCCTTAGGTATCAGCTTGCGCTGTTGCTACAAAGGAAATAAAGCAAACACAGTGTTAAGCTAGCTTATTGTTTATTGTAGGATAATAAGTTGCCTAAAAAAAGTGCAAGCTCGAGGATTTTTGAGCGATTTTTATCCGAATTTAAGCTGATAAAAAAGAGATATTGGGTAAAAGTGTGTAATAACAGAATGATTATCTAAGAAATAGGCTACTGCTTGTTTATATTGAAAAATATCACACATAATTCTCGTTTATATATTAATATTGTAGAGATGATGTTATTGTTTTCTAAAATGTTATGTGATGAAAGATTCACTAGGCTAATCTGCACAGATGTGATCAAAACGACACTTATCTATCATAGTATGCAGGTATAGTATTTATAAGCGATTGGTGAGTTAAGAGGCTAAGAATAGGATAGGCTCTTAACTTATCACAAAATCAGCATTCGGAAGGAGTTTACTTTATGGCGTACAAACATATTCTCGTAGCGGTAGATTTATCACCTGAAAGTAAAATATTACTGGATAAAGCCGTCTCTATGGCAAAACCTTACGGGGCTAAAGTATCCATGATCCATGTTGATGTGAACTACTCAGATCTCTACACTGGCCTTATTGATGTGAATTTGGGCGACATGCAACAGCGTATCACGGATGAAACTCGTAATTCACTCAAAGACCTCTCCGCAGGCGCAGGTTATGAAATTCAAGAAACATTGAGCGGTAGTGGTGATCTTGGTCAGGTCTTGGTTGATGCAATCAAAAAATATGATATGGACTTAGTGGTCTGTGGTCACCACCAAGATTTTTGGAGCAAGTTGATGTCTTCAGCTCGCCAGTTGATTAATACTGTCCATGTTGATATGTTGATTGTTCCACTGAATGACGATGATGAATAATCCATTCAGTTAAAAATGAAAAACTATTCGCTAAAAACGCTTGCTTATGCAGGCGTTTTTTTTGGCTTAAAAAATTTAAATTAAGTTACTTATTGTCAGGTCAAGAAAAATTTTTTTGTATTAGAGTAAAAAAAACCTTGAAACTTGAATACAAACTAGTGATATATTCAATAGGCAAATGCAAATCAACCTCACATTTCCCCAAAAATTATCACAAGAAAGAGTGAGGAATATCACAACAAAAAATTTAAAAAGGAAGATATAGATGAATTCACTATCATCGTTCTTGGAGTCTGTACAAAAAAGAGACCCTCAGCAACCTGAATTCCTCCAGGCTGTTCGCGAAGTCTTTACCTCACTTTGGCCATTCTTAGAAAATAATCCTAAATATCGTGAACAAGCACTACTTGAGCGTTTTGTTGAGCCTGAAAGAGTGATTCAGTTTCGTGTTTGTTGGGTGGATGACCAAGGTAAAGTGCAAGTGAATAGGGCTTGGCGGGTTCAATATAGCTCTGCTATCGGCCCATTTAAAGGCGGTATGCGTTTCCACCCTTCAGTTAACCTTTCCATTCTAAAATTCTTAGGCTTTGAACAGACACTAAAAAATGCACTGACAACCTTACCAATGGGCGGTGGTAAGGGGGGCTCTGACTTTGATCCGAAAGGCAAAAGCTATGGTGAAGTGATGCGCTTTTGCCAAGCACTGATGACCGAATTGTATCGCCATTTAGGCGCGGATACTGACGTACCCGCGGGTGATATCGGGGTTGGTGGTCGTGAAGTTGGTTTTTATGGCTGGGATGATGAAGAAATTATCGAATGATACTTCATGTGTTTTCACGGGTAAGGGACTCTCTTTCGGGGGAAGCTTAATTCGCCCAGAAGCAACCGGTTACGGTTTAGTGTATTTCACAAATGCGATGTTAAAACGCCATGGTTTAGGTTTTGAAGGCATGCGTGTAGCGGTATCTGGCTCTGGTAACGTTGCGCAGTATACGATTGAAAAATGTATGGAGCTTGGCGCAACGGTCGTCACGGCATCCGACTCAAATGGTACTGTTGTTGATGAAGCTGGCTTTACACCAGAAAAATTAGCGCGTTTGGAAGAAATTAAAAACAATTATGGTCGTGTAGAGGCCTATGCAAAAGAGTTTGGCTTAACCTACTTAGCAGGTCAGCAACCTTGGTGTGTACCTGTTGATATTGCTCTACCATGTGCGACACAAAACGAATTAGATACTGCTGCCGCAGAATTGCTGATCAAAAATGGTGTTAAAGCGGTTGCTGAAGGCGCGAATATGCCAACGACAATCCCAGCAACTGAGCTTTTCCTTGAGGCCGGTGTTTTATTTGCACCAGGTAAGGCCGCGAATGCGGGAGGAGTGGCGACATCCGGTTTAGAGATGGCACAAAACGCAGCCCGTATGGGATGGAAAGCAGAGAAGGTTGATGCGCGCTTACATCACATTATGTTGGATATCCACAACCACTGTGTTGAGTTTGGTGGTGAAGGGAAACAGACCAACTATGTACAAGGCGCAAACATTGCAGGTTTTGTAAAAGTAGCCGATGCAATGTTCGCACAAGGTATTTTGTAATTTCCTAATTAAAAACATACGCGAAAGGGCGATTATAACGATATATGCGCCCTTCGTTGTTATGTTTTAATACATGGATAAATATCGAACCGATGGTTTTTAGTTGTGACGGCAGAAGGCGCTTTTTGCCCCGCAAGGGGGTCCGCATAATCTGGTCGCTTCACAACGACACGGCGTTTAGCTAATGCTAAAGCGGGAGCAATTTTTGTTGACCACTGCACTCATTATTAATCATGGTCGTCATGGAATTCCGTAGATTGAGTCAAAATGATATCGGTAATCTCATAAGCCATCTTTTGCGTGTCTAAATCTTCAACATTTGCCAAAACAGCGACAGTTAAGCCTAAATCAGGTAAACGTAAAAAATAGGTAGCCCAGCCAGCCCAGCCTCATGAATGCTCGAAATGTGTGATGCTGAAGTGTTGTGAAATAATAATGCCATAAGCATATTTCTGATGGTGTTCAATGGCTTTACCTATCCTATTTCTAGCCGGTAATGCCTGAAGCATTTTCTCGACTAGTGCTTTTCCTCCGACTTTACCACTGGTGTCATTTTTACCCCATTTCATTAAATCTAAAACATTTGAATGAACAGCACCATCACCGGTTTAAGTCCAAAGACTTTCACTTAATTGATAGCCACATGTATTGTTTTCACGGTACCCACGAGCAATTGTGGTGTGGACGGGGTACGATCCCACTATAAAGTTATTATCCATTTGTAATGGTTTAAAAATAGACTGTTGAGCAAATTCTTTATAACTTTGCCTGCTAACGCGTTCAATAATAATGGATAATAAAAAATAGCCCGTATTACAATAATCAAATGGTGTTCCAACAGGGAAAAGAGGGTTGGGGTAAGCAATTAAGTCCGCTAAGCTTGCCGCTTGAATTGGAATCGGTGTTTATTGTTCAAGCATGGCACCCACGGTTAGACAGGGATCCAGCACATCAATGGCTGCGGCATACTATTAAACAGTACTTTTTAAATCGAGAGTGATTTTCTGTAGTGTTAGCTAATTAAGCATATCAATGAGTATTACTTTATATTTGATTTAGCAGTTTAACGTGATGACTTGGTTAGAAGCTCACCATAATACGATGAGCTTCTAGAGTCTATTTAATGAGTTATTCCAAAGTGCCTATTTCTTTTGGCGATGTATTGGCTACATCTGAAAAGCTTGGTAGATGGCCCCATACATCAGGATTACCAATTACAAAAATATATTTCTTGGCGCGTGTTAGAGCGACATTAACTAGGTTGGGCTTACTCGCTGCCCATTGTGCGCCACCCTCTTCACCGATACTGCAACCGAGTACAAAAATAACGGTATCATTTTCTTTACCTTGGAAGGTATTCACGGTGCCAATTTTATGTTTGGCCCAATGGTTGACCTCTTCTGGTGTGATTTTAATCACTGGCTGTTGTATAGCTGGTAGATCTGTTTCCTTGAGTAATTCGATTAATGCAGTTTTAACCGCGTTAAAAGGTGTGATCACATAAATAGATTGTAGCGTAATATTTTCCTGCATTAGGCGAGATAATAACATTAATAGGTCTTTGCCGTGGCTATCTCGGTATTGTTTATTACCCGTATTCCCCTTTGATACAACCTCATGGTTTTTGAGCTTGTTATTGATGGAGAGGTTGAGAATGTCGTCCTTTGAATCCGCATGGATCATACGGCCATTGTAAGTCCTATTATTGGCAAGGCTGAACATAGGTTCAATACAATGGCGGTGTACCCATAAAAGAATACCAATCCAAATCGGGTTATTCATGACTTCTAACTGACAGCCCCATGAATTGATGCGATCCGCAATTTGTTGGATTGAGAAAGTTTGTGGGTTCCAACGGTCAGCATATTGATGTAGTGCTTCTTGGCAAAGATGGTTACTCTTTCATTACTTAAACGTTGTTCGCACTCTTCTTTAGCTTGCCCTGTTTCTGAACCGACAATATCTTGAATGAGCGAATTACTTAGATTTTTATCAAACTCACCAAGGTAAAGAATAAATGCGGTTGTTTTAGGAATTTTATATTGCTCTCGGTATTTATCACAAAGCCAAGGTAATTGCTTGTTCTTGTTTTCTGTAAGCGCTTTTCGGGATATAGATAATTTTTTCTTGTTATTAATATCGGACGAATAAGGGTGAAAAAACGCTATACGTTGCCAACCACTTAAAATATCTATTGGTAGAGATTTCGAATGCCTATTTTTCCACCTGTCATTATTTAAAATATTTTAATAGTTATTGAGATTAACTTAAATTAAATGAATTTAATAGACTTCACGTTATGATTGCTCTCGACCTAAAACTGTAGTGAGTGAGGGTATTTATGAAGAAGAGAGAAGGGAAATTGGTTACCCGTAGCGCTGGTGAGTATTTGAAATAAAACAGCTAACTAAGAGAAGTTATAGTTAGCTGTTAATTGAGGATTACTTAGCGATTAATTCGCCAATTTTTACTGCTGCCCAGCCCGCAGGTGTGGTTGCTCCACCCACGATATTGGTCATTTCTGAAATTCCTTCTGGTACTGGGATATTCGAATTCACCGCAGCTTGCGTATATTCCTTGGAAATATCGGTTCCCACATAGTAAATGGATGTTAGGACTAATGTGCCACAGATAAACATTCTAAACATATTACGCTTACAGAATGGTGTCACCATAGCTAATAAAAACATCAATGAAGCAAGGTCAACGAAAGGTAATACTTTGTTGCCCGGTAGTACGAAAGCTAACACAATCGCCATTGGGATCAGTAATAGCCCAGTTGCCAACACGGAAGGCTCACCAATTAACAGTGCAGTATCCATGCCAATATAGAAATCACGGTTAGGGAATTTCTTTTTCAATTTTGCTTCAACGGCATCGCGAACAATTAACAGACCTTGGACTAAAATTTCGATCATTTTAGGCAGTAGTAACATTGCCGCAGACACGGTCACGGCGAGTGCAACAGATTCACTGATAGGATAGCCTGCCATCAATGCTAATACCAAACCTAAAATAAAGCCTAATGTTAATGGTTCACCGAATACACCGAATTTTTTATTAATCGTTTCGGGTTCGAGGTTAATTTTATTTAACCCTGGAATTTTCTCGATAATATAGTTTGTCACGATGCCAAACGGTACATACATAATACAAGTCAGATGAGGGAAGGAAATGCCTTGTAAATTATAATTACGTTGTAGATAAGGTGCAGTAATATCTGCCGCAACCAAAGTGGCAATAAAGATCACATAAGTGATACCAATTGATAGCCAGTAGCTTTCAGTACCCGCATACACTACAGAACCGACTAATAAAAATATCCAATAGTTAAAGATATCAATATTAATGGTTTTTGTGAGCTTAAATAAAACCATCACTAAGTTGATCGCAATAAAGCCTAGTACAACTGGCACCATAATCGGTGAGCCCCAGCCAATGGTGGAGGCAGTAGGCCAACCCGTATCAACCACGGTAAGGTTTAAACCCATCTTTTCAACCATCGATTGCGAGGCAGGTCCTAAATTCGATAGTAATAAGTTGATGACTAAGCCAACACCAACAAAACCGATGCCGACTAACATACCCGCTTTAAAAGCGGTGCCTACGCGAACGCCAAAACATAATGCAATAATGAAAAATATTATTGGCATCATAACCGATGCGCCCAGCCCGATGATATTGTTGATTATATCCATGCCTTCCTCCCAATACTCGTCATATTTCTCGCCGTGGCGTTGTTGGCTGCGTTCACTCGCACTAGTCACACACTTATGTATGCCCTAGCGACTCGTTTGCTTGTCGCCTAGCCACAACGCGAACTATTTAGAGTATTTACCTACTGCGTATTGAATAAAAAAATAAACCTGATAGTTAAATAAGTTGTGGTTTATAATTACTCAAAATACATAAGGTTGTTTTTGTAGGGTATAGGGTGCCCCTGACAGGTTTCACCCTATCGTTTATTTTTTATATTTTTTGCCGATGTTCTTTTCGTTAAATTAATTATTTTTGTTGTTTTAAAAATATCTCAGCAAATAGTTTTGGCGTATTGCTGAATGCATCTAAAGTACTACCTGCCATATGCGGTGTGATGGTCACATTGTCTAATAAATAAAATTCGCTCTCCTCTTTTAATGGCTCATCATCAAAGGTATCGATAGCGGCACCCATAATGCGTTTTTCTTTGAGTGCTTGCAGCAAATCACGCTCATTAATTAAACCTGAACGCGCGGTATTCACTATTACGGCGGTGGGTTTCATTAATTTAAAGTGTTTTTCGTTGATCAAGTTTTGTGTTTCTGGGGATAAACGTGCGTGTAGCGAAATAATATCGGCAACTTTAACCAAATCTTCAAGTGAATCAACTTTGGTGTAACCATCAACAGCGTCAACGTATTTATCGTAAAATATAACGTTGGTATCAAAGCCTTTAAGGAATTTAGCCACCAGTTGAGCAATATGGCCAAAGCCAACTAACCCAATGGTTTTTCCACCAATTTCTGGGATCACATCCGCGTTGACGAAATCTTTACGCCAATATTTATCCTTCAATGCATCATGTGCACGCGCAATATTACGTGTTTCAGCCAACATCATGCCAACCGTAAATTCAGCCACACTGCGTGCATTACGCCCTGGTGTATTCATTACCTTAATGCCTTTGTTCTCGGCATATTCTTTATTGATATTTTCAATGCCACCACGCAATACACCGATATATTTCAGTTTTGGTAGTTTATCGATTACCGCTTTATTTACAGGGGCGAACTGGGTAATCACTAACTCAACATCTTGTAAATCCGCATATAAATCCGCTGGTAAAATCACCGCTTCCGCACCGTGTTGCTCAACTTGCAAGTTATCTTCTTGCAGTTTTTCAATAGAAGGGTGTGCCCACTGACGAACGATAACCTCATAACCTTGTTGGCGTAGCTTTTCTAGCCCAGCCTCCATGGTTGGTTTATCAATAAATAGATCCGCAATTGCCAGACATTTCATGTTGTTCTCCAAAATTTTTTGTTGCCCTATGGGCTTAGCGCATTAACATCCCACCAGTCACATCAATGGTTGCTCCCGTCATATAACTGGCTTTTTTTGAAACCAAGAACACCCCAATATCCGCGATTTCAGCAGGGGAGGCGACACGCCCAACAGGAATTCGATTCAGATAATATTGTGGGTCTTTCTCTAGGTTGCCGCGGATCATTTCAGTATCCATAATGCCAACTGCAATGTTGTTAACATTAATGCCTTGTTTGGCAACCTCACGCGCCAGTGATATTGAAAAGGCGACTAAGCCCGCTTTACTGGCGGCATAGTGTGAGTGACCAGTCGTTGAACCATGAAACGCTGCTTGCGAGGTAATGTTGAGCACTGAGCCAGTGATTTGCTTATTTGAACATTGATTGATAAATAATTGGCTTAAATGGAAAACGGATTTTAGGTTGATGTTCATCACGTTATCCCACTCTTCCAGTGTAATATCTGCGACCATCCCTGTCGGCCAAATACCTGCATTATTAATCAGGATGTCGAATTGTTTGAAATGGGTGAGCCCCTGCTCAAATAATGCATCAATCTCTTGGCTGTCGCCTAAGTTGGTTCGGATAGCAACTACCTCAGTACCATTTAAACCATTTAGCGCCTCAACTAGCGCTAATGCGGCTTCTGGATGGCTACGATAAGTAAAGCAGACGTTAACGCCTTCTTTTACCAGCGATTGCACCAGCTCACGTCCTAGTCCAGTCGCCCCACCAGTGACCAGCGCATTTTTACCGTGTAAATTGAGTTCCATGATCAACTAACTCCTTATTTAAGCATCAATGGTTTGCTGGGGGTTATGTGATTTCCACGTCGGTTGCATATCATCTAGCATGCGTTTGTACATGGCGTATTTTTTGGCATAAACCGCTTGTTTATCCGTTTGTGGATGGATCACTTCAGACACTTTTACCATCGCATCACAAGCCGCAAAAACATCGGGGAAATAGCCTTCCATCACCGCTGCGGTCATGGCGGCACCAAGGGTACCGTGCTCTTTCACATCGACGATTTCTAATTGGCTCTGGAAGATATCGGCAAAAATTTGTAGCCAAACGGGTGAGTGAGTAATACCGCCCGCGATGCGGATCACATTGCTCAACTGTGGATTAATACGGCGCAGCCGCTCGACATGATAAAGGTGACTAAATGCAACTCCTTCATAGATAGCACGGAGGAAGTGAGCGCGTTGATGGAAACTGGTGACACCAACAAAACCGGCAGTGGCATCTGGAATGGTGTTGGAACCAAATACAAACGGGAAGAACATCAATTGGCTTTCATCTGGCGTGGTGGAAGCCACTAATTGGTTACACAGTTCATACACTGAACTGCCTTTGGCTTCTTCAAGCTGCTTATCTGCCGCCATAAATTGGGTGATAAACCATTCTAAATTACTGGCAGATGTCGGACTGGCTTCAGTAATTTGCCAACGGTTTTCCATCGGATAAATCGACGTCATAAATAAATCTTTATCAACCACCGGTTTGTCGGTGACATATTCGTTGATACTCCATGTCCCCGCTACAATCGCTAATTTATTGGTTTGGTTGATACCTGAAGCTAATGAAGAAGCGGAAATATCAAAGATACCACCTGAAACCGGTGTGCCTGCTTTAAGGCCAGTCAGTGCAGCGATTTCTTCTGTGATACGGCCGCAACAATCAGTGGATAACTTGATCGGCGGTAGTTTATTTTTCCACGATAGTCCGCCCCAAAAAAGCGAGTAACTCATCGTCATAGCAGCGATCACGCACGTTAATCAAGTTAGTACCTGAGATGTCGGTCAGCTCTTGTGTGGCTTCACCCGTCAAATAAAAGCGGATCAGATCTTTCACCATAAAGATGTAACGCGCCTTTTCCAGTGTTTCAGGTTCATTATCTTGTAGCCAAGCGAGTAGGGCGACAGGTTGGCCTGCCCAAATTGATTGCATGGTTTTAGGTAGGAATTTCACTTTCGAATTTAGGTGATTGATACCATTGTTCAACATATTTTTTGGCACGATTATCTGTTGAAATAATGCCATTACGAGTGGGTTTTCCCTGCTCATCAACTAAATAGAGACCATTGCCATGACCGGTTACTGAGATGCCAATAATATCGGCAGCATCAATAACTGATTTTTTAAGTACCTCTTTGATAACGAGTAAATTAGATTGCCATAACTCCTCAATATCCCTTTCAGTAAAAAAGGGTTTTGGGGTGATCATCCGAGTGGTATTGGACGCAATAGCCAGTACTTGGCCTTCGAGGTTATAGATAGCAGCCTTGGTCACAGTGCCGCCATTATCAATTCCTAAGATATATTTTTTCATGGAACTCCTCTAACCCTTCATATTTCGCACCATAGCGTCGTTGGCTGCATTTGACTACCCGAGTCACATACTTATGTATGCTCCCTGGGATATCCTCATTTACCGCCTAGCTGTAGCACGAACTATTTTTGGGTGGCTGTTACACCACAGATATTTCATACAACAGCTCTATTGTTTTATTCTGAATCGCTGTAGAGCGTATATTTTGGGTTTATCATTATTTTAATTATTTGAGTTGTAATGGTGTTGGCGTAGGGTTTACAACTCAAACTTTAATTACCACAATGTATGTTCACTGGTGGTAATGCCGTTAAAACCGGTATAAAAAATCTTTTCAACTAAGTATTTTCGTTTAACAAAGCCACCTGCAATAAATTGCGTATTGGCTTGGTTAAAACTGCGTTTTAATAAATCAAAACAGGTACAAGCATATTCAGCAGGTAATAACTCGATCGCATCGACATCCACGGAATAGTTTTTGACCATATTACTGGCCTGTTCTAGTGATCGTGAATCAACGAGTAATACGCGAAAGATGGTGTCTAACCCTTCTTTTTTTGCGTAACGTAGGGCTGTAAAATTTGATGAAATAACACCATCCACCTTATAAAAATTCTTTAATACGGTGACGCCAGCTTGGTCAGGTTTAAATCCACCTAATAACTCCAAATGGACTAACACCTTTTTTCCCGCTTTATGGCATTTCCCAATCATCGACTGTAAATTGCCGATATCGGCGTCCGGCAATAAGATATATTCAGAGTGGCTAGCAAGTGCGCGCTCGAAATATTTATAGTTGCGAACCGATGGGATGATGGTGTTATTTAAATTCATGCTAATAATTCCTAATTTTTATTTTGATAGAGCGCAAATGCCTCTTCAGGTGATGCACCGAGATGGATGATAGCGTTAAGGCCAGCCACCATCGCGACAGGGTTAGGGTCTTGAGTGATGTTACGGCCCACAGCAACGCCTTTGGCTCCCATCTTCATACAGTGTTCAACAAATTTGAAATAACTCAGTGTATCGGTTTTTGGTCCACCGAGTGCTAAAACAGGTACCATTGATGCTTCGACAATCAAATAGTCGTCTGGTGTGCCAGAAAAACGTGTTTTGATGATATCTGCCCCTAACTCAACCGCAATACGCGCAGAGTCAGCAATCACTTTGGCTTCATTGGATTCAGGACTCGTTACTGCATAGCCGTATGGCAGTGATTCAACGATAAATGGCATATTCCATTGCTCAGCTTGTTTGACCAGTCTTGCCGTCATAGCGTGAGTTTTCTCTTCATTAAATGCGCCGGGGAAGGTCATGCATACCATGCCATCAGCACCCATTTTCAGTGCTTCTTCGGCACCAAAAACTTGTTGGGTATCAGGCACACTGTTGTCATACACATTTACTGTAGAATCAACACGTAGCACGATTGAAACATCATTAAAGGCATCTGCATAGTTTCTTGCCATACCATAAGTGATTAAGGCGCAATCTAAACCGTTAGCAGCCAGTTCAGGCATTTTCTTGATGGTGTTATCGATGCCAGCAGTTTTGGTGGAGAAAAAATAACCGTCGAGTGCCAGTGTGACGGACTTGCCATCTTTTGCAAAAATTTTGGATAAACGGCGTTGTTTAGACATAATATTTCCTTTATAAAAAATAAAAAAAGCCCTCAGAGACCGTTTTGATCTCTGAGGGCTTTCAGTTCACTGACCCTGTGGTTTTCTGTTTTTCTTTTCGGCTTAGAAAAATAGAAAACCTAATCGGTATTTGATGACTTCTTTTTCATACTGATAGGTAATTTTCTTATTAGATGATTTTAATCGGAAAATTAATCTGTCAGTCAGTTTATTAAAGTTAGCTGGGTTTAAATTAACTAAGTTTAATAAACTGAGTATGGCTATTATCTCTACCATACCCAAGTTTGCGTTGTCTAATGGATGTTGCAAAATTGTGATAAGTGTCGCGTTAAACTTTTTGACATATCATCAAAAATGGTGTGAAAGCCGTTGCTGAAGGCGCGAATATGCCAACGACAATCCCAGCGACTGAGCTTTTCCTTGAGGCCGGTGTTTTATTTGCACCAGGTAAGGCCGCGAATGCGGGAGGAGTGGCGACATCCGGTTTAGAGATGGCACAAAACGCAGCCCGTATGGGATGGAAAGCAGAGAAGGTTGATGCGCGCTTACATCACATTATGTTAGATATCCACAACCACTGTGTTGAGTTTGGTGGTGAAGGGAAACAGACCAACTATGTACAAGGCGCAAACATTGCAGGTTTTGTAAAAGTAGCCGATGCAATGTTCGCACAAGGTATTTTGTAATTTCCTAATTAAAAACATACGCGAAAGGGCGATTATAACGATATATGCGCCCTTCGTTGTTATGTTTTAATACATGGATAAATATCGAACCGATGGTTTTTAGTTGTGACGGCAGAAGGCGCTTTTTGCCCCGCAAGGGGGTCCGCATAATCTGGTCGCTTCACCACGACACGACGTTTAGCTAAGGCTAAAGCGGGGTGCCAATAAAGAATCGGCATCATCATCAGCCCCTACCAATGATTGAAAAACACGCATCTCTTTTTTGACTAATGCACTTTTTTGGCGGTGTGGGTACATTGGGTCGAGATAAATAACATCAGGCGGTGTTGTGATATTGGCTAATGCAGTAATACTCGAGGCATGGATTAACGACATACGTTGTTTTAGCCACTCGCCAATTTCGCTATCTTGATAACCACGTTGTAGTCCATCATCTAACAGCGCGGCAACAACAGGATGACGTTCAAACATACGTACCTGACAACCTAGCGCCGCTAACACAAAAGCATCACGCCCAAGACCAGCAGTCGCATCAATTACATCGGGTAAATAATCTTTTTTGATCCCAACAGCTTTGGCAACAGCTTCACCACGGCCGCCACCAAATTTACGTCGGTGCGCCATTGCCCCTGAAACAAAATCGACAAAAATCCCCCCTAGTTTTGGTTCATCCATTTTGCGTAATTGCAAATTCTCAGGTGTCAGAACCAGCGCCATAATGGCATCAGGACAATGGATAAGATTCCATTTTTCAGCAAGTTGAGATAGGGCGCCTTGATCGGCACCCTCTTCACAGATCAATTGGATCTTGATGTGATCAGCCATTGATACCATAGCTCTTCAACATTGCATCCAGCTCAGGCTTACGGCCACGGAAACGTTCAAACAGTACCATTGGCTCTTCTGAACCACCACGACTGAGGATATTGTCGAGGAATGATTGCCCAGTTTCGCGGTTAAAAATACCTTCTTCCGCAAAGCGTGAATAGGCGTCTGCCGCAAGTACATCTGCCCATAAATAGCTGTAATACCCCGCAGCATAACCACCCGCAAAGATATGGCTGAAGGCGTGTGGGAAACGGCTCCATTCAGGTGATGGAACAACGGCTACTTTTTCTTTTACCGCATATAAGGTTGGCATGACTTGCGCGCCTTTCGCTGGGTCATATTCAGCATGTAAGCGGAAATCAAATAAACCAAACTCCAACTGACGCAGAACAAACATGGCAGATTGGTAGTTTTTCGCTGCCAACATGCTATCAAGCATTGCGCGTGGTAATGGCTCACCTGTTTCATAGTGTCCAGAGATAAACTCAAGCGCCTCAGGCTCCCAGCACCAGTTTTCCATAAATTGGCTTGGTAATTCAACGGCATCCCAAGGTACACCATTGATACCCGCAACATCGGCGACATCGATTTTTGTCAGCATATGGTGCAGGCCGTGACCAAATTCGTGGAATAGGGTGATCACTTCATCATGAGTGAATAAAGCAGGTTTATCACCAAGTGGTTTGTTGAAGTTACAAGTCAGATAAGCGACAGGGTTTTGTAGCGAGCCATCTTTATGAACCATTCTACCTGCACAATCATCCATCCACGCACCGCCACGTTTGTGCTCACGCGCGTATAGGTCAAGGTAGAAGCTACCGCGCAATGTGTTGGTGTCATCATATAGCTCAAAGAAACGCACATCGGGGTGCCATGTTTCAACATCTTTGCGCTCTTTGGCTGTTAAACCATAAATACGATGAACGACTTCAAACAGACCTTCAATAACACGTTGCTCTGGGAAGTAAGGGCGCAGTTGCTCATCACTCAGTGAGAATTTGTGCTGCTTCTGTTTTTCGCTGTAATAAGCAATATCCCAAGATTCGAGCTTATCGACGCCATAATGTTCTTTCGCAAATGCGGTGAGTTCCGCTAATTCATCCTTACCTTGTTGATGAGCTCGTTCAGCTAAATTGGTTAAGAAGTCTAATACTTGCTCTGGCGATTCAGCCATTTTTGTTGCGAGTGACTTTTCAGCAAAGTTTTTAAAACCAAGCAATTGAGCGAGTTCATGACGCAGTGCCATCAATTCATCGATAAGTTCACTGTTATCCCATTTGCCTGCATTCGGACCCTGATCGGAAGCACGAGTGCTATAGGCATAACTCATCTCGCGGCGTAGCTCAGCGTTATCTGCATAAGTCATTACAGGTAAGTAACTTGGCATATCCAGAGTGAGTAAATAGCCTTCTTCACCTTTGGATTCAGCCATTGCTTTTGCTGCCGCGATAGCGCTTTCAGGCATACCAGCTAGTTCGCTTTCATCTTTAATTAATTTGGTCCAGCCCATTGTCGCATCAAGGACATTGTTGCTGAATTTAGAGGCGATTTCTGACAAACGGGCAACAATTTCACCGTAGCGCTGTTGTTTTTCAGGTGGTAGACCAATGCCTGACAATTCGAAGTCGCGCAGCGTATTTTCAATCGATTTTTTCTGGGATTGGCTGAGTGAAGCAAATTGTGCACTATCTTTTAGGGATTTATACGCCAGATAGAGAGGTTCATGTTGGCCCATCCAAGTGCTGAATTCAGAGAGTAATGGTAGGCATTTTTCATAAGCTTCACGCAGTTCTGGGCTATTTTTGACGGAATGAAGGTGCCCAACGGGTGACCATACACGGGATAGTTTATCGCTTGCTTCTTCAAGCGGTTGGCATAGGTTATCCCAAGTATATTGATGAGTGGCTGACAGGATATTTTCGACAGTTTGACGATATTCAGTCAGGACTTGTTGAACCGCAGGAAAGACGTGATCAGGTTCAATTTTAGTAAAATGAGGTAGTACAGAATCGGTTAATAATGGGTTTGTCATATAAACATCCTGTGATAGCAGGCTTGCGCTCGTAGGCCAAGGCTTACTGTATTGACAATAAGTTAAACGGCTGACCCTCAACTTAACGAAAGCAGCACGCCACTGTGAATATGTAAAATTATATGGGGGCGGAAATGAAAACCTCAATACAAGATAACGTTTTTTGTGCTTAATCTTTATCAATAAATGTGACTATTTGATTTCATAGGCTTTGGAAAATAGAGTATTCGGGCTATAATCAAGCCTCTACAGATAAGGAAGATCGTCGTCTCCGGTGAGGCGGCTGGATTTCAAATCCAGTTGGGGCTGCCAGCAGTCCCGGGCAGGTTCGACTCCTGTGATCTTCCGCCACTCAAGTTCAATACACCGCCACAAAAATCAGCTAATCCCTTAAATATCAATTATTAATCCACTTTCAATTTAACGGATGCCAGCTCAGCTCACCCCAAATCAATAGGATTGTGGGGGCATATGAGGTGCCCCAATGACATAAACCGCCCGTCAGGTAGAGGCTGCAAAGCCTAAAGAGAAGCCATATAAACTCTTTGATGGTGGTGGCTTATGCCTTGAAGTTACAACGAAAGACTTATGCTACTGGAGAATGAAGTAGCGCTTTAGTGGTACAGAAAAAGATTAGTTTTTGGTGTATTGCCTATCGTGACGCTTGCTGAAGCGCGTGAAATGTGAAACCAAGCAAAAAAGATACTGGCTGCTGGTGGAGATCCGGGAGAAGTCAAAAAAGAAGAGAAGGTGATTCAAAAGCTCAGTACAGGAAATACGTTTGAAGCTATTGCTCGCGAATGGCATAAATCGAAAGCCAATCGCTGGTCACTGCGTTATCGCGATGAAATTATAGATACCTTTGAAAAGGATATCTTTCCTTATATAGGTAAACGTCCTATAGCAGAAATTAAGCCCTTAGAACTGCTGGAAACCCTGCGTAAAATGGAGAAACGCGGAGCCTTAGAGAAGATGCGCAAAGTCCGCCAGCGCTGCGGTGAAGTTTACAGATATGCGATCATCACAGGTAGAGCAGAATACAATCCGGCCCCTGATCTGGCAACAGCACTGACCCCGCCGAAGAAACAACACTTCCCATTCTTAACCGCTGAAGAGTTACCTTATTTTCTGAAGGATTTAGCAGGGTATACAGGTAGTGCGATCACTAAAACGGTAACTAAAATTATTCTGCTGACAGCTGTACGTACACAAGAGCTCCGCTTTGCCCGTTGGCAGGACATTGATTTAGAAAAAGGGGTTTGGGAAATTCCAGCTGAAGTGATGAAGATGAAACGACTACATGTAGTACCATTATCTAAACAGGTGATCGAGCTGTTTAATTCACTCAAACCACTGTCAGGGCATTATGAGCTTGTCTTTATAGGCCGTAACGACCACAGAAAGCCGATCAGTAAAGAAAGCGTGAATCAGGTTATTGAGTTGTTGGGGTATAAAGGTAGGCTGACAGGACATGGCTTTCGCCACACGGTGAGTACGATATTGCATGAGAAAGGATTTAATTCAGCATGGATTGAGACACAGCTCGCACATATCGATAAGAACGCGATCCGTGGCACGTATAACCATGCTCAGTATATGGATGGGCGCAGGGAAATGATGCAGTGGTATGCGGATTACATGGATGAGTTGGAAGGGAGTTTGGATAATGTGGTTAGTGTGAATTTTAAGTGATATTTGGATGTTTTGGCTTCTAGGTGTGTAGATGTCTAATTTGAGAACCACTTTTGTTATGCTATATTTTGAGCGTAAATAGTAAATATGCATATGGTATTACGCTTATACAGATACTGTTGCAGCTAACGTGATGCTGCAAGTACAGTCAAAGAATGACAGCTGAAAATATCGAATTACCTAGAACATTATTACTAAGGATATGGTTTATTAACAAGCAAGGTGACCGTGTAGCCCTCAATGTCAGCAGAGTGATCACCTTATTTATAAATATATAATTACGCTTGAATTCGGATATGTTGGTCAATATCAACAGTGACCCATCCCAGTTGATTAATTTTTTGGATGGTTTCATTATAAACGGGTTGATTAGGTTCTAGACCTCTTAAACTTAGAACAAGAGTTGCTCGTTGTGGGGCTTCCGGTATTGCCATTTCAGCCCTTCGCAAAACACTAAGTTTAAGCCGCCAATCACCTACATTAATTCCTCTAGAGGAGATTTTGTGGTATGCCTTCACAGGTGACCACTTGAAACCATTTTCAACTCCGAGATTTTTCATATAGATCCTTAACATCCTTTGGTGCTGCTGGAATCATAGAATTAAATCTACGTATGCCTTTCTCATCAGGATTGTAACTTCCCATACCAACATCGACGTTAGTTCGGCAATATTCAGATGAATAATTTTTATCTATTTCTGGAGAATAAACTAATGTCATTATTATCTCTCCTTTATATTTTCCATCATCTGTATTCAAGCAATCTGGAATTGGAAAAGGAAATCTTTCAAATTCAAAACCACCATGACGAACATCGGTTTCAAAAAATCATTGTCATACAATTTGGGTCGCAATATAAATGGTCAATAATATCTCCTGGTCGCCCAAATCCTTTATAATTAATAGTACCCGTTGTAACCTTCCCACCTAATAAGCTGGAATGAACCATCAATGCTTTAATGCGTTCGGTTGGAACTTCAATTTTTCCTCCTTGAGACAAAAAATGATGCAGATGAGCAGCGATACTCGCTGCGATTGGAGTTGCAAAACTTGTTCCAACAGTTTCGCAAAGAGTATTATTTGGTCCCAATGACAATATACCTATCTGGGCAAATGTACCTTTAGCTGTAACATTGCCCCCATAATGAGTAATCTCGGGTTTCGGAATACAACTGGGGCCAGGGCCAATACGGGAGAATGGCGATGCTTCATCAATACGACTCAAAGCTAATGGTGATTCTTTATGTGCTAAACTACCGACTGTCAAAGCTCTGATGGAGTCCCCTGGTGAGGAAATTCGATTGATACTAGCATGGGCGCTTGCTGTTGGCCATTGCTCATGGTTATTTTGATTACCAGCAGCAACAACAAACAAACATCCATACTTATCATGCATTTCATCCAAAAAATGAGCAAAATCCGAGAAATCGGTGTTATGGACAGGGTCATTACCACCTAAAGAAAGATTCCAAACTTTAACCTGAGGATATTTAGGGACAATATCTTGAATAATAGCAACTAATTCGTCCTCAGTTGTCGTTCCACCTTTAGGGAATACGTTTACATCAACAATTCTGGCGTGTGTACTAGGGAATCGTGTGTCTTGATGGTTTAAACTCTGACTATTTACAATTAATGACGCTACCATTGTCCCATGACTATAATCCTCAAAACCATTTGGAACATAGCTTTCTCGCGCAATTACCCATGGAGAAATTAGTGAACTATTAGGGCAAATGCCGGAGTCAATAATGCCCACAATGGGATAGTCAATATCTTCTTGTGGAGCTGGGAATAACTGTTCGTTAGCTACTCCTATTGAAGTAGTCTGTAGATGCATATCACTTATTTTGAATTCAGGTATAGTCGAAATAGAACGTAATCCTATAAACCTTGACAAATTTTTTACTGTATCTTTGTTTTCGGTTGTTATCGAAATAAGATCGTGATTGCTACCATAACTCAGTTGCTTTAGCTGAATATTATTTTCATCAGCAAATTTATCAAATGCAGATTTTAGAGTGTTATTTTTATCATCATTCTGGTGGTCAAATAACCTGACTTTTAATTTTTGTCCTTTCGTTATAGCAGAAAAGATATAATTTAAATCATGATTACTTAAACGGTCATCTGAAGAATATGGTTCTATTTTCTCAATGGCGGATATATTAGCTATTATTTTTTTACTTTCTCCATTGAGTAATCTAGATTTCAAATTATTAAGACCTTCCTTGGTCGCACTGATAAGTAATTCGCCAAAATCCAAAGAGCCGACGATCGGACATGTTCGTGAAGTAAATAGTCCTAAAGGGCGATGGCTTTTAGCCAGAGCCTCTTCTTTAAGAGTAACTTTTACTACTCCAGCTAAACCAGGCCAATTCTGAAACTGTTCGGTAAAATAATTTATAGACTCATCAGTTTGCTCGGCAAGGCGTACTCTTACCTCTCGAGTTGCACCATCTCCAAATATTGTTTGTGGTCCAAAAACCCTCATAGTTAATCTTTTTGTGATCACTATTACTGACTCGAACAATCTGGACTGGGTTATTTTGTTTTTCCATGATTAATTAGAATCCTTATTTGAGGTTAAAGTTGAAATTTTGCCAGTTGATAAGCCAAAAATTACGGACAGTCGCTCAATGGTAAAAATTTTGTTATTGAGCATTCTGAGCTTAATAATTTTATCTTCATCACTAAGATCTGAGTGGTTCAAAATATCTTGATATTGCTCCATAGCTAACCCAATGATTAATTTGTCGATATCAATTTGTTTTTTGCCCCTAAAAGAATTGCATTTCTAATAGCCGTTTTGCAGGACTGTTGTATGGTTGCACCACTCATCCCTTCCGTAGCATCTGCAACTCTTTTTACATTTTTTGGACAGAAATCTCCTAAAAATTGCTCTATCAAGCTACATCTAAGTTCTTTGTTTGGAAGTGTTATTTTTAATCTATATGCAAACCGTCGCCATACTGCAGGATCAAGTAGCCCTTGATGGTTAGTTGCTGCGAGAAGAATAGTATTTTCAGGTAGGGCATCTATATTTTGTAATAAGCTAACGACAACACGTTTGAGTTCGCCCAATTCGTGTTGGTCATCTCTTGCCTTAGCAAAAGCATCAAATTCATCTAAAAATAAGACACAAGGTCTGCTTGCTGCATGATCAAACAGACTACGTATATTTTTAGCTGTAGATCCCAAAAATGAAGATATCAGGGTATCACATCGGGCTGTGATTAGAGGGAGCTCAAGCTTTGCTGCGATATGATGAGCTAACTGTGTTTTTCCACATCCAGGAGGCCCATATAACATCATTGATGGGGATATACCAACGCCAGCTTCAGTTAATAAATGAGCTTTGCTAATGAAAGATAAAAATTCATCAACACTTTCTTGTATTGATGTAGGTAATAGAATACGTGCATCATCTAAAGTTGGATACAATACATCACCTAAAGTTAGACGACTATCTTTATCTACTGGAACAATCGGTTCTAACTGCCCGTTTAGCCCCAGCAGTGGAGTATTGAGCACCTAAGTTATTTAGCTTCTTTCTGATACTTTTAGCTGACCTGTCATCTCCCTCTTTCTCTAATTTCGATGCAAGAAGTTCTGAATAAGCAGTGACTTGCGTCAAGTTATTGCTTAGTGCCCCCTCAATAACCTTTAATAATTCTAATGTATATTGCATATGTTTGATTCATCTGATTGCCTAGGTATGGGTATACAATACATCAAATGAAAAAAACCATCAATATATGAAAATAGCCTTTAAAATATGAAATAACGATCAATTTAATGAAGGGTATGTGTGATAATCAGTTTGGGAAAAGTAATTTAGCTTAACTTTAGTGTATTCCATTATCTAGATAGGCTGGCAGGTTCTTTCCTACGGTTATAATGATTTTTTTGTATATACCTCATGGCAAGCAATATTCATGTTATGGCACAGGTTATACTCATTGTAATAACTGGTTGTTGATTCTTTACCACTATTATTCAGATAGTTGTACCGCATTAACTATTTAGAGTTCATTTTACCCAAGGGAGTCGTCTATTTTTTTAACATCCAAGCAACACATAATCATCCATTATCCTCTCCAGCCACCCAGTTCTCCATTTGCTTGCCAATTATCCATTCCACCAGCTGCTCTTCAGTTTCCATTTTCAAGGTATTCAGCCAATTATATAACGTAAAACCCAGCATTAAATCATACTAGCACAGCCACATTAGTGTGGGACGTAGCTCAGGGTTATTGAACTGGTTAAATAGGCTAATCAGTTTGTTGGCAAACGAACGTTGTCCAAGCCGCATACACTCGCTGAGTAAAATACCCTCCAGCATCGGGTGGTAACGCAGTAGGCGGTTATCGACCTCTAGGCTCACATTCATATCAGATTGTACCGATAACGACTCAGGGAGCGTTTTACCGTGCACTAAGAGGAACGATAGCGAGTGACTGGTGTTATCAGGGAAGCGTATACCAGCCACCATCAGCTGGTGGCTATTCTTGATGAAGGGATGACACATTCCCTGACAAACAGCCAGTTTGGTAAAGTCTTTTGGGACAACTTTGGAATGAGTATTGTTAGGAAAGAGTATAGTGGCTTATTTTTAGTGATAAATCCATTAAGGATATATTGGCTTTCACTGTTATTCCTTTTATGTTTCTAATCATTAACCCAACTAGCATTAAAAATTAAAATAAATAGGATATCATGTGAATAATTTTGAAGAGCAAGAAAAAATGATGCAACGATGGAGGTTAGCAGACTCGGAACTAAACAAAGAGAATATAAACACGTTTTTCCCTTTAGACGACCCTGTAAATAATTCGGTGTATTTGCCTTTTATTAAATGTGGCCGTTTAGGCGGTCACCGAACTCAATAATAAAACGACTCATTGCCTGTTTCCAGTTTTGAATTGGCATACTCCATTTTTTAGAGGCCGATTCAATCGCTAAATCAATTACTTTCCGTACAGAGTCATCACTGGGGAAGAGCTTACGTTTCTTAATGGCATGACGGATAACGCTGTTTAATGACTCGATGGCATTGGTTGTGTAAATCGCTTTACGAATATCATCAGGGTAAGCAAAAAATGTATTCAAGTTTTCCCAATGTGCGTACCAACTTTTACTCATTTGTGGGTATTTTTCATCCCATATAAGGGCGAGTTTTCTCCAGTGCCATCAACGCAGACGTCTCTGTTGCTGCACGATAGACCGTTTTTTAGCCCTGCGGTCACCGCTTTATAATCTTTCCAAGAAACGTACTTTAAGCTGTTACGCACCATGTGAATGATACAGAGCTGAATTTGTGTTTGAGGATAAACGCTATTTATCGCCTCTGGAAAGCCTTTTAAACCGTCTACACAGGCAATCAGGATATCTTGAACACCGCGATTTTTAAGTTCAGTAAGAACCGATAACCCAAATTTAGCCCCCTCATTTTCCGCCATCCACATGCCCAAAAGCTCTTTATGTCCTTCAGTATTAATGGCTAATGCAAGAAAAACAGACTTATTGATAACGCGGCCATCGTGACGCACTTTGACAACAATACAATCAAGATAAACAATAGGATACAGCGATTCTAGTGGCTGAGTTTGCCATTCTTGGACTTGCTCTTTAACGGCCTCGGTGACTTTTGAAATTAGGGTTGGAGAAACATCCGCATCGTACATTTCCTTGAACGTGGCCACGATTTCACGGGTAGTCATCCCTTTCGCGTAGAGGGATAAAATTTGGTTGTCCATCTGAGTAATGCGAGTTTGGTTTTTCTTAATCAACTGAGGCTCAAAGCTGCTTTCACGGTCGCGTGGCGTGTTCAATTCAAACTCACCATCATCGATGAGTAATGTTTTAGATGAATAGCCATTGCGTGTGTTAGAGCCTGTTTTTGGCGCTATTTTTTGTATGTCCCAAATGCTCAGTCAACTCAGCGTTTAATGCCGTTTCAACGGTTAATTTGGTTAACATACGAGTGAACTGATTGAGGTCAGATTCGGTTTTAATGCCTTTTGCAAATTCTGCAGCAAGGGCTTTTAATTTTTTCTCATCCATAATATGCCTGCTTTGTTGTTGGATTTAACCTATCAAAAGCAGGCAAATACACAATTTAAATTACAGTCTCGCGTGAAATATGAAACTCATTTTGGCGACAGATATCTTCGACTTTCATACCTGAATCAGCGAGTTTTAAAATATTAACGATTTGAGTTTCAGTAAAACGAGCTTTTTTCATCATGACCTCTGCAATTTTAGGGCAGAAACTCTAATTATCGCTGTCTTATTTTAAGGGAAGTGGACATATATGGATGGGTGCAGGGAAATGTGTGGTGGTATGCTACATGGACAAGCGTTTGAATAATATAGCCAGTGTGAATTTTAAGTGATGATTGGCCATCTTTATCTATAAATATAAAGACGGCCATATCTATTAGAAATTTAAATAATATTTAATATATTATTTATTATTAACATTATGGTTTATTTATAATGTTGTTGAATCTTTTGCGCAGTAGCAAATCCACGTTTTGCTTCTTTCTCGGCAATTTCAACAGACAAACCAATATAAGCTCGAGGGTCTAACATTTCTTTGATTTCATCATTGCTAAATGCCGCGGAAATGATCTCATTCTTAGTTAAGTTAGTATAAAAATCCTCACCATCAGCAGCGGTTTTAATCGCTTCCTCATAGAGTAGTGAGTGAGCTTTATCTTTACCCAATTTTTCAGCCATCTTCATCATAACGTATTCAGTATTATCTAATCCTTTATTTCTGA
Source organism: Providencia stuartii (assembly GCA_900455155.1). GTDB lineage: Bacteria > Pseudomonadota > Gammaproteobacteria > Enterobacterales > Enterobacteriaceae > Providencia > Providencia stuartii. The sequence goes on along the minus strand of UGUC01000001.1, from coordinate 327,169 downwards.
GGACGTTATGTAGCATTCTTTCTTCATGAGGCACAATCGTTCTAGACAGCTCTTCAGTTCTCAACAAGATCTCCGTAGTAAGCTCTAATGCTTCTTCAATCAAGCCATCAAACAACATGTATGAACTGCTATCCCCTTCATATGGTCTCACCGCAGAGTACATACCCACACTTGGCAAGGAATATAATTTCTGTGAGTTAGCAATGATCCCTTTGGCTAATTTAGGGTTAATTTTATGTGGCATGGTACTGCTACCCACGGTGCCTTTAGTAAACCCTTCCGAAACCTCAGCGATTTCTTCCAATGTTGTGCTATAGACTTCTTCACCAATTTTATGACAGATATTAGCCATCAACGCTAAGTTAGCCATATATTCTAATTTATGGGTACTCAGGTTTCTTGATGGTACTTCCATCGCTTCCATGCCCACTAATTCGGCAACTCTTTTTTGTACCTCTAAACCTACACCAGGCATAGAGTTAAATGCCCCAACAGCGCCGCCCATCATGATAGTAAATACACGCTTTTCACACTCTTGCATGCGCTGATAACAGTCAATGAAGTCACTGATCCAGACAGAAACCTTATATCCATAGGTAATCGGGATCGCATGGCGACCATGGGTCCTTCCCGGCATGACCATCGATTTGGTTTTCAATGCTAAATTAGATAAGTTTTCAATGATCTCGCCGAGCAGCAACATAAACTTATGATGTACCGTCTTCATCATATACAGCTGTGAACTTTGTTGTATATTCTGCGTGGTAATTCCATAATGAATATATTTACCGCTCTCTTCGGAACAAGCATTCACCAGTACTTTTAAAAAAGGTACAAAGCCATGACCGATTTTTTGATAAATACGGTTCATTTCTTCGAAATCAATATTCTCGATGACTGCTTTTTCTTTAATTTCATCCGCTGCCGATTGAGGAATAAAACCAAGTTCGGCTTGAGCCTGAGCTAGCATTGATTCAAACATTAACCAAGTTGAATATTTGGCTTCATTCGATAACAGGTCTTTTATTCCACGGTCATCAATAGTTTTACTTTTAGAATCGTATAACGCTCTCATTTTGTATCCCTTCTTTATTTCTTCATTGCTTCATCAACAGCATTACGAACAAACTCAACTTTTGGACCATAGACAACATGGACATGGTTTGCCGATGGGAAGAAGAATGCAGTACAACCAGACTCCAACATTAAATCTTTATCAATTTGATTCACTTCTGCCGACGTCAATACGCATACGGGTAATACAGTTATCAACATTACGAATGTTTTGTTTTCCACCTAATGCATTGATCAGTATTTCTGCAACCTCGCCATAACGCTTTTCTTTAATTAAGGTATTTTTCAAATTACTTGATTCTTCTCTGCCCGGTGTTTTGATATCAAATTTGATGATTGCCCAGTAGAAGATAAAGTAAGTGACAACAGCTAAACAGCTTCCGATAATCACTAAGAAGATCCAGTTCGTATGTTCATACAGCAAGCCAAAGATAGTGAAGTCAAATATTGTTCCCCGGATATAGCCGATTGCAACACCCGCTAAAGAGAGTAGAACTGCACCAATCCCAACAATGATTGCATAAACTAAATATAAAAGAGGTGCGATAAAGACGAAGGTAAATTCTAACGGTTCAGTCACGTTACCTAATATGGCGGTTAATACCATGGTAACTAACATTGATTTAACTTCAGCACGATTCTCTTTTTTGGATGTTTTATAGATGGCTAAGGCAATAGCAGGGAATAAGAACAAGGTCACTAACATCTGCTGTTGAGCCATAAAACGTGTCAGGCTTGGCATCATTGCCCAGTATTCACTGTTTGGTCCTTGTTTGAATAACACTTCCGTCATTGCAGGAACAACACCGACAAAAGTTTGCCCATCAATAACGTAAGAGCCGCCTGCTTCTGTAAATCTAAATAAAACGTTCCAAACATGGTGTAAGCCAAATGGAATAAAGAGTCGTTCACCACCTGCCGTAAAGAATGGGCCGACTGGGCTGAGGATCACGGCTGATAATTTCATCAAGCCAAGAACCAAAATTTCCCAAATAAAAGGTAAGACTGCACCCACTGCGATCATTAAACCAATCATAATAATCGATACTGATTTTTTACCTGAGAAGAAGGCAAATGCAGTCGGTAACTCAAGGTTATAGAATTTATCGGTGGCCCAAGCAGCAATTAACCCAGTGATTATCCCGCCCGCGGCGCTAATATTCATGGTTTGTATGCCTAACACCTTAATTTGCCCAACCTGAGTCATAACGGCAGGATCCGCAAGCTTACCTGTCAGTACTAGCCAGACATTAATGGTTATGATTAATGTTAGGTAGCCAACGACAGAGGCAAAAACAGCAATGCCTTTATCTTTTAAGCTCATGCCATAAGCCACCCCCATTGCGAAAAGGAGCGGGATATTGTCAAAAATAACACCTGCAATTGAACGGATACTGACTAATAACGCATTAACGGTTTCATTCCCCAGAAAAGGAAACCGAGCTATCATATAGGATTGAACTAAAGCACCGCTGATACCCAAAATCATACCAATGGGTGCCAAAACACCGATTGGAAGAAGTAAGGTTCTCCCAAAACGTTGAATTGATTCACCGAACTTTTTTTTGGCCATATTTTTTTCCTTATGACTTCGAATATAAAATATATTCTAAATAATTCGAGGTGCAGCTAAGCGACAAGCAAAAAAATCGTTATGCGCTTAGAAAACGCTGCAACTAGAAGTATGACGAGTATAAAAGGGATACTAGCACTGGAGATCGAGTAAAATAAATGATGTTTCGGTTTTAAATATTATCTTAGGTCATTAATTATGACCTAGGTCATTTTATTTTTTCCAATATGAGAGGAAATTATTCTGAATAATGTAGGAATAATATTGTTGCTTACATTAAATAATGGTTAAACTTATTTAAGTTAAGTGGATATAATAAACAATACATAGGCATTTCTTTAGATAAAAAAATTTTAATTTAACTTTATTTATACTTTAGTGATTCGAGATATAGATAAGTAACAAATCAACGTAGTCACCATACTTTAACGAGAAGCATTGCAGTTTGAAATATGACGAGTACAGATTATTTTAAAGCAAATACTCCAATTCATTGATCAATAAATCAACTAAAATAAAAAAGCCAGTTCTGGACTTGGTATCATCGATCTTAGTGTCATAACTATCTGAAAAACAAAATAGAGTATTGTCTGCATAGCTGGTAAGCTCATTGGTATGAAATGCTGTCATACTAATGATATTTGCCTCTTTTAACTGGACAATTTTCGCTGTTTCAATGATTTTTTTTGTTCCCCCAGACAGAGAAATAAAAATCACGGTATCGTCCTTGGTCACTAAGCGTGTGAATGAATCCGATAGGTTGTAATCATTAATAAAAAAGCAATGTAGCCCCAGTGCAAACAGCATATGTTCAAGATAAAAACCTACTGCTTTACTCGTTCCCCTAGCAACAATAAAAATATTCCTAGAATGACGTAATGTTTTGGCACAATTAGCAATTTGCTCCTCATTTATCAATGTAAAGCTTTTATTAATGTTTCTTTCTAGTTGTTTTTTTGTAGGATGACGGGTTTATTTTTTCTGTTTTATTTTTGCTGAGAATATAATTATTAATTTGAAATTTAAGCTCTTTAAAACCACTAAACCCTAATTTTTGCGATAAGTTAATGATCACCGTTTTTGAGACAAAGGTTTTAGCCACTAATTCATTAATATTTAAATAAGGGATATCAGTAATATTATCGGTAAGATATTTTAATACTTTTTTTTCGCTAATTGTTAAGTTATCGTAATTTTTTAAAAATTCCAACATACCTTACCGCCCTATTCAGTATAAAAACAGCATCAAAAACCGGTCATTTGATCAATTTTACCGTTTCATCAATATCTATTTCATCTTCTGAGAAGATCAGCGTTGTGCCATGTAACGTGGTGATCGCCAATTTTTTTAATGAGCGCATATCACCCGCTTTAATGTCTGATTTTGGCCTAATATTATTCATTAAAGCGCCTACAGATAATACAGCATTTTCTTTATTAATTCCTGTATCAGCAGGTACTTCTTCACTGTAAACCACATAAGACTTGATGGATGTCAGCTTAATACGTTCACCAGCAATATAAATATACTTGCTTTCAGGTATTACTTTAACCGCGTAAGCCGATAACCCTTTATTATTTGTTGTTGGCTCAAAGGTGACTGCTGCATTTTTCTTAATCAGATCAGGGTTGGCGACCTTAATCACATGAAAATAGCGGTTATCGCCGTTTTCATCTTTGATAAACCCAAAACCTTTATCTTCAAACCACGTTGTGATTGTTCCATTCATCGCCATTACCACCCATTCAATTATTTCATTACAGACTGCAGTATAAAGCACAATGATAGTGCAAACTATGCCTTTAATTTAGCTTGTTACCTAAATTAGTTATTATATGCGAAATAATTTGAGGTGCAGCTAAGCAACACATCAACGTATCAGTGCCACTCAGAATCTCGGCTGACGTTTAGTCTGACATCCCAACCACCACCTTGCTTGATAGTCTTCAGAAAGAGGACTTTTACCTGTTCTTTGCCTACCAAACTTATCAACCGTCGAGATCAGGCTTAGGCAACATGGCTAAATTGCGGGTATACAAGTTCCTTAAATAGCCATGATAGATTAAGTCGTTATCTGATGTTACCCGGCCTATTTAGAGCGGTAGGTCAAAATGATTTAGTTTGTGGAGAGACTTTTGGTGAGGAACATCAATCTATTACAGAAACAAGTATTACAACCTCGTCGTTGGGAAGATAAGAAAGATGATCTGTGGATGGTATATCAACGTTTGCAGGAAAATTTAATTAAAGGAGCAGTATCTGATCAAAGGGTTTGTGATGGATAATGAGCGGCTGAACTCACAGGAACAACCAGCTTGTTGTAGACTACGAAAAAATCCTTTTTGACATGGCTGATAATAATAAAAATAAAGATATGTATGAAAGATTACACGCTAAAAAAATCGAAGTAATGGTGGATTATGCGCAAGGAATAAAAAATATTGATGCAGAGCTCAGGTATGCTATCAATGAGGGATTTGAGGTTATTAACCAAGAAATAGCGGCACTACAAGTAAAATTAACAGATTTAAAGCCATAAAGGTTATTTCCGCTCTTCGCTCAAAGCAAACGGTCAAGAGCAGTTGTACTCTTTTAAGTTTAATGATGACTAGCGTTTACTCTGCCGGTTCATCTACTGGCTCTAATCTATTCACATTTATCCACCCATGCGCATCACCATATCCAACCAATAGCCAACCATTATTATCCCCATCGACTGGTTTTGTCGCTCTCATTCCATTGACTTGAAGAATATCGCCTGGTACTACAAACCAATTATTGTGACGGCATTGCTCTGTCGGAGCTGCGTGAAAATAGGCTCTTCCTTTCCCTATTACACGCCATTTTGGTGACTGTGCGATGAAGGCTTGAAGTCGAATAGTGTTCAAAATTTGATGGCATTTTTCCTCTTTTTTGAGGCATGATTGTATTCTTTGTCCTTGAGAATGACTAAATATTAAGGCCTCATTGGTGCTAACATCTTGCAGTTGGTTTCTTTTCAGATCGTATGAAACCCACCCTAACATGCCTGCACCAGGGGATTCATTGGATTGTTTTTGGCTTTTATCAGAAATCTGAATCATCAGCTTGTCTCCCTCACGCCTATCGATGAAAAGATCAAGCTTATCTGTAGTGACACGCTCCGCTCGAATTAACGCATGGTTACTACTGGCGATTAACTTAATTAACTCTTGGCGACAGTCAAACAATTCTCCGGAATAGGTGGCGGCCATAGTGCCATCGTCATCAACATCATCAATTGCCATTGATGGAAAAGACGCCAAGCTCAGATTGAGACAAATAATTGACGTTAGAAAACGCATACAAATTCCCTGTTTACTCGCTAAAAAAGCTTGCGTTGATTAATTCGTTGTTATTATATACCTATTGGTATTCCACTTATTGAATAGTTAATGCGGTAATCGTAAGCAGTTCATCTATCGTTAGATAAAAAGGTGCATTGGTAATAATTGGGGGCTATTTGAAGGTGGGAGCAAAGAGACCACCCAAGCTAAAGTGGCTTTGGACTCATTTTTTAAATAGCGTAGAGCTCGTTCTTGTTTGTATCCACAAAGAACACCCCCATAGTTTTCTCGCCAAGGTAGGATTGATGACATTTACCTTGGAGATAAGCATTACACGACTCATCCTCCAGCCCATAAAATGCTCGTAGAGCATACGGTAATGTCACCAAATACACTCAACGGTTGATTCAGAAGATACACCGTCGTCAAGCCTTCAACCTGCAATCTATAGCCCAGCGCGCGGGAACAGATTTCACACATCACGCCACGCTTCACTCGATAGATTTCATCTTCAGTGACTGACCCTAAGTCACAGGGTCGATATCGTCAATACAGTAGGTCGCATCTCGCTCTTTCGGGATAACAGCCATAATAAAATCTCTCTATCACAGGAGATCTGATTAGTCTAAGTCACCGTGGAATAAAGGTCGTATCACTGGGCAAAAACGGCCGCTTAAAATATCCCATCTCTGGAGAGTTCGTATTAGGCTCGATTCGTGGTATAGCACTCATTCTATGCGCAGAACTAAGCCGTACCTGATCTACCAGAAAACAAAGAATCTTCGTGTAATTCAGTTATTACTTGGACATAAAAAGCGAGAAAGCACAGTTCGTTATCTAGGCATTGAAGTCGATGATACGTGGAGATATCTAAATCAATTGAAGTATAAATCTATCAGGGCTGTTTATCAGCCCTGTGCCAAAAACGCACATTGTCTCTCCACGAGGTTCTATTCAATGTGATTGCACTTTTATAACCCTCCTGAGTGTGATGAAAAATCACCCATGTTATCATAGCTGAATTAACTACCGCGCTATGCGACACATTGCCCCTAATTTTATACTATCGCTGACCTGCAACAGAGGATCCCGACAGAAGAGAGTGACACCATGAAAGCTACCGATGAAATCCGCTTCGCTGAGTGGCAAATTTGGCCCCAATTGAGGATCCTGCTGCATCGCGGTAAACCGGTTAAAATTTCTGCCAGAGCTTTTGATGTACTAGTTATTCTGGTCAGTGCAGAAGGCCAAGTCGTAAGTAAAGACAGGTTGCTTACTCAGGTATGGGGTAATGAAATTGTTGAGGAAAATAATCTTCAGGCGCAAATTTCCGCGATTCGCCGCGTGCTTGGTCATGATCGTCATCTTCTGACGACTGAGTTTGGTTCCGGATACCGTTTTAATCTTTCGTCCAAACCTCAAGTAATATTGCCAGAGCCCGCCAGAAAAGCATCTGTTGTTTTCCCTTTTCTGACATCGATTTTAGGGCGTGACCAGGCTGTGCAGGAGATCTGCGCCTTAATGCGTCAGCACCCTCTAGTAACCATCACCGGTCCAGGCGGCGTGGGTAAGACGCGTCTTGCCTGGGAAGTCGTTAATCTTATCCGGACAGAGTATCCAGATGGTATTTGTGTGGCTGAACTGGCACACATCACCGACGCCTCCAGTCTTCTCTCTGTTTTCTCGCAGGCCTTGCATCTGCCACTGACTGCTGTTCATAACAGCCATGATTTATCTCACCAACTTGCTCGACGCGAATGCCTGCTGATGATTGATAATGGTGAACATGTTATTAAAGAATTAAAACCGGTGATTGCCCTGCTACTGAACGCTGCGCCGCATATTACCATGTTGCTTACCAGTCAGGTGGCAACAGAGATTGCCGGTGAGCAACAGTATCTCCTACCGCCACTTGAGGTGCCGGAAAAAGAAGTGTCCGATTCTCAACGCTTGCTGATGTTTCCCAGCGTCCGTCTGTTTATTGAACGGGCTCAGGCCCAGCGATTTGATTTCCATCCATCAAATGCTGAACTGTCGGTGATAGGTGAATTATGCCGTCATCTTGACGGACTCCCCCTAGCAATCGAACTTGCAGCCTCTAGGTTGCCCATTATGAGCGTCAGTGAGATTTATCATTGTCTGGAGGATCGTTTTCAGCTTCTGAGTAGCAGGCAAAGCGTTCGGGTATCCCGACATCAAAAAATCAAGACTACGCTGGAGTGGACTTATCAATTGCTCAATCAACGTGAACAGCAATTATTCTACTCTTTGGGGATCTTCACGGATATGTTCACGGTAAATGCTGTTACCGACTTCTTGCAGACCCCTGAAGAAAATGGCTGGCAGATTGTCGACGATCTCCAACGATTACTCTCCTTGTCACTGATTCAGGTTAACACTCAGGTACCCGTTACCCGTTTTCGTTTACTGGAAACCCTGCGTCAGTTTGCCTGCGATAAACTAAGGCAGCAAGGAGAATACCCAAGACTTGCAGCTCAGTTTGCTGACTATTGCCACCGCCAAGCGGAGCAAGCTCAGCTCGATTGGTATAGGCTGCCAACGGAACAGTGGCGAGCACGTTATGACCCCTTCCTTAATGATTTACGCAGTGTTTTACAGCACACCTTAACTGAAGGGGCAGAGCCTGCAAAAGGACTTGAGATATTACAGGCCATGACGCCGTTCTGGATTGAATATTCACTTTATAATGAATGCCAGCGTCATATTTATCCGTTGCTCAGTGAAACGCGTTTGCAGGGGGTTTTAACGTTACATCAAAGAATGAATCTCAGCGCAGCAGCGGGCAAAGCGTCGACCTGGGCAAAAGGTCCCACCCCTGAAACTCGCTTCACCTGGCAAACGGCACTGACACTTGCAAAACAACTCGACGATAACGAAATTCGTTTACAGGCTTATTACGGGCTATGGTTGTATTACTTGCGAACCGGAAAACTGGACCTATCGCTTCATCATGCGCAGTCAATGTGTACGCTCGCGCGTGCGATTAATGATACCAACGCGCTGGCTACAGGGTTGCGAATAGTGGGGGTATCTTGGCATTTTTTGGGTCAGCATGCCCTTGGTCGCGATTATCTGCAACAATCTCTGGACTGGTTTGCCATTGACGGTTCCGGCCATGCTTTCCGTTTTGGACTCGATCAGGAGACCGCCGGTGAGGCATTTTTATCCCGCGTACTCTGGGTGCAGGGTGAGTATAGAGCAGCTAAGCAGATTGCATGGCGAGCAGTGAAAAAAGCGGCGCGTTTACAACATATTTGTTCGCTGTGCTGCGCACTGGCTGAAGGTGCCTGCATGACAGCAGCGCTGGATCGCAATCCACGCTGGGTAAGAAAGGCCGCTATCTGGCTGATTGAACTGGCAGAAAAGCATGATCTCTATTTCTGGAAAACCTACGGTGAGTTGTTTCTCCGTTGGGCTGAGCAGTTCAGCCACCCCCGATATCAAGCAAACTACATTGTTTAACTCGCTGCGTGCTATGGGATTAGACTGGCAGTACTCCCCTTTATTATCAGAAATGGATGCCAGACTTTCGCAGCAAACCCCGCATGAAAACTGGTGTACGCCCGAACTGTTACGTCTTGCCGCTACACATTTACCGACCTACGCTCAGCGCCAGCAATTGGAACTGGCACTGAATAAAGCACTCCAGCAACAGGCATATGGCTGGGCTTTGCGCATTGTTTGTTCTCTGGCAACGCTGCAAGTTGAAACCGGTGACAGGATGGCGGCAAAACAGTTAATCACGGAGGTATTAAACCATATCGATGATTCTCAACACTCAACAGATATCAGAAATGCGATAGCGCTATGTGCCCGTCTGGGGGGATGAAGTGTTGCGTCTGATGGCGATTAACATACCTAGCATCACGAGTCCCGCCCCAGCAGCAACAATCAACGTCCAGTTATGTGTGGTCTCCCAGAGCCAAGTGGCCGTCAGTGAGCCGCATGCACCACCTATAAACATTACGCACATAAAGAGTGTATTAAGGCGGTTTCGGGCATCGGGACACAAAGAATAAATGGTGTGTTGATTTGCGATCAGGACACATTGTTCCCCTGCATCCAGTAGCAAAATGCCCACCACCATACCGACTATGCTGTTCCAAACCCAGAAAACAACCCAGGCCAGCAGCATGAGGATCACGCCCAAAATAATTATTCGGAAAGGGCCTTGACGATCGCTGATACTTCCTGCCAGAGGTGCGCACAGGATCCCGATTAACCCTAGCACTGCCAGAAACCCAGTTATACCCGCACCGTAATGGTAGCGGTGGGCTAGCCAGAAAGGAAGCGCCGTCCATAGCACGCTGAAGGAGGCAAATAACAGAGCCTGTGTCAGCGTGGCATTTCGTAGCTGTGGTTCATTTTTCCACAGTAGCCCTAAGGAACGCAGTACCGCGAGATAGTTAAATTTCGGGGTGGGTAACGACTGAGAAGGCAAAATACGGGCGATGAAAAATATCGCTAGCAGTGTCATGATCGCGCCCGATAAAAAGACCCCTCGCCAGTCGAAATACTGGCCGATAAAACCGCCAATAGCTCGCCCCGCTAGAATTCCTGCCAAAACACCACTCATTACCATGCCCACTGTTTTACCGCGTGACGAACTCCTCGATAGTGAAGCCGCAAGCGGAACGATCTGTTGGGCGACGGTTGCAGCAACGCCCGTCAGGAAGGAGAAAAATACCAGTACCGATGCAGTTGGAGACAGCATCATGCCGATCAGTGCCAGAAACAGCACTTGTGCCTGACGCAGGATAAGTCGTTGACGTTCTATATAATCGCCCAGCGGGATCAGTAAGAACAAGCCTGCCGCATAACCTAACTGGGTAGCCATGGGGATCAAAGAAACCGCTTTCCATTCTGTAGGAAAAGAGCCGGCAATCAGATTCAGAACGGATTGATTAAAATAAATATTTGCGACAATGATACAGCAGGTAATCGCCAGTATCAGGATCCTGACCGAAGAAAGCTCGTGGCTATCAGTACACATGTTCACACCTTGTTCTAAACTCAATGTCGTCTACTCTATGCAATGTCAATTCTCGATTCTTTGACCATTTTTTTCAGACGTCTGAATTTTGCTCCCCAAGCGTCTGAAACAGAAAATTGCTACTAATGTTTTTCACATTAATCACTGAACATAATGTAAGGAGCAGAAAATGGATTTAAAACTGGCTGGAAAAGTGGCTCTAGTAACCGGAGCCCGTACCGGTATTGGTTTCAGCATTTGCGAAGAACTGGCGGCGAATGGTGTGCATCTGATCATGGTTGCTAGACAAAAAGCGCAATTGATATTGGCAGCGCAAAAAATCGCAGATAAATACAGTGTAACGGTTCTGCCTGTTGCCGGGGACGTGACGGATCCTGGACTGCCTGAACTGGTGGTCAAACAGGCCGAAAGTGTTTTTCAGCACATTGATTTACTGGTAAATAATGCAGGAAGAGCCCATGCAGGAACGCTGCTGATCACATTAGAAGAAGAGTGGCAGTTGATGACAGAAACTAAGTTTTCTGCAATGCGACGCTTTTGTAAGGCCGTCATACCCAAAATGCAGGCACGAAACTGGGGACGCATTGTGAACATATCCTCTATTGGCGGGATCTATCCAAACCCGCAACTGACGGTTTCACACGCTCTGAGTGCTGCAATCAATAACCTGACCCGTAGTCTGGCACTGAGTGTTGCACCTGATGGAATTCTGGTTAACGCAATAGGGGTGGGCGCTGTCACAACGGATAACTGGGCTCAGAATATGCTGCCGAATGTTCGCAATCGTCGTCCTGAGCTGGCTGACAAAACTGATAAGGAGGTCATGGCATTACTGGGCAGAGAGAAAACGCCTGTAGGCCGTTTTGGATTGCCAGAAGATATTGCGGCAATAGCCGCATTCTTACTTTCTGATCGGAACCAGTTTGTTACCGGTCAGACCATTGAGGCTTCAGGCGGGGCTGACCGGTTTATGTAATATGCCGGATGCTCCTTACAGACGCTGACTGATTCATGAGTATTTTCGAGTCAGCCAGCGTGGCAGATTGTTTCAAGCAAAGAGCAACAAACACTATCAATCTCAGGTTTGATTGCTACACTCAACATCACGATACTTTTATTTCGTGATTCTCTAACCACTACACCCTCAAAAACTAATTTGGGGGCATTAATGGGCGCACTGCTATCTATCCAACTCAGTAAACTTATTTAGTATCAATGCTATTACCCATCAAATGAGACTTCCGTGATCTACTTAAGTTAATCCACCCTTTTAAATTTAATATATAAAAAGCTATTCATAGTTAACTTAGTTCAATTGAGATTATCCCATATCACTTCTTGTTGGAGGAATCATTGGGGTACCCCATAATTTTCGTTTTTCTATGTCATAGATAGGGATTACAGGGGCTTTATTATGGTTCTTAATGGTATAAAAATTAAAGCGTCAAAGCCGCTGGATTATATTCTATCATCAATGTATCTTGCTTCATTAAATCAGATTGATTGCAAGAATCTAAAGTTAGGTTGGTTTTACTGCCGTAATAAAAAATTAGGATAAAGGTATTAAGGAGTGAGTATGAGTTTATTTAAAAAAGATGTCACTAACAGGGTTATACAGAATATCATTATAGAAAGGTTAAAAACGGATATATCAATAAACAGAAATGAAATTATTGATATAATTATTTCTAAAAATTCTTTTTTATTCAAAGAGATTGAGCATGAAAATGGTATAGAATGGGTTATTGGTAATATGGTGGACTGGTTTTCTGCATCCTATACATTAAAAAAATTACCGGCTGATTTTTTAGAAGATTACGAGAAAGTAAAGATGAAGTCTAAAGGTCGATATATTTCATGCTTCCAGCTTAAAAAATAATAATTAAAATGCTAATCTCATGTAAGGGGGAGGCAGGAGCCATTGAAGGAAGAAACTATAAAATAACAACAAGTAATAGCAAACAAAAAGCTAGTGGAATGGAATTATAAATAATATATTGGATTTAAATATCGGGTTAGATTGTTGATTTCGGTACTCTAGCACAGGAAGAATTCGCTCTCATATGGGCTAAAAAATGCCCGCAAATTAGCAAAAGTGGTTATGCACATGGATATTGGAGAAGCTTGAACACATTTATTTGGATGATATTTGTAAAGTGATTTATATAACCAATGCAATAGCGTCATTAAATAGCATTATTTGCCATGTCACTAAGAAGTGCAAGGTATTCCTGACAGATGATTTTGTTTGTGAAGTGATTTAGTTAGCAATGGAGCCGGCCTTTAAAAAATGGAATATGCAACTCAAATTTATAAAAATGTAATGAGTCGTTTTATTATTCAATTTGGTGACCGCCTAGAACTATCACATTGAGGGAAAGGTAAACACACAGAATCATTGACAGGAACTTTTTAGCATAACTATAAAGAAACTTATTTTTTTAATGAAATAATAGCGATAAAGCCACTTCAATTAAATTCGCTCGTTATAATTATGGGTTATTAAAACCATAATTAGTCCTCTGCGATTACCTATATTTTTGCAATAAATAAACATAAGGAAACTTTATGAAAGTTAAATCACTAGCACTTATTGTTGTTTCAGCTCTCTCTTTAAGTTCAGTTGCGGCATTTGCGGATGCGGTGAAAGTTAACGGCGGCAGCGAATGTTTATGTTAACCTTCAGCCTAGCGTGTTGCCGGTGCAGAACTTAGTGGTTGATCTGTCAAAATCGATATTTTGCAGAAACGATGAGCCCAGAACTCGAAGGGATATGGTGAGTATGATTAGAGGGTCTGCTTATGGAGGAGCGCTTTCTAAATTTACGGGGGTCAATAAGGTATTATGGGTCAAGTTATTCATTCCCTCTCGCTTCACCAACGCATTAGCAGAGTTTTTCCCTCAGGTGATTATGTTCCATGGCATACTCAGCTTTACTTTACACGCCGTTTCAGCGGCTGGCGGTGTTGTGATTAATCGAGGATCGCTTTTTGCTTCACTGGTTATACACCAAGTTGGGTCAAATATTGTTGGTGGTGGTAATGTACATACGGCAACGTTTGTATGGAATTTATATGCTAATAACGATGTTGTTGTTCCTGTTGGCGGCGGTGATGTTTCCTCACGTAATGTCACTGTGACATTGCCGGAATATCCTGGAAGTGCGCAATCTATCTCTCTCTATTGGTTGTGCTTCAAATCAAAATATCTCTTATTATTTGATCGGTATAACGGATACAAGTAATTCGATATTTGCCAATACGCTTTCTGGTACAAATGCGGCAAAAGGGGTTGGGATACAACTCTTACGCAATGGTAATGTCATTTCGGCTAACCAAAATGTACAATTGGGTCGGGTTGGAACATCGTCAGTGAGTTTAGGTTTAAGTGCCCGTTATGCACGTACGCAAGGGCAAGCTACGGCGGGAAAAATGCGAACGGTGATAGGCTTGGGGTGCTTTTACTTATGATTAGCCGATAAAACATTTTCTGTTTGATCGTCAATGTTAGCTTTTGAGGGCTGATATGATGAATTTTCTATATGTTATTTCCTTTAGCAACGTGATAAATAAGTAGTGAAGCGTTATCAACGGCTAAAGATAAGCCTTTTCCATCTTAGCCATAATCAATTGATGCTGCTTGTGGATCACCTTCGCTGATATAAAATTCGCTAAATGATGGCTGTCTAATAATTGATCGGTTAGTTGGGTTGTTGTATTTGGTAAGTTGATGAAATGTTAGAACATATCTGGAATATTATATCAGTGAACAACGAGCTTATTTATAGGAAAAAGATTTAACCGTGACTGCAATTACGAAATTTTTCAGAATCACTAGAGTATTTCAATTCTTATGAGATATTCGGGTTATTATTCTTTTATTTGGTTGAAATAATCTATTTATTAATAGTTTATTCTTTATTTTTTATTTTTGTATATTTTTCTTGTTGTCTAAATATTTATTTAGTAAATTGTTTTTAGTATTTTACTAAATAAAGGCTTATTATGTTCAGTGAAGATTTAATTACACTATCTTTAAAACTACTTTCTTGTACTCAAAAAGAGTTGGCAACTGATTTGAATGTATCACCAACACAAATTAGTAAATGGAAAAAAGGTGAGTATATGTCACAAGAAATGGAGGAGCGTATAAGAAAAAAAATAGCTATTGGTGATTTAAATCCTTCATTAATTTTGCTAACTGGTAGTGTGGAAAATGCAATTAAATGGAATAGGCTTATTTTATTTATAGCTGATTTAGCTAGTGAAAATGCAGAGACTGGATATACAACTTTACCATTAGTAGAAGACACGGAGTTTTTATCTTCTAAAATAATGCGAATTTTTGCTGATGTGGGAATTAAGATCCCAACTCAATTTCCTCAAGATTTAGATATTGATTTAGATATTGATTTTGAAGATGACGATTATGAAGTAATAGAGCAACGCCTTAATAATAACCTATATGCATGTACGATAAAAAAAGTTTTTGACGCATTAAACGATCTATATGGATTTTATGCAGCTTATATAAGCGATTTCATAATGAATGATTCATTAGATCTTTTTGATACTGATGCAATTAATATAGAAGCGTGTTTAATCGATTTAGCCATAACAAAAGTTGATATTGATATTTCTTTTGCTCCGAAGTTTTATGAGTTTACGTTCAAAATTAATAACGAATACTCTAATTGGCTTCATATTGTTAAAAATAAAGCATTTCAGTCGGGTATTCCACTGAGAGCTGAATTGTTAAATTTAGTAAATAAAAGTCACGATGAACTGGGACATGAGGCAGAAGCAGAAAGTTTAGGATTTAATTATAGTCGTATCCATCCCGATATATATATGAATGAAATATTAACAGGAATTCGCGTAATTCATCAAGTTCTACCTAAAATAATGGATAAATTAGGTATTGATGATTTTGTGATAGATAAATCTAATTTGTCTCTCTAAGTCATTTATGATTAGATTGGCGGCGATTATATAATAAGAAATATTAACCAGTGGCAATATTCATATTCTTTTCCACATTATCTACTTTTTAGATAGGATTTTGAGTTAGAAAGCCAAATACATTAATACCCCAATGTGATTGCTATATCGCATTGGGGGATAAATAGATTATTGAGGTTGACGAGGAATGACGAGTACAGGTTGAGTGACGGCATCTAACAAACTGCGAGTTACTGAGGTATTGGGTTGCCGTTAGTGGAAATCGAATTGCCTCTTGAATTGGAATCCGTATTTATTGTTCAGGCATGGCATCCTCGGTTGGATAGAGACCCTGCTCATCAGTGGTTGCGGCAAACGATTAAGCAATATTTCTTGAAACGGGAATAATTAACAGCACCCGAGCCATTATTATATGACCGATGTGAGAGGATAGGATGCTTTATTCCAGCATAATAATAGATAGTTCCGCACTGCCAGTGACTTTACCTGTCCAATACACATTGGCGCCTAACATACCAGTAAGTAACATAACGTATTTTAAATAATCAAAATAGATAAATTATCAACTTGCTATACTGGTTTGGCAGGTTTTTTGTGGTTTGATTTTAAGTTATATCGATATTTTTTAGCGGCTGGTATTTTGTAATACCGCCGCCTGCTTTTGGCATTTAATGAATTTTTTGGGAATTATTTCAATGTTCCTAAGCCACCAATGATGAGGTTTAGCCCGTCTATAAAGCGTTGGTCATAGTTATCAGAAAACAATGTTGCTTTAGCTTCCCATGTATATGGGTACTTATCATTCGATAATTTATTGAATTCATTTAATTTTTCTTGTAGATCATTGCCGTTAGAAAAGAGAGCCGCTTGCTGCTCAATACAGCACCCTAAAATAAAATAGAACACGGTCATGGTGCAGCTTGCTGCTTTGTCGGCGGACATTCCTGACTGTACGAATGTTTTGATTAATGCGTTATTAATTCGTAATACATTATCTGAAATTGCATAGGTTCCAGCGAAAACACGGGCGCCATCTCTGTGTTGTAAGAGCGCTTTTCGTAACTGAGTTGTGATCTTCAGTAAATTAGATTTCCAATCATCACTATCGCACTCATTGAGTGCAACCTCCGCAACAATGTGATCTGCCATGCCTTCGACCAACGATAACTTATTGCTGAAATGCCAATAAAGTGAAGCGGCTTTGATATTCAGTGCGTCCGCAAGCTTGCGCATCGTTAATCCATCAATACCTTCTGTTTCTAAAAGTTGAAGCGCGGTCTCAAGTATTTGTAATCGTGTGATTTTTGGAGTTTTCATAAATAATTCTCATTTAGCTCTTTATTCCCTAACAATGTTAGTTTAACATATTTATCCAACCTAACAATGTTAGATTGCGGGTGTTATTTATTGCGTTGCCAATCGGTGTAAGTATAGAGGTCCATAGAATGACGACAAATGAGACTAAACAATTTTCAAGAAAAATCATTGGATTAACACCTTGGGTTAGTCTGTTGTGTGTCGGCGTATTAGTTGCTATGACGACCCTCAATTGGGATCGGTGGCAAAGTAATCGACGCTATCAAGAATCGAATAATGCCTACATTAAATCGGACTCTGCAATACTGAAATCAAGAATGACGGGGTATATCTCACGTATTTTGGTGGAGGATTATCAATATGTCCGTGAGGGAGACGTGATTGCAGAAATTAACAACCAAGAGGAGTTGTTAAATCAACAGATTGCTAAAGCTAACTATAAAAAAGCACAGCAGCAACTCAATAATCTTGCGGATGAAATTAAAGAGTATGACCTGACCATTGAAAAAATTATGGAACCGTTATAAAGCAGCAGGTATTGAGGTTTCTCAAATGCAGCGTAGTCCTTTACTGCGTAAAGAATTAATTAAAAGTGGGGCGATCACTTCTCAAAATTACCTTGATGCGAACTCAGATTTACAGCGGTTAATAAAACTGGAACAAGCCGCAAAAGCCGAATGGGAGCAAGCAAAACAATCGAAATTACTCTTAGCTCAACAAGAGAATATTCGTCTTGCAGAGCGTGATATTGCCTTGGCCAATTATCAACAAGCAAATACGCAAATTTCGTATGCGACGATTACTGCACCTTTTGATGGGCAATTAAATAAAATTAAGCTGAATGTAGGAAGTTTGGTAACGCCAGGCACCGAAATTGTCACCGTCACACCGCGTTCACAGCCTTATGTCATTGCTCATTTAAAAGAAACCCAATTAAAAAATGTCCAGTCGGGGCAGTCTGTAGCCATTTCAGTGGATGCTTTTCCTGATATGACATTTAGTGGCGTAGTGCGTGATATTGGAGCACAAAGTAGCGGAGAGTCCGCTTTAATTCCCGCAGATAATAGCAGCGGAAATTTTACGAAGGTCGTCCAAAGGATCCCTGTTTATATCAGTTTATTATCAGAGCAATCGGCGATAGATAAGTTGCGTCCGGGTATGTCGGTCATTGTGAATATTGATACTCAGAGTACGCAGTCACAAGGAGACTGAGATGAGATTAGCAATATTGCAAAATAGCAAAGAAACTAATCCACTTTTTGTTGTGATATCCGTATTTATCGGCGCGATATTGTCGACGTTATTTGTACGCATGTTCTCTTTATCACTGGCGGATATTCGAGGCATTTTTGGGTTAGATGTACAAGAAGGCACATGGATTAATGTCTCTTTAAACGCTGCGCAATTAATCAGCATGACATTGACGCCTTGGTTTATGGTCGTGCTGGGTGCCGAAAAAATATTAATGAGTACCAGTGCCGTATTGTTGGTGAGCTTTCTCTCTTTTCCATTAATAGGGGAAGGTGGGGATCTATTTACTGCATTAGTCTTGATCCATTTTGTTATTGGTTTTTGTTTAGGTGTGTATTTACCGATGACAATTTCATTGGCTTTACGAAACCTACAACAGAATGTTTGGTTAATCGTTATGGCCGCGTATAGTTTGCGCGTCTCTTTTGGGGATGGATGCGGGGGTCGGAATTTCAGGATCTTTTATTGAAATTTTTGGCTGGCAATGGATGTATTGGGTCTGTGCTTGTTTTGCCTGTTTAATATTTATCTTTGCATGGAAGGGAATGCCATTAGTCGGAATTAACCATGATTTTTTGGCCCAAACAGATTGGGGGAGGCATGGCGCTGAAAAGTGTCAGTTTGGTTCTACTGTATATTGGTGTTGTGCAAGGTGAAATGTTGGGTTGGTATGATTCAGGCTTGATCACCGCTTGCTTAATCGCGAGTGTGGCTCTTTTTGCTATTTTTATTATTCGTGCATTCTCTTTTAAGCAGACTTTTGCTCACCCCAGTTGGTTAATGAATAGAAATTTATTTCTTTGTTTTGTCGTTTCCTGTTTATACGGCTTTTTGATGCTAGCAAATTCGCTGTTTATTCCCTCATTTTTAATCACAATTGGGGGGATTAAAACCTCATCAGATAGGCGAAGTGACGAATATTGCTTTTATTTCATACCTATTGTTTAGCCCGATCGCAAGTTGGTTAGCTAGACGAGTGGACTCGCGGTTATTAATGATCATCGGTGTGTCTATTATTGGTGGCGCGAGTCTATTGGGAATGCAGGTTGATTATCAGTGGCGAGTTGATGAATTTATTCCATTAATGATCATGCAGTCTTTTGGGGAGTGCTTGGTGCTCATTGGCTTAATTGCTTCTTTTGTGGTCAATATTAAGCCGCAAGATGCATTAAATTTAGGCGCCTACATTTCTATTGCGCGCGTATTGATGCCTGCAATAGCAGGCGCATTAATGAACACTTATTTACGAATCTCTTTTGATGAGCACTTTGAGGCAAAAAGAGCTTTTATTCAGACTGGGGGAGCAGAAATTACCCACAATGGATAGCGTGAATATGAGTTTGTCTCTTATCAGTAGAGAAGCTCATGTTGGCTCATTCATTGATGGCTTCGCCATTACATTAATGGTTGTTATCATAGTATTAACCTTATTAATGTTTATAAAACCCGCACCAGAGAATAACATCGTCCCTGGGGGGAAATAAAAAATGACAGATGATTTATTGGTTCGCGACAACGGCCAGTGAAATTTTATCAGTATTATTTTTAGGGAATGGGCTAATTTGCTCGGTCATCATAATTAGCTCATTATTCTTTTCTACCCTTGCACTAATACCTAAGTTGTTTTTTCTAATAACTATGTCTGGAGGGAGTGCAACACTAAATGCAATAGAGCGTCCAGCTTCTTTAGTTTTAAACTGAAAGTTATCATTTTTAGTATTTTCATTATCATTTTGTTGTAATGGTGAAAATGACAGAGTAATAATCGATTCATTTGGTATATCAATATTTTTGGAATAAATATTACCTTGTAAACTGATTGCGTTTTCTTTATTACTAAGGTTATGCGGTTTTTTCACACAACCAGATAGAAAAAAAGCGAGAATAAATAAAAATATTGATGTTTTTAATCTTTGTTTATAATTCATAATCTTCATATTGATACTCTTTATCTTTATAAGATAGTGCGATTAAATACTTTTTGAAAGAAACATTGAATATATGAATAAACCCCTTTCTTTTGGTGGTTGAATAGCGCATGGCTAGCCTCCGATTTGGTGCCTGTATAGAGGATGCCAACTCTAGGCAGCGTCATAATTAGGTTTTCATCAAGCTCCATTTTTTTGAAAGAGAGGCGTAATTGTCTGACTAATTTGTAATAACTACTTTCAGTCACAATTGTTCCACGTTTTTCCCAGATCTCATACATAATTTCTCGTTTACTGCTGGTTTTATTCAGTAATAATTTCAATAAGCATGATTCATTCTCTGAAAGATTAATCGTTTTCTTCCCCCGAGACAGGGTTCGCTTAAGTGGGTCATAAACAACATGTTCAGATAAAATAATAAGAGGTTCTTGTTCAATTTGTTCAGTATTATTCATATTATTTTCCGTAAATATAATTTCATCGACAAGTTATTCTTCCATATCCTAACGTTCAATACGTCGTGCCACAATATAAAAAAACGACACACTATAAGATATTTATAAAAAAAAGACGATTTTTAATAAAAACTCTCTGTTTTTTTAGGATGACTTAATTTATAACTTTACGACGCGCTATATATATCAATTTTGTATATTGATTTTTTATATTTTTCTATGGAATGTTTTGGGTTAAGACTTAACATAAAAATAATATATTAAGTCTATAAGAAGGAGGGGGTATTAAAAGGAGTGACGCTTTAAGTGTGCTATAACGTATTTAATTGATTAATAAAATTTGAACTCATCATCTTGGTCACCCTCTAGACTAATACTACTGATACTATCATTCATCTGGTTGATAAATGGCTGAGTCATCAGGTTAGCTGCATTAACTCGATATAAGGTTTTTTCAAATGTTGCTTTGAGTTGTTCTTGATCAGCAAATGCGTCGGGGGTTTTTAGTCGTTGCATTGCTCCAGTAATAAACCGCTCTTTTGCTTCATTCGTTGAGTTGGCGAGTTTTTTATACAAGACCAAAAAATTGACTCTGCGCGCTTCGTTATTTGTGTCATCAATTTTTAATTGACTTAATAATTGATTGATCTCGGTATGTTCAGCATCAGTTAATGCAATATAGCGCTCTTTCGATGCTGTCGGTTTGACGGTGGTAGATTTTGTGTGCCACGAATCACTCACTTTGGTTGTAATATTGAGGCGATTTGAACCTGTTGATATTTTTTCATCCATTCCTACGTTGAGTCTATTAAGCGTTAGTGGGGATATCATTACAATCTCCTTGTTCGATCAAAGCCATGATGTGCTGATAGGCTGATTTTCTCTCTGCTAAAATTTGGCAGCGGGCTGAAACGGATAATATTTGAGGCAAAGTCTGCTCGGCGGCAATCGTCGGGGAAAAATGAATGACTTCATTACCTATTTCTAAAGCAATATCCCCCTCTACACTGGGTAAGATTTTTAGACCCGCCTCGATATGGTTAAACATGTTTTGTAACCTATCAGGTAAATACAGTGTGATGGGGCGTCGCTCTTGTTGCTGAATGAGGTATTTAGCAATGATTTCTTGTAAGTGTGGATCATGAAAAAGCGCAGAAAGTTGCTGCAATAACGTTTCTTGGCTTTGATTCACGGCTTGTTGATAGCATTTTTCGCTGATCTCAATGCTTTCAATTAATTTAGACAGGAGTTGTTTTAAGCCATCAGAGTAGCCTTGCTGATAGGCAATTTTGTGAATATGTTCCACCTGTTGCTGAGCTTGTTGATAACGCTCTGTGGCTTGCTGTTGAGCTTGTTGTTCAATCTGTTTCACATAGCGAAACGCACGAGTAGCATGATGTTTAATCAATACTTTTTCACATGCGGTTTGTTGGATATCAGGCTGTATTTTTTCTGACATAACGGCAAGTTTCTTCAATGATATTCCAAGGTAGCATCGCGTTAAACGATGAAGGGATTAGCGCTAACGTTTGATTGCTGAACATATATTTTAACCTCTCGGTATAGGCACGCCCGAAGGGAGTGATATAGGCGAAAAGTTGTTCAGCACCAAGCGCAAGTAAATGTTGGGGAGTCGGGCTTTCTCTATCAGTGCACTGCCAGCGTGGGTCACTGTATTTGTGGCGTAAGTCGGAAAAAGCTGCCAACTCTCCCCACCAAGGCAGCGCGCCTGAATGTAAAATAGCCCCTAATCCGAGAGCGACTTTTGGGAGTTGATTCCACTCCATCGACAAAATACGAGGTAGCCGTGCCGTTGTGCTATCAGGCCAAGGCAAAAGATACTGTTGGATCAACTGCTGGTTATGCAGTTTTTTTTAACGTTGCAGGTAATCGATGATAATCAACATCACTGTATTCTAAATGGAAATAACTCCCCGGCGCTAAGAAGATATCTGCTTGCAGAAGTGGATGAATATTATGCAATAGTGTCATCGATTTTTGCCTCTATAGCGGCCTTGTCTTGATCATCTCTATTTTTCAATGATTGCTGGCGTTGCCAAAGGAATATGGCTAGGCCAAGAACAGCGGCTCCCCCGAGCGTCAGTATAGCAACCCAAATAGGATTAAATATTGATTCAGGTTCAGTGCGAATTTGATGCTGTAAAGGTGGGCGGCTGACAATCACCACAGAAAACATTGTCATAATTGGTTTCTGCAAAGCTACTGGTTAGGAATAGTTTGATTTTATTCATCATCAATTTCGGGTCTTCATTACCAGAGTAGGTCACTAAACTAGACACTTTTTGCGTCTGCTTAGTCGGGGTATTACCATTCAGAGGGTAACTGACATGCACCCTTGCATTAACAACATCAGGGATCGTTAATAGAGATTGCTCTAAGCGTTGTTCAATCAAGGAGAGCAGTCGAGTGCGTTCCGCCTGTGGTGAAGCAACCAGCGAGTCTCCCGGGAAAGCCTGAATGATCTCCACAGGGTCTTTAGACGGTAAGTTATATTGGCGTAATAAATCTACGGCGATCACAAAGTCACGCGGCGATACCTTTATAGAATCCCCTTGTTTATTATCTTGTTTACGTGAAGCTTCAACGCCATGCTCTTGTAAGATGGCTAGGACTTCATTGCTCTGGCGTTGGCTAAGATGACTGAGTAAGAGTTGGTTATCACACCCAGCCAATAACCCGACGAAGGTAATTAGGATTAATTTCTTCAATGTATTCATGACTTATTGGGCTTTTAGTAGAGTATCAATAGCACCTGTGGCTTTATGGGTGAGGGTCGACACAAAATTGAGGCCTAAACTGTATTGGGCGATTGAATTTTGCATATTCATCACATCAATGGGATTGCTAACATCTATGGTATCGGCTTGGTGAAAAAGGGCCTCTTTTTTATTTTGTACTTCAACAGAATATTGCGCATAAAGAGATCTAACCGTACTTTCAAGAGATTGAGTCGATACGCTGTCAGCAGTATTATCTAACATCATTGGCATGAAAACGGATCGATTAATAGGCTGTATCATCATAGGCTCCTAAAAGGTAGAGCACCCACAAAGCGATGCTCTATTGTGAAATTAAACGTTACGGATAATGGCTTGAGCGGTATCTTTAATGGACTTCATTAAGTTGCTTTGTAACTGCCTTGCCATATTGTAGTTACCACTTAAAGCGGTAATTTTTCCGAGAACCAGTGGGTTATCGACTTCTAACTTTGTCGTCTTACCATCAAGTATGTCTTTTAATTCATCGGCCAACTCTTTGGCTCGGTTACTGACATTCGCACTACTGCGATACATCATTCCCCAATTTTTATCACCAGCCACCGGCGTTTCGAATGCGGATGACTCCCAGTTACCTGTGTCTTTATTAATACCTGGAATAGTTGGAGCTACGGTTCCATCTGCCATATATCACCTCATTAATTAATTGTGTTTGAATTAAACGACCAATGGTTATGGCCTAAAATAATAAAACCCTGATCGTTACGGATAAATGATTTCCCTGTTAGTTGATTCGTTGCCAGAGAAATTGAAAACTGAATATGCTGATTTCCCCATTGATTAATAAATTGATCCGCGAGCCGAACAGTAGAGGATATCTGTTTATCATCCAAACTTCCTTGAACAATAAATATGGTCATATTATCTTTATCAACTCGTTTCCACGGAACGTTACTTTCTGTTAATCCTATTTCCGCCTTTTTTATCAGTTCGTCTAAATTGACGGTCAAAATTTCACTGTTTTTATAGCAGCCAAGGTAACCTTTCATAATATTATTAATGATTTTTTCATCCTTAGTGGTTGCCTGTTTATTGGCTTTTCTAACAATAGGGTGACAAGGATTACTTAAATCAATCTTTAATAAACTCGGTACGTTTTCGGAAATTTTATTCTCAATTTCACTTTCCAACTGAGCTATTTTTTTTATCTGATACTTTTCAGAATAATGCTCTTTTCTTAGGCGTTAAATACTCCAGTCGACGTCACGCTGAGTTCGCACTAAAATTAAGGTTTCACCTTGCTGGTTCAGAGTCACAATGATGGGATAATGGCTGCCTTGTAGAATGTTTTCGACAGTGTTTATCTTTTTTAAAGAATTATTTCCAGAGTAGTATTGAATAACTAGAATTATTGAAAAAATAGTTAAAACAAATAGCCCAAAGAAAATAAAGTTTTTCTTGGTTAATTTGGATTCCAGCATAGGTTGACTGTCATTTTCAATACAAATTTCAGGTAATGCAGGCTCACGAGTTGATAGGTTCCATGGTGCATCAATTGGTTTTATTGCAATAGGAAATGTGTCGGCCAATATTAATTCTTGAAAAGGGATAGGAATAGACTTTGATTTCATACCATCATTGATATGAATATAAAATATTGGTTCATCGGCATCATTGATATGATCATTCGAACCATCCTCTGTTGTGATAGCTAGTTCGTAATGTGTTGATTCACTAGGGATATAGTAAGTCATAAGCCCATCATTATCGACCTCTGTGTGGTATTCAACATTCGGGTCAATAACAATCAAATGAGCGTCAGCAGTTAACATTAGCTCATGTCCATTCATGGGGCCGCTAGCAATTTTCATTATACAAGCGCGGCTATTTGTCTCTTTCATAAAGTAAATTCCAATGACAAGAAATTGGCGCTAGTAAAACTGATAACTGCATTTCCGTCAGTAGAATTTATCTTAATCATTCTGACCTATTATGTTAGAGATCGAGTATGAGTTATTCCGGATTATTCCTTTGTGCCATGATGCATTTTCCGCCATTTTAGCGCTATTGATTCTCTTTAGATAAAGTAGAAACATCATGGTGAATACAAATATTGCGGCATTACTTGAAAATAAAGAAGGCTGCTTCTCTTTACAAGACAGCTTAGTTTTAGCGATACCTAACGCTGAGGAAACAGCGTTAATTTTTCATTCTCCCTATTCGGGTAAAAAAGTAGAGGTAATGGGGCAATCTTTATTTGTATTCCCGTCATCAGATATTACTTCTATTAATAAAAAGGGCTGGTTTATTCATTCAATGCTACTTTCTGAGGTCATTGAAGTTCTTGCTGTTATTGATACCGCAATGGGGCAATCATTTCTTGCAGAAAACGAAATAACCTCATCAGATAATAAAGAAGATGAAGTTATTCATCTATCAAGTGATATTTTTTCCGAATATTCAATAAAGAATATTGTTATTGATTTGATTATTCAACGGCAACCTCAGTTTTATTCATGGTGCAATATATTAAGGCGCTATGAAGCATACGGCATTATGCGTTTTTTACTTTCTGCCGCCGAAAAAGATAAAAATGCCAATATTAACCAGCTATGTGCAAGGTATGGTGTGTCGGCTTCTTATTTTAGGCAGCTATATCGAGAAAACTTTAATAAAACAGCAAAAAGAAAAATTATGAGTGTGCGAATGGCATCAGCCATTTTGAAATTAATTGAAAGCGATAATTCAATACTCGATGTTGGGTTGGAAGCGGGTTATTGCTCCGCATCGCATTTTACTAACGATATTAAAAAAGAGCTAGGGTTAACTCCCTCTGATATTAGGCACCTTGGAGCAAAATTATATGAGCAGTAAAAGAGGCGGAGTGATCTTATTGTCACTCTTTTTACTGAGTGTGGATCATAGTTTAGCGCAAACGACAGTGATCACAGCAGAGCCGGTTAAACAAGAAATGGGTCAGGAGACCTTTGTCGCCAATAATATTGCGGTAGGAAAAGTGTTTGATTCTATCGCTGAGCGACTGAATAAGCCGATTATTCTCAGCAAACTTGCGGCACAAAAACGCATTACAGGTAATTTTAATTTAGCGAATGCCGATGAAATGTTTAAAGCATTAACTCGCCGTATTGCGCTGGTTTGGTATGACGATGGTGCAGCGATTTATGTTTATGATAATAGCGAAATGCGTAGTGCAATTATTCCGATGAATAATGCCAGTAGCCAACAAGTCCTCAATTATATTAAGAAAAATGGGATCTACGACCCGCGTTTTCCTGTCCGTACTCAAGGGGAAAATAGCCTGCTATTTGTTTCTGGGCCGCCGTTATATGTTGAATTGATAAAAGCCGCTACGCTGTATCTTGATGAGCAGGTTAAGCAGGAGTCGTTATCTGGGGGAGAGTTGGCAGTGATCCCCGTAAAATATGCTTCTGTGACAGATAGAAACTATGCGTTGCGCGGTAATAACATCACGGTGCCGGGCATGCTGTCAGTTATCAGTGAGCTATTCAAGGATACGCCGACCGGCGCCGTACCGACGCAAAAAATCGCTCCCAAAGAGAAGGTTGGAGATGATATTGATGCCTTGATGGATGCACCCATCGGTGAAGCTTCTGAGTCTCTAGCGACATTTAGTCACTCTTCATCATCAAATGTGCCTTTTTCTTTGGTGGCTCACCCTGATAGTAACAGTCTAATTGTTAAAGGTTCCCCTGAACAAATTCGTTATGTTCGCCAACTGGTTAGAACGTTAGATACGCGTCGCCGCCAAGTTGAGCTATCACTGTGGATTATCGATATCACGCGTAGTGAATTGGATAATTTAGGCGTCAATTGGGAAGTTGGCACGATTAATACGGGGAACACGGCATTTTCTTTTAATCGCAGCACGTTATCAAACAGTACGGATTTTCTGTTACGCGTTGATGCCTTAAGCAAAAGCGGTAATGGCCATATTGTTTCTCGTCCTGTTCTGCTAACCCAAGAGAACATTCCTGCCTTATTTGATAACAACACCAGTTTTTATGCCAAGTTACAAGGGGAACGTATTGCCACCTTGGAGCAAGTCACTTACGGCACCATGGTGAGTGTGATGCCGCGTATTTCATCTGGTCATCAAGTTGAGATGGAAGTGAATATTGAAGACGGCGGTGAAAAACAATCAAAAAGTGGTGAGGTTTCGAATGTGGAAGGCCTTCCCTCTGTTAATCGTACGACTATCAATACGGTTGCGCGTATTGCGCAAAATAGCAGTTTATTAATTGGGGGATACACCCGAGAACAAGTGGTTGAAAATGAAAGTCATATTCCTTTATTGGGGGATATCCCACTGATCGGCGGCCTCTTTAGTCATACCTCCGTTAATAAGCAAAAAATGGTGCGATTGTTTTTGATCCAACCGCGTTTATTGGACGAAAACGAAGTATGGGATGGGCGTCAGTTCTCGGAAAATCAGCGTATTAAAGAACAAAACGGGCAGTTGCACAGTACCGTTAACTTTTTGAAAACCTATATGGAGCAACCATGGCAATAGCGCCTTTGGGCTTTGGTTCCCGCATAGTCAGCAGTTCACACGAAAAGAGTCGATCATCAAAAACCAGTGATGATTCGGACGAAGTATTGCGCGGTCAAGGGGTTATCGATAGTGCTGGGGAATATGCCTCAATGTCGATGTTGGCGGCGAGCCATGTAAAAAAAAGTGGCTCTAAACAAGGAGAAACCGAAGATTGGATGCAATTTGCTGAGCGCATCCTTGATGAGCATGCCGATGAAACCATTTTACATGTTGAAAGTGCGCTTAATCGGCAGTTTATGACTCCTAAAGAGCTAAGAGCATTTTTATTGCGCTTTTTTGCCGACCCTAGCGATTTGTTAATGGCGCTTGCGGCCTTAATCAATCGAGGGAAATTGAAGGCTGAGCAACTCGAACAACTAAAAGAGCTGGAGCAACAACTTAACGCTGAGGATAGCGATAGAAGCACTCAAGCGGGGATAAATATTGCACTGATTGCGAAGGCGTTTGCGCAAAAAATTAAGCAATCCGCAGGGAACTTACGCATGTTATATCGTGAGTTTCTTAGTTATGACGGCCCTGTAGTTTATCTATATGAGCAGTGGGTTGAGGAGATGGAAAGCCAAGAGCGCGAAAATATTATGCGTTATTTAAGCAGAGCGCTGGCGTGTGATCTACAAGCCCTGCCATTGGGCGATATTAATATTAGTGAATTTGGTGATTATTTTCTTCGTGTCGGGCGGCTACGTGAATTGCAGTCACTTGAGCATGTGTTCACCCAACAATTTTTCCAATCGGGGCTTTTTCGGCAGCACAGCCAACTGATTAATTCTGAGTTTGCTAAAAAGCTCAGTCAGCTCTTTACCAGTGGTATTCGTAACCAAGCGCAATTTGAAGAGAATTTGTTGTTATTTATTTCATCACAGTTAGGGGCGATGAGCACGGACTTACGGGCGCGTTTTTTACAATTATTAATTTTGGCATTTGGAACAATACCCACCGCAATTTTTCAATCATTGGAAGCACGAGAAGAGCTGCTCAATCAATTGAAAATATATATGGACTATGTGGAAGGCACAAGAGGAAATCATGATGCGCAACGGTTTGCTAAATAAGGAACAGAAACCGCATGAATAAATTTACGGGATTTCTTTTGGCGATCCGCAATCGCCCAGAATTGATGGTCTTAGTTATTATGGTGATGGTCATCGCCATGCTGATTATTCCATTACCAACAATATTGGTCGATTTATTAATTGGCTTGAATATTATGATATCGGTGCTCATTTTTATGAGCTCTTTCTATATTACTCGCATATTAAATTTTCAATCATTCCCTTCTATTTTATTAATAAGCACATTATTTCGTCTCGCATTATCTATTAGCACGAGCCGCTTGATTTTATTGGAGGCTGACGCGGGCGATATTATTGCCACCTTTGGTGAGTTTGTGATCCAAGATAATTTAGTGGTCGGTATGGTGGTGTTTGCCATTGTGACCATAGTGCAATTTATTGTGATCACGAAAGGGTCTGAGCGTATTGCTGAAGTGGCAGCACGTTTTTCCCTCGATGCAATGCCGGGTAAGCAAATGAGTATTGATGCCGACTTACGGGCAGGGGTGATTGATGAATCGACGGTGAAAGAGCGGCGCGGCGACTTAGAAAAAGAGAGTCAATTATTTGGTTCTTTTGATGGTGCAATGAAGTTTATTAAAGGGGATGCGATTGCAGGGATTGTCATTATTTTTGTCAATCTGATCGGGGGAATTTCTGTGGGTGTTGCACAGCAGGGCATGGATATGTCATCGGCTCTGAATACATTCTCACTCTTAACCATCGGTGATGGTTTGGTGGCACAGATCCCAGCACTGCTTATCTCTATTAGTGCAGGCTTTATTGTGACTCGCGTTGGAGGCAATGATAAAAACTTAGGTCAAAATATCGTTTCTGAGTTATTTGCGAATAATTTTACGATTCTTATTACTGCCTTCATCGTTTTATTTATGGGGTTCCTGCCGGGTTTCCCTACCGCTATTTTTCTCTTTTTAGCCTCTTTGCTATCAGTACTATTTTTTGTTCGTTTTTGGAAAACGCGTAAAGAGAAGAATAAGCAGATATCACAAACTGAGCAGGTGAGTGTCGATTCGGAAGTCACCGAAGGGGAAACACAAAGGGAAAATAGCCGTTTTGAGCCTGAATATATTCCTGAAACCTTGCCGATTATTATTTCGGTTAATCAGCAATATAAAAAACAGCTCGAAGAAAAAAACTTTTTGTTTCGTATGAAAAAGGATGTGTTTGTTCGTTATGGTTACCGGATACCCGATATTGCCATTAATTATTCACCTATCGTTCCAGATAACAAAATCATCATTTTAATTAATGAAGTTAAAGCAGGTGAATACGATATCTGTTTCGGTGGATTTCGCTTATTAACCATGAGTGATGAATTGGAATATTTAGGCATAACGCTGACTCATTTTACTGATGAGTATGGCGCAATTAGCTCTTGGTGTGGCAAGCAAGATCACGAACATATTGAACAGCTTGGTTTGATGGTGCGCGATGATGTGACCGAAATGATTGATTGCGTTAGTACACTATTGCTGCGTCATATTAATGAGTTTTTTGGGATCCAAGAAACGAAAAACTTACTAGATGATTTAGAAGGCAAATACCCTGAGCTATTAAAAGAGTGCTATCGACACGCGACGGTGCAAAAGGTGACAGAGGTTTTCCAGCGTTTATTAATGGAGAAAATCTCAGTGCGTAATATGAAACTCATTATTGAAACTCTCGTGCAATGGGTACCAAGAGAGAAAGATAGCTTAATGCTCGTTGAACATGTCAGAACCTCAATGGCGCGCTATATCTCTTCCCGTTTTGCCATTGATGGCCGCTTAAATGTGCTTATGGTGAATTCTGTTTTTGAAGACACCATTCGCCAAGGCATTCGTCAATCTTCTGGGGGAGTCTATTTGCATTTAGAACCAGAAAAGACCAATGAATTAATTCAAGCTGCCGAGCTAGCCCTCGAAAATAGCCATTTATCTATTCGAGATATTAATGTGCTGGTGCCGGTCGATATACGTCGTTTTGTGAAAAAAATCCTTGAAGGACGCTTTCCTGAATTAGAGGTGCTCTCATTTAATGAGGTATCTGAAATGGTGAAAGTGAATATTATTAAGACAATATAAGGAAATTTCTTATGAAATACCGCTTTGTAGAAGCATTAAATACATTTTTAAATTCAATGGGCCGTAGTGATCTAATTAATCCGCAACTCGACTGTCATTCAAATATTCAATTAGAAATGAATGACTCGCCAGCGATTAATATCGATCTTTCTGGTGATGATTTAATTATTTGGTGTCACCTTGCTGAATATAGTCCTGCAAAATTTGATTCAATGGCGCATATGCTACTGAGCATGATCGTGGAATATTCACCTCGCAATTTTCAATTGGGGCAACCGGCATTGAATCTTATTGATAATAGCTTGGTGCTTTCGGCTGTGATGAAAGAGTCAGCCTTAAACGATACTCAACAGTTTGCTGACAGCTTTGAAGAGTTCTTTGAGCGTAGTAATCAATTCCAAACAGTATTAGCTAATTAAATCATGAAGCTTTTTGATTCTTGCGCGCACCCTGCGCGCATTCATGGCTGTTTAATGGAAGCCCCTTTGCAGGGAGTTTTTATTGGTGAGATCTGTGTTGTTGAACGCTCGATAACGTCAAAAGAGCGCATAGCAAAAGCACAAGTCGTGGGGTTTAAAGAGGGCTTAACTGTGCTCAGCTTAATTGGTCGAGCACAAGGGTTAACGCGTGATGTGGTGATCCGCCCAACGGGCCTACCTTTCGTGTTTGAAATGCATGAGCAGCTTGCCGGTAAAATTTTTGATGCGGCGGGTGAGCAGGTTGGTGTGCTCGGTCATACAGCCGAAACAGCGTTCTGCCCTGACTCAAGACTAATGCGTATTGATAGTCCACCCGCGAGCGTGACATCTCGGCGTCCGATTGATGAACCACTTATCACCGGTATCCGTGCGATAGATGGCTTATTAACCTGTGGTCTTGGGCAGCGTATTGGTATTTTCGCTGCGGCAGGAAGCGGCAAAACTTCATTAATGAATATGATTATTAACCACGCGAAGGCAGATATCCATGTTGTTGCTTTAATCGGTGAGCGTGGCCGAGAGGTCATTGAATTTATTGAGGAGTTACAAGCCTCTCCTCATGCAGCCCAAACGGTGCTTATTTATGCCACTTCCGATAGCCCACCGATAGAGCGGTGTAATGCGGCGTTGCTTGCTACGACAATCGCGGAATATTTCCGTGACCGTAATCGACATGTCTTGTTATTTGTCGATTCAATGACACGTTACGCCAGAGCATTACGTGATGTTGCTTTGGCGGCGGGGGAACTTCCAGCAAGACGAGGCTACCCAGCGTCGGTGTTTGAGCAACTGCCTATGTTGCTTGAGCGCCCAGGTCGTATGCAGCAAGGCTCAATTACCGCCTTTTATACCGTATTGCTAGAAAGTGAAGAAGAGTCAGACCCTATTGGTGATGAAATTCGCTCGATTCTTGATGGGCATATTTATCTTAGCCATAAGTTGGCGGGAAAGGGGCATTACCCAGCGATTGATATTTTGCACAGCATTAGTCGTGTATTCCAAAAAGTCACGACGGATACACATCGCCAAGCCGCAACAAAAGTGCGTGATCGTCTATCTAGGCTAGAACAAATTCAGCTGTATTTGGAGCTTGGCGAATACCAACGTGGGGAAAGTGAAGACAATGACAATGCTTTGGATAAAAAAGAAGATATTGAACAGTTCTTGCAACAAAAGATGGATGAAGCTGAGCATTTCGAAACTGTATTAAACCGCCTCGACTATTTGGCTTCCTGATGATTAAAAGTCTTCTTACGTTAACGGAAAGACGCCTTGATCGCGCTAAACAGGAACAATGGCAAGTGCAGTCAGCAATCCGTGCGCTACAACAACAATTAACGGATATTCAATCGCGTATTGCGATATTGACGACACAAATCGCGTTATATGAGCAATCCGCCGAACTGAGCAAAATGGCTTTTTGGGAGAGCCAAAGGCTGAAAGCCGCTTTGCTCGCGGAAATTGCTCATCTTCAATACCAAACGGAGTCAATTAATACGGAAATGACTCGGTATGAGCAATCACGAAAAAATATTGTTGTGCGTATGTTTGCGTTACGTAACAAGTGCGAGAAATTCCAAAATTATCTCAAGCAGCAACACCGTGCTCGGCGTTTAAAATCGGAACGTCAGCAACAAAATGAAATTGAGGAGTTGTCCGCCTATGGCAACAGTAAAACTGGCGTTGAATGAACCGAGTACTAGGGTAGCGGAAAACCATGCTGCCTTCCCATTAGCAAAAGGTAAACAACCCGATAGCAAGTCGCTAATTAAACAGCGTATGGCGGAGGTCGCTTCGAAGAAAGCACAAACGTCGCCACCACAAAAACGACGCAAGAAAGAAATGGAAGACAGCTTAGCGCTATTATTGGCGCAGTTACCTGTGCACCTACGCCATACTGAAACGGCGGAAAAAATGATGGCATTTTGCCAGTTGGGTATCAATGCAACGGCGGATGTGAAAGCCGCCCAATCACACCGTGAATTACCTGTGATAGAAGCATCGCTGTCACATAGGGCGCTACCGATGACAGAAATATCGTCGGACAGTGAGGGTGATTCGACCGATAAAGCGCTTATTGATGCGCCATTAGTTCCTAATCATGTCACGATTGGGCAAGGTGTTATCGGGAAAACTCACTGGCAACAGGAGAGCAATCGGTTATCAAATACTGCTGAAACGGTTTCTGTCGAAACCAATGCAAATTTATCTATCTCTGCAAATACAAATAAAAATGTGGTGAAACATCAAGCGTCAATAACAGCTTTAGCGCCTCAGCCAAAAAAATGGCAAGGAGCAGAGCACAATAAGCACGCATTGCCGCCATCAACGCAGATTAAACATCGTGAAGTAGAGCAAAATGATTTGCATATTCACCATGAAACCCATCATGAAATGCCAATACCGCTAGGCGTAAAAAACAACGTCAGTTACTCGAGAGGCGATGTCTGTATCCCCCCTCTCTTTCCAAGCGCCAGCGCTATCTCTGCCTACGCATGAAAGCCGGATTTTGTCTCAATCCGAAATAACCGCACGACCAATGTCACCGTCGCCATCTGTGGCTTCTATTTCAGTGGCAGATCAGGGGCAGTACAGTACGCCCTCCTCATTGCCGCTTGTTCAGCCAACGCAATCACAAAAAATAGATGAAGGCGATACAGTGCCTGAGATTAGCCAGCCATATCCGCAATTGGAAATCGATGATTCCCCTGATTGGGTGATACCACCATTAGCCACTACGACTTGCAATGAAAAGGGGCAAATAGCTCCGATGGTGCAATCTCGTCAACCCACAAATAAAGCAAATTCCACCCTAGATATGAGCACAGAAGCGATGGCGGCAGCGACAGAGAATAAAGTGACACAAATTGAAGGAAGCCGCCTCACTTATACCTTTAATCAATGGCAGAACAGCCCTTCGGTGACATTTGAGTTAGCCACTAGAGGCAGTGAACTATTGGCTACCACCACTAGCCCGGAAGTTCATCGTGCGTTACATGAAAATCAGCACCTTTTACGCAGCGATCATCCGTTATCAATTCGTGATGAAGAATCGCGTCATGAGCGACAGCGCCAACAAAGGCAACAACAGTCTGAGCAAGAAGATCATTAATCATGTTGAATATTCGCCGTATTAGCCAGCGAGCACTCCAAGTACGCGCTTGGCAGCAATGTTACCAACCTGATTTGGAAACCGTCTCCCCCAGACAGGGGGAGCGCTATTTCCAACTGACGTTAATCAGTCACACGGAAAAAGTACCAGCACTGGTCAATGTGGAACGTTGGTGTCACCACCATTGGCCCGCTTTCACGCATTATGCTTGGAATAGCATTGATGAGGATAACTTAATCAGTCTATTTACGACTGAAAATCGTGGAATGCGCTTTTTCTCCGAGCATTTCCGTTGTGGTTCACTCGAAATTATTGATGATAGCCCTGCAAAGCCTTGGTTGTGTGTGCAAGAGCCGGCTTTGGGCCAGGTGTTGTTACCTTCACCAATAGAAGGGCTAGCAAAACAATCAAAACAACAATTTGCGTTGCATAAGCTTAAGTTACAAGCGGATTGGGTATTGGGCTATAGCTATATTAGCGCAAAACTTCTGCAATCTATCCAGTTGCATGATGTGTTTTGTATTCAGCAATTACTGCTGAATATGTCAATCGCAGGGCGCCCTTTTGCCCGTTTTCAAAAACAACAAGAAGGTCAATTTATGATTGAAGAGACGATCGCCCCTATTGCCGATGAGAGTGCGTTATTACAAGAAGAAACCTTTTCAGATGAGGTTGTGAAACCATTCGATGTGAATGCGATGACAATCAAATTAACGTTTGTACTTGGTCAGACTGAAATTACGCTGAATGAGTTAGCCGATATTCAGCCGGGAGCCGTATATTCGATTGGTGAAAATAAAGAGCGTGAAGTCAAAGTGTATGCCAATAAGCAGCTCATTGCTGAGGGAGAGCTGATTTATATCGGTGAGAGTGACGAGTTAGGCTTAGAAATTACTCGCCTTGCTCATCTGGGTGATAAAAGGCCATAACATGTCCATTGTATCCAACGAAATACCCATGTTGGCACTGGTTTCACTGGCCACATTACTGCCGTTTATTATTGCGGCAGGCACCTGTTATTTAAAAATATCGATCGTATTAATCATGGTACGTAATGCCATGGGGGTTCAACAGGTTCCCTCAACCATGGCTTTAAATGGCATCGCGATGTTGTTATCCCTTTTTGTCATGATGCCAGTGGTGCAAGACATTAGCCATTATATGCGTGAAGAGAAGGTGGATTTTGGCAATGTGGAATCGGTCGATAATTTTGTTGATGGCGGCTTAGGACGCTATAAGGCCTATTTACAAAAATATTCTGATCCTGAACTGGTGCAATTTTTTCGAATCAGTACAACAGCAGCGAAATGAAGAGCCAATGGACGCCGAAGCGCATTCGGCCACACTATTTTCACTATTACCTGCCTATGCACTGAGTGAAGTTAAGTCAGCATTCGAAATTGGTTTTTATATCTATTTACCCTTTGTTGTGATTGATCTGGTGATATCTAGCATTCTGTTAGCTCTCGGTATGATGATGATGAGCCCAGTCACTATTTCGGTGCCAGTTAAATTGATCCTGTTTGTCGCTATTGATGGATGGTCACTGATTTCGAAAGGGTTAGTGATGCAATATCTTGAATTGGCACAGCAATAACAAGGATACGATGAATGGATGAGATTATTTATAGCAGCAATAAAGCAATGTTATTGATTGTTATGTTATCCGCTATCCCTGTTATTGTGGCGACAGTGGTTGGGTTGCTGGTGGGGTTAATCCAAACGGTTACGCAATTACAGGAGCAGACGCTTCCTTTTGGGATTAAATTGCTGGCGGTGTTTGGCTCGTTATTTATGATTTCAGGCTGGCTGGCAGATAAAGTGATGAATTATGCGTTAGAAGTGTTAACGACAGCCATTCCAGCAATAGGGCTTTTGGGATGAATCAAGAGATACTGTCTTTTTATTCGTCCATGTATTTTACCTTTCAGGAAGGGTTAATCACATTAGCTATCGCTTGGGTACGTATTGCTCCAACACTCTTCTTTTTACCTTTTTTGAGTAACAAGTTACTCAGTAGCGGTATGATTAAAAACTGTGTGACTGTCTATATTGTATTAGGGCTCTGGCCACTGCTATCGACTCATAATCTTCAAGAAGAGCGTGTTGGTTTTATGGAAATAGTGCTGTATGAATTAGCGGTAGGGTTAATCACGGCACTTATTTTAGCTTTACCGTTTATGATAGCGAATATTATCGGTGAGCTGATTGATACTCAGCGTGGTGAAACAATTAGCAGTATTGTGGATCCTGCCAGTGGCAGTGAAGCGTCCGAACTTGCGGTCTTTATTAGTTATATCGTGTGTATGGTCTTTTTATCGCAAGGTGGCATGCTATTATTAGTTAAAACATTTGCACAAAGTTATCAGCTATTACCGTTTGCGGCAGGTTTTTCCCAATTTAATAGTTTGCCATTAGGGGAATGGATGAACCAAATGGTGGTAAAAGCGATTATATTGGCGGCACCTATTCTCATTACCCTATTTATTAGTGAAGCTGCATTGGGGTTATATTCACGTTTTTGCCCACAGTTAAATGCGTTTTCTTTATCTTTAACCATTAAGTCAATTATCGCATTTGCTGTTTTTTTACTCTATTTTCAGAATGAAGTGCCTGATATCTTAGTTAATATGATTTCAACCTCTCCATTACATGACATCTTTATATTATCGGACCCAGCATAGAGCACATATAAAATGGCAGAGAAAACCGAAAAACCTACCGAGAAAAAAATTAAAGATTCTGCTAAAAAAGGGCAAAGCTTTAAAAGTAAAGACAGTGTTGCGGCATTAGTGTTAGTCGTTAGCGTTTATGTAATCACAGGAACAACCAGTTTATTTGAAATAGCTGGATTGATGAAACGTATTTTGTTATCACCTTATAATATTAATATCAATATATTATTAATGGAGTTTATTGGTGCTTTTCTAAAAATAGTTATTCCTGTACTACTCGCCTGTTTTATTTCAGGAGCGATACTTTCTTTATTACAAAGTCGTTTCCGCTTAGCAACAGAAGCCATTAAAATTGATTTTTCAAAGCTCAATCCAATTTCAGGGATTAAGAAAATATTTTCACTGAATTCTCTTAAGGAATTAATTAAAGCATTTCTTTATCTGATCGTATTTTCTATCTCGGCCATGGTATTTTTTATTCTTTGGCGGCATGACATTTTCTTGCTGTATCGTAGCACGATAAATGGAGTGATTTATCAATGGGTGGGGCTGTGCGCGACCTTTGTTGTCGTTTTTTTAGCCGTTGCGTTATTTATCATCTTAGTGGATGTGGTCACAGAATTCTTCTTGTTTATTAAGGGATTAAAAATGGAAAAACAGGAAGTGAAAAAAGAGTATAAAGATAATGAAGGGGATCCTCACTTAAAAAGCGCTCGTAAAGGGCTGCATCAGGAAATATTGTCGGAAGAGGTGAAATCCAATGTGCGTAACTCGACTTTTGTGATGGCAAACCCGACGCATATTGCAATGTTAATTTATTATAATAATGATATTGCGCCATTACCTTTTTTATTATTTAAAAGCCATGGATTACAGGCAAAAATGATTGTTCGATATGCCGAGCAACAAGGCGTTCCTGTTGTCCGTGATATTCCATTAGCTAGAAAAATATGGCGCTATTATCGGAAAGATAGTTTTATTGATGAGCATGGTTTGCAGGATGTAATGCGGATCATTAATTGGTTAATTCGCATTGAATTAGAAAAGATGGGAATAGATCTCGATGAAGAATCAATGAAACTAATAAATGAGAGCAGAATCATTCAGGAAGATAAAGACAGTTAAATTAACCATTTGTCGATAATATCGTTTTTTATAAGAAAATTCAGTTTTGAATAATTATGATGCAATTATTAATGATATTGCGTCATATATCCTACATTTTTATAAGGTGAATATATGAGTAACAAAGAAAAACAGTCTATAGATATGGATGAATTGCTTAATGATGTTACGTCGGCATTAATGTCTGGGGCAACTTATAAAGATATTCATGGTATTTCACAAGAGATGATGGATGGCATCTATGCCTACGCTTATGAGTTTTATCAACAAGGAAAATTAAAAGAAGCAGAAACCTTTTTTCGCTTTTTGAGTATTTATGATTTTTATAATACCGACTATGTGATGGGGCTTGCCGCTGTTTACCAATTAACTAAACGTTATGAAAAGGCCGCTGAACTTTATGCATTAGCTTTTGTATTGGCTAAGGATGACTATCGTCCTTTATTTCATGCTGGCCAATGTAATTTGATGCTTAAAAAAAGCAGTGCAGCACTGCACTGTTTCGAAAATGTTTGTAATAGCAGTACCGATAGTGAGTTAAAAGCCAAATCTCAGGCTTACCTTAATGCATTGAAAAAGAATCTTGAAAAGACTGATTCAGTGCAGAAAGACTCTTCAATAAAGTAGAGGAAACAATATGGCAGCAATCACCAATATAACATCTGACAGGATAGGCCTAGTCAAAGCCTTTCAGCAAGGTGTTAATCCATTAGAAATGGGGGATAACATCGCCAAAGCGATGTTAAGTATGGAGACCGCATGCGAAGAATTAACATCAAATGAACAAGTGAAACGCAGTAAATTAGAAAGCCAGCCGCAACTGCAAGAGCCGAAAAAAGGCGTGAATGCAAGAGCGTCAATGATGGAGGCTTTCTCATCGATACGTAAGATATTAGGTGAGAATAATATCAATGAATTACGTAATCAACTGCATCAGTTAAATATTGAATCCGATGCGCTGAGGCAACATGGCGATGCGTTATTAGATTCATTTGTAAAAAATACAGAAAAACTACAGCAAGCTGAAAAAGATGTGAATGCTATTCGCGTTGACCATACTAATACCAAAAATGAGTTAGAGGAGCTAACGAAAACACAGACTCAGCAGCAAAATCGACTGAATGAAAATAAGCAGGCGTTAGCCAGTAAAACGAACGCACTCGATTTTGCTAAAGCGAGTTTAAGTGGGATACCAAAACCCCCTAAAACAGCCGATGACAAGCAAGATGCGCAAAAACTGACTCAGTTAATTGAACAGCTAACAACGGAAGTGAATGAGCTTAAACAGCAGGGGGGGCAATTAACGACTCAGCTTGCGCAAAGTAATACCCAACTTGCTGATTTAGAATTAAAACTATCTACGATTGAAAGCAATCTTAAGGCCGCGTATTCGACAGCAGAAAAACTTGCTGTGGTTGCTAATAGTGATCGCGACGTTTTAAATAAATTTATCCAAAATGCACCGCGCCCTGTCGAAGTCGACGGCGAAAAATGGGAAAACACGCTTGCTCTATTGACCATGTTAACCGCATCGCTGAAAAAAGCGATGAATGAAGACTCTATCCGCAATATGAAAGAGCAAGAAGAGGTGATGGCTAAGATCAGCGAAGCCTCTCGTAAAGATTCAGAGAAAAAAGCCAAAGAAGCCGAAGAGGCTCAGCGTAAAGCAGATGCTGCCAATAAAGCCGCATCGTGCGCCAGTAAGATTTTTAGCTACGTCATGTTAGCGGTTTCTGTTATTGCGACAGTCGCAACATTCGGCGCGGCTGCACCATTAACCCTCGCCGTTGCCGCAATCGGTATCGCCATTTCTGTCACTGATATCGTGTTGGAAGAGACGGGTAATGCAAGTTTAATGCAGATGTTAGCGACGGAAATTTCAAATGTTGTCACGGATATGTTGATATCGTTTGGGATGTCTGCCGAAGAGGCGAAAAAGATAGGTAGCATTGTTGGCATGGTTGTCGCAGCCGTTGCTTTTCTGGCGCTCTCTTTGGTTTCTATGTCCTCTTTTGTGAAAAACATCGCCAATACCGTAAAAACGGTCGTCAAAATTGCGGCCAATACGCTGAAAACTGTCGTGAAAAGCACATTAAAGGCGATGGCAAATACGATCGTCAATCTCGTTAAAAACCTGCTCAGTAAAATTAAAACGTTAGGCAAAGCCGCGGATGACATGGTGGTATTAACGAAATTTACTAAATTAGCCGATGCGGCGGAAGAGTTACAAAGTACCGTTAAAACAGCCAATCAGGTCGTGAAGAAGGCTCGTGATATTAAAAATATCGCAAAAGCCGTTGATAGGACGCATGAGCAGGCTGATAGCATCAAAGATACTGCAAAAGCGGTCGACAAGTTACATGAACAGGCAGACAGCGCTAAGCATGCAGTGAAAACGGTTAATCAGGTGAATGAACAAGCAGACGGTATTAAGGATGCCGTGAAAACCGTTGATAAGGTGCATCAGCAAGCAGATAGCATCCAAGATACGGTGAAAGTGGTCGATAAAGTCGCTGATCAGGTTGATGATGTTGCTGATATCGTTGATACAGGGAAAAAACTGGGCAAACAGAGCCTATTAGCGTCACGTGTCGAAGTTGGTGCGAAAGGGGCTGGCGTTGCAATGTCAGTGACAAGTGCGGTGACTGTTGGAGCATTACGCTTAGAAGGAGCCGCGCAACTACGAGAGCTTAAGACGTTATTCGCCAAAATGATGATGAATGATGAAATCATTAAAGTCCTCGATGAGTTGCTTGAGTCTCTGATTAAGATGCTGTCAAAACAATATGAGGTGTTTAATAACCTATTTACTGACACGTTGACATCATTGAAACAATCAAATGAGCGTAAAGCCAATTCAATCAATCTCTCTAATTATGCCTAATTTTCATTAAGGAACTCTATTATGACGACTATTTCCTCACCAACGCCGTTTTCTATTCCAACCCAAAAGTTAGGCAATCTTGAGGGGCTGACTACTTTAACCGGTAGCGAAACTCAAACGATGTCAACGCAAGCACCAGCACAGCAAGTGTCCATCAAAGATGCTGTCGATATTACTGTGCCACGAACGCAAGATAAGCCGTTATTAAAGCTCCCTGAGCAAACGACGGTTAGTCCATCGCTCCTGTTTGAAGTGAAAAACATGAACAAGGCCGAGCTTGAAGAGACCTCGAAAGTCATAGGCGGATTTTCATCGGCTTATGCAAACCTTCAGGAGCATATTGCCGTCACAGCAATCAAAGTTGAAAAAGCCGTCAGAGAAGTGATAACGGAAGAAAATAGCAAGTTGGAAAAAATGTTCCCAACAATCGCTAATTTGGACGAAAGCGAGATCAAGCAATTATCTCAAGGGGTTAATTTAATGCTGGCAGCCTCGGCAATTAAAGATGTACAAGTGGCTCAAGCAAATAGTGAGGATGTAAAACCTGGTATTCAGTCACTTGACGCAATAAAAGAGAGCCAATTTATCGGCATTATGAGTAGCGATATTTTAATGGAGCTACGTAACCTACTGAGCCAGATTAAATCGATTATTAATACCGTTGATCGCCAACTACAAGCGGATTTTTTAAAGCTAAAAACGCAAATGGTGCAAAGTGCAGCAGATACAACGATTCAAGAGGGTAAAAAAAGCATTTGAAGGAGCATTGATGGGATT
This sequence comes from Providencia stuartii, assembly GCA_900455155.1. Classification (GTDB taxonomy): domain Bacteria; phylum Pseudomonadota; class Gammaproteobacteria; order Enterobacterales; family Enterobacteriaceae; genus Providencia; species Providencia stuartii. The sequence continues at coordinate 284,770 of UGUC01000001.1, read as the reverse complement.
TGCGGTTTCTCTGGGCGTAACGCTTGCGGGGGCGGCATTACAAACTAAGCAATTAGTGAAACAAACCAAAGCTATTAATGTTCATGGGGTGGCGAGGAATCAACATGCTTCGAGCGCGCAGGATTCGATTGAATTGAGTCGTGCATCCACCATCAAAACAAACAATAAGGCCCTCAATCAGCAAAATGATTTGGCAAGCTTACGTCATCAAGATGCCGGAAGACGTAGCCAACTAAAAGCGGATGAGCACCAAACAAAACTGGATAAAATCACTCATCAAACGCAAAAGAAATCTAGCATTATTGAAAGTGTCACCCGACTATCTGATAACGCAGGTCAGTTGGTCACTTCTGCCATTCAAATGGATGTGAAGGCGTTGGAAGCACAAAAAATGGTCTTGCAAGATATCGGTGACACCGCACGCTCTATCGCCAGCGATAAAGAGAAGCAAATCGATACTGTCTTGGATCTGATGAAAAAAGTCTTCGATATCCTTAAAGAAGTTATTGAAGGGCAGATCAGAACTTTCCAAGCGGTTGCGACGAGGGGCTAAGTTGATGAACATGACTGAGATTAGTCCAACGGCACCACAGTTTAACCGCATAATAACGTCAACTAACATAACCACAGTAGATAACCATTTGATGCCCTCCCTTTTGGGGGGCAGTTTTGTGGCAGATAGAGTAGCTAACCCAGAAGAACAAGCTGAAGCCGCCTTAAAATATTATGGTATGCACGTACCGGAGAAAGTTTATCAATACACTGATAGGCAAGAAACCTTGGAAGAGATTAAGACGAAATCTCGTTTAGTTGAACGTGAATTAAAAAACACCACAGATTTCTATAATAGTGCTTCCACTAAAATTGCAGCAGAGGTTGCTCAAGATGGTCGTTCGCATATAACCGGCATTTTTAATGTGATTAAAGATGTTAATTCAGATTATCAGAAAAATTTTGGTGAAATTACCAAAGCGGCAACGCAGTTTATGGAGAAGGTCAATAAAGGGTTAGGGTCGATTAGCCAGCATTTACATAGTGGCAGTAATGGTTATATTCAGTTTGATAAGGAAAAGTTTTTTGATTCACTTAATAAGAGTTTGGAGGATTATACTTATGATCACAGTCGAAATTTTTGGAACCACGATTTAAGCATAGATAATGTTAACAATGCAATTAAGCCAATGGCTCGCTTTGATAGCAAACCTGGCATGTTAGAATTTTGGCAAAAAAAATTGAATGGGCAAGGTTTTTTAGTTAAAGAGATAGATGGTGTCATCTATATTTACCCCGATATGCAGCCTATTAAAGATATCTATGAAATAGTACATCCAATAACTATGATTATTCGCAAAAAGGAGGAGGGTGGAGGGGAGGAGATGATGGTGCAAACTTTCCAAAGTATGCAAACGGCGATAGATAGTAAAAAGAATGCAGTTAATAATAGCGTATCGCGTTTATTGGAAACCTTTCGCCAAGATAATAGCCACTTTGAAACATTGACTCAGTTGTTAATTCAACTCTTAAAAGACCTATTTCAATATAATGCTGGTTTTGCCAATACCTAATTGGTTTTAACTTTCTATTATTTAAATGAGATATAGTAAATATTATATCTCATTGCTTTCAGATATTTAATGATAAAAATACAATGAAGAGCAATATTTTATGCAACCAAATTTATCAACGGCTTTAAATCATCATATCGATATTCGCTCTACTCAAAGCGTGGGTATCGCTAGGCAAGATACCTCAATGGCAAATTATATTGGGAATGTTTCTAGCACAACTGAAATATTGCCTATACAATCGGAAAAAACTATTGCCATTCAGGCTGACAGCATTGCGTTACATCGACAGTTGAACGATGTGAAAGCGAATAAAATATGTGAGATGTTAGGCAATGAGGTATTAAATAGTAACATAACCCCAGATATGGTTAATCATCTCTTACAAGGAGATAACAATAATATTAATGCGGTATTAACTTCTTTTTCACTATTAAATAAAGAGGAAATTACGCCTGCATTAATAAAGCATGTTGCAAAAACGATCTCCACGGCATCCGAAGCGTCAAAAGAAGTAGCAAGCAAAGCGCTAAGTAAAGAGTTACAGAATATCTTAGCGAAGTTGCCTAATCAGGCACATACTCTTCAACAACGGTTTTTATCTGAGTATGTTATACCGGCTATTAAGGCGAAGCTGAATGAAACGTATACCGATAGTCAACTGAAATCGATGGTGGGACTTTCCCCAGAACAATTCGTTGATGATAAAACACTGGTCGACCATTTTTTAACAAGTTCATTGCTACAAGGCAAAACGGCACGGTTTGATAACGCCATTCAATCTTATCAAAAACACAATCTGTGGGAGGATAAAAATGCCTGCTTAGAACAAGGATTTCGTGCCCTAGAGGAACATATTGAGACAATCCGTTTGAATGTACCGACGGATCCAAAAGTTGCACAGTCATCTGAACAAAAAACGCCAGAAAAACCATCGGCAACTCCACGAAAGATACCACTCTCTTCTGCTGCCCCACAGCAGTCAGATGATGTGGATGGTGTGCCATATCAAACCAGTAGCCAAACGTCAGCGCCGATCATCAATAATTATTATATAACTAATAATTATGCTTGCCCTCACTGTATTTGTAAGGTGTCCGATACACCGAGTCGTTATGGTAGTGTGGCAACGACGGTAAATATTGACAGCGCGGCCTCTTTTTCAGGCGGCGCCGAGTAAGACGATAGCGCAAAAAACCGCGACACCAGCGGCGGAAACCCGAACAACCTACCGAACTGAATTGCATGTTCAGCTCAGCGGTGACGGGAAAATTGTAAAACAGGATAGCCCGACACCGCCAAATAACGCCACTCAAGTTGATGATAGCGCCTCTCACCAGCCAGCGTTAAAAGATAAATCGAGTGGTGAAACATCAGAGAGCACTGAGCCACAAACAGGGGTCAATGAGGCGATTCTGCTGCAATCCAATCAAGAAAAAGAGGCTCCTGAACTTCCTCCTCGCCATCAAATGGGGGGGTATACACGCACAATGGATGGTAAATGGTTACCAAATACACAACAAACTGCCCCATTTGTGATCACCAGCGGGGGATTTAACCAAAGCACAAACCCTGTAGGCAGGTTGCAGTATAGCGCGAGTGATTCCAAGGTTGAGAGTGCAAAACCGACCGATCAACAGCTCATTGCAGCACAACGACAAAGAGCAGTAGATGGAATCGACTCTCAGTCGTTAGAAGAGCAAGTGACTCAACAGACAGATCATCTGTTTGATGCTCAGATACAACCGAATAGCCATTCACATTTAGTGGATGCGGCAAAGCAAGTGGCAACTGAATTAAGCAATATGCTGGATGTGGCAAATCGCTCTGCCATGGTGCTGAAAGACACGTCATTAGCGGCTGAACAAGCTACGCGCCAGTTAGATACACAACAATCACTAGATGATAAAGAGAAACCGGCTGTTCAATCGAAAGCAAGTTTTCCGTTGAGCAGCCATGCAAGTGGGATTTATCACGCTAAGGTGGCACAGGTTGTGGAAGAGCAGCCAACGGCAACAGTCGTTATTGAAAAAGAGAGTGCCGAACCGGTTGGAGCACTGCCTATTCATGATACTGAAACCACAGAGAAAAAAGCAGATAGCGATGTGACGAAGAAAAAATATCGTTGGCAGGTGAATACGGATAATCGGGTATATACGACGTCAGGTGGGCAGGCTAGAGATTTGTCACAGAAAAAACGTTATATCGGCGATGATCAGCGATTTAAATTAGGGAATGGGTCATGAGTACAGATAATTTAATTCATCAAACATGGCTGACGGAGCAAATAAAAGCGATCCGTGCCTATTCGGGGATCCATAAACCCATTACGATGGATTCGACCTTAATTTTAGATCTACATATTGATTCATTGGAAATGCTTGAGCTAATCACCGCCATTGAAGATTACACTGGCCAACGATTAAACGATAATATCTGGGTAAAATGGCATCGATTACAGGATATTGTTGATTACCTTTCTCAAACGAAGACCTGAAATTATTTTTACATCATGACCTGATAACAAGGATGTTCAGGTCATATCCGTGGTAATCGTACTTGTTCTATATACAACATCTTTAACAGTAATTCTGTTTACTGCTCAATGTTAAATTCACATAATATTAGACCATCTGTTTATTCTATTAATACAAACGTCTTTGTGTTTATATTGAAAAATAGCCATCGATGAGTATTTTCTCAAAACAACATATCACAAAATAAATCTGATTTAGCCAGTTAAAGATAATCTCATGGCAAATCCAAAAACCAGTGGTACTTAGGTGAGCCATTAACAAAAGGCTCGTTAGCGTTATCGCTTAAAATCGGTATTGAGTCATCATAAAAAGATTTGTTTTTTGGCTGATTATGAAAAATTTGTTTTAAAAAAACAAAAAATAGAAAACGAAAAATAATGGGGTTAATTTGATAATTTTATTTATGTTCTTTTTACAACAATAAGTTATTAACAATAAAATATATTTTATAAAATAAAAATTACATTAAATCATCATCTCATGAAATCGATCACAGAATGTACGATTCGTTAAATATATATTTCGAAACATTAATTTCATTATCTGGAGATGGGGATGAATGCGATTTCAGCGAGATATACATTTATTCAACAAGTCGTTATTGAAGCCGGCAAATTAGCCGTATCTTACTATCATGACCGAAACCAATTAAATATTGAAAAGAAAAAAGAGGATGGGCAGGATTTAGTCACTATTGCGGATAAAAATACGGAACAATTTATTCGTGAGAAAATTCATCAGCAATACCCCCTCGATGCTCTATTTGGTGAAGAAGGGGGTTATACACAAGGCGCATCGCAATATACTTGGGTTGTTGATCCTATTGATGGCACAAGTGCATTTATTTTTGGATTGCCTTCTTGGTGTATTTCGATAGCCCTCTTGGATGAACAACAAAATACACAAATTGCGGTTGTGTATGATCCCGTACAGGAGGAGTTGTTTCATGCAATGGCGGGTCATGGCGCTTATTTAAACCAATCACCTATCCAAGTTAATGCTGTTCAATCCCTGAATAAAGGTTTATTTGGCGTTGGTATTTCAACGCGTCTATCGCCTGAATACATTATTCCTTTTCTCGATAAATTGCTCCACGCAAAAGGAATGTTTATACGCAATGGCTCTGCCGCATTAATGTTGGCTTATGTGGCGGCTGGGAAATTAATTGGTTATTACGAACCTCATTTAAATTCATGGGATTGCCTTGCGGGCTTATTGTTAATTCAAGAAGCTGGCGGTGTCATGAATAACTATAAAGAAAAGGACGATTTCTTGTTAAAAGGGAATTATGTGTTGGCATCTAGCCCTGGGGTATATCAGCAACTCGCCTCATTTAGAGATTAAAATAATAAAATTAGTAAAAGGTCAATAATATGAGTTCTAAATTTTCGTTTTTTGATATTAAAAGGCTACCGGCAGGAAAAATATCCCTCTCTGTACAACGTGATTTATGGTTAAGAAAGTTTATGGAGCCATTCATCGTGATGTGTTTGGCTTATACAGGGATCTATTTTCTTCGCTATAATTTCAAAGCAGCAACCCCATTTATTATTGAACAAACCAGTTTTACATTAAGTGATTTAGGCACAGTTGGCTTTGGGTTCTCTATTACATACAGTCTAGGCCGTGTATTACTCTCGTATTATATTGACGGTAAAAATACCAAGAAAATACTCAGTTTCTTATTAATGCTCTCGTGTGCCTCTTCATTTGCTATCGGGATGTTTTTACTTTCGTCAGGGCATTCTCTCGGGATCTTTATTTTCTTATGGGCGCTAACGGGTCTATTTCAAGCGCCGGGCGGCCCTTGCTCTAATTCAACCATAAACCGTTGGACGCCAAGAAAAAATCGAGGCCGTTTTATCTCTTGGTGGAATGCGTCACATAATATCGGGGCAATTTTAGCTGGGCCGATTGCATTATTTGGTATGGAATATGCCTTTAATGGCAATGTGGCAGGAATGTTTATTTTCCCAATTCTTTTTGCTGGGGTTATTGCTACATTTGGGATGTTCTTCGGTAAAGATGATCCGTCTGAGTTAGGGTGGAATACGCCAGAAGAGATTTTTGATGAACCAATCTCCAAAGATGATACCGCCGCGGAGAGTATGTCAAAATCTGAAATTTTTGTGAAATATGTGCTGAAAAATCCGGCGGTTTGGTTTTTATGTTTTGCCAACCTTTGTGTCTATACCATCCGTATTGGTGTTGATAACTGGAGTGTGGCATATGTCAAAATGGCGCTTGATTGGGATGATATTTCCGCGATAGGTACGATTACGGCATTAGAATTAGGCGGATTTCTAGGATCACTCACTTGGGGTTATGTGTCCGATAAAATGGGCGGTCGCCGCGCATTACTCGGTATGTTATGTATGATTTCAGTGATTTTCCCATTAATCGCTTATCAAAATATGTCCAGCGTATGGGGCATTTATATTGCATTGTTCTTTGAAGGATTCTTTATTTTTGGCCCTGTGATCTTAATCGGCATCTCTATCATTGGCTTTGCGCCAAAATGTGCAACCGCGGTAGTGAACTCCATTCCAGGCTTCTTTGGTTATCTGTTTGGCGATGGAATGGCAAAAGTGTTAGTGTCTCGTATCGCTGATCCAACAGGGAAAGGTATCTCAGTGGGGGGCTTCACGTTTCATGGTTGGTCAGATACTTTCTATCTGTTATTTGCCGCAACCGCTGTAGGTATTGTGATGCTAGCGGTAGTCGCCTTCTATGAGGAGCGTAAAATTCGCCGTGACCGTAGCATCGGCCATTAAGTGATGTGTTTTCTACCCCATATACCTATGGGGTAGAGCATCATTCAATATTGAAGAAGCACTCATAGACATGTTGTAAATGGTTATGCATGCATTTAGCGGCTTCTTTAGGGTTTCTATTCAAAATTGCATTCACAATTAATTGATGGTCTTCATTCATGGTTTTGGGTAAATCAATATCCGCATAGTGTGACTCCATGCGAATAAAGCGTGTTGATTGTCGCATATCCCATAAGTGTTCCATCATGCTGTGTAATACTTCGTTGCCTGTCATTTCACTGATTAACAAATGGAAGCGTTTATCCTCGCGCAAAAAGTTTTCATCATTATCTTTTTGTTTGATGAGATCTTTCATAATCTCTTGTAATTCAGCACATTGTTCATCAGTTGCATTGCGGGCAGCAAGTTCTGCAATCATGGTTTCGAAAGATTGCCTCGCCTTCAATAAATCGCGTAAGCTAAATTCTGTTTCATCTTTTTCTGTTGCTGTACTGACCGCCTCTTTTTTGGGCTCAAACTGCGGTAACGGATTTGCCACATAGACCCCCATTACCAACCCGAATTTCAATCCAACCTGTCATTTCCAGTGCAATAAAAGCTTCTCGGATGGATGATCGGCTGACTTCCATCTGTTTTGCCAGTTCTCGTTCAGAAGGCAACGGCTCTCCTGCGTTGAAATCGCCACGTTTTATACACTCAATAATAAGGTTTGAGATCTGGCGGTATAATCGTTCAACTTTCAGTGGGGCTAATGCCATGTTAATTCCTCGGTATGCTCATCCATATCGGCACATATCATACGCTTTAATCCTGATTGACTGCTAATCTGAATCACAAAAAAACAGATCTGTGAGCCATATCAAGTTAATTTTTTCTCAATTCAATAACTATAATACCGGCCTGACCACCTGACAATAAAGCCATCAGTCATTCAGGTCACATGACAACTATAATTACTTTTTGAGGATGTAACTATGCAGAGTTCAGCATCTGACATAACACCCGATAATATTGCAAAAACCGCCAGGATTAAGAAAATTCAACGGATCTCGTTACTGCTGCTGTTTCTAGCTGGGATCATTAACTTTCTTGACCGAGGCTCTCTTTCGGTCCGCTAACGAAGCTATCCGAGCTGATTTAGGGGCTTTCAGCAACTCAATTTGGTGTTTTGTTATCCGCTTTTTCATTATCTTACGGTATCTCACAGCTTCCTTCTGGTTTACTACTCGATAGGTTTGGCCCACGTATTGTGTTAGGAGCAGGATTAATTTTCTGGTCAACGATGCAAGGTATGGCAGGGTTGATCCAAAACTTCTGGCAATTTATTGCGCTGCGTATCGGCCTTGGGGTCGGCGAAGCTCCCTTTATGCCCAAGTGGCGTTAAAGTGGTGAATGATTGGTTTAATGCCAAAGAGCGCGGCATTCCCATCGGGGATATTCAACTCCTCGACCACAATTGGGCAGGCGTTTGCGCCACCTATCCTTGTGGCTCTCATGTTAGCGTTTGGCTGGCGAATGATGTTTATCATCATTGGTGTGGCTGGAATTTTAATCGGGGTGTGTTGGTATGCTTACTACCGTAACCGTGAATCATTAAAGCTCTCTGAAGAGGATTTGAAATATCCTCAACTCAGGTCGTGAGGAGCAGCCAAAACAGAAAGTGACATTGAAAGAGTGGGGTGCTCTGTTTAAGAAACGTACAGTTTGGGGCATGATTTTGGGCTTCAGTGGCGTGAACTATACCGGCTGGTTATACCTTGCATGGTTACCAGGCTATTTACAGGCCGAACGTGGGTTGAGCTTGGCCAATACGGGGTGGGTCGCCGCTATTCCATTTTTATTCGGTTCGCTAGGGATGCTGGTCAATGGCATGGTGGCAGACCGACTGGCGAAAAAAGGTTATTCATTGATGAATAGCCGGAAAATCCTTATCTGCTTAGGGCTGATTTGCTCAGCGGCTTGCACTTTATTGGTCGTGCAATCGACATCTACCGCGATGGCAGTCGCTTTTATCAGCTTGGCGCTATTCTTTGTGCATTTTGCGGGCACTTCTTGCTGGGGACTCGTGCAAGTGGTGACACCAAGCAAAATGGTCGCTTCCGTAAGCAGTATTCAGAACTTTGGTAGCTTTTGTTTCGCATTCATTCGCAACCGATTGTTACAGGTTGGGTATTAGATACAACCGGTTCATTTAACTGGGCGCTCATTGTTTGCTCAATGGTGACCTTCGCGGGTGCATTAGCTTACTTCTTCATCGTTAAAACTCCGATTGAAGAAACTGTTACACAGTAATTTTTAGGGCACTTGTCTGTGCCCACATATTGAGGTGAGTAATATGGAACAAACATGGCGCTGGTATGGTCCTAACGACCCTGTTTCTTTGAGTGATATTCGCCAAGCAGGGGCGACAGGGGTGGTAACGGCTTTGCACCACATCCCAAATGGGCAAGTATGGACTATCGAAGAGATAGAAAAACGCAAGGCGGAAATCGAAGCTAAAGGCCTTGTCTGGTCAGTGGTAGAAAGTATTCCTGTTCATGAAGAGATCAAAATACATCGTGGTGATTATGAACAGCATATCGCTAATTACCAGCAATCGATTCGTAACCTCGCTGCATGCGGTATTGATACGGTGTGTTACAACTTTATGCCCGTACTGGATTGGACACGAACTGATTTGGAATACGAATTACCTGATGGTTCGAAGGCATTACGTTTTGATCAGATAGCGTTTGCCGCTTTCGAACTGTATTTGTTACAGCGCGAGGGGGGCTGAGCAAGATTACACGGCTGAAGAGCTTATTCAAGCCAAAGCTTATTATGAAGCAATGAGCCAAGCCGATAAGGATAAATTGATTGGTAATATTATTGCGGGCCTGCCGGGAGCAGAAGAAGGCTATACCCTTGAACAATTCAAAGCACATTTACAAACTTATGCAGGCATTGATAAGGCTAAGTTGCGTGAGAATATGGCCTATTTTTTACGAGCCATTATCCCCGTAGCAGAAGAGGTTGGCGTGAAAATGGCCGTTCATCCTGACGATCCACCGCGGCCTATTTTAGGTTTACCGCGGATTGTTTCAACGATTGAAGATATGCAATGGCTAAAAGAGACGGTGGATAGCCTTCACAACGGTTTCACTATGTGTACAGGCTCTTACGGCGTGAGAAGCGATAATGATTTAGTCAAAATGATTGAGCAATTCGGTGATCGTATTCATTTTACACACTTGCGCTCGACGTGCCGTGAAGACAATCCAAAAACGTTCCATGAAGCAGCGCATTTAGGGGGCGATGTGGATATGTTTGCCGTGGTTAAAGCAATTTTGGCGGAAGAAGATCGTCGCCAAAAAGTCGGTAATATGCGCCGCATACCAATGCGTCCTGATCATGGGCATCAAATGTTGGATGATCTGCAAAAGAAAACGAATCCAGGTTATTCTGCGATTGGGCGTTTAAAAGGATTAGCGGAAGTTCGTGGTGTTGAATTGGCGATTAGACGAGTCTTTTTCCCTGATTTAAAATAATTCTGAGTACTAAGTGAGTTGGGCCTATCTAGGCCCAACTGGGTAATAAAGAGATTAAATTAGCCCTTCTTCCTGTAATGCGAGATGAAAGTGTTGCACTTCTTCCGGAGTGGCTTGAATTCTTTTTAATGATAAATCCAATATATAAGGAATGTTTTTTTGCGGTTCACAAACGGCTAAAGCATATTTTTTGCCATTTTCTTCGAAGACTATAGGGGATGTTTTTTTATTGCCTGAATAGCCAGTCGATATTTTTTTACCATCTAAATTGAATTTATAAGAAACCATCAATAGGCGGTTAGAATTAACAACTTTGGCAGGAACAGCGATAAGTTTTAGTGGCATTTTGCCGCTAGATAATAATACTTTTCTGATCTTATTGTTCGCTATGTAGCGGTAAATAATAAATACAAGGCTAAAAATTAATAATGCGATGATAATAATTGTAGTTACAAAGCGGAGCATCACATTTTCGACAGCCACATCAACCGTTAAGCGTGATAGATCATTGGCATCGGCGATTGGTTGCACGGCAACATTTCGTGAAGTTCCTAGGAAACCAAAGCTATGTGAAACAGTGTGGCCGCGGTATGTCACCTTAACATTACAATGGGTAATAACCATCAAACTTGATCTACAAGAGCCATTTATATTGGCATTAACAGGAACCGCATTTTGACCAATTTTATAGTCATACGCGATACCAGGTAATTGAAAAGCAACAAAAACGGTTAAACCGATAAGAACGAGAACAAGAAAAATTAAGCGTATTATGCCACCATCCCCTTTTAGTGGGGTTAACTGTAAGTCTCTTGTAGGAAATGCTTTTATTAATTTTTCAGGTAATTGAATATTATCTTGCATAGTAGTAGTGCTCATTGGAAATTAGAGGTGTGAATTATAATAATTAAAAGAAACCTGATAATAGGATTACTACCAAAATAGTATTTTTGTGAGTACAAAAGGGATTGCAGATAGGATGAAATAATTTAGTGACTAGATAAACAAGGGGATTCAATATCTGGTATCAGTTACACTACACATATTTATCGTAGCCGAAAGATAAATAAAAAATAGATTTAAAATAGGGTTAACATAATACAAGAATAAAAAGAGAGCCGCATATACGAAACTCTCTTTTTAAGAGTAAAGATGATAGCATCTTAAATTAGCTTATTTGTTTTTTAATCGCGCCTGACGCTAAGCTCCCTTTGTGGAAACTGGCTTGCCTTGGCGAAATTCGGGCGACCGCCTCTGCGGAGCAGGATGCATCGATAAGTACAAAGCTGGCATCATCCCCAACTAATGGCCACACTTGTTTGCCTTTGTCATCTAATGGCAACTTATTACCGGTGGCAATTGCCAGTGAACGTGATAGGGATAGTTCATCGGGGCGGGTATAGAGCTGGGCATATAAATTCGCTTTTTCTAACATATCACCGAGGCCAAATGGCGACCAATGATCAACCACGCTATCGGTTCCAGACATCACAAAGACACCGTTTTCATTGAGTGTTTTTAGTGGCATATGTAAGGTGCCAATAGGCACTGTGGTGGCGATAGTTATGTGTTGTTCGGCGAGTCGTTGTGCGGTTTCTTGTGCCTGCTCAGGTGTCAGTGTTGCAAGAGCAAAAGCATGGCTAATAGTCACTTTACCACGAAGAGTGCGGTTTTTATCGACGGTATCAATCATATAGTCGATAGCTGCGCGACCAGCTGGGCTTGTTTCATGCAAATGAATATCAACCCCTTTATTATAATCTAGCGCTATCTGGAACATGGTATCGAGCGATTTTTCCATTGCGCCATCAACGTTCGTGGGATCAAGTCCACCCACATAGTGCGCCCCTGCCTGCATTGCCTCTCGCATTAATGGCTCTGCTTTGGATAACAATAACCCATGTTGAGGAAAGGCAACAATTTCACAAGTTAGGTCTTGCTGGTGCTGATCAAGAACTTGAGTGAGCGCTTCAAGGTTCTTAAGACCGGAAACGGGTTCAATATTACAATGACTGCGGGCTATCGTTGATCCTTTGGATTGGATCAGCTTGATAAGCGCATGTGCGCGCTCTTGAGTATACGGCTGTAATTCCGGCAACAACTTTTGCTCAAGCGCTATCATATCAAGGATAGTTTTACCTTCTCGTGATTCGGGAGCTTGCCAAGGTCCACCATAAAAGGTTTTATCCAAGTGAATGTGCATATCACGAAAAGCGGGTAGCATGAGTTTACCATCTGCACTATAGGCTGCTAATTGCTTATCAATATGCTGTTTATTCGCGAGAAGTGCTGCAATTTTTCCATTTTTAATTTCAAGGGTGTGTAGGGCCGTTTTGGTGCCAATCACGCTCGCATCACGGTAACGAAAGCCTGTTTCCAGTAACACATCATCAAGATAGTAGTGATCATCTTTAATGGTGGTCGTGCTATTTAATGAGGTGGGGCCATTATCTGCGGCAGCAATACCGGATATCGCTCCAAATAGCGTGCAGGTGGCTGCCAGTTTTGCACTCGTTGAAAGAAACTCTCTTCTGTTGGATGGCATAAAAACTCCTTAATGAGAGGGTTGCAAGTTACTCGGCGTAACCTGCAATCGTGTGGGGCTAACCTTGAACAATGTGCGTGCCAGTTTCACCGCGTAAGGCTTGTGGCAATCTCTCAGGCGTTGTAATGATCACGCGTTTGCCACCATTGGCGAGAAATGACAGGCTGGCTTCAATTTTGGGTAACATACTTCCCGCTGGAAAATGCCCTTCACGCATATATTGCAGCATCTCTGTTGTTGTCGCCTCCCCAAGCGCTTGTTGCTCAGGTTTGCCAAAGTGAATACACACTTTCTCTACGCCAGTGGTGATAATCAAAATATCGGCTTTTAACTCTTTTGCTAGCAATGTGGTTGATAAATCTTTATCAATGACGGCGTCGACACTCTGGAAACCGCCATTCGTATTTTTAATAACAGGGATCCCCCCGCCACCAGCCGCAATAACAACATAGTTATTTTCACTGAGCGTCCGAATAGCCGCTGATTCGATAACACTCTTAGGCGCCGGTGAGGCGACGACACGGCGGTAACCTCGACCAGAATCTTCAACAAAATGCCAGTCGGGATTGGCTTTTTTTAACTTCTCAGCTTGTTCTAGGCTGAAAAATGCGCCGATAGGCTTGGTCGGTGAGTGGAAATTAGGATCATTTTTATCGACTTCAACTTGAGTCACAATGGTCACCGCTTGGCGGTGATGGCGTTTTGCCAAGGCGTTTGTCAGGGCTTGCTGGATCAAATAGCCAATACCACCTTGTGTATCGGCGACACAGTTTGCTAATGGTGTGAGTGGTAGCCCTTCAACGGTGTGAGCGATTTCGGCACGGCGTAAATCTAATCCCACTTGAGGGCCATTACCGTGAGTCAGAACAATATTGTAATTACCCTCAAGCATATCACAGACATGGGAAGCGACCTCTTGTACCGCTTTTTCTTGAGCTTCAATCGATTGGCCGTTGTTATCTTTGATAATACTGTTGCCCCCGATGGCAACAACCACGAGTTCTTTCATTGTTATTGTATCCTGATACAGAGTCTATAAGTCGATGTGCTCAGCACATCGACGATCGGAGGTTAATGGCATTACACTGATTTGCTGATTTTCTCAGCGGTTTCAGGTTGTTGCGCTTCTATTGATTTCCCTTTATCTAAGAAGTATTTCATCACAAATAAGCCCGACATCATGAGGTAAGCGTATACAAACATCAAGGCGGGTCCTTGTGCTATCCCTACCATCGGTGAGTGGATAATACCGAAGAATACCAGTAGCGCGCCTACGGCGGCTGTTATAGCCCCACGTAGTGGCTGATTGAGAATGGCAAAGATAGCGATACAGCCCCATAACATACTGGCTAATGGCGCACCATTCCCGAGATGGACTAAGCCTTGGTAGTAAACACCTTTACTGAGTAAGACATCTGTGCCGATTTGTGCCGCAGAAGTACCCGCCGCCCCCATCATGCTGTTCATCATGGTCAGTGCCCAGTTGGCAATCCAAGGGAACAGACAGATAAAGATGACAGGCACTTCCACTTTCGGTGTCTCTCGCACCACTTGGTTAGCAGTGACAACACCTATAAACACTAGGATAGGCACAATAGCCGTCATCGGAATTATGGCTAACATAAAAGCGCCTAGACCGAACAACGGTACGATGAACATGGTAATACCAGAGGCGAGTGTATAGCCGATACTGGCTCCCATAGCTTTCCAACCTGCATGACCCACATAGACAGTGACAGGGAATGGGTTACCCATAAAACAGCCTACAGTAGAGGATAATCCATTAGCTAACATTACTTTACGGGTATTGTATTCATCGCCAGCGGCATGGGCGCTTTCAATATTTTCAAGGTCGAAAATATAGTTTGCTAAGCCTAATGGTACGGCTGAAGCCAAGTAGGGTAAGGCATGTGGTAGACCCTGTAAGAAGCTATCAATATGAATACCGGGCGGGTTAAAGCCAAATGAAGCAACGGAGGCTTTAATGGCTTCAGGACTTTGTAAGCCAGAGACCCACGCCAGCACAGTTCCTGCAATAAGCAGTAATAACCCCGTTGGAATACGCGCAAAGATAGGTTTTTTACCAAACCAGTTGATAAAAATGAGCAGTAATACGATAAATGAAACGGTAGGCGCTTCAAAAGCCTGTAACATCGGGTTCATTGCCAGTAATAGCAAACCTAACCCAGAGAGACAGGAGAGCAATACGGTGCGAGGGATCATTTTACGGATAGTTTCGCCGAGGAATGAGCCACCGACAAGGATCATCGATTCTACAAAACACCAAACCAGTGCGATTTGAATCGCAAACTCGGCATTTTGAGTCGTTTGGTAAACCGGCATGATGACCAAAAAGGTCACGGTAAAGATAGAGGGAGCGCTTGGGCCGGAAGGCAGTGCGGTGACATCATCGCGCCCAGTCTGTTTGGCGAGTTGCTGACCAAAATAGGCATAGCTGATACTCGCTAGCAATACGGCAAAACCAAATGCAGGTGCAATACGTCCATAAACAAGATCTTTAGGGATGCCGACGACAAAGATCAGTAATCCCATCATAGTGAGCAGATTGGTTAAGTTATTGGTCATCAGCCCGAAGTAGGCCGCCCAGTCACCACGTTTCCACTTTAGTTTCGTTACACTCATGGAATGTATCCTTCAAAGAAGAGACTGCGGGGGCAGTCATGATTAAAAACCCTATTGCTCAGGTGAATCACAGCGTATTATTATTAATTGCCCAACCGAAGTTGGGCTTATTATCGGCGACTAGGCGTATTTTTCGGCGTAAGCCAACATAGCTTTTTCAAAGCAGTCGAACGGGGGATGCACAATACCAGCCCCGATCATACCGATACCTGCGTCTTTGTGGGCGATGGCCGTATTGATGACCGGAAGGATACCGCTGGCGGCAACCTTGGTAATATCAATGGCTGTGGGGATCCCCATAAAACCTAACAGCGGGATCGTGACGTTAGGGTTTTCACCTAATGTGATCTCTCGCATTTGACGTGAGAAATCGATGGCCTCTTCAACGGTTCCTCCGACCAAAGCGACAATGGCAGGAGCGGTTGCCATGGCGAATCCGCCAATACCATAAGTCTCGGTAATGGCGGAATCACCGATATCGAGGCCTGAATCTTCGGGTTTATAGCCAGCAAACATCGGGCCGATAACTTGCTGTGAAGGGCCTGTAAACCATTGACCCGGTAGTCCACTGATACGTAATCCGAATTCATAACCATTACGCGCCATGGTGGTAACGACGGTGCTGTATTCGATACCATGAGCCGCATCCATCGCCGCTTTACACATCGCCATCCATGTAGGGCCAGAGAAGTAATCGCTGCTTGCGACAAAATCAAAAACGTCTTTTTGTTGAGCAACTGAGAAATCCGTTTGGATGATATAAGGGGTCAGAGCTTGGATAAGCAGCGTGGTGCCTGCGTTATTACGGTTATGGCACTCATCCCCCATATGCAGTGCTTGAGCCAACATCAGACGCAAGTCGATTTCGCCGGCCAGCTTCATAGCATCACGTAGCATTGGGCCTAAAACATCACGCATCCAGTTCAAGCGGTCAATCACACTTTGGTCGTTGGCTCCCATGCGTAAAATTTTTGCCATTTGCTCACTGAGGTTGGTAAATGCGCGGTTACCATAGGTTTTGTTTTCGACAATGTGCATAAACATTGAGGCAGAGGTCACACCCGCCATAGAGCCAACACAGTCGTGTTCATGACAAGGGGAAAAAATAATCTCGCCAGAAGCGGCTACGCGTTCGGCATCTGCTAAATCTTTTGCTAGCCCTTCAAATACCAGTGCGCCAGTCACTGCGCCTTTCATTGCGCCACACATGTCTTTCCATTCAACAGGCGGTCCAGCATGTAAAATGGTGTTTTTAGTCATCCCCGGTACGACGTTAATGGCTTGATCATAGCCAACAAGTACAGGTTGTGACTGAATAATGCGTTCTAAGGCCTGCGCATTGGCAGCGGCAATTTTCTCTTGTAATGCGCTATTACTTTCAATTTTATCTAATGCGTTGATCACGGCAATATTGCCTTGCCCGGGTGGCGTCCAATCTAAGTGCGTGACGGGAACATGCTGCTTTTTAAGGTCATCACTGAACATTTCGATGCCCACGTTAATCACATTTAATGGCTGTTTAAATAATGAAGTCATTACGCATTCTCCCCTTTCCAGACAAATTCGCGGGCTAACAAACCGGTGTTGGTGCTACTACTTGCCCAAATCACACCTGCATCGGTGAGCATTTTCACTTGGGCATCCATGGATGGAGTGTCTTGGTCAGTACCGAGAACATAACCAAGGATTTCCAGCTCTCGACCCTCTTGTTTGGCAATCTCTTTTGCTGCTTTGATGGCATCGATCATCACGCCAACAGGATCTTCATGGGAGCCGTATCCCAGCACAAAATCCATAACGATAACGCCGACTTCTGGGTCACGAGCCTCTTGCAGTAGTCGTTCGATACGGTTGGTCGGATCAATCATTGGATGGGGTTTACCATTGGTGAAGTCATCATCACCAAAATCTAAGAAGGTGTGTGCGATGCTCTGGTTAAGATCGCTTAAGCGATATTCAGGGTTTGGCTGGATATTACTGTAGACATCATCATATTTTTCCAAAGCGGCAAACATCGCTTCATCACATAAGGTGCCACCACAAAATAGACCGCGAATGTATTTTTGCTTTGGTGATAGTTTGGCCCTGACTTCTTCAATGAGAGGCCAATTGAGTGAGTGTAAATTCAGTTGTTCTTTTTTGATACCGGTGAGTAAAACCGCTTTCAATGCTGCCTCTTTGGTGCTTTTAGCAAAGCTTAAGCCAGGCTTATCGTCGGGGATTGGCTGATTACCGAGGAAACAGACCACCACAGGTTTATGGCATTTTTCGGCTTGTGCTAAAACTTTTTTAGCGACGGTGGCGGCTGGTGGCTTAGAAATTAACACAATGACGTGAGTTTCTTCATCAGCATCAAGCATTTTTAGGGCATCAATCATCATGATCCCGCCGATCTTTTCACTCAGATCGCGTCCTCCCGTTCCGATCAGTTGTGAAACGCCCGCGCCAAACTCATGAATACGTACACTCAGTTCTTGGCTGCCTGTACCGGAGGCGCCAACAATACCGATATTGCCGCGACGAACGTTATTCCCAAAACATAAAGCCGCGCCATTGATTATTGCGGTTCCACAGTCTGGCCCCATCATCAATAATCCTTTACGGCTAGCAAGCTGTTTTAAGGCTAGCTCATCATCAATAGAGACATTATCAGAGAACAGCATGACATTAAGGTCATTTTCAAGAGCAATACGGGCTTCACGAGCAGCAAACTGACCATTAACCGAAATGACCGCTAAGTTGCTTTCTGGAATATGGCTATGTGCCGAATGGAGAGTGGCATATTTGGCTTCGTGTTGTGACCCACCTTGATTTTTCTTATTAAATAGCGCTTCAATGGCAACAAGCGTCGCCTCATTCGCTTCATCACTGGCGCCTTTAATGACAATCATTAAATCGCCATTTTTTGCCGCTTCTAATTCTGGTGTTAATAACCCTAAATTTTTCAGCACGCCTTTATTCATCTCTGTTGCCATTGCCACAAATGCCTGCTCAACATTGTCGAGTTGATTGGCTTTAGTGGAGATAGACATCAGTGATACGGAATCAAAATACGTATTCTTTTTGATGACAACTTTAGTCGACATACTTTTCTCCAAAGTAGAGGGTCAGGTACAGTGCATCACGAATGCCTAATAACATGTCGCTGCCTGAGCTTGACCCGATATCTAAAATCTTTTGCAACTGCGAATAAGGCTTGGCGTCATTTGTATTTGCAGTCGCTAATATGTGTAGTAGTTGCAGCAAATTTTCTCGATAGTGACGGTTTACTGCTTTTTCTAAGGTAATGGCACTGACTTTAGTGGTTGCCTCTTTAGCATGGCGAATACCCTGTTCAAAAAACGGATGCAGACATTGAGCTGGATGATGTTTAAGTAATAAAAACGCCATTAATCCAACCAAATAATCATCCCCAGATGGGGTCAAACCAATACCTAGGCCAATAAACTGCCTAACCATTTCAGGCAATTTTTGATGGTCTTTTTTCTTTAATAAATTAATCAGTTCAATGCGTAATGAATTTAATTTTTTTGCTGCGGTTAAATAAAATAAATTATCTCCATGATAATGAAATAAAGAGTGTCCTTCTCTGTTTAGCAAAACATCGATTACGCTTATTTGTGTATTTAAAAAGGATAAATAGGTTTTTTTATTGATGTTTTCTGGGATAAAACACACATTATTGGGCTGCCATGGATGGCAAAAGGAAAACGATATAAAATAATATTTACCCAAATACAGTGTTTTATTACAGAAATAAATATATTCCCCTTCTTTTAAATTTAATTTAGATAAGTCGTTATTCAATAATCGACAACTGTTAGGGGCATTATCTAATTCAGCACTGAGTAAAGTAAAAAGCGTATTATTAATAGAGATATTAATTGCTTTACGAAAAACTTGCTCTATTTGTCCTGAAAATGTAGGCTGATCGAATAAATTTAAAAATGTCGCATCAGCCGAAAGCCCAAACAGTTGTTGCCTTTGAATCTTGGTCTTGTTCACAAGCCTCCTTGTGATGCACTATGCGCCCGCTGCGATTAGTAATTCAGCAATTTCGTGATAGCCTTTTTCGCGTGCTAGTTCTAAGGGTGTTTTACCGTATTTATCCGTCATATGTGGGTTGGCGCCGTGGTCGAGTAACAGCTTGACGATCTGTTGCTGCTTTTCGCCGCCATCATTTAATACGATGGCTTCAAGCAGTGGCGTCCAACCGACAAAGTTGGTGTGATTCACATTGATATCTGTTTTTTCGAGTAATTCACGGACGATTTCAACATGGCCTTTTTCGCTGGCGGGGGTGATCCCTACACCAC
Source organism: Providencia stuartii (assembly GCA_900455155.1). GTDB lineage: Bacteria > Pseudomonadota > Gammaproteobacteria > Enterobacterales > Enterobacteriaceae > Providencia > Providencia stuartii. The sequence goes on along the minus strand of UGUC01000001.1, from coordinate 264,863 downwards.
CAAAGCGAGTTAATAAATCAAGATTGGGCTTAGCGGGAAGGACGATACGTAATAGGGTTAAGTCATTATTCAAGCAACTTAACAAAAAGGGGTTGAAGCAAGTTTGGTCTTGCTTATTAATATCCGCACCGGCATTAATGAGGAAAGTGACGCATTCGTAATGTTTATTTAAACTCGCATTCACGATAGCTGTCCGGCCTTGGCGGTTGGTAGTATTGATGTCCACTCCTTTGTCGAGGCAGTGCTTCAATAACGCTAGGTTGCCTTGTTCTGCTGCGGATAAAAACTCTTGCTCTAATGTCATGGTTTTCCCCTTATTTGGTTATCTGCATTTCATTGACGACAACCAAAATAGATAAAGACAATTTTAAATGTAATACCCAATCCGCATTATGTATGAGAAGAATGGGTATTTTTATGATGGATTAAGCATAGCAAGCTGTTGAAATAAATAGAATCCATTTAAAATTCATTCATCAATAGCAGCCTTGATTATTGAATTAAAATCAACAATTTCGTTTTTTTGTGCGCGAAAGCATAATTTTTCATCAATTTCTAAGCTTTTTTGCGTAATAAATGACCGAAATAATCCAATTTCACTGGTCAATCAGATAGGAAATAAAGGATTTAGTCAGTTTTGTGATAAGCATCAAACTAAAGGTTTTGCAACTGTTAAAAATGTGAATTAATTGATCGAGATCAGCGAGATTGTTAAGGGGATGCTCTAGTATTTATTTCAATGTTATTAATTATTTTGATTATAAATTAATGGGCTTTCTTTGCAGTTAATTCATCTAAAAAAGACAGCTCTGATAAATGGCTCAGTATGATAAAAGATTTCTTTTAAACGTAATAAAATGGTTGATAAACAACCAATATCTATAGGTTATTAAATATAATTCACATATATTCTTCTTACTTTAAGCGACAGGGTTGTTGGCGGTATTCACAGATCTGAGTCTCGCAGTGATCGATGTTGCTAGTGACCCCGCTATGTTCTGCCTTTCTGTAGCTCGAATTATTTTGATTATAAATTTTTTAATTTCTTTCTATCCAATTTCGGGTCACCAGTATGAATTCAATATTTACCGAAGAAAATTTACTGACATATACAACGGCTGCAAAATATGCCAGTTTTAGTAAGGCGGCAGAAGAGTTGGGGATCACCACGTCTGCGGTTAGTTACACCATTAAACGTATCGAAACTTATTTAGACGTGGTGCTATTTATTCGTGATACACGGAATATTGAATTAACAGAAGCGGGTTACTACTTTTACCGCAAAGCCACGGATTTATTAAATAACTTTCATCTGATCAAAAAGAGTATTTACTCTATTGAGCAGGGGATTGAAGCTCGGGTGCGTATTTGTATTAATCAGTTGCTATATACGCCTTATCACACTGCAAAATTGCTGCAAATCCTTAAAAAACAATTTCCGACTTGCCAAATAACAGTGACCACTGAGGTGTATAACGGGGTATGGGATGCCATCATCAATAATCTCTCTGATATTGCGATTGGTGCACCAGGTACTTTGATGGATGGCGGAGGCATTGATTATACGGAAATCGGGGCAATTCATTGGCAATTTGCCATTTCAGCAACGCATCCATTAGCGTTGATGCCTGAGCCTATCGCCGAAAGCCAGTTGCGCTTATATCCTAATATCATGGTAGAAGATACAGCACATACCATTAATAAGCGGGTTGGTTGGCTATTGCATGGGCAAGAAGCGATACAAGTTCCTGACTTCAATACCAAGTGCCAATGTCAGATTTTAGGTGAGGGGATTGGTTTTTTGCCGGATTATATGGTGAAAGAGCATGTTAAGAATGGCCTGTTGGTCATAAAACAGATCCAAAACCCACGGCAAGACTCGCACATGTTATTAGCAACTCAGCATTCTGCGACGGGCCTCGTGACACAGTGGATCCGTAGGGAATTCACCGCAAATGGGATTCTAACGAAACTCTATAGTGATTTGTTAAAACCCATTAATTAGCCCGTCACATTTTACGTGTTTATTGAACGGTGACATCCAGAGCTTTATTGATAGCGTCAGGGATCACGCTGCCATGGCTTTGATTGGGGTAAAGTGTAAATTCACAATGGCGTCCATGGTCGCTGAGCATGGTGCATAATTGGCGTGAGGTTATCCAACTTGAGCGTGATTGATAATGCTTAATCTGCTCCTCGCTGAGACGCGATAAATCAGGCTTTTCTTCTAACTCTCCTAAGGTGATAAATAAAGGTGACGCATTTTGTTGTTGCGTTAACTGAGCCTTATCTATCATTGTGCCTTTTCCCCACCATAAAGAAGGGCTAGCAGAAACAAAAGATTGAAATGCCGTAGGATGCTTTTGATAAGCCATCAACGTAAATAGCCCACCAAATGAATGCCCAAATAGGGTCTGTTTTTGTTTATCAATAGCAAATTGCTGCTCCACCCAAGGGCGAATTTGGCTTGTCAGAAATTGAGATAGTTCCTCTGATCCACCACCTTGTGCGAAATCATCACCAGCAACGCGGGGCGTATAATCGTAGGTACGCAATTGCTTAGGAAAGGCTTCATGGATTGGATAACCGACCCCAATAATAATAGGCAGTTTATCTTTGGGGAGTTTTTGGATGGCGCGATTGACGACAAGCGGGAATATCCCATTGCCATCAAGCATATACAGCACAGGTCTTGGTGACTGCATCCCATGAGGCACAGCACTAAAAATTCGATAGGTACGGCTTCCCTTTGAGCTATGGGGATTTTCCATATCATGATGCTGAACATCATAAAATTGGCTGACTTGCTTATCCAATGCCGGAGGGGTTTGCGATGGGCGAGCATAGGCGGTCGTCAAAGCCATTGAAAAGAGTAAACTGGAGATAATAAGTTTATTTATCATTTGGTTATTATGTTTTTTAGTTGTTGACGGTGTCTATGGGGAGGCCTAGCGCCAGCATAGGCAAACAGCGAATATTGGCCGATGACGCCAAATATTCGCTGCCGATGGCTAAGATAACTTAGAAGCTAACATTGACGTTAGCCCAATAGCGGCGTCCGTCTTCAACATCCCAGTTGCCGCCTTTGGTATCAATTTTGGGGCCTTTTTCATTCGCAATATTCAATACTGCCAAATTGAGTTTGGTATTTTTCAGTAGCTGATACGTCATCCCAACATCCATGGTGGTGTAGCCGCTACGGTAGCGTGGTGCGGTATAACCGTTACGCTGAGCGGCCCAAACCTGTTTGCCTTCATAATGGGCGCGGGTATAGAGGTTCAAGTCTTCGCTATATTGCCAGTCGAGTTTAGCGTTAGCGGTGTGTTTCGGCGTCTTATCTAGAGGGTAACCTTTCAATGACATGTTATTACTCAACTTTTCATCATCGCTTCGACGTTCAGAATCGACATATGTGTAGTTCATGCTCAGTTTCCAATCTTCTGCAAGAGGGATACCTGTTGCGACTTCAACACCCTTAATATTCGCTTTACCCACGTTATCAAAGGTGTAGAGTTTTAGGCCTGTGATAGGGTCTGGCTCACCCGTATAATAGCTGGTGAGTTTATTTTTAAAATCAGTATTAAATAGCGTCAGGCTCGCATTAAAGCCTGATTCGTGATCATAGGCGATACTGATTTCTTCACTTAGGCTTTTTTCTGGTTTCAGATCACGGTTACCATAGATAATGCCTTCACCCTTTTCGGTTGACGTACCATAGCTTGGGCTGACTTCACGTAAAGTTGGGGCGCGGAAGGCTTGTGATACACCACCTTTGATGGTGATTTCATCGGTTAAGTAATAGATGGCATAACCACGAGGATTCCAGTGGTTACCATAAAATTCGTGGTGATCTAAACGCAAACCACCAGTCAGTATCAAATTATCTGTTGCTGTAAATTCATCTTCTAAGAAGAAAGCATATTGTTCAGCGCGGAGTGTTGTGTCTTCAGTGGTCTTTTTCCCTGTTGCAGAAGTATCTTTTAACCTAGCGTGTTGGAATTGACCACCTACTGTCAGAATATTATCGGGTAAGAACGCCACAACCTTACCATCAACGACAGTATTGGTAATTTCGGGTACGCGTGCCTCATAAACAAAGTGGTAATCGCCAGCGCTGTCTTTAACTTCTGATTTGGTATTTCGTTTCGTTTGCTCTTGGTACACACTCAATTCGGTGTTGAACAGATCCCAATCCCCTTTATAGGTAAGAGCGAAATGGTTTCTATCATTGTGTATCTCAGTTTTGGTATTTTTCTGTTTTGATTCGCCACGCATCGTATATTCAGCGAACGATTTACCCGGCGTTGAGGTGCGCTCTTGCGTTGTTCTACCCGCTTCAAGTAAAAAGGTTTGATTTTCGAGTGGGGTAAAAGTCAGTTTTGCTGTCAGGCTACGATTATCGCGTTTGTTATGGCCCTCAGTAATTTTATCTTCTTGGCGGTAATCGCCACCACCATACAGTTGTAGCCCTAATTTATCGTTGATCAATGGACCGGATAGGTAGAAATTACCATCAGTAGAATCACCACTATCACGGTTTTCTTGTAAAATACCACCCAATGCTACATTGCCATGCCACTCATTGGTCACCTTTTTCGTGATGATATTGATAACCCCACCCATTGCATCTGAACCATACAAGGAAGACATGGGGCCGCGGATCACTTCGATGCGTTCAATCGCTTCAACGGGAGGCATAAAGCCCGCTTCAAATCCACCACTACCATTTGGGCGAGATTCACGGCTATTTTGGCGGCGACCATCCACCAATATTAAGGTGTATTCGCCAGGTAGGCCGCGAATATTAATATCTTGTTTATTGGCACTACCAACAATACTCACGCCTTCGACATCTTTTACGGCATCAGCTAAGTCGCGAACGGGTTTATTTTGTAGCTGCTCTTTAGAGATAACCGTAATACTCGCGGGGGCATCGCGTAACTGTTGTGAATATCCCGATGCAGTCACAATCATTTTGTCTGGATCTTCTTGGGCGAAGGCAGGAAGAGATGAAATGGCAGCGATAACAGCCGCTGCGAGTTGTGTGTAGTGGCGTTGAATAGACATGGTAACCCTTAAAACAAAATACAAATGTAAATGAGAGTAATAATCATATTGAATACAAATAGTATCACCGAAATAGATGAAAAATAAATAAGTGATTTGCTAATTAAATGATAAAAATGAGCGGTTAACAGGGATGAAGTAAAATGATCAACAAGCTGCAACTTCTACGCTATTTATACGTTACAATTGAGAAATAGAATATAGCCATAAAATAAATCTGGTTAAGGCGGGTTATATTAGAAAAATAATATTTATCAAATAGTTCATTAATAAAGTGTCAACTTGATTACAAAATAGAAATTTCAAAATTAACTTAATTGACATTGTTAATTCGCTCACCTAATGTCAGCAAATAAAAGCTATTCTGTGAATATGGGCATCCTCCAATTATGTCAGTATCAGCATCACACTCATCAATGCCATTATTTCGAATCTCTGCTGCCATGTTTTTTTCGTATATGACCGTTGGACTGCCATTAACGGTGATACCCCTATTTGTCCATCAAGAATTAGGCTTTAGCGATGTATGGGTCGGGGTGGTCGTTGGTATTCAGTTTCTGGCGACGGTGTTGACTCGAGGCTATGCAGGCCGCTTAGCTGACCAAAAAGGCGCTAAAAGAACCACGTTGCAAGGGATGTGTGCCTGTGGAATATCAGGGGGCTTCTGTTTGCTCGCGGTATTATTACCTCTCGCACCTTTGTACCAAATTCTATTATTGATGGTAGGACGTTTGGTTCTTGGTTTAGGGGAAAGCCAGCTGTTAACAGGTAATTTGACATGGGGTATGCGGCTGGTTGGGGCGACACAAGCGGGCAAAGTCATGTCATGGAATGGTATGGCGATTTATGGGTCGCTAGCGGTTGGCGCGCCACTCGGGCTTGTTATCTACCAACATTACGGTTTTGTCGCGGTGAGTGCGATGGTTATGTTGTTGCCCTGCATCTCTTTGCTGATTAATGGCACAGTACCTGCGGTGGCGCCTTTACATGGCAAATGGCTTCCTTTCTGGTCAGTGATCCGCAAAATTTGGAAAATGGGTATCATATTGGCGCTAAAAGGTATCGGTTTTGCGGCAATTGGTACCTTTATTTCCCTGTATTTTGTTTCTGAACAGTGGGGAAATGCTGGACTTGCCCTCAGTGCTTTCGGCTGTACTTTTGTATTAGTGCGGGTGCTGTGGGGCGGGCTGCCAGATAAAATGAATGGTTATCGCGTCGCAGTAGTCTCTCTTGCCGTAGAGTTTGTAGGGTTGCTCATATTATGGGCGGCACCAGTGTATGGGGTTGCACTCTTAGGTGCAGCCTTGACGGGGGCGGGGTGTTCATTAGTTTACCCTGCCGTGGGAACGGAAGTGGTTAAAACTGTGGCGCCTCAAATGCGTGGAACCGCATTAGGTGGTTATTCCGCTTTCCAAGATATCGCCTATGGTATTACTGGGCCGTTAGCGGGTATGGCGGTGGTTTATTTGGGATATCGAGGGATCTATTTTATTGCGGCACTCTGTGTACTATTTGCGTTGATAATGACGCTATCGGCAATTCGTCATACTCAAAAAGTGACGTGAGTATCTCGATAAGTTGCGTAGCCATAAGCTACGCAACGATATTAGTTGGCTTATTTTTTAGTGTTTTTTACTTGTTCAACAAAGTTAGCCTTCGTGTCTTTTTTACAGGCATCAATCACAACCGGTGTGAGTGTTTGGATACCATCAACATCTAAAACTGCATCTTCAACTTTATCTTTTTTAGTTAATAGCTCACCAAAGCCGACAGCCGTTGGGTAAAAATTATCATCGATAGCTAAAAACTCTTCACACGTCCACTCTGCTAAAGGCTTAGTATCGTTTTTTTTATCTTCAGCCATTGCTGAAAGGCTCGTTAATGAAGCTGCAATAATGCCGACAATAAAATATTTTTTCATAATTTCACCTTAATATTTAACGATCATTGGATGAGTTTTTCATAAAAGGTTCTAATATGGATATAGAAAAATATCCCTATTTCTTAATCATCATAGATGATGAAAAATAAAAAACAAAGAGCGCAAATCGATAGTATTTATATGATTATTTAAATACCATCGGTATTGATTCAATATTGGAAAATAAAACGCAAACTCATCATTTAATGACAATAAAAATTAAATACCAATTAAGTTTTATTTAATTAAAGGCGTTTTTACTTTTATTAAAACTATTTATAGGTATACTTTTTTTATCAACAAAAAATAAAATTCAACCTTGTTATCGATTATTGACTAATACCTATTTCGTTGCAGTTATTTCAACACCAGAAGGAAGAAAGTTGTTCGCTTAGGTCGCGTTATCATTTATCGACTTAAGCTCGGGGGTTTCCTGTAATACAACACCCATTGCCAACGTTGGCAAAGCGGAGAAAACTTTCTATGTCTTTAACGAGTAAAACATCTTGTGTTATTACAATTTCGGATGTTCCCACAACAAAGCGAATTTTAGTCATTGATGTTGGTGGTACTCATGTCAAGCTATATACCGCCCCCAACACCCCTGCCATTGAATTCGTTTCTGGGCACACCATGACACCAGAACAATTTATTCATGATGTGAATCAATGCGTTGATACCTCTCTGTTCGATGGCGTCAGTATTGGCTTTCCATCTCCTATCTCTGGAAATCGCATCCTTAAGGAACCCGTTAATTTAGCCAGTGGTTGGGTCAACTTTGATTTAGCCGATGCGTTCCCTTGCCCTATTCGCCTAATTAATGATGCCGCAATGCAAGCCGTCGGTAGCTATGAAGGTGGCAGTATGTTGTTTTTAGGGCTTGGAACTGGATTGGGAAGCGCATTGATTGTTAATCAGCAGCTACAGCCAATGGAAGTCGCGCACCTGCCATACCTTGAACACGACTATGAATACTATGTCAGTGAACATTATCGTGAATCCGAAGGTGATGCCGTGTGGCGGCAGAGTGTACTGACGGTAGTAGACCTCTTTTATCAAGCATTTATGCCGGACTACATTGTTATCGGTGGCGGGAATGTGCATCAGTTTACGACGTTACCGGAACATGTACGGCGTGGAGATAATGACAAAGCTTTTCTTGGTGGAATCAGAATTTGGGGAAATAACTTATGAATCAATCATCTAACAATCAACTTCAACTCGGTTTTATAGGGCTAGGCAGAATGGGTGCAGCAATGGTTCGTCGCATCCAACAAGCAGGCATCTCGTGCGTTGTTTATGACCAAAATTCGGCTATCCGCCAGCAGCTACCTGACAGTGTTATCTTCAACCATTCATTGGAAGAATTAGTGAAGAACATGAAAGCACCACGGCATATTTGGTTAATGTTGCCCGCAGCGGTCGTGGATACTGTGATTGCTCAGCTCAAACCCTTATTGGAGAAGGGTGACACGCTGATCGATGGCGGTAACTCCCACTTTACAGAAGATATTCGCCGCGCCAATGCACTGAAAGCCGATGGAATTAACTATATGGATGTGGGAGTCAGCGGTGGCGTATGGGGTGAAGAGCGTGGTTATTGTCAGATGATTGGTGGTCCAAAAGAGCATTACCAATATTTAGAACCTGTTTTTCGTGCATTAGCACCCGGAGTCGATGCAGCGCCACGTACGGAAGGTAACCATGGTGAACCTTCACCAGCAGAGCAAGGATATCTGCACTGTGGGCCAAGTGGAGCAGGCCATTTTGTGAAGATGGTCCATAATGGCATCGAATACGGCTTAATGGCGGCTTATGCGGAAGGGCTGAATATTCTAAAACATGCGGATCAAGGGTTGAACCCAGTGGCAGCAGATGCAGAAACCGCACCACTTGAACATCCAGAGTATTATCAATATCAATTGCCTGTTGGTGAGATCAGTGAATTATGGCGTCGTGGGAGTGTGGTGGGATCGTGGTTACTCGATCTGATCGCACAAGAGATGCATCAATCCCCTGATCTGGAAAATTATGCAGGTCGTGTTTCAGATTCTGGGGAAGGCCGCTGGACCTCGACGGCGGCGATTGACCTCGGCGTGCCGGCACCAGTATTAACGAGTGCACTTTACTCACGTTTCACCTCTCGTGGCAATGACCTGTTTGCAGACCGAGTTCAGTCTGCCATGCGCCATGCTTTTGGTGGCCATAAAGAAAAAACTGAGGATCAAGGAGGGGCGAAATGAGTCGTTTCTCTTTGGTGATCTTGGGGGCAAGCGGTGATTTAACTAAACGTCTATTGATGCCTTCTCTATTTCGTTTACATCGATTAGGACTGATCCCTGATTTGAACATTATCGGGTATTCGATTGATAAATGGGATCATGACTCGTTTTTGCAACATATCCATGATGCATTGGCGGAGTTTATTACTGATTTTAATGAAACAGAATGGAAAGCGTTTAGCGAACATTTGGATTTCGTCAGTGGCTCATTAGAAGCGAATGATTTGAAGGCGTTGGAAAGTAAACTAACGCCATCTGCACTCTTTTATTTAGCCTTACCACCGACTTTATTTGGGCAAGCGGCGCAGGCGATAGGCGAAGCGGGGCTATCTAAAGAAAGTGGTGATAATTGGCGACGTATTTTAATTGAAAAACCGTTTGGTACTGATCTTGAATCGGCAGAGGTATTGCGCGGGCAAGTACATGCTTATTGGGATGAATCACAAGTTTACCGTATTGATCATTTCTTAGGAAAAGAGGCAACACAAAACTTGATGATTTTTCCGTTTTGCTAACCGCGTCCTCGCCCCGGTTTGGAATGCTGAGCATATTGAGCAGGTGCAAATTACTTATGCAGAAACATTAGGCGTAGAAAACCGAGCTGTCTATTACGACCACTCTGGTGCGATGCGTGACATGCTGCAAAACCATCTTATGCAATTGCTGACATTAACGGCAATTGAGCCATTAGGGCGCTGGGATGGTGAGATTCTACGTGATCATAAAGTGGAAGTGTTGAAATCCATTCGACCAACAGATGATATGGATGCCAATGACTGGGCCGTTCGTGGGCAGTATTGTGCAGGGCAAGTGAATGGCGAAACTGCGACGGATTACTGCAACGAGCCAGGTATCCCTGTCGATACCAACACAGAAACGTTTGCCGCATTACGAATAGAGATAGATAACTGGCGCTGGAAAGGTGTGCCTTTCTATTTACGAAGTGGTAAACGGTTAGCCAATAATTACGCTGAAATCGCTGTGCAATTTAAAGCTCCGGCCGGTGCATTACCGGGGGATATTCAGGTCGATAATAATTGGCTCGTCTTTAGATTATCCCCAAACGATGGGGATGGATATGCATATGACGGCGAAGTTGCCAGGGATGAATTTAAATACGCATGGCATCGTGCTCAGCGCGCCTTATACCTTACCGGGGCAGTATGAAGTTTCGGCTTACGAGCAACTTTTAATTGATGCACTGCATGGTGAGCGTGCGCATTTCCTCCGCTTTGATGAAGTCGAATGGGCATGGCGGGTCATCGACCCTGCGCTAAAAGCGTGGCAGAAGGGAATGCCTGACCTGTATAAGGCGGGAACGGAAGGGCCAGATACGCAATCTCGGATCATGCGCCCCGGTCATCAATGGCGTTCACTGTTTGAACAGGAGGGTCGCGAATGATAGCACAGCAAGCCCCGGGCGCCCCGGGAAGCACTGCGACGTGGACAAGTAGTGCAAAAGACATGGTGGGAACGGCAATCGGTCAAGGACGAGTATGGTTTACCGTAGGTTATGGCATCTTAAATGAGGTGTATTGGCCTTCTTGCAGTACACCACAAATTCGTGATTTAGGTTTTATTATTGCTGGGGATGACTTTTGGTCAGAGGTAAAGCGTGTCCACCAATACAGTATCACTACGCCGTCATCCTCCTTACCACTGCCAAAAATCGTGCATCAACATGAGCGTTATCGCCTTGAATTAGAGATTATCACTGATCCTGCGCGCGATGTCTTGCTGATCCATTATCATCTTGAAGGTGAAGGGCTGCGATTATATCCGCTATTAGCACCACATCTCGGCGGCGATGGTGACAATAATTATGGTTCGGTGACGCCTCAAGGGCTAGCGGCTCAGAAGAACGGGCAATATCTGATCTTGTCTGCCGAAAATGGCTTTGCAAGAGGCAGTGTGGGGTATGTTGGTAGCTCAGATGGTTGGCAGGATTTTAGTCAAAACGGTGGTATGAGTTGGGAATACCAGCAGGCTGGGCCAGGTAATATCGCGATGATAGGCGAGTTAAATCATAACTCAGGCGTATTGGCGTTAGCATTTTCTGCCAGTGCACAAGGTGCTGCAACCTTAGCTAATAGCGCCCTAGCAGAGGGCTACCAAGAAGCAAGGCGCCAGTATGCTTATTTGGTGGGCGGCATGGAATGAAACGGTGAATTTCCCTGGGTTAGATAAGCTGCCTAAAACGTTATCGGATGCTGTTCGCACTTCGGTTGTGGTCTTGAAAACCCATGAGGGTAGAACATTCCCCGGCTCGCTGGTGGCGAGTTTAAGTACGCCATGGGGAGATACTCATAAGGATCCGGGAGGATATCACCTTGTTTGGCCTCGTGACTCCGTTGAAGTCGGTTTTTGCCATGTTGGCGTGTGGTTTGATCACTGAGGTTCGAGCTTTACTGGCTTACTTGATTGCTATTCAACAGCCAGATGGTCATTGGATGCAAAACAATTTCACCGATGGTCGGCCTTATTGGCAGGGGATCCAATTAGATGAAGTGGCATTGCCTGTTTTATTTGCAGCGAAATTGCATGAACAGGGCTTACTGGGGGAAATGCAAGGTGCGGCAATCCGCATGGCGCGCAAAGCGTTAGCCTTTATTGCGCAATATGGCCCAGCCAGCCCACAAGACCGCTGGGAGGAGAATTCAGGGATCAACCCATTTACGCTGTCGGTTTCGATAGCAGCATTGGTGGCTGGCGCCAAAGCGGGCTTCCTTGAGGATGGAGATAAGCAGTATGCGCTTGACTTAGCGGATGATTGGAATGAGCGGTTAGAATCATGGGTGTATGTGGCTAACACGGAGTTAGATAAAGAGCTTGGTATCTCTGGGCATTACATCCGCTTGAATCCAAATTGCCATTCTGCACGTTTTGGTGAGGTGATGTTGCGCAACCGGAACAATGAAACCATCAATACGCGTGCGTTATTAGGGATGGAATATCTCTATCTTGTTCGCTTAGGTTTACGTAAGGCATCAGATAAGCGGATTGAAGAGACGACTAAACTTGTTGATGAGCAACTGTGTGTCAATTTACCCGCGGGGCCATATTATTATCGTTATAACGAGGATGGATATGGCGAGCATGAGGATGGGCGTGCTTTTGATGGTAGTGGTGTAGGTCGTCTTTGGCCGTTACTCAGTGGGGAGAGAGGGCACTATGCCGCCGCCCGTAAAGAGGATATTAAGCCTTATTTAAATGCCATTTTGGCTTCAGCAAGTACAGGTGGTATGTTGCCGGAGCAAATTTGGGATAAGGAGAGTATACCTGAGAGGGGGCTATTAACGGGTAGGCCAAGCGGTAGTGCGATGCCACTGATTTGGGCTCATGCGGAGCTTATCAAGTTAATCTATGTGCAAAAGACGGGTGTTCCTATTGAGCAACTAAAATCGGTGAGTGAGCGTTATGGCAATAAACCTCCAGCACCACGCGCACGTCATTGGCGTGATAATTTATCTTGTGGTGCGATACCCGCCAATCGCCAGTTATGGATTGAAGCACAAGAGCCATTTGTTTTGCATTATGGTTATGACAATTGGCAGGATATCAAGGAGCAGAGTAGCCAACCTCTCGGTTTAGGGTTATATGGTGTTGCGTTAGATGTCAGCGCATTGGCAGGAAAAACACTACAATTTACGCGTAGGTTTGATGCTAAGGGCTGGGAAGGACGTGACTGGCAAGTTGAGATAGAGGTGTAGTACTCCATTAATTAAACTAAATATCAATCGAGCACTTTATGGTGCTCGTTTTTTTTGAATATAAAATCGTACTGCACCTAAAATATAGGTCAGCGTTACCTTCTCAAAGGGCAAATTAAAAAACTATTGTTTATAGGTAATAGTGACTAATTCATGGAATAATTATATATATAAATTATTTATTTTAGGTTTTAATAGGCTGTTAATAAGAACGACAAGAAAATTATCTAATCAACGCTATTTATACTTATAAACACCTCACTCTTGACTAAGCCTAGTCACTTATCACGTTATAAAATTTAGCTGTTGAGATTATACTCTAACTGCGGTTAATTATTTTTTTTATTATTTTGGTTAAATATTTTGTTAACCTTATAAAAAATTTTGTTTTATATTGTAGAAATTAATCAAATCAACTATAAACAGGGTTAACTATTTATCGCTGTTTATTTCTGAGATTAGTCTTATTTATTATTAATAATATGGTTCTTAATTGGATTTTTCTTATTTTTAATTTTTTTATCGTTTTGTTTAAAATAAGTTTAATCTAGATTATTATTTTGTTTTTATGAGCAAATTATATTTACTCAGCATATTTGAATGTTGAGAATAAGTTAATGCTGGATATCGCTATTTTTATTTTTTTATTATTAAATACGTACCTCCACATTAATTGCTTGTTAAATAATGATTTTTTCCTTGTTAACTCGTAAAAAGTTATAATGTTTTACTATTATATAGTCATTAACCAATGTTCTAAAAAAAATTAATTTTTTATTAAATTACGCCTGTTTTATCTTTTTTTAACGTTAAGGAGAGTTAGTTAATTAATTGACTTTTATGCTTTTTTTCTGCTCTGTAACATATGATTGCAAAAAACATTTTCCTTAAGGTGAGTTTTGCTATTGACCATAAACAAAATTTATATATTATATCCCGATAAAAGCCAAAATAATCAGTATAAATAATTATACACCTATATTTTTGACCACCGGGACAAGTTAACTCTCTTAATGGGTATTCTGTACTCGTTAGGACTTCTATGCTCTGAATTTATTATTCATTATAATTTTGAGCAATTTTTAATCATGTAAGCAGGTTTAAGATTTTAAGCTAATAAGGGAGCTTAACTTATAATGAGTAAAAAAGATCTCGGTAGTGTTGCACCAAAAGAAAGGATTAATATCAAATATACACCTAATGATGGTGGAGCTAAATCTGAAATAGAATTGCCGCTTAATATGCTAATCGTGGGAGACATGATTGGTCGAACGGAGGAAACTCCGATTGAAGAGCGTAAAGCTATTTCCATTAACCAGAATAACTTTAATTCAGTCATGGAAAGTGCTGGAATAAGCTTAAATATCAATGTGGAAAATACACTTGATGAGAAAAGTGATTCTGATCTTAATGTGAATTTAGATATTAAATCCCTTCAAGATTTTTCTCCCGACAATGTTGCTCGCCAAGTTCCAGAATTGAAAAAATTACTTGAACTTAGAGAGGCATTAGTCGCTTTGAAAGGTCCTCTTGGCAATATTCCTGCTTTTAGAAAACGTCTGCAAGAGCTTCTAGATAATGAAGAGACTCGCGAACAGTTGCTGAAAGAACTTGATATTGCTAGCCAAAAATAATGTTTATAGAGGATTATTTCATGTCATTAAATAGCGAAACGCAGGAACAACAAGTTTCCTCATCCAATGTTTCATTGTTAGATGAGATTATGGCTCAATCTCGTATGTCTCCTGAGTCAGAAGCTTATGGTATTGCCAAACAAGGTGTTGCTGCATTTATTAGCAATCTTTTTGCTAGCCAAAATGAAGAAGAGCAAATCAATAAGCTATTGATTGATAAAATGCTTGTTGAGTTAGATAACAAGCTGAGTACACAAGTTGACCAAATTCTTCATGCACCAAAGTTCCAAGAGCTTGAGTCTTCATGGCGTTCACTGAAACTGTTAGTTGACCGCACCGATTTTAGAGAAAACATCAAAATTAATATTCTTCATGCAACGAAAGAAGAGTTATTGGAAGATTTTGAATTCTCTCCTGAAATCGTACAATCAGGCTTCTATCAGCATGTTTACTCATCCGGTTATGGCCAGTTTGGTGGTGAGCCAGTAGCTGCTGTAGTCGGTAACTATGCTTTCAATAACACCACACCTGATTTGAAATTAATGCAGTATGTGAGTGCTGTAGGCGCTATGGCGCATGCACCATTCCTTTCTTCCGTTTCACCTAATTTCTTTGGTATTAACAGCTATGCAGAATTACCTGCGATCAAAGATATTAAGTCTGTCTTTGAAGGCCCTGCACATACTAAGTGGCGTTCATTGCGTGAAGCAGAAGATTCCCGTTATCTTGGTTTAACAGCACCTCGCTTCTTGCTGCGTCTGCCATATTCACCAACAGAAAACCCGGTTAAGTTGTTTAACTATACTGAAAATGTTAAGCAGGATCATGACCATTACCTTTGGGGAAATACGGCATTTTTATTAGCAAGCTGTATCAATGACAGTTTTGCTAAGTACCGTTGGTGCCCAAATATTATTGGCCCACAAAGTGGTGGTACAGTTAGCGATCTTCCTGTACACGTGTTTGAAGCAATGGGCGAATTACAAGCTAAAATTCCAACTGAGGTTTTAGTTACTGATCGCCGTGAATTTGAATTGGCAGAAGAAGGCTTTATTACATTGACGATGCGTAAAGGCAGCGACAATGCCGCGTTTTTCTCTGCGAACTCAGTT
Source organism: Providencia stuartii (assembly GCA_900455155.1). Lineage (GTDB taxonomy): Bacteria > Pseudomonadota > Gammaproteobacteria > Enterobacterales > Enterobacteriaceae > Providencia > Providencia stuartii. The sequence goes on along the minus strand of UGUC01000001.1, from coordinate 249,137 downwards.
CAGAAACCTAAAACTTTCCCAAATACTCATGAAGGTAAAATTGCCGAAACCAATTATAAATTGGGAACTCAGCTTCCTTACATGTTCATTATCAACCGCTTAGCACACTACATTAAAGTGCTACAGCGTGAACAAATCGGTTCATGGAAAGAACGTCAAGATTTGGAACGTGAACTGAACATTTGGTTGAAGCAATACATTGCTGATCAGGAAAACCCACCGGCTGATGTACGTAGCAAACGTCCATTACGTTCAGCACAGATCCAAGTTCTCGATGTCGAAGGGGATCCAGGTTGGTATCAAGTTGCGATTCAAGTCCGCCCTCATTTCAAATACATGGGTGCTAACTTTGAATTGTCACTTGTTGGTCGCCTAGACAAAGAGTAAGGCAATGGCTGCTAACTATAACTGGGATTCTTCAGAGACTGCCAGCTTATTTGAACGCATCCAAGGGAAGAGCTCCGGCTCTTCCCATCATGCTCGAATGGATGCCTTAGTGAGATCAATTAAGAACAATTTAAATCAAATCCTAAACAGTCGACCAGATGCTTGTCAAAGTTCGGCTAGCCTAGGAGTACCTGATTTAAATGATGCAACACAAGCAGCAACAGATTTTAGGCGGAGCCTAGAACATTCTATTACAACCTGCATTCAAGACTTCGAACCTCGGATCAGTAATGTCCGAGTGACATTTATCGAAAATGATGCAGATGCCTTGTTGCTCCAGTTCAGCATCACCGCTTTTATCGATCTCGACAGCCAGCGGCAGCTCATTGAATTTAATATGCAGCTCGATAACAACCGGCGATATCAGTTGAAACAATTCTAATATGTCTTCAAACCCGTATTTTGCGAATGAACAAGAGTACTTAAAAGAGCTTGCCAGTCATATAGCGATAGAAAAGCCTCATCTTGTTGATTTATTATCCAATAAGATTCAGGATCCTGATGGTGCACGCTTGATGGATGGGTTAGCCTATCTTTCAGGAAATCTTCGTGAACAGCTTGATAGGCAATTCTCTGAATTAACGAGCAGCCTAGTCAATATGCTGTGGCCTGCTTATGCTCGTCCTTTTCCCAGCATGACTATTGTTGAGTATCAAACAGATGCTCAGACACTCAGCTATGCAAGCAAAATAGCCGCGGGCCAACCTTTTGTAGCTAAGCCTTTGTATGTTCAAGGCGAAACCCCAAATGCAGATAGCCTGCACCAATGCCGATTTAGCCAATGTAGAGACCTTTGGTTATTACCTGCAAAAATTTCACATGTACGCCAACGAACCAAGTCCATTGAGATTGACTTCAAACTCGATAAACCCCGCGTATTAGCAGAAATTGGCTTAGATAAGTTGCGTATCCATTTGAATGGTGCAACCTATACGACACATCAATTATTTTATTTGTTGAGCCATCGCATTAAGCAAGTGACGCTTGTCACCGAACATCATCGGTTGCCTTTAGATAATTTTGCAGCATTGCCAGTGGGTTTCAAAAAAGAAGATGCTTTATTGCCGTACCCAAAAAATAGCTACGATGGGTATCGTATCTTGCAAGAGTATTTCTGTTTTCCTGAAGCCTTTATGTTTATGGATATTAAAGGCCTTGAAGACCTACCTTTAGCACTGAATACAGATTCCTTCACATTAGAGATTGTGTTTGAAACGGAGATCCCTGACGCGGTGGTGATCCGAGATGACAGCATCAAACTGAATTGTGTACCTATTGCCAATTTGTTCACTATTGACAGTGAAGCTATTGACCTTACAGGTAAAAATGATGACTACATCTTGAGCGCCAGTTACCGAACACCACTTTGTTATGACATTTTTTCGATTAACCAAGTACAAGGGTTAAGGTATCCTCAAAATGCCTCTCCTTATGCCGTCAATTACACCGCATTTGAAAGCTTTCATCACCAAAGCCATAACCTGAAAGATAAAAATCATGGCTATTACAGGCTAAAAATCAATCAGATGAGAGAGGCGGTAGGCTATCGGCATACGCTCTCCTTTGTGCGTGACAATGAAACGAAACTACAAAACTGTGAAGAAACCGTTTCTGTGTCATTAAATTGCACAAATAGGAATGTTGCTTCAAGGCTTTCAACCCATTCGATTTCACTTGATAAAGCCTATCGACCGGAAGGTGCTTTATCTGCCACAAACTTGTTTAAGCAACAGCGCCATTATACCCATTGTTGGGTCAAACATTGTATTGGTCTGAATTAACGAATCTTTCGTTAAATTATCAATCACTTTTGAATCTAACCTCGTTGAAGCAGATTCTTCAACTCTATGATTTACCGTCTGTTTTTAATCGTCAAACAGCAAGGCAATCTCAGCAGTGCTTAGATTCTCTCATTAGCTTAAACACAGAGCATATTGAGCATCTTTATCGTGGGTTACCAGTAAGAGGATTAAAAACGACATTAACGGTTCGTCAAAGTGCTTTTTTAAGTGAAGGTAGCTTGTACTTATTTTGTACAGTTATTGCTCAATTTTTTGCTTTGTATACCAGCGTGAATATGTTTCATGAGCTGGAAGTAATCAATATTGATAATAAGGAAACCTACCGGTGGCCAGCACAAATCAATCAGCAAATACTGAAGTGATAGCGCGCTGGCTAGATGAAGCTGGCAATTCTGTTACTGAATATAGTTTTTATCAACTTGTTGAACTACTTAATAAGTTACAAGGTAAAAGCACAACCACGCAGGAAACAACGGATGAAATAATTCGTTTTAAGTCCTGTGCAAATATTGCTTTTCCTACGAGAGATGTCATCTCGGTCAAAAAGAATCAAAACGGGCAGTTTGAGCTTGAAGTCTCCTTCTTGGGGTTACACGGTAGTCAGTCTCCGTTACCGAGCTATTATCTGGATGATTTTTGCTTGGGAAGATGCCCAACAACAACCTAGCGTGACAGATTATTTGAACCTTTTTAATCACCGTTTAGTCACGCTTTTACATCGTATTTGGCGTAAATACCGTTACTACATTTGCTTTGAAAATGAGGGAGTTGATTCATTTTCTCGCTATATGTTTTCGTTGGTTGGCTTAGGGAATGAAGTCAACAGAGAAAGAGTTCATATCAATCACAGTAAGATGTTGGCCTACGCTGGGCTTTTAGCGAGTCCAAGCCGTTCTCCCGATGTTATCAGTAGTTTAATTGCCCACTGTTTCGATCTCGAACACGTTGAAGTTATCGGTTGGGAAACTCGTAAAGTACCTATTCCTGAAAATCAACAAAATCGGTTAGGTGTGATTTCTCATCAGGCTGGGAAGAAATCGCAGCCCCGTATGTTATTGGGCGATAACTTTAGTTTGGGTGGGCATATCTATGATTGTAATGGCAAATGTACCGTCGAAATCAGTGAATTATCACTCGAGCGTTATATGTCCTTTCTGCCTAATGGAGCTAATTTTTTACCTCTTGTCGCTTTTGTCTCTTACATCTTCCATGAGCAGTTGGCATGGGACTTACGGCTCAATATTGCTGAAAAACAAGCTGAAGGGATCCGTTTAGGCCAGAAACAACACAATCAATTAGGGTGGCAAAGCTTTTTAGGTAAACCTGAGAAACAACCTAATGTCACCATTACTGTACTGGAATAAATCGCATGGATAAGTATTTACCGACAATTTCATTTCGCCTGATTAATAGTGAATTACTCGAAAGCGGTTATGTTTCGAGTATGACATTTTCACAAGATGGCGGGCAAATAGGCAGTAGCGCACAGTGCCAGTGGCAGATTCAAGATAACCAAAATTCCGTGGCACCAGTGCAATGCACTATTCTTTGGAAGGATAAGCACTTTTGCATTAAGACCAATACAGAATCAGTTTATGTTAATAATGCGATTGTACCTCTTCATCTTGATGCGGTACGGCTTGCTCATGGTGACCAGATCAAAATTGGTCAGCTTAAATTGTCTGTTAATGTGAATCTTACTGGACAACCAGCAGAAGACTTAATGGCTGTCACCCCTCAATCACTGGTTTCTAGCGATAGTAATCCATTAGATTCTCTATTTAATACCACACCGACTCAATCTTATGAGCAAGAGGAGTATGAGCTTGCTCCGACCGTTCAAGGGTCCCTAACGTATGATCCGCTTCAAGCCTTAGAAAATGAGAGTCTTAGCTTAATTTCTCAGAAAAATAAGCAAGCTTCAGACCCATTATTAATGAATGAAGCACACTTAACGCACTCAGTCACCTCCCCATTTTCAGATAATCAAGGGAATACCATGGTTCAGGAATTTATGGATTTACCAAAAATCACACCAACACTTGATGACACTATCACAGACATTGAGCATGTGGCTGTAAACCCTTTAATGCAAGGGCTTGGTATTCATTTAAATTTACAAACTTCACAACAAGCGAACGATTTTCTAGTGGAGCTAGGGAAGACTATTCGCTCCGCCATCGAAGGTTTATTGGCATTACAGCAACAGCAAGAAAGCCTGCAAGATAAGCAACTTAGACCAATTGAAGATAACCCATTGCGTTTAAACAGTAGTTATGAAGAAACAATGAAGTTGATGTTTACGGACGAACGTAGTCCCGTTCATTTATCAGCCCCTTCAGCGGTAGCAGAAAGTTTGCATAACATTCAGTTGCATTATCGAGCAAACCAAGAAGCTATTTCGACGGCACTTTCAACGATGTTGGCTGCTTTCTCTCCTGAACACCTTTTAAATCGTTTCGCGCACTATCGCCGTGCTTCAGATAACTCTTCGACAAACGATGCTTGGGCATGGGAAATGTACACCAACTACTATAAAGAGCTGTCATCTTCTCGCCAGCAAGGTTTTGAAAAGTTGTTCTATGAAGTCTATACCCATGCCTATGACAGAGCCTTAAGAAAAGGGCTTGAGGAAGCATAATATGCGTGCGAAAACCTTACTAGGATACCTATTTTTACTCTTTTCAATGATGGCGCTTAGTGGATGTACTAAGCCATTGGAAGCTGTATCCAAAATAGGTCAAGTCATATTAGACCCTTCGATTCCTATCGGGCCGCCACAAGATAGGCCATCAACGATATCGTTGACTATCTTGGCTGAGCCCAACATCAACCCAAATCAGGATGGTGAAGCAACGCCACTGAATCTACAGATTGTCTACATGAATGAAGATTCATTGTTTGCTGCGCTCGATTTTGACCAGATTGAAGAGAAAGATGGGGATCTCGAAAAGGTACTGAAAAAAAACTATATCGACCATCAGGACTACACCATTTTACCTGGGCAATACAAGCCGCTACCTGACATTGAGCTATATCCAGACAATCGTTATATCGGGGTCATTGGTTACTACTCAGACCCTGATAACGCGGAATGGAAAAAAATTGTTAAGGCACGTGGAAAAGGACGCCATTACTTCCTCCTAGCTCATATCAGAGGAAATGAAATCGAATTTAGACAAGAGGAAGATGACTAATATGTCGACAAAAAATAGAGTGATTTGGCGTGAAGGTTTATTTATTAAGCCTCAGCATTTTCAGCAGCAACAGCGTCATCAAGACTATATTACTGAAAGCATACTGAAGAGCTATATTTCTCATTTTTGGGGGCTCAGTTCGTTAATTCTGAGTGATGAATTGTATAGCTTAGGTCGTATTGGTATCAAGGAAGCTTCAGGTGTGATGCCTGACGGCACGATCTTTTCTATGCCTCATCAAGATATTCTTCCTCAACCTATTGATATTAAAAATATTAGTGATGGTGATAACAATATCGTTTACCTTGCATTTCCCTTAGTGAATAGCACGGTCAATGAAGTGTCGACTGAACATAGTGGTAACCGCTTGTTATCACGTTATAGCGACAGTATGGAAGATGTTCGCGACCTGCATACGGAAGGTGGGGATGTCAGTACGATCAATGTGGCCAAATTAAGACCGATCCTGAAGCAAGGCTCCAAAGAGATGGATGCTTACGTCACTTTGCCTATTTGTAAAATTAGGGAACGTGGTGCTGATGGCAGCTTAACACTTGAGAATGACTTTATTCCAACGTGTTTGAATGTGCGTATCTCACCAATGCTAAATGAGTTCCTGAATGAAATTCATGGTGCTTTATATGAGCGCGGTAAACAAATTGCGTTACGTATTGGCTCCCCAGGGCAACAAGGTGTCGCGGATGTAGCAGAATTTATGATGTTGCAGGTATTAAATCGTACCTATCCATTGTATTCGCATTATGCGCAAGAGCCGGTTATTCATCCGGAAAAACTGTTTAGAGATTTGCTCGAATTGTGTGGTGAATTACAAACGTTCACTAATACCTCTCGTTTACCTGATTCTGTGGCTAAATATAAACATTTCAATTTATCTGAAAGCTATATCCCACTCATCAAAGATATTAGGGAAGCACTGAGTGTGGTGTTAACACCTCGCGCAATTCCAATTCCATTAGATACGCAAGAGCACGGTATTCGTGTTGCGACGATCCATGATAAGCAGTTACTGCAAAAAGCAGAATTTATTATTGCGGTCAAAGCGAATATGCCACAAGAACAGTTACGTCAACTGTTCCCACAACAATCGAAGATCTCTTCAGTGAGCAATATTCGTAAAGTGGTCAGCGTGCAGATCCCAGGTGTGAAATTGATTCCATTATCAACGGCACCACGTCAATTACCTTATCACTCTGGTTATAACTACTTCGAATTAGATAGAAGTGGCGATGTTTGGCAGGAAATTAAGCAGCACTCCAATATGGCATTCCACGTTTCTGGCAATTTCCCTGAGCTTGATATTCAACTTTGGGCGGTAAGAGGCGGAATAGACAATGACTAATGCAGCTTTCCTTAATGACTATGCCGAACAGGGCAACTTGCAAAAAAATTATCAGTTGCCTTTGCGGGGGAATAGCATCAATCCAATGATTGATGCTGCGACGCCATTGCTTGGGATGGTTCTCAGAATGAAAGCGATGTCAGAAACCCCTCTTTCGGAAAAGTTATATCAGCAGGTGGTGACCGATATCACCTCAATAGAGCAACAACTACAAACCCAAGGTTATGAACCTGGGGCTATTGTTTCATTTCGCTATGTTCTATGCACCTTTATTGATGAAACAGCATTGGGATTAGGTTGGAACCAAGACAACGGCTGGGTTAAACAGTCGTTATTAGTACACTTCCATAATGAATCTTGGGGTGGTGAAAAGGTTTTTGTATTAATTGAGCGGTTACTCGGTGAGCCTAAACGCTATCTCGATTTGCTGGAATTTATCTATTTGTGTTTGTGCCTTGGCTATCGTGGTCGCTACAAAGTGACAACAGGGCATAGTGATGAATTTAACCATTTACTCAGACGGTTACAGAAACAGATTCAGCAACTTAGAGGCGAAGCAAAACCCGTTATCCTTTTTGATGAAGGGGGGAATAAACACCATCGCTACCGTTTAGGCCGGCGCTTTGGTGTTCGCTACGTCATTCTTGGCGCCGTTATCTTAGCGGCAATTATTTACAGCATTTATTCATCCCGACTGAATCATCAAACACTCAGTATCGTGGAACAGCTTAATACTTTACTCGGCTAGGATGCACTATGATTCAAATTGATCTTTCGACACTCGTTAACCGTCTTCACCCTATCGCGAAGCATGCGTTAGAAAGTGCTGCGGCTTATTGTGTGAGCCATCAGCAGCCTGAAATTACGGTATCGCAATTTTTGCAACAACTGGTCGAAACACCATTGACGGATATTCGCTTAATTAGCCATAAAGCGGATCTGGATTTAGTCGCACTTGTTGAATTGTTAGAAGTACAAATTCCGCCACATCATGCGATTACTCAAAGCTATCCGAGTTTTTCTCCGTTATTGATTGAATGGATGAAAGACAGTTGGTTATTAGCCTCGACAGAATATAACCACAGTGAATTACGCTCTGGTACTCTGTTTTTAACCCTTTTGCAGATGCCATTACGTTATCTGTCAAAACCAGTTGCTGACTTATTATCACAAGTAAATCGTGAACAACTGCGACTGAATTTTGATAGTTGGACTGCGGGTTCGGCTGAAGCACCACTGACTGAAGCAGAAAAACAATCTGGAGAGAGTCGTCCTGCGGACTCTTTACTGGCGAAGTTCACGCAAAATATGACTCAGCAAGCGCGTGATAACCAATTAGACCCTGTTTTATGCCGTGATCATGAAATTGATTTAATGATCGATATCTTGTGTCGTCGTCGTAAAAACAACCCCGTGGTTGTGGGAGAGCCGGGGGTAGGTAAAAGCGCCCTAATCGAAGGATTGGCATTGCGTATTATTGCAGGTGAAATCCCTGAAAAATTACGTGGGTGTGAATTACTTACTTTAGACCTTGGTGCTTTACAAGCGGGTGCTGCGGTCAAAGGTGAATTTGAAAAACGCTTCAAAGGCATTATGCAGGAAGTGAGTCAATCACCTCATCCTATCATTTTGTTTATTGATGAAGCACATACCTTAATTGGTGCGGGTAACCAACAAGGTGGATTGGATGTCTCCAACCTATTAAAACCCGCCTTGGCTCGCGGTGAATTACGTACTATCGCGGCGACAACATGGAGTGAATACAAAAAGTATTTCGAAAAAGATGCTGCCCTTGCGCGCCGTTTCCAACTTGTTCAAGTTAAAGAGCCAACGGCGGCAGAAGCAGTCATCATCATGCGTGGCCTACGCTCTATTTATGAAAAAGCGCATAAGGTCTTTATTGATGATGAAGCATTGCGTGCGAGTGCTGAGTTAAGTGAGCGCTACCTATCAGGTCGCCAACTCCCAGATAAAGCGATTGATGTACTTGATACGGCGGGGGCTCGTGCGGCTATCAACTTATCTTCACCGCCGAAAAAGCTCTCGTTGCTGAAAACGGAACTTCATCAGATTGGTATGGAAACGGATGTGCTACAACGTGAACAACAATTGGGGCTTAATGACCATAGTTCGCGTCTGAGTGCACTAGCTGAACAGGCTGAAACTATCAATGCTCAGGTTGAGGAGCTACAAACCGCGTGGGAAACCCAGCAAGAGATTGTTTCTCAAATTATTGCATTAAGAGCGCAGCTACTGGACAGCGACCAAAGTGAAGAGCTTCCAACTAACGACAGTTTGGTATTAAAAGAGCAGCTTAAACAATTAAATGAGCAATTGAATGAGCTACATGAACAGCATTTATTAGTCTCGCCACATGTCGATAAAAAACAAATTGCTGCCGTTATTGCTGAATGGACGGGGGTACCTTTAAATCGTTTATCGCAAGATGCTCTATCAGTGGTAACGGAGTTACCCGTTTATTTAGAACAAACAATCAAAGGGCAATCATTAGCGATTGAGTGCTTACATAAGCATTTGTTAACTGCTCGCGCTGACTTACGACGCCCAGGTCGACCGTTAGGTGCATTTTTATTGGCGGGGCCAAGTGGTGTCGGTAAAACAGAAACGGTTATTCAAATAGCACAACTGATGTTTGGTGGAACGCAATATTTAACGACAATCAATATGTCAGAGTTCCAAGAGAAACATACAGTTTCACGGCTGATCGGTTCACCTCCAGGTTATGTTGGTTATGGTGAAGGCGGCGTACTGACAGAAGCGATCCGCCAAAAGCCTTATTCTGTTGTTTTATTGGATGAAGTTGAAAAAGCCCATCCTGATGTTCTGAATCTATTCTATCAAGCCTTTGATAAAGGTGAATTAGCCGATGGGGAAGGGCGAATTATTGACTGCAAAAATGTCGCTTTCTTCCTAACGTCTAATCTAGGCGACCAAATCATTACTGCCTATGCAGATAAGCCTGATGAGTTGCAAGATGCGCTTTATCCGGAATTAACCGCATTTTTCAAACCTGCACTGCTGGCACGTATGGAAGTGGTTCCTTATTTACCATTATCTCAAGAGATCCTTCAGCAAATTGTCGGTGGCAAGTTAGCTCGTCTGATTTCGTTACTTGAACAGCGTTTTGGTGCGGAAGTTGTGGTCGATGACAGTGTACCTACAGAGATCTTACGTCGTGCTTCTCGTGCGGAGAATGGTGCGCGGATATTAGAATCCATCATCGATGGCGCACTGTTACCACCGTTATCGCTACTGCTACTACAGCACAGCGCAAAAAATGAAGACATTAATCACATTCAATTATCAACACAGAACGATGAGTTCGTTGCGACGGTGAATGCTGAACTATGAAATCACGACTGAAAAATGCCTTAGCCTTACTTGAATGCACTAATTTGGATGTGTTAGCGAGCCAATTTTTAACGTTTAGCTTTACACGCAGTCCATTTAGCGCACTGATTGTGTCATTAATTAACCGACCTGAAAATTGCTTACAGAGTTGGAGTATTAAGCAATCAAATGAAGTAGAACAAGGGCATTTGGATGTCGAGATCAGCGATGCTGACCACCCTTTGATTCAGTTGATATCAAGGGGTGAAAGTGTCCTATGGGAGAACCTGAATCAAGGAATTCACATCAATGATAATAGGTTTCGCCAATTTGTGGCTGAATTACCAATAGGTACAGGGCTGTATAGCCTCCCATTAACAGATTTACGTCATAAAATTTGCGGAGCTATTATTTTGTTTGGGAAATCACTCAATACGGAGAGTTATGAGCAAGGAATTTTCCCTATTTATTGTGCGTTATTTCACCATCAGTTGAAAAGTCTCCTCGAATTATCTTTGACTCAGCAGAAGATTTCTCACCTGCAATACCTTAATTCACTACAACAAGATCGTGAACGGCAACTACAGGCAGCTGTGAATATGTTAACGACGTCAGCTCCACCTGTTGCGAGTCACCATTTCTCTGATTTTAGAGAGATTGATGACTTAACCGTGGCAACTGAACGTTACGAAGAGCAAATTTTAAAAGACCGACAACAACAGGTTAATGGTGATTTAGATACGATGGCAACGAGTCTGAATTTATCGAAACGGTCCCTAATATACAAATTGAAAAAATACGGGTGCATGAGATGAATATTTCACCGCTTACATTGTGGTTGATGACCTCTTTATTCGTCGTCACCACTGCCTCAGCGGAAAAAACAAATCCGCAAGCACTGGCTCAGGCGCTTTCAGAGTGCCGCCTTGAGTCGTCTCAACTGATCCGTCTTGCATGCTATGACCAAATCATGGCCGACTCACCTGCACAGACACCTTTTGACCCGAGTCAAATGGGTAAAGCATGGCGCCAGGCAATGGAGCATGAAATGCAACGAGAAGATAATAGCGCGGGGTTTTTAGTCACCCTTCCTGAAACAGGAAATTACCCAGTTATTATGACTATCCCTGCGATTGGTTTTGCGCCGCCTCGCCCAGTCATGATGATCAGTTGTATCGACAATATTACTCGATTGCAGGTTGCCCTCCCTCGCCAACAGGAGGCGGGAAGTGTGATGTTAACGACAGACAAAACGCAATTCACTGCCGATTGGTTTCTTCGTGAAAACGGTTATGTATTGGAGTCGAGTCGTGGCATTCCCGGCATTGATGAAATTAAACGTTTATTAAACGGTGAAACACTGACGTTGAAATTAGCAAACAATGACCGGCTAACTTTCAATATTTCAGGTATTTCAACTGATATCAAACCGCTAAGAACGGCCTGTCACTGGTAAGCATCATGACGATTAATACACAATTAAAATGGAAAGAGCAGCTATTAGCTCCCCTTGAAGAAAGCCAGCAAGCAGCACCGATTGCCGATGATAACCCTGATTGGGAATACATTGACGGCGAAATGATTAAGTTTGGCTCACTTAGCCATGCTCAATTAAATATTGAGGAGATCCAGCGCAAGGCATTACAACTGTTTGCTAATGAAACGAAAGACTTCCGTTTATTAGTGCACTTATTGCGTACCTTACAACATGCAGGAGAGGCTGATGAGCTAGCTTTAGCCGCTGAATTATTGGCGGAGTTTGTTCGTCATTATTGGGAAAATAGCTATCCGCAAAATATAAAGCTTAAACAACGGCTTGCAGGGCAAATCCTTAAACGATTTGAAACTGTACAAGACAGTTTTTGCCGTCAAGCCGATATTAACTTGCGCGACAATATTCTTGGCTCCTTTGCCTTTTTGGCTAAATCTTGGCATGAAAAATGCCCAAATTTATCCGCTGAAGTCGATACATTAAGCCGTGGTTACAGCCGTATTGAACAAAGTGAACCTGTCATCGTTGTGGCAACGGAAGAGCCAACAACAGATAAAAAGGGAACAGTAGAAAATACTCAACAAGCACAGACTCCGGTGGCAGCAACAAAAGTACCTACAGTTGAGGTGAACCAAACGGATGAGCGTCAGTGGAAACAGACATTGCTTAAAGTGGCTGAGGCGTTATGTGAGCAAACGCCTTCGGATGCGGTAGGTTATTGCTTACGGCGCTATGCTATTTGGCACTCCATTCATGCGTTACCGATGGCAAATAATGATGGAAAAACGCCATTAGCTCCTGTTTCTCCTGACCGAGTGATTGATTACAAAAACCAAATGGCGCAACCATCAATGGCGTTGTTGAATAACATTGAACAAAGCTTAACGTTATCGCCTTATTGGCTGGAAGGCCATATGTTAGCTGCTCAAGTTGCAACAAAGTTAGGCTATCCGCTGGTGGGTGTTGCGATTGCTCAGGCGTTGCAACAGTTTTTAAACCGATTACCTGATTTAGCCAAACTGAGTTTTTCTGACATGACACCTTTCTTGCCTGAAGAGGTTCAGTCTTGGCTTTCAGCTTCTCAAAAATCAACGAGTCACGACGCCTCGACGAGTTCTCACAGTTTACAAGCTGAACAACAAGAAATTTTACATTGCTATGAACAGCATGGCTTAAGTGAAGCGTTAAAAATGGTCGAAAATTTTATCGCTTCTACGAACGAGCCGAGAGCACGTTTTTATAGCCAATTGTTATCTGCCCAGTTATTTGAACAAGCGGGGATGCAGCATATGGCTGAGAACCTGTATCAGCAACTGCATACCGCAGCATTACATTACTCGTTATCGGACTGGGAACCCGATTTGCTCAATCGTTTAGCACAGAAGGTGCAAGACAAGCAGGAAATGACTTTTGATAGGAATTCACAACAATGAAATTATCTTTTCTATCCATACCAAAAATAACGGGTTCTCTTAAGAAGCTGTTTTTTGGCGATAAGCCCAAAATTAAATCATTCTTACTGCTGTGTTTGGCACTGCTCCCAGCGATTTTGATTATTTGGATTTGGTGGTGGGGACCCGATTTTAACTACAAGGGCAGTTATCCCCTTAAAGAGCTGAGCGCGCGTTGGTTAGCGACGATTATTATTCTTCTCATCATTGTGAGTTGGATTGGGATCGCGACATGGAAACGTGTAAAACGCCTTGAAAGCCTTAAATTAGACGTGGAATTAGCGGTTGTTGATCCTGTTCGTCACGATATTGAGTTTCAAAATCGTTATCTCGATTATTGGAAATCGCAATTTGTTCGTCACCTCAACGGACATACTCAATCCGTATATTTACGTCCTTGGTATTTCGTATTGGGGGCCGATGAGAGTGGTAAGCATACATTACTAAAAAATAGCCTTAATACTTTAGATATTGCACCAACAGAAAATGTTGTTAGTGACCAGAAACTCCCTCTGCATATTCAATGTCTACTCGCGGATAATGCCGTCCTTTTTGTGCCAGATGGGAAATTATTGACCCAGCCAGTGAGTGAGGGGGATAAGCCCCAGCTATATCATCGTTTATGGAATGAACTTTTACACTGGTTAAGCAAAAACCGTTCAAGACAACCAATGAATGGCATTGTTTTAACCGTGGATACTTTGTCATTACTGACAAATTCGAAGGAAAAAAATAGCCAGCTCATTGCTGACCTACATATGCGTATTGAAGAAGTCCGTATGACATTCAATAGTCAATTACCACTCTATATTGTGTTGACTAAACTGGACTTGTTACGTGGTTTTGATGCGATGTTCCAATCCCTTGATGCTCAACAGCGTAATCAGGTATTAGGGGTATCTTTTAGCTCAAAAGAAAATGTTAATTGGGAAAAACAGCTCAATCACTTTTGGAGCCAATGGGTTAGCCAAATGAACAGTGCTTTACCTGAAATGATGTTAAATCGTTCAGAAGGAAGCCAAAGAAGCGACTTATTTAGTTTTGTTCGCCAAATTGAAGGGTTACAAAGCAGTGTAGCAAAATTAATCTCTGCATTGGTTGCTAACAATGAACAGAAAAATATCCGTTTAAGAGGGGTTTATCTCACCTCTGCGACTCAAGTTGGTCAGATTGACGACGTCTTTAGCCAAACGGCGTCAGTTCAATACCATTTACCAACAGCACCACTAACAACTTGGCCTATTTCAGATACACATCCCTATTTTACGCACAACTTATTCAGTGATGTGCTGTTTAGCGAGCCAAACTTAGCAGCGGAAAACCATTATTGGCTGAAAAAACATCGTACCAGACTTTTAGTTGCTTCAACTGTCAGCATTGTTGGTTTGATATTGGCTTGGAATGGCTGGAGCCATTACTACAACAAAAACTATCGTGCGGGCGAGAATGTGCTTAATGAAGTTAAAGCATTTAAAGCGATTGAATCAACGACAACTAAAGATACTGACGGTAGTAAACAACTTCCTGTTTTGAACCCACTTAGAGAAGCAACATTAGCTTACGGAAACCATCGTGATAAAAATGGCATTCTGTCTGAAATGGGGTTATATCAGGGGCAAAAAGTTGGACCACAAGTTGAAAATGTCTACTTGCAATTGTTAACGGAACGCTTTTTACCCGCCATTATGGCAGGGTTACTTATTGAGTTGGATAATGCTGAAAAAGGCAGTGAAGAGAAGCTCGAAATCTTACGTGTTATGCGCATGCTTGAAGATAAAAGTGGGCGTAATAACGGGTTGGTTGAAGATTATATGGCAAACTACTGGAGCCAGCTATTTACAGGGCAACGAGATATCCAAGCTCAGCTTCGCGGCCATTTACATTATGCGTTAGAGCACACTGACTGGAAAGC
The DNA here is from genome assembly GCA_900455155.1 of Providencia stuartii. Taxonomy (GTDB): domain Bacteria; phylum Pseudomonadota; class Gammaproteobacteria; order Enterobacterales; family Enterobacteriaceae; genus Providencia; species Providencia stuartii. The sequence continues at coordinate 234,125 of UGUC01000001.1, read as the reverse complement.
TGAGCGTAATCAAGGTTCAGCGATTGCCAATAAAGTCTTTGGGCCATTTGCCAAACCAATCAGTGACGCTCAAAAAGAGCTGAGCACGCTGTCGCTATACCAACGTGTTTATCAAACATTGAGGCTGAAAGCGAATCAAACACTGTCATCACCATTAAACCTCCGTCATCAAATAGGCCCTGGTTTTAACTCAGTGTTTACTGTGAACGATGAAGATAAGCTCGAAATCCCTCAGTTTCTCACCCGTTCTGGGCTGATTAACTACTTTATTAGGCAAAATGATGAATTGGTTGATCTGACATTACTTGATGCTTGGGTGCTAAATTTATCGAGCAATACACAGTATAGCGAGAGTGACCGTAAAGAGATCCAACGTCAAATTAGCGAACAATATCTGAATGACTATACTGCGCAATGGCGTGGAGCGATGAGTAATTTAGAGATTCGTGAATTTGACACAATTCAAGATGAAATCAATGCATTAGAACAGATAATCAGTGGTGAGCAGCCGTTAAGACGTGCATTACAGGTACTGAGAGATAACACTTCATTACCTACCATTGATAGTTCGCTGTCTTCACAAGAGCAGCAAAAATTGATGGCAGAGCCGAAATACAGGTTGCTTAGCAGGCTGGATAGAGAGTTTTCACCCGAAACTGAGATCTTAGTGAGTAACAATGGTGAAAACCTACAGAATCTCAATCAGAAGCTAAATGAATTGCATCGTTATTTATTAAGTATTCAAAACTCACCAGTACCAGGTAAAGCTGCACTAAAAGCGGTGTCTATGCGTTTGAATGATAATAACCGTGATGTCATTTTTGAGCTATCACAAATGGCGAAAACATTACCAGAACCATTAAATCGTTGGGTAGGAGACCTCTCGGACCAAGCATGGAATGTGGTACAAAAAGAAGCTATTCGTTATATGGAAGTCGAGTGGAATGAAAACGTTGTCAAACAGTACAACGCGTACATCGCTGGACGTTATCCATTTAATCCGAAATCTAAACAAGATGTGCCATTAAGCGAATTTGAACGTTTCTTCAAACCAAATGGCACCATCGATAGTTTCTATCAACAGAATCTACGTTTATTTGTTGAAAATAACTTGATTGAAAATATGGAAGGCCAATCGCTGATTCGCCCTGATGTATTGGAGCAAATTGAGATTGCTAACCGCATTCGTGACACCTTCTTTACTGCTCAAGGTAATCTTGAAACACAAATTTGCGGTAGAACCGTTGTCACTGTCAGGTAATAAACGTCGCAGTATCTTGAACCTTGATGGGCAGATTATTGACTACTCTCATGGGCGCAGTAACACCGTACATATGGTGTGGCCAAACTCAATGCGTTCAAACATTGAAAGTAAGCTGACATTAGTGCCTCTTTCTGGTGATAAATCCCCTCGTTCGCTCAGCTTTAGCGGACCTTGGGCGCAATTACGCCTTATCGATAGCGGCAGGTTAATGAATGTGAAACCAAACTCTTTTGAAGTTCGCTTCACAATTGATGGCGGAGATATGACTTATCGCGTGCAAATTGATGAATCTAACAACCCGTTCTTCGGAGGATTATTTACCCGATTCCGTTTACCTGAAACGCTTTATTAATATGATTTTTCAGTATTAATACGAGGGAATAGAACAATAAATGAGTACGCAATCAGAAAACTTGGTGATTAAAGTAGGAGGGTCTCCCTTGGAGACCCCAGAATTTATCGCGCTAAAAACTGAGTTCAATAAACTTAACCATCCAGCCCGCCCTGAAGTGAGCTGGACTTTAATTGAGTCATTGTGTTTAACGCTATTTAAAACCCATGGTATTGATTTACAAAGTGGAATTTATTACACCATCGCGCGTTTACAATTACATGGTTTAAACGGTTTTACCGAGGGATGTGAACTATTAGCAAGTGTTGTTGTGACACAATGGGATCATTTGTGGCCAGAACAGCCCCATCATCGTGCTGATATTTTGAATTGGTTTAATAGCCGTGCTGGTTCAGCATTGCGGCAAATCAGTTTTAAAACCAGTGATCTACGGTTAATCTATCGTTCCGAGCGTGCGCTACAGCTCATTATCGATAAGCTTGCCCAAACAACGTGGACAAAAGTACCGAAATTAGAAAACCTTTTGTGGTTTTTCCAAAACTCAGCGAAAAACCTCGAACAGCGCGAAAATGCATTAAATCAAAATAAAGGTCAAACGGTAAAGCTGCCGCCTTTAGTTTATATCCAGCAGCCGAAAACGGAGCAAGAGCCACCAGCACAATCAATCGTGATTGAAACAGCGGCTCAAAAACGGCCTTCTTCACCTATGCCTACTCAGGAAAAAATGAGTGCGACAAAAGGGTTTTTTTTTAGGGTTATTATCAAGCGCAGTCATCTTTTCTGGTATCGGCTATGCGTTGTATTACTCGACCCAGCAAGAAGTTATTGCAATGGCTTCTGTTCCTGAAGGCGCGGCGGCTCAATGGCTATATAAACCTGAGCTTACAACCTACGCGGATAACTTAGGGTTATTAGAGAAGCAGTCACCTATTTTTACCTTAAAGCTCGCTGATTCATTAGTGGATGTAGCCAAAAAACGGTGGCCTAACAATGCGGATCAAGCTTATGTCAGCCGTAACTGGCAAAACTTGATAACAACTCGGTTAGAAAATGCGCCAATTAGCGATAGTTGGTCAGAAACAGCGACATTATTACAGCAGCTATCAGACAAAATTGTGATGCAAGAGCGCAATCGCGGGAGTTTTACTCTCTCTTATTTGAAAACTGCTATCTATGATATTCAAAAGCAGCATAACAAGAGTACACCTGTTGAAGAAAGACTACGTGAATTCTCTTTACAAATTGAAAATGACCAGCCTATCTCACCAACATTAATTAGTAATATCGATTCACAAATTAATGGCTTATTAGCACGTTACTATGATTTGCAAAAACAGGCAGAAGAACGCGGTTTAAAACCAAACTCATATTAAAAGGATATTATCATGGCGAATATGATCTATTTGACATTAAAAGGCAGCAAACAAGGTGCAATTTCTCAAGGATGTGGAAGTTTAGATTCGATCGGTAATAAGTATCAAAACGGTCATGAAGATGAAATTTTTGTCCTACGATTAGGAAATGGCTTTAGTCGTACTCAAAATATTAATTTTCAACCTGTTACATTAATTAAGTTGTTAGATAAATCATCTCCACTGTTGGCAAATGCAATTGCCAATAATGAAACACTTGAGATGACATTTAATTTTTATCGGACTTCACAAACAGGCTCTCAAGAAAAGTATTACACCATTACTCTGAGAGAAGCGTCCATTATTAATTTAGAGTCAGACTATCCTCATTCATCGAATAATAATGAGCAATTACCAGAGGAAACACTAACTGTGAAATATAAAGATATTATATTTCAGCATGTTATGGCTGGGACTTCAGGCTACTGTAGTTGGCAAGAAAATACAATTTAATGGATGTTGAGCCTAAAAGATGAGTGAAATAAAGTATCTACAAGAAAAGCAATATTTACAAAAACTCGCTGACGATTATGCGAGAGAGAAGCCGCATTTGGCTCACGTATTAGATCCACAAGATCCTCATACGGGTTATTTACTTGAAGGGTTTGCTTTTCTTTCGGCACGCCTACAAGAAAAAATTGATGACGCTTTTCCTGAAATTACCTTACCTTTACTACAACGTTTAGGCTCACAAGCGATTAAGGGGCTACCTTCAACAACAATTATTCAGGTTGACCAAGATGGGGTCATTGATTATCCATATTATCTTTCAGAAAATAATTTGATTCTAGGTCCTAAAGGTGCCAGTTTTAGTCTTTGTTATGGAGTGACCCTACAACCTTATTCTATTGTTGAGCGAAAAATTACTCATCAGCCTAATCGGAGTTGTATCTCATTACGAGTAAAATACCGAGGCATAATAAAAGAATATGATACAGCATCGCTAAACCTCTTTTTGAGTAAACAAAAAGCTATTGCAGATACTTTGATGCTCGGGTTTAGCCAATATTTTGATTATATAGAGCTGAATCATGATGGAAAAAGCTATCGTGGGAACAGCCTTGATTTTTATTTTGAGCCGAAGATAGGTAAAAAATTTCAAATTTTCCAGCAAACAGATAATCAATTATCAGCCCCTCAACAGCTACTGGAAGGGTTTTATTTACCACATGTTCATCATTTTATCGATATTAATGTACCGTTGATCACTAAGCAGCTTAATTGGCAAGATGATGATACGTTTGTGATCAATATCTATTTCAATAAGCAGCTTTCGATTACTCAGGCACAGTGTGAAGAGAGTTTTTATTTAAACTGTGTACCTGCAATTGATAAAGAAAAGCAAAATGAGCTGAAAATAGATTTTAAATATAATCAATCGTCGTATTTATTACCTATACCTGATAATCACTATTTGGCGCATTTATCAGATATTCAGTTGTCATTAGAGCCTCACGAAAAGGTTCGTGGCTTATATTGTGATTTTTATCCGATGACGGATTTTACTGCGGCATCACGTCTGCTGCCCCAATATCAACAAGCGTTGTTTTATGCACTCACTATTGATAACGATATTCGAGGAAGGACACTATATTATTTAAATTTTTATGATAATAAAGGTACACCGATGGTAGTGCCTCCTAGTTTACGTTTTTCATGTAATTATGTGAGTTTTGAACAATATCAAGAAAGCCGCATAGGGGTCTTAAACAGCCATAGTGAGAAGGTGCCAGAAGGAGTAAAAACAGCAAATATCACCGAGTTATCAAACTGTTATCCACCGATTGTGAATGATAAATATTATTGGCAATTACTATCACACTATAGTGCTAATGCTTTTATGTTGATGTCTCTTGATACTATCAAGCAGATGTTGACGGAATATATTTTATATCGTGAAAACGATAGACAAGTTACACGCAAACTTGAACGGTTATTATCAGGTTGTATTGCGCTTAAAACGAATTTATATGATCACATTTTAAAAGGAAAACCATATCGCTGCTTATCCCTTGTGGTGACATTAGACATTCAAAAATTTGAAAATGAAGGTGAGGCATTTATGTTTGTCACTCACCTATATCATTTTTTCCCTTTTTGTTTATCTGAAAATATGTTGTTGGAAATGTCAGTGAATTTCAATGATGCTGATTTACCGACATGGTATTTATCACCCTCACCATTACAAGGATATAAATCACTGTTATAAAAAACCATGGCGCAACAATTGAGTGCGCCATTTTGCAAGGTTAAGTCTATGTCTTCAAATATCTCGAGAAAAAATGTATCTGATGCTGAAAAAGCGGGTCAACATTGGCAATCTCTATTAAACAGGCCAGAGCCACAGCGCCTTAAATCGGCTTCTGACGCCAGCGGATCTCAGCCCTCTCAATCTAAGAAAATAGATATTTACGATGCAATTGCTAATCGTAAGCTGTATTCCGGACTCGTATTTACCTGCCAAATTGGTGATCTTCCTGTAGAGACCTTTCAGGTCACCCAATTTGATTTGCACGAAGGGTTATCCGAGTTATTTACGCTGAACATTCAAGCCGTCAGCTCACAATCAGAGATTGATTTTCAAGATGTATTGGGGATGGCTTCCTCCATCACCATCATGCGTGAAGGTATTGTTACCCGTTGTGTACAAGGGATTTTAGCTAGCGCCGAGCAAGGCAATACCGATGGCGTGAAAACGTGGTATCAGTTTGTTATCCGCCCTGAAATGTGGATCATGACGCTTAAGCAAGATAGTCGTATTTTCCAAGACACTACCGTTCCCAACATACTAGAAACCTTGCTGAATGAATCCCATGTTAAACACGATAAATTATTTTATCACCCTGAAGAGCATTTGCAGCGCTCCTTATATCACGCAAAAACGTGAAACCCTGTATGAGTTTTGGTGTCGCCTCGCTGCCGAAGAAGGGATTAACTACTGGTTCGAGGAAGGCCCACAATTATTCTATAGCGATCGCCACTTGGGTATGAAAGCGGGGATCCATTTAACTTATAATCCCCAATCAGAAACCGATATTACCGACAGCACGGTCACCACATGGCGTTATGCAGAACGCTTATGTAGTGATATTCGTATTGATAAAGATTACAATCAGTTACGTCCTTCTTACCCATTGAGCCATCAGGTAACGGGTGAAGTACATCAACAACACGAAGTATTTGAAAGTTATGGGCGCTTCCAAGAAGATGCTGAAGGTCAGTCGTTTAATCAAATCCGCTACGAACAATCGCAAAATAACCGCCAAACAGGCACTGCTAATACCAATTGTATTGAATTAGCACCTGGACGAATATTCAGCTTATCTAATCATCCCAGTAGCCGTATGAATGACAGCTGGCAAGTGATTACGGCACACCATCACGGGGTACAGCCCCTCGCTGACAACAGTGGCGGTGAAGGTACGCAATTGAGTAATACCATCACCTTTATTCCAAGTACCCAAGAATGGCGTCCACCGTACCGCTACAAACCCACCGCCGATGGTGATGAGTTAGCGACGGTCGTGGGTCCTCCGGGTGAAGAGATTTACACCAACTCCCAAGGGGCGGTCACGGTCTATTTTCATTGGGATAGGCGTGGTAAGCCCGATCACAGTGCCTCTTGTTGGGTCAGAGTCGCCCATGGCTGGAACGGGGATGGTTTTTGGCTTTATGTCAATTCCGAGGATCGGGCAAGAAGTGATTGTCTCCTATTTAGACGGTGACATTGATAGGCCAATTATCACAGGGTGTACTTATAATGGGCGGAATAACCCACCATTAGATTTGCCTAAGCATAAAACCCGTACTACGTTTCGTTCAAAAACCCATAAAGGTGAAGGATTTAATGAGTTACGCTTTGAGGATAGTAACGGTAGTGAGGAAATTTACCTTCATGCACAAAAGGATCATCGAACACATATTTTAAACGATGAGTTTCACATGATTGAGCATAATCGGCAGAAACAAGTCGGAGTCGATCAGGAAGAGCGTATTGGTCAAGATAAGCGTACCGATGTTGGGCGTGATCATTATGAAAAAATTGGACGTAATTCAGTGATTCATATCTTGCAGGACCAAGAAATTCAGATTGATCAGAACCTGACCGAGGTTATTAACAGTAGCCATAAATCGGTAATTTTTGCGGATAAGCAAACTCAAATCAGTGGCAATCAGAAAATAGTCGTGGAAGGACAACGGCATGAAGAAGTGAAGACTAAACTGTTTTCACAATCCCCCTATTACATCATCCACGCTGAGAACCAACTGACGTTAGCCGGTTCAGGAGGCAGCATTGTGATTGATGATACAGGGATTACCATCAAAGCGAAACAACTCAAAATTAACACTTCATCACTGGATATTGGTGGTGGGGGGATTGATCAGGTGAAAGCCTTAATGGCAGCGACAGAAGAGGGGCAACCTTTTTGTGAAATTTGCGCAAAAGCGAAGAAGGAGAAAGAGGCGCAATGAGTCTATCACGCTTAACGTTATTGCCTTATGGGACCGACAAGAGCAATAAACATTCAATGCTGCAAGACTACTTGTTTGGTAATGTGTTATTCACGCGCCATGACCAGAAACAGGTGATTAAAGGCGAGTTCTCGACACATAGCCAAAGCTGGGCGGTCATTGATGCGATTAAACGCCCCGATATTGCTGTATTACTGGATATCTTTGAGGTGGAACATTGTTGTTTGTGGAAAGGGGAAAGTGCCGAACACTATTCGTTTTACGCACCTTATTTAGTGAAGTTAGAGTCTGATTCGCCATTTGTCACATGGTTGCTCGAAAAATAGCCAAAAAACACCATTGGGGATTTATTTACGTTCACGGCTGCCACTCGAAAAATTGGCTCATCAACTGCGAAAGTTTAATCAAGTGTATGATGAAGAAACGAAAAACATGGCTAATGTTTCGTTATTACGACCCCATCACCGTGAAAACATTATTGCCTTATTTACCCGTTAACGATTATCTCCATTTTATGGATAACTTGTTATTCGTCCTTGCGGATGATGTCAACGCCAATCAATTTTTAGTCTTGCAGTGAAGGAGTCTTTATGGGATGTGAAAAACGTTTTACGGATGAACCTGTTAGTGATCCGATAGACGCTCAAACCGTGTGAACAAAATACCAAAGATTGCTTTTTTTTAAGTCAAGAGCAAGCGGATATTGATTATTACAATCAAAATATCGCCAGCCCATTTGATGAGGACTGGGGAAGAGTACCCTGAAAATGAAGACGGCACAGTTTCCAAAGAAAAAATTCCGGTTGGTGTCGATTACTATGCATTGTTGGAATATGTTTCAACGATAAGTCAGTCCACTAGCGCGCGGAATAAAATGAAAGAACTTGCGGAAGAGATTATGGGACATAATCGCTTTTTTGAAACATTAAGGGAGCGACTGGGGACTCCCGAGGCTTTTCTCGGTTTTATGTTGGCTTTTGTTTCTCAATATGAACGCCCAAAAGGCAGTGAATTTCATTATAAGGGGAAATCGCATAAATTTGGACGTCACCACTATAAAATTGAATTCTTTTTAGAACGAACATTTGAGCCTTATACCAGTAAAGCTTACACAAGCCCGACAGGGAGTGTGCATGATATTCAACAGATGGCAACACCTTCTAATGTACAAATGACAGCGGTCAATGATCTCCAAAAAGTGATTGCCGTATCTCTGAGATACACGGTAGTCGATGCTTGGATTGATAAGTGGACAGTAGATGAAAAAGGGCACAAAAAGCGAGAGGCAACTCGGGGTGATAGCCTTACGGTGAAAACCTACACTGAGTTAGCCGATGAACTGATTGAATATATTGCCTCAGATATAGATATCCAAAATAAAGCGGATGAAAATGGCGAGAAATTTGCACAAGGGGTGATGATCGCTGTCGATATCGCGTTGTTATTTACTGGGGTTGGCGCCGCTATCCGATTAGGGGGGAAAGTGGCTTACCGTGTAGCAGGCGAAGTCGCTAATGTGGTTTTGATGGGCAATCAAACGATTGAAGATATGACGGCCTTTTTGGGATATAACGAAAACCAAGGATATAACGTGCTGTTAAATTCAATGAAATACCTTGATAGCCAAACTGGGAATACTAAAGCGTTTGAAGCCAGTTACCACGCCGCCAATATGTTTATTTTATTTGGAAAAAATGTCAAAACCAAAGCCTTAACTGGTGTCACCAGTGCCTCTGGTGGTGCAAGTATTGTTTACCTTGATAATTTTACAGTACAAGAGCCTACAGAGTTACCTGAATCGAGTCGTAAATAAGGATGAAATAAAGATATGGCATATGGAATTAGTACGACGAATCAAAAAAAAAACCAAAGGATTAAAAGCCCGTGATATTACTCAAACCCACGCAAAACTACAAACATTTGAGCGACATTTGGATGATGTTAAGGTGACACTGTTTGGACCCAGAGTTGACGGTAGTTATATTTTGCGTATTGAGGGTAAGCCTACAGGACAATCACGTAATGTAAAGGGCCACGTCGAGTTAAACATCAAGTCAGGTGATTTACATCGAGTTCTTTCAGAGCAAAAATTATATGATGACATTGCAGCACAGAAATTAGCGCATTTGGTCGGATATATTGGTGAGAATCATGTGGTTAAAGCAGCAAAGGATGGTAGCTTACTCAGTGGAGTTTTTTATAGAACTAAAAATACAGGTAAAATTGAAAAAGCGGTTCCAGTTAATCAATTATCAATAAAAGGAGCCAAAGGGGAGGAGCTAAATCCGTTATATGGGAAAAACATTGATACGAGTCACGTATTTAGTTTACAAAAAAAGAATGGTCATGGAATTGATTTAATTTGTAAAATCGACTCACCTCCACCTCATTGGATCACGATTGAAACGAAAACAGTTATGAGAGAAAAATTTGATGATTCTGGGACATTAATTGGAGGAAGCCTCAGTGAAGCTCAAAAAGAGCCCATTAAAAACTTAAGCAAACACATGAAAAATGCTGAAAATAAATTTTACAAAAAAAATGATTACAATATAACCGATGCGGACTTAGATAATATTCGTAATATTCGTTCTACTATGCGCGCTAATATTGACAATATAAGGGGCATCAAAATAACAGTTGGAATAGATGAGACGTTTTCTGTTGGTAAAACCTCTCGATTTGATAACATGTTTCTTATGGAGATAATAAAATAATGAATAGAATGGAATTAATAAATAAATATATAGAAACTGAATTGAAAGATATAGAAGTTAGTACTATAGATTTGAAAAAAAAGATAGATAATAGGTTTTATAAAGATATAGAAATAGATATCACAAAAAAAGCTGTTGATAGATATATAAATTACCTTGTTGCTCTTGATTCTGCAATGGGAATTACTGGAGAACTTTATATGAAAGAAGTCTACTCAAATGAGGATGAAAAATCTTATGCTTTTGAGAAATTCTTTTGGCATAGAAATGTTTCTTTTTTAGTTAATTACTATAATTTATTTAAGGATAAAAATATATCTTTAGACTTTTCTGAACAAGGCGAAATTTTACTAATGGATTTTGCTTGTGATGACTTTAGAATTGGGCACCTTTGCTACGATAGAATTATTGAGAATATTCAATCGGGTAAAATAGCAAAATCGCTCCCTATGTATACTCGTCCACAGAAGCTAGGCGTACTAGCAGTTGAAATGCTGACAAGTGAAAAAAATCAGACCATAGATTGGGAGAGTGCAGGTATTCCTATCGATTCGTTTTATCAACGTTTTTGCCAAGAAGCGTTATATAATGAGAATCACGATGTTGTTTCCCAATGGCTTATTGCACTTTGTGACCGTCATGTCGAATGGTCAGCTTTATTTGATTTGGATGAAAATGAACAAAGTGCGACAGGCTATGAAATCGATATGGAAATTTTATTAGCGTGGCCGTTTGAATATCAAGCAGTCAAAAATTTCCGTGCTAAACATGGGTTAACAACCCCTGTCATAGATCATCCACTATTAAAAACACCAATGGCGATTGATCACCGCCCAGATATGGTGGGTTGGAAACAAAATAGGCCTGCTATTTATGACCAAATGATTGATGATCTCATTACGATTAATCCAGAGCTGCAAGTTATCAATAAGCTATTTTAATCACAGTGAATAGATGAGAGTGGCAACCAATTTCTTGTGTTGCAGTGAAGGAGTCTTTATGGGATGTGAAAAACGTTTTACGGATGAACCTGTTAGTGATCCGATAGACGCTCAACCGTGTGAGCTCAGTATTAAATCATGTGTGATGTTATCGGATGATAAGCAAGTCATTGATACTTTCAATGCGGAGGCGCGTAGCCCCTTTGATGAAGCTTGGGAGGAAACGCACAATGCAGGTTGCCCTAATGAAATTGAGCCTGAGCCCATGCCGACAGGAGTTTCTTTTGAAACATTCATGACGCTGATCAACCAAAAAAGTCAAGATAATGCGGTAGAGCCAAGAATAAGCCAACTTGCCGCTGAGATCATGGGCTATTCTCGACTGCAAGATGCAATAAGAGCACATTTTAGCCCTGACGGTGGAGAGGGAACAGAGTCGTATTTAAGCTTTATGTTGGCATTTATACCTGCAGCAGAGCGTCCTAAAGATGCACATTTTTTTTACCGCGGCATTCGTTATAAATTTGCCAAAAGTTATTACCGACTTGATTTTCAGCTTACACGGGAAAAAACACATGGTAAACAGGACTTTCATGAAATAGAGGGAGACCCTGATCCAGGGTTACGGTATGAAATCATGACAGGCTATGACAATGTAGCAATATCTGATGTTGATTATCGTAAAGGTTTAAAGACGATTGCAGTGACACCTAAATCGACGGTTTATAATTTATTATCTAGCCAGTCAAAAAACGTTTATATAAAAAAATATGAGGAATTAGCAGAAGCGATCGTTAAACGTATTATTAGGGATATTAATGAAGAAAAAGTTAACGAAAAAATTAACTTAGGAAAATCTATTGTCGTTGATTTAATCTTTTTAGCGTTTGGGGTGGGGGCAGCAATTACAACCGTGAAAAATGGTGCGAGAGTGATCCCTTTGCTTGCCGATGGGTTAAATGTGATTTTTTCGACGAATGAATTGATTGAGGATTCCACGGCTTTGTGGGGGTATAACAAAGATGAAGGATATAACGTCCTGTTAAACTCCATGAAATACCTTGATTCTCAGACAGGGAATACAAAAAGTTTTGTGACGACGTATCATGCCATGAACCTGTTTATGTTTTTTGGTAAAAAGGTTAAAACACAAGCTATTACCAGTGTAGGGAGTATGGGGATTGGAGGCACACTCTATTTAGAGTCCTTTCAAGGTGAACCTAAATTACATAACGTGTCTCAAAATAAATAGAATAAAGGACTATTATGGCTAAACTCTTCGAATTTACAGAAGGTTATCTTAAGGGGATTACCGCAAAAATAGTGAGTGAGGAATCAGTAAAATCATTAACAAATATGCTTGTTACTCGCTTTAATGTGGTCGGAAAAACCTTTACTCGGCACTTTGATGATACGATTGTTACTTGTTTTGGTCCAAAACCAGATGGAACATGTATACTACGTATACAAGGTAATCCGAAAGGTGGTGGACGCCGAGTGACAGGACATATCGAACTTAATTTAAAATCTGAGCATGAATTACAAAAGGTATTAACCTCGGATTTGTTTTATGACGGGGTTGCTTCCATGAAAATGGCGCAGTTTGTGGGGTATCTCGGCGAGCAGCATGTTGTCAATGAAATCAAAAAAGGCACGTTATTTGATAAGCTGTTTATGAAAACGCGTTATGGTAAAGCTCCATTAGCGAACAAATCTTCCCGTCTTGATAAGGATGGTAATGAATTAAATCCTTTATTTGGTAAACGCTTTGTTCCTGAAAAAATGATAGCGTTACAAAATGCGAAAGGTCAAGGTATTGACTTGATTTGCAAAATTGAGCCACCGCCACCTGAGTGGGTCACATTTGAAATCAAAACGACGATGAAAGACAAATATGGGCCAAATGCAACTCCTTTAAGTGGGAAGCCTACAGAAATACAAGTAGACTATAAGAAAAATATCAGACGCCATACCGAATTAGCTGAACGCTCTTTATTTCATGGTGATAATGATTACTCTTTAACTAGAAAAGAATTTAGAATGCTAAGAGAAATTAAATTAAGCATGAAAAAGCGTCAGGTAGTTGGTTATAAAATAACAGTAGGTTTAGATAATGAATTTAATCCTTCACATAACAGTAAATACGATGAATTTTTCATCGCTGAGGATTTGGCAAAATGAATCGAACAAATAAAGTGATTAAATATGTAGAGAATTTAGTTAACTCTTCAAATAATGATGTTGCAAAGATTAATAAAATTATATATAGCGAAACTATAGATAGTCTAGATGAATTACATGGGTTAAGTAACTCAGAACGCTATATTCGTTATGAAGTTTTACTAGAGTCTTATTTATCAAGTATTGCACTAACATACATGCGAAGAATATACAAAAATGATAATGATTCACCTTATGAATTTGAGCGTTTTTTTTACCATAAGAATATACTGTTTGTATTAAATTATCTTATGACAAAAAATAGAGAGGAATTATTTCTCAATTTAGCGGAGCAAGGTGAAATTTTATTAATGGATTTCGCCTGTAATGATTTTCGAATAGGGCACTTTTGCTACGATAAAATTATTGAAAGTATTCAATCGGGTAAAATGGCAGAATCACTCCCTATGTACACTCGACCACAGAAATTAGGTGTCCTAGCGATTGAAATGCTGGCAAGCGAGAAAAACCAAACAATAGATTGGGAAAGCGCCGGAATTCCTATTGACCCATTCTATCAACGTTTCTGCCAAGAAGCATTGTATAATGAAAATCACGATGTTGTCGCTCAATGGCTTATTACTTTATGTGACAAGCATATCGAATGGTCTGCATTATTTGCAGATAATGAGAATGAACAAAGCTCAACAGGATATGAAATAGACATGGAAATTTTATTAGCGTGGCCGTTTGAATACCAAGCCGTAAAAAATTTCCGTGCTCGCCATGGGTTGACAACACCCATTATTGATCATCCGCTATTAAAAACGCCAATGGCGATTGATCACCGCCCAGATATGGTAGGCTGGAAGCAAAATATGCCCGCTATTTATGACCAAATAATTGATGACTTGATTTCGATTAATCCAGAGCTTCAAGTTATTCATAAGCTATTTTAACGATGGTAAATAGGCGGTAGTTGACCGCCTTTAGATATGGGTAATGTCATGAAGCTGACAGCACAAAGTAAACAAATTATTCGCGATAATAAGCTGCAAGCCTTTTATCTTGATGCAGTAAGCTATTTTGAAGAAGAGCATCAATCTGCATTAATACATTATGAAATTAAGCGAGAGGCGTTGTTTAATCAACTAAAGAAAAATTATGTGTACTTTGAATCGATTGGTCGAGCGAGCCAATATTTGTGCGTTACGCAGACAACATTCATGCTCTATTGTGGGAAATTTTACGCACAGTCACCGTTATTTCAAACGGTACAAGAGCATCTTGAACAAGTGGTTTTGTTCAAAGACCCAAAAAGCAAGGCGTGGTTGGAAGGTACGATTGAGCATTATCAAACTCTCGATTTATCACATAATGTCAGCGAAATCATCGATTATGCCAAAAAACGCTATCCGGTTATCGGTAATGACCCCTCAATACTAAAATCAGAAATTGAATTGTTTCTATTAAAGGATATGAATAAACAATTTAGTGATAACTATAAAGAAAAAGATTTATTTTTAAAAAAAGCGTTAAAGAATATTAATTCAATGCCAATACGTAAAGAGAATATTATTTTTCTTTGTGTTATTGCACAGTATCTAGATGGGCTGAACTGTTTTCAAGACGAACTCAGACCAAAGTGGTTTGGTCAGTTACAATTTTCAGGGCTTATCCCATGGAGCTTTGACTTAATATCATAGAAGCTCAGAACTATAAAGTAAGTGTAATGACGCCCGAAGAAAAAAGGAAAGCTTGTTGAACTAGTTAATGAAAAAGTTTATTTGGAATTGACAATAGTGAAACACTAAATATGTAAGGATATTAATATGCGCAGCACAGTTAACGGTCGTAAAATTATTTTAAAAAATGATACCACCAACACAGGTGGTACAGTGCTTACGGGGTCTTCCCTTGCCAAACAAGTCCAAGGAGTCGCCTGTGTGGGCGACTCGGTTTATTGCCCTTCGTGTAAAACAACAGGTGCTATCGTCGAGGGCGACGGTTTAATGAAAATCAACGAAATTCCCGTCGCACTTGAAGGTCACAAAGTGGCTTGTGGTTGCTCTGGTGGGTGTGTGCTTGTCGCAGTGGATTAAGCAAGTAGTAAAAAAGTATCTTGAGCGGGGTGTTGTAATCAATGGGGTTAAAACAATAAAGAATGAGTGAATACAGTTGTTAGTCAGTATGTTAGCTTTAAATAATGAATGATTATGAAGATGATTTCATTTGCAAAATTGAGTCATCGTCACCTGAGTGGGTTACGTTTGAAATCAAAACGACGATGAAGGATAAGTTTGGTCCAAATGCAACTCCTTTAAGTGGAAAGCTTACAGAAATACAAGTAGACTATAAAAAAATATCAGACGCCATACTGAATTAGCTGAACGCGCTCTTTATTTCATGGTGATAATGATTACTCTTTAACTAGAAAAGAATTTAGAATACTAAAAGAAATTAAATTAAGTATGAAAAAGTGTCAGGTAGTTGGTTATAAAATAACAGTAGGTTTAGATAATGAATTTAATCCTTCACATAACAGTAAATACACTGAATTTTTCATCGCTGAGGATTTGGCAAAATGAATCGAACAAATAAAGTAATTAAATATATAGAGAATTTAGTTAACTCTTCAAATAATGATGTTGCAAAGATTAATAAAATCATATATAGCGAAACTATAGATAGTCTAGATGAATTACATGGGTTAAGTAACTCAGAACGCTATATTCGTTATGAAGTTTTACTAGAGTCTTACTTATCAAGTATTGCACTAACATACATGCGAAGAATATACAAAAATGATAATGATTCACCTTATGAATTTGAGCGTTTTTTTTACCATAAGAATATACTGTTTGTATTAAATTATCTTATGACAAAAAATAGAGAGGAATTATTTCTCAATTTAGCGGAGCAAGGTGAAGTTTTATTAATGGATTTTGCTTGTGATGATTTTAGAGTAGGGCATTTTTGCTACGATAAAATCATTGAAAGTATCCAATCAGGTAAAATGGCAAAATCTCTCCCAATGTATACTCGACCGCAGAAGTTAGGTGTACTAGCTATCGAAATGCTGGCGAGTGAAAAAAATCAAACAATAGATTGGGAAAGTGCGGGGATCCCTATTGATCCATTTTATCAACGTTTTTGCCAAGAAGCACTTTATAATGAAAATCACGATGTTGTCGCTCAATGGCTTATCACGCTATGTGATAAACATATAGAGTGGTCGGCACTTTTTTCGGACAATGACAATGAACAAAGCTCAACAGGCTATGAAATAGACATGGAAATTTTATTAGCGTGGCCGTTTGAATACCAAGCAGTCAAAAATTTCCGAGCTCGCCATGGGTTGACAACACCCATCATTGATCATCCGCTATTAAAAACCCCCATGGCAATAGACCACCGTCCGGATATGATAGGATGGAAACAAAATATGCCCGCTATTTATGACCAAATAATTGATGACTTGATTTCGATTAATCCCGAGCTTCAAGTGATTCACAAGTTATTTTAATCACGATTAATAGGCAGTAATTTACTGACTGTGAATATAGATAATGTCGTGAAGCTGACGTCAAAAAACAAAAAAATTATTCAAAGTAGCGAACGTCAAGCGTTTTTTTTATCTGGAAAATGAATATCAACCGGTATTAGCACACTATAAGATTAAACGAATAATATTCTTTAATTTGCTAAAGAGAAACTGCTTGCAATATTAAGTAGTAGCCGAATTACCTGAGAATACTATTCCGCATGATGGAAATTTCTCTAACATTTAAATTTATTGATTTCGGTGATCGTTTGAACGACCACCTTTTATAAATAGGCAAATATATAGAATTATTCACAGGGCCTAGAATTCATCGCCCCAGCACTCTTCGATAGATATTTAAATACGCCTCCGCCGACTTTTGCCAACTCACATCTTTTGCCATTGCATTTTTTTGGACCTGTTGCCATTGTGCTGGAGAATCCCACAAAGCTAACGCGCGGTCGATTGCGGATTTAAGATCGGCGGCATGACTCTCATTAAACACAAAGCCTGTTGCCTCTTTGCGTTTTATCGCCTCCAATGAACAATCTGTCACGGTATCGGCTAGGCCACCAGTGTTGCGCACGAGTGGTAACGTGCCATAACGTAGCGCGTAGAGCTGTGTCAGGCCACATGGCTCAAAACGACTTGGCACCATTAATACGTCTGCACCTGCAATGACTTGGTGGGATAATGGCTCATCATAACCAATAATCGCGCGTACCTGATCTGGATATTGTGATTGAGCATGGCGATAGGCATTTTCGAGGTCGTGATCGCCGCTGCCAAGTAAAACAAACTGACTACCAGAACTCAGTAGATCCGGTAAGATTTCTAAGATCAGATCCAAACCTTTTTGGCGGGTCATTCGGCTAACAACAGCAAAGAGCGGTTTATCCGTTTGTTGCGCAAGGCCGAGGGATTGTTGCAAAGCCAGTTTGTTTTTTACCTTATTTTTTACACTACGCTCACTGTATTTTTGCGCAATTAAGGCATCACTTGAAGGTGACCAGACTTCAGTATCTATGCCATTTAAAATACCACTTAAGCGCTGCTCGTGGTTGAGCCGATTTAAAAGCCCATCGAGGCCATAAGCATAATGCGGATTTAAGATCTCTTTGGCATAGGTCGGGCTAACGGCGTTAGTATGATCGGCATAAAATAGCCCTGCTTTCATAAATGAGAGTTGACCAAAAAACTCCATTCCATCAACGTTGTAAAACTCAGGGGGCAACCACAGTTCATGAATATGATGGGGTGAAAATAGCCCTTGGTAAGCGATATTATGGATGGTGAACATACAGCGGGCAGGGTAGCCATAGGCTGCAAGGTAGGCACAGGCTAGGGCAGCATGCCAATCATGAGCATGCACAATGTCGGCTTGCCATAGTGGGTCACAGCCTCTGGCGAGTTCAGCGGCGATAAAACCTAATAATCCAAAGCGGCGATAGTTATCTTGATAGGCATTGTTATAACCATCGTGATAGGGGCTACCTTCTCGTTGGTAAAGGTGCGGTGCTTCAATAAGATATAATGGCGTATCGTTATATAGACAATAAAATAAGGTCACTTCCCCTGCGAATGTGTTAAGGGTCGTGACTTTTTGTTTATCAGCAAGTTGATTGATAATAGCAGGAAAACCCGGCACTAAGACTCTCGCATCTGCACCATGTTGCCGCTGAGCGGGCGGGAGTGCCGCAACAACGTCAGCCAGTCCACCTGTTTTTAATAAAGGAAAAAACTCGGCACAAACATGTAATACTTTCATTTTTTACTCCTTATTTTTCTTTGTGGCTGGCTTTATGGTCAGATATAGCGTTGATAACGGTGGCAGCGTCAATGCAATAGAATACTGGCAACCATGTGCCTTGATTGGCTGGCTGGAAATAGGAGCAACAGGATGCTTATCGCTGCCCCCATAGCGTGAATCATTTGTGTTTAATAAGACTTGATATTGACCGTGTAGCCTGACACCAATGCGGTAATCTGCTCGCGTTACTGGAGTGAAATGGCTGATTACAAGCAGCGGGTCGCCATTTTCGGCGTAGCGAATAAATGCAAAAACCGAATTATCGTGATCGTCGACGATCACCCATTCAAAACTACTTTCATTGTGATCGTTATCGTACAGGGCGGGTGTACTGCGATAAGTAACGTTGAGATCTCTGATCAGACGTTGAACACCAGCATGCGGGCTGGTAGGAATATCCACCAGATGCCAATCTAACTCCCCATCATGATCCCATTCACGCCATTGTGCGATTTCTCCCCCCATAAACAGCAGCTTTTTACCTGGGTGCGCCCACATAAACCCATAATAGGCACGTAGCGTGGCAAATTTTTGGTCAGGTGAGCCTGACATTTTGCGCAATAAGGAACCTTTACCGTGAACAACTTCATCGTGAGATAGAGGCAATATGTAGTTTTCACTCCACGCATACATCACGCTGAATGTCATTTTATTATGATGGTATTTACGGGCGATTGGGTCTAGCTGTAAATAGCTTAACGTGTCATGCATCCACCCCATATTCCATTTGTAGTTAAATCCAAGTCCGCCAAGGGATGGTGGCAATGTCACCCCAGAGAAGTCTGTCGACTCTTCTGCGGCCATTAATACATTAGGCTGGATACGGTGAAGTAATTCGTTGGTATGCTGTAAGAAACTGACGGCCTCAAGGTTAATATTGCCACCATACTCGTTTGCAATCCATTCGCCGTCAGGGCGGCTATAATCGCGATAAATCATCGATGCAACAGCATCAACGCGTAAGCCATCGAAGCCAAATCGATCTACCCAATAGGCGGCATTATCGGATAAAAACTGGCGTACCTCGTGACTGCGGTAGTCGTAGATCAGAGTATCCCAGTCGCGGTGCTTACCTTCTTTTGGGTCAGCATACTCATAGAGTGGCGTACCATCAAAATTGGCTAACCCACTATTATCCGAAGGAAAATGGCCGGGCACCCAATCTAGGATCACATTAATACCTAATCGATGTGCTTCATCAACAAAGTCAATCAAATCTTGCGGCGACCCAAAACGGCTGGTAGGAGAGTAGATACCTAATGGCTGATAGCCCCATGAGCCATCAAAAGGGTGTTCGCTAATAGGCAATATTTCTAAATGGGTGAACCCCATCTCTTTAACATAGGGAAGTAATGTTTCTGCCAGTTCTCGGTAAGTGAGCCAACTATGGTTATTGGCTGAGCGCCGCCATGAACCAAGGTGAACCTCATAAATAGAGATAGGGGCATTGCGTTGGTTCGATTGGATTTGCTGTGCTGTGGGGTGGCGCTGTTTTGGAAGCAGGGAAACAATTGATGTCGTATCTGGTCGTAATTGGCTGCGAAAGGCATAAGGATCGGATTTTAATTGTACTTCGCCTTTTGCATCTAATATTTCATATTGATAGTGAGTACCTGCCTGAATCGCGGGAAGAAAGATTTCCCAAAGGCCATTTTCGGGATGATGGCGCATTGGGTATCGGCGACCGGTCCCAAAAGTTAAAAGCGCCCACGACAGAGACTCGTTGGGCATTCGGTGCCCAAACACAAAAATGCGTACCTGTAATATCACCCACTTGGCGTACATGCGCACCGAGTGTTTCAAATGAGAAAGTACGCTGGAGGCCTTTGGTATCTGCATCGTGTAGTAATGTGCCGAAACGGTACGGATCTTCAATAACCTGTTGTGAATTGCCCCAGTTAACCTGCAAAATATAAGTGAAATTAGCGTCTAAGTCTGTTGCATCGCCTGAAAAAAAGCCGCGTTCATCAAGGCGTGATAGTTGCACAACGGGGGCTGCGGTCAACCTATCCAGTACGGTGACCTCTTGAGCATTTGGGAGTAAGACTCGAAAATAGGTAACTTTTCCTTGTTGATGCATACCAAGGAAAGCAAAAGGGTCACGATAATGTCCGGCAAATAATTGATCGATGATCAGTTGTTGCTCTGATGGTTTTTCTCTCTCTTTCATCACCTCTCCTGAATGAAATCAGTCGCAGCTAGCCGCCTTATATTATCGTTTTCATGATTAACTTTTAGATGCTAAAGGTAGCGTTAAAACGAGCGCTATTTGTTATTATTTATCTTTTCAATGATACAAAATAATAGTCCACAATTTCATTTGATAAAAATATTGAGATAAGTCAATAACTATCAAATTAGGAATGTTTTATATTTTAATATAGCGATAAAACAATAAAGCTGCTTGGTGTTGAAGTAAAGTCATCAAAAATAGATGAATTGGAAATGGTTTTGTTTCTTATGATAATAAGTCTAGGTGCTAAAAAGTCAATATCTATAACTAGTTGAATCTATGCGTTTAAATGCTTTTCAATTTCGGATGCTCTTGATTAAATATTACTGTCATTTATTGATGTGAAATATAAAACATTAATTAATGACAAAACTAAAAATTAATATTGTTAAATGGAATTCTCTATTGCTTTATTAGCATTAGTCCGTAAATATAAGGGTAGTGATTAATAAAGTGTGAGACCCAGAGAGTTATTATGGATCAACCAACGAGTTCAACCGAAACTAATCAAAAAACGAAGAATGAAAAACGTAGAAAAGTCTGGATGGTAATTGCTTCAATTATTATTGTTCTACTGTTTGTTGCTTATGGTGCTTATTGGTTTTTGGTATTACGTTTTCAAGAATATACTGATGATGCTTATGTCTCCGGTGTGCAAGTACCTATTGTTGCGCAGACTACAGGTAATGTGACTCAGGTTAATTTTGAAAATACCGATTTGGTTAAAGCGGGTGATGTGCTGGTGGTTCTGGATAAAACCAATGCACGGCTAGCCTACGAGCAGGCAAAACATGACCTCGCAACCACGGTGCGCAAAACCAAAGAGCTGTACATTAATGGTGATGAATACCAAGCGCAAATCCAAAAAAATCGTATCTCACTTGCGCAAGCACAGAAAGATTATCAACGCCGCGCCGCTTTAGGACGAAGTGGGACTATCTCTAAAGAAGATTTACAACACTCCCAAGAAGCGGTGCAGTTGGCGCAAGCAGCCTTAGATATCTCCATTCAGCAATATAATGCGAACCAAGCACTATTGCGCAATACCGAGTTGAGAAAACAACCGGCAATCCAACAAGCCGCAGATAATGTGCGCAACGCATGGATTACTTTGCAACGTACAGAGGTGAAAAGCCCTATCACAGGTTATGTTTCGCGTCGTAATGTGCAAGTCGGTTCACAAGTCGGTCCGCAAGGCTCTTTGATGGCTATTGTGCCAGCTCAACCCGTTTGGGTGGATGCGAACTTTAAGGAAACACAATTAGAAAAGGTGCGCATAGGGCAGCCAGTAACACTCACCAGTGATTTTTATGGTGATGATATTGTGTATACCGGTAAAGTGGCTGGTTTGGATATGGGAACGGGGAGTGCTTTCTCTTTATTACCTGCACAGAATGCAACGGGTAACTGGATTAAAGTGGTACAACGTTTGCCTGTCCGTGTAGAGCTAGACCCTGAACAGGTTGCCAAATATCCGTTGCGTATTGGGTTATCAATGAATGCAACGATTGATATTAAAGATCAAAATGGCCCTGTGTTAGCAGAGGTTCAGCGTGACACGCCAGCATTTGAAAGTGATGTGCTGGTGTTAAAGCTGGCGGATGTCGATTCGGTGATCGACACGATTATTAACGAAAACGCGGATTAGCCCGAAAGGAGTGGCTGTGGCAGATATTCAACCACTAAAGGGCTCAAAGCTGGTATGGGCAACGATTGCATTGTCACTTGCAACCTTTATGCAGGTGCTGGATTCGACAATCGCTAACGTTGCCATCCCAACCATTGCTGGTGATCTCGGTGTTTCAATGTCACAAGGAACATGGGTGATTACCTCATTTGGTGTTTCTAATGCCATTTCCATTGCGATCTCTGGGTTCCTTGCTAAACGGTTTGGTGAAGTCCGTGTTTTTATATGGGCAACCGCTTTATTTACCATTTTTTCATTACTTTGTGGCTTCTCTGATAGCCTTGGCATGTTAATTTTATTTCGTGTTTTACAAGGTGCTGTTGCGGGGCCGGTGATCCCCCTTTCACAAAGTCTGATCATGCGTTGCTACCCCCCTAAAATGCAAAATATGGCATTGGCATTTTGGTCAATGACGATCATTTTAGCCCCGGTGTTTGGCCCTATTTTTGGTGGTTATATTAGTGATAACTTCCATTGGGGGTGGATCTTCTTTATGAACGTTCCACTGGGTATTTTTGTGGTTATTGTAGGCTCTATTATCCTAAAAGGAATGGAATCGAAAGTAGTCAATGTCCCGTTTAATTTGATTGGCTTGGCATTATTGTCAGTGGGTGTTGGTTGCCTTCAGGTCCTGTTGGATAAGGGGAAAGAGTTAGGATGGTTAGCCTCCGATGAAATTGTCACATTAGCGGTAATTTCAGCGATAGCATTGGTTTTTTTGGTTATTTGGGAACTAACAGACAAAAACCCAGTTGTTGAGCTTGCACTATTTAAATCACGTAACTTCACGATAGGCACGATTTCCGTTAGCTTAGCCTATATGGCCTACTTTGGTGCTATCGTTCTCTTGCCCCAGTTATTGCAGGAGGTCTATGGGTATACGGCAACATGGGCGGGGTTGGCCCTTGCGCCGATAGGGTTATTGCCCGTCTTGTTCTCTGCCCCCGTCGCGAAATTGTCAGACTTCCTTGATATTCGCTGGATAGTGACATTTAGTTTTGTATTCTATGCGATTTGTTTCTTCTGGCGGGCATATACCTTTGAACCAAGTATGGGCTTTTCTGCCGTAGTTTGGCCTCAGTTAGTGCAAGGGATGGCTGTGGCTTGCTTCTTTATGCCACTGACGACGTTAACACTGTCAGGTTTACCCCCTGAAAAATTGGCGTCGGCGTCAAGTCTTGCAAACTTCTTCCGTACTCTTGCAGGCTCGATAGGAACATCAATCACAACCACGATGTGGAGTGATAGAGAGTCGCTCCATCATAGCCAGTTAACGGAATACATCACTGACTATAACCCTGAGTCGCTAGAGATGTATAAAGAGATGGCGGCACATGGCTTAAGTCATGAGCAGACATCGGGCTTTATTGCGCAGGAGATCACTAGCCAAGGATTAATCATTGCGGCCAATGAAATCTTTTGGTTATGTGGATGGGTGTTTATTGGACTGATTATCACCGTCTGGTTTGCAAAACCGCCTTTTGGTAGTAAAGCGTAAGTTAAATACAATAAGAGCGCTAACGATTAGCGCTCTTATCTTTTGAAGCTTACGGGTAGACAATATTGAGTGTCGCCGTGGTTTTGAGGGTGCCTTGGGTTGCTCGCTGAGGGTCCCATGCATAATAGTAAACAGCCATTGGAATACTAAAGTGCGGTTCCAGTTGGCCTCCTGCATTTACGTAAAACAGCGACGTTGCATTACCTCGGGAGTTTGGATTTTGTGAAATCACCACAGGGGTATTTGGCGCATTAGTTTTAACTAAGCGTAGCCCGATACCTTGTGCGGCATTGGCTGTTTTATCAATCAAGACCGTATTATCTGAGCTAAGCAGATTATTGCTAGATAAAAAGACATCGATCGCTCTTTCTGCCGTATTATTTGCGCCCCCAAGGTTCTCACAACGCATATTCAATGAAAACGGTGTATAGCCAGCTTGGTTTCCATTAATGACTTGATGGCGGCTTAATGTTGGTAATGTGACAACAAGCCCCGCATTTTGGAAAGCGCAGGTAGTTAATTTTGGTGCATATTTTAATATTAGTGGCTGACCGAACATATCACGGTCATCATAGGGCCAGTTAAAACCGTTAAATAACCATTGTAGGATTTTCAGAAGTTGTTTAACGGGCCATAGCACAATATCAAAAATTGACATTCCGCTTAAATCTGTGACGAAGAGAATATCATGTAGATGGACGGTATCACCGGCAATGAGCGTGCCTTGTTTTGGTTCAAGCGTAAATTTAATCGTCACTGGCGTATTTAACTCAGAAGCAGAGTGACGACCTGATTTATTCAGTTTCTTATTCGGAATATCATTAATGATTTGTGCCCTGACATGATATTTCCCATTCATAAAACTCAAAATGGTTGCATATTGGTTGTCAGTATTCAGGATTTTGGTATAACCAAATTCGCTTTGGCGGGTGGAACAATTAAAGCTACCCGAGTACTGTGTCGATATGGTCGTTGTCCACTCGGGGGTGGCGGGGGTGAGTTTATCCGACAAATCAATGCTAATTGGCGAAGCATAGCTTATGCCACTTTCATGGCAAATTGCCTGACTATAGCCGCTAAAGAGAATTAGGATTAAAAAAAGATAGGATCGCATCATGACATTCATCTCGTTATTGGCAAACGCCAGTGGGGCCGTCAAGGTTGTCTGGTAAGTTATGAATGGTGCAGTGACCCTCATTTAACCGAATAATGACCGACTTAGGAAAAGCTTCTGCTTTTAAATACAGCACACTGGCTTGCCCTACATAGCCAATCGCTTCTCCTTGAAGGTCAGTTACTTCTGCGCCGAAAGGTAATGCACTGCCATCTTGTCGTAATGCACGACTGAGCCAAGAGGTGCGCGTATCGGTTTTGAATTTCACTAAGTTCACTGAACCTTCGATTGGTGCGCTATTTGCCATATTGCCGATAACTTCAGCGCCTTGTGTATTTTCTGTATTTGAAAGCATAATCGTATTTTTACGATATGGCGTTGCATAAGGTACTAATGCCAGTCCTTCTTTATTGGTCACGATACTTTGGTCGCCATTCACCATTAAGCCTTGTGCATGGGGCGCTTTGACGATGGTCATTGTATTGCCGATTTCGTTAGATGCGAGTATATCCCAAGGTATAGCGACTAAGCTGCCGCGTGCACTCAGCCCAGTTTGATGGTAGTCATTAGATTCACTGAGTGAACTACCAATAGTGGAAACATTTGAGCGATAAGCCACATTGGCGCTTGCCATGTTTTGGCCACCTTGCTGATTACTGCCGGAAAGTGAATAACTCAATCGGTTTGCTTCCAGAGCCGTACCACTTAAAGAAACGGTACTTTGTTGATAGTGAGAATCGGTAGCAGTAAGGCCTGTGCTGACCCATATATCATTATCAAATACAGACAGAGGTAAACTGATTGAAATATAGTAGCGATTTTCTTCTTCGCCTTTACCATCCCGTACTCGGCTAGCGGACAGGGAATAGCTGATATCTGAATACGCATTCGAGTAGCCTAGTTGGTACTCGCGGGTTGTTGGGGTAGTCGACCAATAGTCACGTTGGGAGCCTGAAACGTAGAAGGTTCCCCAGTTTTCAGGTAAGCGCTGATTTAAATTGATCGTGAAGGTATTTTTTGGACGAACCCCACGCATAGAATCCCACGTATTTATATCGAAAGCAGGTAATTCACGATGAGGCAGTGTCTCTGTGGCCTGTTTTTCTAAAGTTTCCTGATATAAACGATAACCCTCATGGGCATGAATCGAATCACTGAAGCTATAATAGCCTTTGGTCGAATAGCGATAGGCGGCTAAGGTGAAGTTGGTAGCTGTTGTATTGAGAAACTTACTGTATGACACTCGCATACTTTGGCCTTTCTGCGTGTCATTAGGTAGTTGAGTATTGGCATGTGTGATATCGAGAGAAACAGCACCAATAGGTAAGTTCCAACCAGAGCCGAGCAGATAAGCTTGATAATCTTCACTTGCAATCACCCCCGTGTAGCCAGTGATTAGGTTATTAAAACCATATTCGAAGGTGCCTTGGAGAAATTTGGGCTGATAGTGACCATTTTCTTGGTTCACCTTACCAGCGAGCAGGGCATAATTACTTACCCCCTCTTTTAACATCCCCGGTACGGCAGAAAATGGAACCGTAAAGGATTGTTCTTGCCCGTTGGCTTCTTTTACGATCACTAACAAATCGCCAGCCGACCCCGTTGGCTGAATATTATCGATGGTAAATTGCCCTGGTGGCACGTTTTCTTGGTAAATAATACTGCCGTTTTGTATGACTTTGACAAGGGCGTTAGTTTGAGCGACACCTCTAACAATCGGGGCAAAGCCTTGTTGTGAAGTGGGGCGCATATTAATGTCTGAGGCGAGAGAAACGCCACGAACTCGCACTGAATCAAATAGTGTTCCCTGGGAGTAAAAATCACCTGCAATAAAATTGGATTGATATAATGGTAAAGCTTTGCGTAGATAGCGTGTATTATTTTCCCATTTTAAGCTATCACCTGAATGTTTTCGGAGTGAGCTGCTATCGCGAAATTGCCAAGAGCTAAAATTGAGCCCCGATTCAAAACCCGCGTAGAGATCATCACTCGATGATTTATCACCATTTTTATTCTTTGTTTTATAGTAAGTCGCGTTATATGAAAGCATGGCTGCGGGGATACCCTCTTCCCAAAATTCGGGAGGAACATAGCCCACTTCGTTGCGCAAAAGAAAGCTTTGTGGAATAGACATTTTGATGCTTAATGTACTGATATCGACATTAAAGCTACCACCTTGCACCAATTGTTCTAATGTATATTCCTGCTCTTCATCCGATGTTTCAGGTAATTTGATCCCTAAAAGTCCAGCTTCGCGTTTGCTAAGAAAAATACGGTTGTGAGAGTCTGTAAATATAAAAGGGATAACGGCCTTTCCAATCGCCATTAATAAAGACATCCATCTCTTGTGTACCCGCTGGCATGCTTTGCTCTTCATAAAAGCGAGACAGATCGGATTTCGCGGAATCACCAGCGAGTAAAGAGGTATCAAAACTCACCCCCCAGCTTTTTGATGTTCCAAGAATTAGGCAAACTGCTAATAGGCTCCTATGGCGGCCATGCAACTTCATTATTACAAGCTCTCTTATATTTTATTTTGCAATCACATCTTTATTTTTATAGGCGCCGAGATCATCGACATAGAGCAAACTGTATTTTTGACCTGCACTGACAGCGGTTTTAGTTGGTGCTAAAGCATGTGAAAACGGCGCTACCATGAGTGAATCGGTCAATATTTTTTTACCTTTTTTATCATCAACATTCGCAAGAGTGACGTAATAAGGACTATTGTTAGTGATACGGAATTGTTTGTTTTCCGCTTTCACTTCAATCTGTTCGAGTGCTTGTTCAACACCGGCTTGTAAGTGGTTCGGACGATAGAACAGTTTAATACGTGTTTTAATCGCCAACTGCATCGTGTTTTTCCCTTGCAGATGTTCTGGTGTTGGTGGGATATCTAATATATTTAAATAAAAAACAGATTCGCGATCGGTTGGCAGCGATGCGGGGAGTTTTTTAATGCGTAATTGTTGCCCATCATTCCCTGATACCTTAACAACAGGGGGAGAAAGCAAAAAAAGGAACATTGGCTGTTTCTGGTGTTGAATTGATATCACCATCGTCAATCCATGATTGGACTAAGGCTGGATCATTTCCATTATTAATAAGTTGTACGATGGGTTTCGTTATTTTTTTCTGGATAAATAACGCGTGTTCCATTAACAACAATATTAGCAAAGGCAGTATTAATACTAGCGAGTAAGGAAAATAAAATAAGTAGGGCGCATAATAATAAACTCAGAAATAGCCAAGCTAATAAAATAGCCTGGCTATTTGGGGTAAATAATTACAGATATGAAATGGTATAAGTGACGTTAGAGCTTAAGCTACCAACTCTTGCTGGCAGAGCATTCGTTTTATAGTAATAGATATCTAATGCTAAGGTTTCAGTGTTAGAGTCGTTGCCTTTGATATCAGTAACGAACGGTTGGTTTAATAACAGAGGAATTTGGTCTGTTGTTTTAGTAATGGCGAAACCAACGTTACGAGAAACGCTCGTGTCATTTTTCATTAACTGTGGTATTTTGCAGATACTTACCATCAGTAGAAATATTATTTGCAGATGAGAAATAAATTTTCAGAGGGGGTATCAGCAGCGCCGCTTGCAGAAGTACAGTTAGAGAAAGGTGAGTGATACTGTTTTTTTATTTTTAGTAATAATGCCTTGGAGTCGTGCCTGCATCTTCAACAGTGATTGGATTTAATGCAACAGTGAAATCCGCACTTTTACCGCCCATTGATAGTACAAGTTGTATCAGTAATTGCGCCACTAAAGTTAATTACACCACCAGCTGCTTTTTCAGCAGCAAGTGCTGGTGTAGCAGAAAGAATTAATGCCGTTGCAACTGATAATGCAAATTTGTTATTCATTTTCTTCTCCGAGAAAAAGCTGTATATATGTTAATAAAAGAGGAATGGCAAAGTTTGCGCCTTCTGTTATTTTATAGAAATAGAAAGCCATCCTCAGCCAGTTTAAAAAAATTTATTAATTACGTTGAATTTAAAAAAACAGAAATACGAAACGGCACTTTTTAACAAAGGCGCTTTATATTTCAGCCTCATTTAAATTTGAGGGTAATTCGATTTATATCAAATTTTATAGGGCGCTATTATACGTGTAATCATTTGTTTAAAAAGAGGGGGATTATTACTCATATTAGATTTAAAAATTAAATATCGAATTAGGCTCGGAAAAGATTGCTGATTACGTGTTAAAGGGCGTATTTTGAAAAGAGGATAGTGTTTTATTTTTTAATTTCAGTTAATTCAGAGCTATATGTATTTTTGGCTGCAAAAGTAGAGTTAAAAACTTGTTACCAAACGTTTCATTTTGTGGATTTGTATTTCTTTATTGATTTTAAATCAATATGTTAAGTCAGGTACTCCTTTGGTAGTAGTTGATAAATAGTCAAAATACATAAATTTTTTTTGATGAAAATCATTTTAATAATTTTATTTTATTCAAATTTTTAATCTGAATAAATAAGTTTAGTCAAAATAAATATTTATATAAAAATGAAACTATTCTTAATATGTATTATTGTTAATAAATATATTCACCATGTGAAATATTTTTTTGATATAAACAATGACGTGTCGATGAGTAAATATTAATCAATTTTAGGTTTTAACTATCATATTAATAGCTAATATCTATAAAATAACCATATTAATAATAAGGTTTATTTTATATTGGCTTACTTCGAAAAAGATCTGCCAGTTAAACTTAATTTATCGAAAAATGATTTATTCATTTCTACAGGTTTCATTATCGGCAAAAAACAAATTAACTTTATTATTAATTTACCTTTTCTTTTGCACATAGAAGAAAAGGCGGTGAATTTTTCAACATGGGGGGTATTTTGCACGATAAATACCCATAACGAATTGTTATTCTTTGTTATTGTGGGTTGAAAAACAGCCACTGCTTATTTTATTTCTAAGGGATTGTATTAAACACGGCGATATAAGCGAATCAGAATAGTATCAATTTAATGATGATTTATTGCCAATAATCAGTGACTTTACTTAATTATGGGTATAAAAGCACTCGAAGTGGAGTGCTTATTATTTTATTTGTGGGGTAACTATAGGGCTGATTTCGGAATGACACCTTCAAATGTCAGTTTCGGGCGATCTGGCTCTTCTTGTGTGAGTGGGGTAACTTCTTTGAAGCTTTGTTGGCAGCGGATAACAAGGTCTTGATAGTCAGCCGTACCTCGGCTTTTCCAAGCTATTTCTTTTTCAGACAGTGTTCTTTGTGCTTTAGCAGGCGTTCCTACGATCAACGTATTATCTGCAAATACCGCTTTCTGCTTTCACAAAGGAGCAAGCGCCAACAATAGAATTCTCGCCAATCACGGCGCCATCCATAATGACACTGTTCATTCCAACCAAGGCATTACGCTTAATATGGCAGCCGTGCAAAATCGCACCGTGACCAATATGACCATTTTCTTCAATGATGGTATCGTATTGCGGGAAACCATGCATAACACAGTTATCCTGAACATTAGCCCCTTCTTTAATGATCAAGCGCCCGAAGTCTCCACGTAAGCTCGCATTAGGGCCAATATAAACATTTTTTTCCGATAATCACGTCGCCAATGATCACAGCGGTTGGATGCACAAAACTTTCTGGACTAACAACTGGCGTGATGCCATCTATCTGATAAAAAGGCATATTGAGTTCCCCTTCTGTTTAAGTTACATCGGTATTTAAGAAGATTTATGCCGCGATCTCTTTTAATACACCGCCAAAACGTCGGAAAATAGGTTGTAGTCGGTTGCGGCAGTTCCCCTACAGTTGTTTCGCATATTTCGCTGACGTAGCGTGTTGCTGCTACTTCAACACGCTGGTAAATATTGATACACAGATTCCTGGCTATTTGCCCCTCCCATTGCGCAGGGAGTAACTCATCGGGTAGCAGCGGATCTTTTAATACCACTCGGCGATAAAAGTGGATCAGTAATAAGCGTAGTTGAAAGCATTGCTCAGGTGTTATTTGCTCATCCGATAACTCTTTTAATAAGAGTGCGAGTGGGCGAAATAACACGATAAATTGGTGATAATGTTCAGCCACCTGTTGTAACGACCAACTGTCTGACACCAACTCTTTTAGGTGTTTTTCGGAGCGGTTATAGGGGTAATCTGCTCGAAAGTAGATCACCTCTTCACTTGCATTAAGTTCATTAAGTAATGACGGAATATCGCTTTGAGCGCTACTTGGTGCTGCCATCAGTGAGGTGCTAAATTGACCAAATCCTAACCAGCTTAACTCTTTTTTGAGCCTTGCTTTTTCATCTTTGTCAGCGGCTTCAAGTAACAATAAATCCCACTTGCCATCCCAATTGGGTTGCTCACTTTGATAGATTTTACTTTCAGCGTGACGAAATTGGTTTTGACCACGTTCAGATATTCGGTAATAGCTACGACGACCGATTTTTTCAGCATCTAGCCAGCCTTCTTTTTGTAAGCGAAATACGGAAGTACGGACAAAGCGGTCGGTAAAGCCCATTGGTTCAAGTAAATTGGTTAAGCTACCAAGCCATACTTCGCCCCCGCGGTGGTGTAGCGCATCGCCATAAAGAGAGATAATGAGTGATGTTCCACTAATTGGCTGGCTGGTTAGCGCATGCTGTATAAATTGGTTAAGTTTAGTTTCCATTTTGTCATTATCCGATGAATATCTGTATCAAAAATATGAATGAATAGTAGACAAAAACATCTTGCTTGTCTTCTATTTGCTACACAGGGCATTGTTATATTAGGAAACTAAAATTAAAGGCACCCCGACATTTATCCATTGTGAGGTGCCTCGTAGAGAAGATTTATATGGCGATCCTTGTATCAATAACACGAGCCGCTTTGCCTTGTGAACGAGGGATATCACCGCAATTAACGATACTGATCTGTGTGCTCACGCCTACCATTGACTTAATTCGATGCTTAAGGTTATGGCAGATATTACAACGCTCATCATAGGTCAGAAGATCGGGTTTTTTTCAGCTCGACGCGAATAGCTAAGCTATCCATATTCCCTTTACGGCTAATTTCTAGCTGGTAATGAGGGGAAAGCTCTTTGAACTGCATGATTTGCTCTTCTATCTGCGATGGGAAAACGTTGACTCCACGAATGATCATCATGTCATCAGAGCGGCCGGTAATTTTACCGATACGGCGCATATTACGATTAATCCCCGGCATTAAGTGGGTTAAATCGCGAGTGCGATAGCGGATAACAGGCATAGCCTCTTTTGTTAGGGTAGTGAATACTAACTCACCTTTATCACCGGGCGAGAGTGTTTTTAGGGTATCAGGTGAGATAATCTCCGGATAAAAATGATCTTCCCAGATTGTAGGCCCACTTTCTCCGGCATCGGCACACTCCATGGCAACACCTGGCCCCATGACTTCTGACAGGCCGTAGATATCAAGCGCTTTGATGCCTAAGCGAGTTTCAATTTCTGTTCTTAATGCCTCAGTCCATGGCTCTGCACCAAATACGCCTAGTCTTAGTGAGCACTTACTTGCGTCTCCGCCCATGATTTTCTCTAGCTCATCAATGATGCTTAGACAGTAAGAGGGGGTTACCATGATGACGTCAGGTTTGAAATCAGCAATTAATTGAGCCTGTTTTTCTGTCTGACCACCAGACATAGGAATAACGGCTGCACCAAGACGCTCAGCACCATAATGAGCGCCTAAGCCACCGGTAAATAGGCCGTAGCCGTAGGCAACGTGGATTTTATCTCCTTTCGTGGCTCCCGCAGAGCGTAGGCTACGAGCAATTAAATCAGCCCAATTATCAATATCTTGTTGGGTATAGCCGACAACAGTAGGGCGACCCGTCGTGCCCGAAGAGGCATGAATACGGATGATTTTATCCATGGGCACTGCAAAGGTATTAAATGGGTAATTCTCGCGTAGATCTTGCTTTGTGGTATACGGGAATTTTTCGATATCACTCAGTTGCTTGAAATCGTCAGGATGAACGCCGGCCGCATCGAATTTTTTGCGATACATAGGCACATTTTCATAAGCGTGAGTGAGTGTCCACTTCAGTCTTGAGAACTGCAATGCCTCGATTTCATCTCTCGATGCAAACTCAATTGGATCAATAGTGTGTTGTAGAGTGCTCATAATTGCTAGTCCTTATAATTATTGATATCCGCATGCTTTAAGCCTTTTTTGCGATATATTGCCGAGTCAGGGCGGGTATATATGCAATGGCGAAAAGCGAGTGCAGTATTGGCCTGAGCAGGTGTAGGGTTTCAGGCGTTTTTATTTTTTACCCATCATTCATCTCATTAGAACGGTGTGATTTTGGGTAGGTTAATCGGTCTAAACTCGTTCAATAATCATGGCTATGCCTTGGCCCACACCAATACACATGGTGCATAAGGCATAGCGCCCTTGGCGACGATGTAATTCGTTCACGGCGGTAATCGCCAACCTTGCCCCACTCATACCAAGAGGGTGGCCTAAGGAAATGGCACCACCATTTGGATTCACTTGTGGCGCGTCGTCAGGTAAACCTAATCCTCTTAGTACAGCGAGTGCTTGAGCAGCAAAAGCTTCGTTTAGCTCAATCACATCCATTTGTTCGATTGTTAGCCCCGTCATTTTGAGGACTTTTTGGGTGGCGGGTAATGGTCCTATCCCCATAAACCGTGGTTCAACACCACAGGTTGCTGTTGCGATAATTCGTGCTTTAGGGGTTAACCCCTGAGCTTTAGCCGTTTCTTGGGAAGCGATAATCAAGGCGGCTGCACCATCATTCACCCCAGAAGCATTACCTGCTGTCACTGAGCCATTTTCACGAAACGGTGTTTTTAACTTTTGTAATTGTTCCAAGGTTGTTTCAGGTCTTGGGTGTTCGTCTTCTGTAACAATCGTCTCCCCTTTGCGATGTTTAATGGTGACGGGGATGATCTCTTGTGCGAAAACGCCTTGTTGACGAGCCTGTTCGGTGCGTTGTTGGCTACGTAGAGCAAAGGCATCTTGGTCAGCTCGATGAATGCGATACTCTTCTGCAACGTTCTCCGCCGTTTCTGGCATCGAATGTGTTGAGAACTGTTTTTCCATCAGTGGATTGACAAATCGCCAACCAATTGTGGTATCAAATATTTGTGCTTGCCTTGAAAAGGCAGATTCTGACTTACCCATAACAAAGGGTGCGCGGCTCATTGATTCGACACCGCCTGCAATCATAAAATTCGCTTCCCCCGCTTTGATACTTCTAGCCGCAAGTGCAATTGCATCAAGGCCTGAACCACAAAGACGATTCACGGTAGTGCCCGATATGGATAATGGAAGACCCGCTAATAAACACGCCATTCGTGCGACATTACGGTTATCTTCACCAGCCTGATTTGCGCAACCTAAGATAATGTCATCAGTTATTGACCAATCTAATTGAGGATGCCTTTCCATTAGAGCCTTTAAAGGTAAAGCGGCGAGGTCATCAGGGCGTACAGAGGACAGTGCGCCTCCGTAGCGGCCAATTGGGGTTCTGATACCATCACAGATAAAGGCATCTCTCATCACTCTTCTCCTGTTAAACGGTGACCTAGGCGATGCGCTCGCCCGTAGAACCAAGCTAAGGTTTTGCCTTGTTGGTTGACAATTTCTACTTCATATAAGCCAGTACGTTTGCCCTGATGCTTAACGTTTGCGACTGCGGTCAATGTATCCCCTTCATATGCAGGGCGGATAAAATCAATAGAGCAGCTTGAGGCAACAGCGGCGAGTCCATGGCTATTGCAAGCGTAAGCAAACGCGGTGTCAGCTAGGCTGAATAGTTGACCGCCATGGCAGGTTTTATGGCCATTAAGCATGTGCGGAGTGACAGTCATGGAGAGTTGAGCGGCTCCCTCAGAAACTTGCTCTATCACCATCCCCATCGCTTTTGCGCAAGCATCGTCACGGTACATGATGTCTGCGGATTGTTGAGCCAATGTTATTGTGGTTTGTGAACTCATTGCAGCTCCTTAGCAGGTAATGACCGCACCCCAGCAACCAATTGGCGCAACAGGGGATTCGCCCGGTAGCGCCCGTCGGCATAAAAACTGCGATAACTGATCGAGTGTATTAAGGATATGTTGCCAGCCAATTTCGGCGCCCCAAGCGAGCGGCCCTTTAGGGTAGTTCACGCCATAACGCATTGCGTTATCAGTATCTTTTGGGCTAGCGACGCCTTTATTGACAACATCTAAAGCTTCATTGCATAGCATGGCAACCGTCCGCATCGTTAATAGGCCGGGATAATCAGGTAATACAATCACGTCCTTGTTGAGCGATTGAAAAAAGGCAATGACACTCTGGTTTTCTTGGTGGCTGTTTTGGACTGCACAACTGATTGCAATTGCGTTTGCTTTGGCATAATCAGCGGATAAATCAAATTGCACCATGCTCTGATTGGCTTTTTGCGCTCGTACAGAAGTTAATTCACCATTCGTTAACATAACAATAACATTGTTAACTCGGAGTGTAGGCAATTCGTGGCTATCTATTTTAGATTCTTCGAGAGGGATCCCGTTTTGCCTTAATAATTGTGCAAACTCAGGTAAACTTTGCCAATCGCCTCGAGCCGTAACGGAGGGGGGATTGTTTAATATCACTTTTTCTGCCATTGTGGCTTTAGGCAGTGGTTTGTTGTCATCGTAATGATAAAAGCCGCGGCCAGTTTTTCGACCGAGATGTCCCGCTTGGACCAGCTCTAATTGTTCAAAGGAGGTTTGGAACCGAGGGTCGTAGCCAAATGCTTGAAAAACCGAATCCGTCACCGCGTAATTCACATCATGACCAATAAGGTCGGTCAGTTGTAAAGGGCCCATGGAAAACCCACCGGCATCACGTAGAACACTATCTAATGTTGCAGGGTTTGCGATTTGCTCTTCAAGTGCGCGTAATGTTTCAGCATAAAAAGGGCGAGCAACTCGATTAACGATAAAGCCAGGCGTTGAGCGGCAGATAACGGGAATTTTGCCCCATGCGACCGCCAAGTTTTTTAGCTGTTCAATAACAGCGCTTGCGGTTTCGCGCCCACGAATAACTTCAACCAACTTCATAATGGGAGCTGGGTTGAAAAAATGGAGGCCAGCAAAGCGCTCTGGGTGTTTAAGTTGGCTGGCGATGGCGGTAATCGATAACGAAGAGGTGTTACTTGCAAAGAGGGTATTTTCTTTGCAAATGCCTTCAAGTTCGCTAAATATCGCTTGTTTTATAGTCAGTTTCTCAGCGACAGCCTCAATGACTAATTGAGCCGGTGCTAAGTCAGCCATCGTATGTACAAGTGTAATACGCGCAAGCAGTGCCTCTGTTGTTTGCGCATCCGCTTTGCCCTGCTGAACGCGCTTATTTAACCGTTCAGTTAAAGACTGTTTTGCTTTATTCAGTGCTTGTGTGTTGATGTCAAATAGCAGTACCGTATGTCCAGCGCTTGCTGCCACCTGTGCAATGCCGATACCCATTGTGCCAGCACCAATGACAGCGACGGTATTAAGAGTTAAAGTCATATTAGCGTCCTTTAAACTTAGGTTCGCGCTTATTCAAAAAGGCATCGACTCCTTCGCGATAGTCTTCGCTGCGTCCACCTAAGCGCTGTAAATCACGTTCTAGGTCTAGCTGCTCATCTAATGTGTTAGTTGCGGCACGATAGATAGCTTTTTTGATTAGTCCTAAGCCATAAGTTGGCTGTGTGGCGAGGTGCTGGGCTAATTGATTAACGGTGGTTGTCAGCTCATCATTTTCAGTGACTTGCCAAATCATGCCCCACTGTAGTGCTTGCTCAGCGCTAATTTTATCGCCAAGTAATGCCATCCCCATGGCTCTTGCATGGCCTACTAATTGAGGTAAGAACCAGCTACCACCGGAGTCCGGTACTAAACCTAAGCGGCAAAAAGATTGAATAAAACTGGCGCTTTTAGCCGCAATAACGATATCACCCGCTAAGGCGATTGCCGCGCCTGCACCTGCGGCTACGCCATTAACGGCACAGATGATAGGCTTCGGTAGTGAAGTGAGTCGGCGGATCAGAGGGTTATAGAAAGTTTCGACGGAATAACCTAAATCCGGTGCCTGTTCGCTAACCGAAACATTGCGATCATTCAAATCTTGACCTGCACAAAAACCACGACCGGCTCCTGTAATCACTAAACAACGCACGGTATCATCACGTTCAGCAATTTTTAGTGCATCACTTAGTTGACGATGCATTTCATCGTTAAAGCTGTTTAACCGATCAGGGCGGTTTAATGTAATGGTGAGTACGCCATTTTCCCGTGTTGTCAGTATCATTGCGCTGTTTGGCATCTTATTGTCCTGTAAATTTTGGCTGTCGCTTTTCAAAGAAAGCATTGATCCCTTCGCGGCGGTCATCAGTACCTGCCAAGGTGACAAAATATTGGCGCTCAAGCTGTAATCCCTCTGAAAGTGAGATTTCTTGAGCTGCATTAATGGATGCTTTAGCCGCTCTCACGGCAAGTGGGGCGTGATCCGCCATGCGTTGGGCAAGTTTCTGTGCGTATTCAACAACTAACCCATCCACACAAATTTGACTCACTAATCCTGCTTGTAAGGCACGTTGTGCAGGAATCGCCTCGCCCGTGAGTACCATTTGCATCGCAAGGGATTTGCCAACCACGCGAACCAGACGTTGAGTTCCTCCCGCGCCAGGTATTAGCCCTAGGGTGATTTCAGGTAAGCCAAAACGCGCCGTTTCACCGGCAATGACCACATCACTTGCAAGTACTAATTCAAAGCCAGCACCCAATGCATAACCATTGACTGCGGTGATAATGGGTTTGGAAATTTGCGAAAAACGACGCCAAACTTGAGGGCGCCTATCCGTGATCGCCGCCGCAACGGTTTGTTGCTGGAGCTCTTTAAGGTCAGCACCCGCCGCAAAAAAACGTGGGTTACCGGCAATAACGATGGCGCCGATTTGTGGGTCTTTATCGGCTTGTTCAAGGTGATCGACAAGTAATTCGAGGCAATCAGTACTTAAGGCGTTACGCACATCAGGGCGATTCAACGTCAATGTTAGGACGCGATGTTCAATATGAGCTAGGATCCAATCAGTTTGCATATGAGCCTCCTACACATCGAAATCGAGTTCTACGCCATCGCCTTTCGGCCATGCTTGGCAGCTTAAAATATAACCATCCGCAATTTGGTCCGGCTCAAGGCTGTAGTTGACGCCCATTTCAACTTCGCCCGCTTTAAGCTTACATTTACATGTTGCGCAAACACCGCCTTTACAGGCATAGGGAAGGTCTGCGCCTTGGCGTAAGGCCGCATCCAGAATACTGTCGTCTTGGCTATCCATATTGATGGTCATTGTACGTCCATCAAGGTGAATGCTGACTTGGCGGTTATCCGTTGCTAATGTTGCAGATGGGCGGAATTTCGTGCCGGAAGTGTTAAAACGCTCACTATGAATACGCTCTGGCGCCATGCCACATTCAGCTAATGCAGATTGCACATCGTCCATCATCTCTTCAGGGCCGCACACAAAAGCATGGTCAAATTGCTTAAAATTGAGCAAGGTTTTACCCAATGCCATTAATTGTGGCTTATTCACGCGACCGCTAAGCAGTGCACTGTCTTGCTGCTCTTGGCTAAATAGATAGAGCACCTGAAAACGTTCTGCATACTGGTTTTTAAGGTCGGCAATGCTCTCTTTAAACATCACCGAACGGCTATTTTTGTTGCCATAAATTAAAGTGAAGCGGCTGTGTGGCTCAGTTTGTAGGGTGGCTTTAATAATGGAAAGTAAAGGTGTGATACCGGAGCCTGCCGCAACCGCAAGGTAACGACCTTCTGTTGTGACTTGAGGTTGATAACCAAATTTCCCTTGGGGGATCATCACATCAAGGCTATCGCCAACATGAAGTTGTTGGTTAATAAAATTTGAAAAACGTCCTTCGTGGATGGCTTTAACACCAATTTTTAGAACCCCGTCGTCAGGTGAACTGCAAATGGAATAACAGCGGCGTAAGTCTTCGCCATTGACTAAGGCTTTTAGGGTTAAATGTTGCCCAGGGCGGTAGCGATAGTGCTCGCGCAAATTATCAGGAACGCAGAAGGTCACAGCAACCGCATCAGGCGTGTCACGTTCAATTGCAGCAATACTTAAACGATGAAATACAGTCATGAGTGTGCCCTTAAATACATTTAAAATAATCAAATGGCTCAAAGCATTCGAGACAGCGATATAGCGCTTTGCAGGCGGTCGAGCCAAATTCGCTGATTTTCTCTGTGTGTTGACTGTCGCAACGTGGGCAACAGATTGGCCCCGATTTTTCGGGGTGTTCACAGGCTTTTCCTGCTGGCGGCGCAATACCAAATTCACGCAAGCGTTGTTTGGCGTCTTGGTTCATCCAATCTGTTGTCCATGCCGGCGTGAGAACGACCTCGATTTCCACATTGGGAAACCCGGCATGCTCTAAAACATTTTTGATTTCGTTAATTAAAAATTCAGTTGCTGGGCAACCGGAATAAGTGGGTGTAAACATCACTTTCCAGCCACGAGATGTGGCAAAAACATTGCGGATCATGCCAAGATCAGTAATGGAGAGTGCAGGTAACTCAGGATCGGGGATTTGATGCAGTTGCTGCCAGATCTGATGAATTTGAGGGGGTTGTAACCCGCTGTTTTGCAATCTCTGTTCCATAGCATCACCATTCACAATTTGGATAAGCGCGTTGGACAAACTGTAGCTCGGTTAAAATGAGGCCCAAGTGTTCAGTGTGGCTACCCTGTTTGCCACCTAAACGGTATGCATTTTGTTCAGGCATCGTCAGCGTGGCTTGCGCGAAAGTCTCTGTGATCGTTTCTAACCACTGTTCACGTAATGTTCGAGGGTCAACAGCGATACCTACCTCTGCGAGCGTAATCTCGACTTCATCGGCGTGGAATAATTCGCCTGTAAAGCGCCACAGTTGATCGACCGACTGCTGAATTCGCCGATGGCTTTCTTCGCTACCATCACCTAAGCGGATCATCCAGTTACGGCTAAAGCGTAAGTGGTAGAGCACCTCTTTGAGCGATTTTTCCGCGATGGCTGCCAATTGTTCATCTGCGCTGTGAATTAAGGCTTGATAAAGCGGAACATGGTAGGCATCCATAAAAAATTGGCGTACTAGCGTGTCGTTGAAGCCGCCGTTTGGTTGCTCTACCAGCAGTAAGTTGCAAAACTCACGTTCATCTCGGAGGAAGGCAATTTTATCTTCATCAAACTCTGTTCCTGATAGGGTTGCGGCATACGCTAAAAAGTTTCTTGCCTGACCGAGTAAGTCCAAACCGATGTTGGAGAGAGCAAGGTCGATTTCCAATTCTGGTGCATGACCACACCATTCACATAGCCGTTGAGCCAAGATCAATGCGCTATCGCCTTGCCTTAAAACATATTGTTTGAGTGCTTCATGCTGATTCATATCGTTGCCTCACATGTTTTTGATGCCATCGGGGATGGTATAAAAAGTTGGGTGGCGATAGACTTTGGTGTCAGCAGGGTCAAAGAAAGCGCTCTTATCTTCTGGTTGAGAGGCAATAATATGCGTCGCTTTGACCACCCAAACGGAGCATCCTTCACTACGACGAGTGTAAGCATCGCGTGCATTTTCTAGTGCCATCTGATCGTCAGCGGCATGCAGGCTACCGACATGACGATGCGCAAGCCCTTGTTTGCTCCGAACAAAAACTTCATATAATGGCCAATCTTGATTGCTCATGGTCTTTTCCTTTTATTCTGTGCTAGGCGGCGGATTTAACGGCTTTCTGTTTTCGGCTATGTGCCATGGCACCTTCGCGTACCCATGCTCCATCTTCCCAAGCCTTGCGTTTGGCATGCACGCGTTCGTAATTACAGATGCCTTCGCCTTTAATGACTTGATAAAACTCTTCCCAGTCG
Source organism: Providencia stuartii (assembly GCA_900455155.1). GTDB lineage: Bacteria > Pseudomonadota > Gammaproteobacteria > Enterobacterales > Enterobacteriaceae > Providencia > Providencia stuartii. The sequence continues at coordinate 193,002 of UGUC01000001.1, read as the reverse complement.
ATTTCACCAAAGCGGTAGTGCCCTAGCTCCTCATCCCATTTCAGTTCTGGATCTGGAATAGTCATACCGAGGGCTTCCACTTGCGGTACTGTGTTATCAACAAATTTTTGGCGTAGCTCATCGTTGCTAAATCTTTTAATTTTCCATGCCATACTTTGTGCACTGTGTGGGGAGTCACTGTCGTTCGGACCGAACATCATCAGAACAGGCCACCAGAAACGGTTAATGGCATCTTGTAACATGGCTTTTTGTTCATCAGAGCCGTTCGCCAGTACAGTGACAGCTTCGTAACCTTGACGTTGATGAAAACTCTCTTCTTTACAGATTTTCACCATCGCTCGTGCATAGGGGCCATATGAGGCTCGGCAGAGGGCAACTTGGTTAACAATGGCAGCACCATCAACCAACCAGCCAATCACACCTACATCGGCCCAAGTTAGGGTGGGGTAGTTAAAAATAGACGAATATTTCATTTTGCCATCAAGCATCTTTTGATAGATGTCTTGGCGAGTGCATCCTAACGTTTCGGCTGCGCTATAAAGGTAGAGGCCATGACCTGCTTCATCTTGGATTTTTGCTAACAAGATAGCTTTACGTCTCAATGTGGGTGCGCGAGTTAACCAGTTTGCTTCTGGCAGCATGCCGATAACTTCCGAGTGTGCATGTTGTCCAACTTGGCGGATCAGGTTTTGCCTATAGGCATCGGGCATCCAATCTTTTGGCTCAATATTAATGTCGGCTTCGATTTTGGCCTCGAAGTTTGCCTGATTTTGCTCATTCATTGTTTTCTTCCAAATGATTCGTATTAAATTAAATAAAAATAAAAAATGAATCACAATATTTAACATTAATGCTAGGAATCGTTAACAATAAAATCAATCTCATTTATTCTTCTTTTGCGATTGGCTTCACAATCAATTTAAGTTTATTGATTTAAATCATAGAGTTAATTTTATGTAAATTAGTGTGGTTTTTATTTGTTAGTAGCTAATGGATAAGTTTTGTTCTTAATTTGTTAAATTGAGGTTGGCATTCTCTGCCCATATTGTGATACATATTTATTTAATATTTGTGTTTGTTGTTTTTTATTTTGGAGAGATGCCATGCAGCAATTAACAAGTTATATAACGGGGAAGTGGTTATATGGTGAAGGTGAAGGCCGCAAAATTTATCATGCATTGACTGGGCAGGCGTTATATGAGGTTACCACTGCGGGTTTACCTCTGGTTGATTGTCTTGATTACGGTCGGAAAAAAGGCGGGGATGCTTTATCCGCCATGACTTTCCAGCAGCGCGGCCAAATGTTAAAAGCCGTCGCTAAATATTTGCTAGAGCATAAAGCGTCTCTTTATGAAATATCAGCACAAACAGGGGCGACTAAAGCAGATAGTTGGGTTGATATTGAAGGTGGGATCGCAACACTCTTCTCTTTTGCAGGGCTTGCAAATCGCGAGTTGCCAGATGATACGATTTGGCCCGAAGATGAGATGATCCCGCTATCGAAACAAGGCCAATTTATTGCTCGCCATATTTTAACTTCCCGCCATGGTGTGGCATTACATATCAACGCATTTAACTTCCCTTGTTGGGGAATGCTAGAAAAATTGGCACCAACGTGGCTAGCGGGGATGCCTGCGATTATTAAACCTGCGACGGCTTCCGCTCAAGTTACTCAAGCAATGGTGCGCCTGATCGTTGAAAGTGGGTTAGTGCCTGAAGGTGCTATTCAGCTAATCTGCGGGGGGATCGGTGATATGTTTGAATATCTCGATTTTGAGGATGTGGTGACCTTTACTGGCTCGGCAGCAACAGGGCAAAAATTAAAATCTCACCCTCGATTACGTGAAAAGTCGATCCCATTCACCATGGAAGCAGACTCCCTTAACTGCGCAATACTTGGGGTTGATGTTACTCCAGAACAACCTGAATTTTCTTTATTTATTAAAGAAGTGACCCGTGAAATGACGGTGAAAGCAGGGCAAAAATGTACAGCAATCCGTCGTATCATTGTGCCGAAGCCCCAGTTAGAAACAGTTAAACAGGCATTATTAAAACGCTTATCGGGTATCACTGTCGGTGACCCTGCCGTTGAAGGCGTGCGCATGGGGGCTTTAATCAATCAAGAGCAGCGTGATGATGTTCATGAAAAGGTTATGTATTTACAGCAAAACGGTTGTGAAATCCTGTGTGGAGGGGATCTTCAAGAGCTGAATGTGATGGGGGCCGATAGCCAAAAAGGGGCATTCTATCCGCCTACCTTGCTCTATTGCGCCGATCCTTATACTAATCAGGCCGTCCATGAAACGGAGGCATTTGGGCCGGTTGCAACATTGATTGGCTATGAGACGAGTGACCAAGCGGTTGAGTTGGCCATTATGGGAGGAGGGAGCCTTGCGGGTACATTAGTAACGGCAGACACCTCAGTAGCGCAAGATGTTATCCGTAGAAGTGCACGGGCACATGGTCGAATGTTGATTCTGAATGAAGCCTCAGCGGCAGAATCAACGGGGCATGGCTCACCATTACCACTATTAGTGCATGGTGGCCCGGGTCGCGCGGGTGGTGGCGAGGAGCTAGGCGGATTGAGGGCAGTTAAACACTATATGCAGCGAACGGCTATTCAAGGTAGCCCTTCTATGCTGACTGCCGTCACCAAGCAGTGGATCCGTGGTGCAGATGTAGTGACGGATCAAGTGCATCCGTTTAGGAAGTATTTTGAGGATTTAGTCATTGGCGATACCTTATTGACGGCAAGACGCACGGTGTCGGAAGCAGACTTAGTCAACTTCGCTTGTTTAAGTGGTGACCATTTCTATGCACATATGGATAAAATTGGCGCTGCGCAATCATTATTTGGTGAGCGAGTGGCTCATGGCTACTTTGTTGTATCAGCAGCGGCTGGTTTATTTGTTGATGCGGCAGTCGGTCCTGTGATCGCCAACTATGGTATGGAAAACTTACGTTTTATTGAGCCTGTAAAAATTGGTGATACCATCCAAGTGCGTTTAACTTGCAAGAAAAAGATTAAAAAAGCACAAAAAACGGCAGAAGATAAGCCAAATGGCGTGGTTGAATGGGATGTTCAAGTCTTCAATCAAAATAATGTTGCCGTTGCCTTATACAGTATTCTGACGCTTGTTGAGCGCCGTGAAGGGGATTTTTAGCGGCTGAACGGATACGGGGATGATTCGCCCGTATCCAATAGCAGGTTGCGGTGAGGCTAGCCGCTGTCCAGCCTCTTATCAGCAGTCAGAAATTAATTGTTAATAAAGTGCGCTTGGTTCAGTTGGCTAAGCGCATGATTGACGGCAAAGATCTCCCCTCGGACTTCAGGAACACCAAAGGACTTTAGCCGCGCACTGTGCTTTTGTAAGTAAGCTTGAGCTTGCTCTTCTGACGCAAACAGGTAAATACCTCCAGCCTTTTGTGTCGATGGGTTCTCCGTCCAAATTTTCCAGATAAAGCCAGGTTCATCATTGATAGACTCGGCTAATGTTTTCATTGCATCAGCCATCTGCTCTCCCCAAGGGCCTTGATAAGGGAAATCGACCTGTAAAATCACCTGCATAACGACTCCGATTTTTGCTTGTTCTATGGATGAGTAGTAGACAGTATAATCCCTAACTGAAATTATTACTTTGATAATTAATGGTGTTTTACGCTATCGCTTTTTCCTGCTTCAAAAGCGGCTAATGTGGCTAAACGTGCTTGTTTATGGTCAACAATTGGTGCGGGATAATCTAAAGTAACGTGGTTAGCCTCTGCCCACTCATGCGGTGTGTGAATATATTTATCGGGTACGGATTGTAATTCTGGAAGCCACTGGCGAATAAATGCACCCTGAGGGTCAAATTTTTTACCCTGAGTGGTTGGATTAAAAATACGAAACCAAGGTTGTGCATCAGTACCTGTCGAAGCAGACCACTGCCAGCCTCCATTGTTTGCCGCGAGTGTGCCATCAATTAATTGCTGCATAAAATATTGTTCGCCGAGTCGCCAATCAATCAGTAAATCTTTCACTAAAAAACTCGCAGTGATCATTCTTAAACGATTATGCATCCAACCTGTGGTATTGAGTTGTCGCATTGCAGCATCAACGATGGGGTATCCCGTTTGCCCAAGCTGCCACGCTTTAAAGTTAGCATCGGAGCTATTCCACTGAATGTGGTTGGTCCATTCAATAAAAGGCTGGTGGCGGCATAAGCGTGGAAAAGCGACGAGTAGATGATGGTAAAACTCTCGCCAAATTAATTCATTAAGCCATGTGAATGCCCCGCTATCTGGGGAATCAAAAAGCGGTGGATATTCAGCGAGCAGGCGATTTAAACATTGCCGTGGTGAGAGTACCCCAATTGCCAAATATGGGGATAACAGGCTGGTACCCTCAATTGAGGGAATATCGCGATGCTGTTGGTAATGCTGCACTTTTAGGCGACAAAATTGCCTGAGTTGTTGGCGTGCTGCTGATTCACCCGCTGGGAAATGTGGCGCAATATCGACGGCGTGATGCGCAAACAAGGGGAGTGATAGGTCATCGATAGCAAGTGCTTCCCCTCGTGGTTGAGGTGCTGGTAAGGAACGAAAATCGGTGGTCACTAATTGGCTAATAAAGGCTCGACGAAACGGAGTGTACACTTGGTACATTTCGCCTTTCTGATTTGTGACGGATTTTGGTGGTAATAGTAAGGCATCATCAAAAGCATGCACTCGGAAAGCGCGTTGTGGGTGATGAATCAACCATTCGTCTCGCCTATGCTCATTGAGTTCATATTGATGATTGAAATATAGGTGGTCAACTTGCTGCTGTTGAGCAAAATCCAGTACCCATTGTGCGGCACTTAAAAAATCGGGGGTTGTTTGGCAAAACAGAGGGATGCTTAATTTGGCCAGCGAGTCACGAAGCGCAATGAGATTTTGATGCAAAAAGGTGATTTGCCGAGAGGAGAGGTGATGTGCTCGCCATTGTTCTGGTGTAGCCGTAAACACGGCGAGCACTTTAGCATCAGGATCAGCACAAGCAGATGACAGCGCTTTATTATCGGTGACACGAAGGTCATTACGAAACCAGACTAGGTGACAAGCCTGTTTTTTCGCCATCTTCTGCTCCTTTGCCTTACATCAGGTTTAATCCAATTTAGGGTGCTGATTAATTAATGACTGACGCTTTTTCTCTAGCTCAGCGATCTGTTGTTCAATATCTTCAACTTTCTGTTCAATATTGTCATAGTGCTCGCTTAAGATCTCTTTCGCCTCTGCTCTATCAGATGCCGCAGGCGTTGCCCCTCTTAATGGTTTGTTTGCGGTCTCTGGCATAGTAATACCAGTATAGAGGCCAATTAAGGCGATAACCATTAAATAAAAGGCGGGCATATACAGATTATTGGTTGATTCAACTAACCATGCTGCTACTGTCGGTGTGGCACCGGCAATCAAAACTGAAATATTAAAGGCGATTGCGAGGGCGCTATAACGAATGTGCGTTGGGAAAATAGCCGGTAAAATTGATGCCATCACCCCTGTAAAACAGTTCAGTAGCACAGCTAAAATAAGCAAACCAACAAAAATCAAGCCAACAGAGCCGCTATCAATGAGCATAAAGGCTGGATAGGCTAACACTATCAGACCTAAACTCCCCGCAATAACGAATGGGCGGCGACCAATCTTATCGCTGGTTAAACCAATAATTGGTTGGACAAAGAGCATACCAATCATAATGGCAATGATGATCAGCACACCATGGTCAGCAGAATAGTTTAGGTTATGCGACAGGTAACTTGGCATATAAGTCAGCAACATGTAGTAAGTCACGTTTGTTGCGATAACTAAACCAACGCAGATCATCAAACTTTTCCAATATTTAGAAACGACTTCACGGAAAGAGACTTTCGGTGGATTTTGAATATTGGCTTTATCTTGTTTTTCGAGCGTTTCAATGTGTTGTTGGAATGCTGGGGTCTCTTCAAGTGCATGGCGTAAATACAGGCCAATGATACCTAAAGGCAGTGCAAGGAAGAAAGGGATCCTCCAGCCCCATTCGTGGAAGTTTTCTTCACCAACAATACTTGAAATGAGTACCACAACACCAGCACCTAGCACGAAACCTGCGATAGAGCCAAAGTCTAACCAACTTCCCATAAAACCACGTTTACGGTCAGGTGAGTATTCGGCAACAAAGATAGCTGCACCTGAATACTCTCCACCCACGGAGAAGCCTTGGGCGAGTTTTGCTAACAATAGTAGGATAGGCGCCCAGATACCAATAGTCTCATATGAAGGGATCAAACCGATACTGAAGGTACTGATCGACATAATGATAATGGTGACGGCTAAGACTTTTTGTCGGCCATACTTATCCCCTAGGATACCGAAGACGACACCGCCGAGCGGTCGAACTAAGAAAGGAACAGAGAAAGTGGCTAGAGCGGCGATCATCTGTACGCTCGGTGATGCGCCAGGGAAGAAAACTTGACCGAGTACATAGGCTAAGAAACCGTATACCCCAAAGTCAAACCACTCCATCGCATTACCCAGCGACGCCGCAGTGATGGCTTTTTTTAATTTTCCATCATCAATGATAGTAATATCATTAATATTTAAAGGCTTTTCTTTTTTCTTTTTGAACTTCATGGAACCATCCTTTTATCTGAATTTCGAAACGTAATGAATTGCATTCATGATCTGTGTGGTCCATATCTCTATATCTTGCTCGCGCCAGATAAAAACAGAGATCGTTATATTAGAATAGTCGTTATCTGTAGAATGCATCAATATTTTATTTATCACTGGCAAAGATCATCAATATGACGAGTGTTTCATATCGAATTTGCTAAGACGACTTGGGGAAAATCACCGCTAACAATTGCGCAGAGAAGAGCAGGGAATAGAGAAGTGTTGTGAGCTAGTTTGTTGTTGTGCATTTTGTAAAAAAAGCAAAATGAGAACCTTTATGTGACTTAAACAGGTCATCAATAATACAATAATATCGATTAAATGTAAAATTTCGGTTATTTATGCTGATTTTAGTGGCTTTATTAATTTTTTAACCTTGCCAAAAATACTTAATTGGTTTTTATACTTAGTGTGTTGTTTTTTAATAAAAAATTGCGATGTGTTTAATGCTTAATAATATGATGCTTATCTTAAATTTTTTACAAGAGGGGGAGTTATGCAGCAGCGCGCAAAAATATCGCGTTTGGCCTATTGGTAAACCATACCATTTATCCGATGGAGGGTATGGAATTTGAGTTATGTATCGATAGCTATTTTTGAGTCTTATTTCTGGTTTGAATTTCGTGAATATTTCTATTTTGATGCCAGCTTCTTGCACTTCAATCACCAATTTAAATATTCTGGCACCTTAACCAATACAATTATTTATCTTATTTTTACTCCTCTAGGATAATCAACAAATTACTTATCATTATCGATATTATTTATTAAATACTCTTATTATGACTGGTTATTAAATAATTGTTAATATTATTGTTTTTTGATATTTCAGCGCACAATGAATATTTAATTTATGCTGTATCTAGATTCTTCTTTTGATATTAGTGGAGGATTGTTCTGTTCTTAATAGCTATTTGTTTTCCTCGGTAGGAACCGCAAATTTAATTCGTTACACTAAGTTTAAAGTGCGTAAATTGGTTTAATAATGATGATGTATTACAGAGAAAATAGATTTGATGCTCTGTGAATATTTTAACCTAATCTGACTGGAAAGAGTGCCATTATGAAAAAACAGACAGTTGCATCCTATGTCGCGAAAGTCCTAGATAATGCTGGTGTGAAGCGCATCTGGGGCGTTACGGGTGATTCACTCAATGGGCTGAGTGATAGCTTACGCCGTCTTGGCACAATCGAATGGTTAGGCACCCGTCACGAAGAAGTTGCAGCATTTGCCGCAGGTGCAGAAGCGCAAATGACGGGTAAGCTAGCCGTTTGCGCAGGCTCTTGTGGTCCGGGTAATATGCACCTAATCAATGGGTTGTATGATTGCCATCGTAATCGCGTGCCTGTATTAGCAATTGCTGCACATATCCCTTCTAGTGAAATCGGTAGTAACTACTTTCAAGAAACGCACCCAACAGAGCTATTTCGCGAATGTAGCCATTATTGCGAACTGATCTCTAACCCTGAGCAGCTTCCTCAAGTGCTTGGGATTGCGATGCGTAAAGCGATTCTAGAAAAAGGTGTCTCTGTCATTGTACTGCCAGGAGATATTGCGTTACGTGAAGCACCGGAAACAGCAAATGATACATGGTATCAGCCGCAAGCTCCGTTGATCATGCCTCAGCCTGCTGAAATTGCGAAGTTAGCGGACGCACTGAACCAAGCACAAAATATCACCCTATTTTGTGGGGCAGGCTGTGCTGGTGCACACGATGAAGTGATTAAGCTGGCGGAAACATTAAAAGCGCCAGTCGTGCATGCACTACGCGGTAAAGAGCACATTGAGTGGGATAACCCATATAGCGTTGGTATGACGGGGCTGATTGGTTTTTCATCCGGCTACCATGCAATGATGAATGCCGATACGGTGGTGTTACTGGGTACTCAGTTCCCATACCGCCCATTCTATCCTCAAGGGGCTAAGATTATTCAAATCGATATTAATGCAGGTAGCTTAGGCTCCCATTGCCATATCGATATGGGCATGATTGGTGACATTAAAGCCACTTTGACCGCATTGCAACCGCACTTAGACGTGAAACAAGATAGGCACCACTTAGATAGCGCATTGAAACATTATACCGAAGCGCGTGAAGGTCTTGATGATTTAGCGAAACCGGGTAAAGACGGTGTGATCCACCCTCAATATTTAGCAAGCCGGATCAGTGCATTGGCGAATGATGACGCGGTATTTACCTGTGATGTGGGAACGCCAACGGTATGGGCGGCTCGTTACTTAAAAATGAATGGTAAACGCCGTTTAATTGGCTCGTTTAATCATGGGTCAATGGCAAATGCGATGCCGCAAGCGATGGGGATCCAATCTGTCGATAAACAACGCCAAGTTGTGACCATGAGTGGTGATGGCGGTTTTAGTATGTTGATGGGGGATCTGTTGTCACTGGCACAAATGAATTTACCTGTGAAAGTCATTGTTCTGAATAACGGCGTGTTAGGTTTTGTCGCTATGGAAATGAAGGTAGGTGGCTTCTTAACAGAAGGTACTGATCTCCATAATCCTAATTTTGCGGCAGTTGCCAATGCTGCTGGGATCAAAGGGATCCGCGTTGAGAAGAGTGAAGATGTGGATGCCGCATTGAAGGAAGCTTTCGCTCATGATGGCCCTGTTGTTGTTGATGTTGTCACAGCAAAACAAGAACTTTCTATGCCACCGACAATTAATTTGCAAGAAGCAAAAGGTTTTAGCCTATATATGCTCAAAGCCATTTTAAGTGGTCGTGGTGATGAAGTTGTTGAATTAGCGAAAACCAACTGGTTACGTTAATCGGTCATTTTGACTGATCTGCTTTGCCGAATTAGGCAATTTACGCAGCCAACCAATTAGGGTTGGCTGCTATCTGTATGAGGGAATTAATACCCCGCAGCCGATTGGCTACGCCATAAATGAGCGGCAACTAAGGCACGCCATGGCGAAAATGCCTCTAACCATTTTTCCGTCTCTTTTGCTGTAGGCTGGCTCTCTGCGCCAAGTAGAGACTGCAAATTGCGCCTCACGGCCACATCGCCATGTAACGAGCCATCGAGGTAGTTAAAACCGCGTAAAAGCGCATAATTTACCGTCCATGGGCCAATACCTTTAAGGCTGACTAATTGGTCGGTCAATATTGTGACATTATGGTTGCTGATAGGTTGTGATAGGTCGATTTGCTGACTTAACAGTGCGTGACAAAGCGCTCGTATGGCGATGATTTTACCAGTAGAAAACCCAGCTTGGCGTAGTGATTCATCAGTCACTTTTGACACCTGCTGTGCATCTGGAAAACACCAAAATGCCCGATGAGTGTTTTTGAACCAGTGGCTTGAATAAAGCGACGACGTATTGCAATCGCGGCTGTTACACTGATTTGTTGGCCAATAATCGCCCACACTAATGCTTCAAATGGGCTTGAAGATTGATATATTCGTAAACCTTGTTGTTGCTTAATCAGCTTACCGATAATGGGATGTGATAAATATTCCGCTTCAAACTGTTCGACGGCTTGCCGTAAACCGAGCATATGTTTCCCTAGTTCAACAACATCGTATTCGCTGGGCCGATTTTTAGCGTTATCAATATCAAGGGTAATGTGTGCCTTGTCTTTATCAATCTCAATAAGTAATTGAGCTGGAGAGTGCGCCCACAATATACCTTTGCGTAATAAATTACCTTCAACAATTTCGGCAATATTATGTTGATCTCTTAAATGAAAGGCGAAAAAGTCATTCGTCTGATAATGGGGAGGTAGAGACAGCTGGGCGGTTATTTTTGGCATAGAGTAGGCCTTATCGGGATTATTATTTTTATGGACAAAAAATATGAGGTTATTTTGATATTTTTCGTATTTTGGCTTTGATAATTTTTAATTCAAAGGTGATATTTTAATCGAAAAGCGTTAGATTTATATAAAATAAATTTTCCATTTAAGTTAACTATTTGCATTGAGGTTAAACTAAAAAGCAAGGAGCTAGCCATGAACCAATCTGAAGAACATCTCTCCTCAAGTAAAATTAATGAGGGTTCAGATCAAAAAACGGATTGCCCATCAGTAACGGTTGAAAATGAGCCTCTTTCTTCTGAACCCGTCGGTTTTGGGGGGATGGCTACTAATCCCTATGTTAGGATTATTTCTTACGCTAATTATCACTCCTTATACTTTATTGAAAGACCTTCCAGAGCAGCTAGAAGGTTTGGAGAAGATGACTGACCCTACGTCATTATCATTTATTCCAATGGCTAGGGAGTTCATATATTTTAACTTACTCTCGAGTGCATTGATTTATGGCTTATTGTTATTCGTATGTTATCTCTTTATTTATAAGAAAAAATTGGCGATTAAAGTCATTATTCTCTTTTACGCGAGTGACTTCATACTATCCATAGCAAGTGTCGTTTTATTGAGTTCATTATTCTCAATATCAGCAGAGGATGAAAATATTGTAGATATTGTCGGTAGTGGGATACGCCTCTTTATTTGGGGCTTATATTTCTTAGTTTCTGTCAGGGTAAAAAATACGTTTGTTAATTAAGTAATAGCGATACTGAATATCGCAAATGTGAGGGTGCATGATTTACTGTAAAAGAGTCTATGATGCCGTTTCGTCTGAAGATGGATACCGTGTATTGGTTGATAGGTTATGGCCAAGAGGGATAAAAAAAGTCGCGCTCGATTATGATGAATGGAATAAAGACGTTGCGCCATCCAATGAGTTACGTAAATGGTTTCATCAACATCCTGACCAATTCGATAAATTTGTTGAAGACTATCATCAAGAATTAAGTCATCATTCAGCGGCTTGGATGCCTCTTGTAGAGAAAGCGAAGCTAGGCAATCTCACCTTGCTGTATAGTGCTAAAGATAAGGTGCATAATCAGGCACACGTATTGAAAGCATATTTAGAACGCTGTATTAAGTCACAAGAATAAGGTTATTAATCAGATGGATGTCAACACACCCGCAGTCTTAACGGGCCCTCAAAAAACACCACTACAAGGCATTAGAGGATGGCTTATTTTACCTATGCTGGGTCTGTTTTATATGCTTTATCAGACTATCATCATGATGTACTTAGATATCCTGCAAGTTAAATCAGCTTGGCACCTTGTGACGAATGAGCAATCTGATTTTTATGTCGATGGGTTTTCAAACGCTTTTTATATGCTACAAATGGCCCAAGGTATATTGATAGTTTTGTTGGCGTGGAACGTTATCGCAGCCTTCAAAGGCCTAAAAATCGCGAAACCTTTATTTATTATCTCGATGCTATTTTATACCGTGATGGTTGTTGTTTCGCGCTTTGTTTTCCCAAATATTTTTGGCATTGAAATTGAGTATAGCTACATTATTAATGTGGTAAATAGCTGTTTCTACTGCTTTATCTGGATCCCCTATGTTTTGATGTCAGATAGAGTCAAGCAGACGTTTATTCACTAGTCGCTCGTTGGCTGCCAGTAGGCAGCCAATGGCATAAAAAGGTTAATTTGCCAGCACTAATTCATTGGTCATCCCACATTGTTCGACAAAAGTCTCATCATGCGACACCAAAAAAAGCGTGCCTTTGTAGTCGCTGAGTAATCCTTCCAATAGTGTTTTTGAATCTAAATCAAGGTGGTTATCAGGTTCATCCAGTAACAATACCGCAGGGGGGGTTGGGCTATGGGTTAGCGCTAATAGCGTCGCTTTTAGTTGTTCACCACCGCTAAGTTGGCTAAGTGGTTGGAGTGACTTATCCCCTCGGATCCTGAGCATGCCCAATTGGGTGCGCCATTGTTCAACGGTAAATGCAGGTTGATAGCGTTGTAGCGCTTCCGCGACGGGGAAGGTTTTATCCAATAAATTGAGATGTTGATCGAGATAACAAAATGCAGGGTTAATTCGGTATTCTCCGGATACCGCAGTAATCATCCCCGCAAGGGTTTTTAACAATGTTGATTTACCGCTGCCATTACGGCCTTTAATGTGCCAATGTTCTCCTGTATAGGCAGTGAAAGAAACAGGCTCCGTGTAGCCATAAGGCAGTTGTAGCTGAGAGGCAAAAATCGTGACCTTACGACCATCTGGCTGGTAATTTAACGTCATTTTCTGTTGTTTATTATGGATCTGTTTGTCTTGTACGTCCTGTAATTGGCCTTGTAAATCGTTCATAACACGCTGATGGCGTTCAGCCACGTTAGATTGTCTTTTTTGCGCACGATTGGTTTGCATATCCAGTAGCAATAAGGACTGAGAGCCACTATAACGAACTTTTTCGCCTTGTTTGCGTCGTTGCTCTGCTTTTTGCAACGTGGCGTGTTGTTGGCGTTTTTTCTTGGCGGATTTGGTTGTCTAGCCGTTCGGTTTTGGCCTCAATGGCTGCCATAGCAAAATGTTTTTGTTCTTCATAAAGGGCATAGTTGCCGCCATATTCATGTAGCCCTTTATCGGTTAACTCAAAAATCATTTGCATATGAGCCAGTAAAGCTCGGTTATGAGTAATAACCAAAGAGCCTGCTTTATGTTCTGCCAATTTATTGCTTAGCCACTGGCGACCCTCATGGTCAAGGTGATTATCGGGTTCATCTAATAACAGAAAATGGTCTTTATGTAAGAAGGCTCGACATAATGCAAGACGAGTTCGCTCACCACCACTTAAGTGATTAATTGGAGCATCTATCATCACGGGTAATTTGGCTGAGTCCAATAAGCTCTGCCAAATGGCAGGTAAATGCCATTTATCTTCCAATAGCTCTAAGTCCTCCATAGTCGCATTACCCGAATCGACTCTTGTAAATGCATCGACCAAGGGGCTAACACCTAAAGCGTCTGCGATGGTATCTCCTTCTAAGCGTGTGAGCTGGTCAACGTGCATAAAAGGCATCGCCCAACTAACGTAGCCTGAGGTTGGTTGCATTTGTTGAGCAAGTAGCCGCATTAATACAGACTTTCCTTTGCCATTGTTGCCAATTAACGCATTTTTTTGGCATATCAAGGAGCCATTTAAGGGGGGAAAAAGCGCTGTTTGGTGAAATTCGATATTAAGTTGTGAAAAATGACAAGCAACAGTCATGTGTACCTCCTGAGAGCAGGGGGCAGACAACAGCGTGCTATCTTTCAAGAAATGAGACGATTGATGACCATTGTCTGCCAAAAACAGAAAAAGAAATACCGTGTTGGGTATCTGTAAGCATTTTCTGGCAGATCTCAAATCATCGTCGGGGAATACCTTTAGCTAGGTGGAAGAAAGAGTGATTTGATTATTTAATCAAACTCTATGCGTTTAGGCAACTGATAAAGTAGTAGGTATTGTGCTCTATGGGTCAGTATAAATTCCAAAAGAAAAGCCAGCCGATGATAAACCGACTGGCTTTTGGTGCATTGCCAACGAGATTTTTACAACTAAACTGTGGCTGGTTGAGCGACGTTCACATGCTCTGCCAACCATTGTGCGATGCGCTGTTTTTCACTTTCGTTCAGCCACATGCCCAATTTGGTACGACGCCAGATAGCGTCATCTAATTCAGTAACCCACTCATGTTCGACTAAGTAACGTAGCTCTGCTTCATAGACGTTATGACCGAATGCTTCGCCAAGATCGCTGAGTGAGTTAGCGCCTTCGAGGATCAACTTGCTTTGACTACCGTATGTTCTTGCAAAACGTAGAGCAAGGCCTTCTGGTAGCCAATTGTAACGTTGACGTAGTAAGCGTGCATAACCATCACGATCACAACCTTCAATATCACCACCAGGCAGCACACCATTTTTAGTCCATGCTGCACCTGCATTTGGGTAGTAAGGCGCAAGTTTACCGACAGCCGCTTCTGCGAGTTTACGATAAGTGGTTAATTTACCGCCGAAAACAGACAGCAGCGGTGCTTTGCCATTTTCATCGTGAATATCGAGTGTGTAGTCACGTGTAATGGCTTGTGGTGAATCAGACTCATCGTCACATAATGGACGAACCCCTGAGTAATCCCAAACAATATCCGCTTTGCTCAACTGTTTTTTGAAATGATCGTTATAGACTTTTAGTAAGTAGTTCACTTCATTGTCATCAATACGAACATTTTTTGGATCACCTTTGTATTCGACATCGGTGGTGCCGATAATGGAAAATTCATCCATCCAAGGGATCACAAACACAATACGGTTGTCTTCATTTTGTAAAATATAAGCTTGTGGCTCATCATGAGCGCGGGGCACAACAATATGGCTACCTTTGATAAGACGAATGCCATAAGGTGATTTGAGTTTCAAACCATCGTCAAAGAACTCTTTTACCCATGGGCCAGTGGCGTTAACTAAACCTTTCGCCTTCCAAGTTTCTTTTTCACCAGTGCGCAGGTCTTCTGCTTCAACCACCCATAAGCCATCTTCACGATAGGCTCGAGTGACTTTTGTACGTGTGCGAACCTCACCATTTTTACGTACCACTTCTTGAGCGTTTAATACAACCAAACGCGCATCATCGACCCAACAGTCTGAATATTCGAAACCTTTGTTAAGTTCTGGCTTAAGGACGGAATTTTGACCAAATTTTAACCCTTTACTGCCGGGCAAGCTGGTACGTTTACCCAAGTGATCATACAGGAATAAGCCAATACGGATCATCCAAGCTGGGCGTAAGTGAGGTTGGTGCGGCAGACGGAAGCGCATTGGAAACGCAATGTGTGGCGCAAGTTTTAATAACACCTCGCGTTCAGCAAGTGCTTCACTCACAAGGCGAAATTCATAATGCTCAAGATAACGTAAACCACCGTGGATCAGTTTTGAACTCGCAGATGATGTCGCACTTGCTAAGTCTTGAGCTTCAAGCAGCAATACAGATAATCCACGGCCAGCGGCATCTGCCGCGATACCAGCGCCGTTTATACCGCCGCCGATTACAATCAAGTCTTTAGTTTCCATGCATCCCCCTGAGATGTTCGAAACGTTTTCTATAATGTTCGTTTTCGCTCATTTGATTGTAATCAAAATCGATTAATATGCCAACTGTTAACCAACAAAAAACAACAACTCGTGATAAAGGTAACAAATTATTTTCAATAACCACACATATACTGTGACTATTTTTACAAAGTGAAAATGTTCGAACATTAACGAAAGAATGTCATTGAGAGCGTTATCGAGAGGGTTAACGAAAAGGTTAAGTTTGGTAGGAAAGGAAAGATGGTAGCCGATACTACCATCTAGATTAAAGTATTAGCACAGCTCGAGCTGTACATTGTGCTGTTCAATCACTTTTTGAATGCTTTCAGGTGGTAGCTTGTCGGTAAATAAATGATCGATCAGATTCATATTGCCGAGGTTGACCATGGCATTACGACCAAATTTTGAGTGGTCAGTGACTAGCATCACACAACGTGAGTTTTCGATAATTGCGCGTTTGGTGCGCACTTCGTGATAATCAAACTCAAGTAGTGAACCATCCATATCAATGCCGCTGATCCCTAAGATACCGTAATCCAGCCTAAATTGTGAGATAAAATCCAGAGTTGCCTCACCAACAATGCCGCCATCGCGTGAGCGTACTTCGCCACCCGCGAGGATCAAGCGGAAGTCTTCTTTTGGCATTAGCAGTGTGGCGACGTTTAGGTTGTTGGTCACGACCCGTAGATTTTTATGATTCACCAGTGCATGAGCCACGGCTTCAGGGGTTGTACCGATATCGATAAATAAGGTTGCACCATCAGGGATCTGGCTGGCAACGCGTTGAGCAATGCGAGCTTTTTCATTTGACCACATGATTTTACGGTCGTGATAGGCCGCATTAACCGAGCTAGAAGGCAGGGCTGCACCACCATGGTGGCGCTGGATCCTATTTTGTTCTGCGAGGTCGTTGAGGTCACGACGGATCGTCTGAGGGCTAACCTCGAAATGCTCAACAAGCTCTTCAGTGCTCACATAGCCCTGAAGGCGAACGAGTTCGATGATTGCATCATGTCTCTGGGTCTGTTTCACGGTGTTAGCCTCTAACTAAATATGTATGTTCTATCTGGAGCGATGGGATGTAAAAGTATGTCGATTATCCCATATTCCCATCAATAATCCGATAATTAACCCCGATATATGTGAGGCATTTGCGATATCAGGACCTAAAATTTCTAAGTTACCTAACACGAGCCAAACAACAACTAGAATGATTAACCCTCTCGGAGCACTGACCTCTTTTTCGGGTTGACGTTCACCCATTAGCCAAACGTAGCTGATCAGCGCGTAGACAACCCCAGATAGTCCACCAAAATTAGATGCACTATACAGCGATTGCCCCCAATTACAGAATAAGGCAGATACTAAAAAGATCGTTAGTAATTTACCGGAACCTAGCCTACGTTCAACTTGGCTAGCTAAATACCACCACAAAACGAGGTTAAAAATGAGCTGAGATAGGGAAAATTGAACGAATGCAGGGCTAAACCACCGCCAAAGTTCAAATTGCTGCCCTTCCCGTGGCCATGCAAGATAACGTAGCACATCAAGGTGCTGGGTTATGGCTAACCAAAAATAAACGCCAGCACAGATCAGTATGACGGCGATGGTTAAAGGACCTGATTGTGCTTTGAGATTAGCCAAGGTCAAAGTGTTGCGATATTTAAACGCGGTTTGGGTGTTACCTATTTTCCAGCTTGCTTCGGTATAACGGGGGTTTGATGGATCTTGCAAAAAAAGGTTAAGCTCTTGCTGTACTTTTGCGAGATATTGCTCATCTTGAAGCCAAAGCTCTATTTGCTGCTGCTCTGGAACAGGATGGACTTTTAATTCGATATGTTGGCTTGCCATATAATCGACAAAAGCCTGAGCCATTCTGGGATTTGTGAATGAAACAACATGGATCATGAATGGATTTTCTCGCTTAGAGAGCCGTAACGGCTTGTGGATATTCCCTCAACCAAGCCTCAAAGCCACCATTGATACTGTAGACGGATTCGAAGCCAATATTAATTAAGTACTGTGCAGCTCCTTGGCTGCTATGACCGTGATAACACATCACCATGATGGTCTGCTCATAGTCTGTTTGTGCTAAAAATGCGCTCAGTGTTTCATTGGTCAAATGATAGGCGCCACTTGCGTGCCCCGCACGGAAGCTTTGTGGGTCACGAACATCCACTAATATCGCGGTGCCATCAACCCAATGTTGGTATGCCTGTGCAGGCGTTAGCGTCTCAAATTGTTCCATAAAATACCGAATTATAAAGGTGATGAAATAATAAAAGACACCCGCAATAAGATACGGGCGCCGTCAGATTAGCAAGTTTAGGTGAACAATTAGTAGAACGAATGCTCACCACGTTGGTGCTCAGTAAGATCTTTAACACCTTTTAGCTCGCCTTCAAACATTTTGAGAAGTTCTTTTTCAATCCCTTCTTTTAATGTGACATCGACCATTGAACAGCCGTTACAACCGCCACCAAACTGTAAAATAGCAAAGCCGTCATCAGTGATCTCCATCAGTGAGACACGACCGCCATGGCTTGCAAGTTGTGGGTTAATTTGTGATTGTAAAACATACTCAACACGTTCGATAAGAGGTGCGTCATCAGAGACTTTGCGCATTTTTGCGTTAGGCGCTTTGAGCGTCAGTTGTGAACCCAACTGATCTGTCACGAAATCAATTTCTGCGTCTTCTAAGAATGGTGCGCTGATCTCATCAACATAAGCGGATAGGCGCTCAAATTTCAATTCTTGGTCTGTTGCTTCAACAGCGTCCGGTGGGCAGTAGGAAACGCCACATTCAGCAGAAGGTGTGCCTGGGTTGATGACAAACACGCGAATTTGGGTGCCTGGCTCTTGGTTTTCCAGTAATTTGGCAAAATGAGCCTGTGCTGCTTCAGTAATATTAATCATAATCATTTGCTCAATAATAGTTGACCGCTTTAGTTGGTTATAATACGCCCATTTGCCCCATTCCTACAAGGTGCGACAGAGTGACCAAGCCTGTACTGTCTCTACACCCGCACAAATCAGCAATTGTGCCGCGGCTTGCATCGTCGCGCCTGTCGTCAGCACATCATCAAAAATAGCGACGTGCTGCCCTATGACAGGGGTTGTTAGGGTAAATGCGCCATTAAGATTGCTGTGGCGGTGTTTACGTTTTAATGTTATCTGAGCCAGTGTATCACGAGTGCGCAATAATGAATTTCGTGAATAGGCAATATTTAACCACTTGGCTAAATATTCACCGATAAAAGCAATGTGGTCAAATTCACGTAACCATAGCCGCTTAGGGTGTGAAGGGATTGTCAAAAGCCTATCAGGCTTAGGCCAAAGCTGCTGGCGATAACCATTAAGCCAATGTAATGCGTACACTTTAGCAAGCGTGAAAGCTAATTGAGGCTGTGGGTTAAACTTATAACGATGGATTAATTTACGTAAAGGGGCTTGATAGGGGCTAACAGCGATTAACCGATGCCACGCAGGCGGCTGAATTAAGCAGCGACCACATAGGATGTGGCCTTGTTCGGCTGGTAGTGCGCACCGATGGCAGACATTTGACATGGTTGGGATGCGCTTTATGCAGAACGCACAAATCCCGTGATCCACTAATTTTAATGGCTGCTGGCATAGCCAACAGGCACCTTGCATTGTTAGCATAAGCATATTCCTGTGAAAAAAGAGAGTGTAACCATGACGCAGTTGTACTGGGAGACAATCGGTGAAGGTTCTCAAGATCTTGTGTTGCTGCACGGATGGGGGCTGAATGCCGAAGTGTGGCGTTCCATTATTCCGCGAATCTCACCGCATTTTCGTTTGCATTTAGTTGACATGCCTGGCTATGGTCGTAGCCAAGGGTTTGATGCGATGAATTTAGCCGCGATGGCTGATACTTTATGGCAACAGGCGCCTAAAGAGGCTATTTGGCTCGGGTGGTCACTGGGGGGATTAATCGCCAGTCATATTGCACTTAGCCATCCTCAGCAGGTAAAAGGATTGATTACGGTCGCTTCATCACCTTGTTTTCAAGCCCATGAGGGGAGCTGGCCAGGGATAAAATCAACGGTGCTACTTGGGTTTGAACAGCAACTATCGACAGATTTTCAGCGCACAGTCGAACGTTTTTTAGCATTGCAAACGTTAGGCACTGAAAGCGCTCGTCAAGATGCTAAATTGCTAAAATCTGTGGTGCTCGAGCAGCCTATGCCAAAAGTGGAAATTCTAAATGCAGGGCTAGAAATTTTACGTATTACAGATTTACGTGAGGAGCTTAAAGCTCTCACCGTGCCATTTTTACGTCTTTATGGTTACTTAGATGGTTTGGTGCCACGTAAAGTCGCGACATTACTTGATGAACGTTATCCTAATTCACCTTCTGTTGTGATGCGCCATAGCGCCCATGCACCCTTCATTTCCCATCCAGATGAATTTTGTGAATATTTACTGGACTTTCTGGCACGATTGGAAGAGTGACCTATTAGCTCAGTGGCAATAAGCCACTGAGTAAAATGATAAAACTAACGTTGCTGGGTAGGCGAAAATAGGGCATAAGGGGGGAGCTGGTGCGTTGTGTTGCCCAGAAAGATGTGCGTCATGGAGCGCTAAAGGGGATTTATCCCCTAGAAATAGTTCGCCATAAGATGGAGGAACGGCAGAGCTGGTAGAGTCAACCGTGTCTTCTGCCATCAACGCCTCGGGTGGGGCGGAAGGCTCAAAAGGGAGTGGTGGCGCGGACGGCGCAAAAAGGTTTGCACGATGGGTTGCCGTTTGTTCTTGGTCGGCTGTGGGTGGTCGGTGGTAATAAAACTTTTTTGTATTTCAATGTTTTGTCAGAATAGTCATTTTTAAGGTTATAAGCCTTAGCTTTGCTAATCAGCGTCGTGAGAAAGGCGTCAATACTATAGAATTTTTCAACACCGACATTAGGGTCAAAGAGGGTGAAAGTTGTGACATCATCCGCTGGATTTTTACGGATATAGGCCGCTAATGTATCTTTACCGGCAAAAATTTGTATCCCTGTCTCTTTATTGCCTGTTTCAGCCTGCCGGGCGTCTTCACGTAGCCCTAGTTTAATTTCAACAGGCGTTTTTATTTGAAAAAAATAGCTAAGCTCAGTTTCACTCGCTGTGATAAATCCATTTTTTGCCATAAATTGGTCATATTGCTTTAACTTGGGGCAACGCATTTGTTCCGCAGCGGTATTAAAGCAGGCCTCTATTAGGCTTTTATCGGATTTGGTAATGAGTTTTGATAAATTATTGGGGTATCTGCTGAGTAATTTTTTAAATAAAACCTTATTTAATGAGGGGGCGAGCTCATCAACGTTTTTAAGTGCTTTATTTTTCAGTGCATTAAAATATTGTTCAGCTAATTGATGAACGCTGTCACTATATTTTTTGAAATGTTGGCTGCTTTCAACATCTGCTTTTCGGTGGGTTGCGAGTGATTGTTTGACGCCTAAACCTCGGCGATCAATTTTGCTAGAGCTGGCATGATAGTCTTGATAGCGTTTTAATCACATCTAAGGGTTTTTGGATATCAAGTACTTTTTTGATACTTGTTGTGAGTAATTCATGGGAGATATCGGTTTTATTTGAAGTTAAGTGAGTACGATTAAGATAATCTTGCGCTCGCGATAACAAGCTGATGTAACTGTTACCACTATTTTTCACTGAGGTAACGAGGAAATAAGCGGTAAGGCCTTTGGTTAAATTATATTTCACTTCTGATGGGATTGCTTGATAGCCGAATTGACGAAGGTAATTAAGCGTATTATTTAAAAATAGGCTTTTATCAAATCTTGTCATACATACTTCCTCTTTTAACCTGAATGAAGTCATGTATTTTAGTGAGTAATTTGATTAAAACTTTAAAAAAGAGACATTGTCGAGGTCGCGTAAGTCACTCACAGAGCGGGGGTGACTTTATTTTATATAAAGGGTGTGAGCAATTACTGCTTTCGGGGCATCCTTTACAGCTTGTTCCGGTTAAACAGGCTGTTATATCGACTTTTTCGATTTTGTTCATTGCGACTAATTTATCGAGCATCGCTTGGATAAGTGATTTAGGGGCATGGAGTCGTTGGCTGAGTAAGTCGAGGTCAGCTTGCCCATACAGTGCAATGAAATCCCTGATTTGTAACAAGCTGACCATCGTTATTCCCCGTTAGTGGCAGGCCTTGCCTGAGCAGTCGGAACAGGATTTGGCGGTTTGATTTGCCAGATTCAGTGTTACTCTGCTCCGTGCTCGGCGCAATAAGGTAAACAGCACAAGATTAAATATGATAACTGCAACAATAATAATTAAGCTGCTTTGCGGGTGCTGGCTAAAAGTTGCAGCTTGGTAGAACAGAGCCGCAAGGCTATAAGCCACATTCAGCCCCCATAAAATGGAGAATGCCATCCAGCTTTTATTGGTTTCACGAGCGATAGCCCCCATGACCGAAACACAAGGGACATACAGCAAGACAAAAATAAGGTAGCTGTATGCGGCAATATCGGAACCAAATTTGGCTGCCATGGTGCCCATGGATCCAGAAGCCATTTCACCATCGCCTTTACTTGCCTCGATTGGATTAGAAAGTGCACTTAGGGTAAAGGTCTCTTTCAAACTATCCCAAGTTTCTGCGACTGCATCCCCCAACTCATCGAGTAAATCAAAGGATTGGGCATCGAATGGCTCGGCTGTGATATTTTCCGCGGTGTAGAGGGTGTTTAATGTTCCTACAACAACTTCTTTTGCCATCGCACCAGTAATCAAACCAACAGTGGCTTGCCAGTTATCGGTATGCACTCCGATAGGCTGTAAAACAGGGGTAATCACTTTACTGACGGAAGCAAGAGCGGAGTCATTAATATTATCGACAGGTTTTCCTGAAAGGGAAAAACTATTTAAAGCGCCGATAAACATACTGGCAACCACGATAACTTTACCCGCACGGATCACAAAGCCTTTTAGGCGCTGCCAAGTTTGGATCAACAGTGTTTTTAGGTGGGGCACATGATACACCGGGAGTTCCATCACAAAAGGAGAGGCTTCACCACGCATTAAGGTATGTTTGAGTAGCAAACCCGTTAAGATAGCGACAACAATTCCGAGGATATAGAGTGAAAAAACAATACTTGCGCCACTTTTCCCAAAAAACGCGGAGGCGAATACCGCGAAGATAGCGAGCCGTGCACCACAAGACATAAATGGAGCCATTAATACGGTAATGAGGCGCTCACGAGGTGCATCCAACGTACGTGCGCCCATAATGGCGGGAACATTACAACCAAAACCCACAATTAATGGCACGAAGGATTTACCCGGTAAGCCCAAGGCCTGCATTAATCTATCCATCACAAAGGCGGCTCGTGCCATATAGCCCGAGTCTTCTAAGACAGATAAAAACAGGTACATCATACCAATTTGCGGTACGAGAGGGAGTACGGTATTGATACCGCCACCAATACCTTGTGCAAGGAAGACGGTGAGCCAATCAGGGAAACTGAAATACGCCCCTACCCACTGAATACCATGGATAAAGATGGCTTCTGAGGCACCTTCAAAGAACGGCTGCAAAGCGCCACCAATATTAATTGCCAAGACGAACATTAAGTACATGACAAATAAAAAAATCGGAACGCCAAGCCAGCGGTTAAGGATGAGTCTATCAAGGGATTGCGTTAATTTGTTGGGTTCCGCGGCACTGTTATTGATGGATTTCTCACAAATCGCAGCAATGGATTGGTAGCGGGCATCGGCAATTAACAGTTCAGGCTCTTCATTTAAGCTAGCTTTTAAGTGCTGTTGAGTTGCCTGCAATTGCGCTTCTGTAATATTCGCGCGCTGGCGGCTATAAATATCGCCTTCGAGTATCTGCAATGCTAACCAACGACGTTGTTGCTGACTAAATTGCTGCGCCGAGATCTGCTCAGAGAGTGAATCCACCTCTTGTAATAAGGCCGCCGGATATTCAACCAGCGCCGTCATATTGTTCTGAGGGTGTTTATCAATCGCTTGTTTGAGTTTATCAATCCCTGTAGCACGGGTTGAAACCAACGGAATGACAGGGCAACCCAACTGCTGTTGCAGTTTTTCAACATCAATCTCAATGTGTTGGCTTTGTGCAATATCCAACATATTAAGTGCGATGATGCAAGGTACTCCCAACTCCACTAATTGCAAAGTGAGGTAGAGGTTGCGCTCTAAATTAGAGGCATCGACGACGTTAATCAGCATATCGGCTTCGCCGCTTAAAATAAAATAGCAGGCGATTTGCTCATCGAGAGATGTCTGTTCTGAAATGGTGGTTAGCGAATAAGTACCGGGCAAGTCAACTAATTCAATATGATGCTCAGCCGTATTAAAACGCCCAACTTTCCTTTCGACGGTGACACCAGCCCAGTTACCAACCCGTTGGCGAGAGCCAGTTAATTGGTTAAATAGCGTTGTCTTACCTGCATTTGGATTGCCAATGAGGCCGATGGTTAATGGTTTCATAGTGTTTACCGATAATAAAAATACAAAATAGTAACGTGGTATAACAACACCTGATATTAAGTCGGCGTGGCTTCATCAAGGTTGAGTAAGGCGAGATCTTTTTTTCGTAGTACAAGACTAACTCGATGCGTTTCGATTTGTATTGGGTCTCCTAAAGGAGCAAAACGTACTACTTTAAAAATGGAACCCGGTAATAAACCAAGCGAGAGCAGTTTTTGTCGGTAAGCGGGGCTTATCTGTGGTGAAAAACCGAGTATTTTGTAGCTGTGTTGAGGAAGTAGTGACATATCGCCTTCCATTAGTCATAGGTAATAATACTGATGATTGTTATTAAGAGAGATACAAGTAAAAAGTCAGCATAAACAGAAAAAAATCTAATCAATAATGATAATAATAATCATCAACTATTCGTTATATTTAGCCTCTTTTTTCGTCAAATTTAATTGATGTGGATCAACTAAGCATTGAGTTTGCCGCGCACCAAGGCGAAACCCAATAAATTTATAGAGTAAATTAAAATCGATTAATGTATTTGTTTTGTTAATTATTCACGGGGCGAAATAGCTTGGGCGTGAGTAAAAACCTCTACAATCAAAGAGAAATCGGATTGTAGAGGTTGAGGGATTAGCGTTTTTTACCGAATGCGGCAGCGAGGGCATCACTCATCGCACTGTTTCCAGTGGCGGCTTGGTTTTTCCGTGACATGTCACGTTGTGCAGATTGCGGTTTACGTGAGTTTCTCTCTTGCTGGTCATTATGGCGGCGTGGGGCGCTATTGGT
Organism: Providencia stuartii; assembly: GCA_900455155.1. Lineage (GTDB taxonomy): Bacteria > Pseudomonadota > Gammaproteobacteria > Enterobacterales > Enterobacteriaceae > Providencia > Providencia stuartii. Next base: position 168,160 of record UGUC01000001.1, on the reverse strand, counting down.
ATCGCCGGGTTGTTCATCAAGGCGCATCGATAAGGCGATACGTTTGCGAGGGATATCAACATCCATCACTTTTACTTTAACGATATCACCTGCTTTAACCACTTTATGTGGGTCTTCAACATAGCTGTTAGACAGCGATGAAATATGCACTAAGCCATCTTGATGCACACCAATATCAACGAAAGCGCCGAAATTAGTGACGTTAGTCACCGAACCTTCCAAAATCATGCCTGCGACTAAGTCATTCATGGTTTCAATGCCTTCGGCAAAGGTCGCCGTTTTAAACTCAGGGCGTGGGTCGCGGCCCGGTTTGTCCAGCTCTTTGATAATATCGGTAACAGTAGGAACCCCAAACTGCTCTGTTGTGAAGTCGCGAGGGCTTAAGCTATTTAAAACAGAGGAGTTGCCCATAATCTCTTTAAGGGGCTGGCGAACAGTTTCGAGGATCTTTTCAACAACGGGATAAGCCTCTGGGTGAACGCCAGAAGCATCAAGTGGGTTATCGCCGTTGGTGATCCGTAAGAAGCCCGCACACTGTTCAAAGGCTTTTGGCCCTAAGCGAGTGACTTTTAGAAGCTGTTTTCTATCTGCAAAACGGCCATTCTCATCGCGCCAATTTACCACGTTTTGCGCGATCATTTTGCTTAGACCTGCAACGCGGGTTAGCAAGGCAACAGAAGCGGTATTCAAGTCAACGCCGACAGAGTTTACACAGTCCTCGACCACGGCATCGAGTTTACGAGCCAATTGAGTTTGGCTCACATCGTGTTGATATTGACCAACACCAATCGATTTCGGGTCGATTTTCACTAATTCGGCGAGGGGGTCTTGTAAGCGGCGTGCGATAGACACGGCTCCGCGCAGTGACACATCAAGATCAGGGAACTCTTGAGCGGCCAGCTCTGATGCCGAGTAAACGGAGGCCCCCGCTTCACTCACAATCACTTTCTGTGCTGTGACTTCGGGGTACTGTTTTTGTACGTCAGCAAAGAAGCGCTCAGTCTCTCTTGAAGCCGTTCCGTTACCGATAGCGACTAACTCGACTTGGTGTTTTTGACATAAGGCCGCAACGCTAGCCGCCGCTTTAGCCGCTTGACCTGTGTGTGGATAGATAGTATCCGTTGCGATAAGTTTACCTGTCGCATCCACCACCGCGACTTTCACCCCTGTCCGTAGACCCGGATCTAACCCCATAGTCGCCCGCATACCGGCTGGTGCCGCCATCAATAAGTCACTGAGATTACGCGCAAACACATTGATTGCTTCTTCTTCTGCTTTTTCGCGCAGTGAGCTCATAATCTCAGTTTCGAGATGTAGCAATACTTTGACGCGCCATGTCCAGCTAATAACCGCTTTACGCCATTGGTCTGCTGGTGCATTATTCAATCGAACATCAAGGTGACGAGTAATGATCTCTTCACAGTAACTTTCTTTTGGTGGCTCTTCAAATTGCGGGTCACAGTTTAGTGATAACTGTAAAATACCTTCATTACGACCACGGAACATGGCTAATGCGCGATGCGACGGAACGGAAGAAACAGGTTCTTGGTGATCAAAGTAGTCACTAAATTTAGCGCCTTCGGTTTGTTTGCCATCGATAACTTTGGAAACCAAATGGGCATTTTTCAGTAAATAGTCGCGAACTTTAGCTAATAATGCTGCATCTTCGGCGAAACGCTCCATTAAGATATAACGAGCGCCATCGAGAGCCGCTTTCGTATCTGCCACGCCATTTTCGGCATTGACAAAGGATTGAGCGACATCATCGGGGGATTGAGTGGGGTCATTCCACAATGTGTCTGCTAACGGCTCTAGGCCTGCTTCGATAGCAATTTGCCCACGAGTGCGGCGTTTGGGCTTAAAGGGCAAGTAGAGGTCTTCAAGCTCGGTTTTATTTAAGGTGTTATTGATAGCAGCGGCGAGTTCGGGAGTGAGTTTGTCTTGTTCTTCGATTGACTTGAGGATGGTTTGCTTGCGTTCATTTAACTCTCGTAAATAGCCTAAACGGTTCTCTAATTGGCGAAGCTGAGTATCATCAAGGCCTCCTGTGACTTCCTTACGATAACGAGCAATAAAAGGAACCGTATTCCCTTCATCTAACAAGGTGATAGCAGAAAATACCTGTTTCGGTTGAACTTGTAGCTCTCCCGCGATTATTTGGCTTAGAGTTTCATTCATGTCGCTTTTTAATACCTAGTCAAAGAATGGTTAAAAAATTTATGGCACTGTTATACTTGCACAGAAGCAGAATTTCTAGGGTGAACTTTGCTAAAGTTAAAGATTAATTCTGTATATAATTTATAATTATCTAACTTGCTTACTGATTTATGAAGGTTATGAATAAGAGTCTCTTAATCACACGCGAAGGTTGGGATGCGCTAGACAAAGAACTTAAATATCTTTGGAAAGAGGAGCGCCCAAGAGTCACTCAGTCGGTTTCTGAAGCTGCGGCTCAAGGTGATCGTTCAGAAAATGCGGAATATATTTATGGTAAAAAGCGTTTGCGAGAGATTGATCGTCGAGTACGCTTTTTATCTAAAAGATTGGATCAACTAAGAATTGTCGAACCAGATCCACGGCAAGAAGGGCGAGTCTTTTTTGGCGCATGGGTGAAATTAGAAGACGATAATGAAAATATCAGAATATTCCGATTGGTCGGTGCCGATGAGTTTAATCCATCCAAAAATTGGATTTCTATTGATTCTCCAGTTGCTCGCGCGCTAGTTGGTAAGCAGGTTGATGATGAAATTACGGTGAATACACCTGGGGGGCGGGTAACCTATACAGTGTTAGAAATTAGTTATAAACCGCTAGTCCTATAAGGCGTAAAATTATTCATTAAATTTCAAGTTGATGGTAAATTAGGACGTTAACTATCTTATATTTTACTTATACACAAAATAATTCAGGTGATATGCCGTTATTAAGCGCAAGTAAAAATTTATCGTCATGACTATTTTTGTGATTTAGATAGCAGCGCTTTGTAACACCCATACAGCTTGGAGCATGGTGGGTATATTCTTATTTTAAAAATAATTTCGATAGATTGCACATCTTGAGGGCTACAAAATGCAAGAAAGCTATAAAGTTCTTGTCGTCGATGATGATATGCGTTTGCGTGCCTTGCTTGAACGCTACCTCACAGAGCAAGGATTTCAGGTACGTAGTGCCGCGAATGCTGAACAAATGGATAGGATCCTAACGAGGGAGTCGATTCATCTAATCGTTTTAGATTTGATGTTGCCAGGTGAAGATGGTCTGTCAATTTGTCGTCGTTTACGCAGCCAAAACAATCCAATACCGATTATTATGGTAACGGCTAAAGGTGAAGAGGTTGACCGTATTGTTGCTTTAGAGATTGGCGCCGACGATTACATTCCTAAACCTTTTAACCCGCGTGAATTACTTGCACGTATTCGTGCTGTATTACGTCGCCAAGCAAACGAATTGCCAGGCGCACCATCTCAGGATGATGCGATTATTACCTTCGGTAAGTTTAAACTGAACCTAGGCACCCGTGAAATGTTCCAAGGCGAAGAAAATATGCCTTTGACGAGCGGTGAGTTTGCTGTACTTAAAGTATTGGTTTCGCACCCAAGGGAACCATTATCTCGTGATAAGCTGATGAGCTTAGCGAGAGGCCGTGAATACAGTGCGATGGAACGTTCAATTGACGTTCAAATTTCACGTTTACGTCGTATGGTTGAAGAAGATCCAGCTCACCCTCGCTACATTCAGACAGTCTGGGGCTTGGGCTATGTATTTGTGCCGGACGGTAGTAAAGCATGAAGCGACTGAGGTTCTCTCGCCGTAGTACATTTTCGCGTTCGTTATTTTTGTTTGTTGCATTACTGTTTGCCAGCCTTGTCACCAGCTATATGGTGGTGCTGAATTTTGTTGTTATGCCAAGTTTGCAGCAATTCAACAAAGTGTTGGCTTATGAAGTGCGAACATTAATGACGGAGCGGATGGTGCTGCAAGATGGAACCACAGTACGGGTCTCTCCCGCATTACGTAAAAAAATCTACAATGAGTTGGGGATCACCTTTTATGCTCAATCAGCCGCGATGGAAGAAGGCTTAAACTGGGCGAAAGAATACGATTTTCTCAGCGAAAACATGTCGGAATATATTGGTGGCGAAGCCCAAGTGCGTCTTGAGCTTGGCCGCGAATATCCTATTCTTTGGTTAACCTCCTATCTTGCGCCTGATATCTGGGTGCGTGTGCCATTAACTGAAATTGGGCAAAACCAATTTTCGTTAGTATTCCGTTATACTTTAGCTATTTTCCTGTCTATTTTTGCAGGGGTCTGGCTCTATATTCGTTACCAAAACAAGCCATTACTTGAACTTGAATACCATGCAGGGCAAGTGGGGAAAGGGGTCATATTACCCGCCATGCAAGAAAAAGGGGCAACTGAGGTAAGAGCCGCGATCCGCTCCTTTAATCATATGGCTGCGGGCATAAAGACGCTTGAAAATGATCGGACAATTTTAATGGCGGGGGGCAGTCATGACTTACGTACCCCACTGACACGGATCCGATTGGCGACGGAAATGATGAGCCCTGAAGATGGCTACCTAGCAGAATCCATCAATAAGGATATTGAAGAGTGTGATGCGATTATTGGTCAGTTTATGGACTACCTGAAAACGGGTCAGGAAATGAATATGGAGTTTTGTGACCTAAATAGCATCCTCAATGAGGCAGTTACCGCTGAAACGAGCGTGACCGGTGAAATTGAAACGGCACTGGAGCCGGGTAGTCTGATCGTGAATGCGAATCCATTAGCCATTAAACGCGCCATCACCAATATGATTGTTAACGCTTATCGCTATGGTAACGGCTGGATCAAAGTGAGCAGTGGCAAAAATGAGGATTCGGTTTGGTTCCAAGTGGAAGATGATGGTGCAGGTATCAAAGAAGAAGATATTCAACGCCTCTTCCAACCTTTTGTGCAAGGTGAAAAAGCCCGTAGCAATAAGGGAACAGGGCTAGGATTGGCAATTATCCGCCGTATTGTCGATGCCCATGAAGGTAGTATCGAAATCCATAAAAGTGAACGCGGCGGTTTCGCCATTCGTGCACTCCTGCCATTGAAAGAAAAAGAAGAGTAACCATTGTCGGTAGTGGGTCGTATAAAACGACCTACCTTCTATTTTATTTCGGTATTAACGCCTATCTTACGCGCCAGTCATCATATAAAAAATAACTTACTCTATAAGTAATACCATCGTTATATAAAAGATCTGATAGTTATTTTATTTAGATAATAAACATAAATAAAATAACTCAGGTGAATTTATGCATATCAATTTTTCTAAACCTATTTGCTGTTTTCAGAGTAAAGCGGCATTAGCTTTCGCTGGAATAGAGGGAAAGCAAAAGCAGGCTACACTCTCCACGGGAATAATTAATATCAAAAACACAGTCGTAGGGCTGTTTCAAGAACCCAAAAAGGCCATTAAGCAGGTGAAATGGAGCAAACAACTGGCAACCGTTATACAACTACCTCCAAATCAACCCTTAGCATCGAAAGGGGCATTATCTATTCCTATGCCACCCCCTATGCCAAAGCCTGATATTAAGCCCGCTCAAACAGGAGATGGCGGAAAAAACAGGGATGGATCAAGTGATTGCCGAACTTAAAAATAGCCCAGTATTTAAAGCCAATGCGCAGAAATACCAAGCCGCAGCCACGGAGCAACCGACGTCGACAAATACACCGCCACCTCCACCGCCGATGGCAGAATTTGCGGGTCTTCGCAACACTATAGCGGCATCATCGCAGACCACTCATGGTAAAACGGGGGATGGATCAAGTGATTGCTGAACTTAAAAATAGCCCAGTATTTAAAGCCAATGCGCAGAAATACCAAGCCGCAGCCACGGAGCAACCGACGTCGACAAATACACCGCCACCTCCACCGCCGATGGCAAAATTTGCGGGTCTTCGCAACACTATAGCGGCATCATCGCAGACCATTCATGGTAAAACGGGGATGGATCAAGTGATTGCCGAACTTAAAAATAGCCCAGTATTTAAAGCCAATGCGCAGAAATACCAAGCCGCAGCCACGGAGCAACCGACGTCGACAAATACACCGCCACCTCCACCGCCGATGGCAGAATTTGCAGGTCTTCGCAACACTATAGCGGCATCATCGCAGACCACTCATGGTAAAACGGGGATGGATCAAGTAATCGCTCAGCTCAAACAACATCCGGTTTTCAAGTCAAATAAAGAATAATGAATATTTGCTTGTTGTTTGCGTAGCTGGCGTGAGGCTCAATTTTCGCTGATTATCTGCCTGCTTTATCATAAAGCAGGCACCACGCGAGATGACCATTTTGTGATGGTAGTCTGACCGCATACGCAAATTGCTGATTTTAATCCCTTGATGGCAAGCGCATGTTTCTCCCTTGAAACGGTGAATTAAACCGTATTATCAAAATAGAGAAGCAGTAAAAAAGGATTTTACGACTTTTTTATGACAGTTTGTCATGGTGGTCTCAATATAGAGATATTCTGCTCTGTATTTCATTACTCATTGATTTTATGGTCAATTTTGTTTTTTAAGCTGCTGTTTTTTTTCGATAGCTAGACGAAAATCGTCAATTGTCATAAAACTGTCATAAATCAGACATGTTGTTGTCATCAAATTGTCCTATTTTTCCTACCGTGACATTTCACCAACAATTTACTACTTAATTGTTTCTATACATCCCCGGAGGGATTATGAAAATGATGCGTACAACCTTAGCTAGCGTAATGGCAGCAACCCTTTCAATGACTGCAATGTCTTCTTTTGCTGCCACAAGCTTAACTGGCGCGGGTGCAACATTCCCTGCTCCTGTTTATGCTAAGTGGGCGGACTCTTATCAGAAAGAAACAGGTAATAAAGTGAACTATCAGGGGATTGGCTCTTCTGGTGGTGTTAAACAAATTAATGCAAAAACGGTTGATTTCGGTGCGTCTGATGCGCCATTAACCGATGAAAAATTGAAAGAAGATGGCCTATTCCAGTTCCCAACCGTAATCGGTGGTGTGGTACTGGCGGTTAACGTAAAAGGTATCCAGTCAGGTCAATTGACATTAGACGGTACAACATTAGGTGATATCTACCTCGGTAAAATCACCAAATGGAATGATCCTGCCATCGCTAAATTGAACCCAGGTGTTAACTTACCCGATCAAAACATTGCAGTGGTAAGACGCTCTGATGGCTCAGGTACGACGTTCGTATTTACGAGCTACTTATCAAAAGTCAGCTCAAGCTGGAAAAATGATATTGGTGCAGGCTCTACAGTAAACTGGCCGAAAAACAACGTCGCAGGTAAAGGTAACGATGGCGTTGCAGCTTTCGTCCAGCGTTTACCAGGCTCTATCGGTTATGTGGAGTATGCCTATGCGAAACAGAATAACCTTGCTTATACTAAACTTATTTCCGCAGATGGTAAGGTTGTTTCCCCAACAGGTGAAAGCTTCAGCGCAGCAGCGAAGAAAGTTGACTGGTCTAAGTCATTCGCTCAAGACCTGACTAACCGTAATGGTGAGAACGCATGGCCAATTACCTCAACCACGTTTATCTTAGTTCACAAAGATCAAGCGAATGCAGAAAAAGGAAAAGCTGTGCTCGATTTCTTTAACTGGGCTTATGAGAAAGGTGGTCAGCAAGCAGAAGCATTGGATTATGCTATCCTTCCTCAAGAAGTTGTGACAGCAATTCGTGCAGCATGGAAAACAGAAGTCAAAGATAGCCAAGGCAAAACCACTGTTCTAATCAGTGAGCCTCGGGTTGGTAATGGTAGGCGGATGCTTAGGATTAACATCCGCCTTCTGACGTAGTAACTAAATCCTACTAAATAAAGTAGGTGTAGGATGAGACAAAGCGCATGGCCGAAAAAACAACGGCATTTAAAGCACCGAGCAAGTCAGGCGATGTGATATTTGGCGCATTAGTCAAAATTGCCGCGCTAATCACTTTGTTAATGCTTGGTGGCATCATTATTTCCCTTATTTTTGCCTCGTGGCCGAGTATGCAAAAATTTGGGTTTTCGTTTTTATGGACTAAAGAATGGGATGCTCCCGCTGAGGAGTTTGGTGCGCTTGTGCCTATCTATGGCACCATCGTCACATCACTGATAGCCCTGATTATTGCAGTACCCGTGAGCTTTGGTATTGCTCTTTTCTTAACTGAACTTGCACCTAATTGGGTTAAAACGCCCATTAGGGATTGCGATTGAGCTTCTCGCTGCCATTCCTAGTATCGTTTATGGTATGTGGGGGCTGGTTTGTTTTTTGCGCCGCTGTTTGCGGAATATTTTCAAGAGCCTGTCGGCAATGTGATGTCGAGTATCCCAATTGTCGGTGAGCTTTTCTCAGGTCCTGCATTCGGGATTGGTATTTTTGGCAGCAGGTATTATCCTCGCCATTATGATCATTCCTTATATTGCCTCTGTCATGCGTGACGTGTTTGAACAAACACCTGTCATGATGAAGGAGTCAGCATATGGTATCGGTTGTACCACATGGGAAGTGATCTGGAATATTGTTCTGCCTTATACACGTAACGGTGTGATAGGTGGGTAATGTTAGGTTTAGGGCGCGCGCTTGGTGAAACAATGGCGGTGACCTTTGTAATTGGTAATACGTATCAACTGGATAGTTTCTCGTTGTTTATGCCGAGTAAACAGTATTACTTCTGCATTGGCGAATGAATTTGCCGAAGCGGAAGGTGGTCTACATACCGCTGCGCTGATGGAAACTTGGGTTAATTCTATTTGTTATCACCTTTATTGTTCTGGCGATATCAAAACTCATGGTTATGCGTTTAGCGAAGAACGAGGGCCGTTAATATGTCGACATCCGATAATATTGTCGTTAATCAAAAAGAACGAGCCCGTCGTCAGGCATGGCGACGCCAAGTTAACCGAATCGCTCTGTTTGTTTCGATGCTAACGATGGCATTTGGGCTGTTCTGGTTAATTTGGATTTTGTTCTCAACCGTTACCAAAGGGTTCGATGGCATGTCATTGAACTTGTTCACAGAAATGACTCCTCCACCGAATACGGAAGGGGGCGGCCTTGCTAATGCTATCGTAGGTAGTGGGCTGTTGATCTTGTGGGCAACGGTCGTGGGTACACCGCTTGGGATCTTAGCAGGGATCTATTTGGCAGAGTATGGCCGTAAATCATGGCTAGCTTCTGTAACGCGTTTTATTAATGACATTTTGCTTTCAGCACCATCGATTGTGGTGGGGCTATTCGTCTATACCATTGTGGGTGGCGCAAATGCAGCACTTCTCTGGCTGGGCTGGCGTTATCGCATTGGCGTTGTTGCAAATTCCGATTGTTATCCGTACCACTGAAAACATGTTGAAGTTAGTGCCGGATAGCTTACGAGAAGCCGCATATGCGCTAGGTACGCCAAAATGGAAAATGATTTTATCGATTACGCTTAAAGCATCTGTCTCCGGGATCATTACAGGTATTTTGCTGGCTATTGCTCGTATTGCGGGGGAAACCGCACCATTACTGTTCACATCACTGTCGAACCAGTTCTGGAGTACGGATATGAATGAGCCAATTGCTAACTTACCCGTCACTATCTTTAAATTTGCGATGAGCCCGTTCTCTGAATGGCAACAACTGGCATGGGCAGGGGTTCTATTAATCACCCTATGTGTCTTGTTAATTAACATCGTCGCACGTGTTGTGTTTGCTCAGAAAAAACACTAACCCCGGATTGAATAAAGATTTATAGAGAGAAGTTGCCATGATTAATGCAAATGATATTGCAAACAGTAAGATTAAAGTACGTGACCTTAATTTTTATTACGGGAAATTCCACGCATTAAAAAATATCTCATTAGATATCGAAAAAAATAAAGTCACCGCCTTTATCGGCCCATCTGGTTGCGGTAAATCGACCTTACTGCGTACCTTCAATAAAATGTATGAGCTGTACGGTGAACAGCGTGCGGAAGGTGAAATCTTACTTGATGGTCAAAATATTCTGACAGACAAACAGGATATCGCTCTGTTACGTGCCAAGGTCGGAATGGTATTCCAAAAACCAACGCCATTCCCAATGTCAATCTACGATAATATTGCATTTGGGTGTACGCCTGTTTGAAAAACTCTCTCGTGTAGAGATGGATGAGCGCGTTCAATGGGCATTAACCAAAGCGGCTCTGTGGAATGAGACCAAAGATAAATTACATCAAAGTGGTTATAGCCTATCTGGTGGTCAGCAACAGCGTCTATGTATCGCACGTGGTATTGCTATCCGCCCAGAAGTGTTATTGCTTGATGAGCCGTGTTCAGCTCTTGACCCAATTTCAACAGGGCGCATTGAGGAGTTGATCAGCGAACTCAAATCTGAATACACCGTGGTGATCGTAACTCACAATATGCAACAGGCTGCGCGTTGTTCTGATTATACGGCCTTTATGTATTTGGGTGAGCTGATTGAGTTTAATAATACAGACAAGATGTTCACCACACCTGAAAAGAAACAAACTGAAGACTACATTACTGGTCGTTACGGTTGATATGGAGCCGACTATGGATACGCTGAACCACAACAAACATATTTCTGGGCAGTTCAATGCTGAACTGGAACATATCCATACAGAGTTGATGACAATGGGAGGGCTGGTTGAAGAACAGCTCACCAAAGCTATCACAGCGATGCATAATCAGGATGAGGCTCTTGCGCGCGAAGTTATCGAAAATGACCATAAAGTCAATATGATGGAAGTGGCTATTGATGAAGAATGCGTGAAAATTATCGCAAAACGCCAGCCGACAGCGAGCGATTTGCGACTGATTTATGGCAATTTCTAAAACGATTGCCGAACTTGAGCGTATTGGTGATGTTGCCGATAAAATTTGCCAAACTGCATTGGAAAAGTTTTCTCACCAGCACCAGCCGTTATTGGTGAGCCTTGAGTCATTAGGTCGTCATACTGTGCAAATGTTGCATGATGTCTTAGATGCCTTTGCACGCATGGACTTGGAAGAAGCCATTCGGATTTATCGAGAAGATGAAAAGGTAGACCAAGAATACGAAGGGATCGTGCGTCAACTGGATGACGTACATGATGGAAGACCCAAGGACTATCCCAAGTGTACTGACTGCGCTGTTTTGTGCTCGCTCTATTGAACGTATCGGTGATCGTTGCCAAAACATCTGTGAATTTATTTTTTACTATGTCAAAGGCCAAGACTTCCGCCATGTAGGTGGTGATCGCTTAGAAAAGATGATCACTAAGAAGGAATAACGAGGTAATGCCGCCAAGGAGCCGCCTCACGGTGACTCCTTGGTACAAACTTTCTTTTTCGTCTGGGGTGATACCCGCTCTAGTCAACCTTTAAACATTTCCGTTTTTCCTTTTCGTTATAAGAAAAGGCTATTCATGGTTTAGACCATAATTTAGGGCGTCTCCGATGGTGTTTGCCCTTTTTTTATATCCGCATTTATATATTCTTTTTTGATATAAATATATTAACTAATAGTATTTCAAGAAATAAGCGTTCCTTGATAACTTGGGATGGTCAATTTACATAAGTTTACCGTCAGAGGTGTTCAATGAAAGCTCGCGTTTTAACTACCGCACTACTTGCAGGCCTTGCGCTGGTGGCCAATGTCGCCAATGCAGATAAGCTGGATGATATTAAGCAAGCGGGTGTGATCCGTATCTCTGTTTTTGACAGTAACCCACCATTTGGTTTTATTGACCCACAAACGAAAAAAACTCGCGGGCTATGATGTTGATATCGCACAGGCGATAGCGGATGACCTTGGCGTCAAGTTAGAGTTGCGTCCAACCAACCCAGCAAACCGTATTCCACTACTGACTTCAGGTAAAGTCGATTTAATTGGGGCAAATTTCACTATCACTGATGAACGTGCTAAGCAGGTGGATTTTTCTATTCCTGATTTTGCAACAGGGCAAAAGTTTATTGCGCGCAAAGGGGTATTGAAGACGCCTGATGATATCGCACCTTTACGTATTGGTGCCGACAAAGGTACCGTGCAAGAAGTGACATTACGTGAACGTTATCCGAATACAAAAGTCATTTCTTATGATGATACACCACAGGCATTTGCGGCTTTACGCAATGGTAACGTGCAAGCAATTACCCAAGACGATGCAAAATTAGTGGGATTACTTGGTAACTTACCTGAGAAAGTCAAAGCAGATTTTGAAATCTCTCCATTTAGCATCACTCGCGAATATCAAGCGGTTGCTGCCGCTAAAGGTGAAACACGTTTAATCGAAAATGTGAATAACACGTTGTTGAAGCTTGAAAAAGAAGGCAAAGCAGAACAGATTTATAACCGTTGGTTTGGCCCTGATACAAAGGCCGCTCAACCTCGCGGTGAGTTCAAATTTGCACCACTGGATCAGCAAAAATAATAGGCGTTCTATTTCGCCGATTCCATGCTCACTGGTCGATAAGCATAGAATAAATAGCCCCGCATATTATCGCGGGGTTCTTAGTTATAAAAGGCAGCACTTATGTTTGAAAAATTAACGAGCGGCGAGTTTCTTTCTGAGCATTTTTTAGCTCCCGAGTATTTGGAATGGTTTGGTTATGGTTTTTTACTGACCCTCTGGATCTCCATTTGTACCATTATCGCTGCAACGTTATTAGGTTTTGTGGTTGCTGCGGCAAGGGATAGCCAAATTGCTCCGCTACGCTGGATTGTCGGAGTGTATGTTTCCGTTTTTCGCAATACCCCGTTGTTGGTTCAACTCTTTTTCTGGTATTTCGCTTCCGGTGAAATTTTATCATCGGATATGATGGCGTGGCTTAATACTCCCCACGAAATCACATTTGCGGGGATGACGCTCAGTTGGCCTTCGTTTGAATTTTTAGCAGGTTTTATTGGCTTAACGTTATATACCGTACCATTTATTGCCGAAGAAATACGCTCCGGTATCCGTGGTGTACGACAAGGCCAAAAATATGCCGCTTTTGCGCTGGGTTTAACAGGGTGGCAAGCGATGAAACATGTGGTGCTACCCCAGGCCGTTAAAATAGCCATGCCACCTCTTCTTGGGCAATACATGAATGTCGTTAAAAACTCCTCTTTAACCATGGCGATTGGTGTGGCTGAGCTATCTTATGTATCACGTCAGGTTGAAAGCCAAACACTACAGACATTTACGGCATTTGGCCTAGCCACTGTGCTGTATATTGCGATTATCGCGGTAATGGAAGGTTGGGGGCAGTGGCGAGCGCAACGTAATTTAGTGGAGAGTGTGTAAGATGGATTTTTCAGTCATTGAGCAAAACTGGCAGTACCTTTTGTTTGGTGCGTTTCCAGATGGCCCTATTGAAGGTGCCGCATTAACATTAATTATCAGCTTGGTCGCGGGGGCAATGTCGATTGTATTCGGTACGCTTGGTGGTGTTGCCTTAGCGATGTTACGTGGTTTCTGGATGAACCTGTTCGCTGCTGTTTTAGGCTTTTTCCGCGCCATTCCCGTCATTATGCTGATTTTTTGGACTTATTTCTTTTTGCCCGTTGTGCTCGGAACCGAAATTCCGGGTATCGCCTCAGTGATTTGCGCTCTCGCCTTAATCACGTCGGCGTATTTGGCCCATGCGGTTAAGGCGGGCATTTTAGCAATAGGCAAAGGGCAATGGCAGGCTGGCTTATCGTTAGGTTTTAGCCGTTGGCAAGTGCTTTGGCAAATAGTTTTACCCCAAGCATTACGCATGATGGTGCCATCGTTTATTAACCAATGGGTTGCGCTGATTAAAGACACGTCTTTGGCTTACATTGTGGGCGTTGCTGAACTGTCATTTTTGGCAACACAGGTGAATAACCGTGAAATGGTTTATCCACTCGAAATTTTCTTATTTGTCGCGTTTATTTACTTTGTCATCTGTCTGACATTAGAAATTGTCGCCAACTTGATAGCAAAACGTTTAAGTCATCATCGTGGGGCTAAACCATTTGCTGCGAAGCGGTCATTACTCTTTTGGCGTAGGCAGAAGCTACTCGCCTTATCGTAATCATCATAATGTGGCGGTGAAAATGGCGCCGCCACGATCACGCAAAAATTTCTTTTTTCTGTAAATTCCAATTCATCTTGCTGTATCAGTAAGTTAACGCACTTTTGAGTATTATCATCACGCAAACGTTTTCTTTTTTTCATTTTAACGGTAACACTCTCGATTTGTTTGTTGTAGGATAGGGCGAAAAAAACTTTTTTTGGGCGCAATATCTAATGAGTAATCAATCTTCTGGCTCTGTGCAACAACAGGGTCTGTTCCAACGCGTGTTTAAATTACAAGAACACGGAACAACGGCGAAAACTGAAGTCGTTGCAGGTTTTACAACCTTCCTCACAATGGTCTACATTGTCTTTGTTAACCCTCAAATTTTATCTGTCGCAGGGATGGACATTAAAGCCGTATTCGTAACGACCTGTTTAATTGCGGCTATCGGCAGTATTTTGATGGGGTTATTAGCAAACCTACCTATCGCGGTGGCGCCAGCAATGGGGCTAAATGCCTTTTTTGCTTTTGTCGTCGTTGGGGCGATGGGGTATTCATGGCAAGTTGCGATGGGCGCTGTGTTCTGGGGCGCTGTGGGGCTCTTTATTCTAACGCTCTTTCGTATCCGTTACTGGATCATTGCGAATATTCCATTGAGTTTGCGTGTGGGGATCACCAGCGGTATCGGTCTATTTATTGCCATGATGGGGCTGAAAAATTCAGGTATTATCGTGGCGAATCCAGACACTTTAGTCTCCATTGGTAACTTCACCCAACATAACGTTTGGTTAGGTGCTCTGGGCTTTTTCATTATTGCAATTTTAGCTGCCCGTAATATTCATGCAGCAGTATTAGTTTCCATTGTGGTCACTACCTTGATTGGCCTTGCATTAGGCGATGTGAAGTTCAACGGCATCTTCTCTTTGCCACCTAGCATCACCAGTGTAGTGGGGCAAGTCGATATTTTGGGATCACTGGACTTAGCGCTGTCTGGGGTCATCTTTGCTTTTATGTTGGTTAACTTATTCGACTCATCCGGCACAATGATTGGGGTTACGGATAAAGCTGGCATTACTGATGCTCGCGGAACATTCCCGCGCATGAAGCAAGCACTCTATGTGGATAGCTTAAGTTCTGTTGCCGGCTCTGCAATGGGAACATCATCGGTAACTGCTTATATCGAAAGCTCTTCGGGGGTATCTGTTGGTGGGCGTACTGGTCTGACTGCCATTGTGGTCGGGGTGTTATTCCTATTAACCATGTTTATTTCTCCTTTAGCGGGTATGGTTCCTGCTTATGCAACCGCGGGCGCGCTGATTTATGTTGGCGTGTTGATGACATCCAGTTTAACGCGTGTGAAGTGGGATGATTTGACGGAGTCGGTGCCTGCATTTATTACTGCGGTCATGATGCCATTTAGCTTTTCGATTACAGAAGGTATTGCATTAGGCTTTATCGCTTACTGTGCAATGAAGATCGGTACTGGTCGTTGGCGCGACTTAGGGTTATGTGTTGTTTTAGTTTCCATTTTATTTATTTTAAAAATGGTTTTAGTCGACGCCTAATCACCTTCCTTATCTAACGGCTCCCTTCTTGGAGCCGTTTTGTCATCAAATACTCTTAATTGCTATCAATTCGAGCTATAATCAATAAGACTGACAAGCAAAATGCAAAAAACCGTTTTAATTGCTGCTCAAGTGCTTTCACAGCTTGAGGGATTCTGCTAGATTCCGCAGCAGAAACTGACTTATCAAGGTATCAGACCATGAATTCACCAAAAAAACCGGCAAGTAAAACCGCCAGCAAAACCAAGAAAAAGTACCGTAAAACAAAAGAAGAGCTTAATGCAGAAGGGCGTGAGCGCAAACGCCAGAAAAAGCATCGTGGTAATAAATCAGGGGCGCGTTATCAAGAAAAATCAACGAATAGCAAGTCTGGAAATCAAAATCAGGCCCTAGACCCACGTGTGGGTAGCAAAAAACCGATTCCGTTGGTTGTTGATGATAATGCGGTGGTAACACGCCCAGCGCCCGCTAAAGAGCCGGCAGTAAAAGTTAAATTATCACCAGAGCAAGAGCTTGAAATGCTTGAGCAGGACGATCGTTTAGATAGCTTGTTGGCGCGTTTAGAAGATGGTGAAACGGTGACAGCGGAAGAGCAGGCGTATATTGATACTTGTTTAGACCGCATTGATGAGCTGATGTCTATTTTAGGTATTGAACTGACCGACGACGATGAAGAAGAAGACGAAGATAAACTGGATGACATTATGCGTATCCTGAAAAGTAAATAATCGTTTTTCTATCTCCTCCGGTGCACTGCCGGAGGAGGTTTTGGTTAAAATTCATTCAAGTCATGCGACTTTTGGTGCTGCATCAACTCTCTCTTGCCAATCACAAGTTATAATTTCTTTTATGTTATTATGTCGTGTATATAAGTTCGCCAATAAAAAAACATAAGATACAGCCTGTAAGTAGGTATTCGGCGCAATTGAGGAATGTTAATGTCAGAGCAAAATATCGTTTGGGATCTCTCTCTCATCCAAAAATATAATTATTCAGGGCCTCGCTATACGTCATACCCGACAGCTTTGGAATTTAACCAAGAGTATGATGAGAGTGCGTTTGTGGCTGCAACTCAACGCTACCCTGAAAACCCATTATCGCTCTATGTTCACATCCCTTTTTGCCATAAGCTTTGTTATTTTTGTGGCTGCAATAAACTGGTGACACGGCAAAAGCATAAAGCAGATGAATACTTACAGGTCATCGAAAAAGAGATTATTCAACGTGCAGCCTTATTAAAAGGGCGAACCGTTACACAGATGCATTGGGGCGGCGGCACACCTACTTATCTCGATAAGGCTCAAGTTAGCCATTTGGTCACTTTGCTCAAAACACACTTCCATTTCTCTGATGACGTTGAAATGTCGATAGAGGTAGATCCCCGTGAAATTGAACTGGATATGATAGATCATTTGCGCAGCGAAGGGTTCAACCGCCTGAGTATGGGGGTGCAAGATTTTAATAAAGACGTTCAGGTTTTAGTTAACCGCGAACAAGATGAAGATTTTATTTTTGCGCTCATTAATCGAGCAAAAGAAACGGGGTTTACATCAACCAGTATTGACCTGATTTACGGTCTACCAAAGCAAACCCCAGAAAGCTTTGCTTTTACCTTGAAAAAAGTGATTGAACTGTCACCGGATCGTTTGAGCGTGTTTAACTATGCTCATTTACCTAACTTGTTTGCGGCACAGCGTAAAATTAAAGATGAAGACTTGCCAAGTGCTGAGCAAAAACTGGATATTTTGCAAGAAACCATCGCGACCTTAACCTCAGAAGGCTATCAGTTTATTGGTATGGATCACTTTGCCAAACCACAAGATGAGTTAGCCGTTGCACAGCGTGAAGGGATTTTACATCGCAACTTCCAAGGCTACACCACTCAAGGGGATTGTGATTTATTAGGATTGGGCGTATCGGCGATCAGTATGTTGGGTGATAGTTATGCGCAGAACCAAAAAGATTTAAAAACCTATTATGCGCAAGTAGAAGAGCAAGGGCATGCTTTGTGGCGTGGGTTAGTGTTAACCAATGATGACTGCTTACGCCGAGATGTGATAAAGACACTGATTTGTAATTTCCAACTTCATTATGCGCAAATTGAGGCGCTTTATCCCTATCGAGTTTAAACGCTATTTTGCAGAGGATTTAGCGCTGTTAAAACCGATGGAAGAAGATGGCTTAGTCGAAATAACAGAAACCGCGATTAAGGTGACTCCTCAAGGGCGCTTGCTGATCCGCAATATCTGTATGTGCTTTGATGTCTATTTGCGTAATCAAATGCGTCAACGGCAATTTTCTCGTGTTATTTAAATACATGGCTCCATATTACAATGGAGCCGTTTGAGTATTTAGCGTTCGATTTTCTCTAGTAACTGGTAAGTCGCTGTAATGCGCTGAGGAATAGGTATCCATTTATTGGATAGCATAACAATGGCAATCTTCTCTTCTGGAATAAATATCGCGTATGTCGCAAAGCCATTGCTAGAGCCAGTCTTGTTATAATAAGCGCGTACTTCTGGCGCCATGGCTGGCTTAATCAATTCCACTTTTTGTGGTTTGAGAGCCATATCATCACGGTTGCCTTGCAGTAATTGTGAAAGCGACACCGGCCATGGATAGCTTTCCCACATCATATCCTGCACAAACGAATCGGTTAGGTAAACGCCTGTATGGGTGTTTTCAATCGCTTCTTGCCAAGTTTTCGCCACTTTAATGGATTGCATATTGATTTCTAAATAACGGATCAAATCTTTGGCATTGGACTTTAGGCCATAAGCCTCTGGACCAAGGATTGCTAGGTTTAAGCGAACAGGCTGATTTTGCTTATTGTAGCCTTGTGCGTAATATTTCTCTTGGCTTTTGGGAACATGGATATAAGTATGTTTTAAGCCAAGTGAAGGCAGCATCAATTTTTCCATAGCCTGAGAAAAAGGCATATTAAGTTGCTTTGCCGTCACGATACCAAGTAACCCAACCCCTAAATTTGAATAAGAACGATATTGTCCAACCTCATTGTCAGGAAGCCATTTTTGATAATACGCCATTAATTGATCGTTGGTTTTGATATCGCTAGGTACAAATAGCGATAACCCTGATGTATGGGTGGCTAAATTCATCACGCTAACATTATCAAAAGCACTGCCTTTTAATTCAGGTAGGTAATGACTGACACTTTGGCTAAAATCGAGTTTTCCTTGAATTTGCGCATAAGTTGCCAGTGTTGCGGTAAAGGTTTTTGATAAGGAGCCAATTTCATACAGCGTCCTATCAGAAACAGGAATTTGGGTCTGTTTTGACTGAACACCGTAATGGTAAATAGCTTGTTTGCCATTCACTGAGATGGCAACAGACATACCCGGGATCTGTTCTTGTTTCATCAGGGGCTTGATAATGTCATCGACCTCTTGCTGTGTAAGGGCAAAGGCGGAAATCGATGTCATTGCTAAACTTAAGGCGATAAAAAGCCGCCCCTGACGAAAAATATTTTTC
The DNA here is from genome assembly GCA_900455155.1 of Providencia stuartii. Taxonomy (GTDB): domain Bacteria; phylum Pseudomonadota; class Gammaproteobacteria; order Enterobacterales; family Enterobacteriaceae; genus Providencia; species Providencia stuartii. The sequence continues at coordinate 149,080 of UGUC01000001.1, read as the reverse complement.
ATAGAGTTATCCATTAAAGTAAAAGTTTTAGTTATTGATAATTAAAATTCAGGTATTCTAATTTCCACATGCCTTAGATGCTGAGGCATTGATTAATACCGTATTGTCCGATGATGAGCAAAGAGTATGCCTATTTTAAATTCTGATTTGAAACGATATAAAATTCGATGAGGTAAAAGAAAAACTTATGTCAGGGAATTATCGTCATCGTCTCCCTTTGAATGCGTTGAGAGCATTTGAAGCTTCAGCGCGGCACCTAAGCTTTACAAGAGCAGGGCTGGAGTTGAATGTGACCCAAGCCGCTGTGAGTCAGCAGGTACGTTTGCTGGAAGAGCAGCTTGGACTTGAGCTATTTATTCGCTTACCTCGGGGGGCTGGCTCTGACCGATGAAGGGTTGGCTTTACTTCCTGTACTCAGCCGCTCATTTGACCAAATAGAGTCATTGTTACAACAATTTGAAGATGGGCATTACCATGAAGTCTTGAGTGTCTCCGTTGTCGGTACGTTTGCCGTAGGTTGGTTATTACCACGCTTACCCGCTTTTGCTGCATTGTATCCTTATATCGATTTGCGCATCATGACGCACAATAACGTGGTTAATTTTAGCAGCTGAGGGGGTTGATTTTGCGATCCGTTTTGGGGAAGGATTGTGGCCATTAGCAGAAAATACGGCGCTGTTTTCAGCGGCTCATACCGTACTGTGCTCTGAAAAAGTGGCCAATAAGTTAACTCATCCATTAGATTTAAAAGATCACAGTTTGATGCGCTCTTATCGTAAAGACGAATGGGAAAAATGGCAGATAGCAGCAGAGCTTGAGCCATGGCGAGTGAAAGGGCCAATTTTCGACTCTTCGCGCTTAATGGTTGAAGCTGCGTTGTTAACGGATGGCGTGGCGCTGGCTCCAAGTTGTATGTTCGAGCACGAATTGAGCGCCGGTACATTGGTTCAACCGTTTGATATTAGCGTCACTTTAGGGGGATATTGGCTGAGTCGATTGAAATCACGACCGACAACCCCTGCAATGGCTATCTTTCGTCATTGGCTACTTGCAGAGGTGCAGAAATAAGCCTGTGGTGATTTACTCGATACCCAACTCTTTTAATTTGCGGGTGAGAGTATTTCGCCCCCAACCTAATAAACGAGCCGCTTCTTGTTTGTGCCCATTCGTATATTTGAGGGCGCAATTTAGCATGGTATGCTCCATTAGAGGGACGGTTTGAGCTAATAAGTTTTCTTTACCTTCAGCTAATGCACTGTGTGTCCACTGCTCGAGCAGTTCAAACCATGATGGATGATGACTTGTGACAGACTGACGTGCTGCTGGCTCCTCGCTAGCATCGTCCGGTTGTGGGCTATCCAACAGGTCTTCTGGTAAATCTTGCGGTAGAATTTCTTGGCTAGCCGCCATAACCGTTAACCAGCGACAAACGTTCTCCAATTGCCTCACGTTACCGGACCAATGATAGCGTTGCAGAATATGTTCACTATCTGGATGTAGTACCTTACTATCGACACCGAGCTCTTTGGCAGTATTTTGTAAAAAATAATGGGCAAGACGTGGGATATCTTCTGTTCTTTCACGTAATGGTGGGAGCTGTACACGGATGACATTTAAGCGATGAAATAAATCCTCACGGAATAGCCCCTCTTTAACACGTTTTTCTAGATTTTGGTGTGTTGCTGCGATAATACGCACATCGACTTTTACCGGAGTATAACCGCCGATACGATAAAATTGCCCTTCCGCAAGAACTCTCAATAGTCGTGTTTGTATATCTAGAGGCATATCGCCAATTTCATCAAGAAATAGTGAGCCGCCATTAGCTTGCTCGAAACGGCCTTGCCTAACCTGTGTGGCGCCAGTAAAGGCCCCTTTTTCATGACCAAATAGCTCTGACTCAATGAGATCTTTAGGAATAGCCGCCATGTTGAGAGCAATAAAAGGGCCGTTGGCACGAGGGCTATGCTGATGCAGTGCATGTGCAACTAATTCTTTACCTGTACCGGACTCACCATTAATCAGCACACTAATGGATGAGCGAGAGAGGCGACCTATGATCCGATAAACCTCTTGCATAGCAGGAGCTTCACCTATCATGGTGGAAGAGACACTCTCCGTTTTCTGTTTCGAATCACGTTCGAGGTGGTTTTGTTCTCGGCTATGGCTCAAGGCGCGTTCGACTAAAGCGACGGTTTCATCAATATCAAAAGGCTTAGGTAGGTAATCAAAAGCCCCCGATTGATAAGCATTTACCGCTGCATCAAGATCAGAGTGTGCCGTCATAATAATAATGGGAAGCGATGGGTGCGACTGCTTTAGCCGATTAAGTAAGGCTAAACCATCAATACCCGGCATACGAATATCTGATAACAAAACATCAGGGCAATCATGCTCTAAAGCGGCAAGAACAGCATCGGCACTGTCAAAGCAGGTGCAATGAAAAGAGGCACTATTTAAGGCGCGCTCAAGCACCCAACGAATAGAACTGTCATCATCAACAACCCAGATTTTTCCCTGCTGCATTGTTATCCCCTATTTTTTAATTGGTAGATAAATAGAAAATTCGGTATGACCGGGCCAACTGGTAAATTCAATTTTCCCAGCGTGCTGATCCACTAAACTGTGAACGATAGATAAGCCTAATCCTGTTCCGCCCTCGCGACCACTTACCATAGGATAAAACAACGTATCTTGGATAGCGGGTGGAATACCTGGGCCATTATCTTCAACATCAATACGAGCGGCTAAGCGATAACGCTCCCCTTGTAACATGACCTGAAATGCTGTGCGAGTGCGTAGCGTTATTGTGCCACCCGTATCGGAAAGTGCTTGTAACGCATTACGGATAATATTGAGTAGAACCTGTTCAATTTGATCGGGATAGTACTCAAGATCAGGCAAACTAGGGTCATAATCGCGTATTAACGTGATATTTTCGGGTTTCTCTAATGACACAAGGCGCACGATATTTTCAGCGCTGTGGTGAATACTCTGTTGTGTTTTTGGCCCAGGGTATTGGGGGCCAAGTAATCTATCGACTAATGCCCTTAATCGGTCGGCTTGTTCAATAATAACTTGCGTATATTCATTCAGTTTTGGGTCAGGTAATGCCCTTGAAAGCAACTGTGCAGCGCCTCTTAAGCCGCCTAATGGGTTTTTTATTTCATGAGCCAAACCCCGGATCAGCTCTCTTGCTGCCAATTGCTGAGCATTTTGTACCTGCTCTTGGCTGAGCCTGCGTTGGCTATCTAATTGAGACAGTTCCAACAAAATAAACTGAGCAGAGAAAGGCTGTGCACTTAACGACATGACATGGGAATGATTATTAAAAACGAGCGTAACTTCGTTATCGGTGAAGCTATGGCCCTCTTTTAAGCTATTTAACATTAGCTCATCATTTAAGGAGCAATAATTGCAAAGTACAGGTAATGGGGTGCCATATATTTTACGTTGGCTTTGGGCAAGTATTTGTAAAGCCGCATGATTGGCATAATGGATCACAAGGTCATAATCAACGATTAAGACGCTGTTTAACAGTGAATCAAGAATATGTTCCGGTGCTGGCAAATGTTCGGCTTTCATGTAATTCTGCTCCTGCACTATTTTGGTGCATTATACTTGATTTACCCAACAAAGCTGCAATTTGAATAACGGTGCCGTAAATAAAATGATACCACTGAAAGTAGGAGAAAAGGCCCCATCAGAGATGGGGCAAATGTTTCACGGCAACAAAGACTAGCAGTGGAACGGCGTGTTACACACTGTAGTACATTTCAAATTCTAATGGATGCGGGGTCATGCGAACGCGTTGAATATCGCTACGGAGTAGTTCGATATAGGCATCAATTGCATCGTTGGTGAATACACCACCGCGAATTAAGAATTCACGATCTTTATCTAGCTCAGCCAAGGCTTCTTCTAGTGAACCAGCCACTGTTGGGATCTCTTTTGCTTCTTCTGGTGGCAGGTCGTATAGGTTTTTATCCATGGCGTCGCCCGGATGGATTTTATTGATAATGCCATCAAGACCCGCCATTAATTGCGCAGCAAACGCTAAGTACGGGTTGGCTGCTGGGTCAGGGAAACGCACTTCAATACGACGCGCTTTGGTGCTTGCAACCACAGGGATACGAATAGATGCAGAGCGGTTACGTGCAGAATAAGCCAACATAACTGGTGCTTCAAAGCCCGGAACCAGACGTTTATACGAGTTGGTTGTTGGGTTAGTGAAGGCATTCAGTGCGCGTGCGTGTTTGATAATGCCGCCAATGTAGTAAAGCGCCATTTCTGACAAACCACCGTATTTATCGCCTGCAAATAGGTTAATACCATCTTTTGACAGTGACATATGGCAGTGCATACCTGAACCGTTATCACCGACTAATGGCTTAGGCATAAAGGTCGCTGTCTTACCGTAAGCATGGGCAACATTGTGCACGACATATTTATAAATCTGTGTTTCGTCTGCTTTTTTGGTCATTGTATTAAAGCGGCATGCCACTTCGTTTTGACCTGCGGTAGCCACTTCATGGTGATGAGCTTCAACGACTAAGCCCATTTCTTCCATGGTGGTACACATCGCAGAACGGAGGTCTTGTGAAGAATCGACGGGGGGAACTGGGAAGTAACCGCCTTTTACACCCGGACGGTGGCCTTTGTTACCGCCTTCATATTTTGTACCAGTATTCCAAGCCGCTTCAATATCATCAATGTGATAGTAGCTGCTGTGCATGCTGTTACCAAAACGAATATCATCAAAGATGAAGAATTCAGGCTCTGGCCCAAACAGCACGGTGTCAGCAATACCGCTGGCACGTAAAAAATCTTCTGCACGTTGAGAAATAGAGCGCGGGTCACGGTCGTAACCTTGCATTGTGCCTGGCTCAAGAATATCGCAACGAATGATCAAAGTTGGGTCGGCAAAAAATGGGTCGAGCATTGCAGTGGATGGATCTGGCATTAGCACCATGTCAGACTCGTTAATGCCTTTCCAGCCACCAATTGATGAACCATCAAACATTTTACCTTCTTCAAAGAAGTCTTCGTTGACTTGATGAGCAGGGATGGTGATGTGTTGCTCTTTACCTTTGGTATCAGTAAAACGCATGTCAATAAATTTTACTTTGTGCTCTTCTATCAGCGATAAAACGTGTTCTGCGGACATCGTCGGCTCTCCTGGTCAGGTCGGGTCTGCAAAATAACCACATACAGTTGCGTTACTTTTTGCAATTATTTCTGGCTTTTCAGCATCAGTTAATCAAGGTGTAACTTCTCACATAAAAGTATAAGCGAAAAACGTGCCAACTTTTTAAAATAGCCTAAATATGGAGTGTTACGCCGTTATGACAAATTAGTAGGAGAGTACATGTAAATTATTGCACCAATATGGTGCATTTTCTGTGTGGAGTGCACCATATTGGTGCTTTAGTGATAAAAAGCGAGGATTAGCGGCTACACAAAGGTTTTGCCGTGCCAAAGTAAAGTCATTATTAATGGCTAGTAGAGAGGGGGAGCTTTGATCGTTAGCCCTGTGCTTGACGTCAAAACACAAGGCCACTTAGATAAAATAAATGATTAACCAACCCGCTTTTTATTCATCAATGTTATCAGTTAATAAAATGTTGACTTGCTCAATTTGCTGTACGGCATCATTGATGATTTGCGCAATTTGACGAGTTTGTTGTTCACTTAATTGTTTTAAAACCATTTTATGGCGCAAGAGCGCTTTAAAACGGCTGACAGCCATTTCGATTTCTTCAGATAAATTACCGCCGTGCTGCATATCACGCGCTTTGGCTAATTTACGGAAAATAATGGTTTCTGTCTCTTGATTCGCTTTTAAATGTGCTGCACCTTCTGCCGTGATTTTGAAACTTTTACGGTTACGTTCAACCACTTCTGACTCAAGGAAACCTTGTTCTTCGAGTAGTGTTAGCGTTGGATAAATAACACCTGGGCTTGGTACATAAAGGCCATTTGAGGCTTCTTGGATATCTTTGATAATTTCATAGCCATAACTAGGTTTTTTAGCCACTAATGAAAGTACCATAATGTGCAAATCACCATGATCAAATAAACGGCGTAATCCACGACCTCTATGGCGACCACCACCCTGCCCACGTCCCTCACCGCGACCATGGCAACCTTCGCCATGACCATGACGACCTTCACCGTGGCAACATTGGTGTCCATGACCGTCTTCATGGCGTGAATGATAAACATGACGGCAACAATGAATTCGCATATAATTCTCCTTGATTAGATATATCGAATTTACGAGAACAAATATAATTAGATATATCTAATTGGTCAATTTAGATATATCTAAATTACAGAAAAAAGCGTGAAAGAGGGAGTTAGTAGAAGAATTTCTATTTTTTATTCTTTTTTACGGCTGTTAAAATTTAAAATATAGCGTATTATTCTGTTACTTTGTGATTTCTCAGTATTGATACCAGTTATTTTTTGAGATATTCCGTAGTTGTTACGCAACTAAATGTTTTTTAGTTAAAAACTTTTTATACAGTGATGAAATTCACATTTATTCCACTTGCGCGGAAAAACGTGTAAAATAACAGCAAATTAACGTAGAAAGTATGCTTCCTATTTTGCAGTTTTATAGTTAGGCTCTATAAAGCATATTCCTTTCCTGTCAATTAAACGGTAAAAATCCTTGTCAATTCAAAACTTAAGAAATATCGCCATCATCGCTCACGTTGACCATGGCAAGACAACACTGGTTGGTAAATTATTGCAGCAATCAGGCACGTTCGGTGAACGTGAAACTGTGGATGAGCGTGTTATGGACTCCAATGACTTGGAGAAAGAGCGTGGTATTACTATCCTTGCCAAAAATACCGCTATCAAATGGAATGACTATCGCATCAACATCGTAGATACCCCAGGTCACGCCGACTTTGGTGGAGAAGTTGAGCGTGTTATGTCAATGGTTGACAGCGTTCTGCTGGTGGTTGATGCCACTGATGGCCCTATGCCACAAACACGCTTCGTTACCCAAAAAGCGTTCGATAATGGCTTAAAACCGATTGTCGTTATCAATAAGGTTGACCGCTCTGGTGCACGCCCTGATTGGGTTATTGACCAAGTATTCGATTTATTCGTTAACTTAGGCGCAACGGATGAACAGCTTGATTTCCCTATCGTTTACGCGTCAGCAATAAACGGTATCGCGGGTCTTGACCATACAGATATGGCAGAAGACATGACCCCGCTTTATGAAGCGATTGTCAAATATGTTGAGCCACCAAAAGTTGATCTGGAAGGGCCTTTCCAGATGCAAGTTTCACAACTAGATTACAACAGCTACTTAGGTGTTATCGGTATTGGTCGTATCAAACGTGGTACTGTTAAGCCAAACCAACAAGTGACAGTTATCGATAGCGAAGGCAAAACACGTAACGGTAAAATCGGTAAAGTTCTGACTCACTTAGGTTTAGAACGTATTGATTCTCAACATGCAGAAGCAGGTGATATCGTTGCTCTGACGGGTTTAGGTGAACTAAACATTTCAGACACTATCTGTAATGTGGGTAATGTTGAAGCGTTACCAGCATTGGCGGTCGACGAACCAACCGTGAGCATGTTCTTCTGTGTTAACACCTCACCATTCTGTGGTCGTGAAGGTAAATATGTGACTTCGCGTCAGATCCTTGACCGTTTGAACAAAGAGCTAGTGCACAACGTGGCATTGCGTGTTGAAGAAACTCAAGATCCAGATGCATTCCGAGTTTCCGGTCGTGGTGAATTGCACTTGTCAGTTCTGATCGAAAACATGCGTCGTGAAGGCTTTGAGTTAGGTGTTTCTCGTCCAAAAGTTATCTTCCGTGAAGTGGATGGCCGTAAACAAGAGCCATTTGAGCAAGTGACTTTAGACGTTGAAGAGCAGCACCAAGGTGATGTCATGAAAGCGTTGGGTGAGCGTAAAGGTGACCTACGTGACATGATGCCAGATGGTAAAGGCCGTGTACGTCTTGATTATGTTATCCCAAGCCGTGGTTTGATCGGTTTCCGTACTGAATTTATGACGATGACGTCAGGTACGGGTTTGCTGTACTCAACATTCAGCCACTACGATGATGTTCGCCCAGGCGAAATTGGTGGTCGTCAAAATGGCGTATTGATCTCGAATGGTCAAGGTAAAGCAGTTGCTTACGCCCTGTACAGCCTACAAGACCGCGGTAAGCTATTCTTAGGTCATGGTGCAGAAGTGTATGAAGGCCAAATCATTGGTATTCACTCACGTTCAAATGACCTGACTGTGAACTGCTTAACAGGTAAAAAACTAACTAACATGCGTGCGTCTGGTACGGATGAAGCGACAACCTTGTCACCACCAATTAAAATGACTTTGGAACAAGCACTAGAGTTTATTGATGATGACGAATTAGTTGAAGTGACTCCACAGTCTATCCGTCTGCGTAAACGTCACTTAACTGAAAACGATCGTCGCCGTGCGAACCGTTCAAAAGAAGACTAATTTTTAGTTATTCTTCTTGCTGAAGGCGCTCATTGGGCGCTTTCAGATTGCTAACAAAGTCCTAGCCTAAAAGGTTAGGACTTTGCTGTTATGGGGCTAGTATAAATAGTGAGCTAGCCGACATATTCAAAGCCTCTCATTCCCATCATATTAATTCCAAGCTATCGCACGAGATAAACACATTTTGGAAGGATATTTACGTTCGTAAAATCAATCAGTTCTGAGTGATATCTATTATCACACTGCAACTTGAGTAGATATAACGAATAATCAGTCATCGCGCGTGGAGAAGGAAAGATTTTCCCAAAATCACCTTAATTTTGTTAGTCGCAATAAACGAACAGTAACGAAATTATTAGCGACACACATGTGTGACGACCTGAGCGGAATAAGTACAAACTACCGTGCATACAGCGCTGTATGTACGGTAGGGTAAGAGGATGGCGGGAAGCTATCCCACCTTCTATTGATACAGTAAATTTTAAAGGTAATGGGTGACTTATTAAGGTGTCAGTTGAGGATAAACCCCTGGCCCTATTGGTAAACCGGCATAGTACCAACCGACGAGCAGCAATATCCATACTGCAAAGAAAACCAGTGGGTAAGGCAGAATTAAGGTGTAATAAGTACCAAGTTGGGCATTTTTGTAATATCGCTGTAGAAACCCTAAAAATAGAGGTAAGAATGGTGACATCGGTGCAAGTGGGAGTACCGCGGAGTCAGCGATACGAAAGACTATCTGTGCAAAAGCAGGGTGGAAGCCTAACAGCACAAACATTGGCACAAATATTGGCGCTAAAATAGACCAAATTGCGGAGCCACTGGCAATAAACATACATAAGAATGCAGATAAAAACATCAAACCAATAAAGGCAGGTACGCCTGTCATTCCTAAATTTTCGAGTAAATCAGTCAAGCCAATCGCCATAAATTTCCCCATGTTGCTCCAGTTGAAAAACGCAACGAACTGAGACAGAGGGAAAACCATGACAATAAAGCCCGCCATGCTTTTCATGGGGTCAACTAATAGGTCAGGAATATCATTTGGTTTTTTAATTTGCTTGGTCGAAATACCATAAGTAATTGAGACGACAAAGAAGAAAATAATGATGACAGGCACAATACCTTTAATAAATGGTGAAGGGATCACCGAGCCTGTCTGTGGGTCACGAAGTGGTGCACCTTCAGGTACAACCATTAATGCGACGAGTCCAATAAATATTAATGCCGAGAGCCCGCTCATTAATAACCCACGATTTTGTAATGGGGTTAATTTTTCTAACCGGTCATGAGAAGTGCCTTCCCACTTTGGTAACCGTGGCTCAATAAATTTATCCGTTAAGATGGCACCTGCAATCGTTAAGACGATGACGGATGTAGCCATAAAATACCAGTTATCAATGACACTAACATGTAAGTTAGGGTCGATGATCATGGCGGCTTCCGTACTGATCCCAGAGAGTAAAACATCCGTTGTAACAATCAGAAGGTTAGCGGTAAAGCCGGAGCCTACGCCAGCAATAGCCGCGAGTAGACCCGCGACGGGGGTGACGACCAACCGCAATAAAAATTAATGCACCTAAAGGGGGCATAACCACCAAAGCGGCATCTGATGAAATATGGCTGAAAAAGGCGATAAATAACACCATATAGCTGGCGTAACGTTTATTAATCCCTGATGCCATTTTGTACATTAAGGCTTGTAATAAACCCACTTTTTCAGCGAGTCCTGCCCCGATGACGAGTGCTAAGATGGCGCCTAATGGAGCAAAGCTACTGAAGTTTTTGACAATATTAGGCAAAATCCACTGTATGCCTTCGACACTCAATAGGTTCTTTACGGAAACGAGTTCGCCGTTAGCTGGGTTCTTTACCGATAAATCAAACCAAGAAAGGATAGCCGTAGCGACCATTAAGATCGCCAGAAGATAGACAAAAAGAATGAAAGGGTTTGGTATTTTATTCCCAACACGCTCTATCCAACGAAAAATAGCACCTGGGCTCTTATTCATTGATGTTGTGGTTTGGCTCATGATGTTTTTCCTATGTATTTGCAATTATTGTTATTTTTATGGTCTTGATGGCGGGATTTGTGATTGTTATTGACCCGCCAATACAAAATTACTGCAATTTAGACGGCTTAACGTCAGGGGGAATTGGGCAGTGGTAAGGTTGTTGAGCACGTTGACGTTGGAACTCACTTTTTGCTTGAGCGAGTAAGTTCGGTGTTGTGAGTAGATCAACGGCGGTAGCTGCCATAATTTTCCCTGCTAATAGCATGCCTTTATGGGCGATAGATGTTCTTCCTTGCGCAACCAATTGCCATGTATGCAGAGGTGTGCCGAATGCAAAGCAAGGGCTAAAGCATTGTGCCGTTGGTGTGACCCAGCTGACATCCCCCACATCCGTTGAGCCATACATCAGTTCTTTTGATTCAACATAGGGTAAAACTTCATCCGTCAGAGCCTTGTTACCTTGGCGCTCACCCCATTTTATCGCTTGTTCACCACCACTACGCGCGGCATTCAGTTTTGCGTTGTGCAAATCATCTTTGGTTAAGGTGGCATGGATCTCTTCTGCAAATTGGCGCTCTTGCTCGCTGTATTCAGGAATACCGTAATGGGTAATATGCTGATACATCGCTTTTTCAATAGTGCGATTAGGAACATAATTTGAGCATGCTTTATCGAGTCGGATCTCTAATTGTGTACCAGTCATTAAAGCTGCGCCTTTAGCGATATCAATAACTCGTTGATAAATATCTTGAGCTTGGTCTAGCTGTGGTGCACGAACCAGATACAAAACTTCGGCATCTGCTTGAACGACGTTAGGGGAAGCGCCTCCCGTATTCGTGACTGCATAGTGGATGCGCGCTTCTTGAATAATATGTTCACGTAAAAATTGAACACCAACATTCATTAGGCTAACCGCGTCAAGTGCGCTACGGCCTAAATGTGGGGAGTTTGCCGCGTGTGCTGCAATGCCTTTGAAGCGAAATGCAGTTTGAATATTGGCGAGGGATTGAACATTGAAAACACCACTAAATGATTCAGGGTGCCATGTTACCGCCGCATCTACATCATCAAATAAGCCTTCTCTTACCATAAAAGTCTTACCTGAGCCGCCTTCTTCACCCGGACAGCCATAGAAACGTACTGTACCTGGTAGTTGGTTTTCCTCTATCCAAGCTTTTACGGCAAAGGCGGCAGCTAATGCGGCAGTTCCCAATAAATTATGCCCACAACCGTGACCATTACCGTTTTCAATAACGGGGCTAGGATGGCTACAAGCGGAGTGCTGACTTAAACCAGCAAGCGCATCGAATTCACCCAGCAGCGCTATCACAGGGGCGCCGGAGCCAAAGCTGGCAATAAATGCGGTATCAATATCGCCCACCCCTCTTTCTACAGTAAAGCCCTCTTGCTCCAGTGCATCAGCGAGTAGCCCAGCCGAGAAGGTCTCTTCAAAACGGGTTTCTGGATGATCCCAAATCGCATCGCTTAATTGGGTGAAACGTGCGCGATTCTGTTCAATATAATGATTGATGAATGATGTGAATGCGTTACTCATTAGGGTGATCTCCAAATTCAGGTAGCGAAAGCGCAATAGTGGCTAAGGTTTTGACGGCAACAGGCATAACATCTTCATCAAAATCAAAACGTTCATTGTGATGCCCTGCGCTAAGCTCAGTACCGAAAATCATATAGGTTGCTTGCCCACCAAGTGCTTTGGTGCGCTCCATAAAGTAGGTTGCATCTTCTGAACCTGCTGCTTGAGGTTTATCTTTAATAACGGAAGTCAGCTCAGGAATATTGTTCTGTGCTAGACGCATAATGAAATCGACCCATTGCGGGCTAGGATGACTACTTTGTGCAGCGCCCATTAATTTGATGTTGAACTCAACATCTTGCATTTTGGCGGCACCTTCAATGATATTGAGGGCTTTTTGATACATAAACTCATTAATATCATTCGTTTCGCCGCGCGTCTCAACTTTCATTAATGCGTGATCAGCAATGACATTACGTCCAATTCCTGCATTGAGTACACCAACATTGATACGAGAACTACCTTCACTATGCCGAGGAATACCATATAGACCCAGTGTGGCCTGAGCGGCGGCAACTAATGCGTTTTTGCCATCTTCTGGTCTTGCTCCTGAATGTGCGGCTTTCCCTTGAAAAGTGACATCAAATTTAGTGGTCGCAAGAAAACTTTTACTGCCACACACTAATTCCCCTTTAGGCACTCCAGTGCCGATATGTATGGCGACAAAGAAATCGACATCATCCACAACGCCAGCGGTTGCCATTGATTTTGCTCCACGGGTTCCTTCTTCGGCAGGCTGGAAAATAATTTTGATACGACCAGTCAGTTGTGATTGAAATTGCTTCAAGATATGTGCCAAACCGAGGCCAATGGCGGTATGACCGTCGTGACCACAGGCGTGCATCATATGGGCATTACAAGAAGAGAAGCCTTCTGCGTGTGGACGGTGCTGCTCAGTGAGATCTTCATTCAGATCTAACGCATCCATATCAACACGAAACGCCAGTGTAGGCCCCGGTTTACCCGTATCTAACGTCGCAACGATCCCCGTAAATCCTCCTGAAAAATAGGGAAGCCATTTGGTTAGCGCGCCTTGCTCAATGGCTCGTTTTTCTTGCTCTGCCAATTGCTGTGGTGAGGGAAGCCCCATGCGATCTTCAGCGTTGATGACCTCCTTTCCTAGTTGTAATTGGTAGCCGAGGCGGTCCAGCTCATCAGCAACTAATGTTGCAGTTCGAAATTCAAACCAACCGGATTCGGCATATTGATGAAAATCACGCCGCCAAATTTGTAATTGATGTGTGATGGATCCAATAGCGTTATTTAAAGAAATCTCCATAATTGTTATCTCTTTTAGTTATCACGACAAAGTGGGAGTGGCTCGGTATAAATACCCAGAACGATTCAATTTAAATAAAATTAAATTTTATTTAATATTTTTAAACTAATTTAATATGCTGCATTTGATTGTTTTAATAATTAAAAAATAGTTAATAAGTAGTTATGTTAATTATTTGTTATTATCAAAAGTTGACTGTACACAATCAAAATAGGGTAAAAAAGATACGATTATCTTTGTCTATATAACTAATGGTTATCAGGGGCTAATATGGCTTTGCCAATAAAGTTGAATCAATTGAGGGCATTCGTTGAAGTGAGTCGCCATGGCAGCATTAGGGCGGCAAGCCGTTTTTTACAGCTTTCTCAGCCAGCATTGACCAAATCCATTCGTGAATTAGAAAGCTCTTTGGGAGCAAAATTATTTATTCGTAGTAATCAAGGGATCTATTTAACGGATTGTGGAGAAAGTTTTTTACGTCGTGCCAGTATTATTTTGGAAGAGTTACGTGTAGGGCAAGAGGAAATACAGCAGCGCATTGGGTTATCCAGCGGTACGATTAATATTGGTGTCGCAGGGAGTATTGCACGTTCAGTGATGCCAAAAGTCATTATTCAATTTCATCGTGACTTTCCCAATATCAAGATCCGTATCATGGAAGGGCAATTATTGACGATGTTGCCGCAATTACGCCAAGGTGAATTAGATTTTACGGTGAATACTTATTACCCCGGTAGTTTGGATGCTGAATTTAATTTTGAAAGGTTAATGCGCAAAGAATATAAGGTGATCATGCGTAAAGATCACCCGATGAGGCATGCTACGTCATTAGAGCAATTAGCAAATTGTGACTGGACAATGCCGACACCGAAAGGCACTTATTATAAGCAGCTTTCTGAAGTGTTCTCCAGAATGGAGAGACCAATGAGCTTTAGTGTGACATGTGAAACATTAATTGGCTGCATGAGCTTGGTGGCACAAAGCGATTTTTTGACGATTGTCTCTGTTGATACAATTGATGACCCTTTATTTGACCAGCAATTTATCGCACTAGATTTGGCTGAAAAATTGCCTTATGCAACTTTTGCGCTGGTGCAACGGCGGGATCATACCTTGTCGCCAGCAGGGGAGCATCTAGCTCGACTGTTTCGAATCTATTGTCATGATAGAGATGATGGCCCCCTTTATTAATAAAAAAACAACAAATAATCTGCAATTAGGGCTGTTCAGTTGTATGAATTATGATTAAAGTGAATTTAGTTAATAACAACGAGGAAACGGTATGCTGTATATCTTCGATATGGGTAATGTGATTATTGATATCGACTTTAATCGTGTTTTTGATAAATGGTCAGAGCTGAGCGGTACGCCTTCTGAGCAGATCAAATCACGGTTTACTTTTGGGAATATCTTCCAACAACATGAGTGTGGCAAAATTTCAGATATTGAATTTGCTGAAATGCTATGCGAAGAACTCGGCATTACACTCAGTTTTGAAGAGTTTGCGGAAGGCTGGCACGCTATCTTTATGTCGGTGCGCCCAGAAGTTATTGATATAATGGAGCGCCTACGTGAGCAAGGGCATCGTGTTGTTGTTTTATCTAACACCAACCGCCTACACCTTGATTACTGGCCTGAACATTACCCTGAAATTGCAGCCTCCTCTGATTTCCTCTACCTATCTCAAGACTTGGGGATGCGCAAACCTGATCCAGCCATTTACCAATATGTTCTGGAATCTGAAGAGTTTGACGCGGCAGATGCCATATTCTTTGATGATGTTGAGGACAATATTAAGGCTGCCGAAGCGCTAGGTATCAAAGGTGTTCATGTCGTTAACAAAGACACTGTACCTGAATATTTTCGTACTTATGACTTCAACGCTGAAGTCGAATAATTAATGAGTTATCACCGTGGAGTAACCTAAACCGTTACTCCATATTTTTATAGAGTTACCATGATTGCATTAATACAGAGAGTCGCTCATGCAGCAGTCGTTGTGAATGAGCAAGTTGTTGGTCAAATCGGTTCTGGGTTACTTGTTTTACTCGGCGTTGAAAAAGATGATGACGAACAAAAAGCAAAACGGCTGTGTGAGAAAGTACTTGGTTATCGAATTTTTAGTGATGAACAGGGAAAAATGAACCTGAATGTTCAACAAGCTGGCGGTCATTTGTTAGTTGTCTCGCAATTTACATTGGCAGCAGATACGAAAAAAGGGATGAGACCCAGCTTTTCAGGGGGAGCAGAGCCTGCACGCGCTGAACAGCTATATGAATATTTTGTTGAACAGAGTCGCCAACAAGGTGTGATCACTGAAACAGGGCAATTTGCCGCGGATATGCAAGTCAGCCTGACCAACGACGGTCCTGTGACTTTCTGGTTGCAAGTCTGATTCAACTATTTAGGGGGAGACTATGTACCATCTGCGTGCACCTAAAGATGACGCTGAGTTTGATGCTTATTACCAGTTCCGCTGGGAGATGTTACGTAAACCCTTTAATCAGCCTCTTGGTTCTGAGAAAGATGGCTATGATCTTACTGCTTATCATCAAATGGTCGTTGATGATAAAAACCGTATTTTAGCGATCGGGCGGCTTTATATTAATGCCGATAATGAAGGCGCGATCCGCTTTCTTGCTGTTAATCCTGTGATGCAAGGTAAAGGTTTAGGTAAACTCATCTTGATGGCCCTAGAGTCCATTGCGCGACAAGAAAGTGTAAAACGCATTGTATCGAGTGTTCGGGAAGAGGCCGTTCCTTTCTTTAGTAAGATCGGCTTTGAAAGTCGTGGCCTTATCGCTGGTGAACTGAAAACACCCGTTCGCCACTATTTAATGATTAAACCGATTGAAACCCTCGATCAAATCCTCCATCGACCCGATTGGTGCGGCGAACTGCAACAAGCGTGGTATAAATATATCCCGTTAAGTGAAAAAATGGGTGTTCGTATTGAACAATATACAGGGAAAAAATTTATTACCACGATGCCTGAAGCGGGTAACCAAAACCCCCATGAAACAATTTTTGCAGGTAGCCAATTTTCACTGGCAACATTAACGGGATGGGGTTTGATTTGGCTACTCATGCAAGAGCACCAACTCGGTGGTGATATTGTCTTAGTGGATGCCAGTATTCGTTATAGCAAGCCTGTTAGTGGCAGGCCAACAGCCGTTGCCGATATGTCACATATGAGTGGCGACCTTGACCGTCTCGCAAGAGGAAGTAAAGCGAGAGTAAAACTTGAGGTAGCCGTCAGTGGCGCGAACAGTGAGGTTGGAGCAGTATTTAGCGGTGTCTATATGGTTTTACCGGTGGAAAAGACCATAAAATCATCTTGATGATAGCGATTGAGAGGCAGGCCAATGAGATGATTGGCCTGCCTTTCTATTATTGCGTAAGTAGCGCTGGGAGCTGATCGTTCGTTGGTAGAGAGCCCACAGGTTGTGACTCGGTAGGGGGCGCATCACTCTCAACAGAAGAGGTAACAACACCGTTCACCACAGTCCGATACATTTGCTTCCCTTGCAGTGGAGTAGCGACTAATTCACCATTTACGCTTTTTGCTAAGGATGGCGCTAATAAATCCCCTTGTAGTGATGTATCAAAATCGCCAATGACTTGAGGTGGAAAGCCTTGCCAGCCCCATTGATTTAGGACGGAAAGGTCGACATTCGTACCTGAAGCTCGCAGTAAAAATGGCACTTTTTTAGGTGACTGCTTCACCAATAGACCTACCTTCACAACTCCTTTATCAGTGCTGGCAGTTAATGAAGCCGCAGCAGAGGCTTGCCCACTTTGGCGTAAATCCATATAAGGCCGGCGTATCATAACTTGATTAACCGTTCCGCTATCTGCATTGAATGAGGCTTTACCACTCCAAATTCCCCACTGTTTTTGCTTAATAAGACTCACATTTTCTACGTTGCCACTGAGCGCAGTCAATTCGAATGGGAAACGAGAGTCGATATTCATAAGCAATGATTGAGATAGGGTAAACTGTTTGATAGTCAGCCCTGATAGCCAATTAGGAGAAGGTTGACTGAAAAATTGCAGCCAATTTTCAGGCAGAGTGTATAAAATACCGGCTAGTTTTGCGTCATTGAGGGTAAGGGTTTGGTCGTTACGTTGCCACACACCATTAAGGCTAAATACCCCTTTATAGTAATAACCTGAAAGCTTTTCAATGTTGAGGTTATCGCCCTGAATATTGAGATCACCAATCAGTGTATCGACCTGTTGATCCTTGATAACCAATTGATTAACAGTAAAGTTAATATGGCTCTCAGGACTGCTCCAACTTCCTCTCACCCAGTTGATATGGTCAATTTCAGTATTAAGCCCTGAGATTGCCCAGTCTTTACCTTGGAGATCAACATTAGTTAGCGCAACATTTTTTAATAAGATAGTGCGTTGGCTCTCGATTGCTTCACGCAATGAGTCAAAGGGAATGCTATTTTGCCAGCCAACTTTATCCATCGCTAAAGAATTAATGGTGATAGAACCGTCTGCTAATGCTTTTCCTGAGCCTGTGATGTAGCCATTATTAAGATAGCCGCTGGCATCGGTAAATTCAGTGAGATTCTCTTGAAGCTTCCCTGTGATTGCAACATTTTTTAAGGGCAATTCATTGATATCTAACTGTTTAGTGGTGAAGCGGAAATCACCATAACCAAACGGATGGTTTGTGGTTGGCTGCCATGGTGTGATGCCACCTGTGAACCCAGAAACTTGAAGGCGATTTTCTGCTTGGTTTAGCTGGATATTGCTATTTTCAAACTGGAGGATATTTGCACTCAATGGAATTGGCGTTGACGTTTCTGAGGTCGTCGCCGCTAAATTACCTTGCGTGATCACGAAGCGACGAATTGCGGTACCGCTAAACAGATTCCGCCAATTAACATCGACAACAATTTGTTTCGCATCCAGTGTCATGTCTTGATTACGCGAAGCGATTTTTACGTCTTGGAAAACAAATTCACCCGCATTCGAAAACTCATGCCCCATGATACCAACATCAATATCAAAATCGGTGAATTTACTTAAAAAATGGCTAGCGTAGGATGCACCCCAGCGTGTTTGCAACCCTGCATAGGTGAATATCACGGCGAGTAAGAACAGTAGCAGAAGCGCTATGATGAGCTTGGTTAACCACCTCATGGTTTATCTGCCCCTCCATAATTGGACTGATGGGTAAATGCGCTGATGGATAAATTATCAAGATAGAATACAGAATAACCGCCAGTGTATTCAACTCTGGCGGTAAATGACAGGTTACTTTTCGTGAGGGAAAATTAAATTCAGAACAATTGCGGTTAAACCCCCTGCGGCAATACCGGATGAAAAGAGTGTTTTCAGCCAATCAGGGGCAAATTGTAAAATAAGTGGCTGTTGTGAAACCCCCATACCGACCGCAAGCGATAAGGCGATAATCATAATTGCACGGCGGTTGAGGGGTTCACGGGAAACAATACGCACACCAGAAGCTGCAATCGTACCAAACATCACAATGGTGGCACCGCCTAAAACAGGCTCAGGAATTTGTTGAACAAAGCCGGCGACAGCAGGAAATACCCCTAATAGGATCAACATTAAAGCAACGATATAACCCACGTAGCGGCTTGCCACGCCAGTAAGCTGGATCACGCCATTATTTTGGCCAAAGCAGGAGTTAGGGAAGGTGTTAAATACAGCAGATACCATGGAGTTCAAACCATTTGCTAACACTCCGCCTTTAATTCGCTTCATATAAATGGGGCCGCGCACAGGTTGCTCGGAGACATCGGAGGTCGCGGTGATATCGCCAATTGTCTCTAAAGAGGTCACCATAAAAATGAGCATGAGTGGGATCAGCAAGTTCCAATCAAAGGATAATCCATAATAGAAAGGTTCAGGTATGGTGATCACGGATTGTGTGCTATCGGTGTCTTGAGTTGTGGGAAGCATATCCATCCACCAAGCCGCAAGATAGCCGATTGCCATAGCTATCACCAAAGAGGCGACGCGTAAGTAAGGGTTTTTTTGGCGATTGAGTAAAATAATGACAGCCAACACAATACCTGCCAGTAGCAAATAATCGGGGGAGCCAAAGGTATTATCAGTTATTGCGCTGTGCCCGCCACCAATAGAAGTCAGACCGACTTGGATCAGTGACAGCCCAATGATCATGACTACCACGCCAGATACTAATGGGGTAATCACTCGACGTGCTAAATGCAGAAAACGCGATAAAACAACTTCAGTGAGTGCTGCGACCAACAGTGTGCCAAACAGTGCCGCCATCATTGAGGGGATATCAGCGCCACCTTGTTTGAGTGCAACACCCCCCATAATTAAAGGTGCAACAAAGTTAAAACTGGTGCCTTGGATAGATAATAGCCCGGAGCCAACAGGCCCCCAAGCACGGATCTGAATTAAGGAAGCAATACCCGAAGCAAACAGTGACATACTGATAATGCGCTGTGTATCATGGGCGGGTAGCCCTAATGACTGGCAAATAAGCATTGCGGGGGTAATGACGGCCACAAACATGGCGAGAAGGTGCTGACCCGCAGCAAACAACGCCTGAGGGAGTGGTGGCCTATCTTCTAAACGGTAAATGAGTTCACTTTTTGGCTCGACTTCAACGGCCTGTCTTTGAGATGCTTCGGTGGTCATTTTGGTATTTCTCTGCCAACAAAAAACGCATTGTAAAGCGACTACGTAAAAAAGCAATCGTTTGCGCGAAAAATATTTCTTTATAGTTAGATAAGGAATGTCACATTTTTATATGTTTTAACTTGTGTTTATCTCCGATTTTTTTTCTAATTCAGGAACCTGCTTTTGGCGTTTTAAGGAAGAAATTAACGTCTTACTAGTTTTAAATAATATTAACAACAGACGAGGTACATAAATGTATCATCTCGATGTCTACGGTACGCTTGTGGCTGCTACCCTTGTGCTATTGCTCGGACGTAAGCTTGTAAAATCAGTTCCTTTCCTCGAAAAATATACTATCCCGGAGCCTGTTGCAGGCGGGTTGCTGGTCGCTTTTAGCTTATTGGTGATCAAGCAAGTATTTGATTGGAGCTTGTCTTTCGACCTTTCATTACAAGAACCTATGATGTTGGCATTCTTTGCCACGATTGGTTTAAACGCAAACTTAGCCAGCTTGAAAGCTGGTGGTAGAGCACTGTTTATTTTCATTTTTGTCGTTGTAGGTTTACTATTAGTACAAAATACGGTTGGTATTGCCTTAGCCGAATTACTTGGCCTTGACCCGCTAATGGGGCTGCTTGCTGGCTCTATCACTTTATCTGGTGGTCATGGTACAGGGGCTGCTTGGGGTAAAATCTTTACAGATAGCTATGGTTTCCAGAGTGCGACTGAAGTTGCTATGGCATGTGCAACATTCGGTCTTGTGCTTGGCGGGCTCATTGGTGGGTCAGTTGCACGTTTCTTAATCCGTAATATTCCAACGCCAGGCACTGCTGAAGATGATAAAGATGTACCAACAGCATTTGAGAAGCCGCAATCAGGCCGAATGATCACCTCTATGGTGTTGATTGAAACTATTGCATTAATTGCGATTTGTTTGATGGCGGGGAGTTTTATTGCTGGCTTACTGGCAGATACTGCCTTTGCACTTCCTAAATTCGTTTGTGTGTTATTTGTTGGGGTTATCTTAAGTAATAGCCTATCTCTAGCGGGCTTTTATCGCGTGTTTGACCGCGCGGTTTCTGTTGTTGGTAACGTTAGCCTTTCCCTATTCCTTGCGATGGCTCTGATGAGCCTGAAGTTGTGGGAACTGGCATCTTTAGCGATTCCTATGCTGATTATTTTGGCAGTCCAAGCCTGTGTGATGGCGGGTTATGCTATTTTCGTTACCTTCCGCGTGATGGGTAAAAACTATGATGCGGCGATATTGGCGGCAGGGCACTGTGGTTTCGGCCTAGGTGCAACGCCAACAGCAATCGCGAACATGCAAGCGGTCACGGACAAATTTGGTCCATCACACCTTGCATTCTTAGTTGTTCCAATGGTTGGCGCATTCTTTATTGATATCGTTAACGCGATTGTGATCAAACTATATCTAATGTTACCCGTATTCCCATCAGTGGCTGGATAACAGATAAAAAATATATAAAGGTAAATAGCAGGTATTGCCGTGAATTTATTCACGGCAATTTTCGTTTATAGGGTACAAAATGATGCAATTAGCGTGATGTGTGCAACAGGCTCAGCTGATTTAGCGCTGAAATTAGCGCATTTTCATAGTGGCAAAGTGTTTCAGGGTAAGAGGCATCACTGTTGGAAGGTGAGAAATTAACTTCAGAGAGTTTAATTTCTAAATGAGATTCTGTAGTACGCATATGAATGCCTTGCAACACTTGTTGCAACTGCTCCGCAGCTTTTCCTCCACCTCGATTGGCATAACTGACCATTAAGGCAGGTTTGTTGTTCCACTCTTTATACAAATGGTCTATCGCATTTTTTAGTGCAGCGGGATAGCCCCAGTTATATTGTGGGAAAACAAAAATATAAGCATCGGCTTCAGCGATTTTTTTGCTCCAAGCAATGGTATGCTCTTGGGTATATATTCCTTCGGCGGGGAGATAGGGCTCATCATCCATTGGTAAATGCCAATCTCTGAGATCAAGGATTTCAGTAGGGTATTTTTTCTCGGCGACATCCTTAACCCAGCGTGCTATCTGAGGTCCTATTCGTGTTTGTCGAACACTACCAATTAAGATTTGTATCTTCATGTTCCACTATCCCTTGTTGCTATGACTTTTAATTTTTACAATAAATATTAAGGTATTTATCGAGTTATGATTGAATTAAGCTTGGCTGTATTGCTCGCGTTCAGGTAGCCATCTTTCAATAATTAATTTGGCATTTTCAGGATAGTTCTGCTGAATATGGCGCGCGATACGTTGTACTTCAGGCAGCATATATTGGTCACGTAACAAATCGGCGACTTTAAAATCGACATTCCCCGTTTTGCCGAGTACCTAATAACTCCCCGGGGCCTCTAATTTCCAGATCTTTTTGAGCAATAACAAAACCATCATTGCTATCACGCAGTACTTGTAACCGCTGTTTTGCCGTATGGGTCAACGGTGTTTTATAGAGAAGCACACAGTGGGAGGCGACTGCGCCGCGACCAACACGTCCTCTTAATTGGTGCAATTGGGCTAGGCCAAGCCGTTCAGGGTTATCAATGATCATTAAGCTCGCATTTGGAACATCAACACCCACTTCGATAACGGTAGTTGCAACCAGTAGCTGAATCTCATTATTTTTAAATGCCGCCATAATGCTTTGCTTTTCAGCCGGTTTCATGCGTCCATGTACTAATCCCACTTTCAATTCAGGTAGCGCTAATGCTAATTCATCACTCGTCGCTTGTGCCGCTTGTGCTTCTAATACATCGGAGTCATCAATCAAAGTACATACCCAATAGGCTTGGCGCCCTTCATCAATACAAGCTTGCCTGACACGTTCAATAATATCTTTACGCCGTGTATCTGGAATGGCGACTGTCGTTACCGGAGTTCGTCCAGGAGGCAGCTCATCAATGATAGAGGTATCCATATCGGCATAAGCGGTCATCGCCAGTGTGCGAGGGATAGGCGTTGCGGTCATGATAAGTTGGTGAGGATGAAAACCTTGTTGTTCACCTTTTTCACGTAGAGCGAGGCGCTGGTGAACACCGAATCGGTGCTGCTCGTCAATAATGACCAGTCCAAGAGCTTTAAACGTCACATGCTCTTGGAACAGGGCATGTGTACCAACAACCATACTCACTTCACCCTTGGCGATAGCCTCTTGTTGCTGCTCGCGCGCTTTACCTTTTTGTTTCCCTGCAAGCCAGCCCACATTGATGCCTAAAGGCTCAAACCATAATTTGAAGTTATTGGCATGTTGCTCAGCCAAAATCTCGGTGGGAGCCATTAAAGCCACTTGTTTGCCATTTTCAATGGCAGATAATGCAGCGAGAGCCGCGACCAGAGTTTTTCCTGAGCCAACATCACCTTGAATTAAGCGCATCATCGGTGCATCTTTAATCAGATCTTGCTCTATCTCGCCGACAACCCGTATTTGTGCATGGGTTGGGGTAAACGGTAGGCTTGCCAAAAATTGGCTCTTTAATTGACCTGTGATCACCATTGGTTGAGCATAGAGGCGTTGGTGACCGGCTCGAATGGCTAACATGCTTAAATGGTGTGCGAGCAATTCTTCTAATATCAAACGTTTTTGAGCCGGGTGCTGCCCTTTCTCAAGCTCACTTAATGCCACATCAGGGGGGGGGAGTATGCAAAAGGCGGATCGCGTCTGGGAGGCTGATTAAGCCACGACTAAGCTCTTCCGGTAGCAACTCTTTGATTTGCCCCCCTTCTAACAGCTTCAAAGCCTGTTCAATTAACTTTCTCAATGTTGCTTGTCTTACCCCTTCGGTTGTAGGGTAAACGGGTGTTAGGTTTTCTTGCAGTGAGATATTTGAGGTATCTTGGGAGACTTTATATTCAGGATGAATAATTTCAGGCCCAGTATTGCCACGACGGACTTCACCATATGCAATAACATGGCGGCCTTCTGCTAAGCTATTTTTCATGGCAGCAGAAAAATTGAAAAAACGTAATGTTAAATTCCCTGTACCATCGGTAATTAAGCAGGTCATCATTCGCTTACGACCAAACACTACTTTTGTTTGGAGCACTTCACCAACGATAGTCGCGGTTGTGCCCGGTAAAAGATCGCGGATTTGGTAAAGGCGAGTATGATCTTCATAACGAAGTGGAAGATGCAGCAATAAATCTTGAACGGTATTTAGGCCTATCTTGCTTAATTTTTCCGATTGGCTAGCCCCTACGCCGTGTAGAGTCGTCAGTGAAATGGTATCAAGCAGCCCACTGTTCATTATTCCTTCCTTAACCTAACTGTCGTTTTTTCATTTTTTCGGTTAACTGCATCTGTGCCCACCAAGACTCTTCAGCCTCTATTTGCCCTTGTGCATTAATATAGGGGCGAGGTAGGCCTTTACGTTTGGCAACCTCTGCAAGGACGGGATAGCCACCTTCAAATAGCCACTGCTGCTGCTCTTGCTCAGAAAGAAGGCTGGTTTCTCGAGAATACATTCCCGCAAGCTGCCGTTGGCGTTGTGCTTCATAGAGGATCAAGGCGGAAAGCCACAGAGACATTCAGAGACTGCACCATCCCTACCATTGGAATGATAATGTGCTTATCAGCAAGCTCAAGCGCCTTTGCTGATATCCCTTTTTTCTCTTGTCCCACCATAATACAGGTCGGCTGAGTATAATCAATTTCACGAAAATCGACGGCTTGTTCAGACAAATGGGTGACAAGCACTTGCATGTTTTGTGATTTTAATTGGCTAATAGCAGCCTCTGTTGATGGGTGTGAAATCACATTGACCCAACTGTTACTGCCCGCAGCAGAAGAGACAGAGAGTTTGACTTGTTGGTCAGGCCAAATAGCATGAATGGTATGGATACCAACGGCATCTGCACTACGTACGATCGCTGAAACGTTGTGGGGTTTGTGAACTTCTTCAAGGCATATGGTGAGATCGGGTTGCCGCATCGCCATCATTTGGCAAATGCGGCGATAGCGGCGTTCATTCATCGTTAATTACGGTTCCGGCTAACACGTAACACATCAGGCATGATCCGGATCTTACGCATCACGTTGGCTAATTGAACGCGATTTTTCGTCGTTAGGCGGATAAAGGCACAATAAACTCGCCCATCTTTTTCTTCGGTATTCATGCTCTGAATGCTTGAGTTAGCATCATTAATGGCAGCTGTTAAATTGGCAAGGGCCCCTTGATGGTTAATCATATCGACTTTGATTTCAGCAATAAAATCGGTATCGGTATCATTATCCCACTCTACAGCCATAAATTTGTCAGGCTCTTTTTGATAGCCACGGATGTTACGGCAAGACTCGTGGTGAATAACAAGCCCTTTACCGGGGCTGATATGAGCCACAATGGGGTCGCCTGGGATAGGGCGACAACATTTCGCAAAGGTAATAAGAACGCCATCAGCCCCTTTTATGGAGAGCTTATTGCGTGTCGTCACGACAGGCTCATCTTCAGGTGCAGTCTGTGGATTACTTTGTAAATTACGCGCCACAACAACGCTCATCGCATTACCCAAACCAATTTCAGCAAGTAAGTCATCAATTGAATTGAGCTTCATGCGTGCTAATTCAAGATCGATATTCGCTTGTGGCACATCGTTGAGTTTACAACCCGCCCCGAGCGCATGATTCAATAGGCGACGGCCCAAATTGATGGAATCTTCTCGTTTAAGGTTCTTTAATAATTGGCGGATTTTCGCGCGCGCTTTTGAGCTGACAACAAAATTGAGCCAAGCTGCATTCGGCCTTGCACCAGGGGCAGTGATAATTTCAACCGTTTGACCACTGGTGAGTGCCTGAGAAAGTGGGTAAGGTTGGCGATCAACCCGAGCACCTACGCAAGCATGACCGATATCCGTGTGGACGGCATAGGCGAAATCGACCGGGGTTGCGCCTGTCGGTAACTCAACAATACGGCCTTCCGGTGTGAACACATAAATTTCATCAGGAAAGAGGTCAGACTTAACACTCTCGATAAATTCAAAAGAGCTTCCCGCACTTTGTTGTAGTTCAAGTAAACTTTGCATCCAGCGTTGAGCACGAACTTGAGCGGTAGTGCCTTGTTCGCCTTGCTCTTTATATGCCCAATGGGCTGCAACCCCCATTTCAGCCATTTGATCCATGTCTTCAGTGCGAATTTGCACTTCAACGGGAACACCATGTGGGCCGATTAATGACGTGTGCAGTGATTGGTAACCATTGGCTTTGGGGATGGCAATATAGTCTTTAATACGACCGGGGCGTGGTTTGTAGAGGTTATGCATCTGCCCGAGGACGCGGTAGCAGGTATCAACATCTTTTACGATCACCCTAAACGCATAAATATCCATAATGGAATGGAAACGCTGCTCTTTAAGGTGCATTTTACGATAAATAGAGTAAAGATGTTTTTCTCGGCCACTGACTAGGCAGGGAATACCCGCTTCAGTAAGGCGACCATCAATTTCAGAGAGGATTTTTTGGATCATCTCTTTACGGTTGCCACGGGCGGCTTTGACCACTTCTTTAATAACGCGATAACGGTTTGGATATAACGCCTCAAAGCCGAGCTCTTCTAGCTCAGTTTTGATATGGTGAATACCTAACCGGTGCGCAAGAGGGCTGTAGATTTCCAGCGTTTCTCTTGCAATGCGCCGACGCTTATCAGGCCTAAGCGACCCAAGCGTGCGCATGTTATGAGTGCGGTCTGCCAGTTTTATCAAAATGACGCGAATGTCTTTAACCATCGCCATGATCATTTTGCGGAAGTTTTCTGCTTGAGCTTCTTTTTTGTCGCGGAAGTTGAGTTTATCTAATTTAGACACACCTTCAACAAGCCCCGCAACTATGGTGCCAAATAGCTCTTCTATATCCTGAAATGTCGCTGGAGTATCTTCAATGACATCATGAAGTAGCGCTGCCATTAATGTTTCATGATCCAAACGCATTTGGGCAAGAATACAGGCCACAGCAACGGGATGAGTAATATAAGGCTCACCACTTGAACGGGTTTGTCCTTCATGGGCATCCCGTGCGACAACATAGGCTTTTTTCAGTAATTCAATCTGTTCTTCGGGAAGATACTTCTGAATTACTTGATTTAGGCTCTCAAACAGATACAAGGCAGACCCACCTTAGTAATTAGCGACGACCTTCAGCGATAGCAGAAACTGCTTGCATTTCAGCCGCTTCTTGCTCCTGCTGTTCTTGACGTTCACGTACATCCAGTATGTGACCGTTAATTAAACCTTCTTCTACTTCACGTAGTGCGATAACTGTATATTTATCGTTTTCTTCAGGAACTAAAGGATCTTTACCGCCAGTTTGCAACTGACGAGCTCGACGAGCCGCGACCAGTACAAGGTCAAAGCGGTTACCAATTTTTTCTACAGCGTCTTGAACCGTTACGCGTGCCATAAATGTGCTACTCCAAAAGAAATAAAAAAATGACCTGATATGATACTGAAACTATGCTCAGTCTGCCAGTAATTTGCTGATTAAAGCATCATGTCGCTGGACTTGGCGCTCCAATCTTAAGCGTTCGCTGCGAATAATCGATTGCAAATCGCTCAATGCGGTATTGAAATCATCATTTACAATGAGATAGTCGTACTCATTGTAATGTTCAATTTCGCCAACAGCTTGTGACATGCGTTTCTCAATGACCTCATCGCTGTCTTGGCCACGACCTCGCAAAACGGCGATAAAGCTCATCTTTTTGATGGCGGTAGTATAAAGATACTACGTGCTTCTGGCATGGCGGCACGAATCTGTTGCGCACCTTGCCAGTCAATATCGAGAAAAACATCAACCCCACTTTTGAGGACTTCTTCAATGATCGGCCGTGAAGTACCATAGTAGTTGCCAAAGACACAGGCATGCTCTAAGAACTCATTATTTTCGACCATTGCCAAAAATTCAGTTTCGGATACAAAGAAATAGTGCTCACCATGAACTTCACCGGGGCGTGCAGCTCTTGTTGTATGAGAGACTGAAACTTGAGTGTCATACAACGGTTGTGTTTTCAACAACGCCTGGATCAGGCTGGACTTACCTGCACCGCTTGGCGCAGAAACAATATATAATGTGCCTTGTATCATGATGGTTTCTTGAATAATCGAGGGTTAAACATAAATGATAATGATAAACCCCACATAGTATACACGGACTTACACCAACATGCAGCGTTATCAATCAAGCATGAAGCATGCTTGTTTCTCTTTAAGCTGCCATATTCTTGATGATATTCATTAACGCGAACGGCAAACGGCAGTGCGCTGATAGCGATTCATTTCTTATTGCATCTCAAATTATCTAGAGTATACAGCGCAATTTATTTAAGAAATAGATGAATTGCGAAGCCGTTCCAGAAAATATTTTTTTATTGATGCAAAGTACACTCTTTTTGCGAAATGTTTTGCAGAAGTATCGAAATTAAGCTGATAGTTTTGGATTATCGCGTCAGGATCGATGTGCAATCTGAAGGGATAACTAAAGGAATAAGGACAGCTTATGCAAAAGGGATTTGTTCAGGAAAAAAGAGGGCGGGCTGCTCAATACGTCTTTGTGGTACTGAGTTTTTACTGTAGCTATGTGTCAGCCGATGCAACAAGGCTTTTTTATCCCCACCAATGCTCAACATTGAGTCAGGATGAGTTAAA
The DNA here is from genome assembly GCA_900455155.1 of Providencia stuartii. GTDB lineage: Bacteria > Pseudomonadota > Gammaproteobacteria > Enterobacterales > Enterobacteriaceae > Providencia > Providencia stuartii. The sequence goes on along the minus strand of UGUC01000001.1, from coordinate 120,405 downwards.
AAAAGAGAGCCAGAAATTGGGTGAGCAATTGCAGCAATGGAACCGTCTATACCGTTTATCGGGGAATAGCCCCGTAACAGATGAAACATATGATCAACTGCTGAATACATGGCAACAATGGCAAAAGTGCCAAAATTTGTCTGGGCAATTACCGCCTATCCATTTGCCTCCTCATTCGCGCACAGCCAAGCATCCTATTGTGCATACGGGCTTAAAAAAATTAAATGAAGTGGATATTGGAAAATGGATAGATACACGGGAGGAGGTCTGGCTACAACCGAAGGTTGATGGCGTTGCCATTTCGTTGGTTTATCAGCAAGGGAAATTGGTTTCAATGATCAGTCGTGGAAATGGTATTGAGGGGCTTGAATGGCGTGATAAGGCGGATTTTATTCCAGCTATCCCCAAGCAACTACCGACATCACAACCACAGCTTATATTACAAGGAGAGCTATTTTGGCGGCTAAAAGATCATAGGCAACAAGCCAGTGGTGGGGTTAATGCCAGAAATCAAGTTGCAGGGTGGTTAATGCGCAAAAGTAAGCCTGTAACTCCTGAGGCCAATATTGATGTCTTTATTTGGGCATGGCCAGAGGGAGTGGGGAAAGCCGAAGAGCAATGGCGGCAACTGGCAAATTTAGGGTTTCCACTTACTCAGCAATATAGCCATAAAGTCACGACTATGGCACAAGTGAAAAAATGGCAGTCCTATTACTATCAACAGCCGATGCCTTTTGCGACAGACGGTATTGTACTTAAGTCATTTCCAACGCCACGGGTAGCGGCATGGCAAGTGAATCACAACAGTTGGTCTGTAGCTTGGAAGCATCCTTATGCTCGAATCGCCTCAAAAGTGACTGACCTCCATTTTCGCGTGGGGAGAACGGGGGCTGTGAGTGTGGTGGCGGAAATTGAACCTGTTGAACTAGATAGTAAAAAGGTGAGTCGGCTCTATTTAGGCTCATTGAAATCATGGCAGAAAAAGGATCTGCTGGTTGGTGATACTATTCAAGTGGCACTAGCGGGGCATGGTATTCCAAAACTTGAATCGGTAATTTGGCGCCTTCAACAACGCACCTACCCTGACTTATCTCAGTTTAAGCAGTTTCACGCTTTAAGCTGTTTTGTAATGACTCCTCAGTGTGAGCAGCAGTTTGTTGCTCGTTTAAATTGGCTAGGCAAGCAATTGAAGATAAAAGGAATTAGTGAAGCTACTTGGCGTGAATGGGCAGAACATTACCATCTGAATAAGCTGACAACATGGTTATCTCCAAGTTGGCAAACCAGTCTACCCAATACTAAAAAAACCAAGAAAATCATTGAGCAATTTAGGCTGGTGGGGCAGCAACCACTCATGAATTGGCTAAAAGGCTTAGGGATCCCTTTAAAAGATAAACATTTATCATTAATTACAGAATTAAGCCTATTAAATAATACGCTTTTTTTAGAGGGGTTAGGTTTGTCTATCATACAAAAAACAAAGCTTAATCAATGGCTTTCAACACCGGATATCAAAGAGATATTTCAGGTTATTGATGAGATAAGAAACGGGCCATCAATCTAACCGCTTGATGGCCTAAATCGTTAGTCTTGGCTTTCGTAGTTAAAAATGGGTAACCCTAAGCGATAACGTATGGCGATGAGCCGTGCGCTTAGCCCCGCGACGAGGGTAATAATAACGACGATGTCTTGTGGTAGTGGGGTATATAAAAGCCCAATATACAGCCATGCAGCGGCAAATGAGACGCCAGCATAAACTTCTTTTTGGAAAACGAGGGGGATGGTGTTACATAGCATGTCACGAAGGACACCGCCAAATACTCCGGTAATTACAGCAGCAATCGCGGCAATCACTGGGCTATAATTCATATCAAGGGCTATTTGGGCACCTAGAATTGAGAATACAATAAGGCCTATCGCATCTAAAATTAGAAACAAACGACGTAAATGTTTCATCATTGGTGCGATCCAAATAGTAACGATAGCGGCACCGGCGACTGTCAAGATATATTCGGGGTTTTGAACCCAACCTAATGGATAGTGCCCAAGTAAGACATCGCGCACAGAGCCTCCGCCAATGGCGGTCGCTGAGGCAATAATAATAACGCCGAAAACATCCATTTTACGGCGACCGGCTGCGAGGGCGCCTGTCATGGCCTCAGCGGTAATACCAATAATATAAAGAACACTTAATAACATAATGATTCTATTCGACACTAAAGTGATTGCTAAAGGGTAATATTACTTATAGAAATTCTCGACTGAGATTTTCTAGTGCCTTACAAAATAGATTAGTTAAAGTAATCCGATAGCCCATATTAAGAGATGTCAAAGGATAACAGATTGAACGGCAAATTACCTTATAAAGAAACTCAAATAACGCACGATAAGCGAAGTCATCAACTTACAAATATTAATGTTTGGACAGCGGATAGCCAATGGATAGCTTATGATGTTCGCCCTAGTCCGAGTTCATTTACTGGGTTGACCATAGAAAAAATTCATATTGAGCGTCAGATGCCATGTGAAATCTATCGCGCTAATCATGGTGCGCATGTGGGTGTTGTGACGGTAAGTGCTGAAGACCCACCTCGTTATGCCTTTATTCATGGCCCTGAATTTCCTGATGAGCAGTGGCAATACGATTTTCATCATCGCAGAGGCGTATACGTTAGAGATGATAAATTAGGAGAGGCGCATTCAATTGATGCCATGTGTATTACTCCACCTTATCTTGCAGGAGCATTAAGAGGAGGAACACATGTTCATGTCTTTAGTCCTGATGGTAAGTGGTTAAGTTTTACTTATAACGACCATGTTATGCATGAAAGAGATATTCGGTTAGATCAACGTAATGTTGCTATCGCTGTTCCTATCAAAGCAGTCAATGTGGAGCCGAAAGGTCATCAACGTGAGTATAGCGGGGAATATTTCTGCTGTGTTATTTCCCACACAACCCCAGAGCCGATCCTTGGCAGTCATCAAATCAGCCGAGCCTACGAAGAAGGTTGGATTGGGCAAAAAGGGTATTTATCAGATAATGGGCAGTGGCAAAGCAGGGCAATCGCGTTTATTGGTGATACTCACTCGCTTGATGGTGAAATTATTCCTGAAATCTTCATCGTTGACCTGCCCGAGGATGAGAATGCCTTTATGCAACAAGGTGATTTCCCGCTGCAAGGCACGGATTCTCGGCTACCTTTTCCCCCTAAAAATATTCAACAACGTAGGTTGACATTTACCCATGAGCGGCAATATCCAGGGCTGGCGAAACAACCAAGGCACTGGTTACGTTCATCGCCTGATGGCCGTTTTATTGCCTGTTTAATGAAGGATGATAATGGCGTTGTTCAGTTATGGTTAGCCAGTACATCGACAGGAAGTCTTAAGCAAATTACACAGTGTTCCTCATCTATCCAATCTGCCTTTAGTTGGGATAGTCAGGGCAAGCATATTGCCTTTATTTGTGATAACAGCGTGATGCGTTGCAATGTGATTTCAGGTGAATTAGAAAGATTGACGGTGCGAAGTGCAACCGCTCCCGTTGCGGACGCCGTTGTGTTTTCACCTGATGACCGTTTGATTGCTTTTATGCGTGATGACACAAAGGGGTATAGGCAAATTCATATTGTAGAAACAGGTTTAGGATGCTAAATCGCATGCTAGGTAACCACCTAGATAAAGTAAGAGAGAAGAGGCGAAAGTGCCTCTTCTCAATACTCGAAATATAATTAATTAGCTAGTGTTTATAGTGTTAATTAATTATATCTTAGTAATTTATTCGGTGATTTAATCATTATTAAATCGTGTTAATTAGAATAACATTGAAAAAAGTATGCAAATAAAGAGTAAAACAAAGAGTAATTAATTATAAAATTAATACTCATTAACTGAATATGTTACTTGTAACAAATACACTATTCTAGATTGCTCTCTAAAGAGTCTGGGTGGTTATTTATTTGGGTATTAGCTTGTTTATCGAGTGCTTCAATACGCTTTTTAGGTGAACTCTCTTCAGAGTTACTATCAGATTTCACATAATCTAAGGGAATAAGCAATGTGTCCATTACCGCGGTAAAGGGTAAATCAATCGCTAATAGCGGGCGCATAACCCAGCCAGTATCTTTATCTTTAATCATTTCGATACTGTTTTTAGAGCCGGGGTAATAACCGTCAGAAGGCCCGGCATGAGTCATAATGCTTGAACAACCTGAAAGTATTAATGGTGTAAAACATATCAATATTCTTTTTAGCAATAGTCCAGCCATATAGTCCATTTAACCTATGTTTTAAATTTATTATCTTTCCCTGTGACAATAATAGCTAAAAATCAAAAATTCACAATCACAGCATAATATGAATTGTTGAATTTGTATTATAAAAATTGATAACTGTCTAAACAAATGATCTATTTTGTTACCAATATTAACTAATATCATTGAATGTTTAATACGTATATGTATTGGCATCAATCGGTGAGCTAATCTCTTTTTCATAAATGACGAACTGTGGACTAATGCACATATTACTTTGTTTTTATTTGACATAATCGATTCAGTTGTACGTTTTATCGTCTTTCACGTTACGCTTTGTAAGTGACTTTTCGTCAAAAGGATAGCGGTCTATGAGTGAATTAGCTCTTACTGTGAGTTTGTTGGCGTTAGCTGCTGCACTTGGTTTATGGATAGGTAATTGGAAAATCCGTAATGTTGGCCTTGGGATCGGCGGGGTATTATTTGGCGGTATTATTGTCGGCCATTTCGCACAAAGCTATGGTTTACAACTCAATGGTCACATGCTGCATTTTATTCAGGAATTTGGCTTGATCCTGTTTGTTTATACTATCGGTATTCAAGTGGGGCCAGGTTTCTTCTCATCATTGCGTGTTTCTGGATTAAAACTAAATGGCTTTGCTTTATTAGTTGTTGTATTAGGTGCTGTAGTAACCGCGGTTATCTACAAATTAGCCAATATTCCGTTACCAATTATTTTGGGGATTTTTTCTGGTGCGGTCACGAATACGCCTTCTTTAGGTGCAGGCCAGCAAATACTCACTGACTTAGGCTCGGACCCTGCGCTGGTTGGGCAAATGGGAATGGGATATGCCATGGCTTATCCGATGGGCATATGTGGTATTTTGCTAGTAATGTGGTTGATCCGTATCATTTTTAGGATCAGTGTTGATAAAGAAGCCGCAGCTTTTAGCAGCCAGAATGTGCATCAGCGAGAAACATTGCAAACGATGAATATTGCGGTTCGCAATACCAACTTAGATGGCTTGATGATGCAAGATATTCCTTTATTAGGAAGTGAGGATATTGTTTGCTCAAGATTGAAAAGAGGCGAAATGCTTATGGTGCCTCAGCCTACAACGGAAATTCAATTAGGCGATTTACTGCATGTGGTTGGGCAAAAAGAAGACCTTAATAAAGTCCGTTTAATTCTTGGTGAGGAGGTGGATGCATCATTATCGACATCTGGCTCAATACTTCACTCTGTTCGTGTAGTAGTAACAAATGATTCAGTATTGAGTAAACGTCTACGTGATCTGAACTTAAAACAGAAATATGACGTGGTGGTCACTCGACTAAATCGAGCAGGGATTGAGCTTGTGGCGAATAATAATTCAGTACTGCAATTCGGTGATATTCTCAATATTGTGGGAAGGCCTGAGTCTATTGAAGCCGTTAGCGCATTGCTTGGCAACGCCAAACAAAAACTACAGCAAGTACAAATGCTACCTGTGTTTATTGGTATAGGTCTTGGTGTTGTGTTGGGGTCGATACCTCTTTTTATTCCGGGTTTCCCCGCAGCATTAAAACTTGGGCTGGCAGGTGGACCATTGGTCATCGCACTGATTTTAGGGCGTATAGGCACCATAGGCGTTTATATTGGTTTATGCCGCCTAGTGCTAACCTTGCATTACGGGAGCTCGTATTGTGATGTTCCTTGCCGTGGTCGGTTTAAATTCAGGCGGTGGTTTTATTGATACCTTAGTTAAAGGTGATGGGCTAACTTGGATCGGCTACGGTTTATTAATCACCTTTGTTCCGTTATTTATTACTGGTCTTATCGCTCGGATCTTCGGCAAGATGAATTACCTCAGCCTGTGTGGTGTGCTGGCAGGTTCAATGACAGATCCACCAGCACTGGCATTTGCTAACAATATTCATTCAACCAGTGGGGCACCGGCTCTCTCTTATGCAACCGTCTATCCTTTAGCGATGTTTTTACGCATTATTTCACCGCAGCTATTGGCGATTTTATTTTGGACATTGTGACGATAGTTGCTAAAAGTGATGATGGGCGAGAAGGGTATTTAGATATATAGAGGTAAAAATGGTGTTTATTCAAACGATGAATAATCTAAAAAGATGGTTTAATACAGTTGAATGATATTCGTAATGTAATATTTGATTACGGAGTTCTCGCTAATTTTTAGCCCTTTTAATTCATAAAAGGGCTTTTTTTTTTATTTTTAGGGTATCAGGTATCTATTAACCGTGTTAGTTAACCAGTCATCCTTGATATACAAGGATGACAACAGGCTAACGACAGGAACATCTAACATTCGACAGTTTGATAAGCCAATTCTAATTCTTCAGCAAGGATAGCAATACCTTTCTCGATTTTTTCTGGCTCTGGCACATAATTCATACGCATACATTGATGTGCATGTGGCCAGTTTTCTTCTAGACCAGGGAAAAAGTAATGTCCCGGAACCATTAAAACACCGCGTTTTTTTAGTCGTTGATAGAGTTCTAAGCTATTAATCGGCAAATCTTTGAACCATAACCATAAGAAAATAGCACCTTCAGGCTTATGGATCAGACATTTATCTTCAGGAATATAACGACGGATAATGCGGATAACCTCTTCTACACGTTGTTTATAGAAGGGGCCAATAACATTTTTTGATAAAGAAATCAGATCATCCCGCTGCAACATTTCCAACGCTAATGCAGGGCCAACACTACCCGGTGCAAGGCTAATAATGCCGTTCATGTTACTCACCGCTTCAATGATCTCTTCATTCGCGATGATAATACCGCAACGAGTACCGGGTAACCCTAGCTTAGACAAGCTCATACACAGAATGACATTCTCATTCCAAAATGGCGTCGCTTCACTAAAAATAATGCCAGGGAAAGGGACTCCATAAGCGTTATCAATGAGTAATGGAATGTTGTGTTGCTTTGCCAGTTTATCAAGGTGCTCCACTTCCTCATCGGTTATCACGTTACCGGTAGGGTTTGTTGGGCGTGAAACACAGATAACACCAATATCATCAGTTACTTCTAATGTATTAAAATCAACGTGATATTTAAATTGACCATTCGGTAAATATTCAATTTGTGGCTTATTTGCCACAAATAGATCGTCATCTAGTCCTGAATCGGCATAGCCAACATATTCGGGGGCTAATGGGAATAGAACCTTACGAGTGATGCCATCTTCAAAACGACCAGCAAGCAAGTTAAATAGGTAGAAAAACGCGCTTTGGCTGCCATTGGATAGGGCAATATTTTTGGCGCTAATATTCCAGCCTAGTTTTGCTTTTAGGGTTGCTGCTAGCGCTTTCAACATGGCATCTTTACCTTGTGGGCCGTCATAGTTACACAAAGTATCCGTTAATTTACCGTTGGCGCACATTTCTGCTAATAGTGTTTGGAAATAGGCATCCATCTCAGGGATATGAGCAGGGTTCCCACCACCCAGCATAATTGCACCGGGAGTTCTCAAGCCATCATTCAAGTCTTTCATTAATGTTGATATACCTGAATTTTGTGCGAATTTATTACCGAATTTAGAAAATATCATCTCATTTATTCACATATGTTAAGTAGGTTGTTAATGGAATTTAAAAACATACTCTGCTCGACAAGAGAGTTCAACAGCTTCAATCAATATAGCATTGATACAAAATACTGCTTTTTTATTAACTTCTGGGCTGATATTTGTGAAAATTGGTTAAAATATGGTGAATATTGCTTTTGATAATGGGGGTGATGCCGATTCATTCTGATTTATTTATATTGGCAACAATCTTTTAAATGGTCATTAATCATGCCTGTCGCTTGCATAAAAGCATAACAAGTAATGGAACCAATAAACTTAAATCCACGTTTTTTAAGTGCTTTGGATAAACGTTTTGAAAGCTCTGTCTCTGTGGGAACTTGAGTGTGAGACTGCCACTGGTTGACGATAGGTTTGCCACCCACAAATTGCCATAAAAATGTTGAGAAATCCTCGCCGTTTTCAGCCATTTTTAAATAAGCCTTTGCATTAGCAATAATCGCGTTAATTTTAGCGCGGTTCCGAATGATACGAGGATCCTGCATTAAGCTGTCAACATCTTGTTCACTCATCATGGCAATTTTTGCAGGATCAAACTGATGGAACAGTATGCGATAATCTTGGCGTTTTTTTAAAATGGTGTACCAAGAAAGCCCAGCTTGTTGACCTTCTAAGCAGATCATCTCAAATAGCTGTTGGTTATCCTTTGTTGGCTTCCCCCATTCATTATCATGGTAGGCAATATATTCTGGGTCTTGATTTACCCAATGGCAACGAATTGGCGATGAATTCATTTTGTCTCCTTTCAAGGGGGGCAAAGGCTTATATGCCTTATTTATACTGTATAAATGTCCAGTTTAAAAGAGACAAAATAAAGTTTTTTTATTTATAGGGCAAATAGACGTAGATTCAATGCTGTATATCTGGCGGTCAAAGGGTATACTGACGTACTTTCATTAAATCATATGTATCGCGTGCGGATCTAACATGCAAAAGTTTGATACCAAAACCTTCCAAGGTCTTATCCTGACATTGCAGGATTACTGGGCGCGCCAAGGCTGCACCATTGTTCAACCACTGGACATGGAAGTCGGCGCAGGAACATCTCATCCAATGACGTGCTTGCGTGCGTTAGGGCCTGAGCCAATTGCGGCGGCTTATGTTCAGCCTTCTCGTCGTCCTACTGATGGCCGTTACGGTGAAAACCCAAACCGCCTTCAACATTACTATCAGTTTCAAGTGATCATTAAGCCATCACCTGACAATATTCAAGAACTTTACCTCGGCTCATTGAAGGAATTGGGAATTGATCCCACCGTTCATGATATCCGTTTTGTTGAAGATAACTGGGAAAACCCAACACTAGGCGCTTGGGGTCTAGGCTGGGAAGTGTGGCTAAATGGCATGGAAGTCACTCAGTTTACTTACTTCCAACAAGTTGGCGGGCTGGAATGCAAGCCTGTAACGGGTGAAATTACCTACGGTCTTGAACGCCTTGCTATGTATATTCAAGGTGTTGATAGCGTTTATGACCTTGTTTGGTGCGATGGCCCACTCGGTAAAACGACCTATGGTGATATTTATCATCAAAATGAAGTTGAGCAGTCAACCTATAACTTTGAATATGCTAATGTCGATTTTCTTTTCAAATGCTTTGAAGAGTATGAGAAAGAAGCCTCAATATTTACTGTCACTAGAAACACCACTGCCGCTACCGGCTTATGAGCGCATTTTGAAAGCGGCTCATACATTTAACTTACTGGATGCTCGTAAAGCAATCTCAGTGACAGAACGCCAGCGTTATATTCTACGTATCCGTACCCTAACTAAAGGGGTTGCCGAAGCTTATTATGCTTCCCGTGAGGCGCTCGGATTCCCTATGTGTCACAAGAATTAAGAGGCTGTCATGACTCAACAGACTTTCCTAGTGGAAATCGGCACAGAAGAGTTACCGCCGAAGGCTCTTCGTTCATTAGCTGAATCATTTGCGGCAAACTTTACGGCTGAATTGGATAGCGCGGATATTGCACACGGTGAAATTAGCTGGTTTGCAGCACCTCGCCGTTTGGCCTTAAAAGTCGCTGCTCTTGCAGACTCATCACCTGACCGTGAAGTTGAAAAACGCGGCCCTGCGATTTCTGCTGCTTTTGGCGCTGACGGTCAACCAACCAAAGCTGCTGAAGGGTGGGCTCGTGGTTGCGGTATTTCCGTTGACCAAGCCGAGCGTTTAAAAACGGATAAAGGTGAATGGTTACTTTATCGCGCTCAAGTAAAAGGCGTAGCAGTTAGTGAATTGTTGGTCGATATGGTAAGCCGTTCTCTGGCTAAGTTACCCATTCCAAAAACTCATGCGTTGGGGCGATAAAGAGACGCATTTTGTGCGCCCTGTCCACACCGTAACCTTATTATTGGGTAGCGATGTTGTTGACGGTGAAGTGCTAGGCATTAAGAGCGGTCGTACAATCCGTGGTCACCGTTTTATGGGTGAATCAGAGTTTACGATTGATCATGCAGACCAATATCCGGCGATCTTACGTGAACGCGGCAAAGTCATTGCTGACTATGAAGAACGTAAAGCCGTCATCAAAGCTGATGCTGAAAAAGCCGCGCTCGCCCTTGGTGGGAAAGCGGATTTAACCGACAGCTTACTAGAAGAAGTTGCTTCATTAGTTGAATGGCCTGTCGTATTAACTGCAAAATTTGAAGAGAAGTTCTTAGAAGTACCTGCGGAAGCATTGGTTTATACCATGAAAGGGGATCAGAAATATTTCCCTGTTTATGACAATGCTGGCAACCTGATGCCAAATTTCATTTTTGTGGCGAATATTGAATCTTCAGACCCACAACAAATTATCTCCGGTAATGAAAAAGTGGTACGTCCTCGTTTGGCGGATGCGGAGTTTTTCTTTAAAACTGACCGTAAACAACGTCTTGAAGATAATTTACCACGTTTGGAAACCGTTCTGTTTCAACAACAGCTTGGCACATTGCGTGATAAGACTGACCGTTTAGAAGCCTTATCAGGTTGGGTTGCAGCGAAGATTGGTGCAGATGTTAATCATGCGACTCGCGCGGGTTTGTTGGCAAAATGTGACCTGATGACCAATATGGTGTTTGAATTTACAGACACTCAAGGCGTGATGGGGATGCATTACGCACGCCATGACGGTGAATCAGAAGATGTTGCATTAGCACTGAAAGAGCAGTATCAACCTCGTTTTGCAGGGGATGCGTTGCCATCTACTGATGTTTCAGCGGCACTTGCCTTAGCCGAGAAAATGGACACCTTAGCCGGTATTTTCGGCATCGGTCAGCATCCAAAAGGTGATAAAGACCCATTTGCACTGGCGTCGAGCTGCATTAGGCGTGTTACGCATTATTGTTGAAAAAGGCTATCAGCTTGATCTCGTTGAAATGACAGAAGAAGCCGTCCGCCTTTACGGTGATAAACTCACTAACAAAAATGTAGTGAATGATGTTGTTGAATTTATGCTTGGCCGCTTCCGTTCTTGGTATCAAGAGCTTGGCTATAGTATTGATACGATTCAAGCGGTGTTAGCGCGCCGTCCAACGTCACCAGCCGATTTTGATGCACGTGTGAAGGCTGTGACTCACTTCCGTACATTGGAAGATGCAGAAGCTTTAGCGGCAGCCAATAAGCGTGTTTCGAACATCTTGAGTAAATCTAATGAGAAACTGGCTGATAAAGTTCTCGCATCTGTGCTAAAAGCACCACAAGAAGTGAAGTTGGCTACACACCTTGTTGTATTACAAGAAAAACTAGAGCCAATGTTTGCTGAGCGTAATTATCAAGATGCCTTAGTTGAATTGGCTTCTTTACGTGAAGTTGTGGATGCATTTTTTGCTGATGTTATGGTTATGGATGAAGATGAAGCGGTACGTATTAACCGTCTAACTCTGCTTAGCCAATTACGTGATTTGTTCTTGAAAGTTGCAGATATCTCATTGCTACAATAAATCGTGAACAAGTGATGGTATTGACTAAAAATATCATTTATTAATCTTTATAAGCCCTTGCAGGATAAGATCTTGCAAGGGCTTAATGTTGTCTTATAGGGGCGATTAGTTAAAAAACCCTATCAAGTTGATGGTTTTATCAGCATACAAACAAATTTAGTGAAAAATGGGTTGACGGGAAGGGCGCTCAACAGTATGATTCACACCGTTTTCGGCGAGTAGCGCAGCTTGGTAGCGCAACTGGTTTGGGACCAGTGGGTCGGAGGTTCGAATCCTCTCTCGCCGACCAGATTCCAGAACCCCACCTCATATGAGGTGGGGTTTTTTGCATTTACACATCAGCAAACATTTCACACAGTAATTTTTCTCATCATCCAAATACTGATTCTGGTGGCATGGTTTTTGTCTAACTTACCAACATGCGCTTTCAGAGTAACTTTGTTGTCCTTTCTCGTCATAATCTGTTGTTATGTTCATTAACGTTGTTTTCTTGAGTGTAATGAAAAGCATGATGTAGTCGCGAGTTGTTTATTACCTATCAATGGATTTTTCATAACAAGGAACCTGTTAATGAAAACAGCACCAACACTGTTTATTTTGTTATTTTTACTGTTCAACTATCTGCCTTGTTATGCCAATAGGCAGCTTGATTTTGCGGTGAAATCACCATCAACGCCCTGTATTGCGATTCACCAAGTTCATTTCTCAACATTGGCACTATTTCCGTTAATTACCTCGAGTGATATCAATAAATGGAAACAGGGCGTTGAAGGGAGATGTGTTAGTGAGGAAGGGCTATTGCGCTATGCAGACTTTCTTAACGCGCAGTTGGCTGAGGTAGGATATATCACATCGTCTATTCACTACCCAGAGCAAACTCTGTTATTTGGTGTGTTGCAGGTTGAATTAGTCGCGGGGAAGCTCGGCAGTATTGAGTATCAAGATAGTGCTAGCCAATCATTAGCGTACGCTTTTCCATTACGCAAAGGGCAAGTCGTAGATATCCACGCTATAAATCAAGGTCTGGCTAATTTACGCAATACCCAGTTGATCCCACATCAAATTCATATTGTTTCCGATCACGAACAGAACAATATGAACCGTTTAGTGATCCAACGTAATGCAGCAAGAGCTTTTAAAGGAAAACTACTTTTAGCGTCGAAACAATCACCGCAATTTCCTACCCATGTTGTCAGCAATCTGATTATGTTAGCTAATCCATTAGCACTGAATGATTTCTTTTTTCTAAATTTAGATAGTGATATTGGAAAAGAGCCTGAAAAGAAATTGAAATCGGTCTCCATTTTGTATTCAGTTCCTTACCATTATTGGTTATTGAGTTTATATGCGGGCTATCAAGAGAACAGCATTCATCAAAACTTCCAATTAATTGATAGCATTAAAGTTAGAAATGATGTGAGAAGCCGATTACTGTCGCTACAAGCTGAGTATGTTCTTCATCGAGCCTTATATCACTCAACGTCGATAAGTATGGGGACTCAAATTCAAACATTAGATCTCTTTTTAGAGCGATATCGTTTGAAAACCCAACAACGCTTTACGAGTTATCTCTTACTTGGGGTAAAACATCAGCGTCATTTTGCACAAGGTAATGTGACATTTTCATTGAGTTATAAACAAGATACGGATTGGTTCGGTTCCACAAGGCGCCAAGTGACAGGGTTAGAGCGAGCCGGCATATATCTATTTTCGGTAGATTTTCAACGGCAATTTTATTTAGCCAACCAATCGATGTATCACCGACATGAGCTTGAAATGCAATTAAGTCGCTCGCCACTAGATCCGCAGCTTGAGCTAAATAGTCCTACTGGGAAATTTGGGATTAGGGGGTTCTCAAATAGCGTATTAACGGGAGAATTTGGGAGACAACACGTTGAAACTTAAAAATGAGTGGGGGGTGGTTTACCCCATGGCGGGGTTATGAGCTATATGGTGCATTGGATTTCGCCTCGACATCTTCGCAAAGCGCACATATTTGGCGAGAAAACAGGCTATTCGGTACAGAAATTGGTGTGAGAGGGCAGATTGATCGCTTGAACTACCAACTCTTTATCGAGGCTCCTCTTTGGCAGTCGGCGAAATTAGCAACGAACGCGGGTGAATGTTGGGGCGAAAGTGAGTATTGATTATTAGCCAGTTTATTTGGTCGCAGTTTCATTGGCTATGAATATGGTTTATGCCCAAACATAAATAGGTAAGCAGAAGTCTGGTTGAAGTAGGGTTACACAGCAGCGAGTTCAAGGAAACCGTTATATTGTACTCATAAAGCCCCCAAATAACGGCTATTTAGGTATCTCTGAGCATTGTTGTGCAGGCATTGAAATACTTATAAAGCAATTAATATAGCGAGTAAAGGGGATGAGATTAGCGATATTCCGGCGTGAATAATTATAATGGATTGATATTAAAGTAAATTATTTATTTTGGAAAAGGCGAGTCATTGAATGAGAGCAGAGTCATATAGTGAAGGTCCGTAGAGAGAATGAAATCAAGTAGATCGTGCGATTATTGAAGTTATTAACTAATCAATAAATTGTTAAAATTTAATGAACCGTACTTTTTTATATGAATAAAAAACAAGCAAAATAATAACAACCTAAAGTAATTATTTGTTTTAAACACACCAGAACTTTATGCCGCACTCTCTTAGGTGTTGCACTATTTTCGTTCAGTAATTCAGCACTTAATCACAAATATAAAAATAAATCACCCAGAGATAAAACACTATCCTGTAGTATTTTTATGGTTATTATGTCTGCCATATGACTTAAATAACCATACAAAGACCTAAGAACACTCTTAATATGTTTCTAAAATGTTATAAGATAGTTGTCTGTTTAAAGAGAGATACTATTGACGAAGTGGATGACAGTTGATTAATTGCACAGTGAATAACAAAAAAATACAGATCCCCTATCTGTCATTTCAAGGATGGGTTTGGGCATCAAGCAAATAACACATGAACACCACAGGAGCATACAGATGACGCTCTCAATCAAAAAGACAGGTTTAACCATTGGGCTAACACTTGCAGCACTTGCAGTTTCTGCTTCTGTGCAAGCGAAAACATTAGTCTACTGTTCAGAAGGCTCTCCAGAGGGCTTTAACCCTCAGCTATTTACTTCCGGTACGACTTACGATGCTAGCTCAATTCCACTCTATAACCGTTTAGTTGAGTTCAAACTTGGTACTACAGAGATAGAGCCAGGTTTAGCGGAAAGTTGGGAAGTAAGCGATGATGGCAAAGTTTATACTTTCCACTTACGTAAAGGCGTAAAATGGCATTCAAATAAAGAATTTAAGCCAAGCCGCGACTTTAATGCGGATGATGTCATTTATACCTTCATGCGTCAGAAAGATGCGAATCACCCATACCACAAAGTCTCCGGCGGTAGCTATGAGTACTTTATGGGCATGGATATGGATAAAATCATCGATAAAGTTGAAAAAGTTGATGATTACACCGTACGTTTCACACTCTCTCGCCCAGAGTCACCTTTCTTAGCTGATATGGCAATGGACTTCGCTTCCATTCTTTCTGCTGAATATGCTGACAAAATGTTAGCAGCGGGCACACCGCAAAAAGTGGATTTGAACCCTATTGGAACAGGCCCATTTGAGCTACAGCAGTACCAAAAAGATTCACGTATTCTTTATAAAGCCAACAAAGAGTATTGGGGTAATAAACCTAAGATTGATCGTTTAGTTTTTTCGATTACACCTGATGCGTCTGTCCGTTATGCCAAGCTGCAAAAAAATGAGTGTCAAGTTATGCCATACCCAAATCCGGCAGACTTGGAACGCATGAAGCAAGATAAAAATATTACATTGATGGAGCAACCTGGCTTGAACGTCGGTTATCTCTCTTTCAACGTTGAGAAAAAACCACTAGATAACCAGAAAGTGCGCCAAGCGCTATCTATGGCTGTGAATAAAGACGCTATCATCGATGCCGTTTATCAAGGTGCAGGACAGAAAGCGAAAAACTTAATTCCACCAACGATGTGGGGCTATAACGATGATGTGAAGGATTATGAATATAATCCTGAAAAAGCAAAAGCGTTATTGGCTGAGGCCGGGTTCCCGAATGGTTTCGAAATCGATTTATGGGCAATGCCAGTCCAACGTCCATATAACCCAAATGCGCGCCGTATGGCTGAGATGATCCAAGCTGACTGGGCAAAAATTGGTGTTAAATCGAAAGTAGTGAGCTATGAGTGGGGCGAATATCTGAAGCGTGCTAAAGATGGTGAACCGCAAACGGTAATGATGGGTTGGACCGGTGATAATGGTGACCCTGATAACTTCTTCGCGACACTGTTTAGCTGTGCGGCGAAAGAGCAAGGCTCTAACTATTCGAAATGGTGTTATCAAGGCTTTGAAGACTTGATCCAGCCTGCTCGTATGACAGCAGATCATAACAAACGTATTGATCTCTACAAGCAAGCACAGGTTGTTATGAATGAACAAGCACCAGCCCTGATCATTGCTCACTCAACGGTATATGAACCAGTCCGTAAAGAAGTGAAGGGCTATGTTGTCGACCCTCTCGGCAAACACCACTTTGAAAACGTCGATATTGAAAAATAATCGTTGTTAATTTGTATCAGCCCTTCGCCATCTTTTTGATAGCGAAGGGCGTTTTCACCTCTGAATTTCAGGGAAACAGAAAACTCAGTTCTTTGTGAGCAGACAGAAGAGTCACACTCTTCTGATTAGCCAAACGGACTCAGAGCCGTCAAAGGCATTATTAAAAGAGATTCAGGATATGTTGCAATTTATCCTCCGACGTTTGGGGCTAGTTATCCCTACGTTTATCGGTATCACATTACTCACGTTCGCATTTGTGCATATGATCCCGGGTGACCCCGTGATGATTATGGCAGGTGAAAGAGGCTTATCGCCCGAACGACACGCTTATTTAATGGCTGAATTGGGCTTAGACCAGCCATTGTGGAAACAATATCTTCACTATATTAATGGCATATTTCATGGTGACTTAGGGATTTCATTGAAAAGCCGGATAGCGGTTTGGGATGAATTTTTCCCCCCGTTTTAAAGCCACGATGGAACTGGCAATCTGTGCGATGATTTTTGCAATTTCAGTGGGGATCCCTGTCGGTGTTTTAGCCGCAGTGAAGCGTGGCTCTATTTTCGATCACACAGCAATTGGCTTATCCCTAACAGGTTACTCAATGCCAATTTTCTGGTGGGGGATCATGTTAATCATGCTGGTGTCAGTGCAGTTGGATTTGACCCCTGTATCTGGGCGCGTTAGCGACAGTGTATTTTTGGATGACTCCTATCCGCTGACTGGTTTTATGCTGATTGATACCTTAATTTGGGGGGATGAAGGGAACTTTATTGATGCGGTTGAGCATCTCATACTTCCTTCCATTGTGCTTGGAACCATACCTCTGGCGGTGATAGTCCGTATGACTCGCTCATCGATGCTAGAAGTACTAGGGGAAGATTACATTCGTACGGCTCGAGCCAAAGGGGTTAGCCGTGCACGCGTTATTCTTATTCATGCGCTGAGAAATGCGATGCTGCCTGTTGTCACCGTGATTGGTTTACAAGTGGGTGTTATGCTCGCTGGCGCAATTCTAACGGAAACTATTTTTTCGTGGCCAGGTCTAGGTCGTTGGCTGATTGAAGGGCTTCAACGTCGTGATTACCCAGTGGTTCAAGGTGGGGTTTTATTAGTCGCAACTTTGATTATTTTTGTTAACCTCGTGGTTGATCTGCTGTACGGCATCGTTAACCCACGTATTCGTCATAAAAAATAAGGAGCGCTTACATGTCTCAATCTACTGAGCCAACGGTTGTCAGCGCCCCTAAGCCGATGACCCCATTCCAAGAATTTTGGCACTACTTTAAGCGTAATAAAGGTGCGGTTGCCGGAATGGCATATATCATTTTAATGATCTTAGTGGCTATTTTTGCAGGTGTTTTAGCCCCTCATGCACCAGATGAGCAGTTCCGCGATTTCTTATTGGTACCACCTGTTTGGG
This sequence comes from Providencia stuartii, assembly GCA_900455155.1. GTDB lineage: Bacteria > Pseudomonadota > Gammaproteobacteria > Enterobacterales > Enterobacteriaceae > Providencia > Providencia stuartii. The sequence goes on along the minus strand of UGUC01000001.1, from coordinate 102,595 downwards.
AATCCGGCGGAAGTTGGCAATTTATCTTAGGTACGGATGACGTTGGTCGAGATCTGTTATCTCGCTTAATGTATGGTGCACGCTTATCTCTGTTAGTCGGCTGCCTTGTGGTGGTGCTCTCATTGATTATGGGGGTGACGGTCGGCGTTATTGCAGGCTATTTTGGTGGTGTGGTCGATGCTGTGATTATGCGTATCGTTGACATCATGTTAGCCCTACCGAGTTTATTGCTGGCTTTAGTATTGGTGGCAATCTTTGGCCCTTCAATCGTTAATGCCTCACTTGCACTGACCTTCGTTGCATTGCCTCACTATATCCGGCTTACTCGCGCCGCGGTGTTGGTAGAAGTGAATCGCGATTATGTCACCGCTTCACGTGTGGCAGGCGCCGGTGCTACGCGTCAGATGTTTGTTAATATTTTACCGAACTGCTTGGCACCGTTGATTGTTCAAGCATCACTTGGCTTTTCTAATGCCATCTTAGATATGGCTGCTTTGGGTTTCCTTGGTATGGGAGCACAGCCACCAACACCTGAATGGGGCACAATGTTGTCTGACGTGCTGCAATTCGCTCAAAGTGCGTGGTGGGTCGTCACCTTCCCTGGTCTGGCAATCTTGTTAACTGTATTAGCGTTTAACCTGATGGGTGATGGTTTGCGTGATGCATTTGATCCAAAACTCAAGCAGTGATGAGGTAATCTAATGGCATTGTTAAATGTAGAACAACTCTCGGTACACTTTGGTGATGAAAGTACCCCGTTCCGTGCCGTTGACCGCATCAGCTATAGCGTTGAAAAAGGTCAGGTTGTTGGCATAGTGGGTGAGTCTGGCTCGGGGAAATCGGTAAGCTCTTTAGCGATAATGGGGCTGATAGACTATCCTGGGAAAGTGATGGCTAATTCGTTGCAATTTGACGGGCGTGACTTATTGTCTATTCCCGAAAAAGAGCGTCGGCAAATTGTTGGTGCCGATGTAGCGATGATATTTCAGGACCCTATGACCAGTCTGAACCCCTGTTTTACAGTGGGTTATCAGATAATGGAAGCGCTGAAAGTGCACCAAGGCGGTAGTAAAAGTACGCGTAAACAACGTGCAATTGATTTACTGACGATGGTCGGGATCCCTGACCCGAAATCGCGGCTTGATGTTTATCCACACCAGCTATCAGGTGGGATGAGTCAGCGGGTCATGATTGCGATGGCGATCGCATGTCGGCCTAAGTTATTGATTGCAGACGAACCGACGACCGCACTTGATGTGACGATCCAAGCACAAATTATTGAATTATTGCTTGAATTACAACAACAAGAGAATATGGCCTTGGTCTTGATCACCCATGATCTTGCCTTGGTTGCTGAAGCGGCACATCACATTATTGTGATGTATGCGGGCCAAGTCGTGGAATCAGCGAAGGCCTCTGATATCTTTAAACATCCTCGTCATCCCTATACTCAAGCGCTGTTACGTGCCTTGCCTGAGTTTGCCACTAATAAATCTCGGTTAGCGTCATTACCGGGCGTTGTGCCGGGGAAATATGACCGACCACAAGGTTGTCTGTTGAACCCTCGCTGCCCCTATGCGACAGAGCGTTGTCGTATTGAGGAGCCTGAATTGCGCTCTGTTGGAGATAGGCAGGTGAAATGCCACATGCCGCTGGATGATATGGGGAGGCCGACACTATGAGTGAAAATCAACATAAGCCTTTACTACAGGCTATTAATTTAAAGAAATATTATTCAGCGAAAAGCGGTATATTTTCGGCAGAAAGGTTAGTCAAAGCTCTCGATGGCGTTTCATTTGAGCTAGAAAAAGGAAAAACACTCGCCGTTGTTGGAGAATCTGGGTGTGGTAAATCGACACTAGGTCGTTTACTGACCATGATTGAACAACCCACAGAGGGGGAGCTTTACTATCAAGAACAAAACCTACTGGTTAAAGACAAGGCTGCTGAAAAGCTACGTCGCCAAAAAATTCAAATTGTCTTTCAAAACCCATATGGCTCTTTAAATCCTCGTAAAAAAGTCGGGCAAATACTTGAGGAGCCTTTATTGATTAACACCTCGTTATCTAAAGAGCAGCGTAGAGAAAAGGTGTTATCGATGATGGCTAAGGTTGGGTTAAAAACGGAGCATTATGAGCGCTATCCTCATATGTTTTCGGGCGGGCAACGCCAGCGCATCGCAATCGCACGAGGGTTAATGTTAGATCCTGATGTTGTTGTTGCTGATGAACCAGTTTCAGCACTGGACGTTTCCGTACGCGCTCAAGTGCTTAACCTAATGATGGATTTGCAGCAAGAGCTAGGGCTATCTTATGTGTTCATTTCGCATGATCTATCCGTGGTTGAACATATAGCTGATGAAGTGATGGTGATGTATTTGGGGCGTTGCGTAGAAAAAGGAACTAAAGAACAGATCTTTAATAATCCTTTGCACCCTTATACTCAAGCACTGCTATCAGCAACACCAAGGTTAAACCCTGATTCACGGCGTGAAAGGATCAAGTTGACGGGAGAGTTACCAAGCCCGCTGAATCCACCACCGGGGTGCGCTTTTGCAGCTCGTTGCCGCCGAGCATTCGGGCAATGCACGCAATTCCAACCAGCTCTTAAAGAGTACGGAGGGCAACTGGTTGCCTGTTTTGCCGTCGATGAAGATGAAAAAAATAGCGTTGTAGCCAGTTAATCCCCACTAAGACGGCAGAAATATTGCTTTTCTGCCGTTATCCAGTGTGATACGTTGTTGTTGTTTCCGTAAATCCCCCCTTTGTCTTAATTACATAAACTTTCACTTTTAACTGCTCCTTTATTGATAAAATCAAGTATACTGAGAATAACTCAGTGACATCCAATGCCCCATAAAACCTACCTTTTTGGGCGCGCTACCCAAACTTATTGATTATTTGGCTTGAATAATGATTCGCGCCCAGTTGCAGTTTCGCAATATTGGTAAAAAATATTGTGATATGTTGGGTTAATGGGGGGATGTTAGTCGGTGTTTATCTGACTTTGTTGATAAAGGGCCGCTTTTTAAAGCGAAAAATATTCAATTCAAAAGAAGCTTGATAAAGAAGGTTTCGGAAACATGAAGAACAGGGTGCAACGTTCTCTAACGTTAAAAAGCATGATCGTATTTTTTGTGATCACGTTAAGCTCACTCGCCCTTTTTTTGGCAATTCAATTTAGTTACTTACTTGAGCAAAGAAAAGGTGACTATCTCAATCAGCTTAGTAATGCGGTTGTACAAATTCAAAAACCATTGACTGAATCATTATTAAGTTCAGATCTGAACGAAGTTAAACGGCTACTCGTGAGCTTGAAAACATCGGGTATTATGGGCAAAGCGATTGTGACAGTCGATGGGGCGACTGTTATCCATTTAGACTTTGCGACACCCCGTCCAATTCCTAGTTGGGCGGTGAAATTTGCCGGTATTCCAGTAGAGATGACAGTACCTTTGTATGCCTATGGGAATACCGTCTTGACGGCGAAACCCCAAGGGTATTTAACGCTGCAAGTTGATTCAAATCGTGTTTATCGATTCGCCTTCAACACGTTGGCATTAATGATAACGACATATTTGTTGTTAGTTTTGATCATTGCGATTGCGATGACATGGTGTGTAAGTCGAATGATTGTCAGGCCATTACGTAAAATTGCGCTAGAATTACAAGATGGCGGCGATCAAGACATCAAAGTATCAGGTTATCATAAGGATGACGAGATAGGCTTATTGGCGAAGAATTATAACCGCCAAAGAAAACAGCAAAATTCAGACTAAGTCATGAACATGTGGCGAGCTTTGTGGTCTAATATCGTTAATAATTGGTGTCACTTACAGTGTATGAGACCAAACCATATCGTTTAACCCTATAATTAGCGTTTTTCGTTAATTTATCAGTCATATTTTTGCGGTTAAATACAAGGATAGAAAATACATAGGGGTTTACATGCAGGGTTTGAAAATTCGGTATATCTTTAGTGTGGTGCTACTGTCAGTCGCTGGCCTTGCGAGTGCTGAGCCATTGCAGCCTGATCCAGCATGGCAGCAAGGAAAGCTTGAAAATGGCTTTAGCTGGCAGCTATTGCAGACTCCACAGCGTCCTAATGACCGAATTCAACTGAGATTGGCCATTAAAACAGGGTCTTTGTCAGAAAAAGCAAATGAAAAAGGTTACAGCTACTTAATCCCTAAAATGGCGCTGTTACATCAAACAGAAGCATTTCCAACCGCAACGTTGCAAAATTTTTGGCGTCAGGCAACCGATCCTGATGTTCCCATTCCGCCAGCGGTCGTCTCATATGACTACACAATTTATAGCTTGAGCTTACCACACAATAAGCCAGAGCTTCTCAAACAAGCACTCAACTGGTTAGCAACCTCCGCGGCTGGGGCAACTTATACCGAAACCACACTGCACAATGGTCTGAGTGTGACAAATGCTCCTGTTGCTACATTGCCTATTGATGCGACGGATCCTGTATGGCGCGCACGTCTGAAAGGCTCTGCAATGATGGGCTATGACCCAGGGCAAAAGGTTAAGGATAATGTAGATTTAGAGAGTGTGAATTCGTTTTACCAAAAATGGTATACGCCAGATGTTATGACGCTGTATGTTGCAGGTCATGTTGATTCACGCATGTTATCTGATTACATCACTCAAACGTTCTCTTCACTAGAAGGTAAACGTTCAGAGCCTGTTGCGGTAGCTGTTTTATCGCAGGTGAAACCTCAATCCATCGACATTCTGCAAGATAAGCAAACAAAAGATAGCTTATCCCTAATTTGGGATATCGATTGGCAACCGATTAATGACTCTGCCGTACTGATGCGCTATTGGGGAAGTGATTTAGCCCGTGAAGCACTTTATCGTTCATTACAAAAAACTTTTAGCCAAAAGTTTAACCAAGATGAAGTGAATTCGAACTTAGATTGCCGAGTGCAATATCAGAAGGCTAGCTGTACGTTAACGGTTGCAGCAGCGCCAGAAAAAATGGCAGCAGTGACAGATGTTGTTCTCAATGAGCTATCAACCGCTGTTCAAAATGGGATTTCACCTGAATTGTTTGATGAAATGCTCAATGAAAAAACAGGTGCAATTATCACAATTGTTTGCGGCCTATGCTCGTACCAGTACGGATGTGTTAGCAGGCCAACGCTTGATCTCTCAACAAAATGGGGTGGTTGATATCGCTCCTGAGCAGTATCAACGACTAAGGCAATCTTTCTTAGCGGGGCAAACGCTGGATCAAGTGAATATGGAAGTGCGCCGTTTATTGTCTCAAGAAGCTGCCTTTGTGTTGGTTCAACCGAAAGAGAAGCAGTTGATGGATGCTGAGCAAATCCGCCAGAAATTTACTAAGGTGCTGTGGCCACAGGTTGAGCCTACACCGGCAATTGAAGCGGAGCCTGCAAAAGCAGCGAAATAATCTGTCATTAAATAGCCCCAACTTAGGGGCTATTTGCTTTTCATCCTGTTGTTTTTTAACGTTGCGTCAGTAACCCTTCAATCACCCGAATTAAGGTTTCTCGGGAATCCCTGTCATCGACAAAGCCGGCTGCACTTGTCTGGGTTTCCGGTGAGTAATAGGCGGCAGATCCCCAAAAACCAAGGTGTGAATATAGCGTCATGCCATTTACAACACTTGCCATCAACCCTAATCGGTACTCTTGGGCGCCCACATGGTGACCCACACTCAGCATTGTCTGTAGAGTCTCTGGTTTCTCAAAGATTTCACCATTAAATAAGGCTTCAAGGAATCGAGCCATTTGTTGAGATGAGGTAATTAAACCACCCCCGCCATACACATCCATCGAAGCATGAATATGTGTACCTTCTATCTCTTTTAGGTATTGGCGTGCACGAGGTGCATCTGTCGTAGGTTGCTCTAAATACTCCCAATAAGCGGTATCTAATCCAATTTTATTGAATTTTAATAACCCCCTAACGGCGTGGCCTAACGATTGGCCCGTAACACGTTCAATGATATCGCCTAACAGTATGTAACCTGTATCTGAATAAATAAATGTGTCTGAAGGTGCGACAACGGGGAATTTTTTACGCACATAGAGCTGTATTTGCTCTAACCGAGTCCACTGGTGTGTCGGTTTCGCAAGTACGCGCTTGAGGTAGTGATCATCTGCATGATCAAAAAGCCCGCTACTATGGCTGAGTAGATGACGGATAGCGATATGATCGGTGGCATAGCTGTCACACAGTAATTGGTTAAATTCAGGTGTGATATGTTGTGAAATGGCATCATCTAACGATAATTTCCCCATTTCAACTAACCTAAGTATGGCTGCCGCGGTAAACGTTTTTGTGTTACTGGCAATGCGTAATGGGGTATCAACCGTCAATGGCCGACCTGCCAGATCGCTTCCTCTAGCACAAAATGTACTGATACTCGCCTTTTTTTGGTTGTGATAGTAAAGCACAACGCCGCAAGGTAAGTCTTCTAACTGCTGAATATATTGTGTAGTTATCATTTTTCTCCCAACTCATTTGGTCTTTAGAGATAGAGTGAATGCTCATATTCACTTATAACATACTTGAATAATCAGCTTGCCATGTGTCCAGAAAGGCGGTGAATTTTTAATTAACCTCACGCGATAAAATTAATGTCTTAAAAGCCGTAAAAGCAGGCACTTGGTATCCAGTACGATAAATCAAATAGGTATCACATGTTGTGACGGGGAGCGAGGCTAACAATGAGGAAGCATCCCCCATAGAATGAAATAATTGAGCCGGTAGTAGCGCGATACTGCTTCCTGCACTGACGCATGCGACCATCGCATGATAGGAGCTAAGTTGCTGAATATGCCAATCTCGTTGATTTGGGATATTTAGCCACTGCTCAGCAATATAGCGGTAGCTGCATCCTTGGGCGAAGGTAGCAAGTGAGCGTGTCTGAATATCTGAGGCGGTCTTTGCTAATTTATCTTGCTCGGGAAGCAATAAGACTAGCTGCTCCTGCCAAACGACTTGTGACTGAATGCCCATATCACAGAGTTGGTTAATATCATACAAATCTTGGGGAAGTGCCACAAAAGCACAATCTAACTGTTCACGACGTACTTGTTCGATTAGGGCTTGTGAGGTTCCGGTTAATAATGACAATTGGGTTGTTGGGTGCTGTTGGTGGTAGGCTGCCAAAGGTTGAGGTAACCGGCAGGCCGCCGTGCTCTCCATGCTACCTATTCTTAGTTGTCCTCCTTCTCTGCCTAAACTCGTGACATGGCGGGCTTCTTGCTCTAACGCCAGTAAACGATAGGCGTATTGTAGGAAGCGTGTGCCGGCTTCTGACAATTGCATCTGCTTACCTTGACGAATAAACAGCGGCTCTCCCAGATCGGACTCAAGCTGTTGAATACGCGTTGTAATATTTGAGGGAACCCTACCGAGGCGCATTGCTGCGCGTGTGATACTGAGTTCTTCTGCGACCATGCAAAATATTTTTAGGGATTCAGAGTTCATTTTCTTTTTTCGTGAATATGGTGCTATATTTATTCTTAATAACAGAATAATAAGTGTAACCCTACTTGATGATAAAGGAAAGATAATGGAGCATTCTGAAGTATTTCTCCAACGTTTGGGCTTACGTTACCCAATCATTCAAGCCCCTATGGCGGGCGTTTCAACACCTGAGTTGGCTGCGGCAGTTTCTGAGGCAGGGGGGCTAGGCTCATTAGGGCTTGGGGCTAGCTCTGTACCTCAAGCTAAAGCATTGATTGAGAAAACTAATGCTTTAACAGACAAACCTTTTAATGTGAATGTGTTCTGCCATTCTACCCCCGTACGTAATCGTGAGATTGAACAAGCATGGATTCATTACTTTGCCCAACAATTAGCTCAGTTTAACGTATTGCCACCTCAGCAATTAAACCAAGTTTACACATCATTCTTAGATGATCCTCACATGTTGGCACTACTGCTAGAAATGAGGCCAGCAGTTGTCAGTTTCCATTTTAATATTCCGGATAAACAGGTGATTGATCAGTTAAAAGCCCAAGGGATCTATACAATGGCGACGGCAACTTGCTTACGAGAGGCGCAGTTGATCGAGCAGGCAGGTATTGATGCCATTATCGCTCAAGGCATTGAAGCGGGTGGGCACCGAGGAATGTTTGATGTTAATGCCGAAGATGAAGCGATAACAACATTCCACTTGGTTGAATTACTAGTGAAAAATAGCCAATTACCGATTATTGCTGCGGGCGGCTTGATGGATGGGCAAGAAATTAAAACAGCTTTAGAGCAAGGAGCCGTGGCGGCTCAACTTGGTACAGCGTTTATTTTGTGCCCTGAATCAGCAGCAAATGAAGGTTACCGTCATAAGCTGAAAAGCCAAAATGCAGCGGACACGGCATTAACAGCGGCTATCTCTGGCCGACCCGCAAGAGGGATTGTGAACCAATTTATTCGTATGACACAAGCGGATGATTGCCCTGCTATACCGGATTACCCGATAGCGTATGATCTTGGAAAACAGTTGCATGCAGCGGCAAGTAAAATGGGGAGTGATGATTTTGCCGCACATTGGGCGGGCCAAAATGCGTTGAAAGCGCGAGAGATGCCAGCGAGTGTATTGGTAGAGACGCTTGTATCAGAAATGACGAAATAATGTGTAAAGTTGTAACATGTGAGAAATTTTGGAGGGTGGCAAATGATGGATCTTTTGCCACCCTGTCAATGCGTTAAGAAGTGAGAATTTCGTTCTCTTTTGCGTTCTTTGGCTCATCCGTTGCGATCCACGCAGCACAAAATAGAGTCAATCTAGCAAAGAAGTAGAAGAAGGCCATTAAGCCCAGCACCGAACCGAAAGCCGCGCCAGAAGGGGATGAGGCTAAGTTTGGTAAAATCCAAGTCATGATTGATTTAATCACTTCAAAGCCAATAGCCGCGAGTAGAGTGCCTTTCAATAAGGAAGAGCGGCGGTGCTGCATACGCGGTAAAATCCAGAAAATCCATAAGAACAGCAAGAAGTTAGCGATAATTGAAATCGTCAGACCAATCAGAGTCCAAGCCGGTTTTAACCATTCGATATTATCTAGGCCAAGCGTTCTAACAATGGTTGCTTGAGCGGAGCCTGCGACAGAGGTGAGCGTAATTGTTACGATCAAGGCGATAAGTAGGCCAATTAAGGATAGAAAATCGCGCAAATAGCGGAAATAAATTTTTTCATGTTCATCTTCATTGCGCTCCCAAACAGGGCGTGATTGCGCCAAAATGGCTAATCGTAAGTTGTTAACCCAGTTTACGCCCGAGTAAACGGCTAATGCCAAACCGGTTAAACCAACGGTAGTCCGCTGGCGGATTGCGGTATCAATGGTTCTTTCTAATGTATTGGCTAATGTCGGGTCACTGATGCTGGCAGAAATACCGCGAACTAGCCGTTCAAGTAATTCTGGGTTACTGGCTAATACAAAACCCGCTGCTGCAAAGGTAAACATTAATACAGGGATTAAAGAAAGAAACGAAAAATAGGTAATCGCAGCACCGAACTGGTTCCCCATACGATCAGTGAATCGTTGAGCAGTACGAATAAGGTGTGCAATAAAAGGAATTGCACAAATAAAATTCACTACTCGCATAGAAAATGTCAGTGCTTTTTTACTGTTATCGATGCTTTTATTGAGCTTTGATTTTAATTTACTGGCGTCTTTTTGCTCTTCTTCATGCATATTCGACATTCGTTCCCCTTTGACTCCGTATCTAATTTTACTTAATTTTCACCATACTATAGCGTAAATTTGCAAAATTCTTCACCTTAAAGCCCATTTTTATCTACAAAATAGGCTTTAAGGTTGGTTATTTCATTGCAAATGAAGACTGAATTTGGTGGGAAAAATAGAAGGTTACGAAGAATTTATAGGTCTGTTTTATAGAGCTCTAACTCCGCTTGTGCTTCTTTTAGCTCTTCTTGAGCCTCTTTTAGCTTACGTTCTCGCTTTGCGATTTTATCGCTATTTCCTTTTTGTTTTGCTTCCAATAATTCAGCTTCTCTTTCTTGTACTTTTTCTCGTTTTTCAGCCACATTTTTTTGGCTGTCACGGTAAAGCGATGTCGGCGTGCAATAGGTATTAACGTTATCAAGAGCCCTTTGCAAACCTGCAACACGGTAAGTGTTACCGTGTTTTTTGGCGTATTTTATTTGAGTTTCAATTTTCTGCTTTTTAATTTCACAGCCATTTTGTTTATTTCCTGCCGTTGCCGAAGTCCCTGCTAAAAGTAAAACCGCTGTTATCGTTGTCATGAGTGATTTATGCATTTTTTTGTCCTTAATTATATTTTAATTTTGTTTAGGATAGCTTTTTATCATGTTGAAGTCATGCCGTTTTGTCAAATTAGGAATAGTGCTAATTTTAACGAAATTTGGCTATAATGGTTCAGAATCAGAACAAATCATTCGGTCTATGTTTTATTTTACAGGCTGTCTTTAAAGAATCTATTTGATAATAGTCATATTTGGCTAGTGTTGAATTTCCTCAGGAAAGAAAAGTGTCATGTTAAGTTACCGCCATAGTTTTCATGCAGGCAACCATGCAGATGTGTTAAAACACACTGTTCAAAGCCTTATTATTGAATCTCTTAAAGAGAAAGAAAAACCTTTCCTGTATGTGGATACGCACTCGGGGGCTGGTCGCTATCAGTTAACCAGTGAACATGCAGAAAAAACAGGTGAATATCTACAAGGGATTGCGCGCATTTGGGAACAGCCGGACTTACCAGAGGAATTGCTTCCTTATATGAATATTGTCCGTCGCATGAATGAAAATGGGCGGTTACGTTATTACCCTGGTTCGCCGCTATTAGCGAAGCACTTATTGCGTGAGCAAGACAAATTGGTGCTCACTGAGTTGCATCCTACTGATTACCCGCTATTGCGTGCAGAATTTTCTCGCGATAACCGTGCTCAGGTGTCCAAAGACGATGGTTATCAACAACTGAAAGCGAAATTACCGCCACCAAGCCGTCGCGGTTTTATGTTGATTGATCCGCCTTATGAGCTGAAATCTGATTATGAAGCTGTCGTAAAGGGGATCGTCGAAGGCTATAAACGCTTTGCGACGGGAACGTATGCGATCTGGTATCCTGTTGTATTGAGACAACAAATTAAGCGCATGATCAGTCAATTGGAAGCGACTGGGATCCGTAAAATATTGCAAATTGAATTAGCTGTACGTCCTGATAGCGATCAACGAGGCATGACGGCATCAGGTATGATTGTGATCAATCCACCATGGAAATTAGAGCAGCAGATGCAAAAAGTGCTCCCTTGGCTACACAAAACCCTCGTTCCAGAAGGAACAGGGCATACCTTAGTCGAGTGGATTGTGCCTGAATAGGCAGACTCTATTTCATTAAGAGGAGATACCTATCTTTTATTGCTATTGTGATCAAATTGATAAATAGCATAATAGTAAGTATTAGCTTTTTAATTAATCAAAAATGGGAATAACCAAGTTATGAGCAAACATTACGACTATATTGCGATTGGTGGCGGAAGTGGCGGTATAGCTTCTATGAACCGAGCGGCAATGTATGGACAAAAGTGTGCCCTAATTGAAGCGAAAGCGTTAGGTGGAACCTGTGTGAACGTGGGATGTGTACCGAAGAAAGTGATGTGGCATGCCGCACAAATCTCTGAGGCGATCCGTGCTTATGGCCCTGACTATGGTTTTGATACCACAATTAACCGTTTTGATTGGAAAACCTTAATTGCAAGTCGTACTGCTTATATTGATCGTATCCATCAATCTTATGACCGTGTATTAGGTAATAACAAGGTCGATGTGATCAAGGGGTTTGCTCGTTTTGTCGATGCGCATACTGTTGAAGTCGATGGCGAAATTTATACCGCTGATCATATTTTAATTGCAACAGGTGGCCGTCCAGTGATCCCTGCCATTCCTGGTGCAGAATATGGCATGACATCGGACGGCTTCTTTGAGCTTGAAGATTTACCAAAACGTGTTGCGGTTGTTGGTGCTGGTTATATTGCGGTTGAATTGGCGGGTGTCTTAAATGGCCTAGGCAGTGAGGCTCATCTATTTGTCCGTAAACATGCTCCGCTACGTTCGTTTGACCCTCTGATTGTTGAAACTTTGGTTGAGGTGATGAATACCGAAGGTCCAACTCTGCATACAGAATCTGTACCAAAAGAGGTCGTCAAAAATGCCGATGGCTCTTTGACTCTGAAATTGGAAAATGGCAAAGAACAAACTGTCGATGCATTGATTTGGGCGATTGGCCGTGAACCAATGACTGATAACCTGAATATTGAAGCAGCGGGTGTTGAGCTGAATGAAAAAGGTTATATCAAAGTCGATAAATACCAAAACACCAATGTCGCGGGTGTGTATGCGGTAGGTGATAACACGGGGGCTGTTGAGTTAACACCAGTTGCGGTTGCTGCGGGTCGTCGTCTATCTGAACGTTTATTTAATAATAAGCCAGATGAACACTTAGATTACAGTAATATTCCAACCGTTGTGTTTAGCCATCCACCTATTGGTACCGTTGGTTTGACGGAGCCTGAAGCAATCGAAAAATACGGGGTGGATCAGGTTAAATGTTATAAATCTTCATTTACAGCGATGTATACCGCGGTCACTTCTCATCGTCAGCCATGCCGTATGAAATTGGTGTGTGTGGGAACGGATGAGAAAATTGTTGGTATTCATGGTATTGGCTTTGGTATGGATGAAATCTTACAAGGCTTTGCCGTTGCACTGAAGATGGGGGCAACGAAGAAAGATTTCGATAATACTGTGGCTATCCACCCAACAGCGGCAGAAGAATTTGTGACAATGCGCTAAGAGTCACCGTCACAACACGTTAAAAAGGCTGAACGTTATCCGTTCAGCCTCAGACATTTCACTCCAAATAACTAAACTCCGACGAATCCATTTAAATCATTGCCAGTGAAATACCTGAGCGTAGGGGGCTATGCTGATACTATTTTATGGATCGTATTCACCGTGCCTCTACTTATTGGCTAAATCCCGTTGTGTCATGCCTAATAGCTCCCGCTATACTATTGAGTCGCACTGTTTCCATTTTTAACATATTGATTCCCTGCTTTTAATGCACCCAAAATCCAGCGGCAGGGGGCTATTGGCTTTTTTGCCACCAAGACACAATATAATCAGCGATTTGTTCTGGGTTATTGATATCTAATTGTGGCAAGGTGGTATCAATAATTTGATTGCTGGCGACGGCGATCACATGTTGGTCAATTAAGCCATCTAATGGTTTACCCACTTCCGATCTAAACAGCGCGATCTTATCGATCGTCTCATGCTTAAACCCTTCGACTAAAATCAGATCGAGGGAGCTAGGATCAAAACGGCTCGCCAAATAATGCAGGTCTAATTCGTCAATCCTGAGCTGGGGTTTCGGTCATCAGCGCCCAGCGCTTTTGGCTGGCGACAAGTGTTTGATCAGCGCCCGCTTTACGTAATTCATAACTGTCCTTGCCGGGTTTATCGACATCCATATCGTGATGTGTATGTTTGACTAAACCGACGCGAACATTGCGTTGCCGTAATAATGGGATCACTTTTTTTAATAGTGTGGTTTTGCCAGTGCCACTATAGGCGGTGATGCCGAGTAGAGGTAGAGATTTTTGTTTCATGATTATTTTTGTTGTTGCTCCCAGTTGAGGCTATCTTCAGGGGTATTTAAATTAGCAAAAGAGCCTAATTGTGGAGGGAAAATCACACATTTCGCTGCTATTTCCCGCATAAAAAACATTAATTTGCGCTCTCCTTTTGCAAGGTACTCATCCAATGAGGGGGCTAATGAACGATGGAGTAAGGCAAAAGTTGGGTGGTCACGTTCAGTATCATTGGCATAACAAGCCAAACTATCACCTTTGTGTTGAAACATGGTTGCTGCAAGTGTGAGTGGAAAAGCAGGTACATCACAAGGCACAAACAGTACCCACTCTGTGGCTGCATGATGTAACCCTGCTTGCATGCCTGCTAGTGGCCCTGCAAAATCATGATTGAGGTCAGAGATGACGGTAAATCCACTTTGTTGGTAGCGCTCTTGGTTGCGATTAGCATTGATAATCAGCGTGCCTACCTGTGGGATTAGGCGTTCAATAATATGTTGATACAGTGGCTTACCGAGTAAAGGCACCAAGCCTTTATCTTCGCCCCCCATACGCCGACCTAAACCGCCTGCGAGTATGACACCCGTAATCGACTGCGTATCTAACATATTCAATTTTCCTGACTATCTTCAATAAAAGGTTTCAACATGTTCGAAAATAAATTTCGTTATAGTATTTGCCAAAATTTATTCTATTTTCCTATAAAATCAACGAATGTTCATGCGAATTAAAGTTAAACTTTACTTAGATTGACATCAATTCGCTTTTTCTCTTGTATGATAGCAATTAATTTAGCCCGAATATTCGTGATGAAGGAATAAACATGAAATGCCATCGCTTAAATGAAGTTATTGAGCTGCTGCATCCTGTATGGAAAGACAACTCAGACTTAAACTTAGTGGAATTACTACAAAAGCTGGCCGATGAGGCAGGTTTTAAAGGACCATTGTCTGAGCTAACAGATGATGTGTTGATATATCACCTGAAAATGCGTGGAAAAAGCAGTGATGAAGCGATACCGGGCTTGAAAAAAGATTATGAAGAAGACTTTAAAACCGCGTTATTGCGCGCTCGCGGCATCATAAAAGATTAATCAGAGATGAATAATATCGAACACTCTCATTTTCACTTTAGTGGGATTTCCCCTGATTTGATCCTTGATGCGTTGATGGAAGCGGGCATTTACCCTGAATCAGGATTAACAGAGCTAAATAGCTATGAGAATCGGGTTTATCAGTTTCAGGATGAAAACCGAAAACGCTTTGTCGTGAAATTCTATCGCCCCGAGCGTTGGAGCCGGTCACAAATTCAAGAAGAGCATGATTTCACATTAGAATTACAAGATGCGGGTTTATCTGTGGCTGCGCCACTGGAGTTTGCAGGGCAAACCGTGCTGGAATTTGGTGGTTTCATCTTTGCTGTTTTTCCAAGTATTGGTGGTCGCCAGTATGAAACCGATAATTTATTTCAGCTTGAAGACGTCGGGCGCTTATTAGGCCGTATTCACCAAATTGGTAAGAAAGAAACGTTTGTTTTTCGCCCAACACTGGGTGTTGCTGAGTATCTTGAGCAACCTCGCCAAATTATCGTACAAAGTGAATTGATCGCTCCAAGGTGGCAGGCCTCCATTATTGAATCACTCGATAGATTGATTACGCAAGTGAAGCAGTATTGGCCAACTATCTCATCACCAATACGTTTACAGGGGGATTGCCATCCCGGTAATATTTTGTGGCGTGATGAGGCTTGGCTGGTGGACTTTGATGATGCGCGTAATGGCCCAGCGGTACAAGATTTGTGGATGCTATTAAATGGCTCGCGTCAGGATCAATTAGTCCAACTAGATACGCTGTTAGAAGCCTATAATGAGTTTTGTGACTTTGATGTAAAAGAGCTCAAATTAATCGAGCCACTGAGAGCCATGAGAATGGTTCATTACTTAGGATGGATTATTCGCCGCTGGCAAGATCCCGCTTTTCCAAGAGCATTTTCATGGTTGCAGGATGATGATTTTTGGCAAAAACAATCCGTCGAATTTGCTCAGCAAATTGAACGATTGCAGGAAGCCCCTTTGCAGTTAAACCCTCAATTTTAATAAATAAGTGGTATTTTTTGGAGAACGTAGTATATGAAAAAAATCATGTTGGCTTTAATTGGTATTGCCATGTCATTTGGGGCAGCGGCCGCAAACTATTCAGAAGGGAAAGAGTACGTTGCTTTAAAACAACCAGTACAAAACTTACCACAAGTTTTAGAGTTCTTCTCTTTCTATTGCCCTCACTGCTATCAGTTTGAAAATGTGTATAAAGTGCCACAAACGGTAGAGAAAAACTTACCTGAAGGCGTCAAAATGGAACGTTACCACGTTGATTTCTTAGGCCCATTAGGGAAAAACCTCACCCAATCTTGGGCAGTGGCAATCGTTCTAAAAGTTGAAGATAAAGTGATGCCAATTCTGTTTGAAGGTATCCAAAAAACACAATCTATTCGTACGGTAGACGATATCCGTAACGCCTTTATTAAAGCAGGTGTGAGTGGTGAAGAGTATGATGCTGCACTAAACAGCTTCGTTGTAAAATCTTTAGTCGCTAAACAACAAAACGCAGCGCAAGATCTAAAACTACGTGGTGTGCCAGCGATGTTTGTTGATGGTAAATACCAAATCCGTAATGATGGCATTGCGGTCGATAAAGCCGAAGATTATGGGCAAGAGTTTTCTAAAGTTGTGAACTATCTGCTCGACAAAAAATAATCTCTCCTTGTGGCGGCGTGACTCGCCGCCACATTCATAATTATTCACGTTCCGTAATCAATATCCACAATACGTTTAAAATCCTTTTTTTGAGCTAGATCAAGCGATTTTCGTCTAACTCATTGATTTTATTTTCTTGTTTAACCCCTTGATCTTTTCTTAGTCATTGAATCTAAGGCATAACATTATTTTGCTCACAGAGTTATCCACAGGTTATATCGGTCAAAATAGGGTAGCGAAGGAGTAAAATGACGATTTAATTTATTTAATTGAGTAGGGGGAGGATTGTTGATGAAGTTGAAACTCGACGTGTATCTAAGCGCACATTGTGGCATCCTATTATTATTCATTCCTGACAAAAAGATGATGACAGATTATGGCTCAGATAGCAGAAAATCCCCTTATATTGGTAGATGGTTCATCTTACCTGTACCGTGCTTATCATGCATTCCCACCACTGACTAACAGTGCGGGCGAACCGACAGGAGCCATGTATGGTGTGCTCAATATGTTGCGTAGCTTGATTATGCAATATAAGCCAAGTCATGTGGCTGTCGTCTTTGATGCCAAAGGAAAAACATTCCGTGATGAGCTGTTTGAGAGTTATAAATCACACCGCCCACCGATGCCAGATGATTTGCGTGAGCAAATAGCGCCATTGCATGAAATGGTCGAAGCGATGGGACTACCGTTGCTGGTGGTTTCCGGTGTTGAAGCGGACGATGTCATTGGTACTCTTGCGAGGCAAGCGAGTCAAAAAGGGATCCCTGTCTTGATCAGCACAGGCGATAAAGATATGGCTCAATTGGTTGAGCCTAATATCACCTTGATCAATACCATGACCAATACCATTTTAGGCCCTCAAGAAGTTGAGGATAAATATGGGGTTCCGCCAGAGCTGATCATCGACTTCCTCGCATTGATGGGCGACTCTTCCGATAATATTCCAGGCGTTCCCGGTGTGGGCGAAAAAACGGCACTTGCTTTGCTGCAAGGCATTGGCAGTTTAAAAGAGATTTACGACTCTTTAGATAAAATCGCCCCACTTGGCTTTAGAGGATCGAAAACATTAGCCCCGAAAATGGAAGAGAATCGCGAGGTTGCTTTCCTTTCATTCCAATTAGCGACCATCAAAACCGATGTGGAGCTAGAAAAAAGCTGCGAAGAACTTGCGATCTCCGAGCCAGACACAGACAAACTTTACCAGTTGTTTAGCCGTTATGAGTTTAAACGCTGGTTAGCGGATGTTGAGAATGGCACGTGGATGGATGGTAAAAGTGGTAAAAGTAGTGCGCCAGCGGCAAGTAAAACAGAAAAGAAAATTGAAGCCGTCATGGCAGCACCGACGTTGAGTGCGGAAAACTATCAAACTATCTTGGAAAAAGCGGATTTAGACCGCTGGATAGAAAAACTCACGTCAGCCTCAATCTTTGCCTTTGATACTGAAACGGACAGTTTGGATACACAAGAAGCGCGTTTAGTTGGGATGTCATTTGCCATTGAACCCGGCTATGCGGCCTATTTGCCATTAGGTCATGATTATCTTGATGCACCAGCCCAACTCCCATTAAATGATGTGTTGGCTGCCATGAAGCCGATATTGGAAAATGATAAAATACTCAAAATAGGTCAGAACTTAAAATATGACGCTGAGGTTTTACTCAACTACGATATTGAACTGAAAGGTATTGCATTTGATACCATGCTGGAATCCTATGTGCTAAATAGCGTAGCGGGCATGGGGCGCCATGATATGGATAGCCTCGCTGAACGGCACCTTAACCATAAAACGGTCTCTTTTGAAGAGATTGCAGGGAAGGGGAAAAAGCAGCTAACATTCAATCAAATAGCGCTTGAGCAGGCAGCCAATTACGCGGCAGAAGATGCCGATGTGACGTTATTGCTTCATCAAGCACTGTATCCTCAATTAGAGGCTGAGCCTAAACTGAATCACGTTTTCCGTGAAATTGAAATGCCATTAGTGCCTGTTCTTGTCAGAATGGAGCGTAAAGGGGTATTAATCGATGCTGCGGTACTAGCGGCCCAATCGAAAGAGATCACTGCGCGTTTGGCGGAATTGGAGAAAGAGGCATTTGAGCTTGCGGGTGAAGAGTTCAATCTTGCTTCAACCAAACAATTACAAACGATTCTGTTTGAAAAGCTACAACTGCCTGTAGTGAAAAAAACACCGAGTGGTGCACCGTCTACCAACGAAGAAGTGCTTGAGGAGTTGGCTCTAAATCACGCGCTACCTAAACTCTTGCTTGAACACCGTAGTCTCGCAAAACTGAAATCAACCTATACCGACAAGTTGCCGTTGATGATCAGCCCGAAAACTCAACGGGTACACACCTCGTATCATCAAGCAGTGACAGCGACAGGGCGCTTATCATCTCGAGACCCCAATTTACAAAATATTCCGGTTAGGACGGAAGAAGGTCGCCGTATCCGCCAAGCATTTATTGCACGCAAAGGCTACAAAGTAGTGGCCGCGGACTATTCGCAAATCGAATTACGTATTATGGCGCATCTATCGCAAGATAAAGGGCTATTAACGGCGTTTGCTGAAGGCAAAGATATTCACCGTGCAACGGCAGCAGAGGTATTTGGTGTACCACTGGATGAAGTGACAAGTGATCAGCGTCGTAGTGCAAAAGCGATTAACTTCGGTTTGATTTATGGTATGAGCGCATTTGGTCTTGCTCGACAGTTAGGCATTCCTCGCGGTGAAGCTCAGCGTTATATGGACCTCTATTTTGAACGTTATCCAGGCGTGCTGCGCTATATGGAAAATACGCGCCATCAAGCGGCTGAGCAGGGGTATGTTGAAACGTTAGAAGGGCGTCGCTTGTATCTTGCCGACATTAAGTCAAGTAATGGAATGCGTCGTAAAGCGGCTGAACGTGAGGCTATTAACGCACCGATGCAAGGTACGGCAGCAGATATTATCAAGAAAGCGATGATCGCGGTGGATGCTTGGTTACAGGCCGAAAAACCGCATGCAGACATGCTAATGCAGGTGCATGATGAATTAGTTTTCGAAGTCAAAGAGTCAGAGCTTGATAGTGTGACCACCAAAATACGTGAGTTGATGGAACAAAGTATGCAACTTGATGTACCGTTGAAGGTTGATGTCGGTATTGGTGATAACTGGGATGAAGCCCACTAGTTAGAGTCTGAACTGAGTCGGATAATGCTTAATTCGACTCAGTTTTATTTAGTCATATTATCTATTGTGAAATTATATATTATTCTATTAATACTAATACATAACTAAGTACAGATGAATATTTGGATGTTCTTTCACTAGCCATGATTTTCATTTGGGTATTAGGCTCAATAATTCCAGACCAAGATGATATACTGATTAAAGTAACTCCATATTGATTATAACGTGTATCAACTTCAGCAATTGCAACTTGCTTTCCATTGATATCTAGACGGTGATGGGCTTTTGTTTTTTGCCCTCTACTCGATGCCATCAATTTTGGAATGGTTATTTTCCTTTTTTGTGGTGAAGGAGAAATGATTAACGCTTCTCCATTTTTAATGCAATAGATTTCATTTACTTTCACTGTTTATTTCCTTGAGCTCATTTTTACTTTAAAATCAATAATGGCATAGAAAATGATGAGTGATAAAAATGAAATTTATTAAGTTTTAATTAAAATAAATTATTTAATATTAAATAATTCGAATGCTAATTATTGCATTGTTGGTTCATAAATTGATATTTCATTGCCTAGCATTTTATTGATACGCTGAATGCTATTTTCGTTTAAGGAACCTTGTAAATATTCCATTTTTAATTGGTTGATTAAATAATCATATTGGGCATTCGATAAATTTTTTTTCGACTGATAGAGGGCGGCAGTTGCAGATAGTACATCGACAATAGTGCGTGTTCCTACTTGATAACCCGCTTCTGTGGCATCTAATGAGCTTTGTGTTGAAATGATTAGTTGCTTATAGGCATTAATACTACTTATTGACGACAATAGATTATTGTATGAAGAGTTAACTTGCTGGATGACGTTTCGATTATCACTTTCAAGTTGCTCTGTTGCAGCCTCAAAACCATACTGAGCTTGCTTAACTTGAGAATTAACCGTATTTCCTTGATAGATTGGTAAATTTAACGAGAGGGCTGCATTGTTTTTCCCTGAATGGTTATTTATTTTATGCTGGCTTTCGATACTATTCTTATCTAGCCGAGTGTTATTGATGGCTGTAGAAGCATCTAAAGTGACTATAGGTAAATGCCCGCTTTTGGCGAGGGATATTTTATCATTTGATATTTCTTGTGACAGGCGAGCTTTTAATAAGCTCAGGTTTTTAATTCGCGCATTTTCAAGTAGAAATGTGATATTATCTGGTTTGGTGAGTTGTAACTTATTAATATTGAGTTTTGCTAATTGAGTATATCGTACTCCACTGATTTTTCTTAATACCTCAACTGAATTCTTCAATTCGTTGTAACCTAGAACCTCTTGAGCAATGATACTGTCATAGTTAGCTCTCGCATTTTGTACGTCAGTGATGGTCGTTAGCCCTACATTAAAGCGTTGTGTGGTTTGATCTAACTGATGATAAACCGCGAGTTTATGGGCTTTTATGTAAGTGAGGGCATCAATAGACTTTAATATATTAAAGTAAGAGATAGCCGTTTCTAACAGCAGATCTTGCTGGCTTATTTGATAGTTAATATCTGAAATAGCTGCATGTTTTTCTTGAATAGATAGTGATTTCCACTTAGACATATCAATTATAGATTGTGTCATTTGTAGAGATAATTCGGTGTTTTTAATATTTTTATTATCATCTGTACCATCATTGTTTTTATAGTTTGAATTAGCTTTTAATTTTAATTGAGGGAGTAATGAGCTACGCTCTTCATCTATTTTTTTATAGGCTTGATAACGTTCACTTTCTGTTTTTTTTAATGTGGGGTTGTTATCTTTCGTTATTTTATAAACTTGCAATAAATCCTCTGCGTTACAATTATAACCTATAATTATTGAACTTATTAAAATAAATAATTTAATTATTTTATTCATTATTATTAATTCCTAATTAATTTTTTACAGTTTAGTCTAAATGGGATTTAAGAAAGAGGTTTTAATTAAATTATAGCTCAGCCATTAAAATGTAAATATAAAAAACCACATTTAAAAGTTTAATTTAATGTATATGTTTTGCTATATGAGCTAACTTGATTAAGTTAGTGTAAAAAATGAGATTATTTTACTGTCGAACGTAATGTGCATTTACTACCTAAGAACGATTGTCACAGTACATTTTTTTACCTCAATATAGCGTTCATGTAACGTAATATCTTTTATGGCGACAGGCTTATCTCAGAGCCAAAGGATTAATCATGGAACGCTTATTTTCTCCAACTGCATTTCAAGGGCAGGTCGTGCTAGTTACTGGTGGGGCTCAAGGTATTGGTTTAGCGATTGTTGAAGCCTTTGCTCAATTAGGGGCTTGCGTGATTATGGCTGATTTGCAGTTACAAAAGGCGCAAGCAGCCGCAGCTTCATTAGTAGCAAAAGGGTTTAACGTTCAGGCGGAAGGTTGTGACTGTGCAAAGCAGCAACAAATAACAGCATTGGTTGCAAAAATAGATCGCGAATATCATCAATTAGATGTTGTTATCCATAATGCAGCTTATTTTCCGCTAACAGAATTTATGCAAATTGATGAGGCTTTATTACAACAGACACTGAGTGTTAATTTAATGGCGCCTTTTTATTTGGCTCAAGCTGCTCAACCGATTATGAAAAGGCAGGGAAGAGGGCGTATTTTAATCACCTCATCTGTCACTGGTCCTAAAGTCGCTTACCCAGGGCTTGCGCATTATGCCGCCTCTAAAGCGGGGGTTAATGGTTTTATTAAGTCAGCCGCATTGGAGTTGGCTCCTTTTGGGATAACGGTGAATGGCGTTGAGCCGGGGATGATACGAACACCTGCGATGGAAAACTTAGGGGATGAGCAATTGAATCAAAGGATTGCTCGTGCTGTACCACTAGGGCGTTTAGGGGAAGCAGAAGATATTGCTGCCGCTATGGTATTTTTAGCCTCACAAGCCGCGGGATATATGACAGGACAGACTATTGTCGTTGATGGCGGAGCATTACTTCCCGAAAGCGCATTGTCATCAGCGGATATAAAACAATAGAGGCGAGCTTGCTTATTCTCTGAGTCATCAATAATGGCGTCAACCTATTCGCCGATTCGATAAAACACTCTTCTTATTTTCTTTATCGCATGTTGCCATATAGATGCGATAAAGCTTATTTCTGTCTGTTATTTGAACAAAATACGCGTTATTACCTAATGAGATAAAAAATTTACATTACATATTAATGCGACTTGGCTCTCATAAATATGTAATAAAAATACGTTTTCTGGCTATTATTATGATGTTTTATTCGCTGAATCGTAGTAAGCATTGAAAAAAAATTACAGAAAAGCTTTTTTTCGCGTAAAAAATCAAGTAAAGTATAAGGCGTAGGGTACAGAGGTAAGATGTTCTATCTTTCAGACCTTTTACTTCACGTAATCGGATTTAGCTGAATATTAGCTGCTCCAGTCAAAATTTTGACTGGAGCATTTTTTTATCCAAAATTTGTGTAAAGTTATCGTGCTTGCCGTTGTGCGCCGAGTGACGCACAAGGATCGAAATGGATCAAATTGGCGTGCTATACCAGCTATCAAGTTTGAGACGCAATTTATCAATACCGATTTTTTTCAATGCTGAAAAATATTCGACTTCGACGTCTCCCCCTAATGGAGAGAGTGCTTGGCGGACTTCCATTAATTGTTTTTTGCGTGCGCCAGAAGCGAGTTTATCTGCCTTAGTCAAAAGGACTAATACAGGAATTTCCATCGCAATAGACCATTCAATCATTTGCATATCAAGGTCTTTTAGTGGATGACGAATATCCATCAATACGACAAGACCTTTAATACACTCCCTTTTTTGTAGGTATTCACCAAGCGCTTTTTGCCATTTGCGTTTCATCTCTTCCGGCACTTCGGCATAGCCATAACCCGGTAAGTCGACAAGACGAATGCCTTCTTCCACTTCGAACAGGTTAATTAACTGTGTCCGTCCAGGCGTTTTACTGGTGCGAGCAAGGCTTTTTTGTTGTGTAAGCGCGTTTAGTGCGCTGGATTTACCTGCATTGGAGCGGCCTGCAAAGGCAACTTCTATACCCGTATCTTTTGGTAGATGACGGATATCGGGTGCACTGATGACAAATTTTGTCATATGGTAGTTATGGTTTTTGATTGTCATAGGTTGTTCTCCCTGAGTTGACCTTTTGAGGCTGAGGGATTATAGCGACTGGTGGCAGACAAACAAAGCCAAAATTGCGATAGAGCAGTAGCTGTTTGCTTTTGAAACAACGATTTTACGTACATATTGGGCGTCATCTGACAGTTTTTGATGATTACTCGCTTATCTGACGTAAATAAAGGTAAATCTTTAGCAATATATTCAGCTTAGCTCTAGAATTGGTGAATTGTACTCGTCATACTTCCAGTTGCAGCTTTGTTGGCTATGTCTATTCACATGAGTCACATATTTGCTTATGCGCTTAGCTGCACCTCGAACTATTTCGAGTATAATTAAGTCATTTAGCTATAGCGAAAGGGATCTTGAATGTTAAAACGAATTTTTGTGCCTTTACTGGCGGTCTGTGCTATCAGCGCATCTTCTCTAGCATTAGCTGCGGGTGAAACGTATGTTAAATTAGTCACCTCAGCAGGTAATATTGAATTAGAACTGAATAATAAAAAAGCACCTGTGACCACTGAGAACTTTCTACAATATGTGAATGAAGGTTATTACAACGGAACAACGTTTCACCGTGTTATTCCTGGTTTTATGATCCAGGGTGGCGGTTTTAACAAAGATCTTCAGCAAAAGCAGACTCGTGCTCCAATTAAAAATGAAGCAGATAACGGTTTGCGCAATTTACGTGGAACCATTTCTATGGCACGTACAGCGAATAAAGACAGTGCGACCAGCCAGTTTTTTATTAATGTCGCTGACAATGCTTTCTTAGATCACGGTCAACGTGATTTTGGTTACGCTGTTTTTGGTAAAGTGGTAAAAGGCATGGATGTAGTGGATAAAATCTCTAAAGTAAAAACAGAGAATGTTGGTCCATATCAAAATGTGCCTGTTGAACCAATATCAATTATTTCTGCGGAAGTCATTAAAAAGCCATAATAGATAGAGTGGGTAGGTCGCTAGTATTTACCCACATATATTATTTTTCATGTATAAGGCTGTATCACTGTGAGTGCTATTTATGTAGTGATGTACTCACAGAGTATATTTCCTCATTAATTAGAATTTATTTTCTTTTTCTCTTCTCTTTTTTCATTCTTTTCTTCTTATTAACCTGCTAGTTATTTTTACATAAATTCAATTTTGTGATCTTGCTCACCGCGCGGTTTGAAAACGGTTTGTTTGACATTTTTTCTTTGTGTTTCGTTGTTAATAGATTTACTAACTTAAATATTGGCCTTTGCTAGGCATTTGCATGAAAAAATAAGTCAATCAATTGAAAGTGATGACTTTCGATTTGAATGGAATCGAAAGGTTTTTTGAGGTTTTTTGCTCTAAAAATGAACTTTAACAAGGATCACATTTTCGATTGGCTCACTCTGCTGTAATTCAGATATGTTGTTAGCATGGTCAATCGTGATAACAAGGTGATGTTTTTCGGAGTGATAAACATGAGTACAGATACCGTAAAAAGACGTGAATGCATCATGGATATGTTGTGCCAAGAAGGGAGTGTTCGTGTCGATGCTTTAAGCAAACAGTTTAATGTTTCTAGCGTCACTATTCGTAATGATTTACGTTATCTGGAAAAAAAGGGTTGTGCCTTACGCTCTTATGGCGGTGCAATGGTGAATCATAAATTTGCTTTTGATAGACCGTTACAAGTGAAAGGCCGCATGGATCGAGAAATTAAAACTCGTATTGCCAAAAAAGCGGCGGAATTTGTGAATGATGGGGATTCTCTCATCATTGATTCAGGCTCAACAACAGCAGAAATCGTTCCTTTTTTAAAACACCACCGTGATTTAGTCGTGATGACTAATGCTCTCAATATCGCATACGAACTGGCCGGTTTCGACAGCGTAGATGTTATGGTTCTTGGTGGACACGTACGCAAAAATTCTTATTCCCTTTATGGTCCTGCCGCCGAACAGCAGTTATCACAGTACCGTTTTGATACGTTGTTTCTTGGGGTAGATGGCTTTGATCTTGAAGCTGGGATCACCACACCGAATAGCGGAGAAGCGCATCTCAACCGTGTGATGTGTGATGTGGCACATCAAATTATCGCTGTAGCAGATGGCACTAAATTTGGGCGAAAGAGTTTTTGTTTAATACGCGAAGCTAGACTGATCCATCGTCTTATTACTGATAGCCGCATTCCACTTCATTATCGCCAAGCTTTAACGGCATTTGGTGTAGAAGTCATTGTTGTTGATGAATAAGGCATATCTATTTTAATTCTTAATTAAAAACGCAACGTTTTTAATCATATCTGAGTTATTTGGAGATATTATGCAGCCGCTATTACAGCTGATCCATCGCCATAAATCTGGCGAGGACGTTGGGGTTTACTCTGTCTGTTCCGCACACCCTTGGGTTCTAGAAAGTGCGATTCGTTTTGCTAAACAACGTAACTCTTCAGTATTAATTGAAGCCACTTCTAACCAAGTTAACCAGTTCGGTGGCTATACCGGTATGCTTCCTTGCGATTTTCGTGAAATGGTATGGAAAATCGCCGATCGATTGGCTTTCCCACGTGAAAAAGTGTGGTTAGGCGGCGATCATTTAGGCCCTAATGCATGGCAAAACCGTTGCGCTGATGAGGCGATGCAACTATCAGAAACACTCATTTATGATTATGTTGCGGCAGGCTTTCGTAAAATTCACCTTGATTGTTCAATGTCTTGTGCTGATGACCCTATTCCTTTGAGCGATGACGTTGTCGCTTCCCGTGCGGCAAGGCTATGCCAAGTGGCTGAACGTAGCTGGCAAGATCATGGTGGTGAAGCCCCTGTTTATGTTATTGGCACAGAAGTTCCTGTGCCGGGCGGTGCGAAAGAATCGATGGATGGATTACAAGTAACATCGCCCGAAGCTGCTAAAACCACATTGTCTATCCATAAAAATAAATGGCAAGAGCATGGGTTAGCCGATGTGTGGCCCCGAGTGATTGCCTTGGTTGTGCAGCCAGGGGTCGAATTTGATCATCACAATGGTTGAACATTATCAACCTGAAAAAGCGAAAGCACTTAGCCAATTTATCGAATCAGTTCCCCATCTTGTTTATGAAGCACACTCTACCGATTACCAAGCACTAAAGGCATATCGTCAGTTAGTCCGCGACCATTTTGCGATCTTAAAAGTTGGCCCTGCATTAACGTTTGCTTTACGTGAAGGGTTATTTGCACTCGATAAATTAGATCGTGAATGGAATGGTGAGCGTGATGCTGCCCATTTACACGCAACCCTCGAACAAATTATGAATGAGCAGCCAGAGCGTTGGAGCCCTTATTACAAAGGGAGTGCTCATCAGCAATACATCGACAGACAATATAGCTTAAGTGACCGTATTCGCTATTACTGGGCGGAGCCTGAAGTTGAAAAAGCAGTGGCGAAATTATTGGACAATTTACGGCAAAACCCAGTACCGATTTCGATGCTGAGCCAATACCTACCAGAGCAGGCCGAAGCCGTTAAAGTCGGTGACTTAGAGAATGACCCAAAAGCGTGGGTCATGGATAAGGTTCGAAGCGTATTACTTCAATATGCGTTGGCATGTGAATCACAGTCAAAAGGAGCGGTGGCATGAAGGAAATATTGTCATATTCACAATCATGGTTAGAGCAGCACGGCGCTCTGTTTACTGCACAAGAAATTACTCATCAGCCCCGCTTATGGCGTGAATTATATCGGGAGTTAGCGGCTAAATCGGAGCAATGGCAACCGTTTTTATCTGAACTGCTCGCCAAGCCGGGTTTACAAATTGTGTTATGTGGTGCTGGGTCGTCTGCCTTTGCAGGGAAAGCCATGGCACCTTGGTTACGTGAATATTGTGGATTAGACGTACATGCGTATGCATCTACCGATATTGTACCAACACCTTGGCATTACCTCGATAAACATAAACCGACATTATTAGTTTCTTATGCTCGCTCGGGTAACAGTCCTGAAAGTGTTGGTGTCGTAGAGCTGGCAGATGAGCTACTCGACGATGTTTATCACCTTATGTTGACCTGTAATCCAGATGGCGCTTTGGCACGTTATGCGGAAGGGAAAAAGCATGTTTGCTCTTTAATCATGCCCGATGGTTCTCATGACAGCAGCTTTGCCATGACCTCAAGCTTTAGCTGTATGACATTAGCGACATTATTACTATTTGGTATTCAAGATTTTACTCAAGCACGTAGTTATGTTGAAGAGATTGCCACACTTGCAGAAACCGGCATTCCACAATGGTTGCCGATGATCCAAGGCATGACAGGAAATGGTTTTAGTCGAATGGTTGTGCTTGGCTCAAGTTGTTTTACGGGGATTGCCGAAGAAGGGGCGCTGAAGATGTTAGAGCTCACATCGGGGAAAGTTGCAACGCGCTTTGATTCAACATTAGGGGTTCGCCATGGCCCTAAATTTATGATTGATAAAGAAACATTGGTAATAGTGATGTTATCAGCCGAAGAGTATTGCCGTCACTATGATATAGATTTGCTCAATGAGCTGAAACATGACCAGCGGGCAAAACACATTGTGGCATTGAGTAGTTTACCTTTAGAGCAGGCCGTCGTGCTTGATAGCCCACTCAATGATATTTGGTTGATATTTCCTTATCTCGTCTTTTTACAGCTTTTGTCATTTGAAGCTTCTCTCAATCATGGTTTATCACCGGATAACCCTTGTCCGACGGGGGAAGTGAATCGTGTTGTTAAAGGTGTTCAGCTATACCCATACAAATCAACAAAATAATAATAGGAGTGAGTATGTCTACCCCAAATATATTGATGACTCGTATCGATAATCGTTTGATCCATGGTCAAGTTGGCGTGACTTGGACAAATTCTCTTGGTGCTAATTTAGTGGTTGTTGCAAATGATGAAGCCGCCGTTGATCCCGTTGCTCAATCTTTGATGGATATGGTGGTTTCCGATGGTGTACAAACTCGCTATTTTACGCTGCAAAAAACCATTGATGTGATCCATAAGGCTGCGGATCGACAAAAGATTTTTATCGTTTGTAAAACGCCTCAAGATGTACTCACCCTAGTTCAAGGTGGAGTTCCTATCAAATTTGTCAATGTTGGCAATATGCACTTTATCGAAGGTAAAAAACAAATTCATAAAACGGTCTCTGTGGATGATAGCGATATTAATGCATTCCGCGAATTAGAAAAATTAGGGATCACTTGTGAAATTCGTCGTGTACCTGATGAGGCGGGGGAAGCCGTCTCTAAGCTAATTAGCTAAGGAGGTCAGTATGATGACTGACGCACTACTTATCGCTTTGATTGCTGGGATCGCGGGAGTCGATTTATTTAATGGTTTGACACACTTCCATCGACCTGTGGTTATTGGGCCTATTGTTGGATTGATTTTAGGTGATGTGCAAACGGGGTTATTAGTCGGAGGAACGTTAGAGCTGGTTTGGATGGGGATGGTGCCACTTGCTGGTGCTCAGCCACCCAATGTCGTGATTGGCGGTATTATTGGCACGACATTTGCCATCATGACACATGCGGATCCTAAAGTTGCTATCGGTATTGCTGTACCGTTTTCTATCGCGGTACAAGGCTGTATCACATTACTGTTCACACTCTATTCACCCATGATGCATAAATGTGACGAAATGGTGAAAAAGCTCAATTGGCGCGGTATTGAGATGGTGAACTATTTTGGGATCCTGATTCTGTTTTCTTTCTACTTTATTGTTGCTTTCTTACCCATCTACTTTGGTGCTGATGCCGCAAGCGCCATGGTACAAAAAGCACCTCAATGGCTATTGGATGGCTTAGCTGTGGCGGGGGGCATGATGCCTGCGATTGGTTTCTCACTACTGATGAAAATCATGATGAAAAAGACGTATGTTGCCTATTTTATTCTTGGTTTTATTTCAGTGACTTTCCTGAATATGCCCATTATTGCGGTCGCACTTGGCGCGTTTGCAATCGCACTGATTGATTTCTTCAACCGCACACGTAATGACAACAATGATAACGGCAGCTCACCTAAAGTTGCTCAGGAGATGAATGATGGCATTTAATGACAATGATGAAGCTCTGGCAGCAAAAGCGGAGCAACGAATGGCTCAAGCGATGGCAACTAGTCAGGTTGAGCGTGATGATTACCTTGATAGCGAACCTGCAACAGCACTGACTCACCGTGATATTAACGTTATGGCACTGCGTTCGCTATTACTACAAGCTTCTTTTAACTATGAACGTATGCAAGCTGGCGGTTGGCTTTATACCTTGATCCCAGCGTTACGTAAAATTCATAAAAAACCGGAAGATTTATCTAATTCTATGAAAATGCACATGGAATTTATCAATGTGCATCCATTTGATGTGACATTTTTATCCGGTTTAGTGCTCGCGATGGAGCGTAGCAAGGAGAAGATTTCCACCATTCGTGCAGTGAAAATAGCGTTAATGGGGCCGCTAGGCGGCATCGGCGATGCGTTGTTCTGGCTAACCTTATTGCCCATCTGTGCTGGTATTGGGGCATCACTCGCACTACAAGGCAGTTTATTTGGGCCGATTATTTTTCTGCTTATGTTCAATATCGTGCATTTCGCATTGCGTTTTGGACTGGCTCATTATGGTTATCGCGCGGGAACAAAAGCGATAACCATGCTAAAAGCACATACCAAAAATATCTCACATGCCGCTTCTATTGTTGGAATGACGGTTATCGGCGCCCTAGTTGCCTCTTATGTGCATCTTTCTACACCACTAATCATGACGGCTGGTGAAGCAAAAGTGGCTTTACAGACAGACGTTTTAGACAAACTGATGCCAAATTTATTGCCATTAAGCTTTACGTTACTTGTCTACTGGCTAATGAAAAAAGGTTTTTCACCTGTGAAATTAATTGGTGTCACCGTGGTATTTGGCGTGCTTGGTAAATTAGTTGGATTCTTATAAGAGGAATGGCAAATGTTAGGTGTCGTCATTACAGGCCATGGAGGTTTTGCGAGTGGCCTGTTACAAGCAGTACAACAGGTTATTGGCCCACAAGAACAATGTGTTGCGATAGATTTTCCTGAGGGAATGTGTACCGATTCGCTTCAACAAGCATTAAGAAAGGCAAGTCAGCAATGTGATCAAGGTGATGGTGTCGTTTTTTTAACAGATTTATTAGGTGGCTCACCATTTCGGCAAGCGTCATTGATGGCCTTGGAAAATCAAAACTACCAAGTTATCACTGGAACCAATATGCAAATGGTCGCAGAAATGATGCTGGAGAGGGATGGAATGTCAGTAACAGAATTCCGCGATATGGCATTGGAGTGTGGGCATCGGGGTTTAACCAGTTTGTGGCATGAGCAGCAACGTGAAAAACAATCTGTTGCTCATGATGATGGCATTTAAGGAGAGCATATGTATTTAATTTCTAACCGTGAAATGTTGAAAAAAGCACAACGTAATGGTTATGCAGTTCCCGCTTTTAATGTACATAACCTTGAAACTGTTCAAGTTGTTGTCGAAACAGCAGCAGCAATGTCATCCCCCGTTATTTTAGCAGGAACACCGAGCACGTTTACTTATGCAGGATTGGAATACATGGTATCGATTTGTCGTGAAGCTGCACGAGTGAATCACTTACCGATTGCATTACATCTTGATCACCATGAGGAGTATGACGATATTTGCCATAAAGTACGTGCCGGTATTCGTTCTGTGATGATTGATGGCTCTCACTTTGCTTTCGAACAGAATATCGAAGCCGTCAGTAGAGTCGTGAAATATTGCCAAAATTATGATGTCAGCGTTGAGGCGGAGTTAGGGCGATTAGGGGGGCAAGAGGACGATTTAGTCGTTGATAGCAAAGATAGCTTCTATACTGATCCTATGGCGGCGAAAGAGTATATCACGCGTACAGGTATTGATTCATTGGCCGTCGCGATAGGATCCGCCCATGGCTTATATCATGGTGAACCTCACCTTGATTTTGAGCGTTTAGCGGCGATTAAACAGCAAGTCGATATTCCTTTGGTCCTACACGGTGCTTCTGGTATCCCTGAAGAGATGATTAAACGAGCGATTTCACTTGGTGTGTGCAAAGTGAATGTGGCAACAGATTTAAAAATTGCTTTTGCGGATGCTGTCAAAGCGCATTTTGCTGAGCACCCAGACGCTAATGACCCTCGTAAATATATTACACCAGGTAAAGAGGCAATGCGTAAAGTCGTTGAAAGTAAAATCAATATTTGTGGCAGTGCAGGTATGATGTAAGACGTGTTTACTGACGCATACAAGGGGCACTGATAGGATGTAAGATGATGAAATCAGATAAACAGATATATGTTCGTAGGGCATTATTGCCTTCTGGGTGGGCTGATAATGTTTTAGTCGTATTGAATGATAATGGGTGTATCCAACACGTTATCCCGAATACGCAGTCTGCTGAAGAGCTATTGCCATTCACATTATTGCCTGCACTTATTGATACCCACATTCATGGTAGTGCTGGTGCCGATGTGATGGATGCGACCCATGAATCGCTCAATAATATATCTCGTTTCTTAGCATCGAAAGGCGTTGGCGCATTTTTAGCAACAACAGTGACCGCCCAGCATAAAGATATTGAGCGGGCATTGGTTCAAGTGAAAGATAGCCAGAAGCAAGGGGTAGATGGCGCCGAAATTCTAGGAAGTTATCTTGAAGGGCCATTTTTTACGGCCCAACATAAAGGAGCTCACCCAGAAAGCTTATTGCACCAACCTGAGAAAGCCCTATTACAGCAATGGATATCACTTGCTGAAGGAAGTTTAAAATGTGTAGCTCTCGCACCCGAGCATCCAACCTCTCTTGAACTAATACCTTGGTTAAAAATCACAAGGGATCCGTGTCATGCTTGGCCACTCCAGTGCGGATTATGCATTGACTCAGGATGGGCTAAATCAAGGTGCGGATGGGGTTGTTCATTGCTATAACGGCATGAATGGCCTACATCATCGTGAGCCAGGCATGGTCGGTGCAGCCTTAACCAACGACCAATGTCAGGTTGAATTAATCTGTGATGGTCATCATGTACATCCTGCCGCTATCAAAGTGGTTTACCGCTGCTGTGGGGAGCGGTTACTACTGATTACAGATGCGATGCGTGCTACTGGCATGCCTGATGGTGAATACTCTCTCGGTGAAATGACTGTGCAGATGAAAAAGGGGGTTGTCAGAACAGAAAGTGGTAGCCTCGCAGGGAGTACCTTAACCCTCGAACAAGGAGTGAAAACATTGCAGCAAGCTTGCGACATATCATTCGCACAAGCATGGTTACATGGCTGTTTATATCCAGCAAAAGCATTAGGTATTGCGGATCGTCTGGGATCAATCGCCCCCAACAAGCAAGCGAATTTAACGCTCTGTGATACAGCAGGCGAAATACAAGCAACCTTTGTAAACGGTAAGCGGGTTTTTCAACGATAAACAGATTTAGGGTATGAAACGCCATGCCCTAAGCGGTTGTCTTGCAATTGTATGAATAGATGTAGAATGGAACGTTGTTATTCTTATTAATTAAGAATAACTTGTTATCAGTATGTGAATATAATTCCATGATTTTTATATGGAAACTGGCTTCAGTAAATCAGATTACTTGATTTAAATAGGCTATTTTCCTGCTTCGGCTGTGTTATGATACCTGCCCCCGACTATTTTTTGCTATTTTTTAGTCAGAGTTCTGATTGCTAAGCGCAAAAAACTGTGTATGGGAATATAACATATAATGATAAAAATCAGTCGGATAGGCTACTATGCTTTTACTTATTGATAATTACGATTCATTTACTTATAACCTATATCAATACTTCTGTGAATTAGGGGCGGAAGTACTCGTTAAACGTAATGATGAAATTTCTATCGAAGAGATAGAGTTGTTAGCGCCTACACACCTAGTGATCTCACCAGGCCCTTGTACGCCTGATGAGGCAGGGATCTCTCTTGAAGCAATTAAATATTTTGCAGGGAAAATCCCTATCTTAGGCATTTGTCTTGGTCATCAAGCGATCGGTCAAGCCTTTGGTGCAACGGTTGTGAAGGCTAGAGAAGTGATGCATGGCAAAACATCGGCTATTCATCATAACCACCAAGGGGTATTTAAAGGTTTAAATCGGCCACTAACAGTTACACGTTATCATTCTCTCGTTATTGCCGCAGAAACATTACCAGCGTCTTTTGATGTCTCCGCATGGTCACTGAATAACGGTGACGTAGATGAAATTATGGGAATACGTCATAAAACTCTGCCAATTGAGGGGGTTCAGTTTCACCCAGAAAGTATTCTGAGTGAACAAGGCCATGAATTGTTGAATAATTTTTTAAAATATTAGTTACTCACTGTATCTATAAAAAAATAAATTCATCCCCATCACTCGCTTTGCTATTGCTCTTTTGTGATTTTTTATTCATATTTAATGATTATATTTTCACTTAGGCATTGGATAAGGCAGGTGAGGGGTATGAAAGAACCACAAGCAGTAAATCGGCAAACTTATGATCAGGTTATTTTACCTATTTATTCTCCAGCGGAATTTATTCCTGTCCGTGGGGAAGGTAGCCGAGTTTGGGATCAGCAAGGTAAAGAATATATCGATTTTGCTGGTGGGATCGCGGTATTGGCATTAGGCCATTGTCATCCCGCATTAGTTGCTGCTGTTCGTGAGCAAAGTGAGAAACTATGGCATGTCAGTAATATTTTTACTAATGAGCCAACCTTAAGATTGGCACAGAAGCTGATCAATGCGACGTTTGCTGAGCGAGTGTTCTTCGCCAATTCAGGGGCGGAAGCTAATGAAGCTGCGTTTAAGTTAGCGCGCCATTATGCCATTACCAAGCACAGCCCATATAAAACCAAAATTATTGCGTTCAAACAAGCTTTCCACGGGCGTACTTTCTTTACGGTTTCAGTTGGAGGCCAAGCGAAATATGCGGATGGTTTTGGGCCGAAACCTGCTGATATTATTCATGTGCCATTTAATGATCTCGATGCCGTGAAAGCGGTGATAGATGAAAATACCTGTGCGGTGGTATTAGAGCCTGTTCAAGGGGAAGGTGGTGTGACTGCTGCCACGCAAGAGTTTATGCAAGGTGTGCGTAAGCTATGTAATGATAACAATGCATTACTGGTATTTGATGAAGTACAAAGTGGGTATGGGGCGCACTGGGCAGTTATTCTCTTATATGCACTACGGCGTGACACCCGGATATTTCTGACTACAGCTAAGGCTTTAGGTGGCGGTTTCCCTATCAGTGCAATGTTAACAACCCATGAAATTGCGCAAGCTATGGGGTTGGGAACTCACGGTACCACTTATGGTGGTAACCCATTAGCCTGTGCGGTTGGTAATGCAGCATTTGATATTATCAATACAAAAGAGGTACTTGATGGTGTGACAAAGCGTCGTGAATTATTTGTTGCTCATTTGAATAAGCTGAATGAGAAATATAATATTTTTGCTGAAATTAGAGGTATGGGGCTATTAATTGGTGCAGAGCTTAAAGGGGAATTAAAAGATCGTTCGAAAGATATTTTACAAGCTTGTGCCAATGAAGGATTAATGATGCTTAATGCTGGCGCTAATGTATTACGTTTTACGCCATCGTTAATTATTTCGGAAGAAGAAATTAATAGTGGTATGTTGAAATTAGAAAAAGCGATTGAACGTATTCTGAAATAAATACATTTTTAACACTCAAAGAGGTTAATACCTCTTTGAGTCTTTTTGACCCTATAAATAATTTTGTGTATTTGCCTTTCATTAAAGGTGACCATCTAGGCGGTCACTAAATACAATAATAAAACGGCTCATTGCCTGTTTCCCGTTTTGAATTGGCATACTCTACTTTTTAGAGACCGATTCAATCGCTAAATAAATGGCTTTACGCACAGGATCATTAGAGCCTGATTGAGGGGGATTTTTTCATGCTCAAGGTGTTTAGTTAATTCCACATTTAATGTTGTTTCAACGGTCAGTTTAGTTAGCCGTCGAGTGAACTGACTGAGCCGCTTCTCGTTTAAATTCCGCCCTGAAGTTACGTCGAATTTGCTTTGTTATACATGTCACCTGTTAAGTTATGCAGTGTATAATAACAGCTCTATTTAGGTGGCCAAATTAACTATGCCACTACACATACATCTATTCCGAAGGTGAAAGCGGAATTAATAAATAAAGAAACAGGGGAAATATTTAAAGAGACTAACCAAGGAAATAGACCGGATTATTTTTTAGGTGATAAAAATCGTCCAACGTTAATTAACGATAGAATGAAACTAAAGTAGAAAAAATCCTAGCAAATATGTATCGAATGGAAATATGGCTTCTGCTCATGCTGAAGTTGGTACTATTCGTAAGCATATGAAGATTATTACCGTTAGTCGAGATATGAATATGAGGGTGACAAAAGAGCCTGTATGTGGATATTGCCGCAATGGCAGATAAAGAAGGATTGAAATTATCAGTCAGCCGGATAGTCAACGACTCGGCTTGGTGTGTGAGGGTAAAGTGACTGCCTACCGTAAACCCGAACTCATTCTGCCACTGACCACTAATAATCAGCTATGGGCGGGGGCGCAAGTACCCCATGGTATACTGTCTTGATTTTACCGCGTGTTCTTTAGCTGTTTGTGTTTTTACAGTACAATCACCTCGACTATAGACTTAAAAATCCTTAACTGTTCAATCCGTTACCAGTAGTTAATTTTATCTACTGAGATTTGATTTCACTTATTCAATAAATAACTTCATTGGCATGATTCAGCCAGCCCACACACTGGATGTCGGCAACAAGCGTTATATTTTTCGGGCTAAAAATCTAATTATCGCTGTCTCAATTAAGGAGCTGTGGACAAGTAATATTGGCACGTAGTTGAAAATGCCTTCCTGTAAATTTAGAAATACCGAGCCGTCGTAACTCGGTATCACAAATTAACAAGCAATTATAAAAGCATGGTCGCCTTAGCATGTTCAGTCATGTGGCTCCCTATATGATTTATTAAAAAATAAACAGCAAAGGTCAACACGCTCTAGCACTTTTTGTATTGATATTTTTTGTATGATTAATGCTAATTTCTTTCTTGGACATTTTATCGATATTTGTTTTGCGCGGATCGGCAGTCGAAGGGGATAATGCCATTCCGCTCAGGTCTCTTTTTACCTGCCCATTGATAATCACTCGCCCCTTGCCCTGAGAATGAGATGAAATAATGTCAGTAGCCTGATGAATGGAACGTTTTTTTCTAGGTTGATCTAATTCCTGAGTGATAGTCGGTATCTTGAGGGGAATTCGGCTTCCTTTTTGATGTGCGATTGGTTTTGGGGGCGTGAAATTTTTAATTATTGCCTCTTTCTCGGATTGAGTTTGTGCTTTTTTATCCATATACCATACTAAATCCAGCTCTGAGTAGTCAGTGCCAATAAGGCTTGCATTGAGTTCTAATTTTTTCAGGTGGATCATTGAATTCACCTTTAGTGATTCAGCAGAATAACTATTAGCATCTAAATTAGCAGCAACCCTCTCACATTTAGATCTCAACTGCTCAAGTTTTTGTCGAAGATCCGTTGTGGGTCTAGGTATATTTAGCGAATGAGCTGACTGGTTACCACTCATATTACAGTCATGCTCTTTAATCGTATTTGCTGAATGCTTCGATTTTAATGAATAGTTCAATGGTAACGATAATGAGGGCAGAGAAGGGAGTTGACTCTCCTTTAGGATATTGGCGATATTCATTGCCGCATCGATTTTAGCTTGTCGCTCTTTAAATGCGTTGTCATCGAATTTTACTGGTGTAGGTAAGGTGATTGATATTGGCTTAATGCTATTTGTTTCGTTAAGAAACTTATATTTTGCCTCTAAATTATTTCTTTTTATCCGGCATGATTCAGAGATTGTCTCAGGGGTCATATTGCCACGCTTTAGCATCTCTGCATGAGCCGTGATTGTTTGGTTGATATATTTTAGGGATGGGCTATGTTCACTTATTTTCATTTTAATAAAACCTTCAAATAATAGTATATTAATTATTCTAGATTTTATTTTTTAGTAGATATGAATAATATAAAATAACGATATTAATGCTATTTTCTGGTTTTCGGTGATGTTGAAGCAAAAATGGCTCTATATCAAAGATATAAAGCCATTATGCAATCGCGGTCTTACCAAAGTGGTGAGACTAATATCGGTTAACGAGTACCGTACACGACAATCGTTTTACCGTGTGCGGAGATCAGATTCTGGTCTTCTAGCATTTTCAAAATGCGACCAACGGTTTCGCGTGAACAACCAACGATTTGGCCAATTTCTTGGCGAGTGATCTTAATTTGCATTCCATCTGGATGCGTCATCGCATCGGGCTGTTTCGCTAAATTAAGCAGAGTTTGTGCAATACGGCCTGTCACATCAAGGAAAGCAAGGTTACCTACTTTTTCTGAGGTGGTTTGCAGGCGACTTGCCATTTGCGCAGAAAGGCGCATAAGAATATCAGGATTGACCTGAATAAGTTGACGGAATTTTTTGTAAGAAATTTCAGCGACTTCGCAGGCACTTTTTGCTCTAACCCAAGCTGAACGTTCTTGTCCTTCTTCAAATAACCCTAGTTCACCAATGAAATCTCCCTGATTTAAATAGGAGAGGATCATTTCTTTGCCTTCTTCATCTTTGATTAAAACAGCCACTGAGCCTTTAACGATATAGTAAAGGGTTTCTGCTTTTTCACCCTGATGAATCAGAGTGCTCTTGGATGGATATTTATGAATATGGCAGTGTGACAAAAACCATTCAAGAGTAGGGTCTGTTTGTGGCTTGCCGAGAACCATTAGCGTTATCCTCTGTATGTTAATACAGCCATTCAGTTAATTGTAACGAGAACGGCTGGTTTTTAAAGTCACTAGCTTAGCATATTAATTCGCATTATAGAGCAAGTTAATACCAACACTATAATATTATCAATTGAAACCTTGAGTTTTGATCTTAACCCTATCAGGTGGAACTTTGTTTGTAACATATTCAACCGAGAAAGTCTTGCTTTTATCGGTTCAGCATCTTAAAGCAGCTATTTGATTGAAAGTATTTATGCAACAATGTTATCTTTTAGAAAATATTTTCCTAGGGGAATTAAATATGGAAGCAAGAGTTAAATGGGTTGAAGGTCTCTCATTTTTAGGAGAATCAGCATCAGGCCATCAAGTTATGATGGATGGCAATTCAGGTGATAAAGCTCCAAGTCCAATGGAAATGGTGTTAATGGCGGTTGGGGGGTGTAGTTCAGTGGATGTTGTGTCTATTCTACAAAAAGGCCGCCATGACGTAAAAGGTTGTGAAGTTAAATTAACCTCACAACGCCGCGATGAAGCTCCACGTTATTTTACCCATATCAACTTACATTTTATTGTAACTGGAACGGATTTAACGGAAAAAGCGGTTGAACGTGCAGTTCAACTTTCGGCTGAAAAATATTGCTCAGTCTCTTTAATGTTAGAAAAAGCGGTTAAAGTTACCCACAGTTTTGAAATCCAGAATCAATAATTTATTTATTAATTATATAATTTTTTTAATTCATGATGCTTATTTATTAAATAATAATAAGCATCATCGGCGCTTAATCGTGTTTCTGCTTTATTAATTTTTCAACGAGAGGTGTCATAATTAATTTCCATGGCTAAGCCTAATTTACCGCCAGGAACAACAATGGTATTCATTGCTGATATAAATGAGCCGTTTAACATGGACAGTAAATATGGGAAGTCAATTTGTTCTAGCCCCCTAAAACGGATCACAATAAAACTTTCATCTTGTGAAGGGATCGCTTTCGCAGAAAATGGGTTTGATGTGTCGACAGTGGGGACGCGTTGGAAATTAATATGCGTACGTGAAAATTGCGGCGTAATATAGTTGATGTAATCCCCCATTGAACGAACGACGGAGTCCATGACGGCTTCACGTGAATGGCCGCGTTCGGTCGTATCGCGGATCAACTTTTGAATCCATTCAAGGTTAACAATTGGTACAACGCCCACCAATAAATCAACATGTTGTGCAACATCATTTTCTGGCGTCACCACCCCGCCATGCAAGCCTTCATAAAAAAGAATATCACTGTTCGCAGGCAGGGACTCCCATGGCGTAAATGTACCGGGTTGAAGTCCATACGGTACCGCTTCATCATAGGTATGCAGGTACTTACGCGATTTACCATTACCATGTAAGCCATACTCTAACAGTGTCTGCTCTAATAAGGCGAAGTCATTGGCTTCTGGACCAAAGTAGCTGATATGGCGGCCTTGCTCTCTCGCCTTGCGAATAGCCATGTCCATTTCAGGCCGAGTATAACGATGGAAACTATCACCTTCTAAGGTTGCGGCTTGAATATTTAATTGGTGGAATATTTTACGAAATGCCAGACTTGTTGAGGTGGTTCCAGCACCACTAGAACCGGTAATTGCAATAATGGGGTGCTTTTTTGACATCGTGGACTCCCTGTGTTGCGTTACGTCCACGCTGTTTAAGCCATGAGCGAAACGGGGTTACGGGCGAAACTGATTTTTAGGCATAAAATTAACAGATTCGTGCAATTCTGACCAGACTAGCACAATTTCCCCAGAAACTAACAGCCGTTTCACATCATCCACTTTCTGCTGTAACGTCTTTTCATGCTCGCCGTAATCCGTTCCTTCACGGAGCACATAAGCTTCAATTAGGTTTTCCAAAGTTTCAGGTGCTAAATCTTTCCAAGGAATAATCATGATTGTTTATCCAAATACGGTGTTAGCCACTGTGGAATACGTTTCTCTAGCCACATTTCTGGCTTTCTTAAACTACCACTAACAAAACCAACATGCCCACCATGCTCTGTCATTTGGTATTCAATATTAGCAGGTAAACGTGAGATATCTGGCACGACTTCAGGTGCCATAAAAGGGTCATCTTTTGCGTGAATAATTAATGTTGGTTTTGTAATACGAGGCAGCCTTGGTAATGCACTGCATTTCTGGTAATAGTCAGTCGCATTCTCAAAACCATGAATTCTTGCGGTGATCACATCATCAAATTCACGAATACGTTTTAGCTGCTTTAATTGTAGCAAATTAAGCGGTAATGAACCCGGGTAGCGAACGAGTTTACGTGTTGCGTTACGCTTTAATCCATTAAGTAAATAGCGTTGGTAAAATTGAGAAAACCCTTTTTCCATACGGATTGAGCAAGGCTCTAGCATTAAAGGTGCGGAAACAACAACACCTGCATCAATATCGGCGTCATCACCATTTTCTGCTAAATAGCAGGCTAACATATTGCCACCAAGAGAATAACCAACAGCCGCTGTCGGAACATCCCCCCAAGTCTGCTTTAACCAATGCAAAAAGTAACGTGCATCACTGGTTTCGCCAGAGTGATAGATCCGTTTTTGGCGGTTAGGCTCGCCGCTGCAACCGCGAAAATGCATAATCACACCCAGCCATCCCTGCTTTTGGGCACTTTCAAGCATCCCATGCGCATAGGGGCTTTTAAAGTTACCTTCTAAGCCATGAAAGATGACTAAACGAGGTTTTTTGCTTGCCTGTTCGGGAGCTTCACTCCATGCAAGATCAATAAAGTCGCCATCAGGTAGCTCTAGCCGTTGCCAAATTGGTTTGATTTTCGGCGTTCTACGAAAAATTCTTGGCAATAATGTTTGAAGATGTGGATTTTTAGCCCAATTAATAGGGCGAAAGTTTTCTGACATAGCCTTAATTTAATTTAGTAATTCCCTTGTAGGGCACATAACATACTGTTATTTTTTTATGATGCAAGTATGCTCAATTTTTGAGGATTGATTATAAATGAGTCTAGGGCTGGTTTTTTCTCTTTTTACATTTCTATTCATTGCAGCAATAACACCTGGCCCTAATAACATGCTATTAACATCAAGCACGGCAAATTATGGGTTTCGTCGCAGTATTCCCTTATTATTAGGGATTATGTTAGGCATGCAATCAATACTTTACCTCTCCGCTTTCGGTGTTGCAGCGCTTTTATTGCTTTATCCTGCTTTGCATGTGGCGATGAAAATCGCGGGTAGTACGTACCTATTGTGGTTAGCATGGAAAACCGCTACGGCTCGTTATTCGCCACTAAAAACAGAAACGACAGCAACAAAAAATATCAAATGGTATCAAGGTGGTTTGTTACAATTTTTAAATCCTAAAGCATGGATGATGGGGTTAGGTGCTGTGGGGAGCTATAGTCTACCCGGAGAACTGTTTGTGCAATCCATTATCATCATGAGTATTGCGGTGGTTACCGTTAATTTTGTGGCAGGGCTAATCTGGATGGCGGGCGGAGCATTGATCGGCCATTTTCTAAAAAGTCGCAGAGCGTGGTTTATTTTTAACTTAGTGATGGGGCTATTAACCGCGGCGTGTGTGCCATTAATTTGGCTCGAATAAAAAAGGGGGGATAGATAACCCCCCCATTGCATTGATTGGCTTTATGTTAAATCGATATTTTTGCTGCCAAATAAGTAAGTGAAAATAAATCCACACACATAAGCAACAGCAATACCACCAACATACACAGCCATTCCTGCAAATACGCCTTGGGCTGATGTCATTAGCGGAATGGCGACAAGACCCGATGGCCCGAATACGGTATTAAGCCCGACAGGTAACCCCATCCAAGCGATTAGCCCAATGAAGAAACCACCCGCAGCACCACCCAAGCAAGCCGTTACAAAAGGTTTTACTCGAGGCAAGGTGACACCATAAATCAGCGGTTCGCCGATGCCGAGGAAACCCGGAATGATAGCGCCACGAATTTGATTACGTAAGATAGAGCCTTTCTTCGCTTTCGCATAGAGCGCTAATGCAGCACCGACTTGTCCTGCCCCCGCCATTGCTAAAATAGGGAATAGGGAGTTGAAGCCTTGTGCATCCACTAGGGCAAAATAGACGGGAACAAACCCTTGGTGTACACCAAACATCACCGCAATCAAGAATAAACCCGCTAATATTGCCGTTCCGAAAGGATTACCGTTTAAGTGCATAAACAGCCATGACATGCCATTAAATAACCAGCTTCCTAGTGGCATAATGACAACATAAGCGGCAGCACCAACAATAAGCAACGTGATGGTTGATGTTAAAATCATATCGAGGTTAGAAGGAATGATTTTACGGACTTGTTTTTCAACCGATGCACCGAAAATACAAGCGATTAACACGCCAATAATGCTACCACGCGGGTCGATATCCCAACCAAAGAAGTTGGTCATTCCAGAAAAGACCCCTGAAGTGGCATTTGGGTCATAACCAAGGACGAATAGTGCAGCGATGATAGCACCATTGACGCCACTTCCACCGAATGCTTTTTGCGCGTTATAACCAATCAGAATGCTTAAAAAGCTAAATAGCCCCTTACTAAACACTGACATATACAGGATCAGATGAACTGCGAATGTCTGTTGTTCAGGCGACTTCGGTAAACCCCCAGGGTAAAGGGTTTGAGTTGCTAACGTAGCAAAACCGAGTAATAAGCCTGCTGCAATAAAGCCCGGAATAAGAGGGGTAAAAATGGTCGCAAACTTAGATAAAAAACGATGAATTGCACTTGTTTGCTTTTGCTTCATTTGCTGTTTATTGGATGAAGCGAGGGCATTTAAGTTATTTTCTAATGATGTATCGATGTTAGAAAAGAAACCAGATTCATCGCTTTCTAAGAGCTGATTCATGAGATCAGAGGCGGTTTGTGCTTTGCCGGGGCCGAGTACAATCTGCAATTGATCTTCACTTTCAATCACACCAAGAACGCCGGGGATCTGTTTAATTGCTGTTTTATCGACAAGTTGGTCATTGTTGAGGGTCAAACGTAAACGTGTCATACAGTTTCCTGCATGACGAATATTTTCACTACCCCCGACATTTTGCAGGATTGCCTGCATCATTTCTTTTGTTATTTTAGCCATGCCATTTACCCTATCAGTTCCCGTGTATTAAACGGACTTTGCGACATTAAGAGCTGTACGAATAAAACCTTGG
Organism: Providencia stuartii; assembly: GCA_900455155.1. Lineage (GTDB taxonomy): Bacteria > Pseudomonadota > Gammaproteobacteria > Enterobacterales > Enterobacteriaceae > Providencia > Providencia stuartii. The sequence continues at coordinate 58,919 of UGUC01000001.1, read as the reverse complement.
TTGTCCGATAGCAATTGACGCGCTTCCTGAGCATCAAGTCCAGATAAGATCATCAAAATTGCAGTCTTACAGTGTCTTTGGCATTGTTGTAGTGCTAGCTCCGCAGTTTGCCTGTCACACTCAGTTGCCTCCATGACAATTTTGACTTGTCTCTCAACCAATTTGGCATTGGTTGCTTCGACATCCACCATTAAATTACCGAAAACCTTTCCGATACGGATCATGGCGCCAGTCGTGATCATATTGAGCACCAGTTTTTGTGCAGTACCTGCTTTCATACGTGAAGAGCCAGTCACGACTTCAGGCCCGACAATAGGGGTGATGGCGATATCGGCAGCATTTGCGACAGGGCTATTCGGATTACAGCTGATTGAAGCGGTAACTGCGCCGACCTTGCGCGCATAAGCCAGTGCCCCGAGTACATAAGGTGTACGCCCACTTGCCGCGATACCCACTAAAACATCTTTATCGTTAAATTGGATATTAAGCAGGTCTTGCTCACCCAGCTCTGGCTTATCTTCGGCATTTTCCACAGCGCGAAAAATAGCTTGGTGACCGCCAGCGATTAAGCCGACCACCTGCTCATGAGGTGTACCGTAGGTAGGAGGGCATTCACTGGCATCTAAAATTCCTAAACGGCCAGAAGTGCCAGCACCAACATAAATTAAGCGGCCACCATTAAGAAATGCTTGGGCCACCTTATCGACAAGTTGGGCAACTTGCGGCAGGACTTTCTCAACCGCTAAAGGCACTTGCTTGTCTTCGTTATTAATGACTTGCAACATATCGATGGTCGACAGTTGATCGATATTGGTGCTCGCGGCGTTACGGCTTTCAGTTACCATTCTGCTTAAGTCAATGGTCATAATAAATTACTCCTACCTCAGTTAATGAGGCGATATTAAGGAATTATTTATTCCAGTGATGTGATAATGATCACGGCGTTCTCTATTCTGAATTGCCAATATGAAAGAATATTTTCGGATAATTTAGATTGCTTAAATAAATTACTTATTGAATTTAAAGGATTAAAACTAAGTAATGAAGTTATTCTAATAGGAATAATTTATTTTTTATTATATTCAACAAATAAGGAATTAAGGATGACTTTACTGGATACCATCACTTGTTTGCTGCCAAGACTTGCGGAAAACCAACGTAGGATCGCTCAGTTTATTCTTGAGAAGCCAGAGCGTGTACTGAGCTTATCGTCACAGCAGTTAGCGGAAACATTAAATGTGAGCCAATCCGCTGTGGTGAAATTTAGCCAAAAAGTCGGTGTCAAAGGGTATCCAGCATTGAAGTTAGCGTTAAGTGAGATCATCGGACGGCAGCAATTTGATGAGGCCAATCCGCATACGGCGTTGCATAACCGTATCACGCAAAATGATAACTTGATGGTAGTTGCACAAAAATTAGCATTAGAAAAAAATTATTCGATTACTGAAACAACTCGCCATATCGATTTCAAACTGTTTGAAAAAATTGTGGATGCCATTGATAAATCCCAGCGTGTACAAATTGTTGGCATTGGCGGCTCGGGGTTAACCGCGAAGGATTTAAGCTATAAATTACAAAAGATAGGCATTACCACATTGGTGGAGTCCGATCATCATGTGCAAATTGCTGCAGCGTTGACATTGACCCCACAAGATACACAGATTGTCATTTCTTTTACGGGCAAACGTAAAGACATGCTGACCGCCGCGAGTATTGCGCGTAAGCAAGGCGCGAATGTGATTGCAATCACCCGTAGCCGGCTGTCACCGCTTGCTCAATTAGCTGATTATGTGCTTGAGAGTATCGCGGAAGAAAATGAATGGCGCAGTTCATCGATTTCCTCACGCACAGCACAAAATACCTTAACCGATCTGCTGTTTATGGCGCTATTACAAAAACGTGAAGCACGGGCGAAAATGTTGGTGATGAATGCGCGAGTCATGATCAACAGGCTAGATGAATAAAAATAAAGCTGTTTTTTATCAATTAGTAATCCGCTTGTTTTTGCAAAAAGTACCTATTTGCGTTAAGACTAATGTAGTGAGTGAATAATTTGACGTAATTTATAGGGGCATTATTAATGAGGGCACTAATTGTTTATACCGAGCTAACGGATAAAGATTCCGTGATTAGCCATGCCGTAGCAAGACTTGCCAGTGAGTTGAATGATGAGCATGTGGAAACTGTCATTATTCGTGACTTTGAAGATGGCCTCGCTTATATCCGTTCAAATACCAGTATTGATTGCTTGTTATACGGTCGCGATATGTCGGATCGTGACGAACAAATCCAAGCACATCGCTTAATTACGCAATTACACCGAAGGCAAGAAGATGTACCGGTTTTCTTGCTTAGTGACCGTGAAGAGGCATTGGTCGCCTTTGACCGCAATATGATGGAGCAAGTTGACGAGTTCGCATGGATATTGGAGGACTCTGCCGACTTTATTGCGGGTCGAGTACTTGCCGCTATCCAACGTTATCGCTCACAACTACTCCCGCCGCTCATGAAAAGCCTCATTAAATACAGTGATGTTCATGAATATTCATGGGCAGCGCCGGGGCACCAAGGAGGTGTTGGTTTTACCAAAACGCCTGCTGGACGTATTTACCATGATTTCTTTGGTGAAAATCTCTTTCGTACAGATATTGGTATTGAACGGGTGGCAGTGGGATCGCTACTGGATCATACCGGTGCATTTGGTGAGTGTGAAAAGAACGCCGCTCGCATTTTTGGCGCCGACCAATCTTATTCCGTGGTGGTCGGTACGTCCGGCTCTAATCGGACAATTATGCAGGCCTGTATGACCGATGATGATGTGGTGGTGATTGACCGTAACTGCCATAAATCGATCGAGCAGGGCTTGATTTTAACGGGAGCAAAACCCGTTTATATGATCCCAAGTCGTAACCGTTACGGTATTATCGGGCCAATTTACCCAAAAGAAATGACCCCAGATGCGATTAAATTTAAAATCGCGGCTAACCCGTTAACGAAAGGTAAAGTAAAGCAAAAACCCGCTTATAGTGTGGTGACTAACTGTACTTATGATGGTGTCTGCTATAACGCACGTAAAGTGCAAGATTTGCTCGATGGCTCTTTAGACCGTATTCATTTTGATGAGGCTTGGTATGGTTACGCGCGCTTTAACCCGCTTTATCGTAACCACTTTGCCATGCGTGACGAAGAGCGGACAGAAAACGAGCCGACTATCTTCGCTACCCATTCCACCCATAAATTACTCAATGCGCTGTCTCAAGCGTCGTTTATTCATGTGCGTAACGGGCGTAACGCCATTGACTTTAATCGTTTTAATCAAGCCTATCTAATGCACTCAACAACCTCACCGCTATATGCTATTTGTGCATCTAATGATATTGCTGCCGACATGATGGACGGCAATAGTGGACGTTCACTGACGGATGAAGTGATCCGAGAATCTATCGACTTTAGGCAATCTTTAGCCTACCTATATAAAGAGTTTCTCAATGATGATGAATGGTTTTTCAAACCTTGGAATCAGGAGATGGTGAAAGACCCCGCAACAGGGAAACGATACGCCTTTGAAGATGCACCTGTTGAATTATTGATGAGGGAACAGAGTTGTTGGGTAATGCACCCTGAAGATAAATGGCATGGTTTTAATGATATTCCTGATAATTGGGCCATGCTAGACCCCATTAAAGTGAGTATTCTTGCTCCCGGTATGGGAGACGATGGAAAGCTATTAGATACAGGGGTTCCTGCCGCTCTCGTGACAGCATGGCTGAATCACTATGGCATTGTGCCAACAAGAACGACGGATTTCCAGATTATGTTCTTATTCTCCATGGGCATCACCAAAGGAAAATGGGGAACATTAGTTAATACGTTACTTTCCTTTAAACGCCATTATGATAACAACACTGCCTTGAAAAAGGTGTTACCCGAAGTCGTGGCGTCAGCACCTGAAATTTATGGTGAAATGGGGTTACGTGATCTCGGCGATAAAATGTTTGCCTATCTACAAAAAAATAATCCGGGTGCGCGATTAAATCAGGCCTATTCGCAATTACCTCAAGTGATGATGACCCCACGCGATGCCTATCAACAAATAGTCGCTAACCGTGTTGAAGCCGTACCCGTTGATCAGCTCATGGGGAGAGTGGCTGCAAACTCGATTATTCCTTATCCACCGGGGATCCCGATGCTCTTATCGGGGGAGAACTTTGGTGATGAAAATAGCCCGCATATTCATTATCTACGGAGTTTACAGGCATGGGATAGTGAATTTCCCGGGTTTGAGCATGAAACAGAAGGAACAGAAATTATTGATGGCCAATATTATGTGATGTGTGTGAAAACATGTGACGAATAAGCGATAAAAGATAGCCCGATATTAAATGGGCTATCTTAATCAAACAATTATGCGTTGGCCTCAAATTCGCTAGTCATGGTTTCAAGCTGCTCTTGCAACTCCATCCACGCCATTTCTACCTCTTCTAATGCGTTTTTTTTGCTCCGTTTGCTTTTTCAGGCACTCGGTCAATTCAGCTTTACGCTCTTGCTCATAAATTGCAGCGTCAGATAATGTTGCTTCCAATTCTGCTAGCAGCGCTGAATGTTTCTCCATTTTCTTTTCCAACTCAATCAACTTCTTACGGATAGGCTGAGTTTGTTGACGAAACTCTGCTTCGCGGCGCTTTTGATCTTTCCTATCTTGCGCAGTGACCGTTGCGTTATTGGTTGGTCGCTCTTTTTCTTGCAATTCACGAACCTGCTGCAATTCCAGTTTATTTTGCTCTGCTAGCCATTGCTGGTAATCATCTAAATCACCATCAAAAGGCTCTACTAAACCGTCGTGCACGAGATACAAATCATCCGTTGTTGAGCGTAGTAAGTGCCTATCATGGGAAACGACAACTAATGCACCTTCAAAATCAATTAAAGCTTCTGTTAAGGCTTGGCGCATATCTAAATCAAGATGGTTGGTTGGCTCATCGAGTAGTAACAGATTAGGCCGTTGCCAAACAATCAATGCCAACACTAAGCGTGCTTTTTCCCCTCCAGAAAAACGCCCGCTAGGATCAGTAACTTGATCGCCTTTAAAACCAAACCCTCCCAAATAATCACGTAACTGTTGTTCAGTCTCTTGTGGCGCAATTCGAGCTAGGTGCTGTAAAGGGGATTCATCCGCATGCAAGTACTCAAGCTGATGCTGTGCGAAATAGCCGAGTTTAATCCCTTTCGCTAGCGATACTACGCCTTGCAGAGGCTGCAAATCACCTGCAAGTAGTTTAATCAGTGTCGATTTACCTGCGCCATTACGGCCCAATAAACCAATACGAGAGCCTGGTACTAAATTCAATTTGATTGAGTTTAGGATGACTTTATCACCATAACCCGCGCTGACTTTCTCCATTTTTAATAATGGATTTGGCAAACTCTCTGGCTGGCGGAATGAAAAATGAAACGGATTATCCACATGTGCAGGTGCCACCATTTCCATACGCTCTAACATCTTAATACGGCTTTGTGCTTGTTTCGCTTTGGTGGCTTTTGCTCTAAATCGGTCGATATAACTTTGTAAGTGAGCCGCTTTAGCCTGCTGACTCTCATAGAGAGATTGTTGCTGAGCGAGTTTCGTGGCGCGTTGACGTTCAAATGAGGAGTAGTTGCCCGTATATTCGAACATTGTTTCTTGTTCAATATGCAGCACTTTATCGATAATAGGGTCGAGGAAGTCTCGGTCATGAGAAATTAATATTAATGTGCCGGGATAGCTTTTGAGCCATTTTTCTAGCCAAATAACAGCATCTAAATCAAGGTGGTTGGTCGGTTCGTCCAACAGCAAGAGGTCTGAGCGACATAGCAGCGCTTGAGCAAGGTTAAGGCGCATACGCCATCCACCTGAAAAAGATTTTACAGGCTCTTGTAACTGGTTTTGGCTAAAACCTAGGCCATGTAATAGGCTAGAGGCGCGAGAGCGGATGCTCCAAGCATTAATTGCATCAAGTTGACCATGCAAGGCCGCGATTGCATTACCATCATTTTTTTCGTTGGCAAGTTGTAGCTGTTGTTCAAGCGCACGAAATTCGCGATCACCATCAATGACATATTCTAGAGCAGGAACATCCAGCGCAGGTGTTTCTTGATTAACCCATGCCAGTGACCATGTGCTGGGAAAGCTAGCTGAGCCTGCTTCTGCTTGTAATTCACCTTTGAGTAACGCAAGCAGTGTGGATTTGCCACAGCCATTTTTCCCCACGAGCCCAACTTTTTGACCGGGGTTAACTGTAGCGGTGGCATTGTCCAGAAGAACACGTACGCCACGGCGAATTTGTAAGGAAGAGAAAACAATCATAGCAGCCGTCAGTTGAAAATATGTTAAATTAAATAATGAATACCCTCAGATTTTCAACAAGCGTATGGCCATATGAAAATGACGGGGCGTAAAAATAAAAGCGCTTTACCAAAAGCTGCATGGTAACGGAAAATTATCCGTCTGACACGCCTTTGAGGAGGGAAAGATGTCAAATAAATTGAAAATACTGGTGCTCTATGCACACCCAGATCCTGATGAATCCGTCGCCAATAAAGCTTTACTCAAAGCCGTTGAGGATTTAGAACATGTCACAATTCATGATCTGTATGCGACGTATCCTGACTATTTTATTGATGTGACGGCAGAGCAAAAATTGTTATGCCAGCACGACATTATTGTATTTCAACACCCACTTTATACCTATAGCTGTCCGGCCTTATTAAAAGAGTGGTTTGATAGGGTATTAACTCGCCGTTTCGCAACGGATATGGGATATCAAAAGCTAAAAGGGAAATATTGGCGTTCCATTATTACTACAGGGGAACCTCAAGAGGCCTATCAATACGGAGGGTATAACCATTACCCTTTGAGCGATATTTTACGGCCTTTTGAATTAACGGCAGCGATGTGTGATATGCAATGGTTAGAGCCAAGTGTGATTTATGCAGCACGTCGGCAAGATAAAAAACAGTTACAACAGATTATTGCGGGATATCGCGAATGGATTCAACAGCCGCTACAAATTGGGGGGCTATCCTAATGGGGCAACTCGATATCTTTGAATCTGTGATTATTTTCTTGTGTGCTGGTGTAGTGATGGTGCCCATCGCACAAAAAATTCGTTTAGGGGCGGTACTGGGTTACCTTCTCGCAGGGATTGTGATCGGGCCATTTGTATTTGGCTTTATCCATAACGTTGACGATATTCTCCATTTCTCAGAAATGGGTGTTGTCTTTTTGATGTTTCTGATTGGATTGGAACTGAAACCATCCAAATTGTGGGAGCTACGCCGCTCAATTTTCGGGGTAGGAACGGCTCAAGTCGTTGTGACGGCTGCTTTAATGGCAGGTTTACTCTTTTTAGCTAAGTTCTCTTGGCAAGCTGCCGTTGTGGGTGGTCTTGGTATGGCGATGTCATCAACCGCAATGGCATTGCAACTCATGAACGAAAAAGGGATGTCCAACAAAGAGAGCGGGCAGCTAGGGTTTTCGGTTTTGCTATTCCAAGATATGGCGGTGATCCCGATAATGGCGTTGATCCCACTGTTAGCCGGCGATACAGCAAGTAATGATTGGTATCGTATAGGGATAAAAGTGGTGGCATTCGCTGGCCTTTGGGTTGTAGGACGCTATCTGTTACGCCCAATGTTCCGTCTTGCTGCAAAATCTGGCGTACATGAAATCTTTACCGCAGCGGCATTGCTCGTGGTGCTTGGCTCTGCACTGATTATGGAAAGCCTTGGCTTCTCTATGGCATTAGGTACGTTTATGGCTGGTGTAATGCTGGCGGAAACGGAATTTCGTCATGAATTAGAGATCAATATAGAGCCATTTAAAGGGCTATTATTGGGGCTATTTTTTATCTCAGTAGGGATGTCGTTAAATTTACAAGTCCTTTGGTCATACCTACCGCAAGTTTTGCTTGGGGTGTTGGCTTTAGTCACGGTTAAAGCATTGGTTTTATATATCTTAAGTTGGATAGCAAGATTACGCGGTGGCGCGAGAGCTCAGTTTTCAGGGGTATTAAGCCAAGGTGGTGAATTTGCTTTTGTTATTTTTGCGACCGCCTCTGGGGCAAGCGTGATTGATGAAAGGCAAATGGATTTACTGTTAGTCGTCGTCACCTTGTCTATGATGACGACGCCACTTGTGATGCAGTTGATAGATGCCTACCTCAACTACCGTTATAATCGCCAGCCAACGTCCACGGAGAAGCCCTTTGTGGAAGATAACGACCCACACGTTATTTTGGTTGGCTTTGGGCGGATGGGGCAAGTCGTCGGGCGTTTATTGATGGCGAACAAAGTTAAAATTACGGTACTTGAGCAGGATGTCACGGCAATTAGTACCATGCGCCGTTATGGTTATACGGTGTATTATGGGGATGCGCGCGAATTACAACTGCTACGCTCTGCTGGGGCAGATAAAGCGAAGGCGATTGTGATCACGAGCGATGTTCCCGAAGAGGTCATGGAAATTGTTCATTTATGCCAAGAAAATTTCCCTAACCTGCATATTATTGCTAGAGCGAAAGGGCGCGTTGAAGCCCATGAATTATTGCAAAGCGGCGTTAAAGATTTCAGCCGTGAAACGTTCTCCAGTGCTCTAGAGCTTGGCAGCAAGGCGTTAATCAGTACGGGAATGCACCCTCATAAAGCCTATCGTGCAAAACAGCATTTTAGGCGCTTAGATATGCGGGTATTAAGAGAGATTATCCCTGAAAATGAAGGGGATAGTGGTCAAATTTCCCGTGTGAAAGAGGCTCGTAGAGAATTAAATGAGCTGTTCGAAAAAGAGATGCTTAGAGAGCACCGCCAGCCTCATAGCTGGAATCATGATGAATAAAGGATAGGACAATGTCGTCAACACGTAAGCGATTTATTGCAGGGGCAACATGCCCTAAATGTCAGTCACAAGACACTCTTATGATGTGGCGTGAAGATAAAATTGATGTCGTCGAATGTGTGAATTGTGGGGATCAGCAGCGCCAAGTTGACGATAGTGCAACGCCTCATGTACGCAAGCAGGAACAAGTTATCGGAATTTTTACACCTGAGTAAGAGAATTTTGTCAATTCTCAATACAGCCGTCTTGTTTTCCGGTACAATTAGCAAAATTTTTTCCCCCTCTATGGGTAGTAGGAGATGTCATGAAAGTAGCAAACGATTTGGTAGTCAGCTTGGCTTATCAAGTAAGAACAGAAGACGGTGTTTTAGTTGATGAGTCCCCGGCAAATGCGCCACTCGACTATCTACATGGCCGTGGTTCTTTAATTTCAGGTTTGGAAAAAGCGCTAGAAGGCCGTGCGGTGGGTGATCACTTTGACGTTGAAGTGGCATCAGACGACGCATATGGTCAATACGATGAAAATTTAGTTCAGCGTGTTCCAAAAGATGTGTTTATGGGCGTTGAAGAACTACAAGTTGGTATGCGCTTCTTGGCTGATACAGATATGGGACCAGTGCCAGTTGAAATTACCGGTATTGAAGGTGATGAAGTGATCGTTGATGGTAACCACATGTTGGCTGGTCAAAACCTAAAATTCAATGTTGAGATCATCGCAATTCGTGAAGCAACAGAAGAAGAATTAGCTCATGGTCACGCACATGGCGCTCACGGTCATGATCATGACCATGAAGGGGGTTGCTGTGGCGGTGGTCACGGTCATAGCCATGGCGAAGAAGGTGGTTGCTGTGGTGGTGGCGAAGGTCACGGACATGGTCACAAACACGGCGGTTGTGGCTGCCACTAATTAATCAATATTAAAAAAGGAAAGCATTGAAATCGCTTTCCTTTTTTGTTTTTATAATGGGTGAAAACTTAATAGTGTGGCGGTGGTGTTTCTTCTTCAGGCCTCGCAAGGTGCGAGGATTGTGATGATTTTAGTCTTTCAGCCACAATACGGATATGCTCTTGTAATTTAGACAGTTGCATTTGTTGGTCCGTAATGACTTGGTTGAGCTGTTCTATCGTTACCTCTTGAAAAGCAACTTTGCTTTCCAAAAGCTCAAGGCGTTGTTCAAAAGCGTCCGATGAATCCATTTAGTGGCTCCTTATGGTTTTTCATCATAAAAAAATCATCATAATAACTGAACATTACAAATCAATAGATAAGTTTTAGTTAAAAGGATAGGCGTTGAAACCTCTTTTTGTTAATGTTGTCTAAGTAGTCAATTCTGTTGCTTACTATTCTATACTAAAGATTATGAAGTAAGTAACAACGCATACTTATAATAGATATCGGAGATTAGGATGAAATCACTGTTTAAGGCAAGTCTTCTGGCAACGACATTGGCGCTAGCTTTCGGAGCACCACAAGTTATGGCCGCTGAAACGACAACGAAAGCGCCAACAAGTAGCGCATTTAAATCAGCCGAAGAGCGTAATGCCTATGCGTTAGGGGCATCTTTAGGCCGCTATATGCAAAACTCACTGGATGAGCAGAAAAATATTGGTATCAATTTAGATAAAGCGCAACTGCTTGCAGGCGTTCAAGATGCGTTCAACAACAAAAGTAAAATGACGGATGCAGAAGTTGAAGAAACTTTGCGTCAGTTTGAAGGCCAAGTGAAAGAAGCAGCTGAAAAAAAAAATGAAAGATGAGTCAGCGGCTAACGAAAAAGCAGGTGCTGAATATCGTGAAAAATACGCGAAAGAAAAAGGCGTAGTGAAAACGAAATCTGGTCTGTTATACAAAATTGAAAAAGAAGGTACTGGCGCTAAACCTAAAGCAGATGATACCGTTGTTGTTCATTATAAAGGTACATTAGTTGACGGTACTGAGTTCGATAGCTCATATTCACGTAATGAACCTCTGACAATCCCACTGAATTCAGTGATTAAAGGTTGGACCGAAGGTCTAGTTAACGTGAAAAAAGGCGGGAAAATCCAGTTAGTGATCCCTGCAGAACTGGCGTACGGTGAAAATGGTGTTCCAGGTATTCCTGCTAACTCCACACTGGTGTTTGATGTTGAATTGTTAGATATCAAGCCAACAGGCAAATAACTTTTAAGCAGTAGTTTAAAAAACCCAGCATTGTCTGGGTTTTTTACGTTAAGGCGGGATCAACTTATTTTTTGCGAAGAAAAAGTTAAACAAGATATAATAAATAATTAGTTGATTATGCTGACATATTTAAGAAAAGCCATCTGGAATTTGATTTCGAATAAGTTTATTGATTATTTGCTAAAAATAATGCTTATTTTGTTTAAAACTTGTGATAAAACAAACTGTCTTGCATGCAATCGCTTGACGGCAGCGCCCCGTAGTTTTAACTTCACTATATAACGTTTTATTATTTCTTCGCCTTATTTACTGACGCTTTATAATGAAATGCAGGCAAAAGCCTCTAACAATTAACGCCTCATTAGTCAGATTGGTGAATTTTCGTACACTTGAAGGATGGTGTTTAAAAATGTCTAACTCAGTACTTTCAAATGATCACAGTGATATTAATTTACTTAATAATGAGCCTTTCACCCAAACCGATCATGAAATTCTAAAATCGTATGAAGCGGCCGTTGATGGCTTAGCTATGTTGATAGGTGCACATTGTGAAATTGTCCTTCATTCTCTGGAAGATTTAAAATGTTCAGCCGTCAGAATAGCCAACGGGCAACATACAGGGCGTAAAATTGGTTCACCAATCACGGATCTTGCATTGCGTATGCTGCATGACATGGCTGATGAAGAATCTAATGTATCAAAAGCCTATTTCACCAAGGCTAAAAGCGGCGATTTAATGAAATCGGTCACGATTGCCATTCGTAACCGCAATCAGCGTGTCATTGGCTTACTGTGTATTAACATGAACCTTGATGTGCCATTCTCAGAAATCATCAAAAGTTTTGTCCCTGAAGAGAAGCAAGATGTGACTTCAGACGTTAACTTTGCCTCCTCAGTCGATGATTTAGTTGCACAAACATTAGAATATACGATTGAAGAAGTTAGCTCTGATCGTAATGTGTCAAATAATGCGAAAAATAAACAGGTTGTCCTGAATCTTTATGAAAAAGGGATTTTTGATATCAAAGATGCGATAAACCAAGTTGCAGATCGCCTAAATATCTCTAAACATACTGTTTATCTCTATATTCGCCAGTTTAAGAGTGGGGAATGAACACACAACCTCTAACATACTGTTTGCTGGTGACCGGGCCTGCTTATGGTACTCAGCAAGCCGCGAGTGCTTACCAATTTGCTCATGCCCTTCTTGAAGAAGGGCATTGTTTAAAAACACTGTTTTTTTACAGTGAAGGTGTCACAAATGCGAATGCGCTCACTTCACCTGCCAATGATGAATTTAATTTAGTGAAAGCATGGCAACAGCTTGCTCAAAAGTCGGGTTGTGAAATGCATATCTGTGTGTCTGCTGCATTGCGCCGTGGTGTGGTCGATAAAGAACAAGCTGAGCTACTCTCCCTTGCTGTCAGTAACCTCGGTGATGGCTTTATCATGAGCGGATTAGGCAGTTTGGCAGAAGCAATGATGACGGCAGATCGTACAATCCGTTTTTAGGGCTTCCTCGTTCTACTGTAAAACTAGCATGATATTGCAGTAGAAATGGTGACGTTCGTGGGGGATCCGTGCGAATGATGCCGTTACCTCAATTCCTAGCCGCATTTCGAATTATTTAGAACAGATATGAAAAAATTCGCTTTTGTTTTTACATCAATGCCTCATGGAAATGCCAGTGGCCGAGAAGGGTTAGATGCCTTATTGGCGACATCAGCACTGACGGAGGATATTTCAGTGTTTTTCTTGTCGGATGGTGTGTGCCAGTTACTGGCAAATCAAAATCCCACTGAAATTTTAGCGCGGGACTATATTTCTACCTTTAAAATTTTGCCGCTTTACGATATCGACAATATTTACATTTGCTCTGATTCTTTAAAGGAAAGAGGAATTTGCGAAGAGAGTCGATGGATTGTGGACGCGAGTGTCATCAATTCGACACAAATTCGCGATAAATTATCCAAATGTGATGTTGTGCTTAAATTTTGATCTGTTGTAGGATCTTTTCTATGCTTTATACTATAGCAACTTCACCTTTTCATTGTGATTTCACGGCCATTTTGCGGCTGATTGCGCCAGATGATGCGGTATTACTGATACAAGACGGTGTGATTGCCGCGGTAAGTCAATCGACTCATTTACGTGAACTGCAACAAAAAGGTGCGCGAGTCTACGCATTAGATGCAGATGTTAATGCCCGCGGCTTGCAGAATATGATTTCAGAGCAGGTGTCTTTAGCCTCATATCGAGATTTTGTACAGCTCACAGTGAGTCATAAACAACATTTTGCCCTATAAAAGGGTTAAAAGTTGTATATTTCTTGACACCTGAGTCAGTCAGCAATAAAATTTCGCGTCCTCGTGTATCGTCATGTTGGCGAACGAGGTCGAAAATCCGTGTTTACGAAGCAAAAAAACCAGGAGCTTTTTTAATAATGGCAACTATTAATCAGCTGGTACGCAAATCACGTAGCTCGAAAGTTGTTAAAAGCAACGTTCCAGCACTGGAAGCTTGCCCGCAAAAACGTGGCGTATGTACTCGTGTATATACCACCACTCCTAAAAAACCAAACTCAGCACTACGTAAAGTATGCCGTGTTCGTTTAACTAATGGTTATGAAGTTTCTTCCTACATCGGTGGTGAAGGCCACAACTTGCAGGAACACTCCGTAATCCTGATCCGTGGCGGTCGTGTTAAAGACTTGCCAGGTGTGCGTTATCACACCGTTCGCGGTGCACTGGACTGCTCTGGTGTTAAAGACCGCAAACAAGCCCGTTCTAAATACGGTGCTAAGAAACCTAAGGCTTAATGGTTCTCCGTTAAGTAAGGCCAAACATTTTTAAACTTAATGTCAAAATACTCGAATCGAGTTTTGGGCAAACCTGAATTAAAAACGGAGTAATATCCATGCCACGTCGTCGCGTAATTGGTCAACGTAAAATTCTTCCAGATCCTAAGTTCGGATCAGAATTACTGGCCAAATTTGTGAACATCCTGATGGTAGACGGGAAAAAATCTACTGCTGAAGCAATCGTATATAACGCGCTTGAGACCCTGGCTCAGCGTTCTGGTAAGAGTGAACTTGATGCATTCGAACTTGCACTAGACAACGTGCGTCCGACTGTGGAAGTTAAATCCCGCCGTGTTGGTGGTTCAACTTACCAAGTTCCTGTAGAAGTTCGTCCGGTTCGTCGTAATGCACTGGCAATGCGTTGGATCGTTGATGCTGCTCGTAAACGCGGTGATAAGTCAATGGCTCTGCGCCTGGCAAACGAATTATCGGATGCAGCTGAAAACAAAGGTTCTGCTGTTAAGAAACGTGAAGACGTTCACCGTATGGCAGAAGCTAACAAGGCGTTCGCTCACTACCGTTGGTAATTTCACCACGTTAGTGTTTCTGAGGGTAGCTTTCTGCTACCCTTTAAATGATGAATTGAACGCCCACGAGAGAGGAAAAAATGGCTCGTCAAACGCCCATATCACGCTATCGTAACATCGGTATCAGTGCACACATCGACGCCGGTAAAACAACAACTTCTGAACGTATTCTGTTTTATACAGGTGTAAACCATAAAATTGGTGAAACTCACGAAGGTTCTGCAACAATGGACTGGATGGAGCAGGAGCAAGAACGTGGTATTACTATCACGTCTGCAGCGACTACTGCATTCTGGTCTGGTATGGCAAAACAATTCGAACCACACCGTATTAACATTATCGACACCCCAGGACACGTTGACTTCACAATCGAAGTAGAACGTTCTATGCGTGTTCTTGATGGTGCGGTCATGGTTTACTGTGCAGTTGGTGGTGTTCAGCCACAGTCTGAAACAGTATGGCGTCAGGCTAACAAATATAAAGTTCCACGTATCGCGTTCGTTAACAAAATGGACCGTATGGGTGCAAACTTCCTGCGTGTTGTTGATCAATTAAAAACACGTTTGGCTGCAAACCCAGTTCCACTTCAACTGCCAGTTGGTGCTGAAGAAGGCTTCACCGGCGTTGTTGACTTGATCAAAATGAAAGCGATCAAGTGGAGCGATGAAGATCAGGGCGTTACCTTCGAATACGAAGATATCCCTGCAAACATGCAAGAACAAGCTGAAGAATGGCATAACTTCCTCGTTGAATCTGCTGCTGAAGCATCAGAAGAACTGATGGAAAAATATTTGGGCGGTGATGAACTGTCTGAAGAAGAGATCAAAGCGGCTCTTCGCCAACGCGTTCTTGCAAGCGAAATTATCCTGGTTACCTGTGGTTCTGCATTTAAGAACAAAGGTGTTCAGGCAATGCTGGATGCAGTTATTGAGTACTTACCATCTCCGACAGATGTACCTGCAATCAACGGTATTCTGGATGACGGTAAAGATACTCCAGCGGAACGTCACGCAAGTGACGATGAGCCGTTCTCATCTTTAGCATTTAAAATTGCAACTGACCCGTTCGTTGGTAACCTGACGTTCTTTCCGTGTTT
Organism: Providencia stuartii; assembly: GCA_900455155.1. Taxonomy (GTDB): domain Bacteria; phylum Pseudomonadota; class Gammaproteobacteria; order Enterobacterales; family Enterobacteriaceae; genus Providencia; species Providencia stuartii. The sequence goes on along the minus strand of UGUC01000001.1, from coordinate 43,406 downwards.
ACTCCCTGGTTTTGTTAACTCAGGTGACACTGTACTGAACCCAGTTAAAGCTAAAAAAGAACGTTTTGGTCGTATCGTTCAGATGCACGCTAACAAGCGTGAAGAGATTAAAGAAGTTCGCGCTGGTGACATCGCGGCTGCTATCGGTCTGAAAGACGTTACTACAGGTGATACTCTGTGTGCGGTTGATGCACCAATCATCCTAGAACGTATGGAATTCCCAGAGCCAGTAATCTCTGTTGCAATTGAACCAAAAACTAAAGCTGACCAAGAAAAAATGGGTATCGCATTGGGCCCGTCTGGCTCAGGAAGACCCATCATTCCGCGTATCAAGTGATGAAGAAACAGGTCAAACTATCATCGCTGGTATGGGTGAATTGCACTTGGACGTTCTGGTTGACCGTATGCGTCGTGAATTTAAAGTTGAAGCGAACGTTGGTAAACCACAAGTTGCTTACCGTGAAGCTATCACTGCGAAAGTTACTGATATCGAAGGTAAACACGCGAAACAGTCTGGTGGTCGTGGTCAGTACGGTCACGTGGTTATCGATATGTACCCACTTGACAAAAAATGATAAAGACGGCGTTCCAATGGATTACGAATTTATCAACGAAATCAAAGGTGGTGTTATCCCTGGTGAATACATCCCTGCCGTTGATAAAGGTATCCAAGAGCAGTTGAAATCTGGCCCACTGGCTGGTTACCCTGTTGTTAACATGGGTATTCGTCTGCACTTTGGTTCTTACCATGATGTTGACTCATCTGAACTGGCATTTAAACTGGCGGCATCAATCGCGTTTAAAGATGGCTTCAAAAAAGCGAAACCTGTTCTGCTTGAGCCAATCATGAAAGTTGAGGTGGAAACACCAGAAGACTACATGGGTGACGTAATTGGTGACTTGAACCGTCGCCGTGGTCTGATTGAAGGTATGGATGACATGGCAACTGGTAAAATTGTCCGTGCACAAGTACCATTGTCAGAAATGTTTGGCTACGCGACTGACCTGCGTTCACAAACGCAAGGTCGTGCTTCATACTCAATGGAGTTCTTGAAGTACAATGAAGCACCAAACAACGTTGCACAAGCTGTTATCGAAGCTCGTAACGCTAAATAATCGGTTTTAATCGATTTAACTACTTTAATTAAGTTCCTTCTTCACAGTGAAGAAGGAACTCCATAAGGAATAGAGTCGTGTCTAAAGAAAAATTTGAACGTTCAAAACCGCACGTTAACGTTGGTACAATCGGCCACGTTGACCACGGTAAAACTACCCTGACAGCAGCAATCACTACTGTTCTGGCAAAAACTTACGGCGGTAGCGCTCGTGCATTCGATCAAATCGATAACGCACCAGAAGAAAAAGCGCGTGGTATCACCATCTCTACTTCTCACGTAGAGTACGATACACCAACTCGCCACTACGCACACGTAGACTGCCCAGGACACGCCGACTATGTTAAAAACATGATCACGGGTGCTGCTCAGATGGACGGTGCAATCCTAGTTGTTGCGGCAACAGATGGCCCAATGCCACAAACTCGTGAGCACATCCTGTTAGGTCGTCAGGTTGGCGTCCCTTACATCATCGTGTTCCTGAACAAATGTGACATGGTAGACGACGAAGAGCTGCTGGAACTGGTTGAAATGGAAGTTCGTGAACTTCTGTCTCAATACGATTTCCCAGGTGATGACACTCCAGTTATCCGTGGTTCAGCGCTGAAAGCGTTGGAAGGCAACCCAGAGTGGGAAGCGAAAATCGTTGAACTAGCAGAAGCACTGGACAGCTACATCCCAGAGCCAGAGCGTGCAATTGACAAGCCATTCCTGCTGCCAATCGAAGACGTATTCTCAATCTCAGGTCGTGGTACAGTAGTCACAGGCCGTGTTGAGCGTGGTATCATCAAAGTTGGTGAAGAAGTTGAAATCGTAGGTATCAAAGAGACTGCGAAAACTACTTGTACTGGCGTTGAAATGTTCCGTAAACTGCTGGACGAAGGCCGTGCGGGTGAGAACGTAGGTGTTCTGCTGCGTGGTACTAAAGCGTGAAGAAATCGAACGTGGTCAAGTTCTGGCGAAACCAGGTTCAATCAAGCCACACACAACTTTCGAATCAGAAGTTTATATTCTGAGCAAAGATGAAGGTGGTCGTCACACGCCATTCTTCAAAGGTTACCGTCCACAGTTCTACTTCCGTACAACTGACGTAACAGGTACTATCGAACTGCCAGAAGGCGTAGAGATGGTAATGCCAGGCGACAACGTGAAACATGAAAGTAACTCTGATTCACCCAATCGCGATGGACGATGGTTTGCGTTTCGCAATCCGTGAAGGTGGCCGTACAGTAGGTGCGGGTGTTGTTGCAAAAATCATTGCATAATAACAACCCACTGTAGTGAAAAGGGGCATCTATAGGATGCCCTTTTTATACTTAAAATTATTCGAGTTATATAGACTAACTATATGACCCGATGGATTGTGAGTATATGCGTTGTAAAATTAAGAACCTATCTCATCAATAGTTGTTCTAATTATTGGTGAGATAGGCTCTGATGCAACGAAATAACGGCTGTATCACCAGCTTTATGCAGTTATATGAGATTTATTAAGGTTTTGCTCAGAAGATATGGTATATTTTACCGCTGCCACATTAAGAAATTCATTTTCATAATATCGTGGCGAAAAATTTGCTGAGCATGCCAGTAATGACCTGCGGAAAGTAGATAGGGCGCAATTGTCTTTTTGCTCGCTGACGACACTTTTACTTTTGCAGGTATTGTCAACGATACTCCCCTGTTTGACTTAGCAAGCTCGGCGGGTACATAAGGGATATGTTGGCATATTCTATTGGTTCGGTCTGTTTGCTTTACCGTTTTGTAGGCTAACAGGCTTTATACATACTTCATGGTAACAGGTTGAATTATGAGTGCGAATAGCGAAGCTCAAGGAAGTGGACGCAGTGTAGACGTCTTTAAGTGGGTGGTGGTAGCTGTCCTACTACTGATTGCTATAGCTGGCAACTATTACTTCCGTCAATATAACCTCGCGCTGCGTGCTTTTGCTGTTGTGGCTATTGTCGCCATTGCAGGTGCTGTCGCTTTGGTGGACCGTAAAGGGGAAACAAGCACTATCGTTTGCGCGTGAAGCTCGCATTGAGATGCGAAAAGTGATTTGGCCAACTCGCCAAGAAGCATTACAAACGACTTTGATTGTTGCTGCAGTAACGGCTGTTATGTCATTAATACTGTGGGGATTAGATGGTATCCTAGTGCGTTTAGTTTCGATTATTACAAGCCTGAGGTTATTCTAAATGTCAGATTCACCTAAAAAGCGCTGGTATGTTATTCAGGCTTTCTCTGGTTTTGAAGGCCGTGTAGCGCAATCACTACGTGAACATATCAAATTGCATGGTATGGAAGACTCTTTCGGCGAAGTCATGGTTCCAACCGAAGAAGTTGTTGAGATCCGTAGTGGTCAGCGTCGCAAAAGCGAACGTAAGTTTTTTCCAGGCTATGTATTAGTTCAAATGGTTATGAATGATGATTCATGGCACTTAGTACGTAGTGTACCGCGTGTGATGGGCTTCATCGGTGGAACGTCGGATCGTCCAGCACCAATTAGTGATAAAGAAGTCGATGCGATTATGAATCGCCTACAGCAAGTTGGCGACAAACCACGTCCTAAAACATTGTTTGAGCCAGGTGAAATGGTGCGTGTTAGCGAAGGTCCATTCGCTGACTTTAACGGTGTGGTTGAAGAAATCGACTATGAAAAGAGCCGCTTGAAGGTCTCTGTTTCTATTTTCGGTCGTGCAACGCCTGTCGAATTAGATTTCAGCCAAGTCGAAAAAGTCTAACTTTTTACGGCAAAAACTGGCTTGCAAAAGGTGTGAAATTTGACTACAATTTCGCGCCTTTTGTTTTTTACGCTTTGCATTATTTGGTTAACAAATTGCGGGGCGTGTTAATTAACGGGGAGCCTAAAATTAGGCGCTATCACCCATCTAGAGGAAATATACATGGCTAAGAAAGTACAAGCCTACGTTAAGCTGCAAGTTGCGGCTGGTATGGCTAACCCAAGCCCACCGGTTGGTCCAGCACTGGGTCAACAAGGTGTGAACATCATGGAATTCTGTAAAGCGTTTAACGCAAAAACAGACAGCCTGGAAAAAGGTTTGCCAATTCCTGTTGTTATCACTGTTTACGCAGACCGTTCTTTCACTTTCGTTACCAAAACTCCACCGGCTGCAATTCTGCTGAAAAAAGCGGCTGGCGTTAAGTCTGGTTCTGGTAAGCCGAACAAAGAGAAAGTTGGTAAAGTAACCTCTGCTCAGATTCGCGAAATCGCTGAAACTAAAGCTGCGGACATGACTGGTGCTGATGTTGACGCTATGATGCGTTCAATCGAAGGTACTGCTCGTTCCATGGGCCTGGTTGTGGAGGACTAATCAATGGCTAAACTGAATAAGCGCATGCGCAATATCCGTGAAAAAGTTGATTCAACTAAACAGTATGACATCAACGAAGCCGTTGCTCTGCTGAAAGAATTAGCGACTGCTAAATTCGTAGAAAGCGTTGACGTTGCTGTTAACCTCGGCATCGACGCTCGTAAATCTGATCAGAACGTACGTGGTGCAACTGTACTGCCACACGGTACTGGCCGTTCAGTTCGCGTTGCAGTCTTTACTCAAGGCGCAAACGCTGAAGCAGCTAAAGCTGCTGGTGCTGAGCTGGTTGGTATGGACGATCTGGCTGATAAAATTAAAGCTGGTGAGATGGATTTCGACGTTGTTATTGCTTCTCCAGATGCAATGCGCGTTGTTGGCCAATTAGGTCAAATCCTGGGTCCACGTGGTCTGATGCCAAACCCGAAAGTGGGTACTGTAACACCTAACGTTGCTGAAGCAGTTCAAAATGCTAAAGCAGGTCAGGTTCGTTACCGTAACGACAAAAACGGTATCATTCACACCACTATCGGTAAAGTTGACTTTGATGCTGACAAACTGAAAGAAAACCTAGAAGCACTGCTGATTGCGCTGAAAAAAGCAAAACCAGCTTCTGCTAAAGGCGTGTACATCAAGAAAGTTAGCCTGTCTACTACGATGGGTGCAGGTGTTGCTATCGACCAAGCTGGTCTGTCAGCAGCAGTTTAATACTAATACTTTTAGTAATTAAACTTTACCTTTGCGTCAGATTTGTATAAAATCTGACGCCTTGAGTTTGCTAGTACTATTTTAGTATTAGTAAACCACGAATTTCGGTATGGAGTCTGGCCTTTCCAGACCCCGTCCAAGACCGCAGGTGTAGCAATACTTAATCTACCTGCGTAGACGGTGACAGAGATACCAAGAATTTTATTCTGGCTTCTGCTCACCGTGTTTTAGCGCTCAACACATGTCGTGTTTGGGTGATGTGAGTCCCCGGGGTTTCCCGGTTAATCCAGGAGCAAGAAGCTAATGGCACTAAATCTTCAAGACAAACAAGCGATTGTTGCTGAAGTCAGCGAAGTAGCCAAAGGCGCGCTTTCTGCAGTTGTTGCTGATTCACGCGGCGTAACTGTAGCAAAAATGACTGAACTGCGTAAAGCAGGTCGCGAAGCTGGCGTTTACATCCGTGTTGTTCGTAACACGCTGATCCGTCGTGCTGTTGAAGGTACTTCTTACGAAGTCCTGAAAGACGCGTTTGTTGGTCCAACCTTGATTGCTTTCTCTAACGAACACCCGGGCGCTGCTGCTCGTCTGTTCAAAGAGTTCGCGAAAGCGAATCCAGCATTTGAGATTAAAGCTGCGGCCTTTGAAGGTGAGTTAATCCAAGCGAAAGATATCGATCGTCTGGCAACACTCCCAACTTACGAAGAAGCAATCGCACGCCTGATGGCAACCATGAAAGAAGCCGCTGCAGGCAAACTGGTTCGCACTCTGGCTGCTCTGCGCGATCAGAAAGAAGCTGCATAAGCCCTTTCCTTCGTTGCTTTTTAACGTATAAACTATTTCTGAATTTTAGGAACACTTGTTATGTCTATCACTAAAGACCAAATCCTTGACGCAGTTGCTGAAATGTCTGTAATGGACGTTGTTGAACTGATCACTATGATGGAAGAAAAATTCGGCGTTTCTGCTGCTGCAGCTGTTGCTGTTGCTCCAGGTGCTGCTGCTGAAGCTGCTGAAGAAAAAACTGAGTTCGACGTTGTTCTGGCTTCTGTTGGCGGTAACAAAGTTGCTGTTATCAAAGCAGTTCGTGGTGCGACCGGTCTGGGTCTGAAAGAAGCTAAAGATATGGTAGAATCTGCGCCAGCAACTATTAAAGAAGGTGCTAGCAAAGACGAAGCTGAAGCTCTGAAAAAATCTCTTGAAGAAGCAGGCGCTTCTGTTGAGCTTAAATAAGTTCAGTCTTCAGTTTGCAGCCTAACTTAAAGGCTGATGGCTGGTGATTTTTTAATCACCAGCCTTTTTGCGCTGTAAAGCGTGATTGGGTGTTAACAGCTTTTTCACGCAATTTTGATGTTAACAAACCCTCCAATACTTCTTTCTATTGACGACTTAATATACTGTGTTCTCAGCTACGACCCGCTCGGGTAGCTCGGTAGTCAGAGTGGCACAATGAAATGATTTAAGAGTAATAGCAATGAGTATTACGGAAAGTGTTCATTTTCCATTTCAAAAAATAGCGTTATCGATGCTGTCCTTATGGACGGACAGAGTGGGTCACTGATCAGCGAGCTGAGGAACCCTATGGTTTACTCCTATACCGAGAAAAAACGTATTCGTAAGGATTTTGGTAAACGTCCACAAGTGTTGGATGTACCTTATCTCCTTTCTATCCAACTTGACTCGTTCCAGAAGTTTATCGAGCAAGATCCTGATGGTCAGAACGGGCTGGAAGCAGCTTTCCGTTCTGTGTTTCCTATTCAGAGCTACAGCGGTAATGCTGAACTGCAATATGTCAGCTATCGTCTGGGTGAGCCTGTTTTTGATGTTAAAGAATGTCAAATCCGTGGCGTCACATACTCTGCACCACTGCGTGTTAAGCTGCGTCTCATTGTTTATGAGCGTGAAGCACCAGAAGGCACTGTAAAAGACATCAAAGAACAAGAAGTCTACATGGGTGAAATTCCACTCATGACCGAAAACGGAACCTTCGTTATCAACGGTACTGAGCGTGTTATCGTTTCTCAGTTACACCGTAGCCCTGGTGTGTTCTTCGACAGCGACAAAGGTAAAACACACTCCTCAGGTAAAGTCCTGTACAACGCGCGTATTATCCCTTACCGCGGTTCATGGCTTGATTTTGAATTCGATCCGAAAGATAACCTGTTTGTACGTATCGACCGTCGCCGTAAATTACCTGCGACCATTATTCTACGTGCAATGGATTACAGCACCGAAGACATTCTGAACTTGTTCTTCGACAAAACTGTATTCCAAATCCGTGATAACAAGCTGATGATGACGCTGGTTCCTGAGCGTCTACGTGGTGAAACTGCTTCATTTGATATCGAAGCAAACGGCAAAGTCTATGTTGAAAAAGGCCGTCGTATCACTGCACGTCATATCCGCTTGCTAGAAAAAGAAGAAGTCAACAGCATTGAAGTGCCTGTTGAATATATCGCGGGTAAAGTAGTCGCAAGAGATTACATTGATGAAAGTACTGGCGAGCTGATTTGTGCAGCTAACATGGAACTTTCATTAGATATGTTGGCACGTCTGAGCCAAGCGGGTCATAAAACAATTGAAACATTGTTTACCAACGACTTAGACCACGGTGCTTACATTTCTGAAACCCTGCGTGTCGATCCAACAAATGACCGCCTGAGCGCGCTGGTAGAAATCTACCGTATGATGCGCCCTGGTGAGCCACCAACACGTGAAGCGGCTGAAAACCTGTTCGATAACCTGTTCTTCTCAGAAGATCGTTACGACTTGTCTGCAGTAGGTCGCATGAAGTTCAACCGTTCACTGGGCCGCGATGAAATCGAAGGTTCTGGTATCCTGAGTGAAGAAGACATCATTGATGTTATGCGTAAGCTCATCGATATCCGTAACGGTAAAGGCGAAGTCGACGATATTGACCACTTAGGTAACCGTCGTATTCGTTCTGTTGGTGAAATGGCAGAAAACCAGTTCCGTGTCGGTCTGGTCCGTGTTGAGCGTGCAGTGAAAGAGCGTCTTTCTCTGGGCGACCTCGATGCATTGATGCCACAAGATATGATCAACGCGAAGCCAATTTCTGCGGCAGTGAAAGAGTTCTTTGGTTCCAGCCAATTGTCTCAATTTATGGACCAAAACAACCCACTGTCAGAAATCACACACAAACGTCGTATCTCAGCGTTAGGCCCAGGCGGTCTGACTCGTGAGCGTGCGGGCTTTGAAGTACGTGACGTTCACCCAACTCACTACGGTCGTGTTTGTCCAATCGAAACCCCTGAAGGTCCGAACATCGGTCTGATTAACTCATTGTCTGTTTATGCACAGACTAACGAGTATGGTTTCCTAGAAACACCTTACCGTTTAGTTCGCGATGGTATCGTTACTGACGAAATTCACTATCTGTCAGCAATTGAAGAAGGTAACTTCATCATTGCTCAGGCAAACACCGTATTGGCGGAAGATGGTAGCTTCGTTGAAGAACTGATCACTTGTCGTAACCGTGGTGAATCAAGCTTGTTCAGCCGCGATCAAGTTGAATATATGGACGTTTCGACTCAACAGGTTGTTTCTGTTGGTGCGTCACTGATCCCATTCCTTGAACACGATGATGCTAACCGTGCATTGATGGGTGCGAACATGCAACGTCAAGCGGTTCCAACTTTACGCGCTGATAAACCATTAGTGGGTACAGGTATGGAACGTGCGGTTGCTGTTGACTCCGGTGTAACAGCAGTTGCAAAACGCGGTGGTACAGTTCAGTACGTTGATGCTTCTCGTATCGTTATTAAAGTTAATGAAGATGAGATGTATCCGGGTGAAGCTGGAATCGATATTTATAACCTAACCAAATATACCCGTTCTAACCAGAACACCTGTATTAACCAGATGCCTTGTGTATCTTTAGGTGAACCAGTTGAACGTGGTGACGTGTTAGCTGATGGTCCTTCAACTGACCTAGGTGAATTGGCACTTGGCCAAAAACATGCGCGTGGCATTCATGCCATGGAATGGTTATAACTTCGAGGACTCCATCCTCGTTTCTGAGCGTGTTGTTCAAGAAGACCGTTTTTACAACCATCCATATTCAGGAACTCTCTTGTGTGTCTCGTGACACCAAACTGGGGCCTGAAGAAATTACTGCTGATATTCCTAACGTCGGTGAAGCGGCACTCTCTAAAACTCGATGAGTCTGGTATCGTGTACATCGGTGCTGAAGTTAAAGGCGGCGATATCCTAGTTGGTAAAGTGACGCCGAAAGGCGAAACCCAACTGACACCAGAAGAGAAATTGCTACGTGCAATCTTTGGTGAAAAAGCGTCTGACGTTAAAGACTCTTCTCTACGCGTTCCTAACGGTGTTTTCTGGTACGGTTATTGACGTACAAGTATTTACCCGTGATGGCGTAGAAAAAGACAAGCGTGCGCTGGAAATCGAAGAAACACAATTACGTGATGCTAAGAAAGACTTAACTGAAGAGTTACGTATTTTCGAAGCCGGTATATTTGCTCGTATCCGTTCTGTATTGATCAGTGGCGGAATTGAAGCAGAGAAACTGGACAAACTGCCTCGCGATCGCTGGTTAGAGCTGTCTCTGGCTGATGAAGAGAAACAGAACCAGTTAGAGCAACTTGCTGAGCAGTACGATGAGCTGAAATCTGAGTTTGAGAAAAAAACTCGATGCTAAGCGTCGTAAGATCACCCAAGGTGATGATCTGGCTCCAGGCGTACTGAAAATTGTTAAGGTTTATCTGGCTGTTAAACGTCAGATCCAACCGGGTGATAAAATGGCGGGTCGCCATGGTAACAAGGGTGTTATCTCAAAAATCAACCCAGTTGAAGACATGCCTTACGATGAAAACGGTAACCCTGTAGACATCGTTCTGAACCCACTGGGCGTACCTTCACGTATGAACATCGGTCAGATTCTGGAAACCCACTTGGGTATGGCTGCGAAAGGTATTGGTGACAAAATTAATGCTATGCTTAAACAGCAGCAAGAAGTTGCCAAACTGCGTGAGTTTATCCAGAAAGCCTATGACCTTGGTGATGACCCACGTCAAAAAGTGGATCTGAATACTTTCTCTGATGAAGAAGTATTGCGTCTGGCTGAGAACCTGAAAAAAGGTATGCCAATCGCAACGCCAGTGTTTGATGGTGCGAAAGAAATTGAAATTAAAGAACTGTTGAAACTGGGTGGTCTGCCCAACTTCTGGTCAGATTACATTGTTCGACGGCCGTACTGGTGAGAAGTTTGAGCGTCAAGTAACTGTTGGTTTACATGTACATGCTGAAACTGAATCACTTGGTTGACGATAAAATGCACGCCCGTTCTACTGGTTCTTACAGCTTGGTTACTCAGCAACCGCTGGGTGGTAAAGCTCAGTTCGGTGGTCAGCGTTTCGGGGAGATGGAAGTGTGGGCACTGGGAAGCATACGGTGCAGCCTATACACTCCAAGAGATGTTGACTGTTAAGTCGGATGACGTTAACGGCCGTACGAAGATGTATAAAAACATCGTCGATGGCAGCCATCAGATGGAACCTGGTATGCCGGAATCCTTCAACGTATTGTTGAAAGAAATCCGTTCACTGGGTATCAACATCGAACTGGAAGACGAGTAATTCGTTTGTACCGGAAGGCTAATTTTAGTCTTCCGGCCAGTATAAGTACTGGGATTAGGGGAGAGGCAGGGGCCTCTCACCTGACAGGTCTAACTCCGACAGGAGCCATTTTGTGAAAGACTTAATTAAGTTTCTGAAAGCGCAAACCAAGACCGAAGAGTTTGATGCGATCAAAATTGCTCTGGCATCACCTGATATGATCCGTTCATGGTCATTCGGTGAAGTGAAAAAGCCAGAAACCATTAACTACCGTACGTTCAAACCTGAGCGTGACGGCCTTTTTCTGTGCGCGTATTTTCGGGCCAGTAAAAGACTACGAATGTCTGTGCGGTAAGTACAAACGTTTAAAACACCGCGGTGTGATTTGTGAGAAATGTGGCGTTGAAGTCACCCAGACTAAAAGTTCGTCGTGAGCGCATGGGGCATATTGAACTTGCTTCTCCGACAGCACACATCTGGTTCTTAAAATCACTGCCATCCCGTATCGGTTTGTTACTTGATATGCCTCTGCGTGATATCGAGCGTGTTCTGTATTTTGAATCTTATGTCGTTGTTGAAGGCGGTATGACTAGCCTTGAACGTGGACAGATCCTGACAGAAGAACAATACCTCGATGCGCTGGAAGAGTTCGGTGACGAATTTGACGCGAAAATGGGTGCGGAAGCAATCCAAGGTCTGCTGAAAAACCTCGATCTTGAGAACGAGTGTGAAACACTACGCGAAGAGTTGAATGAAACTAACTCTGAAACGAAGCGTAAGAAGCTGACTAAGCGCATTAAACTGTTAGAAGCGTTCATTCAATCTGGCAACAAACCAGAGTGGATGATCCTGAACGTTCTACCTGTGTTACCACCTGATCTACGTCCATTAGTTCCTCTGGATGGTGGCCGTTTCGCAACGTCAGATCTGAACGATCTGTATCGTCGCGTGATCAACCGTAACAACCGTCTGAAACGTCTTCTGGATCTGGCTGCGCCAGACATCATCGTACGTAACGAAAAACGTATGCTGCAAGAAGCGGTTGACGCACTGTTAGATAACGGTCGTCGTGGTCGTGCAATTACAGGTTCTAACAAACGTCCTCTGAAATCTTTGGCTGATATGATCAAAGGTAAACAAGGTCGTTTCCGTCAGAACTTGCTAGGTAAGCGTGTTGACTACTCAGGTCGTTCGGTTATTACAGTAGGTCCATACCTGCGTCTGCATCAGTGTGGTCTGCCTAAGAAAATGGCTCTTGAGCTATTCAAACCATTTATTTATGGCAAATTAGAACTACGTGGTCTGGCAACAACCATTAAAGCAGCGAAGAAAATGGTTGAGCGCGAAGAAGCGGTAGTTTGGGATATCTTGGATGAAGTTATCCGTGAACACCCAGTCATGCTGAACCGTGCACCAACACTTCACCGTCTGGGTATCCAAGCGTTCGAACCAATTCTGATCGAAGGTAAAGCTATCCAATTGCACCCACTCGTTTGTGCGGCATATAACGCCGACTTCGATGGTGACCAAATGGCGGTACACGTTCCTCTAACTTTGGAAGCTCAGTTAGAAGCACGTGCGTTGATGATGTCAACCAACAATATTCTGTCACCAGCAAGTGGTGAGCCTATCATCGTTCCTTCACAGGACGTTGTATTGGGTCTCTACTATATGACTCGTGACTGCGTAAACGCGAAAGGCGAAGGCATGGTTCTGGCCGGCCCGAAAGAAGCTGAGCCGTGTTTACCGTTCAGGTCATGCATCACTGCATGCCCGCGTTAAAGTCCGTATCACTGAAGAAGTGAAAGACGGTGAAGGTAACATTACGATTAACACCAGTATGGTTGATACTACTGTTTGGTCCGTGCAATTTTGTGGATGATCGTACCAAAAGGCTTGCCTTATTCGCTGGTTAACCAAGCGCTAGGTTAAGAAAAGCGATCTCCAAAATGCTGAACACCTGTTACCGTGTACTGGGTCTGAAACCAACGGTTTATTTTTGCTGACCAAATCATGTATACCGGTTTTGCCTACGCGGCACGCTCTGGTGCATCTGTTGGTATCGACGATATGGTTATTCCTGAGAAAAAAGCAGGGATCATCGCCGAAGCAGAAGCGGAAGTTGCAGAAATTCAGGAACAGTTCCAGTCTGGTCTGGTGACAGCAGGCGAACGTTACAACAAAGTTATCGATATCTGGGCTGCGGCAAACGAACGTGTTGCTAAAGCGATGATGGAAAACCTGTCAACTGAAACAGTTATTAACCGTGACGGTGAAGAAGAACAACAGGTTTCTTTCAACAGTATCTTTATGATGGCCGACTCCGGTGCTCGTGGTTCTGCCGCTCAGATCCGTCAGCTTGCGGGTATGCGTGGTCTGATGGCTAAGCCAGATGGCTCAATCATCGAAACACCAATCACGGCGAACTTCCGTGAAGGTCTGAACGTTCTCCAGTACTTTATTTCTACGCACGGTGCTCGTAAAGGTCTTGCGGATACCGCATTGAAAACAGCGAACTCTGGTTATCTGACTCGTCGTCTCGTTGACGTTGCTCAGGACTTGGTTGTGACTGAAGACGATTGTGGTACTCACGAAGGTATCCTGATGACTCCGGTTATCGAGGGTGGCGATGTTAAAGAACCACTGCGTGAGCGTGTATTGGGTTCGTGTGACTGCGGAAGACATCCTGATCCCAGGTACCGCGGACATTCTGGTTCCACGTAATACGTTGCTACACGAAAAATGGTGTGACCTGTTAGAAGAAAACTCTGTTGACAGCGTTTAAAGTCCGTTCCGTCGTTAGCTGTGAAACTGACTTCGGTGTGTGTGCTCACTGTTATGGTCGTGACCTGGCTCGTGGTCATATCATCAACAAAGGTGAAGCTATCGGGGTTATCGCGGCACAGTCAATCGGTGAACCAGGTACACAGTTGACGATGCGTACGTTCCACCATCGGTGGTGCGGCATCTCGTGCGGCAGCAGAATCTAGCATCCAGTTCGTAATTCCAGGTACGCTAAAACTGGTTAACGCGAAATTTGTGACTAACTCAGAAGGCAAACTGGTTATTACTTCACGTAATACCGAATTACGCCTGATTGATGAGTTCGGTCGTACTAAAGAGAGCTACAAAGTTCCTTACGGTGCGCACCTGACTAAAGGTGACGGTGAAGCAGTTAACGGTGGCGAAACTGTTGCTAACTGGGATCCACATACCATGCCAGTTGTCAGTGAAGTATCCGGTATTATCCGCTTCTCTGACATGATTGATGGTCAAACAATGACTCGTCAGACTGATGAATTAACCGGTCTGTCTTCAATCGTTGTTTCTGGATACTGCGGGAACGTACTAAGTGGTGGTAAAGACCTGCGTCCTGCATTGCGTGTTGTTGATGCAAATGGTAACGATGTGCTTATTCCTAACACAGACATGCCTGCTCAGTACTTCTTACCGGGTAAAGCAATTGTTCAGTTAGATGATGGCATCGCTATCAACGTGGGTGATACTTTAGCGCGTATTCCACAAGAATCTGTGGGTACTAAAGATATCACGGGTGGTCTACCACGCGTTGCTGACCTGTTTGAAGCACGTCGTCCGAAAGAGCCTGCAATCTTGGCTGAGATCAGCGGTATTGTTTCCTTCGGTAAAGAAACCAAAGGTAAACGTCGTCTGGTGATCACACCGATGGATGGTTCTGATCCGTATGAAGAGATGATCCCTAAATGGCGTCAGCTCAACGTGTTTGAAGGTGAGATCGTAGAGCGCGGTGACGTGATCTCCGATGGCCCAGAGTCTCCACACGATATCTTGCGTCTGCGTGGTGTTCATGCGGTTACGCGTTATATCACGAACGAGGTTCAGGAAGTTTACCGCTTACAAGGCGTTAAGATTAACGATAAACACATCGAAGTTATCGTTCGTCAGATGCTGCGTAAAGTGACTATCTCTGACGCGGGAAGCTCTGAATTCCTTGAAGGTGAGCAGGTTGAGTACTCACGTGTTAAAGTTTCTAACCGTAAACTTGAGCAGGATGGTAAGATCCCAGCTAAGTTCGAACGTGACCTGTTGGGTATCACGAAGGCATCTCTGGCAACAGAATCCTTCATCTCAGCAGCATCGTTCCAAGAAACCACACGCGTACTGACAGAAGCTGCCGTTGCAGGTAAACGTGACGAGCTTCGCGGTCTGAAAGAGAACGTTATTGTGGGTCGTCTGATCCCAGCAGGTACTGGTTTTGCGTATCATCAAGACCGTATCCGTCGCCGTCATCTGAATGATGTTGTGGAAGCGCCACAAGTCAGCGCAGATGAAGCTACGGCTAACCTAGCTGAACTGTTAAATGCAGGGTTCAGCAGCGATAACAATTAAGGCTTATAAGCCTGATTGAAACACAATAATAAAACCGGCGCTTCAATAGCGCCGGTTTTTTTTGTAGGTATAAATCAGCAATATAAAATGTCCGTTTTGCCACTAACCCTTATTGGCAGTGATAATGTGAATATGCGGACACGCGAGATAATTGGCTAACTCTGGAAAATAATTATTTGGGGAAGAAATTAAAGGCTCTTTTTTAATTTCATGAAATCCTGCATTCGATCGTAGGTATTTCTAGATATGGCCAACGCCATATCTCTTCATAAATATCGGGTAATGTATCAAAAGAAGAATACTGCAAATTATGTTTGATGGTATCATTCTCAATGGAAGGCATAAAACGATATTTTCGAGTCACCATGTCATGTCCTTAAGTAGAAAAGAATATACATAGTCATTAATATCACAAATATAAATAACGATAGGATATATGTTTATTTATTAGCTTGTATTATAAAGTGATTAATGTGAACTTATCGCTATGGCATTAAATAAATATGAAGAGTAGGCTTAAAAGTTAATTTGCAAATTTAATAAAATAGGCCATGAAAGAAAAATACTATCTCCCTAACTCAAAATTAAATAAATTTAACCATTAATTTTAGAGCATTGTTAGCGACTGCCCTTTCAATATAATCGATAAATATCCAAGTAATAGGCCAAAAATAATAATTAGAAATTTAATTTAAACACGACTAGACTGTTAACCATCGATAATAATAAATAATGGGGTCTTCAGTGCAGAAAAATATAATCAAAAAAAGTAGCTTTAT
Organism: Providencia stuartii; assembly: GCA_900455155.1. Classification (GTDB taxonomy): domain Bacteria; phylum Pseudomonadota; class Gammaproteobacteria; order Enterobacterales; family Enterobacteriaceae; genus Providencia; species Providencia stuartii. The sequence continues at coordinate 27,513 of UGUC01000001.1, read as the reverse complement.
TTCGGGCTTCCAATGGTTTTTCTTTATTTTTTGCAATACCGTTGTTATTCCACCTACACTGCAATCTGCCTTTCATTTATCAGCTGAAACCACATTTGTTATCACCCAATACGCTTTCTTGCTTATTGCATTAGCCTGTTTGGTACAAGCTTTTTTAGGGCACAAACGTGCACTGATGGAAGGTTCGACCGGTTTATGGTGGGCAACAATCTTAACCGTGACGCTATCAGAGTCGATGCAAGGAACCTCTTTAGCAATTATTGGTTGGAGTCTCGCCGTCGGTATTTTTTTATCAGGTATTGTTACCATATTAATAGGGCTAACAGGACTAGGTAACTGGCTCTCTGGCTTATTTAAACCGGGTGTCTTAGTCGTATTTATGTTTTTACTTGGCGCTCAGTTAGTCTCAATTTTCCTAAAAGGGATGTTAGGGCTACCCTTTGGGGTTTCAGATCCTAGTGTTACCGTTAATTATCCAGTTTTCTTTCTTGCCTTTGCAGTGCTGATTTTTGTTATCGCTATGATTGTCTTTCTACCCCCGAGTATTAGCAAATACGCTTTACTCTGTGGAACTGTTCTAGGCTGGGGGGCTTACAGCCTGCTATTTCATGGACAAATCTCCACAGTTTCAGAGGCTAAATGGCTACTCTTTCCATTAGGACGGGCAGATGATATTCAACCAAGCATTGTGATCACTGCGATACTGGCAGGTATTTTGAATACCTCAAAACACTTTTGGTGCGATACGAGGCAGTGATGTTTTTTATCCGCAAAAAGAGTCGACAAAATCTATTTATCGGCGGAGTTTTGTGACGTCAGGTGTTTTAACTTTATTTTCAGCACCATTAGGTGTTGTGCCGTTTTCACCGTTTGTCTCATCCATTGGTTTGATTACACAGACCAAGGATACTTCGCGGGTCTCTTTTACGATTGGGAGTTTACTGCTGTTATTCGTTGGTGCAGTTGCCGTATTGACCCAGTTTTTTCGTTCATTACCGTTAGCGATTGGTAGCGCGGTGATGTTGGCAACTTATTTGCCATTATTATTCTCTTCTTTTTCATTTCTAGCCGAAATTAAACTGAACGCCCGCAATATTTATCGTTTAGCACTACCATTATTTATCGGTATTTTTTTAATGTCAGCCCCCGATGCTGTCATGGATTCATTACCAATGATGTTTAGTTCATTATTAGGGAATGGTTTGTTAATGGGGATCATTTTGTCGTTGATCCTCGAAAACAGTATTAAGTGGGATAAGATTCATTAACGAATACAGAAAAACCTCATTATGTAGCGTTTATAATGAGGTTAGATCACGCATTAGTACATTGGCGAGCGGAGTTGGTAACGATTTGTTTTGTCGCTAGGTGAGATATAAAACCGGCCATCAAAACTATTCTTATAGGACTTAGCGGGACCAAAAATCCCGATTGATATTGGCATTGAGCCGTAGTTAAATTGATATTGGGCACCCTCTAAATAGATCACGGTGATCTGGTAGTTTGTGAGTGGTTTGGTATATAAAACTAAGCTGTCTTTACTGTTTGAATCCCTTACCATGTGAGGGAGGCTGTAATCCACAGCTTTCATTGTGCCACGGTAGGAGTAGTAGTATCCCTGAATATTGTTTTTATTTGGGATAGAAAAACGCGCAAAATCGGCATCGGAAATTATGCCAAGTGAATCAAAATACTCACTATAACCTTCAACTCGTATTTCATGATCTTTACCGAATAATACGACCTGAAAAGGGCGTGTGCCATGAGATACTTTTTGTGCTTTTAATCGGGCAAGCGTTTCTTCTACGGCGAACTCTTCTTCATCAATATTTCTGGCTCCCTGAATTTCCGACATCATTAATTGGATGATTTCACGCGAAGGCGTTGGATGCTTCCAACGAACGTTGGCACAGCCACTCATTAATAATGAAAAGAATAAGACAAAAAGTAGAAAAAACCATTTTTGGGTCATCATATATGATTCATTTGTCGTGAACAGAGAACGGAGTATAGCCCGATAAATGAAACGTAAAAGTAGCCAAAAAAGGGATAAACTTCCTCCTTGAAGTTTATCGGATAAATTAACGCCCTAAATAGCCATCCCAATCTTTCCAGACCGGTTGTAGCCCCGAACGAATTAAAGATTCTGCAACTTGTGCGGCACTACGATTATCATGCGGTGCAAATTGTTCCAATTCAGCATGGTCATCGGCATAACCACCCGGTTGTGTTTTTGAACCCGCACTGACATTATTAATGGCAAGTGGCACAACGTGATCGCGAAAATAAGGCGATTCTCGGGTTGAAAGTGATAGCTCAACATCTGGCGCCAATAAACGAAATGCGCAAATAAGCTGCACAAGTTCAGCTTCACTCATTAAAGAAGCCGGCTCTATACCACCAGCACAAGGGCGTAAACGAGGAAATGAAATAGAATAACGGCTCTGCCAATAGTGTTTTTGGAGATAAATCAGGTGCTCCGCCACCATATAGCAATCGGTGCGCCAACTGTTAGATAAACCAATTAATGCTCCAAGTCCTATTTTATCGATACCAGCCCGCCCTAAACGGTCAGGGGTCTCCAGCCGCCAATGAAAATCCTGTTTTTTACCTTTCAAATGATGTAGTTGATAAGCTGGCTCGTGGTAAGTCTCTTGATACACCATCACACCATCTAGTCCTAATGTCTTAAGTTCAGCATACTCTTCGGTGCTCAGTGGCTGAACTTCCATCATCAAGGCGCTAAAATAGCGGCGTATTGTGGGTAAATGCTCACGAAAATAATCCATGCCCACTTTATTTTGATGCTCCCCTGTGACTAACAACAGGCTATCAAAACCAATTTTACGGATTGTCTCGCACTCATTAATGATTTCGTTTTTATCGAGCGTTTTTCGTTTAATGCGATTACTCATTGAAAAACCACAATATGTACAATCATTAGCGCATAGATTTGATAAATACAGTGGCACATAGAACCCCACGGTATTACCAAAACGTTGCCGTGTTAGCTTTTGGGCTTTCTGCGCTAATTGCTCAATAAAAGGGCGAGCGGCAGGGGAGAGCAATGCCATAAAATCATCAAGTGTTAAAGTATCGCTAGCAAGAGCCTGCTCAACATCTCGCGTATTTTTGGCATAAATTTGTAAGGTTAGGTCATCCCAATTTAGCTGCTGCCAGCGTTGGCGAAAGCTGCTGTTCATTGTAATGCTCCCAAAAACTCGGTTAATGGGCTTGAAGCTTCAGCATGTTGTTTCGGGCTAGCAAGGCCAGCGCGTCGGGCAAGCTCTGCGGCTTCAAGGGAGACTTTAAAAGCTTGAGCCATAAGCACAGGATCTTTTGCTACAGCGATGGCGGTATTGACTAGTACGGCATCGGCCCCCATTTCAATCGCTTCGATCGCATGGCTAGGTGCGCCAATCCCAGCATCAACCACTACGGGGATCGTCGATTGCTCAATAATGATCCGTAACATCTCTTTGGTGACTAAACCTTTATTGGTGCCAATCGGTGCACCAAGTGGCATTACGGCTGCACAACCGACTTCTTCGAGACGACGACACAGCACAGGGTCAGCACTGCAATAAGGCAGTACCACAAACCCTTCTTTTACGAGTTGTTCAGCAGCAATTAAGGTTTCGACGGGATCGGGTAAGAGATATTTCACATCGGGGTGAATTTCTAGTTTAACCCAATGAGTTCCCAACGCTTCACGGGCAAGGCGTGCGGCAAAAATAGCTTCTTGGGCATTTTTCGCACCAGAAGTATTAGGGAGCAGTCTTACCCCAATCTCTTGCAAAGGCTTTAAAATGCCATCGTCATTGCCACGTAAATCTATACGTTTCATCGCCATGGTAACAAGCTGACTGCCTGATGCAGTGATTGCGTTTTGCATCAATGTTGGATTGGCAAATTTTCCTGTGCCAGTAAAGAGGCGTGACTGAAAAGTCACATCGGCAATTTTTAACATGATTAGCCTCCAGCGATAGCTTGAAACAATAAGATATTGTCTTGGTCATTCACGAGGTGTGAATCCCATTGATGACGAGGAATGATCACTTGGTTGATGGCCAAAGCCGTGCCGACCGTACTGCGCTCTAGAGAAGCGAGTAATTGAGACACGGTTAATGGCGCATCAAACTCCATTGGCTGGTCGTTAATTATAAGGCGCATGTTTCTTCTCGGCAGATTGGACATTGAATGGACGGTGTCAGTTGCAAGGTATTCCATTGCTGCTGTTTACCATCAAATAAACGCAATTTACCGCTTAGCGAGGAAGGCAATCCGACTAATAATTTGATGGCCTCTAAGGCTTGCAATGTGCCTATGACCCCCACGACAGGGCCAAGTACACCAGCGGTACGGCAGTTACGCTGAGGCTCCGTCTGGTCAGGGTATAAACATGCGTAACAGCCGTGATTAAAGGGTGGCTCAAGCACCATAAGCTGCCCACCAAACCCCACGGCACTGCCACTAACCAATGTTTTATTTGCCATGACACAGGCCGCATTAACGGCATGGCGAGTGGCCATGTTATCGCAACAATCGAGAACTAAATCGACTTGCTCAACCAAGGGAAGCAATGTGTGAATATCTAACTTTTGTTGTAAGACATGGGTATGGATCAGTGGATTAAGATCTTGTAGTCGTTTTGCGGCAAGTTTGGCTTTAGATTGAGGAATGTCCTCAGTGCCATATAAAACTTGCCGCTGTAGATTAGAAAGGTGTAGCTCGTCGTGATCCGCAAGCCATAACTCACCGACGCCAGCGGCTGCTAAATAAAGTGATGCCGGTGCGCCTAAACCACCAAGGCCAACAATCAGTACCTTACTCGTTTTAAGTTTGCCTTGTCCTTCAGGGCCGATATCTTCAAGCAGTAGCTGGCGGCTATAACGCATAAATTCATGGTCATTTAACATGATGAACTCCTCGAATTAACCCGCCATCACGAGAGCGTGTGGGCGGGTTTGATTCAGGTAATCAGTGATTTTCTACGAGGCGTAAAAGGGTTTTTGTTGCCTCTAGCCAATCATCCGCTTTGGTAATTGCACTCACTAAGGCGACACTTCCAACACCGGTTGCGAGCACTGCAGGCACTCTATCGATAGAGATACCGCCAATCGCGACAGTGGGGTAATCGGGAGTCGCTTCTACCATGATTTTGAGTGTCTCCAATCCTTGAGGTGCTGAGGGCATTTTCTTGGTTTCTGTTGGGAAAATATGCCCCATCGCAATATAAGAAGGGCGCACGGATTTAGCGATAGCAAGCTCATGTTGATCATGAGTTGAGATGCCTAAACGTAGCCCAGCTTGATGAATAGCCAATAGGTCGGTGGTTTCCAGATCTTCTTGCCCAAGATGAACACCATAGGCACCGAGCTCGATAGCTAAGCGCCAATAGTCATTGATAAATAGCCGCGCATGATGCTTTTCACCGAGAGCAATCGCTCGTTGGATATCATCACGCACTTCATCATCATGCTTATCTTTAATACGTAGCTGGATAGTCGTTACGCCTGCATTAAGCAAGCGTTCAATCCATTCTACAGAGTCGACCACAGGATAAAGCCCCAATCGTTGCTCAGTGGGAGCAAAGGGAGTGTTAGGCAATTTTTTCATCGGACACGACCTCGGCACTGTGATACAACTCGCTGCCATGAGCGCGGAAAGCTTCGGACATTTGCTCCATGCCAGCTTCCTTTTGCGCCGCATAATCACGGACTTCTTGTGAAATTTTCATTGAGCAGAATTTAGGACCACACATAGAGCAGAAATGGGCAACTTTCCCTGACGCTTGTGGCAGGGTTTCATCGTGATAAGCACGTGCGGTATCTGGGTCGAGAGCAAGGTTAAATTGATCTTCCCAGCGGAACTCAAAACGCGCTTTAGACATAGCATTATCACGAATTTGTGCTCCGGGATGCCCTTTCGCGAGGTCGGCAGCATGAGCCGCAATTTTATAGGTGATTAGCCCTTGTTTAACATCCTCTTTATTTGGTAAGCCCAAATGCTCTTTTGGGGTGACATAACAGAGCATTGCACAGCCAAACCAGCCGATCATGGCTGCCCCAATACCTGATGTAAAATGGTCATAACCGGGAGCGATATCGGTAGTTAGTGGGCCGAGGGTATAAAACGGCGCTTCATGACAATGTTCAAGCTCTTCCGTCATGTTGCGGTGGATCATCTGCATTGGCACATGTCCTGGGCCTTCAATCATCACTTGCACGTCATATTCCCAAGCAATTTTTGTAAGCTCACCAAGGGTATGCAGTTCAGCAAATTGGGCTTCATCGTTAGCATCTTGAATTGACCCTGGACGTAAACCATCACCTAAATGACAGTGATACATCATAGGCTGCACAAATCTCACAAATTTCACGGAAATTTTCATACAAGAAGTTTTCTTGGTGATGAGAGAGGCACCATTTCGCCATGATCGAGCCACCACGGGAGACAATACCGGGTTAAACGTTTCGCCGTCATAGGGACATAGCGCAGGAGCACACCTGCATGGATAGTAAAGTAATCGACCCCTTGTTCGGCCTGTTCAAGCAGTGTATCGCGGAACATTTCCCATGTAAGATTTTCGGCAACCCCATTAACCTTTTCGAGTGCTTGATAAATAGGCACAGTACCAATTGGCACTGGACTGTTACGTAGGATCCACTCACGAGTTTCGTGAATATAACGACCAGTAGACAGATCCATAACGGTATCGGCTCCCCAGCGGGTAGACCAAATCAGTTTTTCAACCTCTTCTTCAATGGAAGAAGTCACCGATGAGTTACCGATATTGGCGTTCACTTTCACTAGGAAGTTGCGACCAATAATCATTGGCTCAGATTCAGGGTGATTGATATTGGCTGGGATGATGGCACGGCCCGCGGCAACTTCTTGGCGGACAAATTCCGGCGTGATGTTTTCAGGCAGATTTGCACCAAATGATTGTCCGGGGTGCTGCTGTCTTAAAACGTCACCACGAATACGTTCACGTCCCATATTTTCGCGAATGGCGATAAATTCCATTTCAGGGGTAATAATACCTTGGCGTGCATAATGAAGCTGTGTTACACAGCGACCCTTCATCGCTTTCAATGGGTGGGGGCGATGATTAAATCGTAAGTGATCGAGACCCGCGTCGGCAAGTCGCTGCTGCGTAAAATCTGAGCTGAGGGTATCAACCGGAACAGTATCATTACGCTCGCGGATCCAACCTTCACGGATCTTTTTTAATCCTTTATGAACATTTAATTCTGCGGCTGGGTCGCCATAGGGGCCTGAAGTATCATAAACAGGAACAGGCTCATTATCTTCAAATTGAGGATTATCTTTATCGCCGCCAATGAGGGTTGGTGAGAGCTGGATTTCTCGCATTGGCACTTTGATATCGTCTCTTGAACCTGTTAGGTAGATACGTTTTGAATTAGGGAAGGATACGCCAGAAACCGTATTGATAAAGTTTTCGGCCGCATCACGTTGTGCTTTGCGCGTTCTTGCAGGCGCCGCTTTAGGAGAAAGATCGCTTGTAGGGATAATATTATTTTGGGACATAGCAATTTCCTGACATTGTCACGAGCGATTACGCGTATATGGGCGTAGCACTCAGGTTTATCGTAAGAAAGTTGCTTGTCTGGAGTTCGGATGGAGTAATGGTATGGCGTTGCGTGTTCATTTTTGTTAGGTGACGTTTGCTGTGTTGCGTATGAGTTGTCAGCCTAAATATGCAAAAGCAAATAACCAAAATTGTTACGCTGAATGATTACTCTTGTTCCCTTCGCAGGTATTAACCCGATCAGGTTCCGCGGATCCCGAATTAACGGTCTCAGCCCGTAGCTTTCGCCACTAGGCACTCCGACAAGATGGACCTAGTATAAGAGGTGCAAAAAAAATATTCAAACTTCCCAGTGATATTGTGTCCAATGTTGTTCGGTGGCGACTTGGCAAAGACGCGCGTCACCATTTACGATAAACACCTCATCGGCAAATTGGCACATGGGCAGATCATTGGCGGAATCGGTATAGAAATAAATATAGGCATCGGTAATTGGCTGGTGGCTGATCCACTGAAGCAAGCGTTTGACTTTGCCTGCTTTAAAAGTCGCAATGCCTTCTATTTCGGTGCTGTAACCGCCATTTTTCTGCTTGATGTCGATTCCCATCACGACATCAGCAGCGAATCGTTCGGCTATTTTTTTCACAATAAAAGAAACGGTTGCAGAGATCACAATGATCGGGATCCCTTGCTTTCGATACTGCTCGATTGTACGGATCCCTTCGGGATATATGCGTGGCACGATCATGCTCTCAACAAAATCATCTAACCAGAGATCAACTTGCTCGATGCTGAACCCAGATAGCGATTGCAGGCTAAAACGCAGGTAAGTCGCCATATCTAGGGAGCCTGAGTTATATTGTGCCATCATTTGTTTGTCGGCTTCGACAAAACGCGGGTCGGTGATAATTTGCTTATCCCACAGGTATTGTGTCCACAGTACGCTGCTATCCCCCTGAATTAGGGTGTCATCTAAATCAAAAACCGCCAATTTGTTTTGCATTGTGCCTCTTTTATCTCGTTTGCTAACGTAGTGCGCGAATTTCGTTCTTATTAAACATTAACTCAAGGCGTGTACCAGGTTCAAATAGTCTTTCAGATGAGCGATTTAACAAATCAACTGTCATATTGCCTGCCGCGGTATTGACGGAATAACGAATAATATTACCTAACAGTTGATGATCTAAAATAATCGCATCGACGGGCTGTGAAATATGCTCACCGTAATGTCGCCCTGCTTCTTTAACATAGATGGATTCTGGGCGAATAGCGAGCGTACCTTGCAAATTAAGCCCGAGTAGCGCATTGGCTTTGTCAGCCTCCACAAGGTTGTAATTGCCCATAAAACGCGCCACAAACTCATTGGCTGGTTGCGTGTAGATATTCTCAGCTGTATCGTTCTGGATAATCGCCCCTTTATTCATTAAAAAGATGCGATCAGACATGATCATGGCTTCATCTTGATCATGAGTAACAAAAATGGTCGTCAATTTTAACTCACGTTGGATATGACGGATCTGTTGGCGCAGATGTTTACGAATACGCGCATCTAATGCCGAAAGTGGCTCATCCAATAGCAATATTTGGGGCTTCATCACCAATGCACGAGCAAGGGCGACACGTTGCCGCTGTCCACCCGAAAGCTGGTGAGGAAATTGCTGCTCTTTACCCTTGCAACTCAACCATTTCAATAACGTCTGCAACCGCTTTATTGCGCTCAGTGCTGTTGACTTTACGCATTTTTAGGCCGAAGGCGATATTGTCTTCAACTGTCATATTCGGGAATAACGCATAACTTTGAAAGACCATGCCAACGCCTCGCTGCTGGGCTGCTTGGTGCGTGATGTTTTGGCGATTGATATACAGGTCACCATTATCAGGTTGTTCGAGTCCGGCAATACAACGCAATAAGGTCGATTTTCCACAGCCGCTAGGCCCTAACAGGGTAATAAATTCGCCTTTTTCTATTGTGAATTGAATATTAGAGAACACCTGATTTTGACCAAATGATTTACTCAAATTTTCAGCAATAACATAACTCATTATTCATCTCCCGAACGGCTCATCCGCGTGGCGAGCCATGTGAGTAACAAGGTAAATAAGAAATAAGACATCACCAACGCAGAGGTAAAGTGACCGCTGGTTTGACGCATATTAAATAAGTAGATTTGCAATGTTTCATAACGTGTTCCCACCAAAATGTTGGCAAACACAAACTCACCCATCAAAAATGAAAATGAGATCAGTAATGAGACTAGTAATCCTTTGCGAATATTCGGTAATACTATTAATAAGAAAGCCTTAAAGGTACTTGCTCCGAGTAAATGCGCGGCATCCATTAAGTCATGTAAATTAATGCCTTGGAAGCTATTAGCGAGTGCACGGTACATGAAAGGTAGGGTGATAGTGAAATAAGTACCAATTAATATCCATGGCGTACCAACCAGCATAAATGGCTCATCAGCAAATATTTGTAATAGACCCACCGATGACACCACAGGGGGAATAGCAAAAGGCAGGATGATCAGTAAATCCATCAGCCCCTTTAATTTCGGGAAGCGGTAAAACACGGCAAATGCCATTGGTAAAATGACTAGTGTGCTAACCAACAAAGTACTAAAACAGATGAGCAGCGACCGCCCAAAAGCATACAGAAATCGAGGGTCTTGCCATAACTGTAAATACCATTTTATCGATAAGGCATCCGGTAAAACGGTCGCTCCCCATTGTGTAGAAATTGAATAAATAAAAGTGGCAACAATAGGTAGAGCTAATAACAAAACAACACTAATAAGAATGAATTTATGTAGCCAAAGGCCGGAAGAGCCATTTGGCTTGGCGGTAAGATTATGACTTGGCATGATAACTCCGTTTTAATAGCCAATGATGGATGGCAAGTGATAAATCCAAGAATAGCAATTAGTAAAACGGATAATGCTGCTGCTAAATTAGGCTCTAAATAAAGGTCGCCGGAGACTAAGCTAGCAATACGGATGGTCACTAGATTGTAATTGCCACTCCATCAGGGCGTAAGTGCTCGCGTAAGCCCCAACGGCATTAGCAACTAAAATAATAAAAGTACCAAGTAATGCGGGAGCGAGTACGGGGATAGCAACGTTGCGCCAATAAGATAATTTACTGGCTCCCATGGTTTTAGCCGCATCTTCCCACTCTGGTTTCAACGCATCAAAGGCAGGATAAAGCAACAAAATACCCAGAGGAATTTGAAAGTAGATATACAGCAGCATTAACCCACTTGCGCTATAAATATCGAAATCCTCAATAATTCCCCAAGATTTCAATTGCAGGGTAATTGCGCCATTGACCCCAAGTATGATGATAAAAGCAAAGGCAAGGGGAACACCGCTAAAGTTACTCGCCATTGTGGTGAAGGAAATCATCATACTGCGTACTCTGCCTTGCATTTTATAGATGGAAAATGCCGTTAATGCAGAAATGAATAGCCCGATGACACTACAGACAATCGATAACCAGAGGGTGTTCTCAAAGGCTTGCAGATAAAAATCGTTGGTGAAAATATCAAGGTAGTTGTCGACTGACCAAGCTTCTTCATAAATAAAGCTATTGATAAATACCCAAATCATAGGGGCGATTTGAAACAAGCAAAACAATGTAATAAATGGCAGTGTTAATAAGGCTGATCCCCAATGAAAACGTGATAAGTGTTTCTTTAACATTGCGGCTTTCCCTTGTTGGTGGTTTGCTTGTTCACAAGGTACGCTAACGTCGGCCATTAATTATCTCCTACCAATAATGTGTGACAGACTGTTTTATCGCCATATTCAATTCGAGTAAGGCGCAAACCGTGCCACAAATCGCAGTTTGCTTCACCATACACTGTTCTTGATGTGAAAATTGCTCGCCAATAACAAACAGAGGAACAGTGCGCTCTTCAGGTAATATACCGCCATGGCTATGATCACTGTTCATACCATGATCACTCGTGACAATAATTTGATAGCCTTGCTCAATCCATTGAGGTAAGTAATTTGACAAAATAGTGTCGGCTTGCCGCGCCGCGTTACGATATTGTGAGGAATCAAACCCAAACTTATGGCCTGAATCATCAATATTCATCGGATGGATCAGTAAAAAATCAGGCGAGTATTGAGTGCGTAGGTATTCCGCATCCATAAATAGGTGGCTGTCTGGATAATGGTCTGCTTGGTAAAAACAACCATGCTGGATAGCGAGTTGCTTATCATTGGTAAAACGGTCTCGAGTCGCAACAAAAGGTGCTCGGTTATATAGCTCGCTGACCCAATAATAAGCCGCGGCTGCCGTTGTTTTACCCGCATTCTTGGCTAAAGAAAAAATACTATCGAAGTGGGAGAGACGCACGACGTCATTGTTAACGATACCGCTATCGACAGGGGAAACTCCCGCCAAAATACATTCGTATAAAGGGCGTGACATAGAGGGTAGCTCACACTCCACTTTATAGAGCGTTGCTCGATCAGCTTCGATCAGTCCATTGAGGTAGCCCATACAATCATGGGCTACTGGGTAACTCAAGCCATCGAGAACAACAAGGATCACTTTATCAGACATGAGATATTTTCTTCCTAAGTGACATTACTGCTGGTGGATTAACACTTGCTGTTGCCACATTTTGGGGAGTTTGCGAGACGACTTTTCCCAGCCATCCGCATCGTTAATTGGGCGAACATTTTTGTACTGCTCATCCGGTAACAATTTGGCTTTAATCTCTTCGGGGAGGGTGAGGTATTCAGCACGAATTGGGCGGGCGTAGCCTTCAGCTAGGTTAATTTGCCCCTGATCGCTAAAAATAAATTCACGTGCTAACTTCGCGGCATTTGGATTTTTGGCATATTTATTAATGATAGTGGTATAGCCTGAGATAACTGAACCATCAGAAGGAATGACAACGGTAAAGCGATCACGATTGATCTGATCACGATAATTCAGCGCATTGAAATCCCAAAGAATACCGACGGCAACTTCGCCTTTTTCAATATTTGCAACGGTTGGATCATTCACGGAAAGACGTTTTTGCTTGGCAAGTTCAGCAAAAAACGCAATAGCTGGCTGTAAGTTATTTTCATCACCACCGCGCGCATAGGCCGCTGCTAATACTGCATTGTTAGCTTGAGCTGCGATACCAACATCACCAACAGTGACTTTATATTTACCTTTTAGCAAATCATCCCAGCTTTTTGGCGCATCTTTAACTAGCTCATTATTGATCATGAAAGCAATGGTACCCGTATAAGCCAGTGCCCAATGGCCTTCTTTATCTTTTGCCCAATCAGGGATTTGTGACCATGTGGTTGGTTTATAAGGTTGGGTAACGCCTTTCTGTACGGCAACAGGGCCAAAGGAGGCGCCGACATCGCCAATATCTGCGGTAGCATTATTTTTTTCAGCGGCAAACTTAGCAATCTCTTGCGCTGAACTCATATCCGTATCTTGGTGCTTTAATCCATAGGTTTTTTCGAGATCTTGCCAAGTTCCTTTCCAGTTAGCCCAAGTATCTGGCATTCCAACACTGTATACTTGACCTTCTTTTTTAGCGGCTTCAATCAAGGCGGTTAAATCGTTATCGGCTGCTAAAGCAGCACTTGACGCGGTTAATGAAAGTAAAACTGCGGGTACAATCGTTTTCATTTTATCTCTCACTGTATAGAGGAGTTATATTGGTTAGTTAGTATGCTAATTTTCCAAGGTGACAGTGAGTTGACGGTTTTGTGACACTTTTTCGATGTTTTAGGGAAAAAACTGTCTAAAAAGTGTCAAAAACACTAACTAAAAATGATTAAGTACAACGACTAGATTACATTTTGTGAAAAAAGCGTATCTTTATAGAAAAAGATGAAATCCTTTTATACCAATAAAAGATGTAAAAAATGACAAAAGTGACATTAACTGGAACAGAGAAAGGTTGGTGGTTTGTTTGCTTTGCTGGGCGCTTATGGTTACCACAAGGAGATGCTCCTAGGGGGAGTGCAAAAGATTGGTCACTGTCTGGGAAGATAGCAACACCGATTGGTGAATGGCAAGGTGAGGTTGTTTGGCTAATTGCTGAAAAAATGCCAACAGATATGGCTTCACCGCGCTTATTAGCATCACAAGATGAGGGATTATTTCGTTTAGCTGGGCGTGGAGTACAGTTAGCGGAGTTTTATCGTTCCCATCGTTACTGCGGTTATTGCGGCACCGCAATGCGTCATAGTACGACTGAGTGGGCTTGTCTTTGTGACCATTGCCATGAACGCTATTACCCACAAATTGCGCCTTGCATTATTGTTGGCATCCGTCGTGGTGACCATATATTGCTAGCACAGCACCGCCGCCATACTCAAAACCCTCTCTTTACCGTACTTGCGGGTTTTGTTGAAGTGGGTGAGACACTGGAAGAAGCGGTAGCACGAGAAGTCATGGAAGAAAGCGGGATCACAATACGTAATATTCGTTATGTGTCTTCTCAGCCTTGGCCTTTCCCTCACTCATTAATGATGGGGTTTCTGGCTGACTATGACAGTGGCGAAATTAAGGTTGACCCGAATGAACTCGTGAGTGCCGCGTGGTATCACTACAATGAATTACCTAAAATTCCTCCGAGTGACACAATCGCAAGGCGATTAATTGAAGATACGGTGGCTTTATGTCGCCAAGAGGACGCCTAAACGTGCGAATTGCTTAGGCGCTGATATTGTTGTGTGTAACATGCTACAATAGCGGCCCTTAGCCATTTGCGGCGGCCACTGACTATAATGGAGTAAATAATGACTGAGTTGAAAAATGACCGCTATCTACGTGCTTTGCTACGTCAGCCTGTAGATACCACCCCTGTATGGATGATGCGTCAAGCAGGGCGTTACCTACCGGAGTACAAAGCAACGCGTGCACAGGCTGGTGATTTTATTTCTCTGTGTAAAAACACCGAGTTAGCGTGTGAAGTGACACTTCAACCGTTACGTCGTTTTCCATTAGACGCCGCAATCCTATTTTCTGATATCTTAACCATCCCTGATGCTATGGGGCTAGGCCTCTATTTTGAGACGGGGGAAGGGCCTCGTTTCAAAAAGCCAATCACTTGCCTAAATGATATAAAAAACATACCAGTACCTGATCCGGAAATGGAACTGGGCTATGTTATGGATGCGGTAAGAGCAATCCGTAAAGCGCTAAAGGGGGATGTACCTCTTATCGGTTTTTCGGGGAGTCCGTGGACATTAGCCACTTACATGGTCGAAGGTGGCAGCAGTAAAGCGTTCACAAAAATTAAAAAAATGATGTATGAAGACCCGAATGCGCTCCACTTATTACTGGATAAACTCGCTGATAGCGTGATTTTATATTTAAATGCGCAAATTCGGGCAGGGGCTCAATCCATCATGATTTTTGATACATGGGGTGGCGTGCTAACTAAACGTGATTATTTACAATTCTCTCTTCATTACATGCATAAGATCATTGATGGCCTAATACGTGAAAATGAAGGCCGCCGTGTGCCTGTGACCCTATTTACAAAAGGCGGTGGGCAATGGCTAGAGGAGATGGCTGCAACAGGTTGTGATGCTCTAGGTCTTGATTGGACCACTGAAATTGCGGATGCCCGTCGTCGAGTCGGTGACAAAGTGGCACTACAGGGAAATATGGATCCATCAATGCTTTATGCTCCGATACCGCGCATTGAAGAAGAAGTACAAAATATTTTGGCAGGCTTCGGGCAAGGTAATGGACATGTCTTTAATTTAGGTCATGGTATCCATCAAGATGTTCCCCCTGAGCATGCAGGTGCTTTTGTTGATGCCGTCCACCGTTTTTCCCGCCAATACCATCAATAACTGATCGGTTTTTTGATAGCGTACTCACAGATCCTTGTAAGTACGCTGTTATCTTCTATCATTAATCGTTAATCATAATAAGTATTGAGCACATCATGGCCATAGACACTCGATTGTTGCGACAAGAGCAAGCAGATAAAGCACAGCTTATTGTATTGAATGAAAACAATATACAGCCGATTTTTATCGGTGGTGCAGATGTGGGCTTTGAGCAGCAAGGTACTGTCACTCGTGCGGTGATCGCCGTTCTGTCATGGCCTGATTTGCAATTGGTTGAGTATCAGATTGCGCGAGTACCCACACAATTACCTTATATTCCGGGTTTGCTCTCTTTTCGTGAAGTGCCTGGATTGATGGCAGCTTGGCAACAACTGCATCATAAACCTGAATTAGTGTTAGTTGATGGTCAAGGGATCGCCCATCCTCGTCGTTTCGGTGTTGCGTGTCACTTTGGCTTACAGGCTGATGTGCCAACCATTGGAGTCGCAAAAAGTCGATTGTACGGTGACTATGAAGCAGTGAATGAAGCCCCGGGAAGTTTTCAACCATTACGGCATGGCGAAAATCAGCTTGGTTGGGTGCTGAGAAGTAAAAAAAGATGCAATCCTTTGTTTATTTCACCGGGTCATAAGATGAGTGTCAGTGCTTCTCGTGAGTGGGTTGAACGCTGTTTAAAGGGGTATCGGCTACCTGAGCCAACGCGACTTGCTGATGGAATAGCCTCTAATAGGTCGTTTTTTGAGCGAATGAAAGAGAAATCCGGCTAATTATCAGCAAAATATGTGGTATTGGCAGATTTTCAGGTAAACTGAGATGTATTGAGATTGATGAGTCTGAAATTATGTTAAGAAATCCCATCCATTTGAGGTTGGAAAAACTAGAAAGCTGGCAACATGTTACTTTTATGGCATGCCTGTGCGAACGAATGTACCCCAACTACCAAATGTTTTGTCAGCAAAGTGAATTTACTGACGCAAAGGTTTATCGGTCTATACTTGATTTGGTATGGGAAACGCTGGTCGTTAAAGACAGTAAAATTAATTTCGACAATCAGCTCGAAAAATTAGAAGAAATTATACCGTCAGCAGATGATTTTGATTTCTACGGTGTTTATCCAGCCATCGATGCTTGTATCGCTTTAGGTGAAGTGGTTCATGCAAAATTAAGTGGCGAAACACTGAGCCATGCTATTGCGGTTAGCGAAACATCGATTCGTACTGTTGCGATGCTGGAAATGACCCAAGCTGGTAGGGAAATGTCAGAGGAAGAGCTGAAAGAATTATCCTCAATTGAGGAAGAGTGGGATATCCAGTGGGAAATTTTCCGTTTACTGGCTGCCTGTGAAGAGCGAGACTTAGAGTTAATTAAAGGATTAAAATCTGACCTCCGTGAAGCGGGGGTTAGCAATATTGGTATTACTGTAGGCTAGTTTTTAGCGTTTCATTGATGAAAACGTGACTTAGCGCAGTAATGCTGATGACTAAGACTTCACATTTGCCCCTAGACTGGTCTACATTTAGGGGCAAGAAGAGAAGTGGCTATCGGGGGCGTGTATCAGGGGCTGTCAATTTGGCATATCCGACGCACTCGATGCTTTGCAAACGATAAACACACTGTGTAAGGATAATTTATGAACAAGACTGAATTAGTTGATGCTATCGCAGAATCAGCAGACCTGACAAAAGTACAGGCTAAAGCAGCATTAGAATCAACTCTGAATGCTATTTCAGAAACGCTGAAAAAAGGCGAGCAAGTACAACTGGTCGGTTTCGGTACTTTCAAAGTCAGCCACCGTGCAGAGCGTACCGGTCGTAACCCGCAAACTCGCGAAGAGATCACTATCCCAGCAACTAATGTTCCTGCTTTCTCTGCCGGTAAAGCACTGAAAGAAGCGGTAAAATAATTAAGTTGCAAACTAGAATTATCAGGGGGGGTAGTCAACGACCCCTTTTGTTCATTCGGAAAGGGTTGCTGGTATTGGGAGCCATCTCAATGCTCAGCGCCTGTTCTTCTCGTAACAACTTTCCCGAGTTTAGTGCGAGTGGATTTATTGCGGATGATGGTGTAATCCGTATGTGGCGTCTTAATGACGCAAAAAATGACCCTCAAGTGCTTATGGTTGTTTACAGCCCTTACAAAGGCACTGATACTTCCGTTAATTTCTTCGAGTACCGAGCAGGCCAGCTTTGGCAAATTCGTAGCCAAATCTTAAATGCGGGTGAGCAAGAAATGATGGAACAACTCCGTTTTAACAAAAACGATGATGTTATCTTTATGCAACGAGTCGAAAAAGATCGCAAAACCGCACTTTCTTCCGATGACATTATCCGTTGGCGTTTTGAAGCAAAACGTATTTTAGATATTAATACTGCTTTGGTAGTCGGTGGTGTGAAACTATACCAAGGCCGTTGGTCACAAAACCAAGTCGTCACTTGTGGCGGTGATGTCAAAAAAGTCGAATTTGAACCTTATGCACAAAATTGGTTAGAAAGCCGAACAAAAGTTTGGCATAAACAGCTGAATATTGCTTGGTTAGAATCCCCTGAAGGGAATCAACTTTTGATGGTTGCGGATACCGATTTTTGCCGCTGGCAGCCTAGTAAAGATTCATTGTAATCTCACCGCTCGTCGTCTTTCGCATCCTAACGTTGTTGGCTTCAGCAACTCACCTCAGTCACATATTTGTGTATACCCCCGAGGGTAAATTACTTTGTCGCCTAGTTAGGCTACGAAATACTCAGCGCTTTCGCCTGTTAGAAATAAAAAAGCTGATAAAGCGGCTGTTTATCAGCTTAGTGAGTTTAGCTTCTGTGCTCGCTATTTCAGGCGTGCGACGGCACGATAACCAATATCTTTACGGTAAAAACTGCCATCCCAATGAATATTTTCAGCGGCTTGATAGGCTTTTTGTTGAGCTTGGGCGATATCATTACCGAGTGCTGTGACACAAAGAACACGGCCTCCGGCAGTGATGACCTTATCATCTTTCATTTTAGTGCCAGCATGAAATACTTTGCTATCCGCCATTTCTTCGGTCGGCAAACCGTGGATCACATCACCTTGGCGGTAATCACCTGGATAACCTCCGGCAGCAATTACCACACCGAGAGCAGGGCGTTCATCCCATAAGGAATCTTTACCTGCTAGCTCACCTTTTGCCCCTGCAAGACACAACTCGACTAAATCAGATTGTAAACGCATCATGATAGGTTGAGTTTCAGGATCGCCAAAACGGCAGTTAAATTCGATAACTTTAGGGTTACCAGCTTTATCAATCATTAGACCCGCATAGAGGAAACCTTGATAACGATGCCCCTCGGCATCCATACCTTTTACTGTTGGATAGATGATTTGTTCCATGACACGCTGGTGAATTTCATTTGTCACAACGGGCGCCGGTGAATATGCGCCCATGCCGCCCGTGTTAAGACCTGTATCACCATCACCAACACGTTTATGGTCTTGGCTAGTTGCCATTGGAATGACATTTTCGCCGTCCACCATCACAATAAAACTTGCTTCTTCACCGTCTAAGAACTCTTCAATCACGATACGGTGACCTGCATCACCAAATGCGTTACCAGCAAGCATATCGTGCACAGCATCTTTAGCTTCAGCCAGCGTCATCGCGACAATGACACCTTTACCTGCGGCAAGACCATCAGCCTTAATAACAATCGGTGCGCCGACGTTATCCAGATACGCCAAAGCAGGTTCGATTTCAGTAAAATTTTGGTAAGCGGCTGTCGGTATTTTGTGACGAGCTAAAAAGTCTTTCGTAAAAGCTTTCGAACCTTCGAGCTGTGCGGCGCCTTGAGTCGGACCGAAAATGGTTAGTCCTGCTTTTTGGAACGCATCAACGACCCCAATGACCAGTGGTGCTTCTGGGCCAACAATCGTTAGGCCGATTTGTTGCTCTTTCGCAAATTTTAATAATTCATCGATATCCGTTGCTGAGATAGCCACGTTTTCAAGATTAGGCTCTAATGCAGTTCCAGCATTACCCGGAGCCACATAAACTTTGTCAGCAAGTGGTGATTGTGCGGCTTTCCATGCTAGGGCGTGTTCACGACCACCGCCACCAATAATTAAAATATTCATACTTAACTCCACATGATTAATGGCGGAAATGGCGCATATTAGTGAAAATCATGGCGATGCCGTGCTCGTTAGCCGCTTCAATCACTTCGCTATCGCGGATTGAACCACCTGGCTGGATCACACAGGTCACGCCAACGGCTGCCGCTGCATCAATACCGTCACGGAACGGGAAAAATGCGTCGGAGGCCATTGCACAACCTGCAACTTCTAAGCCTTCATCTGCGGCTTTAATACCTGCAATTTTCGCAGAATACACTCGGCTCATTTGCCCTGCACCAATGCCAATAGTCATATCATTTTTGGCATAAACAATCGCGTTCGACTTAACGAATTTAGCAACTTTCCAACAGAATAGAGCATCTTTAAATTCACGCTCAGTGGGTTGGCGTTTAGTCACAACACGTAGCTCGTCAGGTTCAACCATACCGAGGTCACGGTCTTGGACCAATAAACCACCGTTAACACGTTTAAAATCTAATCCTGCAACAGGTTTATCCCACTCACCACATGTAAGAACACGCACATTTTGCTTGGTCGCTAATACTGAAAGAGCATCATCGGCAACCGTTGGTGCAATAATAACTTCTACAAATTGGCGCTCAATAATCGCTTCTGCTGTTGCCTTATCAAGCTGACGGTTAAAGGCAATGATGCCACCAAATGCAGACGTTGGATCCGTTTTAAACGCGCGATCGTAAGCTGCATGAATATTATTACCAATAGCAACACCGCAAGGGTTGGCATGTTTGACGATAACGCAGGCTGGCTCTTCGAAAGATTTAACACATTCTAAAGCGGCGTCTGTATCAGCAATATTGTTATAAGAGAGAGCCTTACCTTGCAGCTGTGTCGCCGTGGCGATTGATGCCTCTTTTGGGTTCTCTTCTATATAAAAAGCGGCATCTTGGTGACTATTTTCACCGTAACGCATGTCTTGTTTTTTGATAAAGTTTAAATTCAACGTACGAGGGAAACGTCCCGATGGTTGCGTTGTATCGCCATAATAAGGGGTGACTAATTCGCCAAAGTAGTTGGCTATCATACTGTCATAAGCGGCAGTATGTTCGAACGCTTTAATAGCAAGGTCAAAACGAGTAGACCAATTTAAAGAGTTATCGTGGTTATCCAATTCTTCAATGATTTTTTCATAATCATTGCTGTTTACAACAATCGCGACATCTTTATGGTTTTTAGCGGCTGAGCGCACCATTGTGGGGCCGCCGATATCGATATTTTCAACAGCATCTTCTAGGGTGCAGTTAGGCTTAGCGACGGTTTGTGCAAAGGGGTACAGATTGACAACAACCATATCAATCGGTTCGATATTATGTTGCTGCATAATGGCATCATCAATGCCACGACGACCTAAAATGCCACCATGAACTTTTGGGTGAAGTGTTTTAACACGACCATCCATCATTTCAGGGAACCCTGTATAGTCTGAAACTTCGGTGACTTTTAACCCTGACTCGGCAAGTAGTTTTGCGGTTCCACCTGTAGAGAGCAGTTCAACACCTCGTTGTGAAAGCGCTTTAGCGAATTCAACAACGCCTGTTTTATCAGAAACACTGAGCAGGGCACGACGAATAGGACGAAGCTGTTGCATGAGATAGATCCCTTGGATAAGAAAGCAATAAAACCGTAAGAGTTAGTTTAAAGCGTAAAAACGACGCTTCTTATATATACCTATTTCTGCTGTAACTGTTTAATCACATCAAAATATCAATAGATAGAGATAAGCCACTAACAATTTCAGAACATAAAAATAAAATCAACGATGAATTTTCATGCTAATTGTAACGCAATCGTTTGCGTAATGCGCGTTATATTTTAATTATTTTTATGGTTGTGGATAACTTTGTGGGTAAATCTGTATAAAGGTGCGTTTTGCTGTGGAATGCAGCAATCGAATAAAAAAGTGATAAAAAGGGGTTGCTAGAATTTTCTGACTCCCTATAATGCGCATCCGTTGTCACGACAAACCGCTTTGGTGGTCAGGTTAGAAAAGAAACCAGTGGCAACGAGAGGTGAAAAAAGAAAGAAAAAGTTGAAAATAATCGCTTGACTTTCTCACGAAAAAATGTAGTATACATCACCTCGCGACAACGACCTAACTGGTTAATATCGAAAGATAAAGTCGCAACGCTCTTTAACAATTTATCAGACAATCTGTGTGGGCACTCACAGGACACTATCAAAAAATATTTGATTTTAAAGTCTTGAAGAGTGACTAACACGTTAATTCATATATGAAAGAATGTAGTCAGTTTAATTCTTTGAGCATCAAACGCTTTTAATTGAAGAGTTTGATCATGGCTCAGATTGAACGCTGGCGGCAGGCCTAACACATGCAAGTCGAGCGGTAACAGGGGAAGCTTGCTTCTCGCTGACGAGCGGCGGACGGGTGAGTAATGTATGGGGATCTGCCCGATAGAGGGGGATAACTACTGGAAACGGTGGCTAATACCGCATAATCTCTTAGGAGCAAAGCAGGGGACCTTCGGGCCTTGCGCTGTCGGATGAACCCATATGGGATTAGCTAGTAGGTAAGGTAATGGCTTACCTAGGCGACGATCCCTAGCTGGTCTGAGAGGATGATCAGCCACACTGGGACTGAGACACGGCCCAGACTCCTACGGGAGGCAGCAGTGGGGAATATTGCACAATGGGCGCAAGCCTGATGCAGCCATGCCGCGTGTATGAAGAAGGCCCTAGGGTTGTAAAGTACTTTCAGTCGGGAGGAAGGCGTTGATGTTAATACCATCAACGATTGACGTTACCGACAGAAGAAGCACCGGCTAACTCCGTGCCAGCAGCCGCGGTAATACGGAGGGTGCAAGCGTTAATCGGAATTACTGGGCGTAAAGCGCACGCAGGCGGTTAATTAAGTTAGATGTGAAATCCCCGGGCTTAACCTGGGAATGGCATCTAAGACTGGTTAGCTAGAGTCTTGTAGAGGGGGGTAGAATTCCATGTGTAGCGGTGAAATGCGTAGAGATGTGGAGGAATACCGGTGGCGAAGGCGGCCCCCTGGACAAAGACTGACGCTCAGGTGCGAAAGCGTGGGGAGCAAACAGGATTAGATACCCTGGTAGTCCACGCTGTAAACGATGTCGATTTGGAGGTTGTTCCCTAGAGGAGTGGCTTCCGGAGCTAACGCGTTAAATCGACCGCCTGGGGAGTACGGCCGCAAGGTTAAAACTCAAATGAATTGACGGGGGCCCGCACAAGCGGTGGAGCATGTGGTTTAATTCGATGCAACGCGAAGAACCTTACCTACTCTTGACATCCAGAGAATTTAGCAGAGATGCTTTAGTGCCTTCGGGAACTCTGAGACAGGTGCTGCATGGCTGTCGTCAGCTCGTGTTGTGAAATGTTGGGTTAAGTCCCGCAACGAGCGCAACCCTTATCCTTTGTTGCCAGCGATTCGGTCGGGAACTCAAAGGAGACTGCCGGTGATAAACCGGAGGAAGGTGGGGATGACGTCAAGTCATCATGGCCCTTACGAGTAGGGCTACACACGTGCTACAATGGCGTATACAAAGAGAAGCGACCTCGCGAGAGCAAGCGGAACTCATAAAGTACGTCGTAGTCCGGATTGGAGTCTGCAACTCGACTCCATGAAGTCGGAATCGCTAGTAATCGTAGATCAGAATGCTACGGTGAATACGTTCCCGGGCCTTGTACACACCGCCCGTCACACCATGGGAGTGGGTTGCAAAAGAAGTAGGTAGCTTAACCTTCGGGAGGGCGCTTACCACTTTGTGATCCATGACTGGGGTGAAGTCGTAACAAGGTAACCGTAGGGGAACCTGCGGTTGGATCACCTCCTTACCGTTGAAGTGTTTTTGTGAAGTGTTCACACAGATTGTCTGATGAAAGAGAGTCAACGGTATCAATAGGCTTGTAGCTCAGGTGGTTAGAGCGCACCCCTGATAAGGGTGAGGTCGGTGGTTCAAGTCCACTCAGGCCTACCAAATTTTGTTAATACGTCGTTGTGGCTCAGCTCGTTTACTTATTGTAAACGTCGCTAATCCACGCCTAGTCTAAACAAAATTAACCAACTTAAGCATAGCAAAAACGTGCTTGCCTAAGAAAAAAGATCTCCAAGTAAAGAAACTTACAAAGAGATTAATTGATATTGTTAAACCTGTTATGGGGCTATAGCTCAGCTGGGAGAGCGCCTGCCTTGCACGCAGGAGGTCAGCGGTTCGATCCCGCTTAGCTCCACCATAATATTTTTGAATTATTCAGAATAGATTAGTTTTAGTCTATTGCGAATAATTATGCTCTTTAACAATCTGGAACAAGCTGAAAATTGAAACAACGCACATTGTTTATCGCTTAAACAATGTGAGAGTCTCTCAAAATTTCAAACCTGAAATTTTCGGTCATTCAAACGAGTGGCATGAGCGAGCAGGGTGAAACTCAAGGCGGACAGCGCGCAGCAAGCGCAGCGTACAGGAGTACGTGTGTATTGCGAGCACTGCCCAACGCAGAAGTTCACCACGCACAGCCATGACAGTCAGGTGATCGTTGAAACAATTTCGGGTTGTGAGGTTAAGCGACTAAGCGTACACGGTGGATGCCTAGGCAATCAGAGGCGATGAAGGACGTGCTAATCTGCGAAAAGCGTCGGTAAGGTGATATGAACCGTTATAACCGACGATGTCCGAATGGGGAAACCCAGTGCAATTCGTTGCACTATCGTTTGATGAATCCATAGTCAAACGAGGCGAACCGGGGGAACTGAAACATCTCAGTACCCCGAGGAAAAGAAATCAACCGAGATTCCCCTAGTAGCGGCGAGCGAACGGGGAGCAGCCCAGAGTCTTAATCAGCATCAGCATCAGGAGAACGGTCTGGAAAGGCCGGCAATAAAGGGTGATAGCCCCGTATCCGAAGGTGTTGGTGTTGTGAACTCGACGAGTAGGGCGGGACACGTGTTATCCTGTCTGAATATGGGGGGACCATCCTCCAAGGCTAAATACTCCTGATTGACCGATAGTGAACCAGTACCGTGAGGGAAAGGCGAAAAGAACCCCGGCGAGGGGAGTGAAATAGAACCTGAAACCGTGTACGTACAAGCAGTGGGAGCCCCACCACTAAGCCAGTGGTGAGTCATCACAGCGTCATCCTTACTTGATGGCGGTTGGCGGAACGTCCTTTGTGACGCCCAACCCAAAAAAATCAAGCAAAGGGGGCTTAGTGGTGGGGTGACTGCGTACCTTTTGTATAATGGGTCAGCGACTTATATTCTGTAGCAAGGTTAACCGAATAGGGGAGCCGTAGGGAAACCGAGTCTTAACTGGGCGAATGAGTTGCAGGGTATAGACCCGAAACCCGGTGATCTAGCCATGGGCAGGTTGAAGGTTGGGTAACACTAACTGGAGGACCGAACCGACTAATGTTGAAAAATTAGCGGATGACTTGTGGCTGGGGGTGAAAGGCCAATCAAACCGGGAGATAGCTGGTTCTCCCCGAAAGCTATTTAGGTAGCGCCTCGTGAACTCATCTTCGGGGGTAGAGCACTGTTTCGGCTAGGGGGTCATCCCGACTTACCAACCCGATGCAAACTACGAATACCGAAGAATGTTATCACGGGAGACACACGGCGGGTGCTAACGTTCGTCGTGAAGAGGGAAACAACCCAGACCGCCAGCTAAGGTCCCAAAGTCATGGTTAAGTGGGAAACGAAGTGGGAAGGCTCAGACAGCCAGGATGTTGGCTTAGAAGCAGCCATCATTTAAAGAAAGCGTAATAGCTCACTGGTCGAGTCGGCCTGCGCGGAAGATGTAACGGGGCTAAACCATGCACCGAAGCTGCGGCAGCGACATTTAGATGTTGTTGGGTAGGGGAGCGTTCTGTAAGCCTGTGAAGGTGTGCTGCGAGGCATGCTGGAGGTATCAGAAGTGCGAATGCTGACATAAGTAACGATAATGCGGGTGAAAAACCCGCACGCCGGAAGACCAAGGGTTCCTGTCCAACGTTAATCGGGGCAGGGTGAGTCGACCCCTAAGGCGAGGCAGAAATGCGTAGTCGATGGGAAACAGGTTAATATTCCTGTACTGGTGATAATTGCGATGGGGGGACGGAGAAGGCTAGGCTGGCCGGGCGACGGTTGTCCCGGTTTAAGGATGTAGGTGGGCGAATTAGGCAAATCCGGTTCGCTATACACTGAGGTCTGATGACGAGTCACTACGGTGGCGAAGTAGCTCATGCCCCGCTTCCAGGAAAAGCCTCTAAGCTCTAGATTATCATTAATCGTACCCCAAACCGACACAGGTGGTCAGGTAGAGAATACTCAGGCGCTTGAGAGAACTCGGGTGAAGGAACTAGGCAAAATGGTGCCGTAACTTCGGGAGAAGGCACGCTGGCATTAGGTGAAGTGGTTTACCCATGGAGCTGAAGCCAGTCGCAGATACCAGCTGGCTGCAACTGTTTATTAAAAACACAGCACTGTGCAAACACGAAAGTGGACGTATACGGTGTGACGCCTGCCCGGTGCTGGAAGGTTAATTGATGGGGTTATCCGTAAGGAGAAGCTCTTGATCGAAGCCCCAGTAAACGGCGGCCGTAACTATAACGGTCCTAAGGTAGCGAAATTCCTTGTCGGGTAAGTTCCGACCTGCACGAATGGCGTAATGATGGCCAGGCTGTCTCCACCCGAGACTCAGTGAAATTGAACTCGCTGTGAAGATGCAGTGTACCCGCGGCAAGACGGAAAGACCCCGTGAACCTTTACTATAGCTTGACACTGAACATTGAGCCTTGATGTGTAGGATAGGTGGGAGGCTTTGAAGTGTGGACGCCAGTCTGCATGGAGCCAACCTTGAAATACCACCCTTTAATGTTTGATGTTCTAACGTCGCGCCCCATAATCTGGGGTGCGGACAGTGTCTGGTGGGTAGTTTGACTGGGGCGGTCTCCTCCCAAAGCGTAACGGAGGAGCACGAAGGTTGGCTAAGCATGGTCGGACATCATGCGGTTAGTGCAAAGGCATAAGCCAGCTTGACTGCGAGAGTGACGGCTCGAGCAGGTACGAAAGTAGGTCTTAGTGATCCGGTGGTTCTGAATGGAAGGGCCATCGCTCAACGGATAAAAGGTACTCCGGGGATAACAGGCTGATACCGCCCAAGAGTTCATATCGACGGCGGTGTTTGGCACCTCGATGTCGGCTCATCACATCCTGGGGCTGAAGTAGGTCCCAAGGGTATGGCTGTTCGCCATTTAAAGTGGTACGCGAGCTGGGTTTAGAACGTCGTGAGACAGTTCGGTCCCTATCTGCCGTGGGCGTTGGAAGATTGAAAGGGGCTGCTCCTAGTACGAGAGGACCGGAGTGGACGCACCGCTGGTGTTCGGGTTGTCATGCCAATGGCACTGCCCGGTAGCTAAGTGCGGAAGAGATAACCGCTGAAAGCATCTAAGCGGGAAACTTGCCTTGAGATGAGTCTTCCCTGACTCTTTAAGGGTCCTAAAGGAACGTTTAAGACGAAGACGTTGATAGGCTGGGTGTGTAAGCGTAGCGATACGTTGAGCTAACCAGTACTAATGAACCGTGAGGCTTAACCTGACAACACCGAAGGTGTTTTAGAGAGACGATTGTTGAAGCGCACGAGAGAGTGGTGCGAGAAAATCAGCTTGTTCAAGATTGCAGTTCTGGTTTGCGGTGTAGACGCGAACGGGAACGAAACCGAATTTGTCTGGCGGCAATAGCGCGGTGGTCCCACCTGACCCCATGCCGAACTCAGCAGTGAAACGCCGTAGCGCCGATGGTAGTGTGGGGTCTCCCCATGTGAGAGTAGGGAACTGCCAGACATCAAATCAGTGAGAAAGCCACCCATCGGGTGGCTTTTTTGCGTTTGGAGAAGATAAAGTTTAATCCCTTATTTAAGGCGGCTTATTTTTTCAAATATGGGTTATTCCAATAGATAGATTAAAGAATTCTTAGTAAGAAATTTATCAAAGCCCTCATCTATTTCATACCTTACCTTCCATCACTTCCCTTCTTTTCCCATTTTCTCT
>UGUC01000002.1 GCA_900455155.1 Providencia stuartii | reverse complement strand
GCGACTAAGCGTACACGGTGGATGCCTAGGCAATCAGAGGCGATGAAGGACGTGCTAATCTGCGAAAAGCGTCGGTAAGGTGATATGAACCGTTATAGCCGACGATGTCCGAATGGGGAAACCCAGTGCAATTCGTTGCACTATCGTTTGATGAATCCATAGTCAAACGAGGCGAACCGGGGAACTGAAACATCTCAGTACCCCGAGGAAAAGAAATCAACCGAGATTCCCCTAGTAGCGGCGAGCGAACGGGGAGCAGCCCAGAGTCTTAATCAGCATCAGCATCAGGAGAACGGTCTGGAAAGGCCGGCAATAAAGGGTGATAGCCCCGTATCCGAAGGTGTTGGTGTTGTGAACTCGACGAGTAGGGCGGACACGTGTTATCCTGTCTGAATATGGGGGGACCATCCTCCAAGGCTAAAACTCCTGATTGACCGATAGTGAACCAGTACCGTGAGGGAAAGGCGAAAAGAACCCCGGCGAGGGAGTGAAATAGAACCTGAAACCGTGTACGTACAAGCAGTGGGAGCCCCACCACTAAGCCAGTGGTGAGTCATCACAGCGTCATCCTTACTTGATGGCGGTTGGCGGAACGTCCTTTGTGACGCCCAACCCAAAAAAATCAAGCAAAGGGGGCTTAGTGGTGGGACTGCGTACCTTTTGTATAATGGGTCAGCGACTTATATATTCTGTAGCAAGGTTAACCGAATAGGGGAGCCGTAGGGAAACCGAGTCTTAACTGGGCGAATGAGTTGCAGGGTATAGACCCGAAACCCGGTGATCTAGCCATGGGCAGGTTGAAGGTTGGGTAACACTAACTGGAGGACCGAACCGACTAATGTTGAAAAATTAGCGGATGACTTGTGGCTGGGGGTGAAAGGCCAATCAAACCGGGAGATAGCTGGTTCTCCCCGAAAGCTATTTAGGTAGCGCCTCGTGAACTCATCTTCGGGGGTAGAGCACTGTTTCGGCTAGGGGGTCATCCCGACTTACCAACCCGATGCAAACTACGAATACCGAAGAATGTTATCACGGGAGACACACGGCGGGTGCTAACGTTCGTCGTGAAGAGGGAAACAACCCAGACCGCCAGCTAAGGTCCCAAAGTCATGGTTAAGTGGGAAACGAAGTGGGAAGGCTCAGACAGCCAGGATGTTGGCTTAGAAGCAGCCATCATTTAAAGAAAGCGTAATAGCTCACTGGTCGAGTCGGCCTGCGCGGAAGATGTAACGGGGCTAAACCATGCACCGAAGCTGCGGCAGCGACATGTAAATGTTGTTGGGTAGGGAGCGTTCTGTAAGCCTGTGAAGGGTGCGCTGCGAGGCATGCTGGAGGTATCAGAAGGTGCGAATGCTGACATAAGTAACGATAATGCGGGGTGAAAAACCCGCACGCCGGAAGACCAAGGGCTTCCTGTCCAACGTTAATCGGGGCAGGGTGAGTCGACCCCTAAGGCGAGGCAGAAATGCGTAGTCGATGGGAAACAGGTTAATATTCCTGTACTGGTGATAATTGCGATGGGGGGACGGAGAAGGCTAGGCTGGCCGGCGACGGTTGTCCCGGTTTAAGGATGTAGGTGGGTGAATTAGGCAAATCCGGTTCGCTATACACTGAGGTCTGATGACGAGTCACTACGGTGGCGAAGTAGCTCATGCCCCGCTTCCAGGAAAAGCCTCTAAGCTCTAGATTATCATTAATCGTACCCCAAACCGACACAGGTGGTCAGGTAGAGAATACTCAGGCGCTTGAGAGAACTCGGGTGAAGGAACTAGGCAAAATGGTGCCGTAACTTCGGGAGAAGGCACGCTGGCATTAGGTGAAGTGGTTTACCCATGGAGCTGAAGCCAGTCGCAGATACCAGCTGGCTGCAACTGTTTATTAAAAACACAGCACTGTGCAAACACGAAAGTGGACGTATACGGTGTGACGCCTGCCCGGTGCTGGAAGGTTAATTTGGATGGGGTTATCCGTAAGGAGAAGCTCTTGATCGAAGCCCCAGTAAACGGCGGCCGTAACTATAACGGTCCTAAGGTAGCGAAATTCCTTGTCGGGTAAGTTCCGACCTGCACGAATGGCGTAATGATGGCCAGGCTGTCTCCACCCGAGACTCAGTGAAATTGAACTCGCTGTGAAGATGCAGTGTACCCGCGGCAAGACGGAAAGACCCCGTTGAACCTTTACTATAGCTTGACACTGAACATTGAGCCTTGATGTGTAGGATAGGTGGGAGGCTTTGAAGTGTGGACGCCAGTCTGCATGGAGCCAACCTTGAAATACCACCCTTTAATGTTTGATGTTCTAACGTAGCCCCATAATCTGGGGTGCGGACAGTGTCTGGTGGGTAGTTTGACTGGGGCGGTCTCCTCCCAAAGCGTAACGGAGGAGCACGAAGGTTGGCTAAGCATGGTCGGACATCATGCGGTTAGTGCAAAGGCATAAGCCAGCTTGACTGCGAGAGTGGACGGCTCGAGCAGGTACGAAAGTAGGTCTTAGTGATCCGGTGGTTTCTGAATGGAAGGGCCATCGCTCAAACGGATAAAAGGTACTCCGGGGATAACAGGCTGATACCGCCCAAGAGTTCATATCGACGGCGGTGTTTGGCACCTCGATGTCGGCTCATCACATCCTGGGGCTGAAGTAGGTCCCAAGGGTATGGCTGTTCGCCATTTAAAAGTGGTACGCGAGCTGGGTTTAGAACGTCCGTGAGACAGTTCGGTCCCTATCTGCCGTGGGCGTTGGAAGATTGAAAGGGGGCTGCTCCTAGTACGAGAGGACCGGAGTGGACGCACCGCTGGTGTTCGGGTTGTCATGCCAAATGGCACTGCCCGGTAGCTAAGTGCGGAAGAGATAACCGCTGAAAGCATCTAAGCGGGAAACTTGCCTTGAGATGAGTCTTCCCTGACTCTTTAAGGGTCCTAAAGGAACGTTTAAGACGAAGACGTTGATAGGCTGGGTGTGTAAGCGTAGCGATTACGTTGAGCTAACCAGTACTAATGAACCGTGAGGCTTAACCTGACAACACCGAAGGTGTTTTAGAGAGACGATTGTTGAAGCGCACGAGAGAGTGGTGCGAGAAAATCAGCTTGTTCAAGATTGCAGTTCTGGTTTGCGGTGTAGACGCGAACGGGAACGAAACCGAATTTGTCTGGCGGCAATAGCGCGGTGGTCCCACCTGACCCCATGCCGAACTCAGCAGTGAAACGCCGTAGCGCCGATGGTAGTGTGGGGTCTCCCCATGTGAGAGTAGGGAACTGCCAGACATCAAATTGAAGACTTATCGCAGAGCGGTAAGCAGCCGAAAGGCGAAGAATAAGTGGAGCGGTAGTTCAGTTGGTTAGAATACCTGCCTGTCACGCAGGGGGTCGCGGGTTCGAGTCCCGTCCGTTCCGCCACTTATCAAGCCCCGTGAGATAACTCACGGGGCTTTTTTATCTGTGCTTTAACCTCTTCCTGCATACTACATTTCTTCAATAGATTATGAACCTGCTTAGCGCAAACCATGTGTTTGATGCTTGCAAAATGCTATGAATAATTCAGAAATGGTTAATGAACAGATAATTATCAGTGGAGTTTAGCCTTAACTACATAAGATATAACAGGGTAGGTTTGATATACTACAAGCCATATGGTTTATAAAATTGCTAAAATGCTTTTAACTTCTAATTTTGTAGGGATCAGAAACGTGGCGAAAAGAACCTATTCTGTCAGATATATTGCAGGTCAACCCGCTAAACGTATTCAGCCAATGCCTGGTACATATGTTAGGAGAATCATTACCCGTGGGGCTTCCCCTATTTGCGGCGGGAGAAACCTTAGATGTTGTGACATGGAATATTTATAAGCAACAGCGACCTAACTGGAAAAAGGTCCTTAATGAGTTAGTTAAAGATAAAAAAACTGATTCTACTTCAAGAAGCTCAAATGTCGCCTGAGCTTATTTCATTCGCAGCCTCCCACAAACTGATAGCAGATCAAGTGCCCGCGTTGCCTTTTTCTCAGCATCCTGCTGGCGTAATGACATTAGCAACTGCTCATCCTATCTACTGTTGCCCGCTACGCGAAAAAGAGCCGTTATTGCGTTTTAGCAAAATCGGCATTGATAACAGTTTATCCCTTGCCTAATGGGGAGCATTTGATGGTTGCAAATGTGCATGCCATAAACTTTAGTTTTGGTGTTGATGTTTATACAAGGCAATTAAGTAAATTTAGGTGAGCATATATCGAAACACGTTGGCCCTGTACTTTTGGCTGGAGATTTTAATGCGTGGAGCCGCCAAAGGGTTAACGCCTTAAAACGCTTTGTTAGAAGCGTGGGGCTTAAAGAGGTTAACTATGATACTGATCAGCGCACTAAAGCGTTTGGACGGCCTTTGGATTATCTCTTTTATAGAGGCTTAAAAGTGAAAGATTGTTATGTCACAAACACAGATGCTTCAGATCATAACCCAATTATTACTCAGTTTGACTTAGTATAAAAATTATTTGAGTACCTACCTATTAGTAATTTCATACTTAAAAAGCCATTTATAGTTATTCTGCTCTTACGATAAACATTATCGATATGTCAGTTGCTGATAATGTTTATTTGGCTAAAAACAAATATTTATTATTAGACTGTATAAATAAGTTAGTCTTAAAATGAATGTTATTATTTTCATTCGGTAATTAAAAATAAAGATAACTATAATCTTGCTTATTTTTATTTAATGATAATTCACTGAATGTAATTAGTTTTATTTGGTGGATGAATATTAATTATTAATTAAATGTATGGCGAATTAATTAAATTAAACTATATTTATATATCTATATGATAACGATTTAACACAACTTAAATAATAGGTGGGTTAAAGTATGAAGCATATCGTCATAGTCGGTGGTGGTACAGGTGGTACAATGTTAGCGAATATCCTTGCAAGGAAACTTAATAAGGATATTTTTTCTAAAAAAATAAAAATAACATTAGTGGACTGATAACCCTACTCATTATTATAAACCAGCTTTTATGTATGTTGCATTTAACTTATTCTTTAAAGAGGAGTTAAGTCGCCATGAACGATCGTTATTACGGCCCGAAATTAATTTAGTGATTGATAAAATTGAGTCCTTTGACTTTAAAAATAAAGAACTAAAGTCAAATAGCGGTAAGACTTTAAATTATGATTACTTAGTTATCGCAACAGGATGTGTTCCTAGGCCAGATAGAATAGAAGGGTTAAAAGAAATAGGTAACCACTTCTATTCTTATGAGCCAGCAAGAAAGTTAGCAGATCAATTATCAAAAATTGAAAAAGGTAGGATCTTTATCACCGTATCATTTCCTGAAACGCCAAATGTTCCTCATCAATGTGGTATCGCACCAATGGAAACGACATTGATGTTAGATGAATTTTTACGTAAACGTCGCGTAAGAGACAATATTGAAATTGTATACACCTACCCGACAGTCTCTCAATTATTACGTAATTGCCTTTTCCTTCAACAACCTGTTTGTGAAGCTATCCCTGAGATTTTTAATATAAAAAATATTAAAGCCCAACGAGGTTTTACATTAAGTAAAGTAGATCCAGACAAGAAAGTCGCTTATTCACAAGAAGGTGATGAGCAGCCTTTTGATATTTTAATTAGCACTCCGCCAATTACAGCTGTTGAAGCTGTGATTAATACAGGCTTAAGTGAGCACAATAATGGTGAAGGCTGGCTCCCAACAGATCATGAAACCATGCAAGTCTACGGCACAGATGGAGTGTATGTAATCGGTGATACCGTTGATTTGCCTATCAGTAAAGCAGGAGGGAGCTGTCATAACCAAGCTGGGATTATTGCTGATAATATTTTTGGTGAATTAACTTATGGTTATCCTGCGGCTATTTATGATGGGCGTGTACAAGCCGTTGCTCAAATGGGATTAAATGCAGGTATGCCATTACAGTATGACTATAAACATGATGTTATCCCAATACCTGCAACTAAGGTGGGAGGACTACTCAGAAATAGTTTCAATAGAGGTCTTTATTGGGCTGCTATCCGTGGTTTAGTGTAAGAGGGTAATTATCATGTCAAATGAAAATACGCACTCCAAACTTATTGAGCTACTTAATTCAGAGTCTGTAGATCATTTCGCCGAGAAAATATCACCACTGCTGCATTTAAAACGCTTAGATAATATCGTTGATCTACTTTCTTTAGTTTCTGACCTTGTTGATATTCTTGATTTAGGTACGGTTGAAAAATTATCCAATTCATTCGAAGACACGTTAACGCCAGTTTGGGAGCTAGGAACGGCATATAACATGGCTAAGATGGAGGCGATATATGATGATAAAACGCATAATTTTCGTTCAGTTTATAGCTTGTTAAAAGATCCAAATACTTTACGGGGGATTAGTATCCTATTAAGAACGTTGCAGATTATGGGTTCTAGGATACCTCAATCCAATGAGAAGTAATTTTTTAGGAGAGTGGTATGAGCTTAAATCAGAGGAATGCTTTTTGATACTCGAATAATACACAGTTTTTATGATCAGCGTGAAAACAAAGGGGCGTTGGTTCCGCCTATATATCAAACCTCAACTTATTCATTTAGCAGTGCGGAAGAGGGAGCCGCCTGTTTCAGTGGTGATAAAGAAGGGTATATTTACACAAGAATTAATAATCCTACGCTAGATTTGTTAGAAAAAAGGCTCGCTGATTTAGAAGAAGGTGAAGCAGCGATTTGTATTTTCGTCAGGAATGGGAGCCATTACATCGACTTTTTGGTCTCTAATGAACCCAGGTGATGAGCTATTAGTTGATTATGACGGTTTATGGGTGTACTTATTCCTTTTTCATAATGGACTCGAGCGATTCGGTATTCAGGTACGCCACATTGATATGAGTGACCCTAAAATGTAGCTCAAGCGATCAGCAAAAAGACGAAAATGATTTTTTTTGAATCCCCAGCTAATCCTGATATGCGCTTGGTGGATATACAAGCGGTAACGAATAGTTGCAAAGGAGGCATAATATTATTGTCGTTGTTGATAACACCTATTGTACTCCTTATCTACAAAAGCCAATCACTTTAGGCGTTGATATTGTGATCCATTCATTAACCAAGTATATGAGTGGTCATGGTGATGTTATTGCAGGCGCAGCCATAACAACAAAGGAAATAGCGAAGCAGATCCGGCTAGTTGGGTTAAAAGATATGACGGGAGCGTGTTTATCACCTCATGATGCGAGTTTGATTATGCGAGGAATGAAAACGCTCTCTGTTCGTATGGAGCGTATTGTGAAGAGCGCTCAACAGATAGCACAATATCTCTCTTCTCATCCTAAAATTGCATTTGTCATTTATCCAGGCTTGCCGAGCTTTAAACAATATGAGCTAGCCAAAAAACAAATGAAATTACCTGGCGGCATGATTGCCTGTGAAATTAAAGGCGGTATGGAATCAGGTAAACGCTTTTTAAATCGTTTAACGCTATTTTCACGAGCAGTGAGCTTGGGGGGATTGTGAATCCTTAGCACAACACCCTGCAAGTATGACACATTCAACTTATACACCAGAAGAACGACAATATTATGGGATAAGTGATGGATTACTGAGATTATCGATTGGACTAGAGGATGTAAATGATTTGATTGCCGACCTTGAGCAGGCTCTTGAATTAGAAAGTTAATGATAAAACGCCCCATCAATGATGGGGCGTTATGTTGTGTTTTGCAGATAGGATTATTTTAATTATTTTTTTGGTAATCGCGCATTATAAAGTAGGCAACAGTAAGTATCACAACCCAAACACAACCGACGATTAAAGCCACTCGTGTGTTTTCAAAGAACCCAAGTAATGCGATAACAAATACCATAAAGGCAATCGTCACCATAGGGCCGACCGGCCAAAATGGTACAGGGAACTTGAGCTGTTTAACCTCTTCTTGGCTCATTTTACGGCGCATAGCAACCTGCGAAAGCAAGATCATTAACCATACCCAAACAGTGGCAAATGTTGCAATTGAAGCAATAATCACGAAAATTCGCTCAGGTAAAAGGTAATTTAAGTATACGCCAAGCAGCATAACGGCTGACATCACCAAGACGGTTACCCATGGCACACCATTGCGTGTCAACTTAGTGAAAGCGCTAGGTGCTTGTTTATCTTGAGCCATGCCGTACATCATTCGACCAGCACCAAAAATATCACTGTTAATGGCCGAAATGGCGGCAGTGATAACAACGATGTTTAGAATGTTTGCGGCAGAAGAAATATTCAGACTAGAAAAAATTTGCACGAATGGGCTACCGTTTTGCCCAATTTGGTTCCATGGATAGATACACATTAAGATAAAGAGTGTTAAACCATAGAATAGCAAGATCCTAATAGGCACGGCATTAATTGCTTTAGGGATGGTTTTCTCTGGGTTTTGAGCTTCGCTTGCGGTGATACCAATCACTTCAATCCCACCAAATGCAAACATAACAATGGCGAGAGAGGCAATAACGCCAGTAATGCCATGCGGCATAAAACCACCATGTTCCCATAGGTTTTGCAAGCCGACAGCGTGGTCTGTCTCTTTACCAAAACCGTAGAACATTAAGAAGGCACCACCGATAATCATGGCAATAATCGCGGTCACTTTGACTATCGATAACCAGAATTCAAGCTCACCAAATATTTTAACGTGACATAAATTCAACGCACCGATAAATAAAACGATGCTGAGTACCCATACCCATTGATCAACATGAGGGAACCAAAAGCCCATATACATCCCGAAGGCGGTGATATCTGCAAGGCAGACAACCAGCATTTCGAAAACATAGTTCCATCCGGTTAGAAAGCCTGCTAATGGCCCCATATAGTGGCTGGCATAGTGAGAAAATGACCCTGGAACTGGGTTATGAACCGCCATTTCACCTAAAGCACGCATAACCATAAAAACGGCAGCGCCCCCTATCATATAAGCGATGAGCACTGCGGGGCCGGCTGCTTGTATGGCTGAAGCGGAGCCATAAAAGAGGCCTGTACCAATCGCTGACCCTAAGGCCATAAAGCGAATGTGCCTGACACTCAGTCCCTTTCTGAGTTGATTTTTTTTACTACTTTGCATTTTTTGTCCTGTCTTTAATTACCGAATATCGTTTCGGTTTTTTTAATCAGATGTGCTTTATCAAATCCAAGCTGTTTACATTACCATAAAGTGGGTTAACCGCGGATAGATATCTGCGATATAATACGTATTAAGATGACAATGCCAGAGAGTGCGATGAATTACCCAATCAATGAAATTTTTCAAACATTACAAGGTGAAGGTGTGTTCACCGGTGTTCCTGCTGTTTTTATTCGCTTGCAAGGCTGCCCAGTGGGTTGCAGTTGGTGCGACACCAAACATACTTGGGAGAAAGAAGAGAGCAAAGCAACAACACTTGGTGATATTGCACTAAAAACCGTTGATACAGATACATGGGCGCTGGCGGATAGTCATGAATTAATCAACCTCATGAAAAAACAAGGGTATACAGCTAAACATATTGTTATCACAGGGGGAGAGCCGTGTATTTACGATCTGCTTCCTTTAACGTGTGAGTTAGAAAATCAAGGCTATCAGTGCCAAATTGAAACGAGTGGCACTTATCCTATTCAATGCTCAGATAAAACATGGGTAACGGTATCACCAAAAGTGGGGATGAAAGGGGGATTACAGGTGCTTACGGAATCAATTAACCGAGCAAATGAAATCAAGCACCCTGTTGCGCGTGAAAAAGACATTGAAGAGTTGGATAAATTGTTGGCAAAACGAACCGAAAAACATGCGCCAGTTGTTGCATTACAGCCTATTAGCCAAAAAAGCTTAGCAACCAAGTTATGTATCGATACGTGTATTGCGCGAAATTGGCGTCTTTCTATTCAAACCCATAAATATCTTAATATCGCCTGATGTGCCGCGTTGAACACGGCATACCAGAAAGTGTCTATTCGCCGCGGTAAATACAGCCAGCATTACAGGTTTCTTTCACTGTCACGGCACTGAGTAATGGTAAGAGGGGTTTGGTTTTATGCCAAATCCAGCTTGCCAGCACCTCGCTGGTTGGATTTTCGAGGCCTTCAATATCATTTAAGTAATAATGGTCGAGTTGATCTAAAATTGGCTTAAATGCTTTTTTGACATCACTAAAATCGATAAGCCATCCACTTTTTTCCTCGACTTCGCCTGTCAGCTCTAATCTTACCATGAAAGAATGGCCATGGAGGCGACCGCATTTATGACCTTCAGGTACATAGGGAAGTTTGTGTGCCGCTTCAAAATGAAAATCTTTATAGATGCTTGTTCTCATAACTAACTCCTTATAAATCGAAATGCAGCGTATTCTACTGTAATTTGTACTCCGAGCATCTTATTTTGTCGAATTATCACTAACCATTTTTATGAGTATGATTCACTAACTATTTTCATTAGGCTTTTTAGCTATTAGTTATGGCGATCGTTTCTTATCCCGTTACGAAAGGGTGTTATAACCTGACAAACTATCGGGGTAGTAATTTATGATGAGCAACTCTGGGGTTATAAGATAATGACAAAAAAACAGTCTCCAATTTCGGCATTGCCAATATCTATGGAGCAACTTGCACGCTTACAGACAGCCGTGGATGATTTTTCATCTCACCAATTAGCTTGGTTGTCTGGATATTTGTGGGGAATGGTAAACCAAAATACAGTGACTAGCACACCTGTGAGTGCTCCCGTGCCACAGGACGAAACGATTACAATCATTTCTGCTTCACAAACTGGCAACGCGCGCCGTTTATCTGAACAACTTAGAGAAAAGTTGCTCAGCGAAAAGCTCAATGTGAATTTAGTGAATGCAGGAGATTATAAATTTAAGCAGATCGCGCAAGAAAAAATATTTGGTGATAGTTGCATCAACACAAGGAGAAGGCGAGCCTGCTGAGGAGGCGGTTGCATTATATAAATATTTGCACTCCAAAAAGGCTCCAAGCCTGAATGAAACGGCATACGCTGTTTTTGCATTAGGCGACTCTTCCTATGAGAAATTCTGTCAAGCTGGTAAAGATTTTGATACGCAGCTGGCTCAATTAGGCGCCAAGCCATTACTTGCACGTATTGATGCCGATGTAGAGTATCAAGCAATTGCAGATGCATGGATTGAGGAACTGAGCCAATTACTTAAAGCGCGAGTGCCAACGCAAAGTACTCATCAACTTGTTGCGGCTCAGGTAGGGAGCGTAGATGAAATTCATTCATCACCTTACACTAAGACGTCGCCACTTACCGCATCTTTATCGGTCAATCAGAAGATCACAGGGCGCGGATCACTAAAAGATGTTCGCCATATTGAGATTGATTTGGGGGATTCAGGGTTACGCTATCAGCCTGGTGATGCGCTTGGGGTGTGGTTTGATAATGATCCTGCTCTTGTTGAGGAGCTTATCGGTTTATTATGGTTAACCGGTGATGAAAAGGTTCAAGTGGCTGAACAATCATACACACTACGTGATGCACTGACTCACCATTTAGAGTTGACACAAAACACCCCTCTTATTGTTGAAAAATATGCCAACTTGTCAAAAGATGAGACCTTATTGGGGTTAATAAGTGATAAGCAGGCACTTTTGCACTATGCACAAAATACTCCCATTGTTGATATGGTGAGACAAGCTGCCGCTCAGCCTACCGCTCAAGAGTTTGTTGAGCTTCTTCGACCATTGACCCCACGGTTGTATTCAATCGCATCTTCACAGGCGGAAACAGAAGATGAGGTGCATATTACTGTCGGCGTTGTACGTTATGACATTGATGGTCGTGCTCGTACAGGTGGTGCTTCTGGCTTTTTGGCTGATCGCCTAAAAGAAGGTGATGAACTGCGTATTTTTATTGAACACAATGATAATTTCCGTCTTCCAGCCGACAGTACAAAACCTGTCATCATGATAGGCCCCGGTACTGGCATCGCACCGTTCCGTGCATTTATGCAGCAACGCGATCATGAGGAAGCGACCGGTAAGAACTGGTTGTTTTTTGGTAATCCACATTTTGTTGAAGATTTTCTCTACCAAGTGGAATGGCAACGCTATGTCAAAGAAGGTTTGTTGACCAATATTTCATTGGCCTGGTCCCGAGATCAAGCACAAAAAGTGTATGTGCAAGATAAGTTGCGTGAACAAGGTGAGGAAGTTTGGCACTGGATTGAAGAAGGGGCACATATCTATGTCTGCGGTGATGCGAATCACATGGCTCGGGATGTGGAGCAGGTGTTGCTGGAGATTATCAGTCAATACGGAAACATGGATAGCGAATCGGCAGATGAATTTTTAAGTGAGCTGCGCGTGGAGCGCCGTTATCAGAGGGATGTCTACTAATGAGTGATAAAAAATACGGGCCTTTGGTCGTAGAAGGCAAACTGGCTGATAGTGAACGGATGAAAAACGAGAGTAATTATCTACGTGGAACTATCAAAGAAGATCTCAAAAATGGATTAAGTGGCGGATTTGAAGGGGATAATTTCCTACTAATTCGTTTCCATGGGATGTATCAACAAGATGATCGTGATATCCGAGCGGAGCGCGCTGAACAAAAATTAGAACCCCGCCATGCGATGATGCTTCGTTGCCGGTTGCCCGGAGGCATCATTACGCCTAAACAGTGGTTAGATATCGATAGATTCGCATCAGAACATACGCTGTATGGCAGCGTGCGTATCACTAACCGACAAACCTTCCAGTTCCACGGTATTTTAAAGGGAGATGTGAAGCCTGCACACCAAATGTTACATCATGTGGGGCTTGACGCATTAGCGACGGCAAACGATGTGAACCGTAATGTGCTTTGTACCTCTAACCCCGTTCAATCTGAGCTACATCAACAAGCTTATGAATGGGCGAAAAAAATATCGGAGCATTTACTGCCGCGAACAAATGCTTATGCAGAAATTTGGCTTGATAAAGAAAAGGTGGCAACAACGGATGAAGAGCCAATATTAGGGAAAACCTATTTGCCTCGTAAATTCAAAACATCGGTAGTGATACCGCCATTAAATGATGTCGATTTACACGCCAATGACATGAACTTTGTAGCGATTGCTCAAGATGGGGAGTTAATTGGCTTTAACGTGTTAGTGGGCGGTGGTCTTGCGATGACTCACGGTGACACGGCGACTTACCCTCGATTAGCCAGTGAGTTTGGGTTTATTTATTTGAAAGATACGCTGGCGATTGCAGAAGCTATCGTGACAACCCAACGTGATTGGGGGAATCGGACAGAACGTAAAAATGCTAAAACAAAATACACGCTGGAACGTGTTGGTGTTGAAACATTTAAACAAGAAGTTGAAAGACGCTCTGGGGTGACCTTCGAGTCAGTTCGGCATTATGCGTTTACTCAACGTGGTGATCAAATTGGTTGGTTAAAAGGGATAGACGATCGTTGGCATCTCACGTTATTTATTGAAAATGGTCGTTTAATCGATTTGCCTAATAAACCACTAAAAACAGGTGTTGCAGAAATAGCTAAAATTCATCAGGGAGACTTTCGCTTAACGGCGAATCAAAACCTGATAGTTGCGGGAGTGCCTGAATCGGAAAAAGAGCGCATTGAAGCGATTGCACGTGAACATGGTTTGATCAGTGATGAGGTGACATTGCAGCGTGAGAACTCAATGGCTTGTGTTTCTTTCCCTACCTGCCCATTAGCAATGGCGGAAGCAGAGCGCTTCTTACCTGAATTTGTCAGTGAAGTAGAAAAAATCATGTCGTCACACGGCATCGGTAACGAGCATATTGTATTACGTGTGACAGGATGCCCAAATGGCTGTGGTCGAGCCATGCTGGCGGAAGTTGGATTGGTAGGTAAAGCGATTGACCGATATAACTTACATTTAGGTGGTAATCGTATCGGTACTCGAATTCCGCGCATGTATCGAGAGAATATTAGTTCGGCGGAAATTTTAACTATCTTAGACAATTTGATTGGTCGTTGGGCAAAAGAGCGGGAAGATCAGGAAGGTTTTGGCGACTACTTAATTCGCGCTAATGTAGTGAAACCAGTACTGAATTCAGCTATCGATTTTTATGAAGTGAAGGAGGCGGTATGAGTCAACTCAAACTTGCCGAAGTACTTAAATTAGATAAAGTGCAACAAGCTGAATATTTATCAGCATTGAATGTGCAATTGGAAAAATTGAGTGCTATTGAGCGAATCGAGTGGGCATTAGATAATTTGCCCGCTAAATTTGTATTGTCATCCAGTTTTGGCATACAAGCGGCGCTCATGCTACATATGGTGACAC
Source organism: Providencia stuartii (assembly GCA_900455155.1). Lineage (GTDB taxonomy): Bacteria > Pseudomonadota > Gammaproteobacteria > Enterobacterales > Enterobacteriaceae > Providencia > Providencia stuartii. The sequence continues at coordinate 2,486,724 of UGUC01000002.1, read as the reverse complement.
AAGTGATGCCCGATATTCCTGTTATTTTAACGGATACTGGGTATCTTTTTCCTGAGACTTACATCTTCATTGAAGAGTTAAAAGATGAACTCCATTTGAATTTGCAAGTTTATCGCTCCCCATTATCTCCAGCGTGGCAGGAAGCTATTTATGGCAAATTATGGGAACAAGGAACTGAGGGGATAGATCTATACAATCAAATTAATAAGGTTGAACCGATGAATCGAGCTTTGCGGGAGTTAAAAGCGCAAAGTTGGTTCTCGGGGCTGCGTAGAGAGCAATCGAAGAGTCGTGCCACGCTGCCCGTACTGAGTATCGGTAAAGGGGTATTTAAAATATTACCAGTGGTTGATTGGAATAATCGCCAAGTACATGAATATCTGACCAAATATGATTTGCCTTATCACCCTCTTTGGGAGCAAGGGTATTTATCTGTTGGTGATACACATACCACTCGTAAATGGGAGCCTGGTATGAGTGAAGAAGAGACCCGCTTTTTCGGTCTTAAACGCGAATGTGGGCTTCATGAAGGGTAAGTTACTGCAAATAGCTTGAGTGGCTGACCTGATAAATCAGCCACTCAATGTTTAATTCAATTTTTAGAATAAGTATTTAAATCTGACTCTGGAGCCATAACGATCTTTATCGCTATTTTTCACTTCGATATCTTTTCCATCAATTACAGAGTAGTAAGCGCCGATATAAATTTTAAAATTATCCATATCAAGTATGTTTGGTAACTCATATGAAGTATATAAAGTGTGAATATCATATTTTCCTGGACCAAAAATAACTTCATTATCGATGTCACTATCATAATTTAATGCGTAGGACTTGATATCATTATGAGCGTAAATATAACCCAGCTGCAAGCGGCGCCATAAAATATTGGCACCAGTAGTAAAATCTGTTTCATTGCTAGCATCTAAATAAGCCGTACTCCAGTTTACGTCGATACCATTTGTTGGATCATCTTTTAAGCTATTCCAACCTAGAGTTAAACCATATCCATTACGCTTAGATTGGTTTTTAAACTCACCTGTATTTTTATCTTCATAACCATAAGCATTTTTAATAACATTACTTTCAATGGCGGCGGCTACTTTAAAGTTGTCTTTATTCCAAGCGATCACAGGTCGAACATAGATAACATTTTTCTTATTGATTTGTTTTCGCCCATGGTATTCGCCATCGGTAAAGATACTGGTGCCATCTTCGATTAATAGATTTGTTTCAAAATACCAATTATCGTATTTAGTATTAAACATCATGCTGCCGCCACTATTGCTTCTTCCTCGGCCCTCTTTCATCATATAGATATAGCCAAAGCCATCACTATAGGTATCATTCGCGGTATTACCTGAATACTCAATAAAGGTATCTTGATTTAATGGGAACATATCGTAGGCTTCATAGCGGCCTAATTTTATTTGCCAACTCTCTTTTTTACCAAAGTAGAATTTGGCATCATCTAAACCAATTTGTCCATTAATATTAGCGAGTGGTTGAACGGAAAAGCCTGCATAGTTGTTATTCTTTAAAGAACGCTCACCATCAAGTCCAATTAGAATACGGCCATTAATTCCCCATTTATCATAATCACCAAAATCTTTATCTTTTCCTGCCTGAGTATTTACTGAGGTCAGTTGCCCTTTTTTACTAGCAATATCAGTATTAAATTCGACATCACCGTAAAGTTTAAGCTTGCCATATTGGCTATTGGTTTCGATTAAATGTGGGGCTTCAGTATGATTTGTCGTAGCTGTTGTATTATTGATTGGCTGATTAATAACTTGACGATTTTGTAATGCTTTTTCTAAATTAGCTGCTTTTTGTTCAGCAAGTTCTGCTCTTTTTTCAGCAGCAAGTGTTCTTTGCTCTAAAAGCGCTAAACGTTGCTCTATTGATAGAGAACTTGTATTAGCTTCGGTTATAACAGGCATAGCTAATCCTAAGCTAACAGCAGTAGCTAATAGTTTAGTTTTCATTCTTTATTCCTTGTTTATATCTGGATGGAAAACAGAGTTTCCATCCGATAATTTATTATTTGATTAGTGTATGTATGTCTATTTCAGTTAATGAGTGCACTTCACGATCAGCTTCAGGCAGTGGGCCTTCAGCGATAATACCAATAGCATAAATCCTCGCTTTTTTAAGGGCTTGTATTCCTGCCATTGAATCTTCAAAACCAACACAATACTGAGCAGGCACATCAATGAGCTGCGCTGCTTTTAAAAAGATTTCAGGATCGGGTTTACCTTGTTTTAATGACTTAGGATCAACAATAGATTGAAAATAGTGCTCTATAGCCAATTTTTTCAATATAGTTGGCGCATTTTGGGATGCAGAGGCAATAACACAAGGTATATTGTATTGGTTAGCCTGCTTAATTAAATCTAATACGCCGGGTAAAATATCTTTTGGGCTAATGTTATCAAGTAACTTTAGATAATATTCATTTTTCCTTTCAGAGAGCATATTTTTCTCTTCAATAGAAAATGAATTTTGCTTATTACCATGGCGTAAAATTTTATCTAATGACTCTACACGGCTGATTCCTTTTAAGGATTGGTTGAATTGTTCATCAATTTCAATTCCGATTTCGCTAGCCAGCTTTTTCCAAGCTAAATAATGGTAACCGGCGGTATCAACAATAACACCATCAAGATCAAATATGAGTCCTTTAACCATTAGCGTTACCCTCATTAGAATTTAAGGAAAAAGGTGTATTAGGAACAAGGCTATAGAGGTGGTTATTGATTGATATTGTGCATGCTTTATCACTCATCACCGTAATATTGTTATGAGTTACCCTGATGTGGAACAAAACACATTGGTGTCTTAATTTAAAACTCAGCCCTTGCCACTGTTTAGGTAACGAAGGCGCGATATTAAGAATATCTTGTCGAATATCGACACCAGCGTAAGCCATGATCGTAGTATTTAAAGTCGCTGCCATCACTCCGGTATGTATGCCTTCAGCCGTCGTTCCACCTTGGATATCGTTGTAATCTGAGTACAAGGCATCCTGATAGAGTTGCCACGATAGGTCATGGAGCTGTATTTGTTCGGCTAAATAAGCATGAACAATGCGCGATAAGGTTGAGCCATGAGAGGTGCGTTCAAGGTAATAATGTAGATTTTTCTCCGCAAAGCTTTCAGATAATGAGTAGCCCAGAGATTCAATTAAAGATTTCACAGTTGTTTTATCTAAGTTATTAAACAACATGAGTGTGTCGGCTTGTTTAGCGACTTTGAAATCATCTGCTGATTTATTTTCTTTACGTAGGATCCGATCCATTCGGTAAATATTGCCATACTTCTGGCGATAGCTTTCCCAGTCGAGATCATCTAACGCAAAGTAGCCTGCAAATTGTTCAATAACGTCATCTTGATTTAGCGTGACAGCGAGCTGCGTTTTAATTTGGCAGAGCTTGTCGAGCGTATTTGCAGAAAAACCAAATTCAGATAATTTGTCAGTAAAACGTTTATCGCGATACAGCGTCGTCATCTCATTGAAAAGCCACGCCACCATTAAATTGGTATAGGCATTATCTTTTAGGCCGCCTTCTTGAGTATCGGCATATTTTTCATGAAATTCATCGGGGCCCATGACGCCACTGATATGAAAACGTTGGTCTTGCTCATCCCACTGACATAGGCTAAGCCAAAATAACGTGATGTCATTGAGCAGCTCTAAGCCATACTCTTCCATAAATGGGTTATCAAGGGTATTACGCCAATATAGCCACACGTTGTAAGCGATGGCTAATGAAACATGGCGTTGGCGACAACTGTGGTCAGGATCCCACTGACCAGATAATGGATTTAAATGCAGAACTTGAGTTTGCTCTGTACCATCGTGACCTGACTGCCATGGGAACATAGCGCCTTGGAAACCGGCGGCCTTCGCTGCGAGTCGGGCAGCTTCTAATCGGCGATAACGATAGAGTAAAAGTTGGCGAGCGGTATTAGGGAAGTGCATGATATAAAATGGGAAAATGAAAATCTCATCCCAAAAAATATGCCCTCGATAAGCTTCTCCGTGTAGCCCTCGTGCGGTGACGGAAACATCAAGTTTATTTTTTTCGTTACTAAACGGTGACGCTGATGAAAGTAAATGGTAGGTATGTAGACGTAATAATTTTTGCGTCATTAAATCCCCTGATACTGCAATATCAGCTTCATCCCATAAAGTTTGCCATGCTTGTTTTGTTTCTGTTAACTGGGTTTGCCAAGCGGGAAGTTCCCATTTCGTAACATCTTGCCAATTATCGGGGTAAGCCGTAGATGTGGTTAGCGCGACACTTTTTTCAACAGTATAGGGGGTATTTTTCTGAGCATTGAATGTGATACTTTGTTCAACAACTGAGTCAGAAAAATGGCAAATAATGTCTTGTGGTGAAAAGAAATCACCACAAAGAGAGGATGCTAAGCCAATCCCTATTTTTGATTGATGAGTTTGAGCTAACAGATAAGCATTTTGTTGCTTTGCACCACCTTCTAACACACTGTAATGGTTTTGATTTAGGCTACGATATCGTTCTACTCCTGCATTACAAGTGTTCCCTTCTAAGCGAGTGAGAAGGGTCATTTCGCCAGAAAAATTTAACGGAATAAATTGGTAATGTAGGCAGTAATGAGACATATTTGCCATATTGGCAAACTTGAAACAGCGAATATTCAGTTGTTTCCCGTCTGTTGTTTCAATAAGCCAGTCAGAAGATAGGACACCGGTTTTAAAATCTAAATGGCGGGTTAGAGCAAGTGTGGTTACATTATTTGGATGAATGTAGTCGCCATCTCCGATTTTAAGCGAAATAAACTGGCCATTCGGTGCATTAACAAAGTCTTCGTTGACCACTTGGTGATCGTTGACTTGAGAGGTTGCTTGATTATATAGGCCTGCAATATAAGTTGCAGGGTAATAATCATGACTCGCTGTCATCTCCGGTAATGTACCGCGCAGGCCAATATACCCATTTGCCACCGTTAATAGTGACTCTTGGCAATACTCATCTTTCCCTGATGTTAAACCGGAATACTCAATTGACCAAGTAACTTCTTTTTCCCGATGAATGAATTTCCTCTCTAAGCTGTCCTGTTGATTTACTTCCCTGATATTTTCAATAATAAATGGCTTATTAAGAGATTCTGTAAATAAATTTGCGACATCAATAGTTTTATTATCTTGTGTTTTTATCACATAAGATTTTTTTCCATCGTCATCGACTGGCCATTGTATAACGCCACCGTCAATCAATTGAAAGTCGCTATTTATTTTCTTAGCGATATTTAACCAGTCATGATAAGTACTATTTACGGTGTCAAAGGTGTAATCATATTTATTATTATTGTACTCAACAGACACGCTGATATCTGTAAAAACAATGTATAAGTAATTCATAATAAACCTTAAATTTGATGATATATTAATTAGCTTGTAGCGTGCCTTTTCTTTCTTTATAGCGATAGGCGATAACGGTTAATGCAATGGGAACGACAACGGCGACGACCATAGCGAACAGGTAAACTAACCAATAAGTTGGTTGTATCGATAAAATGCCAGGTAAACCACCCACGCCAATACCATTAGATAGAACATGGTTTAAACCACAAATCAGTCCTGCGAGTGAAGCACCAACCATCGCACATAGCATAGGGAAGCCATATTTTTAGGTTAACACCATACATAGCCGGCTCTGTTACACCTAAATAGGCTGAAATAGCGGCTGGGATAGTAATTTCATGTTCATTTGCTTTACGGCTCACAATAATGATACCGACAACCGCTGAAGCTTGGGCAATATTTGATAATGCGATAATAGGCCAAATAGGGGTGCCGCCGTAACTTTGAGTCATCTGTAAGTCGATCGCTAAGGTTGTGTGATGTAACCCTGTGATCACCATTGGTGAGTAGAAAAAACCGAAGATAGCTGAGCCAATAGGCGCAAAGTCACCTAGCATTAATAGCTTGATGACTTCGGCAATACCATTGCCAATGCTTCTGCCAATAGGGCCTAAAATAACGTGTGCGACGAAGACTGAGATAATCAATGTGACGATTGGAACAATAACCAATTTTAAATAATCGGGAATGTAACGGCGTAAACGGGTCTCAAACCAGCCGAGGAATAAACCTGCTAAGATAGAAGGGATGACTTGCGCCTGATAACCGACTTTCTCAATTGTAAACAGCCCAAAGTTCCAAACATCAGGGATTTGTGAGCCTAAATTATAGGCATTCATTAGCTGAGGAGAAACTAAAGTGATCCCTAATACTAAACCTAGGGCTGGGGTACCCCCCATCTTTTTAGTTGCAGACCAGCAGATGCTAACAGGTAAAAAGTGGAATATTGCTTCGCAAGGTAACCATAAATAGGCTTTAACCAAGGATAAAAATAGGTTAAAGGTTTATTATCCGATACAGGCATCTCACCAATAACGTTACGCAAACCTAAAAGTAAACCACCACAAATTAAAATAGGTAATAGTGGTACGAATATTTCTGCCAAATTTGCGATAAGCCTTTGCCAAAAACTCATATTTTTTTTGGCGTCAGACTTTACTTCATCTTTACTTTTTGTTTCTAACTCAAGATGCTTTGAAAGAATTTGATAATAGTGGTCAACATCGACACCAATAATAACTTGGAACTGTCCGGCATTATTAAAACACCCCTTAACAAAAGGGATTTGTTTTATTTTATCTATTTCTGCGATATTAGGGTCATTAAGAACAAAGCGCAGCCTTGTTAAGCAGTGAGAAACACTAATAATATTATTTTTACCGCCAATCAGTGCAATAAGCTCTTCAATGGCCTTTAAATCTTTGGCACTAGGCATATTTATTTTCTCATCGTAGTTATGTTTTTTTTAATATATATCCTTATTTGCATTATTTGAACGGGAACGTTCCCATAACTAGACGATGATCACAAGTAATAATAATTATTTTCTTAAGTTATTAATTTAATTTATCACTGGAGATAATGATTTTTTGTGGCGGAACATCTTCTTTTGCCATTTTAATCAATATATTAGCAGCCTCTTTCCCACTCTCTCTAAAGCCTAAACGGTAGAATTTGGTTTGAGGAAATAAAAAGGCCAATAAATCATTTCGCCCAATACAGGCCACATCGATATGATTCATGTTTTGTTCGGATAAGTATTTTTGTACACCAAATGCTAATGAGTCTGTTGCGCACAGTATGGCTTGTGGTGATGTGGTTAAGATCTCTTTAGCAAGCATATAGCCACTTTGGTAATTAAGTTCACCTAATTGTGCGTGAGGGGTTAAACCTTGCTGCTGACAATAGTGTAGATAAGATTGGTAACGAAGTAGGCCCGTTGTTTCATCGTGAACATTGATCCCGATATAACTTATTTGTTGGTAATTTTTTTGTTTATGAAAATAGTGCATAAGGTTTTTAACCGCACTTTCATCATCGTGACAAATAGAGACAAAACCTTCTAATGGTCGCGCAATAACAACCATTTTTTGTTTCCAATTGGAGAGCTTATTGATATCAATGCCTGAAAAAGCAAAAAAGACAATCCCATCAACCTTTTGGCGAGCAAGCATTTTTAAATGTTCCTCAACTTTTTCCGGTTTAAATTGACTCTCTAAAATAATAGGGTCGATATTATTTTGATAGAAAATAGGTAGCATGGAACTGACTGCTTGGTTTTCAGCGTAAGAATCTAAACGCGTCATGATGATGCCGAAAGAGCGGTTTGAATAGCCTCGCATTGCACGGGCAGATTTTGAGGGAGTAAATTGATATTTTTCAATTATTTGATTAACTTTTTGCCGAGTCTCTTCATTAACCATTGGGTCTTGATTAATCACCCTTGAAACTGTTGATTTACCTACGCCACATAGCTTTGCAATATCATTAATGGTGAGTTTCTTTTTATCCGTTTTTATCATAATGTTTTGTCTTAATTAGCTAAATACTTATAAAGGCTTAGTCATTTATATTTATTTTCTATTTATGTGCTTAGTCTAACTCATTTTTTTCAAGGCATCTGTAGAAAAGAAGCGATCAATACTTATCTTAGTCCGTGAAATCCGCGTTTTGCCTTTGATGCCATTATGAGTATTTCTTCTTCATAACTCATTAGGCTGACTTATTCCTTTGCGTTACATCTAATGAATTTTTGGCATTTCATAACCCAACTTGCACGCCATATAGTCAATTTAAATGGTTGTCATAAAAAAGTGATATAACACCGGAAGAGCAAGATGGAATATTTACCGTTATTTGTGGATCTTCGATCCCGCAAAGCTGTGCTAGTTGGCGGCGGCGATGTTGCAGCACGCAAAGCAGAGCTATTGCTTAAAGCTAATGCCGCGCTTGTCGTCATTTCTCCGACATTAAACCCACTCTTACAGCGCCTTTATGAGCAAAATGCATTTGAGTGGATTAAAGGTGAGTATCACTCTGCACATATTGAGAAGGCATATTTGGTGATCGCTGCAACTGATAATCCCTCATTGAATGAGAAAGTTTTTCATGATGCGGAGTCTCAACACACCCTTTGTAAATGTGGTTGATGAAAAGCCGCTATGCTCTTTCATTGTGCCTTCATCATCGATAGAGACCCTGTCGTTGTTGCTATTTCATCGGGGGGAACGGCTCCCGTACTTGCTCGTTTATTACGCCGAAAAAACTGGAAGGGATGCTACCACATTCACTAGGCCCAGATGGCTGAGATAGCAGGGCGCTGGCGCGAAAAGGTGAAAGAGTCTATTACCAGCATGCGTGAGCGCAAACGTTTTTGGGAAAAAAAGCTTTAATGGTCACTTTGCCTCATTGGTTGAAAAGGCCAACTTTCACAAGCAGAGCAGCAGTTAGAGAAACAACTGTATGAACAAGATACTAGCGGGGAGCTGACCCTTGTTGGCGCAGGCCCCGGAGACGCAGGGCTATTAACATTAAAAGGTCTGCAAGTTTTGCAAAATGCAGATGTTGTTTTATACGACAACCTTGTTAGTGAGGAAGTGCTTGATTTAGCACGGCGTGATGCAGACAAAATTTGTGTTGGAAAGCGAGCTCATCGTCATTCAGTTCCCCCAAGAAGAGACCAATTCGTTAATTGTCAAACTAGCGAAACAGGGGAAAAAAGTCGTACGTTTAAAAGGTGGTGACCCCTTTATTTTTGGTCGAGGTGGCGAGGAGCTTGAAGTGGCTGCCGCCGCAGGTATTCCTTTTCAAGTGGTTCCCGGTATTACAGCAGCGATTGGTGCGACAGCGTATGCGGGGATCCCTTTGACGCACCGTGAACATTCTCAAAGTGTCACGTTTATCACAGGGCACTGTAAGAATGATGGGAATGAATTAGATTGGCCAGCTTTGGCTAGAGGTCATCAAACCTTAGCCATTTATATGGGAACGGTAAAGGCGGATAGCATTAGTAAACAATTGATTTATTTTGGGCGCTCCCCCAGAAACCCCTGTGGCAGTCATCGGTTGTGGTACACGCAGTAACCAGCAAGTGCTTAGTGGTCAGTTGCATGAATTAGAAGCACTTGCGCAAAAAGCGCCTTCGCCTGCTTTATTAGTGATTGGTGAAGTCGTCGCATTACATCAACAGTTAGCTTGGTTTGGTCATCAAGTCGTGGAAAACAGATGGCGTTCAGCCGTGCTGGAATTGGCTTAATAGAAGGAGGCCATCATGAATGAAAAACGATTGACCCATTTGCAGCAGTTGGAAGCTGAAAGTATTCATATTTTACGTGAAGTGGCTGCTGAATTTGCAAATCCAGTGATGCTTTATTCAATAGGCAAAGATTCATCCGTTATGTTGCATTTAGCGCGTAAGGCTTTTTATCCAGGTAAATTGCCATTTCCATTATTACATGTGGATACAGGGTGGAAATTTCGTGAAATGTATGAATTTCGTGATAAAACGGCGAAAAACTATGGTTTCGAACTCCTAGTTTACCGGAATCCAGAAGGGGAGGCGCTTGGTATCAATCCCTTTATACATGGTAGCGCAAAGCATACAGACATTATGAAAACGGAAGGTTTAAAACAAGCGCTGGATAAATATGGTTTCGATGCAGCATTTGGGGGGGCAAGGCGTGATGAAGAAAAATCACGCGCAAAAGAGAGAATATACTCTTTCAGAGACCGTTCACACCGTTGGGATCCTAAAAATCAACGCCCTGAATTATGGCATAACTATAATGGGCAAATTAATAAAGGCGAGAGCATTCGCGTCTTCCCACTATCCAACTGGACAGAACTGGATATTTGGCAATATATCTACTTAGAAAATATCGATATTGTGCCTCTCTATTTTGCAAAAGAGCGCCCTGTATTAGAGCGGGATGGCACACTATTGATGGTAGATGATGACCGTATAGATTTAAAAGCGGGTGAAGTGATTGCGAAGCGAAAAGTGCGTTTTCGGACGCTAGGGTGCTGGCCATTAACGGGGGCTGTTGAATCACAGGCAGAGACCTTACCTGAAATTATCGAAGAGATGCTGATATCCACGACGAGTGAACGTCAAGGTCGGTTAATCGATAGTGACCAAGCTGCATCAATGGAGCTAAAGAAGCGTCAAGGGTATTTTTAAGGGGAAACGTTATGGCAGATTTAGCATACAACGAAATTATTGCGGAACAAATTAAGCAACAAGGTGGAGTTGAAGGCTACTTATTAGCACAGCAACACAAAGGGCTATTACGCTTTCTAACCTGTGGCAATGTTGATGATGGTAAAAGTACCCTGATTGGTCGCTTATTACATGACACTCGACAAATTTATGAAGATCAACTTTCTGTGTTGCAAAATGACAGTAAGCGTATAGGCACACAAGGAGAAAAATTAGATTTAGCATTGCTGGTGGATGGCCTTGCTGCGGAGCGTGAACAAGGTATTACGATTGATGTCGCTTACCGCTATTTTTCGACCCAAAAGCGCAAATTTATTATTGCGGATACGCCGGGCCATGAACAATATACGCGTAACATGGCGACAGGCGCCTCAACTTGCTCACTGTCTATTTTGTTGATCGATGCTCGAAAAGGAGTTCAAGAGCAAACTCGACGTCACAGTTTTATTAGTACACTGCTGGGTATCCGTCACTTAATTGTGGCAGTTAATAAGATGGATTTAGTGGATTACAGTGAAGCAGTCTTCGAAAAAATTAAGCAAGACTACCAAAAATTTGCTACCGAATTACCTGTTGATCTGAATGTTTGGTTTGTACCGATTTCTGCTCTTGATGGCGATAATATTGTTAACAAAAGCCAAAATATTCCATGGTATCAAGGTGAAACGCTACTACACATTTTAGAAAATGTTCAAGTCCAGCAAAAAGCCTCAGAGCAGGCATTACGCTTCCCGATCCAATATGTGAATCGGCCAAACTTGGACTTTAGAGGCTATAGTGGAACCTTATCTTCAGGGATTGTGAGTATCGGTCAATCTGTTAAAGCATTACCATCGGGTCAAGTCTCTAAAGTTAAAGATATCATTACATTCGATGGTGCTTTGCAGTTTGCTGTTCCGGGGGAAGCAATCACATTAGTGTTAGAAGATGAGATTGATATTAGCCGTGGAGATTTAATTGTTGCAGAAAACGATACGTTGCAGAGCACTCATCATGCCTTGATTGATGTGGTTTGGATGTCGGAGCAGCCACTTGTTCAAGGGCAACAGTTGGATATCAAAATCGCGGGCAAAAGAAGTCGCGCCAAAGTTGAAAATATTCACTATCAAGTCGATGTTAATAACTTAACACAAAAGGTCGCTACTGAACTGCCGCTTAATGGTATTGGGCTGGTGGAGTTCTCTTTTGATGAGCCACTATTATTAGATAACTATCAACACAATGCTGATACAGGTGGCATGATCCTAATTGATAGGCTCACGAATGTTACTGCGGGAGCCGGCTTAGTACGTGAGGTTACCGGACAGTTTATTGAGCAAAAAGATAACTTTAGCGAGTTTGAAATTGAACTCAATAAATTGATTCGACGCCATTTCCCTCATTGGGGAGCGCGCGATTTACTCGGTGGAAAATAAACATGATGGCGCTAACGGATAATCATATTGTTTGGCACGATCATCCCGTCACTCGGCAAGTTAGAGAAGCGGCAAATGGGCATAAAGGCGCGGTATTGTGGTTTACAGGGTTATCAGGATCAGGTAAATCGACATTAGCGGGAGCGACTGAGCAAGCTTTAGCCGCGATGGGAATAAAAACCTATCTGCTTGATGGTGATAATGTACGTCATGGTTTATGTGGTGATTTAGGGTTTAGCGAGGCGGATAGACAAGAAAATATCCGCCGGATTGGTGAAGTAGCTAAATTGATGGTCGATGCAGGCCTAATCGTCGCAACGGCTTTTATATCGCCTTATCAGGCAGATAGAGCGCGTGTTCGTGACCTATTTGAAGAAAATCAATTTTTTGAGCTTTACGTAGCAACCCCCGTAGAAGTGTGTGAACAGCGCGATCCTAAAGGGCTTTATAAACAGGCCAGAGCAGGAAAAATTAAACAGTTTACGGGGATCGATTCTCCTTACCAAGAGCCGCTAAAACCCGAGTTACGGCTTGATGGTTTACAGCCTATCAACGACTCGGTGACAAGGATTATTCATCTGTTAACTCATCAACAAGTGATTAAGATTTAAACTATTCTTCATGAGATGATGTTACTGGATAGACGCGATTTTCAGTAACATCTCTTCACGTTCATCTGTCATTTCCCCTTAGCTTTCCTGAACATAAGACCCACTTGGGTTAGTCTTGGTCTTCTATAGTGGCGTTACATAAGTGCAAAATATTTTGCATGAAGGCTCGTGTTTTCGTTGGTGAATTTTACTCAGTTAGGTAATAGTTTGATGATAGGCATAGAGATAAGATTTGATTCTGGATGAGAAATTAAACAAAGGACATATTGTTAACATTAATTTGAGTAAAATTTAGCCATTTAACCGGTAATTTTTACTTACTTTTATGACATTACTTTCTTCATAGTAGCGTCATGAGCTCAGTTATGGGATGATTAGCTAATCATTTCAGGGGGCAAAATGGGCAAATTAACGCTTCTATTAATCGCCGTATTGGCTTGGACACAATATTCTCTATGGTTAGGGAAAAATGGCATTCACGATTACGTCCGAGTCAAAGACGATGTTGCGGCGCAAGAAATTATCAATTCTCGCTTAAAAGTGCGTAATGAGCAGCTATTTGCTGAAATTAATGACTTGAACGATGGTCAAGATGCTATTGAAGAGCGTGCCCGTACAGAGCTTGGAATGATCAAACCTGGTGAATCATTTTATAGAATGGTAAAAGAGAGTAATAACCAAAAAGAATCTAAAAATTAATAAGTTATAAACTCTTTTATAATCTGTTATATCTATCGGTCATTAATTTCAATGTAAGATCCAACATAATGAATAACTCAATAATTGGGGTAGATTCGCAAGTGGTTGCGATAATTCCCGCGGCAGGTATTGGTAGTCGTATGAAGGCCGATTGCCCAAAACAGTACTTGCAGGTTGCAGGGAAAACTATCATTGAGCATACAATTAATGCATTGCTATTGAATCCTCATGTTGCCAGTGTTGTTATCGTGTTGAGTCCTGATGACGACTATTTTGCTAAGCTTGATATTGCGCAAGATTCACGCGTGACGACAGTTGAAGGTGGCAAAGAGCGAGCAGATTCGGTATTAGCAGGGTTAGACTTTTTAGCCCAAGACGGCAATATGCATAATAAGTGGGTATTAGTGCACGATGCGGCACGCCCCTGTTTGCATCAAGACGATTTAAATAAAATTATTCAATTATCAACAAAAAATTGTTGTGGAGGGATCTTGGCAGCTCCGGTCAGGGATACCATGAAACGGAGCCGAAAAGCTTCTGATCTCATCGATCATACAGTGGAGCGGGAAGCCTTATGGCATGCATTGACCCCACAATTTTTCCCTTTGTTGTTATTGCGAGATTGCTTAAGTAAAGCTTTGAAAGAGAATGCGGTTATCACAGATGAAGCCTCTGCACTTGAATATTGCGGCTATCAACCTGTATTAGTTTCAGGACGTTCTGATAACCTGAAAGTGACTCGACCAGAAGATCTGGCACTGGCGGAATTTTATCTTTCTAGAATGAAATAAAAGGAATAAATAATGAGAATTGGGCACGGTTTTGATGTGCATAAGTTCGGCGGTGATGGTCCTATCATTATTGGTGGTGTCCGTATCCCTTATGAACACGGTTTATTGGCACACTCTGACGGTGATGTGGTATTACACGCAGTAACAGATGCTATTTTAGGTGCAGCAGCACTTGGTGATATTGGTAAGCTCTTCCCTGATACCGACCCTGCATACAAAGGTGCAGATAGCCGCATATTGCTAAAAAAAGCTTACTGCCATGTTCGAGAAAAAGGCTACAGCATTGGAAATATTGATGTCACTATTATGGCTCAAGCACCAAAAATGTTGCCACATATCCCGCAAATGCGCGTCAATATTGCTGAAGATCTTGAATGTCACATGGATGATATTAATGTCAAAGCAACAACAACCGAGCAATTGGGGTTTGTTGGGCGTAAAGAGGGCATTGCATGTGCGGCGGTAGTGCTGTTAGTGAAAGATAATGGTAATGAAACTCATGAATGTACAGTACCTGCATGGTAAACCTCTCTCAACAGGTAAGCTAAAAAGTCAGCCAGAAGATTTTATTGTCAAAGAAGATCTTGGCTTCGAACTGGACGGCGAAGGCGAACACGTTATGGTTCGCGTTGAAAAAACAGGTTGCAACACATTATTTGTGGCTGAACAGTTAGCTAAATTTGCAAAAATTTCAGCTCGTTCAGTGAGCTATGCGGGTTTAAAAGACCGTAATGCAGTGACTGAACAGTGGTTTTGTTTACAAATGCCAGGTAAAGAAACGCCTGATTTTTCATTATGGCAGCTTGATGGTTGTAGAGTCATCGCGACAACGAGACAAAAACGCAAGTTACGTATTGGAACATTGAAAGGCAACCAGTTTGAATTGACGATCCGAGATATTTCAGTACCTGAGGATGTTGAGGCTCGTTTACAGAAAGTTGCAGAACAAGGCATTCCGAATTATTTTGGGGAACAAAGGTTTGGCCGTGATGGGCAAAACTTAACCCAAGCATTACGTTGGGCGAACCAAGAAATTACGGTTCGTGAACGTAATAAGCGTAGTTTCTATTTATCTGCCGCACGTAGTGCTATGTTTAACCATGTTGCAAGTGAACGGATTGAAAACCAAACCATAAACCAAGTATTACTTGGTGATGCGCTACAACTAACAGGGCGTGGAAGTTGGTTTGTTGCAACGGCAGAAGAGTTGCCTACCTTGCAAGCGCGTGTTGCTTCTGGCGAATTGAGTATCACTGCGCCTTTGCCCGGTGATGGCGAATTAGGTACGCAAGAGGATGCACTGGTTTTTGAAACCAACAGCTTAGAAAGCTATTACTCTTTGATGACACTGATGAAAAACGAACGCGTCTCATCGACACGAAGAGCGATGATTGTGAAACCGCAAAATTTTCAATGGCAATGGATTGATCAGACTACATTAAAACTCAATTTTTTCCTTAATTCAGGAAGCTTTGCAACAAGCGTGGTGCGAGAAATCATTAATCAGGATAGTGCCGATGTTAAAGATATTATTGAGTAACGACGATGGTGTGACTGCACCGGGGATCCAGACATTGGCGGCCGCTTTACGTCAATATTATCAGGTGCAAGTGATCGCGCCTGATCGCAACCGTAGTGGGGCATCGAACGCATTAACGTTAGATAGACCTTTAAGGATCCAAACTCTTGCTAATGGTGACTTTTCTGTACAAGAAGGTACGCCAACAGATTGTGTTTACATTGGTGTGAATAAAGTCATTAGGCCGCGACCGGATATTGTTGTGTCAGGAATTAACTGTGGGCCTAATTTAGGTGATGATGTGATCTATTCAGGGACAGTTGCTGCGGCGATGGAAGGGAGGCACTTAGGGTTACCTTCAATTGCGGTCTCATTGGATGGAGATACCCATTTTGAAACTGCTGCAAAAAATAACCTGTGATATTCTCGCGTTATTACATAAAAACCCTTTACGGGCAGGTAACATACTAAACATTAACGTTCCTGATATCCCTTATGAGGATGTTAAAGGGATCAAAGTCACTCGCTGTGGTAGCCGTCATGCTGCTTCAGAAGTCTACAACCTTGAAGATCCTAAAGGTAATATGTTGTATTGGCTAGGGCCTGTAGGGGAGATCCGTGATGCTGGGCCGGGTACTGATTTTGAAGCCGTATCACAAGGTTATGTTTCAATTACCCCATTACAAGTTGACTTAACAGCGTATAAAGCACATTCATTAGTTGAAGAGTGGTTAGAAAAATCGGGAGTGAAAGTAAAATGAGAACAGGCCTCATGAAAGAACTTTTGGCACAACTACGCCAACAGGGAATTCACGATGAGCGTCTGTTAGATGCTTTGTCACAGGTTCCTCGTGAACGCTTTGTTGACGAAGCCTTATCGCATAAGGCTTATGATAATATTCCATTACCTATCGGTTATGGGCAAACTATCTCTCAACCTTATATTGTTGCAAAAATGACTGCATTACTGGCGATTAAGCCAGAAGATCATGTATTAGAAATCGGTACAGGGTCAGGTTATCAAACCGCTGTTTTAGCGCACCTTGCAAAACATGTTTTTTCTGTTGAAAGGGTAAAAAGTTTGCAATGGACGGCAAAACGTCGTTTTAAGCAGCTTGATTTACATAATATCTCCACTCGTCATGGTGATGGCTGGGAAGGCTGGCAATCTAAAGGGCCTTTTGATGCAATTATCGTGACGGCGGCACCCAGTGAAATTCCGCCTCGGTTACTACAGCAATTAAAAGAAGGTGGGCGTTTGGTTCTGCCTGTGGGGGATAAAGATCAAGCGCTGAAGCTAATTACGCGCCGAGGGAATGATTATCATGCTAATGTAGTCGAAAAAGTACGTTTTGTTCCGCTAGTAGCGGGTGACTTAGCGTAATTTTTGCTTATAGTCATATTTGGTAAAATAGGGCACTTTAACAGCTTAAAGTTAAGAATGTTGTATTTTCCATTAAGTCATAATCTCAAATTGTTATATTTTTGATATATTTGGCTTGTTCAATATTTTATATTTCTGCTTTAATAAGCAAAATACTTTTAGTGACGAGAGCTAACAGGCTCTAATGTTTTACTGACACAAATTTATTTGCTATGTCAGATTTTTCTTCACGGGAGAAGAAGCATGAAAATTGTTAGCCCAATAAGCAGAATTCGATGGGCGGTGATCTTTTCATTTAGCGGGGCATTATTGGCTGGATGTTCAACTCCGTACCATACAGCAGCGCCTATTTCTAGCGTAAATGACGGTCAGACGAGTCAATCAAGTCAACAAACTGTTCAAAGAACGGCACCTACTGGTGGTACAAGTACAGCGATGCCTTCTTCTCGACCTAATTTGTCTTCGAATTCTTCATCATCTATTCGTACCTCTGCCCCAGTCAATATGGATGGGCAAAGGGCGTATTATCTATAACCGCGACTATGGTAGCATCCCTAAAGGTAGCTACAGTGGCAGTACTTACACCGTACAACGCGGTGATACACTATTCTATATTGCTTATATAACTGGTAATGATTTTCCGTGAGTTAGCAGCTAAAAACAATATTGCAGAGCCTTATAGCCTAAATGTTGGGCAAGTGATCAATATTGGTAACGGAAATGTGAACTCAAACGGGCAATTGGCCTCAAATTCATCAAATAGTAATCAGCAACCGGTTGATCTTCGAACAACTAATGCGTATCCTGCAAATGGAAGCGGTCAAAATTCAGGTAAGATGTTGCCTAATAATAAGAAGCCTGCAACGCAAACTTCTACGGCAACAACAACGACGGCAGCTTCTACCGCCTCTACGACGACAGCAAGCAGTACAAATAGCTCATCGATAAAATGGCGTTGGCCAGCGGAAGGGAAAACAATAGAAGGTTTCTCTGATGCTCAAGGTGGAAATAAAGGCATTGATATTGCCGGTTCACGAGGTCAACCTGTACTTGCTTCTGCTCCAGGTAAAGTGGTTTATGCAGGAAATGCACTACGCGGATATGGAAATCTTATAATAATAAAAACATAACGATGACTACTTGAGTGCTTATGCACATAACGATACGTTACTTGTGCGTGACCAGCAGGATGTTGCCGCGGGTCAGAAAATAGCCACGATGGGTAGTACCGGAACGAGTTCGGTTAGATTACATTTTGAAATTCGTTACAAGGGAAAATCAGTAAACCCGCTGCGCTACTTACCGCAGCGATAAACTGGGCAGAGTGCAATGACATTCTGCCCTCATTATCAAGGGTAGGAGTCACTGATGAGCCAAAGTTCGCTGAAAGCTAACGAGTTATACAATGACCTCGACGATAGCATGATGGATGATGCTTTTGATGAGAGTCAGTTCAAAGAAGAGGATCTGGTTACTGAACTAGATGATGAAATGGATTTACTCCAGAACACGAATCAGCGTGTTCTGGATGCCACTCAAATTTATCTCAGTGAAATTGGATTTTCTCCGCTCCTAACTGCCGAAGAAGAAGTCTTCTACGCGAGGAGAGCGCTACGTGGAGATGTTGCTTCACGTCAGCGCATGATTGAAAGTAATCTTCGGTTAGTTGTTAAGATCTCTCGACGTTATAATAATCGGGGATTAGCATTATTAGATCTTATTGAGGAAGGTAATCTAGGGTTAATTCGCGCTGTTGAAAAGTTTGATCCTGAAAAGGGGTTCCGCTTCTCAACGTATGCGACATGGTGGATCCGTCAAACGATTGAACGTGCCATCATGAATCAAACTAGAACCATCCGCCTCCCAATTCATATCGTCAAAGAGCTCAATATTTACCTTAGAACTGCCCGCGAATTAGCGCAAAAACTCGACCACGAGCCTAGCGCTGAGGAAATCGCTGAACAGCTTGATAAACCAGTAGAAGATGTCAGCCGTATGTTGCGTTTAAATGAACGTATTACATCGGTCGATACGCCTATTGCTGGCGATTCAGAGAAATCTTTACTTGAAGTTCTCTCTGATGAGAATGAATCAGGCCCAGAGCATACAATTCAAGATAACAACTTAAAAGAGAATATTGTGAAGTGGTTATTTGAATTGAATCCAAAGCAGCGAGAAGTCCTTGCTCGGCGTTTTGGGCTATTAGGCTATGAAGCTGAGACACTAGAAGAAGTTGGCCGAGAAATTGGGTTAACAAGAGAAAGGGTGCGCCAGATACAAGTGGAAGGGCTAAGGCGGTTAAAAGATATTTTACAAGGAGAGGAGCTTTCCTTAGAAGCCTTATTTAATATGTAAATATCTTTGTGAATACCATAACGAAAGCCCTCAATATTTGATTGAGGGCTTTTTTCGTTAATGATAATAAATGGTCGAGTTTCTCATCATAGACTTTAGCTTACCGTCACACAGGAACGCCACTATGAAATTTAAAATCGTGGTCTACTGAGGTGATAAGTTCGGCTTCAACGAGACCGAACATCTCAACACGCTCGCTAATATCTGTTTTACTGATTGATTGCGCTAACTGTAGGTAATCTTGATAGTGTCTCGCTTCTGAGCGCAGTAATGAGACATAAAAGCTCGCCAAATCATCGTCTAGAAAAGGAGCCAATTTCGCGAAACGTTCACATGATCGAGCTTCAATATAAGCACCAATAATCAGTTTATCGACCAATGTTTGTGGTTCATGACCACTCATATGACTGAATAGCCCTTTAGCGTATCGACTTGCCGTTATACCATCATAAGCAATATTTCGCTGATGCATAATTTCCAGCACTTGATAAAAATGGTGCAGCTCTTCTTTAATCAAGAGTACCATTTTATCAATTAAATCTTGGCTATAGGGTGACTGCTGTTTCGCCAAGATCTGTTTTGATATTTGGTTTTTATTCTTTAGCGTATGAATATCACCAATACGATCGTAGGCAAAGTCTTCATAAGGCTTAAACCAAGCAAGCAATGTTGCCGCACTCTCTTTATCAACCGCATATTTACGGATCAAAAACATCGCACTTTGCGCCGCCTTTAGCTCACATAATAGATGATCTTTTAAGAGTATAGGGAGGCTTTCTGGTTCACTGGCTTTTTTAACCCAACTATCAGGCGTTTCACAGCGTAAAAACTGCCTGATAGGCGCTAGAAGTTCAGCGTGGTCTTGCATACTACTTATCCATTTCCTTTAAACGATATAACCAATCTAACGCTTGCCTTGGCGTTAACTTATCAGGGTCGATACTTTCAAGAGCGCTAAGAACAGGGGATGGCTCTTCTGGCACTAAGAAGCTGAGTTGTGCGCTATCAACATGGCTCGCGTTGGTATTATTTGAAATAATTTCTAACTCTTTGAGCTTTTGTTTGGCACGCTTAATAACATCTTTAGGGACGCCTGCTAGAGAGGCTACCGCAAGGCCATAACTTTTACTTGCTGCTCCTTCTTGAACATTGTGCATAAAGGCGATGGTGTCGCCGTGCTCCATTGCATCAAGGTGAATATTGACCGCGCCTTCTAATTTTTCAGGTAAGGTTGTTAATTCAAAGTAATGTGTGGCAAATAAAGTCATGGACTTGATTCGGTTAACTAAGTTTTCAGCACAAGCCCAAGCAAGTGACAAACCATCATAGGTTGAAGTGCCTCGACCAATTTCATCCATTAGGACTAAACTTTGCTCTGTTGCATTGTGTAAAATATTAGCCGTTTCAGTCATTTCAACCATGAAGGTTGAACGCCCGGAGGCTAAGTCATCGGATGCGCCAACACGGGTAAAAATACGATCAACAGGTCCAATGACCGCTTTTGTTGCAGGTACGAAACTACCAATATAGGCAAGTAGTGTTATCAATGCAGTTTGGCGCATATAGGTACTTTTACCCCCCATATTAGGGCCTGTAATGATAAGTAGGCGACGTTGTGGGGAAAGTGAAAGCGGATTAGAAATAAATGGTTCACTCAGGACTTGCTCGACCACAGGGTGGCGTCCTTCAGTAATGTGGATCCCTGGTTTATCTGTGAGTTGTGGGCAAGCATAGCCAAGTGTTTCAGCACGCTCAGCTAAGTTATTGAGCACATCGAGCTCTGCAAGAGCCTCCGCACTGATTTGCAAGTCTGCCAAATGTGGCAATAGCATATCGAAAAGCTCATCATAGAGTGCTTTTTCGATAGCTAACGCTTTACTTTTTGAGGTTAAGACTTTGTCTTCGTACTCTTTTAGTTCAGGAATAATGTAACGTTCCGCATTTTTCAGCGTTTGACGACGTACATAATGAATAGGAACTAAATGACTCTGACCGCGACTGACCTGAATAAAATAGCCGTGTACCGCATTGTAGCCCACTTTAAGGGTATCAATGCCCAGCTTCTCTTTTTCACGAATTTCTAGTCTATCAAGATAGTCTGTAGCTCCATCGGCAAGTGCTCGCCATTCATCGAGTTCGCTATTATAACCCGGAGCGATAACGCCACCGTCACGCACCAATACAGGCGGTGCATCAATAATCGCACGTTGCAGTAAATCCTGTAGCTCATCAAACTGGTTAATGCGTTTTTGCAAGTTTTGCAGATATTCGCTGTTAGATTGGTTGAGGATTTGATGAATCTCTTGGTACTGTTCAAAAGCGTGACGCATACGTGCTAAATCGCGAGGGCGAGCAGAGCGTAAAGCTAAACGGGCAAGTACACGCTCTAAATCACCAATTTGACGTAGTAATGGCTGTAATAGCTCGAAACCACACTCTTGTAAGGCGGCGATAGCTTGTTGGCGATTCGTTAGTGTTTGTACATGGCGCAATGGGGTATGAAGCCAACGCTTGAGCATGCGGCTTCCCATCGGGGTAACGCATAAATCCAAAATAGACGCTAAAGTATTATCTGTGCCGCCAGATAAGTTTTGCGTGATCTCAAGATTACGACGTGTTGCAGCATCCAGAATAACGTTATCTGTTTGTTTTTCCATGATGATGCTACGGATATGAGGTAATGCCGTACGTTGAGTATCTTTGACGTATTGGAGAAGGCAGCCAGCAGCGCGTAGCGCTCTCGAGGCATTTTCGACCCCAAACCCAATTAAGTCTTTTGTGCCAAATTGTAGGCCAAGCTGCTGTTTTGCTGTTTCTAGCTCGAATTCCCATAGAGGCCGACGACGTAGGCCTTTACAGTTTTCGATTAACGCCATACTCGCAAAGTTTTCAGGATAGAGTAATTCAGCAGGGCGAGTACGTTGTAGCTCTGCTTGTAGAGACTCCTCGTCATCGAATTCACTGATGATAAAGCGCCCCGACGTGATATCTAAGGTTGCAAAGCCATAGCCTTGAGGCTCTTGCCAGACTGAGGCCAATAGATTGTCTTGCCGCTCATTCAGTAATGCTTCATCGGTGATTGTACCCGGTGTAACAATACGTACGACTTTACGCTCAACAGGACCTTTACTCGTTGAGGGATCACCAATTTGTTCGCATATCGCGACAGATTCACCCAGTTGCACCAATTTTGCTAAATAGTTTTCGGCCGCATGGTGTGGTACACCCGCCATTGGAATAGGCTGACCCGCCGTTTGCCCTCGTTTGGTGAGCGAAATATCTAATAATTGAGACGCTTTTTTGGCATCATCAAAGAAAAGCTCGTAAAAATCCCCCATACGATAGAACAGCAATATGTCAGGATGTTGTGCTTTTAGTTTTAAATACTGCTGCATCATTGGTGTGTGGGATTCAAAATTTTGGTTATCAGTCATAAGCTTGTTTGTCTAATCTGTTGAATTTATTTAATCCTGTGTCCGTTGGCTGTCTCATTAGACTCCATTTTATTGTAGAGAATGTCACAGAATCCCATGATTGAGTGTAGGTTAAAATGTAGGCTGTTTATGGGGCTAAAACCCAATGAGCATTGTAAATGCACCAATCTGCACTTTAGTCTAAACACATTGAATACTTTTATAATAAGCGTTAATTAGGGTAACACTTATGAGCCAAAAATCATCAGTAAAACCATTCTTAATACAGTATCGCAGCGATAAACTTAAGTGTAAAAATAGTTCTGAATCCTGCGAAAGCTCTGGTTTACGTATATTTTGTGGCATAACAGCCAGTAAGACCGTTTTCTACCGATATAGTAGCCCAGTTATAGGTAAACTTGTACAGCTAAAAGTCGGTAATTTTCCTCAAATAGCATTGATTGAGACTAGCGTTAAGTTGCAAGAGTTTAAACAGTTACACAAATGAGGTCGATGCTTTGTCCACTCCCCATTAATTAAGACACTTCAAATTAGAGATTTCTAACTGTTTACGGTATGTCTCCGGTGGGAGGTTATTTAAACTTTCGTGGGTTCGATTTAGATTGTAATCTTGCTGCCAAAACCACACCATCTCTCGTACTTGGCTTACTGATTCAAATAAATAGGCATTTAAAAATTCACGGCGAAATGAACCATTAAATCGTTCGATAAAACCGTTTTGTTGAGGTTTACCGGGTTGAATATGGCATAAATCAATTCGATTATTTTTACAATAATTCAATAGATTAGCTGAAATAAGTTCAGGCCCATTATCCACTCGAATTTGTTTCGGCAATCCTCTATCGATTTTCAAACGTCCTAGTACTCTAATGACTCGTTCAGCAGGCAATGACGTATCAACTTCAATTGCCAGGCACTCACGTGTCCCCTCATCAATAATATTCAAGGTTCTGAAGCGTTTACCACAGTACAAACTGTCGTGTACAAAATCCAAAGCCCATTGAATATTCGGGACTTTTTCAATCAATAAGAGGTTTTTTTTCTCGTTTCGGCAGTATTTTTTTCACTCGCCGTTTCAGGTTTAACCCCAAACGGCAATAAACGCGATAAACTCGTTTATGATTAAAGGGATAGCCTTGAAATCTTAACCGAAAATAGCATTTCCAAAATCCTGATTGTGGCGATTTAGCTAAAACTGATTGAATAGCATCAATCACTGCACGATCTCTTTCACGCCAATTTAGCTGTCGACGATAAAAGGCTGCCCGAGGTAATGATGTTAATTTACAAGCTTTAATGACTGATAAACCTGCCTCTTTTAAAGCCTGAGTACAGGACTTCTTTTCAACCACTACCAACCCTTTTTTTGCAAAAAGCGCCTTCATCGCCTGATTTTCAAGGCTGACTTCTGCAAACATTTTTTTAAGCTTGGCATTTTCCTCTTCAAGCTCTTTTAATCGTTTAACATCATTAGCTTCCATACCACCCTACTTTGATTTCCAATTAATAGGATGGACTACCTCCTCCCTCTGAGGTTAACTGAACAAAATATACTCAGCAGGAGCATTATCATGAATGTTATCTATCTCGGTATTGATTTGGCTAAAAATGTTTTTCAACTTTGTGGATTAAATCAGTCGGGTAAACCGGTTTATAAAAAACGCCCTGATCGTAAAACGTTGCTACAGACCGTCGCGAATATTCCGGCTTGCCTGATTGGTGTGGGGAGCCTCCACGGGCGCATTTTACTGGCAGCGTGAGTTCGAAAAACTGGGACATAAGGTAAAAGTGATCAGTCCCCAGTATGTAAAACCCTTTGCCCGCGGGCAAAAAAATGACGGTAATGATGCACAGGCTATCGCAATTGCTCTGATGCAGCCAACAATGCAGTTCGTTCCCCCAAAAAGTCCGGAACAGCAGGATATTCAAGCCCAGCACCGGGCAAGACAGCGTATTGTTAATCACCGCACTGCGACAGTCTGTCAAATCAGAGGATTACTGCTTGACCCTGGAATAACAATCGGTACGGCAGTCTCAAGGGTTCGTCACGCTGTTCCGCTTATTCTTGAAGATGCTGAAAATGGTCTTAGCGTTAGAATGCGCAGGACGATTGCAGAACTTTATGATCTCTTTAACGATCTTGGTCGTCGCATAGGCTTTTTTGATAAAGAAATTGATGCTGTGTTCAGGCAATCAGAAGCCTGCCAGCGCATTGCCAAAGTTAAAGGCATTGGCCCTAAAACAGCAACAGCTGTTGTTGCCGCGATAGGCAAAGGAACTGAATTTAAAAATGGTCGTCACTTTGCCGCATGGCTTGGTCTGGTTCCACGACAGCACTCGAGTGGTGACAGGCAGGTACTGATGAATATGACGAAAAAAGGCGACAAGCATTTGCGAACCTTATTTATTCATGGAGCCAGGGCAGTCGTTAGAGTGGCTGCAAATAATAATGAGGGTTATTTAAATCAATGGGTTAATCAGCTAAAAGAGCGACGAGGATTTAACAAAACGACCGTTGCAGTCGCCAATAAAAATGCCAGAATTATTTGGTCAATTCTTCACAATGAAACAGAGTACAGACCGGCAGTGTAATAGCATACCTTTAAAAGTTGCAAGGTATTGAAAAATGGATACAGGTTAAACCTGCACGATCGGAACCTGATTATTATATTGGCCTTCGTGGCCGTCCAGTTGTTGAGGCGATTGTGTGCGGATCACCCATTTGGGCACAGATATTTCTGATGCCGGATAGATGTAAGCAACAGCCTAAAACTTGATTCAGTACTTGCAAAACGGAGGTAGTCCATAGATATAATAAGTCGCATTACTGATCCCATTTTAGCGACAAATGTCTTCCACTTTCATCCCTGAATCAGCGAGTTTTAAGATATTCACGATTTGAGTTTCAGTAAAACGAACTTTTTTCATCATGACCTCTGCAATTTTTAGGGCAGAAAATCTAATTATAGCTGTCTTATTTTAAGGGAAGTGGACAATCAGCACGTGTATCAGTATAGTTAAGCTAGAAGATTGAAATATCTTCTAGCTTAACTACGATAAAGTTCTTTACTGGTCAAGCTTTAGTAGGGTTAGATCATTCACTATATGACGCAATTCATCATATCTAAACTCTTCATAGAAGATATTTTTAGGATAATCTATTAAATCCTTCAATGATTCACTAGTATCAACAAATCTCCATAAAATGGCACCAATTTCATCGGTTAATTTGTATGAATATATATTAAAATAATCTGACCAAGTTCCTAAATTCACATTAAAATTTTCGGCTAACTCATACTCTTCACCATTAAAGTCTAAGATATCTGCTTCTAATAGTTCATAAGTAGAACAATAATTATCAAGCAAATATCTTTGATTTAAGTGTTTTTTGTTTAAAATTTCATTGAGCCCACCGATTAAGTAGCCATCAAAAAAAATTGTATCGTCTAAGCTTCCAAAAAATAAGTCATTAATCCAAAACTTTGCTCGGCCAATAAATTTCTCCTTATTTTCAAAAAAATATTCGACTGCAAGAGTATTTTTTTTTTCCTATAAGTCTTGTCTTCATTTGCACGGTTTTATACCTTCCATATTTTTTGCATACTTAGGGACATTTCTTGGATCTATAGCTCTAGGTTTGCCTCTAATATCAACACCATCCGTTGAACCATTCCAATGGAATGGTCCTGAGCCATCAGCAGCACTACTTTGGAATCTATGCCAAACAGCTTTTTTACCTTCCCCAATTTTGACCTAACTCGTTTTTGAGTCATTAGGGTCTAACTGACTAAGTTTAAAGAGCTCTTCAGCGTTAGGTGGTATTATGCTTTTGGAGCTATTGAATGGCACTTGTCTATCTGGTAAATACCCGGGTTCATGATGTCCGGGATTTTTATAAATTAAAGCCTCCGTCAATCCTCAAGGATTCACCCACATTAGCGGGTTAGGTGCATACTGATACAGATTTATCCCACCCAATAACCCAATTGGGTCGGACATGATAAAACGGCCTATCTGTGGGTCATAGAATCTGAAGGTATTAAAATGTAATCCTGTTTCAGTGTCAAAATACTGTCCAGCATAGCGTAAGTTCTGCTCAAAGGACTCCATCTTGCGATCTGGGTCGGAGTAGAAACTTAATGGGCTATTGCGAACAAAGCCAAAGCGTTCATATTTCCCTGACCATACCGTATTGCCTTGTTCGTTGGTGACATC
Organism: Providencia stuartii; assembly: GCA_900455155.1. Classification (GTDB taxonomy): domain Bacteria; phylum Pseudomonadota; class Gammaproteobacteria; order Enterobacterales; family Enterobacteriaceae; genus Providencia; species Providencia stuartii. The sequence goes on along the minus strand of UGUC01000002.1, from coordinate 2,459,670 downwards.
AAGTGGGGCACTGCTAATGTCGCAGTGATGCCAGTAATAGTGGTATCCACTGGATTACTTCACAATAACGGCGAGTGGGGTATAGCTGCCGTGTTCTTCGCAGTAATAGGTTTGGCATTTACCGGTATTGATATTCTGCTCTTGCAGTAACCGTAGTCCTTGCCAGACAAAATGGGTTTCGTGGCGTGTTGGTTTGCCGTGAGCCCGTGATTCAACCACTTTATGAATATGACGACTCAGTGCATTGTTATTTCAAGAAGGCTATGCCTGTAAGGCAAATATTGAAAAGCAGGGTTGCCCCTGCTGATCGTTATGAAAAATATGAAGGTAGAGCGCCTCCTGTAAGTCTAGGTAACCCCTAATAATTCTTTAACCTGATAATCAGAATGTGGGCTTAATGGTGGGTATTTGGTTAAATGCATCAAAGAAGACGGGGCACCCCCAACTTATGATGAGATCGGAAAAGCGTTGGGTTATTCAAAAGGTCTGGTCGCACACCGTGTGAGGTTGTTGGCAAAGCGGGATAAAAGCGTGGTTTTTCCCACTTTGTGTTATCAGCCGAAAATCAATAAATTGATTTTCGTAATTTATTTTCAAAACCTATTAGACTTGCCGCCAAACATAATATGTTTGTTAGCAGTCTGAGATGGCAGGTAAAACTGCCTTCTATACTTGTTATTTAGCAATATAAAAATTAAATGCGGTAGCTGTTAAGTAGCGACCATCTGTACCATCATAAATTTTTGCAGCATCAGGCCAAGCAAAATACCGAGTTTCAGGTTTGTCACGATACAATTCACCCGTTTCCCTGTTAATAGCATAAACCTTTTTGGCTCCTTTTTTGAAGATTTTCCAAACTCCTTTAACGAATGCCTCTGTTTCAGGGTCTTCTGCTGGTTTATAAGAAGCTGATATTGTCCCATTTCTCAAGCATCCTGCTGCAAAATCAGCTTCCTTTGAGTGAATAAATTGAACTAATCCTTTACCGACGAAACTACCCGAAAAACCAGCGTTGTTTGGGCGTGGAAATACATAGTTATTTTTATAATCACTTATACTAGTTATATCACTATTGATGATTGTAACGTTTGAATTTATTGCACCATAACATAAGGAAATCGAATTTCTTACAGGGGGATCAAGAGTATCCCAAACATAATTGTCAATGAATTTAATTTCTTTAAAATAATCACCCAAGGCTTTTGAAAAGTTATCTTCATCTACTTTACTCATAAAAACTTCAATACCAGGCAGTTTAACTTTAGCTGTCATATAGAATCCTTTTTAGCGTTGTGTGACTGTGCCAGCAAGCATGTTGTCAACATTCAATGCTCCCGGCTGTAAAGTGTTACCTTTAGGCACGGTAATAACAACAGCGTTTGGATTTTGTTGGGTGATTCGAACGGCATTATCCCATTCATACTGCGTCATACCATTGACTTTGCCTTTGTCTACCGTCTGAATGTAAACCGTGCGACCTTTAGCATCAGTAAATGTCATGTCGGTGTAAGATCCTCCCTTACGACCTGTTTCAGCTGGGTTTAGTGGTGGTAAATAGGTTTCCCGCAACTCAACGTTAGTACCTGCTTGTCTGCCACCTTCTATATGTCTAACTATTCCTGCATTATTTTAATCAATTGATCCGGAATATCATCCATATGTGTCTGATATAATCTTATTTATCTTTATAGGATTGTGACGCAATTCGTTTAGTAGTGGTTATCATCCGCTGTATCATGATTAAATTGGAAAACAAATATTTAACTAGTTTCACAGGAACTTCTATTTTTAGGGGTCAAATCAATTGATTTGCAAAATTCAATATTTTTTAGCCCTGCATTAATGATAGCTATTTTTAGCTTATCACTCACAACTATTGTATTGGGAGTTTCTTCACTTCTTACAATATCGAAAGAATATGGTATTTCATCTAACAGTACTGTATATAAAAATGCATATTGGGGATTATGGGGGTCAAAATTAGTTAATGTAAATTCACTTTTTTCCATATCAAAACAATTTATCTTTGTTAACACATTGATAGCACTGTAGCTATGTAGTACGTAATTTCCAAAAAAAATGTTTGCATCAAAAAACTCAACCTCGGTTGGTGCTATTTTTTCTAGAACTTCTCGAAGTTCTGAACTAACTAATTCAATGCCTGTGGTAAATAAAATATGGTTTTTCTTTATTTTATTCAAGCTAGCTTTATTTTTTGCCTTATAATTAATCTGAAAACAGTTTCCTTTTAAACTAATTCCTTCACGGAATAGAGTGTAGTCCACAGAGGTATTATGGCAATATTCAAGTAAGTTAAATGTATTTGTAATACTAGAAATTATATAACTCATTTTATCTTCCTACTAACAGGCATTGTTAAGTTTTATTTGTTTGGTTCTTAGGCGATTACCTACATCATCTGACAGAGCTTGAATCTGCATCCTTTTTATCTCTGGGCTTGCATTATTAGCATGTATCTTATCAAGCTCATTGCTAATATAACTATCGTAAGCTTTATTATGCCTCCCTCGATGTACCGTCCTTTCTGGATTTTGCTCAATCGCAGTTTTAGACGATGGTAATTGAGTAATATTTTGACTATTATTAATATCATAGCCTGAACTTATAATCGCTGGATGATTTGCCATCGATTGTGGAATGTTATGGTGTTTCTGAAAACCAGGCATGACAGGCATTTCTTTATAATCACCAGAAGCAGCTAGCCCCCAAGGGTCAATCCATCCCAATGGATTCGGCGCATACTGATACAAATTTATCCCGCCCAATAACCCAATTGGGTCAGGCATGATAAAACGGCCTATCTGTGGGTCGTAGAATCTAAAGGTATTAAAATGTAATCCGGTTTCATTGTCAAAATATTGTCCGGCATAGCGTAGATTTTGTTCGAAGGACTCCATCTTGCGTTCGGGGTCGGAGTAGAAGCTCAATGGGCTACAGCGAACAAAGCCAAAGCGCTCATATTTCCCTGACCACACCGTATTACCTTGTTCGTTGGTGACATCAAGTGGGGCGCTGTTAATGTCGCAGTGGTGCCAGTAATAACGGTAGCCGGCGGGTTGCTTCACGATGACGGCGAGTGGGGTATAGCTGCCGTGCTCTTCGTAGCAATAGGTCTGATATTTACCCGTATTGATATCCTGCTCTTGCAGCAACCGTAGCCCTTGCCACACAAAATGGGTTTCATGTCGTTTCAGTGTGCCGTAAGCCCGTGACTCAACCACTTTATGAATGCGACGACCCAGTGCATCGTAGTGATATTGGGCTTTCATGTCGCTGGTTTGGGCGATAACTAAACGGTTATCCCCATCATACTGATAAGTTTGTTTGGCTTGGTTAGGGTGCCCGCGTGAAATCACGTTACCATAGGCATCATGGCGATATTGCCAGCCTTGAAATTGAAGTAGCCTATCCCCTTGTGGGCTTAGGGCAGGCATTGATGGCGTTTGAGCCTCGATTTCTGATTGAGGACGCTCTAACAGATTATCCGCACGGTCATAGAACAGCATGGCATCCATGTTTTCGCCACTGGAGACTTTTTTCAGTCGCTGCTCAGAGTCATACAGGTATTCCACCCAACCCCGATAATGGTCTTCCATCGCGCCAAGGTTATCTTGTTCGTCATAGAACCATTTTCGTGATGAGGCAATGCCGTTGAGTGGATGCGGTTTATTGCGTGAGCTGAAGGTACTTATCGTCCGTCCCAGCTTATCGTACTGTCGATATTGGGTTAGAGCACCTTGGGTACGGCTGATTTCACGGTGCAGGTCATCGCGTTCAAATTCGGTGATTAAGTGCGGGGTGCCGTCGACAAGGTGATTGATGGCAGTGGCATGCCCTGAACCGTAATAGAGCCAGTTTAGGCTGTCACCTTGAGGTAACGTCAGACAGCTCAGATTATTGAGTTCATCGTAAGCAAATTCGACGATATCATCGCCCGTTTGCTCACGGGTAATACGCCCAAGGGCATCATAGGTAAAGTGAACTTGGTTAGCCTGCAAGCCCATTTCAAGGCCGAGTTGATTCGGTTGCCTCGACGCCACCAATAAGCGGTTTAGGCTATCCCACTGGTACTGATAGCTATCAGTTAATGTTTCCCGTTTAGCAAGATTACCGGCGGGGTCATACTGTAACAACACCGTGCGAGCGGGGGAAGGGAACACACGGTCGCCTAAACGAGTTTCCTCGGCTAAACGTCCGAAACTGTTATAGCGATATTGCAGCAGCGTATCATCCGGTCGGATTTCCTCGATGAGTCGGCCTTCGGCATCACGGTTGAGTAAGTAACGTCCGCCATTGGCGTTTTCAATTGAAATTAATACGCCTTCAGCATTGTAATGGTAATGGATATGTCGAGCGAGTTTATCGATTTCCGTTGTGACGCGACCGAAGGCGTTGTATTGCCACTGACGCGGGGTATTGTCATTGCGTTGGTGATGGGTCAGGAGCCCTGCGGCATTCCAAGCCAGTTGCACGGTGGATTCATCGGGCAACACGATGCGAGTGACTCGCCCCGCCTCATCGTACTGGTACTCAGTGGCTTCCTGCAAGGCATTGGTTTGAGAAACAACACGACCCTCATTATCATAACGCCAAATATGTTGTTTACCCGAGCAGTCGCGGTGACGCAATATTAGCCCCCGCTTTGTCCAAAGAAACTCGCTGCGTCCTTGTTTGGCATCGATGCGGACGGTGGGGCGCAGTGTAGTTTTAAAGTCATAGCGGTATTCGGTCGTTTGCTCCAGTGGAGAGATTTCTTTGATTAACCGTCCAAAACGGTCATACTCTAAACGTGATTCAGAGCCATCAGGCCAAAAGACAGCAATAAGGCGGTCACGTTCATTTTGGTATTGCCAGCGGGTTTGGTTGCCATTACCATCGGTTAAACTGAGTAATCGTCCTAACTCATCCCATTCACTGGTTTGCGTATGTCCTTCGGCGTTGCGACAACCGCAAGGTAGCCCAAACTCATCCCACAAGAGTTCGGTTTTGATGCTTGTTCGGTCAGTGTACTGAATGATTTGATAGTTATCATTGAGTTGCCAAAATGAGGTAGAGCCATCATGCCAATAAGCGGTGCGTGTGAGATGGATATCATCGTATTCCAGTCGGTAGCTTTCCCCTTCGCTGGTTGTGTTTTCAATCACACGCCACAGGTTATCGTCGGAGAGTTCCCAACGGTACTCGCTGCGTAAACCATATTTATCCGTATGCCACGCCATGATGTCAGCATCTGTCCAACCAAATTGGCGGTAAGGGTGGTCTGTGTGCTGTTCGACACGTACCAGTTGGGCGTGTTCGTTATAAAAATAAGCACATTGACGGCGACGAGCTTGATTGGCGTTTACCTGATACACGGCTGTGAGACGTGATACCGTTTTTTCTTCAAACGGAAAGGATTGGTATTCACAAACGATATTCAGGTCACCGCAACCGGTAATGTGAATGAGTTGATGCTGTTCGTTGTAGTGGAAACGTTGCTCATTACCGACATTATCTATGACGTGGCTTAAGCGGCTGCGACCTTCGGTATCAAAAGGGGGGTAATGATAACGCAGTTCACCTGCATCCTGAAACGTCCAACTGTCATCGTCATTGTGGATCATCCAGCCTTGGGCAGCCTCACAAAAGCTACGATACCCTAGTGGGATGTCTGGAAACGGAAGGATGTCACCCGACAGGTTTTGCCAAACAAAGCCGTCTTCGGTTTTAATCAATTGGGTTTCCCAAAAGAAACTCCAGCCTCGACCCAATACACCCTCATAACAATAACTGCTTAAATAGTTGCGTTGCCAGTGAAGCGGTAATTCAGACTCATAGATAAAATCCAGCTCATCCTCGCCGTTTAATACTTTCTGCCCACCAATCACCTCCACAGGGCGAGTGAGTATGCCGATTGCGGGGATTGCCATGCTCATCGCTGTAAGTACCGTTCCATAACGACAGAAGAAACGGCTAATTTTGGCGCTGCCTGGTAATTTGCTCCACAGCTTTGCCACCGCGCTGGGGCCTTTCGCCACTCCTCCACCAAAGCTTAAAAATCCCGCAAATAACATGGTTAAATCAGAGGCCGTAGTGACCCAAGACGGAATTTCAGGCTCTATATCTTCAGTGGCTTGTGTCCCCCACCAATCCGGACATTGGGGGAGCCTTCCATCACCGTGGCATCACAGGTGGTTTTATCACCGACCCGAGAAGCAGGGAATCCATTGATATACACCGAGTCAGAGCCTTGTGCCATTTGACGCAGACTATTTTCCTTATCGCACTTGACGTCACTGCGAGTGGAAATGGCGGCGGCCTTACCGTTAATTCGTACATTGTGAGAGCCGGTTTTGATTTCCCCGCAGGGGCTTAAGGATTTAGATCCCGTTTCAACACATTTATCCCGTGCCCATTCCGCTAGCTTAGCTGTGCCATACCCAATTGCTACTGAAGCTCCAATAGCAAAAAAGCCGATACCAACATAACTTGTTCCAATGCCAATCCCCATCAAGGCACCAGAGATGACTGCGCCTCCTATGGCAATAGCTGCCCCTAATACCGTACCGATGAGCATTCCCCACATCGATTTTGAATGACCGATGATATCACCGACTCTGGCGGCTTCTGGCATGGTGGTTACCCTCTTGGTTGAAAGCTAAGCAGGAGGGTGTTCATCCACGCCCATTGCTTATCGTTAAAGGCGTTGGGGGATGACATTGTAAAAATCAGGGTTTGGGTATCACTGAAAGGGTAAACAGCCTGAATTTGATAGACTTGCTGTTTTTTGTTGGGACGATAGCGTGAGCTGATGAGATAGCCGTGAATGCCGTCGAGTCCCAGTACAGAGGGCTTTTCTTCAAGGAGTTGCCAATCTTTCAGGGAGCGTTGTAACAGCTGCTTTTGACGAGCGACATAGTCATCAAAGGTTTCATCAGCGGGTTTGTCATCCCGAGAAATGTTAACCGCATTCCCTGTGGGGGAAATCAGGATATTGACGGTTTGTTCTTTATATCCATCGGGGAGGGTAACACTGCCTTCAGAAAAAACACAACGTGACTCAGTAATCATTCGTATCTCGCTTAAGTATGAATATTATTCTTTTTTAAATTATATAACCATTAAATTTCTCTTAATAATCGGTTATACCATATTAAGCCTACATACCTAAATGAAAATTTGAGTTATTCCAAGATAAATGTTAATCATAATTTTTTAAATTTCGATTTGAAATAACAATTAAATGAAATAACTAATTGATAATTAATGCTTTTTATCATGCTTCTAGCTTGGCATTTTTTAAGAGGAGAACATTGCACAAAAATAAGGCAAAAAGAAAATGACTAATGCAAAAACTGGCAAGGTTTTGATTGTTTAATAACCAGCTGCCAGTTCTTATCATAATAGTTATTTCATATTAAGAAGAGTATAACGAATCTAATGCTCCCCGTAATTTATGTGCAAGCTCAGGTGCAACGTATTTATCAGTGACCACTTCAATGTAGGATGCAAAAGGGGATGACTCAGCATGATTGATGGCGATATCAAGTTCATTACAACGTGTTACCTTTTGGCAATTCCAATCATGACAACCTAATGCAGCGGGTAATTTTTCATAATCCCATTTAGCGATATCATTGTAATAAGCTTCCGGGTCTTTGCATATTAAGCGCTCAAATAGATATCCATCATTATTGATAATGAAAATAATCGGTTTTAATTGAAAACGTGCAAACTGGCAAATTTCTTGTGCTGTTAACTGATGAGCACCTTCCCCTGTAATTAAGATCACTCTGCGCTTAGGGGCTGCCAAAGCCGCTCCGAAAGCGGCGGCAGTAGACCATCCAATAGACCCCCACAAGGTTTGGTTACAGAATTGAACCCCTTTAGGAAGTTGTGCAAAGACTAAACCCATTAATGGGGTTCCTGTGTCAGTAAAAATAATATCATTTTCTTTAAACATCTTTTCGAATCGAGAATATAGATATTCAGCCGATATTGATTGATAGCCGGCGAACAATGATTCATCTAAGCATTGAACTTTAGGGTGGTTTTGATGAAATGAGGGAATTCGCTCTTTCAATTTAGCGAGTACATCCTTCATATACACCTGAGAGTATACTGTAGAACCAATTTTGACATAATCAGGCATGATATTGATATGATATTCTGAAGGGATAGCGGCAGTAAAACAGCCCGTATTCATATCCGTCATCATTGCACCGATGCTAATAATACAATCGCTGCTTTCTATATATTCACTAACAGGGGTATTTATTAAATGTCCATAATAGATGCCCATATAATTAGATGCTGTTTCATTGAGTACCCCTTTATCCATAATCATGGTAGCATAAGGTAAGTTTGATTTATTTATTAGGGTTTGAAGCTCATCGGTTAATCCTAAACGAGAAGCTAAAATTCCCGGAAGTAGGCTAATTTTTTGGCTAGTTAATAGTTTATTTAAAATTATATTAATAACTTTGGTTAGGTTTTGATTATTACTTTGGGGAATATCAGTGCATACTGAATACCGTTTATTTGTATGAATAGGCATTTCGGCATAATCGGATGGAATACCGATATAGACAGGTTGGCGCTTAAATAAAGCGTATGTGATCAGCCGTTCTACTTCTTCAATACAATTTTCAGGGGTAAGAATTGCTTGCGCACAACTAATAGGTTGAAACATTTTATAGAACAGAGTGAAATCCCCATCTCCTAAAGAGTGATGAAGAATTTTTTTACTTTCCTGTGCACCGCTAGATGGCATACCTACCAAATGAAAAATAGGTAAATATTCAGCGTAAGAGCCCGCAATAGCATTGATAGCACTGAGTTCACCAACACCGAATGTTGTTGATAATGCAGCTATACCTTTTATTCGCGCATACCCATCTGCAGCATATGCTGCATTTAATTCATTACAGCAGCCAACCCAACGCATTTTATTATTTTCACAAATGGCATCATTAATTGGAAATGAATAATCCCCAGCAACACCAAAAATATCGCTAACACCTATATCGTATAATCGAGTTAATAAATATTGTACCACTGTTTTTTTCATCATTTTCTCCATTATGCTTTTAAGACAGTCGGTAATGAATAATGAAATATCATTTGTAGATGAGTTTAAATGGAACTGCTCTATGTGATCGCTGTTATATAAATAAAATAATATAATAAAGCTTAAAAATGAGAATGTAGGGTAATCTTTTGTTTATTAAGAGCTAACAATATTTTCAATCTAGAAAGGAATAAACGAATTAGATAGTGTAGTCATTGACAGAACAAATATAAGTCATTAACGTTTTTTATTGTTTATAAACAAAAAATTATTGTTAAGGTGGCTTTATTATGAAAAAACTAAAAATACTTGTATTATCTTTTGCATTATTAAGTCCATTAGCGTTTGGGGCGACAGAAATTAATTATACAAAATCTCTGTATTTGAAATTTGCAGGCACGGTCAATGTTGTTATGAATGATGGTGTATCTGCTGATTATGTAAAGGCAATCTCTCAAAAAGCGGATGAGAAAGGTGCTGAATATTTTGTTATTACTTCGGTTGAGTCTGAAGGAAGTGGAAACGATGTTTCGGTAACGGCCAGCTTATATAAAAAATAATCATTAAACTAAGTTGTATCATTCACCCTTTATTAAAGGGAACGATGCAACTTAGTTATTTTTTAGGTAGGGATTAACCTGTTGAGAGTGATATGCAAAGGTCAAACGCCCATGGAATATAAAGCGATTTTTAGGCCAAAGTATCGTTATTGAAATCGGCACTAACGTTGCGCAGCGGTTACCATGATTTCCACAAGCACTTGCTCTCTAGCCATATTTGCTTCAACGGCAGCACGTGCAGGGCTATTCTCTGTTGGCATCCATGATTCCCAAACAGCATTAAAAGCAGCAAAATCACGTTCCATATTTTTGATCCAAACTTGGGCTGAAAGAATACGTGTTTTGTCACTGTTACTTGCAGCTAATAGAGTATCTATTTTTGCAAGTACATCTTGTGTCTGAGCTGTGATATCACCATTTAAATCATTAGGAACTTGTCCTGATAAATAAACTAAGCCTGCATATTCAACGCTATCAGCTAAACGTGGCTTTGGATTATTACGTTTGATCATATTGTTGTATTACCTCGTTAATCCAGTTAAAGAGATGGGAGATGTTTCCCCTGAAACTAATTGGCTGAGAATTTGAGCGCTGCCAGCGGCTAAGGTAAACCCTAAGCTACCATGACCAATATTTAACCAAAGATTGTTATATCCAGTTTTGCCTAATATTGGTGGTCCTTTTGGTGTTGATGGACGTAATCCACACCATGTTTCGGCATCTTCAATATTTGTTACATCAGGGAATGTGTTTTTAATAATATTTTTTAAGGCAGAAATTCGGTTATCACGCAAGCCTGATTTGTCATAACCGATATCCACCATTGCGGCGATGCGAAGTTGCTGATTAAGTTTTGCATAAACAATTTTATTTCCATAATCAGTTACATTGATTTTAGGCACCACATGTTCTTTTTCTGGATAAGGAATAGAAAGGCTATAGCCTTTTAAGCCAAGCATTGGTACATGAATACCTAATGTTTTTAGCAGTTTCCTGCTTCCATTTCCGGCACATACAATGACATCATCGGCAGAAATTGTTCCTTGCGGAGTAATAACACCTGTAATTCGCTTATCATCTTTAATAAATGAAACAACAGAATGTTGTAAGCATAGTGTAAAATCTGCTTGAGTTGATAAATATTGGAGTAAGTTTTTACAGAATAAATAACAGTCTGCACTTTCATCATCAGGAGCATAAATTGCGCCCACTAACTGTGATTGAATATTCTTTAATGATGGCTCTAAGGCGGTAATTTCAGTCGGATTTAAAACCTTTTGAAATTGACTGTCGATGGTTTCGCAAGCTTTATTAAAGCTTTTTTTGGTCACGGTGAATAATTAGTTTACCCGATTTTTCCCAAGCAAAGTCACCGATATCACCATTATTACGCCAGATATTCATGATCTCTTGGCTGAGTAAAGAGAGGCGTAGTTGGTGAGCACCATTAATTTTATTTGTTTTGCGATTACAAGCTAAGGTGAATTGAGTTAACCAAGCCCATTGTTGCAGGGAAAATTGTATTTTTAAATTCAATGGTGAATCATCTTTCCCCATCCAACTTAAACCTTGTAATGGTACTCCTGCATCTGCTAACGGCGAAACATAGCGATAGCTAAGTTGTCCGCCATTGGCGAAACTTGTTTGCATGCCGACATCAGATTCTGATTCTAATAAAGTGACGGCATGACCCGCTTTGATTAAAGCATATGCAGTACTAAGGCCAATGACACCTGCACCAATAACCACCACATGTTTTTTCATAATTATCCGCAACCAATAATAACTGAGGAGTTATTATTTAACGGCGAATAAGTTAACTAAACAATTGAGTTTTCATTGCCAGAGTATAACTTTTGGTTAACTACTTTATTTCTTTTTTCGAGGGTTAGTGACAAAGTATTTACATAGTTTTGAGCCGCTTTAGTCAATGGTCTATCCGCACGATGGAAAACTGAAACAGCTAAATGCAGATCCTCTTTGAGTGGATAGATCATCGATTTTGGTAATGTGTGCTCAGCAGAGAAAATATCAGTAATACTGCAACCTAATCCTGCTCGAACAAATTCAGCCGCCATGTGGTAGGTATGCACACTAATATTTGAAACCGAGAACTCATGGTATTGCTGTAATAATTGCGCTAATGAGTCTGAACCTGGATGTATCCAACGATCTTGGTCAATATCAGCTAATGAAACAGGACCTTCATGTTTTTGCGTATCAACATAAACAAGGGGGATTTCAGCGATGGGTAATACCGTAATTCCGCCTTCAATAGCCAAATTGAAACCAATACCAATATCAAGGTCTTGTTGGGTTAATAATTGCATGATATCGACGGTATGATGGGTGCCAATCGTTAATTTTATATTGGGGTGTTTTTTTAATAAACAGAGCGGTGACTTCAGGTACTAAGTTTAAACCTAGGCTTGGTAAACAGCCAATCGCTAATTTTCCCTGAGGGTTTTTGGATAAATTTTGCGCTAATATTCTTAAGCGGTCTAAATTTCGATAAACTTCTTTTGCTTCATCAAAAAGTAGTAAAGCCTCATCGGTTGGTAATAATTTCCCTCTAATTCGTTGGAATAATACTAACCCTAATTGTTGCTCAGCATGTTTGAGTGCTTTACTCGCCGCGGGTTGAGAAATATGTAAAACTTCAGCCGCACGCGTTAAGGAACCACAAGTCATTACAGCATAAAAGATATCGAGATGTCTTAATTTCATTCCATGTAGCCTACTGATTATTTATTTCTACGGACTATTCTAACGAATAAAGTATAAATAATCAGATATACTCGTCATAATTCAAATTTTGGTTTAGTTGTCACGAGAATTAATTCGTAAACGTGCAAGCTAAATAGATTGATTAGGGGAATATACGGGGTAAGAAAGCGGCTCGGCATACTGCCCTATAATAAATTGTTAGGAGAAGTACGCCGAGTAGTGTGTAGCTATTAGGTAAAGTATGTACCAATTTCAATAAATATTTTAATTAAGATACTGTTTGAAATATCAACAATAAAGGCACCGACCATAGGAACGACAAGGAAAGCTTTATGTGATGGTCCAAATGCTTTTGTGACTGTTTGCATATTCGCAATTGCTGTTGGTGTTGCTCCCATACCAAAGCCACAGTGACCCGCGCTGATCACGACAGCATCATAATCTTTGCCCATCATTTTGAAGGTGACAAAGCAGGCAAATAGCACCATGACAACAGTTTGTACAGCAATGATAATTAATACTGGCCCTGCCATGCTTGCCAATTGACCAAATTTTAATGACATTAACGCCATTGCCAAGAAAAGCGATAAAGCAACGCTACCTAATACATCGACGGTCGGCTCAAACACTTCGTGTTTAAATACATGAGTCAGTGTATTACGGATAATAATACCGACAAATAAACACCAGACAAAAGTAGGCAGTTGCAGAAAAGTATCTTTAAATAATGCACTGATATAGCCACCAACAACAATACAGATAATCAGCATTGAAATGGTTTCAATAACGTTATTTGCATTGATTTTTCTTTTGACGCTTGGTTGCTCAAAAGCTTCAACGATAGTGTCGCGCTCTTGCTCGGTTGTTTTAGGAATAGAGACCTTTTTCAAAAGATGACGGGCAACAGGGCCGCCAACTAAACCACCCAACACTAATCCAAGTGTTGCACAAGCCATCGCTAATTCAACGGCGCCTGTTACACCATATTTATCAGCGAGAATAGGGCCCCATGCTCCGGCATTACCATGACCACCTGTTAGAGTAATTGAACCTGCAATTAAGCCAATAAATGGACTTTCATTCATCATGACAGCCATACTCATGCCGACAGTATTTTGAATGGCGATTAGGATCGTTACTGCAATAGTTAATAGAACTAACGGCTTTCCTCCTTTAATCAGTCGAGAAAAGTCAGAACTTAGCCCGATAGAGGAAAAGAATGTGAGCATTAATAAACTTTGCAATGAAGCATCAAAAGTAAACGAATAACCTGATGTTTTATCAATAATTAACAGAACAATTGCAACAATAAAGCCACCAACGACGGCTTCTGGTATGTGGTTTTTTTGTAGGAACGGGGTAAATTTTACGACAAACATTCCTATGAGTAGCGCGATACATGCGACTAATAATGTATAACTGGCATCTAGGATCATTTTTTTACCTCTATTAGTTTACCAGAATTTTCACTATAACAATTTAACAATAGTGAAAAATGAAGTTACTTTGGTTAACTAATCTTTAACAATGAGTTTTATTAGGGTATCCATAACTTTTAGTTAATAGGGTCATAATTTTAGTGTGATCTTAATCATGAAATATTAAAAAGGTTAAAATAACAACAATGGTATTTAATGATGGGTAAACCTAAATACCATGCGGGATCCGCACTATTTTCGGTGATAGCAAAAAATAAAAAAGTATAAATAATAAACAAAATTATAAGAGAAGGAGAACATGATAAGCGCAGGCCGAGCAATTTAAAGAAGTGTGATATACAACATAAAACAGCAGCATGACCTTTCTATATTTCGTTGCTTATCGAAGTGTTAATTTTCGGGTGGATTACTCTGTTTATTGATTAATAACGGAGAAAAATATGATTGCTGTAATATTTGAGGTGCAAATACAACCCGACCAACAAACTCGCTATTTGACTTTAGCTGAGGAGTTAAGACCACTATTAAGTCATGTAGCTGGTTTTATTTCAATTGAACGTTTTCAAAGTCTAGCTACAGAAGGAAAAATGTTATCGCTATCTTGGTGGGAAAACGAATACGCAGTTCTGCAATGGAAAAATCATGTTTTACATGCGAAAGCTCAGCAAGAAGGGCGAGAGTCAATATTTGATTTTTACAAAATTAGTATTGCTCATATTACTCGCGAATATTCATTTAAAAAGGACAAGGATAATGTTTGATGTTCACGTTGTTTTAGACAATCAAATAGGACAATTAGCATTACTAGGAAAAACATTAGGTAATAAAGGTATTGGATTGGAAGGGGGAGGGATATTTACGGTTGGTGATGAATGCCATGCTCATTTTCTTGTTGAACAAGGAAAGGAAGCTAAAATAGCGCTAGAGCAAGCTGGACTGTTAGTACTTGCGATCCGGACACCATTAATTCGTAAGTTAAAACAGGAAAAACCGGGGGAACTTGGCGAAATAGCACGAGTATTGGCGGAGAATAACATTAATATTTTAGTGCAATACAGTGACCATGCTAACCAACTGATATTAATAACGGACAATGATAGTATGGCTGCATCTGTTACGCTCCCTTGGGCAATAAAGTGAACTTGCGATGGCTAATTTAATACGAAAAGAGGTTACCTTTGAGTCCTCAATAGCCGCGATAGGGGCGGCTATGTCTGACATTTCACGAGTTAAAATACTCAGTGCTTTGATGGATGGGCGAGCTTGGACGGCCACTGAGCTAAGTTCTGTGGCGAATATATCAGCTTCAACGGCGAGCAGTCATTTATCTAAATTATTAGATTGCCAGCTAATCACAGTAGTAGCTCAAGGCAAGCATCGTTATTTTCGGCTAGCAGGAAAAGATATTGCTGAATTGATGGAAAGTATGATGGGGATCTCCTTAAACCATGGCGTACATGCCAAAGTTTCCACGCCAGTGCATTTACGAAAAGCACGTACTTGCTATGATCATTTAGCTGGTGAAGTTGCCGTTAAGATCTATGATTCCTTTTGTCAACAGCAATGGATCACTGAAAATGGTTCAATGATCACATTAAGTGGTATTCAATATTTTCATGAAATGGGAATTGACATTCCTTCCAAACATTCACGTAAAATCTGTTGTGCGTGTTTAGATTGGAGTGAACGCCGTTTCCATTTAGGTGGGTACGTTGGAGCCGCATTATTTTCGCTTTATGAATCTAAAGGGTGGTTAACTCGACATCTTGGTTACCGTGAAGTTACCATCACGGAAAAAGGTTATGCTGCTTTTAAGACCCACTTTCACATTTAAGTTGTTTTTCTAATCCGCATATGATCAATTCAAGGCCGAATAAGAAGGCTGGCTCTGCACCTTGGTGATCAAATAATTCGATAGCTTGTCGTAATAATGGCGGCATACTATCAGTAGTAGGTGTTTCCCTTTCTTCTTTAGCGACTTGATGCTCTTGATCTTCCAATACGCAACCTAAAGTAAAATGCCCCACAGCGCTGAGTGCATATAATGCATTCTCTAGTGAAAAACCTTGTTGGCATAAAAAGGCTAATTGATTTTCGAGAGTTTCATACTGTTTTTCTGTAGGCCGTGTACCTAAATGTACTTTTGCTCCATCGCGATGACTTAGTAAAGCACATCTAAAACTTTTAGCGTTATTACGTAAAAAATCTTGCCAGCTTTCCCCTTCTAAAGGGCAAAAGTGAGTATGGTGCCTATCTAACATCTCAATGGCTAAGGCGTCGAGCAAAGCCCGCTTATTTTTTACATGCCAATACAATGTAGGCTGCTCCACACCTAGCTTTTGGGCGAGTTTACGGGTTGTTAAACCTTCGATTCCGACCTCATTAAGCAGCTCTAATGCGCTGTTAATCACTTTACTTTTATCTAATCTAGACATCATTAATTCCTAATTTTTGTTGACACTCTATCATCGATAGAGTTATTTTACCACTCCCTATCAGTGATAGAGAAAAGTGAAATGAATAGTTCGACAAAGATCGCATTGGTAATTACGTTACTCGATGCCATGGGGATTGGCCTTATCATGCCAGTCTTGCCAACGTTATTACGTGAATTTATTGCTTCGGAAGATATCGCTAACCACTTTGGCGTATTGCTTGCACTTTATGCGTTAATGCAGGTTATCTTTGCTCCTTGGCTTGGAAAAATGTCTGACCGATTTGGTCGGCGCCCAGTGCTGTTGTTGTCATTAATAGGCGCATCGCTGGATTACTTATTGCTGGCTTTTTCAAGTGCGCTTTGGATGCTGTATTTAGGCCGTTTGCTTTCAGGGATCACAGGAGCTACTGGGGCTGTCGCGGCATCGGTCATTGCCGATACCACCTCAGCTTCTCAACGCGTGAAGTGGTTCGGTTGGTTAGGGGCAAGTTTTGGGCTTGGTTTAATAGCGGGGCCTATTATTGGTGGTTTTGCAGGAGAGATTTCACCGCATAGTCCCTTTTTTATCGCTGCGTTGCTAAATATTGTCACTTTCCTTGTGGTTATGTTTTGGTTCCGTGAAACCAAAAATACGCGTGATAATACAGATACCGAAGTAGGGGTTGAGACGCAATCGAATTCGGTATACATCACTTTATTTAAAACGATGCCCATTTTGTTGATTATTTATTTTTCAGCGCAATTGATAGGCCCAAATTCCCGCAACGGTGTGGGTGCTATTTACCGAAAATCGTTTTGGATGGAATAGCATGATGGTTGGCTTTTCATTAGCGGGTCTTGGTCTTTTACACTCAGTATTCCAAGCCTTTGTGGCAGGAAGAATAGCCACTAAATGGGGCGAAAAAACGGCAGTACTGCTCGGATTTATTGCAGATAGTAGTGCATTTGCCTTTTTAGCGTTTATATCTGAAGGTTGGTTAGTTTTCCCTGTTTTAATTTTATTGGCTGGTGGTGGGATCGCTTTACCTGCATTACAGGGAGTGATGTCTATCCAAACAAAGAGTCATCAGCAAGGTGCTTTACAGGGATTATTGGTGAGCCTTACCAATGCAACCGGTGTTATTGGCCCATTACTGTTTGCTGTTATTTATAATCATTCACTACCAATTTGGGATGGCTGGATTTGGATTATTGGTTTAGCGTTTTACTGTATTATTATCCTGCTATCGATGACCTTCATGTTAACCCCTCAAGCTCAGGGGAGTAAACAGGAGACAAGTGCTTAGTTATTTCGTCACCAAATGATGTTATTCCGCGAAATATAATGACCCTCTTGATAACCCAAGAGGGCATTTTTTACGATAAAGAAGATTTAGCTTCAAATAAAACCTATCTATTTTATTTATCTTTCAAGCTCAATAAAAAGCCGCGGTAAATAGCAATAAATTGGCCTTTTTTATCGGCAAGCTCTTTTAGGTTTTTCGCATGTATTGCGATATGCATAAACCAGCCATTGAGTAAGTTTTTAAGCACATCATCATCATAAGCTTTAAGTTGGTTCTCTTGGATCAATTTGCTGACAATGGCGTTTACCTTACCAGTAATGTATTCAAGGCTAATTTTTTCAAGTTCATTCCAACCAATGATAGGCATCACTTCTTGGATAGGGATAAGGTTTTTATTATTATCAATAATATAATCAAGATAATGTTCAAATATACTTTCTAAGGCAGACCAACCATTTTTTAAATCAGTTTTTGTTGTGATGTAGGCATCAATCATAATTAATTGCTGCTTATAACAGGCGCTGAGTAATTGTTTTTTATTTTTAAAGTGATGATAAAAGGCACCTTTGGTCACCAACGCTTTTCCCGAGATCTCATCTATTGAAACAGCTTGATAGCCTTTTTCAACAAACAATATTCGTGCTGAGTTAACCAGTGATTGATAGGTACTCTTAAAATTTTCTTGTTGATGATTTTTATTTTCCATGATAGATCTAAAATAACATACCGTCAGTATGTTTATGGTATCATGATGATGTGGTCGTGACAATCTTAAGAACATTTAGGTTATTTTATGTATATTGAACAGCATTCTCGCTATCAAAATAAAGCTAATAACATCCAATTAAGATATGATGATAAGCAGTTTCATACAACGGTTATCAAAGATGTTCTATTATGGATTGAACATAATTTAGATCAGTCTTTACTGCTTGATGATGTGGCGAATAAAGCGGGTTATACCAAGTGGTATTTTCAGCGGCTGTTCAAAAAAGTAACAGGGGTCACACTGGCTAGCTATATTCGTGCTCGTCGTTTGACGAAAGCGGCTGTTGAGTTGAGGTTGACGAAAAAAAACTATCCTTGAGATCGCATTAAAATATCAATTTGATTCCCAACAATCTTTTACACGTCGATTTAAGTACATTTTTAAGGTTACACCAAGTTATTATCGGCGTAATAAATTATGGGAATTGGAGGCAATGCAGCCACCTATCAATTTCGATATTGATTATTTAGCAATTCCTCAAATTGTTGAGTGTGAACAGTATACTTTGCATATTAAAGAGTATCAGTATCTATCTTCATTAGATGAGGTTGGATTATTGCATGAAAATATTAGGGGAAGTTTTTGGGATGATTTTTTTAAGGCGACAAATTTAAAAATAAAAGAATGCTATGTGTTGATCAATTATCAGAAAACAGAGAAAAGATCACACATGGTGCAAGTGAAATACCAGATTGGCTTAAAAGCAATAGATCCAATTGTTGATCACAACCAGTTTAAAGAAATTTATTTACCTAGTGGAAAGTACGCAAAGTTTTCATTTAAAGGCTCTTTGGCTGAATACCGTGATTTTAGCTTAAATCTTTATCTTTATTCTTTGCCTTCTCTAGGGTTACTTCGTCGTGAAGGGGTGGATATTGAAAAATATATTAATAATAAAGAAAATGTAGAATTACCAATAAAAGAAATTGAAATAGAATATTTTGTGCCAATTTACTAACACTGAAAACTAGTTTGTTCAAGCTTTGTTTAAATATGAAAAGGTATTTTATTCAAAATACGATTATTTTAAAATGAGATAATATGTCAAAAAAATCAATTAATCCTTCATCTGTTTTTAATTCATTGCAGTATGGATTTAGTCAAGCTATTGAAACTACAGGTACTCGGCAGCTTTTTCTCTCTGGGCAAGTTGGTGTTGATGCGAATCAACAAACCGTGGCTGGTGGTATTTATGAGCAAACCATTCAAGCAATTAAAAATATCGAGTATGTCCTTAAAGAAGCCCACGGAACGCTGAATGATGTTGTTATGCTGCGGATTTATATTAAGCAAGGTTGTGATAGTGATGAAGAGCAAAATGCGATATCTCAGGCACTAAAAGAAAAGTTTACCTCGGCGCCACCAGCATCATCTTGGGTGATCGTTACGGGGTTATCATTGCCAGAGTGGCTGATTGAAATTGAAGCCCATGCAGTGCTTAATTAAATGAGATTAACCGATAATATTAATTATCGGTTTTCGCCAACTCAATAAAATCTAGGTGAAATACAGACTGTTATTGATGATTAAATAATGATGATTTTTGTTCAATAGCGCGACGCTTATCTCAAAAATAAAAATACATACTAAAGTTAAATTACCTATCCAGATTGATTTTAAAATTCAATTTTATCAACAAAGCCAGTTGTTAATGTGTAACACCAGCTAAGTGGAAATGGATAACGCTAGTTAGTAGATTATTTCCACGAGAAAATGGAAATAATGTGGCTGCACAGTCATAGATGATTTTTCTATTCTACCAATGTAGTGGTTAAGTTTAATACTCATATTCGGTCATATACCAAGATATGAGCGTGTATTGTTATTTAACTAGGAAAATTTATCATGGCAAATAAGTTATCTATCTGGGCGGCGTCATTTGTGTTTGCGAGTACTTCTTTGGTTGCCGCTCCTCAATTTGCGTGGGTTGGAACTTATAGCCCTAATGGTGAAGGAATATATCGTTTTGATATCGATAATCAAACGGGGCAATTAAGCCGTAAAGTTTTAGCCGCTCCACTTACAAATGCTGCACAATTGGTTTTATCAAAAAATGGTAAAGTGCTGTATGCAGGGAGTGAAACAGAAAAGGGAACGGTTCATGCATGGCAGGTTAAGGATAATGGGGAGTTACAGGCGATAAATAATGTTTCATCTGGAGGGGATGGCCCTGTTTATTTATCGATAACCCCAGATGGGGCGCTACTTATTGGTTGCGAATTACCATAGTGGTGCTGTGTCGGTGCTTCCTATTCGAGATGATGGCGGTCTATTACCTGCAAGTGAAGTTATTCAACATGATGGCCCTGCTGGGGCCGCCTATCCTGAAGCGGCAGTTGAGGGGAGCTTTGCTATCAGTGATCATAACGGGCCTCATGCTCACATGATAGCAACCGACCCTTCAGGGGAATATGTGTTTACCACAGATCTCGGTCTTGACCGCATCTATCAATATCGCTTTGATGGAAAGAATGGAAAATTAATTGCAAATGATCCCCCATACATTATGGCATCATCAAAAGGTGCTGGCCCTCGCCATTTTGTTTTTTCTAAATTAGGAGACAGAGTTTGGTTGGTTAATGAAGAAGCATCAACATTAACTGAATATCAATTTGATAAACAAAAAGGTACTTTAAAAGAGAAGGCGACAGTTTCGACGTTACCTGAAAATTATAAAGGCACAAATTTTATTTCGGGTATTGTAGAGAGCCAAGATGGTAAACATCTCTATGTTGGAAATCGTTTACACAATAGTGTTGCACATTTTAGTATTAATGAAGAGGGTTCACTCAGCAAAGTATCACAAACATGGACACGAGGGGATTACCCAAGAACATTAACATTGTCTCCAGACGGTCAATATTTATATGTTATGAACCAACGTAGTGACAATATTACCCGTTTTAAGGTTGAACCGAATACAGGGGAATTGGTGTTTGTTGATGACTATGTACCGATTGGCGCCCCTTCACAAATGGTCGTCAGTGAGACAAAATAACTTACAGGTTTTATTGGTGGTGCTAATAGAGTGCGATCAATGCGAGTTGAGAAAAGGAAATTGCAATGTCCGGTGAAAAATTAGGGAATGAACGTATTCGAAGTGCAACAGGGAATAATAAGCGTCTGTCACGGCTCGAAATCAATGAAATTAAGCGTGCGGTTGAAATTGAAAATTCAATCAGTAAGCGTCAAGGTAAACAGCCTAAACAACCTCAAATTGTGCGTTTTCACTGTGGCTGTAATTGCTTTTCAATTAAGGTTGATTAATGGGAAAGCACCCAACAGTTGTTGGGTGCTTATATGATCAGTGTTTGACCAGCGTAGAAAAATAGTAGACGAGTGGTACAGCTAATACCCATAAGCTGATAGGGATCTCTCTCCATTTCCCTGCAACAGCTTTAATCAGAATATAGAACAGTAGGCCACCTGCAATACCCGTACCGAAACTATTGGCGATCAATGTGATCATCACCATCATTAAAACAGGTAAACCATCCGTAAAGTTTGCAAGGTCAACTTTACGTAGTCCACTGAACATATTTAGTCCAATCAAAATTAATGCAGGCGCGGTGGCTTGCGCTGGGATCATTAAAGCAATTGGTGTAAACAGTAGCATTAATAGGAACATAAAGGCCGCTGCAAGAGCCGTAAGTCCCGTTTTACCGCCGGCTTCTGCAGCCGCTGAAGACTCAATTAAAGCGGTTGCCGCAGGAATGCCTACCCATGGGCCGAGTGCGGCTGCAATTGAGTCAACGATAAATGGGCGGTTAATGTTCGGCATATTGCCTTCTTTATCAAGTAACCCCGCTTCACCACCGACAGCCAGTGTCGTACCCATCGTCGAGAAAAATTCAGCGGCAAAAAATACAAATAAAAAGGGTAAGAAGGCGATGTTTAAGGCGCCAATTAAGTCAACCTCTCCGAATACAGGGCCTACTGAATGAGGAATACCAATAAAGTTATCGGGTAATTTTGTGACTCCAAAAGGAATACCTATAACGGTGGCAAATAAAATTGCCCATAAAATAGCTCCGGGTATACGTCGTGCTTGCAAGGCGATGGCGACAAAGAAACCAGCCAAAGCCACTAATGCCCCCGGTGATAAAAAATCACCTAACATCAAGGCGTTGGTTTTAGGGTTAGCAAGTACTAAGCCTGCATTTCGAAAACCGAGAACGGCAACAAATAAACCGATAGAGGCGGTTAGCCCAAGTTTGATCGATTGAGGAACCGAGCGAGTGACAACTTCGCGTAAACCAAATTTAGTGAGCAGGAAGAATAAAATGCCTGACCAACAAGCTATGCCCAAACCAATTTGCCAGTTAATCCCTTCGCTACCTGCAAGTGTGATACCTACCAGTACAGAACCGCCAATGCCTGGTCCAACGACGAAAGGAAGGTTGGCATAGAAAGCCATTAGCAGACTCGCCAGCACAAAAACAATGATCGTGCCTGTTGTTGCGGCACCTTTATCCATTCCCCCAGCGGCGAGCAGCCCGGGGATCACAACTAACAAATAAGCGGCAGCAAGAAAACCTGTTACCCCTGCTAAGAACTCTGTTCTGACGGTGCTCCCTCGAGCGCGCAATGCAAAACGTTTTTCTAGCCAACTCCCTGATGTTGGCGCATTAATCATATTGTCAGCCATAAATTGGCTCTCCTATCATTATTATTAATTATTGTGATTGTGCGAGTGTTTACTGGTTTGAATCACGGGATCAACAATTTGTCGCGTTGTACCGTCAGTCAACCCTAGGTCAGTCAAATGAGGGCCTGCATTACAGGCAAGACAGGTGCCTTCAATAGCTTTAAAAACACGATAAGGCGGCTCCCAATCGGCTATTTCACTGCTAAGCTCTCGTAATTGACGAAACTGTTCGGCAAGCTGTTTTGCAGGCAGATCGGATAGCATGCCAGCAATTGGCATCGCAACGTGAGCGAGGACTTTACCGTTTTGAACTAAAGCCATACCACCGCCACTTTCGATAAGCAAATTAGCCGCGTGTGCCATATCTTCTGCATCACGACCTAGTACAACTAAATTGTGAGAATCATGTGAGTAGCTGGTTGCGATAGCACCGCGTAATTCACCCCAGCCTTCTAATAGTGCAATTTGTGGCTTGGCATCATGGCGTCCATGGCGATGTTGTACGCGGATCAAGCTAAAGCCATTCGGTATTTGAACTTTGCCATCGGTAATTTGCACATCAATTTCACCCCATTGTGTGAAGCGAGCTCCTCGAATATGGCGTAATCGAGCACTGCCATTAATAATATTATCAATTTGCAATGTGCAATCAGCGGCTGTGATAGGTGACAGACACATGGTATCTCTAGGTGGTAAAACGGTTTGATCTGTGGCTAGTGATTTAAATAGTTTTCCATCTTCGGAAATTTGCTGACCTGCAACATACACGCGGTGTGCTTGTAATTTTTTGAGTGAATCAAAGACCACCAAATCAGCGCGACGCCCTGCGGCAATTAACCCCAGATCGTGACGTTGTAAGCGAATGGCTGCATTTAAGGTTGCAAAACGGAGTACATCTGTCGCTTGCATACCATGCTCAATTAATAGATTCAGTAGGGCAATGATCCCCCCTTTTTCGATTAAAATATCAGGTGGAACATCATCGGTGCATACGGTGATTTGTGATGAGAGATGAGGTAGCTTTTGCAACTCAGCGACGATGTCTGGCAATAGATAAGGGTGAGAGCCACGAATTTCGAGTGTTAAACCAGCTCGCAATTTCTCTAAAGCATCTTCTGCTGAGGTAAGCTCATGATCAGATGTCACGCCAGCAGCGAGGTAGGCTTGTAAATCGGCTCCTTTTAACCCTCTAGCATGGCCTTCAATGAGTTTCCCCGACGTAAGCCCCGCGTTTAAAATCTCCTCCATTCGTTCACTACCATGAAGAACGCCGAACATATCCATCACTTCTGCAACACCATGGACCTCTGGCCAACTTAACATGGTTGACATTTCTTTTCCGGCAAAGTCGGCTCCTGACATTTCAAGGCCTGGTGTTGAGGGAACAGAGGAGGGGGCAGCTACCATGACATGCAGCGGTAAATTGCGGCTTGCTTCAATCGCATAACGGACACCTTCCAAGCCTAATACATTAGCCAATTCATGGGGATCCCAAAATACCGCGGTGGTTCCTTGTGTTAGCACTATTTCGGCGTAACGCACGGGAGGAAGATGGGAGCTTTCTAAGTGAACATGTGTGTCAATCAGCCCCTGGTGAAATAAAATACCCGTTAAGGTCATGGATTTCCTTGGCATCACTTCGGCTTCCTGTTGGGTGGACACTCGCAATGAGTGAATCGACAATACCAATATCGGCGGCACGGATCTCGCCAGTGACCATGTCGACAATATTGGCTTGTGTGAGAAGCAGGTCAAAAGGGATTTCACCTTTTGCCGCTTGCACTGCTCTGCGTCTGCTGTAGTTGGTTTCGCTCATAAAAATACCATCAATAAATGATCCTTTGCTGCTACTTTATGAGTTACGCAAACGTTTGCCAAGATGATAAAACTTATCAGATCATAAGAAAGGGTTATAATGGTGAATAAGAGCATTAAGGCTAGGTTAGGCTTTGTATGGTTAATTAGAGGGTTATAACAACGCCTTATCATAAAATAGAGTGTGAATAGAGAACATGAGTGAACCATGGCAGCGCCTGCCTGCATTGACGTTAAAAACAGATACAATATTTTGTGACTTTGGCACATTTAAGGCATTTTACTGATACAGCGAGCCGACTAGCCATTAGTCAACCTGCGTTGAGTAGTGCATTACGTCAAAATTGAAAGTGTGATTGGAGGAAAAACTAGTTAATCGAACCGCTTCCTCCTGTAACGCTAACAGAGCTTGGTGCTGCTATTTTACCGCATGCTGAACGTATACTGAGTGTTTCACACCGTGCTTTTTAGTGATATTCAACAGATAATTGACGAAGGCGGAGACGGCACGTTGCGTATTGGCTTGGTGCCTTCCCGTGAGTTCACTACTTTTTCCTGATGTGCCGACACAACTTAATTTGCACTTTCCTCGGCTGAATGTGGAGTTTTACGATAAAACCAATGATTCATTAGTTTCTCAATTAATGAATAATGAGATTGATTTTGGGGTTGGTGTATTAGACAGCTCAGTCCCTAGAGAGTTACAACTGTTTACGTTACAAGATGACCCTTTTGTCGCAGTCGTACATCGAGAAGATGTATTAGCGGGAGGCTTCCATTTGCCTTGGAAAATGCTTAATAATCGCGATATTGCGGTGTTTTCTAAAGGCAACATCCAACGTTTAGTGTTAGCCACATTGGAAAGCCACCGCTTAAAGCCCAATATTCGTTATCAAGTTGATTACATTGAAACGCTATATGGCTTAGTCCGTTCTAAATTGGCGATTGCTATTCTTCCTCACCTTTATACCGTACATTTACGCGACCCTGACTTAATGGTTTTGCAGTTACAGCAACCGGCATTGACTCGCACGGTGTCTTTAATGCGAACCAGCCAAATCTTAACACCAATGGTAGAATCCGCATTTACAGTGCTGCTTAAGACACTGAAAGCATAAGCTGCTTTTTAATTACTCATGCGGTTTTTCATCATCGCTGTCACGAGCCGTGACATACATGAGTACTAACAAAATGGTAATAAAGAAACGGAATGCATTGGGTATACCGTTCCATTGTTTTGACATCCACATTGCAAACCATTCACCCCCCAATAGACATAAATGCGACTTGCCATAATAAGAATGCCAGTGTTAATCCGATAATTGCCCATTTTTTGCTTTGATTAAAAGCCACAGCATTTTTGTTGATATTTTTAAATAAGATGAAAGCTCCCCACCAACAAATGAGAGCCGCAATAATTTCAATACTAATAATAGTGATATAGACAAGATGGTGAAAGGGAGGTGAATTGATAGCCCGATACTTCACATTTGCATTAGGGAATATTGTATCCATTGTTAGGACATGCTGTACAAATAAAAAATTTGTGTTGTAATCGGTTAAATTATTAAAGGCAGTAAATGAAATGAATAAGGCTATAGCACAAACACAGAGTGATTTTGATAAACGAATTATCATTTGTTTCCCTTAAGTTATTTTTCATCGTTTCATCCGTTGATAATTCGACAAGATAGCATCATTGACAAATTGCCGCTATTAACCATAGTAAATATCAGACAATATTCATCATATTGGCGACTTATTCTAAATAAGATAAATATTGAATATAAGTGCTATAAATATTATGAAGAAGGTAGGCGGTTTAGCTTAGTGTAAAATATGTTTCTATTTTTAATATGCTAATATTTTTCTATTAGAAAATGATAATACACACACCAATAGTGAGAAAAATAGATAATGAAAACAATATGTAAAAGTGGATTGCTAGCTATTGCGATGTTTGCTGTATCTGCTTGTGATGATTTTGATCCAATGAGCCATAAAGGTGAGTTTTATTATAGTAATCCAACAAACGATAATATTTCATTTAAGGTCGATAATAACGATTATAATGTGCTACCAGGGCAAAGAGGCATTATTCAACTTGCATCGGGTAAACATACGTTAGAAAACAGCCAAGGTGAATTATTTTCGTTTATGGTTTTTGACAACAATAACGGGGGGATTATTAACCCAAATAACCTTGTTTATTATACCCTTTCAGAGGCTTATGTTGTTGAAGGTAAAGCTGATCGTTTCAAACCGACCACTTATAACGTAACTATCAACGGCCATGATGTCAATATGGCAGTAAGAAGCGCAAATGCGTTTGTCATTGATGCTAATTTATTTAAGTGTAGCTATTTATTGGGAGAGCCTTTCCCTGAATCAATCACGACACATGATCAAAAATTAGACGGCAATATTAAGTCAAAGTGTTTTGATAAGGCTGAATTAATTGAATATATTGCCAATGAATATGGTGAAGATTTACAGCCTAATACGCCGGAAGATTCGCTGCATGACTCCATCAATATGGCCTTTAGTTATGAGCTACCAACAGCAGACTTTACGGATCAATCGGTTCAGTCAATAGCCGAAGAATTGGTGAATTTACTAAAACAACTGAAAGAAACCAATGATACTGCTATCCATGAAAAATTAAATCAACAATTTCACCAGCTCAGTATCGAATTAGTGAAAGCTCATGCTAATAACTCGGCATCTAATTCAGTTTCAGATAACGAGCAATACAATAATTTTGTTCATCAGGTTGGTGAATTGAGAGGTTATGGTATTTGGGAAAAATAATAATAAATTTTAAATAATCAAAAAAAGATTGTATTTATAAAATCCCCCCAATCGTTGGGTAATCAATTATTGGGGGATTTTGTCTCCTTTTCTTTTTAAGAATTTGCCTGAAAACTAACCAGAGAATTCTTATGTGAAATGATTGTGATAAACGGATGATAGCTATCATCAAATAAGATCATCTGCATAGGAATAATTATATGAAGGCAATATTAAAGCCATTTCTTGGTATTACGTTTGCTTCTATCTTTTTGATGTTTTCTTCAATAGCAAACGGCAAATCGATCGTTGTAGAAAAAACACAGCCTGAAGTCTTAGACCTTGTATTTATACTGGATAAAAGTGGTTCAATGTCAGGTTTTGAATCTGATACGATTGGCGGCTTTAATCGTGTGTTAACAGAAAATCGTAATAAAAAAGGGGATGTCTTTATTACGACAGTGCTGTTCAATGATAAAACAACCCTCTTACACAATAGAGAGCCTATCGATAAAGTACCAAATTTAACTTTAGAAGATTATCAGGTTGGCAGTAATACTGCACTATTAGATGCGGTTGGTGACACCATTAGCAAAATGCAAGAAAACCGGAAGATAACAAAAAATAATAACGTTTTATTCGTTATCATTACTGATGGTGAAGAAAATAGTAGCCACAAATATAGTCAATCGAAAATTAAATCTATGATCAAATCGGCAGAAATGGAGGATAAATGGGACTTTATCTTCCTTGGCGCCAATATTGATGCGATCACTGCTGCCGATAGTATTGGTATTAGTCGCTCTAAAGCAACTGGATATGTGCAAGATAAAACTGGTTACGACAAAGCATATAAAGCGATTAATAATGCCGTTGAGTCAAAGAAAAATGCTGCACCAATATCAGAGGAATGGAAAAAAGAGGTTGAAACTGACGCGATGGAGCGCACAAATAAGTAGTGTAATGGAAGAGTAGATTTACTGATAAACTAATCCCTCAATATTGAACTGCACCCCAAAAGTGAGACGCTTTTAGTCTAATTTGAAGGGTGCTTTTCTATGTTAAAACATACTCTAGAGTTTAAACTTGAAATTATTCAGGCCTACCTAAATGGTGAGAGGGGTTAAAATACTCGATAAAAGATTTAAACGTAATCATGATACGACTTGGTGATGGATTGAAAATTATCAACAGCACGGGGTGTATGGGCTAAACGTTAAAACATGAAAACAGGTTTATTTTCCTGAATTCAAATTTCATGCGGTTCACATGATCCTAAATGGGACATTTTTACATAAGGGCTCTGACAGCTTGATATCAATGGCTGATCATATAAAGAATACGGTAGATAGGAAGTAAAAATAAACCGAAAGGGCGCCCAAACCAAATGAAGAAGTCTTCCCTGTTTTTGAGACAGCGATGGTAAAATTTCAGCTGAAATGCTGGGCAAGAACACTGTAATTTATGTTGAGAAACAACTTGGTGTTAAAATAGGTGAATATACAACATTTTGTAAAAATACTGTTGGTGTTTGTGCTGAGGCATCAGCAGCAGACTCGTTGATCCGCCAAGGGGTTAAGCCAGAAAATATCCGATTTACCCAAGCGGTCAGGCCACGAGAGGTTTGGGGAAAAGTTACAATCCCGCTAAAAGCAATAAAAGAAACATGTGACAATTGCCTAGTTACATGGCCAACAGGCGTAGATAAATGAGTGCATTAGCAAATGACTGGAAACCAAGACTCTGCACAGAAAGTAATTTATTTAGCGATTGAATCGGCCTCTAAAAAATGGAGTATGCCAATTCAAAACTGGAAACAGGCAATGAGTCGTTTTATTATTGAGTTCGGTGACCGCCTAAACGGCCACATTTAATAAAAGGCAAATACACCGAATTATTTACAGTGTAGGCAATGGCTCTCCCTATTTATTGTTCACTGATATCTTTTAGTTCTAGAACTCTTTTACACCCATCTTGATTACCGTTATCGCACGACTTGCTATACCAAATTTTAGCAGTTGATTTGCTCTGTCTAACTCCTAATCCTTTATCATACATTTGTGCTAGATTGAATTGAGCCAATTCATTGTCTTGTTCTGCACCTTTCTGGTACCACTGTAGCGCCTGCTGGTAATCCTGTTCAACACCATTTCCATACTGGTACAACACGCCAAGATTATTCTGAGCTGCACTATTATTCTGTTCGGCAGATTTCAAATACCACCGTAACGCTTGCTGGTAATCCTGCTCAACTCCTTCTCCAAGATAGAACATCACCCCCAAGTTGCTTTGAGCGCTAGAATTTCCTTGTTGGGCCGATTTCAGGTACCATAGCCGCGCTTGCTGATCATCTTGCTCCCCACCCCAACCATGACTAAACATCACACCAAGCTTATATTGAGCATCTGCATTGTTCTGTTTTGCTGCTTTCTCATACCACTGTCTAGCCTTCTGATAATCCTGCTCAACTCCTTCTCCATATTGATACATAGTACCTAATCTGTATTGAGCAGTTGCATTTCCCTGTTCGATTTTTATACATAAATCATGATCTGGTACTTCACAACTTGCGGCACTAACGACTACTGGAAGCATCCCCAAAAAAAGGAGAAAAATCGTTTTTTTCATCTAATCCTTATTCCCTAATCAGCACGTGAGGTAGGTATCGCTATGTTATATAAACATATTAAAATCTAACGAATTTTAGTTCAGAGCATAAAAGCAATAATTCAATATGGAATTAATAAGTGTTATTGCTTATCTGGCTTTATCATCGAGAAAATAGCGAATGAAAAACATACCTGAAAAAGTGGCGATATCATTAAAGTAAGTTTAACTTAAGGTAAAAGAATAGCATAAACAAACAGTGACTGATTTTCCAACTATTAAAACTCTTTATACCGATTATATTCCCCCCAAAAGTCGAACACTTGAGTTTAACTAAAGGGGGGGATTGACTGTAACTATTGACCTGTTGTCGGGATGTGTCGGAGTAGTTTTTCTAGTGGTTCGACAATTGCAATGACAACTTCATCTTGCAAACCTGAGCTTTTTTCTAACTGCTGCAAAATAGCTGCTTTACGGCTCTCGGCTAACGGCTCACCTGTCGTATAATGCTTAATCAGTTCTAAACCAATCACCGTCAATTGTTCCACATTCTCGGTAACAGGCGTTAACCTAACTAAGTTAGCATTCTGTTTAATAAGACGCTGGACTTGTGGAATATTATCTTGCCAACGTTTTAATCTCTGCTCTAACCATTGTGCTGCCGCTGTATCATTCGGTTTAGCGATTAATGCGTCAATATGCTGGCGGAAGGCTCTTGCTTGCATACTTTCGGCCGGTAAAGCATCGACAAATCGGTTAAGAGGTTCATATTGATGATATTGATTTTCTCTCCACTTAAGATGATGGCGAGTATAGTAATGTGCAGGCTCTACAGATTCAGAGAGGATCATCAAAGGCTCAATTTCAACGCCATTTGCTAAACGTGTAAATTCACGGGCCGTTTGTGCATGCTGCTGTAAACCCACCGAAATGGTTGACCAAGCATCTGTTGCGTTTAGGCGACGATACATGTCATTCTCATTATTGACATCTTTTGCAGACCATAGGCGCTCGGATACGGCAAAAGCACGTGGCCATAGCTTAGTATCAATGATGGGAGCGCGAATATTTTCAGCCCATAACGCAATTTCCCCGCCGAGAATATTGGTCATTTTATTATTGTCGGGCGTGGTTGGCGCAATTCCTTCGGGAATGGCTGTTAAGTGGGTTCCTGTCGTTGGATAGCGAGCATTACCTATTATGGTATAACCGCTTAATTTATCATCCGTAAAAGTAACAACAGGACGAGTTTCTCCCATCCAAGTGTCCACTGAGAAACTGACTTGTTTAGGCGAAAACCACTCAATCTTATTAATTTCTCGACGTGATTTACCTGCAAAATCAATAAATCCACGCCATCCATTTGACCCCTTTATTAATGTAAAACTACCTTTGACGGGGCTACCTTTTAACCTTTCGATTTCAAATTGCCAACTTTGCGATTGTTCACCCTGTTTAACATTTGTCTCTACAGTAAGTGGCTGAGGTAGTATCTCATTTCGATAATGGTATGCCGCACTTTGAGATTGGTCGAGATAGAAACCGGTTGAAAGTAAACCTTTAAATCCTTCTTGAGCGCTATCGCCTAAAGAATCTTGTCCTTGCCACGACTGAATAACAATATTTTTTGATAGTGAAGGGTGTTGAATTTCATCCCAACCGACCATTTTACGGTTATGTTTTGTGAGGATTTGTTCAAGCCGTTGATTGAAATAAGCCTGTAGTGCATGGGTATCTTTCAGGTTGTTTTTTTGCATAAACTCCTGAATAGCTGGATTGTTTTTCCATTGGGTTGGGTCAACCTCATCTCCGCCAATATGGATATATTCATCTGGGAAGATAGTGGTCAACTCGTTAATTAAGCTATCTGTAAATTGGTACACATTTTCTTGGGTTGGATTAAGTAGAGGCTGATGCACTCCCCAGTGACGTTCCATTTGGTAAGGGCCAGCTGCGCTCATAAGCTCAGGGTAGGCAACAGCAATAGCTGAGGCATGACCAGGGAAATCAATTTCAGGCACCACCCGAATTCCTCTTTCTTTGGCATAGGCGACAACTTGGCGCATTTGATCTTGAGTATAGTATTGGCCATCACTGGCTAGCTGTTGTAATTTAGGGTAGCTAAGTGACTCAAAACGCCAACCTTGGTCATCGGTTAGGTGCCAATGAAAAACGTTTAACTTAGCGGCTGCCATACCATCAATTTGGCGCAAGATATCATTGATTGGTAAAAAATGTCGTGAAGAATCAAGCATCACACCGCGCCAAGCAAAACGCGGACTGTCTTTAATTGTAAGCAGTGGGATAAACGTATTTTCCCCATCTGTTTGTATCAATTGTAATAATGTTTCCATCGCTCGCATTGCACCAAATCGGGTTGCCGTTTTGATCGTGGCGCCATGGCTATCTGTTGTGATTTGATAACTTTCGTCCATTTGTAGAGATGGCAATTCAGGTACTTTTTTCTCGATAAAAATTTTTATCGGGGCTTGAGTGTTGTTTGCTTGGTGTGGTGTTAATTGCCAGCCTGTTTGGGTCTCTATTCTTTCACGCCAACGACGGGTTGCATCACCTAAATCATCGCCTTCTACATAAATATCTAGCGTATTATTTAATACCCATTTTCCATCGGCATTTTTTACTTCAACTTGCTGTGGCCAAGGCATGAGCGGTAATTCAGATAATGATTGTGCTCCGCTTGGTAATGAGTAAATAAGTGAGGATATGACGATAGCAGACGTAAGCTTGTTAATCATAGAGATCCCTTATTATTCGTAATAGTGAATGCCATTTTGAGCATAAATCAATCTATGAAGTCCAACACGGTTATCGTATTAAATGATACGGGTCACATTATTTTTTATTGCGAATTAAGTATGGGTGATGTTGATTTATTTAATTTATTGATTTTGTGATTGTTTTTAAATGTGGCTATTAGAAGGGAAAAGAGGGGGTGATGATGTTTAGTAGAATATTCAAGTGCGGGAAGGCAATGCGCGATCCCGCAAAAATTAAATCGATTAAGCTTTTTTGGCGGCTTCAAACATACCTTGAGCTAGGTAGTCTTGGGCTGTTTGTACACCTGGCAATACAAAATAGTAGCCACCCCCAAAAGGTTTAATATAGCGTTCAAGTGGCTCACCATTAAGCCGTTTTTGAGTATCAATAAAACCTGTTTTAAGATTTTTTTGGTATGAAACGAAGATAAGCCCCATATCAAGTAACCCATTAGGGGTTAAACCAAGTGAGTAGCTGTAGCTACGGCGCCTTAGTTTTGCGGTATAACGCTCAGGGTTACGAGGTTCGGCACGGCGCATGTGGGAGTCGAATAATACGCGGTCCCCATGAGGATCTTTGTCAAATTGAGGGTCATCATGTTCTTGCTTCATACCGATAGGTGCCCCTGTATCTTTATGGCGACCGAAATCATTTTCTTGGTCTTCAAGCGGGGTTCTATCCCAAAATTCAAGATTAAAACGGATGAGTCGTACTGCTTGATAGGTACCACCAGTACACCAACTAGGCTCTTTTCCTCCTTCGGTAACCCAAATAAGTTCATTCATTAATTGGTTATCATTGGCAGGGGCATTGCCTGTGCCATCTTTAAACCCAAATAAATTGATTGGCGTTGATTGGCTGTCAATATCACGAGAAGGTAAGAAGCCATCTATTTTCCACAGTGGGAACATAAAAGGGGATGTATGCCTTAAAATATCGCGTAACGCATAAATGACGCTTTCTTGACTATTCGCACAAATTTGTAATGTGATATCACCGCCACACCACTTTTGCTCTAGCCTATCATTTGGAAAACTGGTCATTTCAACAAGATAGCGAGGTTTGATTTTATCTAACCCAAATCGTGTATCAAATAAGCTCTGACCCAGAGAAACCGTGACAGTTAAAGCATCTGGCTGAATGTGAGTTCCTAAAATCCCTGATTCAGCCGGCGGCATACGGTCATTAGGAGTTTTAGGTGCTGTTTGTACCTGCGTTAGATACGCAATTCTTTTTGTCAGTATTTCGAATAGCTTCTGTAGTTTATCGAGTGATTCAACGGTGACATTAAATGCAATAAATGAGGCATTTTTCTGTTCAGGTGTTAAAACACCCGCTTGGTGTAAGCCTTCAAAGGGGATCGTCTTATCATAGGACGACAAAACAGGCATTTTGGCGCGTGTTAGCCGCAAATGTAGGAGCCGCTGCAATAAAACTACCAACAGCTAATGTTTTTAATGCATTGCGCCGAGATAAGCTGACAGTTGTAGAATCGTTTTGTAATTTAGCCTTCATGGCTTGTTACCTCAATATTTATAATATACATCAACACTGAGCTGATATCTGAGCTGTGCGAGGTCTTCAGCTTGCTGCGTTAATACGGAATAAAGTGCCATCATGTCTTTTTTGCTCAACTGGTTATAAGGCTGGTAAATTCCCGAGGGCAATTGATAAGGCTTCATGATCTCATTGGCCTTTTGATAATTATTTTGGATACGTTGGAGCACGTTGGGAGCGATAAAAGGGGTCAGCACTTTAATAACGTGTTGTGAGCCTTGCAGGTTTGCTGCTATATCGCTCAAATCAGATTGGCTATAGATATTCTCTTTGCCAGCCAATTTAGTTTCAAGGATCATCTCAATAAAATCGGCTGACGCTTGCACTAATTTAGGTATCTCAACACGTTCAGTCGCTACGCGTTTTTGAAGATCCCGGGCTTTTAGCAGTAGCTCATCGGTTGCAGCGAGTGCCGCTTTACTGTCTTTACGGTCAAATAATTGATATTCAATAAGATGGAAACCAGTGAAACGGTAATCTTTTTCTTTATCAAGAAAGTAGTCAGCCCTAGCATTAATGGTTCTGTCAGTATTACCAAACAATATAATAATTGGGCGAACAGATTCGTAATATTGATGTGCCTGAATATAGGCTTGTTCAGCGGTTTTGAGGTCGCCTTTTTTTAAACTTTTGTTCAAGGTTTCCAGTTGAGAAACCATTTTGCCTAATTGTTCCGTTGTATAACTTAAATAATTTGTAATGGCGGAATGATATTTCTCAGGGGTGGGAATATCACCTTTAGCGATAATTATGTCATCCCCTGTTTGTACAGGGGATCTTAATGCTTTTGCTGATACAGTAGTGGGTATTGCTATGACTAAAACCATACCGCATAGAAACATAGACTTTAGTGTTTTAGCATTACGCATGTTTTTTACTCCGAGAAAACAGCGCGATAACGACTATCCAATAAATGACAAATGTAATCACACTTAGCCAAATTGGTTGTGAGCGGTAAGCGAAGAACGAAGAGATAAAATTACCTACAATATTTGAATCATCTAATAGTGCTGTCGTATCCCATGCTGGGTAAATTAAAAACTCAGGAATAGCATAATCATATTCAATTAATAAGTTTGCGCTCTCTTCAACCCCTTTGAGTAGTAGCGATAAAGCAAGAAAGAGTAAGACCACGCCGGTGATTTTAAAGAACAGCTTCCATGAAATAAAACGGTTAGTAAGCAAGAAGGCATATAATGTTAGGCCTGCAATTAATACGCCACCTGCGACTTCTAAAGCAAATCCTGAAGCATTTTCTGCATTTAATGACATGATAAAGCTAGATAGGAAAACAACGATCTCACTACCTTCTCGAGCAATAGCAATAGCGATGATGAGTGCTGCTCCCCACCAATTATGGCGCTCTGCATTTCGGCTAATACCGGATTCAATTTCGGATTTTAAGGAACGACCATGCTTATTCATCCAATAGACCATTTGGACGATTAATATACACGCAAGGAATTCCATAAAGATCATAAACAGGGATTGCCCTGTATCATCAAGAATATTAAATACGCCATAAATGAGTAATGCTAACAAAATGGAAATGAGAAGACCGAGGGCAACCCCAGTCCATAAAAAACGCATTCCATTTCGTGCATCTGGGTGGTGTTTGATCCACGCATAGATAATGCCGATAACGAGTAGCGCTTCAAAGCTTTCACGCCATACAACAAACAGAACTTGCCCCATAAATTATCCTACTACTTCGCTATGATCTCACCTTTTTGGGTGAGACAGGTGAAAATCATCAAAAAAGGTGTAACTTCCTGGTTTTAGAGGTGCAATGACGACAACAGAGCTAGCCCCCGGAGCGAGCACTTTTTTCTTTGCGTAATTGGGTGCTTTCAAACTCTGCAGGTTCAGTGCCTGTATTGGTGATTTTGATCCGAATAATATTTTTTGCAGGAACCTCAAGGACTCGTGGGATCAAGTCACCATTTTTCATTTCGAGTTCGACGGTAAATTTTTCTGCTGCGAAAACCGTATTCGGTATTAGCACTGAAAAAAGAAGCAGAGTAAGGCTTAGTAGTGTTCTCATCTTCATTTAGCTCAACAAAAGTGACCTTTAATAAAAGTAAAAAGGGCTATTCGCAGCAATTAAGCAGCGGCTAGCCCTTAAACCCTATACACTCGCGATATTCAAGTTTAAATAACAGCGATATTAGTGATGCTGATGCGCACAGTTCATAAAGGTTTGTATGATCCTTGTGATACATTCATTTCACTTAGCTGCATCCCGAATGATTTAGAGTATTGATTCGTAGGTTAGTAGCTGCCTTTACGGCCGACGCCCGCATAGTCAAACTCCCATGAAACTTCGAAAGGTTTGAACCAAGGAGCAACGCCTGTTTCTTTATCGATATGACGACCAAAGGCAACTTGTTTGTTGTAGGATGGTGGGATAAATTTTGTAGGTTACCTTGTATTTACCATTACCATCTAACTTGATGTTTTCGCCATAGTGAGGCCCATCACTTGCGACCATTGGCATGAAAGTACCCGTTTGGGTTTGGGGTTTGTCACCAAGTTTAGTTACTGTGTATTCGATGCTGAGATATGGGATCCAATCACCTTCAGCAAAACCATTCGGATTATCTTCAACCGCATGAATATCTGCTTCTAAATGGATATCTGCTTTATCGGCTGGAAGGTGGGACATTGCATGTTGTCCTTCTTCGGTATCCATTGTGATAGGCTGTAGATAAACACCTTGGATTTCCATTCCATTTTTAATGACGGCTGGCCTAAAGGGTATTCTTGAGCAAAAGCAGCCACAGAGAATAGAGCTAAACCCGAAACAGCAGCTTGATAAGCGAGTTTCATCATTTTGTCCTTACCATTATTTTATTATAGGAAGCGCAATGATAATCATTATTATTACTGCTGTTCAAGTTAAAGTTTAAGCTGAAAAATTTCATTTAACGCCAAATACATGAAAAGTTTTAAAAAAATAATTACAGTAAGAAAGTTATTATTCTTTAAAAAATATCTTGTTATATCGAATATAATCAGCTTATTGATTTTATGTCACGATGAATTGAACAGAGTTTGTTTATTATCACCCCACGAATATATAAAGGTGTAAAGTATGCAAAAACGTTATCTTGATTGTACGGCTTCTGAAATACTGCATATGAATAAAAAGGCATTATTAGAAGCGATTAAAGGAAGTGAAGGGCGCCTAGTGGTTTCTGAGACTATTGGCACTATTCAACCTGTTTTAATGAATGTGACAAATGCTGAACTTGCAGCGAGTCAAGGTGCTGACATTTTACTATTAAACATTTTTGATGTGGATAATCCCGTTGTTCAAGGGCTTCCTGATAATACACCTCAAACAGAGATCATCCGCACGTTAAAACGCCTTACTGGCCGAGCTATCGGCGTGAATCTAGAGCCTGTTCCCGCAGGTTTTAATAATCCTCATCAAGATGCGCAGTGGAAAATATCTGAAGGGCGATTAGCTACGGTAAAAAATGCCATCAAATTAAAAGAGATGGGAGTGGATATTATTGTATTAACGGAAATCCAGGCAATGGCGTCACCAATCATGAAATTAATTTAAGCCTAAAAGAGCTTAAAGCGGCTGTGGGTGAAAATATTATCTTGGTCACGGGCAAAATGCATGCTGCGGGGGTGTTAAATGAATCTGCTGAGCAGTTAATTACCGAGACGGATATTCGTAGTTTTTATTGATAGCGGTGCAGATGTGATTTTATTACCAGCCCCTGGAACGGTGCCGGGGATCTCAGCCGAATTTGTGCAAAAAATGGTGGCTTATTGTCATTCACAAGGGGTATTAACGATGACGGCAATTGGGACATCGCAAGAAGGGGCGGATATACAAACCATTCGCCAAATTGCGCTGATGTGTAAAAATGGCAGGAACAGATCTGCATCATATCGGCGATTCGGGCTATAACGGTATTGCATTACCAGAGAATATTTTAAATTATGGTATTGTGATCCGAGGTGTTCGGCATACTTATTCACGTATTGCTCGTTCAATAAATCGTTAGTGTTTTTTAAGCCGAGAGTTGATAGGGAATAGCTTTCGGCTTTGTGGTTTATATTCGTTTCATTAGGTAGACCAAATGAGGAAAGTGCGACAGCTAAGGTGATTATTTATTAACGTTATCGGTATCTGTATTGGTATAGCTAATATTGTTTACAGTTTCTGGATAAAGCCAACTCATAAATAAAGTCAATCCAATAAATATCGGGATAACTGAAGCTAATAACAAACCTAAAGCCCATGAAAATGGTAGGTTTATGGACAAAAATGTCCATAATATAAAGGAAAGACCTAAAACTATGATTGAGATAATAATGGCCTCTATATTTTCTACCCTTCTCTTTGATGGTGCAAATTCAAAGGTTTTTGGGTTTACATCGAGTTTAGTAAATACACTTTGATTGATTTTTATATCAGGAGTTCTCGCAAGTCCTTTAAGGACCGCCTTGAGCATCCACTTCCTTTTTTCTATTGGAGAGAAAAGTGAATAGTTAAGCCAGTTTTCGAGGGGTAATTTATATTCTTTACGCTCATTTGAGGCATTTTTATATTGAAAAACAAGATAGTCAGGCCGATTTCTACCGCTTGTTTTAATATGCACAATATACTCAGAGCAAATATTTTCCCAGAGTATTTCAATGTTCCCGTTTGGATATAGGGTATTAATAATACGAAATCCGTCGTTATCTACAGAAAAATAACCAACAGTTTTACTTAATCGTTTTAGTAGAGCATAAAATGAAACTAATAGTATGGCCTCAATAGTAATAAAAAGTAACTTTCCCAAGATAACTTCCCATAAAATGAGAGAAGTAAATGCATATAGCAATGCAAAAAATAGCCATAAAAAATAAATAACTGCTTGATTACCATGGCCAATTACGGGTTCTATAGGGCGTTTTAGTTCATTTGGTAATGGGTAAATTATCGTTTCGAAGATAACATAAGGGTTATTGTTGTTACTGATACTATTGTCGTTACTCATGCTATCTATACTGAAAGTATTGCTGTTGTAGCTATGGTTATTTCTACGTCTGTTGCTTTTCTTATTCTTGCTCTTATTTTTCTTCATATTTTAACGAACAGTATTTAGCATCAACTCTTTTTAATGAAATCGAAGAGGGTAACATAAGTCAAATTTGATAGCTAATAAATAACGATGTATTAATAATGTCTATTTTATAGCGGTAAAATCCTTAAGAGGTAAATGGCTTAATCTAATCAATGTTCATAGCTAAAAATTTGTACAATTTTTATTATACTTCAGGTAAAATCCAGCCCATTTTTTAAAACAATAAAAGAAGTGAGTTATGTCGCAAAATACTAATCCGGTGCCAAAAAATTGGTTTTGTTTCACTTGGCTGCCCAAAAAATCTTGTCGATTCAGAACGTATCTTGACTGAACTACGCACAGATGGCTATCAAGTTGTACCAAGTTATGATGATGCTGATTTGGTCATTGTGAATACTTGTGGCTTTATTGATAGTGCCGTTCAAGAGTCTCTTGAAGCGATTGGTGAAGCATTAAATGAAAATGGCAAAGTGATTGTGACAGGGTGTCTTGGGGCTAAAGAAAACCAAATCCGCGAAGTACACCCAAAAGTACTCGAAATTACAGGCCCTCATAGTTATGAGCAAGTACTCAATCATGTTCATCATTATGTGCCAAAACCAGAACATGATCCTTTTTTGAGCTTAGTTCCTGAGCAAGGTGTTAAATTAACGCCAAAACATTATGCCTATTTGAAGATATCGGAAGGTTGTAATCACCGTTGTACATTCTGCATTATTCCATCCATGCGTGGTGACTTAGATAGTCGCGCCATTGGGGATGTACTAAATGAAGCAAAACGCTTAGTTGAATCAGGCGTTAAAGAGCTACTGGTGATCTCACAAGATACTTCCGCTTATGGTGTTGATGTCAAACATCGTACAGGCTTTTGGGAAGGTAAACCCGTTAAAACCAGTATGGTTGGCTTATGTGAGCAATTAGCGTCACTTGGTGTGTGGGTTTCGCTTACATTATGTCTACCCATTACCCACATGTTGATGAGGTAATCCATTGATGGCGGAAGGGGAAAGTTCTTCCTTATTTGGATATTCCATTGCAGCATGCTAGCCCAAAAATTCTAAAACTCATGAAACGCCCAGGTGCGGTCGAAAGAACACTTGAGCGTATTAAACGCTGGGCGTGAAATTTGCCCTGAATTAACTTTACGCTCTACTTTTATTGTGGGCTTCCCAGGGGAAACGGAAGAAGATTTCCAAATGTTACTCGACTTCTTACAAGAAGCGCGCCTTGATCGCGTTGGCTGCTTTAAATATAGTCCAGTTGAAGGGCGCGAAAGCGAACGAACTAGCCGATCAGGTTCCTGAAGAAGTTAAAGAGGAGCGCTATCATCGTTTTTATGCAGTTGCAACAACAAATTTCAACAGAAAGGTTGCAAGAAAAAATTGGGCGCAAATTGCCTGTTATCATTGATGAAGTCGATGATGAAGGTGCAATTGGTCGTAGTATGGCGGATGCCCCAGAAATTGATGGTATGGTTTATTTAAATGGTGAATTTGACGTGAAGCCAGGTGACATTGTTAATGTGCTGATTGAGCATGCTGATGAGTATGATCTCTGGGGTTCAATTGTCTCTGAATAACCACCAAGTGAAAAGATAATAGACAAAAGCCCTGCTCAATAATTGAACGAGCAGGCTTTTTTTAGCCGCATTATTAGTATCTAATTTCGATATAATCAATGTTATTGTCCTAGATCAAAGGATAAAAAACTATTCATGTATTATTTGATTTGTGATATTAAAATTTCATGAAAAATTGACATAATTTGAGAATGACTTACGGATGTATAAGGATGGCTATGTCTATTGATTTATCATCTCCAGTAATTTCTCCCAAATCAAAAGAAGTGGCAAAGGCGATTTCTTCAGAGTTGTTAATTCATTTTGCCAGTCTTGCTATCGAAAACGGATTGGCTCCTATCAATGATATGACTATCGATGCTTCACTCATTGAGCCTAATGGAAAAACGTTGTGGTTAAGTGAGATGCTGACAGCACCATTGGCTATTACCAACGTATTATCAAATTGTACAACTCAGGAAGCGTTATTTAGCTTATTTACTCATCCTGTTAAGTTACAGGGAACCTTTTATTATCTCGCCCCTATTTATTGTGAAAATAGAGCATTAATTGCCATCGTTGCGTTTGCTTCTCAAACGGTTGACAGCACTATTCTACTTGCCTTAGCAAACGCTGTTGGTCGTGAAATCAGTGAGAAAATAAAGCGTCACTTATGTTTGCAAGAGTTGGTTTTTGAAAAACATCAACCTACAGAGCGCCGAGAGCTGAGTATTCAGGAAGTCGAAAAAGCGGCAATTATCGAAGCGGCAAGGCTTTGTGGTGGAAAGGTCCAAGAGATGCATCAAGTCTTGAATATGGGGAGAACAACGCTTTGGCGAAAACTAAAGCAATACGACATTAATATTAAGGAATATAAGTAACTAACTCAAAGCGGCCTCATTATGCATGAAAAACAATGAGCAAAAAATGGTTGTAATTGATGGTTATCATCAAGAGATATAAAAGCCTTTCGAGTCGTTACACAAACCGCCGTATATTTTTACGGCGGCCTATGTTGAATCTATCAGAAATTGTCAGTGGTGGTAGTTGAAGCTCACCGTTTCACCATTTATGACGTCACTATTAATGAGCGAGTCTCAATAGATAATTGTAATTTTGTTTGTTCAGCTATTTGGTGAATGTTGTCGCCAAGATCCGTTAATATCGGTAGCCCCATTTTTGCCGCAATAATACAGGTATGGGAATAAGGGGAACCATTTGCCAGAGCAACACCCACTACGTTTGTATTTCTGTAGCGAAGTAGTTCAGAGGGGCCTAAGTTACCACTTAAAATAATCGTAGGCTCGGTGAAAGCACATGATGGCTGTGCGACAGATGATATTGACATAAGTAACTGATTTTTTAAGTCTTCAATATCAATAAATCGAGCTTGTAAATACTCATCGTCTAGTTGCTGATACTGCTTTGACATATTGTTGAATATGTTGGAAATCGCGTCATAGGCAGTATTGCGTTCATTTTCGATGCTTTGTGTGATTGATTCTACAAGTTCATCATCTTCTAATAATAAGCGATGTCCTCGAAAAATATTGGCAATCTCTTCACCATATTGTTCGCTCAGTGTATTAGCGAGAGAATCTAAGTGCGTTTTTAACTGTTCAATTGCTTTGGTGGCCCTACGGGTTTCGTTTTCACTTGTTTGATAAGACGAAATGCAAGGTTCAGTGCTTGGAGCGTGGTGATGAGCTAACCCTGCTACGGTTGGTACATAGGCCGTTTTCCCTACAAAGGTTTTGCTGTCCGTTGTTGCGATGTTATCTCCAAAATTGTGTTGGGCAAGCTGATTAAAAGCATCGATGGCATTTTGGCTATCTACTCCTTCTGCAACCAAAGTAATTTTGTCACCTTGACGCA
This sequence comes from Providencia stuartii, assembly GCA_900455155.1. Lineage (GTDB taxonomy): Bacteria > Pseudomonadota > Gammaproteobacteria > Enterobacterales > Enterobacteriaceae > Providencia > Providencia stuartii. The sequence goes on along the minus strand of UGUC01000002.1, from coordinate 2,416,661 downwards.
CTTGTAATAACGCAATTTGGTTCATGCTTTTCGCATCCGCGCGTTTTTCACCATGACGTAATTCTAGTGTGGCTGTAAAACCAGAAAGCAACGTCGCTAATTTTGCCGCTGGGCGGATATGTAGGCCCGAAGGATTTTTGACCACCCATTGGGTTGTTAATGCCTGCTCTGAAAAATGAGTATGTTTGTCTTTTTCATTCTCAGTGGTAGTGACGGTGTCATTTAGCTGTTGCCGTTTTGCCTGTAAAGCTTGTTGAGCTTCATTTAATATTTCATCAATTGAAGCTCCACCCGATGCGGCGGCCGTAATCGCTATGGCGCCTTCCACTAAAGGGGCGCTACATAAATGAACCTTTTCTGCCAAATCTGGATCGATGAGATCAAGTGCCGTTTCTGCACTGAGTAGTGCACTGCCTAAGTCCATTAATAAAATGATATGCTCGGCATCGGATAAACTTTCGATTGCCTCCATCACTTTCACCGCATCTGTGCCGATAGGGTGAGTTTCATCATCAACACCTGCCGCGGTGATGATGTGACACTTTTGTTTGTTTTGCATTTGCGCTGCAAGTTGATGCAACCCATCAGCGAGCAATTTACTATGAGAAACAATAATGAGACCAATCATATCCTTCTCCTTTACCAAAGTGTGGCGTTCAATCGTATCGTTTGATAATAGGGAATTTTACGGCAAAAAGAGAGCGCCTCGGCTGTTATTGAGCAATAAAAGTGCAAAATATTAGCGGAAGCGCAAATAAACCAGCCAATGCTCGTGGATGTTTACTGTGTGGCAAGGAGCGAGACTTAAAAACGTTTGCTCCCTTTTCCTGAAATTTTCATGGTGTCAGCTTACTGATACAAAAATTAAAGAAAAATGAAGTAACGGCATTATTATTGACTAATCATTGATACTTGGATGTCAGTTTTGAACCATTTTTTTTAGATTAAGAGCATTTTTAGAGAATAGGATTTAACGGAGAGTAACTTAAATTTAAAAGAAAAGTTGAGTGCACCTAGGCGGTTATTTATATGAAAGAGGGAGATAAGTGAAATAACTTAAAACTAATATGCGAAATTATTTCACGGTGAAAATAATAATTCACTTAAGTAACATTAACGATATCGGCGAAGGAGGCTGACACACTGCAAGTTTACATGTGGCAGCCCAGAACATTAACTAATCTAGCCATGAAAATGGCCTATAGCAATTAAAACTGTAAAAACCTTAATATTCAAAATAAAAATATATTAATGGTTAAATTTTTTAATTAATTAAAGCTAAATAGCTAAATTAATATTATCGACAATGTGCATTGTTAATCAATGATGTCATAAATTTCTAGAGTAAGTATTTATATATTCATACTCTTGTATTAATTGCGGTAACGATTTTATGCCGAGTTTTGTATAAATATTTGAGCGATGAACTTCAACCGTTCTTGGCGAAAGTGCTAATTTTTCAGCAGTTTCCTTACTCGTGTTACCTTCTAGGATCATATCCATGATCTCTTTTTCTCGATTGGAAAGACGATCAAATTTATCTGCTAATTTATTGTATTTCTTGAGCTCAGAATGCTCATTAGCAAACAATTCCATAGCATGGCTGACAGCATGCGCGATATCCGAATCTTTAAATGGAAATGAAAAGAAATCAAATGCGCCGGATTTGAAACTTTCACGGCAAAGCTCTACAGATGGCTTTTCTGATAGGATAATAAAAGGGATGATACCTAATGAACCATTGATATTATTCAATCTGCCAATATGATTATTTTCACTGTTTAGGAATATTAATACACACTCTTTTGCTCCTTCTTCTTGAGGGTACGTATAATTACTTGTAAATAAATCTTCATCATTATAGAACTTAAAATTGAAACCAAAAGATTCCATCATTAGTTTCAGTTTATTCTTAATGACATTATCATTTTCTATGATTACGTGAATGGTGTTATTCATCACCATACTCCTGTTACACTGATTTGATATTCATATAAAATTTGAAAAATACGTTGAGCCAGATCGCTACGTAAGCTAATGGTAATATTTTCTTGCTAATTTTTTAGATTTATTATTAATGTATTTACGGACCTTTAACGACCTTAATTTATATTATATTTCGCGACTAGGTAAATTTAATATAAAAGTAGGGTTAATGGTTAACGTTTGTGTCATTAAGTAAAAAATAATAAATATCTTACTATATGGTAAGTAGAAACACGTATACTTTGTTTATCTCACTATATATTTTAGATATGTTATAAAATTTTTTTATGTAATGGAATGATAATATCGTAAAATAGTAGTCATAAAAAGCTCTAATACTAGATTTAGTATAGTTTCATTTGTAATAATAACAAATATATTTAATCACTCCTGTAGGTGATTTTTATCCTTATCATGTTAGAATTTTCATTCGTTATTATATGGCTGAGTGAAAACACGTAATGGCTTCTTTAAAAGATGTGGCTCGACTTGCTAATGTTTCATTGATGACAGTCTCAAGAGCCATCAATAACCCTGAGCTTCTGAAACCTGATACCCTAAAACAGGTGCAGCAAGCCATTCAAACACTTAACTATGTTCCTGATTTTTCCGCTCGAAAAATTCGTGGGAAGGGGTCGAAAATATCCACGGTTGGTGTACTTGCGCTTGATACGGCTACAACACCTTACTCAGTTGAAATTATTCTTTCAATAGAACAGACCGCAAGGCAGTTTGGTTGGAGTAGTTTTGTGGTCAATATCACATCAAATGATGATAATGAGCGTGCTGTACGACAATTATTGTCGCAGCGGCCGGATGGTATCATTTATACAACAATGGGGCTAAGAGAAGTATCTATACCAGAAGGGCTACATACTTATCCTCTTGTATTGGCAAACTGTATTGACCCACAGCAGAATTTTCCTGCCTATATCCCTGATGATTACCACGGGCAGTATCATGCAATGTGCAAACTGATTGAAAAAGGTTATCGACGCCCTTTGTGTTTGTATATTCCAAAAGAAACATTAGCGGGACAGACCCGTAGAGAAGCGGTTGAATCTTCATGGAAGTCGGCTGGATTACCACAAGAGGCATTAAAACAATATCACTTAGCGCTTGGTGATGAACATTATCTGGATGTGATCGACCTTATTAATAGGCATTGTGAAAGTGGTAAACCTGATTTTGATGTTGTGGTATGTGGTAATGATCGTATCGCTTTTTTAGCGTATCAGGTTTTGCTGAGCAAAGGGCTGCGTATACCTAAAGATGTTGCCGTATTGGGGTATGACAATATGATTGCGGTTGGGGAGCTGTTTTATCCACCATTGAGTACGGTTGTGCTGCCTCACTATCAGCTAGGGCAGGAGGCAGCATTACATATTATTGAACAACGAAAAATTGAAGGTACACAGTATGTTTCTTGTGACCTTCTGGAGCGCTCATCAATTTAATGAAAGGATCACGGTTTATTCGCGATCCTTAAAAAGTGGTTATTCGACCGCTTTATGCAGTGGCCATAATGTCGCCTTTATTAATTTGGCTTTCTGGTTTATGGCAAATAAAGTTAAAACTCGCTCCCCTTCTTGCGGATAAATTCGGCTGGTAAAACACATTTCCCCCTCATTGATAAAAACTTCAATGCTAGATTTATCAATAAAAGCACGTATTTTGAGATACTGGGTTTGTGGTAACGGCGCACAGCGGTAATCACTAATAACATATTCTGGATAGTGGCGGGTGAGCATTAAGGTTTGTGTCTGCCCATCAATGAAGAATTGAGCACCATTACCAATCCAAAAACCGAATTTTTCAGCCAGGCTGTTCTGTAAATCCCAAATTAACTCAATTTCACAGGCTTTGGCATCATCATACATTTTAATCACACTATTTTTTTCTAACACACAAGGTGTGATCTCAATAGCTTCTTGCCGTAACGATGTCAGCTCTTTAATTGGGTTTACCCGTATTTTACCTTGGTTGTTCAAGGTTAGCTCTCTTGGGATGGTAAAGCAGCCTGACCAACCGTGAGGTTTTGATGGCATATGGCTTTCCCACATATCCATCCAAGCAATCGCTATACGCCGTCCATCTTTAGATAAGAAAGTTTGCGGCGCATAAAAGTCATGACCAAAATCGATTTCGGTAAAATGGTGAGTTATTTCATAAGGCTGTTGCGGTGACCAATGACCCACAAGATAGCCATTTTGGAAACGGTTTCGATACTGATGACCCGATGGTTTTTTGCCTTGAGGGGAAAATAATGTGACAAACTGTTCGCCTAAAGGGAAAAAATCAGGGCATTCCCACATATAAACATTTTTATCTTCTGTTTTAGCCAAAACTTGGTATTCACTAGGCCAATTAAGTAGATCCTCTGTGCTAAAGAGGAGAATTTGCCCCTGATTTAAATGGTCTCTTGCACCAACGACCATCCACCAACGGGAATCTTGATACCAAACTTTTGGGTCACGGAAGTGCATATAACCTTCAGGTGGAGGGATAAGGACACCTTTTTTCTCAAAATGTATGCCATCTTCACTCACTGCAAGGCACTGCGCTTGATAGATCTCGCTGTCATCCCCTTCATCGGATAACCAAATATGACCGGTGTAAAATAAGTATAGTTTTCCATGATGACTGACCGCAGAGCCTGAAAAACAACCGTCGCGATCATAGTCATTACCCGGTGCGAGGGCGATAGGTTGATGTGACCAGTGGAGCATATCTTGACTCGTAGCATGCCCCCAATGCATTGGTCCCCAATCTGAACTGTAGGGATGATGTTGGTAAAAAGCATGGTATAGACCATTATGATAAACAAGCCCATTTGGATCATTTAACCAACCCGCATAAGAGGCAAGATGATATTCAGGATAAAATTGCTTGTTTAGAGATTGTCTCGCTGTTTCAAGCGCTATCGATGCTTGTTCAATACGTTGTTTCATCATAGCTCCTTTACGTGTACCGATTGTTTATCAGTGCTTATTGTTAAAAAGATTAGGTAATACACATTGATCCATAAATAGGATGAGGCGATATAACACGTGCGTTAATATTGTCTTTTATTTATACTCTAAGCTTTAAATGTTAACGTTAACAATCTGGGTTTTCCAGTACTAATTTGTGTTAATGTAATAATTGTATGTCGAGTCATTCAATCTTCGAATGGGGTGAATATGAAAGTTTGGTCTTTAGGTGATGCGGTCGTTGATTTAATTCCTCTGCACAGTATGCAATATGAAGCCTGTGCTGGTGGGGCTCCTGTGAATGTCGCTGCTGGTGTTGCAAAATTAGGGATACCAAGTGGTTTTATTGGGCGCGTAGGCGAAGATGCTTTTGGTCATTTTATGCAAAAGACGTTATTTGATATCGGTGTTGATACTAGCGCGATGGAATTTGATGAGCGGTATCGCACGAGTACGGTGTTAGTGTCTTTACATGAAAACGGTGAACGTGAGTTTTCCTTTTTAGTTTCACCTTCGGCAGATCAATTTCTCAGTAACAAAAATTTACCGCGTTTTGAAAAAGATATACTGCATTTTTGTTCGTTAGCGCTTGTTCATCCAGTTTGCCGCGCATCATTAAATGAAGCAATTGATAAAATTCAGCAAGCGGGGGGATTACTCAGTTTTGATATTAATATTCGACCTCAAATGTGGTCGGATCCTATTGAAATGCATACCAAGGTCGATGAATTTGCTTATCAGGCAGACATACTGAAACTCTCGGAAGATGAGTTATTGTGGCTTGTCGAGGAGGTGACATTGGATAGGGCAATAGAGAAACTCAAGAATTATCCTGCCCGTTTGAAAGTTGTCACTCAGGGAGCGAAGGGCTGCTTGGTATTAACCCCTACTCATCAAATCGGCATTAGCGCATATCGTGTCGAAAGTGTTGATACGACGGGGGCTGGTGATGCTTTTATGGCTGGATTGCTTGCGGCCATCGCCCAATTTGGAGTGAGTGATAATGATGACGATTTAATGAAAGTCATTACACAAGCAACAGCTTGTGGTGCATTAGCGACAACACGTAAAGGGGCAATCAGTGCAGCGCCATCCCAGCAAGAGCTAACGGCATTTATTCACCAGCAACCACCATTACATATTCGCGAACTTTGAGAAGGGCTTTACGGATGTGAATAGTGATGTTAATTAATTCAAATTGATAAATAAAAGTGTATGATATTTATAGTGAAATTTTATTTAAGAAAACATCAATTTTGGGTTAATTATGTTACTGAGATCAGGGGTAGCATTGGCTATCTTTTCTTATATTTTATGGGGGATCACACCGCTTTTTTACCGTTTGTTGCCCGGCGCTGAACCTTTAGAGCTACTTGCCCAACGTGTAATTTGGTCGATCCCCTTTTTATTAGCCATTCGCTTACTGATTAAAAATAAAACGCTTTGGCAACAAGTATGGGCAGATAAACGCTCAATTATTTTATGTTTGTTTAGTTCATCTATTATGGCGATATCATGGGGGGCATTCACTTATGCATTAACCCATGGGCAAGTACTTGCTGCCAGCCTAGGTTATTTTATTAATCCACTGTTTTCTATTTTACTTGGGGTCGTATTTTTACATGAACGGCTAGTTTTAGCCGAGAAAATGGCGGTACTGCTGATTTTTTCCGGTGTCTGTTTCCAAATCTGGCAGTATGGTGAATTGCCTCTACTTGCCCTTGTGATGGGAAGTGCTTTTGCCGTCTATGGTTTGATCCGCAAATTTATTCGTTTTGATGTTATCACTTCGCTTTTTGTTGAGGCGATGTGGCTATTGCCTGTCGCCATTGGGATCACATGGTGGCTATCCGCTAATGGCACGAGTGCTGTCGAGGCGGGGGATTGGCAAATCAAGCTGCTGTATATGCTTGCGGCTCCGGTGACAATTATTCCATTACTGTTTTTCACTGCGGCGATAAAACGCACAACATTAACCGTAATAGGGCTTGCCCAATATATTGAACCAACGATCCAATTCTTATTAGCTGTATTCTTATTTAATGAACTATTTGATTGGGTGAAAGGGGTTAGTTTCTCATTGATTTGGTTAGGATTACTGTGCTGTATTATTGCCTTGCTGCATAAGCGCTACAATGAATATCACAAACGTGTCCCTTATGTAACAGGTCGTGATAAGCGTTAGAAATGCTAAGCGAATATTGCGATAAATGAAGTGAAATACGATCTCTTATGGTTTAAGCAAACGATTGCGTATATAATCTTGTCCATGAAATCAGCTTTTTTATACAAGGTTATCCATCATGAATAAATTAGGTACAGCGCTTTGTCCTTCTGCAACAAAAGTGATGCTGCTCGGTTCAGGAGAGCTCGGGAAAGAAGTGGCGATTGAGTGCCAGCGTTTGGGCATTGAAGTTATTGCGGTTGATCGTTATGACCATGCGCCCGCCATGCATGTTGCTCACCGTAGTTATACCGTTAACATGCTAGATGGAGAGGCAATTCGCCAACTTGTTGAGAAAGAAAAACCTGATTTTATCGTGCCGGAAATTGAAGCGATTGCGACCAAGACCTTAGTGGAATTGGAGCAACAAGGGCAAAAAGTGGTGCCTTCTGCTAATGCAGTTTATTTAACCATGAATCGTGAAGGGATCCGCCGGCTTGCGGCAGAAGAATTAGGCTTACCGACCTCAGATTATCGTTTTGTTGAGACTGAAGCGGATTTTGTGACCGCAGCTAAAGAGATTGGCTTCCCTTGTATAGTCAAACCAGTAATGAGCTCTTCGGGTAAAGGCCAAAGTGTTATGCGCGGCGAACAGGATCTCAAAGCAGCATGGCACTATTCGCAAGAAGGTGGACGTACTGGTCAGGGGCGTGTGATCGTTGAAAAAATGATCCATTTTGATTTTGAAATCACGATGCTCACCATTAATGCCGTTGATGGTATTCATTTTTGTGCGCCTATTGGGCACCGCCAAGAAAAAGGGGATTATCGAGAATCATGGCAACCACAACAAATGAGTGAAAAGGCATTGGAAAATGCACAAGCGGCCGCTGCCAAAATTGTGACTGCATTAGGTGGGTATGGCTTATTTGGTGTGGAACTATTTGTATGTGGTGATGAGATCATTTTTAATGAAGTTTCGCCTCGGCCTCATGATACAGGTATGGTGACCTTAATTTCACAAAACTTATCTGAATTTGCCCTTCATGTGCGTGCTTTCTTGGGGCTACCTATCGGGGCAATCCGTCAATATGGACCAAGTGCATCGGCGGTGATCCTTCCTGAATTGTCTAGTCGTGATGTTGTTTTTTCGGGGTTAGGGCAAGCGTTAGATTCGGATATTCAATTACGCTTATTTGGTAAACCTGAAATTGCTGGAACTCGCCGCTTAGGTGTTGCCTTGGCGATTGCGGATTCTATCGATCATGCGTTAAATAAGGCGAAGAAGGCAGCGGCAACCATAACCGTGAATGGGTAATGGTATCATGATCGCCCACTTAGGGTGAGTGGGCGATCATTGGCGTTAATGGTTATCCTGTATCACCATTGCCGCGCCACGCTCGGCAATCATGATTGTTGGAGCGTTGGTGTTACCACTTGGGATTTCTGGCATCACAGAGCAATCAATGACACGAAGTTGCTTAATGCCATGCACACGTAAGCGTAAATCGGTCACGGAAGTTGCTGTGTCTTTTCCCATACGACAACTGCCGACAGGGTGGTAGACGGTTTTACAAAAGTTACGTACAAACTCCTCTAATGCTGCCTCATCATGTTGAACCTGTGCTGGCGGCATTAATGTCTCTTTACTAACCGCTTGTAGTGCCTCCGACCCAAGTACTTTTAACCCAAATTTGACAGCACGTTTGCAGCCTTCCATATCTTCCGGTGCGGCTAAATAGTTGGCATGAATTTTTAGTGGCGCTTGTGGATCTTTGCTACGCAAGAGTAATTCACCGCGCGACTTAGGTTGTAAATAGCCCACTTTTAATGTGAAACCATGTTTCGCGGGCAGTGGCTCGCCGGGAACATCATCCCAGCTATCAAGTATGGGTAAAAAGTGAATTTGTACGTCGGGGCGACCTTGACCACAGCTATCAATAAATGCAGCACCTTCAAGTACGTTTGATGCTAATAATCCACTACGAAAAGCTAACCACTGAAAGCCATGTTTTATAGCATGGATACCTTTGTCAGCGCCAAAGAGGCTAATAGGATCTTTGGTTGTGACATTAATGGACATATGAAGATGATCATGGAAGTTTTTACCGACAGGAAGGTCAGCGACCGTTTCAATCCCTAATGATGAGAGGTGATCTTTAGGACCGATACCTGAGAGCATGAGTAATTTCGCGGAGCCCATCGCGCCGGCACAAATGATCACCTCTTTTTGGGCGAAAACATCGGCTTCACCACCATTTTTATCCTGATAGCTTACCCCAACAGCGACACCATCACGGATAATAATACGGTTAACTTGTTTATTAAGCTTTACTGTAAGTTTATCGCTTTGTGCGACACTCTTAAGATAAGTTTTTGAAGTGCTTGCTCTTTCGCCATTTTTCGTTGTTGTTTGATAAAAACTGACTCCTTGTTGGCTTTCACCATTAAGGTCATTAACATAAGGAAGCCCTTGCTCTTGTGCGGCTCGGATAAAAGCCATAGAAAGAGGGTGCCGATAACGGTTTTCACTGACAGGAAGCAGCCCTGCGGTACCATGATAGCTATCAGATAAACTTTCATTTTGTTCGGCTTTCTTAAACCAAGGTAGGACATCTTGGTAGCTCCAGCCATCACAGCCATAGATTTGCGCCCAATTATCGTAATCCTGTTTTTGGCCTCGAATATAAATCATGCCATTCACAGAACTGCTGCCTCCGAGAACTTTACCTTGTGCTATCTGCATCTTGCGATTATTTGCATGTGGTTCAGGTTCCGTTTCGTAGGGCCAGCTTTTTTGGGCAATAATTTTAGCTACCCCAGCTGGCATACGAATATACAGATGATTATCACTTCCTCCGGCTTCAATCAAAAGAACGCGTGACTGGGTTTCTTTAATAAGCCGTGCGGCAAGCACGCAGCCAGCCGAACCTGCTCCTACAATGATGTAATCATAGTTTTCATTATTCATACAGTTATTCCCCTGATCAAAGTAGCGTTGCTATAACAATTTATTTTCATGTTATTAACAATAACTCTTTATCTTATTAAGGTGTGAATAATGTGTTGTTTATGTGAAGAGTATCAAAATGAAAGTTGTGTGTTTTTTTCTCGGTGTTTTAGTATTCTATTGTTTTTAAAGGATAAAAAAATCTAATTTATTAAGGTTTTTTGGGGTTTTCTTATTATTAATAAGTAAATGAGCTAATTAACTGATTGTTTTTTATTAGAGTATTTGCTGATTTTCGCTGTATTCTTAGTTTGAATATTAGTGGCATCCGCTATATTGCTTTAATACAACTGATTGGGGTGAGGAAGTCGAAGATGAAGCAAGGTTTGATTGGGCTGTTATGCGTATTACCGAGCATGTTATTTGCTGATTCACTACATGAGCAATTTGCACAATTGATAGAAGCACCAGAAAAAACATTAAATTGCTTTGAAGCCGACTCTGCATATCGCTTTTGTTTAAAAAATCTCCCTAATCAAGGAATAGTTGTGGTCGACCAACAGGGCAATGAAGCCTATCGACCTTATTATTTTGATAATTGGCCTGATGAGCCTAAAAATGGGCTTTATCGTATCCGCCAAGGTGACAAAATTGGTTTTGCTGAGGCAAAAACAGGCAAGGTCGTGATTGAAGCAAACTATGATTGCGCCTACCCTTTTGAGAATGGGAAAGCCCATGTAGGAATAGGTTGCCAACGGAAAACGGATGGTGAGCATAGCTGGTGGGTTGGTGGCCATTGGGTATGGATTGATCTGCAAGGAAATAGGATAACCGCTCATCCTGCATCGTGAGATTTTACGACTATTCGAGTTTTATTTAACAAACCATTTCATTTATACCATTTCCATTAATATGATTAACTTATTGATAATCAACTGTTATTGTTAAGTTAATCACACTTTTTTCGTCTTTGCTATTTCGATAAAACCATTCGCAGTGAAAAACTGACCGCTTAATTTTGTATGCAACCGCTCGCACTGACTTTAGACATTCGCCAATAGATATTTTCTACCATAGAGACCATGGCAGAGCTCAAATTTTTTCTTATTGCACGGTGATAACGACTGCCAAAAAGAGACTTAGTAATGATAAAGAACGGTTCTTTGAATCGATTTGTTATTGATAAGTCAATAAAACATAAGAGAAGTTCGTTTTACCTCAGAAGGGTGTTTTATGAACAAAAATGGTATTTTAAAGCACATTCCTTGGATGATCCTTGGGATTATCGGTGCGATTTGTCTAGGTGTGGTTGCACTTAGACGCGGAGAACACATCAGTGCGCTGTGGATTGTTGTGGCTTCTGTGGCGGTTTATCTCATTGCTTATCGTTATTACAGTTTGTATATCGCGAAAAAAGTGATGAAGCTCGATGAGACGCGAGCGACACCCGCGGTCATTAATAATGATGGCTTGAACTATGTTCCTACAAATAGAAACGTTCTATTCGGTCACCACTTTGCTGCAATCGCAGGTGCTGGGCCACTTGTAGGGCCTGTCTTAGCAGCACAAGTCGGTTACTTACCAGGCACCTTATGGTTATTGGCTGGGGTGGTACTGGCTGGTGCAGTACAGGACTTTATGGTGCTATTTATCTCTTCTCGCCGTAATGGTGCATCATTAGGGGAAATCGTCAAAGAAGAGCTTGGCCCTATTCCGGGAACCATTGCGCTTTTCGGCTGTTTCCTCATCATGATCATTATCCTTGCAGTATTAGCGTTGATCGTGGTTAAGGCACTAGCAGAAAGTCCATGGGGCGTGTTTACGGTATGTTCAACAGTACCGATTGCGCTGTTTATGGGAATCTATATGCGCTATATCCGACCCGGACGAGTGGGGGAAGTTTCGGTCATTGGTATTGTGTTACTGATCTTGTCGATTTGGTTCGGTGGTGTTATCGCTCATGACCCATATTGGGGTCCTGCACTGACCTTTAAAGACACTACAATTACTTATGTTTTAGTTGGTTATGCGTTTATCTCTGCATTATTACCTGTTTGGCTGATTCTGGCGCCTCGCGACTATCTCGCTACCTTCTTAAAAATCGGTGTGATTGTCGGTTTAGCGATTGGGATTGTGATTTTAAATCCTGAGCTAAAAATGCCAGCGGTCACTCAGTTCGTTGATGGCAGTGGCCCAGTTTGGAAAGGCACGCTGTTCCCATTCTTATTTATTACGATTGCTTGTGGTGCCGTATCGGGTTTCCATGCCTTAATTTCGTCAGGGACAACGCCTAAGTTGTTGGCTAACGAAAAAGATGCTCGCTATATCGGCTATGGTGCGATGTTAATGGAATCGTTTGTCGCGATCATGGCGCTAGTTGCAGCTTCAATTATTGAACCTGGCCTCTATTTTGCGATGAATACTCCACCAGCCGCTTTAGGTATCACTATGCCGAATCTGCATGAGCTTGGTGGTGCTGACGGTGCGGCAATCCTAGCACAACTGAAAGATGTCACGGCACATGCTGCGGCAACCGTCAGTTCATGGGGCTTTGTGATTTCACCTGAGCAAATTATGCAAACGGCAAAAGATATCGGAGAGCCTTCCGTATTGAACCGTGCAGGGGGAGCACCGACGTTAGCGGTAGGTATCGCGTATGTATTCCATGAAATCATACCTGCTGCTGATATGGGTTTCTGGTATCACTTTGGTATCCTATTCGAAGCACTGTTTATCTTAACTGCATTGGATGCAGGAACGCGCTCAGGTCGTTTTATGTTACAAGACTTATTGGGTAACTTTGTTCCTGTGCTGAAAAAAACCGATTCACTGTTGGCTGGGATTATTGGTACAGCCGGATGCGTTGGTTTATGGGGATATTTATTGTATCAAGGCGTGGTTGACCCATTGGGCGGCGTGAAGAGCCTATGGCCTCTGTTTGGTATTTCGAACCAGATGCTGGCGGCAGTTGCCTTGGTGCTCAGCACCGTAGTCTTAATTAAGATGAAACGCAGTAAATATATCTATGTCACTGTGTTACCAGCGGTTTGGTTATTGATTTGTACAACTTGGGCATTAGGTTTGAAACTGTTTAGTGATAACCCTCAACTCGAAGGTTTCCTCTATTTAGCTAAGTCTTATAAAGAGAAAATTGCGGCGGGTGGTGCTGACTTAACGGCTCAGCAAATCACTGACATGAATCACATTATTATCAATAACTACACAAACGCAGGGTTAAGTATCCTATTCCTAGTTGTTGTCTACGGTATTATTTTCTATGGTATCAGAACAGCGATGAAGGCGTATAAAAACCCAGAGCGTACCGATGCTGAAACACCTTATGTACCGGTGCCTAAAGAGGGCGTGAAAACCTCATCTTCACACTAATCTTTAGTGTATAAAATGGTGCCCTGCATTGTGAGTAAACATGATGTAGGGCATCTGTATTGGAGAGCATATGTTTGGAAATTTAGGCAAAACAGGTAAGTACTTAGGGCAGGCTGCACGTATGTTGATAGGCATTCCTGACTATGATACCTATGTACAGCACATGAAAGATAATCATCCAGACAAACCGATTATGACTTATAAAGAGTTTTTTCGTGAGCGCCAAGATGCGCGCTATGGTGGAAGCGGTAAAGGTGGATTTCGCTGCTGTTAATTAATGACGTCATGAGGAATACAATGAAACCAATCTCTGTCACGATTTTGACCGGTTTTCTCGGTGCGGGCAAAACCACCTTACTACGCCATATTCTTCAAGCAGATCATGGGCATAAAATCGCAGTCATCGAAAATGAATTTGGTGAAGTGCCAATTGATAATGCCTTAATTGGTGATCGTGCGACACAAATAACGACATTGAGTAATGGTTGTATTTGTTGTAGCCGCTCTAATGAGTTGGAAAATGCTTTGCTCGATTTACTTGATGGGTTAGATAGTGGGAAACTCGACTTTGATCGCTTAGTGATTGAGTGCACAGGAATGGCAGATCCCGGTCCTATCACTCAAACTTTTTTTTCTCATGAAGTGCTTTGTGAACGTTATTTATTGGATGGCATTATTACATTGGTGGATGCGGTTCATGCAAATAAGCAACTTGATGATTTTGCGATAGCGCAGGCACAAATTGGCTATGCTGATCGGATCTTATTAACGAAAACGGATGTTCAGCCTGAGCATGAAAGCTTAATTGAACGCTTACAGCGCATCAATGCACGGGCACCCATCTATCCCGTGACCCATGGTGAGATTGACCTCGATTTACTGTTTAATATTCAAGGTTTTTTACTCGATTCACAACTGAAAGTGAATCAACCCACTTTCCGCTTTACCCCTAAACAGCACAATGAAGTGAATTCTATCGTTGTTGAATTTGATTACCCTGTTGAGTTAATGGCGGTCTCTGATGTTATGGAGTCTCTACTGCTAGGATTTGCGGATAATTTATTGCGTTATAAAGGGATTTTATCAATCAAAAACGAGCCGAAAAGGCTACTATTCCAAGGGGTTCAACGCTTATATAGTGCTGATTGGGATAGCGATTGGGCAGAGAATGAGCCGCGTCACAGTGTTTTGGTGTTTATTGGGATTAATTTACCAGAAAATGAAATACGCCAAAAATTCGCACAACTCCAGACGAATAATGAAGAGCTATAAACATATCGATAACCCCTTTCCTGACTGCTAAGGGAAGGGGGCGATAATAAACATACGAATCTTAACTTAACATCATAGCTTTTCATTGGTTCCGATATTAACTTAACCAAAATTAAATGGGTTAAATTTCTTGTCTCATAGGAACGGTACAAAAGTATCAAAACTAAATTTTAATAATTTCAAAAGGAAACTTATTCTTTATTTTAAGGGGGGTTTTAGGTTTGGAAGGGTAAAAGTGTGCTCTAATCGAAAATAATGGTTATAAATTATCGACCTTACTCATTTTTATCCTATTATAAATTAGTATAAAGAATCAGTAATTAAATGATCCATTGGCTTGTGTTGATAGAAAAACGAAAAACCAGCGTGATAAGTTAATTTGCTATTATACTTTTAGTGATGCTATCGCGATATAACGTTCACCATCAATGATACTAAATTTAGTATCGTTGTTTTTATTGGCCATTTTATTAGTTCGGCCTTGGTTCTGTTGAAATAAACACGACTTACTCCACTGATATAACCAATAATAACAAGATTTTTTAACCCACTTTTACTAGCAAATACACTTAGGGTGCCAAACAGGGCTAACTTACGTGTCTATCCTAACAGCGGCACCTTGACTGCAAGGGACTGAGAAAAAAGGAGATTGAAAGTTTATTAAATGCGATTTAGCCAAATAATAATGAAGATTTTGAAGTTACATAATGATCAGTTTTCTCACCATTATTTTTGCAAACATTTAATATCCTATCTAAATCAACGTGATTTTTGATCGGGGTTAAATTAATTTCTTCGATAAGTAAAGTATTAAATTCCCCAACGGTAATATCGAGTTTTTCTAATAATAGTAATAGCATGCTGACATTAATATGATTAATGCCACACTCATAGCGTGATATTTGCTGTTGGCTAAGATTGACTAAACGACCAAAATCGGCACCAGTTAAACCTTGATTTTGCCTAAGTCGTTTCAACGTTCGACCAATAGCTAATGAAATAGATGAAAAAAAACTATCGATACTCAATTCTTCACTTTCCATTAAAAACCTCTGTGTAGATAAAGTTAATAAATTATAGCCAACAAGCAATATGCTAAAACGTATTGCTTATTTAAGTTATGTTTTTATGTGAGCTTATTCTTATTTCTAAAACAAATATAAATCTTATTTTTTTTTAGATCAAATATCCGATAGTCTGAATTTATTTATTATACGAGTAAAACCCATAAATGGAGTAATGGTTCTATTAATATAAACCTAATAAAATCAATGCGATAAATGGTTATTGATACTTTTTGAGCACCAATAACTGAGTATTATATGCTTATAACCCTGGTTTTTATGTGTCAATTCGAGATAAACAACTAAGATTATTAACAATTAATAGTTGTTATATAAACATGTTACAAAAAGAAATGTTTAACGGGGAATTGTTAGAAAGTATTAATAAAGTATAAAAAAATATGAATATGAATAAATCAAAAATTATTACTATCAATAAGTTATAGGTTTCTGGTTTTTTGCCATATAAATAAGAAATAATAATGATTGTAATATATTAAATAACGCTCCACTGCATACATGCCAAGTTTAAATAAAAATTACCGATTATTTGGTTAACATCTACATTTTATTGAGCAACAGCACTATGCTCGACCTCTATTGAGCTAAATTATCTACAAACCCATATTTAAGTATTATTGTAAGAATTATCTTAGTTATTTTCTACTGTTTTTATCTGTTTTTTTTAATATTTTTAGATGCCATAAAAAAAACAGGCCACGAATAATTAGTGGCCTGTTTTTCTTGAATTTTGACTATGTTAGCGAGCTTTTGCTGCCATTATTTCAATAATTTGAACATCGGTGTGCCTCATAGAGCCGGTAGCTAAAGCGCATAAGTTAGCTATGGATTGGTCTACATCGTCGGACACGATGCCATCAGAGCCTCTTACACAACTGTTGTCGAGAGCCATTAACACGGCTTTATAGGCGGCGCTAGCGCTGGTTGAAACCTTCATCGCACAACTGTTTGATGCACCATCGCATATCATACCACTGACATCGCCAATCATACTGCTAATTGCCATTGCGACAACCTCATAACGTGATTCTAGCAACCAAGCGATCCCCGCCGCAGCTCCCATTGCGGCTGTTGTTGCAGCACACAGCGCAGATAAGGCGGGCAGTTGATTATGGATATAGATAGCCATTAAGTGTGACAACATTAAGGCGCGAGATAACTGCTCTTCTGTTGATTGTAAGTAGTCAGCAGTGACAACAACAGGCATTGTCGCCGCTATACCTTGGTTACCTGAGCCGGAATTACTCATCGCGGGTAATACGGCTCCACCCATACGTGCATCTGAAGCTGCCGATGTTCTGATCATAATTTCTGACATGAGATCTTTCGACAGCAAGCCTCTATCTCGCTGAGATTGCAACGTTTTACCAATATGCAGACCATAAACATGGCGTAGCCCTTCCTGAGACAGGGCATCATTTAAATGTGCGGCTTCTAAAATAAAGCGGATATCTTCAAATGGCGCTTGTGTTGCAAATTGATAAACAGCTTTGGCCGTGACAGGGGGAAGTGTCACGTCGGCAGCACAATCCACAGGGGATTCATTTTGTTGCGTTTGTTGGGTGCTATCAAAAATAACAGTATCGTTATGGATCATTTTTACGACATGCGTATGAGTTCCCGCGATAACGACAGTTGCTGAGCCTTTATCTGTAAATACCGTTGCCTCTGAATAGATCACATCATCACAGGGATGCTTAATATCGACAGTAATAAGGCCCTGCGCCAACATATTTTTACTGCGTTCAATGGCACTCGTTGAGGCTGACTTTAATACCTCTAGCCCAGCGTCGGCATCCCCTCCAACAGCACCTAATGCCGCTGCAATTGGGAGACCCACCATGCCCGTTCCCGGTACGGTCACTCCCATGCCATTTTTCATTAAGTTAGGGGAAACCAATGCGGTGACACGAGTGACCGTACCACCAACGCAAGCAGCGGCTTTTGCTGCTGCTAAGGCTAAAGAGATTGGCTCAGTACAACCTAAAGCAGGTTTGACTTCTTGTTTTACTGCATGGATAAAATACTGCCAAAGAAGTGGCTGAGCTTGAACTTGCATAATGAATTCCCCCTAAAGAACACCTGTTTAATAAGGATATTTTAAAGAATTATTGGGAGAAAATTTTCACTATGTTAGAGAAGATAAAATTGTTTGAGAGAAATTTTTTCTATAAAGATGCGAATAGTAAAAAATAAATTTCAAGTTTGAGCTTAATCACAAAAAATCCTGCCTAAGCGATAAGCAGGATAATATTGGTTTTAAGACTCACTTTCGAGATCAAGTCTCTTACTTTGCCATCGACGAGAACGCCAACGCCATGCGTTAGTTAAACCACGTAACCATTCATCGGCAAAAAAGCCAATCCAAATGCCTAATAAGCCCATTTCCATTTTTATTTCTAAGAAATAACCGAGTGGAATGGCGACTCCCCACATAAAAATAATGGCGGTGCAAAGTGGGAAGCGAGCATCTCCTGAAGCCCTAAGAGCGTTAACCATGACGATATTGATAGTACGCCCCGGTTCTAAAAAAACAGAGAGCAGAAACAGCGGTAATAACACATGAATAATATTTTGGTCATCCGTTAAATTGTTAAGGATAGGGGAACGGAATAACCAAAAGAAAAATACCACGCCAATCGTGACATAAAAGCCCATTTTTAAGCTTTTTATTCCACGACGGTAAGCCTCTTCAAAACGCTTAGCGCCAACAAGGTGTCCCACCATAATTTCATTACCAATACTGATAGAGATACCAAACAGCATGATAAAGAGTGAGAGTTGGAAATAGAGTGTTTGCGCGGCAAGAGAGGTTTCTCCCATTAAACCGATAAACGCAGATGCGGTCATAAAATGGAGGATCCACACTAAATTTTCACCCGCAGATGGCAAGCCTATATGCAGTATTTTACCTAGCATTGTACGTGACCAGCGAACCAGCAGCTGTGGCGTAAACTTGATCCTTAATCCATAGAATAACAGACAGAACAGCAAGATAACGGCGACAATACGGCCCACTACCGTCGACCATGCTACCCCTTCAAGGCCATATTGCGGCAGACCAAAAAAAGCCATATAGCACAATCATATTACCAACAACAGTGATCACGTTAGCAATGAGCGTTACCCACATAGCGGGCTGAGCTTTGCCGTACACACGCAAGCAAGCAGCAAGAATGATGGAGATGGCTTCGGGGATTAGACAAATACCAAGAATATGCAAGTAAGCATAACCATCTTCCATAAGATGGGATGGCGTATTCATGATACTGAGGATTTTATATCCAAAAAACAGCGCGATAAGAGCACTGGAAAAACCGAGTAGAAAGTTAAAAGCGATAGAAATATGAATAGCTTGGCTGGCCTTTTCACGGCGTCCAGCCCCTAAATATTGGGCGATGACAACGCTACATCCCACACTAATAAAGTTAAATATGGTAATAAAAAGATCAAATACCTGATTCCCCACGCCCATTGCCGCAAGGTAGGCGGTTGAAACATGGCTCACCATATAGGTATTGATAAGTAATGTGGCCAAATGAAGAAAAATATCAATAAATATTGGCCAACTGAGAGAAAAAGAGTGATCTCTCAGTGACATCGGATTGATGCATTGAGAACCTTCAAAATAATTAAAATAAAATTCATATGGATAAAGGAAAAGCAGGCAGATTTTACCCGTATTTATGTTGAGTTAATAGAGTCTATAGGTGCTTATTTAAGGAAAAGTTAATCTTTTGTTTAATAATGATGATTCTGCTAATTTATTCCTGATTGATAGTTATGATATCAATATAAAAAGACAACATCAGAACAGTAAAGGAGTCACAATGACAAAAATTAAAGCCGCAATAGTGGGATACGGAAATATTGGCCGTTATGCACTCGAAGCGGTATTGGCAGCGGATGATTTTGAACTTGTCGGTGTGGTACGCCGTAATGTACAGAATATCCCAGCAGAATTAGCGGGGTACACCGTTGTCGATGATATTGAAAAATTAGGCAAAGTTGATGTGGCGCTTTTATGCTCACCCACACGGGCGATTGGTGATTTAGCTGAGAAAGTTTTAAGTCAGGGGATCAATACCGTCGATAGTTTCGATGTTCACTCCGATATTGTGGCACTAAAAAAACGGTTAGATAACGTTGCGAAAGAGCATAAAAGCGTTGCCGTTGTTTCCGCGGGTTGGGATCCGGGCTCTGATTCAATTATGCGTACACTCATGTTGGCAATGGCGCCAAAAGGGGTCACCTACACTAACTTTGGCCCAGGAATGAGTATGGGGCACAGTGTTGCAGCTAAAGCTATTGATGGCGTTAAAGACGCACTATCGGTAACGATTCCGTTGGGTACTGGCGTTCACCGCCGTATGGTCTATATTGAGCTTGATGCGGGCGCAAACTTTGCAGACGTTGCTAACGCGATTAAAGCCGATAGCTATTTCTCATCCGATGAGACCCATATTCGCCAAGTTGATAGTGTGGACGCGCTGAAAGATGTTGGCCATGGTGTCCATATGACGCATAAAGGGGTTTCTGGAGCAACGCATAATCAATTATTTGAGTACTCAATGCGAATTAACAACCCTGCACTGACATCGCAATTTATGGTTTCTGCGGCAAGAGCGACGATGAAACAATCTGCCGGAGCATATACCGTGATTGAAATCCCACCAGTGCATTTCTTGCAAGGTGATCTCGATAGCTTGATTGCTAAGTTAGTGTAATCACTGGATGGCATGATTGTTTTTGCTACACTCATGCCAACTCCGTTTGACCTATTTAGTCTTTTTAGATAAACCATTAACGTTGGTTTACCGCTTATTTCCCCCGCAATATCGCCATGTCGCGCAGAGTGATAATCTGAGTTTTATTTTAGGTGATCGGGCTATTTTTATGATGGCGCAGCGAACGCTTTGTTTTTCCTTGAACGCAACAAAGACAAACGGATAAGTAAGAGAATCAATTCTGGCAGGCTGTAAAAAGAAAAGCACCTACGGTGAAGTAGGTGCCCTGGTGTTGGCAAAGCCATAGATACTCGTGATATTAAAGTTGCATTATTATTAGCGGTTTATGATTACCATGGACAACTTTCATTGAGTATTAAAGTACTAACGTTTAATTGATTTAAATTTTTCGGTTGTTGCAGTGAGAGCGACCTCCGTTGGTAGGCGCTCCATGGAGCTTGCACCATAGAAACCGTGGCAGTCTGGGCAGTTCGCTAAAATATATTCCGCATCTTCTGGGGTCGCAATTGGGCCACCATGGCACAGAACGATAACATCATCGCGTACTGATTTTGCGGCTTAGCCCAGTCATTGATTAATGGCACACAATCTTTAAGTGTTAATGCTGTCTCTGCACCAATATTCCCCCCCGTGGTTAACCCCATATGAGGCACGATAATATCTGCACCCGCTTCGGTCATTGCAATAGCATCTTCACGGCTGAAAACATAAGGGGTAGTTAATAAGCCTTTCTCATGGGCTAGGCGGATCATATCCACTTCTAAACCATAGCCCATCCCAGTCTCTTCGAGGTTAGCTCTGAAGTTACCGTCGATTAAACCTACGGTCGGGAAGTTTTGCACACCCGCAAAACCTTTGGCTTTTATTTCATCAAGAAAATGATCAAATTGGCAGAATGGATCTGTGCCATTAACACCGGCAAGTACAGGCGTATGTTTTACAACTGGTAAAACCTCTTTAGCCATATCCATAACGATTTCATTAGCATTACCATAAGCAAGTAGGCCCGCGAGTGAACCACGACCCGCCATCCGGTAGCGGCCAGAGTTATAAATGACAATTAAGTCAATGCCGCCTGCTTCTTCACATTTCGCAGAAAGGCCTGTACCGGCACCACCGCCAATAATTGGCTCGCCTCGCGCGATCATCTCTTTGAATTTTTTCAGCAAGCTTTCGCGATTATGTTTCATTGATGAACCTCTATTTGTTGTTCAAAATGTCCTGGTGTAATTGAATCACTTGTTCACAAAACTCCAGTGAGTTGATGTGATATGGACTCAAAATAAGTTTGCGTTTTTCTGTTGTTATAAGATTTTCAGTTAATGCATCAATGAAGGCTTGATCGGCTTCTGGATCCCAAAATTGAGCGCCTTCAATATCCAATGCTGAGAAGCCTGCCGTTGGGATAATAAAACGCACTTCACCTTCGCAGCAGTTCAGTTTGTTTGCTATCCAGCGGCCCATCTGCTGGTTTTCTTCTTTCGTTGTGCGCATCAATGTTACTTGCGCGTTATGGTTGTAAAATAATCGATGGCGATAATGGTCGGGCACCGTTGATGGGCGTCCAAAATTAACCATATCCAATGCCCCACAAGACAGAACACAAGGGGTCTGTGTTCGTGCTATCGCACCAAATCGATCGTCGTCACAAGCTAAGACGCCGCCAAAGAGGTGGTCACACACTTCTGTGGTGGTGATATCCAATACAGAGTGCAGTAAATGGCTATCGATTAATTTTTCCATCGCTTTACCGCCACTGCCTGTTGCGTGAAAAACCAAGCAGTCATACTGTGATTCAAGTTGCTCAGTGAGCTGTTGAACACAGGGGGTGGTTACCCCAAACATCGTTAATGCAATGGCTGGTTTTGATACATCGTCTACTTTATCTTCACGGTTAAAATAGATTGAACCAGCAATTTGGTTAGCGGCATTTTTTAGCACTTTACGAGAAATCACATTTAGGCCCGAGACATCGGTGACGGAGTACATCATCGAAATATCACTTGCACCGACATATCCAGAAGTATCTCCTGATGCCATGGTGGAAACCATGAGCTTTGGAATACCAACGGGAAGTGCCTGCATCGCGGGGGTAATTAACGCGGTACCGCCGGAGCCACCTAAGCCTAAAATAGCCGCTACATCGGTTTGTGCATTGAGGTAAAGGCTAAAAGCCAATGACATTGCCTCAATCGCTCTTCCTCTGTCACCACAAAAAACGGCTTCAACACCTGCTGGGTGGAAACTGGCAACCGTCTGTGCACTAACATCTGCATCTCTTTTTAATTGTGTTGGTTGCGTAGTCAAATCTACAGTGCGTACAGATAAACCCGTCTCTTTGATCAAATCGCAGACATAGAACAATTCATCGCTTTTAGTATCTAATGTTGTTGCTATGTAGATGTATCCCTGATGTTGTTTCATAGGAAAATCCTTACAGGTTAGGAAGATGTTTAATTTCTCATCTGAATGAGACTATAGTATCATTTTGGTTGAATGTAAAATGAGACTGTAGTCTCATTTTGAGGTTGTTCAATAATTTTTAGATATTGGTTTCTTTTATGGCTTGATAAATAAGGCATATTTGAATTTTTTGTGTTTTAATTTTTTTTAAAGCGAACGATAAAAATACAAGGTGCTTTAAGAATCGGTAGCTGTCATTATGGCAAAGTGTCATGATGAGTAACCATTCACTATTTTATCGTAGCGAAATGTTTTTAAGGGGAGGGAGACGATGTCATTAACACATTCTAATCATGAATATAAAGGCACAAGAAAACGGACTTACATTTTACTCGTTAATACAGCATTAGCGCTTTTTGAAAAAGGGAGTATGCCGTCAGTCTCTGAGCTTGCCGCTGAAGCGGGAGTGTCAAGGGCTACCGCGTATCGCTACTTTCCGACGCAAAGTGATCTGATCGCTGCCACTGTTAATGCGAGCTTGGGGCCAATTTTAACATGGCAACCACGTAGCCAAAAAAACTGAAGAGCGTATTGATGAGTTATTATCATTTGCCTTACCTCGGATGTTTGAGCATGAAGGCGCATTGAGGGCGGCATTGCAAGTTTCATTGCAACAATGGGCACAGGGGCGATCACTGGCGCAAGACCCTAAAGAAAAGCGTCTTGAAAGGGGGAACCGTAAAGACATTTTAACGATGGTGACCGCTCCAATGAAAGATGAGTACCCTCAAGAAATTATTGATAAGGTGATCAAAGCATTTTCAGTCATTTATGGTTCTGAAATCTTTTTAGTACTCAAAGATATTTGGAAACAAGATGATGCTGAGGTCATTGAAATCGCACAGTGGATGGCGAAAGCAATTATTAACCAAGCCACTGCGGATAAAAATGCCCAAGAGTGCTGATATATCGCACTAAAAGAACGGTAGGGGGAGTACCTATCGTTCCTGATATATAGATTTATAACGCTTTCATAAAATAATACCTTTCATGCTTAATCGGGTACTCAATTAGTGTTGAGATCACCTGATAACCTTGTTTTTCATAAAAAGGTTTTGCTTGGAAACTGAATGTATCGACTTGTGCATATTTGGCCCCCAACTCTTTCGCTTTGTTCTCCATGGCTTGTATTAATTGTGATCCAATGCCTTGCTTTCTCAGTGACTCTTCGAGCCAAAAGTAGTTAATTCGTAGCCAATTTCCGAGTGTTGAGCCTGTTATTCCGCCTAATATTTCCCCCTTCTTGTTCATAAAATACGGCTAATGGGGAATGAATATCTTCACTGAAAAATTGCAAATTATAGTTAATTAATGATTGATGAATACGAGCAACTTCAGATTCAGACGGGGATGTTGTGATACGTATTGTCATAATTTTGCTTATCTCTCAAGGTAATGATGATTTATACGGTTATTTACTATCTAATAATTTAATGAATTTAAAGTATTAAGAGGATACTATTAAGACTATTACAGATAATATAGGTACGCTAACTGCTCTCGCAGTGATAGGATTTTGCGATGATAAGATTATTGAAGATGGGCTTAGGCATTGCTATTTGTGCCTTAATTGGTGGCACCCTCACTTATCTTGGCGTACCTCTCGCATTAATGTTTGGTCCAATCATTGCTGTCATTGTGTTTAATCGCTTCAAAATTCAATTTGCCATTCCAAAATATACGCTCACATTTGTCCAGATATCATTAGGAACGTCTGTGGGGCTGATGTTTAATCAAGTCTCATTGGGGCAAGTGGAAAATCTATTTCTACTCCTTTTGATGTTGGTCGTCTGTTTAGCCGTCCAATTTTCATTCAGTTACTTTTGGTTTCATCGCAAAGTCGGGTGGACAAAACAAGAAGCGATGCTGGGCTCTGTTCCGGGAGCCATGGCGGCCATATTAGCATTAACAGATCATACCCATACCCCGCCACAAAAAATTGTCATTTCTCATACGATCCGCCTCATCATTTTAATTTTGTTAGCTGGGATCGTGGTAGGTAGCAATGGGGATCCCCAGCCGTTAATTGTACTGCCATCTTTGACGTTAGAAGCAACCTTCTGGTTAACGCTCATTGTATTAACGGGGTTAGGATTAGGCTTGGTATTGCAGCGGATGCATGTTCCTGCTCCATTTATGCTGACATCATTAGGTGCTGCGACGCTGATCCAAGGCTGGCTAGATGTGCAAATCCATTTTCCGCTGATGATCACTGAACTCAGTATGGTTTTGATCGGGATGAATATTGGTAACCACTTTATTGTTTTTCCACTGTCGTCATTGATCAAAAATATCTATTCATCGGCTCAAGTGGTCATTATTAATATTTTCCTAACTTTATTGATCACACTGTTTGCTGCATGGGTGACTGGCTATCCGATTTCGGTATTGTTGCTGGCTTGGGCACCGGGAAGCATGGAAGCGATGACGTTTGCTGCAATCACAATGAAGCTGGATGCTGGATTTGTTATGTCAAATCACATCATTAGGATGGTGATTATTCAAAGTATTCCTTCCATTGCTATGTTCTGGCAAGAAAAGCGGGGCGAAAAAAAAGCGTAATAGCGATGTTGGCTGATCAGTGAGCGTTGACTCCCCTCGATAAGGGGAGATGTTTATTTTACATAAGCAAATAAGCCTAATGAATCACGCGCAAGAGATTGGCATTTAAATTCTTGCGGGAGCGGGATCCCTTTTAGGTCATTGTAGCTCTCTTTGTTCAAAACAGTCATTTGGTGTGAATCGTAATCCCCTAAATCCCACTTATTGCTGCGAGCAAAGTAAACGATAGCTCGTTCAATTTCTCTATCAGGGATTTGGGTGTAGCCACAATCATATTTTAAGTAGATAAAGACCGCTGTGAGATCAGCAAGATCTTCAGCTTCGTTGGGGGTCAATGCTCTGGCAGAATGGGTTATTCCTAACAGAGTTATGATGTAAAAAATTACAGTAAATTTGCGCATTCAGTATTCTATCTGTTTTTTATGTCAAGTAACGTTAACATAACAATAGAATTGTTAGTCAAGTATATTTTTCTTAAAACTGTGTAATATACCCTTAATAAGTACATGGTTTCCTTGACCTTCCTGTAAGGGGAAGCTTTATCATTTTTGGACATTAAACCATATTTTGGCCCTAAACGGTAATCACCCACGGAGCCAGATAGTTTGAATTCGTTTATTAATTTGATAAATAAAAGGAAGGTTATCAATGTTACGTCGCGATTTCATTAAGTTGAGCGCTATCACTTATGCGGCTAGTGCACTACCGATTTGGAGCCGTATCGCTGTGGCAGCCGAAAATTACCCAACACTGGCAATCCCTCCACTGCTAGAGCCTGATGCCCAAGGTAATATCCAATTAGCAATCAAACAAGGTGCTTCCCAATTTGTTCCCGGTAAAAAAACGACAACGTGGGGATATAACGGAGACTTACTCGGCCCAGCTTTGAGCCTGAAAAAAGGTCAGAGCGTAAATATTCATATTGCTAACCAATTACCAGAAGAGACAACCGTTCACTGGCATGGCCTTGAAATTTCAGGGGAGCAGGATGGTGGGCCACAAGCGATCATCAAACCGGGCGCTAGCCGCCAAGTCAATTTCACCATCGACCAACCAGAGGCGACCTGCTGGTTCCATCCTCATACTCATGGCAAAACAGGTTATCAAGTCGCAATGGGGCTTGCGGGACTTGTGATTATTAAAGATGAACAAAGCGACAAACATGGGTTACCAAGCCAATGGGGTGTTGATGATATCCCTGTGATTTTACAGGATAAGCGACTTAAAGATGATGGGCAAATCGACTACCAATTGGATGTGATGAGTGCGGCCGTGGGTTGGTTTGGGGATTTGATGTTAACCAATGGTGCGGTATTTCCGAAACATGTGGCACCAAAAGGCTGGTTGCGTTTAAGGCTACTTAATGGTTGTAATGCACGTAGCTTGAACATCTCAACCAGTGATGGACGTAAAATGTATGTTGTAGCAAGTGATGGTGGATTGCTCGCTGAGCCTATTGCTGTGACCGAATTACCTATCCTGATGGGGGAAAGGTTTGAAGTGCTGATTGATGCGAGGGATGGCCGCTCTTTTGACTTGCTGACACTGCCTGTTAATCAAATGGGCATGACAATCGCGCCATTTAATCAACCCTTACCTGTGTTACATATTGAAACCACAATGGGTACTGGTGCGGGGAAATTGTCTGATCAGCTCGCGACGTTGCCCGCCCTCCCTTCATTGGCTGGATTAACGCGTCGACGTTTTCATTTAATGATGGATATGCGCTTGGATATGCAAGGGATGATGATGTTACGTGAGCGCTATGGTGAGCAAGCGATGGGTCATATGGGCGGACATGGTGGCATGATGCAAGGCCATATGATGTCGAATGGTGAAAATGGCGGTATGGGCATGATGGGGCATGGTAATATGGGCGGTATGCGTAATGGCGGAGGCCACTGCGGAACCGGCTCTGGTGAACTTGATATCCATAATGCCAATACAATTAATGGTCGGGCATTTTCGATGACGGAAGCCGCCTTTGATGCCCCTATGAATCGCCAAGAAATATGGGTTATTTCCGGTCGTGGCGATATGATGCTTCACCCATTCCATGTTCATGGAACGCGCTTTCGCATACTAAAAGAGAATGGCAAGGTTGTGGAGCCTCATCGACAAGGTTGGAAAGACATTGTTAAAGTTGAAGGCCAAGTCAGTGAGGTGCTGGTGGAATTTAAACATCCTGCCACCAAGGCGCATCCTTATATGGCGCATTGCCATCTCTTAGAGCACGAAGATACTGGCATGATGATGGGCTTCACAGTGAGTTGAGGTGATATCACTTAGCCTTGTGTATTAGGTCGTTAATGAGCCATGCTGCTATGCCCTCATTACGCCCTAATACTGAAGTGAAAAAGTCAAGGATGACATCTTTTATTCATATCTATTGCTATTGATTTTATTCGTTTTCTCATCATAAAAAGGCCATATTGCCTGAAATTGTGAAAGATGAGTTATAAAATTTATAACAAGTTATCGGATCCTCTTTTACGACAAATGGTGAGTTCTGTTATACTCCTTCCAAATTTTGTTCTCATATTTCTAATGTTGCTGTTGGTCGCGGCTTAAAAGCGTTTTGCGTCTTATCATAGAAATGTGAATTTTAGTATTTAAAACAAATAGGTAGTGGGAAATTGAAACATACACTAGAAGTGATGATCTCTGAAGAAGAGCTCAGCCAGCGAGTCAGTGAACTAGCTGAAAAAATTAGCGCACATTATAAAAATATTGATGGCGAGCTGGTCTTAGTAGGTTTATTAAAAGGTTCATTTATTTTTATGGCTGACTTATGCCGTAAGATTGAAGTCCCACACGAAGTCGATTTTATGACCGTTTCAAGCTACGGTAACGCAATGAACTCAAGTCGTGATGTTAAAATAGTCAAAGACTTAGATGAAGACATTCGCGATAATCATGTGTTGATTGTTGAAGATATCATTGATTCAGGGAATACCTTAAATAAGGTTCGTGAGATCTTTGAATTGCGCGGTCCTAAATCCGTGGCAATCTGTACTCTGCTTGATAAGCCATCACGCCGTGAGGTTGAAGTACCTGTCGAGTGGATTGGATATTCAATCGAAGACAAATTTGTTGTTGGGTATGGTATCGATTATGCACAACAATATCGTCATTTACCTTATATTGGCCATGTCACGCTGATTGAAGAGTAAGTGAATAATATTCGATGCGTTAGTTAAAAGAAGGGCCGTTCCATGGAACGGCCCTTTATTCGTTTATCGCGATAAATAAAAATTATTTTTTATTGGTCAATTTAGCAATTGCTTCACGGTAGCAAAGCTCTAATCTTTCACGGCTATCTGCGGTAATATGCAAGTCATGTAGACGACCATTGTTGATACCGTAAACCCAACCATGGATCATCACTTTTTGCCCACGTTTCCACGCTGATTGCATAATGGTTGAGTGACCTAGGTTGTAAACTTGCTCAACGACATTTAATTCACATAAGCGATTTAAGCGTTCGCAAGGTTTTAATTCACCTAACATTGAGCTGTGTCTGTACCAAATATCACGAATATGCAGTAACCAGTTATTGATTAAGCCAAGTTCAGTATTGTCAACCGCAGCCTCAATACCACCACATCCATAGTGGCCGCAGATGATAATATGCTCAACCTGAAGGACATCAACAGCATATTGGATAACCGACAAACAGTTTAGGTCGGTATGGATAACTAAGTTTGCAACATTACGGTGAACGAAGAGATCGCCTGGTGCAGCATTGATTAATTTTTCGGCAGGTACTCGGCTGTCTGAACAACCTATCCATAAGAACCTCGGTTTCTGAGCTTTGGATAGTTCTTTAAAAAATTCAGGATCTTTTTCTTTTACGGAAGCTGACCATGCTTCGTTGTTAGCAAACAGCTCTTCAATTTTTCTCATCATGACGTATAGCCTAGTTGTGTTACTTTACGTTAAAATCTTATACAGCATTTATTTATTAATTAATATTCAGTTGTATTAATCTTTACATCCTTATGATGTGCATTTCATTCTGATTAGACAATATTGATATGGCTAACCACATGAATTGGTTAGCATATACCTATTTTCTCTTTTCTGCATAACAGTGATCAGAAAAAAATGGCATCATAGTATTATATTGCTCCCAAACCTACCCAAGAATAAAGGTGTTTTTTACATATGACTTACGCACTTGAGTTATCGCAGCTCACCAAAACCTATCCAGGTGGCGTGAAAGCCTTGCGAGGAATTGATCTAAGCGTAGAAGATGGTGACTTTTATGCATTACTTGGACCTAATGGCGCTGGTAAGTCGACCACAATAGGAATAATTAGCTCATTGGTCAATAAAACGAGTGGGTCTGTTAAAGTGTTTGGTTATGATTTAGACAAGCAAGTCGTACAAGCTAAACAACAATTAGGGTTAGTTCCTCAAGAGTTTAATTTTAACCCATTTGAAACCGTGTTACAGATAGTACTTAACCAAGCGGGCTATTACGGGGTTTCTCGTTCTGTAGCCCATCAACGGGCAGAAACCTATCTTTCTCAATTGGATTTATGGGAAAAGCGCAATGAGCGCGCGCGTAACCTATCCGGTGGGATGAAGCGTCGCTTAATGATTGCACGAGCGCTAATGCATCAGCCAAAACTACTGATTTTGGATGAGCCGACCGCGGGGGTCGATATTGAATTACGCCGTTCTATGTGGAGCTTTTTGAAAAAGCTCAATGCACAAGGAACGACGATTATTTTGACCACACACTACCTTGAAGAGGCAGAAATGCTTTGTCGCAATATTGGTATTATTCAGCATGGCGAGTTAGTTGAAAATACGAGTATGAAACAATTATTAAGTCAGCTGGAATCTGAAACCTTTATTTTTGACCTTGGCACAAGAAGCCCTATTCCAGAGCTTAAAGGGTATGAAACTCGTTTAATTGATACGTCGACCTTAGAAGTTGATGTGAAAAGAGAGCAAGGATTAAATGGGGTATTTAGCCAACTTAATGAGCAAGGCATCGAAATTTTAAGTATGCGCAATAAAGCTAACCGGTTGGAAGAACTGTTTGTGAACTTAGTGAAAAAAGAAAGTCATGCCGCTCGTTTGGAGGAAGCACAATGATTTCTCTATATTGGGTCGCATTAAAGACTATTTGGATTAAAGAAGTCACACGTTTTGGTCGTATATGGGTACAAACGTTATTACCGCCAGTGATTACAATGTCTCTCTATTTTGTCATTTTTGGTAACCTGATTGGTTCCCGAATTGGCGATATGGGTGGGGTAGATTATATGCAGTTTATTGTTCCTGGCTTGATTATGATGGCTGTGATAACGAACTCCTATTCTAACGTCTGCTCCTCATTCTTTGGCTCTAAGTTCCAAAAGAACATTGAAGAATTGCTCGTTGCGCCAGTACCGACACATGTCATCATTGCTGGTTTTGTTGGTGGTGGTGTTGCTCGCGGTATTTTGGTTGGGCTACTTGTCACCATCGTGTCACTGTTCTTTATTCCACTCCAAGTACACTCTTGGAGTATGGTGATAATTACATTGTTATTAACTTCAATCGTTTTTTCACTGGCAGGGTTATTAAATGCAATTTTTGCCAAAACATTCGATGATATCAGCATAGTTCCTACTTTCGTATTGACACCATTGACCTATTTAGGTGGCGTATTCTATTCACTCTCATTATTACCTCCCTTTTGGCAAGCGGTATCAAAACTCAACCCGATTGTGTATATGATCAGTGGCTTTAGGTATGGCTTTTTAGGTATTGCTGATGTATCAATTGCCGTGACATTAGGTGTATTGATGATCTTCTTTGTGATTTTTTATGGATTAACATGGTATTTAATTGAGCAAGGGAGAGGGCTAAGAAGTTAACGATATAACTTATTTTCTTATCTCGAAGTGACTTAATTTAACCCCTAATAGCTAGCTAACTATTGGGGTTTTTTTTATACCTTAATATCTAGCGACGATTAGTTAGATCCCCATATTCAATTCAGATTTTTATCAATCATGAAATTAACATGGAATATAGTTACGAAAATATACTTAGTTTGGTTTCTTGCGTAAATAATATTAATAAAAAATAATCACTATAATTTATGAGATAAATATAACTAAACTGTCTTTTTGCGATATATGTTCAAATGTAACTAACAAAAAAGTATTAAAATAATTTCAATCTTAAATTTTTTTTATTTTTCGTTGGGTAGGAAAAATAGATATTCTTAACATAATGATTTTATTGTGTTTTCTGATATCGAAAAAAATAGTAAACGCAAAATAGTAGAGATATCAGCACAGTAGGGTGAAATATTGCCTTACATTTATGTATTAGAATATTGAATACTCTCTTACCCCTCGAATTGGATTTAATAGCTTTCTTGTGTTTTGTTTTTTGGTTTTTTGTTCTATGGTTTCCTTTTTTTATAGCGTTTTGTTTAGTGATTTGTTTGTTTTTAATGTAAATTAACGGTTTTCACACGTAAACTGGATTTTACACATAAATTGCATATACTCCTATGCAGGATGGTCGAGATAAGAAATAACCTTATTAAACTATGTAATTTCATAGTGAAATACCAATAAAAGAATTAGATAACAAATTATATATTTTAGGAGTCATCAAGATGAAACTAAATAAAGCCTTATTAGTTACTTCAGCTATCACTATGTCTTTATTCACTGGCGTTGCAAATGCAGATGTCATTGATGGTAAAGAAACGGGAACTATCCATTTTAAAGGGCAATTTGTTGAATCAACTTGTACTATCGAAACAAATAATGAGAACTCAAGTGAAGGAACAGTACAGTTAGGCACTTGGTTGGTGAGCCATTTTCAAAAATCCGATGAAACAACAAAACCAACAAAGTTTGTGATTGCACTTAACGAATGCCCTGATGTTATTAAAAAAGCAAAGATCACTTTCACTGGAACTGCGGATAGTACAAATAGCAGCTTATATAAAACATCCACAGAAGTTGGTGCTGGTATTGGTATTACTCATGCTGAAAGCGATACAGCTTATATTACCCCTGGAGCACCAGCGGGTGAAATTGAACTTAAAGGAGCTAATAATAGCGGTGGAGAAGGAATACTATGCCCGTTATGTGACAACTGGCCCTGTAAAAGCGGGTGTGGCTAACGCGGATGTGACAGTAACAATTTCTTATAACCAATAATGCCAAGTAAATAAACAATAATAATTAAAGTGAGAAAAATTCTCGATTTAATTTAACAAAGTTTTAGCATTAATGGGAACATATCATTCTACACGTGATTATCAGAAGGTATGTTCCCCATAATTTAGGGATAGCATTATGGTTAAAACATTAATATCTACTCTTTTTTTCTTCTTTTTAATCGTAACCCAAGCGAATGCAAGTGTTGTACTTGGTGGAACACGGGTTATTTATGATGCAAACAGCAAAGAAGCTTCCATTACAGTTCGTAATAATGATAAGACACCATATTTAAATTCAATCTTGGATTGATCATTTCGATAGTAATAATCAAACTAAGTTACCTTTTGTTATCACCCCTCCCTTATTTAGAATTGAACCTGAAATCCAGCAATTCATTGAGGATTGTTTATACAGGTAAAGATCTACCTGACGATAAGGAAAGCGTTTTTTGGTTGAATGTAAAGTCGATTCCACCGACTGATCCTAATGCTAAAAATAACCTGACTATTTCGATTAATAATCGAATCAAACTGATTTTATCGCCCTAAATCATTATCGAGCGCAGACGCAGGGGGCTGCTTATAAAAAAGTGACATTTGAAAGAAAAGGCAACCTGTTAGTGGGTAAAAATCCAACACCTTATTATGTCTCTTTTAGTGAATTAAAAGTAGGGAATAAATCTATCGACGAGCCTGTTATGCTTCCTCCTATGGGGAGAGCATTCGTGGAATATTTCAGGTATTCAAGTTAATAAAGTGATGTGGAAAGCCGTGACTGATGTTGGTGGGATAACAGATAGTCAAGAGCAAGAATTAAAATAATAAAAAATTAAAGTCAGGTATGGAATTTTACTATTATGCTAATTTTTAATAAAGACGAGTACATACAAGAAAATTTAGTATCCATATTTGAACTCAGCAAGATTGCTCCTCATTCGCTCAGCAAAGCCATTGCAGGTTTAACTCTGTCAGTTGCTTGCCTTCCAATGGCGTTTGCTGGTGACTATTTTAGTCCTCACTCGTTAACGCCAGTTAATGGACAAAATATAGCCGAACTGCAAAGTTTAGAGCAATTTTCAACGCCTGGAGGACAGCAGGAGGGCGAATATCATGTAGATATCGTCTTAAATGGGCGAGGAGTAGGTTCTAAATCTTTGGTTTTTGTTAAGAGCAAAGAGGATCAAAAATTAATACCAGTACTCACTAAAGAGGAACTTGAAAATTGGGGGGTTAATGTTAAAACCCTTCCTACTTTTGCCAATTTAACTGAAACACAGCCAATTGAAGATATTTCAAAGTATATTCCAGATGCGTATACACGGCTTGAATTGACTAACCAGAAGCTGATTATTTCTATTCCTCAGATAGCGATGAATAAAACAGCGTCTGGAACAGTTGATCCTAGTTTATGGGATGATGGTGTACCCGCTCTGGTATTAAGTTATTTTTATCGGGGGATCTAACACTTGGTATAAATCTTCTCATGCAGATACGTCATCCCACTATGTTAACTTACGCAGTGGGTTAAATGTTGGCCCTTGGCGTTTAAAAAATTATTCAACGTATTCTTATCAAAATAATCAAAGCCGTTGGCAAAAATATTGAAACCTATCTTGAACGAGGCATTAACCCTCTTAAATCTCAATTAACAATTGGTGATACTTCAACGCCGAGTGAAGTCTTTGATGGTTTTCAATTCCGTGGTGCTAAACTCGCTTCAGATGAATCGATGATCCCCAGCTCTCTACGTGGTTTTGCACCGATCATCCGAGGAATTGCGCAAAGTAATGCCGAAATAACGATAAAACAAAATGACTATATTATTTATCAATCTTATGTTTCACCCGGCCCCTTTGAAATAAACGACCTCTATTCGACGGGAAACGAGCGGAGATTTAACGGTGACGGTAAAAAGAGGCCGATGGGAGGTGAACGCTCATTTATCGTTCCTTTTTCTTCATTAGCCATTATGCAGCGTGAAGGTCAATTGAAATACGCAGTGACTGGCGGGAAATTTAAAAATAATAACAGTGGCAAAGAGCCTAATTTTGCGCAAGCAACGGTCATTTATGGTTTACCTAAAGGAATAACGGCGTATGGCGGTGGTCTATTTTCCAAAGATTACCAATCTTATGCTGCGGGTATTGGATTAAACCTAGGTTATGTTGGTGCTTTGTCTTCAGATGTGACCCAAGCAAAAACAAAATTTACTCAATTTGATAACCGACAAAAAAACAGGTCAATCGTACCGTGTTCAATATACTAAAAATCTGTTAACTACAGGTACCACAGTCACCTTTGCAGGTTATCGTTATTCAACAGAGGGCTTTTATTCTTTCCCAGAAGCTAACGCTAATTATTTGCGAGACAGTTTTTTATAGCAAAAAAAATCGTTATCAAGCGACGGTTAATCAGGATTTAGAGGCTTATGGCAACCTTTATGTTTCCGCTTATCAGCAAGATTTTTGGAATCAAAGTGGTCATGAGCGGACATTAAATGCGGGTTACAATAATAACTATAAAGGTTACCAATATACTTTGAATTATAGCTATTCTGATTTTTCAGGCTACGATAAGGCTGATCACCAATTTGTTCTCTCTTTTAGCATACCTCTTGGTGGCCTATCGATTAATAATAGTATGCTAAACCTCTCTATGAGTAGTAATAACAGAGGGGATAGTAATTATATGGCTGGATTGAGTGGATCCCTGTTGGATGATCATAATTTAAATTATTCAGTACAGCAGTCATACGGCAATCGAAATCAAAAAGCACAAGGTAATGCTTCATTATCTTATAAAAGTACGTATACCATCGCAAATGCTGGCTATAGCTATGACCAATTTTCACAACGCGCCAATTATGGCTTAAATGGTGCCATTGTTGTGCACTCTGATGGTGTGACATTATCTCAGCCAATCTATGACTCTTTTGCTATTGTGAAGGCGCCGGGAGCAAAAGGGGTTAAAGTTAAAAATAAAACAGGAATAAGAACTGATTGGCGAGGTTATGCGATAGTTCCTTATCTCAGCGCCTATACACAGAATGAAGTGTTATTAGATACCACGTCATTACCAGAAAATGTTGATTTGCAAAAAAGCGCACTGACCCTAGTTCCGACAAGAGGTGCGGCAATGTTAGCGGAGTTTAAGACATATACAGGATATCGTGTTTTATTGACAGTGACGCACAATGGGAAAGCCGTTCCTTTTGGTTCAATAGGACAATTAGTTTCCGAACAAGATGGATTAAGCAGTGGTGGTATTGTTGGGGATAATGGTGATATTTATTTTAGTGGTATGCCAGAGCAAGGAAAGATCCATATTAAATGGGGAAATCAAACAGATGAACAGTGTATGGCCAATTACCAACTTAATGAACAAGAAAAGCAAATGCCAGTAGCATCTCTGCAAGCAATATGTGAATAAAGAACGGAGATAAAATGAAAAATACAGTATTAAATTTATCATCAATTGCATTTTTTCTCGGATTGCTATGTGGTTACCCAAATATAGCTATAAGTTCAGATATTTCTGCAAGGATCATTTTTCCTGATTCAGAATTAGTGTTTGATGATGCTGCGGGAGAGGTCGCATCGGGAACGATTATCGGGGAGGGATGGCAAATATATTCAGGAACAGTTTGTCAAAGCAACCTTAATAACCCGAAAGAGCAAGGGAAGTTTACCGAAATGATATTTTATGATGCTAGGTACGCAACAGGCCTAACAGTTAATTTTGGAGGAAAAGCGTTCCCTGTTTATGCTGGAAATGTTAAAGGCGTTGGTTATGCTTGGGGAATTAGAGAGGATGGTGATCCTGAGTGGTATCCAATAAAAGATAGGTATGGAAGTGGCCTTTTTGGTTTAGAAAAACCTGATACTGAGGTTAGGATTGAAATTGCCTTTGCAAGAGTCAGAGTTGATGGTATCCCGCCAAAAGGTGATACAAAGATCTCTCGCGATGCTCGGGCATTTTTTACCTGTTATAAGGAAGATGATCCCCAATATACTTATGATGGATTTATAGATAGTAGCTATACTCATTTAAAGTCGACAGCCTCTACTTGTAATATCAATACAAAAAGATTAAATATCGATTTAGGGGAACATGATCTAAATAGGGTAAATAGGTTTGATGTTGGCTATAGGTTTGGTTTAGCAGAAGAAAGTATTGAGATGAGTTGTAATGCTGAGATGCGTGTTTATATGACATTAGGTGAATATGGAAGAGCCTCTAAAATAGGCAGTGATTTCATCGAGTTAACAGATAACTCGGACTCACCTGGCTATGGCGTGCAGGTTTTTCATAATGGCTCTCCGGCATTAAAAGTTGGTGGTGATAAAAACGTTGTTACCGATAATCATCAGCTTCTATTTCGTACGGAAGCAGGCAAAAAGAATTATACCGTTCCATTGCGTTTTGAATATGTTAAAACGGCCAAAAAGGTTAAAGCGAGTTCAGGGAATGCAGCATTAACACTAACGTTTGCTTATGACTAAAGGATTGATACCATGAGACAAGGTTACAATCTAATACGTTATTTTTTTCTCGTATTCCTTATCCCTATTCTGATTAATTCGGCCTCTGCAACAGTAATGGTCAATTATACAGGAAGCATTAAACATTCGACTTGTGGTATCAAAACACGGAATATCAGTGTTGATTTAGGAACTTGGCTAACTAATAGTCCTAGAGGTTTTGGCAGTGCAATAAATTCCCAGTCTGAATGGATTGAATTTACACTTGAGTTTGATTGCCCAGATAAAATGAGTGTATTAAATGGCCAATTTCAAGGTGTTTCAGAATCTAATGGCCGTTATTTATCGCTTGATAAAGGTGATGGATATTCAACGGGAGCTGCAATTGAATTACAAAGCTATGAAAATAGTCTCCACAATTGGGTCAACCGAGATATTAATACGCTATATAACTTT
This sequence comes from Providencia stuartii, assembly GCA_900455155.1. Classification (GTDB taxonomy): domain Bacteria; phylum Pseudomonadota; class Gammaproteobacteria; order Enterobacterales; family Enterobacteriaceae; genus Providencia; species Providencia stuartii. Next base: position 2,378,949 of record UGUC01000002.1, on the reverse strand, counting down.
ATGCAGAATGAAGCTATTAATAAGGGAAATACTGAATTAAAAGTGCGTGCTCGTTATGTTCAAACCAATAGTAAAATTACACAAGGTAAAGCAAACGCTTCGGTTACCTTTGTCGTACAGGCCAATTAATATGACCACTAAAAAAATACTGCGGATAGTATTGCTGAGTTATTTCGGGTTAACTATAAACCATGCTTACAGTTACGATGTGTTAGTCAACATCACAGGTGCTGTAAAAGCTTCAACTTGTGATTTAAGTTCTAACCAAACTAAAAATATTAATTTAGGGGATATTTATTTAAGCTCTACAGGTTTGGGAGGCAGCGTTGGTTCGACTAGCCCAAAGGCGGATTGGTCAATTAGCTTGAAATGTCCAAGTAATATTCCAGTGATATTTATACCTAAAGGTAACAGTTATTCTGGTCAATCTAGTGTCTTAGCGCTTGATGCGGTCGATGGCGTTGCAACGGGGGTTGGGATAGAAACAGAATATTCAATGGATAAAAATAATTGGAAAGCATTAACGCTCAATGTACGAAATGAAATTATTAATAGTGTAAAGAGTGAGGGTGACATTCATATTTTTATGCGGGGTTACTATAAACAAATAAATGAAAAAGTAACACCTGGTTTTGCAAATGCCTCCATGACTATCGATATTGTTTACCAATAAAGATAAGAAAAAAATTATTGAATAAAGCCAAGATAAATGAGTGAGATTTATCTTAGCCTTATTTTTTATTTAGAAAACCAAATTATTATAAAAGTTAAAATAATCAACAAGGAAACTATATTTTTACCCGCAATAAATGTAAAAAAGTACTACAGAGCAGATAAAGATGTTCAATATAGGTAAGTAAAAACAGTTATACATAACCGTATGATAATAAAGTAATTTTAGGTATATAATTTTAATTATTCATTTTTTGATGAAGATCAAAAAATAATATTCCTATATAACAATGAGTTGTGATGTGTGAGTTGTTTTTTTGTCACCTCTAAAATTTACGTTTTGAAAAACTTACACAAATCAAATACTACTTTAATGTTATATACTCCTTTTACATGTTACTCACCAGTCGGGTAACATGAATTTTTAACTATTTCTTATTTGTGTATATAAGTCTTTAATATGTTCTCGCATTAATTTTTAGAATAGCGATATTTACCTATATCTATACTATTTTATTAATTACGCGCTGAATAATTAACATTACTATTAATTACTATGTAGAGTGTAAAGGTATATCAATGAAAAAATTATCAACTCGAAATATTTTTATGGCTGTTATTGCTTCAGCATTTGCTTTTTCAGCAACAGCAGAAGAGCAAAGTGGAACGATTAAGTTTAAAGGACTTATTTATAATGCTACATGCACTATTAGCCTGAATGATACTAACTCACCAAATGCTGATGTAAAAATGGGACGTTTTGCTACTAGTGAGTTTACTGAGGAAGGTGATGAGGTTGGTGGTACTGGTGGTGATGGTAAATTAAAAATTAAATTAATTGACTGTCCTGATCAAGGTACTATCTCTATCAATTTAACGGGTCATGAAAACCGTTTTGATAAAACTATTTTAGAACTGGACAATAAAGGTAGTGCTGGCGTTGCAAAAAATGTGGGTATCCGTATTTACAATGAAGATGACCTATCCAAGCCATTAAAAATTAATGGTAGTAAAAGTGAAGAAATAAAAGTAAATGGTAACAGTGCTCAATGGACTGGAACTTTTATTGCTAAGTATGTAAGTACAGACGATGACGTAGAAGCAGGCCAAGCAGACGCAACATTAAATTATAAAATTACTTATAAATAATTTGATAACGCAGATTATCAATTATTAATCTGCGTTACTTTTTTTCTTGGAGGACATCCTATGTTTATGAAAAAAATAGTTCCTACACTGTTATTGTGTTTTCTTGCTAGTTCAACCAGCTATGCTGGCTTTGGTTTAGAAACAACGCGTGTTATTTATCACGAAAAAGAGAATAGCGAAGGTGTTGTTGCATTTAATACAGATAAAAATAGGAATTATTTACTTCAATCTTGGGTGGAAGATAAAAATGGAAAAATAACACAAGATTTTGCAGTAACACCTCCATTAATTAAGCTAAAATCTGAGCAAAAAAACACGATTCAACTGACTAAAATAGCATCATTACCGAGTGACCAAGAAGCATTATATTGGCTAAATGTAAAATTTGTGGCACCGAGTAGTGAGGATTTAGAAAACGTTTTACGTTATTCAATGACAAACAAAATAAAGCTAATTTATCGACCTACAGCATTATCCGATAAAAAGCTTGAAGATGTTGTCAATGAGTTAACTTGGTCTCGCTCTACCGCTGGAGTCAAGGTTGTTAACCCAACACCATTTTATATTAACATTGCAAAAATAAAAATTAATAACAGAGAAGTCGAAGCACCAAGCTATTTAGAACCACGCTCTGAAACAGTAATTAATGTTTCTAATTTAGGGGCTAGTTCCAATAAGGTTTCTCTAAACTATATCAATGATTATGGTAAAGGGTTAGATAGTCAATATCTTATAAAATAATAATCTAATAAAGTAGAGTAAAGGCCTATGAATCGTCTTTATCATAAAAAGTATCCATATTCACCTCTGTTTATGGCTATTGTATTCGCTTCATTGTCATTTGAAATGCGGGGCTGCTGATTATTATCCACCTAGCTTGTTAAATATTGCAGGTACAGATACGCAATTGACTAATGAAGATCTGGATGTGTTTAGGGAAAATGATATAGCACCAGGGAAATACCATGTCAGGTTTTTCATTAATAATAATTTAATTCTTAATAAAGAAATTAGCTTTGTGATGATGCCTCGGGCAGATGGTGGAGAACAACTTACACCTTGTTTTAGTTTTGCGGATTGGGAAAGTTTTGGTATAGATTTTCATAAGACCTTAAAAGGTGATCAAGAATGCTTCAATATTAATGATATTGAGTATATGACACAGTCACTTGATTTAAATACTAAAGTGTATTCAATGACTGTTCCGCAATCAATGATTAATCAGCAGCGCATAAGAAAAGCTGAAGAAGCACAGTGGGATGATGGCATTCCTGCTGTATTTTTAAATTACTCTTTTTCGGCTTTTTAACACCTATGAAGGCGGTAAAGTCGATGATAACTATTATGGTAATATTCAGACGAAAATTAACATAGGCTCATGGCGTTATCGTAATTATTCCACATGGGCCAACAATCGGCACGATAAGAATAAATGGAAATAATATTAGCAACACCTTATCAAGAAACATTAATATAATAAAAAGTGAGCTAACACTAGGGGACTTATATACAAGCTCGCAATTATTTGATTCTTTTAAATTTAAAGGGGTTAAATTAGCATCAGATAGGCAAATGGAACCTTATAACTTAACGAGTTATGCGCCAAGCGTAAATGGTATCGCTAATTCTGAATCTATCGTGACTATTGTACAAAATGATCAAGTTATCTATAAGAAAAGTGTGCCTGCTGGGCCATTTGAAATTACAGATTACTATCCAATGAGTAATGGTGGCAATCTATATGTCACAGTAGAAGAAGCAAATGGTAATGAAGTTAACTTTATTGTTCCTTTCTCATCAATTGCTTTTTTAGAGCGAAAAGGCAGTATTAAATACAGTTTCTCTAGTGGTGAATATGATGGGAATAATAACGGTGATGGCCGTTATGTGAATGAAGCTGAAATCTATTATGGATTAACAGACTTTGTGACCGTTTTTTGGTGGTGCACTCTACGCTAAAAAATACCAATCATATGCAATCGGTACAGGGTTTAACTTAGGTGAGGTTGGCGCAATTACAACGGATGTTGTGCCACTCTCGTACTGATGTTGATAATCAATCTACGTTGAGTGGTAATGCATTTAGAGTCAATTACTCAAAACATATTGAGACAAACGAATACGAGCTTAGCTTTAGCGGGTTTCCGTCATTTTGATGCTGATTTTATGAATATAGATGGACGCATTCTTTTATGAGGAAAAATACCGTGGCAGCTATGAAAAACTAAAAAATGAATACACCCGTATCTCTTTCTCAACCAATACTCGATAGCTCAAGCTCGATTAACTTAAATAGTGTTGTTTATGAGTATTCAAGTGGTCATAAACAACAATCTTATAATGTTGGTTTTAACAGTAATATCGATAAGGTTCATTACAGTGTCTATTACACCTATTCAAAAGGTAGACAATTTTGAAAATGATAACAGCCGTTCATACAATTTGAGTTTAAATGTCAGTATTCCGTTCGATGTGTTAAATAACACAATGAGTGTGAATTATGGCATATCAACGGATGACCAGCATCGTACTTCACAAACAGCACGTTTAAGTGGCAGCTATGGCGAATTATATCGTGGAACGTGGGATATTTATCAAGGCTACGGTAATAAAGGTATGGGCTATTCAGGGGGATTAAGTAGCTCTTATCGCTCCCCTTATGCAGTCGTTAATGCAGGGTACGCTTATAACGATAGCCATAAAAACTTTAATTACGGTATTAGTGGTGCATTTGTTGGCACTCAATACGGTGTGGTATTAGCACCTTCAATGCAAGATACAAGCGCATTGATTCTTACCAAAGGGACACAAGGTGTCGGTATTATTAATGGGCAGTCAGTTGAAACTAACGCTTACGGTTTAGCGATTGTTCCGGGAATGGCGCCATATCGTAAAAATACACTGGCGATTGATACAAAAAACTATCCCACAAGATACCGAAATTGAAAATAACATTATTAATAATGTTATCCCAACAAAGGGCGCTTTGATACTGGCTGATTTTGACGCTAAAAAAGGCTACAAGTTATTATTTAAGTTACAGCATCCAACGAATAAAGAATTACCGGTAGGTGCAAAAGCTGTTACAGAAGATGAAGCGACTCATCTCGTTTCTAACTTTAATACCTTGTATTTAGTTGCAGATAAGCCTAAAGGACGCATTAAAGTTAATTGGAAAAATGAGGGTGCTAATGAATCCTGTGATGTAGATTACAACATCGAAAATACCATGCCAACAAATGGGCTTTATATCCTGAATTCAGAATGCCGCTGAAAGGAGTAAGAATAATGAGAAAACAGATTAATTGGGGCTATGCAGCAGCGTTCAGCGTGGTGTTAATGTTCTCTGGGATAAATAGCAGTATTGCGGCTCAGAATTGTGTTGAAGGAGGGGATGGTCAAAATCACTCTGCAATGCGCGCAATGGTGGACATTAAATTAAGTGGTGCGATCAAAAAGAACGACGAGATTGCTCGTTATACATTTGTGCGAGAGAGTGGACGAGGTGGTGTCGCGCAGTGTGGGCCTGACTCACAAGTCTATGCTTATGCAACATACGGTGAAGGCAGCGGCATTATAGCGAGATATTATGGCGAAATTGATGGGAAGCCCGCTTACCATGTGCATGCTGGTGGCCCCGTAAATATCGTCTATGTCTTAATTGAAAGTAAATCAGAATTGCCTTTTACAAATCGTCCAGGACAAGTGTTGCCTGTTCCTGAAGGTGCACTTATGCCTATAGATGCAACGGTTATTTTTTATGCCGGTAAAGATAACCCGACGGCAACATCCTTTGATAATTCGGTGATTGGGGCGATACTCATTAAACGGTTTGACCCAGGTGGTGGCTCGACAAAAGTTGGTTATACTTATCGACTAAAAGGAAAAGTGACAAGTGCGCCGACATCTTGTGAAGCTAAAAATACCGATTTGTCATTTACGTTACCTCGGGTACCGACCACGGCATTCCCATCCGTAGGGTTCCCGACAACGCCGTCATCTGTTGAGGAACATATTAATATCGTCTGTACGGGGAATGTTTCAGCGAAGATCAAGCTCATTGCAAACAATACAGCGAGTTATAATGGCAAAGATGCAGTGATTAAAATCGATAATGAAGGGCAAGGTAATAATGCCAGTGGTATTGGGTTTGTTGTAAAATCACCATTAAACAATGATAACGTATTAGTTAATCAGGAGTTTGTTAAATTAGCTGATTTAGAAAAAGGTGAAACGCGTGTTCCCCTGAAAGCGGAATATTACCGTTATGGTAATTCTGTCAAAGCAGGGAAAGCAGAAGCGACGGCACAATTTGTTTTGCAATTTAACTAAACGATAGCAAAAGGGGATGAGCAGATCATCCCCTACAATGATGAATAAACAAAATACCCCGCCTATCTATTGGCTATAATGTCATGATAAAAATCGGTTGCACGAAAATAATAAAGACTCGTTTTTCTTAAAGTGGTTATTTAAACGCTGACAGTACCATACATATCCTCTTCAAATACAATATTAATATTCCCCCTATTACCATACTCATCGATAATAAAAATTTGCAGAGGGTCGGCCACATGATAGGGGGCAGGGCAATAATATCCCCAATAATAGAGTTTCTTATCTCTAAGATACATTTGATGACAGACGATAGTGATGGCGTGTTTATCTAAGGTGGTGTTTGACCAAAGAGGACCGAGATTTCCTTCCAGCCGAGGCCAAATCGCATAAGTTGTATCGCCTACAAATCGGCCATCTTTTTCCTCAGTACAATAAAGAGATTGGCGGATATCTTTTATAATCCTATTTAACCCTTTATTTAATATATTGGAATAGCCAATCTCTATATTATTAGGCTCTATAAACCAGCTATTAACATAAATTCCGCTATAATAAGGCCCTCCAACGATCTTTATTGCATGGGGCATCACGTGATTATGGTACCAATCTTTAATTTTAGGGATATGTTGTAAGCTATATACAGGAGATTTATACTTTAATTTATATTTATTATGCGTTGTAATTTTAAATGTTTTACGTCTTATGACCCCGTAATTATGCTCATAATTCCCCAGTATCGCCCCTTTACTGATATGAAATGAAATATTTTTTGAGATTTCCTGCCAATCGTTATCTGTTATAGTGATGTTTTCATTATTATCATAATCAATTTTTTTAATTCCTTGAATGATAACCCGCTTAGGCGCAATAAAAATAATTTCTCCTTTATGATTTAAAGTGCCATTTTGTGAGGTATTGAATAAACCTTCACCATCGATTCTCACCCCGACTGCAATTTCATGTCCGGGATTGATCTCTTTCAGTGAGAAGTAATATGAGGCACTGATCCTTTTTGTGCTTCTTATGGCCTCTATAGATGCATTTTTTATGTGAGTAATCTCATTCTGTACGGCTTTACAATAGTCTCCCCGATGTTCAGAGATTATCCATTCATCACCGAGTAGTTGTTGATCTGAAAAGGAACAAAAATAGATACAGTCTCTAAATTCTTTTTCATTTTCAAAAAAAGCGTCATTATTTTCATCTAAGATTTCAGCAGTAACAATAACCTCAACTTGATTATATCCATTTGCATAAATAACCGAATGAATATTAGTCGGATTATCTTTAAAATGAATGCTAAGATGGTTGATTTGTTTGAATTTTTTAGCTGGGGGTGAGTTAAGCATTTTGGCTCCAAATATTTTAAGCTAAAAGATCAATAGTGCCACTTTTAACAAAACGGATTTAAACAGTAATTTCCCCATCAATATTATGGCGATACTCAATAGTCATGATGCCTTCATTGCCAAACTCATCAACAATTTCAACATGGCTTGCTAAGGATGTGTTTGATTGAGCGCGGCATTCAGCACCGAGATAGAGAGGAATGTGATCCACTAAATTGATTTGATGGCAAACAAGGGTGATACTATTTTGATTATTATTTGAAAAGCGGGCAAGTTTAGGCATATCGTTGCTAAATTGTGGCCACACAGAAAACGTATTTTTTTTATTAAATTCACCATTTCTCATGCTTGTAAAATAGAGTGGAGGCTTTTTCTTGTGGGTTAGCTCTGTCCAACCTTCGTTAATTGCGTGAAAATAGCCGACTCTATCTCGAGTCTCAATAAACCAACTCGTTAAGTATGCACCGAGCGCCTGATCATCGGTGGCATAATTCATTGCATGGGGCATGGTCGTACCATAAAACCAATCTTTATAAGGAGCACTATAAGGCAATGTAGGCGAGACCCTTTTTTCGATAATGTTATATTTGTTGGCTGTAATAATAGATATTTTTTTATAGCGAATAATGGCTGCATAATTCCGATAAGAGCTGGAGTGCCGATTGCTACCATTGCGGAATAATGCATCGGTCATGATATATTTCCAACCTTTATCAATCACCATAACATTTCTATTATCTGTATAATCGATAGGGGATATCCTGCTTACTGAAATTCGGCTAGGTGATTTAAAGACAGAGCCTGAATTTAAAGTAGGTGTTCCATTCATTGAGGTGTCAAAATTGCCTATTCCAGGAATATTAATTCCTACTGCGATTTCTAAGGCGGGGTTAACAATGTCGGATGAAATAAACTTGGATATTTGAAATGTCGAGCGGGTTATCGTTCGTAGGGTTGGTGGCTCCCGCCTTGATAGAGTTGTGTCATACTTAACTGCTTTACAAAATGGCCCTTTTTCATTCGAAATTTGCCAATTTTGATTTAAGGGTTTACCATCAAAAAATGAACACAGATAAGTGGCATCTTGCACTTCTCGTTCATTATTAAAATAAGGCTCTCCATCTTCACTAATAGCATCAACAGTAATCAATATTTCGATTTGATTTTTTTTTATTTGCATAAATAAAGCCACTGGAAAACGAAGGCATATTTTGAAATTGGATCTTTAGAGTATATAACAGTCCAAACGTCTTCTTGTTTCTATTATCATTCATAGCATCCCCTTTATGTGATGTTTTTTTCAATCTAATATAAATTGGGATGTTAAATAATTATCTTTTTTATTAGCTATGGTGATTTAAATGATATTTTCTAGAGGTATTAATGAGATTAATATAATAATTTTTAATGTTATAGAAAAAGATCAAATAACGAAATGAAAGCTATATTTTCTTGCTTGGCTAAAAAAGGAAGCTAAGTAACCCCCAACAAGCTAACTGCCGTTGGGGGATATAGCGTTAAGCGACTTGTACAGGAACTGCTTTGGCAACACGGCTCATAATATTGTCACCGTCAAAGTAAGCGACTTTGGGTTTATGGTGACGAGCATCTTCATCTTTGATATCAACGTATGAGCAGATAATCAATCTATCGCCAACAGCAGCACGACGTGCAGCGGCACCATTGACTGAAATAATTTTAGAACCTCTTTCACCTGCAATTGCATAAGTAGAAAAACGTTCTCCATTATCGACGTTGTAAATATCAATGGCTTCGTATTCGAGGATCCCAGCGGCATCCATAAAATCCTGATCAATAGCACAAGAGCCTTCGTAATGAAGGTCGGCTTGTGTGACCTTAACCCGATGTAATTTACCTTGTAACATTTTTCTAAACATAATTATTGTCTACCATTTTTAATCGTCATGCTGTGTTTGCTTGTTTTTTTAAGCTGAAACTGTGGGTAGGTCAACCTGTAAATTATCAATCAAACGGGTTTGCCCTAACCAAGCTGCCATTAAGATGACCGCTTTTTGACTTATATTGCTCAATGGAGCAAGGGTTTCGGCATCACGAATAAATAGCTCATCAGGGGTAAAACCTGCTTGGCGAAGCGAATCATCGATTTCTTGGATAATCGCTTCAACGTTGTCAGGGGCTGCAATTAGCTTCTCTGCCGCCTGTTGCATAATGCTATATAGTTGTGGTGCTATTTTGAGTTCACTTGCTGATAGATTGTTATTTCTTGAACTCAATGCAAGCCCATTTTTCGCTCTGACGGTAGGCACAGAGACAATTTGTATATCAAAAGAAAGGTCACTCACCATTTTGCGAATTAGCTGTAATTGCTGGAAATCTTTTTCACCAAAAAAACGCTAAATCAGGTTGGACTAAATTAAACAGTTTGGTAACGACTGTTGATACACCGCGAAAATGCCCAGGGCGACTCGCACCTTCAAGTATTGATGATAATTCAGGCACTTCAACAAAAGTTTGTTGCGCCATTCCTTCAGGGTAAACATCTTTCACAGAAGGGGCAAAAACGAGATTGATATCGCGACGTTTCAGCTTTTCACAATCCTCTTGCAAGGTTCGAGGGTAATTGGCTAAATCGGATTGGCGATCAAACTGCATAGGGTTAACGAAAATGCTGACAATTACAATATCAGCTTGTTGTTTCGCTTCATCAATTAAAGCTAAATGTCCATCATGCAGGTTGCCCATGGTTGGTACAAGAGCGATACGTTTACCTTCTAGCTTCCAGCGGCGGATCTCACGGCGAAGAATGGGAGATGTTTCGACGATAAGCATAGGTGAATTCCTTATTATTGAGCCGTAATAAAATTATTCAAAAGAATGATCTTCACTAGGGTAGATCCCTGCTTCAACTTCTTGAATATACAGTTTAACTGCATCTTGAATATTGCCTGCTTGAGCAAGGAAGTTCTTGGCAAACTTAGGAGGGCGGGCCGTAATGCCTAATGCATCATGCATGACAAGAATTTGCCCATCAGTACCATTGCCTGCACCGATACCAATAACCGGAAGGAGTAGTTCTTCTGTAATATTATTAGCTAGTGAGGTAGGAACACACTCAAGAACCAAAAGCTGTATTCCCGCATTTTCTAGCGCAATGGCATCTTTCATGAGTTGGTTGGCGGTAACCTCATCGCGACCTTGTACTTTATAGCCACCAAGAACGTTGACGGCTTGTGGCGTTAGCCCTAAATGCCCACATACGGGAACGGAACGTTCACACAGCATTTTGACGGTATCGCATAGCCAGCAACCCCCTTCAAGTTTTACCATGTTTGCACCAGCCTGCATCAGAATAGCGGCATTAGCACAAGCTTGTTCAGGGGTGGCATAACTCATAAAAGGCATATCAGCGATAATAAATGCGTCTGGTGCACCTTTGCGTACACAGCGAGTGTGATAAGCGATTTGCTCTACGGTAACAGGGAGGGTGCTAGATTCGCCTTGTATGGTCATACCAAGGGAGTCACCGACGAGCATGACTTGGATACCTTGCTCTGCAAATAGCTGAGCGAAGCTGGCATCGTAAGCCGTCATGGTAGCAAAATTTGTGTTTGTCTTTTTTAAACTGACCCAGAGTAGCCAGAGAAATTGGTTTCATTATAATAACCTCCGGAAAAGATCCCACTGACGACCCCTCCTGTTTAGGAGGTTCACTGTTTAGGTTGTAATATCCCAAAGGGTGAGGCCATTACGTGGGACGAGTGTGAGCCTTTCTGATAGCGGTTCGCCATCAGGAAAAATCAGATCAGGGGCAATGTCATTGAGCGGGTATAACATAAATTCCCGCTCTTTTAGCCCATAATGAGGTACGGTCAATCGTGGGGTATTAATAATATGATTGCCGAAAAGCATAATGTCGAGATCGAGCGTTCTAGGGCCCCAACGCTCAGCTTTGCGAACTCGACCAAGCTCCAGCTCAATGCGTTGTGTATGATCAAGCAACGCTTCTGGCTCAAGCTCAGTTTCAAGTGCAACCGCCATATTAAGAAAATCGTTTTGATCTTGTGGCCCCAGCGGTTTACTACGATAGATCGAAGAGGTGTTGACTATACGGCTGTTTGGGAGCGCATTTAACGCATCAATAGCCTGTTGAGCCTGTTTCAATGGCTCGCCAAGGTTACTGCCAATAACAATATAGACCAACTCCATTCTATGACCCCTGATTTTTATTTGGTTTATGGGCGCTTGATGATGACTTGCGTGGGCGATGGCGTTTACGCACTGGCGCACTACCTAGCTCAGCTATCATCTCACGCTGCTTAGTATTATTGGAACGCTGATACTCATCCCACCAGACAGCAAGCTCTTGAAGCTCATTTCTCCGTTCAACATTGGCCCTTAATTCTAATAAATCAAATGCAGCACGGAACTTTGGATGCTCCATTAATTTATTCGCTCGGCGCCCTTGGCGGCGAGGAAGGCGTAATTGCAATTGCCAAATATCACGCATGGTGGTGGTGATACGTTTAGGTATCGCAATCGAACGGCACTGCTCATCAAGTATGTCATTCATCGCCAGTGCGAAAGCATCATAGTAGGCAAGCCCACCTTCTTGAGACAGCTTTTCTGCATGTTCCGTAACGGGATACCATAACATGACTGCAAATAAAAATGCAGGATTAACCCGTTTATCATTTTTGAGCCTAAAGTCAGTATTTTTGAGTACCTGATCAATGATTTTTTTCCATTGGCGAATCATTGTTATTGGTAAAGCGACTACTGATAACCGGAAACAGTTGCTCAAATAAGTGGTACTCTTTTAGCATGTTATAGGTTGCATAACCTTGACCCGCTTGTAGCAGTTTCAGTGACTCTTCAAATAGCCTTGCTGAAGGAATTTCGCGCAATAGCGGTGCCAGATGTTGGATTGGTTGCGCCGTATTTGGCTCAATACGCATATCCAATTTACAGGCGAAACGCACCGCACGTAGCATGCGAACAGGATCTTCGCGATAACGAGTCTCTGGGTCACCAATAAGGCGAATAATGCCCGCTTTAAGATCGTTTAAGCCGCCCACATAGTCACGAACAGAGAAGTCATCAATGTTGTAGTAAAGGCTATTGACGGTAAAGTCACGGCGGATTGCGTCTTCTTCGATAGAGCCGAAAATATTATCCCGTAGCAACATGCCATTTTTGGCTTGCTGGGAGCGGTTTTTATCTTCCGACTCAATTTGGTCATGGTGACCGCGGAAAGTGGCAACTTCAATGACCTCTGGCCCGAACATAATGTGGGCGAGACGGAATCGACGACCGACTAGCCGGCAGTTACGAAATAGTTTGCGGATCTGCTCAGGCGTTGCATTAGTTGTAATATCAAAATCTTTGGGTTTTTTACCAAGGAGTAAGTCACGTACACCACCGCCAACGAGGTAGGCCTCATAGCCATTTTTATTTAAGCGATAAAGTACCTTCAGCGCATTATCACTAATATCACTACGTGAAATAGTATGCTCTGAACGAGGAATTACAGTGATATTTTCATCTGTTTCAGTCGTCATTGTCTCTGATTTCTCTGCCTGAATACCGGCACGTTTGGACTGACGAACCGTGGTTTTTGTTTGTTTAGCGTTCTGTTCTACGGACTGAGCTGTCGCAGTGTCAGAATAAGTGACTGGCCTTTCACCGGCTGCCTGTGCGTCACGCGTGTCCTTGTCATTTCGCGATAAAAATATTACGGCAGAAATTTGCTACTCGGTTAAAAATAGTACACCTCGATATCATTACGAATATTCATTAAACAAAATAAGCGGCTAATCATAGCTTACTGGCCTTTCTTTGAGAATGCTTAAACGCATAAAAGTCATATTCAGTCATAAGCATTGTCAATAATATCATGAGATGGGATCGCCGCTAGCTGCCATTTATCCGTTGCGGTTTTTAAAATCTCATCGGTACTCAAATCACGCCAGTACTGGATTGGCGGTTGATTCAGTAATGTTAGTGCATGGCATATTACTGGGCGAGGATCCGTCATCGGCAGTGCTGTGGCATGATTTTGCTTTGATAGCTTATTATTATCATGATTTAGGATCAGCGGTAAATGGGCATAATCAGGAACAGGCAATGAAAGGTGGTGATATAACGAAATTTGCTGTGAGGTGGTAGGGATTAGGTCTGCGCCTCTCATCACTTCAGTGACATTTTGATAATGATCATCAACAACAGCGACTAAATTATAAGCAAACAAACCATCTTTACGATGAATAATAATATCTTCTTCAGCGACATTGGCTGGTGTCACAATTTCGCCTCTGAGCCTATCTGTAAATTGATAAACGGGGTGAGTTTGTTTTAATCGAATAGCCGCTTGATGGTCTGGAAGATGGAGGTTGCGACAATGACCATCGTAATGCCCTTGCAATGCTTTGATACGTTGCCGTGAGCAAGTGCAGTAGTAACTTTTGCCTTGTTGGCGAAGGTCATCTAATGCAGCACGGTAGGCATCATGACGTTTTGATTGGTACAGTACCTGATCATCCCAATATAAGCCGTAATGCGCTAACGTTTTTAGAATATTATCAGCCGCGCCGGGAACTTCCCTTGGGGGATCAATATCATCAATACGCACCAGCCATTTACCTTTTTGCGAGCGTGCTTGCAAATAGCTACCTAGGGCGGTGACGAGTGAACCAAAGTGAAGGTTACCTGATGGAGATGGTGCAAAGCGACCAATATAGGGTGAAGTGGAGGTGCTCATTACTAGATTTCCTTATAACGGCGCAAGGTTAGTGCGCCGTTAAGGACTCCATAATCAGTGATTAGCCAGCCATTTGCTTTTCGCGAATTTCTGCTAATGTTTTACAGTCGATACACAAATCAGCGGTAGGGCGGGCTTCCAAACGACGGATGCCGATTTCCACACCACAAGATTCGCAGAAGCCAAAATCGTCTTCTTCGACTTTCTTCAGTGTTTTCTCGATTTTCTTAATCAACTTACGTTCACGGTCCCGGTTGCGTAATTCAAGGCTGAATTCCTCTTCCTGGGCTGCCCGATCAACAGGATCTGGAAAGTTAGCTGCCTCATCTTGCATATGAGTAACTGTCCGGTCTACTTCATCCCTGAGTTGATTGCGCCATGCTTCGAGAATGAGCTTAAAATGCGCCAACTGGGCTTCGTTCATGTACTCTTCGCCAGCTTTTTCATGATAGGGTTCAACCCCAGCAATGGCGAGAATGCTTAAGGACGATGTCTTACGTTTTTGCCCTTCTTGCATAATGCTTCTCCTACACACGCAAATTTCACAAAACCCCAAAGGGGGGAAAAATTAAGGTCGCTATAAATAGCAGAAGAGTGCCCTCTTGGCAATCGTTCATGCAATGAGTTTTGTAATGCTGTGAAGGCGCGCGTGTTTATTCCTTTTTAAGCCTCCAGAACCCATGCGTCTTCGCTTTGAGCAGCGAATAAACTATCATTATTTGATAGGTGTAAACTTAATTTTTTTACCCAATAGCATTTTTTGCGTATTGATATCTACTTGATAACACAGTACTTCAACACCATTTTCGATAGCTTCTTTCAAAAAGTGTGGCATATTGCTTATCAATATGGGCTGCTGCCGAGACCTCGTAGATCCCCGTATGCAAAACTGCAAACAACAGTATGGCTTTTTTTCCTTCTTTAGCAATTGTTGTTAGCTCTCGTAAATGCTTTTGTCCGCGTTCAGTCACAGCATCGGGAAAATAGCCATGGTTATTTTCCAATAACGTGACAGATTTTACTTCGATAAAACAATCGGGTAGCCCATCTCCAGATAAAAAGAAATCAATCCGGCTATTTTCAGAACCGTATTTCATCTCAGGCTTTATTACACTATATTCGGATAATTCTGGAATGGTTTTTTGCGCCAACGCCTCGGCAATGATCTGATTAGCTCGTAATGTATTGATACAAATTAGATGATTTTGTGACGTTTGTGTCACTTCCCAACTGTGTGGGTACTTGCGTTTTGAGTTATTCGATGTTGAATACCAAATTTTATCTCCGGGCGTTGCACAGCCAGTCATCGCCCCCGTATTGGCACAGTGGATAGTCATGACTTCACCGTCAGGTGTAACGACATCCGCTAAAAAGCGCTTGTAGCGTTTGATCAGTGTGGCTGGTTGTAACGGGGGAATAAACTCCATATTGTCTCCGCAATCAGTATTCAGGAAATAAGCAGCAATGCTACAATCTTTGCCTGAAAATGTTAAATACCATTGGAGTTATCAGCCGCGTGTTACCGATTTATGACGTTAGTGATTCCTTACTTACGGCCTTACAGCAATCTCCGCAAGTGTTATTACATGCCCCTACAGGGGCGGGTAAATCAACCGTTTTACCTCGGCTAATATTAGAAAGTGGGGTGATTGACGGACGTATTATCATGTTGGAGCCGAGACGAATTGCGGCTCGTAGCGTCGCTAAACGGTTAGCCGAGCAGCTAGGCGAAGATATCGGTAACACGGTAGGGTTGCGCATGCGCTCTGAAAGCCGAGTTAGTGTAAACACACGTATCGAAGTGGTGACTGAAGGGGTTGTGACTCGCATGTTGCAAGATGATCCGATGTTAGAAGGGGTCGGTTTAGTCATTCTTGATGAGTTTCATGAACGCAGTTTACAAGCGGATTTAGGCTTGGCGCTACTGCTTGATACTCAGCAGGCACTGCGTGATGATTTAAAAATCTTGTTGATGTCGGCCACATTGGATGATCAAGGGCTGGTGGCTCTATTCCCTGATGCCCCCGTGATCGTATCCGAAGGGCGTGCCTATCCTGTCGAAAGGCATTTTTACCCCATCAATGCGAATAAATTATTCCACAAAGAGGTGGCAAATGCGGTTTGGCGATTACTTCAACAAGAAAGTGGCTCGCTATTGCTTTTTCTACCCGGTGCGGGGGAAATCGAGCGAACACGCTCAGAGCTAGCTTCTATGGTTAGTGAGGACATACTTTTATGCCCAATGTATGGGGCACTATCAATAAAAGAGCAGCAGCAAGCCATTCAGCCTGCCCCTGAAGGCAAACGTAAAGTCGTTTTAGCGACCAATATTGCAGAAACTAGCTTAACGATTGAAGGCATTCGCTTAGTTGTTGACAGCGGTTTTGAACGAGTAGGCTTATTTAATCCTCGCACTGGACTAACAAAACTGGTTAAACAGCGTATTAGCCAAGCGTCCATGCAGCAGCGGGCTGGGCGAGCAGGACGGTTAGAAGCCGGTATTTGTTGGCATTTATTCAGTCAAGAGCAAGCGGAAAGAGCTGCACAATTTAGTGAAGCTGAAATATTACACAGTGATTTAAGTTCGTTATGGTTATCCCTGTTGCAGTGGGGATGCCAAGCGGTGGAGCAGCTTCAATGGTTAAACCTGCCACCACAACCCGCAATAGCCGCAGCGAAAGAGTTGCTGAGTCGACTTGGGGCGATTGATCAACACGGCAAGCTAACTCCGCTTGGAAGAGGAGTCGCAGAACTCGGAAGTTCAGTGCGCACTGCCGCCGTGTTGTACAAGGCCTTGCAAAGTCAAAATAATGAAGTGATTAAATTAGCGGCGTTATTAGTGGCAATATTAGAAGAGCCTCCACGCCAAGCTCACAGTGATATTTATTATTATTTGGATAAGCCTACAGAGAGTTGGTGCAAACGTGCCACTTTATTATGTGGTTATCCGGTCACAGCAGCAGTTGGCAGAAACGTCTCGCTAATAAGTGAGTGGTTACCTACTTTATTAGCGAGCGGTTTTCCAGACCGTATTGCGAAAAGTCGAGATCATCAAGGCCGCTATCAGCTAGCAAGTGGATTAGGGGCATCGTTAGATGAAAATGACGCGTTGTTAGGAAATGAGTGGCTAATCGCTCCAACACTTTGGCAACCTGAAACCTCAGCAGATGCCAAAATAAGTCTAGCAACCCCTATTGAGATCGCTAGCTTGCAGACGGCTTGTCCTGATTTGTTTTATCAGCAGGAAACCGTCGAGTGGGATGAACAAAAAGGCACTTTAATTGCTTGGCGACGGTTGCAATGTGGGCAATTGGTTGTTCGCTCTGAAAGATTAACCCATCCTGATAGACAACAAATTAAACAGGCATTGTTACATTGGCTAAGGCAAAATGGATTAGAAAGTTTAAATTGGAGCCCGTTTGCACAGCAGTTTCGGATCCGTTGCCAATTGGCTCAACGTTGGTTTGCTGATACCACTTTACCAGATGTGGCTGATGAGGCTTTGTTGGCTTCCTTAGAAGCTTGGCTTGCGCCTTACTTAGATGGAATAACTCACCGTAAGCAACTTCAAGAAATCAATGTCGGGGAGCTGCTGATGCATCGTTTAGAATGGGAGCAACAAAAATGGTTAAAAGAGGCTTTACCGACGGACTATTTAGCGGGTTCGGGGAGTCGTGTAAGCATTCACTACTCTTTAGATAAGCCCCCGATGATAGAGATCCGCATGCAGGAGATGTATGGGCAGACATCGAACCCAACGGTTGCTCATGGCAAAGTCGTTGTGGCGGTTGCTTTGTTATCACCTGCGATGCGCCCATTACAGATCACCCAAGACTTAGGGGCTTTTTGGCAGGGCAGCTATCGAGAAATACAAAAAGAGATGAAAGGTCGCTACCCAAAACATTTATGGCCAGATGATCCTGCTAATACGCAACCTACCAATAAAACTAAAAAAGCGATGAATACCGAGGGGCGTTAAATAGAAGCGAATGAAAAAACAGGCGAGATATACACGAAACACGCCGTGAAAAAGCATCATCAGTCAATTTGAGCCTTCTAATTTTTTGTTGGTATGGATAAGGTGCGCTAGCAACTCAATCCAGATATGGGTCGTGATAGACGGTCTAACTGAGAGCGTTTTTATCTTGCGTTGTTGTGCTATGTCTCAGACATGGCATGAGTTTCACTGTCTGTCAGTAAATCGATGTAAATATCTGCATAACGTAACAGAAAAAAGTTATAGCTAGCTTCAGGCATTTTTTATCCACTCATTGCGCGACAAAATTGATATGGATCCTACACGCTTTATTTGATATGGAATAATAGAGTAAACTGTAAAAATTACTTTAAATATTAATTGGTTAATTGAGTGTTACGTGTATGCGTGTTTTTAGTTGGAAAGTAAAGTATCACGGATAAAAATATTCAATTTTATTAATTGCTTATAGGGTTTATTTTGTTTTTTTGCCGTGTTGATATGTCATTGGCAGTTTTTGAGATAAAATTTAGCGATGCAAATGATGTGCAGACAAAGATAAGTGCGTAACAAGGCTATTTTATGCTCTAATAGATGTCCGTGGTGATGGAGTGATATTATTTGCTGCGTAAGGTAATGAAATGTAATTAAGAGCTTTCTTCTGTGAACGCTTTGACATTTTAAGTCAGAATCAAGGATAGTACGTTAAGAATGTAGGTGATATGGAGCGACCATGTCCGGTAAAGATTTTGAACCTATTGGTAGACGTAAAAATACGTCGACGAAAAAAAAGCAGTCTCATTCACGCCGCCGCCGTGATGACTATGATTATGATGAAAAATTATTTGATGACGATGATATTGATGAGCAAGACCTCGATGATGAAGAGGACGAGCTAATGGCGAAGAACAAAAATAACAAAGGTAACAAAAATCGTAAGCCAAAAAGCCGATGGCGCTGGTTTTGGTTATTGGTCAAAATTTTTATTGTCTTTGCTGTATTGCTTGGAGCCTATGCTTTTTATTTAAACCAGCAAATCAAAGAACGCCTTGATGGCAAGGTTTGGGATTTACCTGCGGCAGTGTATGGCCGGATGGTTAACCTTGAACCGGGAATGGATTATAGCCAAGCTGAAATGATCCGCTTACTGGAAGGTATGCAATACCGTAAAGTGACGAAAATTACTAGCTCAGGTGAGTTTTCCGTTAAAGGCAACACGATTGAAATATTACGGCGTCCATTTAATTTCCCTGATCAGAAAGAAGGGAAAATATTGGCGCGCATGGTGTTTGACCAAGGGATCTTAACTAAAATTGAAAACATGGAAAATGGTCGTTCATTTGGCTTCTTCCGGTTAGATCCTAAACTGATCACCATGATGCAGTCGGCGAATAATGAACAGCGCTTAGTTTTACCGTTGTCAGACTTCCCTGAATCGCTAGTAAAAATTTTGATAGAGACCGAAGACCGTAACTTCTATGAACATGATGGGGTGAGTCTTTACTCTATTGGTCGAGCGGTTGTCGCTAACTTATCGGCGGGCAAATCTGTGCAAGGGGGAAGTACCCTGACGCAACAGTTAGTTAAAAACTTATTTTTAACGAATGAGAAGACATTCAGGCGCAAAGCGAATGAAGCCATTATGGCGCTCTTGCTAGATTACAACTATAGCAAAGACCGTATCCTTGAATTGTACCTCAATGAAGTGTTCTTAGGGCAAAACGGGAACGATGAAATTCGTGGCTTCCCATTAGCGAGCCTCTATTATTTTGGTCGCCCTATTAATGAATTAAGCCTAGACCAACAAGCGTTATTAGTTGGAATGGTTCAAGGTGCCACAAAGAATAACCCGTGGACGCAGCCAGAAAATGCGATTAAACGTCGTAACATCGTGTTGAAAATACTAGAAACACGCAATGTTATCGATAATGAAATGTATCAAGTGCTTAGCGCGCGTCCTTTAGGAGTAAAACCAAGAGAAGGGCTTGTCGCCTCTCAGCCTGCTTTTATGCAGATGGTTCGTCAGGAATTAAATGAAAAACTGGGCGATAAAGTTAAAGAGCTTTCTGGCGCAAAAATCTTTACGACTCTTGACCCCGTAGCACAAACTGCGGCTGAAAATGCGGTGGAATCAGGTGTGGCTCAGCTACGAGCAGATCGCAAACTGAATGATATTGAAGGGGCGATGGTCGTGGTTGACCGCATTAACGGTGAAGTTAGAGCGATGGTGGGTGGCTCACAGCCACAATATTCCGGTTTCAACCGTGCGCTCAATGCGCGTCGTAATATTGGTTCATTGGCGAAGCCACCGGTTTATTTAGCGGCATTGAATGAGCCTGATCGTTTCCGCCTGAATACATGGCTAAAAGATGAACCATTATCCGTTAAGGTGGGGAATCAAGTCTGGAGGCCAAGAAACTATAGCCGCAATTTTACAGGGGGAATGATGTTGGTTGATGCATTAGCGAAATCACAGAATATCCCAACGGTAAACTTAGGGCTAGAAGTTGGGCTGGATCAGATAGTTAATATCTTTGTGCGCCTAGGTGCGCCAGCGAGTGCGATGGAAAAAGTTCCCGCAATGCTACTTGGTGCGGTTAACTTAACACCGGCTGAAGTGGCGCAAATCTACCAAACCATTGGTGGTAATGGTAACCGCGCTAAACTTTCTGCATTACGCTCTGTTATTGATGGCGATGGCACTGAAATTTATCAAAGCTATCCATCCGCTGAGCGTGCAATACCGTCACAAGCGGCTTATTTAACGCTCTATGGTATGCAGCAAGTGGTGCAACAAGGTACTGGGCGAGTACTGCTGAAGAAATATGGCAAATATAATTTAGCGGGTAAAACGGGAACAACCAATGACTTGCGTGATAGCTGGTATGCAGGTATTGATGGTAAAGAAATCGCCATTGTCTGGATTGGTCGTGATAATAATGGGCCCAACACAGTTAACGGGCTCTACCGGTGCATTGCGTGTGTATCAGCGTTATTTGGATAATCAAACACCATTGGCGTTGATTAATCGTCAGCCTGAAGGGATTGTGGATATGAAAGTGATGCCTGATGGTCAATTTAACTGTTCAGACTTTGGTGGCGGACGCGTATTGCCGATTTGGACTGAGGCGCCAGACGCATTATGCCAATCATCCGCACAGCAAGAGCCAGTTTGGGATTTAAATAACAACGCTCAACCGGCCCAAGAAGACGCACCAGATTGGGTGAAGGAAATGTTCGGTAATAATTAATTAGTACCGTAAAATGAAAATGCCCCGTGAGTATCAACTCGCGGGGCATTTTTTATAGGCGGAGCTTATACGATCAACACTTGAAATAACAGCAGACTGTTTGCATCGCTATAAATATTTTCACTACTTATCCAATTGGGATATGCCGTTTTAATTCCCCACTTTTTATTGTTTCAGCACTTGTTCCCAATGCTTTGACGGGTTCAACTTGTGAAATTGTAAGTTGTGCTCTAATCGCTTTAACATTAATGAGGAAACGCTAGTCGCGACAAAATGAGGGAGTAAAGGCGTAAATAAGGAGGCGAAGATATCGCCTCCGAGTGAAAGAAAGGTTAAGCAGTTTTCATTTTTGCAAATGCAACTTCTGCTGCTTCGATAGTTTTCTCAATATCTTCATCGCTGTGAGCAATAGACATAAAACCCGCTTCGAATGCGGAAGGCGCTAAATAAATACCTTGCTCTAACATAAGGTGGAAGAAGGTTTTAAAACGCTCAACATCACACTTCATGACGTCTTGGTAGCAAGTCACACTTTTTGCGTCAGTGAAGAAAATACCAAACATGCCGCCGACATGGTTGATCACCATTGGAATGCCTTGCTCTTGTGATACGCGTTTTAAACCGCGGGCTAATTTTTCAGTTAGCTCGGTCAGTCTCGCGTGAACACCTGGCTGTGCAACCTCATTAAGACAAGCAAGGCCTGCTGCCATTGCAACTGGGTTACCGGATAGCGTTCCTGCTTGGTATACAGGCCCAATCGGCGCAAGTTTTTCCATGACTTCGAAACGACCGCCAAATGCGCCAACCGGCATACCACCACCAATGATTTTACCTAGGCAGGTTAAATCAGGTTGTACACCATAGTAATCTTGCGCGCCGCCGAGTGCCACACGGAAACCCGTCATGACTTCATCAATGATCAATAGGGCATTAAATTCATCACACAGTGCACGTAGGCCGGGTAAAAACTCATCGGTTGGTGGAACACAGTTCATGTTACCCGCAACAGGCTCAACAATGACGCACGCAATATCTTGTGGATAATTTTCAAAAGCCTGACGAACCGATGCTAGATCGTTATAAGTGCAGGTGAGTGTATGTTTAACGAAATCTTCAGGTACACCCGGAGAGTTAGGCTCTCCCATTGTCAATGCCCCTGAGCCTGCTTTGACTAATAAACAGTCAGCATGGCCGTGGTAGCAACCTTCAAATTTAATAATTTTGTCGCGACCTGTGTAACCACGTGCTAAGCGGATCGCACTCATGGTTGCCTCAGTACCTGAGTTCACCATACGGATCATATCGATAGAAGGCACTAATTCACAAACCAGTTTTGCCATTTCCACTTCTGCGGCAGTTGGGGCACCGAAACTTAAGCCTTTATTGACAGCTTTGATTACGGCATCACGGACGGCAGGGTGGTTATGACCAAGCACCATTGGCCCCCAAGAGCCTACATAGTCAACATAAGCTTTACCATCAACGTCAAAAATATAAGCGCCATCAGCACGTTCAATAAATAAAGGCGTACCACCAACACCATTAAATGCTCGTACTGGTGAGTTGACGCCTCCGGGGATTAGCTGTTGCGCTTCATTATATAAGTTTAAAGATTGGCTCATGCAAGGCTCCTGAATAGGGACAAATAAATCGACTAAATACCGTTGAAACGAGACTTATCATACTTCAAGTTACTTAGATAGGGTGGCTCAAGCCATAAGGTAGCGCTGAGTGAGGCCACTTTTGGTTGGTCATCTACATGCAACTTGAATTATTTAATAGGCCTATTCTAAAGCACGGAACCAATTAAACCAAATGCATTGATTGGTATGCACAATGTGTTGAATTACGACACAGGACTTGAATCAATGACTAAGCTGGCGGATAATTAGTAAATTGATCTGAGTAAGCTATCTGCTTACGCTGAATTACCGGTTGACCGGCTTGGAGTAAAAAATGAGTGATGATGCAGCTCTGCCATTGCAGTTTACTGATGCGGCAGCAATTAAAGTAAAAGACTTAGTTTCTGAAGAAGACAACCCAAACCTGCGTCTACGTGTTTACATTACCGGTGGTGGTTGTAGCGGCTTTCAGTATGGCTTTACCTTTGATGACCAAATTAATGATGGCGACATGACCATTGAAAAACAAGGCGTTGCCTTGGTGGTTGACCCAATGAGCCTACAATATTTGGTTGGCGGAAGTGTTGATTATACTGAAGGGTTAGAAGGTTCACGTTTTATTGTGACCAATCCAAATGCGAAATCCACCTGTGGTTGTGGTTCTTCATTTAGCATTTAAGTCTTATCGTTGAGAGGGGCGTTCCCCCTCTCATTCATCGCTATTCTGAGTGTAATTGTTCACACAATGACTGGGCCGCCAGCACTACGCGAGGGCCAGCACGATGAAACCAATCTTCATTTAAACGAATAATCGGGATAGAAAGTTGCGTTTGCCAAAATTGGCGAACGGCAGTTTCTTGAGTCTCGGTTCCTGTCATTACAATCATCTCGGGCTGCCTAGCAATAACCTGTTCACGGCTGACTTGAGGCCAAGGCACAGCACTGTTTGCGAAAATATTTTCCCCACCACACATTGAAACAATGTCATTTTGAATAGTGTTACTGCCTGTACTAAATAGGGGTTGAGTGCCTAGTTGAATAAAGACCCGTTTTTTGGGGCGCTCTTGCTGAGCGTAACGTTGTTTTAGCTGGTTAAGTTGCTCACGCATCGATAAAACGGACTGCAGGGCAATTTGGGGCTGCGGGCTGTATTTAGCCAGTTGTTCGATAGCAGAAATAACCCCTTCAACGCTTTGTGGATCGAAATAGATAATAGGGATCCCCAAAGCAGCAAGTTGGTCGAGTGGGCGCTGAGGGTTACCACCTCGCCAAGCTAAAATAAGATCGGGTTTTAGTGCCACAATCCGTTCGACATTAAGGCCTTGCCAATCGGAAACCTGCTCTAATTGTTTCGCTTCGGCAGGATAATCGGAGTATGCACTGACAGCAATCAGGCTTTCGCCTAATCCAGCCGCATAAGCCAACTCAGTATTCGCTGGAGAAAGGCTGATCACGCGGTGTTTCGTGTCTGCAACAACCGATGTGTTAAAAAATAGCAATAGTAGTAAGGCGAGTGTGGTTTGAAGTGTGCTTGGGTGCCATTTCATGCAGTCATTGCCTCTAACTAAAAGAATAAATAAAAAGCATAGCGTTTTATTGACTATGCTTTTTATTTTAAACGAAAGTTATGCGAGTTCAGCTAAAATTGCCGCTATCATCAGTGATGATTGGCGCGCTGCAACAGGTAAAAACTCATCAAAACTGGTGTGTGATTCTTTATCTGCTACATCGGAAATAGCGCGTACGACAACAAAAGGTACAGCGAATTGATGGCAAACTTGGCCGATGGCGGTGGCTTCCATCTCAACAGCAGCGACTTGAGGGAAGGTTTTTTTAATTCGAGCCAAAGGCTCTGCGCCATTGATGAAAGCATCACCACTGCACACAAGACCACGAACCGCATTCATATCCAACTGTTGAATACATTTTTCGGCGAGCGCGATCAATTTAGGGTCAGCTATAAATGCGGGAGGGCATTGCGCCATTTGGCCTGGTTCATAACCAAAAGCAGTTACGTCCGCATCGTGATAACGTACCTCAGTTGAAACAACGATATCGCCAACATTTAAGTTAGGATCTAAACCACCCGCTGAGCCAGTATTAATTACTATATCGGGTTGGCAATGTTCAAGTAGCAACGTGGTGCCGATTGCCGCCGCCACTTTACCAATACCTGATTTTAGCAGCGCAACGTCGACGCCATTAATTTTCCCTGTGTAAATTTCACAGCCAGCACGGCTGAGAGTTTGGCAGCCTTCAATTTGTTCACGCAGGATGGCAACTTCCTGCTCCATTGCACCTATGATACCGACTTTCATTATGTCATACTCACTGTTGATTAATTAGACACTTAAGGTAGAGATGACTAAAGTGTAACATTGAAAGGTATTATTTCTCTGCCTTTTATTTTTGTCTCGTGTATAAAGGATGAGGAGTTGGTGTGAGCGAAATTAATTTTCTAACAAAATTAAATTATCAACGAAACTATAATAGCGCGAAAAGTCCTCGAGTCTCTGCTCACAATGAAGATGCTGTTAATCGCCAATTTGAAAGTGATAGAGGCCGAATTATCAATTCAGCGGCGATCCGTCGGTTGCAGCAAAAAACACAAGTATTTCCATTAGAACAAAATGCCGCAGTGCGCAGCCGATTGACCCATTCCTTAGAAGTACAACAAGTCGGGCGTTACATTAGCAAAACGGTTCTTCACGAATTAAAAAAGAAAAAGTTACTGGAAAAATATGGGCTACATGAGCGTTGTGATGCGTTTGAAAGCCTAGTCGAAATGTCTTGTTTGATGCACGACATCGGTAACCCTCCTTTTGGGCATTTTGGTGAAGCCGCAATTCAGAGTTGGTTTCGCCAACTGCTAGCCCCTCAATACCAATACACACCCGATTATCCGGATCCTTGTAAAATCGCCGCCATGCGTTTAACTGGGGATGAACGTCTTGATCTCTTCCGTCGTCAACTTAAACAGGATCTATGCTCTTTTGAAGGTAATGCGCAAGGGATACGCATGGTACATCGCCTATTGAAGCTAAATCTCACTTATGCACAAGTCGGCTCTATCTTGAAATATACGCGTGGAGCATATGATCTTGAGCCTATTCCTGAAGAATTTGATTATTTGATGAAAAAGCCGGGCTACTATTGGTCTGAACTCGGTTTCGTGAATGAACTATGTAAAAAATTAGAGATGGGTGAACATTGTCGCTTCCCACTTTCTTATATTATGGAGGCGGCTGATGATATCTCTTATTGTATTGCTGATTTAGATGATGCCGCTGAGAAAGGAATTTTTACCGTTGAACAATTGATCAACTATTTGCGGAACGAATGGGGGGTAGTCGAAAAAGGCGACTTATTTGATGAAACCATTATGAGCGCTTTTAATAATATCAGTGATAACCATACAAGACGAATTCAACAAGACCAGTTTTTTATGTATTTACGAGTGAATATTACCAGTAAATTGGCTCGTTACAGTGCTCAGCGTTTTATTCAGAATCTCCCCGAAATCTATGCAGGGCGCTTCAATAGCGCATTGTTGGAAGATAAAAGCCCTGAGCATCGTTTACTTAAAGTTTTGAAAACGGTTGCATTTAAGCATGTCTTTAGCCATCACGAAGTAGAAGAGCTGGAGTTGCAAGGTTATCGCATCATTGGGGGGCTGTTAGATTTTTATCGCCCATTATTGATGTTAGAAAGGGAAGACTTTATTTCGCTAGTTGAAAATAACTATCACAAACAATTTTTTATCGAAACACGGTTATTCCATAAACTCTCTAATAAGCACCGTTTGTCATACAGTGAAGCAATTGAAGGCATATGTGCAACAAATGAAATAGAGAAATCTATTCTTGAGTTTTATTATCGGGCACGATTGATTCAGGATTATATCAGCGGCATGACGGATCATTATGCCTATGAAGAATATCGTAAATGTATGGTGTCAAACTGATTGTTTATTCGGCAGTAAGGTGATGAAGGCGTCAATTATTTTGAATAAGAGCCGTTCAAACAAACAAAAATAATAAAAAAATATACGTTAAGTGAAAAAGTGATAACTCATCTTGGCAAAAAAACTGCTATTATAGGCGCGCTTTTACTGAGCATATATTCTGCTGACTAGGTGATATGCACTAGTAGACGCTATAGTTACGCGTAGGTAGAGCTTAAAGTCAGTGTGTTGTCGCGTATCTTATGCCAGTGAGAGAGCATCTCTTTAACCAAAGAGAATATAAAATTATTTTCTGAAACTTAACACCTCGTAGTGACAAATTATGGCCCAATTTTACTCGCCAAACCGCCGTACCACCCAACGCCGTCAAATAACGGTGACAATCGATAGTCTAGATGCAGCAGGTCAAGGAGTTGCACGCTCTAATGGTAAAGCGATTTTCGTAGAAGGGCTTCTACCCGGTGAACAAGCGCTAATTGAATTGGTTGAAGAGAAAAGCCGCTTTGCGAAAGCAAAAGTGGTTAAACGTTTAAGTACCAGCCCACAACGGGTTAAGCCACAGTGCCGTTATTTTGATCAGTGTGGTGGCTGCCAGCAGCAGCACATTGATATTTCTCTACAAAGAGAAAGTAAAGCCAATGCATTACAGCATCTAATCGCCCGAGAAACTGGGGTTCAAAAAGAAGCCAAGCCCATTATTTTTGGTGAACCTTATGGTTACCGCCGTAGAGCGCGTCTTGGATTACAGTATCAAAATAAAAGCAAACACCTGTTAATGGGGTTTCGCCAAACTCAATCGAATACCTTGGTCGATATCAAGCAGTGCCCTGTACTGCATCACGACCTTGAACGATTGATCCAACCACTATCTGACTGCTTAAATCAGCTAAAAGCCGCACCAAAACTCGGCCATGTGGAGTTGATCCGAGCAGATAATAGCCTCATTGTCTTACTGCGCCACCTTGTACCATTGGCTCCCTCCGATCAGCAGCTGCTTAAAAGCTTTGAACAGCAACATGAGGTCTGTGTTTGGTTAGCAGGGGATGAACATAGCTTACATCCGTTAAGCGCTTCTACCGTGATACCCGAATATCAGGTTGCTGGGGAAATGTTACAGTTCAGCCCATTAAACTTTATTCAAGTCAATAGTGACATCAATCAGAAAATGGTTGCTCAAGCACTTGAATGGTTGGATCTGCACCCACATGATCGAGTTTTAGATTTGTTTTGTGGCATGGGGAATTTTACATTGCCTATCGCGAGGCGAGTCAAAGCCGTGGTTGGTGTTGAAGGTGTCGAAAATTTAGTCAAACAAGCGAGAAATAACGCGCAGCGCAATTCAATTGGTAACGCGACCTTCTATAATGAAAACTTAGAGGCGCAAATCCATACTCAGCCATGGGCAGCTGAAGGGTTTAATAAGGTATTGTTAGATCCTGCTCGAGCGGGCGCCGCTGGCGTAATGGAACATTTAGTTAAACTGATGCCCGAAAAAATTGTCTATGTTTCTTGTAACCCGACCACCTTGGCACGGGATAGCAAAATTTTGCTTCAAGCGGGATATCAGTTAGTACAACTGCGGATGTTGGATATGTTTCCGCATACCAGTCATCTGGAATCAATGGCGCTATTTATCAATAGCCCAGAGGGTTAACAGGTAGGGAGAATATATGGTTGCTGTAAGAAGTGCACATCTTACCCCAGCAGGTGAGTTTGCCCCAGAAAAATGGGTAAGCGGGCTGGGCCTAAATAATCCACAATCAGAACAAAAACTTATCCATACCTGGCAGTATTGTCATGAAAAATTAGCAGGGCAAGAAACGGCACCCCTACTGTTATGGCGTGGGATCGAGATGACCGAAATACTCTCGACGCTGAGCATGGATATCGGTAGCTTACAAGCCGCACTGCTATTTCCGTTAGTTGAAGAGAAACAGCTCGATGAACAAGCGGTAATTGATGATTTCGGTCAATCAATTTATGAGCTGGTAAAAGGTGTCCTTGAAATGGATGCCATCCGCCAATTAAAGGCGACACAGTCGGGGGAAACTAGCTCCGTTCAAGTGGATAATATTCGTCGTATGTTACTGTCGATGGTTGAAGATTTCCGCTGTGTTGTTATCAAGCTAGCCGAACGCATTGCGCATCTACGCGAAGTGAAAGATGCGACAGAAGATGAGCGCGTATTAGCCGCTAAAGAGTGTTCCAATATCTATGCGCCATTGGCCAACCGCTTGGGTATCGGTCAACTCAAATGGGAATTGGAAGATTTTTGTTTCCGTTATTTGCACCCAGAAGAATACAAGAAAATTGCGAGCTTATTGCATGAGCGCCGTATTGATCGCGAAGAGTATATCGATAACTTTGTGACCACATTGCGCAAAAAAATGCTGAAAGAGAATATTCAAGCTGAAATTTATGGGCGTCCCAAGCATATTTACAGCATTTGGCGCAAAATGAAGAAAAAATCGCTAGCATTCGATGAGTTATTCGATGTTAGAGCGGTACGTATTGTCGTTGAACGTCTACAAGACTGCTATGCAGCGCTGGGGATAGTACATACCCATTTCCGTCATTTGCCGGATGAATTTGATGATTATGTCGCCAACCCTAAACCCAATGGCTACCAATCTATCCATACCGTAGTACTTGGGCCAAATGGTAAAACCCTCGAAATACAGATCCGCACCCGCCAAATGCATGAAGATGCAGAGTTGGGGGTTGCTGCACACTGGAAATATAAAGAGGGAGCAACAGGGGTTGGTAAAGGAAGCAGCTACGAAAACCGTATTGCATGGTTGCGTAAATTGATAGCATGGCAAGAAGAGATGGCTGATTCAGGTGAAATGCTTGATGAAGTGCGTAGCCAAGTTTTTGATGACCGCGTATATGTATTTACACCTAAAGGGGATGTTGTTGATTTACCTGCGGGGTCAACGCCACTCGACTTTGCTTATCATATCCACAGTGATGTTGGGCACCGCTGTATTGGCGCTAAAATTGGTGGTCGTATTGTACCGTTTAGCTATCAGTTACAGATGGGTGACCAAATTGAAATTATTACCCAAAAACACCCAAATCCAAGCCGTGACTGGCTCAACCCTAATTTAGGCTATGTGACAACCAGCCGGGGGCGCGCTAAGATCCATAACTGGTTCCGTAAGCAGGATAGGGATAAAAACGTGCTGGCGGGGCGTCAAATTCTTGATAACGAATTAGCGCACCTTGATATAGGTATCAAAGAGGCGGAAAAATTATTGATATCACGCTATAACGTCCATTCTCTTGATGAGGTCTTGGCCGGAATTGGCGGTGGTGATATTCGTATCAATCAATTAGTCAACTTCTTACAAAGTAAATTCAAGAAAACGTCAGCGGAAGAAGCCGATCGCGAAGCGATGAAGACGCTGGAAAGTAAAACTGCGGCGCCACGACCAGCTTCCCAAACGAATAGCAGTGGTCGCGTAGTTGTCGAAGGTGTGGGTAACCTAATGCACCATATCGCACGCTGCTGCCAGCCCATTCCTGGTGATGACATTGTTGGATTTATCACGAAAGGGAGAGGTATTTCTATCCATAGTGTTGATTGTGAACAGCTTGCTGAGTTACAGAGTCATGCACCAGAACGTTTAGTTGACGCGGTCTGGGGAGAAAACTACTCCAGTGGTTATTCGCTAGTGGTGCGTGTTGTTGCTAACGATAGAAGTGGGCTGTTACGTGATATCACAACCATCTTAGCTAACGAAAAAGTTAACGTACTTGGCGTTAGCAGCCGTAGTGATGTTAAACAGCAGTTAGCGACCATCGATATGACGATTGAAATTTATAACCTACAGGTATTGGCTCGAGTATTAGCCAAACTGAATCAATTGCCAGATGTGATCGAAGCGAAACGCCATTCTAAATAATCGTAACATCGTTATGCAGTAATAAACGATCCCATGTTATCCTTGCGAAACATGGGATTTTTATGGTTTAAAAAGGTCAAAAAATGAGTACGACAGCATCACAGCTTGAACGATTACTAGGCATTATGGCGAAATTGCGTGATCCACAAACAGGTTGCCCGTGGGATACTCAACAAACGTTTAAAACGATTGCTCCTTATACGCTTGAAGAAACTTATGAAGTCATTGATGCCATTGAACGTGAAGATTTTGATGACCTAAAAGGTGAATTAGGCGATTTGTTATTCCAAGTCGTGTTTTATGCGCAAATGGCGAAAGAGCAGTCACGTTTTGATTTTAATGATATTTGCCAAGCGGTTAGCGATAAACTAGAACGACGCCACCCGCATATTTTTGACGCGGAAAATCACCCTGATAGCAATGTTGCACTGGCTGGATGGGAAAAGCATAAGTCTGCTGAACGTGCACAAAAGGCGCAATTTTCCATCCTTGATGATATTCCAAGCGCGCTACCTGCCTTAATGAAAGCCTATAAGATCCAAAAACGTTGTGCATCAGTGGGTTTTGATTGGGACACGTTAGGGCCTGTAGTCGACAAGGTTCGCGAAGAGCTGGATGAAGTAATGGAAGAGGCCACTCAAGTGGTTGTTGATGAGCAGCGCTTAGAAGAAGAAATTGGCGATCTACTGTTTGCGACCGTGAATTTATCACGTCATCTAGGCCATAAACCCGAAATGGCACTTAACAAGGCCTGCCAGAAGTTTGAAAAGCGTTTTCGCCAAATAGAGTCACGTCTTGCACTAGAAGGTAAAACCACAGAAACCGCAACGCTTGAGGAGATGGAACAGCATTGGCAGCAAATTAAGCTCGCGGAATAATATTTGTTTTTAATGTGTTACCTTATTTTTTAAAATAGTTAGCATCAATACACGAGGAAATATCTTCATTTCCTAGAGGATATGAAACGATAATTGGTGATATAGGAAGTCTCCTTTCTGGAGGACAAAGGCAACGAATATCGATTGCAAGAGCACTTTATCGAGAACCTAAAATTTTGTTAATGGATGAAGCGACAAGTGATTTGGATGTAGAAAATGAGCGTAAAATAACGGAGGCGATTGCCTCACTACAAATTACCCGTATTTTTGTTGCCCATCGCCCTGAAATGATAAAGTCGGCAGATAAAATTTTTAATCTGCAATTAAATCACTGGGTGTCACAATATGATTGACTATTATTGTTGCTGAAAAAGTCATCATAACTGCAAAGCAAGCTTAAGTTAACCTCATTAACATGCAATTAATACACGCTAGATTGCTGATCTTTTCTACGAGTTATACGAAAAATTTCACCTAATTTAATAAAACCATCTTAGTTCACTCTAGTTTTGCTGAAAGGATTTAGCTTTTGCGAAAAATATGCTAGCCTTAGGAGGTGTTTCTGTATAGAGACACGAATTAAAGAGAGGTGAAGTGTTATGAGTGGCATCATAACGCAAATTTGCTAACCTAAAATAGGTATATGATGAGTAAACTCACATTGCTATTTTACTTTAGGGAAAACAGTTTCTACGCTGTTGTGTCTCAAAAGCTATGGTAAGCAAAGTCACTTAATGGGTTAAATGGCTTGAGTGATAGCACTGTTGCTGTTTGCATGTTAATCAACCTTGTTTGGGGCTAGAAAATATTTTTTATTTTAACTAGCTGATATTAATGGAATATAGAGGAAAATTAACCTTATTATGCTTAGAACATTTGTAGCGAAATTAAGGTTCGGGTATACTGTTTTCCCGTCCTGTTATATCCATCATCTTTTAAACCTAAACTTTCAGGTTCAGCATGAAAACTAATTATATTTTTGTGACCGGCGGGGTCGTATCCTCTCTGGGTAAAGGCATTGCCGCAGCCTCTTTGGCGGCTATACTCGAAGCCCGTGGACTCAATGTCACCATTATGAAACTGGATCCGTACATCAACGTTGATCCAGGGACAATGAGCCCAACCCAACACGGGGAAGTTTTCGTTACAGAAGACGGCGCTGAAACTGACTTGGATTTAGGTCATTATGAGCGTTTCATCCGTACCAAAATGACGCGTCGCAACAACTTTACAACGGGGCGCGTTTATTCAGAAGTATTGCGCAAAGAACGTCGCGGAGACTATCTTGGCGCGACTATCCAAGTTATCCCTCATATTACCAATGAAATTAAAGACCGCATCATCCGTGGTGGTGAAGGTCATGATGTTGTTTTAGTCGAAGTTGGCGGAACAGTTGGTGATATCGAATCATTGCCATTCTTGGAAGCTATTCGTCAAATGGCGGCAGAAGTAGGGCGTGAACGCACACTCTATCTGCATCTGACTTTAGTTCCTTATTTGGCGGCAGCGGGTGAAGTGAAAACTAAACCAACTCAGCATTCTGTTAAAGAGCTGCTATCCATTGGTATTCAGCCAGATGTGCTGATCTGTCGTTCAGACCGCGTTATTCCTGCGAATGAGCGTGCAAAAATTGCACTGTTCTGTAATGTTCCTGAAAAAGCGGTTATTTCACTCAAAGACGTTGATTCCATCTACAAAATCCCTGGTATGTTGAAATCACAGGGCTTAGATGAGTATATCTGTAAGCGTTTCAATCTTGACTGCCGCGAAGCAAACCTTGCTGAATGGGAACAAGTGATTTATCAAGAAGCAAACCCTACTGGTGAAGTGACCATTGGTATGGTTGGTAAGTATGTTGAATTACCCGATGCTTATAAATCAGTTATTGAAGCTTTAAAACACGGTGGATTGAAAAATCGCCTAACTGTGAATATCAAACTGATTGATTCACAAGATATTGAAACTCGTGGTGTTGATCTATTAAAAGGCTTAGATGCTATCCTTGTTCCGGGTGGATTCGGTGAGCGTGGTATCGAAGGTAAGATCATGACAGCGAAATATGCACGCGAAAATAAAGTGCCTTATTTAGGCATTTGTTTAGGTATGCAGGTTGCCTTGATTGAATTTGCACGTAACGTTGCCAATATGGAAGGTGCAAACTCAACTGAGTTTGATGCAAACTGTAAATACCCAGTCGTTGCGCTAATTACTGAATGGCGTGATGAAAATGGTAACCTAGAAGTGCGTTCTGAAGAGAGCGATCTTGGTGGAACCATGCGTGTTGGTGGTCAACCATGCCACTTAGTTAAAGACAGCTTGGTTCGTGATATGTATGGTGCAGATACGATTGTTGAACGTCACCGTCACCGCTATGAAGTGAATAACCTGTTGCTAAAACGCATTGAAGATGCGGGGCTAAAAGTTGCAGGTCGTTCAGTGGATAACAAACTGGTTGAAATTATTGAAAATCCAAATCACCCATGGTTTGTGGCATGCCAGTTCCACCCTGAATTCACTTCAACGCCAAGAGATGGTCACCCATTGTTTGAAGGTTTTGTTAAAGCCGCTGGTAGCTACCAGAAAGGTGAGTTGAAATAAGATATGGCGGGGTAGGCAGATGTGCCTGCTCCCCACAATTTAACTTGTACTGAGGAAAACCTAATGTCCAAAATCGTTAAAGTGATCGGTCGTGAAATCATTGATTCTCGTGGTAACCCAACTGTAGAAGCTGAAGTTCATCTAGAAGGTGGCTTTGTTGGTTTAGCAGCCGCGCCATCAGGTGCATCTACAGGTTCTCGTGAAGCACTGGAACTGCGTGATGGTGATAAATCACGTTTTCTGGGCAAAGGCGTTCTGAAAGCGGTTGCCGCTGTTAATGGCCCAATTGCAGAAGCGCTGATTGGTCAAAATGCAAAAGACCAAGCGACTATCGATAAGATCATGATTGATCTAGATGGTACTGATAACAAATCTAAATTTGGTGCGAACGCGATTTTGGCTGTGTCATTAGCTAACGCGAAAGCGGCAGCTGCGGCAAAAGGTATGCCTCTTTATGAGCATATTTCTGACCTAAACGGTACTCACGGTCAATATTCAATGCCTCTGCCAATGATGAACATCATCAATGGTGGTGAGCACGCTGACAATAACGTCGACATTCAAGAGTTCATGATCCAGCCAGTTGGTGCTTCAACACTGAAAGACGCTGTTCGCATGGGTTCTGAAATTTTCCATCACCTAGCGAAAGTACTGAAAGCTAAAGGCATGAACACTGCTGTTGGTGATGAAGGTGGTTATGCGCCAAACCTAGAATCTAACGCTGCTGCACTAGGTGCTATTAAAGAAGCTGTTGAGCAAGCTGGTTATGTATTAGGTAAAGATGTCACTCTGGCGATGGACTGCGCGGCTTCTGAGTTCTATAACAAAGAAACTGGCAACTATGAGCTAAAAGGTGAAGGTAAAACCTTTACTTCTGAAGAGTTCACTCATTATTTAGAAGGTCTGACTAAAGAGTATCCAATCGTTTCTATCGAAGATGGCTTGAACGAATCTGATTGGGATGGTTTTGCATACCAAACTAAAGTGCTTGGTGACAAAATCCAATTGGTTGGTGACGATCTGTTTGTTACAAACACTAAGATCCTCAAAGAAGGTATTGAGAAGGGCATTGCTAACTCTATCCTGATTAAATTCAACCAAATCGGTTCTTTGACTGAAACATTGGCTGCTATCAAAATGGCGAAAGATGCGGGTTACACTGCGGTTATCTCTCACCGTTCAGGTGAAACTGAAGATGCAACCATTGCAGACTTAGCGGTTGGTACTGCGGCAGGCCAAATCAAAACAGGTTCTATGAGCCGTTCTGACCGTGTTGCTAAATACAACCAATTGATCCGCATTGAAGAAGCATTGGGTGACCGTGCTCCATTCAATGGTCTGAAAGAAGTTAAAGGCCAAGCATAATTTAAGCTAGGTTGAGTTATTTCTCAAAACGGGGAGCATTGTCTTCCCGTTTTTTATTAGCCCCCATCCCCCCATTTTTTTGTTTAAATTTCTTTATCTTTTGCTAAGGAATTACACGGACTCATCATTTTTTAGATGTTCACAAAATCGATAGTTTTTTATGTATCAAATGAAAAAAGTGTTTAATTGCGCGGTACAGCTCTCAATTTTGCATCATCTACATTTGAATTTCATTCGATTAACTCTATATTCCCCATACTGTAAATAAATATTAACAAGAGCTTGGGCACTAGGATGCTGATAAGCCAATGGAGTGAATATGGATGCTTCTGAATCTCTGAAACCTTCTGTTGGGCCAACGCCATCAAATGTAAAAGGTTGGGTGATTTTAGCGGTTGATATCGTATTGCTAATTTTACTTTTAAAATATTTACCATTTGATGATAAAGCGAATGCTGGGCTTGCAATGATGGTATTTATTGGTGTGCTTTGGTTGACTGAAGCGATACACGTTACTATCACTGCATTATGTATCCCAATCTTAGCGGTTGGTCTTGGTTTGATGAATACAGGCGATGCCTTGAAGTCATTTGCAAACCCAATTATTTTCCTATTTTTTGGTGGTTTTGCTTTGGCGACAGCGTTGCATATTCAAGGCCTAGACCGGCTGATTGCTAACCGTTTATTAATGGTAGCACGTGGGCGTTTATCCGTAGCCGTGGTGTTGCTATTTGGTGTAACGGCACTGCTATCAATGTGGATTAGTAACACGGCAACAGCCGCGATGATGCTACCCCTTGTGTTAGGTATCCTTTCTAATTTGGATGCGCGTCATGAACGTAACACCTTCGTGTTTGTTCTATTAGGTGTTGCTTATAGTGCGAGTATTGGTGGTTTAGGTACCATTGTTGGTAGTCCACCAAACGCAATCGCAGCTTCTGCACTTGGCTTGGATTTCTTGTCATGGATGAAATATGGCATTCCAATTATGGTTGTGCTGTTACCAATGATGTTTGTGCTGATGTTTATGATGCTACGTCCAAATTTGAAGCATCGCTTTGAATTAGAGCTAGAGCATGTGGAATGGAATGGTAAACGTATCACAGCGATGTGCATCTTTCTTATCGCGGTGCTGTGCTGGATCACTAGTACATTTATCAGTAAAGCATTAGGTGGCGTTAAAGATCTGGATACGATTATTGCCGTAAGTGCAGCAATCCTTATCGGGGTAACTGGTGTTGCGAGCTGGGCGCAAATCCAGAAAAACACGGAATGGGGCGTATTGATGCTGTTCGGTGGTGGTTTAACACTGAGCGCTATTCTAAGTTCGTCAGGTGCAAGTAAGATTATGGCTGACTGGATGCAAATGACTTTTGGTCAAAGCCATTGGTTCGTCATTATCTTAGCGGTCACTACGTTTATCATTATCTTAACGGAATTTACAAGTAATACAGCGAGTGCGGCGTTGTTAGTACCTATTTTTGCTACCGTAGCTGAAGCACTGGGCATGCCTGTTATGGCATTGACGATGATTATTGGTATTGGTGCATCTTGTGCCTTTATGCTACCAGTGGCAACACCGCCAAATGCTATTGTCTTTGGTTCTGGTTATATCAAGCAGATCGAGATGGTGCGTGTTGGTGCAGTGTTAAACGTTGCTTGTATTATTGTGATATCACTATTTGCTTGGTTCTTCTGGCTGTAATTCGAGTCAGTCATAACCGCAAAGTGATTGGAGGCCTCATATTGATGAGGCCTCCAGCTATTTAGCCCCGCTTGGCTTAAGGTAATAGTCAAAGAGTAAAGGAATAAATTGGCATTTTATACTCAATGATTATTCGACAGTTTGTCTCACCAACTCTTGCTGGTTGCTGCCAAGGCGTAATCGTCCTGTAAGGGCAAACTGGCTATCCCCCTGTAAAGAAAAGTTCATCGCTTCAATGAGACCTTTTATATCAATCTTATTTTGTGGACACATAAAGCTGTCCTTACATTGATATCGATGGCTTTCGAGTAAAATAGAACGCCCCGTCAGTTTACCATTTTCACTTAGTTCGAATTGGCTCCCTTCACTATGCAGTGTTGTTGCTTTGTATTTTGCTCCTGAAACCAGTAGACCTTCACGAATAGAGAGAGAAGCATTACCTGAGCTACTTAGATAGTTTTGGACGGCAGAGGTGATGTTGACAGCATTTTGTAGTTTTATACGGTCAGCGAATACATTGATTTTAGATAACTGTATAGGATTAGCTTGTTGTTGATTAATGGTGACTTGGCTACCGGGAGAGACGGTAAATTTTAATTGGCTATAGTCTTTTAATGGTTTCGGTAGCAGTTTTTTGGGATCTGTTTTGTCTTTAATAAACTGTCTTTCAAAATTCCCTGCGACCAATGATAGGCTAGCAATATTGCTTGCAGAGCCGTTGTTCCATGTAATGCCATTAGGATTAGCAATGACTAAGTTGGCTGTTTGGCCTTTTATACCAATAACTCCTTGAATATTTGTAGCTTCGCTCCCGGTCACTTCGGCAAGGATCATTTTAGCGGCTTTCCCACCGAGAGCGCTATTGTCGCTGATATCATTATTAAATACTAAACCATGTTCATTAGAAGAGAGTGTTTCAAAGCGGTTAAATGAAATATGGTTCTCTAATGGAGCGGTAATATTGATGACTTTGGCTTGAGTTGTGTTGGTGGATGCGATTGCGTAGTGGTAAAAGGTAAATAAAAATAACGAGGTAATACAACGATAACGTAGTTGCATGGTGATGCTCCTTGCGATGAAAGATCCTATAAATTTAATTAAAGTATATCGGTAAGGGAAAGCAGTTAACCATATCAAAAAATATGGGGAGATAATCAAAAACAAAAAGAGTGAACATATAATAAATAAATTATTGCTTTGATTTAATAAGAGATATTTAACTTAAGGGTATGTGAGGTGAGATTGTAAACAATGACTATCAGTAGAGCCGCAAAGATACCTATTTCAATTAAGCGTTAATTTAAATGAATAATAATGATTATTTGGTGTTTAGTATCTCTTGTGGTATCGAATGGCATTGACTGCGTCAGGCGTTATAGGGAAGGGAAGAATAATGTCACGCTTAAGCTGACAAGTAGCACATTAAAAAGGGCCACTGTTGTGGCCCTTAGCGATTATTTTAGCTGAATATAATTATTCGGCTTTTTTGACTGGATGAGCATGCTCAAGCTCTTCTGTTTTTCCTGCAAAGCGGCGACGGATCACCACGTAGAACACAGGAACAAAGAAGATAGCCAGTGAGGTTGCAGCGAACATACCACCCAGAACGCCTGTACCAACGGAGTTCTGTGCTGCTGAACCTGCACCATTACTGAATACCAGTGGGATAACACCTAACATAAAGGCCAGTGATGTCATCAGAATGGGTCGTAAACGCATTTTCACAGCTTCTAATGTCGCTTCAACTAATCCTTTGCCTTCTTTTTCCATCAAGTCTTTGGCGAATTCAACAATCAATATTGCGTTCTTCGCCGACAGACCAATGGTTGTTAAGAGGCCCACCTTGAAGTAAACGTCGTTCGACAGTCCACGAACGGAGGTAAACAGTAATGCACCGATAATACCCAATGGAACAACCAACATAACAGAGAATGGTACAGACCAGCTCTCATATAGGGCTGCCAGACATAGGAAGACAACAATCAGTGAGATAGCATACAGGGCAGGTGCCTGGTTACCAGACAAACGCTCCTGATATGACATACCTGTCCACTCATAACCAATCCCTTTCGGTAGGTTTTCAGTTGTCAGTTTTTCCATCATCAGCATAGCATCACCCGTACTTTGACCAAATGCTGCTTGCCCTTGAATGTTCATTGAAGGAACACCGTTATAACGCTCTAAACGCGGTGAACCATATTTCCAAGGATCTTGAGATTCATCCAAGAAGGCAGAGAATGGCACCATGTTCCCTTCGGCATTTCGAACATACAATGAACTAATATCCGAAGGTAGCATACGGCTTTCTGCATCACCTTGTACGTAAACTTTCTTAACACGACCACGGTCGATAAAGTCGTTTACATAAGTACCACCGAAAATTGAACTAAGCGTTGCATTGATATCTGCAATAGCGACACCTTGTGCTTGCGCTTTTTGTTGATCAATATAGATACGGTATTGTGATGTATCATCTTGCCCGTTAGGACGAACACCTTGCAAAATTTCAGGGTGTTGAGCCGCTAAACCAAGTAACTGGTTACGTGCCGCCATTAAGGCATCATGTCCTAAGTTACCTTGGTCAACCAATTCAAAGTCAAAGCCGTTGGCCGTACCTAACTCAACAATAGCAGGTAGGTTAAAGGCGTAAATCAATGCTTCTTGCTTTTGTGATAGTGCAGCGTTTGCACGACCCACAATCGCTTCAACGTGGTTTTCATCGCCTTTACGTTCACTCCAATTCTTCAGAACCACGAATGCGAGACCCATGTTTTGGCCTTGACCCGCGAAACTGAATCCACCAACGGTAAAGACAGACTCAACGTTACGTTCTTCTTTGGTATGGAAGTAAGTGTTAACTTCATCCAGTACAGCTTGTGTTTGCTCTTGCGTTGATCCTGGTGGTAATTGAACCATCGCTAAGAATACCCCTTGGTCTTCTTCTGGTAAGAATGAAGAAGGAAGGCGGATAAACATTAACGCCATACCTGCCACTAATACGAGATAAATGAGCAAGTAACGGCCTGTACCATTCAACATGCGGCTAACACTATCAGTATAGTGGTGTGCTTGCTTTTCGAATGTACGGTTAAACCAGCCGAAGAACCCTTTTTGGCTACCATGACTGCCTTTTTTAATTGGCTTTAATATAGTGGCACAAAGTGCAGGGGTTAAGATCATTGCAACCAGTACCGATAAGATCATGGCTGAAACGATGGTAATGGAGAACTGACGGTAAATTGCACCTGTTGAGCCACCGAAGAAGGCCATTGGAACAAATACCGCGGACAGTACCATGGCGATACCCACCAACGCACCTTGAATTTGCCCCATGGACTTCTTGGTTGCTTCTTTTGGTGATAAACCTTCTTCTTGCATAACACGTTCAACGTTTTCAACCACAACGATGGCGTCATCCACGAGAAGACCGATAGCGAGTACCATCGCAAACATGGTTAAGGTGTTGATCGAGTATCCAAATGCGGCCAAGACGGCAAATGTTCCCAACAAGACGACAGGAACCGCAATTGTTGGTATCAATGTGGCACGAATGTTCTGTAAGAACAGATACATTACTACAACAACCAGCATGATTGCTTCAACGAGCGTTTTAACAACTTCGTTAATCGAAATCTTAACGAATGGCGTTGTATCATATGGATAAACAATTTCTAACCCTTCAGGGAAGAATGGTTCCATATTCGCTAGTGCTGCACGGACATTGTTCGCCGTATCCAGCGCGTTAGCGCCCGTCGCTAGCTTAATACCGATACCTGCTGCGGCTTTACCATTAAATCGCGCAATGGTGCTGTAGTTTTCAGCGCCAAGTTCAACCGTTGCTACATCTTTTAAACGTACTTGAGAACCGTCTTTATTGACTCGTAAGAGGATATTGGCGAATTCTTCAGGGTTGTTTAAACGGGTTTGTGCAATGATAGAAACGTTCAAGCGTTGGCCTGCAACTGGAGGTGTTCCCCCTAATTGACCTGCCGCCACTTGGTTGTTTTGTACTTTAATTGCATTGATAACATCGGTTGTTGTCATGTTGTACTTAACGAGCATTTCTGGTTTTAACCAGATACGCATCGCATATGGCGTACCAAACAACTGTGTTTCACCAACACCATTAACACGGCTAAGTGGGTCTTTAATATTAGAGCCAACGTAGTCGGCAATATCATATTGTCCCATTGAGCCATCGGCAGAAACGAAGCCGGCTACCATTAAGAATGAGCTGGTAGATTTATCAACGCTAATACCTTGTTGCTGTACTTCTTGGGGAAGTAATGGCATCGCGAGCTGAAGTTTGTTTTGCACTTGAACCTGTGCAATGTCGCCATCCGTACCGGCTTCAAACGTCAGCATGATATTAGCAGAACCTGATGAATCACTGGTTGATGACATATACACCAAGTTATCGATACCATTCATATTCTGTTCGATAACCTGAGTCACTGTGTTCTGTACCGTCGATGCATCGGCGCCCGGATAGTTTGCCGAGATAGAAACAGACGGCGGTGCAATGGTCGGATACTGTGCCACAGGTAACTTGATAATTGCCAACAGACCAGCAAGCATAGTAATAATAGCAATTACCCATGCAAAAATTGGTCTTTCTATAAAAAACTTAGGCATTAATCAACCGCTCCCTTACTTAGACTTTTGTTCAGGTTGTGCCTGATTGTCTATAGATTGCGCTTCTAAATTAGCTTCCTTAGGAACGACAACAAGACCTGGTTTGATTTTTTGGAGGCCAATCACAATAACGCGATCGCCATCTTGCAAACCATCAGTGACTAGCCATTTGTTGCCTACAGCTTGTGCTGTTTTTACTTTTCGGACTTCAACTTTATCGTCTTTACCTACCACCATGACTTGAGCGTCACCTTGTGGAGTACGAGCCAAACCTTGTTGAGGAACCAAAATCGCTTTTTCCATGACACCATCTTCTAAGATAGCGCGCACAAACATTCCTGGCATAAGCTCTTTATTTGGGTTCGGGAAGACTGCTCTCATTGTGATTGAACCTGTTGTTTCATCCACAGTGACATCAGAGAATTCCAGAGCACCTTTTTGGGCATACTCTTGGCCATTATTAATGACTAAGCTCACAGGGGCTTTGCCCGGCTCTTTTTGTAGAGCGCCTTTTTCTATCTCGTTACGTAGACGCAAGAAATCTTCACTGGATTGCGTCACATCAACATAGATAGGGTCAAGCTGTTGAACTCGCATCAACTCAGTGGCTTGACCAGAAGAAACTAAAGCACCTTCGGTGACATTTGATTTCCCCGTGCGACCACTGATTGGCGCAGTAACTTTGGTATAGTTCAGATTAATACGCGCAGTTTCAACGGCAGCTTCTGCTGCTTTCACAGCCGCTAAAGCTTGTGCATAAGTTGATGTTGCCTGATCGTATTCTTGCTGACTAATGTAATTAGTACCTAAAAGTGGCTTGTAGCGTTTTACCGTCAAACCGGCCAAATTTGCATTAGCTTGCGCTTTAGCAAGTTCAGCTTTCGCACTATCATAAGTGGCTTGGAAAGGCGCTGGATCTATCTGATATAAAGACGTTCCGGCCTCAACATCGCTACCTTCTTTGTAGTTACGTTTGAGTATAATGCCACTTACCTGTGGACGGACCTCTGCGACACGATATGCGGATGTACGTCCAGGTAATTCGGTCTTGATAGTCAGAGGTTCGGCTTTTAGCGTAACAATTCCTACTTCAGGCGCCGGGCGTTCACCGCCACCTTTCTGTTCATCGTTACAACCTGATAAAGCTAAGCCACCTGAAAGAACCAACAGAGCCAGAGGTAACACCCCTCTGTTTTTTCGCATAAGTTAACCTCAATTAATCAACATGAGTAAAAAACAATATAAGAAAAATGGTAAACAATAAGATTTATCACTATGCTATAGTACAAACATACACGAATGTATGTAAATCAGCTTTGTCGATAAACGAGTTACAATGGCACGAAAAACTAAACAACAGGCCGAAGAAACCCGTCAGGAAATTTTAGATGCTGCCATCAAAACCTTTTCTGAACGAGGTGTATCGGCGACATCTTTAGCCGATATTGCCAAATCCGCTGGTGTGACCCGCGGAGCGATATACTGGCATTTCAAAAATAAAGTCGACCTATTCCACCAAGCTTGTGAGTTTAGTGACAGTCAAATACAACAGGCCGAAAATTATTATCGTTTGAAGTATAGTAATGATCCACTGGCAATTCTAAAAGAAATTTTAGTTTATATTTTGACAGATTTTATTGAAAGCCCTAAAAACCGCGCTTTGATGGATATTCTGTTCCACAAGTGTGAATTGGTAGGGGAAATGGCGGCCATTGTTGATTTAAAAAAAGAGAATTACGTTGCTAGCCATCATCGTATCATTGAACTCCTACGCCATTGTGTTGAAGCAGGGCAACTCCCAGCTAATCTCGATTTAGAGTGTGGGGCAATTATGATCCGCGCCATGATGGCTGGGTTACTTGAAAACTGGTTATTGCAGCCTGATAGTTTTAAGATACATAAA
The DNA here is from genome assembly GCA_900455155.1 of Providencia stuartii. Classification (GTDB taxonomy): domain Bacteria; phylum Pseudomonadota; class Gammaproteobacteria; order Enterobacterales; family Enterobacteriaceae; genus Providencia; species Providencia stuartii. The sequence continues at coordinate 2,334,897 of UGUC01000002.1, read as the reverse complement.
CGTACGGAAATATTGGTGGAAACGATGCTAGAAACATTGAAATACAGTCCATCATTACGCGTAAAAACGGATCAGACTGAATAACCGGAGAAAATACCATGTCATCAATTTTGATTATTGCTAATGGCGCCCCTTATGGTAATGAAACTTTATTTAACTCATTACGTTTGGCGATTACACTCAAAGAGCAGCACCCACAAACAGAACTGAAAGTGTTTTTAATGTCAGATGCGGTTACAGCGGGTCTTAAGGGGCAAAAGCCGAAAGAAGGTTATAATATTCAACAGATGTTGGAAATTCTAACGGCACAGCAAGTGGCGGTGAAATTATGCAAAACCTGCACAGATGCACGTGGTGTGAGTGAACTTCCCTTAGCCGATGGCGTGGAAATTGGCACTTTAGTTGAACTTGCAGCTTGGACATTAGAAGCAGATAAAGTTCTGACATTTTAAAAATATAATGTGCTGTTAGCAAAAGTTAGCAGTACATTATTGACTCAACAAGATACAAAAAAACCTTTTATGGGTTCATCCATGCAGACGACTAAATATCAATGGGTTCGGCAATTCATCATGATTTGCGCACTCTTTATGTTGCTTTTTTCTGGCTATAGCCATGCGGTGGTAAATAGCTCTCTTCCAAATAAAAATGATATTCAAAATAAACTGAATACATTAAATAAAAAAAGCCATCCGAGTGCTGAAGATAAACTGGCTATTGCAGATATTGAAAAGTCGCTGGGTTTTTATGATGAGTTAAGCAAACTTGATAGCAAGTCGGATGAACTGCAAAAAAGTCTAGATAGAGCGGGTGAAGATGCAAAGCATGCTGTTCGTGCTTTGCAGCAGCTTAAAAAGAGTAGCGAAGAAGATGCACTGAATTTTGCTAATAGCATCAAAAACATTCCCCAAAGTCAGCTGGAAACTATGCTCAGTAATACCTTAGAGCAGCTACAAGCAGAGCAAAATGATTTGGCTAGCTATAATAGCTATTTAATTAGTTTGCAAACTCAGCCTGAAAGGGCGCAAACCATCATGTTGGAGAATGCTCGTCGGTTACAAGAAATTCGCAATGAATTAAATAATATATTTAATGACTCGGCAAAGTTACGCGATACGCAAATTGAGCTACTGCAAATAGAGCAGAATTATTTGCAACAACAAAATGAATATCAAAAGCGGGTATTACAAGGCAATACTCAGTTGCAAGAAGTATTACAAAAGCAACGTGACTATACGATTTTTTATATCGAACAACTTGAAAAACGGATTGAATTGCTTCAATCCTATATCAGTGATAAACGGCTTAATGACTCTGAAGCAACGGCAAGAGAAGCACAAACCTCCACTGAAAGCGATTTACAACTAAAACAAAACCCATTAATTCAAAAAGAATTAGCGATGAATAATGCCCTGAGTGAGCGCTTGATTGAAGTCACTCAAGGAAATAACCGCATGGTACAAAATAGCATTCGCGTGAAAGCGTGGCTAGAACGAGCAACGCAATCAGAACGCAACTTGAAAGAGCAAATTAATGTCCTACGTGGAAGCCTATTGTTATCGCGTATTTTATTCCAGCAACAAATTGACCTTCCCGATGATATTTTAACCAAAAATCTGCCTAATACGATTGCTGATTTACGTCTGGAGCAGTTTGACGTTAATCAACAACGTGACGCTTTATACCAAGTGAATAATTATATTGCGAATATAGAAAAGCAATTAGCAGAAAAATCAGGCGCTGAGCAAGGTCATAGCCAATTACTTTCCACAGAAGATAAAGAGGCATTAACGAAGCTGCTGGATGTAAGGCGTGAATTACTAGATGAATTAAACCTGCAATTAGGTAACCAAATTTCTCAGGCCATTAATTTGCAGCTCGACCAAAAACAGTTATTGAGTGTAGTGAGTTCACTGGAACATACGTTGGCGCAACAAATTTTCTGGGTAAACAGTAATAAGCCGATCGACCTTACTTGGGTCAGTGCATTTCCAGAAGCGGCAACACAACAAATCAATAATTTTGATTTTAGCCTGTCAAAAGGCAGCATCAAAAAAGGAATAACAAACTCATTATTTGTCGTTGTTCCACTGCTATTATTAGCGTTAGTGTTTGTTTGGTTATACCACAAAATTTCGGCTCGCCTACAACAGATAAATCAAAGCTTATCTAGCTTAAGGCAAGATAGTTTATTAAATACGCCATTCGCGCTGTTCTTGACTCTTTTGCAAACCTTACCGACGGCGTTAGTGCTGGTGGCTTTAGGTTATTGGTTTTTAAAAACGGGTAATGTTCAAGGTGAATTTGTTTGGGCGCTCTGTTTGCAATTAGCCACTTTTTGGGTGTTATTTGAATTAACTTGGCGTGTGTTAAAACCCAAAGGAATTGCAGAAAAACATTTTGGTATTGACCCCAAATTTGCTGCACAAACACGGCGTCGAGTAACGCGTCTGTCACTGCCTTTATTACCATTAATTTATTTTTCTACGTATGGGGTGATTAATCCTCTAAAAGTTTCTGAAGACGTGATTGGGCAATTAATTGTTTTATTGTCATTGTTGATGCTGTTTATTTTTACATTGCCATTTTGCAAACATATTTGGAAAGAGAAGGGCAGCCATTTAACGCGTTCAGTAGTGATAACAATATTAACGTTCTCGCCTTTGGTATTGATTGGTTTAATGATGGCTGGGTACTACTATACAACGTTGCGTCTTGCTAATCGTTGGTTAGATAGCCTGTATTTATTACTGCTTTGGTATATCACTTACAATGCGTGTTTACGTGGTCTAACGTTAGTGGCTCGGAAACTCGCTTATCAACGTGCAATTGAGCGTCGTAAAGCACAAAACCAAGAGGAGAGTGAGAACGAGCCAATTAAAGAGCCACCAATGACGATTGAGCTTATTAGCCAACAATCATTGCGCTTAACCACAATGGTCTTGTTTATTATCTTTGCATTAGGTTTTTATGCCATTTGGTCTGATTTCATTACTATTTTCTCATTTTTAGATAGTGTTGATTTATGGCATTACACAGCAACGACCGCCGAAGGTAGCAATACCTTACAGTCGGTGACCTTAGCAAACTTATTATTGGCTATGGTGATTATTGTGGTGGCATGGATCATGACTCGTAACTTGCCGGGATTATTAGAGGTTTTAGTATTATCACGGTTAAAATTACGTCAAGGCTCAACCTACGCGATCACGACAATTTTAACTTACATTATTGTCGGGATCGGGGCGATAACTTCTCTAGGTATGCTAGGTATCACATGGAGCAAATTGCAATGGTTAGCGGCCGCATTAACGGTTGGTTTAGGTTTTGGTTTGCAGGAAATCTTTGCTAACTTTGTTTCCGGGATCATTTTGTTATTTGAGCGCCCGATCCGTATTGGCGATACCGTGACTATCGGCACCTACTCAGGTACGGTGAGTAAGATCCGTATTCGAGCAACAACCATAATTGATTTTGATCGCAAAGAAGTGATCATCCCAAATAAAGCATTTGTAACGGAACGTCTAATTAACTGGTCGCTTTCAGATACCGTCACGCGGATCACGGTTGCACTTGGTGTGGCATACGGCTCTGATCTTGATAAAGTGAAACAAGTGCTACTTAATGCGGCGACATCGAATAGTAAGGTGATGACAGATCCTGCACCAGCGGTATATTTCACAGGATTTGGGGCGAGCACCTTAGATCATGAATTGCGTTTTTATGTACGCCAAATTGGTGATAGAGGAACGACCAGCGATGAAGTACACCGTGCAATCGACAGGTTATGCCGTGAAAACGATATCAATATCGCCTTTAACCAACTAGAAGTTCACCTTCATAATGACCAAGGTGAAGTGATCCAAGAAATTAAGCGTGACCCAAATTTAAAGAAAGGGGATAACGATTAACACGGTTTAGTCATCGGTTAAACAGGTTGCTTCGGCAGCCTGTTTGACTAAATAGTCATGTTTTACAATTTCAAGGGCTTTGAGAACAATATCAGTTTCAATATCTGATGTTTCAAGTAAGTAGATTAAATCAACAGCAAGCTGTGTTTCTTTTGGGGCATCTTTTAAAGAATCCATTCTGACTCCTTATTATTGACAGCGGGCTATTATGATACGAATTTTTTGCTATTTATATATTGATAGATATTAAATTTTTATCGAAATGTGAGCAAGTTGATATTATTTAATGATAACGGTGATGATTTTCACTGTAAAACATGAACAGATATTGAGCATATTTATCATGAGTATATGAATTGCTAAATCGAATATTGATACTACTAATGTTAAATATATCGGAAAATTATTAATTCAACTCATCTTTTATTGATGACTGAAAATAGATTGCATTGATTTGATAATCTAAAAATTGTTATTTCTTTATTTATTAACATTATGACAGTATATTTATTGTTATTGAATTATATGCGTGCTAATGTTGCTAGTTATTATTAGTGGTATAACTAGGTGATTTTGTGGTGAAATTATCAGAAAGTTTTTATTTAACAATTTGTATAGTGATAAGTTTTATTGTTACTTATTATATTGCAGGTATTGATGCGACGTTATGGAGCTCGCTATCAACACTTCATGGTTATACTATTTTTAATAAAGCCACACGTTATAAAAATATAATTTATTCATTATTATGCTCGCTGTTTGTTTTTGTAGGAACTGCACTTGGCTACTATTTAGGTTTTAGCTATCTATTTTTTATTGTTTTATTCTTATCACCTTTTTTTCTACTATCAACTTTATAATGTTGACTCCTCTTTAGAGATGTCATTTAAGTACTTTATGATTTTCTTCATCATAGGGGCGACATTGAATAAATCCAGTTTTGATGGTCTGGTGATAGGGTTACTGATCGGGACGTTCATAACACTAACCTTTTGTTATAGCATCAGTAAACGGAAGAAAATTACTTTTTTTCAAATTAAAAGGTATATTTCATTAAAAAGGGATAGGGTCACTTATCATTTGATCTGCCAGTCACTGATCTACGCAGTTGGTTTATTATGTTGTGTTTTATCATCAAGAGCAATCAACGTTGATCACTTCTTTTGGGCGCCTTTGACCTTTATTTTTGTATTAAATCCTAAGTTAACAAATATTGTTAAATTAACTCGTGATAGAGTGATTGGCACATTGATTGTTGTTTTTGTTCTTTACTTGGCATTTAACGCATCGGTATTAATGCCATACATTGGTTTTGCATTAATTCTTCTCTTTTCGTTTTTAATTCCAATTAGTAATACAAAGAAAAATAACGTATTTGGAACAATTTGTCTCACAGGGCTTGTATTATCGCTTATTGAAATGTCGATTTACTTTAATAATGTTGACTATCACTTATTGTCCGAAAGGATCATGGAAACATTGATAGGGGGTCTATTTGCGATAGTAAGTAGCTACTGTATTAAATTGGTTATGAAAGGTAAGTAATCAAGATTATTAATATAAAGCAATTGTGTAGCCTTCGTTTTCTGTTATGGAATGAGGCTACATCCAAAAATGGTTCGCTTTATTTAATCTAAATATTGATTTTCTTGATGTTCTATTGCTTTTTCGATTCGTATCAACGCTTGTCGGCAACGGTATAAACGGCCGGCTAATGCGGCGATATCTTTTTGGCATTGGTGGCGTTGTGCCTGATTGGTTAGACTGTTTAGCTGTAATTCGCGTTCACTCACCATTGCTAATAAACGGCGCTCATAGTCTTGATGTTGGGATAAACGCTCATATAGGTCGACTTGCTCTTTCTTTTCTTGATAATGACTCTCCTTTTTACGTAAGCCCTGTGTCGATAGTTCACGAGATAGCGCTTGAATTTGGTGAGCAATTTTTTCTGTCAGAAAGTTAACTTGTTCTTTATGGTTGAGTGACACACTGTGACAAAGTTGCTGATACAACTTATCTAACTCTTTCTGGCAATCTCCTAGATGCGTTGATTTTGTACTAAAAAGCTGAGTATCAAAGCGAGCGTGTGAAAATTCCTGATCTGCAATAGGCGCAATACGAGCTTGCAATGCGTCAATTTGCGTTTTTAGCGCATCTAAAAGAGGCTGTACTTTCATTTTTGTTCTCGCTAAAAGTGAAAAATCATGGAAAATTGATGTGTAACAATAAAACTTGCCGCAAATAAGCAGCCCCTTATTGCATTTTTATGGTACTTTAAATAGATTCTACCTTTTCGTGTTTACTATACTGATTGGCACTTATTATGACTGCTAAAGAGCAACAACTGCAATTAATTAAAGAAAGTATTGCAACCATCCCTAATTACCCAAAAGAAGGGGTGCTATTTCGCGATATTACCACACTATTAAATAACCCTGCTGCTTATCAGGCCACCATCGATTTGTTGGTTGACCATTACAAAGATAAAGGGGTAACTAAAATTGTAGGTACTGAAGCCCGCGGTTTTCTGTTTGGTGCACCAGTCGCATTACGTTTAGGGGTTGGTTTTGTTCCTGTACGTAAAAAAGGGAAATTGCCCCGTGAAGTATTAAGTATGACCTATGACTTGGAATATGGTACAGATACTCTTGAAATCCATCGAGACAGTATCCAGCCTGAAGATAACGTCTTAGTCATTGATGACCTGCTGGCAACAGGGGGAACGATTGAAGCGACAGTAAGAATGATCAAGCAACTCGGTGCTAAAATTGTTGATGCTGCCTTCATTATTAGCCTACCTGATTTAGGTGGCGAGGAGCGCCTTGCCGCAGAAGGGATCCACTCATTTAGCTTAGTCGAGTTCCCAGGTCACTAATTCTCGTTTCCTCACTATTTTCCTTACTATTTTTATCACGGTCTCGCCGTAAGGGCAGAGGCTGTGGTAGCATGGTGCTATATACCATGTTTAGAAACTGCATAATTCATGAGCTATCAGGTACTTGCCCGTAAGTGGCGCCCCCAAAAATTTTCAGATGTCGTAGGTCAACAACATGTATTGACCGCGCTTGCAAATGGTCTGGAACACCAGAGGCTTCACCACGCCTATCTTTTTTCAGGCACTCGTGGTGTCGGCAAGACGACAATTGCTCGTCTGTTTGCTAAAGGTCTTAACTGTGAAACGGGGATCACTGCGACACCTTGTGGTAAATGCACAAATTGCCAAGAGATAGAACAAGGGCGGTTTGTGGATTTGATTGAAATTGATGCGGCATCCAGAACAAAAGTGGAAGATACGCGAGAGCTACTGGATAACGTTCAGTATGCCCCTGCACGTGGACGCTTCAAAGTTTATTTGATTGACGAAGTTCATATGCTATCGCGCCATAGCTTCAATGCGTTGTTAAAAACCCTTGAAGAGCCGCCTGAACATGTCAAATTTCTTTTGGCGACGACAGATCCGCAAAAATTGCCAGTGACTATTTTGTCACGTTGCTTGCAATTCCACCTAAAAGCGTTGGATGTCAGCCAGATAAGCGAGCAACTTGAGCATATTCTCACCGCAGAAAATATTGAACACGATACTCGCGCGCGCCAACTGATCTCTCGCGCTGCTGATGGCAGTTTGCGAGATGCCCTCAGCCTAACTGACCAAGCGATTGCGATGGGGCAAGGAAAAGTGACGGCAGATATTGTCAGTCAAATGCTCGGCACGCTCGATGATGAGCAGCCACTCGCTATCATCGAAGCCTTGGTTCGAGCTGACGGTATTGCGGTCATGTCAGAGGTAGAGCATGCGGCGAGCCGAGGAGCGGATTGGGAGAATTTGCTGGTTGAAATCCTCTCCTTGTTGCATCGTATTGCCATGATCCAGCTGTTACCAGCCGTTAAAGAGACGGATCCATCATCAACAGAGGGGCGGCTCAGGCAAATTGCCCGAATGATCTCGCCTGCTGATTTGCAACTCTTTTATCAAACCTTGCTTGTTGGTCGTCGAGATCTTCCCTATGCCCCTGAGCGTCGCATGGGGGTTGAAATGGCGCTGTTACGTGCACTGGCATTCCATCCCAAAAGCATTATTGAGGAGCCAGTGACACCCACGGTAGTGGCTGTACCAGCACCGACAGCGATAGAGCCTGCTCGTTCTGTACCGCCGAAGCCAACAGCGGCAACAGCAAATGCTGCAATATCGGAAAATAGCCCGACATTGCAGCTACTAAAAGCAAAGGAAGCGTTACACTCCTCTCAAAATGAGGGACCTGACGCAAAAAAGAATAAACCGGCCGCGCCTGAAAAGGCTAAGCCGGCGATGTCAGCACTTGAGAGGCTGGCCGCCGTCACTAGCCAGCACCAACAAAATATGGCTAGCCGCGCATCTGACGCAAAAAAAGCGGCGAAACCAAAACCTTATCAGTGGCGTCCACAGTCTGAAGAGGCTAATACCAAAGAGGCGGTTACAACACCAACAGAAATAAAAGAAGCGTTGGAATATGAGAAAACCCCGGAATTAGCCGCGAAAATTACTGAAGAAGGTCGGGCGCGTGATAGCTGGTCTGCCGAGATCGCACAATTAAATATTCCTAAGCTGGTTGAACAATTAGCTTTGAATTCATATATAGAGAAAATAGACAGCTCGCACATTGTACTTCATTTACGCTCAGCACAGCGTCATTTGAATAAGCCTTCAGCGCATGAAGCGTTACAAAGTGCATTGAGCCAACATTATGGTCAACCTGTTGAACTGAAAATCGTTCAAGATGATAATACGGCAGTAAAAACGCCACTTGAATGGCGACAGGCGATTTATGAAGAGAAACTGGCGCAAGCCCGTCAGTCAATTATTGCGGATAAAACGATTCAAAAGCTACGCTCAATGTTTGATGCGCAGCTAGATGAAGAGAGTATTCGCCCCGTTTAACGCTACAGTCTCTGTTAGTAAGCTGTAGCCTCAGTAGTGAGAGATAACTATGTTTGGTAAAGGTGGTTTGGGCAATTTGATGAAACAAGCCCAACAAATGCAAGAAAAAATGCAGAAAGTTCAGGAAGAAATCGCCAATCTAGAAGCAACAGGCGAATCTGGTGCCGGCCTAGTCAAAGTTACCATCAATGGTTCACATAACTGCCGCCGTGTTGAAATCGATCCGAGTCTTCTTGAAGATGACAAAGAGATGCTAGAAGACTTAATTGCGGCAGCATTTAATGATGCGGCTCGCCGTATCGAAGAAACGCAAAAAGAAAAAATGGCAAGTGTTTCCAGTGGAATGCAATTGCCACCAGGCTTTAAGATGCCGTTCTAATGCAAACAAGTCCGCTTCTTGAGTCATTGATGGAAGCCTTGCGCTGTCTCCCTGGTGTAGGACCAAAGTCAGCGCAGCGTATGGCATTTCATCTGCTTCAGCGTGATCGTAGTGGCGGCATGCGCCTTGCGCAGTCGCTCACTCGAGCCATGTCTGAAATTGGTCATTGTCGCGATTGCCGCACCTTTACAGAACAAGAGGTGTGCAATATTTGTGAAAATCCACGTCGCCAACAAAACGGGTTGATCTGTGTGGTCGAAAGTCCAGCAGATATCTATGCTGTTGAGCAGACAGGGCAATTTTCTGGGCGCTACTTTGTACTGATGGGGCATTTATCACCCCTTGATGGTATTGGGCCGATGGATATTGGGCTTGATAGGCTAGAAGAAAGGTTGTCTTCTGAAACCATTATCGAAGTGATACTTGCGACAAACCCAACTGTAGAAGGTGAAGCGACGGCAAACTATATTGCACAAATGTGTGCCCAATATGGGGTGGCTGCAAGCCGCATTGCGCATGGCGTACCTGTCGGTGGTGAATTAGAAATGGTTGACGGCACAACGCTATCGCATTCACTTGCGGGTCGTCAGCGCCTCTAATTTTTACTCCAAGCTACAGCTTTACAGGCTTCCTAACTATCTGAGTCACATACTTAGGTATGCGACTTGGAGTGCGTACGCTTACGGCCCGCTGTAGCTCGCAACTTCCCGCGTTTCGCCATTCTTTTTTCGCTTTTCGTTAGCTGTTATCTTTATTGCCGTAATGCATTTTTTACCTTAATGAGTTGAATTCCTATTTTTTGCCCCCAATTAAACTCCATCGATAAGTCAAAATTATCCCATTAGATTGATGATATAAGAGGCATTAATGAGTATGAAAGGACAAGAAACTCGTGGGTTCCAATCCGAAGTTAAGCAACTTCTCCAGTTAATGATCCACTCTCTTTACTCAAACAAAGAAATCTTTTTGCGTGAACTTATTTCAAACGCATCTGATGCGGCAGATAAATTACGTTTTCGTGCACTTTCAAAGCCTGAGTTGTATGAAAATGATGGTGAGTTACGTGTTCGTATCAGCGCGAACAAAGAAGATGGCACCCTAACAATTAGCGATAACGGTATCGGTATGAGCCGTGATGAAGTGATTGAGAACTTAGGGACTATCGCTAAATCAGGAACAAAAGCCTTTTTAGAATCTCTGGGAAGCGACCAAGCGAAAGATAGCCAAATGATTGGTCAATTCGGTGTTGGTTTCTATTCTGCATTTATTGTGGCTGATAAAGTGACCGTCCGCAGCCGTGCGGCTGGTGCAGCAGCAGATCAAGGGGTATTTTGGGAATCAGCAGGTGAAGGCGAATACACTATCGCTGATATCGAAAAAGCCGATCGTGGTACGGAAATAACCCTTCATTTACGCGAAGATGAGAAAGAATTTTTAGATAGCTGGCGCTTGCGCTCGGTAATCAGCAAATACTCTGACCATATTGCATTGCCTGTTGAGATTGAAGTTAAGAACGAAGAAGATGGCACTATCACTTGGGAAAAAATTAACCAAGCGAAAGCACTGTGGACGCGTAATAAGTCTGAAATTTCCGATGAGGAATATACCGAGTTTTATAAGCATATCTCTCATGACTATGCAGACCCACTGACTTGGTCTCATAACCGTGTTGAAGGTAAACAAGAGTACACAAGTTTACTGTATATCCCTTCACAAGCCCCGTTTGATTTGTGGAATCGTGAGCAACGCCATGGTTTGAAATTGTATGTTCAGCGCGTCTTTATTATGGATGATGCAGAACAATTTATGCCAAACTATTTACGTTTTGTCCGCGGTGTATTGGATTCAAACGACCTACCACTCAACGTGTCGCGTGAAATTTTACAAGACAGCGCATTGACTCGTAGCCTACGTAGTGCACTCACTAAACGTGTTCTGCAAATGTTAGAAAAATTGGCGAAAAACGACGCAGAAAAATACCAATCTTTCTGGCAACAGTTCGGTTTAGTGATGAAAGAAGGGCCTGCTGAGGATATGAGTAACAGTGAAGCTATCGCTAAACTGTTACGTTTTGCATCAACCCATAACGATAGCAGCGTGCAAAATGTGTCTTTGGAAGAGTATGTTGCTCGCATGGTTGAAGGTCAGGAAAAAATTTATTACATCACTGCTGATAGCTATGCTGCCGCGAAGAGCAGCCCACATTTAGAGCTATTCCGTAAGAAAGGCATTGAAGTATTGCTACTTTCTGATCGTATCGACGAATGGATGATGAACTATCTGTCAGAGTTTGATGGCAAACAGTTCCAATCTGTTAGTAAGGCTGATGAGTCACTAGATAAGCTGGCGGATGAAAACAAAGCTGAGCAAGAAGAAGCTGATAAACAGTTAGAGCCATTTGTTGAGCGAGTAAAAACGTTGCTGGGTGATCGCGTCAAAGAGGTTAAGTTAACGCATCGTTTAACGGATACCCCAGCGATTGTCACGACCAATGCGGATGAAATGAGTACTCAAATGGCGAAACTCTTTGCTGCAGCGGGTCAAACAGCGCCAGAAGTTAAATACAACTTTGAACTGAACCCTTCACACCCATTGGTTAAAAAAGCATCTGAAATAACGGATGAAGCGCTGTTTGCAGATTGGGTTAATGTGTTACTTGATCAAGCGCTATTCGCTGAACGCGGTACCTTAGAAGATCCAAACTTATTTATCCGCAAAATCAATGAATTATTAATGAAATAATGAGATAATTGATTTTCGTTTTTGAACAAAAACCACGTTTTAGCGGGCGCTTTAGCGTGGTTTTTTTTCTTTTGCGAAAGAAGTTAAATGCGAAAACGTTTACGTGTCTTCTTGAGTAAAGCGGCATGCTAATGGTATGGTATCTTGTTTTCTTTTCAAATTATAAAAAACTAAATAGCAAGGGGTTTACGCAATGCGTATTATTTTGCTCGGTGCTCCAGGCGCCGGTAAGGGCACTCAAGCTCAATTTATTATGGAGAAATTTGGTATCCCACAAATTTCAACTGGCGATATGTTACGTGCAGCAGTTAAAGCAGGTAGTGAGCTAGGTTTAAAAGCAAAAGAGCTAATGGACAATGGTAAATTAGTGACTGATGAGTTAGTGATTGCATTGGTTAAAGAGCGTATCAAACAAGATGACTGCCGCAATGGTTTCTTGTTGGATGGGTTCCCACGTACCATTCCTCAAGCAGACGCGATGAAAGAAGCAGGCATTAATGTCGATTTCGTATTAGAATTCGATGTGCCTGATGAAATCATTGTTGAACGTATTATTGGTCGCCGTGTGCATGCGCCATCGGGTCGTGTTTATCATGTGACATTTAACCCACCTAAAGTTGAAAACAAAGATGATGTCACTGGTGAAGAGCTGACTATCCGTAAAGATGACCAAGAAGACACCGTGCGTAAGCGTCTGGTTGAATACCATGACTTAACAGCACCTTTGGTTGCTTACTATCAAAAAGAAGCTGATGCGGGTAACACCAAATACTTCAAAATCGATGGTACACGCAAGGTCACTGAAGTGAGTGAAGAATTAGCGAAGATCCTTGGCTAATATTCAACAATAGTTATCAACAAAGGCAGCGATTATCGCTGCCTTTGCTTTTCAAGCATTAGAAAACAATAAAAGACAATATTTTGTGATATAAAGTTGGGAATAATTATCATTAAGGAGTAATTACCATGTCAAAAAGTCAATACGGCATTTTATTGGTTAACTTAGGAACCCCTGATTCCCCAACAACCCCAGCAGTGAAACGTTACCTTGCAGAGTTTTTAAGCGATGTACGAGTGATTGATGTTTCACGTGCGATTTGGAAGCCTATTTTATACGGTATTGTCTTGCCATTTCGCTCACCAAAAGTGGCTAAACTCTATCAATCGATTTGGACAGAAGAGGGGTCACCCTTACTTGCTTACACGCTACGTCAGAAAGCAAAGCTATCAGCTTGTTTTCCTGATATCCCAATGGAAGTTGGGATGAGCTATGGTTCACCATCATTGAAAAGTGCAATTGATTCATTAATGAGCCAAGGTGTGACAGAGTTGATTGTGCTACCGTTATATCCACAATACTCTTGTTCAACCACCGCCGCAGTTTATGATGGGATCTCGGCAATTTTCCGCCAAATGCGCACGATACCGTCCTTACATTTTATTCGTAGCTATGCGACGCATCCTGCCTACATTCAAGGGTTGGTCAATTCCATAGAGCAAAGTTTTGAGCAGCATGGGGAGCCTGATCGATTAATACTGTCATTTCACGGTATTCCTAAACGCTATGCAGACACTGGGGATATTTACCCTCAAGAGTGTGAAGCAACGACACGTTTAGTCAAAGAAGCCTTGAATTTCCCAGCAGAGAGAGTATTGATGACCTATCAATCTCGGTTTGGGAGAGAACCGTGGTTAACCCCTTATACTGATGAAACGATGAAGCAATTACCCTCACAAGGTGTAAAGTCAGTACAAGTTATTTGCCCCGGATTTTCAGCGGATTGCTTAGAGACACTAGAAGAAATTAGTGAGCAAAATCAACACTTTTTCAAAAGTCAGGGCGGAGAATCGTATCATTATATCCCTGCGTTGAATGATAATGATGATAGTATTAACTTATTTAAATTACTTATTACTAGTACAATAAATACAATCTAAAGTTGTAATTGATATTAAATATGGCGTTAATCGATATATCATAAGTATCAAAATTCACTATACTAGTTAATATAAAAAGTTAATTTATTGTTAATATTTGTATTTTATTGGAACTGATATGAGCACTGATAGAGAGTCACCGGATGGCAAAACCGCAAAAGGAAAGCAAGTCTCACCATTTAACTCACAGCAAAGCGATGAAATCGATTTGATGGCTTTATTCGCTGTTTTATTAAGGAATAAGCTTCTTATTATCGTTATTACTGTTGTTATCACGCTTATCAGTATATTTGTGGTATTTCAGTTGCCTCAAAAGTGGAGCAGTACGGCTGTTGTCATCCCACCTTCTTCTGAGGAAATTAAAGATATCAATACATTGAGCGCACAGTTGAGTGTGCTCGATGTTAAGATTGATTTATCGGCACAGCAGATCTTTAATGCCTTTATTGACCAGTATCGTTCGAAAGTTAACCAAGAAGCTTATGTTCGGAGTACCAATTACTTCAAAAAGTTGTCAGAGCAAGTGAATTCTACAGATAAAGAAAATGAGCAGCAGCGGCTAGTCAATACTATTATTTCGAATAATATCGGCCTTAAGGACCAGTCAAAAGAGAAAAACAGTACCTCTAGCGACATCATACTGACTTTTGTGGCGCCAACACCTTCTGAGGCCCAAGACTTACTGTCTGGTTATGTTCGCTATACGGCAACTAAGGTTAGAGAGCAGTTTAAGAAAGATATTCAAAATGCGATTGCACAGCAATTGGTCTATGCTAATGAAACTTTTAAGCAAGAAGTGACAAAGATCCGTTCTGAATATGATGTAAAAGTTGAAAGGTTAAAACGTGCTATTGATATTGCAAAAGCAGCGGGTGTGCGCAAGCCCATTGTTAGTGATTCGGCAATCATTAGTGATGACCCCGATTACCCTATTGCATTAGGTACGGAAGCTCTTGAGAAGAAGTTAGCGATTGAATTACAAAACCGTGATATCGCTCTGTTGAATGAAGACCTACAAATTCGCCAACATTACATTAAAAATCTATCAGAGCTTGATATTGATACCCTTGACTTTATCCCTGCTAAATTTATCTTAGCGCCGGATCTACCCACTCAAAAAGATTCACCTAAATCAGTATTGATTATCATGCTGAGTGCTATTTTAGGCTTTATTCTGAGTTGTGCTTATGTACTGTCGCGTGAGCTATATCGCGACTATCACAAGAATAATAGCTAACTAAAAAGTGTTATTGATGTAAGCCAGCACCTTTGTCTAAGGTGCTGGTTTGCATTTATCGTGCTAGAATAGTGCCATGTATACTCTCTAATTTATCCATTATGAAATTCCCCGGTCAACGTAAATCAAAGCACTACTTTCCTGTTAGCCTCAGAGATCCGCTGTTACAGCCTATTAAAGAGCGTTTAGATGATGGCGAAAACTGCCAATCTTATATTGTTGGTATCGATCAAACACTGGTCGATATTGAAGCTAAAGTCGACGATGCATTCATTGAACGCTATCAACTCAGTAAAGGTCACTCTTTAGTGATTGAAGATGATGTTGCAGAGGCTTTATATAAAGAGCTAACCAGTAACGCATTAATCACACATGAGTATGCCGGGGGAACCATCGGGAATACGCTGCATAACTACTCCGTGCTGGCGGATGATCGCTCGGTGTTATTGGGAACGATGTGCAATAACATTCAAATTGGAAGCTACTCTTATCGCTATTTATGCCATACATCGAGCCGCATGGATCTCAACTATTTACAAGGGGTCGATGGGCCAATTGGTCGCTGCTTTACCCTTATTGCTGAAAAACGGTGAGAGAACCTTCGCGATTAGCCCAGGGCATATGAATCGTCTACGCCCTGAAAGTATCCCAGAAGAGATTATTGCTGGCGCTTCGGCGTTAGTTTTGACCGCTTATTTGGTTCGTTGCAAGCCCGGGTGAAACCATGCCAGAAGCCACGATGCAGGCGATTAGCTATGCTAAAAAGCATAATGTTCCCGTTGTACTAACACTCGGTACTAAGTTCGTGATAGCGCAAGACCCTCAGTTTTGGCGTGATTTTCTGGCTGAGCATGTCTCTGTTGTCGCGATGAATGAAGATGAGGCGCTAGAGCTAACAGGGGTGTAATGACCCGTTGTTAGCTTCGGATATGGCTCTAAATTGGGTCGATCTTGTGCTGTGTACGGCGGGGCCATCAGGGCTATATATGGCAGGTTATACGGAAGAAGCATTTAAACGCACCACCCAACACCCATTATTACCGGGCGCTATTCCTGAATTTAACCTCTATGAATTTAGCCGCGCAATGCGCCAGCAAGATTGTGAAGTTCCTATGCGCATATACTCACATATTGAGCCTTATATGGGGGGACCTGAAAAGATCATGAATACTAATGGTGCAGGAGATGGCGCGTTGTCCGCATTGCTACACGATATCACCGCAAACTCCTATCATCGCTTCAATGTGCCTAATTCCAGTAAGCATACGCGCCAATATCTAACTTACTCTTCGCTTGCTCAAGTGTGCAAATATGCAAACCGCGTGAGCTATCAAGTCTTGACTCAACATTCGCCGCGTTTAACGCGTGGCCTACCTGAAAAAGAAGACAGCTTAGAAGAGTCCTATTGGGAGCGTTAATACGCAAGCCTTTGCATAATGCCTCATTGTTTGAGCAAAAACAGTGGGGTATTTTTTTACTTCAATGCCAGAAAAAAATTCCCCCACATCGTGGGGGAAGAGGACACAAAAAATATCATCAATAATGGTTTAGGCGGGGATGAGTATAACGACTTATCTATGCTAAAAAGTGGAGAAAATGTGAATCTATTTATTATTAATTATTCTATTTTAGAATTTTTAATAGTGAAAAATCGCATATTAGGCGGGGCGAACAGTTCACGCTCTCTCAGTAAACCAGTCATGATTGAAAAGAGTAAGCTGCATCCCTGATACAGGGATTAACACAATAGAATTACCAGATAAACAAAGGGAAGCCGAAGCTTCCCTTAAATGTGTTTTAATGAGAGGGTTTTAGATATTTCATCTAGACTTTTACCTTCACCGGCTGTGGGAGAAGGGTCATCATCCATTGAGCAACCATACTCAGTGACATCATTACACATAAAAGTTGCCATCGCTTTAGCAATTTCATGTTCACCAATAATAATATGCTCAGCACCACGCTCTTTAATAAAGCTGACTTCATCATCGTAGTGCGCGCGAACAATCACTGTGATATCTGGGTTTAGCTCTTTAGCATGCGCGACGATTTCACCTGCTTCATAACCATTTGGAATGGTAAGAAGCAGCGTTTTTGCACACTCAATACGAGCAAGGCTGATGATATCTCTATTAGCACCGTTACCTAAAATAGCACTGAACCCGTTTTCTGCTAGCTCTTCAAATTTAGCGCGAGTATCTTCAACCACGACTAATGGGATATCACGTCTACGCAGTTTATCTGCCAGCATAGTTCCTACACGACCGTAACCAACGATAATTGCATGGCCACAAATATCGACAGGAATTTGAGTTTCTTCTTCCAAAGTCTCTTCGAGTAACTGCTCTTCGGCGGTTTCGGTCTTCTCTAAGTACTTATCCAATAAGCTGAACAGCACTGGGTTAAGCATAATAGAGACAATGGCACCGGCTAACACAAGGTTTTGTGCCTCTTTATCCATCACGCCAAGCGCCATTTCCCATCCCCGCTAAAATAAAGGCAAACTCACCGATTTGGGCAAGGCTGACAGAGATGGTTAATGCGGTTCGCCGCGAGTGACCAAATAAACGCACAAGCACCAACGCTGCGGCGGATTTACCCACAATGATAATAGCGAGAACAGCAATCACACCTAATGGGTGATCAATAATGACCACAGGGTCAAATAGCATACCAACAGACACAAAGAATAGAACAGCAAACGCATCTCTGAGCGGTAATGTGTCTTGTGCTGCACGGTGGCTTAGTTCTGACTCATTTAATACCATACCAGCAAAGAACGCGCCAAGAGCGAAGGAGGCATCAAATAAGGCGACAGCCGCATAGGCGATACCTAATGCAAGTGCCAATACAGCCAATGTAAACAGTTCACGAGAGCCGGTGGATGCGGTGCGCGATAAAATCCAAGGTATGACTCTGCGGCCAATCACTATCATGAGGATAATGAAGGCGACAACTTTACCTATTGTCCATGCAAGACCGATGAGTAACTCACTTAAGCTGGCTTGCTCTGAATTCATAATCGCGGCGGCGGCTGGCAGTAGTACCAGTGTTAATACCATTGCCAGATCTTCAACAATCAACCAGCCGATAGCAATTTTACCGCGTTGGCTGTTAATCAGTTGCCGTTCTTCTAAGGCGCGAAGTAACACTACGGTACTGGCTGTGGATAAACAGAGGCCGAAAACAATCCCTGAAAAGGTTCCCCAACCAAAAAAGGGTGGAAAGGCCTAAACCTAACAGTGTAGCAACCGCAATTTGTGCAATAGCACCGGGAATGGCGATGGTTTTAACCGCCATAAGATCTTTAAGCGAAAAGTGTAACCCAACGCCAAACATCAGTAGGATAACACCTATCTCAGCGAGTTCAGGTGCAAGTGTTGTATCGGCAACAAAAACCAGGTGTAAAAGGACCGGCCAAGACTCCAGCCGCAAGATACCCCACTAGAGGGGAAATTTTTAATCGCTGAGCGATCATACCTAACAAATATGCAAGGGCGAGACCACCAACAATGGTTGTGATTAAGGGCGTAGAATGCTCCATTTAGTCTCCTTTTATTAATTTGAATTTTTAGGAATAAAATTCCCGTATTTTGGAATGCGCTTTGCATATAATTCTATTTTATCGTTATTTGAGAAAAATTTCCTTAAAAAATTTCAATGTTTTTCAAATAAAAGTACTGTATTAGTGCTAAATCGTTACAAAGATGTCATTTTTATGATTTTTTATTGAATTTTAAGTGGGATATAGAAGGAAATGCCCATACTTATTTTTCAATAAGTATGGGTGAAATAAAGAGAAATAGTTATTTTTGTTCTAAATTTGGTAGTAGTACAGTGAAAATTCCTAATAATGGTAGAAAAGCACAATATTGATAAACTTGTTCAATACTGGTCTTATCGGCAATCTGCCCTAGCACTGCCGCTCCAACGCCTCCCATACCAAATGCTAATCCAAAAAATAGCCCTGAAATCATGCCTGTTTTACCGGGGATGAGATCTTGTGCGTAGACTAAAATGGCTGAAAATGCAGAAGCTAATATTAATCCGATAATAACGGTCAAAATACTGGTCCAGTACAGGGAAGCATGCGGTAGCATTAGCGTGAAAGGCGCAACGCCTAAAATAGAAAACCAAATAACATATTTGCGCCCGATCTTATCGCCAACAGGCCCACCAATCATGGTTCCTGCTGCGACGGCAAAGAGAAAAATAAACAGATGGAACTGGGCGTTTTGTACACTAACACCAAATTTATCAATGAGATAAAAGGTATAATAGCTACTAATGCTGGCTAGATAAAAGTACTTGGAAAAAATTAAAATCAGCAATATCGTCAATGAGCCAATCACCGCTTTACGTGGTAGTACTTTGACTTCCACGTGACGAACTGGTTTTTTGCTGGTGGTGCGATGCTGTTGCTTATACCAACGGCTCACTTGCAATAAAACCACAATAGCTAATAAGGCCGCCAGAGAGAACCAGCCAACGTTCCCTTTACCATATGGCTCAATGATGAGTGCCGCAAGTAGCGGGCCTAATGAGGAACCTAAATTTCCACCGACTTGGAAGAACGATTGTGCAAGGCCATGTCGCCCCCCTGACGCCATACGCGCAACGCGAGATGATTCAGGATGGAATACGGAAGAGCCTGTTCCTACCAGCGCAGCAGCAAGCAAAATAACCGGGAAGGTTTCCGCCATAGCGAGTAGCAACAAACCTGTTAGCGTAAAGCCCATTCCTATTGGGAGTGAATAAGGTTGTGGATGTTTGTCAGTATAATAGCCAATGATCGGTTGTAGTAGTGATGCCGTAATTTGGTAAGTCAACGTGATCAAACCAACCTGTGCAAAACTTAATGAAAAGTCGGATTGCAATAACGGATAAATAGCTAATATCAAAGACTGGATCATATCATTCAGTAAATGAGAGAAGCTAATTGCGGTTAGAATACTGAAAACGGTTTTGCCTGTTTTGCTGATAGGCTTTGATGGTGCGGTATTGCTAGAACTTGTTGTTTGGTCGCTCATAGTTAGTAACTTCTAGTTGTGTTGCACAATTGTTATCAATATAGCGTATTTGTAATTTATTTGAACTAATAAATATCACGATAAAAAAAGTCACTCGTGTCATTATTTTGATTGATGTCTCACTTTAATGAAACAAGCATCATTTTATGCACTGGTTATCTAATTATGATCGCGGTTTTGTGCTATATACTCATCATACTTCAACGTGTGGTGCTACTGACGGCGCTCATTCGTATGAGACACAGCCTGCCTTATATTTCTATGGTAATACGTCCGTGACGTATCTTAAATGATATAGAGTATAAGATAGGCGGTGATATTAAACTTATTATCTACTTATACCGCACAAAATTCCTATATCGGCAGGGAGAAAGAGATGAAATTAACCTTTAAAGCATCGGTATGCGCATTAACGGTATCTTTAGCACTGTTGCCTATCGCACAGGCAAATGCTTGGGAAAAAGATAAAACCTATAACATCACCATTTTGCATACTAATGACCATCATGGTCACTTCTGGCATAACGATCACGGTGAGTATGGCTTAGCGGCTCAAAAAACGGTGGTTGATGAAATCCGTGATGAAGTTGCGAAACAAGGTGGAAGCCTATTGCTGCTTTCTGGTGGTGATATCAATACAGGTGTACCTGAATCTGACTTGCAAGATGCAGAGCCTGATTTTAAAGGGATGAACTTAGTCGGTTATGATGCGATGGCATTAGGTAACCATGAGTTTGATAATCCGCTTGAAGTGTTACGTACCCAAGAAAAATGGGCTAATTTCCCATTCTTATCTGCCAACATTTACCAAACTAGCACCGGTAAACGCTTGTTCAAGCCTTATCAAATTTTTGATAAGCAAGGCGTCAAAATCGCCGTATTAGGATTGACCACGGACGATACAGCGAAACTCGGCAATCCAGCTAATTTCCCAGATGTGGAATTTAGAACGCCATCGGTAGAGGCGAAAAAAGTGATTGAAGAGCTGCGTGAGACTGAAAAAGCCAGACATTATTATTGCAGCCACCCATATGGGGCACTACGATGACGGTCAACATGGTTCGAATGCACCGGGTGATGTTGAAATGGCGCGTAGTTTACCTGCTGGATATTTAGATATGATAGTAGGTGGTCACTCACAAGATCCCGTTTGTATGTCTGCGGAGAATAAAAACTATAAACAAGTGGACTATGTGCCGGGAACACCTTGTGCACCTGATAATCAAAATGGCACTTGGATCGTTCAAGCCCATGAATGGGGGAAATATGTCGGTCGCGCAGATTTCGAATTTAAAAATGGTAAGTTCACACTGAAACATTACCAATTGATCCCTATCAACTTGAAAAAGAAAGTGACTAAAGAAGATGGCACCACTGAGCGTGTCTATTACACTCAAGAAATTGCGCACAACCCAGAAATGATGAAGTTACTGACACCTTATCAAGAGAAAGGGGGTGAGCAGCTGAATGTTAAAGTTGGCTCTGTTGAAGGCAAACTCGAAGGCGACCGTAGTAAAGTTCGTTTTGTGCAAACTAACATGGGGCGTCTCTTGTTAGCGGCACAAAAAGAGCGTGCAGGTGCTGATTTTGCAATTATGAGTGGCGGCGGTGTCCGTGATTCGATTGAGAGCGGTGATATTACATATAAAGATGTTTTAAAGGTACAGCCATTTACGAATGAATTAGTGTATGTTGACTTCAAAGGCAGCGAAGTGCTTCCATATTTGCAGGCTGCTGCGAACATGAAACCTGATTCAGGCGCTTACGCACAGTTTTATAATGTCAGCCTGACTGTTAATCCGGATGGTAGCATCAGTGACGTGAAAATTGATGGTAAGCCAGTTGATCCTGAAAAAACTTATCGTATGGCAACACTGAATTTTAATGCTATAGGCGGTGATGGCTATCCGAAAATCGATAATCATCCTAACTACGTCAATACAGGGTTTGTCGATGCGGAAGTGTTGAAAGGCTATATTGAAAAACATTCACCACTAAAAGCGGCAGACTATGAACCAAAAGGCGAAATTGTTTATAAAAAATAATGCCCAAGTCGCCTATTAATAACATTTCAATAGGCGAGTGAACTGCTTACAAGGCCTGATCCCAGACAGTAACTGGGGTCAGGCCTTTTCGTTTGCTTTCATACTTTCATCTGCTTGCAATAGGCGAGTTATTGCCGTGTGCAAATGGGGGATAAAATCTTTTTTAGAGTAAGTCGCGAACTGGATTTGCGCCATAAAAAAGGGTAATTGATGCGCTAAGGCGGGATATTTATTGTGTAGCCGAGTGATATGTTCATCTAATGTATCTGGCCAGTCTGTGTCGTTAGGCGTCCGTAAAATATTTGTAGAGCGGATAAGTTTCTTAGAAGCTTCTTTGGATAATTTTAAGAACGTTGCCTGATCATCTGTACTCGCCATTTTCTGAATGTAATCTAAGAGAGTGGTGTGATAATCACCATTGACGGCTAAGGCGATGGCCCTTGATGGGCGGAATAGGGGAAAATATCGGGAAAGGTCGTCACCATAAATGATACGGCAATGGTGCTTTAGCCAGTATCCCCAACTGTTGGTGTTATTCGGTGACAGCACCTCCTGTTGACTGGCTATATCGAAATCCACCTTTGGAACAATAGGGTAAAGTCGAAGGTTATTTTCGCCTATCTTGCTGAGCGCTAAAGCCTCTGTGTTATCAATATTGCCGTGAAAAATAACACAGAGATCCAGATCGGATTTAGGAGGAGTAGCTTTGCCACGTGCAACGCTACCATAAATAAAAATACTGCAAATTCTATCGCCATACTGAGCGAGTAGTTGTGATTGAACAGATGTGAGTAGTTCTTGATATCTCGCGGGTATAGGTTGCTTTTTTAATGTGCAGATATAGCCATTTTCATCAACTGCCATTTTTGAGTACCTTTTTCATGATGAAGATTGCAGTAACAAGGAGCGTTTTATTCCCCCTTTATCTCGAGAAATCTATTTTGTGATCTGACCAAAAATAACGTAAATCCAGCAAGTTAACAAATGCCGTTGGTTAAGCTTACTAATTTTGCACCTTGAAAGAGGTCATCTACGGTATGTCTTTATGATCGATCACGGAAGCAGGCTCCGGTGGTGCACCAAGGATAACATTAGGCCAGCGCAATACAGCGGCTGACGCTTCTGTTTGTCCTCCGTAGGCGTATAACAGCATAATGCCGCCGGGCTTAATCGATTTTTGTATCGCTGCGGTATACAGATGGATCGGCATCATGGCGGGGCCATTGTAAGCAAATTGAGGAAATGTATTGATGACCCGTTTGGTTTCGATCCCCAATACATTAGCGGAAAACTCGGCATGCCAAGCTGTCGGGGCATTGAGTGCGACACAATCGATATCGTTAATAGAGAGTTTTGCTTTGGCTAATGCGCCTTTTACGGTCTGTTTAAGGTAATATTCTGCTGTTGAACGTAGCACGTGGGTTACTGGCTTATTGAAACTGAGGCGGATATGTTGCGCTGTTGGCGAATATTGGTCTTCGACGACCTTAAAGCACCAAATGCCACATGTTTCACCAAGGTGTAACGATTTAGAGCCCAGCAGGCCATATCCTTCTTTAACAGGGCCTACGATGAAGGCGGTGGATGCGTCACCATGAAAACGCATGGCGGCATTGTCGTCGTCAAGTGCCCGAGAGAATAGTGCTGTGGCAATGACTAATACCTTGTTATTTAAGCCGCTGCTTACCAAGCCACAAGCTGTTAGTAATGCTGACATCGAGCTATTACAGGTTGCCCCAATATTAAAGGCGCCACCACCGATACCGAGTGCCTGTGCGATATAGCCTGCATCACCACAACCAATATGGTCATCAAACATGGAAGTGACAATGAGGCAATCTATATCACTAGCGGCGACTTTTGCGGCTGATAACACCTTGGTTGCTGCTTTGATCCCGAGTGAGGAAGCGCTTTCATGATTGACCACGACTCTGCGCTCGACACTGCCTAAAAAGGGGATCGGATAGATAAGGTTGCATGGCTTTATCATAAAGAGACTGGTGTTGGTGAGTTGAAAATTTAGGTGAATGAGAAGAGGTGATGGCCTCTTTATCCCACCATGCATTAGTGCGTAAACCTTCTGGTAAATGAATGGCAACAGCTTGAATTCCAACTGATAACATAGGTTCTCCTTACATGGTTTCTATGATGATGCCAAATGCATTGAGCGTTCATAACATTCATCGCAAATAAAACAGAAACGGTTTTTAAGCTTTAGGAGTCTGTTTGAGTTGTTACTATTAAGACGGATATAAATTATTATTTTATTTATACGGTAAATAATAATTTTTTGGATTTTTAAATGTAATATAAAAATAAATATTAATTTATAATTTTCATAATTCAAGCTGGTAGCATATAAAAATATGCTTATATATCAATCGATTTAATAAAGGTGCTCATTTATTTTAGATGATGACTATTTTATAAAGTTATGATAAATCGACTGGCTTATGACTTATAAATAATAAAGTATAAACCAGTATGATGAATTGATAGTGTAAGGGAAATGAGAGTATTATCGATAACAACGCTCAGGGGATTTACACTTTCTTTATTTCAGCAAATGTTGCATTGAGAACGCGAGCTAAATCCTGTGGCGCTATTTCAATGTCTAACCCTCTTTTACCGCCAGAAATAAAGATGGTGGAAAATTGTTGCGCTTGGCTATCGATAACGGTAGGCAGACGTTTTTTCTGCCCTAGTGGGCTTATCCCTCCAACTAAATAACCTGTTGTTTTTTGTGCTATCTGTGGGTCGGCCATTTCAACTTTTTTGGTTTTTGAAAACCTTAGCAACCAGTTTTAAATCTAACTGCCCTGATACAGGGGTTACTGCGACCGCTAACGTTTTTTGATCACCATTAAGTGCAATAAGTAGCGTTTTGAAAACTTGTTTAGCATCTAAACCGAGTTTGCTCACTGCTTCATTACCAAAATCATGCACATTAGGATCATGATCATAAGGGTGGAGCGTGAAGTTTATTTTTTGTTTTTCAAGTAACTTTACAGCGGGAGTCATGTTTTTACCTGTTTTGTATTCAATTTCGTAGATAACTAACTAAACTATCATCACCAAATAAATGTAAAGCACCAACGGTAACCACATAATTACCATCAGGTAATGCCTTTAGCTTGCTACTCCAATCTTGGTTACGTTGTTCCATGAGAACACGATAAACATCATCACTGAATGTTTTAGGTAATGTGACACGGTTATGGGGTTGGTAATCAAGCCACCAGCTTATCATGGTCTGTAATGAACGGGCATTAGCGCGCCAGTGCTCTAACGTATCTTGTAATAAAGGTAAGCCTTCTTGGGGCAAGTTTAATAATAGCTCGACTTGCGCATCAGTACCTTCCAACTCGATGATTTTCATCCGCTGAGATTGTGCATTACGGAGTAATTGGTAATCAATCCCATAGTGCCCGTGTAGTCCTAACCCTTGAGCTTGGGTGGATTGTAAAATTAGGGCGACTTGCCATGAGGGTAACGCATCAAATTGGCTTGGATTTTGATGTATTTCTTGGCAGCAACTTTGCAGTCGCTGATATTCGTCAGTGCTTAGGCGATCTTGTAGGGGGGCACGAAGAGCATTATCGGTTATAAAGGGGGAGCGGGTATCCGTGATGTCGGCTTCAACAATCAGGGCATCGGCTCGATTGAGTTTATCGAGAAGAATGTCAGAAAGTGGAAACATGTTTTCAGTTCCCATATGAATACTACCAACAATATGCAGCTTAAGATTTTTTGATAAGCGAACATCAATAGCTGGATAAGGGTAGACGGGAGCTGCTTCTGTATGTAACCAGTTTTTTAAGTTTTCGAGCAGCTTGGCCATTTCACTTTCCTACGTTTTAGTATCAGTCCTTTAGATTAAACAATCTTGTAGCGATTTGCGACTCACTTTGCGCTATTTTATCTGTAAAATTGGATTGGGGTTAGGCATGATATCACGAGCAATTTACCTAAGCGTGAAAAGCCCGACATTCAGTTAAACTCAATGTCGGGCTGTAGACTATTGTTGTTTCGGTTTAAAGCGTAGCAGTCGGTTAGCGTTAGTCACGACGGTGATTGAGGAGAGAGCCATTGCTGCACCTGCAACCACAGGGTTCAACAATGTTCCTGTTAGAGGGTAAAGAATACCCGCTGCAATTGGGATCCCCAATGTGTTGTAGACAAAGGCACCGAATAGGTTTTGTTTCATATTGCGCAATGTGCCTTTTGAAATGGCAACCGCATCTGCAACACCATGTAGGCTTTGGCGCATTAAGGTAATCGATGCTGTTTCTATCGCAATATCACTGCCGCCTCCCATTGCGATACCAACATCGGCACGGGCCAGTGCGGGGGCATCGTTGATCCCATCGCCAACCATTGCCACTTTATGGCCTTTGGCTTGTAAAGCTTCGATTGCAGCCGATTTACCATCTGGCATGACGCCTGCGATCACTTCATCAATTCCCGCTTCTTTTGCGATGGCTTTTGCGGTAACTGGGTTATCCCCTGTTAACATAACTAAACGAAAGCCTTGTTTATGTAAGCGAGCTAAGGCACTGACGCTGTCTTCACGTAATGGATCACGGATAGAAAGCAATGCAGCGATTTTATCTTCTACGGCTAACAAAACGGGGGTGACCCCCATTGAAGCTTGTTGATGCAATGTTTCTTCAATCGCACTGGTATCGATATGACTTTGCATCAATAATTTTTGGTTACCAAGTAATACCGTTTTGCCTTCGATGATGGCACTGACACCGAGACCCGCTAATGTCCTAAACTGTTCGCTTGTAGGGAAGGAGAGCCCTTTGGCTCGATTGACAATTGCACGAGCAAGCGGGTGGTTAGAGCCACTTTCCAATGAAGCCGCAAGTTGTAGTACTTCTGTCTCAGAAAAGCCATTAAAGGTATGGATATCGGTAACCTGTGGCATGCCTTCTGTTAATGTGCCCGTTTTATCGAAGACGATAGTGTCTAACTCACTTGCTTGTTGCAGAGCATCGGCATCACGGACAAGCACACCAAATTCTGCCGCCCGCCCAACGCCAGAGATGATTGACATGGGGGTCGCCAGACCAAGAGCACACGGACAAGCAATAATCAAAACAGTCGTGGTGATGACTAATGCGTAGGTAATTTGCGGGGCTGGGCCGACAAAATACCAAATAAGCCCTGAAATGACAGCAATGGCAACCACGACAGGTACGAATATCGATGAAATACGATCGGCTAATTGGCCAATTTGAGGCTTACTGCTTTGAGCTTGGCGCACAAGATGGATAATACGCGCTAGTGTGGTTTGGCTACCCACAGCCGCCGCGCGAAATAACACAGTACCATCTTGAACGACAGTGCCTGCATGTACCTGATCGCCTTTGCTTTTTTGTTGAGGAATGGGTTCACCGGTTAGCATCGCTTCATCTAGCCAGACTTCACCTTCAATAATTTCGCCATCAACAGGTACACGATCCCCCGTTGTTAGGCGTAAAGTCATCCCTTTTTTGACTTGCTCAAGTGGCATATCCACTTCACCTTGCTCGGTAACCACGCGGGCAGTCGGAGGCGTCAAGTCCAGCAATCGCTCTAAGGCTTTTGAGGAGCGCTGGCGGGCACGTTGCTCTAGTGCATGGCCTAAATTAATCAGACCAATAATCATTGCACTGGCCTCATAGTAGAGATGGCGTGCTTGCTCAGGGAAAATCTCAGGCCACAAGTTGACGACAATTGAGTATAACCAAGCAGCACCTGTACCGAGTGCGACCAAAGTATCCATTGTCGCACTGCCATTTTTTAGGCTTTGCCAAGCGTTTTTATAGAAATGACCACCAGCAAAGACCATCACAGCGAAAGTTAAAACCCCAATGGTTAGCCAAATTGAGTGGTTTTGTGGCGTGAGCATCATATTGTCGCCGATCATCCCCCCAGATCATCACAGGGATACCAAGGGCTAATGCAAGTGCAGATTGCCAACGAAAACGGCGCATATTTGCATCAGCGACTTGTTGCTGCCGTGCTCGGCGTTCAGCTTCGTCTTGTATGATTTCGGCGCCGTAGCCAGCGTTTTCCACCGCAGCTATCAGTGCGGCTGGCTGTGCTGTTCCTGTCACTAGCGCGCTACGCTCAGCAAGGTTAACACGGGCATTTTCAACGCCCGGAACACTGTTGAGGGCTTTTTGCACTTTATTAACGCAACTTGCACAAGTCATACCATCTAATAATAGCTGGATACTGTCATCTGAAGGGGAGATGTCAGGTTGCTCGCCTAAATCGGACTCTTGAGCCGGTATTTCACAGATTGCCGCTGAGTCAGTTTCCGGCTGTTCAGGCGATTTTGCTAGCGGCTGCGTTTTTGGGAAGTTAGCCCCCGCTTGATTTAATGTGGCTTGGTAACCCGCATCAGCCACAGCGGCAATTAACGCCTCTACAGGTGCATTACCATATATCACGGCAGAGTTTGTATCGACATCCGCATGATCAACACCGTCAACGGCCTCAAGGGCAAGGCGGGTTTTTTCAGCACATTTCATGCAACTAAGCCCCGATAATGCTAATGTCACCTGACTGGGTTGTGCCACTTTTGCATGATAGCCTGCTTGCTCAACCGCATTAATTAAGGTATCTGCTGCTGCACTACCGTAAACTTTTGCTTGTTGAGTATCGACAATAGCAGCGGCTACACCATCAACCGCTTCAAGTGCTTGCTGGGTTTTACCGGCACAGTTCATGCAGCTAAGGCCGGATAGCTGTAGCGTGATATCCGGTTGTTCGGCCATTTTTGCGTCATAACCCGCCTGTTGAATAGTTTCAATCAATGATTGAGCGCTAGCATTACTTTCAATCACTGCATACTCAATGGTGACGTTGAAATGATCAATGTCCGAGCGGGCTTCAAGTGCTTTGGTGACTGTACCAACACAGTGCATACAACTTAGCCCTTGCAGGGAGAGAATGATTTTGCTACTCATAAGTAAAATCTCCTTAACTCATGACGGATCCTGTCGTTTTTATTATCATGGCAGAATACACTGAAATTTTTAAACAAATATAAATTTTTTGATATGTAGGGAAGGTTAAACCTTCCCTCAAGGGTAAGGTCAAGGGGTATGATGAATATTAGTGAAATTGCCAAGAAAACCGGTCTTACCGCAAAGGCCATTCGTTTTTACGAAGAAAAAGGTTTAATTACTCCACCTGAACGGGGGGAAAATAGTTATCGCTATTATCAAGATAGACACCTTAATGAATTAGGTCTGTTAAAACAGGCAAAAGATGTCGGTTTTACGTTAGAAGAGTGCGGCGAGTTATTGAGTTTGTTTCGTAACCCAGCAAGACACAGCGCGGATGTGAAAAATACCACAATGGCGAAAATTGCAGAGTTAGAGCAGACAATCGCGAAATTGTCTGCTATTAAAGATACGCTGCAAAACTTAGTGGACGCTTGTCCCGGTGATGAGAATGCAGACTGCCCGATTATTGATCACTTGTCTCGGGGTTGTTGCCATCATGATAAGGCTTAACATGCAGAGTGATCCCATCCACTGAGGTGATGATCACCTCAGTGCCTGCTTTTAAAGGTTGCTCACTGTATGTTCGCCAACTGCCATCGGCTAGGCGTGCGCGGCTAAAACCTTCATCCGTATCGGAAATCAGACGGACTTTAGTGCCAATGAGTTGGTGGCTCTTTTGGTTGACCTCATCTGCTTGTGAGTTTTTACGTAAACTCAACCATTTCCGCCATAATACGGCTGAAAGGATAGTTAAGATAGCAAATAAAATCCCTTGCCATTCCCAACCCAGAAAAGGCAGCACGAAAGTAATAATCGCCACCGCAACAGCGGCGATCCCCGACCATAATAGATAACCACCGGTACCGAGCAGTTCACCAATCAGCAATAAACCACCAAGGCACAGCCAAAACCATGCGGGTTGAGCGCTGATAAGTTCTATCATGAGTTTTCCTGTTTCTTATTCGAGTGCGTTTTTTTGCTTTCACCGACAAGTTCAGCAATCCCTCCGATAGCGCCCATTAAATTGCTCGCCTCAAGTGGCATCATGATCACTTTACTGTTGTCAGCAGAGCCAATACTTGTCAGTGCCTCGGTATATTTCTGAGCAACGAAATAGTTGATTGCTTGCATATCACCCGCCGCGATAGCCTCAGAAACCATCTTAGTCGCTTTTGCTTCCGCCTCAGCAGCCCTTTCACGGGCTTCTGCTTGTAAGAATGCAGATTGACGATCCCCTTCTGCTTTGAGAATTTGTGACTGTTTTTCACCTTCCGCTTTCAAGATAGCCGCTTGACGAATACCTTCAGCTTCCAGAATGTCGGCACGCTTAGTACGCTCTGCTTTCATCTGCGCATTCATCGCGTTGACTAGCTCTTTCGGCGGCTTAACATCACGAATTTCGATACGGGTGATTTTCACCCCCCAAGGGTTGGTTGCGTCATCCACAATGTGCAGAAGGCGTGAGTTGATGGAATCTCGTTGTGACAACATCTCGTCCAGCTCCATGGAGCCTAATACGGTACGAATATTGGTCATTGTCAGGTTCAAAACAGACAGCTCAAGATTGCTAACTTCATAAGCTGCACGCACTGGGTCAACGACTTGAATAAAACAGACGGCATCGATGGTGACGTTAGCATTATCACGCGAGATAACTTCTTGCGATGGGATATCAAGGACTTGCTCCATCATATTGATGCGACGACCTATTTTATCCATAAATGGCACAATAATATGTAACCCCGGCTGCAATGTTCTGGTATAACGACCAAAACGTTCAACCGTCCATTGATAGCCTTGCGGTACTGTTTTGACACAGGTAAAAACAATAACAATCGCAATAAAAATAATAATCGGTATAGCACCAAACGCGAACAAATCCATGATCATTCCTTATTTAGTAAAGTAATGAATATACTTGTCGGCGATACTTACTGGCCATCGCATCTCCTGTTCCCATTGCCGACATAATATCCATCATTGTTTTTTTCACGGCGCCATCTCCAGCGCTGAGGTCTTTTTTCAAGAAGCTAAATAGCATTTCTAAAGCTTCTTCATTGCGATTCACTTCATGTAATTTTAATGCCAATTGCACAGCTAGCTCGGCATTGTCTGAGTCGGCATCAAATTCTTGTTGTAATTGCTGGATCTCTGGCGTATCCGCCGCTTGTCTGAGCAACTCAATTTGTGCCACTAACCCTTGATAGCGGCTATCTTGGTCCTGCATCGGAACCGATGTCAGTGTTTTTTCTGCCTCATCCACAAGATTCAGACCGATCTGTGTTTCTGCTAATAACAGGGTGATATCACTGTTTTTCTCATTAAGCTGATGCGCTTCTTTAAGTAACGGCAGCGCTTCTTGAGGTTTCCCCTCTGCAATCAACTCTGCTGCTTGTGCGGCTTTCAACTCTTCTGGACTAGGCAATACGCGCGAAAGCATCTCTAATACGACTTCTTCGGGTTGAGGGCCTTGGAAACCATCAACAGGACGACCTTCTTGCAGAATATAAACGGTTGGTATTGCTCTAAGACCAAATTGAGCTGCAACATTTTGCTCTACGTCACAATTGACGCGCGCCAACATAAACAGACCCGCATAGTCATTGGCAATTTTATCGAGAGTCGCACCAAACTCTTGACAGTGCGGGCTTTGTGCAGACCAGAAGTAGAACATAACTGGCATCTGCATGGATTGTTCTACAACTTGGTGTAAATTTTGTTCATTAACATCCACGATTTGGGCAAAAGATTGCATAAAATATCTCTTTTAAATAAGTTTTTAATACTCTAAAGGTGGGGCTATTTTATTTTTTTTCAAGCCTTTTTTCCCTGACCTGCCAGTATTTTATCCATCAAGCAATCCGGTAGCAGCCGTTTCAGTATGCGAACTATGACGGTGAGCAAAGTGACTGAATAACGGATACGTGGACGAGGGCTTTCAAGGGCATGTACCAATTTTGCGACCACATGTTCTGGCGTTAAGGTAAAACGTTGTGCAATTCCTGGGTTTTTAACCGGATTATCTTGCTGTGTTTGCGCCACATTACTGGTGAAATTGGTATGGATGGGGCCTGGTTCAATTAAACTGACATGGACACCCGTGCCTTTTAGCTCCAAACGGAGCGCATCGGACCATGCCTCTAACGCATATTTACTCGCTGCATAGGCACCACGACCCGGCGTTGAAATAATTCCCATTACCGAGCTAGTTTGTACGATACGCCCCTCATGATGAGCTAGCATGGCTGGAAGCAAGCGCAAGGTCAATTGGTGTATTCCGAAAAAGTTAGTCGAAAATTGAGACTCTAATTGCTGGCGGTTAATACTCGTTAGCGCGCCGTACACACCAAAGCCGGCATTATTGAATAAGCCAAAAAGGCGCCCTTGGCATAGCGTCAATACCTCATCGGCAGCGCTATCTATGCTATGGCTATCATCGAGGTCGAGTACAACAGTATCGAAGCCTAGTCCTTTTAGGTGCAAAACATCAGCTTCTTTACGGCAGGCAACTATCACATGATAACCTCGTTTGCGAAGTGTTTGGGCGGCACAAAAGCCAATACCGCTAGAAGCACCGGTGATAAATACCGACTTTTGCATAACTTTACCTACCTATAGGCTCAAATTGATATAAAAACTGCTTTACAATTACCCACTTATTTATTCTTTTAATTTGCTGAAGAAGTTAAATAAGGGAGTAATTGTTTTTCCATAAAATCAGCGATAGAAGGTTGAGCTTCTACAGTTGGGTGAATACCATCTTGTTGGATCCACTCAGGTTTAGTAATGATGGTTTCCATATAAAAAGGCAGTAGTGGAACCGCGTTTTGTTGTGCAAGTGCAGGATAAACATTTTCGAAACTAGAAGTATAACGCTTACCGTAGTTCGGCGGTATACGAATTTGCATTAAAAGCGGTTTCGCACCGGACTGCGTTATTTGTTCAATAATTTGTTGTAGTGTGTTCTCCATCTGTTTAACAGATAGCCCTTGCAAACCATCGTTTGCACCTAACTCGATCAATACCCAATCGGGTTTGTGTTGTTCAAGTAAGGCAGGAAGGCGCTCGAGCCCTTGGGCTGAGGTGTTTCCACTAATGCTACCGTTAATGACAATAACGGGTGGCGACGATTTCTGCCAACGTTCGGCAAGGAGTGAAGCCCATGCTTGCTCTGCCGGTAAGCGATAGCCTGCACTGAGGCTGTCACCAAGGATTAACAGTTTTGTGGCTGCGAGTGCTTGCCCACTTGCGACAAATAATAGGAGAAATACCAGTAAATGTCGGCGGAAAATATTCTTGAAGTTCATCATCTCATTAAACGTGTTGGTCAAGGGGAACATGAACTCACTATATTGCAAGGTGTTGAACTAATTGTCGAGTCCGGTCAAACAATTGCATTAATTGGCGAGTCTGGTTCTGGTAAGTCGACTTTATTAGGCATTATTGCCGGTTTAGATGATGGTAGCAGTGGCAGCGTTAGCCTATTAGGGCACGAATTGACCCAAATGGATGAAGAACAACGCGCTTATTTGCGTGCCCAGAGTGTGGGCTTTGTTTTTCAATCTTTTATGTTGATACCAACACTTAATGCCCTCGAAAATGTGCAATTGCCTGCTCTATTGCGAGGTGAGCCAGAGTCACAGAGCTATCAACAAGCAGCCGCCTTGCTTTCTGAACTTGGGTTAGGCCATCGCTTAAAACATATGCCGGCGCAGTTATCTGGAGGTGAACAGCAGCGCGTTGCATTAGCAAGAGCATTTAATGGGCGGCCTAAAATTCTGTTTGCCGATGAGCCAACGGGAAACCTTGACCGACATACTGGCGATAAAATCGCCGATCTTCTATTTTCCATGAACAAAGAGCATGGCACAACATTGATCCTTGTGACACATGATAACGAATTAGCTGCCCGTTGCCAGCGTCGCTTACGACTGGTAGATGGTGTATTGAGGGAAGAAGCATGATTTGGCGTTGGTTTTGGCGTGAGTGGAAAACGCCATCACTTCTGATCGTCTGGCTGGCGCTGACTTTAGCCGTCGCTTGTGTGCTTGCTTTAGGGCGTATTAGTGACCGTATTGAAAATAGCATGAGCTACCAAAGCCGAGAGCTATTAGCGGGTGACTTGGTGTTGCGCTCCTCTTATCCCAGTGATCCTGAGTGGTTGCAACAAGCAGAAGCGATGGGGCTAAAACTAAGCCAACAAATGTCGTTTTCTACTATGGCTTATTCGACGGCTGATGAAGATTTACGTCCACAATTAGTGCTGGTTAAAGCCGCAGATCAGGCTTATCCACTTTATGGCGAGCTTATCACTGAGCCAGCCGGACTTCGACCAACCAAAGGGGAAATTTTAGTTGCCCCTCGCTTGTTGGAGTTACTTAACTTAAAAATTGGCGATAACATCGATATTGGCGACGCAACCCTAAAAGTTGCTGGAACATTAGTCCAAGAGCCGGATAGCGGCTTTAACCCATTCCAAATCGCTCCGAGAGTACTTATCTCATTAGAAGATGCTGAATTGACAGGCGCCGTGCAGGTGGGGAGTCGATTAACCTATCGAGATATGTTTGCTGGAGAAACCGCCACAGTTGATGCTTTTGAATCTCAGTTTGATGGGCAATTAAGAACGGATCAACGTTGGTTTACGTTAAAAGAAAATAGTGGGGCGGTAGGAAAAACTTTCCAGCGGGCGCAGCAATTTTTATTACTGTCGGTATTGCTG
Organism: Providencia stuartii; assembly: GCA_900455155.1. Lineage (GTDB taxonomy): Bacteria > Pseudomonadota > Gammaproteobacteria > Enterobacterales > Enterobacteriaceae > Providencia > Providencia stuartii. The sequence continues at coordinate 2,299,971 of UGUC01000002.1, read as the reverse complement.
ACATTGTTGCTAGCAATAGCGGCGGTGGTGGTATCGATGACTCACTATTGCCGTAGCCGCCACCAATTAGTTGCTGTACTTAAAACCTTGGGTGCAGGGCGCTCGGCGTTACAAAAATGGATAATAGGCCAGTGGTTGGCTATTTTGATAGCCGCAGCCTTGCTAGGGTCGCTACTAGGGCTAGCTTTTGAAGGTATTTTAATGCAAATACTCGGTGCAATGCTGCCGAAAGCGTTACCTTCTGCCAGTTTATGGCCATGGGTTTGGGCGATTGGAACTTTGTTTGTGATTGCTATTCTCGTGGGGATTCGTCCTTATCGTCAGTTAATTGCAACGCAGCCATCACGGGTATTACGTGAAGATGCTAACTCACCTGTTTGGCCATTACGTTACTATTTACCTATTGTCACCTTAATTGTTGTTGGTGGGTTATTTCTGTTTACAGGTGTGAACCCACTATTATGGTCGATTTTAGTGGGCATCGTGATCGTCGCTATTTTATTAGCTTTGATTGGTTGGTTAGGGTTATGGGTACTACGCCAATTTAAGTTTAAGCAATTAAGCTTACGGCTTTCGGTGAGCCGTCTATTGCGTCAACCTTTACAAACGGTCTCGCAAATGAGTGCCTTTTCACTCTCATTTATGCTGTTAGCCCTGTTGATCCTAGTCAGAGGGGATTTATTGGATAGATGGCAGCAACAACTGCCAGCGGATAGCCCTAATTACTTTTTGATCAATATGAATGAATCGCAGATTAAACCTGTAACGGAGCTACTTGTGCAACACCAAGTGAAGCCGACGGAGTTTTATCCTGTGATCTTAGCGCGTTTATCAGAGATAAATGATAGCTCAGCGATAGAGTGGGCGGACGAGCGTGATCCAAATAATAATACCGTGCGACGCGAGCTGAGCCTAACATGGCGAGCTAAACTACCGGAAGCCAATGTGGTTGATGAAGGCACTTGGCCGCCTAAAGACGGTGAGGTCTCTATCGAGCAAACCGTCGTGAAACAATTAGGACTTAAAATCGGAGATAAACTCACTTTTAATGCCGGCGCTCAGGTATTTAGTGCAACAGTCACTAGTATTCGTACTGTTGATTGGGAAAGTTTACGACCAAACTTCTTCTTTATCTTTGCTGAAGGAACATTAAAAGATGTGCCTGCAACATGGATGAGCAGTTTCCATTATGATGGCGACGGTAAGCTACTGACAGACTTAAGTCGTCATTATCCAACCATCAATGTATTGGATACAGGGGCATTAATTACTCAAATACAACAAATCCTTCAACAGGTCAGCCAAGCACTGGAAGTGATGGTCGTGTTGGTGATCTTTTGTGGCCTACTGTTGTTATTAGCGCAAATTCAGGTTGGTATGAGTCAGCGGGAGCGTGAGTTAGTGGTCTATCGTACCTTGGGGGCAAGCCGGAAACTGATGCGTAAAACCTTATGGAGTGAGTTTGCGCTATTAGGGCTAATGGCTGGATTAGCTGCTGCCTTTGGTGCTGAGGTCGCTTTATGGTTACTGCAAACTCGCGTGTTTGATTTCCCTTGGCAGCCTGAATGGTCAATGTGGTTACTATTACCATTATGTGCAGCCCTATTACTGTCTATTTGTGGTAGTTGGTTAGGATTAAGATTGCTAGGAACAGGCAATCAGCATCGTCGCATGCCGAATAATTAATCGCATTGATATACCACACAACAACCTTTCAACGCCCAGATCGCAGATAACATGTGATCTGGGCTATTCCCTATTTAGCCGCGAATTTTATTTCTTTGAAAAATAGCTTGTTACTTGCCCTAGTTGAATAAAATAACTGTCTTATATCTATCACTAAACTGTCATCAATGCTGTTTATGATCCTATGGTCAACAAATGATTAACTATTTGATAGGAATATAATAATGCAGCATCGCCGCACCATAAAATTGCGCTCTTTATCATTACTCGCGACATTGATTACTTTTTCTACCACGGGATACGCACAACAAGAAGTTTCAGCAACATTAGCAGGGCACGCGGTGTTACCTGTGAATTCGACGATATCTGCCCCAGCGGATGCAGCGAAAGATTTACAAAACAGTGGTAAATACACGACGGGAAGTCGTATTGAGACATTGGGAAGCGTTGAAGGGAAGTCAGCCGATCGCCCGACAGGCATGCATGTTCCCATTAAAGGGCAGCCATTACAAGGGCACTCAGGCATCAAACGTATGTCAGATGGCACTTATTGGGTACTGACTGACAATGGCTACGGCAATAAAGTTAACTCACCTGATTCAATGCTGTATTTAACTCAATACGACATCGACTTTAAAACTGAAAAAGCAACGCCATTAAAAACGGTTTTCTTTCATGATCCCGATAAAATCATTCCGTTCCATATTATTAATGAAAGCACGGATAAGCGTTATTTAACCGGAAGTGATTTCGACCCTGAAAGCTTCCAGTTTGCCGATGGCGCATTATGGGTTGGAGAGGAGTTTGGCCCGTATTTGATTAAGATGGATCTGAATGGCAAGGTGCTTGCTCTCTTTGAAACGTACGTTGATGGGAAAAAGGTCGTGTCACCAGATCATTATCAAGTGACAACACCGGCTAAGCCAAGCGATAGCGTCAGCTTTCAAGTGAACCGTTCAAAAGGTTTTGAGGGGATGGCCTCATCGCCAGATGGTAGCAAACTCTATCCAATGCTCGAAGGCGCATTGTGGGATAGCGAAAAACAAGATTATGAGAGCGTAGAAGGGAAACGGGCTGCACGCATTCTTGAATTTGATGTGAAAAAACAACAATGGACGGGGCGTAGCTGGTTATATGTTTTTGAAGATAATCAAAATGCCATCGGTGATTTTAATATGATTGACGATACTCATGGCTTGATTATTGAACGTGATAATGGCGAGGGAACCGCCGATAAAGCTTGTGCAGAGGGGGCTACGGATACCCAACATTGCTTTAGTCATTTAGCTAAATTTAAGCGAGTTTATCGGGTTGAATTTTCCGATAAAAACCAAGGTAAGCCAGTTAATAAGCAAGCCTATGTAGACTTAATGAATATTAAAGATCCTGAAGGCGTCGCGAAGAAACCATTGAATAATGGCGTATTTACCTTCCCATTCTTTACAATTGAAAATGTGGATGTTGTCGACGGTGAACACATCATTGTTGGCAACGATAATAATTATCCATTCTCATCCAGTCGCGAACCGAACCAAGCGGATGATAACGAATTTATTTTATTGAAAGTGCCTGCGTTGTTAAATCCTTAATTTCCTTGTCTATATTGATTTTGCTCGGGGAGTAGCCCGAGCTTTTTTATTTATCGCCAATTGTAAACATCGTGATTTTTACCGCCACCATTATTTTTTAGCGGATAACTCAGGCGGCTTCATCATTAATGTAAACATTAGCACCACAATAACGGGAGCCACAATAATAAGAAATGCCGGCGTGAAACTGTGCGTATAATCTTTAATAGCACCAGCAATAAAGGGGGCTAAGCAAGCGAGGGTCGATAGCAAATTAACGACAGAAAATAACTCTAAATAGGGGCCTCTGCCAAAATAGTTCGATAATAATACGCTAGATGCTAAGAAAGTCATGCCATAGCCGATACCAACACAGAGCACAAACAGTATTAACCATAACCAAGAGGTGGCGATACTGAGAGAAATAACCCCAATGATCATAATAATCAAACTACCAATTAACAGTTTTTTCGGTTCCAACCATTCGCCCGCCGCACCGCCAATAAAGCGTGAAAATGCGTTCACAAATGCCATGGTACTGAGTAATGAAACAGCTACGGTGATCCCAAAACCACGCTCTTCAATATGAGCGACGGCAAAACTATTTACTGTAATACCGCACCATAAAAATGAGGTATAGGTTGCTGCGATTAAATAGAATTGCCAAGTACGTAGCGCACGGCGTACTGTCCAAACTTCTTTGGTGCGATAAATAGGTTTGCTAACATCACTGACCTGTTTTTGTACCACGCTTTTAGCGTGTTCACGTTCGCGTTGACCTTCGCGTAAGACCAAAATAGTCAGCAGTGTGACAATACCGAGATAAAGCGCACAGAGTACCCAGTGCATACGCCATGACCCTAACTGGTTTGACGCATAGAAATAGATCCAAGGCCCCGCGACGCCCCCTAATCCCCCGATGGTAAAATAGAGGCCAAAAGCGAGAGACTGTTTTTCAAATAGGCGAGAAAGAACATAGGTTCCCGGAACGGTCGCGAGTAGAGTAAAGCCTATACCTATCAGGGCAGTACCGAGAAAATAGCGACTAATGGTTTCGGTCGAATAGAGGCTATAAAACCCCGCGATAAAGACGAGAGCACCGAGTAAAAGGGTGAGGCGAACGCCGATTTTACGGATCAGGACAGACGGAAGAAAACTGGCTAAACCACAAGTCAACCCTAATAACGTGAAACCAAACCCTGCCTCTGTCCAACTCCATTGCAGTTCCTCAATCATACTGGGGAGAACAACACCTAACGAGGTAAAGGTTGTCGCGGTGGCTAAAAAATAGACCATCCCTAACAAAATGAGGATACTCCACTGATAAAGTGGGCTAAACAACGGGGAATTTGAGGCTACCATGTCAACTCCGGTCACTCTGCCTGTTTTTTGCACAAAAAAGACAGCGATATAAACGCAAAATGCCCGAAAATATCGGGCATCGTATCGCGCTATTTTCCCTGTTTATTGGGCATAGTACCAGTTTAATTTTGCTTTTGCCCATTCAATGCCACTTTTGTACTCATTTGGTAACATATCGACGAGTGCGTCTAATGTATCAGCAAGCTTTGACGGAGCATTATGCGTGAGATTTAAATGACCAACCTTGCGGGCTGGGCGTACTTCTTTTTCATACCAGTGTAAGTGTACGAGTGGTAGTCTGAGCCAGTGTGAGTTGACATCAGTACCAATCAAATTAACCATAACGGATGGACTAAACACTTCAGGTGATGGCATTGGTAAATCTAAAATAGCCCTCAAATGTAGCTCAAATTGGCTAATGGAGGCGCCATTTTGAGTCCAATGGCCGCTGTTATGCACGCGAGGAGCAAGCTCATTGATGAGTAATTTATCACCAACCACAAAGCATTCCATTGCCATCACGCCAACATAATCTAACTCATCCATTACTGCACTCAACATGGATTGTGCTTGTTTTTGCTGTGAGTTATCTGCCTTCGGAAATGCTACGCTGGTACGTAAAATCCCTTCTTGATGTAGGTTATGGGTAATCGGATAAAACACACTCTCACCAGCGCGGTTACGTGCGCCAATGACTGAAACTTCGGCATCAAAAGGGATACCTTGTTCGACAATGCACTCCCCGTAGATTTCATCGGGCAGGCTGGCTTCATCACCAGGGCGAACACGCCATTGACCGCGCCCATCATAGCCACCCAGTCCTACGTTTAACTATCAAAAAATCGCCAAGCGTTGAGAATAACTCAGGCCATTGATCTTTGGATTCAAGACAGGCCCAAGGAGCGGTTGCTAGGCCCAATGAATCAAATAGACTTTTTTGGGGAAACCTGTCAGCTAGGCGAGGGAAAATATCGCGATTAATAAACGCATTATGGCGGGCCAATTCTTTGGTCAGTGGTGTCTCAGGCCAGCGCTCAATTTCTGCAGTAATGACACTTTGTTGATAGGGAACGGCTTCTGGCTCGGCATCTAAACCAACAGGAAACACCGCGATACCAAGTGGTTCACCTGCTTGGCGTAACATTCTTCCTAATTGACCATTACCAAGGACACAAACAGGTTTCATTACGCCTCCCGAGGGTCTGGGTTGTTCAACACGTCATTAGTTTGACTTTCGCGCCAAGCCGATAGGCGTGTCAATAAGGCTGTGTCAGTGTTTGCTAAAATTTGCGCTGCCAATAATGCCGCATTTGCTGCTCCAGCTTTGCCAATTGCTAATGTGCCAACAGGAATACCTTTTGGCATTTGCACAATAGAATAGAGACTATCGACACCGCTTAAAGCTGCACTTTGTACAGGAACACCTAATACAGGAACCAATGTTTTCGCAGCTAGCATCCCCGGCAAATGTGCCGCGCCACCTGCACCAGCAATGATCACATCAAAGCCATTTGCTTTTGCTTTTTCAGCAAAGGAGAATAATTTATCAGGCGTACGGTGTGCTGAGACGATTTCAACGTGAAAGGGCACTTGCAGCTCAGTTAAAACATCCGCCGCATGTTGCATAGTTGACCAGTCACTTTTAGAACCCATAACAATGGCGATTTTAGCCGCAGATTGTGCAGATACTTGGGCAGTCATTTGATGTGATCCTGTGGTTAATAAACTTTCACCGTGAGGTGGGAAAAATAAATTACCTCGATCATATCATGGTAAAAGGGTAAGGAAAACGTTTGCGTGGTTAAAATATCAGCAAACAGACTGGGGGTTTAAGAGCGAGTCGAGTGTGTCTTAGGCTCGAAAGGGAAAAAAATAAGTTCGATACCTTGTTCGTTAATCACAAATGCGGAGCCTTCATGGTGCCATGCTCCTAATACACCACGATAGCAGTACTTATCACCAACCTTCACTTCATGAATAGCAGGACGATGTGTATGCCCATGGATCATCCAATCAGCTTGGTAATTTGTTAAGGCGTTAATCACCGCTTGTGGGTTGACATCCATGATTGATTCGGCCTTCATACTGCTGGCGTATTGGCTGTTTTGGCGCATTTTTTCTGCTATCCGTCGGCGAATAAACAGCGGTAGGGCTAAAAATAGGCGTTGGATCCAAGGCGTATGCACTTTTTTACGGTAATTTTGATAAGCCTGATCATCAATACACAGTGTATCACCGTGTAAAATGAGTACGCGTTTACCATAAAGCTCCAGTAATGTTTCTTGGTTGAGTATAGTCATACCACATTGTTTGGCATAACGTTTCCCAAGTAAAAAGTCTCGATTACCATGGATAAAGTAGCAGGGAATGCCTCGCTCAGTGAGCATTGTTAGGGCATTGGCGACTTGCTGGTGGAGTGGGGTTTTATCGTCATCACCAATCCAGTAATTGAAAAAATCACCGAGTATATAGAGGCTATCGGCATGAATTGCTTGCTGATGAATAAAATTCATAAAACCGGCGGTGATCGCCGGTTCATCTTCACTCAAATGCAAATCTGCAATGATATAAGTGGACATATTGTTGAGTCGAATTATTCGCTAACAGTCACTTTTTCGATCACAACATCTTCGCGAGGAACGTCTCGGTGGAAACCGCTGTTTCCTGTTGCAACGCCTTTGATTTTGTCAACAACGTCCATGCCTTCTACAACTTCAGCAAAGACACAATAGCCCCAACCTTCAGGACGTTCTAAACGGAAGTTAAGGGCGTGGTTATCAACAACGTTAATGAAGAACTGTGCTGTCGCTGAGTGAGGGTCGTCGGTACGTGCCATAGCAAGAGTACCACGCGTATTTTTTAAGCCATTGTTAGCTTCGTTTTTGATTTGTGCTTTTGTTGCTTTTTGTTTCATGCCTGGCTCAAAGCCACCGCCTTGGATCATGAAACCGTCAATGACTCGATGGAAAATGGTATTATTGTAAAAACCTTCACGGCAATAGCTTAAAAAGTTTTCGACAGTAACAGGGGCTTTATCGTCAAAAGTCTTAATAACAATATCACCGTGATTGGTATGAAAAGTAACCATAATAGCTATCCTGAATAATTGTTTTATTGCGCCTTCTTATGAAGGCGTTGTTGTCAGAAAGTTTATATCACAGATGAAACCTGACTTGAAGTCACAGTCTGGTTTGTAAAAGCAGCGAGTGATAAAAATAGACAGGTAAACACTATGGTTAAACCTTGCATTATTGCAATGTTCAGGTTTCAATATCACTCTATTTAACAGGTTGATACCTTATTATTGAGATACCCCTTATAGCTTGAGCGAGTAATACGCTAAATAATTCAAGGTGTAACAGGGCGGCAACAGACTAGTCGGCTAGGCATAGGCAATATGTATGGCTAGCGTTAAAGGCAGTCGCCGTTTGTGTTGCGGCTTGAATCAAGGTAAGCCAATAAGGAAAAACACGTACACATTAAACGGAATAGTTCAGATGCTACAGATTTTTAATACACTGAGTCGTCAAAAAGAAGAGTTTAAACCCATTCATCCAGGGAAAATAGGGATGTACGTGTGTGGTATCACCATTTATGACTTGTGTCATATTGGTCATGGTCGAACCTTCGTCGCTTTCGATGCGATTAGCCGCTACTTGCGCTATTTGGGGATATGACCTGAATTATGTGCGTAATGTAACAGATATTGACGATAAAATTATCAAACGTGCGGCTGAAAATAATGAAACCGTCGATTCGCTGACAACACGGATGTTAGCTGAGATGCATAAAGATTTTGATGCATTAAATATTTTACGCCCAGACAGTGAGCCGCGAGCCACCCAGCATATTGATGAAATTATCGAAATCACCGATCTGCTTATTAAACGAGGTCACGCTTATGTGGCAGATAACGGTGACGTGATGTTTGAAGTCAAAACGGATAAAAATTATGGTCAATTGTCTCGCCAAGACCTAGAGCAGCTGCAAGCTGGGGCACGCGTTGAAGTTGCTGATTCAAAACGTAATCCGATGGACTTCGTTCTTTGGAAAATGTCAAAAGAAGGCGAGCCTAGCTGGGAATCACCATGGGGGTTAGGTCGCCCTGGTTGGCACATTGAATGTTCCGCGATGAATAGCAAAGCATTGGGTAACCATTTTGATATTCACGGCGGTGGTTCGGATTTGATGTTCCCACATCATGAAAACGAAATTGCGCAATCATCTTGTGCTCACGATGGTCCTTATGTGAATTATTGGATGCACTCAGGAATGGTGATGGTTGATCGTGAAAAAATGTCTAAGTCACTGAATAATTTCTTTACTATCCGTGATGTGCTTGAGTATTACGACCCTGAAACAGTGCGCTATTTCTTGCTATCTGGTCATTATCGTAGCCAACTTAATTACACTGAAGAGAATTTGAAACAAGCACGTACAGCCTTAGAACGTTTATATACTGCCTTACGTGGTACTGATAAATCAGTCGCCCCAGCGGGTGGTGAAATCTTTAAAAAACGTTTTGAAGATGCCATGAATGATGACTTCAATACACCTGAAGCTTATTCCGTACTGTTTGATATGGCGCGTGAAATCAACCGACTGAAGTCAGAAAATAAGGTTGCAGCCAATGAATTGGCCTCTGAGTTACGTAAATTAGCGGGTGTGCTTGGTTTACTTGAGCAAGACCCGGAAGCCTTTTTACAAGGTAATGCTCAAGGTGAAGGCGACGAAGAAGTGGCTAAAATTGAAGCGTTAATTAAACAGCGTAATGATGCTCGTAAAAATAAAGAGTGGGCATTGGCTGATGCAGCCCGTGATGAACTGACGGCAATGGGAATCGTATTAGAAGATGGTGCTCAAGGAACAACTTGGCGCCGTAAATAGTCTTATCTTTATTTAAAATCAACCCGTTAAAATTTGAGTAGATAGCACTCAATCATTTTAACGGGTTTTATTATATCTATCGATATTCAACAGCTAGCCCTATTATTAGCGCAATAAGTCAAATTTTTATCGATTCAGCTTAATAGATTAGCTGAATTAAACTTTATGCGGTATCACATATTAATTATCTTTATATTTATAAAATAGAGATAGAAAAAAACAGCGTTATTTTGGAAGTAAACGCAAGACTGGTCTTTTTGCGACTATCATAATAAGTGTATTTTGAATAAGTTGTATTTTATAATAATTAATTATTTTTAACTTTTTTAATAAATAACAGTTATTGTCATCTAATGGTAATAAGTATTAACACCTAATTGAAATAAAAAACTACCAATGGAATCTAATATAAATTTATATTCTAATTTTGAGTTTAATATTTAATCGTTATGGATTTTGTTGCTTGTTTTTTCGCTTTAAGTGTTTTTACTATATTATTTTAAATAAAAACTTAGATTTATATAAAGGTAAAAATAATATAATGACGTGATATTTTTCAATTATTAAAATTGTAGGTATTTACATACTTTTATTTTTATCTATTATTCTGATGAGTAGGAATAAACTCCTATTCTTGTTTTAAATTGATTTTTTATTTCTTTATTTTGTATTTGTTGTGGGGTCTATTTAGGCTCTATTAATCACTACTTGTTCATGAGGTATATCATGGCTTTTAAAACTAAGTTAATTACAGCGATGTTATTTACCGGTGTCAGCCTAGGTGCTGTTGCTGGTAGTAATAGTGACAATATTACACTTAATGGTGTAATTACGGCGGTAACTTGTAATGTGACTGCTAATGGTGGTAATTCAGTATTTTATGTAGGTAAATTTGCTCAAGATACCTTTAGTCCAAATGTACAAAACGGTGATACTCCACTTGTCGTACAATTAGATGCGTGTGACAAGGCATCCGATAAAGGTGCACTGTATGTACAAGGCACAACTGCTACTTCAAATACTGCAAAAAATATCTTCATTGGTGAAAGTTCAACCGTTGGCTTTATGCTGCAAGAAGACGGTAAAACCGATCAAGTTGTTGCAAACAAAGCAATTCCTGTGACTGTTTCTGATACTGCACCAATAACGTATACCTTCAAAGTTGGTATGGGTACAACGGATGCCTCGCCTGCTGTTGGTGCCTATTCAGCGCCAATTATTATTTCTTACGCATCTGAGTAATTAATAATATTTGAAGCGCAGAGCCCTGCGCTTCATTTTATCGTTTAAGGTGAATTATTAGGATAGGGAAATGATAGTAAAAGTATTTAGAGTTATCGGAACCATATTATTATTACTGAGTACAACTTCAGCAATGGCGGGGATCGTGCTGCATGGAACTCGTATAATTTATAATGAAAGTCAGGATAATGTAGGGGCTAATATTACTATCAAAAGTGAAGATAATTCGAATACTCCTTATTTAGTTCGTACGCAAATTTACCGTGATGTACAGGGGCAAATAGCGCAAAATAATTTTATTACCACACCTTCAATGTTCCGTTTAGAACCGAGTGACTTGAATCAAGTTAAAATTCTAAAAGTTAAAAATGACTTACCTAAAGATCGTGAGTCTATTTTTTATTTTTAGAGCAATAGCGTTACCTGCAACGGATAGGTTAGATAATAACTCTACCCCCAAATTAGCAGGCTCATTGCAAATCGCAACGGGAAACACAATAAAATTATTCTATAGACCTGTTCAGTTTTCTGTCAGCCAAAAAAGAGGCAATGGGCTTATTGAAGTTCTCTTTGCAAAATAATGGCTTAAAGGTGACCAATCCGACACCTTATTATATTACGCTCAGTGAAATCAAAGTGGGCAATAAGCTCGCTAAGCTGGAGCCTAAATTAGGTAATACCATGATTTCGCCTTTTAGTGACATGCTGTATCAAGATATTCACCAAAAAGGCAAAGTACAGTGGAGCGCAATCAATGACTTTGGCGGAAAGGATCAATTCGATGGTTGGGTTCAATAAGTCTTCCTCGATCTTTTTTGTGCTGATGCTAACTAACATTGGCCAATTATATGCGGTAGGTACTGCAGAAGTTGATTTGTCGGCTTCCTTAGTCGATGGTAGTTGTTCCATTGAATTATCAGATAAGGCGCTACATTTTAAGCCTTATTCGGTTGCTAGTTTCCCAACAGCAAAAACAACAGTTGAAATTCAACCTATTTCAGCAAAAGTGACCTGTGAAGGGGGAAATACCACACCGTTATTAACATTAAAAGGCATAACGCCTTATAGCGGTAATAATCAAGTTTTTTTAGACAGTACGCCTAATGGCACAGGGTTTATGATCCAGCATGGTAAAAAAGAGCTTGGATTAAATGATTTCTATAATAGTGACGCGCTAGAAAATCAAGGAAAACAGGTGGCTTTAACACCGCTAAATTCATCGAACCAATTTTCAAGTACCGAGTATTTTGGGATTGGGCTTGTAAGCGTGGATAACACAGTTACCCCTGATTTTTTAAAAGCCAATATTACATTTACCGTTCTTTTTCAGTGAAAAGTAAGGGGCCACTGTGCAGAATTTTTTTACATTGTATAAGAAATTAAAGCGGGTGACGCAAATTAGCTTGATGATACTGACATTGAGTTATTTACCCTTAGCAAAGGCTGCACCAGTTCAAATAAATTTTTCAGCTGAATACTTTCAAGGCACATGTGAAATTAGCGTTAGTCATCCAGTTATTGCGTTTAATAATGGCGCTAATATTTCGACCTCTCAGGTTAAAAATGGTACAGCTAAACAAGAGAAATTTACCTTAGACTTTATTGATTGTGATAGTAAAGGGTTAACACACTATACGCCGAAAATTAAAGTTACGGGGGAAAGCAAAACCCTTGGTGGGCGTCATCTATATGTGAACTCAGCAAGCTCAACTACTAAAGGGTATGGTTTTTTACTTAGTACTGAAGGAAATACTTATTTCAAGAAAAATACTAATGTAGCCGAAACAGGATTAATTAATGCTAATTGGGTGGCAGAAAGTCCATTATCAATATTGAATAAAACCAAAATACCATTTACGGCAACAATTTCATGCGGGAATTGTAGTGGCGAATTACAAGCTGGGAAATTACACAGCACCGTAACTTTTCAATTTCTTTATGACTGAAAACGATGATGAAATATTTCTTAGCTTTATTAACATTATTGCTTAGTTCTCTATTTAATAGCGCTATTGCGGATGGCGGTGTGTTATTGAATCAAACGCGTGTGATCTTTTTAGAGACCGATAAAAACACAAAAGCAACGATTCAAAATCGTAGCAATAATACCTATTTAATTAAAGTTAATGCACTTATTTCACCTGATAGCTTAGAAAAGGCTCCCTTTTTTAGTAAATCCACCATTATTTAGAATGGAGCCACAAAGTCAAAATACGGTAGTGATTGTTCCTAATCAGATAAAGCATCTACCTAAAGATAGGGAATCGGTTTTCTATTTAAGCTTTTTAGCAATACCGAGTATACCTAAGGAAGGATTAAGTGAGGAGAGTGATAATTACTCACAAGTCTCTTTTGGTTTGCAAATGGTGATTAAACTATTTTATCGCCCTGAAAGTATTATCAAGGGTGTAAATTCGTCAGCATCACAACTCACTTTTCAACAAAAAGGAAATGTTTTAGTTGTAAATAACCCAACAGCCTATTTTCAGACCTTTTCTTCGTTAAAGGTGAATGGACAACAAATTGATAATCAAAATAATGGAATGATGGTTGCACCGTTTTCGGAAATAAAATATCACATCAACCAAAATGCTAAAGAGGTAACTTGGCGAGTTGTTAATGATTTTGGTGGAGAAAGTCGAGAGTATCATTATTTAATGGGTCATACGGAGAAAAAATAATGAGACGCTCATCATGGTTTACTTTGTTTATTTTTCATTGCTTCTGGTTATTTTCTCTTTCATCTTATGGGCAAAATATGGTGAAGCATGATGGCATTGCCATGCAATCGACAAGGGTCATTTATCCAGAGTCTGCGAAAAAAGGTGTACCCTTTAAAGTGACTAATTACAGTAATATGGCTTATTTATTGCAATCTCAAGTTGTAAACCCAAATGATGATGGACTTAATAAGCCTGATTTTATTGTTTTGCCGCCATTAGAAAAAATAAATGAAAAAGACGCGGTCGTATTAATGATTAAATCAATTAATCATAAAATGCCGCAAGATCGTGAGTCACTATTTATTCTTAACATTAAGGCGATACCTAATCAGAAAAAAGAAACAGGCCATACAGGAAAGTCACAAATGATTATTGCGACACAGAATCATTTAAAACTTTTTTATCGTCCAAGTGGTTTACCCAAATATGGTACTGATGAAATATCAAAAAAATTAGTTTTTTCTCGTGATAAGGACTCTTTAGTTGTTAAAAATCCAACACCTTATTATGTCACTTTTTATTCAATAAAAGTGGGCAATCAAGATGTTGACTCTTTATCTCTATTTGAAATGGTTCCACCTATGGGGCAACAGCGGTATCCATTACCTGAGAATATTAAAGGTGAGCTTGAATGGAGTTTAATTGACCAAGATGGTGGAGTAACACAGCAATATACGCGTTTATTGTAATTATTTCAGAACTCGTTATTGAAATGAATATAAGTAAAAAAGAGCACTTACTGCTTTAGGCTTAATTTTGCTATTGATAAGTCAATGGATATAAATATGAATAGAAATAAGCACACACTACCTGCTTGCGTAAGTCCAGCTAAGTTTACATGGCATCCTATTGCGTTGTGCTTGATGTTAAGCATTCACTCCGCTACCGCAGAAGATTATTTTGATCCTGCTTTTTTACAAGCAATGGGAGAAACCGATCAAGTTGATTTATCCGTGTATTCTAAAAAAGGGAGTATTGCTCCGGGTGAATATCTCGTTTCTGTTTATATTAATAAGGTCGGTATTGGGCAACTTCCAATTACATTTAAGGAAAATAAACAAGGCGTTGTTTCTCCAGTATTAACACCTGAGCTACTAGAAAAACATGGCGTTAATATTAAGCAACTTCCTACAACAAAGGATTTGCCGTTAGATTACCCGATTGATAATTTGCCGGCTTTGATCCCAGATGCATCAACACATTTTGATATTTCTATTCTAGAACTTGAAATCAGTATTCCGCAGATAGCAATGAAATCGAGCCATACTGAGGTACTCGATCCTGACTTATTGGATTATGGGATCCCGGCACTTATTGCGAATTATAATTTAAGTTATGGGCATACTGAAAATAGTTCACGGTATAGCTCAGATAGAAAAACCGATAACTTCTTTGCAACAGTCAGAGCTGGTTTGAACGCGGGGGCATGGCGTTTACGGAGCACGATCACCCATAGCCAAATAAAAACGGATGGTGGTGATAACCAAGATAATAACCAGCACTATACCCGTTTTACGAATACATATTTATACCGCGAATTATTCCCACTGCGCTCTGTGCTGTTAGTTGGTGAAAATAATACGGGGAGTGATGTTTTTGATAGTGTTCCTTTTCGCGGTATAAAATTGAGTTCTAGCGAAGAGATGCTACCAAGCCAGCTACGGGGCTATGCTCCACCCATAGAAGGGGTTGCGAATAGTAATGCAAGGGTAACCGTTCGCCAAAATGGGAATATTATCTATGAAACCTATGTCGCTCCAGGTGCTTTTTACATCAATGATATTCAAGAAGCAGGGCTTTCAGGTGACTATGATGTCACTATCACTGAGGCAAATGGTACTGAACGGAAGTTCATTGTGCCTTACTCATCATTACCTGTCATGCTAAGGCCCGGTGGCTGGAAATATGAAGTTACGGTTGGACGTTATGACGGTAATGTGACGAATCAATCCCGCGAGGCCGATTTTTTATTAGGAACGGCTGTTTATGGGTTACCTTATGACACCACAGTTTATGGTGGTGTATTAGCTGCTGAAGATTACCAAGCTGCAAACGTAGGAACGGGTATTTCACTAGGCAACGTAGGTGCCATTTCTCTTGATATCACGGCTTCTGCTGCAAAATTAAATCACAACTCACGGAAAACGGGGCAGTCTTATCGCCTTCGTTACTCGAAAAGTATGATGAATACGGGAACCTCCGTAGATCTCACCGCATTACGTTATTCAACACGTAACTATTATAATTTTAGTGAATTTAACTCTGAAGGTTATCAGCTTGAAGACGGGGTTTACCCGTGGTCAATGCAAAGACGGCGTAGTAGTTTCCAAACTCAAGTCAGCCAGCGTATGGGAGAATGGGGAACAATTTACCTTCGAGCTACGCGTGATGATTATTGGGGAAGCTCTAGAACCCAAACTGGAGGTTCGATTGGCTACAGTAATAGCTATAAAGGGATAACTTATGGCAGTAACTTTACTATTGATAGGGTTAAAGATGATAACGGAAATTGGCCTGAGAATAGACAAATTTCCTTTAACATAAGTATTCCATTTAGTGTATTTGGTTATTCAGATTCCTTACAGTCTATTTATTCTACTAGCTACTATACACGCGATAACAATGGTAAATCGCAAATTCAAACTGGGATAAATGGTAGTTTGATGGATGGTGATTTTACCTATAGCGCTTCTCAAAGTTGGGAAAATAAAGATGGCGCTAATAGCAGTAATATTAATGCTGGTTATCAAGGAAGTAAGGGAAGTATTACCGCGGGGTATAGTTATAGTAGCCAGATGAAGACATTTAATATGAACGCAAATGGCGGCATGCTGCTCCATTCCGGCGGACTTACACTGACAAAAAATATGGGGGAATCAGTCGCATTAGTTTATTTACCGGATGCACCGAATGTCAGTATTAATAATGGTTCCTCTTACTCTGATTGGCGAGGTTATGGTATAGCTCCTTATCTTTCTGACTATAAGAGAAATAGTATCAGTATCGACCCAACAACATTACCTGATGATGTCGATGTTGCTCAAACAAATATCAATATTTATCCGAGTAAGGGCGCAGTTGTTCCGGTTAAATTTGCGACAAAACGAGGGTATCAAGTGTTAATGACGTTGATTAAGAATAATGTCAATGTGCCGTTTGGTGCGATAGCTAGCTTACAAAATACGTCAGATAGTTATAGCAGCATCGTTGGTGATTCAGGGCTGGTTTATTTAACAGGATTACCTGAAAAAGGAAAATTATTGGTTAAATGGGGGGAGTCTACAGAAAAACAATGTGAAGTTCGCTTCGATTTAGCCAATATCGAGTTAGAGGCAGACCAACCAATACGCCAAGTAACTTATACATGTACCCCTGTGAAATTATAAAATAGATTAAGGTATTTGCCTGACCATGAAATATTATTATTTTAAATATAAAACCATGATGAGTTCAGTGTTTAATAAATATATGACTAGCACAGTCATTGCCTTTGGTTTTATCCATCCAGTCGCGTTGGCTGCAAATTTTAATGCGATGCCTGGCCAAGAGATTATTTCACTTGGTAATGTGAACGCCGAAATAACCCTAACAAAAATTAGTGCCGTAAATTCATCTAGCGCGATTAGGGCCGATGGTTTTGGTATTAATACATCTTCTTCTAAGGTTGATTGCTTACCAAGCTCGTATGAAATGACGGTGGGTAAAATGAAAGGTTATAGGGTAGATCAGGACATAATTATTGGTTTTCGTAGTACAAATGCAACAGGGGTTGCGTCGGTTGGAGCAGGTGCGAGCACATCAGGACCTTTTCATGATGTTACTGTAAAAGGGGCGTGGGATAACTACGGTAATTATACACCGTCACCAGTACAAAATGCGTCGACCATGTGGTGTGGCTCTGCTTGGCCTGAAGCAACTCAGCATCAATGGAATACGAATAGGAAAAATAATAAGGCATCAATACGAGGGGAGTTATTTTTATATGTTGGTAATAATGCAAAGCCTGGCTCTTATACGTTACCGAGTCTTTATCTTATAAAATCAGCTTCATCGGGTGATTTGGTCTCCCATCTAATTTTTCCGAGCGGAACAGTGACGGTCAGTTATCCACCTTGTTCCATTTCAACGCCGACAGAAGTCTCATTTGATACGAGAAAAGGGCTTCCCGTTATCAATCCAACATCTTCAATTAGTGTGAATTGTGGTGCTAATGATGGGCGAGCTTTCCAAATTGCTATTTCAGGGCAGCCTGTTGCCCCATCAACTGCCGTCGGAAATCATGCAATTAGCTTACACTATAGTGGATGGCACAATCGGGGGATTAGTGCGCGGCTATATTGGCAGTAATGCGGCAGCAGATGCAGTAGGCTGCGTGGATAGGACTTCAAGTATCCCTTTTTCCGTCAATAACCAAGGGTTAAATTTCATGCAAATAGGTGCACAAACCGCAAGCTCTTCACAATCTCAGCCGCTGGTGTGGTCGCTATGTCCTAATAAGACGGAAAAACCAGGGAAAGCAACCGGCGCAGCGCAGCTTGATATAATTTTCAAATAAAAATAAGTAAGATAAAAAAGTCCCCCATTGAAGGGGGAAAACAGAAGTATATTAATTGTTATCATAATCAAGTAGGAGTTGCTATTAGGTGTGGTTGTTGCACCTCTTACAAACTTGCTTTTCGATAATGGCACACAGTGCAGCAGAAAGGCAATATAGGTATAGGCGGTTATTATCACATTTCGAGACTAAATAATTCTTGGGCTATTAATTTCTTAAATTAATCATCTAGTTTAGGAAGAATAGTTTATTGGAATAGAGTGCAAATATTTCTCCTAATTCGGATGTCGGTCACAGATAAGTTATTCAGTTATAGCTCGTTGGTGGGGTATAGCTTACTCGCCTTCATTTTAAGATGAGATTGAGATGAGCCGACTCGGTGGTAAGTGAGAGAGAAAAGTATGTTAATAGAGAAAATGGCGGTAAAAGTAAGCTGATCTGCACATCAGCTTACTTGTTGGTATTTAGTCTTGAACTTTGATTTTTTGGTCGCCCATAGAAACTACTTTTCCTGCCGCGATTTTGCAACGCTTGCGAGTTTCTATTACGCCATCAACTTGCACTAAGCCTTCAGCGATCATGGCCTTAGCCATTGCCCCGCTTTCTGCCCATCCTTCTATTTTGAGCAAATCACACAGTTCTATGTGTGGGTGGCCTTCAAGCCTGAAAATATCCATGACAGCTCCTGATTTCATTAAATATCGTGATACTCTTCGCACGCTTGCAATGTATTTTGGATCAGTGTGGCTACCGTCATCGGGCCAACACCACCTGGTACAGGGGTGATCCAAGAGGCATATTTGGAGGCCTCATCAAAGTCTACATCACCGGTGACTTTACCATTTTCAAGGCGGTTGATGCCAACATCAATCACGATAGCACCCGGTTTAACCCATTCACCCGGAATAAAATTCGGTTTTCCTACTGCAACAACTAAAAGATCGGCATTGCGAACGTGTTGCTCAAGATCTTTTGTAAAACGGTGAGTCACGGTGGTTGTACAGCCAGCAAGTAGCAGCTCCAAGCTCATAGGGCGACCAACAATATTAGATGCACCAATGATAACGGCATTTAGCCCATAGGTGTTAATACCGTAGCGGTCGAGCAGGGTAACAATCCCTCTTGGTGTGCATGGGCGTAGACGTGGTGCGCGTTGGCATAAACGGCCGACATTATACGGGTGAAACCCATCAAACGTCTTTATCTGGGTGAATGCGCTCAATAACTTTAACGTTATCGATGCCCGCCGGCAGAGGTAACTGAACTAAGATACCATCGATTTCAGTATCTTGGTTTAAATCATCGATCAGTTTTAGAAGCTCTGCTTCAGTTGTTGTATCAGGCAAATCATAAGAGCGAGATAGGAAACCCACTTCTTCACATGCACGGCGTTTGCTGCCGACATAAATTTGTGAAGCCGGGTTTGCACCGACTAAGATAACAGCAAGGCCTGGTGCGCGTTTGCCCTGTTCTATACGTTGTTGGACTTTTTGGGCAACTTCCTGCCGAATTGTCTGCGCAATCGTTTTCCCATCAATAATTTTTGCTAACATCTGTGACTTAATCCATATATGAGACTTGGGGATGTGCCTATTTTGTCAGAAGTTAGCGCCAATGTCAGTTCAATCTGTAACATAAAATGAGCAGATAGTTTATTTTAGTAGAGAAAAGCCATTGACTCAGCGCGTAGCAACCGTATAATTCAACGCCATCAACCGTATAGGTTGCCGCATTTCTCTTATGCGCCCTTAGCTCAGCTGGATAGAGCAACGGCCTTCTTAAGCCGTAGGTCACAGGTTCGAACCCTGTAGGGCGTACCATTTCGAAGTCAATGGACATCAACTGATGTCTTTTTTTATGCCTAAAATTCAGTGAATTAATTTAATTACTGTGAAAATAATCAGATAGCGTTATGCCATATTCAACCCGATAAGCTACAGCAAAATGGCTTTATCGAGCGTTTTAATGGTTCGTTTTGTCGTAATTTTTTGATTTGCTTATTTATTTGAATCGTTGAGCCAAGCTAGAGAGTTAGCGTGGTATTATCATCATTGATTCTTACCTTTTCTATCAACTAGTTACAAAAAGGAACAAATGGTTTATAAATAAAACATATTCGATTTGACGTATATGTTTTTTAGGTATAATTTAAAGAAAAGGCTAAAGAGGTACATATGGAACCATTACAACTGTTTAAAATTTTAGGCGACCAAACAAGGCTCGATATCGTGCTGCTTTTGAAAGCATCCGGTGAGCTATGTGTCTGTGATATCTATACGGCCTTAAATTTATCGCAACCGAAGACCTCTCGACATCTAGCAATGCTTAGAGAGGCGGGTCTTCTACTCGATTCAAAACATGGGAAATGGGTTCATTATCGGCTATCTCCGGCATTACTACCGTGGGTAAAAAGTATCATTGATGTCACCTATGCCACAGAGAAAAATAGAGTCGCAGATTTACTCAAAAGCTTAGAGAAAAAAGAATCTGCTAATCGCTGTTCTATATAAAATTTTTTAAATTAACATATTCGAAAAATCATATATAAGGTTGAGACATGAAAAAACTCGAAGTATTTGATCCCGCGTTATGCTGTAGCACTGGCGTTTGTGGAACAGAAGTTGATCAAGCATTAGTGGACTTTGCAACAGATGCAGATTGGTTAAAAAAACAAGGAGCGAATGTAAAGCGTTTTAATTTAGCGCAAGAGCCTATGGCATTTGTTAACAACATAAAAGTAAAAACATTTCTGGAAACCGCTGGCGCCGAATCACTCCCACTCTTTATTCTTGATGGTGAGATTGTGCTGACAGGTCGATACCCTAAACGTCATGAGCTAGCAAGATGGTTTGGTATTCGCCTGAATATTGAGAAGGTGGAGACAGTTAAGTCGTGTTGCGGTAATGACAAAACATGTTGTTAACAGGGGCGATAAAATGAATTTTTTAGACAGCACACCTAATTATTTATTTTTCACTGGAAAAGGGGGGGTGGGTAAAACCTCTATTTCCTGTGCGACAGCAATCAAGTTGGCAGAGGAAGGGAAAAAAGTCTTACTGGTGAGTACGGATCCGGCTTCTAATGTTGGGCAGGTATTTTCTCAATCGATTGGCAACAATATTCAGCCAATAACATTGGTTCCAAACCTATTTGCCATTGAAATAGACCCTCAAGCTGCTGCCGAAGAATATCGAAATAAAATTATTAATCCAATCAAAGAAAATTTACCTGAAGCGGTAATTCAAAGCATTACGGAGCAGCTATCAGGCGCCTGTACCACAGAGATTGCGGCTTTCGATGAATTTACTGGATTGTTAACCAATACCGAAATTACCCGCCAATTTGACCATATCATTTTTGATACCGCACCTACGGGGCATACCATCCGTTTATTACAACTCCCGAGCGCGTGGAGTGATTTTATTAGTGACAATCCTGACGGTGCGACATGTTTAGGTCCAATGTCTGGCCTTGAAAAACAACGTGAGCAGTACAGCATGGCAGTACAAGCGTTGAGTGATAACTCACTAACAAGGTTAGTATTGGTTGCACGTCCTCAGTCAGCCGCTTTGAGGGAGGTTGCGAGGACCTATAGTGAATTGTCTTCTCTGGGTATCAAAAATCAACAATTGATTATAAATGGTGTTTTCCCGGAAACGGCGATGACTGAAAATGATAAGTTATCCCATGCACTCTACTCTCGAGAGCAAGCCGCATTAAAGTCTCTGCCTGAGGCATTGCGTTCGTTACCCATTGATATTCTTTATTTACAAAATATCAATATGGTTGGTGTCGATGCATTGAAGCAGTTGTTATCGAATGACATGCCACAATTTTCAACCATTACTCCGACAAAACAACCTATTTCTTTACCCTCCTTGTCAGAACTGGTTGGGGAAATATCTCAGCAACAACATGGGCTGATTATGTTAATGGGCAAAGGCGGTGTTGGGAAAACAACGATTGCAGCATCAATAGCGGTTAAATTGGCAGAAAAAGGGCTTGATGTGCATCTGACTACATCAGATCCTGCTGCTCATGTTGAATCAACACTTGATGGTGTTTTACCCAATCTTCAAGTTAGCCGAATTGATCCCATCGCCGAAACTGAACGCTATCGTAATTATGTCTTAGAAACAAAAGGGAAAGATTTAGATGCAGAGGGGCGTGCATTACTTGAGGAAGATTTGCGCTCTCCATGTACTGAAGAAATTGCTGTGTTTCAGGCCTTTTCTCGCATCATTAGAGACGCAGGGAAACGTTTTGTCGTCATGGATACTGCACCGACTGGACATACATTATTACTTCTTGATGCAACAGGGGCATATCATAAAGAAATTGCTAAGAAAATGGGCAAAAAAGGCCACTTTTTGACCCCTATGATGCAATTACAAGATCCTGAGCGCACCAAAGTCATTATTACGACACTCGCTGAAACAACGCCTGTGCTTGAGGCGGAAAACTTACAGAATGACTTAATACGGGCAGATATACATCCGTGGGCGTGGGTAATTAATAATAGCCTATCTATCACGGAAACTACCTCACCATTGTTACTTTCAAGGGCAGAGCAGGAAGTCGTTCAGATTGAAAAGGTGGCATCAACGTTAGCAAAACGTGTTGCTATCGTTCCTTTACTTGAGACTGAGCCTGTGGGGATATCCGCATTAAGTCAGCTCGCAGAATAAGTTTTATTTTTAGAAAATAAAAGGTGCACGAAAGCACTTTTTAAACGAGGTTGTTATGTTTATTGCCGCATTAATTTTTGTTCTAACGATTACGTTTGTTATATGGCAGCCCAAAGGGTTGGGTATTGGCTGGAGTGCTACAGTAGGGGCTGTATTAGCACTGATCTTTGGTGTGATCAGTTTTCAAGACATTCCGATTGTTTGGAACATTGTTTGGAATGCCACCGCGACATTTGTTGCAGTGATTATTATTAGCCTACTTTTAGATGAAAGTGGTTTCTTTGAATGGGCGGCATTACATGTTGCCAAGTGGGGCGGTGGTAAAGGAAGGCTGTTATTCAGTTATATCGTATTGCTTGGTGCAACTGTTGCAGCCTTATTTGCCAATGATGGTGCGGCATTGATATTAACGCCCATTGTGATTGCGATGTTACTTGCACTTGGTTTCAACAAAGGCACGACGTTAGCGTTTGTCATGGCGGCGGGTTTTATTGCAGATACAGCGAGCTTACCGCTTATCGTTTCAAACCTCGTGAATATTGTTTCTGCGGACTTCTTTAATATTGGATTTACTGAATATGCCTCAATTATGGTGCCAGTGGATATCGCGGCGATTATTGCAACGTTAGTGATGCTGCATTGGTTTTTCCGTAAAGATATTCCTAAGCAATATGATATGACTAAATTGAGTGAGCCTGCTTTAGCCATTAAGGACATGACAACGTTTAAAGCAGGTTGGCTTGTATTGGTGCTGTTGCTCATCGGTTTCTTTGTCTTAGAACCATTAGGTATTCCTGTTAGCGCTATTGCTGCAATTGGCGCCTTAATTCTTTGGGTGATTGCAGCCAGAGGCCATACGATTAATACCAAAAAAGTCTTACGTGGTGCACCGTGGCAAATCGTCATTTTCTCTTTAGGTATGTACTTGGTGGTTTATGGCTTAAGAAATGCAGGGTTAACCGATTATCTTTCTGAAACGCTCAATTACCTTGCCGATAAAGGGTTATGGGTAGCAACTCTGGGAACTGGATTTATTACCGCATTTTTATCATCCATAATGAATAACATGCCAACGGTATTAATTGGTGCTCTATCCATTGAAGGGAGTGAAGCGTCAGGGGTAATTCAGCAAGCAATGGTTTATGCCAATGTAATTGGCGCAGATTTGGGGCCAAAAATTACACCAATTGGTAGCTTAGCAACATTGTTGTGGTTACATGTGTTATCACAAAAGAACATGACCATTACATGGGGATATTATTTCAAAACAGGGATTATCATGACGATCCCTGTGCTCATTGTCACACTCGTTGCTTTAGTGCTTCGACTTTCACTGTTAAATTAAGGGTAACCCAATGAATGAGATCACCATCTACCACAACCCAAATTGTGGCACTTCACGCAATACCCTTGCAATGATCCGCAATAGTGGTATTGAGCCGGCGATTATTCATTATCTAGAAACACCACCCACTAGAGATGTGTTAGTAAAACTTATTGCCGATATGAAAATCACGGTAAGGGCGTTATTACGAAAAAATGTCGAACCCTATGAACAATTAAATTTAGAACAAGATAGCCATACAGATGACCAACTCATTGATTTTATGTTGCAGTACCCGATACTAATTAATAGGCCGATTGTCGTCACTCCGCTAGGCGTAAAGTTGTGTCGTCCTTCTGAAGTCGTGTTAGATATATTACCTAATCGGCAACAAAATGAATTTGTCAAAGAAGATGGTGAAGTTGTCGTTGATAAACAAGGGTGCAGAATAAAGTAAATGATGCTTTGAAATCATTGTTGTAGGTTAATGTTTATCAGCGACATTCTTTGTTGGAATAGACCAAATGCCCTTATGGCAAGTAGGGCAGTATTTTTGATTATTTGTAAAGTCGTCATGGCACGGTACACAAAACCAATCCATAACCTTTAAAATCGGTAAAACGGAATGAAATTACTGAGTAAGTTTATACGTTGAATGAGTTAACAATAAGGGCCATTTTAATAGATACATTAAAATGGCCCTTATTGTAATAAGTTGATTAATCAAGCGAAGGTTAAAATGTCACTGTTACTTTTGAAGAGATTGTTTTATCCGTAGCTTCTAATAAGGCTCTTTCTATCTCTTTTGATGTAAGAAGGGGGGAAGATGCGTGATAGTTATCTTATTTTACCTTCTATTTTTATTGAAATTTTATTCTGTTTAAAAACAAAGTGTTATGATACCCTCTAAAAAATAAGGTATTTTGCACAAATTAGCCATAATTTATTGTTGCACGAAGGTTTTTTCCTGATAGTTTATAGTGTACTGCCGTATAGGCAGCTTAGAAAGATGTGGACTGGCTGAGAGCCGCGATAGCCAAGTGTACTGCCGTATAGGCAGCTTAGAAACTTTCCATTCTCCTTTCCATGCACCATCTTCGGTGTACTGCCGTATAGGCAGCTTAGAAATTTCACGTCATCGATATCAACATTACTTAACAGTGTACTGCCGTATAGGCAGCTTAGAAATTAAAAATTGTTATAACTTCTCGATACAGCCTGTGTACTGCCGTATAGGTAGCCTAAAAATGATAAATGATTATCCTGTGTGCTTTCCAATAAGCTGCACAGGTTTCTTTTTTCGCTATTTTAAGATTAATAATTAGATTATATTTATTGAGATTTCTAGTTTATTAAAACAGTGCAATTCCTTTAAATAATAAAATTAATCGGTGAGGCAGGATGAAGCTGCTAAATAAAACAATCTATACGCTTATTGTGGCATTTATATCAACAGCGGCAATGGCAGAGGAGTGTATAGGTGATAGTACCTATCAAGCATGTACCAAGATCGAGTACTAATGCACAAGGCGATAATATTATTGAATCGTATGATACTGACGGTAACTCATATTCAATAACATCTGGCTCAAGAGACTATGCGGATGGTTCATCTGAAGTCTTTTCCAGTTGATAGTGAAGGCAATGAATACTCGATAAAAAGTTGGTGTGACAGCTCTGGATGCCATACATCTGATAGCGAAGGGAATACGTGCACAATAACAAATACTGGTGAGATGATAGGCTGTTAAATGATAAAGAAAATACTAATAATATTTATTGTTTTAATCAGTGCAATATCAGTATTTGCATATAATAAGCTGACAATTTTTACTGTTCAGCCAATAGGCGCAATACCGGATGGTGTCCACTGTTGTTATGTGGAAGAAAGGTGATATGCGTTTTTTTTGAAAGTCCTGACGGATTATGTATGCAGAGAGTCGGCAAGGTTAATTTACTCTGTAGGATGACAATGTTAGGAAGCGCTATTGATAAAGATAATATTATTATCAAACTTCCCTATAGTGAATATGCCTATTTAAAATCAACAAATGGCAGAAAATTTGATAGATGATAATACTCATAGCTATTATTAGGGGTATGATGAGTTAGTGTTTTTAACTATTTTTGATATGTCTTCGCTAAATGGTGATTTAAACTTTTATACCCATTAGGTGCGTGATATATAAAATCAATCATTACAAAGTGATTGATATCTTTTCTCTATCATTTATCTTATTGAAAACAAAGGGTAAACAGACGATAGCGGATTGATGAAATTTTTGAATTAAAAATAAGAATAACTGTCTAACTTACATTGCATATCGCAAAGACGAAGTGTTGAGATACATATGTACGCTAAAAACCTGTTCTCCCCTAAAGTTACTCCATCCCAAAATACGCTACAACATGGTTAGGAATTGTTATTTTATTTTTATTGGTTCAACTCCCTTATAAATGGCTTGTTCGGCTTGGTGCATTTTTGGGGGTTAATTCGAAGTATTTTATTAAAAGACGAGTTTCCATTATAAAAAGAAACTTAGAATTGTGTTTTCCAAATAAAAACCGCAAAGAAATAGACGATTTAGTTATCGAAAACTTGAGATCGCTAGGTATTGCGTTATTTGAAACCGGAATAGCGTGGTTCTGGAGTGATAAAAGAATTAAAAAGCTCTTTCAAGTCAAAGGAATATCTAATTATCAAGAAGCTATTGCCAAAAATAAAGGGGTAATTATCGTTGGGGTTCATTTTATGTCGCTGGAGTTAGGTGGCAGAATTATGGGGCTATGCTTTCCTGTAAATGCGATGTATCGACCACATAACAACAAAGCAATGGAATATATTCAAACAAAGGGTCGATGTCGTTCTGGCAAAGGAATGATTGATCGTAAAAATTTAAGATTTATGGTTCAAGAATTAAAAAGTGGCAAGGCCATTTGGTTCGCACCTGACCAAGATTTTGGTCGAAAGGGAACTGTATTTGCTCCGTTTTTTTCAGTCAAAAATACTTCAACGTCAAAAGGTACATCAACGCTTGCTCAATTATCTCACTCACCAACATTAACTGTCACACTGCTACGTAACCGTAATGGTATTAGTTATGACTTGGTGCTAGGGAAAGAAATAGTCAATTACCCAACTAGCGATACGCTACATGATGCCGCGACAATTAACTCTGTACTAGAGAAAGAAATAATGAAAGCACCAGAGCAGTACTTGTGGGCGCATAGAAGGTTTAAAACTCGCCCTGATGGGGAGCCTTCTCTCTATATTTAGAAAATGGTGACGCAAGATAAGGAGGATTCCCCCTATAATATAAGACCCGCATTGGTTGGGTCTTTTTAATTATTTGGTACTTCAAACATAAAGGGTATTTATTGGTAAGAGAGGGAATAGGAA
Organism: Providencia stuartii; assembly: GCA_900455155.1. Lineage (GTDB taxonomy): Bacteria > Pseudomonadota > Gammaproteobacteria > Enterobacterales > Enterobacteriaceae > Providencia > Providencia stuartii. The sequence continues at coordinate 2,272,536 of UGUC01000002.1, read as the reverse complement.
TAATTAATTATAGCAAATAATCCTATTTCTAGATTACCCGTAATATTACATTTCCCAATGATCATCAACCCATGTAGCTTCTGAGTCTTCGATGCTAACACTCCATTGTGCTGTCGAAAACGCTAGAGTTAATTGCGAAAGACAATCTAACCAGTAATCGATAGACTCGAGCAAAATGGACTCATCATCAAGTGGTAATTTTGTTGAACCTTGTAGTAAGAATTGATCTGATGGCTCTTCATAAAAATAGAGAGTCTCCGCATCTTCTTTGTATGGAAAGGCTTGATTCAACTGATTTACCATGGTTTCAAACGTATTTTTTTCTTCAATATTGAAAGGAGTCTTTTTTGTTGCGGAATAATAAATAGAAACGCCCATATTCGTACCTTGCTTGTAAGAATCCAATGTAAGAGATAAGTCAGATAATAAAAAAGAGGGGTAATATTTTAAATAAGAGTTAACTGAGATTGGCATGCTCAAGCAGAGCCTTTGCTTAAAATGTGACGTTAATTGATCGCTGTGACTGTGGTAGCTGGCTAACCTCTGGGCTAAGGCGAAACTAAATGCTGTTATTGAACTTATCGCTTAATCATTGGCTAGTCTGAATACCTCGATACTGAAAAATGACTTAAGAAGGTGAAAAGGCAAAGAATATTAAAAAAACGTGTATCGCACAAAGAAGGAGACTATAAAAATAGCGAATTTTATTTTGCTAATTACCTTAATTTAAAAAAATATTGCCATACAGACGATAACATAAAAAATTATTGTAAGGCTGCTTAAGAAGGTCAGTAAGTTATTTTTATCTTCATTTATTATGACATAGACAAGCGGTGCGATAAAAAAGAGGATAGAAAAAATATAAAAATATAATGCGTAGCCGCGTAGAGAAAACATGAATGTCCAGCCTTTAATTTTACTGACTATCGTATGCTGCATACGAACAATAAAAATCAAAGTATAGTATTTAATTCTCTTGGTGAGTAGGATATTTCTTATTTTTAATGAAGTGAGAATTAAGATATATCTGACAAATTTAGTTATTAATACTTAATAATGATGTGTGTTTTTTATTTTAAATTTAATTTTGTCGTGATGAACAAATCGAGAGTAGGAAAGAGACAGATCACAACCTCCGTCGACTTTTTATATAAACTCAGTGCCCATCATTAGGGCTATTGATAGAAATTTTATTTTTAAATATCGGATTAAATTGATGTGATAGTTTGTTTATTACCTTGTAGTTTCTATGCTTAATTTATCTGATAAATTTAATGGTAATTGATATTAAGGCGCCTATTTGCAGATTATTTATTTCCTAGATACAATGAAAATACTTTAAAAATCATTGGTTACAAATCTATCGCGTACCATTAATCTTAACTTTTAGGGTAAAAATGAAAAAACATATTCTCTCAATTACAGTACTTAGCGCCGCCACATTGTTGGTTACAGGCTGTAGCTCAAAATAATGATATGTGGGGTGAATTCGCGAATATTCTGAGCGACGCCAACCCAGTTGTTCAAGAGTCAGAGGAATGGGAAGCATATAGTATTAAAACAACACAGCAGGGTGTGACTTACGCTTCTGCTAGCTCTGCTGATCAACAGTTTGTCAGCAAAAAAATGGATGCTGAATATGCTGATGCTCTATATCGCGTATCAAGCCCTTTTGCGAGAAGCGATAAAACGAAAGAACAGTTAGCTAAAGACAAACCAAGGTTATCGTTTTAAATATAATGAAATCATGGTGGTAAAAGATAAAAAAACGGCTAACACAATTGGGTATTGTGTGAATTATGACTCTGACCAAATAGAAAATGGTCAAGTAAAACCAGTGAAAGAAAAAGATAAGATTAGAAACCACTTTATCTATGTCGATAAAGTTAAGCCTTTATCTGTAATGACCGTTGGCAGCGACTTTACTAAAGTGATGTGCGGTGAAGAATTTTATAATAAATATAAAAAATAAGTTTCATCACAATCACTTCTTATAGGCAAAAAGAATTATTGTTGTGCCATCATTTAATATCCAATGAGTTAGGAGGAAGCTCCTAACTCGGACTGGGGGATTTTTATATCAGACTAAATTGAATATAGCACAGTTTAGTTGATATCAGATCAGCACCTCTCTAGACCACCTTATTTTTAAGCATGATTTTTTTGATCAGCCTTGAAAGGGAAATACCGACAAAGCTAGGCCTAGCAATGAAAATGAATGAGTGAGAAAAGGTTGACAAAGGGCGCCTATTATTTGTTCTAGCTCCCAGTTTTATATCAATATAATTTATTCTTTGATTCGAAGAAAGTCGGGGTTTAGGTACTGATAATACAATACGTAAGCACTGTAGGTTAAATTGTGGTGAGATATGAGATAACCATTAAATAGCTTTAACTAACATGAATAGTCTCGTCATAACAGCTCAAAGAATAAGGTTAATTTTAGTGTGAAATTTAATCTTAAAATAATAGAGAGTAAAGTGCGATGGCATAAAAAGACCTTAATTAATAAGTGGTCAATAATATCCGTAAGAGTGATTCAAGAGTCCCTCTTTTTTTAATGGTTATTGATATATTAAGCTAAAAATGAATTGATAAAATACTTAAGTAAAATAACGTATCCTGTTAGCTTTAATATTGCCCAAATCGTAGGTCTACGATAGGTTAATTTTCCTACAGATGTTACAAATTCTCCCTAGCGACCAAAGTGTTTTTCTTTTAAATAATGAAAATAACTATTCATTTATAGTGACTTGTCATTTTTCTGTTAGCGCTAAATATATTATATCTTGCAGAAGTTCCGATATTGATAGAATAGGGGTTTTGCATTGCTGTTTGTCTAAAAAGTATTCAGTTTTATTTAGTTAATATTCTATTTTTATTTTATGAATAAACATTCATTAAAAATAATTTTTAACAAATAAATTTAATTTTAATCTAAATTAGAATACAATTACGTTACAAATAAAAATTAAATGATGATCTTATTATTTAGATACTGACGTTCATTTGATAAAAGGAAATGTTTTAAAATGGCAATAACTAGAAGAAAGTTTCTTATCGGCGGGGCTGTTGTAGCCGTGGCTGGTGGGGCGGGAATTTTAACCCCGATGTTAACTCGAGAAGGTAGATTTGTTCCTGGCACACCAAGACATGGGTTTGTTGAAGGAACCGCAGGTCCTCTACCTAAGCAAGCTGACGTTGTTGTGATTGGTGCTGGTATTTTAGGTATTATGACCGCTATCAATCTTGTTGAACGCGGCTTGTCTGTTGTAATCGTTGAGAAGGGGAATATTGCTGGCGAACAATCTTCTAGATTCTATGGCCAAGTCATTACTTACAAAATGCCTGATGAGACATTCCTGCTTCATCATATTGGTAAACAGCGTTGGAGAGAAATGAATGCGAAAGTGGGTGTCGATACTAGCTATCGTACTCAAGGGCGCGTAGAAGTTCCTCTTGATGAAGAAGATTTAGATCACGTCAGAAAATGGATTGATACAAGAAGTAAGAATGTCGGTTCAGATATTCCATTCAAAACTAGAATTATTGAAGGTGATGAATTAAATCAGCGCCTTCGTGGAGCTACATCAAATTGGACAATCGCCGGTTTTGAAGAAGACTCAGGTAGCCTAGATGCTGAGATTGCAACCTTTGTTATGGCGGAATACGCTAAAAAAATTGGGGTTAAGATCTACACAAACTGTGCTGCAAGAGGCTTAGAAACTCAAGCGGGTGCAATTTCTGATGTTGTGACAGAAAAAGGTGCGATTAAAACTTCTAGAGTGGTTGTTGCTGGCGGTGTATGGTCTAGACTGTTCATGCAAAATCTGAATGTTGACGTACCAACATTACCGGCTTACCAATCTCAGCAATTGATCAGTGGTTCACCTACTGCACCGGGTGGTAACGTCGCTTTACCAGGTAACATTTTCTTCCGTGAGCAAGCTGATGGCACCTATGCGACTTCACCTCGTGTGATCGTTGCTCCAGTCGTAAAAGAATCATTTATCTATGGTTATAAATATCTGCCATTGCTATCAATGCCAGATTTCCCAGTACACATTTCATTAAATGAACAGTTAATTAATTCATTTACACAACCGACACACTGGGAGCTAGACGAAGTTTCTCCGTTTGAGAAAAATAGGAATATGACCGCACTGCCAGATATTCCTGAGCTAAATTCTTCATTAGAGAAATTGAAAGCAGAGTTCCCTGCATTTAAAGACTCTAAACTTATCGACCAGTGGAGTGGTGCGATGGCGATAGCACCAGATGAGAATCCTATCATTTCTCAAGTTAATGAATACCCAGGTCTGGTGATTAACACCGCGACAGGTTGGGGTATGACAGAAAGCCCTGTTTCTTCTGAAATCACGGCAGATCTACTGTTAGGTAAAGAACCTTCATTGGATGTGAAACCATTTAGCCTTTACAGATTTTAGATTAAATCGATTTTAAGTTATCCGACCCATATTTGATAACAGCCCTCCTTGTGAGGCATTTTTTTGCTTTCTGCAATCTATTCCCTCATGCTAATGCTAAATAAGGCCGCTATTAGCGCATTCGAGAATCCATGCAGGAGGGGAGTCATCTCATTCGTGTAAAGGAAAATACAAAATATGTGGGCCATTTAATTTCTTATCTCTTTCTATGCAGAAAGGAATGATTGTATTTACGCTAACGGATACAGCTACTTTTTGAAGCAGTGGTAATACGGTGATGTACCATGATGGTAGAAATTTATATCGGTTGATTGGTTGTCGTAAGATATAGAAAGTGAGGTGACAAAGCAGCCATGGTTAATAGGTATTTAAAGGAAGAAACAGCGATTGAGCATCATTACAAATGAAGCTAACTGTATTTAAGGCGGGTCGTAGGTATTTACTCTGACTTTAAGGATAACAATACTCAGGCTTTTATCTTTGCTGATGTGATTAGTGACCATTGATAGTTATTTTTACTGATTACGTATTGCTCTTTTGATTTATGATAAAAAGTGAATTAGGTGCTAATACGTAATTTTTAATCAACTAACGGCAAAAACAGGTGCATGTGTGTTGTTAAAAAGACAAAGTCAAATGTTATAGCTCAATGTATTCAACGTTACTTAGTTTACCCTGTTCATTATAAATTTATATATTTCAGGTAGATATAGTGAAAAACTAATAAATATAAATGCGGCTATAAAATAGATGTTGATAGACTCCATGGTTACTGTTGTTGAAATCGTTGCGACAGCTAAGATTGTCACAATGATACGTCGGCTATTTGCAGTCATTATATTGGACAGCTCATTAAAAAATGTTTCAAAAAATCTAAACATAACAATTCCTTTTTATTGTTTCATGCTGAGTGTATATGATTTAAATAAATTATTGAAGTTTTTATTAGCTATTTGTGCTATTTAATATTACACCAAATTATCAAACTGGCTGATTTTATCTTTTTTTAATGCAGGGCCGTAAAAAGTAATTTATAAAATTTATTATTACGATGAAATATTTAAATTAAAATAATAAAGAGATATAAAAGGCAATGGATGTTGTTTCCATCTGATTGATTTGAATGGGTTATTTTTTATTCTTATCCTTTCTAATAAGAATATTTCATGCTGGAATTATTATTAAAACATCAATGATTAAGTTGGTGTGGAAATAAGGTTAAGTGTTAATACTTAACTTTTTTATAGTGGTTTTTAGATTGATCGACTTCACAATTTTATTCTTTTAATAAAATATCTCGCGTATTCTAAATAAGCATTCTATTAACCACTATATAGGTGATTTAATTATATTGTGATGCTATTATAATTAAAACGTCAGGTAATAATCACGATTTGATATCGATAAATTTAAGATAAGTTAGGGTTATTGGGCGATTTAGCATGTTTTCATTTAAAGGCAGTGAAAACATTTTTTAGCTTATCGATTGTATTTTAGTCATCACATAATATTGACAAAGGGGATAAATAGGTGGTGTATTTAATAGATGAGTTTTAACACGATTCTGATTGATAGTTTTAATTGGATTATTTATCCTGCTGAGAGCCATCAAAATGAGGAATGAGTATGCCAACAGTTGATATAACTGACCTACTAGGTTATTCCATTATCAATACCATAAATATGATTTTTAACCCATTGGAGTATTTCTGCCAGGAAAACATGATTGAGAGTATGGGCACCTTGTTGCTATCTTTTATGATTTAATCACCTTATTGCTTGAAACCACTATTTTAATGATCAAAAAACGATAGTGGTATTTAGTAAAGCAAGTAAGAAATGATTGTTAACTAATTGATAGTATTGGGTTTTTGTAATTATGACGCTTTTTTTAATTTATCCTATCAATAAAAACATTATTCTCTAACAAAACTCCCCCCCTTATAGATAAAATATTGTAAATAAAATAATCAATCAAATGATTATTATTTTATCGATATGAATGATGTGGCATAGCGCTTTATTACGTGTGTGGTTTTTTTATTGTGTGTGGTGCATCACAAAAAATAATTACTATTCAAAATGGCATTGTTTTTATCTTTAATCGACGGATAGTTGTGGCTATTGCCGCAATAGTTTCTACTGATTTTGTGATTAATAAAGATGATTAATAGGGAGTTAATAGATATTGCCGTCATTAATTATCAATAAATAATTAATAGGTAAGATAAACAAAAACAGTATCGCCAAAGAAATATAAAAAATTTTTGTTAACCAGAAAGTAAATAATTTTTTCACTATTGAATGAGGGTAATTATGCCAGGATCTCTATTTCCTCAAGATTTTCTGTGGGGTGGTGCAATAGCGGGCAAATCAAGCGGAGGGGGCTTGTTTTGAAGGGGGAAAGGACTCAGTATTGCAGATGTTATTCCTTATGGAGCTAACAGGCATCCGGTAAAAATGGGGATCGAAAAACGTTTTAAATTACGAGATGATGAATATTACCCAAGCCATTTGGCAATTGATTTTTATCATCAATACAAGCGTGATATTGCGCTAATGGCAGAAATGGGATTTTCGGTGTTTCGCACATCGATTGCATGGAGCCGTTTATTTCCGCGTGGGGATGAAGTCACTCCAAACCCAGAAGGTATCGCCTATTATCTCGACTTATTTAATGAATGCAAAAAATATCATATTGAACCGCTAGTAACCTTGTGCCATTTTGATGTTCCGATGCATTTGGTCACTGAGTATGGCTCATGGCGTGACCGGAAGATGATTGATTTTTTTGTGACCTATGCCAAAGCCTGCTTTGAAGCATTTGATGGGATAGTGAAATATTGGCTGACATTTAATGAAATTAATTTGCTATTGCATACGCCGTTTTCATCATCAGGGTTAGTCTTTGAAGCGGGGGAAAATAGCGAACAAGTTAAATATCAAGCCGCTCATCATCAATTAGTTGCTAGCGCATTAGCGACAAAAATAGCCCACGAAGTCAATGCTCAAAACCAAGTTGGCTGTATGCTTGCAGGTGGTGGATATTACCCTTGGTCGCCTAAACCAGAAGATGTATGGGCGGCAATGGAAAAAGATCGTGAAAACTTGTTTTTTATTGATGTACAGGTGCGTGGATATTATCCCGCCTATGCGCAACGTATTTTTCGTGAAAACAAGGTGACACTTCTGGTCACGGAAGAGGACGAACAAATCCTTAAAAATACCGTCGATTTTGTTTCGTTTAGTTATTATGCCTCTCGTTGTGCCTCGGCGGATATGGGGAATGGTACAAACCCGTCGATTAATGCTGCACAATCTTTAAGCTCTCCGTATATAAAACAGAGTGAGTGGGGGTGGGGAATTGACCCTCTCGGTTTAAGATTAACCGCAAACATGCTCTATGATCGCTATCAAAAACCATTATTTCTAGTAGAAAATGGTTTGGGGGCGCATGATAAGTTAAATGAGGATGGTGAAATTATTGATGATTATCGAATCGATTACCATCGTTCACACATTCAAGCTTTAGGTGATGCTATCGCTGATGGTATCCCCATTATGGGATATATTTCATGGGGATGTATTGATTTAGTCTCTGCTTCAACAGGCGAAATGAGTAAACGATATGGTTTTGTGTATGTTGATAAGGATGATCAGGGAGCTGGCTCACTAACAAGGATACGTAAAAAATCTTTTTGGTGGTATAAAAAAGTGATAGCAAGCCATGGTAATGATTTGTATTAATTGCTTTTTTCCATATTAAAACATAAAAAAAAGAGTCCCTTTAGGGACTCTAACTGAATGAAATCACTACTACATGATTTGTTCTTTACAGCGATATTATAATTATGCAATCGGTACTATAGCATATCTACGTACATGATGAAGACCGTTAGTTTTTAATAAATATCTTAGCTTTTCGTTGATACATAGCTTAAATATATAATGTTTATATGATAATAACTTAAGTATTCAACTTAGCATGTTATTTTATATTACAAGCGTAATATTTTGTTACGCCGCTATATCAGATAGGAAATGATATAACACTGGTACTAATAAATTCCCTGGTATTAGAGTTCAGTATTCAAACTGGTTAAATATTATACTTTTATTTTTGCGAATATTATTATTTACTATTTTATGGTGTAACGACATTGATACTGGTTAATGTGATTAAAGAACATCAACATTAATTTTTATTCCTCAATGATGAGATATCTCTCCCTTCGTTTGACTTGACACTAATGTACCGTATAAATCCGATGATAAAAATGTGAACTGTGTATCAAAACACACGTCAAGTGTTAATATTTTTAAAGATATTAATATTGCTTATGTGAAATTTTCTTGTGTATTCAATAGATTGGCTTTTTGGCTTATGTAATAAATAGACATGAATTGAAGGAGATTAACAATATTCATCAATGGGTTGAAGAAAAGAGGGCGTGCTGGTTTATTAAGAGTGATTTATTACTAAGCCAAAAAGGTGAGCTGATAAAGGTTAAGTTGCATACTACAGGCGTCAAAAGAGATTATTCTTTCTTATCAGATTGTTCACGGCAAAATTGATCCCAGATGATGTTGAAGTTGTCGTTAGGAAAAATATTTCCAGAACGTTCAATTAAAGGGATAGAAACGACATTTCTTCCATCTTGATGCATATATGTTTTGACGAGGAATCGTTTATAGCCAAAGGAATTTTCGCTTTTAAAAACGAGTACCTCACCACATACATAACCGAGTATTCCGTGATCGAGTGTTTGCCGAATTTCATAGTAATGAACATTTTTATATTCGGCGGTTTCGGGAAATGTAAGGAAATCCTCCACTGCTTTTTGTGATTTTTTAACGATATCCAGATCAGGGGTATAATTTGCCATCATGCCAGCAACAAATGAGCCGCCTGCGATAAGAGCAATAATTAAATATGAAAATATATTCTTTTTCATGAAGTTACTCTTTTTATATTTGAATAATAGTAGTAATTTTAGAATTAGGCGATATTAAGGTAGCATAAGCATAGGCGTGTTTATATGGGGATGAAATAACAATAGTCAATTAAAGACAAAGGGTTACAATTAATAATAAATTGTTATGTTAAGTTTATTTGAATAGTTATTGTTATTTTAAGTTTTTTATTGATGACGTGTATGTACTTTAAATGAAAAATAATCAAAAAATGATTTAATGATTATTTTTCATTATTGTGGCCATATTTATCGCTTCTATTAATTGTGAACGATTAATTCTAGGGCTATTACTATCGAGTAGTTGTTGCCATAGGCTAATGGCTTTTTCATAGTTGGCGTGCATAAAGGCGTCTGAGGCTAATAGCATTAAAGCGGTCACTTCATGTTTATCAATGGATAATGCATGCTCTATTACTTGCATTGTATCTTCAGTCATCTGTTGCCCCGCTTGATAATAGAGCACAGTCGCGATAGCTGAATAAAGTTGCGCGTTTTCTCCTGTATATTTAAGTGCTTGGTTATAGGCAATCAAGGCATTGTCATAGCTATTTTGATATAAATAATATTCACCGAGGATTGCCCAAAGGTCACCATTTTGGGGGGATTGTCGAATATTATTTTGTAAGCGTATCAGATCACTTTGTTGTTGCTGTAGTGGGGTCAATATATGTAATGGGTCTGAGATGCGCTGGTATTCATGATAAGTGGCGCTAAAGCGCGGTAGAAAAAAATACCCTGCTATTGTAAGGAGCAGTAATAGAGCTACGCATAAATGGATAGCATAATAAGAAAGGGTATCGTTGCGCTTCACTTCGGCGTGCTGTGATGGAATTTCATGAGTTAATTGTATGGACAGCTTAGACGCCGGAGTAATGGTAGCTTCCGTTGAATTATGTTGATTTGTTCGCGGTACTGAGGCTCTTTTTTTTATTAAATAATAGAGCAGGGCGATGACAAAGATGAATCCGATAAACGGCAGGCTCCAGAGTACAATGGTTCCCATGTGTAATGGCGGATTGTAGAGTACAAAATCACCGTATCGCTCGGTCATATAAGAGCGTATTTCAGCTTCAGTTTTCCCTTCCGCTACCATTTTATACACTTGATGGCGCATACTGACAGCGGTAGGGGCATTGGATTCGAGCAGGTTTTGATTTTGGCACTGAGGGCAGCGTAATTGAGCCGCAATTTGTAATGAAGTTGTTTGCTGTTCTGCGGTAGCAAATTGCCAAGTATCCACAATGTCGGCTTTGGCTATATTCGTCGCCATAAGTAATAATGTTAGAACAACATAATGCAAGAGTTTATTCATGCTGACTTCGCCCTTTAAACCACCCAATAAAGAGACCGATGCACATGATAAAAGCCCCTCCCCAGATCCACTGGATACCATCTTGCACATAGAATCGTAGCGCATAGCGGTTATTTCCCGTCTTTTCACCTAATACGGCGTACCAATTTCGCATCCATCCCCAGTGCATACCAGGTTCAATCATTATCTGTTGGCGAGCGGTATAAAATCGACGTTCAGTCTCAAGGTGTGTAATAAATGTATCTTTTTGATAAACGGCAATGAGCGCTTTTTTCAGTGGTGTAATTGGATTGAGTATCCAACTGTAATTGCTTGAAATTAAATTGATAACCGGCGAGTGAAACGGTGTGATTAACCGTCATATTGGCACTGATTTCTTGTTTGCTTACAGTAGAAAAAGCAATACCAGTGGCAAAAATAATCACGCCAGTGTGTGCAAGTAATGAGGCTAGTCGCTTCTGTATTTCATTGAGAGGGCGTAGCCATAATAGCAACAGTAAGCCAACCATTATAGCCGTTGCGCTCGCGATAAATTTAGCATCACTCCATCGCAAAAGTAGGGCGATTACAGCGGCAATGATGCTAACAGACAAACGCCAACGGAAAAAAGAGCGGGTAGATGATTTGAGGCTCCCCACGGCCCAAGCGCCGATAACCATCAGCATAATTAAGCCAAAAGGCAGTAATGTTTGGTTAAAATAAGGCGCTCCGACTGATATCTTTCCCCACCCAAGTAGGCTGTAGAGCATGGGATATAACGTGCCGACTAACACAATAAACAGGACAACCACAAATAAAATCAATGTCATTTGTAAATAGATTTCGCGTAGGGTTAATGCCCGTTTAGAGGCTGATGCTGCGGGTTTCGCCTTACAACCATAAATAAGTAAGGCGACGATGCTCATGCTAATAAATAATAAAAATAATGGTATTGCACGAACATTATCTAGGGCAAATGCATGGACTGACACGAGTATGCCCGAACGAACAATAAGCGTGCCAAGTAATGATAAAATAAATGTGACTATGGCTAAGATCATCGACCAATGGCGGTAACTTCCCTGTTTTCGCGAAGCCGCTAAGCTGTGTAGTAGGGCGGTTGCCGCTAGCCAAGGCAACAGTGAGGCATTCTCGACAGGATCCCAAAACCACCAACCGCCCCATCCTAATTCGCTATAGGCCCACCATGAGCCTAGCGTGATCCCCATGGTAAGTATGCACCAACTTGGTACGGCCCAACGCCAACAAACCCATGCAATAGTTTGGCTGAAATTTCCAGCAATCAGCGAAGCCAAAACGCATGATGTGACGACCATCAAGCCGCTATAACCCAAGTAAAGTAGCGGAGGATGTAAAATAAGCCCCCAATGTTGCAACATTGGGTTGAGGTCGCGACCTTCAATCGCGGGCGGAAAGATCCGCATAAAAGGGTCTGAATAGAGCACGATAAACCAAAGTATCGCTGCGCTCATTGCGGCAAGAATAGCTAAGGTTAAAGCAAAAAAGGGGTGATCTTGTTTGCGATAGCGCCAAGCGAATAACAGATGCCAAGTCGACAGTAAAAGCACCCAAAGAAGGAGTGAACCTTCATGCCCACCCCAAACCGCCGCTATTTTTATTAATAAAGGGGATAAACGGTGGCTATGTTGAGCAACATATACCACCGAAAAGTCACTTTGAATAAAGGAAATAGTTAGGCAAAGAAACGCAATAACGAGAAATATAAATTGCAGAGTAGACCAATAAACCCCAAGTAAGCGTGATTTTTGGGTGTGTTTGTAGGTACTAACCAACCCAAACAAGGCATGAAAATTGGTTATGCAGAGTGTTAACAGCAAGCTAATAAACCCGATTTCAGGGAGTATAAGTTCCAATGAGCACCTTGTTTGTGTTAATTAAGCGACCGTTAATTGCCCTGCATAAAGGACAAAGAAACGTAATAAAAAGACCCCAACCAAACTCGCACTACTGACAAAAACCACTCGGGCGGCACTTTGACTATTATTGACCCATTTTTTCAAGGCCAGTGGGATCATAAAACCAATGCCAACCACACCAATCCAAAACCACCAAGTCCAAAAGCCTCCACCAAGTGCTGCGATAAGCGCGCGCATTTTGCCATCATCCCCTAATGCTAAACCGACAAAGAAAGCCGCTAATAAGAAGATTTCCAGCCAAACGACAAAGCCTTCAACGCGATGTAGAAAATGCGCTTCTGGGTTATGGACATTTTGGCGATAGCGCAATGCTAAAGCAATGAGCGCGACGGCAAGCCCCGATGAGATCCCTGAAAAGAGAAAGAGAGCAGGTAAGATAGGGTTATTTAAGAATGGATAGGATTTTAACGCGGAAAGTAAAAAACCGGTATAAGCCCCTAATAATACCGCCAGTACGAGCATGGTGATTTCAATGGCGCGTATAGCGGGTGTGAATAAATTTAATAATGAGCGAATAAAGCCAAAACGCGGTAGCCATTTTTGCTGTATTGCGACCAGTTCAGTTTCGAAAACTTTAGCTAACCAGACAACGAGTACCACCATGTAGACTTGGAAGAGCATAACCCCCATCGACATGACGGAGGTCGGACTGTAGTGGAACATCAATTTCCAAAAGGTCCATGGGCGTGTTAAATGGAAAATTAAAATGAGTAATCCCAAAATAACGGTCGTCGGTGCCAGAAATAGAGTGGCTCTCATTAGTGTGCTCTTACTGGTTGCTTCAGACGGATAATATTGACGCAATAGCACGGCAAGCACCACTAACCCTGCTGAAATACCAATTAGAAAGAGGTAAACGGCAATGGGCCAATCCCAAACTAAAGATTCAAAATGGAAAGCAGAAGCAGTTGTCATTGGCTAACCTCCCCATATTTGAACGGAACTCGGTACATTTTGGGGCGAGTACCGAGGGCTATTTTATAGCGATACGTGGTTTTTTGACGCAACATAAGAGAAATATCACTGTTAGGATCATCCAGATTGCCAAAGACCAATGCCTTGGTTGGACAGGCTTCGACACAAGCCGGTTGTTTACCTTTTTTCAAGTTTGTTTTTCGGCAAAAATCGCATTTGTCGGCAGTTTTATTGACTGGGTGAATGAATCTTACTCTGTAAGGGCAAGCCGCAATACAATATTGGCAACCAACACATAGGTCTGGGTTAACATCGACAATCCCTGTCGTTTTATCAATAAATGATGCGCCCGTTGGGCAAACATCGACACAAGGTGCATGCTCACAGTGCTGACATGAATGCCGGAAAAAGCGATATTTGATATCTGGGAAGTGACCAATTGGCTCGCTGCGAATAATGGTTAGCCGAGAAACCCCTTCAGGGACTTGGTTGACTTCTCGACAGGCATCCATACAAGCAGTACAACCTATGCATAAGGTTTCATCGTGGATCATGCCGTAACGTACGCCATCCACTTTCATCGTATTTGCGAGGCTATGGAGTGTCGCACCTCCTGACGCCGCCAAGGCTCCTGCATAAATAATAAACTGACGACGCGAACAACTCATGGCTGCTCCTTAAGCAATTTTACCGCCGCTGGATTGAAGTCAGGGTTATTACGTTGGTCTGAGTGACAATCAACACAAATTTTTACGCGACCTTTGTCATTAAGTGTTTTCATCGTATCTTGTTTTGGATGCAGATCATGGCAACTGGCACAGGCAACTTTAGTCACATGAACATCGTGTGGCCAAAACGCTTTTTGTAGCTGTTCGGGTAAGTGACATGACATACAGACACTATTTTGTTGCTCCACGCTATACATAGGGTGGTTAAACCGCATCACATCTTTAGCCCCCTCACGGTGATGAGGGCCTGGGTTACCATGGCAGTTGGTACAGGTAACGGGAAGGTTATTATTAGGGTTAATGACCGATGCGTGAGTGCCATGCATACCTTCTTTGTCGGGTTTATGACAATCCAAACAGGCTGCATCTGGGTTACGTTGCTGAGTAACAACCCAACGTTCACCCGTCTCTGTCGCGGGAGGTGTCGCAGTAGAGGCTGCAATGCTCCATAACAAGCCTAATGCCAGCCCCCCAGCAGTGAATAACGAACGTAGTACGCTCATATTAACTCCATTGGTTATACCGCCTCTGTATGAGGCGGATCACGGTTATTGGCTTAACAGGTTGTTTTTACGAGCTTGCGCATCCCATTCGGGCACGACAGTTTTCAAAAACTCTTGTTTTTCAGCGTTGATTTTTTCCATATCCAAAACCAATCGCTTGTTGCGCTTTTTCTTTGGTTGAAATGTCTGGAATAGCAATTTCATGTGTAATGCCTTTAGCACCTAATAGACGAACGAGTTTGGTGCGAGCATCAGCAGCTTTGTTCATTGCGCCACCGAGCATGCGCAAGCCTTCCTCTGGTGCGTGCATATGAATACCATGAGATGCAATAGCTAAATCCCAGCGCCATTGTGCATGGCGAATATCAGCTAAAATGGGCGCCATCTCTTTTTCGGTTGCCCCTGCATCCCAAGCTGCTTTAGCTTCAAAATGGGCATGAACAAGTTGATCTTCCACTTTGATTTTCATCTCTTGGATAGCTTGTTTGCGCTCGGCAACGACAGCTTGTAGCTCTTGCTTGCTTTGGGTATGGCAGTTACGACAGGTTTGTTCGAAATTATCGAATGGATTACCTATCTTATGGCTGGTGTAGAGCTCGCCTTTTTCATTTTGTAATTTAGGCATGTGGCAGTCTATACAGGTCACGTTGTTTTTACCGTGGATCCCCGCACTCCATGTTTCATACTCTGGGTGCTGTGCTTTTAACATAGGGGCTTTCGACAGTGAGTTTGTCCAGTCAGAGAAGGCGATATTGTCATAATAGACTTCCATATCCTCCACTTTCGTACCGTTATCCCAAGGGAATTTGACGGATTTATTTTCCCCTGCAAAGTAGTACTCAACGTGGCATTGCCCACACACCATAGATTGCTGATCAAAACGACTGGCTTTATCGAAGGGTTTACCAATCGCTTCCATGGCTCGAGCGGCATAAGGACGGGTGAGTGTTAAAGCGGGCTGGCCTTGCGCGAATTCTGGAGAGTCGGTTTTGTGGCAGTCAGCACACCCTAGTACGTTAACAATTTCAGGCCCACCTTTAGCCCATTTACCGTGGAAATATTCATCTTCCCCTTGCTCTTGGATAAGTCTGGCGACATCTGGGCTTTTACAGCTCCAACAAGCCATAGGGAGAGGGCCATCTTGTGCATCTTTCGGTGCACCAGTACGTAGTGTTTCTCGTACGTCAATTAAAGCATAAGCATGGCCTCGAGGCTTGTTGTAATCACGTGAAAAAGGGTAGCCAGCCCAGAGGATCACCAACCGGGGGTCTTCTGCCAGCGCATCTTCACGTTGTGATTGTTCGGATGTTGCACGCCACGAGTGATATTGATCAGGGTGAGCCTGAGCAAAGGATTCATTTTTAGTATTTATTGTTGATGATGCTTCCTTTGATGCAGTTTGTGCATGAACAGCAGGGGTTAACAACCATATCCCAGCCACCAAACTGAGTAAGTACAAAGTCCTGTTGATTATCTTTGCCATAAGGGCCTCGAGTGATATAAGCCAGCCATCCCATTGGCTGTGATATTATTATTTATAGGTGATGGCATAGGTTTTGATGCCATCATGACATGCTCAAGGAATAGCTCTAACAAATAACCACACTTAAAATATTGTTTTTGATCAAAGCTAAATTTACTAAAAGAAATGTCATTAAAATAATGTGATTAATATCGAATCGTGAATGTAAATTAGGAAAGAAAATATTGAGTCAGTTAAAATAAATGAGAGCAAAGCATTTAAGCGTCACTTTCATGTGAGTGAGGGTTTTTATTTATTGAATTCATATTGAAAGGCTTTATTATCAGTAGGATATGACTAAGTAATCTGCTTATCTATTATTTAACTAATAACCAAAGTGTGCAGTACCTCTAATATTTTCAATGTGGATATTCATCGTTGATGACCATAACTACTACTTTAGTGGTAGTTTATAATGTTATATATATGAGGGTTTCATGAAACATTAGGATTAATTTGGTTTCTCATATTTAAAAAATGTTAATATTTTTTGTTTGAAGATAATTTATTTAAGTTCTAGTCAATAAGTTACATCGTTATTTCAAATAATACTTTCTGTATAAATTATTTCATTCTAAATAGTACATTCATTAATGTTACCTATTAGGTGGTATGTATTTTTTTACTCTCTATCGATAAGATTCTGCGTGAATACACATATAATAATTGCGGTTAATTTTTACTTTTTGCATTAATTTTGTTTGGGCAATGTTAAGGAAATCAACATGGCTGATATCACCCGTCGGGGAGTGTTGACTGGTGCATGGCGTCGCGCCGCACCCGTTATTCGACCGCCATGGAGTCGTAGTGAAGATCATTTCATTGAAAGTTGTACTCGTTGCAACCATTGCCTGACGCATTGTGAAACCTCAATTTTAATATCTGGCCCCGGTGGCTATCCCGTTGTTGATTTTTTGCAAGGGGAGTGCACGTTTTGTTATGCCTGTGCTGCCGCTTGCCCTGAGCCAATATTTCTTCCACAACTCTCCCAACCTTGGGATATTTCCATCTCAATTGCTCAAACCTGTCTGGCATATCGCTCTATTGAATGTCGGCGATGCGAAGACAATTGTGAGCCACAAGTGATCGCGTTTCGCCCATCACTGAGTGGAATTTATCAGCCCAATATTGATAAGCAAGGTTGTACAGGTTGTGGTGCCTGTGTTGCCGGTTGCCCCGTATCAGCCATTACTTTGGAGCATGAAAATGCGCAATAGCTGGCAAGTATGTAGTTTGATTGTACAAGTAAAAAGTGAACAGGCTTGCGCTGTGACGGCAGCTTTAAATCAATTACCCGGTTGTGAGGTGGCTATCAGTTCACCGGAAACAGGCAAATTGATTGTTGTTGTCGAGTCAGAACACAGTCGCACCCTGATTGAGACTATTGATTCAGTACGCAATGTTAATGGTGTGCTGGCTGTTTCGCTGGTTTACCACCAGCAGGATGAGCAATGTGAGGAAAATGATGAAACTCAGTCGTCGTAGCTTCATGAAAGCCAATGCTGTTGCGGCCGCTGCTGCGGCGGCAGGTATTGGCGTTCCGAGTATCGCTAAAGCGGTCGTCGGGCAACAAGAGGCCATCAAATGGGATAAAGCACCTTGCCGCTTCTGTGGTACAGGTTGTGGTGTACTTGTGGGAACGCAAAATGGTCGCATTGTGGCGAGCCAAGGTGACCCAGAAGCGCCAGTTAACCGTGGCTTAAACTGTATTAAAGGCTATTTTTTACCGAAAATCATGTACGGTAAAGATCGCTTGACTCAGCCATTGCTGCGAATGAAAGACGGTGAATATGACAAAAATGGTGAATTTACCCCGGTGACTTGGGAAAAAGCCTTTGATGTCATGGAAGAAAAAGTAAAAACCACATTAAAAGAGCGCGGCCCTGAAGGGATTGGCATGTTCGGTTCAGGCCAATGGACTGTGTGGGAAGGGTATGCTGCATCAAAATTGTTTAAAGGTGGCTTCCGCTCTAACAACTTAGACCCTAACGCACGCCATTGTATGGCCTCAGCGGTTGTTGGTTTCATGCGTACTTTTGGTATGGATGAACCTATGGGCTGTTATGATGACATCGAGCAAGCCGATGCATTTGTGCTTTGGGGTTCGAACATGGCAGAAATGCATCCTATCCTATGGTCACGTATTACCAACCGGCGTTTATCTGACCCTAATGTGCGTGTTGCTGTACTCTCCACATTTAAGCATCGTAGCTTTGAGTTAGCTGATAACGGTATTGTCTTTACCCCACAGTCTGACTTAGTGATCCTCAATTATATTGCTAACTATATTATTCAAAATGATGCGGTGAATCAGGAATTCTTCGATAAACACGTTAACTTACGTCGAGGAACAACGGACATCGGTTATGGATTGCGTCCTACTCATCCATTAGAACAAAGTGCTAAAAACCCAGGTTCAGATGCCTCTGTGCCGATGACTTGGGAAGAATATAAGGCCTTTGTGGCTGAATACACATTAGATAAAACCGCTGAAATGACAGGGGTGCCGAAAGATCAGCTAGAAGAACTAGCAAAATTGTATGCAGATCCAAACACAAAAGTCGTCTCTTATTGGACAATGGGCTTCAATCAGCATACTCGTGGTGTTTGGGCGAATAACCTCTGTTATAACTTGCACTTACTGACAGGTAAAATTTCTCAGCCGGGTTGTGGTCCGTTCTCATTGACGGGGCAGCCGTCTGCGTGTGGTACTGCTCGTGAAGTCGGTACGTTTGCCCATCGCTTACCCGCCGATATGGTGGTAACGAATGAAAAACACCGCGAAAAAGTGGAGCAAGTTTGGCAACTCCCCGCCGGCACGATCCCTGAAAAAATTGGCTTACATGCCGTGGCGCAAGACCGTGCATTAAAAGACGGCACGCTTAACTTTTATTGGGTCATGTGTAACAACAACATGCAGGCAGGCCCCAATATTAATCAAGAGCGGATGCCGGGCTGGGCGTGACCCACGCAATTTTATTGTTGTTTCTGATCCTTATCCAACCGTGAGTGCTATCGCCGCAGATTTGATTTTGCCAACCGCCATGTGGGTAGAAAAAGAGGGGGCTTACGGGAATGCGGAGCGCCGGACACAATTTTGGCGTCAGCAAGTGAAAGCGCCGGGAGAAGCGAAATCTGACTTATGGCAAATGGTGCAATTTGCCCGTCGCTTTAAAACGGAAGAGGTTTGGCCTGAAGAGTTACTGGCTCAAAACCGGAGTATCGCGGTAAAACCCTGTATGACGTGCTGTTTGCTAACCAAGCGGTTACCAAGTTCCCGATCACTGAGTTAGCTGAAGATCAGCTCAATGATGAGTCACGCGAATTGGGCTTCTATCTACAAAAAGGGTTATTTGAAGAGTACGCCAGTTTTGGTCGCGGTCCATGGTCATGACCTTGCGCCTTTCGATGATTATCACAAAGCACGCGGTATCCGTTGGCCTGTGGTCGATGGCAAAGAGACGCAAATGGCGTTACAGCGAAGGCCATGACCCCTATGTCAAAGCCGGTGCGGGTTATCAATTCTACGGTAAGCCAGATGGTAAAGCGGTCATTTTTGCATTGCCGTTCGAACCCGCGGCGGAAGTACCTGATAAAGAATATGACTTATGGCTATCAACGGGGCGTGTGTTGGAGCATTGGCATACCGGCAGTATGACTCGTCGTGTACCAGAACTGCACCGAGCTTTTCCTGAATCACAGGTCTTTATCCATCCTCTAGATGCGAAAGAGAGAGGGTTACGTCGTGGTGATAAGGTAAAAGTGATTTCACGCCGTGGTGAAGTGACCACTATTGTGGAAACACGAGGGCGTAACCGACCACCAAAAGGATTGGTGTATATGGCTTTCTTTGACGCATCTCAGTTAGTTAATAACTTAACGCTGGATGCAACAGACCCACTCTCTAAAGAGACGGATTACAAAAAATGTGCCGTTAAATTGGAAAAGGTGTAATTGCATATGTCCCAGAAACCTAAACCTCAAAATAGTCGTCGCCGTTTCTTACGCGATGCCGTTCGTGCGGCAGGCGGATTGGCGGCGGTTGGTGTGGTACTGGGCTTACAGCAACAAACTTCCCGCGCGAGTGGAATTCGTCTCCGCCCGCCGGGAGCCATTAATGAAAATGCATTTGCGAGTGCGTGTGTTCGTTGTGGGCAGTGCGTACAAGCTTGCCCTTATGACATGTTGAAATTAGCAACATTAGCATCAGGACTGGCAGCGGGAACGCCTTATTTTATTGCGCGAGAAAACCCTTGTGAAATGTGTGAAGAGATCCCGTGCGCCAAAGTGTGCCCGAGTGGTGCACTGGATAAAGAGATTGAGTCTATCAATGACGCACGAATGGGGTTGGCAGTGTTACTTGATCAGGAAAACTGTCTCAATTTTCAAGGGTTGCGCTGTGATGTGTGTTATCGCGTTTGCCCGCTAATTGATGAGGCTATCACGCTGGAGCTTGAGCAAAACCACCGTACGGGTAAGCATGCACGTTTTTTACCAACAGTGCATAGTCAAGCTTGTACGGGATGTGGTAAGTGCGAGCAGGCTTGTGTCCTCGAAGAAGCGGCCATTAAAGTCCTGCCGCTAACGCTTGCGAAAGGTGAATTGGGGCATCACTACCGTTTTGGTTGGCTGGAGGGAAATAATGGCAAATCGTAAACGTGATGCCGGACGCGAAGCGCTGGCGAAAAAGGGCTGGTGGCAGAGCCATAAATGGTTATGGATGCGTCGTATCAGTCAACTATTGGTAATCGCGATGTTTTTGAGTGGACCTTGGTTTGGGGTCTGGATCTTACATGGTAATTACAGTAGCAGTTTATTGTTAGATTCAATTCCGCTCACTGACCCTTTGATCACGTTAGAAAGTCTTGCTAGTGGCTATTTACCTGCTATTTCGACATTAATTGGTGCAGCAATAGTATTGCTAGTTTATGCATTACTTGGAAAACGTATTTTTTGCAGTTGGGTTTGCCCTGTAAACCCTGTTACGGATGCGGCAGCATGGTTACGCCGTAAGCTCGATTTTAATCAATCCGCAACGATCCCTCGTTATATCCGTTATGTGTTGCTTGTGGTGATTTTAATCGGCTCTGCGGTAACTGGGACTTTATTGTGGGAATGGATCAACCCCGTTTCATTAATGGGCCGAAGCCTCATCTTCGGTTTTGGTAGCGGTGCTTTATTGCTGCTCGCCTTATTTTTATTCGATTTACTCGTTGTGGAGCATGGCTGGTGTGGTCACCTTTGTCCTCTCGGTGCCTTATATGGGATCGCCGGTTGTAAAGGGGCACTGATGGTCACAGCGATAAACAAGCAAAATTGTACTCGCTGTATGGATTGCTTTCACATTTGTCCGGAGCCGCAAGTTTTGCGTACCCCGGTTTTTAGATAAACAGGCCCCAGCATTCATTTCGGATAAGGACTGCATAACATGCGGTCGTTGTATCGATGTGTGTTCTGAGGATGTTTTTAAAATAACACTACGATGGAGTTCGGGAGCGAAATCATGAAAACCCATGCCCTGATTAAGACAATGAGCCGTTGGATGGCGGTAATAGGACTCGTTGCCTCGAGCCTTGCTTGGGCGACAAATGGCGTTGATCTGTCTAAGTCACCAGAAGTTTCTGGTACTCAAGAAGGTGGCATTCATATTCCTAAAGAGCAGGAAAGAATGGCTTTAAACTATGTGAATCAACCTCCAATGATCCCACATAGCGTTGATGGTTATCAAATTACCACCAATACAAATCGCTGCTTACAATGCCATGGTGTTGAAAGTTATCGAACAACAGGGGCGCCTCGCGTTAGCCCGACACACTTCGTGGATGCTACGGGGAAAGTATTAGGTGGTGTAGCACCAAACCGCTACTTCTGCCTACAGTGCCATGTGCCGCAGTCCGATACTTCACCGATTGTGGAGAACACATTTACCCCATCCAAAGGTTTTGGGAAATAAGAGGCCGACATGGGAAACAATAACGCTAAGCCTGGTGTGATCCGTAGAGTGTGGCAATGGTGGCGACGCCCGAGCCGTTTGGCTTTGGGAACCTTACTATTGATTGGTTTTGTTAGTGGCGTCATTTTTTGGGGCGGCTTTAATACGGGAATGGAAATGGCTAATACTGAAGAATTTTGTATTAGCTGCCATGAGATGCGTGAAAACGTGTATGAAGAGTATATGGAAACGATCCACTACACCAACCGTAGTGGTGTTCGAGCAACCTGTCCTGATTGCCATGTACCTCATGAGTTCGGACCTAAAATGGTCAGAAAGATTAAAGCCAGCAAAGAGCTTTATGGCAAAGTATTCGGCATCATTGATACACCACAAAAATTTGAAGAGCACCGTTTAGCCATGGCGCAAAATGAGTGGCGACGGATGAAAGATAATAACTCTCAGGAGTGCCGTAATTGCCACAATTTTGAATACATGGATTTTACGGCACAAAAAAGCGTGGCAGCCAAAATGCATGATCAGGCCATTGTTGATGGAAAAACCTGTATTGATTGCCATAAAGGGATAGCTCATAAGCTACCTGATATGCGCGAAGTTGAGCCGGGTTTTTAAATGGAAAAGCGTCACTCAGGAAGGTTGATTAAATGGGATCACGCCTGAGAAGCATAGAGGCTAGTCAACAGTTAATGGTTTGACTAGCCTCAGTTTATATTTGTGCTATATCAATAAACCCATTGTTATTACGTGTATTGTATATTGCAGCAGCGCAAAGTTTGCCTGAGATATGATCTGGAGCCTTTAAATATGTGGAAAAAGCTTCACCAACTTGCTATTCCTGCCAATCTCTACCAACTATGTGGGCGGTTGACCCCTTGGTTTATTACCCTGAGCGTGATTTTTTTAGCACTAGGTTGGGGATGGGGATTCGGATTTGCGCCCGCCGATTATCAGCAAAGTGATAGCTATCGCATTATGTACCTCCATGTTCCAGCAGCAATGTGGTCAATGGGGATCTATGCCATTATGGCGTTCGTCGCTTTTGTTGGTCTTGTTTGGCAAATGAAAGTGGCTGAATTAACGATTGCCGCTATGGCACCTATTGGTGCGGTATTTACCTTTATTGCCTTAGTCACGGGGGCAACGTGGGGCAAACCCATGTGGGGCGCATGGTGGGTATGGGATGCACGTTTAACCTCAGAACTTATTCTCTTTTTTCTGTATGTTGGCATTATCGCGCTTTGGCATGCATTTGATGACCGCCGGACAGCAGGAAAAGCTGCGGCGATCTTAGTCTTAATTGGTGTGATTAATTTACCTATCATCCATTATTCCGTTGAATGGTGGAACACATTACATCAGCCTTCAACGCGAATGCAGCAAAGTATTAACCCTGCAATGCGCACACCTTTGCGTTTGGCTATCTTAGGCTATCTATTTTTATTTATTTCTCTGACGCTGGTGCGTTTGCGCAACCAATTATTACTACTGGAGCGTAACCGCCCATGGGTTATGGATATCGTGAATAAGAAGGGGCGTAAATAATGAGTCGTGCATTTGCATCTTGGGCGGATTTTTTTGCAATGGGCGGTTATGCCTTTTATGTCTGGCTGGCAGTTCTATTGACGGTAACACCGCTATTGCTGTTGTGTATTCACACCGTTTTACAACGCAAAATGATTATAAATTCCATCACTGCACAGCAAGCAAGAGAAGCAAGACAGAAAGCAGCACGAGCGCGTCGGGAGGCTGAGTGAATATTCGTCGTAAAAATAGATTATGGCTAGTTTGTTCCATTCTAATTGGTGTGGGGTTAATGGTCGCGCTGCTTTTATATGCACTTCGCTCCAGTATCGACCTATTTTATACCCCCGGTGAGATCATTTATGGGAAGCGAGAAACCCAGCAGATACCTGAAGTTGGCCAACGCTTACGTGTCGGGGGAATGGTGATGCCAGGTACTGTTCAGCGTGATCCGGACTCCCTGAAAGTTACTTTTACGGTGTATGACGCGGAAGCGGAAGTTGATGTGAGCTATGAGGGGATTTTGCCTGATCTGTTTCGAGAAGGGCAAGGGGTAGTTGTCCAAGGGGAGCTGGCTGAAAACCATCATATCATTGCCAAAGAAGTGCTCGCTAAACACGATGAAAATTATACGCCACCCGAAGTTGAGCAAGCGATGCAGGAAAATCACCGTCGACCTGCCGCGGCTTATAAGGATAACGCACTATGATCCCTGAGGTTGGCAATATACTGCTATGCCTAGCGTTAGGTATTGCAGTATTACTCTCTATCTATCCATTATGGGGCGTATCTCGTCACGATGAGCGCTTAATGCGGGCTTCAAGGCCTCTTGCTTGGCTACTGTTTTTGTGTGTGGCTGGCGCATTTTTAGTGCTAGTCAACGCCTTTGTTATAAATGATTTTTCAATTACTTATGTTGCAAATAACGCCAACACGCAATTACCTGTTTGGTATCGGGTTGCGGCAACATGGGGAGCGCATGAAGGTTCACTGCTGTTGTGGGTGTTATTGATGAGCGGCTGGACGTTTGCGGTTGCATTATGTAGCTACCGCATGCCGCTGGATATTGTTGCTCGTGTTTTAGCAGTAATGGGGATGGTGAGCGTCGGGTTTCTGTTGTTCATCATTTTCACCTCTAACCCCTTTTCGCGCACCTTGCCCTCCTTCCCAATTGAAGGACGTGACTTAAATCCGCTCTTGCAAGATCCCGGCCTGATTTTCCATCCACCATTGCTGTATATGGGGTATGTTGGCTTTTCAGTCGCCTTCGCATTTGCTATCGCGGCGTTGCTTAGTGGTCGGCTGGATAGTTCATTTACCCGTTTCGCTCGCCCTTGGACGATGGCTGCGTGGTTTTTTTTAACGCTCGGCATCATGTTAGGTTCGGCTTGGGCCTATTATGAGCTAGGCTGGGGCGGCTGGTGGTTCTGGGATCCTGTTGAAAATGCGTCGTTTATGCCTTGGCTAGTAGGAACCGCGTTAATCCACTCGCTGGCGGTGACAGAGCAACGAGCAACATTTAAGGCATGGTCTTTATTGCTATCGATATTTGCGTTTTCACTTTGTTTACTCGGTACTTTCCTCGTACGTTCAGGGGTGCTGGTTTCTGTGCATGCCTTTGCATCTGACCCCTCGAGAGGACTCTTCATTCTCGCCTTTATGGTCTTAGTTATCGGTGGCTCATTGCTGCTGTTTGCCATAAGAGGTCACAAGGTTCGTTCTCGTGTTAATAATGCGCTTTGGTCTCGGGAATCAATGCTACTGGCGAATAACGTCATCCTAACCGCTGCAATGGCTGGTCGTGTTATTAGGCACCTTACTGCCTTTAGTTCACAAACAAATTGGTTTAGGCAGTATTTCGATTGGTGAGCCCTTCTTTAATACCATGTTTATCGCGCTAATGGTGCCATTCGCACTCTTACTGGGGATTGGGCCTCTAGTGCGTTGGGGGAGAGACCGCCCCGCAGCGATTAGAAAATTACTCTTAATGGCCTTGCTCGTGACCTTGATATTGTCATGCCTACTGCCATGGCTAATGCAAGATAGATTAGAAGCGTTGACCGTGCTTGGTTTAATGATGGCTTGCTGGATAGCATTACTGGCGTTCGCCGAAATGCGTGTACGTATTAGTAAAAAAATCAAGCTCACACCCAAGTTATTGGGGAATGGTACTTGCACATTTAGGTTTAGCAGTAACCATTGTGGGGATTGCCTTTAGTCAAAATTACAGCATTGAACGTGATGCCAAAATGAAGCCCGGTGAAAGTGTGGCTATTCGTGATTATACCTTTGTCTTTAATGGGGTACATGAAGCGAATGGCCCGAATTATCAGGGTGTGATAGGGAATATTGACGTTAAGAAAAATGGTGAATTACTCACTAAATTACAGCCTGAAAAACGTTTTTATAGCACCAGCCGTGCCGTGATGACCGAAGCGGCTATCGATGGGGGAATAACCCGAGATTTGTATGCTGCATTAGGAGAAGAGGTCGGTAAAGAGGTATGGACTATGCGCCTTTACTACAAACCTTTTGTGCGCTGGATTTTGGTCGGGAGGTATTTTAATGGCTGCTGGAGCGCTATGCTGCCTATTTGATCCGCGCTATCGTCGCCGTAAACCCGTGCAGGAGGCTGCATGAAACGCAAAGTTTTCTTGATCCCTTTTATTATTTTCGCTGCTATTGCCGCCGTTTTGTTATGGCAATTGATGCGTAATGCCGAAGGGGATGACCCTCGTTTACTTGAATCTGCATTAGTGGGTAAACCGGTGCCTGTGTTCCGTTTAGAGTCACTTGAAAACCCCGGTCAACATTATGAGTCAAATGTATTGATTCAAGGGAAACCTATCCTCTTAAATGTTTGGGCGACATGGTGCCCTACTTGTCGCGCTGAACATAAATACCTCAATCAGCTTGCTGCTGAAGGTGTACGCGTGGTGGGGTTAAACTATAAGGATGATCGCAATAAGGCGATTGTTTGGTTGCGCGAACTTGGTAACCCTTATGCTTTAAGTCTTTTTGATGGTGAGGGCATGTTAGGCCTTGATCTGGGCGTTTATGGGGCTCCTGAAACCTTCTTAATCGATGGCAATGGGATTATTCGTTATCGCCATGCAGGCGCAATGGATGAGCGTGTCTGGAATAAGGAAGTGAAACCATTATGGGAACGCTATAGCAAGGAGGCCAGCCAATGAAATATGTTATTGGTTTGCTGATGCTAGCGGTTAGTGCAAGTAGTGCTTTTGCGGCGACTGAAGTTTTTACCTTTGATAATGAGCAGCAAGAGCAGCAATTTCGTAAGTTAACAGAAGAGTTACGTTGCCCGAAGTGCCAAAACAATAGCATTGCAGACTCAAACTCAATGATTGCTTTAGATTTACGGCAAAAAGTGTATGAGTTGATGAAAGAAGGCAAGAGCCGCGATGAAATCGTTGACTATATGGTGGCACGTTACGGCTATTTTGTGACGTACAATCCTCCATTGACGCCATTAACGGCCATCTTATGGGGATTACCTTTTGCAGCCATGATTGTCGGTGGGTGGATCATTTACGCACGTACTAAAAAACGTGTTCGCATAAAACAAGATGTTCCAATTGATCAGCAACATACCGCTTCAATAAAGCCAACGCGCTCAACTGGGTGGGTGTATGTCCCGGGGGTGATCATGGCTTTCGGAATTGGGGCCGCGGCTTATTATCAGGTAGGCAGTTATGGCAAAGTTGCAGATTGGCATTTAGCTTACCAACAGGCGCCAGCGTTGCTTGACAGAGCGTTAGATCCCTCAGAGCCACCACTTAATCTTGAAGAAATGGAGCGCCTTGCGTTAGGTTTACGTACTCGTTTGCAGGATGAGCCTCAAAATGCCGATGCATGGGTGATGCTAGGTCGGATTGGCATGGTATTAAATAATGCCACGATGGCGACAGATGCTTATGAGCGGGCTTATCGACTCAAGCCGAATGATGATAACGTGGCGCTAGGGTATGCCGAAGTGTTAACGCGTTCGTCTGATCCAGAAGATAATCGCATTGGTGGTGAGTTATTGCGTAAGCTGATTGCTGAAAATAGGACCAATGTTAAGGCATTAAGCATGTTTGCTTTTAATGCATTTGAGCAGGCTCGTTATGCAGAAGCCATCTCAGCTTGGCAGATGATGCTGCAATTATTACCTGAAAATGATCAGCGACGAACAGTCATTGAGCGCAGTATTGAACAAGCATTGATGATGGTGCATGAGAAAAAAACAGTTCAATAGTGGGTTGTTAACTGATTCAAAGCACTAAAACGGGAGCAATCGCTCCCGTTTTTATATTCTGCGTACCATTTTTTGATTTTATTTTTCTCGATACGTTTTATTTAAATGGTGGTCATTTTTAGTTTGAATCGATTCAATATTGAAATTAGGCGATTAAAATTGAAAAATAAGTAATTTATTTATTTGAAATCCTTTATAGTTAATTATTAATGATAAATTAACCTGGTTCCTTGTAAACTATTGAAGTTAATATTTAATTTTATTTAATCTTATGATTGTTTTATAAGTAATATAATTATTATTTTATGATTAAATTAAATGATGATTAGATTACTTAATGCTTTCCTATTTTGTTTTGCATTAAAAACTAAATTTACCTTAACGTAATATGCTTTTGCTTTTTTTTGTTTTAGCTTTTGTGTTTTTTGCTTTTTTTTGCTTTGCATTGGGAACATATGATTATTATCACATTAAAATAACATTATCTAATTTAGAGTAAATGCCATGAGGTAAAATGGCATGAAAGCAGAACGACATAAAAAAATAATTAATTTTTTAAAAAACGCAGGCTCAGCAAAAGTTTCTGTTTTATCGAAAGAACTGAATGTCACAAAAGAAACCATTAGAGCAGATTTAAATTCTTTGGCAAAAAAAGGAATTATTAACCGTTGCCATGGTGGCGCGTTCATTGAATTTGAATCCCTAGATAAGGTTGCTAAAAAAGAAATTATACAGTTTCTGGAATGTAACGATAGCCTTAATGAAATAACCAATAAGGATGATTCAGTGAACGGCAAAGTTTGTGTATTAGGTTCATTTAATGTTGATATGATTAGTTATTTGCCTCGATTACCAGAGGCAGGTGAATCATTATTATCAAACAAATTTATTTTTTCACCAGGTGGCAAAGGTTGCAATCAGGCTTTAGCTGCAAGTTATTCAGACTCGCAAGTCCATTTTATTACTAAAATTGGCACTGACCAATTTAGTGATTATGCGGTGAATTTTATTTCATCATCAAAAATTAAGACATCAACAATTTACCAAACTGAAAAGTTCCAAACGGGTACAGCATCAATTTTCGTGTCAGAAAATAGTGGCGAAAACATTATCTCCATATATCCTGGCTCAAATATGGATATCAGTGCTGATGAGGTAAAAATTCAAAAAGATAAAATTATTAATTCGAATATTATCTTGCTACAACTTGAGACAAATATTGAAGCCTTAAGGGAAATTATATCGATAGGTAATGAGTATAATATACCGATTATTTTAAACCCTGCACCTTATAGTGATATTGCTATCGAACTACTTGAAAAAGTCGATATTTTAACGCCGAATGAAACGGAAGCCAGTTTGCTATCCGGAGTGAATGTTGTGGATATGGAGTCGGCTAAAAAAGCAGCCGACGTCATCTATCACAAAGGTGTTAAAAAGGTTGTGATCACATTAGGAAGTAAAGGCTCTATTGCTTACGATGGCAATAAATTTATTTACTCACCGGCCTACACAGCGGTGGTCAAAAATACGGCTGGCGCTGGGATGCTTTCAATGGCGCATTGGCGGCCTCACTAGCAAAAGGTAAGCAATTTTCGTATGCGTTGCGTTATGCTTCGGCATTTTCATCGCTTGCGGTAGAAACGAGCAAAGCTTCAGAAATGCCTGAAGATATTAACGTGATATATCGTATTAACCAAACAACCTACTCTCAGGTTGTCACTCAATCCCCTGAATAATTCATATTCTGAAAGAGGAATAAAAATGAAAATTTTATTTATTGGTGAGTCATGGCACATTCATATGATTCATACTAAAGGCTACGACAGTTTTACTTCGAGTAAATATGAAGAGGGTGCAACATTTTTATTAGATTGCTTAAGAAATAAAAATGTTGAAATTGATTATATGCCTGCACATACCGTTCAAATGGCATTTCCTAAAACGGTAGAAGAGTTAGAGAAATATGATGTCGTTGTCATTAGCGATATTGGTGCAAATACTTTCTTACTGCAAAACGATACTTTTTATAATATGAAAGTATTACCAAATGCACTGCAATTAATTAAGCAGTATGTCATTAATGGCGGTGGATTATTAATGATTGGTGGCTATCTATCCTTTATGGGAATTGAGGCTAAAGCGAATTATAAAAATACATTATTAGCAGATGTATTACCGGTAGAAATGCTTGATGGTGATGATCGTGTTGAAACACCTGAAGGTATTTTTGCAGTACCAGTCAATGCAGAACATGAATCCGTTAAAGGATTTGGACAATGGCCAATGTTTTTAGGCTATAACAAAGTTAAAGCTAAAGAAAATACAGAAACCGTTTTAAATATTGGCGAAGATCCTTTATTAGTCTTTGGTCAATATGAAAAGGGTAAAACAGCCTGCTTTATGAGTGATTGCTCGCCACACTGGGGAAGTAAAGAATTTATGGCTTGGGAACATTACTCTGACATGTGGGTAAATATCCTAAAACAGATCGCTCGTTAATTCAGTTATTGTCAAAAGTAAAATATCAAAAATAAGAAATTAAGTGTGGGGAATTTCCCCCGCACTTTGTACTCCGATTACAAAAATAATGACTCATAGTCAAAAAATCCAAAAGGAATATTTTATGAGTGCAAAAAGTTATTCTACACCATTACTGATGATAGCGACGGTTTTAGCCGGGATGTTATCGCCAATGCAATCTGCCGTTAATGGGCAGCTCGGGGATGTATTAAAAGATGGCAACGCAAGTGCGGTAATTTCGTTTGCTAGCGGTCTTGTCGTCATGTTTTTTATTATCATAGCGAAAAAACAGACTCGTCAGCAATTTGCCTCTATTCCAAGTTTAATTAAACAACGTAAAATTCCATTGTGGAACTGGTTTGCAGGCCTTTGTGGCGCAATGGTGGTTTTCTCTGAAGGGGCTTCTGCCAGTGCACTAGGGATTGCCACTTTCCAAACCGCATTGATATCGGCGCTATTATTATCAGGCCTATTGTGTGACCGTTTCGGTATTGGTATCGATGAGAAAAAACCGTTCACCCTTTTTCGCGTATTAGGCGCTGTTTTTGCCGTGGTAGCCACCTTATTTGTGGTGTCTCCACAATGGCACTCTACCTCTGCTATCTATTTAGCCATTCTTCCTTTCTTAGCGGGTCTATTAGCGGGTTGGCAACCAGCGGGTAACTCTAAAGTGGCAGAAGCGACAGGTTCAATGATGGTATCTATCACATGGAACTTTATTGTCGGCTTCACGGTTTTGACTGTCGCTTTGGTGATCCGTATGGCTCTTGGTCACATTACTCTTGAATTACCGGGGGTGTGGTGGATGTATCTCGGTGGTCCATTAGGGCTAATGTCTATTGCGTTAATGGCAATCTTAGTTCGTGGATTAGGGCTGTTAATGCTCGGAGTTGCATCAACAGCAGGGCAATTACTGGGTTCAGTTCTGATTGATTTACTCTTGCCATCATTGGGTAACACTGTCTATCTGGTCACGATTATTGGCACACTGTTTGCGCTGGTTGGTGCAATTATCACAACAATTCCTGAGTTTAGAGAAGCAAAAGCTGTGAAAACGGCGGGAGTGTAAAATGAAAGGTTATATTCAGACTGTCACTGGGCCAGTTAAAAAAGAAGATATGGGTTTAACCCTGCCACATGAGCATTTGTTTAACGATCTCTCTACCGTTGTCGATGAACCTTTTTACGATTTCTCGCATGTGTTGGTCGATAAAAAAGTCAGTGCAGATATTCAATGGGGGCTAAAACACGATCCTTATTGCTGCTGTGACAATATGGATAAAAAACCTATCGACGATGTGATTTATGAAGTGAATAACTTTAAGGAGCTTGGCGGTAAAACGCTTGTTGATGCGACAGGCTCCGAAGCAATTGGTCGAGATGTTCGTCAATTGCGAGAAGTGTCCATTAAAACAGGTATTAATGTCGTTGCCTCATCAGGCTTATATATCGAAAAATTTGAAGGCGAGCGCCTAGTAAAAAGTATCGATGAAATGGCGAAAATGATTGATGACGAATTGAATATTGGTATTGATGGCACTGATATTCGAGCGGGGATGATTGGCGAAATTGGGGTTTCTCCATTTTTTACGGAAGGGGAAAAAAATAGCCTTAGAGCCGCATCCGTCGCTCAGCTTGCCAATGATCATGTCTCGATGAATATCCATATGCCAGGTTGGCAACGTCGTGGTGATGAAGTATTGGATATTTTAATCAAAGAGATGGGCGTTAATCCCGCTAAGATCTCATTAGCGCATTCAGACCCATCAGGAAAGGATATCGATTATCAGCGTCGTATGTTAGACAGAGGCGTATGGCTTGAGTTCGATATGATAGGGCTTGATATTTCATTCCCTAAAGAAGGGGTCGCACCAACTGTTACAGAAACTGTTGATGCGGTTTATAAGTTGATAGAGCTGGGATATAGCAATCAGATCGTTTTGAGTCACGATGTGTTCTTAAAACAGATGTGGGCAAAAAATGGCGGAAATGGATGGGGCTTTGTACCGAATGTTTTTCTATCGCTTCTGGCGAAGAAAGGCGTCGATCAAGCTACCCTTGACCGCTTATGTATCGATAACCCAGCTAACTTATTAGCTTAATAAATAATCTCCCCTTGTTTTTTTCTGTTCGATTTTGCGGTGATAGCTAAGCTATTGCCGCTTTTTGTTTTTTATGGGGCGTGAAAGAAAAAGGGCTTTTTGTCGATAATTCCCGTTTTACTATTTTTTATTATTGAGAATGCCATTGGTGGATATGACTTATAAAAATAATATTTCGAATGGTTTTTATTTCAGGTGAATGTAATGGAAATTACGCCAATATAATGGTGCCAAATTGTTCTATTTGAATATAGAGAGAATGTAGGCCAAGTAACATTATTGACAAAAAACGATAACAACGATGATGTAAATGAGATACACTTTCGCGCATTAAAATAACAATAGATATTACGGAAAAACGTTGCACCTGCATGATAGATTAAGACAATTTGCAGCCTATCTTGCGCTACTTGCAGTAGTAATGCTGTTTATTGCACCATTGGTCTCAAAGTCAATGATGCAAATGGCTGATTGTTCTTCAATGGAAAATATGGCACCACACGTGATGCACCATTCGCATCAAGGTGCTCTATTGCCTGAAGAATGCCATTCTAACGGCATGATGAATCATCTGTTAATGTCGGGAGTCGGACTATCGCCGATGGAAGACATTGCCTGTGGCTATTGCCAGTTGTTGATCCATTTTCCATTTATCATTCTATTTATTGCCATTGCAATTCGCCAATTGGCAACGCTGACGACGCGGATCCCCCTTGAGCCTTGTATTCATCCATATTTGTTTCGGCCTTGGTCTCTGCGTTTTGCGCGCGCTCCTCCGCCTCTCTTTTCTTATTAATTATTGATCATTTTAAATTCACAATGTTGCATTTGCCGTATTGAGTGCAAAGGGCTTCGCCTGCTCTCTATCTTGAATTTGATTATCGAATTCAGGCGGCATGGCTACGTCATAAAGAAAAGAATTAGGCAAAATAATGAACAAAGAAAAATGTGTAATCGCACCACTGACACTTTTAGTAACGACCGCGCTATTGTCGAATAGCGCAGTCGCTGAGGCAGAGAATCAAAGTCAATTTTCAGAACACTCAGTGATGATAGTCACTGCCCCCGTTGATTCACCATTAACTATCAGCACCTCACCAAAAACACCTAGACAGCCAGTGCCGGCGAGTGATGGTTCTGATTATTTGAAAACGATCCCCGGCTTCTCGCAAATTCGTAATGGCGGCACGAACGGTGACCCCGTTTTTCGTGGCATGTTTGGCTCTCGCTTACGGATTTTAACTAATGATAGTGAGATGTTAGGCGCTTGCCCATCTCGCATGGATGCCCCAACCTCTTATATTTCGCCAGAAAACTTCGACCTATTAACGATGATCAAAGGGCCTCAGTCAGTTCTTTGGGGACCAGGTAACTCGGCAGGTACAATTCGTTTTGAGCGTGAAAAACCCATTTTTGATAAAGCGGGTGTTCAGGGGAATGCAAGTGCGTTAACGGCCTCTAATCAGCGTTGGGATGCGAATGCAGATGTGAGTATGGGGAATGAAAAAGGTTATTTACGCTTAATAGGTAATAAATCTCGCTCTAATGATTATAAAGATGGAGATGGTAAGAAAGTGCCATCAAAGTGGGATAAATGGAATGCGGATGTTGCTGTAGGCTGGACGCCAGATGAATACACGTTACTTGAGCTTACCGCGGGGAAAGGGGATGGTGAAGCTCGCTATGCAGGTCGTGGAATGGATGGCTCGCAATTCAAACGCGAAAGTCTAGGTGTGCGTTTTGAAAAGACAAATATTGGCACAGTGCTTGATAAGCTAGAAGCGAATATGTACTACAACTATGCCGACCATATTATGGATAACTATTCATTACGTGACACAAGTGGCTCAATGGGGGGGCGGCTCTGGTCATATGGGGCATATGATGGGCGGTGGTCATGGCATGATGAATATGCCAATGAAAATGCGTGTTGATCGTAAAACGGTGGGTGGCCGAGTTATGGGAACTTGGTTATGGAACGATTACGAATTACGTGCAGGGGCCGATATGCAAACTAATACTCACCGTAAGGAGAGCAATAACCACTGGAATAAGGATGCAACATTCCAAGATTATGGGCTGTTTGGTGAGTTAACGTGGAATGCAAATGCGCATGGGAAAGTCGTTACAGGTGCGCGTGCCGATAGGGTATTAGTGGATAATGAGACCGCGGTAGGGTCATCGGGGCGCAATACTGTGATGCCAGCAGGGTTTGTGCGTTATGAGCATTCGCTTTCTGATATGCCTGTCATGCTGTATGCCGGTGTCGGTTACACTGAGCGTTTCCCTGATTATTGGGAGTTATTTTCACCAACCTACGGCCCTGATGGAACAAGCAATGTGTTCGATCATTTAAAAACGGAAAAAACGACCCCAGTTAGATATCGGTGCAAAATATAGCAATGATAAAACTAACGCATGGGTTTCCGCTTATATTGGGCGAGTCGATGATTTTATCCTATTCCGTTATAACCCACATAATTCGCGACAAAGTCAAGTTGAAAACGTGAATGCGATGATCATGGGGGGAGAAATGGGCGTCGCCTATAAGCTCAGTGATGCGTGGAAAGCGGATGCAAGTCTCGCTTATTCTTGGGGGGGAAAACCGCAGTGATAGGCAACCATTACCGCAGATGCCGCCATTAGAAACCCGTTTTGGTTTATCTTGGGAAAAGAATGATTGGACGGCAACAGGGCTAATGCGTATTGTCAGTAGCCAACATCGTGTGGCGATTAATGATGGTAACGTAGTCGGGAAAGACTTCGGTAGCAGTGCTGGTTTCACGATTTTCTCCGTTAATACCGCTTATCGGGTGAATGATCATGTTAAGTTAAGTGCTGGTGTTGATAACCTATTTGATAGAAATTATAGCGAACACCTAAACTTAGCGGGTAATAGTGGGTTTGGTTATTCCTCTAATCAACCCGTGAATGAGCCGGGCAGAACGCTTTGGGCGAAATTGAACTTAACTTTCTAACGAGAAGCGGTTTTATCAAAACAGAACACCCGAGGTAATATCGGGTGTTCTACAAAAATAAGGTTTAATTGTGGATGCTTATCGACCAATATTGCGTAGCGCATTGCCTTTCATTAGGTTCTCTTCTATCTGCTCTAATGAAACATTTTTTGTTTCTGGGACAAAATAGAGCGTGATAATAATAAATACAGCATTTAACCCAGCATAAACCCAGAAAGTATTCGTATCCCCTAAAGTCGATAGCAGTGTTAAGAACGTAGCGCTAACGATCATATTTGCTACCCAATTTGAGGTAGTTGAACAGGTGATACCGAAATCACGACCTCTCAGTGGTTGTATCTCAGAACATAAGACCCACATAATCGGTCCCGCACTCACGGCAAATCCAATAATAAAGATAAGTAAAAAGGCAATACTACTATATTGGATTAGAACGGTATGCGTATCAAAAGAGAGCAAGTAGGCGAGTAAGCCGATACTGATTGCCATGACACTAAAGCCAAAGATCAATAATTTTTTACGGCCAAAACGGTCAACGATTGAGATGGCAAAAATGGTTGTGATGACGTTGACTAAGCCAATAAGAACTGTGCCATACATTTGTTGGGTGGTACTTTCAAACCCCGCTAATGAAAATATTTTAGGGGCATAGTACATAATGACATTGATACCTGTCAGTTGCTGCATAAATTGCAGAGCAATACCCAAAAATACAGTACGTCGGAAATTACTGTTATTTTTAAATAAACCGAATCCCGATTGCTTGATCTTTAGGCTATTAAAAATATCATCCAGCTCTTGGATCGCTTCATTTTCTGATTTTCTTAATTTTAATAATATAGTTTTAGCATCATTCGATCTATTTTTACTGGCAAGCCAACGGGGGCTTTCGGGTAAAAAAGTGACGCCAATAAAAAGCAAAACAGCAGGGATAGCTGTGATCCCTAACATCCAACGCCAAGCATGATCATAACTAAAAGCGGTATCAGAAATAAATGCAAGTAAGATACCTATTGTAATCATTAATTGATACATAGATATCATTCCACCACGGATCTTTTTCGGTGCGATTTCTGATAAATAAGCTGGAGTTGTGAATGAAGAAATACCAATTGCGAGTCCTAATATGACTCGCGAAATAATAAGTATATTGGCATTAGGGGAAAAGGCGGAGCCTAATGCACCAATAATAAATAATATTGAACTGATCAGTAAACTCTTTTTTCTACCACTTAAAGATGATAACCAACCGCTAATAATAGCGCCAGCTGCGGCACCAAACATCATTGAGCTGACAACCAGTTCTTGCTGGGTTGATGAGATATCAAACTGTTGACTAATAAAGGGAAGTGCACCAGAGATAACCCCAGTATCTAAACCAAAGAAGAGGCCTGCGAGTGCTGCCAGTAAACCGACAAAGATAACCATAAGACTTGTTGAGGTATTATTCTTAACCATTATTATTAGTCCTTTATTGCAAAGTTGGATTATTAACTCAGTTATCTGTCCTTTAAAAAAGATGAAACTAAAATTTATGCTAACGTGATATTTGTTTATTTTCAACACTCGATATATTTAATATGAACTTTAATGAAGTAATATTCAAATAATTATTAACATCATAGAATTGATTATCTATATTTGATGGGCTTTTAATGATGATTGTTTTTATGAAAATGAAATGAAAGTTAATTATCTGTTAGATAGGTTATTAAGATTAAATATAAGAAATAAAGAAAACTAACTCAGTGTAAGTTAGTTTTCTTTAATTTAATCAAATAATGACAGGGATATAATAATTTAATTCTTTAAGATAGAGGCGTGAGTTTTCAATAAACTCTTTATAATCGGGCGTAGACTTTAAAACATAGTTTTCAATGTCACAGCCTTCACCTCGAGCAATATCCATACTCGCAAGTACTTTTCCATATACGGTATAGATAATGTCGTTGTAATCAATACCGTGGAGTTCATCACACGTAAACTTAATTTGTAGATAATCGCCAGCAGGGAGAGTTATGCTTTTAAGATTAGGGGTAGGGGAGTCAACACCACTTTCTTCAAAGGTTGTGGTATAGCAGAATTGCCCCTCTTGATCATTGATAGAATCAACACCGTGGATAGCATACATATTGGTTGTGACACACTGAGCTTCATTGATAAAGTCTCTCCAATAGTAGCGTCTCAGCTCTTGGGTTTTTAAAATTCCATTCATTGATGCTTTTGGTATAGCGATGCTGTTTACCGATAACCTTAACGGGATCTAATTTGGTTAGGCTGACCTTAACGCTGAACTCTTTACTTTCTCTCAGTGGCAGGCAAAAACCTTCAATTTTCCATCCGGTACGTTTGCGGTATTCAGAAGGGGTGATATTGAATTGTTTTTTAAATGCACGACAAAATGTTTGCTGTGAATCGAAACGATAGCGTAAAGAGATATCCATGATGCTATCATTAGTTAGCCTCAATGCCACGGCTGAGCACGATAATCGTCTAGCACGAATGTAAGAACCGAGAGCAAGTCCTGTTTGGTTTTTAAATAGGCGCTGAAAATGCCACTTGGTGTATCCTGATTTTTCGGCAACAGTATCTAAAGACAGGCGTGACTCTAAGTTTTTTTCGATCCAGAGAATCATTTCTCTAATAACACTTTCCTGAAGCATGATGACCCTTTTAAATTAACTTTGCCCAAAGTATAAAATCATAACTGGCTAAAAATCGGACTTTTATACTAGACAGATACATCCCAGTCGGTATCAGGATAGCATGCCGACTGAGAATTTTTTTAAATAGTTGTGAAGTTAAGTAAGTTTCTCGTTAAATTGACCTTAACCAAAATGCCTAGATTAATCTAATTCATAGGGTCATAAATTGATAGATTCGATATTCCAAATTTGTGAGGCATAGTCTTGGATTGTTCTATCAGTAGAAAAAAAGCCCATATTACAGATGTTTTTTGCTACCTTAGACTGCCAAGATAATGGGTCTTGATATAAATCGTCGACTTGTTCCTGTGTATTGATGTAACTACGATAATCTGCAAACAATAAATATGGGTCACCGCCATCGAGCAAGCTGTAGGTTAAATCTTGATAAAAGTTAGGAACGTCAGGTTTAAAGTAACCCTGTGCTATCTGGTCTATCACTTGTTTCAGTTCAGCATCATTTTCATAATACCAACGTGGATAGTAGTAATTCTGCTTGATTTGTTTTACTTCATCGATGGTATGACCAAAGATAAAAATATTATCGTGGCCAACATGTTCGCGTATCTCAACATTTGCGCCATCGAGTGTACCGATGGTCAATGCACCATTTAGTGCGAATTTCATATTACCGGTTCCGGAGGCTTCTGTACCTGCAAGTGAAATCTGCTCAGAAAGGTCGGTGGCCGGAATTATTTTCTGAGCTAGGCTTACTCCATAATCAGGAATAAACACCACTTTCAAGCGCGAACCGATACGCGCATCATTGTTGATAACCGCAGCAACATCATTAATGAGGTGGATGATTTTTTTTGCCGCGCTATATGAGGAGGCGGCTTTGCCTGCAAAGATCACCACGCGGGGCACCCAGTTGTGCTCTGGATCTGCTAATATTCGATTATAACGAGTGATGACATGCAGTAAATTTAAGAGCTGCCGCTTATATTCATGAATACGCTTGATCTGTACATCAAATAAGGCTTCAGGGCTAACCACAATTTGTTGTGTCTGGGTAATAAAACGCGCTAATTTAATTTTGTTACTGTGTTTAACTTGTTGCAGCTTATCTAAAAATTGAGGGTAATCCATCCACTGCTTCAATTCAGTCAATTGAGGCAAATTAACTAACCATTGTTGGCCGATATAGCTTTCTATAACCGAAGTCAGCTCTGGGTTAGCAATAGCTAGCCAACGTCGCGGTGTCACGCCATTGGTGATGTTGCAGAATTTATTAGGGAAAATTCGGGCAAAGTCGGCAAACAGAGAGTCGGTCATAAGTTGACTATGTAACTCAGAGACGCCGTTGACTTTATGGCAGATAATAGCCGCCAGCCACGCCATTCGCACAAGCTGCCCATACTCTTCATTAATGATGGAGACACGACGCGGCAATTCGTAATCTTGCGAAAACTTTTGGCTCACATGTTGCAAAAATTCGTCATTAATTTGATAAATGATTTGTAGATGGCGCGGTAGAATTTTACGGATCATCTCGACAGGC
This sequence comes from Providencia stuartii, assembly GCA_900455155.1. GTDB lineage: Bacteria > Pseudomonadota > Gammaproteobacteria > Enterobacterales > Enterobacteriaceae > Providencia > Providencia stuartii. The sequence continues at coordinate 2,232,654 of UGUC01000002.1, read as the reverse complement.
CAAGTTTCTAAAGCTTCACTCATCAGCGTGTGGTTAGTATAAGAGAACACGTTTTGTGCTAATGCTAAGGCATCCTGCCAACTGACTTGGTGTTTGTCGACTAATAGACGAATTAACTCAGGAATGGCAAGAACAGGATGGGTATCATTTAAATGAATTGCCACTTTGTCAGCTAAGTTATCCCAACGTTGGTAAACCAACCAATGGCGGTGAAGTATGTCTTGCACAGATGCAGAAACTAAGAAGAACTCTTGTTTTAAACGCAGCTCTTTGCCTGAATAGGTTGAATCGTTTGGGTAGAGGACGCGAGAAACGTTTTCAGACTCATTTTTTTTCTTAACCGCGGCATAATATTCGCCATCATTGAAAATTTGCAGATCAAATTCATCGCTAGCTTTGGCACTCCATAAACGCAGGGTATTTGTTGCCTCAGTATTATAGCCAGGAATAATTTGGTCATAAGCGACAGCGATAATATCGTTCGTTTTTACCCACTGATAGCGGCCCTCTTCTTCGGTCACATGGCCTTCAAATTGGATTTGGTAGCGATTTTCTGTTCGAGGAAACTCCCAAGGGTTGCCATGAATCAGCCAATCATCAGGGGATTCGATTTGTTGTCCATTACGAATGGTTTGTTTAAACATGCCGTATTCATAACGAATACCATAACCACATGCGGGGAGATTCAGGGTTGCGAGAGAATCGAGAAAACATGCGGCAAGGCGGCCTAAGCCGCCATTACCGAGGCCGGGATCTGTCTCTTGCTCTAACAATTGCTCAAAATCAAAGCCAAGCTCAGCCACGACTTGGGTTAGATCCTCATACATATTCATTGAAATTAATGTATTAGATAATGATCGACCGAGTAAAAACTCCATCGATAGATAGTAAACCTGCTTAAGCTGCTGTGAATAGGTTGCACGGTTCGTCGCCATCCATCGGTCAACGATCCGATCGCGAGCCGCCAGTATGATGGCTTCTAACCATTCTCGTTGTGTCGCAATATAAGGTTCTTTGCCAATCACAAATTTTAATTTATAGATAATGGAGCTTTTTAGTGCTTCTTGTGTCACTAGTGGCGAATGACATTCGTAAACAAAATGAGTGCTCACAATCTTATTCCTTATTGTTATGTAAATTATCTAACATCTCTTTTGTGACGAGAACGATACCTTGTTCTGTGCGATAGAAGCGTTGGCTATCTTCTTCAGGGTTTTCGCCAATAACGGTATTTTCTGGAATGACGCAGCCTCTATCGATAATACAGCGGCGTAAACGTGATGAGCGCCCAATATTCACTCCGGGCAGTAAAATAGAAGATTCGATATTACAGAATGAATTGACTCTCACGCGAGGGAATAACACAGAGTGTATGACAATCGATCCTGAAATGATACACCCCCCCGCAACAAGCGAATTCATGGTCATGCCATGGCTTCCCGAGCGGTCTTGGACAAATTTTGCAGGTGGTAAAGGCTCCATATAAGTACGGATAGGCCAGTTGCGGTCATACATATCTAACTCAGGGGTTACCGAGGCAAGATCCAGTGTTGCTGACCAATAGGCTTCTAATGTTCCGACATCGCGCCAGTAAGGAGGAACATCGGCATTGCTGGTGACACATGAATATTCAAAGGGATGAGCGAGAGCTTCTCTTCTTGGCCACTATTTTGGGAATAATATCTTTACCGAAATCATTACTGGAACTCGGGCAAAGGCTATCGTCTTCTAACATTTTGTAGAGGTAATCACTGTTAAAAATATAGATCCCCATGCTCGCTAAACATGAATCAGGCGGAATCTTTTAGTACCGGCGGGTCTTGTGGTTTTTCATGGAATTGGGGTTATCCCAACGATTCTCATCAATTTCCATTACACCAATTGATGGCTTCCTCTTTTTTCACTTTGATGGCAGGCAACGGTAAATTTTGCATCATTGTTAACATGATCGAGCAACATGCGTGAATAATCCATTTTATAGATGTGGTCACCCGCAAGGATCACAATATATTCTGCACGATAATTACGGATAATATCCATATTTTGATAGACCGCATCGGGCCGTGCCTTTATACCAATGGTCGGTAATTTCGCGTTGCTTGTTGCGGGTAGTAAATCGACAAACTCATTTATTTCTTCATTAAAAAACGACCATCCTCTTTGGATGTGTTGTACTAATGAATGAGATTGATATTGGGTAATAACACCAATTCGTCTAATACCCGAATTTAGGCTATTTGATAATGCAAAATCGATAATACGAAATTTACCACCAAAATGAACAGCAGGCTTGGGCTCGTTTACTCGTTAATCCTTTAAGGCGAGTACCTTTACCTCCAGCAAGGATCAAAGCAACAGCCTTTTGAGGCAAATGACGAGCTAACATCATCATATTATTCATATCATTTTTGAGACATACCTTAGAACTCTCCAAAATAAGCAAACTGTTATTTAAAGATTTCCCTATTGGTGTATACCTTTCATATTTCAAGTTTTTGTTCTTTTGAACTCAATGACTTAACTATTATTTTGTCCGCCATCTACTGTTATTCAAAATATTCAAGTATAGTAAAACTTAATATAATCGTTTATTGATTACTTTTAATCTAAAAAAGATGACTTTTTTATTTTTTTATATTACTTACATTCAATAATATACTAGACTTTAGAAATTTAAATATGACTTTAAATGTTTTTTCTTTTTTGGAATAAAATTAGTCCTAAATCAACTGACATAAAATGTCATAATTAGTAACAATAAAGTTATTTATCTTAATAATAATATGGCGATAATCTTATGAATGTTTTTAAAGAGTGATTTATATAATTTAATAAATAAAAATAATAAAACACATAAAAACCACATAAAACTTACATGTATAAAATTCTTAAAAAGACGGTTTAATGGCTGAATAATACGAAGTTAGGATACACATTTTTTGTGATTAATGTCACAATAAATATCTAGGGATAAAAAGATCTATTTTAAAAATGTTCTTATGATTCACTGGGTTATGTTTTATGGCTAAAATTAATCATTTAGTACTATTCATAATTCGATGAGTTTTTTGGCGTCATTTTTTAATTTAAATCAATTAATTTATGGAAGCAGAATGCTAATTTACGCATCGTCAAAAACTAACTTTACTTAATTTATTTTTTTAGGGGGTTATTATGCAAAAAGATAATATTGCAAAACTACTTGGTATCAAAATTCGTAAACAAAGAGAAAGTCATAAAATGGACGTTAAAACAAACGGCTAGACTAATTGGCGTTTCTGAAGATGAGATGACTCGCTTTGAAAGTGGTGAAAGCTGTATCGATGTCGATTCTTTATTCCAATTTGCCTGTTTATTTAACTTGGAGCCAACGACGTTTCTGTATGGTGTTGTTAACGTTAACCTAGGTACACGCTGCACCATTCATTAATAGGCGTATGATACACTCAGGGAAGGCTATAAAATATCTTGTAAACACCGTCAACAAAAGCACCAAATATCAACATAGAGAGATACTATGAGAAAGTTAATCGGACCGGAAGGAATGACAGAGTCATTATCTTTTTTGGCTCTATTTCTTCCGGCCTTGATTGTTAATTAAGTAATTATACTGAATAGTTTGATTTTTATTATCAAAAAATAATCAACAAGGTTATTATTGAATACATTATTGATTTAGGTAGATTATAAATTCAACTTATCAAATAAACTGATTTAATTCCAATTGATTTAAAATCGATTCAGTTATTTTATTGATATCAATTAATTGTGAGTTTATGACGATTTTGTTTGTTTTATGTGGATTTAAGATGAAATGGTCAAGCTGTTTTATAATCAATGAATTTTCGTTAATTATTGAGAATTGGTTATTAGACATTAGAAAATTCTCAAATTGGAGATCATGATGGCATTGCTTAAGGGATAATTTATCAGAAACATTCCCTGTATTAAAAAACAGTTCTAGCGAGGCTAAAAAGCCATTGCTGTCTTTTAAATTAATCATAAGCACATCACCTTTTTCAATGTGTGAAAATGGACGAGAATATTGAATTGAGAGGGAATCAAATTTAAATTCAGGCAGTAAATTAAGGAGCAGCGATACTTTTTCTGCAATTAATGAACGTAATGTCTCTTTGGAAAGGCAATCCATTTTATCAATTTGACGGTGGGCGGATAAGCGCAATAAACTACTATCACGAGTACTCTTATTTGATAAGATTGATTTCATTTCATCATACTGGTGAGAAAAACGAAGCAGGCTATTTTGGCAGATATTAACATCGTTGTATTTAGCTAATTTGAGTAAATTAACTAACTCATTGGTTCCATAATTTGGAACATTATTGAGTAAAATATTTTTTCCTGAATTAATCGCAGATTGAATAATAAACTTTAATAGCTCTTCACTGCATAGGGATGTCACGATAATTGTATCAACCGCATCATTGTCGATGAGATGCTCGATTTTTCTTTTTTGGCAAATAAAGTATGCAGCTGAAGGTATCGGTGAATCTAACGAACAAACGGAGTTGAGTTGACAATGATGTTGGCTATGCAATATCGCTTCTGTGTACCATGTATTGTGCGTGGGGGAGCCTATGAGGCCAATACCTGTCTTATTTAACGAGACAAGCGCATGCTGCTCTTCAAGTAAGCGAAGGTGGCCAAACAAATAGAGAAAATGTGTATTCATTACCAAGCTCCTCACCGAAAGGTTAGTTTCAGGTGTTTACATAATCTCAACATAACAGTGTGAAATAATAATTTCATTATTATTTTTATTGAAATTCATGTTTTCTGATGAGTCTCACAATTTTTAAAGACACTGGTAATAGGCTTAGATTTCATCCATGAGTGGTGATTAATAGCATCAAGAAACGAGGTACAGGTTAGTGAGTTTGGAGATTGCCGAAATTGAGGAATATTGAAAGGGAAGGGGAATCGATACCGCTTTGTGATGTTCCGGGCTAAGTCACAACGGAGGTATTTGTGTCCAAAGCCCGTCTTAAGATTAAACTAGCTTACTGCCTTGGCGATAAGCCAGTGCAACAGTGAGTGATTGCGCAAGACACAAGGTTGCTGACTGGGAACGGAAGGCATCAACTTGGGCTTCTTTGATCACAAAACAGACATCACTAAAACTAGCGAGTGGGCTGATTTTGGCTATCTGTGATAACAATCTGCTTTGCGCCAGTTTGGGCGGCTTTTTCGCTCACCATAATGGTTTCTTCTGCATAAGGTGTGAAACTAATAGAAACCACAACATCTTTTTCGTTAATTCGGTTGATTTGCTCTTTGAACATACCACCAAGGCCATCGATCAATTGTGGACGGCACTCTAAGTGGCTAAGGGCATAGCTAAGATAGGTTGCAACGCTGAACGAACGACGTAACCCAATGATATAGACATTTTCTGCTTCGGCTAATAGGGTGACGGCTTTTTCAAGATCTTCAGCGGGGGTTCTCGCTGCCATTTGTTGTAGCGCTTGCGCATTTGAGTGAGCAAACTCTTTTAAAATCTGAGCAGGATCATCACTCAGTTCTTGGTCGCTATCCATTTCACGAAATAAACGGGCGCGATCGGTGTAACTTGCCGTTTCTTCCACTAAATTCATACGAAATAACTGTTTCATTTCGTTAAATCCGCTGAAATTAAAGGCATTAGCGAAACGGATTAAGGTAGATGGTGGAACATTGGCTTCCTTAGCGATGACAGCAACTGTATCAAAAGCCACACTATTTGTGTTATCTAAAACATATCGTGCTACTTGCTGTAGCCGTTTACTTAGTTCATCGTAACGGGAACGAACTTGCTCCTGAAACTCATTTAAATTCGATGCAGTTGACATAAAACCTCCGTGACTAGGCTATTGATTGTAGTTATTTTCAGCCGTTAGTCGAATTTTTTTGAAAAACTAATCCAACTAAATGGAATAATCAATTCATATTGCTTTTTATCTGAGGGCTGATTAAAACGATTTTTGAAACCAGTGTCTTTATCTTCAATCGACAATTTCATAAAAACTCAGTCTGGATCACATAAATTGAATGTTATTTCAGTTTTAGTTGAAAATGAAATGAATATTTCATATATCTTTAGCAACAAGGTAACTCTATCAGCTAAAGAGAGGCAACATGCAACAGATTCAGAATTTCATTGGCGGTGAACTTGTATCCAGCCAAAGTGGGCGTTTTGCACCCGTATATAACCCTGCAACCGGTGAACAAACAGCTCAAGTTGTGTTGAGCAGTGCTGCTGAAACTAAACAGGCAATAGAGGTTGCCCATAAAGCCTTCCCTAAGTGGTCAAAACTGTCTCCACTAAAACGTGCGCGTATCCTATTTAAATTTAAAGCGCTGCTTGAAGAGAATATGGATGATTTGGCGCGTTTAATTTCGAAAGAGCACGGTAAAGTATTTTCAGATGCTGTCGGTGAATTAACTCGCGGTCTGGAAGTCGTTGAATTTGCTTGTGGCATTCCACATTTACAGAAAGGTGAACATTCCGCCAATGTGGCAACCGGTGTTGATAGCCACTCCTTAATGCAGCCGTTGGGGGTATGTGCTGGCATTACGCCATTTAACTTCCCTGCGATGGTGCCTATGTGGATGTTCCCAGTCGCATTGGCAACGGGCAACACCTTTGTCCTAAAACCGTCGGAAAAAGATCCATCACTCGCTATTGAATTAGCAAAACTATTAAAAGAAGCGGGTTTACCCGATGGTGTTTTTAACGTTGTTCAAGGCGACAAAGAGTCCGTTGATGTATTGCTTCGTGCACCTGAAGTTCAGGCGGTCAGTTTCGTGGGTTCAACACCAATTGCAGAATACATTTACACAACAGCCTCAGAGCATGGCAAACGTTGCCAAGCACTAGGTGGTGCAAAAAACCACTGTATCCTAATGCCTGACGCAGATATGAACCTAGCGACAAATGCGATTATGGGGGGCGGCGTTTGGTGCGGCTGGTGAGCGTTGTATGGCATTATCCGTCGTGCTTGCTGTTGGTGATGAGACCGCAGATACACTGATTGCAAACTTGAAACAGCAAATCGCTAAAATGACCGTAGGTCCGGGTATCGTTGATGGTAAAGAAAATGATATGGGGCCTGTGATTTCAGCACAGCATAAAGCAAAAATTTGTGACTATATCACCAGCGGTGAAAAACAAGGTGCTAGCCTGTTAGTTGATGGACGTGATTTCAAAGTGGCAGGTTTTGAAAATGGCTACTTTGTAGGGCCCACTCTGTTTGATAATGTCACTCCAGACATGGACATCTATAAAGATGAAATTTTTGGTCCAGTACTCGCCATTGTGCGTGTTCCAGATTTTGAAACAGGTCTGAAACTGATCAATCAACATGAGTATGGCAACGGTACGGCTATCTTTACTCGTGATGGTGAAACGGCTCGTGAATTCCAAGAGAATGTGATGGCGGGGATGGTGGGTATTAACATACCAATTCCAGTTCCGATGGCTTTCCACAGTTTTGGTGGCTGGAAACGTTCTATCTTTGGACCGCTGAATGTTCATGGAAATGATGGCGTACGTTTCTATACACGCATGAAAACGGTTACCAGCCGTTGGCCTGCAAGTGTCCGTCTGGAACATCATGAAAGCAGTTTCACAATGCCAACTATGGAATAAATGGAGCCCCATATGAATAAGCAGACAATGACCACAGCTCAGGCATTAGTTAAGTTTCTTAACCAACAATATGTTGAGGTTGATGGCGAGCAGTATCCGTTTATTCAGGGAGTATTTACCATCTTCGGCCATGGTAACGTAGTAGGTTTAGGGCAGGCGCTAGAAGAAGCGCCTGGACACCTGCAAGTTTATCAAGGATGCAATGAACAAGGGATGGCGCATATTGCTACAGGGTTTGCGAAACAGAAAAAACGCAAGCAAATTTGTGCAGTGACATCCTCTGTTGGGCCGGGGGCAGCAAATATGGTGACGGCGGCTGCGACAGCGACCGCGAATCGCATCCCTCTTTTATTGCTGCCAGGTGATACTTTCGCAACACGTCAGCCTGATCCAGTATTACAGCAAGTTGAGCAATATGGTGATGGCACGATCAGTACGAATGATTGTTTCCGGCCTGTTTCGCGTTATTGGGATCGCGTATCTCGTCCAGAGCAATTGATGTCAGCGATGATCAATGCCATGCGTGTCTTAACCGACCCGGCAGATACGGGAGCGGTAACAATCTGCTTGCCACAAGATGTTCAAGGTGAAGCTTGGGATTATCCGGACTATTTCTTTGCTAAACGTGTTCATCGCATTGAACGTCGTCCAGCGACAACCGTGAGTTTAGAAGAAGCGGTCAGTTTAATTCGTAGCAAGAAAAAGCCACTGTTAGTCTGCGGTGGTGGAGTGCGTTATTCCGAAGCGCATGATGCTTTCCGTACTTTCGCGGAGCACTATGCAATCCCATTTGGCGAAACTCAAGCAGGTAAAAGTGCCATTGTGGCAAGCCACCCTTTAAATGTGGGGGGGATTGGTACAACAGGCGGCCTAGCCGCGAACCTACTAGCAAAAGAAGCCGATTTAGTGATTGGTGTGGGAACACGTTTCACTGACTTTACTACCGCATCAAAGTCGCTGTTTAGTCACCCTGATGTACAGTTTTTGAATATTAACGTTGCTGAGTTTGATGCCTATAAGCTCGATGCCTTAAAAATTATTGCAGATGCAAAAGAAGGGCTAACGGCACTGGATGCTTTATTACAAGGTACTGGCTATCAAGCACAGTGGGGTGAGCGTATTCAACAAGCTAAGCAACAGTGGCAATCTGAGTTAGATAGATTATTCTCGATTCAATATAGCCCATTGAATTTTGTGCCAGAAATAGCGGGTCACCTTGATGATAAATTAGAGGAGTATCGTGAAGCGCTTGGTACAGAGTTGGCACAGACTCGCGTCTTGGGGCTAATGCAGCGCCATATGGAAGATGATGCCATCGTTGTTGGTGCAGCAGGGTCATTGCCGGGAGACTTACAGCGTATTTGGTTACCTAAGCATCCTGATACTTATCATTTGGAATATGGTTATTCATGTATGGGGTATGAAATTGCTGCTGCCATTGGCGCAAAAATAGCAGCCCCGGAACAACCTGTTTATGCGATGGTCGGTGATGGCTCCTATTTGATGCTACACAGTGAGTTACAAACGGCTATCCAAGAAAACGTGAAGATCACCATTCTGTTATTCGATAACGCAGGTTTTGGTTGTATTAATAACCTGCAAATGAGTCAAGGCATGGGGAGTTTCGGAACGGAAAACCGTCATCGTAACCCACAAACAGGGCAAATGGATGGTCCATTAGTTAAAGTTGATTTTGCTAAAAATGCCGAAAGTTATGGGTGTAAGAGTTATCGCGTACATGATGAAGCTCAATTGATCGCCGCAATTGAGGATGCTAAATCGCATTCAGGTTGTGTATTAATTGATATCAAAGTACTCCCTAAAACGATGACTAACGGTTATGAAGCGTGGTGGCGTACCGGAACAGCGCAGGTCGCGAAGAAACCGGAAGTGGTTGCCGCAGCAGATAAAATCAAAGACATGGTTGCTAACCGAGTACGGCAGTACTAAATCATTACTCTGTAGGGAGGGTAATGGGCTAAATGCTTTAGCCATCTCTTTGCATCACTCAAAATAAGTTGAAATATGCTTGTTTAATAAGGGGAAATAATACGCCTTAGCCAATCGGCACATTGAAATATTGAGAGCGGTGATGAGCTCTAATCAGACAAGATCAGGTTATTTATCGGGAAGTTTGCATGGATGCAGTGGTTGTTATTTGACGATTAAAGTGGTTGACGTCATTAGGTTATTTCTTTTTACCCAGCGAAAGCTGGGTTTTTTGTTTGTCCATTTTGGGCATTGAAGGTTAAAAGCGATTTAATAAAATGATGAGTGTCGGCAAAGACTAAGTGAGATTGATGAAAAAAAATACCATCAATCAGCGAAGAAGAGACACCTCAATGTTTCTCTAATAGTGCTGGGCATTGTCGAAGATTGTCGGGAAAGCAATATGATTTAGGTTGATGTATCACGGCAAGTGTTAACTCATTTTACCGAGTGCGAGAAAAAACGCATTTTGGTGAAGGTATGAAGTGCTCGTTGGTGAAATAGCAACAACAATTCAAAGTCGAAAAGTCGTTTTCTTGGCATAAAGTGGCGTAACTCCTTTCACTTCACATCTTAAAGCTGTTCCTTTGATCGTTGGTCGTTCAGTTCGCTGGGAGCTTATCTTGTGCCATATTTATGGTTTTAGCGGGGGAACTCACGTCGACTCTTTCATTTTATCAGGAAAAAGGCAGTCAAAATAAAAGGAGTCGCTGTGACGAAATGATAATTAATGAAATGAATATTCTAAAATATCCGTTAAGTTGAATATCTCCTGTTATTAACCTTGCTCTAATTGTGACTATCGGCATGCTCTAAAGGCTAATTGATTGAGTTTACATTGTTATTTTGTGATCAGAATAACACTAAAAATCCACTTTATTATAGCAATTGTTATCTAGTCCTCAAAAACATAATTTTCAATTAATTATAAATTGAAATGAATGTTTTATTTGTTATATTTCATCATATCCTAATAGTGGATTTATCGCCTCAAGGAGCATTTCAATGTTCAATATAGCACTATTTGGCGCAGGACGTATCGGGCAGGTTCATGCTGTCAATATTGCCGGCCACAAAGAAACTACACTTTACTCTGTGATTGACCCTTACCAACCTAATGCGCAAGCATTGGCTGAGAAGTACCAAGCGAAAGTTCAATCTACAGAAGAAGCGATGCAGGACCCAAATGTTCATGGCGTTCTGATTGCTTCTGCAACGGATACTCACGCAGATTTAATTGAACTTGCTGCAAAAAATAAGAAAGTGATTTTTTGTGAAAAGCCGGTGCACTTAGATCTTGAGCGTGTTAAAGCGTGCTTAAAAAGCGTTAAAGAGCACAATGTACCTCTCTTTATTGGCTTCAACCGCCGCTATGACCCACAATTTCGCCACCTGAAAAATTTATTCGAACAAGGCGCAATTGGTAAAGCTGAATCTTTAATTATTACATCACGGGATCCATCACCTCCACCAGCGGAATACGTTAAGGTTTCCGGTGGTATGTTCAGAGATATGACAATTCATGACTTTGATATGGCTCGCTTTATGATTGGCGAAAACCCATGCTCAGTCTATGCACAAGGTAGCAATGTCGTTGATCCTGCAATAGGGCAAGCAGGGGATATTGATACCGCGTTTATTATTTTGAAATTTCCATCAGGAGCCATGGCAACCATCTCTAATAGCCGTCGTTCAGGTTATGGCTATGACCAACGTATCGAATTACATGGTGAAAAAGGGTTGTTAACAGCAGGGAATATCAAAGAAAACAGCGTTGAGTTTTTAAGTGACGTTGGTTGCTTATCCGCAAAACCTGAATTCTTCTTTTTGCAGCGTTACCACGAAGCGTATAAAGCAGAATGGGAGCATTTTGTCGATATCCTTGCAGGCCGTGCTGAATCAGAGACAACAGGTACAGATGGTGAATTGGCGCTTTACTTAGCAGACAAAGCCCTTGAATCACTAAAAACAGGCAAAGAAATTCAACTTTAGTTTTAAATACCTCTTGTTTACCGATTACTAAATAAAAAGCGGGAAATGCCATTCCCGCTTTATCAGTCACCTTACATAAATTTATGCGCTAATTATAAATAGAAAGGCTTGGGGGTACTAATGCTGGCTCTACTTTCATTTATCGGCTTTACCTTATTGGTTGCTGGGATTGCTTATTATAAAACCCGAAATGCACATTTGACCTCGTCTGCCGAGGGCTATTTTTTGGGTGGCCGTTCCATGACTGGCCTGTATATCGGTGGCTCTATGCTACTGATGAATTTATCTACTGAACACCTTGTGGGACTAAATGGTTTATCTTTCCGAACCGGTTTTATTGTAATGGCTTGGGAAGTTATGGCGGCATTAACCATTGTGTTATTCGCTATTTATTTTTTACCGAAATATCTTAAATTAGGTATTTCGACTATTCCGGAATATTTAGAGCGCCGTTTTGATAAAAACACCTTATTAATTACCTCTATTTTATTCCTCGCAATGTATGTGATTTCATTGCTACCTATTGTGTTATATACGGGAGCTATTGCTCTTGAAAGCTTATTCCAAGTTTCACATGTTTTTAATGTCGATAAAACAACCGCCCTGTGGATTATGGTATGGGGAGTTGGTGGTTTAGGCGCTATTTACGCCATTTTTGGTGGTATTAAGGCGATCGCGATTGCAGATACTGTGAACGGCGCAGGTTTGATTATTGGCGGTCTATTAGTGACAATATTTGCCCTGATTTATGTGGGAGATGGCAACGCTTGGGCTGGATTAACTGAAGTTTATCAATCACATCCAGAGAAATTTAACTCCATTGGTGATGAAGACTCACTCGTACCATTCTCGACTCTATTTACAGGGTTAATTGTTTCAAATATGTTTTTCTGGTGTACTAACCAGTCAATTGTCCAAAAATCATTGGGTGCTAAAAACTTAGCGGAAGGGCAAAAAGGGGTGATGCTCTGCGCGTTCTTTAAGTTGATCATCCCATCAATCATTATTTTACCGGGTATTATTGCATTCCATATTCTTAATGGCGAAATTGATAATCCAGATAACGCTTATCCCGTCTTAGTACACATGGTTCTACCTGAATTCTTAGTTGGATTCTTTGCCGCGGTGGTGGTTGGTGCAGTTTTCTCAACATTTAGTGGTGGTTTGAACTCTTCGGTCACTTTATTTACGGTTAATATTTATAAAGATCGTATCAATAAGAATGCGACAGAAGCTCAGACGGTTAAAGTCGGTAAATATTTGGGGATCGCTTTAGCGCTGGCAACCATGATTATAGCTCCTTTGGTTGCTAATGCTCCTGATGGCCTATTCTATTTAATTCAACAATTACAAGGTATCTTTAACGCACCTATTTTAAGTGTGGTGTTAGTTGGTTTGATGACTAAGCGTGTTCCTGCCATTGCTGCAAAATTAGGTTTATTGTTTGGTATGTCTGCTTACATCATTTGTAACTTTATTTTGGATCTAGATATCCACTTCTTCCATTTAGTGGGCATTTTGTTTGTCGCAAATATCCTCTTTATGCTGACTATTGGTTACTTCTTCCCGGGTAAACCTTATGAAGATGTTTATACTGAACAGGTTGATATCTCACCATGGCGTTTTGCGACTCCTGTTGCTTGCTTGATTGTACTAGGCGCTATCTCAATGTATGTCTATTTGGCTCAAGGTGCACCAAGCTATGTCATGATTGGTTACTATATTTTTGCCGCTATCCTTTTAACCTTTATTATTTATAAATTCTCAAAGGCGTGGTTAGTGGGTAAAACTCAGTCGGTTAATGCATAAAGGAGAGTGACGTATTATGGAGCCATCACTTATCCCGATGGTTAAGCAGTTTATCTCACAGCGTGACCCATTTGATCGCTTAGATGATATGCAGCTAGACCAATTAGTAAATAGCGTTGAAATTAGCTATTTGACTCAACGGGAAGTGTTGAAGCCGCACCAAATTGCTGGTCAAGGTTTATATCTGGTAAGAACGGGAGCGGTGGAACAACGTTATGAGGATGGCTCCTTAAGAGCAAGGCTGGGGTCTGGGGATGTTTTTGGGTTCAGTGTGTTAAACAAAACCCCAGAATCCCCCGGTGAATACCAAGTGATCGCTATAGAAAACACATTGCTTTATTGCATCCCTCGCGACTCGTTGTTGTTAGCGATGGAACAAAACCAAGCGGTTCGCCATCATTTTGCTTGTGAGGAAGGGCAGCGATTAGCATCACGGCCCAAAATCGATAACCTCACAGAAGATAGCCTGTTGTACTTAAATCCAGTCTCCTCCATTGAAAATGGCAATATCGTCGTGATTACACCCGGCACAAGTGTTCAAGATGCAGCTCAAGAGATGGTGCGAAAGCACCGTTCATCGGCATTAGTCATGGATGGAGAGACATTACTCGGGATCATTACCGATCGTGATCTGACGAAGCGGGTTGTGGCTTTAGGGCTGGATATTAAAACCCCCGTCAGCAAAGTGATGACTGAAAACCCAATCACCATTGCAGCCAATGCTCCTATCATTAATGCCATTGAATTGATGATGCAGCATAACATTCGTAGCTTGCCAGTGATGACAAACCACCGTATCACTGGTGTTTTAACTGCAACGAGCTTAGTGCAGAAAAACAGCATGCAAGCGGTGTATTTGATTAGCCGCATCTATCGCCAAGAGAGCCTTGCTGAATTAAAAATGCTTGGGGTACAAAGGCAAGCCGTGTTTGAGTCTTTGATTGAATCCGGTGTTCAATCACACACTATTCAATTAATGATGACATTAATTGCTGATGCATTTAATAAGCAATTGTTAAGGCTGGCGGAACGAGAGCTAGGAGAGCCTCCCTGTGACTATTGCTGGTTTGCCGCAGGTTCACAGGCACGACAAGAGATGCATTATCTTTCAGACCAAGATAATGGGATCATTTTAGCGCGTGAAGTGACTAAGGAGGAGGAGGGCTGGTTTAGGCAACTGGCAGAGTATGTCTGCTATGGTTTAGACGAGTGCGGCTATTCTCTCTGTCCTGGGCATATTATGGCGACCAATCCCAAGTGGTGTAAGCCGTTAACACAGTGGCAGACCTATTATCAACAGTGGCTCAAAGAGCCTGAGCAACTGGCCTTATTAAACATTTCAGTTTTTTTAGATATTCGGTTTCTTTATGGTAGCCAAGTGCTGTTTAACTCATTGGTGCGTTCAGCAGAATCACATTTAAAAGGAAGTAAGCGGTTACTTTCAATGTTGGTCGCTAATTCAACGCGCATAAATCCACCTTTAGGTATGTTTAGGCAGTTTGTGTTGGTTAAAAATGGCGAAAACCACAGTGTCTTTAATATTAAAAAGCAAGCCGTTAATTTATTAGTGGAGCTTGCACGAGTTTACGCATTAGAAGCTGGTATTTTTACGCCATCAACCTTGACTCGGTTTGAAGTGGCGCGTGATTCAGGCATTATCAGTGCAGCGTCTTGCCAAGAGTTAACAGAAGCTTATTTGTTTATTAATCAGGTGCGATTTGGCTGCCAGCGCAGGGCATTGTTAGCCGGAGATGCGTTATCGAATTTAATTGTGCCTCAGCGGCTCACGCAATTTGAACGAAATCATTTGAAAGATGCGTTTCGTATTATAGCTCGCACGCAAGAAGCGGCGGAACAACGTTATCATGCTAAAGGTGTGATGAAATGATAGGTTCAATGCTGTGTTACCATCAGCCATTGGCGCGTTTAGCACGTCGCCGTGTGAAATTATTGCGTTCACCCCAACTACCGAAGCTATTGCAGGCAGCCTTACAATCACCGATACCGAGCGAGGATAGTTTATTAAAAACCCAACAAATTCTGTCGATTGATTTAGAAACTACAGGGTTAGATCCTGAAAAAGATAGAATTTTAAGTATTGGGATGGTGACCATTGCAGATAGCAAAATCCTACTCAAAAGCGCCCAACACTATTATGTGAATGATAACGAACCGGTGAAAGCAGAAACGGCGGTGATTAACCACATTACGCCGGAACAGCTCAGCGATGGGGTATCGTTGCCTCACGCCATTGCATCATTTTTACATGAAGCAAAAGGTAAGTGTATTTTGGCGCACGGCAGTGCGATAGAACATGCTTTTCTTTCTAAGGCATTGAATATCAAAGAACTCCCTTTGCTCTGGTTTGATACGCTTAACATTGAAAAAACGTTACTAAGCCATAAGAATATTAATCGTAATGATTTTAGTCTGTCAGCCTTAAGAAGCCGTTATCAGCTACCCGATTATGATGCCCACAATGCGCTCTCTGATGCTATTGCTACAGCAGAACTCTTTTTAGCACAATCTAAAGTGATTTACCCTTCCCAACATCCTGTTATTAAACAACTCTATAAGCGCTCACAATAGTATTTATAATGATTTTTTGAAATTTTCATTTCATTTTTAACCCTTTTTTATTTCATTCGTGAGATCAGATATAAAGAATATTATTTTTATTTCTTTATATATTAACTAATTACACAAAAAATTAAGGCTAGATCACATAATGAAATTAATATTTCTCGTTTTGTTGAAAATGAAATAAATATTCCGTATAAAGTCAGTATCAAATAAAAACATCAGGCACAGACATCGGGCTAGCTTGCGCTACACATGATGAGTTGCACGAAGGGAGAATACAGAATGAAAGAAATCCGCATTGGTCTGATTGGTACTGGCTATATTGGTCGTGCTCACGCAATAGCTTATGCGCAAGCGCCGACTGTTTTCCCATTAAAAGGCAAATTGGTTCGCGAAATGATCGCGGAAGTCACGCCTGAATTAGCCGAAGCACGTGCTAAAGAGTTGGGCTTTAATCGCTCAACGGATGATTGGCGAAAATTAGTTGCGGACCCAAACATTGATGTGGTCGATATTTGTTCACCAAACTTTTTGCACAAAGAGATGGCGATGGAAGCAATTAAGCATGGCAAACATGTTTATTGCGAAAAACCATTAGCCCTCAACTCTGACGATGCGAAAGAGATGGTGGCTGCCGCTGAGAAAGCTGGTGTGAAAACCTTAGTGGGTTTTAATTACATGAAAAACCCAACGGCACAATTGGCAAAAGAGATCATCGCTAATGGTGAGATTGGAGAAGTTATTCATTTCTACGGCACTCATAATGAAGATTATATGGCAGATCCTAATGCACCAATCCATTGGCACTGCTTTAAAGAAAAAGCCGGTTTAGGTGCTCTAGGTGATTTGTCAGCCCATATTGTCAACATGGCGCAATTCTTAGTCGGTGATATTGAAACGGTATGCGGTGATATGGAAATTGTCATCAAGCAGCGTCCAGAAAAGGCCGGCTCGTCAGTGATGGTCGATGTGGAAAACGAAGATCAGGCCCATGCCATGGTACGTTTTGCGAGTGGAGCGATGGGTGTTATCGAAACTTCACGGATCGCGGCAGGGCGTAAAATGGGGTTAACCTATGTGGTTACGGGTACTAAAGGGACTTTATCCTTCACCCAAGAAAGAATGGCTGAGCTAAAACTATACCGCCATGATGAGCCTTCCAATCGCCAAGGTTTTAAAACAATTTTAGTTGGTCCAGAGCATCCTGACTATGCACCTTTCTGTAATGGCGCAGGGCATGGTATTGGGTTTAATGACCAAAAAACAGTTGAAGTCCGCGATTTAATTGATGGTGTCGCGACCGGTGAAAATATGTGGCCTGATTTTGAAGAGGGCTGGAAAGTGTCGCGTATTCTCGATGCTATCGCACGTTCTTATGAAGAACAGCGTTGGGTTAAAGTCACTGAAATCAATTAATTCTGTTCAAGGGGTAATTAATGGATAAGCAGAAGAAGTTAGATGTTATCTGCATGGGCCGTATCGCCGTTGACCTTTACGGACAGCAGATAGGTGCACGCTTAGAAGATATGAGTAGCTTTGCTAAGTATCTCGGAGGATCTTCAGGGAACGTTGCGTACGGAACAGCAATACAAGGCTTGAAGTCATCAATGTTGGCGCGTGTTGGTGATGAGCACATGGGACGTTTTATCCGTGAAGAATTACAGCGGGTAGGTTGTGATACTAGCCATCTAATTACGGATAAAGAGCGATTAACTGGGTTAGTGATCTTGGGGATCAAAGATGAAGATACTTTCCCTCTGATCTTCTACCGTGAAAACTGTGCGGATATGGCTATCACGCCAGATGACTTTAGTGAAGAGTACATTGCATCGGCACGTTGTCTGGCGATTACAGGCACCCATTTATCACACCCTAAAACCCGAGCAGCAGTGTTAAAAGCCCTAGAATACGCGAAACGCAACGGGGTGAAAACGGCGATTGATATCGATTACCGTCCAGTACTTTGGGGACTCACTTCATTAGGGGATGGTGAAACCCGCTTTATTGAATCGGACAAAGTGACAGAACAGCTGCAAGAGGTTTTATCGTTATTTGATCTGATTGTCGGAACAGAAGAAGAGTTCCATATTGCAGGTGGCTCTACCGACACCATTCAAGCACTAAAAAATATTCGTCAATTGACCGGCGCTGAACTGGTGTGTAAACGAGGTGCACTGGGATGCTCAGTATTTACTGATGCAATCCCAGACACCTTGGATGAAGGTATTACTGTCAAAGGGGTACGGGTTGAAGTCCTGAATGTATTGGGAGCAGGTGACGCCTTTATGTCGGGCTTACTTCGCGGTTATCTCAATGGGGAAGGTTGGGAAAAAGCCTGTACTTATGCCAATGCGTGTGGCGCGCTGGTGGTTTCTCGTCATGGCTGTGCACCGGCGATGCCAAGTCAGCTTGAGTTAGATAACTATCTTGAGCGTGCGGCGGTTGTACCGCGCCCTGACTTAGATCCGATGTTAAATCACTTACATCGTGTTACGACTCGTGCAACACAGTGGGAAGAGCTGTGTGTCATGGCTTTTGATCATCGAATTCAGTTCGTTGATATGGCTCGCGCGGCGGGAGCTGATGTTTCATGTATTCCTTATCTGAAAAAATTGATTTTCCGTGCCAGCCGTGAAGTCGCGGAGGAAGCAAACTTACAAGGTAAAGCGGGGCTACTGTGTGACAGTACATTTGGTCAAGACGTGCTAAATGATGTGACGGGACGTGGTTGGTGGATTGGGCGTCCAATTGAACTACCGGCTTCAAGACCGCTGTGTTTAGAGCATGGTAATATTGGCTCACAGCTAGTCAGTTGGCCAAAAGAGCATATTGTGAAGTGTTTAGTTTTCTTCCACCCAGAAGATAACCATCCACTACGCCTTGAGCAGGAAAAAACGGTACAAGAGGTCTATAGCGCTTGTTGCCAATCCGGCCATGAACTACTGCTTGAAGTTATTCTACCGGCTGATATGGAACGTAATGACGAACTATACCTCAGAGCTATCAAACGCTTCTATAACCTTGGTATCAAGCCAGATTGGTGGAAACTGCCGCCATTGAAAGCCGAGAATTGGGATGAAGTGGATAGATTGATCCAAGAGCGGGACCCTTACTGCCGTGGTGTCGTGTTACTGGGTCTTGATGCGCCACAATCAGAGCTAGAAGCGGGGTTCAATGCTGCTGCTGGGAAATCGATTGTAAAAGGGTTTGCAGTAGGTCGCACCTTATTTGGTAAACCTTCTCTCGCATGGATGAAAGGTGAACTGGATGATGACGCGTTAGTGCAGACCATTAAATCTAATTATCACAACCTGATCGCCTTATGGCGTCAGCGTAAATAATTTTACTCTTACCTATACACAGGAGCTTCATCATGGCAATCCAACTCGGAATTAACCCTTTGACATGGACCAATGATGATTTACCAACATTGGGCGCAGAAACGCCTTTAGAAACATGTTTAACTGAAGGTCGTCAGGCGGGGTTTGCCGGTTTTGAATTAGGCAATAAATTTCCACGTAAAGCCGAAATTTTAGGGCCAATTTTAGAAAAGCATGATCTTAAATTAGTTTCAGGTTGGTATTCAGGCGAACTACTGACTCGCAGCGTAGAAGAAGAAATTGAAGCAGTGCAAGGCCACTTAGCGTTATTACGCGATTTGGGTGCAAAAGTGATGGTGTTCGCGGAAGTCACTCACTGTATTCATGGCGACCAAGACAAACCTGTCCATATGCGTCCTTTGTTCCCTGCGGATAAATGGGAAGAATACGGTAAAAAATTAACCGAATTCGCTAAATATACCTTATCTCAAGGCATACAAATCGCGTATCACCATCATATGGGAACCGTGATCGAATCAGCGGAAGATGTTGATAACCTGATGAAACACACCGGTGATGAAGTTGGTTTACTGCTTGATACAGGCCACTTAACGTTTGCCGGAGCAGATCCTGTCGAGGTTGCGAAACGTTGGGCTAAACGCATCAACCACGTTCACTGTAAAGATATTCGCCCTGATGTGCTAAAAGACGTGAAAAACCGTAAAACCAGCTTCTTAAATGCTGTTTTAGCGGGTGTCTTTACGGTTCCTGGTGATGGTTGTGTTGATTATCCAGCGGTATTTAAAGTATTGAAAAATAGCCAGTATGAAAATGGCTGGTTAGTGGTTGAAGCGGAGCAAGATCCTGCCATCGCTCATCCGCTGACTTATGCGACAATGGGCTATAAGAATCTGCATAAATTCGCGAAAGATGCAGGTCTTATCTAAATGACCATGGATAGCAAATCTCAATTATTTGAGTTGCTAATAATTGAAGAGTGAAGTTAGCCCGATGAGTCGAGTGATATCGATGGTTCGGGTAACTGAGCTTCCACAGCTTAAAGTATTTTTTAGAGGCCGAGGTAAGCGATATGTCTAAATTATTATCAAAGTATCATTCTCCAGATGCGCATAAGCGTACTCAGCATATTACGCCTGAAATCGCCAACTGGGGATATGTGCACTTTGATGTGTATGAACTCAAACAAGGTGAATCTATTTCCTTGCCGGCATCTGAGAATGAAGTTTGTCTAGTGTTGGTTGCAGGTAAAGCAACGGTGAAAACGCCGGGGCAAACATTCGAAAATATCGGCGACCGTATGGATCCTTTTGAGCGCAAAAAACCGTATGCAGTTTATGTGACAGCACAAGAAGCGGTTGAGGTGAAAGCAGAAACGGCGCTAGAGCTAGCAGTATGCCAAGCAAAAGGTAAAGGCACGTATCCGACACGCTTGATAGGGCCAGAAGACATTGATGCTGAGCAGCGTGGTCATGGTAATAACAAGCGTTATGTTCATAACATTCTACCTGATAATAAATCAGCAGATAGCTTACTGGTGGTTGAAGTCTTCACTGATGAAGGGTGCACAAGCTCTTACCCAAGTCACAAGCATGATACCGATAATGAACCCGCAGAAACTTATTTGGAAGAAACCTATTACCACCGTCTGAATCCATCTCAGGGTTTTTGTATGCAGCGTGTTTACACGGATGACCGTGAATTAGACGAGTGCATGGCGGTATATAATAAGGACGTCGTCATGGTGCCTAAAGGCTACCATCCAATGGCAACAATGGCGGGTTACGATAACTATTACTTAAATGTAATGGCTGGCCCGACACGTAAGTGGCTCTTTACGTGGGAAAAAGACCATAGTTGGATCAATAGTGAAACGTATGCCGCTAAACATCGTGATGAAAAGTAGTTATTAATACTCACAGACGGTTGTTTCTTGAATTAGTGAGAAACAGCCGAGGTTGTAGAGTACGTACCAAAACCAAACCAAAATCTGTTATCTATTGTTTGCCGGTAATTTATTACCGGCTTTTTTGTTTATTACGATATTAATAAGTTTACGATGCCATTATTGCCAGTAATAAACAGTATAAATGTGAAAAATTGAATTGTAATATCAGTCACATTATTAATATATTAACCTGTTTGTGTGTTTCCATTGTGTTAATTTTGTGTAAACAAAAAACATGATGAGTGAGGTGTCAATGAAGCGTAAAACAGGTTTTTTCTTCGATGAACATTGTTTTTGGCATAGTACTGGCTTACATGCCACAACGTTACCCGTTGGCGGCTGGGTACAGCCTCCCGCTGGAGCTTCACATGCGGAATCACCGGAAACGAAAAGGCGGCTGAAAAGCCTAATGGATGTTTCTGGTTTAAGCCGCTCTCTGATTTTATCTTCCGCTGAGCCTGCAACTGAAGAGACATTACTTAAAATACATCCTCAAGAATATTTAACCCGTTTTAAACAAGTGAGTGATAATGGGGGAGGGCTGTTGGGAAAAGAAGCACCATTAGGCCCTGGAAGCTATGAGATTGCTAAATTATCTGTAGGATTGGCTTGTGCTGCTGTAGAGGCAGTACTTAAAGGCGAACTGGACAATGCTTATAGTCTTTCACGCCCGCCGGGTCACCACTGTTTACCGGATGAATCGATGGGATTTTGTTTCCTTGCGAATATCCCATTAGCGATCGAACGCGCTAAGACACTATTTAATATTGAGCGTATCGCTGTCATTGATTGGGATGTTCACCATGGCAATGGAACTCAACATATTTTTTGGGATCGCTCAGATGTTTTAACCATTTCAATACACCAAGATGGTTGTTTTCCTCCTGGGTACAGTGGGGAAGATGATATTGGTGGTGGAGATGGTACAGGGTATAACATAAATATTCCGCTACTCGCGGGAGCAGGGCACAACAGTTACATCTATGCGATGGAGCAGATAGTGATCCCTGCATTGGCACGTTTTAAGCCTGAATTGATTATTGTGGCGAGTGGTTATGATGCGAATGCCATGGACCCATTAGCCAGAATGCAACTGCATAGTGAGAGTTTTCGTGACATGACTCGTCTTGTGATGAATGCCGCGGATAGCTTGTGTGACGGTAAGTTAGTTATCGTTCATGAAGGTGGATATTCAGAGGCGTATGTGCCTTTCTGTGGACTTGCTGTTATAGAAGAGATGAGCGGTGTACGTACCGAAGTGGCTGACCCCTTATTGGATTTTATTAGGTTACAGCAACCAAGAGCGGAGTTTGAACATTTTCAGCAACAGTTACTGGATAAGCTGAAAAAGAAATTTGGCTTATAACCAAATAAGTTTAGGTTTGCTCCTCGTGATGTGAGTCAGGAGCAAACCCTGCTTTTTAATAAGCAGCTGTAAATTGTTTGCGAATAAATTGCGGCTTTTCTGCTTCATCAAGAATGGCAACCGCAAGATCTTCAACTGAAATTTTGGCAGGAACGTTACCGTTCATCAATAATTGGTTGCCTGCAAGCCGAAATGTTTGTGTGCGCTCACCTGATTCTAACACCGCGGCAGGAGAGACAAATGTCCAATCTAGCTCGGGGGTGTTTTGCAGTTGTTGTTTGAACTCTCTGACCGCTTGCGCTCCCGGTTTGATTTCAGCAGGGAAGTCAGGGGAATCGATTAATTCTAATCCAGGAGCGATTTCAAGACTCCCAGCACCCCCCTACGACAATAAAGCGTTTAACGCCAGACTGTTTGACGGCCTGTAAAATAGCCTGATTGCCTGTCACTGTATCTTGATATAGGTTTGGGTTTTGCCAGCCGCCATTAAAAGCACTGATTACAATATCCTGCCCTTTAAGGCGTGCTGTTAGCCAAGCAATATCAGTAACATCCCCTGAAGCGGTGACTAAATGAGCATGTTGCTGTAGTTGGTTACTATGGCGAGAAATGGCTGTCACTTGATGTTGGCGAAATAAGGCTTCATTCACGAGAACCTTGCCGACGAAACCCGTCGCTCCAATAATCGATATTTTCATCATTTTCCCCGCAAGTTATTAATAACATTAAGCTATAGTTAAATTTTATAGCTGCAATTGGATCAGATTTCCTACATCGCTCTATTTGAGTATATCTCAATGTGGAGAAGTATAGTGGTATTCCCTTAACCATTTACTGAACATTACGCGCAGTTTTCGGGGGAAATAATGGAAACGCCCTGAACACTCAGGGCATCTTAGCTAGACAGGTTGTTATTTGGCATCCCTAAACAGTTTTAAGATGATACTTGTGATAATGGCAATAACGCCACCTAATGCCGTTTCCAATACCCTATCAAATAGCAGTACATAGGCAGGGTGTCGCCAATAGATGACCTGTTCAAGCACGGAAAGGATCAAACTTGTCACGATAAAGGTCATAAAAGTAT
Source organism: Providencia stuartii (assembly GCA_900455155.1). Classification (GTDB taxonomy): domain Bacteria; phylum Pseudomonadota; class Gammaproteobacteria; order Enterobacterales; family Enterobacteriaceae; genus Providencia; species Providencia stuartii. Next base: position 2,208,894 of record UGUC01000002.1, on the reverse strand, counting down.
AACCATGATGGAAACTCATCGGCATTAAAAAGGCAAAAACCACAATAGCGGTAAGACCAATATAAGGCATCAAAGGGGTATTGAATAAAAAATAAAGTAAAATAACCGAGAGCAAACTACCCGCAACACGTTGTAGCGTTATATGAATAATACTTTGTGATTTTGGATGTAGAACAAACACAAATGTCAGTAGCGTCCAATAAAAATGGCCGAGCTCCAACATCCGAGGGATCGCTAACGAAAGTGATAAACCAATAGCATAAGTCATCGACCGAGGAATAATGTATTTGCGTAGCGTAAATAAATTTTGTTCGACGAGGCTACCAGTAAGGATAATATGGCGATGCATCTTCTTACTTAGCAGGTAACAGGTCATTAGGGTGACGCTGCTCCCAATTAAAAAACCCAGTGCAAGGCTCTTTGATATATCCGGTAGAACCGTTCCAATGGTTGACATGATAATCATAAATTTCATCGTCAAATCCATAACGGGATCGGTTCCATAGAGTTGATAATAAATAAAAGAGAAAATAGCTAGGTAAACATAAAAGCTGGTGCCTAACCGTAAGGTATCCCCAATAAAAATGGCGAGCATGATCATGGCTAACCAAAAAGCCGTATAGAAATAGTTTTTATACTCTTTAGCGGCGTTAAAAAGGTTAAAGGCATATAGTGTTGAGAAAGCGGCCCACATAGAAGCTTGCACATCCATAATGGCGAAAGCAACTGCTGCACTTAATAGCATACAGCCACTAAACATAAGACCGTCATTAATCGCTGGTATTTTCCTCATAAAAAGATGCTCACAAATTGCGGTGTAAGTTATTATTTATTAAAGTAAATTTATACTATCATAAATATCAGCCAAAGGTCTGTGTTCAATCAATTAGAATGAAAATAGACACAAAATGCCAAATTCCATCTAACGGTATTTTTTGCCATCTAAAAATTGCATAATAATCTAAGAGCATGTCATTAGAATTAAAATAAGGAATCTGTAATGCAAGTGAATCCCCATGATTTTGTCTGGATCAGCAGCCTTGATGATTTACCCGTGGAATCACTGCCGGAATGGGTTATTTCTCAATGGAATAAGCAATTGCCATTGGTCGTGCACCGAGAAGCAACGGATGAAAATAAACTTTCAGTGGGTATTCGAGGGATCAAACCGGGACAGCGTGTTATTACTCAAATAGATAAGTCAGCAATTACTCATATTATGAATGTAGAGTCTCTCGTTTCTAACTCACGAGAATTACAGCGCTCTATGTTTATCGCATTACCGCCAGTACAAGTATTATTATTACTTTCACAGCATAATTGGCCATGGAAATGGGCGGTGACAGGGAGCTGTGCCTATACATTAGTGACCGATATTCAAAGTATGCTCGCAGATTGTGATTTGGATGTTTTGATCCGTTGCCCTACACGCCACAAAAAAGAAGACTTTGCGGAGTTTGCCATTAAAGCGAATACGCCTTTATGCCGCATTGATATACATGTTGAGACACCAAAAGGTGGTTTCTCTTTGGCAGAATGGTTTAAAAACGAAAAAGTCACGCTTCATACGCCGAATGGCGATGTCATGACAGCAGATCCATGGGATGAAAACCTGTAATTGATGGTGTTACAACCGATATTTGCGGGCGATTTAGCCATATTGAACAAAAATTAGTTTTGATGCTCGTACAGATGATTTTTTTATAAACAATCGGTTAAGTTGGGCTGCAAACAGCCCAATCGTATTAGATATGTTCAACGCTTGGCTCTTCAAGCCCTGCTCGATACCATTCCTGCATTGCCGGTAACGCTAGCATGCGGTCAACCCATTGTTGAGCGGCATTACTCATAGGCAGTTGATAACTACGGATCCTAAAGGCGACAGGGGGCGTAAAAAGCATCCACCGCCGTAAATTGATTCCCTGCTAGCCATGGCCCACCAAAGGTCGTAAAGCCTTCTTGCCATAACTGTTGAAGCCGATTAAGGTCGGCTTGTAATTCTCGAGAAAGTTTTTCTAATGGAGCTTGGTGAGTCAGATTCATCGGGCATGTTTGGCGAAGCGCCGTGAATCCAGAGTGCATTTCTGCACTAGCGCAGCGAGGCCCATGCACGTGCTTGTTTATCAGCAGGCCATACTTGAGGGAACGCTTCATAGAGATACTCACAAATCGCCAGCGAATCCCAGATCGTTTGCTTCCCATCGACTAAGCAAGGAACAAGACCAGTGGGCGAGAAATTTTTAAACTTATCGTGGCTACTTTTCCCTCTACCAGTTTCAAAATAACAGAGGTTTTCATCGAAAGGGATACCGAGCGTTTTGAGCAAAACCCAAGGGCGTAGTGACCACGAAGAGTAATTTTTATTAGCAATCCAAAGTTTGTACATAGTATGACCACCCTATATCGGTAGAATAATGAGAGGGAAGATAGTGGCTAACAAGCCCATTTAATTTAAGTGTTTTATGGACAATGACAACGATTTATTAGACAGAATACAAAATTAGGTTATATTTTTTTTATATAAGTTATAACGAAAATTATAGTTGCAATAAGAGTAATAAAAATAAATGGTTTCTTTTATTTACATAAACTGAAGATAATTTTATTTACATTAAATGATTGGCACTAGACAAATTGAAATTTATTGAAAAAACGATAATGTTGATAGTATTTGAATATGTTCAACAAAATATTTGTTTAAGTTAGGGATAGGAATAATTTAAAAATCCCCTTATGATTACGGCAGGTTATTAAAACAAATGATTACCTTTTAATTTATAAGGCTATTTATCATGCAATGGAAAAATAGTGCCACTCGTTATGGGCATATATCACTGCTCATACATTGGTTAGTTGCGATTGTTGTATATGGAATGTTCGCACTGGGTTTATGGATGGTGACCCTTGGTTACTATGATAGCTGGTATCATCAAGCACCCGAAATTCATAAAAGTATAGGTATTTTATTATTTATTGTTATGGCATTTCGTGTGATTTGGCGGTTTATTTCTCCGTCACCTAAACCGCTTGAGAGTTATAGTCGTTTAACCAAAATAAGTTCAGCGATCGCACAAATATTAATTTATGTGATTTTATTTAGTATTTTGATCAGTGGTTATTTAATCTCAACTGCTGATGGCCAACCCATTAGTGTTTTTGGTTGGTTTGAAGTACCCGCTTTATTTACTGGTGCAGCAACACAAGCAGATACAGCAGGGGATATTCATCTTTATCTTGCTTGGGCAGTTGTTTTGCTATCACTTTTACATGCCTTTGCAGCATTTAAACATCACTTCTTTGATGGTGATATTACTTTAAAAAGAATGTTGGGTTTTAATCCCGATAAATAAACGTGGAGAAAGATATGTTTAAGAAAACGGTTCTTGGTCTGGCAACTGGAGCATTATTTTTAACAGCAGGTTCTGCATTAGCTGAAACCTATAAATTTGATAAGCAAGGTCAACACGCATTTATCGAATTCCGTATCCAACATTTGGGTTATAGCTGGGTTTATGGCAGCTTTAAAGACTTTGATGGTAGTTTTACCTACGATGCAAAAGATCCTGCAAAAGACAAAGTCGAGGTGACAATTAAAACGGGTAGCATCGATACTAACCATGCTGAACGTGATAAGCACCTACGTAGTGGCGATTTCTTGAATGCGGCGAAGTACCCAGAAGCGAAATTTGTCTCTACTGACGTGAAAAAAGAGGGTGAAAATTACAAAATTACAGGTGATTTCACACTCAATGGTGTCACTAAACCTATCACTTTAGATGCTAAATTGATGGGTGAAGGTAAAGACCCTTGGGGTGGATACCGTGCTGGTTTTGAAGCACAAGGGAATATTAAACTGAAAGATTTTAATATCAAATCAGACTTAGGTCCTAAATCTCAAGAAGTTGAGTTGTTAATTTCAGTTGAAGGCGTGCAAGAGAAGTAATGATTCTTTAGCCTAAAATGCCCTCAATGCGACCCGCGCATTGGGGGCAATATATTTGGATTTTTAATTTCCCTTTTTCCTATAGCTTAATGACTTTGTAACAGGGTAGAATACATTAAAAATCAAATGGCTTGATCGTAAGTGCTTATTTAGGATAAGTCAGTTGAGGCGATTTATTAGTCAGGCATTGTTATAAAGGTATAGGCTCTTGGAGACAAATAATTCACGTAAAACAGCACTGATTGTTGTTGTTATTTTTATCGCGTTTGCACTCGGTTTTTATTGGTTGGGCAAAGATAACAATACATTATCAACACAAGCAGAGGCTGAAGTTCAATCAAGCTCTTTAGAGGCACCATTAAGCGTTGCTCAGATAGAGGCATTATCTGATATCGAAAAAGATATGCCGGTTATTAAAACGATAAAAAAAATCAATCCTGATGTTTATCAAGCCATAGAAAATATTGTTCGTGATTACGATCCTTCTAATGAACTACTGAGCCGACATATGTTTGATCAGATAGTGGGTAGTGTCATGAAGCTCGTGACTGAACGTATCCCTTATGCTTCGGATGAATCCATCATTAATTTTACCAGCAAAGTGAACGATTATTTAAATGTGCTGTTGGAAGCAGACCCGTCAGGAAAAACCTGTTTCTATTCACTGTTCCCATATTTGCGTGATTCAGCGGCGATTATGCCACCACAAAAAAGTCATTCGGTCCTCCTTAAACAATTAGAGGCAACCAATGAATTACTGATTTCCAGTGAAGCTGGCGTTAAACAGCCGACATTGTCGAATGAAGAAAAAAACACAATTCTGACGAATATTCAGGCTAAATTAACTGCAAAATATGGTAAGAAAACCTCATTACTAGGGGATTTAGAAAAAGCTAAGCAGCAACCGGCCGTCACTTGCCGTATTACAATGAGTTTTTACGATCACATTTTGGCGATGCCAGATAGCCAGAAAAAAGCGGCCTTTTTACGCTCTCTATTCGCTGGCACGAATCAATAATCAGTGACGCAATATCCCATCTTAAAATGATGGGATATTGCTTCATCATGTTATTTCCCTGCCAAATATGACGGTTTAATAGACAAAGTCGAATATATCCTCACATTAATGAATGTATTTTTTGAAGCTAAATAGCCTTTAATTGTTATTGAATGTTTCAAAAGGTTTGATTCGTCCTGCGCATAGCTCATAATTCTTCTATACTTTTATCATCAAATTATATTTTCAATTTTATGATGAATATGAACATGTTAATTGAGCCAAGTTGATACATTTTATTTATTCAGTCCATCACTGTTTGACGATGTGTAAAGTCTATTGGCGGTAACTCTTTGTTTCTAGGAGGTCAGATGTCGTTTGTTAAGAAAAGCATGGTTGCACTACTCACCGCGGCCGCAGTTTATGTTCCCTCAGTTGTCACTCAAGCATGTACGCGCGTCGTGTATTTAGGTGAAGATCAGCAAACCATGACCGCGAGGACGATGGACTGGAAATATGATATTGGGACTAATTTATGGATATTTCCGCGAGGAATGAAGAGAGAGGGTATCGCTGGGCCTAACTCCCTAAAATGGACGTCAAAATACGGTAGTGTGATTGCATCAGGCTATGATATTTCAACGACCGATGGGGTGAATGAAAAAGGTTTAGTGGCTAATTTATTATGGCTTGCAGAATCACAATACCCGCCAGCGAATGATAAGCAGCCAGCGCTCTCTATCTCATTATGGGCCCAATATATGCTTGATAACTTTGCGACGGTGGCTGAAGCGGTAGAAGCATTAGAGAAAACACCGTTATTGGTTATGACCGATAACGTACCCGGGCAAGACCGTTTAGCCACTTTGCATTTATCATTGTCAGATGCGAGTGGTGATAGTGCGATTGTTGAATACATTAATGGTAAGCAAGTTATTCACCACAGTCGCCAATATCAAGTCATGACAAATTCACCTATTTATGAAAAGCAATTAGCTATGCAAGAATATTGGCAAGGAATAGGTGGTACGGTTATGTTGCCGGGCACAAACCGCTCAGCGGATCGGTTTGCACGTGCACAATTTTATATTAATGCTATCCCACAACAGACAACACCAAATAAAGCTGTTGCCAGTGTGTTCGGCGTTATTCGTAATGTGTCTGTTCCTTATGGATTAACCACAGAAAACTCACCTGAAAATTTCCTCGACTCGCTGGCGGACTCTAGTTGATCATAAACGTCAACTCTATTTCTTCGAATCCGCTCTAACCCCAAATATCTTTTGGACTAACCTTAAGAAGATTGATTTCTCTGCTGAAACGGGCAAGGTGAAAAAACTGACCCTCGGTGCTGAGCAGAGTCATATTTTTTCTGGCGATGCGACCAATGAGTATGTAGAGAGTGAGCCTTTTGAGTTTTTAGGTTTATCAGCAAAACAACTGGGTTATTAATCTTCCGCTACCAACCTTCTGGTTTTCCAGAAGGTTGATTCTGATCAAGCTACCAAACATCATCTTATGAAACCTTTGCAGGTCGATTAATAAAGTTATAAGATGTATTTAATATGCAACTTAAAGGTGATGATATGAGCGAGTTAGTTTGTTATAAGACTATGCCTGTGTGGGATAAAGCCTCTCTTCCTCTGATGTTTCAAGAGCGCCATAACACGAAAGAAGATACCTATGCACAACTTCGAGTACTAAAAGGATCACTCGATTTTGTTATTTTTTCAGAAGACGGTAGCGAGCAAAAATTTACATTTGATATTAATAACCAACCACCAATTATTGAGCCTCAAGTTTGGCATCGAATTTCGGATTGCAGCGATGATATGCAGTGCCAACTCTCCTTTTTATGTCATCCCGATATCAAATTCTATAAAGAATATGGCTTAACTATCCCACATTCGGAAGTGAGATTTTTGTGTGAAAATAACCTGTCTCAGCCATGTAAAACGTTAGATTTAGGATCAGGACGTGGACGCAATAGCTTCTATCTTGCATTGCAAGGTTATGACGTGACAGCGGTAGATATTAACCCACAACATATTCAGGCCATTGAATTTGTCAAAAAACAAGCTGGTATAGAAAATATTAAAACTGCGATTTATGATATTAATAGCCATCAAATCAAAGACGATTATGATTTAATCATCTCTACCGTTGTATTAATGTTTTTGCAGCGTGAACGTATTGCGGATGTTATTGCTAACATGCAAGCACACACATTACCGGGTGGTGTTAATGTGATCGTATGTGCTGCTGAAACGCCAGATGCTCCTTTAGATTTGATCCCATTCAAATGCTTTCTCAAAGCAGGGGAGTTGCATGAATATTACAAAGACTGGGAGATTTTAAAATATAATGAAAATCCTGGTCATCTGCATAGAACGGATGCGCAAGGTAACCGTATAAAACTTAATTTCGCGACATTAATTGCCAAAAAGCGGTAGTGTTTGATTAGGTTAAGACAATTGCGGGATGTGTAAAACATCCCGCTGGTTGATTAAGCTTAGCTCGCCGCTTTGGTTTGCTCTGCTGATTTTTCTTGCGCACTTCTTTGCAATGTTCTTTCTAATAAAACCGAGTAAAGTGGTCTACCACCTAAAAATTGCGCCACCATGGTCGCGCCTAGACAGGTAATAATCATAGGTAAAATAAGTTGGTAGTTACTGGTCATTTCAAGTACTAATACTAACCCCGTTAGCGGCGCTCTGACTGTCGCAGCAAATAAAGCGCCCATACCCGCAATAGCAAAAGTGCCCACTTCAATGTGGTAATCCGGAAAAAGTTCTAACACGCAGTAACCGTAAATGCCCCCAAAAAGCGTACCTAAAGCGAGTAGTGGAGAGAAAATACCACCGGGGGCACCAGAGCTAAAGCTGATAGTGGATGTGAGGAAGCGTAGGGCAAAAAACAGTATTAAGACCGATACAGTAAAACTTCCTGCTACCATTTGATGGATCACAGAAAAACCGCCTCCAACAACTTCAGGAGTATAAACACCAATAGCACCACAGCATCCACCGATTAGGCCTCCCATTAATACAAAACGAGAAACTTTATTTTGATAAAATGCGAGGAATTTCGTTTGTAGATAAAGCAAAAAGCGGTTAAAGCAAATACCAATCACCCCAAATAGCATTCCTAAAATTAAATAAAGCCATAATGTATTTAAGGGGGCAGATGAAAATTGTCCAATATTTAAGATGGCGGCTTGACCACTGATTAATTGGTAGACAATGGTAGAGGTAATTGAACCAATAAACACCGCTTTTATGGATATTAAGCTATATTTAAACTGTGGACGCATCTCTTCAATAATAAATAAGATACCTGCCAGTGGGGCATTGAACGCCGTTGATAGCCCCGCTGCTGCACCCGCAGCTAATAACGTATGACGTGATTCATTATCTTTAATACGAAAAATATCATAAAACATTTGGCTGATATTGGCGCCGAGCTGTACTGTTGGGCCTTCGCGGCCTAGCACCATTCCAGAGCCTAATGCACCTAATCCACCAAAAAATTTAACGGGGATAACGCGCCACCATCGTACAGGGCGTAGGTCTTGTAATGCCCCTTCAATTTCAGGTATCCCTGATCCCCCTGACTCTGGTGAGATTTTCTTGACGAGATAATAGCCTATCATCGCTAATATTGCAGATACTGCAAACATAGCAGGAATAAGTAGCCATTTGTCGGTAATAAGTTCATTAACAGAACTGCTTCGATAGTTGCTCACCCATGTTGTGCCTAGTTCAAATAAGGTTCCCACCAAGCCAACAAATGCACCAATGACCGCGGATAAAAGCAATATGCCAAATGGGGTCTTATTAGATTCTTTTAATCGTCTGAGTATTCCGAAACGATATTTCATTGCGGATTGACTCATTGAACTTTGTTCAGACATCTTTTTATGACTCTCTATTAGTGATGTATAGCAACTTATTGTAATTTTAGTATGACAAGCAGTATGTCAAACCATACCACAATTTTATTGTCAGGTATTTTATTTAATAAACAAAGCAAATAAAACGTAAGACTTTACTTTTTTTAATTATTGGAATATGACGTTATTTAATTAAAGTGAAATTAATAAGTCATAAATGTGTAATCATTTATAATATCTGTATAAAGTAAGCTAGTTTAAGTAAATAATAAGGGATATGCGCTAAAGTTTATTAGATTTGTTAATAAAATAATCGGTAAGTTAATATTTAAGTCGGGGAATGACAGGACGTTTGGGGATAATTGCGTATGATGGAATTCACCCCACTATGAAAACCATAATGGGGGTGAATTACTTAAATAGATTTAAAATTGGTAAATTAAACCTAAGCCAAGCACATTGTCTGTATTGATACCATAGTCATCGGTGAATTGGTTATCTTTTAATAAATTGATTTTGTAATCAATGACAGCGGCCATATTCTTGTTGAAATCGTAGGATGCACCAACCGCAATATACTTCACTAAGTCTTTATTGCCATAATTACCTAGGTTTTTACCTTTAGATTGGTTATAGCCAATGGAGGGTGTCAGGCCAAAATCGAACGAATACAATGCAACTAGTTCAAGATTTTCTGTTTTGTTGGCAATCGCCTCAGCGTCATCGTCGCCAAATCGGGTTGTGTTGAGTGTTTGCCCATACATCGCGGCTAAATATAACTCATCAAGTTCTAATTTACTGCCAACGTTCCAAGCTTCGGCGCGTTTTCCTGTTGCTCCCGTTTTAATATTATTCTGGCTTGGCGTACGCGATGAATTTGAATAACCGCCACCAATTGAGAGACCCCAACCTAATTCATAAGCGGTAGAAAAACCGTAGCCATCACCATTGTTATCTAATGCGCTTGAGCCGGTTGATTTATTTTGATCGCCATTTTTACCTTGGTACTGTAGAGCGAAGCTTAAACCATCAATATAACCAAAACCATTGTTATTACGATAAGTTAGTAAATTGCGGTTACGGCCCATCATGAAGGTATCTTCTTGATCCATGGTATCAGCACCCCAAAGTGGCAATACGTCTGTCCAAGCATTGGTATCATAAATCACACCATAATTACGACCGTAATCAAGTGAGCCGTAGTCTGCAAATTTTAATCCAGCGTACGCTAAACGATTTTGGTTATCATTACTGGTTTCCGCTTTATTGGTCGACGTTTCCCACTCAAAACGACCAAAACCAATTAACTGGTCTGTAATTTGCGTGTCACCTTTAAACCCTAAACGGACTCGTGAATCATCCCCATCTTCCCCGCTTTTTGCATCGGCAAAATAGTGGCGAACATCAATTTGACCGTAAACATCCAGTTTATTGCCATCTTTGTTATAAACCTCAGCAGCATTGGTAACACCCGCCGCGAATAATGTGCAGATAGTCACTGCAAGAATAGTCTTTTTCTTCATAAAAAATCCTTTAAGCCATTTACTAACTAAGTGAAATCTTTTTGTACCTAACAAATTAAGCGCGGGTATTATCAAGTTAACAAATCAAATTTAGCAAGTACTAATTCGAGCAAAAATGAAACTATTTATCTTAAGGATACTGTCATAAGGCTAATTTTCCTTATTTTATTAGTGAGATAGATGCAAATAGTTCTCATTTACTAAAAACATTAATATAGATCAATAAAGCATCAGATAAGCTTTAAATCCGCTTTCTTATTATCGAAAAAGGTTTAATCTTAATGTTGTATTCAAAATGCAACTTATGAGGCAATGAACATGTACTGTGTGCAATGTGAACAAACAATTAGAACTCCAGCTGGCAATGGCTGTGCATACGCGCAGGGTATGTGCGGTAAAACGGCGGAAACGTCTGACCTGCAAGATTTATTAGTGGCTGTACTACAAAGTCTGTCGGCGAGTGCAGTTACGGCCCGTGAATTGGGAATTATTGACCACGATGTCGATAGCTTTGCTCCTCGAGCTTTTTTCTCAACACTGACAAACGTTAACTTTGATTCAGAGCGTATTATTGGCTATGCACGTGAAGCGATTTATCTGCGTGATAAATTAATCAAGCAATGCCAAGCTAAAAATAGTGCCATTGTGTTTAATCACCCCCTGATTAATATCCAATTAAATGGCAACGATATTGCGACCTTGCAAAAACAAGCCGAAGCGTTCGCACTTGATATTGATAAAGCACAAGTGGGTGATGATATTCATGGCTTACGCATGCTTTGCTTATATGGGCTAAAAGGTGCTGCCGCTTATATGGAGCATGCTCATGTATTGGGCCAATATGATAATGAGATTTATCGTCAATATCATCAAATCATGGCGTGGCTCGGTACGTTACCAGCGGATATGAATGAACTGCTTGATAACGCGATGGCGATTGGCCAAATGAATTTCAAAGTCATGGAAATTCTAGATGCAGGTGAAACAGGGGAGTTTGGTCACCCTGTGCCAACAGAGGTCAATGTTCGCCCTGTTGCTGGTAAATGTATTCTTATTTCAGGCCATGACCTGAAAGATTTGAAAATGTTGTTAGAACAAACGGAAGGAACGGGGATTAATATTTATACTCACGGTGAGATGTTACCTGCTCACGGTTACCCTGAACTTAAAAAATATTCACACCTTGTTGGTAACTATGGTAGTGGTTGGCAAAATCAGCAAACGGAATTCGCGAAATTCCCGGGTCCTGTGCTGATGACTTCAAACTGTATTATCGACCCTGATGTCGGTCAGTATAAAGATCGTATTTGGACTCGCAGTATCGTGGGGTGGCCTGGAGCGAAACATTTAACGGGAGATGATTTTTCTGAAATGATCAATCAAGCTCTATCAATGAATGGCTTCCCATATACAGAAATTGAACACAAAATTACGGTTGGTTTTGGTCGTCAAACATTATTGAGTGCCGCTGATACCGTAATTGATTTAGTTTCACAGAAAAAATTACGTCACGTATTTTTAGTAGGGGGTTGTGATGGTAGCCGTGGTGAGCGTAGTTATTATACGGATTTCGCTCGCAGTGTACCGGAAGACTGCTTAATTCTCACGTTGGCATGCGGTAAATATCGTTTCAATAAATTAGACTTTGGTACATTGGAAGGCTTGCCTCGTTTACTAGATGTGGGTCAGTGTAATGATGCTTATTCAGCAATCATGCTTGCAGTGAACTTAGCCGAAAAATTAGGTTGTGGCGTTAATGATTTACCATTGAGTTTGATTCTGTCTTGGTTTGAACAAAAAGCGATTGTTATTTTACTGACGCTGTTGTCGCTGGGCGTTAAAAATATTTATACCGGCCCAACAGCACCTGGTTTCTTAACTGAAAACTTATTAAATGTGCTGAACGAAAAATTCGGTATGCGTAGCATTACAACAGTTGAACAAGATCTAGCTGAAATTTTGCCTGCTTAATATTAAGAGTGAAGGGGGGATATTTCCCCCCAATTGGAGTGATAGGATGACAATGCCGAGTAGTTTATGTCCAAATAGAATGCAAATACATTCTATTCATCAAGAAACCTCCGATGTATGGACGATTAATTTAATCAATCACGACTTTTATACATATTCACCCGGTCAATATGCACTTGTTAGTATTAAAAACAGCGATGAAATCATGAGAGCTTATACGATTTCATCGACACCTGGGCAAAGCCGTTTTATCACGATTACGGTAAGACGCTTAGAACAAGGCACAGGATCATGCTGGTTAACGGGGGCAGTAAAACCCGGTGATTATCTCTGGCTTTCTGACGCTCAGGGGGAGTTTACCTGTGCAGAGCTCAATAGTAACCAATATCTGATGTTAGCCGCTGGCTGTGGTGTGACGCCAATTATGTCGATGGTGCGTTGGTTGATGGCTAATCGGCCTCAGGCGGATGTCAAAGTTTTGTTTAACGTGCGTGATAGCCAACAAGTCATTTTTGCGGATGAATGGGATCAGTTGATTGAGCGATATCCATCTCGATTACAACTGTGCATTATGGCGGAAACGCCAGATAATGGTGGCGTCGCAGAAGGGCGATTAACCCTTGAGAAACTTTCTGCCTTGGTGCCGGATATTAGCGCTAGAGTGGTCATGACTTGTGGGCCTACACCTTATATGAAGAATGCTCAGCAATTCGCTAAAAGCCTAGGTGTACCTGCTGATCATTTCTTTATGGAACGTTTTTCGCTAGAGCCGGAGCCGGTTGAAAGTGAAGACGTAGTGACATTAAAAATACGCCACCGTTTGGTCGATTTTAAAGTTCCTGTCGGAACGTCGTTGCTGTCGGCTTTAGAACAAAATAAACAGCCAGTCATTGCGGCTTGCCGTGCTGGTGTTTGTGGTAGCTGTAAAATAAAAGTACTCTCAGGCAATTATACGACGAGCAGTACCATGACATTGACAGAAGAAGAGATTGCGGCCGGTTATGTCTTGGCTTGTAGCTGCCAATTACAAGGTGATACAGAAATAGCGTAAGTGACCTCATCAATGAACTGTCTCATTATAGTGGCTAAGTAATGAGACAGTGACCTATGTATTATTTATTAAACAAAAATACGTAATTGGTTGTAAGTTATTATATAATAAAAGGTAACTGAATATCGATATAACACATTAAACGAGTTTATTTAAGTGTATATCCTTCAGGTATAAAATAAACGGATAATTTACTTAATGTGTTGATAGCTGATACTGCAATCTCTTTATTTGGATCTTGGCAAAGATTGATAATACGAACAATAGCTTCTTGGTGTTCAATAGTTGCTTTATAATCTCCTAACGCTGATATAGCGGCGATTTTTATCTCATCATTCACTCGAAATGTTAGATTTGTCAGCATACCGACAATGGTTCTGTCCATAATTAAAACTTCACTCTTTAATTAACCTTGCAGTATTTTAAAATAAAAATAAATATATTAACCACTAAATTAATATGTGATTATGTATTTTTATTTTGAAATACTAATAAGCTGAGACTTTTTTCGAATTAAATAATGCATTAAGTGCATTCTCTTATTAAGACGTTTTTTATGATGGTTGATTAAAATTAAATAAGATGTGACAGAAATAAAATAATTTACCTGTTTGGCGGGTTTGTTTTATATAGTATAGATTATTCAAAAAATTATAATAATGCAAATTAATATATTCAATATTATTCTTTTACCTTAGGATGAAAGATAAAATAAATTAGATAAAATCAAGTAATTTTCCTTTTTTGTCATTGCGTTATAAATTTATTAATCGGGTAACTACGTTTTTTATTCACGTGTAAAAAATAAGTCAAAAGCAGCGTATTTTGAACAGTGAATAAAATATTAATACATGCTTGGTTACATTTAGTAACGCGACGAATTGTTGTCATACATCAACTTAAACAAAACCTAAACAAGATAATCAACATGTGTTATTAACGCTATTTTCGGGGTGGTAATTAATAATCTTATGGTTATAATTCGCGTCGCATCAAAAGTGCAGTATCTCGTTAGGCGAGGCTCCTATACAAACACAGGTTACTGATCTGACGACGTCGAGAGACGCCCAAGATCAGGACAGGATATATCGAACGAAGGTATATCCCCCATGTAACTTCCAATGTAAGTTGGATACGTTGTATAGTGCTAAAACCGAGACGTAGAGATAGCCACCGCATTCTCTCATCTGGTTTCGCCCCCTATGTGAGTACTGTTTGAGTAAACAACAGTAACTAGGGACTAAAAAAATGACTTTCACTACCCAGAACAAAGCGGGATCTGTAGCAATTGCTCAGTCCGCAATGAAAGGCGCACGCCTGAATAACAACAACACTCAGCAACCAAAAATTGATGACGCAACTGTCAGCGCATATATGAGCCAATCTTATTTGCCTGTTTCTATTGCGGATTCTGTTGCTTGCGTGAAAAAGAATTTGATCGAACACTTAGACGGTGAGCAGATCCCAACGTATTTATTTGTTGTTGATCAGGAAAATTATTTAAATGGTATTCTTTCAGTCAAATCGCTATTAGCGGCGGATGAAGGGTTGCTTGTATCCGATATTATGAGACACAACTACTTTTCAGTGGCGCCTGATCAATCACGTCATGATGTTTATGATCTGATCAACCATAGTGGTTTGGATATGATACCCGTTGTTCAATTTGGCAAATTGATGGGGGGTATTACGTCCTCAAGATATTGCTGAATTAATTGAAGATGAGAATACGTTAGACGCACAACTTCAAGGGGCGACTACACCACTTGAAGAGCCTTATTTAGCAACCAGCCCTATTACGTTATGGCGTAAACGTGTCGTATGGCTATTAATGCTATTTGTTGCGGAAGCTTATACCGGTACAGTATTAAAAGCCTTTGAAGAGCAATTAGAAGCTGCGATTTCTCTGGCCTTCTTTATTCCATTATTAATTGGAACGGGCGGGAACAGTGGAACGCAAATCACTTCAACCCTTGTCAGGGCGATGGCGCTAGGGGAAGTGAGCCTACGTAATTTGGGCGCGGTATTGAAAAAAGAAGTATCAACCTCTTTCTTAGTGGCCGTGACTATTGGTGCAGCTGCTTTGATTAGGGCATGGATACTGGGTGTGGGCGCTGAAGTGACGATTGTAGTAAGTCTAACTATTGTTGCTATCACCATGTGGAGTGCAATTGTTTCTTCGATTATCCCAATGGTATTGAAGAAATTAAAAGTTGACCCCGCAGTAGTATCTGCGCCGTTTATTGCAACCTTCATTGATGGAACGGGTCTAATTATTTACTTCGAAATTGCCAAATTGGTAATGACGGAGTTCGCCTAAAGACACACCATCGACTTGATGCGGCAGTGTTATTCAACATCTGCCGCATTCACCCACTCATTCTGTTTTAAAACCTCCCCACATTTTCGGCACAAATACTGATTCTCCCCTCTGACAATTTTATTATGTCTTCTAATGGTTAATTCGTGTGTTGTGGAACACGCACAATGGTAGGTAAAAGTGCGACTTTTGACGGACGTGACTTCAAAGCGATGTGTACGTTTTGCGGGAACGTCTAAAACGTGTTCCATCATCCACTTCCACTCTTTGCCATGGGGAGCAATGCCTTTACGGCCAAAGACTTGATACACTAATAGATGAGCCAACTCATGAGGGATCACCTCATTAATGAAGCTATCACCATTTTCAATCAGTAAGACAGCATTTAAACGAATTTCCCACTCTTTTAAGTAGGCACTCCCTGCTGTTGTTCCTCGCTGCTTATAGTTAAGTGTTGGTTCTGGAAAGATTTGTTCCAGCTTTTGTTGGGCTAAATTCAGTTTTGCCCTCAGCATGCGCATGGCTTTTTGTTGAAGATAAATGGGGATTCGAACGGTTTTCATATAACTAAGCATAATATAAGCCGATATGAGGAAACAAGCATTATTGGCTATCATTATATAAAAATATATATTATATTTTATGATAATGTATTTATTGGGAGGATTTATGAGCGAGGACTCTACAAACCAATTGCTTTTGGCGATGAAGCAGGCTGCAACACAAACGTCATCATTGCTGAAAACATTAGGTAATCCGGATCGATTACTTCTGTTATGCCAGTTAACGCAAGGTGAGGCGTGTGTGAGCGATCTTGAAACGTCGCTGGGCATACAGCAACCAACCCTTTCTCAACAACTAACGGTATTGCGTCATGAAGGGCTCGTGATGACACGTCGTGAAGGTAAACGAATTTATTATGCGATTGCCGATGAAAAGCTCTTCACGTTACTGAATACACTTTACCAACTTTATTGTCCGGTTCAGGAGAAATAATGATGTCTATTGATTGGGCTAATTTTACCCCTTGGTCAGCTGCGATGGGAGGCTTATTAATTGGCGCGGCAGTTTCCCTATTACTTCTTTTTAATGGCAGAATTGCTGGTATCAGCGGTATTTTAAGTGGCGTTTTAAAACCGATTGCAGGGGATACCGCTTGGAAGGTGGCATTTGTGCTCGGGATTATGGCGGCTCCTGCTTTATTTACGCTCTTTTTCTTTTCACCGGAAGTGTCGATCACGACGAGCACCCCTATCCTTATCCTCGCCGGTTTATTCGTCGGCTTTGGTACGCGATTAGGGAGTGGCTGTACAAGTGGTCACGGAATTTGTGGTATGGCGAGGTTTTCTCGGCGTTCGATAGTTGCGGTTATCACTTTTATGTTAGTGGCATTTGCGACGGTAGCGGTTATAAATTTATTGGGATTAAGAGGATAAAGTTATGCCAGTTATTATCGCATTAATCTCAGGTTTATTATTTGGCTTGGGGCTATTATTAGCGGGGATGGGAAATCCGGCTAAAATTCTTAGCTTCTTAAATATTACGGGTAATTGGGATCCTTCTTTATTAGTCACTATGGCAGTGGCGATGGTGATCAGTGCAATTGCATTTGCCTTCGCCAAAAAACGTCAAGCTAGTGTATTAAAATGCCCTATGCAGATCCCGACCAATCAAAAAATTGATAAGCCTCTAGTGATAGGGAGTGTGTTATTTGGACTTGGTTGGGGATTAGCCGGTATTTGTCCAGGGCCTGCATTGCTATTAACGGGGATGGGGTTAACACAAGGGATCATTTTTACATTAGCCATGATTGCGGGCATGTCTGTTTTTCAATTATTCAAAAAATAATAGCGTCAGCCCCAAATTTAAAGGGGCTGAATTTTTTATTAAAGATTAGTGATATCTATTAAATAACATTTCTGCTTTTCTATTTTCATATAAAAATATATCTATTCATATTTAAAAAAATACTTATCATGATAAATATTTAATTTAGCTCGTTGATTTATTCATAAAAAACGCTTTTAAACTGATAATAATATAAATGAACCGTGTGATGGCTATTAATCGCACTGTTTAAAAAACATTTATTATAAAGTGAATAAAGAGGTGCATTATGAAAAATCAATTTAAGCATCTTATATCCTTAAGCTGTTTAGGATCGCTATTACTAGGCGTTTCTCAGTTTGCCCTAGCACATGGTTATACAACAGAGCCACCAAGTCGTGCTTATTTATGTTCGGTGCGTAATACCACTGAATTAAAAAATACGGGCTGTGGCAATCAAGTACCTTATGACCCACATAGTTTTGAAGCACCAAAAGGATTCCCTGAGGCTGGTCCGGCTGATGGAGTCATTGCCAGTGCTGCGATAGCAGCTCACTCTGAAATGGATGAACAGTCGCCGACCCGGTGGGTAAAAAGTGAGCTTAAAACGGGGAAAAATACCTTTGCTTGGTATTTAACCGTTGTGCATTCTACCGATAGCTGGCGGTATTTTATCACTAAGCCTGATTGGGACCCATCACAGCCACTCACACGCGATTCTTTCGATTTAACGCCTTTCTGTGTCAAATATGAAAATGGCGTTAGACCACCAGTCGTCACAGAAATCGAGTGTGATGTGCCGAAAGATCGCTCTGGCTATCATGTCATCCTTGCGGTGTGGGATGTTTATGATACGTCAAATGCATTCTACCAAGTTAGTGATGTCAATATCAGCGATTAATATCGAACGATTAATTGTTGAACTCAATAAAATATCCCGTATTCCTTAACACATTAAGGGGGTAAAACATGTTTAGACTAAATAAGTTAATGCTAGCAGCACTTATCGGTCATTGTGCTACTCAGTTTGCATATGCAGCGTTGCCCGGAAAGCCCACAATTCAATGGATGGATAACACCTATAGCATTGTTGAAATTAACCCTAATGAGGATAAATATGAATTATTAGTGACGAGAAAAGAGGCGGCAACTTTTAATGTCTCCTGGGATTTATGGTATGGAGATTATGGAACTACGGCAAAAGTGTATTTGAATGACCAAGAGGTATGGAGTGGTCCTTCAACCAGCTCTTCAGGTCAAGCAAGCCTTTCAATATCTAAAGGCGGGAAGTATAAATTGAAGGTTGCACTATGCAATGGCGACGAATGTAATTTTAGTGATGTGGTTGAAATTACAGTCCAAGATACAGATGGAAGTCATTTTGCTCCGTTGCAAACGCAACTTTTAGAAAATAACCAAGCTTACAAGCAAGACTCAGGAAAAGTCGTTGCTGCATATTTTGTTGAATGGGGAATATATGGACGGAAATTTTCTGCCGATAAAATACCGGCACAAAATCTTACTCATATTTTGTATGCTTTTATTCCTATATGCGGCGGAAATGGAATTAATGATAGCTTAAAGCAAATTGAAGGTAGTTTTGAGTCATTGCAGAAGTCATGTACAGGTAGGGATGACTATAAAGTGACTATTCATGATCCTTGGGCTGCAATTAATGTCTCTCAAACAGGAACTTCATTGTCATATAAAGGTAACTTTGGGCAGTTAATGGCAATAAAGCAAGCCTATCCCCATTTGAAAATATTACCTTCTGTTGGTGGATGGACATTATCAGATCCATTTTATGCAATGAAGGATAAAACCAAACGAGACAAATTTGTAACGTCTGTCAAAGAGTTTTTGTTGACATGGAAATTCTTCGATGGTGTTGATATCGATTGGGAATATCCTGGTGCAAATGGAGCCAGCACCACATTAGCGTCAGATAAAGATGGTGAAACTTATTTATTGTTGATGCAAGAGCTTCGCGCGATGTTGGATGAATTAGAGAAAGAAACCGGGCGCGAATATCAATTAACATCAGCTATTAGTGCCGCGAAAGCCAAAATAGATAAAGTCGATTTTGGTCAGGTACAAAAATCGGTTGATCACTTTTTTATGATGAGCTACGACTTTTATGGTGCATTTGATTTAAATACACTTGGCTTACCAAACCGCACTTAATGCCTCCAGTTGGCGTCCAGATACGGAATATACAACGGTTAATGGGGTAAATGCTTTATTGAATCAAGGTGTTGATCCCGCGAAAATCGTGGTAGGTGCAGCGATGTATGGGCGTGGATGGACGGGGGGTGAATGGCTATACCAACGGTAATCCATTTACAGGGAAAGCGACAGGCCCAGTTGCAGGGACATGGGAAAATGGAGTTGTTGATTATCGCCAAATCAAAAATCAGTATATGAGCGGACAATGGGTATATAGCTATGATGAAGTCGCAGAAGCGCCCTATGTATTTAAAGCATCAACAGGGGATCTGATTACCTTTGACGATCAACGTTCAGTGCAAGCAAAAGGGAAGTATGTGTTAGAGAACAAACTTGGAGGATTATTTGCATGGGAAATTGATGCGGATAATGGTGATATTTTAAATAGCATGAATTCGAGTTTAGGTAATAGTCTTGCTAAATAAATTGATATTAATATTTATTATAGAGGGAGTCTATTTCCCTCTATAATTATCCAGCGTTAAGTGAGCGCTGTTTTTCATAAAGATATACTTCTATAAGATCTATTATTTTATATTACCAATGACTTTTATTTTAATTCTATTTATTAATTATATATCTACTAAGAAAATTAATGACTATTAAGTTAGTAGATTAGGATGTTTCTTGATTGTTTATGAACAACATTATGATAGTTCTATATATGAAGTCGACTAAATATTAATGCGCTGAAATCATTGTATTAGCTATTTAAATTAATTAGGAGCTTATATGACTAGATTATCCGTGGATGCAATTAATATAATAAGCACTATCAAAAAAACAGGTTCTTTTTCAACAGCGGCAGATGTATTGCATAAAACACCGTCTGCGATTTCCTATCAAGTATTAAATATAGAAAGTCGATTGAAAGTTAAGCTTTTTCACCGTAATGGACCTGTAATTCGTTTAACTAAGGAGGGGGGAATTTTTATTACAGGAGGGGGCATGGATCTTAAATGCAGTGCAAGATCTCGAAAATAGAGTGAGAAATATTCCAACATTTGATAACCAAATTCGTATTGTGGTTGAAAAATTTCTACCGCTAGATATCTTTGTTCAAGATATTCGTGATTATATTAAGGCAAATGGTGATGTTCATATTTCAATCCTAAGAGAAGCAATGACAGGGGCTTGGGATGCATTAAAAGAAAATAGAGCAGATTTTATTATTGCTCTTGGGGGGATCCCTGAAAACATAAAGGTAAGAACCCAACTACTAGGAAAACTTAGTTTTGCCCTTTGTGTTTCCCCATCACATCCATTTGCTTCACAAAAAACGATAATAACGAGAAATCAGTTAATAAACGATATCCACGTTGAAATTGCAGATAGTAGCCATGAGCTATCAATTAATAGAGAAAAAGAAGTCATATTAGGAAGGCAAATATTGGTTTGCGATTTAGAAAGTAAATTAGTCTTAATTAAGCAAGGAATAGGGTATGGGTTTATTTGTCCTTCACATATTAAAAAAGAGTTAAAGAACCAAGAGTTAGTCATTGTTCCGGTAGAGATCCCTAAAGATGATCAATTTATTTGGCTAGCTTGGCATCCATCAAGTCAAGGTGGTAATTTCTCTTGGTGGAAAGAGCGATTAATAAAGAAGATTGATACATCAAGTTTTATTGAAAATTTATCTACGGTATAATAGAAAGCATACATAATATCTTGCATATTGTAGGCTTGGATGACGCTGAGCTACCCTAGTTATAAAAATACCTAATATATCTAGGGTTGGCTTCTTCTACGATTTCATTACGTTTATTATTCCATAGTAAATAAACGTTTTCTCTATAGACACTACCGCCTTTAACTGGTTTTTTATAACCACTTATCTCTTTCCACTATGAAATGAAATAAATATGAGATATGCGTTTCTAAGTGCGAATCATTGCTAATATAAAAATTATTACATGGCAATACTTATTCTATAGGTATGATAAGGCACAAACGTGATGATTATATTCTTTAGCCCAATTAGTTTAGGAGAATTGTACTTTTGCTCAAGGAGTTCTAAAAATGAATTTAAGCGAGGAAATAAGATAGAGGATGAATAAAGAAATAAACCCCACAGTGTGGGGCTTATTGGTTTGGCTAATTATTTTAGGCCAGCAGCTTCACGTAAAATAGCGGCTTTGTCTGTTTTTTCCCAAGGGAATTGAGAACGACCGAAATGCCCGTAAGAAGCCGTTTGTTGGTAAATTGGATGTAGTAAATCCAGCATTTGAATCAAGCCGTATGGGCGTAAATCAAAGAATTCACGCACTAACAGAACCAGTTGCGCTTCTGGAACTTTACCTGTACCAAATGTTTCAACCATGATTGAAGTTGGCTCTGCAACACCAATTGCATAGGAGACTTGGATTTCACAGCGATCAGCTAAGCCGGCTGCAACAATGTTTTTGGCAACATAGCGAGCAGCATAAGCCGCTGAACGGTCTACTTTAGAAGGATCTTTACCGGAGAATGCACCGCCACCGTGACGAGCCATGCCGCCATAGGTATCAACGATGATTTTACGACCAGTTAAACCACAGTCGCCCATTGGCCCACCGATAACAAAGCGACCTGTTGGGTTGATAAAATATTTTGTTGTTGGCACTAACCACTCTGCTGGAAGAACTGGTTTAATAATTTCTTCCATTACAGCTTCATGTAAATCTTGCTGTTTAATATCTTCTGCGTGCTGTGTGGATAAAACAACCGCATCAATGCCAACAATTTCGTTGTTGTCATATTGGAAAGTGACTTGGCTTTTGGCATCTGGACGTAACCATGGCAGAGTGCCATTTTTACGAACTTCTGCTTGGCGCTGTACCAGACGGTGAGCATAAGTAATTGGTGCAGGCATCAGAACGTCAGTTTCGTTTGTCGCATAACCGAACATAATACCTTGGTCGCCAGCCCCTTGTTCTAATGGGTCTGCGCGGTCAACACCTTGGTTGATATCAGGTGATTGTTTACCAATCGCACTTAAAACCGCACACGAGTTTGCATCAAAACCCATGTCAGAGCTGGTATAACCAATTTCGCGAACGGTTTTACGTGTGATCTCTTCAATATCAACCCAAGCACTGGTGGTGATTTCTCCCCCGACCATCACCATACCTGTCTTGACATAGGTCTCGCAAGCAACGCGAGCTTTTGGATCTTGCTCAAGAATCGCATCAAGAACCGCATCAGAGATTTGATCGGCAATTTTATCAGGATGCCCTTCCGATACAGACTCAGAAGTAAAGAGATGTGTAGCCATGAGATTAATACCTTAAGAATTCGCTGATTGTAATTGGATGTTTTAACATCTAGACGTCTATTTTAATGTTTTAACAAAAAAAGTGCTACCTGTTTTTACGTTTGACAGAAAAACAATAAGTAAAAAGACGAGCCTTACAAATTTTATTTCTATTAAGCCAATAACGTTTTGCAATTTCTGCCTAATCAATGTATAAACAGCGACCGTGACGGTTAGTTAAAAATGTTCCGTTATATACCAGTAGGCGTACAATGTGCCTGCTATCTATCAGGAGTGTTTATCTTTCTCGCTATTGATAAAGATTAAACAGTTATATTGGGGGTTAATGGGTAATGATCCATAATCTACTGAATAACAGTAATCAGCAGCTAAATGCGGATCGCCGCGTGTTTTTGGCGTTTACTTTCCTGTCTTTATTTACTTCTTCTCGAAGTTACTATCATCTTCCTAGTACACCCTTGGCTATCAGTCAGTAACTGTCAGCCAAATGGTTGTATTTGTCACCGTTTAGATGTTCTAAGCACTTTAATTAATCCGAGTAATAGCTGTTTCCCCGACATAACTGCCTTGCAGAGCCACGTCTTAGGACGGGTCGCTGTCTGGCCGGAGAAAGCGTCACTCACCCCTCCATAAAGGAGTTTGTTATGAATGATAATATCGCTCGCAAAATGCGCCAGACGTATAACATCGCGTATTGGGGCGGTGGTTACTATCAGGTGAATGAGCGCGGAAATGTCTGTGTTTGCCCAAATCCTGATAACCCAGACACGTCTATTGATCTAGCCGAACTTGTTAATCAAGTTAAAGAGGAGCAGGAGCACTTGCGTTTACCCGCATTATTCTGTTTCCCACAAATCTTACAGCACCGTTTGCGCTCAATTAATGCGGCATTTAGGCGTGCTCGTGAATCGTACGGCTATACAGGCGACTATTTTCTGGTCTATCCGATTAAGGTCAACCAGCAGCGTCGAGTCATCGAATCATTAGTCAATTCAGGTGAACCGCTTGGACTAGAGGCAGGGTCGAAGGCTGAATTGATGGCTGTGCTAGCAAATGCCGGCCGTACTCGTACCGTTATTGTTTGTAATGGTTATAAAGATCGTGAATATATTCGATTAGCGCTTATCGGGGAAAAATTAGGTCACAAGGTTTACCTTGTTATCGAAAAAATGTCTGAAATTGAGGTTGTTCTTAAAGAAGCGGAAAGCTTGAATGTGACACCTCGTTTAGGCGTTCGTGCTCGTTTGGCGTCGCAGGGGTCAGGCAAATGGCAGGCAAGTGGTGGCGAGAAATCAAAATTTGGTTTAGCGGCAACACAGGTTTTACAACTTGTTGAAATTTTACGTCAGGCAGGTCGCCTAGAAAGTTTACAGTTGCTGCATTTCCATCTTGGTTCACAAATGGCGAATATTCGTGATATCGCGACAGGTGTCCGTGAATCTGCACGTTTTTATGTTGAGTTGCACCGTTTAGGTGTAAAAATTCAATGTTTTGATGTGGGTGGCGGCTTAGGTGTGGATTACGAAGGAACGCGCTCCCAATCAGATTGTTCAGTAAACTATGGTTTAAATGAATATGCGAATAATGTGATTTGGGCGATTGGTGATGCGTGTGAGGAGTTTGATTTACCACATCCGACGGTGATCACCGAATCAGGGCGTGCATTGACCGCACATCATACGGTCTTAGTTTCTAATGTGATCGGGGTGGAGCGAAATGAATTTACCAAAACATCTCCTCCCGATGAGGATGCACCGCGTTCATTGATTTCATTGTGGGAAACCTGGGAATCAATGCAGCACCAAGGTAATAGCCGTTCGTTACGTGAATGGCTCCATGATAGTCAGTTTGATTTACAAGAAGCGCATACGCAGTATGCTCATGGTGTACTCGACCTGACTCAGCGAGCGTGGGCCGAGGAGCTTTATTTGAATATTTGTCGTCGTATTCAACAAGACTTAGATCCCAGTAACCGTGCTCATCGTCCAATTATTGATGAGCTGCAAGAGCGGATGGCCGATAAGTTCTATGTGAATTTCTCGTTATTCCAATCGTTGCCAGATGCTTGGGGGATTGATCAGGTGTTCCCCGTTTTACCGATAGAAGGCCTTGATAAGCCTCTTGACCGTCGCGCGGTATTATTGGATATCACTTGTGATTCGGATGGTATTATTGACCATTATGTCGATGGTGACGGTGTTGAAACAACTATGCCAATGCCTGCATACGACCCTGAAAACCCACCCATGATCGGCTTCTTTATGATAGGGGCCTATCAGGAAATTCTAGGTAACATGCATAACCTATTTGGCGATACAGCAGCAATCGATGTTTGGGTTGATAGCCAAGGCAACGTGCGTTATCTGCAAAGTGAAGAAGGCGATTCGGTCGCTGATATGCTGCAATATGTGAAGCTAGTACCAGAAGTATTGCTTGAAAGCTTTACAGAGCAAGTTAAAGGCACTGGGTTGAGCGAGCAGTTGCAAAAAGATTTCGTTGATGAGTTTGAGAATGGGCTTTATGGCTATACTTATTTAGAAGACGAATAATTGGCGATAAATAAACGGTAGCTAATCACAGGTGGTGTAGAGCCACCTATGAGTCTAAATAATAAAAGTATTTGCAGATTACAAATACTGATAGAGGAAGAGTGATGATTAATAGCACATTAGGTAATCAGGTCGATAATTCACTGGTTTCTAACGCATTTGGCTTTTTACGTTTCCCATTAAACTTTCAACCTTATAACTCAGATGCTGAGTGGGTGATAACGGGGGTGCCGTTTGATATGGCAACTTCTGGTCGTGCGGGCAGCCGTCATGGACCTGCTGCTATTCGTCAGGTATCTACCAACTTAGCGTGGGAAAGCCATCGTTGGCCATGGAATTTTAAACTAACAGAGCGCTTAAATGTTGTGGATTGTGGCGATGTGGTGTTTGCTTTTGGTGATGCACAAGACATGTGCGATAAGCTACAAGCACATACAGAAAAATTGCTGGAGGCGGGCAAGCGCTGCTTAACATTTGGCGGTGACCATTTTGTGACTTTGCCTCTGTTGCGCGCCCATGCAAAGCATTTTGGTAAAATGGCGTTAGTCCATTTTGATGCACACACAGACACTTATGGTAATGGTAGCCAGTATGACCATGGCACTATGTTCTACCATGCACCAAAAGAAGGGTTAATTGATCCGACTCGTTCTGTACAAATTGGTATTCGTACAGAGCATGAAAGTGATAACGGGTTTACAGTCATTGATGCCGCACAAGTTAATGATCGCGGTGTTGATGAGATGATCGAACAAATTAAATCTATTGTGGGTGATATGCCTGTTTATCTCACTTTCGATATTGACTGTTTAGATCCTGCTTTTGCGCCGGGAACCGGAACACCTGTCATTGGTGGATTAACCTCAGATCGTGCATTAAAACTGTTGCGTGGTTTACAACCGTTAAATATCGTTGGTATGGATTTAGTTGAAGTCGCACCAGCTTATGATCAATCTGATATCACTGCATTGGCCGCAGCAACCATTGCTTTAGATATGTTGTACTTACAAGCATCTAAAAAATAACCTATAGTTTGTCTGATTTTTAGGCTGCCTTCTAGGCAGCCTAATTTATTCTCAATAAAATAGATTGTTATTTAAACAAATATGAGGAAATAGCACTTTTTGCTATACCTCTTTGTGAGTAGTTCCACTTCGATTTGTTACCTATTTCCCTTTTAAAAGTTATTTCTTTCATAAATGCGAGTGATTATCACTCAATTACAGTCATATTTATCTCTATAGAACATAGTTGTAGTCTAATATCATGATTTTGTAACTTATTGTTAATCTTGCTAACGTATTAATCAGTTAGAGTCATTCATTTAACTATCCTTATTGGGAGAAAGCTTATGGCACTGAATAATAAAGTCATTTTAGTTACTGGCGCAGCACAAGGTATTGGTCGTGGTATCGCATTACGTTTAGCGAAAGAAGGTGCCAATATTGCACTTGTCGACCTGAAAAAAGAAAAATTAGCGGATGTGGCTAAAGAAATTGAAGCATTAGGCCGTAAAGCGACAACATTTGCTGCTGATGTCAGTAAGCGTGAGGAAGTTTTTGCCGCAGTTGCACATGCAGAAGCTGAACTCGGTGGTTTTGATGTAATGATCAATAACGCAGGGATTGCACAAGTTAAGCCTATTGCTGATGTACGCCAAGAAGATATGGATCTGATTTTCAAGATTAACGTCGATGGTGTGATGTGGGGAATTCAAGCGGCGAGTGAAAAATTCCAGCAGCGTAAACAAAAAGGGAAAATTATTAACGCTTCTTCCATTGCAGGGCATGACGGCTTTGCAATGCTAGGTGTTTATTCCGCTACAAAATTCGCTGTACGTGCATTGACCCAAGCCGCTGCTAAAGAGTATGCAAGTTCTGGCATTACCGTTAACGCATATTGCCCTGGTATTGTAGGTACGGACATGTGGGTTGAAATTGATGAGCGTTTTGCTGAAATTACAGGTGCACCAAAAGGTGAAACCTATAAAAAATATGTTGAAGGCATTGCATTAGGACGTGCTCAAACTCCAGATGATGTTGCTGGTTTAGTCGCATTTTTAGCAAGTGATGATTCAGACTATATTACAGGGCAGTCGATCTTGACTGACGGTGGTATTGTTTACCGTTAATCAAACCACTTATTAAGCAGAGCATTTTCTGTAAATTAACATTGTGCCTTGGCTAGTTAAAATAGGCCCAAGGCACAATTTAAATATTAATTCGCTATTATATTAGAAACTATATTTCTCCTACCTTTATTAACAGTAGATAAAACTATTTTATTTATTGTTATCATCCATCAAAAATCTTTAGGTAATGCATTAATTAATAATATGTTCAGGCATGTTAGTCTCGTTTAGCATACTCCTTGTCGTCATTGTGAATTCAATGTTTTCAATAAAACAGTATTGATAGGATAAAGAAATTTATACATTTATTAATGGAAAACGAATAAGGAAAAACTATGCCACATAAAATTAAAGTGATGACATTCAATACCTATTTATTGCATATTCCTTTTTTTAGTATTGGCGCATCCACTCAAGATGCTCGCATTAATGCGATGATAAAAGATAATATATTCTATGATGTTGATATCGTTATTTTACAAGAGGTATTTAATACTCATTCAGCACAAAAGCTTTTTTCGGGTATGAGGAGTTTAGGCTTTTTTTACCACACACCGGTTGCCGCACAATATAATGAATCTGTCCTCTCTTATTGTGATTCAAACCATTGTTGGAATGCTAAAAAAGGTGAATGGGATATGGTTCAGCAGGTCAATTCAGGGATCGCGATAGTTTCCCGTTATCCTATAGTTTATCGTGAATATCAACTGTTTGATGATGCAGGATGCGGTGCTGACCGTTTCAGTGCTAAAGGTGGGGTGAGAGCCGTTATTGAAATAGAAGGTAAAATGCTTCAAGTCATAGGAACTCATCTGCAATCGGATGACAACTTCTGCCTAATGACCTCACCTTCATCCCATCGCAAAGCCCAACTTACTCAGTTAATTAATTGGGTTGAAACTTCAATCACTGAAGATCGTCAAATAACAATCTTAGGGGGAGATTTAAATATTAATTATGGTTCGGAAGAGTACGAGCAAGCATTAGATATTATTGGTTGGGGAGAGCCTCACCATTTTAATCCACGACCGTCATGGGATTTTTCAACCAATAACGTGATTAGAGAAGCTTATCCCGATACTAGGCAAAGTTGGCATTTGGATTATATTTTTGCCAAAAATATGCGTTCAATTAAACAGCAAACACGGGTGATCAAAAGCAAAATTGGTTATAACTATAATAATAAAGTCTTTTTTGATTATTCCGATCATTATCCTGTAGTGGCTGAAATTGAGTTGTGATAATTAGATATTTCAGCCACATATTTTTAAGGCGCCTTTATTGTGGAGCTAAATGGGTTAAGATGCGCTCCGCTTGTGTCCAGAGTAGTGAACCACCATCATCTTCTAACACGAAATGTTGGCAATTAGGGAAACGCGTTGCGAGGGTTTTACCAAAGTCTGGTGAATGAACAGTGCTTTCATCTTTCTCACCATACCACAGTGAAACAGGGCAATGGATCTCTTCAGGCTGGAAAGGCCAAGGCTGTAATGAGATCAATAAGTCTTGCACATAGCCTAAATTGCCTTGAAGAAAGGCTCGGTTCATACAGTCAGTATAGGCTTGCAAAAATGAGGGCTGATTGTAAACATTTTGATCAACCGTCGCGCTGCTATTGAGTATAAAAGCCAGTAACCAAGGTGCACTCACGTTTTTCTGTAACCAATCAGACAGCGCATCAGGTGTATTTCTGGCTTGCTCTTGCATATTGATAATATCGGCTTTTAATAAAGCGCTTGTCGCGGGATAGTCAAATTGATCTTGCCCAGCAACAATAGATAAAGTGTTAGGGGTGCCATAGAAAGCTAATGCCATGGCAAATACAGCACCTTGAGAAAAGCCAATAACAGAATATTGCTCAATTTGCTGAGCTTGCAATAACGCGTCAATATCTGCCGCAAAACGTGAAAGCGATTTTTGTGGATCTTGTGACGATTCGCCTAGCCCAGCACGTTCAGGTACGATGAGTCGGATATTAAGTGGATCAAGTTGCTCAAGGCCAAAGCCTAACGTTCCACTCATACCTGCGCCAGTACAAAAAAATAACAGGGAATCCCGTTCTTGGGCCTGATTCATACCAACTTAAGTTGCGGCCATCAGACAATTGAAGTGAACCTTGGCGCGTGTTTGTGAATGTGTTTTGTCTGCATTGCTGAGTCCTAACTTATTTTGGGGCACGGGATGGTCACAATCAATGTGAAAGTGGCAAGGGTATATTTGATTGAATCTTAATAATGCTAGCCATAAAACGAATAATAAAATAATCGTCAGGTATAATGCAAAGCCAATTACGAAAAAGATTATTTGTTCTCTCAATAAGGAGCTGATATGGGGTTTTCAGATGCGGATAAGCAGTGCCTACTGGCGGTAAAAGGTGTTGGCCCAACAGTTATAAGTCGGTTAGAACAAATGGGATTTTCGACATTAGCTCAACTGAGTGAAGCATCATATGAAGACATTTTAATTGCTGGGGCTGCTTTAACAGGCTCGAGTTGCTGGAAAAATAGTCCACAAGCGAAGAAAGCCGTAGAAGGGGCAATTGCCGCGGCGAAACAAGCCATCAAATAACCCTGATTCGGTAAAAGGGTTTCATTATCTAATTTGATAAAAACAACCTCTCTTTTTGCATGAAGTACTAAAAGGTTTGCTTTAAGGTTAGCTTAAAGCTAAATCATAATATTATTAACATCATGTATAAGAAAACTATTAGGGCAGTCATGATTATATTCGCTGTTATGGCGATGACTGCGAGCCCAAAAGGTATCAATATTTTTTCGAATCAATGTGAAGCCTATAAAGGGATACCAAAAAGAATTGCCGCAATGACATTCGGTGAGCAACTGATTAATCAGCAACGTATTTTTTATACAATAACGTTAGTTGATGGCAAAAAAACGACGCAACAAATCGCCGTATTTAATACCATTGAGCATGAGCTAAACAAAAAAATGTTGGAGTTAATCCAAGCGGCTTTTGTCGTTGGTGCACCGGTTACGATACAACAGTGTGAGCAGGCGAGTATTGCAGGGTTAATGGTCGACTTTAACGGAGGAAAAACCATTAATCGATTTTAAAATGTCGAGCAAGCAATGGGGCGGTAAAGTCTTTTTTCAGATAAAAACCCCTCGGCAGCGTCATGATTGTTTGCCCAAATTCGCCAATACCCTCTGTTAGTGCTTTGCTATTTGCCGCTTTAGGGCGTATTTGTAGGACTTGTCCATGTCGAGCGGTGATACTTTCCACTTTGCCTAACACAATCAGATCCATCAACTCTTCCCAGTCTTGGCGCAGCAATTGCTCTTCCAAAGGAGAAGGGCTCCATAATAATGGGCTTGCGATACGACGTTGAGCGAGTGGTATTTGTCGTTCGCCTTCAATTGGAAACCATAAAACACGAGAGAGTTTTCGGTACACATGGCTATTTTTCCATGTTAACCCACTATTGCCTGTGAGCGGTGCGACCGCCACAAATGTGGTTTCAAGGGGCATTCCATTTCGGTCAATAGGGATGGTTTTTAGTTCGACACCAATATTGGCGAAATCTTGTTCGGGTTTACTGCCAGCGGTAGCTCCTAAAAAATATTCTAACAGCATACCCACCCAGCCTTTGTCACGTTTAAGATCGGGCGGCATAGGTAAGCCAGCGTATGCCGCTAATTCACCAAGAGTATAGCCAGCGAGAGCTTGTGCCCTAGCCATTAAAACGGACTCATTTTCAGGAGGGGATGGTGGTATAAATGGCATAATACGATTAAATAGTAACCAGAAAAAATTCACAGAGTAGCAATAGTATATCACTTTTTATAAGAGATATTTAATTTGCTGATATATAAGGAAATAATTCAGTCTATTAAAAAATAATCCTCAAAGAAAAATAGGTTATTCATGTTCATCCCATAATAATCACAGGATCATTCACTAGGTTATCCACAGAATTATTGGATAACTGTGAAAAACTTTAATTACTGTGTGTATTTACAGGCTTGACTTACGTGGTTTTTTGAACCTAATCACATAAATTGGGTAAGTTAAGCACATTACTTGTGGATAAATCATACATTGATTGATCTTTGCGCATTTGAACTCCTAAAGCATAAAGTCGAAAAGATAAACTGTGTATAAAGAGAGGGTGATTGATTCATCCTATTGTTTTTAATGAAGTTAATTAGTTTTCTTGTTTTCTGTTAAAAAACAGGGGAAGGGATATACCCTGATTACTAGCGGGTTGTTCACATGGATATCCACAGAAAAAGTGAATAACATCCTTATTATTCACTCTCAGTGTTTATAACTTTTATGATTTCTGTGTATTATCCTCAGTAGGTTGAAACCATGCAGATTTAAAATCAAACCAACCAAAGGTATTCATGCGTGCTCCGCGCATGGTTTTTTGGCCTTGCAACTCTAGCCAATGGTGAAAAATAGGGTGAAAAATTTGTGTGTCAATGAGGCTTTCACACCAAGATTCGACATGCAGCTCCTGCCGACGCCATTTTGATAACGCCTCAGAGAGCGTAGAGCCTAAACATTTGCGCAATAGTGGCATTTCATACAAGGTGGCAAAAATAGAAAATTCGAGCGGTTTAAAGAAGTTAGCGGTAGCAAGCCAAATATCGCTCTCGACAGTGCCATTAAACCACTCAGGATAATCAACAATGTTGATTTTTAGATCAACGCCTTGGGTTTTCAACACACGTTTCATGATTTGGCTAATAGAATAAAATTCATGGTGTTGATGATAGAAAGTGACGGTGAGTTCCGTTAAATCAGCAGGCTTAGGTAACTGTGTGAGCATTCGGCTATGATGCCAATGTAGCAATAATCCGTAAGCAGGCGCCCAATGCCGCTGATAGAAGGATTCACAGTGAGCTAATAAATTGATTGGTGTTAAAAAACTACACAGCCATTTACGTATATCGCTACGTCTGGAAAGCTCAGAGCGTTGATCTATTAATAAAAAGTAGCATCCTTCTTCCATTCTGCTTTCTAATGAATCATTAGGTTTATTATCGCTGTCCATTTTCAACGTGGTACAGACCATCTGCTCAGATAGTTCAGGCACCACCCAAATGGTCACTTCATCAAGGAGTGCTCGATAACCAAAATAGCGATCAAATGCGGTAATCGTGAGTTTTTGAGGCAGGTTTTTCTCAACGAAAAAAGGGCCGGTACCAATTGGCATTTTGTCAAAATTATCAATGGACTCCCACTCTTTAGGAATAATTGCTGCATGGGGGCTACCAAGTAGCAAAGGGAGTTGTTTATCTACTTCACTTAATTGAATATCGATGACATTAGGGAGAGGAGAGGTAACCGATTGGATGTGTGAAAACAGAGGCCAACAATGTCGTAAACGCATAAGCGAACTGATGATGTCATCGACTAACATTTCTCTACCATGATGAAAGTAGATGCTAGGCCTTAAATAAAAGCGCCATTCAGTATCACTTATCGCCTGCCAATGATGTGCGATACCATTTTCAACTTCCCCTTTTTCCTCATTTATATGGGTTAAGCCATTAAATATTTGGCTCATTAAATGAATTTCTGAACGCCGCATAGGTGTTCCCGGTAATAAATTGGGGAAGTCTCGATAGTAGATAATACGTAATAAATTTTTACCTTGCCGATAGCTTCTTTCTAATTCGGAGAGCACCATTTGGCGAATAGTTTCTTTATCGCCGACTAAGGCAACCAATTTTTCTATGCTCTCTTCTTTTAATAGGCGCTCTGCTTGGGCTTGCTGTAGCTCTAATCCATTAACATGAAACAGAAGGGTAGAACGCTTTCCTCTACCCGCTTCGGCTTGCCAACTAAGCCATCCATGAGACTGCATACTATTGAGCAAGGTACGTACATGGCGTCGAGAACAAAACAGGGTATCTGCAATATGCTGCAATGTGGTTTCACTGTCTTGCCCCTGAAAATGTTGCCACAGACGAACAAATTGTGTTTGTAAACGAGAACTGGTCATAAAAGAGGAACTCCGCTAGCGATTGTATCAATTTTTATTTCCTAATATCCGTTGATAATAGATACCAGTATGTAGCTCGTTTGGTCTGTTAGTTGACAGACTGACTCCCCGAATTATTGAGTAATGGTAATTTACCAGCCGATAGCATCATTATCGGCTTTTTTATTACCTTTATTTTGATGGCAATTTTTTAATGATTATACCTAATAATAGGGATAATTTTAAAAGAGATTAACCCTCTATGGTAAATTTATTCACTATTTTACAATAAAAAACGCCTGCGATTGGCAGGCGTTTGGGGCAGCGTTTTTGCTCTTAACGCATAAATGAAGGGATATTTTGCTCATATTGACGGATTTGATCAGCATGTTGCAGCGTTAAGCCAATGCTATCAAGGCCGTTCATCATGCAGTGGCGGCGGAAGCCATCAATATCAAATCGATAAGTCTTTTCACCCGCCTTGACCGTTTGCTTTTCTAAATCAACAGTGAATTGGCAGCCTTCATTGCTCTTCACATAGTTAAACATTTCGTCGATTTCTGCTTCGCTCAATTTAATCGGTAACAACTGGTTATTGAAAGAGTTACCATAAAAAATATCAGCAAAACTCGGCGCGATGACGACTTGAATGCCAAAGTCTGTTAAAGCCCATGGAGCATGCTCTCTCGATGAGCCACAACCAAAGTTTTCACGTGCAAGTAAAATTGTCGCCCCCTTAAAAATGGGTTTGTTTAACACAAAGTCAGGGTTGGGCTGTTGGCCTGCATCATCAAGAAAGCGCCAGTCATGAAACAGATGTTGCCCGAACCCTGTGCGAGTCACTTTTTGTAAAAACTGTTTTGGAATAATGGCATCAGTATCGACATTCGCTGCATCTAAAGGGGCAACAATGCCAGTATGGGTGATAAATTTTTCCATGAATGATCTCCTTTAGATTTGGATATCGCGAACATCCGCGAAATGCCCGTTGATTGCTGCCGCTGCCGCCATTGCTGGGCTAACTAAGTGGGTGCGTCCAGCACGGCCTTGGCGACCTTCAAAGTTACGGTTACTGGTCGATGCGCAACGTTCGCCGGGGTTTAAGCGGTCATTGTTCATTGCAAGGCACATGGAGCATCCAGGTAAACGCCATTCAAAACCTGCATCAATAAAGATCTTATCTAATCCTTCTTGCTCAGCTTGGGCTTTAACAGGTCCAGAGCCTGGAACAACAATCGCCTGTACCCCTGAAGCCACTTTTTTACCTTTTGCGATAGCGGCGGCTGCACGCAAATCCTCAATGCGTGAGTTAGTGCAAGAACCAATAAACACTTTATCAATCTTAACGTCAGACAATTTAATGCCCGATTCTAACCCCATATAAGCTAATGCTTTTTCTGCCGATGCGCGTTCTACTGGGTCACTAAAAGAGTCCGGAGATGGGATCGGTTCATTGATGGCAATCACTTGACCGGGGTTCGTTCCCCAAGTGACCTGCGGTGCGATTTCGCTGGCTTGCAAGGTGACAATTTTATCGAATTGTGCACCTTCATCGGTTTTTAATGTTTTCCAGTAAGCAACGGCGTCATCCCACTCTTGGCCTTTAGGGGCAAATTGGCGACCTTTCATATAATTAAAGGTGGTTTCATCTGGTGCAATGATCCCGGCTTTCGCCCCTAATTCGATGGCCATATTACACACTGTCATACGGCCTTCCATGCTGAGGTTTTCAATGGCTTCACCACAAAACTCAACAATATAACCTGTGCCACCCGCGCTACCAGTTTTACCAATAATCGCCAAGACGATATCTTTTGCGGTGATCCCCACAGGTGCTTTACCAACAACTTCAATTTTCATCGTTTTGGCTCGAGCCTGTTTCAGGGTCTGTGTCGCCATGACGTGCTCAACTTCAGAGGTTCCGATACCAAACGCCAATGCACCGAATGCACCGTGTGTTGCTGTATGTGAATCCCCACACACAATAGTCATTCCCGGCAAGGTAATGCCTTGCTCAGGCCCCATAACATGCACAATCCCCTGATAAGGGTGGTTGAGATCATATAAAGTAACGCCAAATTCTTGGCAGTTTTTCATCAACTCTTGCATTTGAATGCGTGCCATATCACCGCAGGCGTTGATATCTTTCGTTTGAGTGGAAACGTTATGATCCATCGTTGCAAATGTTTTGCTTGGTTGGTGCAACGGACGGTTTTTCGTTCTCAGTCCATCAAATGCTTGAGGTGAGGTGACTTCATGAACCAGATGGCGATCGATATAGATAAGCGGGATCTCATTATCCACTTCGCGCACAACGTGAGCATCATATAATTTCTGATATAAAGTTTTGGCCATGTTACACCCCTTCGGCGATATAACGGGCGATAATATCACCCATTTCACTGGTACTGACTGATTTGCCCCCTCCCGCTAAGTCAGCGGTACGGTGACCATTTTCTAACGCTTTATTTACAGCCCTTTCAATGGCATCAGCGGCATCACTTTGATTCAAACTGAATCGTAATAACATAGCGGCTGATAAAATTTGGGCGATTGGGTTAGCGATATTTTTACCTGCAATATCTGGGGCAGAGCCACCAGCAGGTTCATATAAGCCAAAGCCTTCTTCATTAAGACTGGCTGACGGTAGCATTCCCATTGAACCTGTGATCATTGCGCACTCATCTGAAATGATGTCACCAAACAGGTTTGAACACAGCACGACATCAAATTGAGAAGGTGCTTTGATCATCTGCATCGTCGCATTATCAATATACATATGACTAACAGACACATCAGGGTATTCTTTCGCGATTTGATTCACGACTTCACGCCATAATACAGAGCTTTGTAATACGTTGGCTTTGTCAATTGACGTCACTTTATGGTTACGTTTACGCGCAGATTCAAATGCAATGCGAGCAATCCGCTCTATTTCATAGCGATGGTAAACCTCAGTATCAAAAGCATATTCATCTTGACCTTCGCCTTTACGACCTTTTGGTTGACCAAAATAGATACCGCCAGTCAACTCACGCACACAGAGAATATCAAAGCCTTGCGCTGCAATATCAGCTCTCAATGGGCAAAATGCTTCTAATGCTTGGTACAAACGAGCCGGACGTAGATTACTAAATAATTTAAAGTGTTTGCGTAATGGCAGTAATGCGCCTCGCTCAGGTTGACTATCGGGTGGCAAATTTTCCCATTTAGGGCCACCAACAGAGCCAAACAGAACGGCATCTGCACTTTCACAACCCGCGACTGTTGCTTCTGGCAGCGGTTTGCCATGGCGGTCAATTGCAATACCACCAACGTCATACTCTTTTGTTGTGATAGATAATGCAAAGCGCTGGCGGATCGCATCTAACACTTTATGGGCTTGGGCCATAACTTCAGGGCCAATGCCATCTCCAGGCAATACGGCAATATGATAGCTTTTAGACATTGTTATACAGCTTCCTTTGTATTGGATTGTGATTCTTTTTGATTTATTTTTTGTTTTTCTTTTTCAACTTGTTCAGAGCGCCAAATACTATTCAATACGTGCACCATTGCTTTGGCTGACGATTCGACGATATCCGTTGCCAAGCCCATTCCGTGGAAACGGCGGTTAAAACATTCCACGACAATATCCACTTGACCTAACGCATTTTCCCCTTGGCCTTTCGCTGATAATTTATAAGAAACCAATTTAATAGGGTAATTGGTGATATTGCTAATCGCTTGGTAAATAGCATCGACAGGGCCATTTCCTGTTGCCGCTTCTGATTTAACCTCTTCACCGCAACGCATTTTGACGGTAGCCGTGGCGACAACGCTAGAGCCTGACTGAGTACTGAAATAATCCATCGAAAAATGGTCGGTATCATCTTGTTGACTAGCGAAGAAGGCCAGAGCTTCCAAGTCGTAATCAAACACTTGGCCTTTTTTATCCGCTAAACTTAAGAAGGCGGTATACAACTCATCCA
The DNA here is from genome assembly GCA_900455155.1 of Providencia stuartii. Lineage (GTDB taxonomy): Bacteria > Pseudomonadota > Gammaproteobacteria > Enterobacterales > Enterobacteriaceae > Providencia > Providencia stuartii. The sequence goes on along the minus strand of UGUC01000002.1, from coordinate 2,171,287 downwards.
AGTTGAAATCTTTCCCTTCTTGATACCCCATTTCTTCCATACGATGTTTAACCGCAGCACGGCCAGAGCGGGAAGTTAAGTTCAATTGAATCGCTTTTAAGCCGATGGATTCCGGTGTCATGATTTCATAGGTTTCACGGTTTTTCAGCACACCGTCTTGGTGAATACCGGATGAGTGAGCAAAGGCATTGCTACCAACAACCGCTTTATTGGCTGGAATAGGGGTGTTGCATAATTGACTAACTAATTGGCTGGTACGATAAATCTCTTTGTGATTGATGTTGGTATGGACGTTTAACATTTGCTCGCGCAATTTAATCGCCATGATCACTTCTTCTAAGGCGGTATTACCAGCGCGTTCACCTAACCCATTAATCGTTCCCTCAACTTGGCGAGCCCCCGCTTGGACGGCAGTGATAGAGTTGGCAACAGACATACCTAAGTCATCATGGCAGTGAACTGAAATGATGGCTTTATCAATATTTGGTACTTTTTCATATAAAGAGGTGATGATCCCACCGAATTGGTAAGGGGTTGTGTAACCGACAGTATCTGGAATATTGATGGTTGTCGCGCCAGCTTTAATGGCTGCTTCAACAATGCGGCATAAGTTATCAATATCAGTACGGCCCGCATCTTCACAAGAAAACTCAACATCATCAGTATAACGTCTTGCGCGTTTGATAGAGTCGATAGCCATGTCCATCACTCCATCAAATGTTTTATTCAATTTCTTTTCGACGTGTAAATTTGATGTCGCTAAAAAAATGTGGATGCGGAATGCTTCGGCAACTTTCAATGATTCAGCGGCCACATCAATATCATTTTGTACGCATCGCGCTAATGCACAAATACGGCTGTTTTTGATTTCACGAGCGATAGTTTGTACTGACTCAAAGTCTCCCGGTGAAGAGACGGGGAAACCAGCTTCAATGATATCGACCCCAAGGCGCTCTAAAGCAAAAGCGATTTGCAATTTTTCTTTAACGGATAAACTTGCCTGTAATGCCTGCTCGCCATCACGTAACGTGGTGTCGAATATAATGACTTGATCGCTCATGTTGTGTTCCTCTTATACAGAATTTGTCGTTATATTTTTGCGGTGCCGGCAGGCATAAAAAAACCCGCGGCTAGCGCGGGTTTTTATGTTTCTGGACTGTGAGTTTCCTATCTTCCGTCCATAAGCATACCGCGCACATTGGATGCGAGTAGTAGTAGGCTTAGTAGGCGGATAGAAGTTGTCATTTTCACAGTCTCTAAATTTGGTTTTAATCAATCTGTATTTATTGATACGTGATCTTTTCTTGGCTGTCAACTTTAGTTTTTTTCGTCAATTTTGGAGAATGATGAATCATCACTAATACTTGGTGATTGTGACTAATTTCTATATTTTTAGTGATGTTTTTCCCTATATTTTACCGATAAGTTAGGGGTAAAATTCTTTTTATGAAAGAGCTGGGCTGAAACATAGCATAAACTGATGGTTTGGTTGCTTTTTGAACGGCTTTGTGAGGGGAAAACGAAAACGATAACATGAGATATAAAAATAAATTTTAATTATAGTTTTTATTAAATAAATTATTTAGTAAATGAATTATTTAAAATTAATCTGATAATGGGATAGTATCGTGGTTGTTGATGATATTTATTATGATTTATTTTTAGAATTGTTTTATTATTTTGATGCTAACAATAATAGTTTTAAATGATTTGATAAAACTTATTATGTCGATGAATACCTTCGTTTCATTATCGTATCTATATTGTGTTGCTAAAATGATAGGTAATATAATAGAAGCGTCGTTTTAATAAATGCAGGGAACGCGAAATAGCTTATCATTGATAAGTTTTTTGAAGAATAATATTTAATGAATTTATAAAAACCTTATTTATTTAAGGGGAGATGATTTTCATTAATTAAAAATGATAAATATCTTTATTGGAGTACATAATGACTGATTTTGATACGGCTTCACCAGCTAAAAAAGAGAATAATGACATCAATTTGCGAAATGTTGATCTCAACTTACTCACCGTTTTTGATGTGGTTATGCAGATGCAAAACGTAACAAGGGCAGCACAGGTATTAGGCATGTCTCAACCTGCCGTGAGTAATGCTGTATCCCGTTTAAAATCAATGTTCAATGATGAGCTTTTTGTCCGCTATGGACGCGGTATACAACCGACATCCCGCGCTAAACAGTTGTTTGGGCCGGTTAGGCAAGCTCTACAACTCGTTCATAATGAGTTACCGGGGGCTGGTTTTGACCCTAAATTAAGTGAGCGAGTATTTAATCTTTCTATTTGTTCTCCATTAGATATTCGTTTAGCTGCCGTTATCGTTGAAAAATTCAAACAAGTATCACCAAATATTAATGTACGTATTCATTGTTTCTTAGATAATAACATTGAGCATAAATTAAAGTACCAAGAGACAGATTTTTCGGTAAGCTATAATCAATTCGAAAAAAGCGAATATCAACATCAGGTTTTATTTAATGATGAGTTAGTTGTCGTGGTCGCCAATGATCATCCACGAATTCACGGTAATGTTACGCAAGAATTATTAATTAATGAAAAGCATGCCGTGATGTCAATGGATAATATGGGGTCCTTTAGTAAGCCTTATTATCATAATACAGAGTTATCACATACAATTAGCTATCAGGGCACGGATTTAAATAGTGTTTTAAATATCGTTTCTTTAACTGATTTAGTGGCAATTGTGCCAAAATGGCTTGTTGAAAACTCAGCAAATAAACTTCAATTACGAACAGCCGCTTTGCCATGGGCAGAAAATACGCGCCCTTGCTATTTAACGTGGCATGAATCAACGGCTCGGGATAAAGGGCATCAATGGATGAAGTCACAATTTTGCCAACTAATCACTGAATTACCTATGTAGCACTGGCTTAATCATCCGCTGAAATCGCGGCAGTTGCACGGTTTATGATTAACTCATCATGGTAAAACTCTATGATGAGTTATGTTACCTGACTAACATTTGCAAAATATTTACATAATATCTCTTTTCACGACACTCTTTCACCTATACACTCAAATCATTCAGCTAACACTTGTAAGCTGAAATAATTAACTGGTGAAGCGCTTCGTGGGTTTACCGAGCGGCTTCAGTTAACAAATGTACTATAGGAAAAACATTTTGATTACTGAAAATCTATATCCATACCATATGGTCAATCGCTTGCACAGCCGGTTTAATGCCGCTGATTCAGCGACTCGGATAGCTTTCAGTCAATGGCATAATGGGCAACAGAGTGATCTAACATGGAAAGAGGTTGAACAGCACTCTTTTGCCATTGCTCGCCGCCTTTTGGCACTCAATGTTGAAGTACAAGAAAATATTGGGTTATTTGCGCATAACAGTATGAATTGGGCTTTGGTGGATCTTGCGGTCTTACAGTTAAAAGCCGTTACTGTACCTTTATATGCGACCAGCAGTGTTGAACAAGCTGCTTATATTATTAATGATGCAAATATTCGTATTCTATTTGTTGGTGAGCAAGAGCAATACCAAGTTGCATGCCAACTAAAATCACGCTGTCCTCAATTAACCACTATCGTGGTGCTGAATGAGGATGTTGAATTAGTCGATGGAGAACTGGTTTCTGTTCACCTATCAAATTTTATCGCGCAAGCAGAGCCTGAATACCAAGACGAGCTAAATCAACGTATTGCGGCTCACCATCTGAGTGATCTTTTCACCATCATCTATACATCGGGTACGACAGGGGAGCCTAAAGGGGTCATGTTGGATTATTACAATATGGCGGCGCAGCTCTATCTTCATGACCAGCGTTTGAAGTTAAACATCGATGATGTTTCATTAAGTTTTCTACCGTTATCACATGTTTTTGAGCGCGCTTGGAGCTTCTATGTCATGCATACAGGTGCTCGCAATGTTTATCTCACTGATACTAATGCGGTTAGGGATGCATTGACACAAGTTAAACCTACCGTGATGTGTGCGGTGCCTCGTTTTTATGAAAAAGTGTATAGCGCTGTACAAAGTAAGGTTGCTAAAGCACCACTTATGCGTCGTTTGTTATTTAAATGGGCAATCGCACAAGGCAATAAAAGGGTTAAAGCGCTGGCACAAGGTAAGCAGCTAAATGCGCTGAATCAGTCATTGTTTAATTTAGCCGACAAGTTAGTGTTAACAAAGCTACGCCAACTGTTAGGTGGACGTATTCGCTTTATGCCTGCCGCCGGTGCTCGTTTAGATGATGATGTTATCGCCTTTTTTCTCGCAGTAGGCGTGAACATCAAATATGGTTATGGGATGACAGAAACTTGTGCGACGGTGTCATGTTGGGAAGAGGGGGAATACCCATTAGGCTCTATCGGCACACCGTTGTCATCGGTTGAGGTACGTATTGGCGATAATAATGAGATTCAGGTAAAAGGGCCTGTGGTCATGAAAGGCTATTATCATCGCCAAAAAGAGACAGAAGATGCATTTACCCCTGACGGCTGGTTAAAAACTGGGGATGCAGGTGAAATCGATGCTCAAGGTAATTTGTATATTACCGACCGCTTAAAAGATTTAATGAAAACCTCAAATGGGAAATATATTGCACCACAAATGATCGAAGGGGTGTTAGGCCAAGACCGGTTTATCGAGCATATCGCCGTTATCGCGGATGCGCGTAAATTCGTTTCGGCGCTGATCGTACCTTGTTATGATTCATTAGAAGAATATGCGCGTTCGATCAATTTAAAATATCGTGATCGATTAGAGCTATTAAAAGATTCGAATATTGTGGCTCTGTTTGAAAATCGCTTAAAAGAGCTACAGAAAAATATCGAAAATTTCCATCAGGTTAAGCGTTTTACGTTACTCCCGGCTAATTTTTCCATGGAAAAAGGGGAGCTCACACCAACCTTAAAGCTGCGTAGAAAAATTATTTCAGAGCGTTATCACTCTGAAATTGAATCAATGTACCGCGAATAATTCCTCAATAGAGCCGGATAACACATAGCATGATATCCGGCTTCTCTTTGTACTCTTTTTCATCGCTTTATAGTGATATTTTCCACCATTCTTCCTTTTCTTGGTTAATTCAACCAATAATCTGAGTAGATAAAGATAATATTCAAAGTTGTCATGTTTGCTTAATAAATGGTGTTTGCGTCACCTTAGACACAACGATATGTTAATAGCAGTCATAACTACGGCAGAAATGACAATACATAGTAGAGGACTGTCATACCTCTGTTAACTTGTAAAAATAGTCTGGGGGCAAACTCATGGAGATGTTGTCGGGAGCAGAAATGGTCGTCAAGTCTTTGATTGACCAAGGTGTAAAGCATGTATTTGGGTATCCAGGTGGTGCTGTTTTAGATATCTATGATGCACTTCATACGGTAGGCGGTATTGATCACATCCTCGTTCGCCATGAACAAGCCGCGGTTCATATGGCGGATGGTTATGCACGCTCAACAGGAGAAGTCGGGGTGATTTTAGTGACCTCGGGTCCTGGTGCGACAAATGCAATTACAGGGATTGCGACGGCATACATGGACTCTGTTCCTTTGGTTGTTTTATCAGGACAAGTAGCAAGCTCCTTGATTGGGAATGATGCATTTCAAGAGTGTGATATGGTGGGAATATCTCGCCCAATTGTAAAACACAGCTTTTTAATTAAAAAAGCCGAAGACATACCTGAAACCATTAAGAAAGCCTTCTATATCGCTGCAAGTGGTCGTCCAGGTCCTGTGGTTATCGACTTACCTAAAGATACGGTTAATCCGGCAAATAAATACCCTTACCGCTATCCTGAAGCGGTTTCTTTACGCTCTTATAACCCAACCCTTCAAGGGCACAAAGGGCAGATTAAAAAAGCGTTAACAAAATTGATTGCGGCGCAGAAACCTGTTTTCTATATCGGTGGAGGGGCAATCAACGCAAATTGTTCGGCTGAGATCATCGCATTAGCAGAAAAACTGCAACTGCCTGTTGTATCAACACTCATGGGGCTAGGGGCATTTCCAGAAACCCATCACCAGTCAGTTGGGATGCTTGGTATGCACGGTACATATGAAGCCAATAAGGTGATGCATAATTCTGATGTTATTTTTGCTGTTGGTGTGCGTTTTGATGATAGGACAACGAATAATCTTGAAAAATATTGTCCGAATGCAACAGTGATCCAAATTGATGTCGACCCAACCTCTATTTCTAAAACCGTTAATACAGATATTCCGATCGTAGGGGATGCTAAGCTGACACTTCAGCAAATGTTGAGTCAGCTCGATCAAGTTTCCACCAAACAAAATAGCCAAGCATTAAAAACATGGTGGAAAGAGATTGAAACTTGGCGAGAGAGAAAATGCCTCCGTTATGAAACCAATAGCCAAAAAGTGAAACCTCAGCAAGCGATTGAAACCATTTACCGCCTGACAAATGGTGAGGCGTATGTCACTTCTGATGTTGGGCAGCATCAAATGTTTGCCGCACTGTATTACCCATTTGATAAGCCTCGCCATTGGATTAATTCAGGGGGCTTAGGCACCATGGGCTTTGGTTTACCTGCCGCTTTGGGGGTTAAATTAGCACATCCACAATCTACGGTTATCTGTGTTACTGGCGATGGCAGTATTCAAATGAATATCCAAGAACTGTCGACCGCAATGCAATATGGTTTACCGGTGGTTGTGTTGAATCTCAATAATGGGTTTTTGGGGATGGTTAAGCAGTGGCAAGATATGATTTATCAAGGCCGCCATTCTCAATCTTATATGCAATCGCTTCCTGATTTCGTCAAACTTGCAGAAGCTTATGGTCATGTAGGTATTTCGATTCATTCCCCCGATGAACTCGAAGAGAAATTAAAACAAGCACTGGTAGAAGTGAATGAAAACCAACGCTTAGTTTTTGTGGATATTAACGTTGATGAAACTGAACATGTTTACCCAATGCAGATACGTGGTGGTGCAATGGATGAAATGTGGCTGAGTAAAACAGAGAGGACCTGATCATGCGTCGTATTTTATCCGTCTTACTAGAAAATGAATCGGGGGCACTTTCCCGTGTTATTGGGCTGTTTTCTCAACGTGGTTATAATATCGAAAGTTTAACGGTTGCACCTACCGATGACCCAACACTGTCACGTATGACCATTCAAACAAAAGGTGATGCAAAGGTGCTTGAGCAGATTGAAAAGCAACTGCATAAGTTAGTCGATGTCTTACGTGTAAGTGAACTAACGGCTTCAGCACATGTTGAACGTGAGATCATGCTAGTTAAACTGCAAGCATCGGGTTATGGCCGCGATGAAATTAAACGTTGCTCCGATATTTTCCGCGGTCAAATCGTTGATGTAACGCCTACGCTGTATACCGTTCAGCTAGCGGGAACAAGCGATAAACTGGACGCATTCATTGAAGCAGTCCGTGGCGTTGCTGAAAATTGTTGAAGTTGCACGCTCAGGTATTGTTGGTGTTTCACGTGGCGATAAAATTATGCGGTGAAAAATTTATCGGCTGAAGGTAGAATACCATTGCATAGAGCCCCGATTGATTCGGGGCTTTAACCGTTGGCGGCTATTTTAGCTTGGCTACGGTTATCAGGGATTGTAAAAAATAAATAGTAAAATCAATATGTTGGTTTTATCTGATAACACAAAGAGGTTAACGTGAAACTGGATGAAATAGCCCGTTTAGCGGGGGTATCTCGCACAACGGCTAGTTATGTGATCAACGGCAAGGCCAAGCAGTATCGAGTCAGCGATAAAACTGTAGAAAAAGTGATGGCTGTTGTCAGAGAGCACAATTACCATCCAAATGCTGTAGCAGCAGGGCTACGTGCAGGGAGAACACGTTCGATTGGGCTAGTGATCCCCGATCTCGAAAACACAAGTTATACTCGCATTGCTAATTATCTTGAGCGTCAAGCACGTCAGCGTGGCTACCAACTGTTGATTGCCTGTTCAGAAGATCAGCCCGATAACGAAATTCGTTGCGTTGAGCACCTTCTACAACGCCAAGTTGATGCGATTATTGTTTCAACGGCGCTGCCACCTGAACATCCTTTTTATCAGCGTTGGGCCAACCGTTCTTTGCCGATTATTGCGTTAGATAGGGCGCTAGAACAAGAGCACTTTATTAGCGTTGTCGGGGATGACCAAGAAGATGCATTGATGCTCTCTACGGAGTTGAGGCAATTTTCCGCGGAGTCAGTCTTGTATCTTGGCGCTCTGCCAGAATTATCGGTGAGCTACCTTCGTGAACAAGGTTTTAGAAAAGGCTGGCAAGGTGATGCTCGTGAGGTCAAGTATCTCTATGCAAATAGCTATGAGCGGGCGTCAGCGGCGGAGGTCTTTGCTGACTGGTTAGATAAAGGCAATCAGATGCCTGATGCACTCTTTACAACCTCATTTTCGCTGTTACAGGGGGTGTTAGATGTTGCATTGAAGCGTGATGGTCGTCTACCTGAGCATATGGTAATTGCAACGTTTGGTGACAGTGAGTTGCTGGACTTTTTAGGTTGCCCTGTTTTATCACTTGCACAACGTCACAGAGATATTGCTGAGCGTATTTTAGAACTGGTGTTGGCAAGTTTAGATGAAAAACAAAAACCGGATGCAGGGATTACTCGTATTCGTCGTGATCTGTGCCGACGTGGTAGCCTCGGGCGCAAACAGTAAAATATCATTTAAATAATAAAAACCAGACAAAAAGTCAGGTTGAATATTAAGTGATATCGATCACGTTTATAAGTATTATGTTAGCCCCAAAGTAAATGGGGCTTTTTATTTCATGCTAAAAATAAGTAAATATTTAACTTTAGGACTATTCTTAACGAGGTAAATCTAATTTATCATTGTAAAGAAAATAAAATAAAAAAATTTGATTTAAGAAATAATTTTTAAATCAAAGAAAGCACGTAAAATTTTATTTATTGTAAAATACTGGCTATTAAAACAGTATTTTAATTATATGAAATATATGGTTTTTATTTTTCTGTGAGGCTGTTATCGATAATATTTACCTTTATTAAACATTCACGGTTATTTTGAAAGTAAAGAATCGGTTAACGATATACTGATTAAAAATGAGACATATAAAGGAAATATCATCATTTGAGTGTTTTTTCATCAGTAAAATAGAGTTTACGTAATATTTGCTCTTTTGTTGAAAATAAATGAATTATATCAATCCGTTATTCCTCATTTTATCTCCGAAGTAGATTTTACCCACTCTTATCTTTTCTGAATTGTTCTGTAAATAAAGCAAAAGCTAGGCGCGTCTGGCTTGACAACGTTTTCCTACCATTCGTAAACTTTATAAGTGGAGAATTGTGGGGTAAAGTGGGTAAATAGGAAATAAAGAGGTTTTACTGGGTATGTTTCGTGGGGCAACACTGGTAAATCTCGACAGCAAAGGGCGGCTTACCGTGCCTACCCGATATCGGGGAATGTTGAGCGAGGAATCTAAGGGGCAGATGGTTTGTACTATCGACCTCCACCAGCCATGCCTGCTGCTTTACACTTTACCTGAGTGGGAAATCATCGAAGAAAAGCTCTCTCGCCTATCAACCATGAATCCAGCAGAAAGACGTGTCCAACGACTTTTGTTGGGACATGCCAGTGAATGTCAAATGGATAGCTCAGGGCGTCTTTTGTTAGCCAGCACGCTACGTCAACATGCAGGGCTAACAAAAGAGGTCATGCTAGTAGGCCAAATAAATAAATTTGAACTTTGGGATGAACAGACTTGGTATCAGCAAGTGGAAGAGGATATTGCCGCTGAACGACAAACCCAAGAACCACTGTCAACCCGTTTACAGGATTTGTCACTATAAACATGACACAGCAACAATTTAAACATGTAACAGTACTGCTTGATGAAGCAGTAAATGGCCTAAATATTAAACCAAACGGTATTTATATTGATGGAACTTTTGGGCGTGGTGGGCATTCAAGGCTGATTTTAAGCCAGCTAAACGAGCAAGGGCGTCTGATTGCTATCGATCGTGATCCAGAGGCGATTAAAGCAGCGCAAGAAATTGATGACCCTCGCTTTATGATCAAGCATGGCCCATTTTCTGCAATTGCAGAGTATGTAGAAGAAGAAGGGCTAGTTGGCAAAATTGATGGCGTATTACTGGACTTAGGGGTGTCATCCCCCCAACTGGATGATCCTGAGCGTGGTTTTTCATTTATGCGTGATGGGCCGTTGGATATGCGTATGGATCCAACGAAAGGGCAGTCAGCCCAACAATGGCTAATGAATGCACAAGCTGATGACATCGCATGGGTTTTGAAAACTTTTGGAGAGGAACGTTTTGCAAAACGCATTGCGAAAGCCATCGTTGAGCGTAACCACAATCCAGAAGAAACACCTTTAACGAGAACTCGTGAGTTGGCTGAATTGATCGCTAAAGTCAGCCCTATCAAAGAGCGTCATAAGCACCCTGCAACGCGAAGTTTTCAAGCAATACGTATTTACATTAACAGTGAGTTGGAAGAAATAGAGCAGGCGCTTGAAGGTGCTGTCTCTGTATTAGCACCGGAAGGACGTCTTTCGGTGATCAGTTTCCATTCATTGGAAGATAGGCTAGTGAAGCGGTTTATTCGTCAAAATAGCAAAGGGCCTAGTGTTCCTGCTGGCATCCCTCTTACGGAAGCTCAAATACGGGAACTGGGTGTCGCTAAGCTGCGTGAAGTGGGCAAAATGAAGCCTTCAGACGCTGAAATTGACGAAAACCCAAGGGCACGTAGTTCTGTACTGCGTTTTGCACAGAGGACACTGTAATTATGGTTCCAGAAAGGCATAGTCTTGGGAAAGTGATTGGTCGTGACCTTTTTCGTCATGGGGTAATTCCTTTGATTTTGCTAGTGGCCATCATTATTAGCGCTATTTTTGTGGTCACAACTGCCCATGAAACGCGTTTGCTAACGGCAGAAAAAGACAAGTTATATGAAGAGAAAGATGCGCTGGATATTGAATGGCGTAACTTGATCTTGGAAGAAAACGCATTGGGAAGTCATAGCCGAGTTGAACGTTTATCGGTGGAAAAGTTGCAGATGGTTCATGTTGAACCTTCTCAAGAAAATATCATTGTCTCTAAGCAGTAGATAAGGTTACGAATGAAAGCACCTAAGTCAGCTAGGAATAAAAAACAGTCTGAAAATACCAGCTTTGTTAGCTGGCGTTTTGCCTTGTTGTGCGGCGGTATTCTACTGGCTTTAGTCGGGCTTTTAGTGCGTGTAGCTTATCTACAAATCATTTCGCCTGAAAAGTTAGTTAAAGAAGGGGATATGCGCTCCCTACGTGTTCAAGAGGTCTCTACAGCACGTGGCATGATAAGCGATAGGGAAGGGCGGCAACTGGCTGTTAGTGTGCCTGTTAATGCGATTTGGGCTGACCCAAAAGTGGTATTTGAAAAAGGTGGGGTGAACAATGATGAACATTGGAAAGCGCTCGCTGATGCATTGGAGATCCCACTTGAGCAGATCACCGCTAAAATTTCTGCCAATCCAAAAGGGCGCTTTGTGTACCTCGCTCGTCAAGTCAACCCTTCTATTGGCGAATACATCACGAAACTAAAATTACCCGGTATCTATTTACGCAAAGAATCACGCCGTTACTACCCCTCAGGGCCTGTTGCAGCGCACTTAATTGGTGTGACAAATATTGATGGCGAAGGGATAGAAGGCGTCGAGAAGAGCTTTGAGCGCTGGTTAAAAGGGGAGCCAGGTGAGCGTATTGTTCGTAAAGACCGTAATGGGCGTGTGATTGAAACGGTTTCTTCCGTTGATAGCCAAGCGGCTCATAACTTAGTGCTAAGTATTGATGAACGCATTCAATCTATCGTTTATCGAGAATTAACGAAAGGTGTTCAGGAAAACAAAGCTGAATCAGGTGTTGCCATTTTAGTGGATGTGCACACGGGGGAGATTTTAGCGATGGCGAATAGCCCATCCTATAACCCGAATAATTTGGCAGGAACCCCCATGGATGCTATGCGTAACCGTGCGATCACCGATATTTTTGAACCGGGTTCAACGGTCAAGCCGCTCGTCGTTATGAGTGCATTAAATAACCGTATTGTCAAAGAAAATACCGTATTGAATACCTATCCATATCGAGTTAATGGTCATGAAATCAAAGATGTAGCTCGTTATCCTGAATTATCAATTACAGGTATTTTACAGAAGTCGAGTAACGTGGGTGTTTCAAAACTGGCGTTAGCGATGCCTGCCACAGAGCTGGTGGATGTGTATAGCCGCTTTGGGTTTGGCAAGCCGACTAATCTGGGGTTAGTCGGGGAAAGTAGTGGCATCTTTCCAAGTAAAAAAACACGGTGGTCTGATTTAGAAAGGGCCACCTTTTCTTTCGGGTATGGGCAAATGGTAACACCGTTACAGTTAGCCCGTGCCTATGCAACAATTGGTAGTTTCGGGATTTATCGCCCGCTATCGATTACTAAAGTTGACCCTCCTGTGCCGGGAACACGCGTTTTTCCTGAGCATATAATGCGCACCGTTGTGCACATGATGGAAAGTGTTGCCTTGCCGGGTGGTGGGGGAACAAGAGCCTCAATAAAAGGCTATCGTATCGCGATAAAAACAGGTACTGCGAAAAAAGTAGGGCCGGAAGGGCGCTACATTAATCAATATATTGCTTATACCGCAGGCGTCGCGCCTGCAAGTAACCCACGCTATGCCCTTGTCGTTCTTATCAATGAGCCTAAAGCGGGTAAATATTATGGTGGTGCAGTATCGGCACCCGTGTTTGGTTCAATTATGGGCGGTGTTTTACGCATGATGAACGTTGAACCCGATGCACTACAAACAGACGATAAAAACGACACAGTTCTTAACAGAAAAGAGGTTAAAAGTGGCAGATCGTAATCTTTGTGATCTTCTTTCGCCATTTGGCGTTAGCACAGCAAGTGTCTCGTTACGTGAGATGACATTAGACAGTCGTAAGGCGGCTGCCGGTGATCTGTTTATCGCAATTAAAGGCCATCAATCAGATGGTCGACACTATATTTCTCAAGCGATCGCCCAAGGGGTCGCCGCGGTGGTTGCAGAAGCGCATGGTGAAGCCGCTGAAGGTGAAATTCGTTATATCCACGGCGTTCCCGTTGTTTACCTAAATGATCTGAATAGTCGCCTATCAGCATTAGCGGGGGCATTTTATCAACATCCTGCTGAAAAAATGAAATTGGTTGGGGTGACAGGCACTAATGGTAAAACGACGACAACTCAACTGATCGCGCAGTGGGCACAAGGATTAGGTGAAACCAGTGCTGTCATGGGGACCGTAGGGAATGGTTTACTTGGGCAAGTTGCGCCGAGTGAAAACACCACAGGTTCCGCTGTGGATATTCAAGTTGAGTTGACTCAGTTATTGAAGCAGAAGGCTACATTAACCGCGATGGAAGTCTCCTCTCACGGCCTTGTGCAAGGTCGCGTAGCTGCCTTACCTTTTGATGCCGCAGTATTTACAAATTTAAGCCGTGACCATTTAGATTACCATGGTGATATGGAAAGTTATGAAGCGGCGAAATGGTTACTGTTTTCGACACATCAAACCAAAGCGCAAATTATTAATGCTGATGATGATGTGGGTCTAAAATGGTTACAGCGTTTACCGCAAGCTTGCGCCGTTTCTATGGAACAACGAATTCCTGAGCAATGGCAAGGGCCATGGTTACAAGCAACAGCGGTTGAATATCATGATCGCGGAGCAACCATTCAATTTACCTCATCATGGGGCAACGGAACGTTAGAAAGCCCATTGATGGGCGCATTTAACGTCAGCAACTTATTGTTAGCTATGGCAACACTGCTGACGATGGATTATTCGTTAGAACAGCTATTAGAGGCATCATCATCTCTTTCACCAGTATGTGGTCGAATGGAAGTGTTTAGTGCGCCAAACAAACCAACCGTGGTTGTTGATTATGCGCACACACCGGATGCACTCGAAAAAGCGTTGGCGGCAGCACGCTTACATTGTAAAGGCCAATTATGGTGTGTCTTTGGTTGCGGGGGAGACCGTGATAAAGGCAAGCGACCTTTGATGGGCGCAGCGGCAGAAGAGTGGGCGGATAAAGTCGTTATTACTGATGATAACCCGCGCAGTGAAGAGCCGTTAGATATTATCAATGACATTATGGCGGGGATCCTCGATTCAAGTCGAGTTCTTGCGATCCCAGGGCGTGCGGAAGCGGTTACCAGCTCAATCATGCAGGCAAATGCGGATGATGTGATTGTGATCGCAGGTAAAGGCCATGAAGATTATCAAATTATCGGTCATCGCCGTTTAGATTATTCAGATCGCCTAACCGTTGCAAGGCTATTGGGGGTGTTAGCATGATCCCCTTAACGTTAGCTCAACTGGCGGCCGTGACCGCTGGGCGTTTATTTAATGCTGAAGGTATTGATGCCGCTACACTGACATTAAGTGAAGTGAGTACAGATAGCCGCCAAATTGGTCAAGACTGCTTATTTATCGCCTTAAAAGGTGAGCGTTTTGATGCCCATGACTTTGCCCCTTCTGTGGTTGAAAATGGCGCTGTTGCATTACTGGTTGAGCGTGAGCTTGATGTTGATTGCCCACAGGTTATTGTGGCGAACACTCGTCTTTCTATGGGGCAACTTGCTGCATGGGTGCGCAAGCAAAGCCAAGCGAAAGTAGTCGGTTTAACAGGCTCCTCGGGGAAAACCTCTGTTAAAGAGATGACCGCATCCATTTTATCTCAGCGTGGCAAAACCCTGTATACAGCGGGTAACTTAAATAATGATATTGGTGTGCCATTAACGCTATTTCGGCTAACTCACGAATATGATTATGCCGTAATTGAAATGGGGGCGAATCATCCAAATGAAATCGCCTATACCACGAATATCGTGAAGCCTGAGAGTGCACTGGTGAATAATTTATTTGCAGCACATCTTGCCGGCTTTGGTTCACCTGAAGGTGTGGCTCGCGCAAAAGGGGAAATTTACCAAGGTCTACCTGACGAAGGTACCGCGATTGTTAACCTTGATAGTTATTCGCCACATTGGCAATTTCAACCGCGGCAAACCGTGTGGTATTACTCGCTGAAGCCACAAGACAAAGCGGATTTCTATCCATCGGATATTGAAGTTAAACAACTTTCAACAAACTTTACGTTGCATACGCCAGTTGGGCAAATTGCAATCACATTGCCTTTACCGGGGATGCATAACATTGCCAATGTCCTTGCGGCAAGTGCGCTTGCCATTTCAGTTGGCGCAACGCTGGAAGATATTCGCAATGGGTTAGCGACGACGAAAGCAGTGCCGGGGCGTTTATATCCGGTACAACTGAGTCCAACAAAAGTGGTATTGGATGACACTTATAACGCGAATGATGGCTCAATGATTGCAGCAATTAATGTTTTAGCTAAAATGCCCGGTTATCGTATTTTGATTGCAGGTGATATGGGCGAGCTTGGCGATTACGCACAAGATTGTCATCAACGCGTTGGCATTGCGGCAAAAGATGCAGGTCTGGATAAAGTACTGAGTGTGGGTACACTGAGCGAAATGATCAGTCAATTCAGTGAATGTGGTGAGCACTTTGCATTCAAAAAAGATTTATTAACCCGACTGATTCCGCTAGTCCAGCAGAATGAAGTTGTTTCTATTTTAGTTAAAGGTTCACGTAGCTCCGCGATGGAAGATGTCGTGAATGCATTAAAGGAGTGCTTTGCATGTTAGTCTGGCTTGCCGAAATATTGGTGCATCATTTTTCTGTTTTTAACGTCTTTTCTTATCTGACGTTCAGAGCCATTGTCGGTTTGCTAACGGCACTCGCTATCGCGTTATGGATGGGGCCACGTTTAATTACCTATTTACAAAAAATGCAGATTGGTCAAGTCGTTCGCGATGTAGGGCCTGAGTCTCACTTTAGTAAACGTGGCACACCTACAATGGGCGGCATACTGATTCTATTTTCAATCAGTATATCGGTGTTGTTGTGGGCGCGTTTAGATAATCCCTATGTTTGGTGTGTCCTGTTGGTATTGGTGGGGTATGGCCTTGTAGGCTTCGCTGATGACTACTTAAAAGTGGTTAGAAAAAATAGCCGAGGCTTAATTGCTCGCTGGAAATATTTTTGGCAATCCGTCATTGCGCTCATTGTTGCTTTTTCAATGTATGCAGTCGGTAACGAGACGCCAGCGACACAATTAGTCGTACCTTTCTTTAAAGATGTGATGCCTCAACTGGGAATGCTTTATATTCTGCTGGCTTACTTTGTGATTGTTGGAACCAGTAATGCCGTTAACTTAACTGACGGTCTTGATGGTTTAGCAATTATGCCAACAGTATTCGTTGCGGCAGGGTTTGCTTTGGTCGCGTGGGCGACAGGTAACGTTAACTTTGCGAGTTACTTGCATATTCCGTTCTTGCCACACGCTGGTGAACTAGTGATCGTCTGTACGGCTATTGTTGGTGCGGGATTAGGTTTCCTATGGTTTAACACTTACCCAGCACAAGTCTTTATGGGGGATGTAGGTTCTTTAGCACTCGGAGGCGCTCTAGGTACTATCGCAGTTCTACTACGCCAAGAGTTTTTGTTAGTCATTATGGGTGGCGTGTTTGTTGTAGAAACATTATCAGTCATCTTACAAGTGGGTTCTTTCAAATTACGTGGTCAACGTATATTCCGTATGGCACCAATTCATCATCATTATGAGTTGAAAGGGTGGCCGGAACCACGCGTAATTGTGCGTTTTTGGATTATTTCCTTAATGCTAGTCCTGATTGGGTTAGCAACATTGAAGGTACGTTAAACATGGCTCGTATTCAGGGTAAACAGTATCAAGGTAAAAAAGTGGTGATTATCGGGTTAGGTCTAACAGGCCTATCCTGTGTGCACTTTTTCTTATCACAAGGTGTCATTCCACGTGTGATAGATACTCGTTCTGCCCCACCCGGTGTAGAGCAATTACCTAGCAATGTCGAATATCACCATGGCAGTTTAAATAACTCATGGTTACAAGAAGCTGATTTGATTGTCGCAAGTCCGGGTATTGCTCTAGCGACACCTGAGTTGCAACAGGCGGCTAATAAAGGCATTGAGATTGTTGGCGATATTGAGCTGTTTTGTCGTGAGGCTGATGCACCAATCATTGCCATTACTGGCTCTAACGGTAAAAGCACGGTGACTTCTTTAGTCGGGGAAATGGCAAAAGCCGCAGGTATCTCTGTTGGTGTGGGTGGTAATATTGGTATTCCTGCATTATCCCTACTGAACCAAGGTCACCAGCTTTATGTGCTTGAGTTATCAAGCTTCCAATTAGAAACCACATCCAGTTTACAAGCCTTAGCGGCAACCGTACTGAATGTGACAGAAGACCATATGGATCGCTATCCATTAGGGTTAGCGCAGTATCGCGACGCTAAATTACGTATTTATCATAATGCGGCGAATTGCATTGTGAACGCGCAAGACCCACTGACGTTACCACGAGATAGACGTCATGAAGCGTGTATCAGCTTTGGGGTCGATAGTGGTGATTATTATTTTGATACACAGCAGCGTTTATTAGTTGCGAAAGGGCAAGCCATCATTGATGTTGCTGATATGCATTTGACTGGGCAACACAATTACACGAATGCGCTGGCAGCGCTTGCACTGGCAGATATTGCAGGCATAGAGCGTAAGGCTTGCTTGGATGTACTGAAAAATTACGCTGGATTAATGCACCGTTTCCAACTGGTGTTATTGAACAACGGAGTACGTTGGATTAACGACTCTAAAGCGACCAATGTGGGTAGCACGGAAGCCGCACTAAATGGCTTAAAAGTGGATGGAACACTGCATCTGCTATTAGGTGGTGATGGTAAAGCTGCCGATTTTTCACCCTTAAAGCCATATCTTGCCCAAGATAATGTGCGTGTGTACTGCTTTGGTCGTGACGGTAAAGCTCTAGCCCAATTGGAGCCTGAAAAATCTGTGCTGACGGAAACGATGGAGCAGAGCATGCGTTATTTGGCTCCACATTTAAAATCAGGCGATATGGTTTTACTGTCTCCAGCTTGTGCAAGTATCGACCAATTTAAAAACTTTGAGCAGCGAGGGATGATTTTTGCTCAGTTAGCGAAGGAGTTAGGCTGATGACTATACCAGGTGCTGTGCGCATAAAAAACTGGGTACTTGGTGAAAAGGGTGGCGTTATTGCTGGCTCAACACTCTATGACCGCACCTTGGTATGGCTGGCACTTGGCCTCGCTGCAATCGGTTTTATTATGGTGACATCGGCATCCATGCCGGTGGGGCAAAGATTGACAGAAGATCCTTTTTATTTTGCCAAGCGTGATGCCGTTTATTTAGCCATTGCCTTTGTTTTAGTGTTAGGCGTGATGCGGATCTCAATGGCAGTTTGGGAAAAATACAGCTTTGTATTGTTAATGGTCTCCCTGCTGTTATTAGCGGTAGTACTGGTTGCAGGGAGCTCTGTCAACGGGGCATCGCGTTGGATTGATATCGGTATTGTTAAAATTCAGCCGGCTGAGTTATCTAAATTAGCTCTATTTTGCTATGTATCCAGTTACTTAGTAAGAAAGTCAGAGGAAGTGAGAACACGCTTCCTTGGTTTTGTAAAACCAATGTGTATCTTGATTGTGATGTCATCATTATTGCTACTACAGCCTGACTTGGGAACCGTTATCGTACTAGTCGTCACCACCCTTGGGTTGCTCTTCCTTGCCGGAGCAAGATTGGCCCCCTTTATTATTGGGATTGCGGCGTGTGTTGTCGGGGTATTAGCACTGATTTGGTTTGAGCCTTACCGTTTGCGCCGAGTGACATCATTTTTGAATCCATGGGAAGACCCGTTTGGTAGCGGTTATCAGCTTACCCAATCATTAATGGCATTTGGTCGAGGTGAGTTAGTTGGGCAAGGGTTAGGGAACTCAGTCCAAAAACTGGAATATTTACCAGAAGCGCATACGGACTTTATTTTTTCGGTTTTAGCTGAGGAGCTTGGCTATATTGGCGTTGTGTTGGTGTTATTGATGGTATTTATGCTGGCATTTCGCGCAATGATGATAGGCCGTCGAGCTTTATTAGCTAACCAATTATTTGCTGGCTATTTAGCGTGTTCGATAGGTATTTGGTTTACCTTCCAAGCATTAGTTAATGTTGGGGCTGCTGCCGGTATGTTACCGACGAAGGGATTAACATTACCATTGATCAGCTATGGTGGCTCAAGCCTATTAATTATGTCTGCTGCTATTGCCGTGTTATTACGTGTCGATTTTGAAACACGTCTGCAAAAAGCGCAGGCGTTTGTAAGGAGTGTTAAATGAGTCAAGCAAAAAGGTTATTAGTCATGGCTGGTGGTACTGGGGGGCATGTATTCCCAGGTTTAGCTGTGGCCCATTATTTGCAGGCTCAAGGCTGGGAAATCCGTTGGTTAGGCACAGCCGATCGCATGGAAGCAACGTTAGTACCGCAACATGGTATTGAGATTGAATTTATACGGATATCAGGGCTTAGAGGTAAAGGCGCGTTAGCATTGGCTGCCGCGCCTTGGCGGATCTTTAAAGCGATACGCCAAGCAAAAGCCATTATCAAACAATATCAACCTGACGCTGTACTCGGTATGGGCGGATATGTTTCAGGGCCTGGTGGGATTGCGGCTTGGTTATCAGGTGTACCTGTGGTGCTACATGAACAAAATGGGATTGCAGGTTTAACGAATAAATGGTTGTCAAAAATTGCCAAAACGAGTACTTCAAGCGTTCCCCGGTGCTTTTGGCGGATGCGCCAATTGTTGGCAATCCAGTACGAAAAGATGTCTTAGCGCTGCCACTGCCCGAGGAGCGATTATCGGATCGTGACGGTAAAATACGCGTACTGGTTGTAGGTGGTAGTCAAGGCGCGCGTATTTTGAACCAAGTAATGCCAGAGGTTGCTGAAAAAGTAGGCAAACAGTTAAATATCTGGCATCAAGCGGGAAAAGGCAGTAAGGAAACTACAGAAGCGTTGTATAATGAACGGCTAAAAAATTCAGTTAATTCCGAGTATAAAGTTACGGAGTTTATTGATGATATGGCTCAGGCGTATGCATGGGCGGATATTGTGGTTTGCCGTTCTGGAGCGTTAACGGTCAGTGAAATTGCCGCAGCAGGGTTACCTGCGATTTTTGTGCCATTTCAGCATAAAGATCGTCAACAGTATTGGAATGCGCTTCCGCTAGAAAAGGCGGGAGCGGCAAAAATCCTTGAGCAACCACAATTTACTGCGGATAACGTTGCTAGCCTATTGGCGCAGTGGGATAGGCAAGCATTATTATCGATGGCGAAAAAAGCACGTTCTTGTGCTATCACCGACGCGACAGAGCGTGTAGCGGCAGTAATCAGTGAAGTGGCTAAATAGTTATCACCATCGATAACATGGCATAGATATAGAATTAACTAAAAGCGAAGACATACAGTGAATACACAACAGTTGGCGAAATTAAGAACATCAGTGCCAGAAATGAGAAGAGTCAGGCACATCCATTTTGTCGGTATCGGTGGTGCTGGCATGGGTGGTATCGCCGAAGTGTTGGCAAATGAAGGTTACCAAATTAGTGGTTCTGATTTAGCGCCAAATGCCGTTACTCAGCAACTTACGGCTTTAGGGGCAACTATTTATTTTAATCACCGTCCTGAGAATGTTGAAGATGCGAGCGTAGTCGTTGTTTCGACTGCAATTTCAGCGGATAACCCTGAAATCCAAGCGGCGCATGAATTACGTATTCCTGTTATCCGCCGCGCTGAAATGTTGGCGGAATTAATGCGTTATCGTCATGGTATTGCAGTGGCAGGCACACACGGTAAAACCACGACAACAGCGATGATTTCAGGGATCTATGCGCAAGCGGGCTTAGATCCTACATTTGTTAACGGCGGTTTAGTGAAATCCGCGGGGACTCATGCCCGTTTAGGTAGTAGCCGTTATTTAATCGCAGAAGCTGATGAAAGTGACGCCTCTTTCTTACATTTGCAGCCTTTAGTTGCGGTGGTTACTAACATTGAAGCGGACCATATGGATACTTACCAAGGTAACTTTGAGACCTTGAAAGATACGTTCATCAACTTCCTGCATAACTTACCATTTTATGGTCGTGCGGTGATGTGTATTGATGATCCTGTGATCCGTTCATTATTACCGCGAGTCAGTCGCTACGTGACGACGTATGGCTTTAGTGAAGATGCCGATGTACGCATCGTCAAATATGAGCAAAAAGGTAATCAAGGCTTCTTTACTATTGCCCGTGAAAATATGCCGGAACTGACCGTAGTGCTGAATGCACCGGGGCGACATAACGCTCTGAATGCAACAGCGGCTGTCGCCGTGGCGACGGAAGAAGGCATTGATGATCAGCATATCTTGTCTGCACTGGTTGAGTTCCAAGGTACAGGGCGCCGTTTTGATTTTCTCGGAAACTATTCATTACGTCATGTGAATGGTAAAGAAGGCGAAGTGATGTTGGTGGATGATTATGGTCACCATCCAACAGAGGTTGACGCGACAATAAAAGCGGCAAGAGCCGGATGGCCAGACAAACGAATTGTGATGGTGTTTCAGCCACACCGTTATTCACGTACTCGTGACCTATATGATGACTTTGCCCATGTCCTCAGCCAAGTAGATGTATTGCTGATGCTAGAGGTTTATCCTGCGGGAGAGAAGCCTGTGCCGGGGGCGGATAGCCGTTCATTATGTCGGACGATACGCGGTCGTGGTCAGCTTGATCCAATTTATGTGGCAGAGCCTGAACAAGTTGCACAAATTTTAGCTCAAGCACTTGAAGATAATGACTTAATTTTAGTTCAAGGTGCTGGGAATATTGGTAAAATAGCGCGTAATCTTGCTGAAACAAAATTACAGCCACCCATGGTAGAGGAGTGATTCATGGCCGAGAAAGTCGCGGTGTTATTTGGCGGAACATCTGCTGAACGTGAAGTTTCTCTTCAATCAGGCAATGCGGTGCTTGCTGGTTTACGTCAGGCTGGAATTGATGCGCATCCTATTGATACAAAAGATTTTCCAGTGGTCACTCTCAAGGATGCTGGGTTTGATAAAGTGTTTATCGCCCTTCATGGCCGAGGGGGAGAAGACGGTACAATTCAAGGGATGCTGGAGTTTTTAGGTTTGCCGTACACAGGTAGTGGCGTGATGGCCTCCGCCTTGAGTATGGATAAATTAAGAACAAAGCAACTTTGGGAAGGAGCAGGGCTAGCAGTATCGCCTTATGTTTCGTTGAGTAAATTTGAGTTTAGTTCACTTAAAACTGAAAAAAATTGAAGAATTAGTCGCATATCTAGGATTACCACTTATTGTCAAACCGAGCCTTGAAGGGTCAAGTGTAGGGATGAGCAAAGTTGATAATTTAGGTGATTTATCAGCGGCGTTGGCACTAGCGTTTCGTTTCGATGAAACCGTACTGATTGAGAAATGGTTAAGTGGTCCAGAATATACGGTCGCAGTGCTTGGTGAACAAACATTACCATCAATTCGTATTCAGCCTCCTGGGGTGTTTTACGATTATGAGGCGAAATATCTTTCTGATGAAACGCAATATTTTTGCCCAAGTGGCTTAGATGCAGGATCAGAAGCGCAGTTATCACAACTTGCGATGCGTGCTTATCAGGCGGTTGGGTGTCGCGGTTGGGGGCGAGTTGATGTGATGCAAGATAGTGACGGTCAATTCTACTTGCTAGAGGTGAATACCTCACCAGGAATGACAAGTCACAGTTTAGTGCCAATGGCAGCGCGCCAAGCAGGTATGGATTTTTCGCAGTTGGTAGTACGTATTTTGGAATTGGCTAACTGATATGTCACAGGCAGCATTGAATGTTCGGCATCATAAGCATAATGATGACAACAACGAGTCAGGGTCAGGCCCAAGTAATGGTGCTTTTCTCGGCGGGTTGATTTTCTTTCTAATGGTTGTGGGAACAATCATTTGGAGTGGCTGGACCGTCATGAACTGGATGAAAGATGCAGATAGGCTGCCAATGTCAAAGTTAGTATTAACCGGAGAGCGCCACTATACCAGCAATGATGATGTAAGGAAGGCGATATTATCTCTAGGGCAACCTGGTACTTTTATGACAGTTGATGTCAATGCCATCCAAAATCAGATAAGTGCGATGCCTTGGATCCGTCAGGTGACGGTTCGCAAACAGTGGCCTGATGAGTTAAAGATACATCTGGTAGAATACGTACCTTACGCACGTTGGAATGACCAAAATATGGTTGATCAGGAGGGGCGAGTATTTAGCCTCCCTGCGAGTGAAAGCAGCAAGGGCAATTATGTGATGCTCTATGGCCCCCAAGGTAGCCAAAAAGAAGTTATAAAAGAGTACGTTGAATTTAAAAGAATATTTGTCAGAACACAATTTAAAATTGAAATCAGTATCTATGACGGCACGCCATGCTTGGCAACTTATCTTAGATAATGATGTCCGAGTAGAGCTCGGGAAAAAAGAAGTTTTTCAGCGGTTAAATCGTTTCCTTGAACTTTATCCGCTTTTGCAGCAAGCCACAGATAAACGTGTCGACTATGTTGACCTTCGTTATACCAGTGGTG
This sequence comes from Providencia stuartii, assembly GCA_900455155.1. Classification (GTDB taxonomy): domain Bacteria; phylum Pseudomonadota; class Gammaproteobacteria; order Enterobacterales; family Enterobacteriaceae; genus Providencia; species Providencia stuartii. The sequence goes on along the minus strand of UGUC01000002.1, from coordinate 2,147,688 downwards.
CTGCGGTGGGGTGGGCTCCGCTCCTAGTGGATGCTCCACTGGAGTTACAATAATTAATATTGCTAATAACTCAGACTAGGCAGAAGCAAATGATCAAAACGACGGACAGAAAATTAGTTGTAGGCCTTGAAATTGGAACTTCCAAGGTGTCGGCCCTTGTCGGCGAAATTCTGCCCGATGGTATGGTGAATATTATCGGGGTGGGAAGTTGTCCATCTCGTGGAATGGACAAAGGTGGCGTTAATGACTTGGAATCAGTCGTTAAATGCGTGCAAAGGGCGATTGATCAGGCTGAGTTGATGGCGGATTGCCAAATTTCTTCAGTTTATCTTGCGTTATCAGGTAAGCATGTTAGCTGCCAAAACGAAATCGGCATGGTGCCCGTTTCGGAAGAGGAAGTGACACAAGAAGACGTTGACAGTGTTGTTCATACCGCAAAATCAGTTAGGGTTCGTGATGAGCATCGAATTCTTCATGTCATACCACAAGAATTCGCGATTGATTACCAAGAAGGTATTAAGAACCCTGTTGGTTTGTCAGGTGTACGTATGCAAGCCAAGGTACATTTGATTACTTGTCATAACGACATGGCAAAAAATATTGTAAAAGCGGTTGAGCGTTGTGGATTAAAAGTCGACCAGCTGATTTTTGCAGGTCTTGCGGCGAGCTATTCAGTATTGACCGAAGATGAACGCGAACTTGGCGTTTGTGTTGTCGATATTGGCGGCGGAACCATGGATATGGCGGTATACACCGGTGGGGCACTACGTCATACCAAAGTTATCCCTTATGCAGGTAATGTCGTCACCAGTGATATCGCTTATGCCTTCGGTACTCCACCGAGTGATGCGGAGGCAATCAAAGTTCGTCATGGCTGCGCTGTCGGTTCGATAGTGAGCAAAGATGAAACTGTTGAAGTCCCTAGCGTGGGAGGGCGTCCTCCAAGAAGTCTACAACGTCAGACTTTAGCGGAGGTCATTGAACCACGTTACACAGAGCTGTTAAACCTTGTAAATGAAGAAATTTTAAATTTACAGGAACAGTTACGCCAACAAGGTGTCAAACACCATTTGGCAGCGGGTATCGTGCTAACGGGAGGGGCGGCACAAATCGATGGCCTCGTCGAATGTGCTCAAAAAGTCTTCCATACACAAGTTAGGGTCGGTATTCCGCTCAATATTACAGGCTTAACGGATTATGCTCAGGAGCCATACTATTCAACTGCGGTTGGGCTTCTGCATTACGGTAAAGAGAGCCATCTTGGCGATGATACCGAAACGGAAAAACGTGCTTCAGTTAAAGGGTGGTTTAGTAAAATCACAGGCTGGCTGAGAAAAGAATTTTAATTTTTATTCAGAAGCATATTATTAGCTTCGAAGTAAAGCACAAAACGGAGAGACATTATGTTTGAACCAATGGAGCTAACCAACGATGCGGTGATTAAAGTCATCGGCGTTGGTGGCGGCGGCGGTAACGCCGTTGAACACATGGTGCGTGAACGTATTGAAGGCGTGGAATTCTTCGCCGTCAATACTGATGCACAGGCACTGCGTAAAACTGCAGTCGGACAAACAATCCAGATCGGTACTGGTATCACTAAAGGCCTTGGCGCGGGGGCAAACCCTGAAGTTGGTCGCAATGCCGCTGAAGAAGATCGTGAAGCTTTACGTAATGCACTTGAAGGTGCTGACATGGTCTTTATTGCAGCTGGTATGGGTGGTGGTACAGGTACAGGTGCTGCCCCAGTTGTGGCTGAGGTTGCCAAAGAGCTGGGCATCTTAACAGTTGCTGTTGTGACTAAGCCATTCAACTTTGAAGGCAAAAAGCGCATGGCATTTGCGGAATCTGGTATCACTGAGCTATCTAAGCATGTTGACTCATTGATTACGATTCCAAATGATAAATTATTAAAAGTCTTGGGTCGTGGTATCTCTTTACTTGATGCATTTGGCGCAGCTAACGATGTACTGAAAGGCGCTGTTCAAGGTATTGCGGAACTGATCACACGCCCAGGTCTGATGAACGTGGACTTTGCTGACGTACGTACTGTGATGTCAGAGATGGGCTACGCAATGATGGGGTCCGGTGTGGCTCGTGGTGAAGATCGTGCTGAAGAAGCGGCTGAAATGGCAATTTCAAGTCCACTGTTGGAAGATATCGATCTGTCTGGCGCACGTGGTGTTCTTGTCAACATTACCGCTGGTTTCGACCTGCGTTTGGATGAGTTTGAAACGGTGGGTAATACCATCCGCGCATTCGCATCTGATAATGCAACCGTCGTAATTGGTACATCACTTGACCCTGAGATGAATGATGAATTGCGCGTGACTGTCGTGGCTACCGGTATCGGTATGGACAAACGCCCTGAAATCACTCTGGTGAATAACAAGATGTCACAGCAAGCGTCTATGGAGCAGCGTTATCAGCAAATGCAAAATAGCATGTCTTCTCTGACAGAGGAAAAACCAGTTGCTGCGAAAGCGGTGAATGACCAAAATACGCAAGCGAATAAAGAACCTGATTACTTAGATATTCCGGCATTTTTGCGTAAACAGGCCGATTAATTTTAATTAATATTGGATTCTCCGCTTTTTGTGCTAAACTTTCCCGCTGGTTATCTAGTAAGATAATCAGCAGGACGGATAACATTGCGAGAAAAATACGATGATCAAACAAAGGACACTTAAACGTATAGTTGAAGCGACTGGTGTTGGTTTACATACCGGCAAAAAAGTCACACTTACTCTGCGTCCAGCGGCGGCAAACACCGGGGTCATCTACCGTCGTACTGACCTAAATCCTCCGGTTGATTTTCCGGCTGATGCTAAGTCTGTCCGCGATACCATGTTATGTACTTGCTTAGTCAACGAAGACAACGTGCGTATTTCGACCGTAGAGCATCTGAATGCTGCTTTGGCAGGATTAGGTATCGATAACATTGTTATTGAAGTCAATGCGCCTGAAATCCCGATCATGGATGGCAGTGCAGCACCGTTCGTTTTCTTATTACTAGATGCTGGTATTGAAGAATTGAACAGTGCGAAAAAATTCTTACGTATAAAAGAGAAAGTACGTGTAGAAGATGGTGATAAATGGGCAGAATTTGCACCATACAATGGTTTTAGCCTAGATTTTACCATTGACTTTAATCACCCAGCGATTGATAGCAGCACTCAACGTTATAAGCTGGATTTTTCAGCAGAAGCGTTTGTGCGTCAAATTAGTCGTGCGCGTACATTTGGTTTTATGCGTGATATTGAATATCTGCAATCCCAAGGCTTATGCTTAGGTGGTAGCTTCGATTGCGCTATCGTTGTTGATGACTATCGTGTACTCAACGAAGATGGCCTACGTTTTGAAGATGAATTCGTTCGTCACAAAACTCTCGACGCTATTGGTGACCTATTCATGTGTGGACATAATATTATTGGTGCATTTACTGCATACAAGTCAGGCCACGCATTGAATAACAAACTTCTACAAGCGGTATTAGCAAAAGAATCTGCTTGGGATCTGGTCACATTTGAAGATGAAGCTGAATTGCCGGTGGCATTCAAAGCACCTTCAACTGTTTACGCCTAATCACACTGATAATAGTCAGTGTTGAGTAAGCAGTGATATTACTACCACATATATAATGATGTGTTAGTCTTTTCTGTTGGTTGTACTGGTACTCTCTCCGGCCAGTGCAGCCAGCCGCTCTAATCTCTCTTTTAATCTCTTCGGGCTATTCTCCGCTAAATGCAAAAGTTGTTTTGCCGTTTCTGTACTGATCTTACGTTTATTCGCAACCTGAGCAGTTTTAGCTGTTTGATTATTCAGTGAGCTATTTTCAGCCTTTTTTCGCATGAGAACGGGATTGATTCTGATGTCTATAGAAGATAAAGATGGTAGAATAGAGTTTCGTAATGCAGAAAGTAGCTGAAGTTTTTCGTAATTCAGTCGCGTCATCCAACTTGCGTTAGCAACTTCGATAACCAAAATGCAATTACGGTAGTTTGCTACGCGGCACATGGGTTTTAATTCGCTTGGCAGCAGTGCTTTAACGGCTTTGTTTAGTTTATTAATCGCGATAGCATTACGTTGAATGGTGAGCAAGGGGCTGCGCGTTTTGGCGAGCGACTCCTCAAGAACATCGAACAAAGCTTGTGGGTGGCTATCTCTCATTGTTAGCTCCGTCTAAATAGGTAGGTTTAGTATCTAAGTATACTCTAAATTACCAAGGCTGTAGCAAGGTGCTGTTGGGTGTTTGAGAAAATCGCGCCAACAAGGGCCACAATCATAGAGATTGGTGGGGTATAGCAAGCGGGTATGGTTGGCATGCTGTTAAGCAATCATGAATAAGAATGGTATATTAGAAATATAATATAAGACTTTGATGGGCATTTTAAATCTTTGGCGACAATTTGGTATAAAATACTTTTGGCCGCACCTTTTACTAGGGGTTGTGGCTACGAGCATTGGCATGCCTGGGATTTTAAATGCGTTATCTGATGCTCAGCAAACGCAGTTCAACTCCTCTTCAATTAATCGCCAAAACCAAGCGGTTAATGCGTTTGATAATTTATTTGCTCAGCAAAGCCCTCAGCGCTCCTCATCATCATCTTCTTATTCAGTGAATTACTGGCAGCAGCATGCGGTCAGGAATGTGATTAGGCAATTAACATTCGCTTTTTCAATCTCTGAAGATGATGATGCAAATCAACAAGATGAAAAAAAAGGGCCACTGTTAGCACCTCAAGTCATGCTTGATACGTTGTATGCCATGTTGGCACAACGTTCACTTCAATGGAGTGATAGTTTCGATCAAACTGATCACTATGCTTACCCTCATTTCGTTGCATACCAACCCGCTATTTGGGTTGCTCAGGTACATGGTATCCGTGCGGGCCCTGCTTTCAGTTAATTGTTAGTTTTATTTAAGCATCTGTTCGAGATGCGCTGTATTTATTCAAAATACAGGATTTTACTATTTAGTAATTAACTGAATTACCTGAGAATATATCAATATGTTAACAAAATTATTAACCAAGGTTTTTGGTAGTCGTAATGATCGTACTCTACGTCGCTTGCGTAAAGAGGTTGAAAAAATCAATCGTCTTGAGCCTGAATTTGAAAAATTGAGCGATGATGAGCTTAAGGCAAAAACGCAGGAATTTCGTGATCGCCTAAGCAAGAATGAAAGTCTCGAAAGCTTGATCCCAGAAGCGTTTGCGACAGTGCGTGAAGCCAGTAAACGTGTTTTCGGTATGCGCCATTTCGACGTACAGTTGATTGGTGGTATGGTTCTGAATGAACGTTGTATCGCTGAGATGCGTACAGGTGAAGGTAAAACACTTACCGCGACATTGCCAGCTTACTTGAATGCCTTAACGGGTAAAGGGGTTCACGTTGTTACAGTAAACGACTACTTAGCTAAGCGTGACGCCGAAAATAACCGTCCTTTATTTGAATTTTTAGGTTTAACCGTTGGTATCAACCTTCCGGGTATGCCTGCTGCGCTGAAACGTGAGGCTTATGCGGCTGACATCACTTACGGAACTAACAACGAATTCGGTTTCGACTATCTACGTGATAACATGGCATTTAGCCCAGAGGAGCGCGTACAGCGTAAACTTCATTATGCGTTAGTGGATGAGGTTGACTCCATTCTTATCGACGAAGCTCGTACCCCACTGATTATTTCAGGCCCTGCTGAAGACAGTTCAGAGCTGTATAAAAAAGTCGATAAATTAATTCCTAAGCTAGTGCGTCAAGAAAAAGAAGATTCAGACACTTTCCAAGGCGAAGGTCACTTCTCTGTTGATGAAAAATCACGTCAAGTTACGCTGACTGAACGCGGCTTGGTGCTGATTGAGCAGCTGCTGACAGAAGCAGGCTTAATGGAAGAGGGGGAATCACTCTATTCGCCATCTAACATTATGTTGATGCACCATGTTATGGCCGGCCTACGTGCGCATGCGCTATTTACTTTGGATGTCGACTATATCGTTAAAGATGGTCAAGTTATCATTGTTGACGAACATACAGGTCGTACAATGGAAGGGCGTCGTTGGTCAGATGGTCTGCACCAAGCTGTTGAAGCCAAAGAAGGTGTTGAGATCCAAAACGAAAACCAAACATTGGCATCGATTACATTCCAAAACTATTTCCGTTTGTACGAAAAACTTGCTGGTATGACAGGTACAGCGGATACCGAAGCATTTGAATTTAGTTCTATCTATAAACTCGATACGATTGTTATTCCAACTAACCGTCCAATGATCCGTAAAGATTTACCTGATCTGGTTTATATGACAGAAACAGATAAATTTGCGGCTATTATCGAAGATATTCGTGAAAGAACACAAAATGGTCAGCCTGTTCTGGTCGGTACAATCTCAATTGAAAAGTCAGAGTTAATTTCTAACGCGCTTAAAAAAGCAAAAATTGAGCATAACGTATTGAATGCTAAATTCCACGCCTTAGAAGCAGATATTGTTGCAAACGCGGGTCAAGCGGGAGCAGTAACTATCGCGACTAACATGGCAGGTCGTGGTACCGATATTATGTTAGGTGGTAGCTGGCAGACAGAAGTTGCTGCTTTAGAATCGCCAACTCAAGAGCAAATCGATGAAATTAAAGCACGTTGGAAAGAGCGCCATGATGCCGTTCTTGCCGCGGGTGGTTTGCATATCATTGGTACAGAGCGCCATGAATCCCGCCGTATTGATAACCAGTTACGTGGTCGTGCGGGTCGTCAAGGGGATGCCGGTTCTTCTCGCTTCTACTTATCAATGGAAGATGCGCTTATGCGTATTTTTGCGTCTGATCGTGTCACAGGCATGATGCGTAAATTAGGTATGAAACCTGGTGAGGCGATTGAGCATCCATGGGTAACCAAAGCGATTGCTAATGCCCAGCGTAAAGTAGAAAACCGTAACTTTGATATTCGTAAGCAACTTCTTGAGTACGATGATGTTGCGAGTGATCAACGTCGTGCTATTTATAGTCAGCGTAACGAATTGCTCGATGGTGGTGACATTAAAGAAACCGTGGATAGCATTCGTGAAGATGTCTTTACGGCAACAATCGATACTTATATTCCACCGCAATCACTAGAAGAAATGTGGGATATTGAAGGTCTACAAAAACGACTGGTGAGTGACTTTGATTTAGATTTACCCATTAAAGAGTGGTTGGATAAAGAACCAGAGTTACATGAAGAAACGCTTCGTGAGCGTATAATGGAAAAAGCCATCGAAGTCTATCAGAAGAAAGAAGAGATTGTTGGCGCAGAAATGATGCGTAACTTTGAAAAAGGTGTCATGCTACAAACGTTAGATACGTTGTGGAAAGAACACTTAGCTTCGATGGACTATTTACGCCAAGGTATCCATTTACGTGGTTACGCACAAAAAGATCCGAAACAAGAATATAAACGTGAATCTTTCAACATGTTCGCGAATATGCTTGAATCGTTAAAATATGAAGTAATCAGTACACTTTCTAAAGTGCAAGTTCGTTTGCCTGAAGAAGTTGAAGCTTTAGAGCAACAACGTAAAGAAGAAGCTGAGCGTTTAGCTAGAAGACAACAGTTAAGCCATGAAGCTGGCGCTGAATCATTGATGTCTGAAGCGGAAGCGCAAATAGCAACACAAGGTCATAAAATTGGTCGTAATGACCCATGTCCTTGTGGTTCAGGTAAAAAATACAAACAGTGTCATGGTCGGTTAAAATAATTAATTATTACATCAAACAAGGCGGGGTAACCCGCCTTTTTAACGAAGAAATTATGGAAAAAAAACACCTTTATATCGCTGCTGGAATTATTCGTAATAACGCGCAAAAAATATTTATTACAGAGCGTCCAAGTGGAACGCATATGGCCGGTTTTTGGGAATTTCCCGGGGGAAAACTGGAAAACGGCGAACAACCGCAAGATGCACTTATCCGTGAACTAGAAGAAGAAGTTGGCATTATCGTCACTGAATGTGAGCTTTTTCATTGTGTCGAACACGAATTTGATGAACGTTATGTCACTTTATACTTCTTTATGGTTTCAGATTGGGAAAATGAACCTTATGGGAAAGAGGGGCAAAAAGGGCGTTGGGTCGATCAAAAAGACTTGGTCGCAAGTGAATTTCCTCCAGCTAACCGAGTGATTATTGATATGTTAAACGCAGAAGATATTCACTGAGATTAAGTTAGGGGTTGTTGACGATAAACCGGGGCCGTATCCCAAGGTAAACAGCCATATTAATGTTTTCTTGTTCGTGTAGAAAAATATCATTACTAGCTTATAGCAGCAGGATATTTATCAAAAATGCTTTATATCTCAATCTATCTCAGAGGAATGATTGGGATATAAAGCTCATCACTCATGTTGCTACTGGTCGGGTTGTTCGCTCCAGTTATCGCTGTCAGAAATATCCCCTTGGCTGGTAATACGCTTTTCTTCAGCAGCCCATTCACCTAGGTCAATGAGCTGACAGCGTTTACTGCAAAAGGGCCGATAAGGGCTTTCTTCACCCCAGACCACAACTTTTTGGCAAGTTGGACAATTAACTTCAATTTTCTCAGTCATTTATTACTACCCCTTATTAGCAGCAGGATAATTCAAAGGCCATCGTTGTGGGTACAATACCATTTTCACTGTCAATGTGAAGAAAACGGATAGCAAATCGCGTTTTATGACCTGAAATCTGAGGGAAAATTAATTTATCGCTGGATAACTTCACTCTTAATAACTCTTTGTCTTCAACACTATCTTGATAAAAACCATTATGGCACTCTTTTAGCTCAAAAGCGCCTGCGTGGCGGATTAAGTTCAAGATAGTATCTAATGCATCTTTGAGTGGCATGAGACTCTTTAGCCACTCGCTAATAGCCTGATCTTTTTGTTCTTGTGGCATATGAAGCCACAACTGTAATGTGGGCAGATCGAAACTACAGCATCCACCAGGGATACTTAAGCGCTGACGCACCATACTAATAATTTTGTCATTTCGCAATTGTTGACCAAATCTAGGTGCCGCGGTGATATTGGTAATCTTAGCCGCAAGATCATCAAGAAGTGTTGAGATCAACTGGTTGTCTGCATTTGGAGCCTCGGCCCATGCAGCTAAACGCTTACGCTGTTTTTCTAGCTCTTTGATCAGATCAGAGCGTACTTCACCTCTATCAAGGATTTCAATTAATTCTGAAACTGAGCGGAAAAAGGCAATACCAGAGGTATAGGATGTAATGTGACTAAGCTCATAAACCTGTTGTAATAGTGTTTCGAGCCTTAACCATGAGCGAATTTTTTCATTCAATGGATACTCGTAAGTGACGAAGTTTACAGTGTTTGATTCACTCATATTTATTTCCTATTTTTGCTGTTGTGCTAACGTCATATACTTTTCGTGCAATGTGGCTACCTTTTCAGCTATGTTTAATTCACCATCATGGTTTGTAATAACATCATCAGCTTGTAGTAAACGGTTTTCTCTGCTGGTTTGGGCTTTCAAAATATTCACTACATGCTCTTCACTCACATTGTCTCTTTGTACCGTGCGTAAAATTTGTTCTTCAGGGGTGACATCAATAACCAGCACCCGATTGGCAAGATGAGCGAGTTTATTTTCAAATAACAGAGGTACAACCCATAACACATAAGGGCTATCGGCCTGCTGTAATTGTTGTTGTGTTTCTTGATGAATTAAGGGATGAAGTAGGGCATTTAGCCATTGTTTCTCGGCGACATCAGAAAAAATAATTTCCCTAAGACGTTGTCGATTGAGAGAGCCATCAGGTTGAATAATGTCTGCGCCATAACGAGAGGCGATAGCTTCAAGGGCTGGTGAGCCAGGCTCGACGACTTTTCTGGCAATAATATCAGCATCAACTAGCGGTATTCCTAGCTTGGCAAAGTGATTCGCAACGGTTGTTTTACCGCTACCGATCCCCCCTGTTAATGCAACAATATAGCTCATAATCTTCTTCATTCTATTGAAAAATAGTAGGTTACACGGATTTTTTTGATTTGTCTTCACTCACAAGATAATACGCACGGTAGGTTTACTGATCTTAACATCCGCAAGTAGTTTTATAGCATAAATAGGCAAAATGCTATCCTATAATTAAGCCATTAAATCCCTGTTATAACATTTCCTAAATTGAAGATAGGGAGGTACATTGCCACCATAATAGTTCCAACGAGGAATGCCATTAGCAATAGTAAGATAGGTTCGAGATTCTTTAATGACTTTTCAGTTAAACTAGTATGTTGCGTTGAAAAATGTGTAAATAAATACTGTAAGAAGTGAGGAAGCTGACCAGACTCTTCTGCAACAGCGATTAGCTGATGCACAATACTTGGAAATAAAGCGCTGTTTTTAACGGCAGCAGATAATGACTCCCCTTTTAAAACAGCATGATATACAGAAAGGCTTTCTTTTTTATACAACGGATTATGCAGCGTATCCGCTGTACATTTTAAACATTCTGTTAGTGGCAAACCCGCTTGGAGTGTTGAGGATAAGGTTAAGAAAAAGATATTCAAGTTACTATTTTTGATTAATTTTTTGATAGGTGGAACATAAAATAGCAACGTAATAATGAATCTTACGGTATTCGCTTTAAATTTCCAAATCAGTAATGAAATAATTAGCGTTATAAGTAAAAAATAAGGAAAATAATCAGTGACCAAATTAGATAAATAGATCATGATTTTTGTGATTAAAGGAAGCTCGTGTTGAAAACTTTGATAAATAGTTTCAAATTGTGGTAACACATAAACCAACATAATGAAGATTAATGCGATAGAAAACAATGTTAATACAATAGGGTATCTAAGTGACTTAGTGATTTTTTTCTTTGTCTCTTCATTGTGTTTTAGCATACCTGCAATGATTTTAAAGTTATTTTCATAATTTCCGGTTTTTTCTGCGACGCTTATTAAACTGATTATGGTGGGGGTGAAGATGTCAGGGTGTTTTCTTAAGCTATCAGAAAACCGATTGCCTTTCTTTAAGTCAGTGATCGTCGATGTGATAATCTTTTGCCAAAATGGTGAGTGTGTGTTTTTTTGCAAAATATATAGACTTTGGAGTAAATTAATACCGGATGATACGAGGGAATTTAGTTGATAGAAAAAATGCGTTCGGTAGTTAATATTGGCCGCGTTGAGAATGAATATGGCTTTTAAACGAATATGAAGTGGAGTTTGTTCCGCTTCTAAGAGTTCAATAAAGGCTGATTTTTTATTTTTAGAAATAATAAAATCTTGGACAATATTATTATCATGAGATAAAGCGGTATAAGAATAGATAAACATTAAATAATCTCCCCTGTCCCTGTAATAGCATAGAGCTCTTGTAATGTGGTTTCACCTGCTTCAATTAAGTTCAATCCATCCTGAAAAAGTGTTTGAAAATGAGTGATACATTGTTTTCCATGCTGAAAAATCTCAGTCAGTGCATCTTGCCCTAGATACTCATATATGGCGGTTCTCCCCATAAACCCTGCAAAACAGAGATCACATCCCGTGGATGACCACTCTTTAATCGTTTTATTGTCGCTAATTTGAGTATTTTTAGGGTGTGTGACTTTACAGTTTGGGCATAATCGGCGTACCAGCCTTTGTGCAATCACCATTTTTAAGCAAGAACTCAATTGGGATTGACTCACACCTAATTGCGCCATCCTTTCAATGGCGCTAAATGTGCAATTGGTATGTAGAGTTGATAAGACTAAATGGCCTGTTTGTGCGGCTCTGGTTGCTATTTGTGCCGTTTCTTCATCTCGAATTTCTCCTACCATGATAATATCAGGATCTTGCCGGAGTAAGGCTCTTAGTATGTGAGCGAAACTCAAGCCATATTTATCGTTTACTTGAACTTGGTTAATTCCAGATAGTGGGATCTCAATAGGGTCTTCAATGGTAGATATGTTACGTGAAGATTGGTTGAGATACTCTAATGCACTATAGAGCGTGACGGTTTTCCCACTGCCAGTCGGGCCAGTGACAAGAATTAAGCCCTGTGGTTGCAATAGCTCTTTTTTTAAACTTAATAGCAAATTATTGTGCATCCCTATTTGTTCTATAGAATACTTTAGCTGGGTGCTAAGTATCCGTAGAACCAATTTTTCACCATATAATGTTGGTATCGTTGACAGGCGAATACTGTAATTATGCCCTTCGAAATGCCAACTCATTTGCCCATCTTGTGGTAATCGCTTCTCTGCAATATTCAATTTGGCAACTATTTTTATTCGAGCAATAATTTCATTATTGATTTCGAGAGGTGGTGAAGGAATAAAATAGAGCTTGCCATCTACACGTAAACGGATTTTTATCCCTTGTTTTGATGGTTCGATATGAATATCAGATGCGCGTTTTCTTACCGCTGTTTTGAGCATATTCTCTACAAAATCGACGGCGGGTGAACGTGTATCTAGTTGCTCGGCACCATTAGGTTGATAGTTTGTTTCTGGCTCTTGGATCTCCTCATATTTTTTATTGAAGTAATGATCAATCTTTTCTTTTGGCCAAATGTCATAGCATACCGGCACGCTAGCAATAAAACGTAAAGTAGCAAGTATATTGTCATCTGGCTTTTTAGGTACACCTATAGATAATCTTTTATGATTGTAATCAACAATAATAATATAGTGTTTATCACAAATACTTTTTAATTCTTTAAATATAAAATCTCTTTCCCTGGTGCTATTCATAAACTTACCTTATATTAAAAGATGAAGGTATTTTCACATAATGCTTTTAATTTACTGTCACTATCATGTTCGCAGGCTACTTGCCATTGGAATGGTGAACTATCAGTAGGGATAATTGGGGTTAAAGTCACAGAGAGATTGGCAAGACTCTTATCGGCTATAAAGTTAATAATGCCTGACTTTACATCTATTGTTTTGATATATTTTCCTTTTATATTATTAGGAATATTTTCACTTCCTGCATTACAGCCAGTTAATGAGCCTTTATTAAACGCGCAAATTTCAATATTATTCTTATATGGTAAAACTGTTTGTAATACATCGGTTATTGCCGCTTTTTGCATATAACCTTGATATCCCGGTATTGCAATAGCACTTAATATAGAAATTATTGCAATGACAACCATTATTTCAATTAAAGAAAATCCTTGTTGATTCATATAGCCTCCTTGTTGAGTGAGGAGGCATCTTAAATTGTTCCATTTGATTATTTAATCTCTTCAAACCCTGCATACGAGCACCTACGAAAAATTAAAATAAAAAATGTATCGTATTACATTTTCTTGGGAGAAGACTCGCAAAGGTAAATATGGTGGACAATAAAATATCGCGTTAATGAGAAAGTATGATAAAACTAATGAGTAGAAGCGGGGGAAGTAGGGGCTATTTTAGAGAGAATGCTATAAACCTCGCGCAGTGTGGATTGGGATATAAGACGAAAAACCTAAAGGGCTTTAAAGAGTAATCCATCGTTGAACATGACTGACAATCCACATCCGGCATAAGGGAATTATAGGGGGCAATAGCTGAGCTTGTCGTATCAGCCGACAAAGAGCAGTCTTATCCGTCATATCGGCAGTTGCGGGCCGAAAAGTGGAAAGCTTCGCGGTTTATGGCGAGGGGCAGTCATTGTAGAGACTTAAAAGAGTCCATTTAAAGTAGGTTTAAACAGAGATAAGGCACTCAGTTAAGTCGGTTGCTCTATAAATTATATTATCTTTTATGTTTTAACAGGGCCTTGAATTGTTGCCAATCAAAATAAGGGCCGGGATCTGTTTTACGGCCGGGGGCAATGTCGCTGTGACCGGTGATGTTATCTTGTAATTCAGGGTATAGCTCAATAAGAGCATGTGTCAGTTTTACTAGCGAATTGTATTGTAAAGGCGTGAAAGGCTCAAAATCCGTGCCTTCAAGCTCGATTCCAATTGAAAAATCATTACATTTTTCTCTACCCTTATAAAGGGATTGCCCAGCGTGCCAAGCTCTTAAATGAAAAGGAACATATTGAATAATCTCGCCATCACGGCGAATTAAACAGTGGGCTGAAACACGAAGGTGTTTGATTTCATCAAAAAAGGCATGCTCTGTTGGGTCGAGTGTTCCAGTAAAAAGCTGGTTGATATAAGGCCCACCAAATTGGCCGGGGGGTAAGCTAATATTATGGATAACTAACAGGGAAGGGATAATGTTCTCAGGGCGCTCATCATGGTGTGGTGAAGGGATATGAGTCACATTTTGTAGCCAGCCATTATGTATTTTTATCTCTGGTAGCATAGTATTCCCGTTTTATTACTCGCTTATATTCGTTATCTTGAGTTGAGAAGGTTAGCATATACACAAAATTATTCGAGATGTATGTTTGTAGCGGTGGTTCTATTTTCATACCCAAGCACATTGAGTTGTATGTACTGTAATAGCTTAGATGATTGGGCGATAGCAAGATGAATAACGTGCGCCATAAGGCTTGATACATGATGGGTATAGATGGCAATGGGCACAATAAATTTATTGGAGTGGATTGATGGCGACGAGGCGTTATAGCGAAGAACAAAGACGTGAATTATTGCTTGAAAGGTTAAATAGCGATATTCCATTTATAGTAAGCCACGCGTTAAAAGAAGATCTTGGGCAAACAGTTGATTTTAAGCAAGATATTACGGGGCAGCTTTTACAACCTACTTCACAAGCTAAAGCGCGTATTATTACACGAGAAGAAGGTGTTTTTTGTGGACAAAAATGGTTAGAAGAAGTTTTTAGCCAGCTTGGTGGGCAAGTTAGCATTGTATGGCATGTGAATGATGGAGATAAGGTTGCGCCAAATCAGCTGCTTTGTGAAATGTCAGGGCCTTCACAAGTATTACTCACTGGAGAAAGAACGGCATTGAACTTTATCCAGACATTGTCTTCTGTTTCTACTGTAACTGCTCAGTATGTGGCGAAAATTGAAGGCACAAGAACCAAATTATTAGATACACGTAAAACGATCCCCGGTTTAAGAAGTGCTCTTAAATATGCGGTACTAATGGGTGGGGGTTTTAATCATCGTCTTGGTTTATCAGATGCTTATTTAATTAAAGAAAACCATATCATTTCGGCAGGCTCTGTTGCTCAAGCAGTGGCGTTAGCGAGGCAAGCTCATCCGGAAGTTCCTATTGAGGTTGAAGTTGAAGATTTAACTGAATTACTTCAAGCATTAAAGGCGAATGCAGACATTATTATGCTTGATAATTTCACTGTCACGATGATGAAAGAGGCTGTTGTACTGACAGCGGGTAAAGCCGCTCTCGAGGTGTCTGGTGATGTTACATTAGATACTATCAGAGAATTTGCGGAAACTGGGGTTGATTTCATTTCTGTTGGTGCATTGACGAAACATATTAGAGCGATGGATCTTTCAATGCGTTTTATTGAAGAAAAATAAGCAATATAGCCAGGACTCCCATCGCTAACCTAGTGCCCGATGATAGCCGCATTTAGCAACAACAGAATAAATATTAACCATCATAACTCCCCCTTTCTCATAACAAGAAAGGGGGAAGAGATTTTCTGTTTATTTAGTTACAACAGTGGGCATTTTGCCTTGATTCATGTATGGCAGCAGTAATAGCAAATATGAAAATTGAGAGCCGTTAGCTTAACAAATCCACCTTATTACGCTGTGCATAAAACTAAAACGTGGGAGTGATAGACCAACGCTTTTTACTCAGAAAGGTGGATTTTGAGTATGGCCTTGATATTAGCTTGTTGATTACTAGCTAACGAAAATAAATATTGGAGCGATAGGCCGCGAAAGCGAGCATCGCCGTCTCATGCTAGTAGGCCTCCTAGGTTGAGGCAGGCTTATTTTTTCGTATAGGTAGTATCATCTAGGGCGCTTTGCTGTTTTTTGAACTATTCTAGGTGTATTCATTCCAACTAATTAGCCAGACATTTTTATCTATAAAACGCAGTGCAGTTAGAGTCTAATCAAGATGTAACCTCATCATTAATCGATAGATGAGCCGATTACAGATTTTTATATCGTGTAGCCTTGCTATCTTGGTGAATATAGACAACGCTTACATTGCGTAAAATAACAAATGACGTGAATATTTAACTAGATTGTTAAGGTTGCTCCTTGCGGATCTGCGTTTGAAACGGTTACTGTGAGTTAATATGGTTATTATTCGTTATTATTGAATAATAAAACGCTAATGGTTTGGCTATATCGATTCAGTTAGCGTGTTTATAGCATAGAAATTCGCTTTAAATGTTAAATTACCGTGCTGGCAATCGGAGGATTAGTTATCAAAACATGCTAAAATTTAAAAAAATCTGTTAAAATTTGCAGGATTTTATGATTTAGCTCAAGGTCTTTATGGACAGTTAGTGAATACTTTGTTACTTTATTAATCCGTAAAGAAATTGGTATTACCAATTAACACTGAGCAATACCTAATCAATAATTAATCACTAACGATCATGGCAGGTTATGGCTTACGGTAAAATTCGCCAACCAAAATTATCAGATGTTATTGAGCAGCGCCTCGAGCATCTTATTTTCGAAGGGACATTGCGCCCCGGCGAAAAGTTGCCTCCTGAACGTGAGCTGGCAAAACAGTTCGACGTTTCTCGGCCATCAGTGCGTGAAGCTATCCAAACTCTTGAAGCTAAAGGTCTATTATCTCGCCGCCAAGGTGGGGGAACTTTTGTTCAAAAACAGATGTGGCAAAGTTTTAGCGACCCACTAACTGAACTTCTTACGGGGAATCCCGAATCTCAATTTGATCTTCTTGAAACACGCCATGCCCTTGAAGGGATAGCTGCTTATTATGCGGCGTTGCGTGGTACGGATGAGGATTTGGAGCGAATTCGACAAAGCTATGAGCTAATTATTAAAGCTCAACAAAGTGGCGATATTAATGCGGAATCAAATGCGGTTTTGCAATATCAACTGATTGTCACAGAAGCGGCGCATAATGTGGTGATACTGCATTTGCTACGTTGTATGGTGCCAATGTTGGAACAGAATATTCGTCAAAACTTTGAGTTTTTGTATACCCGCAAAGAAATGTATAAAGCAGTTAGTGAACATCGAGCTCAAATATTCTCCGCTATAATGGCAAGAGAGCCTGAGAAGGCAAGGGAGGCTTCCCATCGCCATTTAGCCTTTATTGAAGAGCTACTTTTGGATATTAGTCGTGAACAAACAAGGCGGGAGCGTTCTCTACGTAGGTTGCAGCAACATCCTGAATTAAATTAGTAATGCAGATTACTGACTGCTGCGTCTGCATTACTGTGACTACTCTCTGTGAGAGTTCTAGCGGCAACAACAGCAGGGCCTATCTTCTCGCTATTTTGTAGAAAGTAGCGCGAAGATAGGCTCCACATAAACATTAAAAAATAGATAACAGATAAGGAATACACCATGTCAGATATGTTGAAAAATGACGTGGATCCGATTGAAACTCGCGACTGGCTACAGGCGATTGAATCGGTCATCCGTGAAGAAGGTGTTGATCGTGCTCAGTTCATTATCGAACAGGTATTGAATGAAGCGCGTAAAGGCGGTGTTAACATTGCTGCTGGTGCATCTGGTAGTTCTGATTATATCAACACTATTGCTGTTGAAGACGAGCCTGCATACCCTGGTAACATGGATTTGGAGCGCCGTATTCGCTCCGCAATTCGTTGGAACGCAGTCATGACTGTACTGCGTGCTTCTAAAAAAGACTTGGAGCTGGGTGGTCATATGGCATCATACCAGTCTTCTGCAACTTTATATGAAGTCTGTTTTAACCATTTCTTCCGCGCTCATAACAACAATGATGGCGGTGACTTGGTCTTTTTCCAAGGTCATATCTCCCCAGGGATCTACGCACGCGCATTCTTGGAAGGTCGTTTAACTGAAGAGCAGATGAATAACTTCCGCCAAGAAATTGGTGGTAAAGGTCTGTCTTCTTATCCACACCCTAAATTAATGCCTGATTTCTGGCAATTCCCAACTGTCTCAATGGGTCTTGGTCCGCTAAATGCTATTTATCAAGCGAAATTCTTGAAATATCTTGAAAACCGCGGCCTGAAAGACACTTCAGCTCAAAGAGTGTACGCTTTCTTAGGCGATGGTGAGATGGATGAGCCAGAATCTAAAGGTGCTATCACTATCGCGACACGCGATAAGCTAGATAACCTTGTATTCGTGATCAACTGTAACTTACAGCGTCTAGATGGCCCTGTTACAGGTAACGGTAAAATTGTCAACGAGCTGGAAGGTATCTTTAATGGTGCAGGCTGGCAAGTCATCAAAGTTATGTGGGGCGATCGTTGGGACGAGTTGCTGCGTAAAGACACTAGCGGCAAACTGGTTCAATTAATGAACGAAACCCTTGATGGTGATTATCAAACATTCAAATCACGTGATGGCGCGTACGTTCGTGAGCACTTCTTCAATCGTTACCCAGAGACTGCTGCATTAGTTAAAGACATGACTGATGACGAAATTTGGGCGCTGAACCGTGGTGGTCATGATCCGAAGAAAGTGTATGCCGCATTTAAAAAAGCAGCAGAAACTAAAGGCAAGCCAACTGTTATTTTAGCTCAGACCATCAAAGGTTATGGTATGGGTGAAACAGCTGAAGGTAAGAACATTGCTCACCAAGTGAAGAAAATGAACATGGACGGTGTTCGTCACTTCCGTGATCAATTCAATGTGCCTGTGGCTGATGATCAACTGGAAAAACTGCCATTTATTACTTTTGATAAAGATTCAGAAGAATACAAATATCTGCATGAGCGTCGTCAAGCTCTAGGTGGTTATCTACCAGCACGTCGTACGCACTTTGATGAGAAATTAGAAATCCCTACGTTATCTGATTTCAGCCAATTGCTAGAAGAGCAATCAAAAGAAATTTCAACCACTATCGCATTTGTTCGTGCGTTAAACGTGATGTTGAAAAACAACTCTATCAAAGACCGTTTAGTGCCAATCATTGCTGACGAAGCTCGTACTTTCGGTATGGAAGGTTTGTTCCGTCAAATTGGTATTTATAGCCCTAAAGGTCAGCAGTATACGCCTCAGGATCGTGAGCAAGTGGCTTACTATAAAGAAGACTCTAAAGGTCAGATCCTACAAGAAGGTATTAACGAGCTAGGTGCAGGTTCATCATGGTTAGCAGCTGCAACATCATACAGCACAAACAACCTGCCGATGATCCCATTCTACATTTACTACTCAATGTTTGGTTTCCAACGTATCGGCGACCTAATGTGGGCAGCGGGTGACCAGCAAGCTCGTGGTTTCTTGATTGGTGGTACTTCAGGCCGTACAACTTTAAATGGTGAAGGCTTACAACACGAAGATGGTCATAGCCATATTCAATCACTGACTATCCCTAACTGTATCTCTTATGACCCTGCTTATGCTTATGAAGTTGCCGTCATTATGCAGGATGGTTTAGAGCGTATGTATGGTGAAAAACAAGAGAACGTGTACTACTACATCACGACTCTGAATGAAAACTATCATATGCCTGCAATGCCTGAAGGTGCTGAAGAGGGGATCCGTAAAGGTATTTATAAACTGGATTCAATCGAAGGCAGCAAAGGTAAAGTTCAGTTGTTAGGTTCTGGTTCTATGATGCGTCATGTTCGCGAAGCAGCTAACATTCTGTCAGCGGAATATGGCATCGGTTCTGATGTGTATAGCGTTACTTCATTCACTGAATTGGCTCGTGATGGTCAAGATTGTGAACGTTGGAACATGCTGCATCCTTCTGAAGCACCACGTGTACCTTATGTTGCTCAGGTAATGAATGATGCGCCAGCCGTTGCATCAACTGACTATATGAAACTGTTTGCAGAACAAATTCGTACTTACGTACCAGCAAGCGATTACCGTGTATTAGGTACTGATGGTTTCGGTCGTTCTGACAGCCGTGAAAACCTACGTCACCACTTTGAAGTGGATACATCTTATGTAATCGTTGCGGCGTTAGGTGAATTGGCTAAACGTGGTGAAGTTGATGTTAAAGTCGTTGAAGAAGCGATTAAAAAATACAACATCAACCCAGAAAAAGTTAACCCACGTCTGGCATAAGAGGTAATAATCAATGTCTATTGAAATCCAAGTGCCTGATATCGGTGCTGATGAAGTTGAAGTCACCGAAGTTATGGTTAAAGTTGGTGATAAAGTAGAAGCAGAGCAATCGCTGATCACTGTTGAAGGCGATAAAGCATCTATGGAAGTTCCATCACCACAAGCAGGTGTGGTTAAAGAAATCAAAATTGCAGTAGGTGATAAAGTCACCACTGGCAAATTGATCATGGTCTTTGAATCAGCAGAAGGCGCGGCTCCGGCTGCGTCAGCAGAAGCACCAGCGGTACCAGCCGCTGCCCCAACAGCAGCAGCTCTGAAAGAAGTGTCTGTTCCTGATATTGGCGGCGATGAAGTCGAAGTGACTGAGATCATGGTAAAAGTAGGTGATACAGTTGCAGAAGAGCAATCGCTGATCACTGTTGAAGGTGACAAAGCTTCCATGGAAGTTCCTGCACCCTTTGCTGGTACTGTAAAAGAGATCAAGATTGCGACTGGTGATAAAGTGAAAACAGGTTCACTGATCATGGTCTTTGAAGTTGCAGGATCAGCACCGGCAGCGGAAGCAGCACCTGCATCGGCACCTGCGTCAGCGCCAGCAGCCTCGGCAATTAAAGATGTTAATGTACCTGACATCGGTGGTGATGAAGTTGAAGTCACTGAGGTTATGGTGAAAGTTGGTGATACTGTTTCGGCTGAGCAATCAATCATTACGGTTGAAGGCGATAAAGCATCAATGGAAGTTCCTGCACCCTTTGCCGGTACCGTGAAAGAGATCAAAATCGCCACTGGTGATAAAGTGAAAACAGGTTCACTGATCATGACGTTTGAAGTTGCAGGTGCAGCACCAGCAGCATCGGCACCAACTGCGTCACCAGCGCCAGCCGCTTCCGCTCCGGCAGCCGCACAGGCGCCAGCACCAGCACCAGCAAAAGCAGCTGATAGCAAAAATGAATTTGTTGAAAACGACGCTTATGTACATGCAACGCCAGTCATCCGCCGTTTAGCGCGTGAGTTTGGTGTTAACCTTGCTAAAGTAAAAGGAACGGGTCGTAAAGGTCGTATTCTGCGCGAAGACGTACAATCTTACGTTAAAGACGCCATCAAGCGTGCCGAAGCACCAGCCGCTGCGGGTGGTGGTTTACCGGGCATGTTGCCATGGCCAAAAGTGGATTACAGCAAGTTCGGTGAAGTTGAAGAAGTTGAACTGGGTCGTATCCAAAAAATCTCTGGTGCTAACCTAAGCCGTAACTGGGTGATGATCCCTCATGTTACGTTGATGGAAGAAGTCGACACTACAGATGTCGAAGACTTCCGTAAGCAGCAGAACAAAGAAGCTGAGAAGAAACAACTCGGTGTTAAAATCACGCCACTGGTGTTTGTGATGAAGGCTGTTGCTCGTGCGCTAGAAGAAATGCCTCGTTTCAATAGCTCTATTTCTGAAGATGGCCAACGCCTATTCATGAAGAAATATGTCAACATCGGTATCGCGGTTGATACGCCAAATGGCCTAGTTGTTCCTGTTATCAAAGACGTGAACAAAAAAGGCATTATGGAACTGTCTCGCGAACTGATGGAAGTTTCTAAGAAAGCGCGTGCAGGCAAATTAACAGCTTCTGATATGCAAGGTGGATGCTTCACTATTTCTAGCCTTGGTGGCATCGGAACAACTGGTTTTGCACCAATTGTTAATGCACCAGAAGTTGCAATTATGGGTCTATCTCGCTCTTCCATCAAACCAGTTTGGAATGGTAGTGAGTTTGTGCCTCGACTGATGTTGCCTATGTCTCTTTCATTCGACCACCGTGTGATCGACGGCGCTGATGGTGCTCGTTTCATCACCCTAGTAGGTCAATTGATGAGCGACATTCGTCGACTGGTGATGTAATAAATTAGGCCGGCTTATTAGCCGGTCTGTTTTATTTAGGCTGGGGCAGAATTTTTTACTGTTCATCCGAAACGTTGCGAGTTACGTCACGTAATGAGCCTTTTCAGGATGTTAACAATTCTGTAAACTGCTCGCGGTGTGTATTTTCCGGTGGAATAATTCGTTTTTCGGCTGCCCCGCTGGACAAAACAAAAAGAGGTCATGATGAGTACTGAAATTAAAGCCCAAGTAGTGGTACTTGGTGCAGGCCCTGCAGGGTATTCTGCGGCTTTCCGTTGCGCTGACTTAGGTTTAGATACTGTTTTAGTAGAACGTTATTCAACTCTGGGTGGAGTTTGTTTGAACGTTGGTTGTATTCCTTCTAAAGCACTATTGCACGTTGCTAAAGTGATTGAAGAAGCTAAAGCGTTGGCTGAACATGGTATTGTTTTTGGTGAGCCAAAAACCGATATTTCTAAAGTTCGCCTGTGGAAAGAGAAAGTGATTAACCAGCTGACTGGTGGTCTAGCTGGTATGGCAAAAGGCCGTAAAGTAAACGTTGTGAACGGTCTTGGTAAATTTACTGGTGCTAACACACTGGTTGTTGAAGGCGAAAACGGTAGCACAACTATCAACTTTGATAATGCGATTATTGCTGCGGGTTCACGTCCTATTCAGTTACCATTCATTCCTCATGAAGATCCACGTATTTGGGATTCGACAGATGCGTTAGAGCTAAAAGAAGTTCCAGAGCGTCTGCTTGTTATGGGTGGTGGTATCATCGGTCTGGAAATGGGTACTGTGTACCATGCTCTGGGTTCTCAGATTGATGTTGTTGAGATGTTTGACCAAGTCATCCCTGCGGCTGACAAAGATGTGGTTAAAGTCTTCACTAAACAAATCAGCAAGAAATTTAACTTACTGTTAGAAACCAAAGTGACTGCCGTTGAAGCAAAAGAAGATGGTATTTATGTCACAATGGAAGGTAAAAAAGCACCTGCTGAACCACAACGTTATGACGCAGTTCTGGTCGCGATTGGTCGTGTTCCAAATGGTAAAAACCTTGATGCTGGTAAAGCGGGTGTTGAGGTTGATGACCGTGGCTTTATCCATGTTGATAAGCAAATGCGTACTAATGTACCTCACATTTTTGCAATTGGTGACATCGTTGGTCAGCCAATGTTGGCGCACAAAGGTGTTCACGAAGGTCACGTAGCGGCTGAAGTTATCTCTGGCCTGAAACACTACTTTGATCCAAAAGTTATTCCATCAATCGCTTACACTGAGCCAGAAGTGGCTTGGGTTGGTTTAACTGAGAAAGAAGCGAAAGAGAAAAATATCAGCTATGAAGTTGCAACATTCCCATGGGCAGCATCAGGCCGTGCGATTGCATCTGACTGCGCAGAAGGTATGACTAAGCTGATTTTCGACAAGCAATCTAACCGTATTATCGGTGGTGCTGTTGTCGGTGTTAATGGTGGTGAACTTCTGGGTGAAATTGGCCTTGCAATTGAAATGGGTTGTGACGCAGAAGATATCGCATTGACTATCCACGCTCACCCAACGCTGTATGAATCAATTGGTATGGCAGCGGAAGTCTTTGAAGGTAGCATCACTGACTTACCAAACGCAAAAGCGAAAAAGAAAAAATAATTTCTTAAGTCGCCTTAATAAACGGCCTCTGTAGTTGGCTGTTTATGACCAAAGCGCATAAAGCCAATGTGGAAACACATTGGCTTTTTACTTTTTCAAATATAAGCAGAGAGTCATATATATTTATCCTCTTATTTAAGTTGGGTTTATATTCTTAAGGAAAAAAATTATCAACAATAATGTTTAGATGACTAATGGAATATTAAATTCTCATTTTTATTCTGTTTTTATTTATATCTAATAAAGGGATGTGCATTTGATAACACGTAAATACGTAAGTCATGGCAAATTGGATTATTGTTTATATGTTCCGTAACTTACCTTCAATTGTGAACGAACCTGACATATCATTATCGATTATGGGTACTCACATAAATAAGCTAATTCAATGAAACTAATACCGACTGCTATTTTAATCCATGTTCCTGACGTTGCTGTCGGCTTAGCTTGGTATCAACAAGCCTTTCCACAAGCGGTTGCCGAATATCTACCAGAGTTTGATTTTACCGTATTACACGTAGGGAATTTCACTATCGAGGTTGTCCAAGCTGACGCAAAGGTCTGTGAAGGCAAACGAGGCACAGTATTATATTGGCAGGTGGAATCTTTCGATTTAGCGGTTGAGCATTTATCTAAATTAGGTGCAAAACGGTATCGAGGACCGATGTTAATAGAAGGTAACAAACGAATGTGTCAGCTTGAAGATCCGTTTGGTAATTTAATTGGATTAAAAGGGCAATAAAATCAATTAAAACCTTTAAAAAAATTAAAGCCAATCGTAATGATTTACCTTATCAATTAGTAACGTAAATAAAATTACGATAAAAATATAATTTGTGATATGAGAGGTAAAAACACATCAAAAAGGGTGCGTTAAATGCGTAAATGCATTATAAAAAGTGAGGTTTTATCTGCTTTTTATAACTCTTTATAGTATCTTAAGCTAAAAAATAACCCGAAATTAATGGTTAAGGCTTAAAGTAAGCAGAGGGATGTTGCTTTCTTGTGAATGAATTAACATTTCGTTTAAACTCTGCTATGCTGAACGCCCGAAGCTGGGCATAATTTTACTGCCATTGAGATTATGCGAGCAAGTTCCTCTGACCTGGCACCGGATGATGATTTTTTCAAGATGGTGCAGACAGCCGGGTATATAAATTACAATGAAGCGAGGAGAACGTCGTGCTAGAAGATTACCGTAAGCACGTAGCCGAGCGTGCCGCTCAAGGGATTGTCCCTAAGCCATTAGATGCTGCGCAAGTTGCTGCATTAGTAGAATTACTGAAAAATCCACCTAAAGGTGAAGAAGATTTCCTATTAGACCTGCTGACCAACCGTGTGCCCCCCGGTGTTGATGAAGCAGCGTATGTCAAAGCGGGCTTTTTAGCCGCTATCGCGAAAGGTGAAACTACCTCTCCTCTTATCAGCCCAGAAAAAGCCATTGAACTGCTCGGTACAATGCAGGGCGGGTACAATATTCATGCGCTAATTGAAGCTTTGGATGATGCTAAGCTAGCACCAATCGCGGCTAAAGCACTTTCCCATACTTTGCTCATGTTTGATAACTTCTATGATGTAGAAGAAAAAGCAAAAGCAGGGAATGAGTACGCGAAACAAGTTATTGAATCATGGGCAAATGCTGAATGGTTCATCGAGCGTCCTGAGCTGGCTGAAAAACTGACTGTGACTGTATTTAAAGTTACAGGTGAAACTAACACAGATGACCTGTCTCCAGCTCCGGATGCATGGTCTCGCCCTGATATTCCGCTTCATGCCCTAGCTATGCTGAAGAATGCTCGCGATGGTATTGAGCCGGATGAACCAGGTAATGTCGGGCCAATTAAACAGATTGAAGCCTTGAATAAGAAAGGTTTCCCGTTGGCCTATGTTGGCGACGTTGTGGGCACAGGCTCTTCTCGTAAATCAGCAACTAACTCTGTGTTATGGTTTATGGGGGATGATATTCCGTTTGTCCCTAACAAACGTGGTGGTGGTGTTGTACTTGGTGGTAAAATCGCCCCTATTTTCTTCAATACCATGGAAGATGCCGGCGCGTTACCTATTGAAGTGGACGTATCTAAGCTGAATATGGGCGATGTTATTGATATCTACCCATATAAAGGTGAAGTGCGTAACCATGAAACGGGTGAGTTACTGGCAACATTTGAACTGAAAACGGATGTATTGATTGATGAAGTCCGTGCTGGCGGTCGTATTCCATTGATTATTGGCCGTGGTTTAACGGCTAAAGCGCGCGAATCACTTGGCTTAGAGCCAACTAACGTATTCCGTCATGCGAAATCTGTTGCACAAAGCAATCGTGGTTTCTCTTTGGCTCAAAAAATGGTTGGTCGTGCTTGTGGCCGCCCAGGTATTCGCCCAGGTGAATACTGTGAGCCTAAGATGACTTCTGTTGGCTCGCAAGATACCACAGGCCCAATGACACGCGATGAGCTAAAAGACTTAGCTTGCCTAGGGTTCTCCGCAGATTTAGTTATGCAATCATTCTGTCATACTGCGGCATATCCAAAACCCGTTGATGTGACTACGCACCATACACTACCTGATTTTATTATGAATCGTGGTGGTGTTTCCTTGCGCCCAGGCGATGGCATCATTCACTCATGGTTGAACCGTATGTTATTGCCAGATACTGTCGGTACGGGTGGTGACTCGCATACCCGTTTCCCAATCGGTATCTCTTTCCCAGCAGGTTCTGGTTTGGTGGCATTTGCAGCAGCAACAGGTGTAATGCCGCTTGATATGCCTGAATCTGTTTTAGTGCGCTTTAAAGGAGAAATGCAACCGGGCATCACGCTTCGTGATCTTGTTCATGCTATCCCTTTATATGCAATCAAAGAAGGCTTACTGACTGTTGAGAAAAAAGGTAAGAAGAATATTTTCTCTGGTCGTATCCTTGAAATTGAAGGGTTGCCTGAGCTAAAAGTTGAGCAAGCATTTGAATTAGCAGATGCTTCCGCAGAGCGCTCAGCAGCAGGCTGTACGATTAAACTGGATAAAGCACCAATTATTGAATATCTCCAGTCAAACATTGTTCTGCTGAAATGGATGATCTCAGAAGGGTATGGTGATCGCCGTACCATCGAGCGTCGTATCAAAGGAATGGAAAACTGGTTAGCTGACCCGCAGCTTCTTGAAGCAGACGCTGATGCAGAATATGCCGCAGTGATCGAAATCGACCTAAATGAGATCAAAGAGCCTATCTTATGTGCTCCTAACGACCCTGATGATGCACGTTTGCTGTCTGATGTTCAAAATGAAAAAATCGATGAAGTCTTTATCGGTTCTTGTATGACAAACATTGGTCACTTCCGTGCGGCAGGTAAGCTGTTAGATCAGCATAAAGGGCAGCTACCAACACGCCTATGGGTTGCTCCACCAACTAAGATGGATGCAGCACAATTGACTGAAGAAGGTTATTACAGTGTGTTTGGTAAGAGCGGAGCACGTATTGAAGTGCCGGGATGCTCTTTGTGTATGGGTAACCAAGCACGTGTTGCAGATGGTGCAACCGTTGTTTCAACCTCAACACGTAATTTCCCGAACCGTCTTGGTACAGGGGCAAATGTATACTTGGCTTCGGCTGAACTTGCTGCTGTCGCATCTTTGCTCGGTCGTCTCCCTACGCCTGCTGAGTATTTGCAGTTTATGGATAAGGTCGATGAAACTGCTGAGGATACTTACCGTTATCTGAACTTTGATCAGTTAGAGCAATATACTGAAAAAGCAGATAGTGTTATCTTCCAAACAACAGTTTAATTTAGCGATGTAGCAACAAATCAAAAGCCCTGAATTTAATCAGGGCTTTTTTTTATGGTCGCTAATTAGGGTGTTAGTAACTTGATTAGCCGATTTGATAGGCGATAGTAACAGTGGGGAAAAATGTCGCTAATCGCTCGATAGGGAGCGCAATAGATCCTTTATCGTTTGGTGGATGATGAAGGGGAATCTATATAGTTAATGCATAAAAAGTGGTTTTAAGTGATACAGAGGAGTAATTCGGTTAGATCGTAAGCGTCGAATACGCAATATTGTGACAGAGTATGCGGATATTTTGTTGTAGATCTATATCGATATCACTCTAAACTGTTATCTTTTTGGCTAATTAATATTCATTAATTTCAATCTTGGTATGATTACTTTTTTAAACGACTAGCTAAAAAAGACTATTTTATCATTATTTGAAATTCTTAATTTGAATATTAAAAAAAGAAAAAAGATTGTCTTTTTATTGATTATATTAATTTGATGATATTTATTTGATATTGAAACAATATTACTCGTTGCATTGAAGGCTATATTTATCATGTTTTTATTTTAAAAAGTCATAATAATCAAAGAGGTGTGGTATTTTTTTAACTTGGTTGTTTTATTTGTGTAAATAATTACTCGCGTCGCGAGTTAAAATTGAAAGATTATATTATAAAGTATTAAACTACATTAAATTAGATATTTTGTTCTTTTCTTTAGTTCTTATTGTGATTTGTTTGGAGTTATTTTCTTATCAATCTTGATTGGTATGAGTGACTATTACTATATTCTATTGTTTTTAATGGTGAAATAAATTGTTACATCTATGACTCCTTTGGTGAGTGTGCGATTTACTCGAGTTAGGTGTAATGTTAATTATAAAAAAGTTATCTATAATACTTACATCTGAAAAACAGTATTTCGTTGAGATGTTTTAAAGATGCATAAAAATAGAATGTGTTATCATAATTAGAGGTAATTAATATCGGCAGTAAAAATATTTTTATAACTCTTATTAAGATAAGTGATAATAATAATTAAAATATTTTTTTATATATTTACTAATATAAGTATTGGTAATGGATTCTATTTTTCTTTATTTTGTTTTTTATTATAGAAGGTTAATCATGTTTAAGAAAACATTATGTGCACTGTCGTTAATTTCTGTTTCATATGCGGCATTCTCTGCACCTGTTGCTAATTTAAAAGTTACGGGCTCGATTACGCCACCAACATGTACTATCGATAACCAAAATGAAGTGGATGTTGAATATAAATTTGATACAGCGCCAAGTATGTTCCCTTTATCAGGTAACTTAACGTTAACGCCAGTATCGAAAAAAATTGAGATAGTGTGTGATGCAACAACGTATTTAAGCTTTGAAGCTAAAGATAACCGCAGTGATAGCCCTATGACGGCTGCTGATACCAACTTTGGATTAGGTAAATTTGGTACAGACGGCAGTAAAAATATTGGTTTTTATACCATCAATATGAAAAACGCGACGGTGAAAGCAAACAGTGAAGATGCAGGAAAGCAGACAGGGATCCGATCAGGCACGCTTTTCTCTGCCGCACAGGCCTTGGTTAAAAAGACAGGCAAAACAGCGTGGGCAATATCATCAACACAATTAGCCTCAGGACAAATCTTTGCGGCTGATTTTGAAGTTACCCCAACATTGAGCGAAGACTTAAAGAATAGCTCGGGTGATGTGTCTTTAGATGGCCACGCGGTACTATCATTTGGTTTTGGTATCTAACGTGATTCTAAGATAGGTCATCTATTTGGCCTATCTTAATTATCGAGGTTGTTAACTGAGTATGAAAAACACAATTAAGTATTTAGGTTTACTACCATTACTAGCGGTTAGCTTTAGTTATGCAGATACAAATGCCAATTTGAAAGTATCTGGTGATATTAAGCCACCAACCTGTATGGTTAATGGAGAAGAGCAAACCAATATCATATATGACATGGGAAAACTCTCTGTTGATGTTATACCTATGTCGAGCATGTATATTTTTCCCGAAAATTCGAAAGTAAAAAATACCGTTACGGTGACATGTGATGCTCAAACATATTTAATATTTATGGCGACAGATACCTACCAAGGTTTGAGTTTACCTTCAACACCGGTATCAAGCTCGTATTCACATAAATATTTTCATATTAATGGGGGTAAACCGGCCGCACTTGGTGGTGTCTCATTTTTAGTAAAAGATGCTAAGGTCGATAATAATTCTGGATATGTTCGCCGTTTATATAACTCAATACATTCAACAGCGGGTCTTGGGCAATATGTGTTAACTAAGGGGGAATATTATGGATGGTCTAAGGCAAATGGTGAATCAATAAGTAAGAATGAATTTATGAGGTCATTAATACCAGGGAAAGTATTTTCAGCAAATTTTGAACAAGAGAGTATGTTTATTAACTCACGAAATGATTTGGCTAAAGCAAATATTGAGCTTAATGATGAAGTTAATTATAATGCAGAAGCTATAATTACTTTTAATTTTAGTATTTAATAATAAAAAATGGGATTTGTATTTTATGCGGGGAATCTAATGTTAACTTATGCCTGTATAAATTTTTGATTATCTAAATGATTTTGTACAGATAAAATATAATCAAAATATTGTGAAATCATTTTTCCAAGCAGTATAATTTATCAAAATTCACAGTTATATATCCATTGTTATTAAGTAATATAAATAAAAATCAGGCACTCGATATCTCATGGCATAGTGTATTGAGGACAGCTTAATTTTTGATTAGGTAGCCAGTCTGTACGACTCGTGCTACCTTTGTACGAATTTAGCAGTAGTATATGGCTATATATAATTTGCTATCTCAATAAGATTTAAATCAGGATCTCGAATATAAATAGATAATATCTCTCCCATTGCGCCTGTACGTTTGACAGGGCCTTCTATAATCTCGACACCTTGCTGTTGAATAAACGTCATAATTTGGTTTATTGGTGTATTACTGATAAAACATAAATCGAGTGAGCCAGGTACGGGTAAATGAGCTTTTGGCTCAAATTCTTTACCATATTGGTGGATATTTATTTTTTGCTCCCCAAATTGCAACGCATAGCGCTGCTCACCGAAGGTTATCAACTTCATTTTGAGTACATGGGTGTAGAAATCAATGCACGCGTTTTGATCGGTTGTGGTTAACACCAGATGGTCTAAATGGTTAATCATCAGACACTCCTATCCTTCTTCTTTATGTCGTGTTATGCGATGACGCTTACTTTGTTCTGCTATTAGCCGTTTGTCGTTTTTGCAGAACAAAAGTTCATCAATGCTCCCCATATCATAGTGAGCTTTCTTTTTATCTCATGTTTTAGCGAACAATAATACTGAACTAGAGGTATAATTATAACGAATGACGTCTGGTGTGAGGTGGATTATGGAATACCAATTTTTTCAGGATATAACTGGAGAGATATCGGCAAAATTTTCGATGGATCATGAAGCGGTTGGTTATTGGCTTAATGAGGAAATTAAAGGCGATTTTAGTCTGTTAGATGAAATAGAAGCCGGATACGAATCGATTAAAGGTAGCGAGAAGCAATGGGAATTAATCGGTCATGAATACACATTGGTATTAGACGATGAAGAAGTGATGATCCGAGCGAATCAACTTGCTTTCGAGACGGAGGGTTTAGAAGAGGGAATGAGTTACTATGATAATGAAAGTGTCGCATTTTGCGGCATTGATGATTTTATGAGTATGCTTAACGATTACAGACAATTCGTTTTAGAAAATAAAGTAAAATAAATTTTTGTTTTAAAATGTTGTCAGATTTTAGATATTGTAGTTATTATTTAATTGCAATATCACATGGTTAGTTTGAATAAGAACTAAATTGTTGGGAGCATGTGATAATTTCATTTACCGAGTAATTCCATTTAAAAATTAGAGGACTGTATGAATACTGATGATGTTACCGGAGCGTTGAATGACGCAACGAATTGGTTTGCGGCAAATCAGGATCTGTTAGTTCAGTATGCGGTGAATATCGTTTCTGCTATCGTCATTCTTATTGTCGGTATGATGATTGCTAAGTGGGTTGGACGTGGCTTACATCGTGTGATGACAGCACGCGGCATCGACCCTACCGTGAGTGAATTTTTATCCGCGATTGTCCGTTATACTGTTGTTGCGTTTACGTTTATTGCTGTACTTGGCAAAATTGGTGTTCAAACAGCATCTGTGATTGCTGTATTGGGTGCTGCGGGCTTAGCTGTTGGTTTAGCATTACAAAACTCATTAGGCAACTTTGCCGCTGGTGTATTATTAGTCGTGTTTAGACCTCTGCGAGCTGGTGAGTATGTCCAAATTGGGGCTGTAGAAGGAACGGTTCAAAACGTTCAAATTTTCTCTACCACACTTAGAACAGCAGATGATCGCATTATCGTCATTCCGAATGGTAAAATTATTGCAGATAACATTATCAATATCACTCGTGAACCTGATCGCCGAACTGATATTATTGTTGGAGTGGCGTATGATTCAGATATTGATTTAGTCAAAAAAGTATTAGGTGACATTGTTGCTGCTGATGAGCGTATTTTACACGATAAAGGTGTGACTATCCGTTTACACGAAATGGCGCCATCTTCATTAAATTATTTAGTCCGTTTTTGGGCTAAAAATGGTGACACATGGCCTGTATATTGGGATTTAATGGAAAATTTCAAACGTGCACTCGATAAGCACGATATTGGTATACCATTCCCTCAAATGGATGTCCATTTACATCAACAGGCTGCTGTTGCAGTGAAAAAAGATATGACAGAATAAGCGTATTTATTGAATGATAAAACTGGGTCAGTTTATTGTACTGTACCCAGTTTTTTTATTTGCTGATTTTCCTTTCCTATCGTTTAGATAGCGAACGTCACAATAAGTTATTCTAATCTTCTATAAGAAATAATAATTTTCCCTAATAATTTTTTCTAATTAGAATCTCATTGAATAAAATGAATAATTATTAGGAATTTATGCATGTTTACGATTTATATTCAGGGTGCTTTACTTGGTGCTGCAATGATACTTCCATTAGGCCCGCAAAATGCATTTATTTTGCAGCAGGGAAGTCGAAAGCAATATCATGTGATGAGTGCATTTTTATGCTCCTTAAGTGATACCGTATTAATTATTGCTGGCGTTTTTGGAGGAAGTGCATTACTAAGCCAGTCTGAAATTCTGTTGCAATTGATTACATGGGCTGGGGTAGCGTTTCTAGCTTGGTATGGTTACGGCGCATGTCGTAGCGCTTTTAGTCGCGATGAAGTTAGGGTGCAAGCAGAGAATAAGGTTGCCAATCGTTGGCGAGTGATCGTGACTCTATTTGCGGTAACGTGGCTAAACCCTCATGTGTATTTAGATACTTTTGTGGTATTAGGCAGTGTGGGAGGGCAGTTAGAAAGCTCATTACGGCCGTGGTTTACGGCAGGGGCACTGACCGCATCTTTTGCTTGGTTTTTTGCTTTAGCGATATTAGCGGCTTGGTTTTCCCCCATACTAAATAAGCCACGTTCACAACGCGTAATTAATCTCTTTGTTGGAATGGTGATGTGGTTTATTGCCTTTCAATTAGCGAAGCAAGGGTTAGGGTATTGATAATTTCTTATTAATCCGAAACGAATTTCACATAGGATGTGTTAATGTTTAAGTAAGGTTGTGGGATAAATAAGTTATGTCACCACAACTTTCTTATTATTGATTATTAGGAGGTCCTGTGAAGTTAAAGTCTCTTGTTCTTGCTGCCATGATGGCTGGTGTTGCGGTTCCTGCTATTGCACAAGCTAATCCGCTTCCTGAAGGGCCACATATTACAACGTCAGGTAATGCAATAATTAAAGCATCACCGGATATGGCGACATTAAATATCAATGTTGAAGTGACTGAAAAAGATGCAGCAGCGGCTAAAACAGGCGTTGATAAACGTGTTGCTGAATATTTTGAGTTCTTGAAACAAAATGGTATCGAAAAGAAAGATATCAATGCTGCTAATGTGCGTACTCAACCAAAATATGAGTATGATAAAGAATCTCAGAAATCATCCATTGTAGGTTATACAGCAATTCGTTCTGTTGAAGTTAAAGTCACTAAATTAGATCAACTCAATACCTTGCTTGATGGTGCATTAAAAGCAGGGCTTAATGAAATTAATTCAGTTCAGTTCGGTGTGAATAACCCTCAACAATATCGCGATGAGGCTCGAGAAAAAGCGATTAAAAATGCGATTGAACAAGCGAATGCCTTGGCAAAAGGGTTTAATGTTCAGTTAGGGCCTGTGTACAGTGTAAATTATCGTGCACCAGATGCGACCCCATACCCTGCGCCAGTCATGAATTACAGAGCGAAAATGGCACTCTCTGCTGCCCCTGAGCGCGATGTCAACGAAACTTATGAGCAGCAGAGTATTGATTTTAACGACCAAGTTGATGTGGTTTTTGAATTAAAACGTTAAGTTTCATCTTCTTGTTTTAACATCTGGCGCCCTGTTTTGAGTAGGGCGTCAGTGACTTTCTTCATCGTACGGCTTTCCGGGGCAAAACGGTGCCAATATAGCATCCGACGTTGGCATAGCCCTGGCGTCAAATCAATTAATTCACCTGTACTAAGCTCATTAGCGA
Source organism: Providencia stuartii (assembly GCA_900455155.1). Classification (GTDB taxonomy): domain Bacteria; phylum Pseudomonadota; class Gammaproteobacteria; order Enterobacterales; family Enterobacteriaceae; genus Providencia; species Providencia stuartii. The sequence goes on along the minus strand of UGUC01000002.1, from coordinate 2,113,687 downwards.
TTTGTAAATGTGGGATCATACAGCAAGTTGACCCCTGTTTTGCCAATTGTACAAATGCCTCTGATGAATTAACGATGTGACATGGCACACTACCGGGCGATAGACCAAAATTCTGTTGTACAAAAGCTTGGTGCATATCATCAAGGTGGTCAAAGGCTACTGCTGGCGCTTTAAGAAGCGATGAACGTGTGACGCCCTCGGGGAAATATTTTTGCTGCAAAATCGGGTGATGCAACAAAAATATAATCCAATGCTCCGAGTTTATCGACTAAACACCCCGGCAATGCTTGAGGTTGAATACTGATTGCGCCAACCACTTCGCCACGTCTTAACCGTTCTTGCGTTCGTGTTTCATCTTCCACTTGGATATTCAAACGAATTGGGCTATTGCCTAAAACAGGATTAAGTGCAGGTAATAACCAAGTTGCTAGACTGTCGGCGTTGACTGCAAGTGAAAGTAGTAATGGCGTTGACCCCCCGTTTTCATCACCGAGCCATTGTTCTTCGAGTAATTCTACTTGATGAAGAAGTGCTAATAGCTTCTGCCCTTGCTCTGTGGGGTGTGGCGGTACTGTCCGAACGAGTAGCGGCTGACCAAATAGGTTCTCTAATTGTTTGATCCGCTGTGAGACGGCAGATTGTGTAATACATAATTTTTGAGCTGCCCGCTCAAATCCTCTTTCACGAATGACAGCATCCAGTGCTTGCAACGCGCGGTAATCAGGGCGCTTCATTGGGGGTATTCTCCTTGTTGTTATTCTACGACTCACTATGCCATATTTTGCCTCAGAACACCTGCAATATTGATGACAATGTGTGAATCACAGAATATTACGAACAAAGCTGAACTTGTTAGGTGTCCGTTATATAATATTATTAGCAGATAAAAACCTCATTCACTCTTAAAAATAGTAGAAGGCATCGCATGACTCAGGATGAATTAAAAAAAGCAGTAGGTTGGGCAGCATTAGATTACGTGAAACCGGGCACGATTGTTGGTGTCGGCACTGGCTCTACCGCCTCTCATTTTATTGATGCTTTGGCAACAATGAAGGGGCAGATAGAGGGGGGCAGTTTCAAGTTCAGAAGCATCGACAGCGAAACTTAAATCACTGGGCATTCCTGTGTTAGATTGTAATGATGTTGATTCGCTGGATGTTTATGTTGATGGTGCAGATGAAATTGATCACCATAAAAACATGATCAAAGGTGGCGGGGCAGCCTTAACACGTGAAAAAATTGTGGCAGCGATTGCCAAAACATTTGTTTGCATCGTAGATGAGTCTAAACAAGTGGATGTATTGGGTAAATTCCCTCTCCCTGTTGAAGTGATCCCAATGGCACGCAGCTATGTCGCGCGTGAACTTGTTAAATTAGGTGGTGTACCAGAGTACCGCCAAAATGTCGTTACTGATAACGGTAATGTGATTCTTGATGTGCATAATTTAAGCATTGTGGATCCTGTTGCTCTCGAAAACAAAATTAACGCCATTGCAGGCGTTGTTACGGTTGGTTTGTTTGCAAATCGTGGCGCTGACATTGTTTTAATGGGGACTTCTGAAGGCGTAAAAACGATTAAATAGTTTGTTCTGAATATCGATTTAATACTGCTGTTTGTTAGAAATCGGTTATTATTTGAATATTCCCCTTAGCCAGTTAGATTGACTTAGCTATGCTGATAACAGCATAGCTAGGAACGACTGACTTTAGCCTTTCTCAAATGATCATTTCATGATACTAGGGATGTATTGACATGGTAGATCACATCAAAGTCAAACTCGAACGCAACGAATATGTCCGTTTCAATAATTACTGTTATAAAAATGACTATTTTTCCGAGAATAGTGCATGGGATAAATCGTTGATTGTGATGGCGGTTGTTTTTTTCATCGCATTTATTGTGGCCTTTCAGCTTTTAAATATCACCCTTTTTCAGTTAACCATTGCGTTTATTATCGCCTCATTTTTATTTTTGTTTATTGCCGTTCGATTATTGAAAACGTTTAATCGAGCAATTCCTGATGAAGGCGGCTACCTGTTTTGTGAAAAGGAATATCGTTTTGATGAGATTGGGCTTCATGAGGTAAGTAAATATGGCAACGCATTGATTAAATGGGAGTCATTTAAATTTGTACGGACGGATGGTGATTTATTGTATCTTTTTATAGACCGTGTTTTCGCCATTATCATTCCAGCACGCTGTTTTGCGTCGACAGAAGAGAGCCAACAATTTGTGCGAATGGTAAAAGAAAAAGCGATTAATTTAGTTAAGTAAATTTTTGCTGCAAAAACAATTGGTCTATTGGTTTGGAAGATAGATGCCTGTCTAAGTCATCTATTTTACTAATATCATCTAGCAATAAAAAAAATAGCAATTTTTATTTCCCCCTTATTTTTGGTGATATATCTCACACTAATGCTTATTGCACAGGCAAAATCCTTATTTTGTGTTACCGCCCCTGATTTTCTGCCACATAACTTCTTTTTCTTCGCACTTAACCAGATAAATGAGGCAAACGATTGTATTGATACTGCGCCGTTTTTTGCTATGTTGGTACACGGAAAGTTCATCTGTTATGAATCTTAAGCTGATAGGGTAGGGTAAATGGTTAAGGTATCTTTGGAAAAAGACAAAATTAAATTTTTACTATTGGAAGGAGTTCACCAAAGCGCGGTTGATAATTTAAAAGCAGCAGGCTATACCAACATTGAATATCACAAAAGTGCGTTGTCGGACGAAGAGTTAAAAGAAGCAATTAAAGATGCGCGTTTTGTCGGTATTCGCTCCCGTACTCATCTGACTGAAGAGATCTTTGCGGCAGCAGAAAAATTAGTGGCTGTCGGCTGTTTCTGTATTGGTACAAACCAAGTGGATTTAGATGCTGCGGCGAAAACGCGGTATCCCTGTTTTTAATGCGCCTTTCTCAAATACCCGTTCCGTTGCTGAGATGGTTTTAGGTCAATTGTTACTGCTGTTACGTCGTATTCCGGAAGCGAATATGAAAGCGCATCGCGGCATCTGGGAAAAACAGGCGAAAGGTTGCTTTGAAGCTCGCGGTAAACGCTTAGGGATTGTTGGTTACGGTCATATCGGTACTCAGCTAGGTATTTTGGCTGAAGGGATTGGTATGGATGTTTATTTTTATGATATTGAAAATAAATTACCGCTGGGTAATGCGACACAAGTTCGCTCAATGGCTGAACTATTAAACATGAGCGACGTTGTGAGCTTGCATGTGCCAGAAACAGCAAGCACCAAAAATATGTTTGCAAAAGAGCAGTTTGAACTGATGAAACCGGGGGCCATTTTCATCAATGCGTCACGCGGTACAGTTGTTGATATCCCTGCTTTGGCTGATGCACTGGAAAGCAAACATCTGTCAGGTGCGGCAGTTGACGTATTCCCGACAGAGCCTGCGGCGAACAATGACCCTAATGACCCATTCATTAGTGAGCTAATCAAGTTCGACAACGTGATTTTGACGCCTCATATTGGTGGCTCAACAGAAGAAGCACAAGAAAATATCGGGTTAGAGGTTGCAAGTAAATTAGCGAAATATTCAGATAATGGTTCGACGCTTTCCGCGGTTAATTTCCCTGAAGTTTCTCTGCCAGTACATACTGAAGATACTAACCGTCTATTGCATATTCATGAAAACCGCCCTGGAATGATGAATAGCATTAACCAAGTGTTTACTGAAAACAATATCAACGTTGTTGGCCAGTATCTACGTACTGCTGGAAATGTTGGTTACGTTGTAATTGATATTATCACGCAACAGCCCGATCACGCTGATGATATTCTGGTTAAATTGAAACAATTGCCGGGCACTATCCGCGCTCGACTACTGTATTAATCATTTAACCAAGCGTATCGAATGGATATTATGGCACTGGGTTACCAGTGCCATATTTTTTGTGGGGTAATAATTTCAGGAAGAGGAATATCCCAATGTGCCACGGGGAGAGCAGTGACCCGTTGGCAATCATGGGCAAGCCCTATTGGGTAAAATCCTTTCTGCTGCCAATTAGCTAAAGTCCTATCATAAAAACCGCCTCCCATACCCAAACGTTGACCCTGTTCATCAAAGGCAACCAGTGGGATCATCATGACATCTAACTGATTTATGGGTCGCACTTGGGTTACGTCTAATGGGGGTTCATCGATGTTAAATCGATTTTTAACTAACTGAGTTGTCGGCGCATAGTTTAAAAACAGCAGATGATGAGGGCTAAAGGGATGTAATACGGGCAGGTAAACTTTTTTCCCTTGCTGCCATAGTGCATCAATTAATGGTTGAGTGTGGATCTCGCCATCAAAAGAAAGAAACAACGCAATGTGTTGTGCTTGAGCAATCTTAGGGTGAGATAAGGTATGTTGTACGATTTTTTTTGCAGCCAGTTGTTGTTGCTCTGGACTCAGCTGCTGGCGTAACTGACGAACCGATTGGCGAATTTGCTGACGCATGACTGATAAGTTATCTTCCATAAGATCCGCAACCTTAGAGGCTATTATTAACTCTATTATTATTAGTGGTTTGATAAATATGTAAGTAATGGTTGGAAGTATAGCCTAATGAGCGTGAGATAATAGTATTAGAAGCAAGCTTATGGGAAAAATTGAGGGTCTCCAAGATGCCGTTGTAGGCTGTAACCCTTGAACCCTTGGTTCAAGGTGAACGTAGTTTAGCAACCTTTAGGCTTCCTGAGCGAATCAGGCGTGCTCACCAGCGCAATAACCACATTCTGTTTTTTTGAAATATCGGCTCAGGGGACTGACCCACTCACGAGCATCTCAGAGAAATTTGGTTTGAGTGCGTAACGTCACTCTATGTACTTCATTGTATGAAATTGGATTTAAAAAGCAACCCTATTTTCGTTTATTTTTTTATACTAGTGTATGATTATTAAGCAAATTTAGCCGATAGGCATAACCTGCCTCTCAGTGATTTTTACCTGATCGTGTAATGCTTGCTCGATTGTTTGTTGCAGCATTTTTATCTTCTCTTCCATATTATATGCATAATCGCGTGTTTTTGTCTTTTCTTGTGTTAATTCGTGACACACGTTCAATGCAACGATAAAAATAAGCTGTTCTGTATTAGTAACACCACTTCTATCTTTGAGATCTTGAAGGCGTTGTTCAAGTTCTTGGGCGGATGCCAGTAGGGCTTCTTTTTGTTCGACAGGGCAGTTGACTCTCATTGAGCGCCCGAATATTTGAATGTCAACAGGTTGTGCGGACATGATACCTCCATACGAATAGGACTCGCCGCAAATACAATGTTCGGCGTAAAATAATAGATGGTTTATTCACTAATTTTAGCTGCTTTATTAAAAATACAGATCAAAAGCTTACTGGTATAGCGACCATCCTTGATGGTAGCATATCATGAATCATTAGCTAACATGACGAATTCAGATGTCTATACAAAAATCTTTACCAAATTATGAAACGTTGGACAACCTTCTCCAACAGCATTCTATCGCACTGACTGCCGCAGAAATTCACGGTTTAATTACAGGACTGATTTGTGGAGGAAGTCGCGATAGTGGCTGGCAGACATTAGTCCACGATCTGGCTAATGATGGTTTAGCGTTCCCTCAAGCTATTGCTCAACCACTACGTGAATTATATGACACGACTTTCCAAGTGTTGGACGACAGTGAATTTGCGTTCTCAATGCTATTTCCCGATGAAAATGCGTCCGTCTTTGATCACGCAGATGCACTGGCAGGATGGGTAAACCATTTCTTATTAGGTATTGGCGTGGCTCAACCTAAACTTGCAGATAAAAAAGAAGTCAGTGAAGTGATTAACGACTTACGTAATATTGGCATGCTTGGTTATGATGAAGATGAAGACCAAGAAGAGCTTGAGCAGGCGTTAGAAGAAGTCGTCGAATATGTCAGAGTCGCTGTTCAGCTTTGTTATATTACTTTCACCGAAGGGAAAAAAGAGCAGTCGACAACTGGCAATAATAAACCCATTCTTCATTAAAACAGTTTGTGCCTGTTCACCATCTTTGCTTATTTGAGCTAAATAGCCATTTGTAAAGTGAAACAGGTACAGATTAACTGCTTGCCGTTGTACTCTACCTAATTCGAGTTGCATCTAGGCGGCAAGCAAAGATATCCCCTCGAAAGAGTAAAGAATTGATGTTACTTGGGTGATTGAGCCTGTGCAAATAACAAGGTAATTTGAAGTGTGGTAAGTATATTCGCTTAATAAATAAGCGTAACCCTCTACTCAACAATCTAGATAATAAGGCAGAAACGGTATGAATAAACAGGAATTTATTTCTCGTCGTAACGCATTATTGGCTCAGATGAAGCCAGCAAGCGCCGCTATTATTTTTTCAGCGCCTGTGGCTCAACGCAATGCAGATTGCGAATACCCGTATCGTCAGCACAGCGACTTTCTTTACCTGACAGGGTTTAGTGAGCCTGAAGCCGTTTTACTGCTAATCAAAAGTGATGAAAAACATAGCCATACGGTGCTTTTTAACCGTGTTCGTGATTTAACGGCTGAAATCTGGTTTGGTCGTCGATTAGGGCAAGAAGCAGCGCCTGAAAAACTGGGCGTTAGTAAAGCATTACCATTTGATGAAATTGAAGAACAACTCTATCAACTCCTTAATGGACTTGATGTGATTTATCACGCGCAAGGGCGAATTCGAATATGCAGACAAACTAGTTTTCGGTGCGCTAGATATTCTTCGTAAAGGTAGTCGCCGCAATTTGCGCGCACCAAATACTATGATTGATTGGCGTCCTTTAGTGCATGAGATGCGTTTATTTAAATCGGAAGCTGAAATTGCGGTGATGCGCAAAGCAGGTGAGATCTCTGCATTAGCGCATATCAGAGCAATGAAGACCTGTAAACCAGGTATGTATGAATATCAGCTTTGTGGGGAGTTGGAGCACGAATTCACTCGCCATGGGGCACGCTACCCCTCGTATAACTCGATCGTTGGCAGCGGCGAAAATGCCTGCATTCTGCATTACACTGAAAATGAAAGTGAAATGAAAGATGGTGAGTTGGTGTTAATTGATGCGGGGGCTGAATTTGATGGCTACGCTGGTGATATCACACGTACTTTCCCCGTCAATGGTAAGTTTACGCAGCCGCAACGCGCTATTTACGATATCGTACTGAAAGCATTGAATACGGCTTTAGAATTATATCGTCCGGGCACCAGCATTCATGAAGTGACGCAAAAAATCATTCGAATCAAAGTTGAAGGACTTGTGGAACTGGGTATTTTGCATGGCGATGTCGATCAATTGATCGAAAACAAAGCACATTTCCCATTCTTTATGCATGGTTTAAGCCATTGGCTGGGGTTAGATGTTCATGATGTCGGATGCTATGGGGTGGAGCGTGATAGGATCTTAGAGCCAGGTATGGTTCTGACTGTAGAGCCGGGGCTGTATATTGCGCCTGATGCAGATGTGCCACCAGAGTATCGCGGGATCGGTATCCGCATAGAAGATGACATTGTGATTACCGAAAATGGTAATGAAAACTTGACCGATTTAGTGGTGAAGGACCCTGATGAAATCGAGGCATTAATGGCTGAAGCTAAAAATGCTTAAAATAAGTAGTAAAAGGTAATTAATACAACATGAACGTGATTATTGTTGGTGGTGGAATGGCAGGGGCAACATTGGCTCTGGCTATTTCATCATTAAGCCAAGGAAAATTGTCAGTATCACTGATAGAAGCTTCCTTACCGGAAGGCACACATCCAGGGTTTGATGCTCGAGCGATAGCGCTTGCCCATGGAACATGTCAGCGATTGTCTAAAATTGGTATTTGGGAAGCACTGGCGGATTGTGTCACACCAATAACTCATGTTCATGTTTCCGATAGAGGGCATGCCGGGTTTGTCAATATCAACGCGCAGGATTATCACATCCCTGAGCTTGGTAATGTGATTGAACTCCATGATGCAGGGGAGCGCTTATTTGCCTTATTGCGTAAAGCTCCCGGCGTTACTCTGTATTGCCCTGCGAAAGTTGAAAATATCCAGCGGCACAGTGAATGTGTGTCAGTCACGCTAGATAACGGCGAAACTCTTTCAGGCTCCTTATTGGTGGCCGCAGATGGTAGCCATTCTGCCGTGGGCCATGCCTGCCATATGCAGTGGCAGCAGGACGATTATGGGCAAGTTGCAATAATTGCCAATGTAAAAACGGCGATAAACCCCACACGGGCAAGCATTCGAGCGTTTTACTGAGTTTGGCCCTTTAGCCTTGTTGCCGATGTCGCAAGGGCGCAGCTCATTAGTTTGGTGCCATCATCAAGAGCAAGCCGAAACGATTAAAATGTGGGATGATGAAACATTCATTCAGCAACTTCAGCAAGCTTTTGGCTGGCGGCTTGGTAAAATCACTCAAGTGGGAACACGGTTTTGTTATCCGTTATCCCTTCGAAAAGCGTTAAATCCAATTAGCCATCGAACTGTGTTAGTGGGAAATGCAGCGCAAACCGCTACACCCTATTGCAGGGCAAGGTTTTAATCTTGGGATCCGTGATGTCATGCAGTTAGCGGAATTGGTGGTTGCCGCACATCAACAAGGTCAGGATATTGGCGCTTATGCACTGTTAAATACGTATCAGCAAGCGCGTGCTATTGATAGAGAACGAACGGTCACCATGACAGATGGTTTGGTTCGTATTTTTGCAAATCGCTGTTTGCCGTTAGTGGTTGGACGTAATTTAGGTTTAATGGCAATGGAAATGTTACCGTCAGTACGTGATGTATTAGCTCGTCAAACACTTGGCTGGGTGGCGGAACAATAACCACAGAACTAAGAGGAATAAAAATATGCAATCGTTTGATGTGGTTATCGCCGGTGGTGGTATGGTTGGCCTAGCACTTGCCTGTGGTTTAGAAGGCACAGGGCTACGTGTTGCCGTAATTGAAAGTCATCCAGCGAAAAAGCCTTTTTCGGACAGTGACCCTTATGCACTGCGAGTGTCTGCGATTAATGCAGCGAGCGAAAAATTACTAAGCTATTTAGATGTTTGGTCAACAATAAAATCAATGAGGGCTTCAGCCTACAACGGCATGGAAGTTTGGGATAATGACAGCTTTGGTCGTATCCAGTTTTCTGCAAAAGAGCAGAACCTCTCCCATTTAGGGCATATTGTTGAAAATAACGTGATTCGTGATGCGTTATGGCAAAAAGCATCCACCTTGCGAGAGGTGACTATACTGGCACCGGCGACTATTCAAAAAGTCGTTTGGGGGGAAAATGATGTTTTTATTACCCTCACTGATGATTCGATGTTAACCGCAAGGCTTATTGTCGGGGCGGATGGTGCCAATTCTTGGTTACGTGGTCATGCCGATATCCCCCTGACATTTTGGGATTATGAGCACACGGCCTTAGTTGCGACGATCCGCACAGAGCAGCCCCATGAGGCGGTAGCACGCCAATCCTTTGATGGTAAAGGGATATTGGCATTTCTGCCGTTGAGTGACCCTCATCTATGTTCAATTGTTTGGTCTCAACCTGCCACAGAAGCAGCAAGACGTCAGCAAATGGATAAAGCAGATTTTGAAAAAGAGTTAGCGGTCGCATTTGATACGCGTTTAGGGCTATGTCAACTGGAGAGTGAACGACTGACTATCCCTTTAACGGGGCGTTACGCACGACAGTTTGCGGCGCAACGTTTAGCACTTCTTGGCGATGCCGCTCACACTATTCACCCATTGGCAGGGCAGGGAGTTAACTTAGGCTTTATGGATGTTGCCATGCTGTTAGGGGAAATCAAACGTCTACATCGTGAAGGTAAAGATTTCGGGCAATATTTCTACTTGCGTACTTTCGAGCGCCATCGTAAACACAGTGCGGCTTTGATGCTTGCTGGTATGCAAGGGTTCCGTGAATTATTTGATGGCAACAATCCGGCTAAGAAATTATTCCGTGATATAGGATTGGTGCTGGCAGATAGCTTACCCGGCGTGAAACCTCAACTACTTAATCATGCTATGGGCCTGTTTGATATGCCTGAATGGCTAGAAAAAGTTCAGTTAGCCCCCTCTAAATAATATTACCTATCAATTGGCAGTGGTAAACGCTGCCAATCCCTCTCTTTTTGTGTTCATGGAACACTCATTTTTTTCAATGATGGCAAGGCGATTATTGACGTAATTGCCATCGTTATTTTTTGTATTCATGATTGAGAAATTCTAATTATAGCCAAATTTCGCATTAGTTTTACTAATTTTGCTGTGGGGTGCTAACATTGGTTTTTCACTAACATCTCTAGAGATACGATGATTAACTCTACGCTTTTAGGTTAAATATAGTGGGATTGAGTGATCATTCTCAATTTTTTAACAAAATTAGCTGGATTATGTCGCTTGTAATCAGTAATACAGAGTGTTGGTAGCCCTATTTTTTTTAATGGTTTCTTACTAAAAACAGTGGTAGTTTTTAATAAGATGTTATCGTTTGCGTAGCGTTATTGGCTGTGGCGTGATAAATCATTTTCCTGCACAGCAACAGTGGCGCTCACCCTATCATATTCAAATGTAAAGAGGGTATTCATGGCAAAGCAAACCCCGCTATATGATGAACATATAGCCTGCGGTGCGAAAATGGTGGATTTTCATGGTTGGATGATGCCATTGCACTACGGGTCACAAATCAATGAACATAATTTAGTGAGAACCGATGCTGGGATGTTTGATGTCTCCCACATGACTATTGTTGATCTACATGGTGAAGGTTGCCGCGATTTCCTTCGCTATCTTCTCGCAAATGATATTGCCAAGCTGACCGACAAAGGGAAGGCACTTTATACGGGGATGTTAAATGCTTCTGGCGGAGTCATTGACGATTTAATTGTTTATTACCTTAATGATGATTTCTACCGCTTGGTTGTCAACTCCGCGACCCGTGATAAGGATATCGCATGGATTGAACAGCATATGAAATCGTATCCTGTCTCTATTGAAGTGCGTGATGATCTTGCCCTATTAGCGGTTCAAGGCCCTACAGCGCAACAAAAAGTCCATTCGCTATTGACGCCATCACAATGTGCCCTGTTGGCAGATATGAAGCCATTCTATGGGGTGCAAGCCGATGAACTCTTTATTGCAACTACGGGCTATACTGGCGAAAAAGGCTATGAAATAGCATTGCCGAAAGCGCAAGTGGTCGAGTTTTGGCATCAATTGCTGAAAGCCGGTGTTCATCCCGCAGGGTTAGGTGCGCGTGATACTTTGCGCCTTGAGGCTGGCATGAATTTATATGGGCAAGACATGGATGAGACTATCTCACCACTGGCTGCCAATATGGGATGGACGATCGCTTGGAAGCCTGAAGACCGCCAATTCATCGGTCGTGAAGCATTAGAGAAATTAAAAGAGCAAGGCACCGAAAAATTAGTCGGTATTGTTATGCGTGAAAAAGGCATATTACGAGCAGGCCAAACGGTACGTTTCACCGACGATTTAGGTAAATTACAAGAAGGGGTTATTACCAGCGGCTCTTTCTCGCCAACACTCGGTTTCAGTATTGCCTTGGCACGTGTGCCAAAAGAAATACAAGATAAAGCCATTGTTGAAATACGTAACCGAGAAATGCCTGTTGAGGTGGTAAAACCTGGGTTTTGTGCGGGAAGGAAAAGCCCTCGTTTAAGAGTGGCTAATCCCCCATAATGAAAAAATTCGTAAATAAGAGTGAGGTTGATGATGAGTAATGTTCCTGCAGAGCTGAAATATACCCGTGAGCATGAGTGGGTCCGTCATGAAGGTGATGGCGTTTACACCGTAGGTATTACCGAGCATGCCCAAGAGTTATTAGGTGATATGGTGTTTGTCGATCTCCCCGAAGTGGGCAGCTCTGTTGATATTGGAAGTGAATGTGCGGTTGTCGAATCTGTTAAAGCTGCATCCGATATTTATGTTCCACTAAGTGGTGAAATCATTGAAGTTAACGAAGCGCTAGTTGATGCGCCTGAACTGGTCAATGAGCAACCTTATCAAGAAGGTTGGATTTTCCGTATTAAAATTACCGACGAATCAGAACTGGCTGATTTGTTAGATGCTGACGCTTACTCAGCATTGCTCGAAGAAGACGAATAATACCGTAAAACGCCCCGTAATGCTGTCATTACGGGGCGTTTTGCTTTGAAGCCTACCCTTTAGCAGCAGATTAGATATAGGAATGGGAACACAGCTATGACGATGCCTCTGAGTCAATTAGAAAACCGTTCGGAATTTATTCAACGCCATATTGGTCCATCAGAACAACAAGTAAAAACGATGTTGGACACTGTGGGTGCCACTTCTCTTGATGCACTGACAGACAATATTGTCCCTAAAGCCATTTTATTGGCAGAGCCACCAAGAGTCGGTGGTGGGGCGACAGAACAAGAAGCGTTAGCAGAATTGAAAGCAATAGCGAGTTTAAATAAGCGCTATAAGAGTTATATTGGGATGGGGTACGCCCCGGCTATTTTACCGCCCGTTATTTTACGTAACTTACTCGAAAACCCAGGTTGGTATACGGCTTATACGCCTTATCAGCCAGAAGTGTCTCAAGGACGCTTGGAATCGTTATTAAACTTTCAGCAATTAACGATTGATTTAACAGGGCTTGAATTAGCTTCCGCTTCCCTTTTAGATGAAGCGACAGCAGCGGCGGAAGCCATGGCGATGGCGAAACGTATTAGTAAATTAAAAAATGCTGAACGTTTTTTTGTTGCTGACGATATTCATCCACAAACATTAGATGTTGTTCGCACCCGTGCAGGCACATTTGGCTTTGAAGTGATAGTCGATAAAGCTGAGAAAGTCCTTGAACACGAAGGTGTGTTTGGGGCGTTATTGCAGCAAGTAGGCTCGACTGGTGAAGTCCATGACTACAGTGAACTGTATGCGCAACTCAAAGAGCGTAAAATTATAAGTTGTGTGGCCGCTGAAATGATGGCTCTGGTGATGTTAACCGCACCGGGTAAGCAAGGCGCTGATATTGTCTTTGGCTCAGCACAGCGCTTTGGTGTGCCTATGGGGTATGGTGGTCCACATGCTGCATTTTTTGCTTGCCGAGATGAATACAAGCGCGCAATGCCTGGCCGTATTATTGGTGTATCTCGCGATGCGTCCGGTCATACTGCACTGCGTATGGCGATGCAAACTCGAGAACAACATATTCGCCGTGAAAAAGCAAACTCAAATATCTGTACGTCACAGGTGTTGCTAGCAAATATTGCCGCAATGTATGCCGTTTACCATGGCCCAAAAGGGTTAAAATTGATTGCTGAGCGTATTCATCGCTTGACATCTATTTTCGCTAAGGCGCTACAAGATGCGGGTATCACACTACGTCATAAGAGCTGGTTTGACACACTCTCAATTGAGGTAGCAGATAAAGCTGCCGTTCTGGCGCGGGCGGAAAGTGCGAAGGTCAACTTACGTACTGATATTCATGGCGCAGTTGGTATCACATTCAGTGAAACAACAACACGCCAAGACTTGAATGAGCTATTCACTATCATCACAGGAAATGAGCAAAAATTGGATTTCGAACAACTTGATAAACAAGTTTCGGCCCAAGAGAGTGCTATTTGCCCTTCAATGCAACGTGATGATGCCATTTTGTCGCATCCGAATTTCAACCGTTATCATAGTGAAACGGAAATGATGCGCTATATGCACAGCCTAGAGCGTAAAGATCTCGCATTGAACCAAGCGATGATCCCGCTTGGCTCTTGTACGATGAAGCTAAATGCTGCGGCTGAAATGTTGCCGATCACATGGCCTGAATTTGGCGAAATGCATCCATTCTGCCCACCGGAGCAAGCTCAGGGCTATCATCAAATGATTGAGCAGCTATCACATTGGCTAGTTCAGTTAACAGGGTATGATGCAGTCTGTATGCAGCCTAACTCAGGTGCCCAAGGAGAATACGCAGGGTTATTGGCAATTCGCCGCTACCATGAAAGCCGCCATGAAGGACACCGTAATATTTGCCTTATCCCTGCATCGGCACACGGCACCAACCCTGCATCAGCACATATGGCTGGTATGGAAGTGGTGGTGGTACGCTGTGATGATGAAGGGAATATCGATCTGGTGGATTTACGTCAGCAGGCAGAAAAACATAGCGATAATCTTTCGTGTGTGATGGTGACTTACCCGTCAACTCATGGCGTGTATGAAGAGAGCATCAAAGAGGTTTGTGAGATCATTCATCAGTTTGGTGGGCAAGTGTACCTCGATGGTGCCAATATGAACGCACAAGTAGGCCTAACAACGCCAGGTTATATTGGTGCCGATGTTTCTCACCTCAATTTACACAAAACCTTCTGTATCCCACACGGTGGTGGCGGCCCAGGTATGGGGCCAATTGGCGTGAAAAAACATTTAGCGCCATTTGTTCCGGGGCATTCAGTTGTTGAACAAGAGATGATCACTGAGCAAGGCGCAGTTTCGGCAGCACCTTTTGGTAGTGCGTCCATTCTGCCAATCAGTTGGATGTACATTCGTATGATGGGATCTTATGGTCTGAGAAAAGCAAGTCAGGTAGCGATTTTAAACGCGAACTACATTGCTAAACGTCTACAAGGCCGCTATGACATTCTGTATACAGGTCGTGATGGCTACGTTGCTCACGAATGTATTGTTGACTTGCGCCCAATTAAGAAAGATACAGGGATCAGCGAATTAGATATCGCAAAACGCCTCATCGATTATGGTTTCCATGCACCAACCATGTCATTCCCTGTTGCGGGTACATTGATGATTGAACCAACAGAATCAGAAAGTCTGGTGGAAATTGATCGGTTTGTTGATGCGATGTTAGCCATCCGCAATGAAATTGACAAAGTGGCTAATGGGGAATGGACACTGGAAGATAACCCACTGGTTAATGCTCCACATGTTCAAACAGAGCTAGTGGCGCAGTGGGAGCATGCCTATAGCCGCGAGTTAGCTGTATTCCCAACAGCGGCCACAAAAGCAAACAAATATTGGCCTGCCGTGAAGCGCTTGGATGATGTTTATGGTGATCGCCATTTACATTGTTCCTGTGTGCCGATTGAAGAGTATATGTGATTAGCGTGTTGTAAATAATAGGTAGCCCTCAATAGTTGTATTATCAATTATTGGGGGGTTTTTAGTTATAGTGGGGAAAGGATAAAACGCATCTTTTTCATCAATCGATAGCCGTTGGTATTTTCCGCGTGATAACACGATTGAGTTAAATACCCGATATTATTACCGGGTATTTGATTCACTGATTCACACCAAGAGCAAACTCTATTGGTGAATAAATTACAACAACCAACCTTTTTGCTGGGCGAGTTTCAATTGTGGTAAGAGTTGCTCCCAAAATTCAGGAAACACTTCTTCTATAAACTCATTTCGAGCGATCACTTGCTCTAGGCGAATATTATTCTCGACCCAACTTTGCCCTTGATTATGTAAATTTAAGAGCATAGGAATGGTTCTATCGATAACATTGGCAAATTTCGCATCCAATGTTTCTGCCGCATCATACTCTTTCCATAAAGCCAAAAATTGCTCATTTTGTGGGGAAGGGAGTAAGCCAAAAATACGAACAGCAGCTTTGACCTCTTCTTCGCGAATAGCATCACGTGCCGCAACATCGTAAACCAAAACATCACCTGCATCGATTTCGACGATATCATGTACTAAGGCCAACTTAATGGCGTGATCAACATTCACTCCTTTTGACATAAGGCGCGAAACTCATTGCAGCCATAGCAAATTGCCAACTATGCTCCGCTGTATTTTCCTGCCTCTCATTGTTGAGTAATTTATTTTTGCGATAAACACTTTTTAGTTTATCCAACTCCATTAAAAATTGGATAACTTCGGTAAAGCCGCCAAAATCTAAAACGTCAACGGACTTATTACCTTTTGCAGATGACATAAAAACCTCAATTATTTTTCTTCTTCCAACGAGTAAGGGAGTGGCTGAATAGTTAGGTGGCTTTGCTCATCCCCTGTAACACGAAATACACTATCCGCTTCCATATCATTATTCATAATGATTTGAATATTCACTTCACCATTTGCTAATTTCACCGCAGCAAGAACAGTACCGGTACGGCGCCATTTATCACCTAATTGCCATTCTACACCTTCACCGACTGCCGGAACGGATGTTGCTGTGCCTTTCAGCCAATACATCGCCCGCTTATTGGCGCCACGGAATTTTGCCCGTGCGACCATTTCTTGTCCGGTATAGCAACCTTTTTTAAAGCTAATACCATAAGGTAAGGCTTGCAGGTTGGTGGCTTGAGGCAAATGTTGCGCGCTGCTGGCTTGTTCGATGACGGCGTATCCCGCTTCTATTTCTAGTGATAACCATTGCTCATCATTAACCACTTCCGCATTAAGCGAGTCGGTAATTTTTTGTGCGGTAGCTTGATCTGTGACGATAAGAAAACGTTCGTTAGGCAATGCGTAATGTAAAATTGTTGAGACGCCATCAACGGTGACTTGGTTTTCTGCATCAGGTAGCGTAGTGAATATAGTGGCTAATGCTTCGCGAGCGCCTTTCCCCGCGACACCGAGTAATTTTAGCTCTTGCTTATGTTCAAAGGTGACTTTCGAGAACACCGCGTATTTTTTTAGCTCGGCTAATTGGCTATCAAGTACGCTGGCTCTTTCAATATAAGAGAAACCATCAAGGTGGTGGAATAGACGCAAGTCACTCCACATTTTCCCTTTAGGATCACAGTGAGCGGTTAAGGTGTGTTGTGCTGGTGTCATTGCGCTAACATCAGCCGTAACTTGCCCTTGAAGGTACTTTTCAGCATCAAGGCCATGCAAATGAATTAATCCCCAGTTTTCCAGTGAAATCAATATAAGTGGTAAAGACTGAGAATCGAGAGGGAATTGTTTTGAGTGAGCAACTTCAGTAGTCATGATTTCACCTGTTTTTCTTTCGTATCAGAAGGGGGTTAATGGTAAAAGAGCTGGATTACATTGCAAGTAGTTATTATGATGCGCTATCAATTATTCAATATTTTTAATCGGCATTCTTGGATAAAAGCGCGATAGAGTGATGAAAATTATCGACATTGTACGATAGGTCATGTTTTCCCAATCAATTATCTGTTAGAGTATTGAAAATAATTAATCTTATCAGTTAACTGCAACAAATAAGGTCGTAGTGGAATGGATATAGAGAATAAAGCAAGAATTCATTGGGCTTGCCGTCGTGGTATGCGTGAGTTGGATATTTCCATCATGCCATTCTTTGAATATGAATATGAAGGACTCTCTGACAAGGACAAACGTACTTTTGTTCGTTTACTTGAGTGTGCAGACCCTGATCTGTTTAACTGGTTAATGAATCATGGGCGCCCAGACGACGATGAGTTGTTTGGTATGGTTAAATTGATTCAGGGAAAGAAATAAAAATCGTGGTCCTGTGGAAATCTAATCTCTCCATTTCATGGAAAACTCAGCTTTTTTCAACCTGTGCTCATGGGTAGTCGGCTTTATTCTATTGGTCGCACCATGGGGCGCCAGGGAATTCAATGGTGTGGTTGCCGCTGTTAGTGATTGTGATTGCTAGCTGGGCAAAAAGCCAAAAAAGCATCAGCAAAATCAAAGGGACTGCGGTACTGGTTAATGGCAATAAAGTCCAATGGAAAAAGAATGAGTGGAGTATCGTTAAGCAACCTTGGTGTAGCCGTGTGGGGGGTATTATTGACACTCAGTGCCTTACAAGGTAAGCCACAGAAGATCCGTTTTATGGGTTGCAAAAGATGCCTTATCAGAAGAGAGCTGGCGTAATTTAAACCAACTATTACTGCAATATCCTGATATTTAATCATTAGGGGTTATTGCAGTAATGGGGAAAGTCAGCATAGTCAACTTACAGTAATTCTTCAATCTCGGTTAAGATTTGCATACACCACTGGTGCGATACGCTCATCGGTCTCTTCAAATTGATTCACATCATCTAAAGCCAAACCAACGAACTGTGTACCATCTTCTGTCAGTGCTTTCGGGCTTTCCGAATTGGTAACCATCGAGTGGGCCAAAAGCCTACAAATTGCACTCCTGTTGGCTTTAGTTGATGATATAGCATGCCTAGTGCATCAAGAAACCATTCACTATAATCAATCTGATCGGCCCATCCCATACATAGCAACAATTTTGTTGTTAAGCTTTAAGATTTGGGAAGCGCATCCAAATTGCCAGCCAGTCTTCTTGTATTTCACCAAAATCCCACGTAGGGATACCCAAAATGGAGAACGTCATACTGCTCCATCAGTTCAGGCGGGTGTATCGTTGACATTATGTAATGTAACCAAATCTTCACCGAGGATATCGCGTATTTTTTTCCGCGACAATTTCGGTATAACAAGTACTAGAACCGTAAAAGAGACCTATTTTCATGTTAATGTAACTAGTTTTCATTGCAGTAGAGAGGTATTGTAACAGAATGAACGGTATCGGGCACACACTCTCAATATTTTAGGGGGATGAGAAGACGAACCGAACATCACCAATAGCGCTGTAACTTGAGATAGGATAGGTATAATAGCTTACGTGGCGGTTATGAAGAGGAATATAAGCAGCGTGGAAACCAAACAGCTTAATCCATTAATTGAGCAATTTCTTGATACCATTTGGTTAGAGCAAGATCTCGCTGAAAATACATTGGCATCTTATCGTTTAGATTTGCAATTATTAGATAAGTGGCTGGAAGCGAATCAATTGGATTTGGAAAGTGTTCAATCAATCGATTTACAATCGTTTTTGGCAGAACGAATTGAAGGGGGATACAAAGCGGCTAGCTCTGCGCGTCTATTAAGCGCTATGCGGCGTTTATTCCAATATTTTTATCGTGAAAAAATACGGCTTGATGATCCTTCAGCGGTGATTGCCGCACCTAAAATACCACAACGGCTACCAAAAGATTTGAGTGAACAGCAGGTTGAAGATCTACTGAATGCCCTGCAACCGAGGACCCTCTTGAGCTTCGCGATAAAGCAATGTTGGAAGTCCTGTATGCTTGTGGGTTACGAGTCTCAGAGCTGGTGGGGTTAACTTTCTCTGATATTAGCCTACGGCAAGGTGTCATACGTGTTGTGGGGAAAGGGAATAAAGAAAGATTGATTCCTCTGGGAGAAGAGGCTATTTATTGGGTAGAAAAATACCTTGAAGAAGGTAGGCCTGACTTACTCAATGGTAAAGCCAGTGATGTTTTATTTCCTAGCAAACGTGGCACAAAAATGACGCGCCAAACATTTTGGCATCGTATTAAACATTATGCGGTGATTGCGAATATCGATTCTGAAGCGTTATCACCACACGTTCTACGCCATGCATTTGCGACACATTTACTGAATCACGGCGCCGACTTACGAGTTGTGCAAATGCTATTAGGGCATAGTGATCTCTCTACGACACAGATTTATACACATGTCGCAACCGAGCGTTTGCGCATGTTACATGAGCAGCATCATCCAAGGGGGTGATGTGCGTTAAAGGATAATTATGAAACATAAACTACTCTTATGGGCGGCTTGCATTGCAACATTTTCCGCCTCAGTGTCTGCGGCAACAGATGATAAAGTGATTGAAGAGAAGCTTGCCAGATATAATATCTCTGTAGAATCAATCAAACCATCGCCTATTGTAGGGCTTAATACTATTGATACTTCAGATGGTATTATTTATGTAACTGATGATGGGAAATATTTATTACAAGGCCCTATTTATGATTTAAGCGGCAAAATGCCAGTCAACATTTCTAATCAACCACTCATGAAAAAGGTTGAAGCGCTAAAAGATGAAATGATCGTCTTTAAAGCGCCGAAAGAGAAGTATGTGGTTACAGTATTTACCGATATTACCTGTAGCTACTGCAAAAAATTCCATGAATCGGTTGGTGAATTAAATAGCAAAGGTATCACAGTACGTTACCTCGCTTACCCACGCCAAGGTTTGGAGCATGAGTCCGCAAAACAAATGGCATCTATATGGTGTAATGCGCTCCCTCAAAGTGCATTAACTAAAGCATTTAAAGGTGACGAAGTTGCCATGATTGATGAATGCAAAATTGATCTCAGTAAACACGTTAAGTTAGGTAGCCAATTTAAAATGACAGGAACGCCAGCGATCGTGTTACCTGATGGGCAATTATTGTCGGGTTATTTATCCCCCGATAAACTGTTAAAGATACTCGAACAAAATAGTTAACCATTGTGAATGTAGAAACTTTTTTACGCCAGCGTACACTCGCTGAGGATATTAAAACACTGGATGGTTTTCCTGAAATCCTTCAGCGAGTTTATGCCCATCGAGGCGTGACGGATATTTCACAGCTAGAGCGTAAAGCCGCTAACTTATTAGATTACCGCACGTTATCAGGGATAGATAACGCATTAACGCTACTTTATAGTGCATTGGAGAACCATAGCGTAATTACCATCGTAGGGGATTTCGATGCTGATGGCGCTACGAGTACGGCTTTAGCTATTCGTGCATTAAAATCAATGGGATATGTGAACTTAAATTACATTGTTCCAAATCGGTTTGAAAATGGTTATGGGCTGACGCCTCTTGTCGTTGAGGAAGCCTACAAACGCGGCGCGGATCTTATCATCACCGTTGATAATGGTATTTCGTCACACGAAGGTGTCGAAGCGGCTAGGCAGCATGATATTAAGGTCATTGTGACGGATCACCATCTTCCGGGAGATGTATTACCGAAGGCCGATGCCATTATTAACCCTAATCTAGAAGGGTGTCAATTTGCTTCTAAATCATTAGCAGGCGTTGGCGTGACTTTCTACTTAATGTCCGCGTTACGCGCCAAATTGCGCCAAGAAGGCTGGTTTGTTAAGCAGGGAATGAGCGAACCTAATTTAGCCGAATTCTTAGATTTAGTTGCGCTCGGAACAGTGGCAGATGTTGTTCCACTTGATACTAATAATCGTATTTTAGTGCATCAAGGTCTGCATCGTGTCAGGGCGGGGCGTTGTTGTGCGGGGATCAAAGCATTAATCGAGGTCTCAAAGCGGGAATGCTCTCGTTTGGTCGCCAACGACTTTGGTTTTGCTTTAGGGCCTCGTTTTGAATGCCGCAGGGCGTTTAGATGATATGTCTGTGAGTATTGAATTACTCCTGACCGATGATATGGCTTATGCGCGAGAACTGGCTAACGAGCTGGATGGATTAAACCAAGCACGGCGGGAAATTGAAGCGGGGATGCAACAAGAAGCTTCCGTGTTATTTAATAAAATTGAGTATAGTGATAGCCAATTACCCAATGGGCTAGCTATCTATCATCCTGAGTGGCACCAAGGGGTTGTGGGAATATTGGCGTCAAGGATTAAAGAACAATATCACCGCCCTGTGATTGCTTTTGCACCCGCGGGTGACGGCACATTAAAAGGCTCAGGGCGCTCAGTACCAGGGGTGCATATGCGCGATGCATTAGAGCGCCTAAATACCCTACAACCGGGGCTAATGCAAAAATTTGGTGGTCATGCCATGGCGGCTGGCTTGAGCCTAGAAGAGAGTAAATTTGGCTTATTTAAGCAGCATTTTGAATCATTGATGGGGGGAACTTATTCAACCCGATCAGCTATCAGGTGTTGTTTGGAGTGATGGTGAACTCAAACAGGATGAGTTCACATTAGAAATTGCTGAGTTACTACGTGAAAGCGGCCCTTGGGGGCAATCATTCCCTGAGCCTGTTTTTGACGGCTATTTTCGGTTGCTGCAACAGCGCTTAGTGGGTGAACGCCATCTTAAAATGATGTTAGAGCCAGTGAAGGGGGGGCCAATGCTGGATGCGATTATGTTTAATATCGATGTGCGGCGGTGGCCTGATAATAGTGTGAAACGCGCAAAAATTGCGTTTAAACTAGATGTTAACGAGTTTCGAGGTCAAAAGAGTGTTCAACTGATGGTTGAGCACATTTGGCCTGAATAAGGGAACTTTCTCAGTTTACGTCGATGAGAGGTAAGATTCGCTTTTGCAGTGCTATAAATTTTAGTGAAATTCCGTTATCATTGACGGTTTGTGAAGAATTTATTCTATTTATAACGACCAAACATAAGACATTGAAAAATGACGTTTGAAATTAACCCAGTAAAAAGTAAGATTCAGGACCTATCTGAGCGAACAGCGGTCCTTAGGGGGTATCTTTGACTATGATGCCAAGAAAGAACGCTTAGAAGAAGTTAATGCGGAACTTGAGCAACCAGATGTCTGGAACGAACCTGAAAGAGCACAGGCGTTAGGTAAAGAGCGATCTTCTCTTGAGGCGATTGTTGACACCATAGATCAAATGACCCAAGGCCTTGAAGACGTTGAAGGCTTACTCGAACTTGCTATTGAAGCTGATGATGAAGACACCTTTAATGAAGCAGGTGAAGAGTTAACTCAGCTCCAAGCAAAACTAGAGCAGCTTGAGTTTCGCCGGATGTTTTCTGGTGAATATGATAGCGCTGATTGCTACATTGATTTACAAGCCGGTTCTGGCGGTACTGAAGCCCAAGATTGGGCCAGTATGTTAATGCGTATGTACTTACGTTGGGCAGAATCGAAAGGCTTCAAAACAGAAATTATTGAAGAATCAGATGGCGATGTGGCGGGTTTAAAATCGGCAACCATTAAAGTTATCGGTGATTATGCTTACGGTTGGCTAAGAACAGAATCCGGCGTACACCGTCTCGTGCGTAAAAGCCCATTTGATTCAGGGGGTCGCCGCCATACGTCGTTTAGCTCCGCCTTTATTTACCCTGAAGTTGATGACGATATTGATATCGAAATTAACCCAGCAGATTTACGCATTGATGTTTACCGCGCTTCTGGTGCGGGTGGGCAGCACGTAAACAAAACTGAGTCAGCAGTACGTATTACGCACATACCTACAAATATTGTGACTCAATGTCAGAATGACCGCTCGCAACATAAAAACAAAGATCAAGCCATGCGCCAGTTAAAAGCGAAGCTTTATGAACTGGAGATGCAGAAAAAGAATGCTGATAAGCAAGCGATGGAAGAGAATAAATCGGATATTGGCTGGGGTAGCCAAATTCGTTCTTATGTCCTTGATGATGCACGTATTAAAGATTTACGTACTGGTGTGGAAACGCGTAATACGCAAGCCGTACTGGATGGTGATTTGGATAAATTCATTGAAGCTAGCTTGAAAGCTGGCCTGTGAGGAAAAAATGTCTCAGCAGCAACAACAGGGTGCAGAACAAGCACCCGATTTGAATAACGAATTGAAAGCACGTAAAGAAAAACTCGTTGCTTTACGTGAAAAAGGGATCCCATTCCCGAATGATTTCCGTCGTGATATCACATCGGAAAAGATCCACGCACAATATGATGAAAAATCAGCGGAAGAGCTAGAAGACTTAAATATTGAAGTCGCCATTGCTGGCCGTATGATGACTCGTCGTATTATGGGTAAAGCATCATTTGCAACCCTGCAAGATGTGGGTGGTCGTATTCAAATCTATGTTTCTCGCGATGACTTAGCGGAAGGCGTTTATAACGAGCAATTTAAAAAGTGGGATTTAGGCGATATTTTAGGCGCTAAAGGCCGCTTATTTAAAACCAAAACAGGTGAATTGACTGTCCATTGTCACGAAGTGCGTCTACTGACAAAAGCACTGCGCCCATTACCGGACAAATTCCACGGTTTAGCAGACCAAGAAACACGTTATCGTCAACGTTACCTTGATCTGATTGCCAACGATGAATCTCGCCACACCTTTATGGTTCGTTCGAAGATCTTAGCTGAGCTACGTAACTTTATGGTCGGCAAAGGCTTTATGGAAGTGGAAACACCAATGATGCAAGTTATCCCTGGTGGTGCTTCTGCTCGTCCATTTGTGACTCACCACAATGCGCTGGATATCGATATGTATCTGCGTATCGCTCCTGAACTGTACCTAAAACGTTTAGTGGTTGGTGGTTTCGAACGTGTGTTTGAAATTAACCGCAACTTCCGTAACGAAGGCCTGTCTCCACGTCATAACCCTGAGTTCACTATGATGGAACTCTATATGGGCGTATGCTGATTACCGTGACCTAATCGATCTGACTGAAGAGTTATTCCGCACGTTAGCGCAGAATGTTTTAGGAAACACTGTCGTTAAATACGGTGAGCAAGAGTTTGATTTTGGTAAACCATTTGCCAAATTGACCATGAAGGAAGCCATTTGTAAATATCGTCCTGAAACTAACGTTGCTGATTTGGATGATATGGATAAAGCGGTTGCAATTGCCCAGTCTATCGGCATCAAGGTAGAAAATAGCTGGGGCTTAGGTCGTGTTCAATGTGAAATTTTTGAAGAGGTTGCAGAAAGCCACCTGATCCAACCAACTTTCATTATTGAATATCCAGCGGAAGTTTCACCATTAGCTCGTCGCAATGATGAAAATCCATTTATCACCGACCGTTTTGAGTTTTTCATCGGCGGACGTGAAATCGGTAACGGTTTCTCTGAGTTAAATGACGCTGAAGACCAAGCAGAGCGTTTCGCTGAGCAAGTTCGTCAGAAAGATGAAGGTGATGACGAAGCGATGTTCTATGACGAAGACTATGTCACCGCATTAGAGCATGGTTTACCACCAACGGCTGGCCTCGGGATTGGTATTGACCGTATGGTCATGCTATTTACTGACAGTCATACGATCCGTGACGTGATCTTATTCCCTGCATTACGCCCATCTAAAGCTTAGTGCTATCAATAACAATGCCCAGCTGAGTCTGGGCATTGTTTTATCCAATCCTAAATCGTTAAATAATACGTTAGTACAGTTAGCGATTATTAAATTATTACTTAAGTTAAATTATTTTTGTTAATGTATTTCCTTTATCAATAGGGCTTAATTATTTTTTATTGTTGCGCTTAAGTGGAAATACTCAGACATCATTTTTATGTTTATAACATAATAAGTGTAATGTACTTAACAAAATGTTAATAGATAAAAGATTCGAATTTGTTTTTTTGTTAGAAAATATTTCATATATTGAAATATTGTACTTTTCAGAAAAATCAAATAGTCACCGCCGTCCTGCAGTGGAATTGTTTATTAACCGGATAAAGGTTTCGCTTGAGATCGTTAGATGATAATTTTTTACAGTTATTATTTATAAAACTCAAAATAAGTGTTCTTAGTAATTTTATTGCATTAAAAATGATGGGGTCGATACCGATTTAGTGCTAAGATTAAAATAATTAACCAAAATTTATGAGATGACTCTATTTCTAGATTAGGGCTTATAGAAAATAGATAAATTTTAGCTTACACTAGGTTTCTTGAATGTCATTATAATAGCGAAGAAAAGTGCTGGTAAGGTAACTATATGTTTTCAAACAATAAAATTTTTGTTGCGTCTTTGCTTTTGGCTGGGACAGCAATTCTCTCTGGCTGTTCTTGGGGCTCTAACACGAATTATTCAGAAAAAACTGATGCCACAGCTTCATCAACGGCTAATTCAGCGACGGGGCAGCAGTACATGGATTATTCCCATGCTGATTCTCAGACTGTTTTAAACACGGCAATTAATCATAAGCCCGCTGGGCAAAATCCTACGATGCTAAATCAATCTGGAAGCGAAGGTGAGTCATTCCAGAGTTTAAGTACCTGTATTAAAGAACTTAATGCACTGAAAACACTGTCACCAGCAGATTACAATCGCTTAGTCGGTTCCTTTAAAGAAGTGAGCGAAATTAATCAGCTTTATAAACAAGTCGCATCGACAGCAAGTCCAGACACGATTGAACTGTTACAAATGGCAATAGAAGCTAAAACAAAAGTTCTTTGCGCGAAAGTTCGTTATAACTCAGTCCTGTCTACCGAATCAACATTGGAAAAAATTAGTGGATTATGAGAATTAACCTAAGACTTTGTATATCTTTGGCCATTTTTTCGGCTGCTTTTAGTCAATTTGCAAAATCGGATAGCTTCAATAATGTCATTGATGACTTTGACACTTACCTGCAATTAGAGCAGGAAGGTAAAGTGCCGGAAAAGCCATTGAATATTCAAGGTCAGGGATATGACTCATTTTCATCTTTACCGCTCGCTCCTGAGCCAAAAGAAAAATCTAAATCTGCTGCGGGTAAAAATGCAGGCCAAAGTAAAACGCCTGCACGTACCCAACCTAAAGCTAAAGGGACGGTCACTCAGCAGACCCAGACTAAAGTTACGACGACAAAAGTAGCTACACAAGCTAAAGGTCAGATGACAGAACAACCTAAAGTTGCTTTGTCTGAATGCCCATTACCAGAAGAAAGCATTGTGGATCAACAAACTGGTTCAGCACACCAGTCTTTGTTATTGTCATCCTACCCTTATTTCTTTAATTCAAACCAATGGCATCCACAGTATTTATCGAAAGATTTTGCTAAATACCAAATTGTTCTAGATCCATTAGGGCTTTACTCTGCTAAGTACTCAATGGGGGTATTGCGTGATAATACGGCTTACCTAGAACAGCTTGCCGATCTGCTCGCGCAACAACAATCGACTCACCTATTTAGATTTGGTGCTGCTCAAGGCGCTGGTCAGTTAATTGCTTATCATCAACTTTTAACCGATAGGCAATTAGTCGAAAAATTAATTGCACATAATAAAAGTGTAGCGGAACTCAGTCATGATATCGCCGAGAAACAATTTGAAATAGAGCGTATCAATAACGAACTTGCCGAAAATAAAAATCAAGTTGCTTTGTTACGTGAAAAACTAAGTGCAACAGATGATAAAGAAACCATTGTATTACTGACGGATGAATTGAACTCCGTTAAAAATATACTGGCAGATAAAGAAAATAATTTAGAACAACTCACTGCACAGAATCAACAAGCGCAGAAATCAATTGCGGCACTTGAGAAAAAACTTAGCGAAAGTATTCAAGCTCAAGCATTAGCAGAAAAACAACTTGCTGAGAAAGATAAACAAATAGAGCAAGCAAAATTACAATTTGAAAATGCTCAGAAGCAAGTTGAACAATTAACCGCCCAGCTAACTCAATTAGAAACGGATGCAAAAGAGCAGGCGGAACGATTAAATAAAAATAGTGACGAGCAAGTTAAGCTCGTGACTGCTTCACTTGAAAAACAGAAGGAATTACTGAAGCAAAAAGAGTCAGAACTTCAGTTAACTCAAAAACAAAATAGCGATATTCAAGCTGAACTGTTGAAACAGCAAGCAGCTTCTAAAGCTTTTGAGGCTGAGCTAAAAGCGGCACAACAACTGTTAAAAACGAATAAAACAGAGCAAGATTCGCTGGCGAAACAGTATGCAGAAAGTCTGAAAATTCAGCAGCAGCTACAAGAAAAATTAGCGAAACAAGAGCAAGAGTTTGCAACAGCACAAACTCAGCTGAAAAAAGCCAATACGGATGTTGTTGAGCTGCAAAAAGAGATTGAGAAGCAGAAGCAGCTAATGACGCAAGCGTCCGATCAGCAAGTAAAAGCATTGACGGCTGATCTTAACCAACAAATTGCGTTATTGAAGAAACAAGAAGCGGTGTTGCAAAAAGCGGAGTCAGATAGCCAAGCGACACGCGAAGCGCTGGCGAAGCAACAGGCCACAGCGCAACAGTTAGTAGAGCAGAAAAAAGCGTTAGAAGCTGAGTTGAAGACAGCTCAAGCACAGTTACAAGCACAGAAAACGGAGCAAGCGACATTAGCGAAGCAATATGAAGCAGGTCAGAAAACCCAGCAGCAGCTACAAGAAAAATTAGCGAAACAAGAGCAGGAGTTTGCAACAGCGCAAACTCAGCTGAAAAAAGCCAATACGGATGTTGTTGAGCTGCAAAAAGAGATAGAGAAGCAGAAGCAGCTAATGACGCAAGCGTCGGATCAGCAAGTAAAAGCATTAACGGCTGATCTTAACCAACAAATCGCGTTATTGAAGAAACAAGAAGCAGTGTTGCAAAAAGCGGAATCGGATAGCCAAGCGACACGCGAAGCGCTGGCGAAGCAACAGGCCGCAGCGAAACAGTTAGCTGAGCAGAATAAGCAGCTACAAGCGCAGTTAAAAGATAACGAGCAGCAGGCCGCAAAACTGCAAGCCTCGTTAACGGCTCAAACGGCACAAGCGGAGCAGAAAAAAGCGTTAGAAGCTGAATTGAAGGCGGCTCAAGCACAGTTACAAGCACAGAAAACGGAGCAAGCGACATTAGCGAAGCAATATGAAGCAGGTCAAAAAGCCCAGCAGCAGCTACAAGAAAAATTAGCGAAACAAGAGCAGGAGTTTGCAACAGCGCAAGCTCAGCTGAAAAAAGCCAATACGGATGTTGTTGAGCTGCAAAAAGAGATAGAGAAGCAGAAGCAGCTAATGACGCAAGCGTCGGATCAGCAAGTAAAAGCATTAACGGCTGATCTTAACCAACAAATCGCGTTATTGAAGAAACAAGAAGCAGTGTTGCAAAAAGCGGAATCGGATAGCCAAGCGACACGCGAAGCGCTGACGAAGCAACAGGCTACAGCGAAACAGTTAGCCGAGCAGAATAAGCAGCTCCAAGCGCAGTTAAAAGATAACGAGCAGCAGGCCGCGAAACTGCAAGCCTCGTTAACGGCTCAAACGGCACAAGCGGAGCAGAAAAAAGCGTTAGAAGCTGAATTGAAGGCGGCTCAAGCACAGTTACAAGCACAGAAAACGGAGCAAACGGCATTAGCGAAGCAATATGAAGCAAGTCAGAAAGCCCAGCAGCAGCTACAAGCGAAATTAACGCAGCAAGAAGAAGGCTTCACTACCGCTCAGGCTCAACTGAAAAAAGCGAATACTGATATCGCTCAGTTACAAAAAGAGATTGAGAAGCAGAAGCAGCTAATGACGCAAGCGTCGGATCAGCAAGTGAAATCATTAACGGTTGAGCTTACTCAGCAAGTATCGCTATTAAAATTGCAAGAAGCGGTACTGAAGAAAGCGGAAGAAGATAGTCGAGCGACACGCGAAGCGCTGGCGAAGCAACAGGCCGTAGCGAAACAGTTAGCCGAGCAGAATAAGCAGCTACAAGCGCAGTTAAAAGATAACGAGCAGCAGGCCGCGAAACTGCAAACCGTGTTGACGGCACAAACCGCGCAGACGGAGCAACATAAAGCATTAGAAGCTGAATTGAAAGCTGCTCAAAAACAGTTACAAGCACAAAAAGCGGAAGTTGAAAAACAAGCTAAAGAGCGTGAGCAACAAATTAAACGCCTTGAAACTGATATTACGACTAAAGAGAAAAAAGCGGCTGAAATTGATAAACAGTTAGTCGAGGCTAACAAACAAATCAGTGCATTAAAACTGGATGCTGAGAAGCTAAAAGGAATTGATAATAAATATCAATCTCAGAATACTGAGTTAGAAAAACTGAAAAAACAGTTAGCTGACAGTGCTAATTTGCAAAAAGAGTTAGCAACAGCTAAAGATCAATTGAAGAAACTAGAAGCTGAATTGAAGCAGCAAATGTCATTAACTTCGAATGAAGCGCTTAAAGCTCAGATCATGGAGTTAAATAAAAAAAGTCATGCAGCTTCAAGATGAAAATGACAAGTTAAAAGCGAAAATAGCGCCGAGTGGCTCTACATCGATTATGGGAGCACCTAAAAAGCAACTGTCTCAAAAAGAGCTAAAGGCAATTGCTCAAGCGAATGCAAAGCGTAATCAACGTATAATTGAGGAAATCACTAAGCAGAAATACAGTAAGCTTGATAGCTTTACGTATTATAAAATCCTGCAAAAAGGTAAGCCAATTACCAATGTGCAGAAGAAAAATATCACATTTATTATGCGAGAACAGCTTACTGATGGAACTCTGACGGTACTGTATAAGGATCAAGAGCCTGTCACATTGCCTTATAGTGAACTACCCGCACCGTTGAACTCCTTTGTTGAGAAAGCGGGTGAAGGGGGTATGGTTAAGGTTTATATTAAGCCAGAAGGTGGTTATGGCGTCGATGGAATACCTGGGGTCATTCCGCCAAACTCAATGTCGATTATTGATTTAAAAATTATCAGCGCTAAATAACCATAATCAAAAAGTTAAAAAAGGCCGTTTTACTAATTTAGTAAACGGCCTTTTTTGTTATCGTCCCTGCATAAGTACTGAAATTTTTTCCGTTATCCATTATTGAAAAACCACTGAAATAGAGATTAGAACCATCGAATTGAGAGCAATTCGGTTAGGGAAGGGCAGGCGTTTAGCTAATTATTATCTGCCTTTCTGTCAGTATATAGGGCAATGCACACATATCTATAACTGACAGGGCAAATGTATTTTTTAGAAATAATCTAAATCATCACATCAGTGAGTCGGTGATCTTGATTTACTTGGCGTATACCCAAAACGCTTACGATAGCTTTGTGTAAAATAAGATTGACTTGAAAAGCCTGCTTCCATTGATATTTCAACGATACTCATTTGAGTATTTACAAGCAATTGATGTGCATACATAATTCTTTTTTCGCTGATCCATGAACGTGGTGAGGTTGAATAAACCGCATTAAATAGTTCTTTAAAAGTTGTTAAGCCCATACCGAATGTTTTCGCAAAATCAGCCAGCTTCCACTCTTTTAAAAAGTTATTTTCCATGAAATTCTGTAATCGTTCTGCTTGTCGATTACTCAGTTGTCTTAAATTAGCCAGCAGCTTTGAGCCTTGTTCACTATAAGAAAGCAATAAAAGAAACTCAGATATACGTAATGTCACCAGTAATCTAGGGTATTGTTGGTCAACGATGGCTTTAAAGCTATTTTTTAATTCATCAATGAGTGTTGATGTAGTAAACCTAATCACATCATAGCTATTGGTTTCTGTACGTTCAATTTCACTCAATTGGCTGCCATAAAGATTAATGAACTCTCGTAAAAATTGATCTTCTAAGGATATCCAAAGAAATTCACAATCTGACTCATCATCCGTGCTTTTTAAAGCATATGAACCTTGTTTGTGATAAAGAATATCACCACAGTGTAATGTTTCTATTGATGTAGGGCTTTCCCATATCAAGCTGCCCTTTTCAATAATAATTAATCCTTTTGTAGGTTGGTCGATAATAGAATAAGGGTTCTCTTTATTAACCAAGACTCTTTTTATACGACGGTTAGTTACATTGCTATCATTTTGCATAACGCATCCTGAGTGTTAATTTTTTAATTAAATGTTGAATTTGTTAATGTAAAGTTAAGGTTGAATTCCTTTATCTATTTATTAGATGAACAATAAATTCATCTTTATCTGATTGATCAAAATTATATAAATCAGCCTTTTTTGTGTCACAGATTAATTCTAAATATTAATAAATGTTTCCAAATGCTGATTTTCCGAATTAATATCTTTTTTTGCTCGAAAAAAGTATTGTTAAAGATGTTTTTTAGTTATTTATAACTAGTTAGTTGTTTTTGTATAGTGATTAATACTGATAAATGGTTTTTAGTAGCATAAAAAGTAATCTAATGGTTTTATTCAATTCTGGTGTTTTTTGATCTAGATGGGGTAAGCCACCTTTTTCTGCATATTAGGAGGAAAATATAGTGATAGCTTTTATTGTTATTAATATCGGAAAATATAGTACTGATAAATAAATTTTATGTTTTTATCTGTTAGCCATGTTATCAATTAATTTTGTTACATGTAACGATAATAAATATTTGTCGTAATAACATAAATCACACAATATTTGAGATAGAAATCTCATTTATTAAACATATTTTCTAAAAGTATGGTTTTTGATAGTTCTATAAACATAGATTTTGATTATTAGTTATCATGGGGTACTAATTTTTAGAGAAACGTCACTCAAATGAAATGGATATAAGCTCTGTCGAGGAAGCAACCTATTGACGAGTTAAAAAAGATTTACAAGTGTTTAGGGGGCTAAGCGATAAATGACAATTAGCATGCCATAAATTGATAGGGCAACAGTTGGCGTTAAGAAAGGGGGCTTTTAAGATTATTTAATGATTGTTTCTTTTATTATCATCACACTCATTATCAATATATTTTAGCAAACTAATAAACCCAGCGAATATCACAATGTAAATAAAAAGTCATCTAGCGGTTAATTATCTGTGGATGAATTTCTATTACGTTTTCTTTCAGGGAGTTCAGGAACTGGCTTTCGGTCATCAAGTAAATGTCTGATGGCTAAGATGGGGTGATGGAGTAACATTTTTGGCCCAGCCCAGCGCATTACTATTTTCATTTGTTCTCGCATTTTTGGCTGGTAACAATGTATTGGGCATTGTTTACAAGCAGGCTTTTGCTCTCCATAACGGCATTTTTCGAGCCGATTAATCGCATAGGCATAGAGCTTTTTATATTGTTCTGGCGAATCAGCCGGTGCAGGATGTGCCTTTTCGTAGAGTTGGATCATTTTTTCGATAGTTTTTATTTCCCGTTGGATACGTTTCCCAACCATCTGTGCACCTCAATCTATCTACAATAAATTGCATTTAATATACATGTTATTGGAGGGAATAGAAAGTCAGCATGATAAGAAGATAAACCGAAAATGGCATAAGTAACGACTTATGCCATAATAAACAATAAGATAAAATTAACTAGAAAATGAGTAATATAAATTGTTAATTAAGGTTTAACTAAACCAAAAACAAGATAAAAACTTACTTATTTAGCCTAGTAAATTGAATATTAACCTTTATTTGCCGATTGCATTATTTTTTGCATTTCGTCTTTTATATGCAATTTTTCTTTTTTAAGCTTAGCAACATGCTCATTATAACCAGCACCGGAAGGGCCTTCTAATTTGCTGATCTCTTTATCGAGCTGATGATGTTTTTCATAAAGATTTTGGAAGCGGGGATGAGTAGATATTAACTTTGAAACTAAATCTTGCTCTGTAGATAACATAGTACCTCCTCAGAATGTATTTAAGCCTCATCTCCAGTATAAGCACTGTCTATTATTTATGCATTAAAACAGAGAAGAATTTACATAGTTTTTATCAAATTTATGATCATTCTACTAAAATTAGCTATGATGGGATTGAATTAGATAGTTATATTTTCTTATTTTTGAAATTAAGAATTATCCATAGTGTAAATTGTAGTATTTTTCACTTACTCTAGGTAAAAAGATTTCTATTTTTTATTAATATGATTGCATTTGATAGGATTTTATCATGAAAAAAGCGATTTTATCTGTAATGGCAGTAGCCTTAGTATCGTCTTGCGCAATGGCGACAGGGGAGTTAGAAAAGATCGCACCTTATCCTAAAGCAGAAAATGGCATGACACGTCATGTGATCCAGTTGGCAGCAAAACCGAATGAAGATAATTATCAGGTTGAGCTTGTGATCGGTAAAACCATTAAAGCAGATTGTAACCGTCAATGGTTTATGGGCGATCTAGAAGAAAAAACACTGGAAGGTTGGGGCTATAGTTATTATCAGTTAGAAGATGTTAAAGGGCCCGCTTCAACGATGATGGCATGTTCAGAGCCTGCAAAAGAACGTTTTGTGACTACGCAACTTGGTGATGATGCTTTTGTTCGTTATAACAGCAAATTGCCTATTGTAGTTTACGCTCCGAAAGATATGGATGTGAAATATCGTATTTGGTCAACGGATGATCAACTGCTCGATTCGGTCAAGAAATAACATATCCTATAAGTGCCACGGTTAATGCTGTGGCACTTTCCTTTATGGCTATCTAATAACTAAGACAGATGTTTTTGCATGGCGTACGATAGTTGATGCCGTAGAGCCTAATAAATAGGTGGAGGCACTTGGACGATGAGAGCCGAGTACAATTAAGCTCGCACCGATATCATCGGCATAACTGAGTATTTCGTCTTTGGCGGAGCCAATGCCAATTTTGCAGGTAATTCTTTCACCGGCGATATTAATATCTTTGATCACGTCTTCTAATGCTTTCAGAGCAAGCACGGAGCGTTCTGCCGAGTTTTTATGA
Organism: Providencia stuartii; assembly: GCA_900455155.1. GTDB lineage: Bacteria > Pseudomonadota > Gammaproteobacteria > Enterobacterales > Enterobacteriaceae > Providencia > Providencia stuartii. The sequence goes on along the minus strand of UGUC01000002.1, from coordinate 2,079,769 downwards.
CTTTCAGGTAAGATAGTCACTTCAATACCAAAAAATAGCTCAGCGCTTGGGATCACAGATAAAAAATGAATTTCTGGTGAGCCTAATTTTGCTAGTTCTTCGATATGTTTAATGATCTGTGGATTAAGTGAGTCTTCTAATAGGTCGATAGGAACTAAAATTTTATTATACATAACCACCTCATTCATATGTTTATTCAAGCCATTATAGCAGTTAAGATTTAATATAGTATAAAGGATTTAACTTTTGTTAAATCAATGTAATTTAAACAAAAAAACTATCATTTTCTGCTATTCAATTTAATACAAAAATAATAAAAATAACGATTATCATTCAATTCGATAGACTACAATTAAATAACAAGACTTTTCTTTAATTATATGTCAGTATTTACAGTTGGTTTTATAACTAATTGATTTAAAAGGTTTAATTAAATGATAATTATTTTGCTTTTCATTAAGAATATATTATGGACAAAGAGAAAATATTAAATACGACAGGTGATGAGCTTACTCTTCAGCAGAAAAAGTTTCATGCAGCTAAAAAAAGCACCTTAGTCAGTGTCATTGTGAATATGGTGCTTTCTATATGGCAGATTATCATTGGTTTTATTTCTCATTCTCAAGGGTTAATTGCCGACGGTATTCATACCTTATCAGATCTCGTTGCTGACTTTGTTGTATTAATTGCCAATAAAAAGAGTCATAAAAAGCCTGATGAAGACCATCCTTATGGCCATTTTCGATATGAAAATGGTGCTTCATTGATCTTAGGGATTATTTTATTGATTGTTGGCGTTGGCATGATTTGGTCGGCAGTACAAAAAATGCTTGACCCTGATTTAATCCAAGAAGTTCACACGATTGCTCTCGTCGCAGCATTGGTCTCATTGGTGGCGAAAGAAGGGCTTTTCCGCTATATGTTAAAAGTTGCCAATCAGGTCAACTCCAGCATGTTGGTTGCGAATGCTTGGCACGCTCGTTCAGATGCGGCATCTTCACTGGTTGTCGCGATTGGGATTATTGGTAGCTTATGTGGTTTGAAAATTTTTGACCCTATCGCGGCATTAATTGTGGGTACTTTTGTTTTCCGCATGGGCTATAAATTTACTTATCAATCAATGCAAGATCTGATGGATAAAGGTGCTGATGAAGAAACATTGCAAGAAATTCGTACTGTGCTTGAAAACATTGAGGGGATCAAAGGGTTTCACGATTTGAAAACACGTAAATCGGGCGATTTCTATTTAGTTGATGTTCATTTAGAGGTCGATGGTGATATGTCGATTGTGGCAGGCCATGAAATTGCGGTAAATGTACGTGATAAATTAATGGAAAACCCGCAAATCCTCAATGTCATGACTCACTTAGATCCATACGATAAAGAATGTATTCATTAGTTGAAAACCGCCAATAGAAAAATAACCGAAAGGACCTCGCTTTCGGTTTTTTCTTCAAACTATCTTCCTGATTAAACCTCTTTATATCTCAATCGTGCTTTATTTCACAAACTGTTTCACTATGTGGCCGGTGTTGAACATATTGAAAATGCATCGCTCTTCGCCTCTGAAAAGCCCCTTATTGTGGTTATTTGTGTAAACGTTTACACTATCGCGAGATAGATCACAGAATAAGGTATTAGCCCGTTGCTATACTTTGCAAAGTGAATTTTCATATCCTTAATAGAATCAAGGGGTAAACGATGCAGCCAACAAAAGTGCTTGTCACAGGGGGGATGGGGTATATTGGTAGCCATACGTGTGTGCAGATGATCCAAGCTGGGTTTGCTCCAATCATTATTGATAATTTGTGCAATGCGAAAGAGGAAGTGCTCAATCGTATTGAAAAGCTAACCGCAGTGCGCCCGCTTTTTTATCAAGGTGATATTCGTGACGAATCTCTGTTAAACCGTCTTTTCTCTGAACATAAAATCAGCGCAGTGATCCATTTTGCGGGGTTAAAAGCCGTTGGTGAGTCGGTAGAAAAACCACTCGAATATTATGATGTGAATGTTAATGGCTCCTTGGTGCTAGCCAGATGTATGCAGCGTGCTGGCGTACATCGTATCATCTTTAGCTCCTCCGCGACTGTTTACGGTGAACCGGATACGGTGCCTATTACAGAAAACTTTCCAACTGGCAATACACAAAGCCCGTATGGCACAAGCAAATACATGGTTGAACGCTGTTTATCCGATTTGGTGATCGCCGAACCAAATTGGTCTGTGACCTTATTACGCTATTTCAATCCAGTTGGTGCCCATCCTTCGGGTTTGATGGGGGAAGATCCGCAAGGTATACCGAATAATCTAACGCCTTATATTGCTCAAGTCGCCGTTGGCAGACGAGAAAAATTGTCTATTTATGGAAACGATTACCCTACTGTTGATGGAACAGGTGTGCGTGATTATATCCATGTTATGGATTTAGCGGATGGGCATGTGGCTGCACTGAAAGTGGTTAGTCAGCAGGCAGGATTACATATTTACAACCTCGGTACGGGGAGAGGAACGAGTGTATTGGAAGTCCTACACGCATTTGAAAAAGCTGTCGGCAGGGAAATCCCATACGTTGTTGTGCCAAGAAGGGCCGGTGATATCGCCGAGTATTGGTCGACATCAGAAAAAGCACAGCGCGAACTTGGTTGGAAGGCAACTCGTACCATTGATGACATGGCTATGGATTCATGGCGCTGGCAGTCTCAAAACCCTAATGGCTATGAATCGTAATAGATACAGGAGAAATAGAACATCATGGATAAAATAGCGTTCAACCCATCAGATTGCCCGCATCGGCGTTATAACCCATTAACAGGACAATGGGTTTTGGTCTCACCTCATCGTGCTAAACGACCTTGGAGTGGGCAAGATGAGAAGGTGGAAGTGAAACAACTGCCTAAATACGATGGAAACTGTTTTTTATGCCCAACCAACCATCGCGTTTCTGGTGATATCAATCCTGATTATCAAGATACATATGTGTTTCAAAACGATTATTCTGCACTATTACCTAGGTCTTGTGCGCAGCCAAAAGAACAATCGCCTTTATTTAAAACACAAGCGGTCAGTGGCTTGAGCCGAGTGATCTGCTTTTCACCTGATCACAGTAAGACTTTACCTGAACTATCGACAGCTCAAATCGGCCGTGTAATTGAAACTTGGCAGCAGCAAATTGATGAACTCAGCCAACGGTTTTTATGGGTACAAGTTTTTGAAAATAAAGGTGAGGTGATGGGGTGCTCTCAGCCACACCCTCATGGGCAGATTTGGGCGAGTGATTTCTTGCCTAATGAAATTGCTCGTAAAGATGAGCACTTAAAACAGTATTACCAGCAGCAAGGAAGCAATTTACTGTTGGATTATGCACAGGCAGAGCTGAAAGATGGCTCTAGAACGGTAGTGGAAACAGCACATTGGCTTGCTGTTGTGCCTTATTGGGCGGCTTGGCCGTTTGAAACCATGCTAATGCCTAAAATACATATTCGGCGTATGAATGAAATGAGTGTAGAGATACGCGATGACCTTAGTGTTGTACTGAAAAAGCTCACCTGTCGTTATGACAATCTCTTTCATTGTGCATTCCCTTACTCGATGGGATGGCATTTCGCTCCATTTTTTAGTGATAACCGAGAGATTGAACACTGGCAGCTTCATGCTCTTTTTTATCCACCTTTGTTGCGCTCAGCGACAATCAAAAAATTTATGGTTGGCTATGAAATGTTAGCTGAAACTCAACGTGATTTAACCCCTGAACAAGCAGCGGAAAGGTTACGGGGTGTCAGTGACATTCACTACAAGCAGCAGTAAATATTTAGAGCATACAACCAGCATGGCCGAGCCATTCCATTATTACCCAGATATTATCGAGAGGTTGCTATGAATAGCATCGAAATACTCCAACAAAAAGTGACAGAAGCCTTTATTAAGGGCTTTGATGCTCAGCCCGAGGTCTATGCGCAAGCGCCAGGACGTGTGAATATTATTGGTGAACACACTGATTATAATGATGGGTTTGTTTTACCTTGTGCAATTGATTATCAAACAATGACGGCAGCCAGAAAGCGCCCTGACCGTTTAATTCGCGTGATTGCAGCCGATTATGGCTATGATATTGATGAGTTTAGCCTTGATGAAGAGATCCTATTTTTGCCTGAAAAAATGTGGGCAAACTATATTCGGGGCGTCGTTAAATATTTATTAGCCAGAGGGTATCAATTTGGCGGATGTGAAATCGCGGTAAGTGGCAATGTACCTCAAGGGGCAGGGCTTAGCTCGTCGGCTTCACTGGAAGTGGTGATTGGACAGACATTAAAGATATTGTATCAATTGGAGATTAGCCAACAAGACATCGCTTTGAATGGTCAGCAAGCTGAAAACCAATTTGTCGGTTGTAATTGTGGCATTATGGATCAGTTAATTTCTGCTTGCGGTGATGAGGGGCATGCACTATTAATCGATTGCCGTAGCCTAGAGTTAGCACCAATTCCAATTCCTGATGATCTTGTCGTCATGATCATCAATTCAAATAAAAAACGCGGATTAGTGGATAGTGAGTATAATATTCGACGTCAGCAATGTGAAACTGCGGCGAAACAATTCGGCGTGAAAGCTTTGCGGGATGTTACATTGGCACAATTCGCCCAAAAGCAGGGGGAATTGACACCTCTAGTGGCTAAACGCGCTAAGCATGTTATTAGCGAAAACGACAGAACACTTGCCGCCGCAAAAGCCTTAACTGAAAATAATCTTCCCCTATTGAGTATGCTGATGGAGCAGTCACATATTTCTATGCGGGATGATTTTGAAATTACCGTAAAAGAGATTGATACCTTAGTAGAGATTGTGAAAGCGGTTCTGGGGGATCAAGGCGGCGTGAGAATGACAGGCGGCGGTTTTGGTGGCTGCGTGGTGGCATTGATGAAACAGCAACTCGTTACTCCTGTCATTGATGCGGTTGAGCAAAAGTATCAAGCGTTGACAGGGCTGAAGGCCGATATTTATGTTTGCCAGCCTAGTGATGGTGCTGGGATCATGGCGAATGCATGAAAATTGTAGGGAGAAAAGAATGCAGTTATCGAAAGACCAAGGGTATGTGGCACGTGCATCTAAAGTGATTGCATTGACCAACAGACATGGCATGAAAATTTTATTGTCAACCTTGGGAGCAAGTTGGATAAGCTGCATATTACCCATGTCGGCAGGTAAACGTGATGTTTTACTCGGTTCACCGAATATGGCGGCCCAAATGGATCAAGGCGTTTATCTAGGTGCAACCGTTGGGCGAGTTGCGAACCGGATTGCACATGGCCGTTTTAATTTAGCAGGTCGTGAGTATCAGGTGACAAGTAATCAAGGTGAACACTGTTTACATGGCGGTCGGGATAATTTTAGTTATCGTGTTTGGAAGGTGACTCAAATTAACCCATATGAGGCAATTTTTTCGTTGGTTTCAGAAGATGGCGATCAGGGATTTCCTGGGGAATTACAAGCTGAAGTCCGCTATATATTAACGGATGAAAATAAAGTCATTATCGACTATCGTACACAAGTGAGTGAGTTGTGCCCTGTAAATTTAACCAATCATGCTTATTTTAATTTAGCAGGGGAAGATTCGGCGAGAACGGCCTTAGAGCACGATTTACAACTAGCGGCCACCCATTATCTGCCTACCGATAAGGGGGGGGATCCCAACAGGCGAATGGCGTGATGTTTCTGAGACGTTTTTCGATTTTCGTCGTAAAAAGCGTATAGGCTATGATTTTTTGCAAGACGATGATCAAAAAGCAGTTGGTGGTTATGATCATGCGATGATCTTGGCTCCAGAGCTTACGGATGGTGAGCAAACGGTCGCTTCACTCTTTTCACCAGAAGGTGATGTTCGAATGGATATCGCAACAACTTTGCCAGCAATGCAAGTTTATACAGGGAATTATTTGATTTCGGTTCCGGGAAAATCACGTCATTATACCCCGTTTTCAGGTGTGGCCTTTGAAACTCAGTTTCCACCGGATGCCGTTAACCACCCTGAATGGGGGGAGCAATACAGCGGTATTTCACAGCCAAATCAAATATATCACCAGAAAACGAGCTATCACTTTATTTTCTGAGAGTAACGCCGCCTCATGCGGCGTTTTTCATATTACTATATTAAAAGTAGGGTCATCGTATCTATAATATACCCCATTGTTTTTTATACTAATGCATTGTTTAATGGCATCGACTGAACTTAGAGGTAAAAAATGGCAACGATCAAAGATGTAGCAAGAGAAGCGGGAGTGTCGGTGGCGACAGTTTCTCGAGTGATTAATCAATCACCGAAGGCAAGCAAAATGTCGATTGCTGCGGTTAAAAGTGCCATGAATAAACTCGGTTATCGTCCAAATGCAGCCGCTCGCGCATTGGTAAATCAAAGTTCTAACACCATTGGGGTATTGGTGAATGATGTCTCAGACCCTTTTTTTGGTACGATGGTCAAAGCGGTTGATGCGGTTGCCCACAAAAATGGTAAACACATTTTAATTTGTAATGGTTATCACACGGCGCAGGAAGAGCGCCAATCTATCGAATTGCTGATCAATAATCGCTGTGATGCCCTCGTTATTCACTCTAAAGCGTTGTCAGACGAAGAGCTGATAGAATTTGCCGAAGAAGTTCCTAGCATGGTATTGATTAATCGACGTATTGAGGCGATTGCTGATCGCTGTATTTCGTTGAATAACTACAAGGGGGCTTATCTTGCCACTGAGCACTTGATCCGCCAAGGCCACACTAAAATTGCTTATATTTCATCGGATCATAAAATAGAAGACGCTGAACAGCGGTTACTTGGCTATCGTGATGCATTGAAAAAACATGCAATTTCATTACCTGAAAGCTATATCGAATATGGCAAGCCTTATGGTGAGGGTGGTGAGCAGGCGATGACTAATCTATTGACTAAGTCCTTAGAGATCACCGCGGTTGTCGGGTATAACGATTTTATGGCCGCGGGGGCAATTGCAGTACTTGATGAAAATGACATTCATTCCCCAGAACAGGTATCCGTGATTGGTTTTGATGATGTACTGATTGCCCGTTATATTCACCCTCGTTTAACAACCATTCGTTATCCCATCCAAATGATGGCTGAACGTGCCACTGAATTAGCGCTTGCTTTAGCACGTAATGAAAATATAGAGGCTGATGGTTTAATCTATTCCCCTACACTGGTACAGCGTAATTCTGTACGTCCATTGAAAACCTCATGACTTCAATAATGTAAACGTTATCATATCTTTTGATGACGTTGACCCACCAGAGACATTTTTTCTCAAAAAATCCAAAATCGGACATTTTATGTACGTGAAATCGCCTTTAATGTGTTAAATAACATACAATTATTTGACATTTCGTTGATAAAATTAATCTATTATAAAAATCTGTGATTAATCTAACAGTGATATGCAATGGTAACGTTTACACTAATGGTGAATCATTTGGTGAAGGTGAAGGAACTTGATCATGCATACAGAAGGCGTTGGATTGAGCACATTAGACTACGGGATATTTATCCTGTATGTGCTTATTATCATATCAGTCGGTTTATGGGTTTCTCGTAATAAAAAAGGCGAGAAAAAAGGCACGAAAGACTATTTCTTAGCAGGAAAAACATTACCGTGGTGGGCAATTGGCTCTTCATTAATAGCTGCAAACATCTCTGCCGAGCAGTTTATCGGTATGTCAGGTTCAGGGTTTTCTATCGGATTAGCGATTGCCTCTTATGAGTGGATGGCTGCGTTAACACTAATTATCGTTGCTAAATATTTCATGCCTATTTTTATCGATAAGGGTATTTTTACTATCCCTGAATTCGTTGAAAAACGGTTTAATCGTACGTTAAAAACGATTTTAGCAGTATTTTGGCTAGCTTTATTTGTCTTTGTTAACTTAACATCTGTTCTTTATTTAGGTGCGTTGGCTCTACAGACTATCCTTGGCATTCCAATGTCTTATGCAATATTGGGTTTGGCGCTGTTTGCTATTGCCTACTCTCTTTATGGTGGTCTATCGGCAGTGGCGTGGACCGATGTTGTTCAAGTCTTCTTCCTTATTTTGGGTGGCTTACTGACGGCTATCATGGCGGTGAGTTACATCGGTGGTGATGCAGGGATCATGGCAGGTATGAGCCGTATGGTTAGTGAAGCTCCCCAGCATTTTGAAATGATTTTAAGCCAAGATAACCCTCAGTTTAGCAATTTACCGGGTATTGCGGTGTTGATTGGTGGTTTGTGGATCGCTAACTTGTATTATTGGGGTTTCAACCAATATATTATCCAACGCGCTTTAGCGGCTAAATCTATCAATGAAGCACAAAAAGGTCTGGTTTTTGCTGCCTTCTTGAAATTAATTGTTCCTATCCTTGTTGTTGTTCCAGGGATTGCAGCGTATGTGATTGTCACTGATCCACAATTACTTGCGGGACTTGGTACAATGGCCCAAGAGCATATTCCAACGCTCGCACAGGCCGATAAAGCCTATCCATGGTTAACGCAATTCTTACCTGTCGGAGCGAAAGGGGTTGTATTTGCGGCATTGGCTGCTGCAATTGTTTCATCATTAGCGTCAATGTTGAACTCGGTCGCAACCATTTTCACGATGGATATCTATAAAGAGTATATTGCGCCTTCGACCAGCGATCATAAATTAGTTAATGTAGGTCGAGTCAGTGCGGTCGTGGCATTAATTATTGCCTGCTTTATTGCTCCATTACTGGGGAATATTGGCCAAGCTTTCCAATATATCCAGGAATATACAGGTTTAGTTAGCCCAGGTATTTTAGCCGTCTTCTTGTTAGGGTTGTTCTGGAAAAAAACGAATGCAAAAGGGGCAATTATTGGTGTGCTTCTTTCTATTCCGTTTGCATTATTCTTGAAGTTAATGCCTTTAGGTATGCCATTCCTTGACCAGATGATGTATACCTTCTTCTTTACTGCGGTAGTGATTGGACTGATCAGCTTAACAACATCAAAAGAAGATGATAGCCGAGGTGCAATTATCCTGACATCAGAAACTTTTAAAACATCAACAGGCTTCAACGTTGCTTCTTATGCAATCATGATTATCTTGTGTGTACTGTATGCGCTGTTTTGGTAAGACATGGGCTTGATCAATAACGGGGACAGATGTCCCCGTTTTAGATCGAATAAATAAAGTTTTAGGTGTTGATTTCTTATTTTATTGGGAAAGTAAAAGAATAATACACTAATAATTTGTCAATCATTGGAGGGTATTTCTGAATATTTTGTTTTAAGATGTCATGAGTAAACGCGTTATATTGGCCAGTTTAATGAACATGTTATTACTCAGGGTAACAAGGAATGTATATGCGCCATTTATTAAAAATTGCAGTTTTGCTGACTACAACTCTACATTCGATATCAGTCAGTGCAAATGAATATGCCCAAGATGATGAAAGTTACCTTCAATTTCTGAATGAAGAGGTGTCATATTATTGTTATTCCGAGCTAGAAAATCTTATTCTTAGTTCAAATTATCCACCCGCCGTAAAATATAAAAAGTCTTCCGATAGAGTCTCTATGGATGCCAGTTATCAAGACGAAAAATATATTAGAAATAGGCATAATCGATAGTTGTAGCGATTATCTTCCGGGAGAGCAATTACAAAGGCCAATAGGCACTTTAAGTTATTTACTGAGATCAAATACGTTATGGACGACAGATAGCGATGGTCGGAAATTAAAGCAATTGGCGTTTGATAAAAAGTTAGGGGAGCAATATCAAAACTGCATTAAAAGAGAGCAGTTTTGCTCTCAACGGCGAGAGCAGATCGGCTCTGAATTTTTTTCACCTAAATCAGATACATGGGTGGTCGTTGGCGAAGAAAAAGCATATTTCCACTCCGCTCCAACACCAGAATGCAAGAGTAATATTAATTTTGTAATACCTAATGATAAGGTGAAGGTTTTTAATCAACTAGCTAACTCTATGATTGATGATGAGGAAAATGAATATGTCTTTGTAAGTTATGGTAGAGCGAGAGGTTGGTTAAATGTGGGATCCGTATCCAAGCCTGAGGATATCTATTATAAGCTTGAGGAGCCATCAAAAGGGAATTATAGAGTTAAAGAAAAACGCCTCTACTTTTATGAAGACCCAGCCTTAGCTTGCGAAAAACCTGGACAGCCTTATGTCATTGAAGGGGATTCAGTATGGCTATTTAGTGCGCAAGAGTTTCCCGGTTTTGCTTACGCAAGTTACACTAACCCTAATACTGGAACGTTTACAACAGGGTGGCTACGGATTAATGGGCTAGAGAAAGAATAGAGTCAGCCTATAGAAATTGAAATAATAAATGAATAGAGCCGTGGTAAATAGCGTTATATCTATTTAGCCACGGGTTAATATCTTAATGGGCATTTACTTTTTATCAGTATAAATCTGGCAGGGATAGTATTGGTAGAAAGAGTATTCACAACTTTTGTGAGTTTGACTTGTGCTAAATAATAATTCGCTTTTTCTTTATCCATAACAACGTCATATCCGTGATCATACATATAGGCTATATTTTTAAAGGCGGTGTTTTCGAGAGTATTTTACCAATGAAATAACGTATGGCTCCTTTTTGACTGTTGGATGAGCTTTATGCCGATGTAGGGAGTCACTTGAAAACGGTATTCGAAAATTTGCAGTGCCAGAGATGACGAGTAGAAACCGCAAAGCAGATGCAAATAACGACCATGGAAAGACTTTTAAGAGTATTGTCTGTAAGAGGAAAAATTGACATTCTGCCATGGTCGTTTAATTTCAATCGGTTTAGCGTTGAATTAACTTAACTTCCTGTAAACCAAATAAAGCCACCCATTGTTATAACTGATAAAATGGTACTCCAAAATAGTGTTGATGCCATTTCTTGTTCCCCTGTTTTTATATTCCACCGCAAAAATAACCGCTATTGATGCTGTAGGGATAGCCAGTGTTACAGACACTAAGCCTCGCTCGACATGAGGTATATGTAACGCAATCATAATTACCAGTATAATTAAAGGTAATAGAATATTTTTACTCAGAACATTTATGATAACAGATAGAGAAAAAACTCACTTTTTGTGCATAGAGAACAGCGCCTACAGCAAAATAATGCCACTCCACCAGTTGCTTGACCTAATAAAATAAATGAACCTTTTAAAAAACTTAGGCATATCCAATCCAATCAGTAATAAAATAAAAGCTAGGATAGGTGCCCATACGACAGGTTGCATTAACGCATTTTTTATACTGTTAGCAACAATTGAAAATACACTTTTCTTATTTGTTGATGTGTTGTCAGAATCGCCACCAACTAAAAAGACTAATGCTAATGGAACCTGAATTAAATTCATTAATAAGCTACCGACGGCAATTGCAATATCAGCATCTGTAGTAAACAGAACGCCTAATACAGGGGTTCCAACAAAAGGTACAGCAGGACCGGCAATAGCAATGGAACGTAATGCGGCTAAACGAGCGCTAGATTTGAAGATGAAGCGGGAAATAAGGAAAACAGCAAGAAACCCCACCACCATGCCCACGAATATCCACAAGAAAACATCAACGTTATTGATTACTTCTGTTAATGGAGTACTTAATATTCCTGCAAATAGCAATAATGGTAAGGCATACAACATAACCATTTTATTTAATATAGTGGCTTGATCCTTATTGAAGTCATGTCGATACCCTGCAAAATATCCGAGTAAAAGAGTAACCACAATAGGCAGTAACGCTGTAATAATAGTATCTAACATTAGATAACCTCTTTTATACGCAAAAAAGGCGCAATAACACGCATTGCGCCTCAAGTTTATTTAATTACAACAAAGGAGGTGTCGTAGGAATAATAGGAACTTCCAATCACGGTAGGAACTGAACGTGAAAATGCCACTTTACATATTTGGCTTATCTCATCTATTGTTTCAGCACGTACGCCAACACAACCATAACCTTTAGCTAAAGAAGTGATATCTATATCAGGCAAGTCAAGGCCCGGAACGCTTGGGGAATCTTCTAATTCAGCAAAGGATTTCAAGATCGCATATTCATAGTTTCGTGGTACAACAAACAATATAGGTAGCTTAAGTTGAGCAGCTGTCCATAGGCCTTGAATTGAATATTGCAAAGAACCATCACCGATAATGGCTAGAACAGGACGATTTCTACCGCTATCTCTTTCTGCTAATGCGATACCAATACTTGCGGGTAAATTCCAGCCAAGGCTTCCGCTTGCAAAAGTGTAGAAAGAGTCTGGCTTATCAATAGGCCATGCGGTATGCAATTCACCAAGATTAGAGGGTGATTCTTCGATTAACACAGTATTTTCGGGAGTAAACTCACGTAACCCTTGAAATAATTCTAATGCAGAAAGCTGTTGACCTTTATGTGGTAATGGCGGTGCTGCTGGGTGAGGTGACATTCTGTGATGTTGTTGCGGAACTTTAGGTGGTGTTATTGAGCGTTTTGGCACTAGATTGAGTAATGCTTCTAATGCTAACACCGGGCTAGATAACAAACTATCACCAACAGGAGCTCTTCCAGATTCATTAGGGTCATCAGTAATATGCAGTAATTTTAACCCCTCGGGAATATATTCGCCTTCCACATAAGGATAATAGCGAAATATCGGTGCGCCAATAACAATAGCGACATCATAGCCTTTCAATTTTTCTGATAACGGTTGAATAGCAAAAGGCAATCCGCCAGCATAAAGAGGATGGTTTTCAGGGAATGAGGGCACCTCTGACGCGGGGGCACTGAATACATGGCAATTCAATTTTTCTGCTAATTGAATCCCAATATCCCAGCCTTTCCCTCGAGCAATACCAGAACCATATATAAGTGCTGGATTTTTAGCCGTTGATAACTTATCGGCAAATTGAGAAATCCGGATAGGGTCTGGCGCAAATTGTGATGCAACAGTGCGTACTACAGCATCACCTAATGCAGGTTTATCCCAATCATCTAGCGGAATGGATAAAAAAACAGGACCAGCAGGTGGTTGTAATGCCATTGCATAAGCGCGCATAAATGCAGCGGGTACATCTTCTGCTCTGACAGGTTCATAGCTCCATTTTATCCAAGGTTTAGGCAGTTCTGTTGGTGAAACGTTGGTTAACCAAGGTTCCATTAACAACATTTCACGAGTTTGGTTACCCGCAGTAATAATTAATGGTGTTTTATTCTGTGCCGCAGTCATAATATTACTCATTGAGTTACTTAGGCCTGCGGAGGTATGGACGTTGACGATAGCTGGTTTTCGAGTCGCCTGAGCATAGCCGTCGGCAGCACCAACCGCTGATGATTCGTGTAATGTTTGAATGTAACGAAAATCTTTAGGGAAATTTTTTAAAAAAGTCTCCTCTGTTGAGCCTGGGTTACCAAATAAAGTCGTTAGTTCAAGCTGACGTAATAAATCAAAGGTGACGTCACGGATAGTTTTTGTCTTCATATCGTACTAATTCCTTAAATCAATAAAAGTTAATATTGGTCATGCAGGTTCTAGCTAAATGAAAAACACCAATGGCATTTTGAAGAGTGTTAACTATCTAATTTCGTTTAGTTGCTTGATTATTTATCATAACACCAGTTATTTAAGATGTAATGAAGTTATAATATTTTAATATTAACTCTATTGATATTTATAAACATTAACGCAATCATTAATAGATTTGTTTTAGATTTAATAACTATTTAATTTTGATTGTTATTTATTGAGTGGTTTTGTTTGATAAGGTGTAAAGATTAATTCAAGCAAACATAATGTTGCGTTTATTTTGTCTATTTATGATTGATTTTCTTATAGGCTAAGTTTATTTTTTTATATCTTATAAGGTATTTTATCAGTTGGTTTTTTATTTAAGTAAACATTATCCATAAAATCAATCATTTGAATTTTAAGGTTTATTTCTATTATCTGTTCTGATTTTTTATTTGGATGAGTTTGTTAATAAAATCAATCATATTCGTTTAACTGTGCTATTTATGAATTTTAACTGTTTTTATCGGTGCTGCATCACTGATTGCTGTATATTGGGAATAATTAATTCTTTTTCCATCTAGCGCATTAAGATAACGTAAATTAACATTAACTTTTAACAGATGAACCGATAATTGCTTTTGATGGATTAAAATAAAAATGGAGGTCGGCTTCGCTGATTTTGAGAAGTAATATTGGACTCACTGTTAAATGTGTACATATTGAATCAAAGGTAATTCATATGATAAAACCAGTATCAACCACAAAATTATCACAAGTATCTGCATAGGCAGTTGCAGAAGCTACGAGTATTAAAGTAACCATAGGAAATCGGTGCATAATATCCTTTTAGGTTTATTCAATAGAATTAAAACTAAAATCTATCGCTATTAAAGGGATATTTCATTTAAGAAAATTGGGGATGAGTCGATTATGGGGACAGGGGTCCCCATATTTGATCATAATGATTAAATAACAAACAAGTCCATAAACGCATTGACCGGCATCGCTTCAAGCAATGGCTTATCAAGTGATGCAGCAAGAATTCGTCTTTGTTGCGTTTCAGGGAACTGACGCGCTAGATTGGTCCTGTATTTCTTTAATAGTAGAGGGATCCCTTCTTTACGGCGACGTTTGTGGCCAACTGGGTATTCGATTAATACTTCATCAAGGCATTGACCATCTTTAAGCTTAATCGTTAACCCATTGGCGATAGAGCGCTTCTCTGGATCATGGTAATCCTGTGTGAAGCTAGGCTCTTCACGGCAAACTATTTTGCTACGTAAGTTATCAATACGTGGGTCATTAGCAATATTATCTTCATAGTCAGCAGCGGTTAAACGCCCAAAAATCAATGGGATCGCAACCATATATTGAATACAGTGGTCTCGGTCAGCTGGGTTATTAAGTGGCCCTTGTTTATCAATAATCCGTACACAAGCTTCATGGGTGCGTATCGATACGCTCTCAATATCATCAGCACTTTTACCAAGTGATTTTAATTGCTCATGCAGTTGTAATGCAGCTTCCACCGCAGTTTGTGCATGGAATTCAGCAGGGAACGAAATTTTAAACAGCACATTCTCCATAACATAAGAGCCATAGGGGCGTTGGAAACGGAAAGCTTGCCCATTAAACAGCGCATCATAGAAGCCCCATGTTTTTGCGGTTAGTGCGCTGGGATAGCCCATTTCACCTTTTTGTGCCATAAGAGCTAGCCGAACTGCTCGAGAGGTTGCATCCCCCGCAGCCCATGATTTACGTGAACCTGTATTTGGTGCATGTCGATAAGTACGTAAACTGTGGCCGTCAATCCAAGCGAGGGATACCGCATTTAATATCTCTTCGCGATTGAGTCCTAACATTTGTGCTACGACGGCGGTAGAGGCTACTTTGACTAAAATAACATGGTCAAGCCCTACCTTATTAAAGGCATTTTCTAAGGCGATACATCCTTGAATTTCATGTGCTTTGATCATAGCGGTGAGCACATGCCGAATTGTTAAAGGTGGTTTACCTTTTGCGAGCGCTTCTCGCGATAACCAATCCGCGACCGCGAGAATACCGCCTAAATTATCAGAGGGATGGCCCCACTCAGCGGCAAGCCAAGTATCATTAAAATCTAACCAGCGGATCATGGTGCCAATATTGAAAGCGGCCTGTACAGGGTCGAGTTGAAATTGCGTGCCAGGTACTTTTGCGCCATTAGGCACGACCGTACCTGGAACGATAGGACCGAGCAATTTTTTACATGCAGGATACTCGAGCGACTCCATACCGCAACCAAGCGTGTCTAGAAAGCAATAATAGGCGGTGTCATAAGCTAAGTCAGAGACGATGGGATATTCGGTGACATAATCGACGATATCACTGATCACTTTATCGAATTCTTGCTGATTTAAGGTAGCTGTTGTCATTGATATGATCCTTATTAACGCTGTTCCATGCGAGTAAATAGTTTGTTTTCTGGGCCAATATAGTTAGCAGAAGGGCGAATAATTTTATTATCTTGGCGCTGCTCGATGATGTGTGCGGACCAACCTGCGGTTCGTGCCATAACAAACAGTGGGGTAAACATGGCGGTCGGAATTCCCATCAAATGATAAGTGACTGCGGAGAACCAATCTAAATTCGGGAACATATTTTTTTCACGCTTCATCACCGACTCTAAATGGTGCGCGATATCATAAAGTTGACGGTTTAAATTTTGCTCAGACAGTTGCAGTGCTACCGATTTAATAATGGGGTGACGGGGATCTGCAAGGGTATAAACGGGATGACCGAAGCCGATGATCACCTCTGATTTAGCGAGACGCGCCATAATATCGCGTTCCGCTTCCTCAATAGAGGCATAGCGTTGTTGTATCTCTAAAGAAACCTCATTTGCTCCACCATGCTTAGGCCCACGTAATGCTGCGATTGCTCCTGTTATTGCAGAGTAAAAATCGGTGCCTGTTCCGGCAATGACACGAGCAGCAAAAGTGGAGGCATTAAATTCATGTTCAGCGTAGAGAATAGAGGCTATGTGCATGAAACGTTCCCACTGCGCTGGTGGCTTCTTACCGTGTAAAAGATGCAGAAAATGTGCGCCAATCGACTCATCATCGGTTTCTGTTTCAATTCGGCGTCCATGATGGCTAAAGTGATACCAATACAGCAGCATGGAGCCGAGAGAGGCAAGTAACCTGTCAGCAATCTCTTTGGCTCCGGCTAATGTGTGCGCCTCTTTTTCAGGTAAAACACAACCCATGACAGAAACGCCTGTACGCATCACATCCATGGGATGGGCATTTGCAGGGATTGATTCTAAGGTTTGTTTTACACTGGCGGGTAAGCCCCTTAATGCCTTTAATTTTTCTTTATAAGCCGTTAACTCAGAGCTCGTGGGGAGCTTTTCATGAATGAGGAGGTAAGCGACCTCTTCAAATTCACACTGAGTAGCGAGATCGTGTATATCATAGCCTCGGTAGTGCAAATCATTGCCATTTTTACCGACAGTACAAAGTGCGGTATTCCCCGCCGCGATACCTGAAAGTGCAACGGATTTTTTGGGTTTAAATTGCGATGTGTTAGAAGTGTTCAGTTGTTCAGTCATCGGATCATCCTTTGTAGGGTTTACACAACGTGTTTTATTGAATTAATTATTTCTGTTGTGAAAATAAGGCATCTAATTTTTGTTCATAATCGTAATAGTTAATACTTTGGTACAACTCGTCACGGGTCTGCATGATTGGCACAACACTTTTTTGCGTACCCTCTTGACGTAAAGTGGTATAAACCTGCTCTGCGGCTTTATTCATCGCACGGAAAGCAGAAAGGGGATACAGCGCAATCGCAATGCCAACACTGCGTAACTCATCAAGGGTAAAGAGTGGGGTTTTCCCAAACTCAGTCAGATTGGCAAGGACAGGTACTTGAGTATGATTGACGAATTGTTGATACATGCTTAATTCGGTTATTGCCTCAGGGAAGAGCATATCAGCCCCCGCTTCGATATAGGCATGCGCTCTTTCTAGAGCGGCCTCTAACCCTTCAACGGCGAGAGCATCAGTCCGAGCCATGATCACAAAATTATCATCAACACGCGCATCGACCGCAGCTTTAATGCGATCAACCATCTCTTGTGTAGAGACTATTTCTTTGTTTGGTCGGTGACCACAACGCTTTGCTCCGACCTGATCTTCTAAATGTAGGCCGGCTGCACCTGCTTTATAGATAGATTTCACTGTCCTAGCGACATTAAATGCGGAGGGGCCAAAACCAATATCGGCATCTACCATTAAAGGGAGATCACACACATCGGTGATGCGCCGAATATCAATTAAAACATCGTCTAAAGTGGAAATTCCTAAATCGGGTAAGCCTAAAGAGCCAGCCGCTACGCCACCACCAGAAAGATAAATGGCTTTGTAACCTGCACGCTGGGCAAGTAAGGCATGATTGGCATTGATCGTGCCAACTAGCTGTAGAGGTGTTTCACTATCCAATGCATTACGAAACGCTTGTCCGGCTGAAATAGATGACATAGAAAGCCTCATGTTATCAAAGTGCTAATAAAGTGTAGCTGAGTTTGTTTTAATTATGCGTAGCAAGTGCCGTGCCATAATCGCCGAATAATGGGATAATTATTTTATTTATTGAAAATCAATTAGATGTGAATAGTGTTGTTTTTGTGAGCTAACTTGGAGTTTTGTATAAAGCCATTGCGTTGTTTCAATGAAACAGTGCTAATGTCTATTGAAACATTATATGAAACGTAATTGGGTTTCAGGATCAAACTTATGCAAAAACCAATTATTTGGACAGTTTCTGTCTCTCGATTATTTACACTATTTCGTGATATCAGCCCAGAATTTAGCGCTCAAGCGGAGATAACACCACTCAATATGGGGTTTGAGCAGGCGGCAGAAGAGGTGCGTGAACGGCTCAAAACCGGGCATTGTGATGCAATAATTAGTGCTGGTTCAAATGGCGCTTACTTAAAAAGTCATGTATCGGTTCCGGTGATCATCGTTAAAGTCAGTGGATTCGATGTGATGCAAGCGCTCGCGAAAGCACGTGAGATCAGTCATAAAGTTGGCATTATTAATTATCAAAAAATTATCCCTTCATTAGATGAGTTTCAAAGAAACTTTGGTTTGCGCATTGAACAACGTAGCTATATCACCGCAGAGGATGCGAGGGCGCAATTAAAGTCATTAAAAGCCATGGGGATCAATGTGGTTGTTGGTGCAGGGCTGATTATGGATCTTGCCCAAGAGTTGGGAATGACGGGGATCTTTATTTATTCAACCGAAACAATACGCCAAGCTTTTTACGATGCTATTGAATTAAGTCGCATTTCTTACGATCAAAAAACCACACCAATCGGTTATCAGCCAGAAAACACAACCAAGGTACGACATACAATCAATGACTTAATTGGTGCTTCCCCCTTAATGGAACGAGTACGCCAAGAGATTATGCTTTACGCGCGCTCTGAGGCAACAGTGTTAATTCAAGGGGAAAGTGGCACAGGGAAGGAAATGGTGGCGCAAGCTATCCATCATGAATATCGATTATTTAATCAGCATAAAAGAAAGGCACCTATGCCATTTGTTGCTGTCAACTGTGGTGCTATCCCTGAAAATTTATTAGAAGCAGAGCTATTTGGCTATGAAGAAGGAGCATTTACTGGCTCTCGGCGCGGAGGGCGAGCAGGTTTATTTGAAATGGCAAATGGCGGCACCTTATTTTTAGATGAAATAGGGGGAAATGCCATTAGCGTTGCAAACTCGGTTGTTAAGGGTATTGGAAGAAATGACGGTGGTACGTATTGGCGGATATCGCCCATTACAGGTGAACGTCCGTGTCATTTGTGCGACCCACTGTGACCTTGATAATTGGGTAAAAGAAGGGCGTTTTAGAGCCGATTTATTTTATCGACTGGGTGTTTTACGCATGAAAGTACCTTCATTACATGAACGCGGAGAGGATATCTATATGCTAGCAGAGCGGCTACTAAAACTGGCATTTGCTGGCTTACAACAATCACTGCCCGCATTTAGAGTTCAGCAACTATTTAGTTGCCGTGATTTTTTTAAGCACTATTTATGGCCGGGTAACGTGCGTGAATTACGCAACTTAATGGAACGAGTGGCGTTATATTGCAGCGCATATCCAGATAAAGCGATTACGCAAACGATGTTGGTAAGTTTATCGCCTGAACGTGAAACGGTGACGGCGGATTTTACACAAGCTAAGCAAGTCGGTGCCTCACTTTCTGAGGTGATGGATTATTTTAAAGGGGATAGACAAGCCGTTGCACGTTATTTAGGAATAAGCCGCACAACATTATGGCGGAGATTAAAACAGGAAAACGAACAAAATTAATTCAAACGACGTTAATTGCCGATAAATACGATTTTCAATTATAAAAATGAATAAAAAAGATAATTAATCCTAGTAAGTATCTTTAATGATCAAATGGCGCAGCACAATATTGTAATAAAATATTTTTTAATAGATAACCAATAAAATTTATCAATACGAGTGTGGTTAAAATTCAATCAATCAGTGCTATTGCTTTTATTGAAGGGCTTGCTTTTAATTCATTGTTTTAAAATGAGTATTTATTTTTATTGCCTTTGCGGCCAACAACACTTTCCCAAGAAAAATTGTGATTTTTCTCACATAAATATTTTTACTAGTGAGCATTAGTTTTTCTCATTTTAATTTACCCCATTAAAGTTCTATATTGCCGCCAAATTAGTCTTACCATTTTTATTTAAACACCTGCACTAGTCGCCGGACTGGGTATCTTTTGGGTACTCAATATTGCCGCGTGGCCCCCCGATGAATGCAGCGCAGAGACTCAAAATAATTCAATCTGTAGTTAGTTGGCCAAGTCTGAATGGTTAAGTGCATTAAGTAACAATGTGACTAGTGCGAATAAACCCAGTCAACAATGCTGTTATTTGAATGATGGCGAGTCATTATTTATTTTGTCAGTGGGAGAGTAGGTCGTGAAACAGGCCTCTACATTAATGCGCAAACAAGACAGTACATTTGTACCTGTCGCGGGCTTGACCATTTTTGCAATTGCTTCGGGGTATCTAATGAGCCTTATCCCATTATCAATGGGTGGCTTTAATATCGATACAAGTTATGCGGGCTGGTTAGCTAGTGCCTACTATATTGGTTTATTAATTGGGTCAATGATGATCGAACCTATTATTGCTAAAATAGGTCATCGTCTCTCATTTATTGCTTTTTTATTAATGTTGGCGGCAACCGTGGTTATTTTGCCGTGGACACCGAACATTTCTGCTTGGTTACCAAACCGTTTGATTGCGGGGATTGCCGTCGCTGGGATTTTCGTGGTTGTTGAATCGTGGCTCCTGATTGGTGACAGCCCTAAAGAGCGAGCGAAACGCCTCAGTTTTTATATGACATCTCTTTATGGTGGAACCACATTGGGGCAGTTGGCTATTGGTGTTATTGGCACTCAAGGCGCTTATCCATTTATGGTTGTGCTTGGGCTATTACTGCTTGCCGTTTTACCACCACTGTTATTTCGTCAGGGGCAACCAGCATGTGATTCGCATCAAAAACTATCATTGAAAAAAATTGCTCGTCTCAGTAAGCCTGCAATGATTGGTTGTATGACATCCGGAATTTTGATGGGAACAATTTATGGGTTAATGCCTTTATCATTAAAAAATGGCCCATTTAACACTCAACAAGTGGGTGTCTTGATGGCATCAATTATTCTAGGCGGTATGCTGATCCAGCCAGTCGTCAGTAAACTGTCAATTATGATGAGTAAAACGTTACTGTTAGCGATGGTGTCATTACTTGGGGTATTTGCAATGGGGATTATTTATATCTCTAACGATTACCTTGTGATGATAGTCGCATTGGCGCTGCTGGGGATGTCTTCGTTTGCACTATACCCAATTGCGATTACGTTGGCCTGTGACAATTTAGATTCTTCTTATATTGTTGCGGCAACTCAAGTTATGTTGTTTAGCTATAGCGTGGGATCTGCTGGTGGGTCCATTAGTCGCTGGAACCTTCTTAGAGCAACACAATGGTTTGGTTAACTTCTTCTTTATTGTATTAACGGTTACAACTATTTATATGCTTATTGCCAGTGTGCGTCACAAAGCGGGTGTATTGGCAAAACTAGCTATAAGTTTAAGAAAATTAAGCAAAAAGCCGTGTTACTCATTGAGCTAACACGGCTTTTTCCATTTAAAAGTTCTATTTTTTCTTCTTATTAAAAGACGCTGTCGCTAATGTTTCGCCAACCTCAATATTCCCTGTTTCTCCAACAATGCGTTGTTGCCACATTTCTCCTAACCGAAAATCCCATGATAAAGGCCGGATGACAGTACGACCAGCACTCGGTGCAAATGTCAGTTCACTAAAATATAATGTGTCTTCTGACATCAAAAAATCAGCGCGGCAATAGTCAAAAGGGCTGACAAGCCGCTGAGCTAACCTTAGCATATCTTGGAATAATGGTGGTTCAGCAACGGGTTCCAACATATTTGGGGAACCAAATGTCACGGGTTGCAGCTGCCATTGCGTATCGTAGATATTAATAAATTTATTACCCAACTCATCGCTATAGTCGATTTCTGCATACATTGGCTTACCTGCAAAGCAGTGGATACGACAGATCTCAGGTGCGAGTTTCCTATTTTTGTTCGCAAATAGGTCAATATATGATTCACAAATTATTTTGGCTTTAATATTTTTATAATGCCATTCACGCGTGATGTAATACAAATTTTTCATTAAGTGAAATGAAAGCTTGTCTTTCGCTTTTTTGTAGATTAAATTGTGCTTTATTGACACAAATAACACTACTACCACTATCATGATTACATTTCAATACGAAACGTTCTGGTAATTTATCAATATTGATTTCATTAACGTCATTATAGGTGGCTAAAATTGGTACTAAATATTGGTCCCCAATTTTTCGAGAAACATATTCCCTGACTGCCAGTTTATCGGCTAATTGTGTATATAACGGATTTCGGTCATATATCATCCGATAATTGACTTTCTCATTAAAGCTTTTGGGAGTATCAAAATTAGGGATATAACCGATTTTTTTTCTAAACTTATTAGTGAGATAGAGCTTATCGCTGATAACTACCGAACGTAGTTTTTTGAGTAAATATTCGACTTTTTTCATATGAGTCGCCAACCATTCTTTATGTTATTTTTAATATTTTTTTACAATTTGAAATTGTTTGAAGATTATATTTCTTTAAACATAAATAGATATTAAATATGAGGGCTATTGTTAATAAATCTGCTTTTATAATTAATTTTTTCTTAAGGTTGCTTTTAATATAAACAAAAAATCAATAACCTTAACTCGTCTAAGGTATTACACCTAAGATTTATCCTTTTTTATATCAAAATTCATCGTTTTATTTTTATACTCAATAAGTTGAGCCTAGAGATAAGTTATCGTATCACCCGTAACCCCGCTAAACCTTAAGAAATAATTTAATTCGAAACTATTAGTTAGCTAATCAATGATTAACCATCTATATTTAAAACGTAAAATTAATCAAATGTATGATGAGGTAACAGTGATGAAAACTAACGAATTTTCTCAGCCTTATTTATTGCTACTCGATATAATCAACCCTGCAATAACACAGTTTAATAAAACAACGAGGGAGACTCACAACCTCGTTGAAGGGTTGGGTGGTACGCCTGATGGTATAGATGTTGATCCTGTAAGACGTTTGATTTACTGGAGTAATATGGGAGATGACTTTGATGCTGATGACGGCTCTATCAATGTGATGAATTTTGATGGAACAGCCAGAAAGATGCTGATAGGCAATGGTCAAATCAGAACGCCAAAACAGCTTCAACTTGAGCAACAATCACAACGATTATATTGGTGCGACCGAGAAGGAGGGAAAATTAGTTCATGCAAAACCGATGGATCCGATTTACAAACTCACGTTGAACGACCACGCAATAATCAAGGTAAAGTCGATATATTAGACCAATGTGTGGGAATTGCCCTCGATGTTGCAAATAATTGGCTCTATTGGACACAAAAAGGTACTGCAAAAGGTGGGCTAGGTCGTTTATTTCGAGTGCCATTACAGCCAAAAGCCAATTATCATCCATCCGATAGGAAAGATATTGAATTATTACTCGACAAGCTTCCCGAGCCTATTGACCTATTAATTGATGAAGAAAAGCAAATTCTGTATTGGACAGATAGGGGCGGGGAGCCAAATGGTAATAGCCTAAATTGTGCGGAAATGACAGAGCATGGATTGGCTAATTATCGAGTGATTTGCCGAGGTTTTAACGAAACTATCGGCTTAACGTACGATAAAAGTGCTCAATTGATGTATATTGCCGATTTACTTGGCGGGGTTTATCAGGTCACTTTAGCAACTGGCAAAGTCGATAAACTACATCAAGGTAAAGGTTATACAGGTATAGCACAGTATGCGGGTTAGGTATGACCACTTTTATGCGTTTTTATATGGTATATAAAAATAAATTAAAGTATTTCTATATTGACTGATCCTCTTGTCCACCATTATTCACAATCAAGTTTATTTAATGGTGGGCGGAAAGAGAGACAAGGCCTGTCGAGCGACTATTTTGTTTTATGGTTATCAGTCGTCACCCATTTGGATAGAATAATTAAGCCTTCATGCACTGTAAAACCATTACGGCGATAATAACTTTCCGATGGAAAACCTTTCTCAGTATTTAGAATAATAGCGTTAAGATTGCATATAACGCATTGCTGTTCGATATATTGCATAAATGCACTACCAAGCCCTTTACCCTGAAAATCAGGATGAATAAATAGCTCATCAATATAGTATTCAACCCCTTGATTCCATGGTTTTTTAAAACCAAGGCAAGCACCAACAATGCGCTTTTCTACCTGTATAACATAACCCATAAAATAATTATTACCTAAATGATGGGTAATAAACTCAATTATGGGGTGATGTGATGGCCATTGTTCAAACCAAGGAGCAGAGCTGTAGGTTTCACAGTAAAGTTTTGCGCACTCTTCAACCATTTCGCTGGTTAAAGTAATAAAATTAGCAGGAGGGAGCATGTATATCATCACCGTATTATTTTTTATTGTAATAGTTTATCAACAGAGTCGCACTATTAATACGTTTTAAATGCTCTGTGAGTGATAATAAGAATGGTGTATTTTATACTGATTAATAGATCTGGCTATGTTAGTAATAATGGCAGAATGCGGGTGTATTCGAGTCGTTACATGAAATTAATTTTAATATGTGTATGGATATATAGCTAAAAAATAATTATTACTTTTGCCCATCATAGCCTATTGAAAATGAGTATTCATTATTTTTAAAGTGAGTCTACAAACACGTTTCGAAGATAAAGATAATCAGTGAAGTTGTTGAAGGTCTATTTGTTATATGTGAGTTATAATAATAATTTCTTTTAAATAGGTTTTTATAGCCTTATAGTTATGATTGAATTAGAGTTTGAATTAAACCAAAGGGGATGGATATGAAAAGATGGTTAGTGATATCAATGCTATTATCATTGAGTAGTACTGTATTAGGCGCTACAGATAGATATGATGATTATTTATCTAGAATAAATAGTATTTGTAAAAAACATTCTGAGCCAGCAAATTGTGAAGATGAGGTCAATATTCTTTTACAAAATGTGCTTATGAATGGTGACATACTCTCACGGTGTGAAAAAGAGGAAGAAACGGGAACAATGTCTACAGAATGTAAAAATTTCGCTGACTTTTGGATGTATTTGACCAAGTAATGATGTTTTTTAATGAGGAAAAGGCTTTAGTATACATTACATTTTTCGTAGTCTTAAGCCTGAGAGGGATAACATATTCTGGAAAATATTTAGAACATCAATACAAACCTGATAATTTTACTATACAGTAGATAAATATTGTGGCTTGATTATGAATTAAGGTTCTGGGTATTAATTAAAATTATAATGCGGTCTGATAAACGTTATTTTTAAAACTATCTGCTGAAGGTTAATTTCTGGAAATAATCCGATGCAGTAACTTGTTGCTTGAATGGTATTAAGATAAAAAGTCATCTTTAATTAAGTGATGACTTTTTATTTAATGAATTTTTAAATGTTGTATTATTTAGCCACTTTTTGAGAAATTAGAAGCCCAACGCCTGCACTAGCTAATAGACCAGAACAGGTGCGATTAAAAACCTTTTTAGCATTTGGTTTTCTTAGTAACTTCTTCATATGTAAACCTAACCAGGCATAGAGCATGATTGCAATGAATTCAAGTAACAAAAATAAAGAGCCAAGTGCTAGAAATTGGGATTCAGTTGGTCGTTGTGGATTAACGAATTGAGGAAGAAAGGCTGTGAATATGAGTATCGCCTTTGGATTTCCCGCTGCGACCAAAAATTCTTGCCTTGCTAATTTTATTATCGAACTATTTTTCTTGGTTTCTTCAAATTTGAACTCATCAGTTGGAGAGTTCCATAATTGGTATGCAAGCCATAGAAGATAAGCAACGCCAGCAAATTTGATTATGCTGAAAATGACTTCTGATGTCTGCAAGACAACAGCTAAACCAAATGAAGCTAAAATAAGCATAATCACAAATGCGAACAACCTACCAATTCCCCCCGCGCAGGAGTATGCAAAACCATAGTATACTGCATTGTTAACAGAAAGCAGGTTATTAGGCCCAGGTGCTAGGTTCAAAGCAAAACAAGCAGGAATAAAAAGAAGTAAAGTTGAAAGTTCCATATCTGTCCAATAGTGTTTTTAATGTATGTTTGCAAACCAATCATACATATAAGCAGAATAACAATCATCTTGAAAGTCGCCCAGTGCGGCTTTTTTGTATCTGTCGACCCAGAATGACACACAACACTTCACGTTCATATAAGAGCCTTAAGTCGGATTTTTATTAACTTTAATCATAAAAGATGATATCGATAAAGCATTTTTTCTAGATAAAAAGTCAAATGATGTCATTATGGTTGTTACTGAATCAGAAAAAATATCTAACATTAAAGATATTGTTGAAGACTGTGAGCTTTATATTGTTGTTACAGATGACAATGAAAATTCAGTATAATATAAATGTACGGATGATAAAGGTAATGAACAAAAGTAATGAACAAAAGTACAGTACAAGTGGAGAGCCTATTCAGTGATTCCATATACGATTTATTTTATCTTAACCATATTGGGAATTGTTTTTTATTTTAAGATTAAAAAAACAGTATTCCTCAAAGTTCAGGCCAACTAGCACGTTAATATATGTACGACGATTTTTAATCGTTTATTGTTATATTGTTGGCGCATATGGTATTTATCTAACAACAAAACAGAGTGAAGAGACGATTGTTAATTGGGTGATGTTTGGTTATTCAGTCATTATTTTGTTATGCTATTTAAAAATGATATGGAAGCTAGAGTCTTTCCGTAGTAAACGGTAATCATCATGTCCTATTAGCCACTATAAGTTATTAGTGGCTTGTTTCTTATAGTGCACGTGTATTTAGTATGCATTCTAGGTAATATTACTGTTTGCTCAGCTTAGCTGGCGGAGTCTGAATTAAGCTTGTAGTTCATTGATTTTAAACTAACAAAATCCAATTCAACTTTTAATTTGGGCCTATTGTTGGGCCTAAAGTTTATTTTGATGTTTTTTGATGGCAGGCTCAAAATTTCGCTTGCCATCTTAACATACAGTAAGAGATTAATGAGAATTTTGTAGATTCAGTGTTTATATTCTCTTTACTGTATTAGCTATAAATTTCCTTGACTAAAGGTAATAACCCTAATGCTGTTAGTTGAATCTCTATCTCATTGGCTTTTTTGATATCCTCTTTATCTGAACCATCGAATACGTGGTCAGTACTGATAATCAGTGTGCCACTATTTTTATCATTTTCAATATCGATAAGTTGAGTCGCCATAGGTAGTTGTTCTGGTATTATTTTTTTATTCAGAAAAAGCATCCAACCAACAGGTAATCTGTCAGGGAATACATTTTTTTTATTGTATCTATATTTATTCGTATCAATTCGTATGCAAATTATTCTATATGCATCTAAATAATAATTTAGTGCATTAACTATAGCTGCTTGGCTAGGTACATTAATATTACGCAGCTTAAACTCTAGATTATATATCAGCCCACAACTGGTATATTTTATATCTAATGCTTTGTTTTCATTAGCCCATATAGATTCTGCCCAATCAAAATAAGGAATATTCTTCAATAAATCGGTTGGTGTATATTGGTTAAACGCTTTCTTTTGTAATGCTTTTTCTAAAGTATCGCCTGTTAAATGCCATGAGTCCTCTTTTTCATTAGTAATTGATTCACATGTTAAAATCATATGACTAAAAATATCAACTAATAGGGGAATTGACATTTCTTCATGTGGCTTGATATCTAATTTAATTGATAAATCCATCTTTTCCCTTTTTACGCTTAGCTGTAAATTTCAGTATAAAGTGGAAGTAGTCCTAACGCAGTTAGCTGTATTTCGATTTCATTGGCTTTTTTGATATCGTCTTTATTTGAACCATCAAACACATGGTCAGTGGCTGATAATCAGTGTGCCACTATTTTTCTCATTTTCAATATCAACAAGTTCAGCCCGCCATAGGTAATTGTTCTTGCGTGATTTTTTTATTGAGATAAAGCATCCAACCAACGGGCAGTCTGTCCGGAAAAACATTTTTTTCATTTAAGTGATATTTATTTGTATGAATTAATATCTTCCCTACTTTAATATAATTTTCCATTAAGTTTAATATTAATTTTTTAATTTTATATTGTAATTTTTGCTTATTTTCCAACTTCATGCTTAAGCTAACATCATAATTATCAAAGCTTCTTGCTAGATAATTACTTATTTGTATCCTATTTTTATCTCCATTCCAGATTGCTGAGCCATAAATAGGTGATGATTTTGTTAGTTTATCAACAAATTTATGTTCGATATCCTTGTTTATATTATCATTTTCAATGAATTTCTTCTCAAGGGCTTCTTTCTTTGAGCTTCCAGTAAGGTACCAGCTAGACTGACCTGCAATTTCATTTGTAAACTTTGAAAAAAACAAATAATCATTTACCACATCAGGAATTGAATAATTTTTCTTATTTAAGTAGATTTCTATATCTAATGAGATCTTCATAATTAGTCCTTAAGGTGTGTGAAACACTTTGAGATTTGAATATTTCGCAAATTTCTGTTTAAAATAACTAGCACTTTTGGGTTGCAGAAAATGCCAGTGGCAATAAGGAACATTTTCTAATGATTCCATCACAAATTGATGTCGAGTCCCTTGGTTAAAGGTATCTTCTACGCCATCATACCAAGGATCTCCATCTCCTTTAAAAAATTGGTCGTATTTACCTTTAGCCTCTAGGAACAAACATTCAGTTTCTTTCCAGCCATCAAAAGCGACATCTAAACATTTATATTCATTTATATATGTCCGTGTACCTTCTAACCCTAAAGTCGTTGAGCAAATACGTTGTTGGTAATTAATTGAGGTTATGGACCAGCTATCTACAAATTGTTTATGTGGTTCAACTAATCCAATTGCCGTGCACTTTTTACACCCTTTACTCGATTCAATAGCAGCAACACCAATCGATGCTCCTGCAACGGCGCCTATCACTGATCCTTGTCCACTCCCTCGTTGACCATTTACACCGTCGTCATCTATCCCTCCACCAATCGCAACACTTTCATTACCCCATTCATCATCACTGCTTCCTGACGAAGAGGGAAAACCGATTTTTGAGGCTTCTTGAGTCACTGCGGCTAGTCCACCTAATGTTGCTAGCCCAGCAGCGGCAAGAATCACTAAAGGAAATGGCATTCTAAGTTCTCCATTCAATTAATTTCATGGCTATCCGTAAAAAATCTTGATACTGCTGCTCTTGTCCACTCCCCATTAATTAAGACACTTCAAATTAGAGATTTCTAACTGTTTACGGTATGTCTCCGGTGGGAGGTTATTTAAACTTTCGTGGGTTCGATTTAGATTGTAATCTTGCTGCCAAAACCACACCATCTCTCGTACTTGGCTTACTGATTCAAATAAATAGGCATTTAAAAATTCACGGCGAAATGAACCATTAAATCGTTCGATAAAACCGTTTTGTTGAGGTTTACCGGGTTGAATATGGCATAAATCAATTCGATTATTTTTACAATAATTCAATAGATTAGCTGAAATAAGTTCAGGCCCATTATCCACTCGAATTTGTTTCGGCAATCCTCTATCGATTTTCAAACGTCCTAGTACTCTAATGACTCGTTCAGCAGGCAATGACGTATCAACTTCAATTGCCAGGCACTCACGTGTCCCCTCATCAATAATATTCAAGGTTCTGAAGCGTTTACCACAGTACAAACTGTCGTGTACAAAATCCAAAGCCCATTGAATATTCGGGACTTTTTCAATCAATAAGAGGTTTTTTTCTCGTTTCGGCAGTATTTTTTTCACTCGCCGTTTCAGGTTTAACCCCAAACGGCAATAAACGCGATAAACTCGTTTATGATTAAAGGGATAGCCTTGAAATCTTAACCGAAAATAGCATTTCCAAAATCCTGATTGTGGCGATTTAGCTAAAACTGATTGAATAGCATCAATCACTGCACGATCTCTTTCACGCCAATTTAGCTGTCGACGATAAAAGGTTGCCCGAGGTAATGATGTTAATTTACAAGCTTTAATGACTGATAAACCTGCCTCTTTTAAAGCCTGAGTACAGGACTTCTTTTCAACCACTACCAACCCTTTTTTGCAAAAAGCGCCTTCATCGCCTGATTTTCAAGGCTGACTTCTGCAAACATTTTTTTAAGCTTGGCATTTTCCTCTTCAAGCTCTTTTAATCGTTTAACATCATTAGCTTCCATACCACCCTACTTTGATTTCCAATTAATAGGATGGACTACCTCCTCCCTCTGAGGTTAACTGAACAAAATATACTCAGCAGGAGCATGATCATGAATGTTATCTATCTCGGTATTGATTTGGCTAAAAATGTTTTTCAACTTTGTGGATTAAATCAGGCGGGTAAACCGGTTTATAAAAAACGCCCTGATCGTAAAACGTTGCTACAGACCGTCGCGAATATTCCGGCTTGCCTGATTGGTGTGGGAGCCTCCACGGGCGCATTTTACTGGCAGCGTGAGTTCGAAAAACTGGGACATAAGGTAAAAGTGATCAGTCCCCAGTATGTAAAACCCTTTGCCCGCGGGCAAAAAAATGACGGTAATGATGCACAGGCTATCGCAATTGCTCTGATGCAGCCAACAATGCAGTTCGTTCCCCCAAAAAGTCCGGAACAGCAGGATATTCAAGCCCTGCACCGGGCAAGACAGCGTATTGTTAATCACCGCACTGCGACAGTCTGTCAAATCAGAGGATTACTGCTTGACCGTGGAATAACAATCGGTACGGCAGTCTCAAGGGTTCGTCACGCTATTCCGCTGATTCTGGAGGACACAGAAAATGGTCTTAGTACCAGAATGCGCAGGACGATAGCAGAACTCTATGATCTTTTTAACGACCTTGGTCGTCGTATAAACTTTTTTGATAAAGAAATTGATACTGTTTTCCGACAATCTGAAGCCTGTCAGCGGATTGCCAAAGTTAAAGGTATTGGCCTTAAAACAGCGACTGCAGTTGTTGCTGCGATTGGCAAAGGAACTGAATTCAAAAATGGTCGTCATTTCGCTGCCTGGTTAGGAGTTCACTCCAGTGGCGACAGACAGGTGCTGATGAACATAACCAAAAAAGGCGATAAGCATTT
The DNA here is from genome assembly GCA_900455155.1 of Providencia stuartii. Lineage (GTDB taxonomy): Bacteria > Pseudomonadota > Gammaproteobacteria > Enterobacterales > Enterobacteriaceae > Providencia > Providencia stuartii. The sequence continues at coordinate 2,048,429 of UGUC01000002.1, read as the reverse complement.
ACGACCCTTATTTATTCATGGAGCCCGGGCAGTCGTCAGAGTGGCTGCAAATAATAATGAGGGTTACTTAAACCAATGGGTTAATCAGCTAAAAGAGCGACAGGGATTTAACAAAACGACCGTTGCAGTTGCCAACAAAAATGCCAGAATTATTTGGTCAATTCTTCACAATGAAACAGAGTACAGACCGGCAGTGTAATAGCATACCTTTAAAAGTTGCAAGGTATTGAAAAATGGATACAGGTTAAACCTGCACGATCGGAACCTGATTATTATATTGGCCTTCGTGACCGTCCAGTTGTTGAGGCAATTGTGTGCGGATCACCCATTTGGGCACAGATACTTCTGATGCCGGATAGATGTAAGCAATAACCTAAAACCTGATTCAGTACTTGCAAAACGGAGGTAGTCCATAGATATAATAAGTCGCATTACCGAGCCCATTTTGGCGACAAATGTCTTCCACTTTCATCCCTGAATCAGCGAGCTTTAAGATATTCACGATTTGAGTCTCAGTAAAACGAACTTTTTTCATCATGACCTCTGCAAATTTTAGGGCAGGAAATCTAATTATCGCTGTCTTATTTTAAGGGAAGTGGACAATACGAAACGTCAGCGAAGGTAGAAGAGGGCGTGACACGCGGAGAGGCGCGACTATTCTTTATTTAACTATCTAATATGTTTGTTTTAGATGAACAATTGCTTATTTCTGTGACGGAACTTAAACTAACACAAATTTGTGTTATTAATGTTTTGTTAATTTAGTTTAAGTATTTAAAAATGTTGACCTAATAATTTCTTTATATAAACAAGGATGTAATCAAAATGAGAGCAACTATTTTTGGCAAAGCTATGGCGCTTGATGGGGATAAAACCACAACGGGCGCCACCTGCATTTCAAGTATTGACCGTGTCACATGTGGACAAAGCCAAAAAGCGGCACTACGAGTAGGAGATCAAACGACGACATGCCTAAGTGCAAACAAACAGGTGTGGTTGTTACAGGTCAGACTGCTTTTATGAATCATGGTAAGCCTCAAGCGGTTGATGGCTCTATTGTACAATGTGGCTGTTCGTATGGCTCAAATGTGGTTATTGCTGGTGAGAAACCCGCAATGAGCAGAGTATTTAGCCCTGTATCATCAGAAAATCAATATCAGCGATAACAGGCAGCGCAGCCAAATAATGGTTATGCTTCAAGCCCACCAGCTTATGCTGAACAAAAAGATAACCGGATCCGTATTGATGCTCAGCACTTAATTGATTGCGCTGATGAGTTATGCGAGAAGCATTTGTACTACCCTGATATTAAAGATGCCTTTAGAAGTCAAATAGAAGCATTTGCTTACATGATTGTTAATCAGGTTGAATCAGGACAAAAAAGCTATGAGCAAGGCTCAGCAGAGCTGAAAAAAGAAGAGAAAGATTTAAAAAGTCAATCTAAAGATTGGTTACTGAATGGGCTGTCCTTTCTAGGCGGTATCGGAATGCTTACTGCTGGAATAGCTCTCTGTTCCACTGGTGTAGGCTGTTTGCTTGGTGCTCCACTGATGGCACATGGAGCGAATGGAATATATGAAGGTGGAGTTGGATTCTATGAGGGAAATAGTAACGTAAACGGTCCTCTTAGGAATGGATACAAATTAGCTGCGAAAGAGTTGGGGTTTAGTGAGTCAGTCGGGAGTTTGGCATATGATCTGGTTGATTTTGGTTTATCTTTACATGGAAAATTAAAGCTGGTTCCTAAACTGAATGACTTTGGCGAAGCTGAAAAAAATCTTTTTTTGAAAAAATACGGTAGGCAAGATTTGGAGCGCGCCTATAAACAAATGACAAATAAGTTACTTGCTATCGAATTGTTTAGTGACGCAGTAGCTCTGTCAAAAATTGTTGTAGAGGTTAAAAAGCTTTTCGTATTAGATCAAAAGAATAACCATGTGACGATGATTATCAATGATCCAGAAGAAATCACAAATGTGAAAGAGATTGTTGAGGATTGTTATTTAGCAATATTGATTGATGGTAGTTCAAATTCGGATAGTCCATCAACCATAAAAATATGCACAGATCAGGATGGAAATAGATATAGCACTGACTTAGATGGAAATCCTTTGGATAAATAAAGGTTAAGAATATGTTTTATTTTGTTTATTATTGCTTAGTAATAATAGGGTTGGTTTTTTATTTCTATCTTCGAAATAAAACAATGTCTTGTTTTAATCGAGATAAAAAACTAAACCGGAAAAGGGTTTTTGCCATTATATATTTTTATTGTATTGGCACTATGAGTTTATATATAGCGGTAAATTCGGAGGGAGATGATGCTCAAGAATGGATTATTTATATTTCTTCTATCATTATTTTTTTTCTATACCTTTTTATTATCTGGGCTTTTGAGACACCGAAAAAATTCAAATTTTAGTGCATGTATTGCCGCTGGTAAGTTGCTGGCGGCTTTTTAATGATCTTAATCGTTATCCCCAGCCTATACGACCCTTATCCCTCCCCCGTCAAGGTACTGTGACGAGATAAAACAATTGCGGGGGCTTGCGACTCGCAATGTTTAGACAGACATGTAAAAAAATGTCGGGCGAACTTTTTTGAGATTCAATGACTCTATCTTTTTGATTTAAAAGGAATGTGTTCGTTTTGAAAAAGTTCGTCCGAACTTTTTGGGTTCTGCAAAATTTCAGACGAACTTTTTTATTGATGGCATTGAGGATCACATGAGTGATGAACTTTTAACAGAAGCGCAAATCGCGCGTGAATTTTCGTTGAGTAAGGGAACGGTATCTGATTACGTGAAATTGGGCAGGCTAAAACCTTCCGGAGAAACCAAAACAGGTAAGCCGCTATTCAGCCGTGAAGATATCAAAAAAGTGTCTGGCTTGGCGCACTTGAACAACCGAAAAATTAATCGAGCATCATCGTCATCAAAAATGCATGTTTCTAAAGTCACGCTAGACAGTTCATTTGATGGTCAATCGGATCCTGTTGGTGAAATCAGCTTAGGCGTTGATTCGTGGCTTTTATCGCTACTGGGGAAATGTAAGTACACCCGTTTCAGTTCCACACATTTTTTGAGATTTCGTTATTTTTAGCTAATAACCGGTATTCTTCCGGTGTCAGATTATTCAGGGATTCATGTGGTCGCTCCCGGTTATATTCCCTCTGCCAGCGTTCCGTGATTTCCCGTACTTCATTTCAGTGTCCGGAACAGATAAAAATCCAGTATTTCAGTCCGGTACGTCCGGTTAAAACGCTTGATAAAGGCATTCTGAGTCGGTTTACCCGGTTTAATAAATTCCAGTATCACACCATGCTCTTCCGCCCAGTGCGCCAGTGTCAGTGATATAAGCTCCGGACTATTATCCATCCGTATTTTCACTGGATATCCGCGTGTTGCAACTATTCTGTCCAATACCCGGACAACGCGCTATGCCGGGATATTCAGATCAATTTCTATCGCCAGGGCTTCACGATTAAAATCATCCACGATATTGAACGCTCGGAAACACCTGCCGCGGATCAGCGCATCATGCATAAAATCAACCGACTAGCTCTGATTCAGTGCCTCCGGCGTTGCCAGTGGCGCCGGATTATGCACAGGCAGACATCTTTGACTGTCCGTCCGGCTTCGACAGGTTTCAGAACGGCGATAATCTGATGTTCAGTAAATCGGGCTTTGCGCATAGCGACCTTCTCAGGAGGTAATCCCCCCGAAAAATCGGTGTATTAATAAGTAGAATTTTCTCGTAATCTGAACTGAGGAGATCTCTATGAAAAAAGCACGTTTTACCGATAGCCAAATTATCACCATCCTTAAGCAAGCTGAGGCGGGAACGCCTGTTTCTGAACTGTGCCGCGAACATGGTATGAGCAACGCCAGTTTTTATAAGTGGCGCTCACGCTTTGGTGGGATGGATGCTTCCATGATGACCCGCTTGAAAGAACTGGAAGAGGAAAATCGCCGCCTCAAAAAAATGTATGCAGAAGAAAGGTTGAAAGCTGAGATCATTCAGGAAGCTATGGCAAAAAAGTGGTGAAGCCATCGCATCGAAAGCGGATGGCGCAAGAAGCTGTCAAAATACGGAATATCAGCGTACGTTTTGCCTGCCAGTTATTTGTAGTGAGCGAAAGTTGCTATCGTTATCAAGCTAAACTGAGTAAAGAAAATGAAGCAATAGCTGACTGGCTGATACGCATCACTGATAGCCAGCGCAACTGGGGATTTGGCTTGTGCTTTTTATACCTTCGAAACGTAAAAAATTTAAGATTTAACCACAAAAGGGTTTACCGAATTTATTGTGCGTTGTCACTGAACATGCGAATAAAGCCGAAGAAACGCCTAAAACGGGATAAACCCGAGCCACTGACGGTACCCGAAACGAGCAATGAATGTTGGTCAATGGACTTTATGCATGATCAACTGTCGGATGGGCGCTCAGTCCGTTTATTGAATATCATCGATGATTTTAATCGTGAAGCATTAGCTATTGAAGTGGATTTTTCCCTGCCGGCGAGTCGGGTTGTAAGAGTACTAGAGCAACTTATTGAGTGGAAAGGAAAACCGGTTTCCATACGCTGTGATAATGGGCCAGAATACACCAGTAATATATTGATATCATGGGCTAATCTGCAAGATATCAAAATAAACTTTATCCAGCCAGGTAATCCGCAGCAAAATGCTTACATTGAGCGTTATAATCGGACAGTCCGCTATGAGTGGTTAGGGCAATACTTGTTTTCATCACTGGATGAATGACAAGACTATGCTACACGGTGGCAATGGTTTTATAATCACGAACGGCCGAACATGGCGTTGAATGGCTATACCCCAATGCAACATCTACAACGAATGACCTGATTCTACTTATAACCTCGGTTAAAAACGGGGGGATTACCCTCCCATTGGAATCTCTTGTATACGGAATATCTATATCCTTTAGTTGCTCCGTATTATTTTTAAATCGCTCTAATTTCCGCTCTTTTACCATTTCCTTGTATGCGCGAAAATCATCTCCTACATCACCCATAATTAATTCCTTATGCGTGTATTCTTCACTATTAATAGCGATATGAATGAGTTAACTAATCTGATATATTTGCCTAAGTTAAATTAAGGTGATTTGAAATGAAGACAATAATTGTACTCCTCTCTGTTATATTAACTTTTTCTTGCGCTCCTATTATTAGTCATGCCAACAATGCTGAAGTATCAGAAAAAAACAAAAAAGTGGAGCTGTTGCCACGACCATATTCTGAAAGTGATCTGCTTGGTCGCTGGCTTTATGTTGATGAAACTCTTGACTTAAAATTCATGAAAGTTCTTAATTTAAAGGAAGAAGGCGTAGCAGAGTTAGATGCTATGACGCTAACAAAAGATGGGAATGTACAACAGCTCCATCAAGTGTCTGAGTGGGCTTTCGACAAAGAATCTAATGTTTTTAGTTACAAAGTAATTAGTTCCGTCCTTAAAAGAAATGGTGAAATAGTAAACAACGAGTTCTTCCAAGTTAATCCAACGGATTCATTGGTGAAAATAGTAAAAAAAGGAAATAGTATTTTCTTGGTGTTAACCCGTGGGGATGGAACTATAGAACATTATAAAAGCGCTAATAAAATCTTTTAATTTATTTTTGGGGTGGTTTATCACCCCCCTAGCCTTTAACATTGCATCAGCCATGCGGTAGTAGATTTTTGCAGAGTTAACTAGCTGCTCGTCGTTGCAATTTGCAAAGTAACCAACTTCTGAGTTTTGATTTGTCCAATCGCCCTGCATAGCCTTAGCCGCTAGATAATCTCGCAATGTCATACCGGTATCAGCACAATGTAACTCTGTTGCTGGCACTGGAAAAGCCGCTCCACCTGTTTTATCTGTCATACTCCCTCCTCGGCGCTCTGACGAAGCATTTGAATAATCTCAACTACAGCCTGTTTTGTTGTGATGCCTTCCGCTTTTGCGTATTCGGCTATCATATTTAACCTGAACTCGGGATAAGAAAAACAAAAAAGAAAGGAACTAAAAGCGGGTTCTGTGATCAGATCTTTCGACCAAGAAATAACTTTTCACTGAGGAACCCGCTATGCGCAATCTAGTTAATTTATTCTGTCATGTCGATGATTTTTGCAAATTATTCATGCCTCAATGGCAAAAATACTTGATTGAAAGTGGCGAGTGCCAGCGGTTACGCCAAACAAGAATGACCAGTAGTGAGATTATGACTATTATAATTGCATTCCATATGTCTCATCAGCGTGATTTTAAACATTTTTATATTGGATTTATTGCGATATATCACAAAAAAGACTTTCCAACATTATTGAGCTACACGCGTTTTCTTGAGGTCATGCCGAAGGTTTTAGTACCATTAAGTTCTTTCTTTACTCATCTAAAGGGTCAACCAAAAGGCATTGAATTTATCGATTCAACCAGTATTAAAGTGTGCCATAACCTGCGAATACCGCGACATCAAGTCTTTAAAGATACGGCGGCAAGAGGGAAAGGAACGATGGGATGGTTCTACGGTTTTAAACTGCACATCATTGTTAACCATCTTGGTGAAATTGTCGCCGCGAAGCTCACGCCAGCAAATGTTGATGATAGAACGCCAGTCAAGGCGCTCTCCAAAGGACTTTGGATAAACTTTATGCAGACAAAGGTTACATCAGCAAAGCATTAACTGAAGATTTAAAGATGGAAGGAATAACCTTGGTCACAGGACAACGCAAAAATATGAAGCCAAAATTATTAGCGGCTTGGGATAGAGCGATGCTCGCTAAGCGATTCATAATTGAAACAATTAATGATCATCTGAAAAATATCACGCAGATTGAGCATTCGCGCCATCGTAGCTTGCATGGATTCATGTTGAATTTACTGGGCGGCTTGATTGCCTATTGGTTTGAAACCGAAAAAGCCATCACTCAATATCTCAAATACCGAGAAAACAGGGCTTCAAGTCATTGCTTAAACCGATCTCAGGTTATTTAGCATCGACAAACTTCAATGGGATTCATATTTGGCATCCAAGAGCAGGAACAAAACGACCATGGATGTATTCTGATGAAGTTACGCACTGGGCAATGCCAGAAGGTGAATTATAGGGTCATTATTTCATATGTCCAAATCCCATCAAGGATAATCCTAGAGATAACAATCAATATAGCAATTAAGCATAAAATTGATGGTTTCTTCCTAAAAATAGACGCCAACCCAACAGTAACAGCAAGCAAAAGTATTATGCATAAAATGTTTCTTAATAATACAGCTTGCAGCATATACAAAATCTCAAGGTACATAGGGGCAAGTGAAACAGCGGTGACAAGGAAGTATCCAGCGACTCCAAATACGCCAAAAGTAATCGTGAGAGAGTACTGACCAGTAATTAGCTTTTTAAAAATATTCATTAGCAAATAACGAGTTTAGTTAATTTAGCTTAATTATAGATTTAGTTAAGTTGGATTACTACATATTAAAAAGATATCACAGGAGATATGGTATGAACGAACTCAAGAAATGCCCGTTTTGCGGGGATACGGCATACATTCAAGACTGGAGCATAAAAACTTTAGGTCGCGAAAGATTTTCAGTTGCATGTAACCGATGTGAAGTAGCAACACCAGTATATAGCACAAAGCAGGAAGCCATAGCAGCATGGAACAGGAGAGCTAACAGTGAGTGACACAATGCCACTACAGGCTGAACTTGGCAAACCAATCACCAAAGTGTACAGTTTGTCTTATAAAAAACTAAACGGTGTTTCTTCCTATGCCTCTAGATAATTTTTACAAAATAACGCAAGCCATCATCAACAAATATCGCCAAGAAGTTTTAGAGATATTGAAAACAGGTGATTTAACTCCCTACACTTACTGTAAAGCACAACACAAAGATTACGGAACTTACGATGCCAACTATGATGCTAGGCATCGTATTGCACGTGGTTTACAGTTTACGCCAGAATTAGATGGCCAAGAAGGTGTAGAAGAACTCATTCGCAATCTACTGAAAGAAGAAATTAAAGACCGCAAGACAAATAGTTTTCAAGGTATAGGCAGTACCGTAGAGATTTTAGTCCAGTTGTTGCAAGCCTACCACCATGATGCTGACCAGCTGTTATTTGAGCAGGTCAAAGAAGCCAATTTTGACTGTCATTGTGGATTTGAAGCAGGACGACCAAAACGCGAACGTGACGTTTACAAGCTGAGAGACATTCAGGAGTGTATTGAGATTTTGAATCAGCTTAAAGAACACGAGGCCATGTCTGAGCTCATTGACATTTGGAAAGAGCAGCAAACGCAATGGAACGCTCAAAACCTATCCACATGGCGCTATATGGAAAGAGATAGAGGTAATACACAAGGAGAAATACAAGCCTTACAAATGTTGACAGATTTAACCATTCAAAACGGTTCACTACGGGACAAATGTAGTAAGCTAGACGCCTTGCTAGAAAAGCTCCTTGAGGCCGGCTGCACAGATCAGGCTGAAAAATCAATGCAACAAATTATTCCTCTGTTTGAGAGCAGCGTCTATGAAGACCAGCAATGGCTTCAAGTCAATTTAAGTAAATTTATTTTGATGAACGCCACAAAGCTTGTTATTCAACAGCATGAAAAAGCATTGAAATTGAATGACAATATCCAAATAGAACATCTTGATTTCAAAAACAAACAGCTTTGGAAATGGATTAATTCCTACCTTAAAAAGGTGATTAAAAGCGACTGCCCTTGGAATCTATATCGTATCGGAGCACAAGCTGCTCAAATCATGGGAGATATCAAACTTTCAGAACAACTCATATATATTCTGCAACAAAAAGAAGACCGCTTTAATCAAGATTGATGATTAATTTCTTCATATTGTTTTTATACTTGAATAAGTTAAGTTAAAAAAGATGTGAATTATTTGTGTGCATTTTTTCCTGCATTTTAATTTTGACATAACTATAAGTTATTTTACTATAAATCTTTTATCAAACTTCCGCTCTTGGCACAGAGCCGACATTTGGATGATATATAACTCTGTGTAGTTATAGTATCAGCTCAGATTAGAGCTGGTACACATGTTACCCAACTAGCGATATCCCTCTAATCCCTCCTTCAATAATACTCCCCCTATCAGCCTTCTCAATAAAATCAGCCCACCATTGCATCATAGGGCGTCTTTGCTCTAGGTAATCACTGCGGTTATACGCGCGTCTCACTTCGTTTTTAGCAACGTGGGCGAGGGCGGCTTCGATAACGTCAGGTGGAAAGCCTTGCTCATTTAGGGCGGTGCTAGCAATTGAGCGTAGACCGTGTGAGACCAGTACACCGCCGAATCCGGCACGTTTTAATGCAGCATTGACGGTTTGGCTATTCATCGGTTGGGTAGGCTTGATAAGGCTAGGAAAGATAAACTCACGATTACCACTGAGTGGTTTCATTAGCTCTAAGATAGCTAAAGCAGCATCAGATAACGGAACAGTGTGCTCACGGTTCATCTTCATTCTAGCAGCAGGTATCTTCCATTCCTTGGTCTCAAAGCTGATTTCATCCCAACGGGCTTCAGCGGCTTCGGCAGGGCGGGATATGGTGAGTAGCTGCCACATGAACAAGCATCAAGTCGATAGGCTAATACTAGCTGTACGCATTGTCTGCATGAGCTTTGGTAGCTGATCAGGGGGGATTACTTGGCATATTCTTTTTCTTGGGCTTTTCAAAAGCTTTACCAATATTGATGCTTGGTACGGCATCAATTAACCCAGTATTTTGAGCATAGACCATCACTTCGTTGATACACTGACATAGGCGACGAACGGTTTCTAGCGCACTTTTAGCTTGAACGGGCTGTATTGCTTGAACCAATATATGTGATTTGATATCGGTAACACTAATATCGCCAATAGCGGGGAATACGTCACGTTCAAGCGAGCGCCAGATATCATTACCGTAATCTTCGGTTGCAGTGGACTTATTCACTTCCCACCAACGTTCAGCGACAACTTGAAAGGTATTTGCCTTAGCTTCTAAGGTGCTACGGACTTGCTCTTTATGGTGATCTTGAGGGTCTATCTGTTTAGCGAGCAGTGAGTCTGCTGCAAGGCGATAACGACGCGCATCAGCAAGGCCGACAGCGGGATATGCCCCAAGGCTCTTTTTAGTGAGAGGGCGAGTGTAGCGAAATGACTACAGCTTGCTGCCATTGGGTTTAACCAATAGTTCTATCCTTCCACCATCATAGAGGCTATATTCACGCTATTTTGGCTTTGCAGCATCGATCTCTTTTATGGATAAGGGTTTGGTTTGTCTTGCCATTTTGGATGTTCCATTATTTTTAGGCACCTCAAAAACTATAAAGGTTAACGAGGTGCCTATCAAGGTGCCTAAGATGATTGGATTTAATTAGGTGACATCAGACTGCGCAGGATATAAAAAAGCCCACAAACTCATTGAGTTAGCGGGCTTTTTAGTCATCTTTGGACGTCCTTAGAAGATAATTTGGTGGGCTGGCGGGAGTTGAACCCGCATCTGAACTTTTTTAATTAATTGATTTATAATAACTATTTTTAGCCTATATACATAGTGTGCATTTCGCGTGCATTTTGATGTCATGCCGTAGTCACACCATGGGCTATTTGATGTTTACTACATTACCTTGCATCATTGTATTACCGTCGTATTCTTTCAAGTAAGAGCCATAATGTCTGAACAACATTTCAGGCCCTTTGTGTCCCATTTGTCCTGCCAGCCAAAATAGGTTCACGCCCTGACTGATATGTCGAGTAGCAAATGTATGTCGGGTTTGATATGGGTTTCGATATCTAATACCTGCTTTTTTCAGTATTGGAACCCAAGCTTTTTTTCTAATCGCATCAGCATTTGCCCAAGCGGCATTTGTTTTGGGATCCTCAAAAATCACACCATCTTTCATAAATGTAAATTGTCTTTGTTCATTTATGGCCTTCATTGCTTCATCGTTCAATTCAACCTTTCGCGTTCCTGCCTTTGTTTTTGTTTCTTTAATAACCCCAGCAACGCTTGCTGATTGGACGTGAGCAGTGTTCTCAATAAAATCGATATCACTCCATCTCAATGCACATAATTCAGAGCTTCTTAATCCAGTATTAATTGCGAATCTAAACAAGTTTCGCCACTGTTCATATTTAGCAGCAAGAAGTAGGGCAGAGACTTCTTTTGGTGATAGCGGATCAACAATATAGCTACTTTCTGTTGAACTACTTTTTGATTGATATCGTGATGCTGAAACTAAGCTAACTGGATTAATGGATGTGACACCATCAGTAATAGCTTCATCTAGAGCACTCCGTAAAAATGAAAGTTGGTTACGTATTGTTTTTAATGATGTTGTTTGTTTTTGTATCCAATTTTTTACTATTGCTGGTGTCAATGATGTCACTTGCAATTTATGTAGGTCAGCTAGTGCATTTTTACATTTTTTATAACCACCAATGGTTGATGGAGATAAGCCTCTTGTTTCACAAATAACAATATATTCATCCAAGTAATCAATAATATTTTTTACTTTGTTGCTAAGTCCAAATAATTGAAGTTTTTTAGAATCAGGGAAATATTTTGCATAACTAAAAGTTGATCTCTCTATATTATTTTGAATTTCCGCAAGTAATCTTTCTGCATATTTAATATTTTTATTATCAACGGTTAGTCTAGATAGAGGCTCTCTGCAGAGAACCCCTTTGTAGGTAAAAGTAATGATAATAGTTTGCTTAGTTTTGTTGTTACGAATAGTCACTCCTCGGGGTAGTGAGTATTCTGTTTGTTTTTGCGAGCCCATTTATTTACCTCTGCAATATCAATCCATCGTTCTTTTGAGCCTTCAACTTTTAAGACATGTACACCTTCGATCCAATGTTGTCGTTGTAAGCGTTTGTTAATGGCTTCTGGTGTTTCACAGTACAAATTGCAGTATGCGGAAATGGGTAAACATTCATATAGCATCACTTCCTCCTATAGCCGTTTCTTAAAACCTCAGCGGCGATTTCTTCCGGTGTGCCTATCCAAGTAGCTTCTTCAATTAATCCGCTTAAATGATATTTTGCTAAATCATCGACCGTCCTTGGTAGTGCATCATGCTTCATCCCTAGATAAAGACATGTAGCTGTTTGATCAGCTGTCATTTCAATAATTTGTTCAATAGTAAAATCAGTTTTTTTATAACCTGCTTCCAGAACAGCTTCAGCGATATCAGCTGGGTGGCTTCCAGCTTCTGTAATAATCCGAAGTAAGTTGTTCATGTTCATCTACTTATTTAAAATATAAAGCGGAGTTACTTTAAATACAGAACCGTGAGAATCGAAATGAACTTCAATATTTTCAGATTCAGTAGCATTTGTAGTGAATTGCATTTTATCATCATGAAATACAGGGTACATCCAAGCAACTGGCTGTAGGTTATTAATACGTTCAATTTCTGATATTAATTTAATTAAAATTCTGTTTGGAATTACACTTAATACATTTTTATCGTTTTGATTATATTTAATTACGGATTTAACGAAATTTATTTCATACTGAATGTCATCTAATTTATACATATTCAATGTATTCCCATGATATAGCGTTTAATTTCACGACCTATCCATTCACCCACTTGAACGCTCACACCATTGCCAATTTGGCGGTATGCATCAGTTTGGCTTACTGGAAACTGAAACCAATCAGGGACACCTTGCAATCGCGCATATTCACGAACAGTGTAAGGTCGAACTCCCATTGTAAAATTTTTGTCTACTACTAGTCGTGTACTTTTATCTTTTGCGTAATGTGCAACACAAGTCGGCGCTAGATCTCCATTAGTAGGGTTACTAATAATAGGTAAGTCTCTATATTCGCCATTCATTCTTGAATAAACTGATTTTGGAATATTAATATCTGGTTCAACTTCTAAAATATCCGCTAATTTAATTGGCTTATTGTTAGCTGGTGGTTGTGGATTAAAGTATTTTTTAGTGCCTATAATAATTAAGCGGCTGCGCTTTTGTGGTAACCAAGTTTCAGATTTAACCGGACAAAATACATTAACGTAGTAATCAGGCATTTTTTGCATTGCTTCCATAACGACAGGGAATGCTTTCATACCGGGTACATTTTCAACAACATAAAACTCAGGTCGTGCGATAGCCAAATGTCGTAATGCGTGAAGAAACAAATCATCACCAGTTCGTACGCCATGGATATCGCCAATGGTGCTATATTTGGTACATGGGTAGGTAAATATCATTCCATCACATGAGTTTTGTTCTAAAACTAATTCTTGTGCTATATCACATTCTTTTACGTGACTGCCTAAATTGTGCTTATATGTTTTACACGCTGCTTTATCTAGTTCAAAAGCTTGACCTATATTAATCCCAGCTTGTAATAGTCCTATATCCATTAATCCAGCACCACAAAAATAAGAATTAACAATAATCATTTCTAGTCACCGTCATTCCATGATGCAAAGGCGACACCTATATCGTCATCTTCACCAATATCATCAATTTGAACTATTCCTTTTAAACCGCATTCGGTGCATGTAATTTCATCATCTTCATATAAGAAATTTTCATTTCCGTTTTCGGTATTAACCAATAACTCAGTGCAGCCACAGTTATCGCATGAACCAAGCCAATTAATATTTAAAGTTTTCATTTTCTTTTCTTCCTTTTAGTTTTATTAATAGGAGCCAGTTTTGGTGTTATAACTTGCGGGGCTGGTGGCATAGCAGGACAAACACCAAGCCGAATATAAGCACGTTGTTTTATTCCGTGAATAATGCGAGCCGTCCAATCGCGTCCATCGTCTACATAATGTGTAGAGCGAATTGTTGTATCTTCGAAATCAGCAATATCATTATCAGTATCATCATATTCAGACATTAATTAACCCTCGGTTATTTTTATTTTAGATATAGCTAAGCAACGATTAGCTGCTTCTTTGCTTGTTTTTTCTTGTGCGCTTAAACCTTTACTGTCACCATTTTCAGATATTGAATAAGCGTAGTTATATGCTTCAGCAGCGCGTCTATATAATCTGCTCGCTTCTAATTTCTTTCCTTTGTGCATAAACTCAGTAAATCGACACATTATTTATTATCCTTTTTTAGATAAAGTATTTCCCTCAGTGCTGGCGCTGATTAAAAGTTAAATTAGTATTTTATTTATATTTAATTAGTGGGAATTCTTGCGCATAATACGCAAAGCAATTTAGAACTATTTAAATTATTAATTGCTTCCTCTTCTGTTGTTGCTTTAGTTGATAGTTTTACATAGCTATCATCTTGTTTAGTCCAAAATCTAAAAATGAAAGTCGTCGTACTAGCTGTACGTATATCAGGTTTCGGTACGTTTGGATTTGACGCATAATGTATAGTCGCCATTTTTCATGCCTCATTGTGTTTGGCTAAAAAATTAGCTGAGTGCATTTCACCAGATCCATGATGTAGCCAGTCATAACTTACGTTTAAAGCTGTTGCGAGTAGTCGAATGTAGCTTTCATTTGGACTGATTAACTCCCCAGTTACGAGCTTACTGATAAATATTTGAGTAGAGCGTACTTTTTGTGCTAGCTCACCTTGCGTGATGCCCTGTGTTTCTAGTGCTTGCTTTAAGCGTTTCGCTAAAGAGCCTGCATTAATGTGTTCATCTTCAGACGATAGCGAGAAATCAAATGCAATGCTGTGTTGAATGCAAGATGATGTTTCAACTAAAGCACTTAACTTTTCTTGTAGAATTGATTCAATAATTTCACCCTCCATTTCAGAAAGCTTCTTTGATTGAATAAGTGAACTAATGCATTTGGCTTGTTCAGCAACCGCTGACATAAAGCATGCATTTCTCATTAGTGAATCATGTACCTCATTCATAATAATCTCCTAAGCGATTTTTCATAATAATAGACAGGGTGTTTTTAATTGTCAATCGCTAAGGCGATATTTTTTTTGTGTTGACGTTTTTATAGAAATATAAGATTATCCTCATACTGTTTATTTATACAGTATGAGGGCATAATGAGAAAAATGGAAATTAGTTTTTATTACAGGAATAGACCAGGACGTTACCGTTTAGATAAGACAATGCATTGTTATTTGTATTGTTTTGAAAGGAGTATGATAACACCCAATAAATTTATACTATCACCTACAGTAACTAAAGGGATACGTGAGTCATCGACAGATAAATAGTCATTATTTGCATTTTTAATATACTTATAAGCACTAATATTTTTATTTATTTCAGCCAACACCAAATCATTTTGAGATGGAAGCTCTTTTGGGATCAATAACGACGATGCTTCCTTTTGTTATTTCATTAATTCCTGTATCTGATTCAATTTCATAGGCTTTTAACGATGATTTGAATATGCTTGTTGGAATGAGAAATTTATTATTAGTAACTTTATCGCCTTTAATTACAGCCAGTTCAGTGTATTTTCCTGTCATGATTTCAAATGGCGGCAAAGGTTTATTTTTTAGAGTTTCTGATTCTCCCCCATGCTGTAGCCACTCAGCATCGACGCCAAGAACTCTGGCAATATCTACAAGCCTTCTACTAGACGATGCCTCTCCAGACACTAGTTTCCATACACTTGATTGTGCCATTCCTACAGCCTCTGCTAGGGAGGCTTGCGTGAATCCTGAATTTTTCATTGCTGATTTTAACCGTTCGGAAAGACTCATTTTTTGACTCCAATTAATTATAGCGATGGCGATATTATACATTAATCGCCTTGGCGATTGAATACTGTTTATTTATACGCTAAAATCGCCAAAGAGATAATTGGGGGGATTTATGAAAAATGAAATTATAGACAAAGCGATTAAAAGCATTGGTACTACTCAAATAGGTTTTGCAAAGCTTATCGGTGTTTCTCAATCAACAGTATCTGATTGGTTGAATAGTAAGAAAAAGGTGTCTCCTAGGTTAGTACCTTTAATCGTTAATTTAACCAATGGAAAAGTGAAAGCTTACGAAATTCGCCCTGATTTACCTGAACTATTTGGTAAGCAAAATGAATCACATACACAACATACCGATGCCTAAATACCATTTTCGTGATGATGCGAAATGGATTCAAGAAATGTTACTGCAATTGTCACCGAGCGCCAGAAATCGGGCGCTGGTGGCTTACTCAAATGTTTATCAAGAGTTTTGGGATGCTGAACTAATTTCCTACAAAAAAGACAACGCTGCTAGGAAAAAGGCTAACGCGAGGTTGAGGGAGTATGTCAGGAAGTACAGCAAAGCGATGCAGGGTTATACATCAGCACCGATAGCAGTGAATCAGTAATTTGTTGTTAATAAGCGTTTAGAGGTTTAGGCGTTTAGATGTCTAGATTGTTTTTTGGGGAAGAGGGGAAAAACTTTCTAGGGGGTAAGGGGGGTGATCTTTGAAAGGGGTGTAGGGGAAGGCACAGCCAAGGAAGGGCAAGATCTTAAATACAGATCACTGTGCATTTCTAAAAAGGCCACCAGCCGCTTAGACGTCTAGATGGCATTTATTGAGTGAAGGCATAGTCCTTGGCAGGGCGAATTATCAAGAGAGGATCAGATGTTAAATATCACACCAAATTTTGCCCAAGAACGTGGTTTAGCTATGTTGCGTCAGAGCTGGAAGCAAAATCGCACGTTCATGATTTATAGCCCAACAGGCAGTGGTAAAACAGGACTAGCAGCATTTATTACAAACGGTTATATCAAGCGCAACATGCGTGTCATGTTTTTGTGCACCCTATACGATTCTGATCGCACAAACAGCAGAGCGCTTTCAGCAATACGGGATCCCGATGGAAGAAATCGGGTTTGTATGGGCAGATCATCCAAATTATGACCCTACGAAACTAGTTCAAATTGCTTCAGCAGATACGCTTATTCGTCGTGAGTTTTCCTGAAAACATAGATTTGTTAATTATTGATGAGGCACATTTACGCCGTAAGAAAATACTTGAAGTGATCCGTGATACCGATATCAAAGTGATTGGATTATCTGGCACACCTTTTTCACCCTTTCCTCGGCAAATACTACGAAACGCTGATCAAGCCTACAACGATGAAAGAACTTATTCAGCGTGGTGATCTTAGCAAATATGAATTTTATGCACCGACTAAACCAGACCTATCGAAAGTTAAATCATCTTGTAGTCGTGAGTTCGGCGCTGATTACAAAGAAGATGAAATAGCAGAAATAATGTCAGGGGCTGACCTTGTTGGTGATCTTGTCAGTAATTGGTTAGCCAATGGCGAAAATCTGCCGACTATCTGTTTTTGTGTCACTGTCAGCCACGCAAATTTTGTGACCGTTGCTTTTAACCGTGCAGGCGTCAATGCGGAGATCATTACTGCTGATACTCCGCATGATGAGCGTCAAGTCATTGTCCATCGTTTCGAACAGGGTGCAACGAAGATCATTGTTAACGTCGGCACACTTGTTGCGGGTTTTGATAGTGATGTTCGATGCATCATTTACGCACGTCCGACTAAGTCAGAAATTCGTTGGGTTCAGTGCTTAGGCCCGTGGTTTACGCAAGCGCCGGGTAAAGACCAAGTGCCTTATTTTTTGATCACTCAGGTTCAGTGTTGCGATTAGGTTTTCCAGATGACATCGAGTATGACGATCTATCGAGCAAAAGCGATGGCATGCAAGAAGCTGATAGTTTTCGTGAGAATGTGAAAAACTGAGAAAACCCCGAAAGAGTGTTCATCTTGTCATTACATCAAGCCTGCAGGTGTCTATGTTTGCCCTAAATGTGGGTTTCAAACCACTAGCTGGTGAAGATATCGAAGTTGATGATTCACGCAATATCAAAAAAATGAGTAAGAAACCAAAGGCTTACACTCAACAAGATAAGCAAAGTTTTTTACTCACAACTCAAATACTACCAAAACATTCGAGCTACTGAAGGCAAGCCATTAAGTGATGGGTGGGTAGCAAATACATACAAAGAAAAATTCGGTTGTTTTCCTCGTGGGATGCATGACATGCCACAAGAGTTAACACCTGAAGTCAGTAATTACATCAAACACAAACAAATCAAATACGTTAAAGCACGACAAAAGCTTAGCGCACAAATTAAAGAAGTTAGAACAAAATTAGATAATCAACAACAGCAGGAGTCATTACTGTGAATACGATTGATGCTGCAGCGGGGCAATGGGGCGAAAATATTTGCGCATTATGGCCTACCGCCGATCACGGGGTAAAAAAACACTTTAAAGGCAAATGCCCGATTTGCGAACAAAAAGGTAAGTTTCGAATCGATGATAAAGACGGCCGTGGTACTTACATTTGCAAATGTAGTGCCGGTACCGGATTTCAATTGCTCGAAAGAACACAGGGGAAAGAGTTTAAAACGTTGGCTGATGAAGTAGATCAACTACTTGGTAATGTTAGACAAAAAGAAGTACCGAAACAGCCAGTTAATACCACCAAGGCAGACTATCAAAATAAATTGATTAAATGTTTTGCTGGTATGCCTGACCTTAAAAACACTTCAGCGGCGCTGTATTTGCAAGAACGTGGTGTATTTTCTTTGCCTGCTGAGGGGGTTCGTTTTTGTGAAAATCAACCTGTTAAGACTGCTGGTGGAGTTCAGCATTTTCAAGCTATGTGGGCTATTGCGACAGACAGTAAAGGTAAAGCCTGTTATTTGCACAGAACTTACTTGAATGGTTCTAAGAAAGCACCGGTACCTGTTGTTAAAAAAATGAATTCATTGCAAGACGATAAATATCTCGATTATGCAGAGTCAGTTGCGATCCGCATGTTTCCAGTAGCGTCCACATTGGGCGTCGCTGAAGGGATAGAAACCGCTCTTTCATGTAAGCAAATCTATAACGTTAATACGTGGTCAACAATGAATGCCAATCACATGACTAAATTTATTGCGCCAAAAGGTGTTAGACACTTGATTGTGTTCGCAGATACAGATTGGAGCGCTACAGGTCATGCAGCTGCATTTGAGTGTGCTAATCGAAATTTAATGGCTAATAACGATGTTGAATTAGTCAGTGTGCGTTGGCCTGATAACGGAGATTTTAATGATGCGCTGGTGGGTACTTGTGAAGTTAGGGAATTAATTTTTGAGCATAAAAGTAGGAATGTGGCAGCATGAAAAAAACGAAAAAAACAAGCATGAGATTAATTAGTTTTTCTCGTGAGAATTCAGGTAAGACCATCAAAGTATATGAAGTGAAACATGAAAACCAAAGAACAATTTTAGACCAAAAGTTAACAGTAGAAAAAACAGAATTTGGCAGACTCAACATTGATATTGCAATGGATGATTTTCCAAAAATTGATAATGAACAAGATGCAATTCTTAAATATGGGGATTGGCTAGAGCGCCTAGGTATAGCAATTCGACGTGAAGCTAAGAAAGCTATTAAGAGAGGTGTTGAATAATGAGTAATTACGTCCAAAATCTCACACTTTTAAAAGCTAAATCTACACATGAACTAAAAGAGGTTGGTGATCAGTGGCGTACTCCAGATGAATTATATTGGGGTATTAACGCTAAATTTGGTCCATTTACGCTTGATTTATTCACCGACGGCGATAACAGCAAGTGCCCGAATTTCTATACAGCTGAAGATAATGCATTAACACAGGATTGGTCAGAAAAGCTAAAAGAAATTGGCGGTTCTGCTTATGCGAACCCTCCGTATTCACGTAGTTCTTATAATAAAAAACAGGCCGTAACTGGCGTTCGCCACATCATGAATCACGCTTTAGCAATGCGAGAGGCTGGCGGGCGCTATGTCTTTTTCTTAAAAGTAGCAACGAGTGAGGTGTGGTGACCAGAAAATGCAGATCACATCTGTTTTATCCGCGGTCGCATTGGGTTTGATTTGCCGAAATGGTTCGTTCCAGCTGATAAAAAACAGGTTTCATCTAAGGCCATGTTTGCTGGTGCAATTGTTGTTTTTGATAAGTCTTGGGCAGGGGAAGCTTTTGATTACATTCATCGTGAAGAATTAGAAAGAATCGGGAAGTTGTTTATTGCACAAGCTCAGTGGTTAGCTAAAAAGCTTGGAGTTGCAGCATGAAACCGATTATTTCTCTTATCTTACCTTTTCCACCGAGTGTGAATGCTTGCTGGCGGAACATTAATGGAAAAACATTAATCAGTGCTGCAGGTCGTAAATTTCGTGTTAATGCAATAGCCGCAGTCTATGAACAATTACGTAAAAAGCCAAAAATAATTACTGAAAATGTATCAGTCATTGTGAAGATGTATCCACCCTCGCGGCAACGTCGAGATATTGATAATTATCTAAAAGCTCCCTTTGATGCGTTAACTCATGCAGGTATTTGGAAAGATGATGATCAAGTTAAGCGCGTAGAAATGGAGTGGTGTGAGGTAGTCAAAGGTGGGCGTTTTGAAATCACTATTAGCATGCATGGAGAAACAGCGTGAATTACAAATGGATACTTACACCGATCATAGTTCCAGAAATTGGAGCAGTGATATTTAGACCAGGAGCTCACTTAAACACATTCAATGGGCGAATGTTACTGATGACATTACCTGAAGACCTGAATCATAAGCCTTCCGGACTTATTCAGCTTTCTCAGCAATATCACAGCAAGACGTTGAATGAAATTGAGTCATTAAAGACCGTCTTAAATTTATCAGTAGACCCTGAGCCGCCAGCAAGCTTTATGAAAAAGCCAAAGCTACAGCGTTGGGAAAGTGTGAAGTACTTACAGTGGGTAAAATCACAGCCGTGTTGTGTCTGTGGTGCTACGGCAGATGATGCCCATCACATTATTGGCTATGGGCAAGGCGGGATAGGTACAAAAGCACATGATTTATTCACTATTCCATTATGTCGAGTTCACCACAGCGAGTTGCATAAGGATCCGAAAGAGTGGGAAAGGGAACATGGAAGCCAAATCGTTTTTTTATTTCGTTTTCTAGATAGGTCTCTTGGTCTAGGTGTATTTGGGTAATTCATTAAGCAGAAAGTAGTGAGGGAAACATGACGGATAACGATATTCATGAACTAGTTGAGCAGTGGGGAGCATGGGCTGCTGCTGATAATAGTGGTGTTGATTGGCCTAGCATTTCTGCAGGATTTAAAAACATTTTACCGGACACAAGGAAAAATAAAATTCAATGTAGTGATGATATAGGTATTTTTATAGACCAATGTGTCTCAAAATTGAAAGAACATCGTTTTGAAGAGTATGAAATATTAATACTACATTATGTTTATGGCATTTCGCTGAGGAAGATAGCTAAGTTAAAAAAATGTTCTGACGGAACTATAAGAAAGAATATGCAAACTGCATTAGGTTTTATAAATGGTATAATTTCAATTTTAAAGTAGCTATTTAATAATTAAATAAAGCCATAATCCCACTGATATGGCTGATGG
Source organism: Providencia stuartii (assembly GCA_900455155.1). Taxonomy (GTDB): domain Bacteria; phylum Pseudomonadota; class Gammaproteobacteria; order Enterobacterales; family Enterobacteriaceae; genus Providencia; species Providencia stuartii. The sequence continues at coordinate 2,027,043 of UGUC01000002.1, read as the reverse complement.
TATCCATGTGATAAACATCAGCCACTCTAATGTTTTCTTTACAAACTCTTGATTTTTATTTAGATTTTTTAATGCATCAAGGATGTCAGTAAGTAGTTCAGATGGATACGCTTTTTCATCATTTTCAAATGGCCGAAATACTAAATCTTTAGCATGTATTACTCTATTCAATTGTTTGTATTGATTTAGTAAAATAAAATGTATGAAGATAGATGTTATAACAATACTTATTACAGCTAGACTAACTTCCATCATGTTATTTAATTTTAAAATGGCGATTGCAGCAGCCATTGATATTGGTATTGATAAAACTTTACCAGCGATATCACTTGTTATTTTTGATAGTTTTTCAGCGAAATTAGTTTCTGCTTCAGCAACTTCTTTTCTTGCTTTATGAAATGAAAAGTTATTTAAATATGTAGCTAAATTATCTTGATATAGCTTATTAAAGTCATCCCAGTTTTTCACTAAATCCTGAAACGATACTTTATTTTCACAAACAAATTCAACAATTGTATTTCTAAAAATACCCAATTTCTCATGGTAATGTGGGGTGTTTTTAGATTGTGGATTATCGAAATATTCTAGAATAGAATAATCTGTATTATCTACATAAATTAAATCTTTAGTTAGTTCAATGTTAAGTATTGCTGATGTTGATTTTCCATTGTCATTATTATTAATAAAAACAATCTTGTAGCTATCATCACTATCACGAGAGTCATGATAGTGTGCTAATGCAGACAATTGGTTAATAAAAATGCATAACCCTTCAAGTTTTAAGATCTCATTTGGTTTTACATTATCATTTGAACAATAATTCATATCTACAATATAATATGAATTAGGTAGAGTACCCTTTTTAACTGAATCAGTAGATAATAAATCGTCAATATTTGAGTAGAATTTATTTTCAGATCTTGATGGTGGTATACAGGTTAACTCTACATGAGACCATGTGGTAGGAATATTAAGATTTTCACTAGGTGAGTAAAACTCTCCATCGAAAACAACTTCATCAAGGATATTAATTGGTGAATCATATAATTCAGAAATCAAATTATGTATTGAAACACAATAGCTTACGCTAATTTTAAAGCGCCGATTGTTCCATGCGGGACAATCAGCTTCTCTATATAAATTAACAATATCTTCTATTACGTTCATTATTTTTCTGTTCAGTCAATTATCTTTTGTTCTTTTAGAACGTTAATAATATCTAACTGTGCAGATTCAGGCAAGTTAGTGAAGGTAAGAGATTTATCTCGTTGATTATAAAAAACTTCAGCATTTCTGTTAATACCCAGCATTCCCTTTTCAAAGGTATAGCCAAAGCCCACCGCCTTAAATGAAATACTTTTCATTTTCTCATATGCTTTTTTATTAACATTAAATTCTGATGGAATTTGAACTTCGTCGCTATTCAATCTTTCCATGAGTAGATTAACTAGCGTCTCTCTTCTATCTTCTTCAATGTGAATCATATGTGCTGTAGCCATATTTTCAACATCAGATAGTTTAGCTGGTGATTTGCTAGATACTTTTTCCCCTAGATAATTAATTATTTCATCTCTAAAACGTAAAGATGACGGCTGTAGATCTTCTTGAGAATCAAAAAATTTCTTTACTTCGAAAGGTAAATTTGCAGTTGCCCTAGATGATGGGATGCCTTTATCGCAACCTAGAGCTGCAATGAAATAGCTAGCTGCGTTTTTATCTTGGGTTTTACTAATAAAGCTAAGGTAATTTAAATCTGATTTTTCTACTTCAGATGAGTTTTGGAATTGCTCATAGCGTAAAAAGCTGATTCTTGCTGCTTGATGTATTTTCGATAAGTCTAATTGTTCTAACTCTTCTGGTTCCAACATACGACTAATTCGCATACCAGGCTTATTTTTAACCATGGTTACTATAAAGTATCGATTACCATCAGATAAGTAATCAGCATAAATCAAAAATCCACCAGATGACCAACTCTCTTTTTCTGCTTCTTCAGCAATTTGTCTAGTTATCAAAACAGTAAAATCAATAAATTTTTGCGTATCTTCATCACCATAGGTGAAATAGTTTGCAAAGCTATCAGGAACGGGGCCTCTTCTTGTTTCATCCTCCTTGAAAACGCCATAATATGCAGAATTACCTTTTTTCCCATACAATCCTGTAATTGTAGATACTAACCCTAAAACAATTGCATTCTCAGGGTCGAGGACATCATCCCTAAAATTAAATAAATTATTTCTGTCAATTGGCTTCTGCGCTTCTTTTATGAACTCATGAATAATAACATTTTTGATCCTTAGTGCTGCCATGTCTGTTTCCATCTCTATAATAATATGACTTATGTTCATATTAACTTAGGTAATTAATAAATAAAACTAACGCGTACGCAAAAATGTTGGTATTGTGATAAGAGTGAATACGTTGTAACCGAACTTATAGAATGAAACCTTGCCATTTGTGCGGGGTTTTTTGCTTTATAAGCAAATAGAACTTGCTGTTACGATTGGTCAGAGGTACATGTGTAGTTATGCACAATAACTGACCAAAGGTTTGAAAATATCATGTTAAAACAGACTGATATGACAGAAGAGGCAAAGATAGTTTTAGAGGTTGTTCCGCACTCCTGGTGGGCGACAATAGAAGAAATCTCAGACTATACAGAATTAGCAAAATCACGTTGTCAGTTGATATTAACGCAACTAGCGATAGCGGGATTAATCAAAGAAAACATCGAAGAAAATACATTTAAAAATATCTAGTACTGTGAAAATGGGCGACTGTAAAAGTGTTGGTAGCACTCTTACAGTCATTCGCCCGTTCCGGTAGATCACGGACAAACTAAAGCCCATTGCTTGTGTGCACAAAGCAACGAGAGCTTACCAAAAAAGGTTCTCCTGATCTATGAAAAACACTGTAAATTTAAACAGTATCAATTTAGTCAATGATGACTCACTCAGCTACATAAAAACACTTCCAGACAACTGTATTGATTTAATCGCAACTGACCCGCCATACTTCCAAGTAAAGGCCTGTAGTTGGGACAATCAGTGGGAAAATGTCACGTCTTATCTATTATGGCTTGATGAAATGCTGGCGGAGTTTTGGCGAGTTTTGAAGCCGAACGGTAGCTTATATATGTTTTGTGGGTCAAAGCTTGCAGCTGATACTGAAATATTAGTGCGTGAGCGGTTCGACGTTTTAAATCACATCATATGGGCTAAGCCATCAGGACCATGGCGACGACAAAACAAAGAAAGTCTGAGAAGTTATTTCCCAGCGACAGAGCGGATCTTGTTTGCTGAACACTATCAAAGCCCCTATAAGGGTAAAAGTAGTGGTTATCTTCAGCGACGCAGAGAATTGAAAGAAAACACGCTGAGGCCATTAATTGAGTACTTTAAACAAGCAAGGGACTCATTAGGTATAACAGCTAAGGAAATACATCAGGCGACTGGAAAGCAAATCGCATCTCACTGGTTTGGGTATAGTCAATGGCAATTACCAAACGAATCAGACTACTTGAAGCTACAAGAGCTATTTAACAAAGTAGCGGTAAAACAGTTCAGCGACAATCCATTAAGCCGCCAGCACGCTGATTTAGCTATTGAACAAAAACTACTAAATCGTGAATATCATGAATTATCTCAGCAATACCAGTTATTAAGACGCCCATTTACGGTAACAGTAGATGTTCCTTATACCGATGTTTGGACTTACCCACCTGTTCAGTATTACCCCGGCAAGCATCCTTGTGAAAAACCAGCCGCGATGATGGAACACATTATCAATAGTAGTAGCCGAGAGGGGGATGTTGTTGCCGATTTCTTTATGGGGTCAGGCGCAACAATAAAAGCAGCATTGAAACTTAATCGTCGCGTGATAGGTGTTGAGTTAGAAACCGAACGGTTTGGACAAACGATTGATGAAATAAAAAAGCTGTTAAATCAACAGCAATATTAAGATAATGCCATTCTCATTATTTTATATTTGTTGGTGTTTGATATGGATGAAAATAAAGAAAAGTTAATAAACGAAATTAGCAAAATGCGAGAGATAGTATATTTTGGGCTAAAACCAAAGTTCAAAAAAAATCTATCAGAATTAAATATTGATGAACTAAAAAAAGCATGCGAAGAGTTAAAAAAATCATATTATGTAAAGATAGAAGAACTATATTACAAACGTCTTAATTTGACTGGTCAAAATAATGATTCGCTATCACTTGTCTTCGAAACAGTCAGTGAGAATAGAAAGTTTGAGATAGAGTTGTACTGGAAGAGAACCGCATATTTTTGGGCTTTAATTGCAATGGTTTTTGCTGCATATTTTTCATTTATAACAATGGGTAAAATTGTAGAGTATAGGAGGGTATATTTAACGCTTATTTCATCCATAGGGTCTGTTCTCACTTTTGCATGGATATTGGCAAACAAAGGAAGTAAATTTTGGCAAGAAAATTGGGAAAATCATATGGATCTTATTGAAAATAAGATTACGGGGCCTCTATATAAAACATTACTTCACCGACCTACAGAGGAAGACGCCATAGAATTAGAAAGTGAGGGAGTCAGGAAAAGAAGCGACTTTATTACTAAACCAAAGGAATTTTCAGTTTCAAAAATAAACCAATTAATAGGTTCTTTTATTCTTATTATATGGTTTGTACAGATTCTCTGGGTTTTAGTTGAAGAGTGTGTAAGAGCTTTTTATCTTAGCGATTTTTACCAGCTAGGTTTTTGTATTGTTATAATAGGGTTTTCAATTCTTTTTTCATGCTTCATATATAGAGAAGCGAGAACACATACAGGAAAAACTAATCCAGTGATGCTAATGAGAACAGTTAAAATTTCAAATATTGTTGATAAAGAAAAAAAGTAAGTTAAATAAATACATATCTCATGCAATTCATTACTAGAGTAATTAACAAAAATTAGCTGCCATGTGCAGCTTTTTTTATACATTCCCCCCAGCGAATTACACTAAACATATTTAACTACTGTAATGACATTGCTGGTGGATACTTATTAATTTTAATCACGGAACACTCCGAAGGGGGTGGATATGCGTATGCACGAAAAATACTCAAGCCCTTTTTCTTATGCTCTCGGAGTGATTACTACAGCGGCGGGGGCATTATCTCTAGATCAATGGGCGGTGCTCATCGGGATTATATGTACTGTCGCTACTTTTTTAGTGAACTGGTACTACAAGCGAAAAGAATTCAAATTAAGAGAGAGGGCAAGCAGTGGCAAAGATACCAAATAAAATTCAAATGGCTGCTGCTGGTGGCTTGATCTCATTAACTGTTGCGATGGTCACTAACTTTGAGGGGTATGAATCTAAGCCCTATCGTGATGTGGTAGGGGTACTAACCGTATGTTACGGGCATACGGGCTCCGACATTATTCCTACAAAAACTTATACAAAAGCAGAGTGCAAAGCGTTGTTAGAAAAAGACTTGGCTATTGTCGCTAAGGCTGTGAACCCTTTAATTAAGGTTGATATTCCTGATTACACAAGGGCTGCACTGTACTCATTTACATATAACGTCGGAACAGGGGCATTTTCCCGTTCTACGCTACTTAAAAAACTCAATGCTGGTGACCAAGCTGGCGCATGTAATGAACTTAAACGCTGGATATATGCAGGGGGCAAGCCGTGGAAAGGGTTAATATCAAGACGGGAAGTAGAAGAAGCAATATGTCTTGGGAAATGGTAGTCAGGCTTAAAAAGCCTATTATTCCTAAGAAGAAGTTACCTGCTTGGGCTTCTGTAGTAATAGTTATCTTGCTTTCTTTTTTTTCACTGTCGTTAGTCATTTTTGGAGCGGTTCATTCAGTTGATAACACCTGTGGAATCGACAAGGTAAGCTTAGAAAAACGATGTCAAAAGGCTATCGACCACTACAAGGGACGGCAGGTGAACTTATGAAAATAGATAGTTCAACGTGGTTGTTTATTATGGTCGTCGGTCTAGGCTGGTGGGCTGTCACTGAATATGAAAGCAATTCACTGCTAAAGGATGACAACTTTAAGAAAAGCAAAATCATTGCTACCCAGTCGCTTCAATTCAATCGGTTTAATCAAATAGCTACCACAGCTTATCGGCATGGCATTCAGGCAGAAGCCAACTCACAGGAGAGAGTAATTGAATACAGAACGATTCTTAAAAAAGAGCCTACTTGTGATTTGCTTGTGCCTCAGTCTGTTGCTGATAGGTTGCTCAAGTACACCTACGAATTACGGTCAATGTACGCCGATCCCAAAAACACTAACCGAACCAGTGCTAGTACCACTACCACCAGAACCTTAACTTATTGCCAAGCGGTGCTATGGATTGACCTTTTGTTATCAGCGTTAGATAAGGCCAATGGGCAATTAAAGGCCATTCGAAAAACAGATGATGAGAGAGCAGCACAATGAAAACTTATAGCTTTTCGCCTTATGGCCATGGTTACAACTTAAGTACTGTTGTTGTGCTAGAGCGCATTACTCATTTCGAAGGTATTAGTTTTAATGGTATTCGCGGCACTGAGATTCATTTAGATACTGGCGTCACCATTCGTACCGGCATGAATTCATGTGATGTACAAAAAATAGTAGAAGGTGATCAATGACATTACGCAAGCTGGTTTTAGTAAGTTTATTTTCGTTCAGAAGCAAAGCTAATGTTACATATGGCGATTATTACAAAAAAATTATGCTGCTCTTAAGGTTACTATGGAAGTAACGCTAATCTTGATTCCCTGTTAAAAACATTGAAAAAAAATAAATTTTATGAAAAATAACCCTATTATTTTTATGGGGGAAATAAATTGAACAGCAATGTTTTTAGTTTTAATCAAGAGCTTGGTAGTTATTTAAATGGATACTTTAGATTAACAATTAACACACAAAATGATGATTTCCAAAGCCTAGATGAAGATGAAATGTGTACATATGTTCATGAGTATGTGCATTTTCTTCAAAATATTACCACAACGTACGGATTGTTTATACTCAGTGGTGTTACTCGAAATGCACATTTAGTTACCTATAGTATTAATAAATCAGCCTATTGTCTTGATTATAAAGGAAAACCATATAGAAAAATTGATTTTAGTGATACTTTTATTGAGCAACAGGACCAAATAGAAAATTTAATTACTTGTACATTAGGTGAGAATGGTAATTCTTTTGATGCAAAAAAAATTAATGATAAATCTGATTTTTATGCACTAGTAGGTATAAATGAATCTAATTTTGATGAGGACGTACCTCTTCTAAGAGGCAGTAAAAAAATTAATGTTGTATACGAGCATTCTATAAGTAATGAGACTGTGGAGGTAGAGTTTGGTGCCGTATGTATTTATGAGTGTATGGCTGTATTAATAGAAAAACATATTAGCAAGAAAAATAATATATCAGTTCCAAGGATCCCATATGAGACGGCTAAAGATTTAGCTGTTTACCTTTGTGGGAGGGCTGTAAGTGATATGTTAGTCTGTATTGTCTGTGAGTTATCATTACAATCTAGATGTCCGGCCGAAGATTTTGTTAATTTATTTAAGATGATTATTCATTATTGTACTGAGTATGATAAACAATATACAGAGAATGTAGAACCAATATTTGATAGCATGAATCATAACTATGAGTTAGCTAAAGAAATAGCCTCAGCAGTTGCAGGAGAGTACAGCTATTACATAACTAAACCTGATGGAATAACTAGCAAGTTTGATAAAAAAAGTCTCAAGACAGAGTATTTAGATACGGTTAAAAAAGATTTTAAAGATTTCATTGGAAATGGATTAAGAGCCAAAATTTCTGACCTCGTAGAATATATTTTAGATAGTTTTAATAAAGACATAGATTTAATTTTTATTAGTAATCTTATGAATGAGGAGAAAGGAAATTTATATGAATTTCATGAATTACAACGGTCTAGAGGCACTCCTCTTTTATTCAATAACAATGGTTTAGTTGGGCATTACCTTCCGGAGAAATGTTATGATGAACAGTATCTATATTTATCAATATTAAATGATTATTATAACTCAATACGGAGAGAGGGACACTCATGTAGTCATTATAGCACGTGCCAGCGAGAAGGGCGCGTAGTCAATGATAACTGCTTACATAATACGATAGCAAAAGCAAATGAAGATCCATTATGTCCTCTGGGTTTTTTAATAAAAACATATGGAATGAATTTATAATAGATTATCGAAGATATAGAGCCCTTAGGTATTGTGCCTAGTTAAAATCACTATGTGGTTTGGGGCTTTCAGTATTTATATTAATATGTAAATTACGTTGGGTCAGTTTTTAAAATCTCAGGCTGGTCAACTATTGATAAAGAGTTTTATGTCTCTATAAATGTTATTTATGAAGTCGCGTTGATAGTGCTTTAATTGGTTGCTATTTCTGGGGTAAATTATGGCTAATTTAACTGATTTAGCTAATCAACTTAGAACTATTCGTAAGCAAATTCCTTTTGCGACAGCGCAAGCACTGACTAGCACTGTACGTAAAATAGAAAATGCACAAAAGGTTGCATTACAACGTAATTTAGAAAGCCCGACACCTTTCACTGTTAAGAGTATTAAAAGCCGTGGCGCACGTAAAAGTGATCTACGGGCTAAAGTATTTGTGATGAATACAGCGGCTGAATATTTAACACCATTTGAAGCTGGTGGAGTACATAGGCTGAATGGTTCTGCGTTGCTTAACCCTAAAAATATCAAGCTGAACAAATACGGTAACTTACCAAGAAATAAACTAAGTAGTCTAAAAGCGAAAGATAATACTTTCATTGGTGATGTTGGCGGTGCTAATGGTGTATGGCAGCGCAAAAAAGCAAAGAAAGGCCGTAAGGGTAAAAAACGATTAAAACGCTCAGCGAATGGTACTCGTCGAGATAGGCAAAAACAACCAGCACCTAAGTTACTTATTCGATTTGGTGATGCGTTACCCGTTCAGCCTTTACTTGAATATCAAGATAGAGCTCAGCGAATGGCTCAGGCTTTATTACCACAGGAAATAAGCCGAGCGCTTGAAGAAGCGATGCGCACGGCTAAATAGTCTGCGTTATTTCTTTCTTTTTGGTAGGTACATTTCGCCATCAAAGATATTAGGTACGCCATTACCATCATTAGTAATCGTATTAAAATAAAGTTTTTGTTTTTTTTGAATTAAAAAGGTTGTGGCCTTCACTTAGCGCTTCAGCTATCAGGAATGTTTCTACCTCATCCAGATAGGCGGGAATATCGCAGCTTTGATGCATGCGGATCTCTGCAAAGGAAAGTAACTTAGCACCTTTTTTTGCTTCTTGAATATGGTCAATCAATTTTTTAGCATTGAGCTGTTGAGTGATTCGACGTTTCAAATCTGATGCTTTTCCGATATACAAGCATTCATGTGTATCAGCAAATTTTCGCCAGAAGATATATATTCCGGGTGTTTTTAGGGATTTCTTTTATGCAGTCATGACTATCTTTGTATTCAATGTCGTTAAGATTAATTGCATCATGCCAATCTAAATTGATATCTGCTCCGTAAACTTCATTATCACTCATGTGAATATCCTTTTAATAGTTTTGGTATATTTTATACAGGTTATATAGAAAATGAATCACATAAATTTTTTGGGTCCTTCCTAGCACTTTTCTATTTCACGGGCATTGCGCGCCGTGCAGTTTCACCAGCTAAAAATTTTTGAAATTTGGGTAACAGGTAACACATCGGTATTTCTGAGGTTACGTTTATCTTTATGAATTTAAAAATAAATATTTATTTTTTTGTTTCATTTTTTATGTTACCCATCTTGTTACCTTAGCCAATAGGTAACAGAGTGGGTAACAACTTAAGGTAACATTTAGGGTAACAACATGAATCAGTCAGATTTTGCAAAACTGCATGGCGTCAGTCGTAAAACTATTACGATGTGGAAGTCTCGTGGATGGTTAGTCATGGATGGTGACGAAATTGATGTTCATGCCTCAAATGAAAATATAGAGCGATACCGAAAATCTCCCTCAGCATCAGCAAATAAAACTAAACCTAAAAAAGAAAAAAAACAGGCCAATAATGAATTAGCGGATGAATCACCAACACAAACGGCTGAAAGGCTGATTCGTGAAATTGGTGCTGACATGTCTTTTGATGAAGCTAGAAGAGTAAAAGAAAACTTCCTTGCGCTACTTACTAAGCTGGAATACGAAAAAGAGGACGGACAACTGATTGAGCTTTCAGTTGCAGAATCAATCTTGTTTGCTGAATTCAGAGAGCAACGTGATGCTTGGATGAATTGGCCATCTCGTGTTGCACCAATTATGGCTGCTGACTTGGGCGTTCCGGCTGACAGGATGACTGAGGTGTTAATCGAACATGTCCACAAACATATTACTGGCCTCGGGGAGCCTGAATTCAATACAGACGAAGCGTGACAGGTTATTAGCTAGTGTTAAAAAAGGATGGACGCCTCCACCTCGTATTAGTGTCCCTGACTGGGCTGACCGTTATAGAAAGTTAGCAAAAGAAGCGGGGAGTACATCAGGATCATGGCAGACTGATACGGTGGAAATTGCGCGAGGACCTATGCTTTCCGTTACCGAGTCAGGCGTCCATACGATTACTGTTATGTGTTGTACTCAGTTGATGAAAACAGCTTTACTTGAAAATGTGTTTGGTTATTTTGCTCATTTAGATCCATGCCCTATGTTATTGTTGCAACCAAAAGAGGATGCAGCTGAACAATTTTCAAAAGAACGAATTACACCATTGATTCGGGTTACCCCTGTATTAAGAAAAATTGTTGGTGCGAATAAACAAAAAACATCAAAAGAAACGTTGCTATATAAATCATTTCCCGGGGGCTTTTTAGCGTTGGCTGGGGCTGGTAGCCCTGATAACTTAGCTCGCCGACCAATTCGTGTATTACTAGCTGATGAAGTTGATAAATATCCCATTACGCGAGAAGGTGACCCTATCACGTTAGCTGAGGAACGAACGGCAACATATGGCCTTAATTGGTTATCAGTAAGAGCATGCTCCCCAACTGTTGAAGATGAAAGCCGTATTGCGGCAAGTTATGAGGATTCGGATCAGCGTAGAGCATCCTTAGCTTGTCCTCATTGTGGGCATCGTCAATTTCCTGATTTTTTTAAGCATGTTCATTGGCCTAAAGAAGGTGAGAAACATCAACCACACCTAGCCTTAATATATTGTGAAAGTTGTGGGGGCTGGTTGGTCTGAGGGAGAAAGGCTAAGGGCTTTACGAACTATAAGATGGCATCAAACCAAACCTTTTGAATGTTGTGGTAGCCGACATTCACCATTAAATGATTATGATCAAGCATGGCATAACGATGATGAAACCGCAGTAGATAAAGTGTGGGAATGGTCAGAGTCTGAACGACATGCTGTTTATAGAGCTATTTGCCCAGACTGCGGAGGACTTGGGGTTAGTAATATTCATGCAGGTTATCAAGCATCTAAACTGTTTAGCCCATGGCAAAAAGATAAACCTTCTGATATTGCACAAAAATATTTAAAGGCAAAGGGAGATCCAGATAGAGAGCTAGCATGGTGGAATACCCAAATGGGATTACCTCATCGCCCCAATTATGGTAAGAAACTGCCTATTGATGCACTACTGGCTAGAAGAGAAGTTTATGATGCAGAAATACCAATGGGAGTAGCGGTATTAACAGCAGGAATCGATACCCAAAATGATAGGCTTGAAATTGAAGTTGTTGGCTGGGGGAAAGATGAGGAAAGTTGGTCTATTTCATTTGATGTTATTGAGGGTGATTTAGAAACTGCTGAGCCATGGTCTAGGTTAGATGCTTATCTTAAACAAATATGGCGACGAGCCGATGGTCGCGGATTTACTATTATGGCGGCTTGTCATGACTCTGGCGGTAACCATAGCCAAAAAGTTTATGAATTTGCTAAAGAACGATTAGGTAGACGTATTTGGGCTATCAAAGGTGAATCAGCGACTAATGGTAAACGTTCCCCCATTTGGCCTAATAAGCGACCAACACCCAAGAATAGATCTCAATTTAAACCCATTATCATCGGTGTTAACTCAGCAAAAGACTCCATTAGATCTCGCCTACATATTGAAGAAAGAGGACCAGGATATATGCATTTCCCTGTCGATAGGGATATGGGGTATTTCAGCCAATTAACATCAGAAAGATTAATAATGAAAGAGGCTGCTGGGCAACGTTATAGTGTTTGGGAGCTTCCTCATGGCAAGGCAAATGAAGCATTAGATTGTCGTGTTTATGCTTATGCAGCATTAGCGGGATTATTTCATTTAGGATTGAAACTAAATGCTTTGGCAATTGCTATTGATAATAACCCTGACCGTTTATTACCCCCATCTTCTGAGCCAGAAGAAAAACTAGACCTGCGCTTACCGGGCGCAATTCTTCCTGAAGAACAGGAACAGCCTAAGCGTAAACGTATCTCCAGCAAATTAGCATAAGGGATCCCTATGTATCACAAAACAGGTTTACTCATGGGAATGAGCCGAGACCAGCTAAAGGCTGCTCTAAATACAGCCCAACAAGCTTATTTAGATTTAGCTTCGGGCACGAAAGGGGTTTCTTTTTCTTATTCCCAAGGTGATGGAACTCGATCTGTGAGTTACCAAAAAACAGAACTCTCACACTTGTTAGCATTAATACAGATGTTACAAGCGGAGCTTGGTTTAATTCCTCGCGCTAGGCGACCTGTAAGGTTTAAATTCTGATGACAGTTCAAATACTTGATAGGTACGGTAAGCCATATCAATCAGTTCAAAGGTCTAAACCTCATTCTCTGGTAGGTGGTAGCCGTGTTCCTTATGATGCTGGTAATTCCTACAGCGACCAGCTTGCAAATTGGCAACCGGCACTGTGGTCACCTGATAATGAAATCAATATTTACCGTGACAAGATTGTATCCCGTGTACGAGATTTGGCGCGTAATGATGGATGGGCATCAGGGACTATTACTCGAGTACTTGATAATGCCGTGGGTGCGAGTTATCGGCCAGTGTTTAAGCCTGATTATCGTTTGTTGCATTTCATCTCAGGAAATAAAGCGTTTGATGCTGTTTGGGCTGCTGAATATAGCCGTGTCTTAACTGCACACTGGCGTTCTTGGGCTAATGATAAAGGTCGATATTGTGATGTTGAGCGTAAGCAAACGGTATCACAAATGTTACGCCTTGGCTTTCGGCATAAATTACTCGATGGTGATGCTTTAGCAATTTTACAGTATCGGCCCGATAGGTTGGGAGCCGGTAAAGCTAATTATGCAACAACAATTCAGATAGTAGATCCAGATAGATTAAGCAACCCTCAACAAAATTTTGATATGGCCAATATTCGCGGTGGTGTTGAAATTGACGATGATGGTGCTCCTATTGCTTATCATATTAGAGAAGCTCACATGGGGGATTGGTGGGCTGGCGCAAAAAAACCATGACGTGGAGGCGGATAGCCCGTGAAACTTCATGGGGGCGGCCTATTGTTGTTCATGACTTTGATATGGAACGAGGTTCACAACACAGGGGCATAGGGATTTTAACACCTGTAGTTCAGCGACTAAAAATGCTGATTAAGTATGATCAGTCAGAGTTAGAAGCGGCGATTTTAAATGCTATATTCAGCGCATATATCACCTCACCTTATGATCCTAAAATGGTTGAGTCTGCTATGGGAGAAACTTTTGATGATACTGAGGTAGGTGCTTATCAGGAAGGTAGGATGGAGTTTCACAACGACCGTCGTATTAGCTTAAATAATGGCGCGAGAATTCCAACCCCTTTACCCCCGGTGAAAGTATTGATACTGTGAATGCGACACGCCCAAATAGTAATTTTGAAGGGTTCGAAAGTGCAGCACTCCGTAATATTGCCGCCGCAACGGGTCTTTCGGCACAGCAATTAACTCAGGATTGGTCAAAAGTTAACTACTCTTCGGCACGTGCAGCAATGTTGGAGGCATGGAAAACGCTAACTCGTCGTCGCGATGATTTTGCAGCAGGTTTTGCCGATCCAATTGCAAGTGCTTTTATTGAGGAAATTCACGATATTGAAAACCTTCCCATGCCTAGTAATGCTCCAGATTTTTTAGAGGCTAAAACAGCTTATTGCCGAGCATGGTGGATGGGACCGGGGCGTGGTTGGGTTGATCCTGTTGCAGAGAAAAAAGGCGCTATCTTAGGTATGGAAGCGGGTTTATCTACCCTTGAAATGGAAGCCGCTGAAAACGTTGGTGAAGATTGGGAGGAACTCGTGGACCAGCGTGCCTATGAATTACAAACGTTCAAAGAACGAGGATTGGAGCCGCCTAAATGGGCACAAGCTGAACAATTCTCACCGGATAAAATAGAACAACCGGAGGCCAAGTGAATTTACCCCACTTAGCGCAAAAGCTATTTAATACCCCTTTGGCCATTCATCCACAAAAAGCGGAAGTCGTGATCAGTGCTGTCATGGAACGATTTGGTATTACGCAAATTCGTAGCACGATGATGGAAGATGATTATTACGATGATGACCGCTTTTCACGCAAGAAAAAGGCCGATGCAGGGTATGACATTTTAGAAGGGATTGCACTGATATCCATACAGGGAACGCTAGTACAAAAGCTTGGTTCATTGCGACCTTACAGTGGCATGACAGGTTATGACGGCATACGACAGGTATTTTTGTCAGCCATTCACGACCCTGAAGTCAAAGGTATTTGTCTCGATATTGACTCTCCTGGTGGAGAGGTGGCTGGGTGTTTTGATCTTGTTGATTTGATTTATGAATTACGAGGTAAAAAACCGATTTATGCCATTCTCTCTGAAAATGCGTATTCAGCGGCTTATGCCATTGCCAGTGCAGCCGACAAAATTTATGTGCCGCGCACAGGTGGCGTCGGTTCAGTTGGGGTGATTGTTATTCATTGTGATTGGTCGCAACGCATAAAAGAGGACGGATTAAAGGTTTCCATTATTACCTATGGCGATCGTAAAGCGGAGAGTAACCCGTATATAGCGCTTAGTGATGAAGCGAAAGCGGCTATCCAGCACGATGTTGATGAAATGGGGCGTCTGTTTGTGAGCACTGTTTCCCGTAACCGTGGGCTATCTGAAAAGATAATCCGCAATACACAAGCAGCCTGTTTTTTGGCTGATGAGGGCGTACAAATTGGGCTTGCGGATGTTGTTGCCAGCCCTGATGTCGCATTTCACGAACTGATGAAAGTTTCCGGAGTTAAATAATATGTCTAAATTTACCTTTGCTCATCTTATTGGCCGCAAAGCTAAAGCTACTGAAGAAGATGATGAAAAAACCCGCAAAGCGAAAGGTCGTCGTGTAGAAGATGACGATGAAGAAGAAAATGCTGAAAATGATGATCCTGAATCGGAAGATCAAGACGACGAAAAAGAAGGTCGTGAAGCGAAGAAGGCGAAAAGTAAAAAAGCCGAAGATGATGACGAAGACCCTGATGCAGAAGATGATGAAAATGCAGAAGGTGACGACGAAGATGCCGAAAATGATGAAGACAACAAGGACGTGAAAAAAGGTCGTCGAGCCGAACGTAAGCGTTGTGCTCGTATTTTTGGCAGTAAAGCTGCTGCTGCGCGTCCTGATATGGCTGCTCATTTGGCATTTAATACTAATTTGTCATCGAGTGAAGCAATTAGCACTCTAAAAGCCATGGGCGGGGCTCCAGCGCCACAAAGCAATCGTCGTTCTCTTGATGCTCGTATGCGTGAAGAAGAGCAAGTGCGTTTAGGTCAAGATGCAGAAGTAGCGCCAGCAGGTTCTGCGGCATCGATTGTTAACAAAATGACAAGCCTGTACAACAGTAACAAAGGGGGTAAATAATGGTTCAGATTTCACAAAACCCATTTCAACCGGGTGTTCGCCAAGCGGTTTTTAATCCTGACCAGTTAATCTCAGGGCCGCTTCAAGTTGTGACTGATACGGTAACTATTGCGAAAGCGGGTATTTTAAAACGTGGTACCATCCTTGGTAAAGTTACCGCTTCTCGTGAGTACGTATTGTGTAAAAAAGATGCGTCAGACGGCAGTGAAAAACCCTGTGCTATTTTAGTTGATGATGTCAACACAACGGAAGATAGTGTTTTAGGTGGTGTATATCTCATGGGCGAGTTTAATCATCATAAAACAACTTATGATGCGACTTGGACTATCCCTGAACTGACTGACGAGTTGCGTCAATTCTCTATTTTCCTTCGCGACAGCGTACAAGCTTAATCCCCCATTAATTCACTTAGACGTTGAATGCTAGCAATAGTAGGATTTTTGACGTCTTTTAAATGAGAAAAAGTATGAATATTTTCGATACGAATGTTTTAGTTCAAGTCGTGCCAAACCTAATGACTAGCCAAAACTGGTTATTAGATAAATTCTTTCCAAACGTGGTTGAGTCTGATACTGAAGAAGTTTCTATCGATGTAGATGTGGGCTTACGTCGTATGGCTCCATTTGTTTCGCCATTAGTGGAAGGTAAACTGGTCGAGGCTCGTAAGTTCCAAACCAACAGCTTTAAACCTGCGTACATCAAAGACAAACGTGCACCTGATTTACGTAAGCCTATCCGTCGTCAAATCGGCGAACGCATTGGTGGACAGTTGTCTGCAGCAGAGCGAGAAATGCTAAACCTCCAGTTCGAAATGGCCGACCAAATCGATATGATCAACCGCCGCTTAGAGTGGATGGCATCCAGCGCATTGGTTTCAGGTACTGTCACGGTGGCGGGTGAGGGTTACGACACGAAAGTTGTTGATTTTGGTCGTGCCGCTGAATTGACCATCACATTATCTGGCACCGACAAGTGGCCACTGAAAGTTGATGCAGGAAAAACCAATACTCAGCCTTCTGACGATATTGAAGATTGGGGGCAGCGTATTCTGAAAAATTCAGGTGCGACTGCTACTGATATCGTGTTTACCACTAAATCGTGGAAAGCATTTCGTTTGGATACCACGATTAAAGATACTGCGATCACTTTTCCTGCATTGGGCCCGTTTGGTAACCAAATTAATGCCGGTACCCAAGTGCAAAAAGGGGCGGTATATAAAGGTCGTTGGGGCAACTATGACCTGTGGTTATACAATGATTGGTATATTGATCCAATTGATAACATTGAAAAACCAATGATCCCCGATGGCTCAGTAATTATGTCGGGGGCTGATTTAATGGGAACTCGCGCATTCGGTGCCATTATTGACCCTGCATTTGACTATGGTCCACTGGCATTTGCACCAAAATCATGGTTAGAGCATGATCCCGCGCAGCGTTTCTTAATGATGCAATCTTCACCGCTGGTTATTCCTAGCCGTGTGAATGCGGCATTGTGTGCAACGGTAGTCTAACGGAGGCATTATGGCGAAGAAACCCCCAAGAGCAGCAGGATAAAACTGATGACTTGGGGGGATTACCCCCTGAGTTACAGGTTGATGGTAATACTAAACAAAGTGTTGCTCCAACAGATGGATTAAATGATAAATCGAATGTTGAACCAGTTTCAAAACCAGCCCCTGAACCAGAATCAGATAACGATGATGAAACGGATGATATTTATGTCGTTGTAAAAGGCCGCTCAGTTCAGCACAACGGTGTTCTCTATACCGAAAGCCAACAAATTGAATTGGAAGATAGCGATGCCGAACGACTTGTTACTCTCGGTGTTGTTATGTCATTGGCCTCTGTGCGTGAAAAAACTGGGTTCAAGCCAACCCTACTGGCACGGTAACCATCAGTGGGGGTTGATTGGGATAAGCATCTATTAAATCCACTTCATAATGTTTTTGCTGAAAAGGCGAATTGGCGACCTAAAACAGGGGAGCATTATGATATTGAGGGGGTATTTGGATAGAGCTTATGCCCAGAACTATGAATCCCTCGATGGGGAGAGTGGAATTAACACCACTCGCCCGATTTTAGGTGTGCGCGATGCTATTTTCAAAACTGCCCCAGTTAAAGGTGACAAGGTATTTATCTATAGTGTGAGCACATTATTCGTTGTTGGGGATGTCCAGCCTGACAGTCATGGTGGAACACATCTGATCTTAAATAAGGTGGTGGCATCATGAATGCAGCACAGATCCGCGAACTAGTTGTTAACTCCCTAAAAAGGAAAAACAGCCGCAGAAAACCGTGTTTATTCACCGATGGATTGGTCAACAGTAAATGCGGATTATCCTTGTATTATTGTTCAAACACCGTTTGATCAAAAAAAATCACTGGGCCGTAACGTACCTCAATTCAATACCATCACGACAGTACGTGTGACGGGAAGACTAGAAGAGTTTGATGGTGATGACCTCGATGGAGCCATGAAAGCCGAACTAGCATTGGAAGCGCTACGGGAAGAAATTGAGCGTGCTGTCATTAATAGTTATGAATTGACGCGCCAAATTCAGCAGTTTATTGAAATTCGTTCTCAAATCGATATCAGTGCAGGTGGTGAAGGCCATCTTGCACAGTTATTGATGGATTTAGATATCGAATACTACCAAGGCCCCGAAGAGTTTTATCCTATTGAGGCGGATCCGTTAACGGTATCGATATCTCTGTTCAACAACCGGATGGTACACCGCAGCACCACATCAATATTGACCTGACCTAATCAGGAGTTTCTATGTATGTAAAACCAATTAAGGCCGCAGCGTTCGCTGTCCGGTCAAGGGTTCTCCTTTGCCTGAAACAGGGCAAGAAGTACCGAATAATGTTTATTGGCGTGCGCGGCTTAACGATGGCGATGTTGAGCTTGTCAAACCGCAATCCAAGGAGAAAAAAGTATGACAGTTCCATTTTCTCGTGTTCCAAACAATCTCCGCGCACCGTTGTTTTATGTCGAATTTGACAACTCAATGGCTAATAGCGCAACTGCAACGCAGCGCTCATTGATTATCGGGCAAATGTTAACGGGGGCTGCGGCACAAAATGCTATCCCTGAGCGTATTTCCTCTGCATCGCAAGCCGCTGAGCGTTTTGGTAGCGGTTCAATTTTGTATGGCATGGTAAAGGCTTACTTTAGTAATGACATTGCGGGTGAAGTTTGGGTATTGCCTCATACTGATACGGCATCGATGACTGCAGCAACGGCCACCATAAAAGTGAATAGCCCAGCGAATGCAACGGGTGTTATTTCTCTTTATATTGCGGGTATTCGTGTACAAATCACGGTTGTTGCCACAGATACACCTCAAATGGTTGCAACAGCGCTACTTAATGTTATTAATCGCAATTCTGAGCTACCTGTTACTGCAAAAGCGGAAGCGGATACGTTGACATTAACCGCAAAAAATAAGGGATCATTAGGCAACGGTATTGACATTCAACTCAACTACCGAGGTTTAATGGGGGGGAGAGGCGACACCATCTGGCCTAGAGCTTGTTATTACAGACATGAAAGGGGGCAGTGGTTCACCTGATTTATTAGATGGCTTAGCGAATCTTAATGATCGTAGTTTTGATTTTATTGCGAACCCATACAGTGACACCGCTTCTCTCGATGCGATTAAAGATTTTCTTTCTGATAATGGTGGTCGTTGGTCTTGGGATCAGCAGTTATATGGTCATAGCTTTAGTGCAATAACAGGAACATATGGTCAATTAGCCGATTTTGGCGAAAAACGTAATGACCAGCATGGTTCGCTGTTAGGTGTACCTAAATCACCTTCACCACTGTATTTGTGGGTAGCTGCTTATGTTGGCGCCATTGCACAAAGTCTGCGTAATGATCCTGGTCGCCCTTTACAAACGTTGCCTATCAATGGTGTGCTTGCACCTGATTCAGCATCACAACTTCGTCTGATAGAACGTAATAATCTGCTACATAGTGGAATTTCTACATTTACTGTTGATGATGATGGTACCGTACGTGTTGAAAACATTATTACGACCTATCAGAAAAATGCTTATGGCGATAATGACGATAGTTATCTTCAAGTAGAAACCTTGTTCTTGCTGATGTTTGTTTCCCGCTTTATGCGTACTCAAATCACCAGCAAATTTGGGCGGATGAAACTCGCTAACGATGGTACTCGATTTGCTCCTGGTGCTGCGATTGTTACCCCAAATATTGTACGCGCTGAATTAATCGCTCAATACAAATCGCTGGAGTTCAATGGTTACGTTCAAGACTCGGATGCCTTTATCAAAGGGCTGCTGGTGGAGCGTAATAGCCAAAATCCAAACCGCCTTGATGTGCTCTGGACAGGTACGCTCATTAATCAGCTTCGTGTGTTTGCGTTACTGAACCAGTTCCGTTTACAACCCTCAATTTAAGGGGAGACTATGTCAAATACAACTAACCGTTTGGCGGGGACGGCATACGTTACCGTCAACGGGATTTCAATTATGGTTGTGGGCGATTTTACCTATAGCCCATCAAAGGTTAAGCGTGAAACGCTGGCAGGTATGGACTTTGTACACGGCTACAAAGAGAAGCCAACCCCGGGTTTTATCTCAATGCGTGTGCGTGATTCTGGTGGCACCACTGTTGCTGATTTTAACAATCAAACCGATGTGAATATTGTTGCGGAATTAGCAAATGGAAAAACTATCATTGGGGAAGGGCTGTGGACGGTTAACACGCAGGAAGTCAAAAGTGAAGATGCAGAATTTGAAGTGCGCTGGGAAGGCCGCTCGGTAACGGAGAATTAATCGTGGAAATTGAAAAATCGAAAACATTTACGCTGAATACTCCCATTGAATCAAATGATGGTAGTACTCGTTATGAAACTATTAATTTAAAAGAGCCTGTACTTTTTCAAGTTGAACAATTCTACGCAGAGCAGGCCAAGTCACCGAGTTCATTACCTGCGATGCGATTACTTATTGTACTTGTTAGCGGTATTCCTGATCCAATCATTAAAAAAATGTCTATTACAGACTTTGCGGTTTGCCGGGATTATTTACAAAGTTTTTTGGCATTCAATCCCTCGGCGAATGGCAGCAGTTAGCAGCTGAAGCAACGTATTTTTATAAATGGGGGCCACACGAAGCGTGGTCACTCACTAAAAGTCGGTTGCTGTGGTGGGTAGATAATGCAAATCGAATAATTAATAGAGGTAAACATGGCGAGTAACACATTTGATTTTGAGTTGGTTGCTGATGATAAAGCAAGTGGGGTTATTCGTCAGATTGAAAGTGAGTTAAGTCGCTTACGCCCCAGTGTTCGTGATGTGAAAGAAGATTTGAATCTTGGTGGTAGCGATACCGAATCAGGTCTTGGAGCAATTGGCGACAAATTACGGGGTATTGGTGATGTAGCAAGTAAAGGTGCACAAAATATCGGTGATATGATCCCACCATTAAAAAATTTTGGTGAGTTATCGAGTAAATATCTCGGCATGGCAACAAAAATTGGAGGGATTGGTGCTATTGGCTATGCAGGGTATCAAATAGCTTCTCAGATTCGTGATGAGGGTAAAAAAGCCACCGATATCTCAACCAGTGCAAAAAGCATGGGAATGTCTGTTGAAGAAGAAACACGATTAACAGGCACACTTCAGCAGCGCGGTGTGGATGAGTCTGACGCTCGCCAATCTATGTCTGGCTACTATGTTGAATTGTCTAAAGCGATAAAAGGTGAAAATAATGAGTTGCTTGCATCAATTCGTCAAATTGGAGCAGATATTTATCAGAAAAAAGATGGTTCAGTGGATGTTACTAGGACATTACAGAGCCTAGAAAAAGCCATTGCTAAAATGCCAGAAAGTCGTAACTGGGAATTACAGGCTAAAGTTGGCCTTGATAACAATATGTTAGGGTTAATGCGTGAAGGTAAACTTGACGAACGACTAGAAAAATCAGATCAGCTTGGATTAACTCGTCATACCGAAGTCGTTGAAAAATTGAGTAAGTTAGATGCCGCCTTAAATGAGCTCGGCGCTGCATGGGAAGGACTAAAAACCAAAGGTTCGGATAAGGTTAATGATGTCCTATCTGATGATTCTGTCATTGATGGGCTTGGTGGCATACAAGAAATCCTAACTCATGGACCCGATAGCGCAGCAATTAACAGAACCCTTGGCATAATCAATGGTGAGCAATCTAAAATATTACGTTGGGCGTATGAAACCCCTGAATTTTATGACAAGTTAGATTGGAGTGATCAGGTTGCAGTTAGCCTTGGCTTTATGACTGATAATGTTCAGAAAGAATATGATAAATGGCAAAAAGAGCACACTCCTCAGAAACATGAAGAGCCCACGCAAGAATACAGTAAAATTCCTGACAATTGGATTCAAGATTCAAAATATGACCCAACAACGAGAGGTTTTAGAAATAAAAACCCCGGCAACCTAAGAGATGCAAATAACAAAATTGGGTTGCAAGGCCCTGAAGGTGACCAGTTTGCTATTTTTGCATCTGATCGAGATGGGTTAGCTGCAATGTCTAGACAGTTGATGCTGGATGCTGAAAGGGGTAAAAATCGCATTGCTGATTATATTGAAAAGTACGCGCCATCAAATGAAAACAAAACACAAGAATATATCAGTATGGTATCAAACTGGACTGGATATGGCGCATATGAATATCTTGATATGCATGATCCCGAAGTTTTAGCCAAGTTAATGAATGCAATGATAAAAGTGGAAAATGGAGCACAACCATTTAGCTATGACCAGATCATGGAAGGTGTTATGGACTCTATTATGGATGATCGTTGGAAAGGACTTAGAAATCCTGACCGTGTGATGGAGCAGCGTGACATGATAGCTATGCGTGAAGAGCAGAAAAAAGTGGAGCAACGCCAGCAAGTAGCCCCATCGATAAATATGGATAATCAAGCGACACAAGCTGTTGACATGATCACTAACGCATTGTCAGAGGTGCTACAGCAAAATTCCAAACTAGAAATTACGGTAGTGAGTGGCGATAAAAAAACAACGCAGTATTTAACACCTAAATCAAATGCTAGAATCACTGTACCAATGGAAACACCATAGAGAATATCAATGACTAAATTACTATTATTTGTAGTGTTATTAATTCCATCTATAACATATGCGGCGAGCTTTGATTGCAATAAAGCCCATAGTGATGTGGAAAAGCTAATTTGTAATACACCTGAATTATCTAAAGCAGATGACGAATTATATGTTGATTACTTACAGGCAAAGTTAGTCACTGGTAACAGTGACGAATTTAAAAAGCTAGCTAAGAAAAATTGGGATCTTAGAACTAAAAACTGTGATACAAAACAGTGTTTGCTAGATTGGTATAAACGCTCAACGGTTATTTATAGAAATGTTGCTGCAAGTCACCCTATTGAGGAACAGGATGTTTCTGGAACCACTTACTATTATGGGTCGTCAGTTAAAATCAAAGGAACGCTAACTAGAGAATCCAAAGCATCTGGTGGCTACCCTTCAATCAGAACTGATGATGTTATATCCGTTTCGTCAAGAACACCTGATGAAGCGGAATCAGATGAGCCGGGTGAATGGGGGGTTGCAGTCATGCAATTGGCGATGACAGATAAAAGTCAGTGGCGTTATTTTGAAAACAACATAAACAGTAAGGCATGGGTTACTTGTAACTTATACCATGCTCATACAGGGCATCACTATACTCCAGTTATGTGTTTGGTCGAAAATATTGAGCCGGCAAAATAAATAAGGGAACGTCAATGAGCCTTTATCAGGTTTTTGTAGTGATTTTTCTAGCGTCAGTCATTATTTCGTTTTTTAAGAAGCCTACATGGTATCGGAAATTAGCTAGATATTTTTTGTTAATATCATCAACATGCATTGTTGTTATTTTTGGTTGGGGTTTAATTAATCATTCAGAAAATAAATGCTCACAGAAAACAGCATGGTTCTATAATGACAATGGAACACTCTGTTATTTAGATGAAAACTATGCAACGTTACACGATAAACATAATAATAAAACGGTCAACGTGATTAAGTTTAAGATATTGACACCGCAAAGATCAGTTCTTTATCTTGATGATGGTCGTGTAGTTGTTATTTATGATATGTATGACCAGAGGTTATTTGAATCGTACACAGGTGAGTAGAATATATTAACAACAAATTTTTATAAATAACCACCAAGCCGCTTCTGCGGCTTTTTTCATTTCTGGAGTTCCCATGGCATTAATTCAAAACGCATTATCTTCTTTATTGGGAGAGGATAGCTCATGGTCATGGGCTGAACATTTGCGTCAGGCTTCATTTCGTGGTGTTCCGTTTGGCGTTATGTCGGGCGAGGGTGTATTTGGTCGCCGTGTAGCGGTACATGAATACCCTTATCGAGATCAGGCATGGGTTGAAGATTTAGGTCGTAGCACTCGACGGATCACAATTAAAGGCTTTTTAATTCAAGATAGCTTGGTTTATGACGCACCAGATGTATTTACTCAGCGTGATAACTTGATTGCGGCTTGTGAAGAAGGCAATACAGGAACGTTAATTCATCCCACGCTTGGTGAGCTAACTGTAAATGTGACTGAAAGTGGATTACGAATTAATGAAAATGCTGAAAATGGTCGTGTGTTTGAATTCGAGCTGGTGGTGATTGAATCTGGGTTGAAAGTTTTCGCAATAACAGAATCAGAAAATTCAGGCATCTTAACTTCTAAAAATTGGCTAAAAACAGCCACGACAATGGCTGCCAAATATATTTCTCTTATCAAAGGCGAGATGAGAGCGGTTACTCAGACATTAGAAACGATAAAACGAACAGCAAGTTTTTGGGTCATGATGGCTGAAAAAACGGTTAATGAAGCCACAAACTTGAGTGATTCATTAGGTAGTGTGTTTGGTTCAGACCAGTATGGCCGTTATCAGAGTGGTAAATTGGGCGGTTCAGTTTCGGGTGCGACAGGTAAAAAGTTTATTACTGAATTAAATGATGATGAATCAACAATTGTAGATAAGCAATTAACAGCTATCACAATAGGTCGAGAGAATCTATCTCAGCAACTTGAGTTAGTTCAGCAAGCGAAAGACCTCGAACAATTTTGCCAACATACCCAAGGCACTATAGCGAAAATGATGGAGCTGGCCAGTTCCATTGACCGTAGAATTCACTTACTTTCGCAGTTATCGTTATTTGAATATCCAGAATACCAAGAGGATGCAGAAAGTAAGCGGGTTACAATACTGACAGTCGCTTATTTATCAGTTATCACTTCAGCGGCAGTTGCCACACTTTCGACACAAACATTACCGAGTAGCAGTAATGACGCAGCAAGGCAACAAAGAGACATTTGCCATATTCTTGACAATGCATTAACCCAAATAGGCGATCTAGGGATGGATGATGCATATCAATTACTTTATGAAATGCGCGCAGCTGTTGTAACTCAGTATGTTTATAAGGGTTCAGAAAAAGGGCGCTTAACTCAGTACTCATTACCTGAAACGTTAAGTGTTTTACATGTTTCTAATCGAATTTACCAGGATGCAAGTCGTAGTGATGAATTGGTAATGGAGGTTTCACCTCGTCATCCGGCATTTATGCCCATAAATTTTAAGGCATTGAAAAAATGAGTGATATAAAAAACGATGAAGTTTCATTGCTCATAAATGGCAAACGCATTATGGGGTGGGACAGTATTCGAATTACGCGTGGGATTGAACGGTTCCCCAGCGACTTTGAATTGTCATTGATGGACTATTATCCAGCAACGGATGAGAAACAATTAGTGAAAGCGGGGGATCCTTGTGAAGTGATGATAGGTGAAGATAAGGTTGTTACTGGCTATATAGATAGTTGGAACCCTGCTATTAATAAGACGCAACATCAGATCCGTGTTTCAGGACGAGGCAAATGCCAAGATTTAGTCGATTGTTCAGCGAAGTGGGAAAATAATGTTATTAGTCAATCCAATGCGTTACAGATAGCGAAGAAACTGGCCAGTTGGTATGACATTAATGTCACCAGTGATGTTCCCGAAAACCAGCTACGTGTTATTCCTCAGTTTACGTTAAATTGGGGGGAGTCATCTCAACAGGTTATAGAACGAACCTGCCGTTGGTCAGCCATTCTCTATTATGAACTCCCAGATGGGAGTTTATTTTTATCTCGAGCTGGAACTGAAATTGCGGCCAGCGGTGTAGCCCAAGGTGAGAACATTGAGGAGGCTAACTATTCTGACTCAATGGCAAGCCGGTATTCGGAATACATTGGTGTTTCCTTATCAATATCCCCCATGAGTGGTGATTATTCCTCGGTAGAAAATGCAAGAGCGCAAGATCCCGAAGCGGAAAAAATGCGGTACCGCAATTACATCACTATCGTTGAAAGCAATTTAATCACAGCCCGCCGCGAGCAAGAAGCCATTAATTGGGAAATGAACCGTCGTTATGGTCGATCTAAGGAGTTACGTGTTGTCATTGATAGTTGGAGAGATAAAGATAATCAACTTTGGCAACCCAATACGTTAATTCCTATCAACATCCCCATATTTGGCCTTGAAGATAAACAGTGGTTGCTATCTGAAGTTGTTTTTATTCGAGGCAGTGATGGTACTAAAGCTATCTTAACCCTAATGCCTCCTGAAGCATTCATTGTTGAGCCATATGAATTCTATCAAACGATCAGGATGTAATGATGAATCAGATATTAAGAGATATCAAAACACGGATCGCGATGTTGGTGGGTTTTGGTAAAACCACATTATCTGATGATGCAGGCAATTCTCAAAAGGTACAGTACCAAAATAATATGGAAGTTAGGGACGGTACTATTCGTTATACCGACTTTGGTTTTTCATCATCATTGCCAGCTGGGTCAGACGTTTTAATTGCGTATCTAAATGGTAATCGCTCAAATGCGATCATATTTGCAAGTAACCATCCTTCATCAAGGCATCAGAACCTCAAATCAGGTGAAAGTGTGCTTTATAACCAATGGGGCCTACATATTTTAATGACCGAGGAAGGTATTGTGATTGAGGCCAAAAACAAAGATGTCACAGTTAATAACGCCAATAAAGTGACAGTCAATGCAACAACAGAGGTTTTACTTAATACCCCACTATTAAAAGTAACTGGCGATATTATTGATAACTGCGAAGGCAATCAATCGACACTGAAAGCATTAAGAGACAGTTATAACGACCATGATCATGATGTCAAAAATGTCCAATCGGGTGGTAGCACTATCACCAGTGATACCATCAAGGAGCAAGTTTAATGTCCGATATTTCAAGCTGGTGGCATGTTAATTCAAATAAAGCGGATTGGTTGCAAGGTTCTGGTGATTTATTGGCGGGAGACGATCTACAAACCGCCATCATGATTAGTTTATTTACGGATGGTGTTGCTAAACCTGATGACCAATTAGATGAAAGTTATCGCAGAGGCTGGTGGGGAGATTTAGGTAATAATTACAACATTGGTTCTCGTCTATGGTTACTGGATAGAGAAAAACTCACTAAATCTGTTGCAAGCAAGGCGGAAGATTATGCCAAAGAGTCACTTAAATGGCTTGTTGACGATGGTGTGGTTTCTTTTTTTGAGGTGGCCACACAAATTGTTTACCCAAATAGGCTGAATATGATTATTCGCTATCACAGACCGGGTGATAAAGGTGACTTACGATTTTATTGGGTTTGGGAGGCATAACCATGCCATTTAAAAGAAAAACACTTTCAGAATTACGGGAGCAGGGCGAGCAATTCATTCGTTCAGAGTTAAAAGAACCAGGGGCATTATTGCGTTTCTCTAATATGAAGATATTAGCAGATATGACTGCAGGGATGTCACATATGCATTATGGTTATTTAGACTATATTGCAAAGCAAACAACCCCCTTTACAGCAACAGATGAATGGTTAGCAGGATGGGGGGCATTAAAACGGATTTATCGAAAAGCCCCGCAAAAGGCTAAATGCAACTCTGTAAAAGCGGTTGGACTTCCGGGGAGTGTGATTAGAAAAGGGAGTAAACTCAATCGCGGAGATGGTTATCAATATGAAACGACAGAGGAAGGTTTTATCGAACCTTCTGGCGAAACCTTACTGTCAATAGTCGCAATTTTTACCTGATATCAATACCACTCAAGACAGTGGCGGTTCATTCGGTAATAGCCCATCCGGAACTAAATTAGCTTTAGATATTAGCATCCCCGGTGTTTCTTCAGAGTTAGTTGCCATTGAGCCTATTGTTGGCGGCGCAGATATTGAACAAGAAGAACTATTCAGAAGCCGTATATTAGAGGCCTATCAGAATCCATCACAAGGTGGAAATGCTAATGATTATGTAGGATGGGCAAAAGAAGTACCAGGAGTAACGCGAGCATGGATTAGGCGTCGAGCTTTAGGCGCGGGATCAGTTGGTATTTATATCATGTGTGACAATAATGCTAACGGTGGGTTTCCGATTGGCACTGATGGTCCAGCAACAAAAGAAGTCTATCAAGTCCATGCGACTGGAGATCAGTTGCGCGTTGCTGACTATCTTTACGACCTCCAATCCGTTACCGCATTAGTGTGGGTTTGCTCTCCAGTTGAAAAGAAAATTGATTTTGAGTTTAGCGGGTTGTCGCATATTGACCAAGAAACAAGACGAAAATTAGAAGGGGCCATTGATGGTTTTTTCTATATCAATAGTGACCCATCTGAATTAAATACGATTAACCCCGCAGATATTGATCGCGCCATTTTTGCAGCGTTAGGATTGGTGGGATATAAGTTGATTATGCCCCCCGATGAAATTGAATTGGGGATCGGTGAAATTCCAATACGGGGGGAGGTCATTTATTCATGATTGCCTATAGCGTAGAGGATTATACAAAGGCACTAATCAGTTTAGCCCCTCATGGTTTAGCATGGAATTGGAAGCCCGACAGTACAATGTATTCAGTTCTTAAAGGGTTAGCATGGAATTATCATATTTCTGATATTGACTCTATTCAATTGCTGAATGGTTCATTTCCAAAAAACTGCAACAGTGATGTTAGCTGAGTGGGAAAAAACATTAGGATTACCTGACGATTGTGCAATCGGTGAAATGGACAGTTTACCTAAAAGGCAAGGTGCTGTTGTCTCCAGATTAATTTCTACAGGAGGGCAATCTAAATCCTTTTTTATCCATTTAGCTGATGAATTGGGATATCAAATTACGATTACAGAATTTCGGGCGATAAGGGCTGGAATATCAGCATGTGGCGATTCATTGTATACGGGAGATTGGCTATACACATGGCGAATTAATGCCGGTGATACAAACGTAACATCAGCTAAATCTGGGATCAGTTATTGTGGAGATCCTCTCAGGTCATGGGGCGACCGATATCTTAAGTGTAAATTTAATCAAATATCCCCCCCTCATACCGTTGTGCAAATTGGTTATTCTGAATAACTAAATTTAATTATTAATTAACCTTTATCACCTTAATTGAGTGAGGATTTGTCATGAAAAAAATTGGTGATGTCACCAACACTGCCGATAAAAACGGCGAATTTACTAATGGTAATATTTCAACAGGAACTCCGCCAACAATATTAGAAGGACCATGGCTTACGGCTGTACAAAGAGAAATTATTAATGTCTTAATCAAAGCTGGGGTTGTACAAAACCCAGATAAAGATGATCAGTTGGCTACAGCAATAGTAAAAATAGCAAGTGATGTAGCCCCTGAAATCGTACAAAAGACAGGAGCATCAGAAAAAAATGTGATGAGTCAAAAAGCGGTAACTGATGCTATTTCAGATAGCCAAGTGAATGTGCCCGATGCGACAACAGAAATAAAAGGAAAAACAAAACTTTCAAATACCATCGGTAATAGTGAGTCAGAAGCGATTACACCACTCGCGGGGAAAGAGATCGCAGCTGGAAAATATAATTCAATTTTACCGATTATGTTTGTACCTGATGTAGTCATCGATACTATAACAGATAACAGAAATGCTATTTATAGCTACGGGAAAGATGTTTATGTCCCTGCTGGATTAATTATTCGTTGTAACCTTCTCCCAGCTGATGATGTCACTATTTTCAAGGGCGAAGGGAAAATACTCACAAAAGACCGATGGGGAAATGAGCACATCTTCGACGTAAAAAAAGCGAATGAAGGTAGTGATTTTACTGTTCGCAATCGCATCCATCAGTCATGTAAATCAGGTGTCACGACTCATGTGAGTATTGGCATCATTGGTGATTCAATCACTGATGGGGCCTATGGTAAGCCTGATTGGACGAACAATCCAGTGGGCGGGGCGCCTGAGCGAAATTTGGTTTCAACTGACTATGATCACTCAAGCGGCGGTGGGTCTATGTCTTGGTTTGCTCATTTCGGCTGGTTAATGAACGAAGTGCTATCGCGGTTTAGTTCATCACGCTGTCGCTTCTATAACGCGGCCTGCGCGGGGAAGCAACTAGCAGATGGGTGGGCTTATAGAAACTTTGACCACGGATTCTTTCAAAATAAAGCGTATGCGAATAAAGCACCCGATGTATTTTTACTATCTATGGGCTGGAATGACATCACAGAAAATAACTTTGATGTCTATATGAAAGAGTTTGATAAAGTGATTCGTAAGGCGTGGGGCTACGGATGTGCCGTTGGTCTTGTTACTGTTAATGCGAATGACTTCAATCGTTCAGCTCAAGAAAGCGCTGTTAAACGTGGGCTTGTTGATAAATATAAAAATATCGAATATTTCGATTTATCACAAGATTTGCGTGAATTCGTTGATACTGATTTACGTTTTCAGCGTGAAGTTTATGTTAACTCAGAATCTGTTTTAGATGTTACGCATCCGCAAGCGTTGGGACATGCGGCTTTAGCTGGCGCGATGTTAAAGCAAATTTTTGAAGAAACATTTATACCCTCAGTAGTTCCTGGTCAAGTTGTTGGTACTGTAAATGCAGATAAGTTCTGGAAAGTGACCGGAGTTACGAGCAAAAAGAACTACTCAATTCGCAAAGTGATTCTAGACCGTTCTGAACAACTTAAAGAAATCGGTGTGTTGGCAAAATCGGATATTGATTCTGAAAATGTTGATTTATCAACGTACATATGGTGTGACGACGATGACTCTGAACTGATAACGCTAGAACCGCGTCCTGTCGACTTTACGACTGATGACAGAAATCATCATATTACTGTTAAAGCACCCGCGGGGCTGGAAACAGGAATAAGTTATCAAAACTTAATCCAATCAGGGGGGCTAGCATCATCAGTACTCGGTGATGGTAAAGTGTTAAGTACTGACGTTTGTAAGTTACGACGAGGCTTAAATAGGATCATCATTCGCTATAGCGGTCATCCGACGCAAATTTATTTACCTGTTTTAATCATCAACAGAAGTTCAAAATTAGGTGCTCAATTCACTAAAAAACGTATTACACGCCGTGGAACAGAGTCGGCATTGCTTTTTGCTCAGCGCTCTATTGATGCAAATCGTGTCACAAGTAACTTGTATAATGGTACTGCTTTTTCAAAACTCCCGAATTGGTTTGCTCTTGCAAACAGCGGAGAAACAGTATTAACAGTTCATGGTGGTATTCCGCAAGACGGCGCTGCAATTATCACAAATTATAATGAATTTGATAAATCAGGCGTTGCTGTCAAGCGCGTTGGCGATGTTATTCATTTTGGCGCGTTAATTGGTGATGTTGTTGAATCATGGACGCAGACTGTTTTAGATGCGACTAATGACTTTTCAGTGTTTATCTATCAAGCGAACGGCACAAGTGCTAAAGGTGTATCTATTCGAATTATAGACAGTTTAAACAAAGAACATGCAAATGCGTTCAATGGTATTTCCGGAGGATTCTTAGGTGCAATGACAGCTGATAATACAACCCAAGTTACATTTACATTAAGTTATTATTCTCAAAAAGTCATATAAATATGAATGTAGTTGATGTGATGAAATACCGCGTTTTACTAAATCGTGTTGATACTTCTTTAGCACCTAACATTGAGTGGCCAGAAAAGCCGTAATACCTACCAAAAAAGCCGCAGTTATTTCTGCGGCTCCTCATCACATCAAGTATTTTTTAAAGCGCTGACCATGCTATGCATTTTTTGAGACAAGATAGTAAATTCTTTGATGATGTCTTGTTTTGTAAAGGAAGGATTGTTTTCAATCATTTCGACCATTTGTTCTATCATATGTGCTCGGGTTGATAGTTCAACAATAGATGCAAGTCGGTTATTTTCCTGATCATCGCCCCACTCATCTTCTTCATAGGATTCAAATTGGATATATGTACGAGGGGGATTATGGTAAACCCTGCTAATTTCACAAGGCAAAAAATCATCGCCAGTCACAACATCCGCATCAAAGGGAATGGTTTTGTCTATGTCTTGTAGTTGTTGAATTAATTCAGACATCTTCATTTTGAATCCCCTATATCAAATTTATCGGAGAATAATATTTCATACGGAATGAATAATTATTTATCAATAACTTATTTTTACGCCCTAGCAACATGAAATATCTGATTACACTTTGTTACATATAGAAAACCCCAAGGAATGACCCTCGGGGTTTTATTTTCAAATGCACGTGCATTTCGCGTGCACTTTCTAGTCTTAATGTTGTCAGTGTGTAGTCCTATCAGGTTTGCTAACTCCTTGTTTTTAAACCTGCTGTCCTATCACTGACCCACCAAATTTGGTGGAGCTGGCGGGAGTTGAACCCGCGTCCGAAATTTCTACATCCTCGGTACTACATGCTTAGTCTAGTCTTTAAATTCATTTGCCAGCTGCGGACAGACACGCCACCAACAAACTATCCTGATTAAATTTAACGCTTCAACCCCAGGCAAGGCATCCACGCGATCTCTTTTGGGTTTGACCTCTCTTGATCCCCGTCCTAAGAGCGGAGGCTAGGGAGAGAGGGCTCTATGCAGGTTATTAAGCTGCTAGTGCGTAGTTTTCGTCGTTTGCGACTATTTTTTTGCGGCTTTTATCGAGGCCAACCGCCCCTCGGCATGCACCTTGGGTTTCGCAAATCCCGTCGAATCCAGAATCAGCCCCAAGTTGTTAAGTGCAGTATAACAGAAAAATACTCTAAAAAGCTAGAACTTAGCGATTAGAATGTTTCATTATACGTGCTTTATCTAGTTTCCATTCGCGTTCTTTAATATCAGAACGTTTGTCGTGTGCTTTTTTACCTTTTGCAACGCCAATTTTGACTTTGCACCAAGCATTTTTCCAATATAAAGAAAGAGCAACGACAGTATAACCTTCACGGTTTACGCGACCATAAAGGGTGTCTAATTCTCGTTGGTTCAGTAACAACTTTCTGCTGCGTGTTGGGTCACAAACTACGTGAGAGGATGCAACATTTAAAGGTGTGATATTCGCACCAAATAAATAGGCTTCACCATCCCTAAGCAGGACATAGCTATCACCAATGTTCGCTTTACCAGCACGGAGCGATTTTACTTCCCAACCTTGTAGGGACAAGCCAGCCTCGAATTCATCTTCGATAGAATACTCGTGGCGAGCACGTTTGTTTAGGGCAATAGTTGCCGAACCAGGTTTATAAGCTTTTTTCTTTGTCATAGTTTGTTCATTATACTGTAAGCTGAAGTGAAATAAATCTTTCCGTGTTTAAAAATGTGCCGATTGTGCAATTATTGTGCTTAATCCGTTTTGTTTTTTGTTTAACCAATCAATAGTGGTATTATATGGGCAGTTTTTGGGGATAGGAATTGATATGCCACAGATTAGTCGCTCTGCGTTAGTCCCATTTAGCGCGGAACAAATGTATAAACTTGTTAATGATGTCATTGCATATCCAAGCTTCTTGCCTGGATGTGTAGGTAGTCGGGTGATTAGTCATAGTGATGATGAAATGACCGCTTCTGTTGAGGTTTCAAAAGCAGGTATCAGTAAGACCTTTGTAACCAAAAATGTGTTAGAGGATAACAAGGGTATCCATATGCAATTGGTTGAAGGGCCTTTTAGTAAACTAACGGGAGGATGGCGCTTTATACCTCTAAGCCCAGATGCTTGTAAGATAGAATTCCATCTTGATTTTGAGTTTACTAATAAGCTGATTGAACTTGCATTTGGCAAAATCTTTAAAGAACTTGCGAATAACATGGTACAAGCTTTTACGTTGAGAGCGAAGGATATCTATAGTGTCTGAGCTAAATGTTGAAGTCACTTATGCTTTGCCGGAGAAGCAATATCTATTACCAGTTAAGGTTATGGAAGGTGCTACAGTTGAAGATGCAATAATGGCATCTGGTATCCTTGCATTACGGGCGGATATTGACCTTAAAAAAAAATAAGGTGGGTATTTATAGTCGCCCTGCAAAACTGAGTGATAAGTTGAATGAGGGTGACCGAGTGGAAATTTATCGGCCTCTTATTGCTGATCCTAAAGAGTTACGCCGTAAACGGGCTGAAAAATCTAAAGATTAGTAAAAAATAACTCTCTTTTTTGTGATTAAACCGAGTACTTGCTCGGTTTTTTATTGCCTGTTTTTGGATGGTTTAATCAGGCTGGTAGTATTACGGCTTAATCAGTATCTTTTCAACCAAATGAAAGAATTTTGCTATTATCATGTCTGGGGTGCATATATTATGCCAGTACAAAAGCGCAGTATATTGACAGCATTCTATGAAAAGCGCTGTTGGTAATGAGAAGAACACTGGCGAAATAACGCCAATGAAATAGAGCTTAGCACTAGAGACAATGGCATTAGTGTAATAGAGGATAGGGGGGGAGACTCTTACTATTGCATTAAGTTGAGAATTTTTATTACCTGTTGATGAGTGCCTTGATGGATTAAACGGTATTAATGTAATACGCGATACTCATGATGCCAGTCAAATAGAGTGCAGCAGTAAAAATAGCTTTTATTGAACAAATTGAGAGTTTTTGGTTTTGATAGTGCGTACTTTGAATGGCTAAGTGGCTAATTGTATTCATCGCAGCGCAATTTAGTGCTAGGTTTGAGAATTCTTTAGATAGCCTAAAGCAGCAATAACTACCTGTTTTATATTGATGACAGGTAGCTATTGTAAGGCTAATTAACAAATAAGTGGATAACGAATATCAGTTAACAAGCTTATTTGCTTAGCATCTTTTTAGTCGCGGGAGCTGCGGTTTGTGGCTGCTCTGAAACAGGTTCACTAGCTTCAGTGTTGCTAGAAGCAGGCTCAGCAGATACTGGCTGTGCATTTTCAATTTCTTTTGCTTCCATAGATTCCTGCTCTGAAAGATCCTTCTCATTTTTGATATCAGTCAGGATACCATTACGGTCAAAGCTAAGAGTCAAAGTTTGTTGCTTAACGGGATCATGACCAAGCTCTTGGCGGAAAACATAATACCAAGTTTGAGTACCAAACGGGTCGGTTAACATTGGTGTGCCCAAAGTATACGCGACCTGTTGCTGAGTCATTCCTTTTTGTATCTTAGCAACATCTTTCGCTGTCAGGTAATTACCTTGGTTAATGTCAGGGTGATAGACCAGACGCTCCATCATTGAACAACCTGATGACATTAATGCGAGTGATAGTGCAGCAGCAGTTAACAGTTTATAACGCATGGATATCTCATTCCTTTTGGAGTCAGAACATCAATGATAATCGACATTGATACATTTTAAAACCTTCCGTATTGACTCTAAGACCATAGGAGTGCAAAAAAGTTGTCAAAATTTATGCGGCAAGTAACTCTTTTGCATTTGCCAATGTGTTTTTGGTCACTTCACTGCCTGCTAATAAACGTGCAAGTTCTTGTAAACGTGATTTTTTATCAAGTAATTGCATATGTGTTTCGGTTTCTATGCCGTTCGTTTCTTTACTGACATAAAAATGATGGTGCCCACAGCCTGCAACTTGGGGTAGATGTGTTACACACATGACTTGGGTTGATTCACCTAATTCACGGAGTAATCGCCCAACAATAGCAGCCGTTGGGCCGCTAATACCGACATCGACCTCATCAAAAATCAGTGCTGGTGTATCCATTTTTTTCGCTGTGATCACCTGAATAGCCAATGCGATACGTGATAATTCACCTCCAGAAGCAACTTTAGCAAGTGCTTGATGTGGTTGCCCTGGGTTTGTTGTGACATTGAACTCCACCTTGCTTGCCCCATCTGGCTGTAGATGCTCAGGGGTAAACTTAACATCAATAGTAAACCGACCATGAGGCATAGAAAGTTGATGCATACTATTAGTGATCAGTTGACTCAGTTCTTGAGCATACTCTAAACGAACTTGGTGCAGATCTTGAGCACAAGCCATCGCATGTTGATGATCTTGGTGAACTTGCTCACTTAGCATTTCACAATCTTCATTTTGGTTGGCTATTTTTTCTTGTTCGTCTAATAACTGCTGATAAAGCTCAGGTAATGCCTCTGGCATAATATGATGTTTACGAGCAAGGCTAATTTGTTTTGATATACGCTGTTCAAGTTCATACAAGCGATTAGGATCCAATTCATACTGATCACAATAATGCCTTAACTCATCGCTTGCCTCGCTGACTTGAATAGATGCTTCTTCTAGCATATCGAGTAGACTAGAAAATTTAGTATCAAGGGATGCTAGCTCGGCTAATTCATGCTTGGCGCTGTTGAGTAAACTCAAAATATTAGCATCATCACTCTCGGACATTATTTGCATGGCATTTTGCCCAAGCGTTAAAAACTGCCCGTAATTAGCGAGTTGCTTATATTCCTGCTCAATACTTTCAAATTCACCTTGAACAGGTGAAAACTCAGCTAATTCTTTTAAATGATAATCAAGCAACTGTTGACGCGACTCACGCTCTTGCATCTGTTTTTGAAACATGGCGAGCTGTTGGCATGAATCATGCCACTTTTGCCATGCGTGTTTCATTTGTAAGAGACGCTCTTGTTGATTGGCGTAGGCATCCAGCAGTGATTTCTGATGGTTATTATCGAGTAAAAGCTGATGTGCGTGTTGCCCATGGATTTGGATAAGCAGAGCGCCCAGTTCACGAAGCTGTGAAAGTGGCACCGCTGTACCATTAATAAAACCACGTGAACGGCCATCTAACGTAATGGTACGCCGTAAAAGACATTCACTTTGATTATCAAGTTCATGTTCAATGAGCCACTTGGCAGCCATATCTGCATCCACTAAGGAGAAGCGTGCACATAAGTCAGCGCGTTGTGCGCCGGGACGTACCATATTGGCATCGCCGCGGCTACCTAAGCAGAGACCAAGTGCATCAATAGCGATAGATTTACCTGCACCAGTTTCACCTGTAATTGTGGTCATACCGCTACGAAAATCGATTTCCAGATCACGAACGATAGCAAAAATTATTAATGGTAAGTTGGGTAAGCATCTGCGCTCTCCTGTGAAAATACACACCTGTGTTTGTATACAGTGTATCCTGTTTTTTTATACAGTAAAGAGGCAGATGAAAAAAATTAGAAAGTTTTTTTGGCCCAGCCTAATTTTGAGCTTAACGTATTGAAATAGTTATAATCTTTTGGGTGAATAAGATTTAAACTTTTATTACTACGCTGTATGACGACTTCTTCACCATCTTGTATAGGAAGCATGATTTGGCTATCACAGCTCACTTCATAGTCAATATTACTGCGTAAAAATTTCAGGCGAATACGACTATCACTGCTGATCACTAATGGGCGTGAAGAGAGCGTATGTGGGAACATAGGGACGAGTACAATTGCATCAAGATTTGGTGTGAGAATTGGCCCTCCAGCAGAGAGTGAATAGGCTGTCGAGCCTGTCGGAGTGGCGATAATTAACCCATCAGAGCGTTGTGAAAAGGCAAAACGATCATCAATGTACACTTCGAATTCAATCATATGAGCGACTTTACCGGGGTGTAATACCACCTCATTAATTGCGCTACTTTTTCGTGCTTTCTGATTCGGTTTTATTACTTGTGCTTCCAGCAAAAAACGTTGTTCTTCATGATATTCGCCATCCAACACGCGAGATAATTGCTGTAAAGCATTATCAGGATCAAGATCAGTGAGAAATCCAAGGTTCCCGCGGTTAACACCAATCACTTTATTATTGTAGCGAGATAGAATTCTAGCAGCCCCTAGCATGTTGCCGTCACCGCCAACAACAATAACTAAATCAGCCTGTTGACCAATCTCTGTAAGGTTACCTGTGTTCGCATTTTGTAGTTTTAAATCTTTGGCCACTTGTTTATCAATAATGGCATGATAATTTTTAGATAATAGCCAATTATAGATTAATTCATGGGTCGCTAAAGCTTCGGGATGACGTGGATGCCCCACAATACCGATAGTTCGAAAATTTGTTTTTTGCGTGTTATTACCCTTACGCATAATTTTTTGGCCTCTCATTGCGTGACGTCCCTTGAATCCCTGTTTTATATCCCCATAATACTCTAATAAATGGGATTAATGCTAAATACGCGGAGAAATTCATGAGTAGTAAAGAACAAAACATGCATGATGAGCAAGCCCCTGAGCTAAATGAAGAGCAAAAGTCGGAGTTAGAGCAAGAGCAAGAAGCGCAGCAGGCGGATCCACAGGCAGAAGTACAAGCGTTAGCAGCGCGTATTGCTGAGCTTGAAGAACAACTCGCAGCGTCACAAAAAGTGGAGCGCGAAGCGATGCTACGTGCACATGCTGAAATTGAAAATATCCGTCGCCGTACGGAGCAAGATATTGAAAAAGCGCATAAATTTGCGCTTGAAAAATTTTCAAAATGAGTTGTTACCCGTGATTGATAACTTAGAACGTGCTATTGATGCCGCTGATCATGAAAGCGAAACATCAAAAGCAATGTTAGAAGGCTTAGATTTAACTCTTAAAACCTTTTTAAGTGCTGTCGGGAAATTTGGTATTGAAGTCGTTGGTGAGTCCAATGTGGCCTTTAACCCTGAAGTCCATCAGGCAATGACAATGGTTGAATCGCCTGACCATCAACCAAAACCAAGTGATTGATGTGATGCAAAAAGGTTATCTTTTAAACGGTCGCTTATTAAGACCTGCAATGGTTATCGTTTCTAAGTAATTAACGCATAACTAAATTGAAACCGGGTGAGCAATAGCGACCCGGTTTTTTTGTCACTCAAAAAAGTTAAGCTTCGATAACAGGCGTCCAATCGATGGCTTCAAGCCCTTGCTGCTGCAATAGTTGATTCGTTTGTGAGAAGTGCCCACAACCTAAAAAACCCCGGTGAGCTGACAACGGCGATGGGTGAGGGGCTTTTAGTACATGATGGCGCTTAGTATCAATGATACGGCCTTTCTTTTGGGCATGTGAACCCCACAACAAGAAAACAACGCCTTCTCTATGCTCATTAATGGCAGCAATCACTTTATCTGTAAAAGTTTCCCACCCTAAATGGGCATGAGAGTGCGCATTGCCTTGCTCTACGGTTAATACTGTATTTAACAAGAGTACCCCTTGTTGCGCCCAACTCAGTAGATAGCCATGATTGGGGGCGTTTAAACTCAGGGATGTCGTTTTCTAACTCTTTGTACATATTGACCAATGAGGGAGGGGGGCTTAATTCCCGGAAGAACTGAGAAAGATAAGCCATGGGCTTGACCCGGACCATGATAAGGATCTTGACCCAAAATGACGACTTTAACATCGGCAAGCTCGGTATATCTAAAGGCGTTAAACACATCTTGCTGTGGGGGGATAAATAATTTTTCCTTTTTGACGTTCGTTCGCCACATAGGCAAGCGTGTCTTTAAAATAAGCCTGTGTTTTTTCTGAGCCAATGACGTCGTGCCAAGTAGGTGTGTTTGACATGAAAATTCCTATAACAAACAAATTATGTCTATAAGCTTACAGTTTAAGACCCAAGAGATAAAGGCGAGCTTTTGTCTATTTGATTAAAAAAATTTTTTAAAAATAACTAAAAAAATTGATTTTTATAAATAATAAAAATTGATTTAAAACATAGTGTTGGGTGAATGACGGTTAATTACCCCTTGAAATTGTTGATAAATATCAAAGAAGCTGAGGGTTCTAGCTGGTATATAGTGTGTAGAAACATTGGTTAGACCAAATATTTTATTGGCAGTCAAATGAGTGGATTGATCCCAATCCTACCCGAACGTGGAGGTCGACATGATTACTGGTATTCAAATTACTAAAACTGACAATGCAGCGCTATTGAACTCTTTTTGGTTACTTGATGAAGAGAAAAATGAAGCGCGTTGTGTTTGTGCAAAAGCAGATTATAACGAAGGACAAATTGTTGCTAAGGATGAGTTAGGTGCTTTTGGAGTACCGTGAAGTACCTTTAGAAGTTAAGCCAACAGTCCGTGTTGAAGGTGGTCAACACCTGAATGTCAACGTTTTAAGCCGTGAAACCTTAGAAGATGCGGTGAAAAACCCTGAAAAATATCCACAGTTAACAATTCGTGTTTCTGGTTATGCAGTGCGTTTTAACTCTCTGACACCAGAACAACAACGTGACGTGATCACTCGTACTTTTACTGAAAGCCTGTAATTGTTGTATTGTTCAAGGTAGAAGTATTAGTTTAAAATTAATTCAAAAAGCCATTGAATTCAATGGCTTTTTTTATTCTTCTCTAATAAAGTACATTCTTTTTTCCCTGCTGAAATTTCGCCTTTAATGATCTCCCTTATCACATCTTCAATGGGGAGAGTCTATGTCTTCTATCAATCAGAGTATCCAAACTAACTCATTAAATGAAATATCGTTAATTAAAGAAAGCATTAGTATCTATCAGAGAAAAAGTGGTGTATTGGCACTGTGCTCTGAACAAAATCAATGGACGCAGACGCTATCGCCAAAACAACTTTTAGGCCCACATGCTCAATCGCATGATTATCTTATTGGGTTAATTGCTTATGGGGTCTATCTTAAAGATTGGAAAAATCTGCATGGTGTTGAGCGCCTTAATGCTCTGCAACTCAAAGAAATTGGCATTGATCCAAGCTTACTACGCGATAAATCAACAGGTTTTGAAGCTAATATTTGTCGCTTTAATGATTTGTATATTATTAGTTTTGCTGGTTCTGATGAACTCGTTGATTTCTATGCTGATTTTACGACAAGGGCTGGGCTACTTTGAACCGCAATATTTTCAAGCGGTAAATTTAACCAACATTCTACATCGGGTCTCTAAAGGGAATATGATTTGTATAGGTCACTCTTTAGGCGGCGGATTAGCCACATTTGCAGCTCTTGCAAGCCAGACACCTTGCATCGCCTTTAGCTCTGCTGGTGTTTCTGCGAATACTATCAAGCAGATTGGTATGGATTACGACACCGCAAAACAAGTGGCAAAGGATGGTCTCGTTCGCTTTTATGTGGTTCGTTATGATTGGTTAGATTTGTTGCAGTCAGTGATGCCATTTCCTCCCGCCTTAGGTAACAAAATTGTGTTGGATTACTATAAAGGGGAAAAAACGTGGCGGGATTGGCTCCCTCATCGTCTGTTAACACGTAACTTTATCGCCCATACGATGCCAAAAATTCTCAAAATGATGTGTCATTTTACACCGTGGGTAAATAAACAGGCGATGGTTAATGATGATTTTAATACACAGTTAGAAGAATTTAGCTGCAATTTTGCATTGAGTCATGACAGCACTCTGGCAGATTGGCAAAACAGCTGTGAAAAGAGTATTAAGCAAGGCAATGTGACTGAATTTTCTACCTTGCTTTCAATGAGAAATAAACCAGCGAATTTTAATGAGCTACTAGGGTATGCCGTTCGTTCGACTGATCCTCGCTTTATGAAAATTCTTCTGAGTTCTGCTTATACAGATGAAATCAGAAAAACGTCATTGCCACAAAATCGCACCTATTTGCATTTAGCGGCGCAGTCAGGAAGGTTAGAGCAACTGGAAGTTTTATTAGCTGAAGGGGTAGAAATCAACGCAGTAGATGATTTAGGTAACACATCGTTACATGATGCATTAGGGAGCCATGCATTATCAGTTGCTGAGTTTTTACTGAGCCAAGGTGCTGATTGGCGTATTAAAAACTATCAGGGGTATGATTGCCGTGATGTTTTAGTAAACCATATGATTAAAGTGGATATGTTATCTGCGCAAGGAAAAAGAATGCGTGAAAAATTGCAGATGATAATGATGCAATAAAAAACGGGCCGTAGCCCGTTAGTTGCATTATTCAGCGTTATCGCGAGTTGGTGTCGTAGAAGAGGAATTTGGTTTACGGCGTTTGCCAATGTTCTTTTTGTCACGATGACGAACTTTGGTTTTCTTTTTGGACTCTTCTTCTTTTTTCTTTTTCTCTTTACGTTTTGCGAGCACTTTCTTAGATGGTTTTGGTTTATTCATCATAGATTCTGAAGGTGCTTTGGTGCTTGGGCGTAGACTATCGATGACTCGCATTTTAATGGAGTCTTCAATATAACGGCTGACTTTACCGAACAGCGGATAGTCATGAGCTTCTATCAGTGAAATAGCGGTGCCTTTGCGGCCTGCTCGACCTGTACGACCAATACGGTGGAGATACACATCAGCGGTGCGCGACATGTCAAAGTTAAAGACATGACTGACATTATCGATATCAAGTCCTCGCGATGCAACATCGGTCGCTACGAGTACTTTGACTTGCCCTGTCACTAAACGACGAACGGCTTCATTACGTTTCGCTTGAGCCATTTCTCCTTCAAGGTAACAAGACTCAATACCTGCATCTCGTAACCATTGTACGACTTCACGGACACGCTCACGCTTACGAACAAAAACAATGGACTTAGTCACATCCTCTTGTTTTAGCAGATGGCACAACAAGGCTGTTTTGTGTTCTAAATTATCGGCACGATAGTAAAACTGTTGTATTTTTTTTACGTTCGCGACGTGACGATTCGGCATCAATTTCAACAGGATCTTCTAGCAGTCGTTCAGAAAAATCACGAATAGCTTCGCCTTCAAGGGTAGCAGAGAACAGCATAGTTTGTTTACGCCAGCGTGTTTCACCTGCAATTGTTTCAATATCATTGGCAAAGCCCATGTCGAGCATGCGATCAGCTTCATCAAGGATAA
Organism: Providencia stuartii; assembly: GCA_900455155.1. GTDB lineage: Bacteria > Pseudomonadota > Gammaproteobacteria > Enterobacterales > Enterobacteriaceae > Providencia > Providencia stuartii. Next base: position 1,984,108 of record UGUC01000002.1, on the reverse strand, counting down.
GGATTTCAACGGCGCGGCAGTCAAAATTTTCTTCTTTGATGTATTGAAGCAAGCGGCCTGTTGTCGCGACAACAATATCTTGGTTTTCGCTAAAAACTTCAGCATGGTTCATATACGCGACACCGCCTGTAATCGTAGCGATATCGAGATGGTTATGTGCACATAACTCTTTTGCTTGGTCTGCAACCTGCATGGCTAGCTCACGCGTTGGTGTTAATATCAGCACTCGCGGAGGACCGGACTTTTTCCTTGGAAAGTCAAGTAAGTGTTGGATGGCTGGCAGCAAAAATGCGGCGGTTTTACCCGTACCAGTAGGGGCTGAACCTAAAACGTCACGCCCATCCATTGCGGCAGGGATAGCGGCAGCCTGAATTGCAGTTGGGCGTTCATAGCCTTTGTCTGCCAGCGCGTTGATCAGGCTTTCATCGAGTTCAAGTTCAGTAAATGTGGTTGCAGTCATGATATACCTCTATTTGGGGCGCTGATTATAAACAGGTTAGCCAAATTGTTCATCAGAAAATATCGATCTTTTAGCAAAGTGTACCTGTTTTAAGTTTCAACGGGCAGTGATATTGCCAGAAAGCGTGCTTTTCCGAGGTGAAAAGCACGCGATGGGGGGTTAGCTGAGGATATTAATTAACCAAGTATGATAAGGGATACCAACTAAATCAATTAAAACAGCACCACTTAGCGGAACGATCATGAACGCTTTCATTGAGACATGTTTATAGCGTTCGCACACAGAGGACATATTTGCCATTGCATTAGGTGTCGCTCCTAATCCATGCCCCATTAATCCAGCACACATAACGGCGGCATCGTAATCTTTGCCTAAAAGTTTAAAGATCACGAATACAACCAATAGAACGAGGACAACCACTTGGGCGAATAGAATAATAAAGAGTGGTAAGGCAACGTCTTTGAGCTCCCAAATTTTTAGCGACATCATTGCCATGGTTAAGAATAGGCCGAGAGAGACCTCAGAAATTAAATCAACAGATTTTTGGTTGATTTTAAATAGGTTAACTTGGTCATTAATATTACGAATAATAATCGCAATGATCATAGCACCGACATAGCTAGGCAAAGAGAAGCCCGTTGCTTTGGTAAATTGTGCAGATGCGAATTGACCAATTACCATGATCCCGAGTACCAAAGCGAGCATTTTCAAAAAGGCATGAGCGTCAATGGACTCAATCTTACCTGCAATGGTCTCTGTTACTTTTGGGCTTTGCACTGACTCATCCGCTTGGATGGTCACCTTATATTTTTTAATCAGGAAAGAGGCAATGGGGCCGCCTAGTAGGCTACCGGTGATTAAACCAAAAGTTGCCGCTGCAATCGCCGCAACCGTCGCTGACTGCACACCTAAGCCTTCTGCCATTTGACCAAATGCAGCAGCACCGCCATGGCCTCCTGTTAATGAAACACCACCTGCCATAACGCCAATGACTGGGTCAATGCCTAATAAATGCGCCAGTCCGGCACCAAACGTATCTTGGAAGATCACTGTAAACCAGCAAATAAACAGATAGATAAACAGGAGCTTACCGCCGTTTTTGAGAATGCGAAAGCTGCCATCAATACCAATCGTGGTAAAGAAGGCAACCATTAAGAAGGTTTGCAAACTCGTGTCAAATTGGATTTCAGCTAAATTAAAGGATTTTAGCCCCCAAATAATCAGGCTTACTAAGAAGCCACCAATTACTGGGGATGGGATACAAAAACGTTGTAGCCATTCGATACGTTTTTTTAAATGGATGCCCATAAGCAGGCACAATACAGTAAGCAGGAGTGTAGATAATGTGTCTAGTTGTAATGTCATATAATTTTCCCGGTGTGCCCGCTTTCGCAATTTGTCGTCTTTAGCGGCTAACCGCATCCTTATTGATACTTTAAAGGTTGCTTGTACGCTGCCTAGCGACAGTTTTGAAATCCCAAAGCCTATTTCTACTTAGCTGATTAACTAAAGAAGAACATGCTAGAGATCTATCATTGCCGCTTTATTTTTTGTCAGTATTTTTTCAAATACTGTTATTGTTATATCGCTACAAATTGAGTCTACGGGCGATTTATCAGTCGCGTTATTGTGTTTATTAGAATAAAAATTGGTAAATCAAATAAGCTGCTAATTTTGAAGTATGATTATCGATATCGAATTCTGGGTTGCACTCTGCAATATCAAAGAGTGCAATTTTGTTGCTGGCTTTAATCACCGAAAACAGTTCATCAAAGATCTCAGTAGTGACCCCTTTCGCTGCGGGAGCGCTGACTCCAGGCGCAATTGCGGCAGAAAAGACATCCAGATCAACGGTTACATATAAATAATCGACGTTATTAATAAACTGTTGAAGCCGCTCTATGGCCTTAGGTAATTGACTGTGATTTAGTTCTTTATCACGAATATATTGGCAACCTAATTTATCCGCCGTATCAAATAACACTTTCGTATTACCATGATCAGCAATACCTAAACAGAGATAATTAAATGGGCGATGATGCTGCTGGCATAAGTGTGCCGATTGTAAAAAAGGTGTGCCGGAAGTGGCTTCAGGTGCCGTTCGTAAATCAAAATGCGCATCAAAATTAATGATACCTATTGTTTTTGTAGGCTGGGTTTGAGCGATGAAGTCAAACAGTCCTTGAAAGCTGGCAAAAGCCACTTCATGACCGCCACCTAAAACAATGGGGGTCTGATTTGATGATAAAATATTGATAAGTTCATCCGAAAGACGACGTTGCGCTGCTTCTAAATCGCCATCGTCACAGCGAACAGTGCCGGCATCACGGATGGACAAGGGGTGATGTATCGGAAGGCCAGCCAACTGCTGACGGATAGCATCAGGTCCTGCTTTGGCACCGAGCCGTCCTTTATTGCGCCTAACGCCTTCGTCAGATGCAAAACCAATTAAAGCAAACTGTGCAGGGGTATTTTTATTCATGACTTGATGGATACGTAGGTGCTCCTCAGTATCACCATCAGTACGGCCTTGCCAGATAAAAGGTGCTGCCATAATTACTCCATATTAATTAGTTTAGTCATGTTATGAGCTGCTTTGCAGGTCTCAGAGATAAACTCGTCAACTCGATGGGTTGAACGAAATTCAGGTGCCATCACAGAGACGACGGCAATCACATCGTTTCCTTTAAAAATAGGGGCTGAAACGCCTAAGACTCCTTCATCTATTTCACTGCATGAAACGCCATATCCTTGCTGGCGGATTTGCATCAGTGCATTTTTTAATTGCGTTATACTTTCAGGGGAGGGTAACTGTTCTTTATGAGTTTCAAATACTAATGATTGGTAGTCTTCATCTCGAAAGGCGAGCAAGGTTTTCGCGCTAGCGCCTTTAATTAGAGTATTACCACGGCCAATGACAAAAGAGCAGCGTAAGGCTTGTGAACTCTCAATCATGTCAACACAGATAGTTTCACATAGGTTTGATGTAATAATAGCGACCGTTTCTTGGGTCTTTTTACTCAGAGCTTGGAGTTCTAGTTGGGATGAATTCATGAGTAAGCTGTGGTGATAGTATTTTTCTTGAGTTTTGATACTCTGCGCACCAACAGTGTAAGTGCCATATTGTTTTGCATGGGTCACAAATTCCCAATTTATGAGAATGGCTAATAATCGATAAACAGTAGAAACTGGAATATTTAATGCGTTAGAAATCACTTGCGGAGTTACCGGAGCCGCGCTTGCAGTGATGTAAGATAAAATATTCAATGTCCTGTTAATACTGTTCATGGTATCCCCTTTTTTTCGAACTTAGCAGTAAAAATTTTGATGCTCAAATAATATTCCCATAATGTGAGAATTATTTTGTAGAAAAAGTGTAAAATTTGCATTCTTAAATTGTCACATAATGAAAGATTGATTGATTAATATACGATTTAGAGTGGTTGAATAACGTGAAAAAAAGCTATCGCAAAGGTGGTTTTACCTTTAAGCAGTTTTTTGTTGGTCATGACCGTTGCGCTATGAAAGTCGGAACCGATGGAGTATTACTTGGCGCATGGGCACCTGTTCAGCAGGCTAAAAAGGCGTTAGATATAGGGAGCGGCAGTGGACTCATTGCGCTAATGCTCGCACAACGCAATCAGCAAATGACCGTTGATGCTGTTGAACTAGATAAAGCAGCGGCTCAACAGGCACAGGAGAATTTCGCTGAGTCAAAGTGGGGAGAGAGGCTACAGATTTTTGAGCAAGATATAACGCAGTTTAGTGTATCAAGGCAAAAAGCGTATGATTTGATTGTCAGTAATCCACCTTATTTTGAGCCATCAGTATCATGCAGTAGTGAACAACGAGAGCAAGCTCGCTATACCGCGACGTTAACCCATCAGGCATTATTAGATAGTGCGATGGATTGTTTAACCACAGATGGCCTATTTTGCCTTGTATTACCCTATGATGTCGGTGAAAAAGTTGAGCTTATGGCGCATCGTAATGGCTGGTTTACTGCTTATCGCGTTAATATTCGAGATAAAGCAACGACGCCATTTCACCGTATGTTGTTGGGATTAAAGCGGGAATTAGTTGAGCCAGAAATTTCAACGTTAGTGTTAAAAGAAGCAGACAATAACATCTATACTGAAGACTTTCAGCGGCTTATTCGGGATTTTTATTTGAAATATTAATAGCCAACCCGAGGGTTGGCTAGGTATGAGATTACGGTTTGAGTACGGTGGGGCCTGAATGCTCCAGCAGATCAGGGTAGTCTAACGTATAGTGTAGCCCGCGGCTCTCTTTACGCTCTAAAGCGCAGCGAACCATCAGTTCAGCCACTTGGACGAGGTTTCTCAGTTCAAGTAAGTTATTAGAAATACGGAAATTGGCATAATAGTCGTGAATTTCTTGCTGTAACAAATGGATGCGTCGCAAGGCGCGTTCTAAACGCTTAGTGGTTCGTACGATCCCCATATAATCCCACATAAATAGGCGTAGCTCATGCCAGTTATGTTGAATCACAACTTGCTCATCTGAGTTGTGTACACGGCTATCATCCCATTCAGGGAGAACGGGAATATCCTCGATCTGCGTGATCGCATGGCAAATATGCTGTGAGGCGGACCATCCGTAAACGAGGCACTCTAACAGCGAGTTAGATGCCATGCGGTTGGCTCCGTGTAACCCTGTATAACTGACTTCACCAATGGCATAAAGGTTGGGGATATCGGTCATACCGTTTTGATCGACGCTGACACCGCCGCATGTGTAATGGGCTGCGGGTACAATGGGGATCGGCTCTTTCGTCAGATCTAAACCAAGTGTCATCAGTTTTTCATAGATGGTAGGAAAGTGGCTTTGAATAAAATCAGCGGGTTTATGGCTAATATCAAGGTACATGCAATCAGCACCTAAGCGTTTCATTTCATGGTCGATCGCTCTCGCAACAATGTCTCTCGGCGCTAATTCACAGCGTGGATCATAGTCGGGCATGAAACGGCTTCCATCAGGGCGTTTCAAATAGGCTCCTTCACCACGTAACGCTTCCGTTAATAGAAAATTGCGAGCTTGCGGATGAAAGAGGCAGGTTGGATGAAATTGATTGAATTCTAAGTTAGCGACACTACATCCAATACGCCATGCCATCGCAATGCCATCCCCAGAAGAGATGTCGGGATTTGTTGTGTATTGATAGACTTTTGCGGCGCCGCCTGTAGCCAAAACAACGATTTTTGCTCGGATCGTTTCAACGTGCTCTTTTTGCCGATTCCAAACATAGGCACCGACAATACGGCTTTCGCCTGCTAATCCGATCTTATCGGAGCGAATGAGATCAACCGCATTATAGCGCTCTTTAACATGGATATTCGGATGCGCAAAAGCGAGGTTGACGAGAGTCGTTTCAACCTCTTTGCCAGTTGCATCTGCATGATGAAGGATCCTGCGATGGCTGTGTCCACCTTCGCGAGTGAGGTGATATTGGGTTTCACCTGTTTCAGTCACTTCCGTGTCAAATAGTACGCCTTGATCAATTAACCACTGAACGCACTCTTTGGCATTCGAGGCGATAAATTCGACGGCCTCTCTTTCACAAATACCTGCGCCTGCAATTAAAGTATCTTCTACATGGGATTCAATGCTGTCGGTATTATCGAAAACGGCTGCAATTCCACCTTGTGCGTAATAAGAAGCCCCTTCATTGAGTGTGCTTTTACTTAGGAGAGTAACTTTATGAAAAGGAGCAAGTCGTAAAGCGGCGGAAAGCCCAGCGACACCGCTGCCAATAATCAGAATATCAGTGTAATGCTGTGTGGGATCGTTCATAAGTGTTTGCATGTTGTATATACTCGTCGTTTCTACCCATAAGGGGCAGCATAAAACCCGTTATACAGACGGTTGCGCCCTAAGAAGTGGCAGGCCTAGCCGTTTACGGCAGAGAGCAGTCACAGTATAGTATCTATTGGAAGTTTCATGTTAGCCTATCAGGCTTGGCAATGCTATTTGTGAAATAGCGTTCAGCCTTGTATATCTACTAGGGGGTTGAGTCAGGTTTGGTACTTAGGGTAAATAAAGCGGTGTGATACGTAGAATAATGTATAAATTAGCGATAAATTAATTAGGATCACTTAGATCCTCTATCGGTAGTCACACGGTTTTTTGTCAATTTTTTACTATTTTTATGTATTAAATTGAACTTCACTTGTTTTTACTACTCAAAGTAACGCTTGCTTTAGGAAGGGAGACATGATCAAGTTAACAAATTTACAGCCTGAGCGCGGGAGATTTTCCCAGTAATGAGCGAGCAACTAACGGACCAGATGTTGGTCGAAAAAGTCCAAAAGGGCGATCAAAAAGCGTTCAACTTACTGGTTGTAAAATACCAGCACAAAGTTGCAAGCTTGGTTTCCCGTTATGTACCACAAGCGGATGTACCTGACGTTGCTCAGGAGTCTTTTATCAAAGCTTATCGTGCGATAGGGTCGTTTCGCGGTGATAGTGCTTTTTATACTTGGCTATATCGTATTGCGGTAAACACGGCTAAAAATTATTTAGTCGCTCAAGATAGGCGCCCACCCGCGTCAGATCTTGAAGCAAGCGATGCAGAAAACTACGAAACTGCAAGCGCTTTGAAAGAAATATCGAACCCAGAGAACTTAATGTTGTCTGATGAATTGAAGAAAGTAGTTTTTCGAACCATTGAGTCGTTACCTGAAGATTTAAAAATGGCAATAACACTCAGAGAACTTGATGGTTTAAGCTATGAAGAGATCGCCGAGATCATGGATTGTCCTGTAGGCACCGTGCGTTCGCGTATCTTTAGAGCAAGAGAAGCTATTGATAATAAAGTACAGCCACTGATCCAGCAGCACTAATATGTTTGTGTTTATTGAATTGTTTTTTGGAACACAAGATAACGTGCAAAAAATAGCGAAATCAGGGCATTAAACTGTAATTGTGATGCAATTAACTGAAGGTATTCGGGCATGCAAAGAGAGAAACTTTCCGCAATGATGGATGGCGAAGTTCTAGATGTAGAACTGTTAAATGCCATTTCATGTGATTCAACGTTACAAAAACGTTGGGAGAGCTATCATCTTATTCGTGATACTCTGCGTAATGACACACCTGATGTCATCAATTTTGACATAGCGGGTAAAGTCGCCGCAGCATTAGAGAATGAAGTTGTGCGTATTAATCCTCAGGTAGTTGTTGAGTCACAGCCTGAACCTGCAACATGGGGCGCGATGCCGTTCTGGCAAAAAATTCGTCCATGGGCAAGTCAAATCACCCAAATTGGTGTTGCAGCATGTGTATCCCTTGCTGTTATCGTTGGGGTGCAGCAGTATAATCAAAGTAATTCAACGGAATCGGTGATTGATGAACCTGTGTTTAACACCGTTCCCGTTGGAGCAGGCGCACCTGTGAGTTTAAATTTCTCTGATGGTCAACTTTTTGGTAACGAGCAACAAATGCAACAAGTTGAGCAACAAAATCAGCGTGTAAATGCAATGCTACAGCAATATGAAATTGAAAGACGTTCAATGCTTAATCAGCAATATCATGATAATGATGATATTACTACAGCACCCGCTGGAGCTAAAGCGCGCTAATGAATAAGTGGTTATCCGTCATCTGCCTGGCGGGCAGCCTGATTTTATCTAATCAAGCTTCGGCATCTCAACAAAATGCCGAAGCTCTCTTTAAAGAGATGGGGAGCGCTGCCCAAAATCTTTCCTACGAAATGTCTTTTATGTCCTTTAGTCCCAGAAGCATCGTGCCTGTCCGTTATCGACATGGGATCATTAATAATGTTCCTGTCTCTCAAATGATCCAAATGGATTCTACGCGGCGTGAAATAGTGCAAAAAGGGGAAAGGATCAGTTATTTTGAACCCGGTTTTGATGCCTTCAGCTTAAATGGGAAGCATATTGTCGATAATTTGCCTTCGGTATTATTTGCTGATTATGACAAAATCAAACCGTACTATAATTTTATCGATGCGGGGCGAACCCATATCGGTGATAAGCCTTCACTCGTTATTCGCATTATTTCTAAAGATAACTCTCGTTTTAATTATGTTCTTCTGATTGATGAAGAAAATAAGTTGCCATTACGGGTCGATCTCTTAGATAACAATAACCAAACGTTAGAACAGTTTCGCGTCATTTCAACAGTGCTAGACAGCAAAACGGTGAATGACTCTCTAGTGAATTTAAGTAAGATTAATTTACCACCGCTGCTAGTCTCCCCTCAGGATAATCGTCCGTCATTTAAATGGCGTGTTGGACTTTTACCTCCTGGGTTTGAAGAAGTCTCTCGTTCAAAACGTAAACTTGCCGAAAATGATGAGGTAGAGAGCGCATTATTTAGTGATGGCTTATTCACTTTTTCGGTTAATGTCACTAAAGCTGAGCAAGGCTTGCCTTTAGAACAACCAGTCCAAAATGGCCGCCGCACAATTTATACAATGACTCAGAAACAAAATGTGATTACCATAATAGGTGAACTGCCGTTATCAACGGCACAGCAAGTCGCTGCAAGCATTCGTTTTCAGGAGTAGATGATGATAAAAGAGTGGGCAACAGTTATTCGTTGGCACCAAGGAAGGGCGTTATTGCGTTATGGGGCTTCTTCTGGGTGTGGTAGCTGTAGCGCGCGCGCGGCATGTGGTTCATACGCATTGAGTAAAATAGGGCCAAATACCGAACATCAGCTCGAAGTTGACATTGAGCAACCTTTAGTTGTTGGGCAAAAAGTGGAGGTTGGAATTCCTGAAGGGAGTTTGCTGCGCTCTGCTATGCTCGTTTATTTAACCCCGTTGATTGGCCTATTTCTGGTTGCAGCGTTAGTACAATTAGCGGGGTTTGAACAAGTCTGGGTTGCTCTTTCTGGTGTCGCTGGTGGCTTTTTAGGCTTCTTTTTAGCGCGTAAAATCGCCTCTTATTGGCGGGATGAGACTGCATTTCAACCAGTTATCTTACAAATAGGCTTACCCCCCAACGAACTGTCAGTTCAAGTTGATTGCTGAGTGAAACCGCCTTGCTTGATAGGCGGTTTGGCGAGTTCAGCGCTCCTATCTAGCAAAAACCCGCATAGTTTACAGTTGTTTTACATTGAACCTTTGTGTTACAGAGATCTTCTATGTAAAATGCAGCTAATTAGTAATCTTGTGATAATCATAGCATTTTAGTTCTGCGATACCTATTTATGCAGAGCTGATTTTGTAGGCAATTTAAAAGAAGATATTACCTTGAAAATCAATAACATAAGAAACTTTTCTATCATTGCTCACATCGACCATGGTAAATCCACGTTGTCTGACCGTATTATTCAGATTTGTGGTGGTTTAACGGACAGAGAAATGGCGGCTCAGGTTCTAGACTCTATGGATTTAGAACGTGAACGCGGAATTACAATCAAAGCGCAAAGTGTGACGCTGGATTATAAGGCCTCCGATGGTGAGACCTATCAATTGAACTTTATCGATACCCCAGGCCACGTTGACTTCTCTTATGAAGTATCACGCTCATTAGCTGCCTGTGAAGGTGCGCTGCTCGTTGTTGATGCTGGGCAAGGGGTTGAAGCTCAAACGCTAGCTAACTGCTATACAGCGATTGAAATGGATCTTGAAGTTGTTCCTGTGTTGAACAAAATCGACTTACCAGCGGCTGATCCTGAACGCGTTGCAGAAGAAATTGAAGATATTGTGGGCATTGATGCGCATGATGCGGTACGTTGTTCGGCAAAAACGGGGATTGGCGTTCAAGATGTTATTGAGCGTTTAGTGCAATCTATCCCTGCGCCAGAAGGTGACGCAGAGGCACCTTTACAGGCGCTTATTATCGACTCATGGTTTGATAATTATTTAGGTGTTGTATCACTTATCCGTATTAAAAACGGTACGTTACGCAAAGGCGATAAAATTAAGGTGATGAGCACGGGCCAAGTGTACAACGCGGATCGTCTTGGTATTTTCACACCAAAACAAATTGATCGCGACTCTCTCAGTTGCGGTGAAGTTGGTTGGTTAGTGTGTGCGATTAAAGATATCACAGGGGCACCTGTCGGGGATACTTTAACGGGCGCTCGTAATCCTGCTGATAAAGCATTACCTGGGTTTAAAAAAGTTAAACCTCAAGTTTATGCAGGTTTATTCCCAGTCAGTTCAGACGATTATGAAGCATTCCGTGATGCACTAGGCAAGTTGAGCTTGAATGATGCGTCACTCTTTTATGAGCCTGAAACCTCTAGTGCTCTTGGCTTCGGATTCCGTTGCGGGTTCCTTGGCCTGCTGCATATGGAGATCATTCAAGAGCGCTTAGAGCGTGAATACAATTTAGATCTGATCACCACGGCTCCGACCGTTGTGTATGAAGTTGTGCAAACGAACGGTGAAATCGTTTATGTCGATAGCCCCGCTAAGTTGCCACCATTGAATAATATCGAAGAGTTGCGTGAGCCAATTGCTGAATGTCACATGCTGATGCCTAAAGAGTATCTTGGCAACGTTATTACACTTTGTGTGGAAAAACGCGGCGTTCAGACAAATATGGTCTATCATGGTAATCAAGTTTCATTAACGTATGATATTCCAATGTCAGAAGTGGTATTGGATTTCTTCGATCGCTTGAAATCAACATCTCGTGGTTATGCTTCTTTGGATTATGCATTTAAGCGTTTCCAAACGTCAGACATGGTTCGTGTTGATGTTATGATCAACGGCGAGCGTGTGGATGCCTTGGCATTGATCACTCACCGAGCTAACTCACAGTATCGTGGTCGTGAATTGGTTGAAAAAATGAAGGATTTAATCCCTCGTCAACAGTTTGATATCGCGATCCAAGCTGCAATTGGTAACCATATTATTGCTCGCTCTACCGTTAAACAATTGCGTAAAAACGTACTGGCTAAATGTTATGGTGGTGATGTTAGCCGTAAGAAGAAACTGTTGCAGAAGCAGAAGGAAGGTAAGAAGCGCATGAAGCAAGTGGGTAATGTTGAATTACCTCAAGAAGCTTTCCTCGCTATTTTGCATGTTGGTAAAGACAACTAAAATTACAAGGAGTCTCAATGGCTAACACCTTTGCCTTGATCCTAACACTGGCGACAGTGATTACGGGGATTATTTGGTGTTTAGATCGCTTTAAATTTTCGCCTGAGCGGAAGAAAAAGCTCAAACATATACAGGAAGTGAGTCAAGGCTCATTAACTCAAGATGAGATGGATAAAGCTGTACGCCGTCCATCGTGGGTTGAAACAGGCTCCTCGATTTTCCCAGTATTAGCGATTGTATTGGTGGTTCGTTCATTTATTTATGAACCCTTTCAAATTCCATCTGGGTCAATGATGCCAACGTTGTTGGTTGGGGATTTTATGCTGGTTGAGAAGTTTGCTTATGGTCTAAAAGATCCCATTACGCAAACGACGTTAATTAAAACGGGAAAACCTGCGCGTGGTGATATTGCCGTATTTAAATATCCAGAAAATCCAACAATTGATTATGTAAAACGGGTTATTGGCTTACCGGGTGATAAAATTGTTTATGATCCAAACGCTAAAGAGCTGACAATTTATCCGAATTGCGCAGATAATAACTGTACGAAACAACTTCCAATAAAATATGGTCCGTTAGCGCCGAGTGAGTGGACCATGTTTTTCAATGTGGAGTCTTTGGTCGATAGCCAAAAAGGTAACTATGAAATTCCTCTTGACGAACCATTGCCAAGAAATGCATTACGTCAATATCAAAGAAGTGAAACTCTCGATACCGTCGAGCACCAGATTTTGATTATTCGTCAGGCCATTACGGAATCTCGTTACATACAGCCTAATATGCCGCCAAATGAGTGGATTGTACCTGAGAAACACTACTTCATGATGGGGGATAACCGAGATAACAGCTCAGACAGCCGTATGTGGGGCTTTGTTCCGGAACAAAATTTGGTTGGTCGCGCTGTATTTATCTGGCTAAGTCTTGAGAAACAAGAAGGTGAATGGCCGACAGGTATTCGCTTTAGCCGAATTGGGCCACTAGGTTCATAAGGTAGATTTATACGGGTTTTCGTGTGAAAACCCGTATAAACCGAAGCATTATTGTTTATCTCAGTGTACAATATAATTTAAATTAATATTTATTGGCTTCTTAATTAACTCTTATCATTTTATTCATTAATAGTGTTATGCTGAATTTTAAGCTTAGTTCTATTATATAAATGAAAGATAAAAGCGTTAAGAGTCAGTGCAAACGCAACAGTTTTGTTTTTTACAGGTCTGTTGCGTGTGCTTTTTTGTCAATCAGAGAAATGGCTGAACGCGCATGAACCCCTCTTTACTTGAGCAATTGCAACGAAAACTTGGTTATAAGTTTAATCAACACGATCTTTTAATTCAGGCGCTTACGCATCGCAGTGCAAACAGTAAGCATAACGAGCGCCTAGAGTTCCTTGGCGATTCTATTTTAAGTTTTGTGATCGCAAATGATTTATATCATCGCTTCCCGAAAGTGGATGAAGGAGATATGAGTCGCATGAGAGCAACGCTAGTGCGCGGAAATACACTGGCGGAAATTGCTCGTGAATTTGAGCTTGGCGAGTGTTTACGTTTAGGGCCAGGCGAACTAAAAAGTGGCGGTTTCCGCCGTGAATCTATCCTCGCTGATACAGTGGAAGCATTGATCGGGGGGATCTTTCTCGATAGTGATATCCAAACAATAGAAAAAATTATTTTAGATTGGTATCAAACTAGGTTGAATGAAATCAGCCCGGGTGACAAGCAAAAGGACCCGAAAACGAGACTACAAGAATATCTACAGGGGCGTCATTTGCCTTTGCCTAACTATATCGTTGTCCAAGTTAAAGGTGAGGCTCATGATCAGGAATTTACTATCCACTGCCAAGTCAGTGGTATTGAACAACCTATTAACGGGGTTGGTTCAAGTCGACGTAAAGCTGAGCAGGCCGCTGCGGAGCAAGCATTGAAAATTTTGGAGATTGAATGAGTGAAAAATTACCCCACTGTGGCTTTGTAGCTATTGTTGGGCGACCAAATGTCGGTAAGTCAACGCTATTAAACCAGCTATTGGGGCAAAAAGTTTCAATTACGTCGAGAAAGCCTCAAACGACGCGCCACCGTATTATGGGGATCCATACTGAAGATGAATATCAAATCATCTATGTGGATACGCCAGGCCTGCATATTGAAGAAAAACGTGCAATCAATCGTTTGATGAACCGTGCAGCTTCAAGTTCAATAGGGGATGTTGAGCTAGTTATTTTTGTCGTAGAAGGCACGAATTGGACTGACGACGATGAAATGGTACTCAACAAATTAAAAGGTCTTCGCTGCCCTGTGATTTTAGCAATTAACAAAATTGATAATGTCACGGATAAAACAGTGCTGTTACCGCATATTGGCTTTGTCAGCCAAAAAATGAACTTTTTGGACGTTGTGCCAATTAGTGCTGAAAAAGGTAAAGGCGTTGATACGATTGCTAAAATTGTTAAGCAGCACATTCCTGAAGCTGAGCATCACTTCCCTGAAGATTATATTACCGATCGCTCTCAGCGATTTATGGCATCAGAAATCATTCGTGAAAAATTGATGCGTTTCTTAGGTGATGAACTTCCTTATTCTGTGACTGTTGAAATTGAGCAGTTCAAAATGATGGAAAGGGGGGGATACCATATCAATGGCTTGATCCTTGTTGAACGTGAAGGCCAAAAGAAAATGGTGATTGGTAATAAAGGTAGTAAGCTTAAAACAATCGGTACGGAAGCCCGCATCGATATGGAAAAGCTGTTTGATACCAAAGTACACCTTGAACTGTGGGTTAAAGTGAAAGCTGGCTGGGCGGATGATGAACGTGCATTACGCAGCTTAGGCTATGTTGATGACCTAAAATAAATTTATTGGTGAAATTGTGAGTGGCTGGCAACGTGCGTTTGTACTCCATTCTAGACCCTTTAGTGAAACGAGCTTATTAGTCGATTTCTTCACTGAAGGGGAAGGCAAAATCCGCTTATTAGCAAAAGGGGCTCGCCGAAACCGTTCACCTTTTAGGGGCTGCTTGCAGCCCTTTACACCTTTGTTAATCCGCTGGGGTGGCAAAGGCGAGATTAAAACATTAACCCATGCAGACCCTATTTCACTCTCATTACCACTAACGGGAACCGTACTTTATAGTGGGTTATATCTCAATGAATTAGTGACGAGAGTCATTGAATTTGGTACTCCGTATTCAGCATTATTCTTTGATTACCTTTCTTGCTTACAATTACTTGCTGCTAGTGAACACACACCTGAAGCTGCGTTACGCCAATTTGAGCTAGCCTTGTTATCCTACCTTGGTTACGGTGTTGATTTTCTTCATTGCGCAGGTAGTGGCGAGCCTGTTTCAGACACAATGACTTACCGTTATCGAGAAGAAAAAGGTTTTATTGGTAGTTTAGTCATCGACCAACTTAGTTTTACTGGTAAACACCTTAAAGCCTTGGCAGCACGCGAATTCCTCGACAGTGACACACTGAGAGCGGCTAAACGCTTTACTCGTATAGCCTTGAAACCCTATTTAGGTGGAAAACCGCTAAAGAGCCGCGAACTATTCCGACAATTTACTAAGCCCCCTGTTGGTAATACACCAAAATCATGAGCTAAGTGTGACCGACAATGGTCAGTATGCCAAATCAAAATCTGCACCACGCCGATATTTTACGAGCCGCTTCCCAAAATCTAATAAGTTTGCTGAAAAAGTCGTCAAAATATGGAAAGGCGCTCGAAGCGATGGAGATTTATTCCCACTCAATATTAAATTGCAGTAGGATAGGGGCATTGAGCGTACTTGACTGTATTTATGATAGGGAGTGAAAAATGGCTGAGCTTTTGTTAGGTGTAAACATAGATCATATCGCAACAGTGAGAAATGCACGGGGAACACAGTATCCTGATCCTGTACAAGCCGCATTTGTTGCAGAACAAGCAGGAGCTGATGGTATTACTGTGCATTTACGAGAAGATCGCCGCCATATTACTGATAGGGATATTGAGCTGCTAAAAGAGACTATTCAAACCAGAATGAACCTTGAAATGGCAGTGACAGAGGAAATGATTAACATTGCATGTCGAGTGAAGCCTGCATTTTGCTGCCTAGTACCTGAAAAGCGTGAAGAGGTCACGACGGAAGGGGGGCTTGATGTGGCGGGGCAATTACCCAAAATTACTGATGCTGTTAAACGCTTGACTGAAGCCGGTATTCAAGTATCTCTGTTTATTGATGCTGATCACACTCAAATTGATGCGGCGCAAGCAGCAGGTGCACCATTTATTGAGATACATACAGGTGCATATGCAGATGCGAAAACGGAGCAAGAACAAGAAATCGAATATCGTCGAATTCGTGATGGCGTAGCTTATGCGGCAGGGAAAGGCCTAAAAGTAAATGCGGGCCATGGTTTAACTTATCATAATGTTCAGCGGATCGCGCTATTACCTGAAATTTATGAATTGAATATCGGGCATGCCATTATTGGGCGAGCGTTATTTAGCGGCCTAGCGAATGCGGTGGCAGATATGAAAAAACTACTCAGAGAAGCGCGTTACTAATGGCAATCGTAGGTCTTGGTACGGATATTGTTGAAATAGCCCGAATAGAAGCGGTGATTAAACGTTCAGCTGACAGCTTAGCGAAACGGATATTGACTGAAAATGAATTTGCGCAGTTTCAACAACAAGCTCAGCCAGCTCGTTTCTTAGCAAAACGTTTTGCGGTTAAAGAGGCGGCAGCTAAGGCGCTCGGTACCGGAATTCGTAATGGATTGGCCTTTAACCAATTTGAAGTCAGTAATGACTCTTTGGGGAAACCGCTACTAACATTGGTGGGGGAGGCTGAAAAACTAGCGCAGCGTATGAACGTAACGCATATTCACGTATCTATTACGGATGAGCGCCATTATGCCGCTGCAACGGTGATTATTGAAAGTGTGTAATTGGCACACAATAGGCTCAATAACTCTTCTTATCCAGAGGGCATATTTGATAAGAAGAGGATGATACCTCGCCGTTATGCGGCGGGGGTAATCAACACTCAGCGATAGCGCTGGGTCGTGAGTAAGTGTCTGGGAACAGGTAGAAAGTGCTAATAGGCTAAATTTTATCAGCATGATGGATCATGACAAACTTATCCCATAATTGTTCTTGTGTTTCAATATGTTGTGGGTCTGTGATAATCGTATTGTTGATAGGGCAAACCGATTGACAGGTCGGTTTATCATAGTGGCCGACACATTCAGTGCAGAGATCTGCATCGATTTCATAAATTTCGTCACCCATATAGATAGCATTATTAGGGCATTCGGGTTCGCACATATCGCAATTGATACATTTTTTAGTAATTAATAGTGCCATTTCAATCAGTTAAATCTGTTACCATAAATAATTCTAATGAGGTGACTAATTCTACACGGAAATAGGGAAATTAAATACTAATTCTATCAATTTCACCTAACATCTTCTTTTTATGTTAAAAAATTGTATTATTTATTATGCATAACTGGAAAAGGGATAAGCGTGGCTATAATTTCCATAGCAAAGATAATAAACATTGTTCAATATGATAACATTTATTATTATGTGCTAAATAGAATGTGTATTAGTAATATTATCTTAGAGAGTATGAGCTATCTCTATTTAATAGGGAAAAATAGAATAAACACATCGAAGTCGATTGTATTAAGTTAGCCTGTTTTTTAGATATACAATTTTTTGTATTATTTAGTATTCTTTGTTATGTGTCATTAGTTTATTATGGATTAAAGATTTAGCATTACAGTGACTATAAATTTTAGACGGTGGGGTTTTATTATTTATCGGGTTAATTAATATTGAAAACGCTGACTGTAAGGCTTATCTAAAATTATCTTATTTAGTGTGGTTGCTTTAATCTTATATAAGAGATAACTGTTAAAATAAAGGATTGGGGTTACCAATCCTTAAAAGGAACTCTTTAGCTATCAAACACTATTATTTTACAATTACGACAGAGAATGATTCCCAATTTTTTGATTTTTCATACTGGTAGTAATAGTATAAAATACCGTTGATAACGAAGAACGACGCTGTTCTAATTTGCATGCCGTTAGCGTTAAAAGTAAAGTCGTAAACATTTTCAAGATTGCCATTATCTAAAACAACAAAGAATTGAATGGTCTTTTCTTCTAAATTATAACCATAAATATACTGTTTATTCAGCGTTAAATCTTGTACATATTGTAGATTGCTAAGGTAGCTGTTTAATTTCCCTTTATGGATAGGAGCACTTGTATCAATAATCCCTTTATCACTAACATTATAAATAAAGTAGGCCTTATCTTGAGGAGTATGGCCTAAGAAGAATATTTTTTTTGCAGCAGTGTAGACAAGCGTGGTTGGGTAAAACTGTTCAAATATACCCGCTTGAATACCTGATTGGATCAGAGACATATCAGCTCCTTTATTTATTAGTAAGTTAAATTGTTTATAAGCACTTTGATATTATGAAAATAAGGCATATTTAAAAATAATCATTATTATTAGCTTATTTCATATTTTTAAATGTTATGGTAATAATTGAATTTATAAATATTCACAACTGGTTAAGATTGTGATAGTAATAAGAAAAAAATAGTTAAGGTTTTCATTATGTTTGAAAGTTTTGGTGTTTTGAATTTCTGGACTTATATGGCAGGGTTGATTTTTATCATCATAGTGCCGGGACCAAATTCATTATATGTTTTAAAATCAAGTACATCTCATGGTACTCAAGCAGGGTATCGGGCAGCATTAGGCGTATTTACCGGTGATGCAATACTCATCTTTCTCTCATTTATTGGGGTTGCGTCAGTGATAAAAGCGTCACCTACACTTTTTATGGTCGTAAGGTATTTAGGCGCGGCGTACCTGTTGTACTTAGGTTGCAAAATTCTTTATGCGACTTTTAAGCAAAAAAAATTAGCAAGTTCAGATACTGAGCCAATGGTGGTTAAATCAGAGAAAATTTTTACGCGTGCGTTGATCCTAAGCTTAACTAATCCAAAAGCGATTCTATTTTATATCTCCTTTTTTATTCAATTTATTGACTTTAATTACTCGCACGCTTGGGTTCCATATTTGGTGCTCGCGTCTATTTTGGAGCTTGTCAGCTTTATTTATCTTAGTCTGCTGATTTTTAGTGGTTATCTTATCGCGCGTTTTTTACGTGAAAAACAAATATTGGCTAAATTGGGTAACTGTGCGGTAGGAAGCTTTTTTATGGGGTTTGCTGCAAAATTAGCGATTTTTAGTAATTAAGGCGAGATTTTGCCTTGTTCACACTGTTGCCTATTTATCAGTTATCGTGGCACATCAAAACCACGGTAACTTCCTCTCTATGCAGTGATTGATAAATTTCCTCATTACCGCCCTACAGCAACTCAAATAATTTACGGTATAATCTATTTAAATAGATAGATTAGAGGTTGCTGTGACACAAGCCGAAGTTGATGAGTTCTGGATGAAGCGCGCTTTAGAATTGGCGAAAAATGCTCAAGATGCAGGAGAAATACCTGTTGGTGCTCTATTAGTGAAAGATAATCAATTAATTGCATCGGGTTGGAATCGTTCAATCGAAAGTCATGATCCTACAGCTCACGCAGAAATAATGGTGTTACAGCAAGGTGGTCGTGCGCTTAGTAATTACCGATTATTAGACACAACACTTTATGTAACGTTGGAGCCGTGCATTATGTGTGCTGGCGCATTAGTACATAGTCGAATAGGGCGTTTAGTCTATGGGGCGAGAGACTTTAAAACCGGTGCTTGCGGTTCATTTATTAATATCTTAGAGCGCCCCGGATTAAATCATTATGTGGATGTGAAGGGCGGGGTTTTAGAAGAAACCTGCTCAGCGATGTTAAGTAATTTTTTTAAAATGCGTAGAGCGCAAAAGAAAGCGCAGAAACAGATGTTGGCGCAAACAGAAGGTGAGTGCGGAGGATGTCAGCAGCAAAAATCACCTTAATCCCTCTTTCATAATAATTAGCTATGATTAAGTTTCTAATTATTTGTTGTTACTGGCTCTGTAGGCTCCTTGGCATGGGAGCCTTCCTGTGTATGGGGCGAAAGAAAATATTGCCCCAAAGTGAGCGTATCCTTCGGGGGAATAGCGGGTAACTTCTGCTGTACTGGGGTAGATTGAACGTGTTTTAGGCTAACCTTTTCTTGGTGGGGATTTTGTGTTGAAGATGCTTGTGGTGCGTTTGAGGTCACATCATCCTGTTTTGCGGTGTTTGCATTTTCAACAGCCTGCTTCTGCTCGTTAGGCGTTGTAAGAGGCGGAAATAAAATGAGCGATTTTTCCGCAATCGCTAGTGCACGCTGTTTTTTATCTTGGTTTTGTAAATACCCAACCAAACTTTGATGGTAGCGGCGAATGTTTTCAACATAGCGGTAGGCTTCGTGACCCCGTGCGTAACCATAGTTAAGTTGAGAATAATATTTTTTTTTGTGTTAGAAGAGGTAACCTTGATTTCACATCTAGCCAGCGGTCAGGATCACCTCCTTGCATTTCAGTTAGCTTTCTAACATCTTGCATGTGGCCATAGCCCATATTATAGGCGGCTAAAGCAAACCAAATTCTATCGTCATCAGCAATGGATACTGGCAGGCGCTGCATCAGATATTCGAGATAGGCAGCTCCTCCTTTAATACTCTCCTCAGCGTCTAACCTATCAGCGACACCCATGGTTTCCGCCGTTGGTTTTGTAAGCATCATTAGCCCACGTACACCTGTTGGTGAGGTAGCCAAAGGATCCCAATGGGATTCTTGCCATGCAATAGCGGCTAAGAGTTTCCAATCAAGGGTCGTGGCATATTTTTCAAATAGTGGCTGATAATTGGGAAGTTTTTTGTTGATAGCATTAATAAATGAAATGGTATCAAAATAATCGAATGAACTAACGTGACTGAAATATTTTTCATCAAGTCTTGCGAGTAAGTCTATTTCATTACTGACATTGAAAAAGTCGAGAAGGGCAGCGTTTAGGCTATCGTCATTAAGACGTTTCATATACCAAGTAATGGCGTGATCATCGACTAAATCGAATCCAACAGCAATTTCTGGATGAATGCGTTGTTGGAGGGCAACGGAAATTGAATCTTCGAGTGTATAGTCAATCAGCCCTTCGGCAACCATTTCTAACAATTGATTGGTTGTGTATTCGGTAGTTTCTTGCCAAGTCAGCTCTGGGTATTTACCGGCTAATGATTTGAGGGTGCTAGCGTGTGCAGAGCCTGCCATAACCACCAATTTTCCTTTAATATCATTAAAGCTCTTAGGGCGAGTAGAACCTTTTCGGTAGACCAATTGCTGTGTCACATTTAGGTAGCTTGGCCCAGTTTTCATTTTTTGTAATCTATCTTTATTATAGAGCAGACCAGCAACCCCCGATATCTGCATTCCCCTCTTCAATATCATCAAAAATAAGTTCGACGGTGGGTCTCATGGTGATGATTAGTTTTACGCCGAGGTAATCGGCAAAGCTTTGTACAAGCTCATAATCAAAACCATGCAGATTCGCTTCATCGTCAAGATAAATCAGGGGGGAGCTAATCGCGCTGACTCGCAATTCACCTCGAGAGAGGATTTGATTGAGTTGATTATTTTGTGTATTGGGCCAGCGGAGATTCAGTCCGATAATCATGGCCGCAACAAGCGCAATAATCCCAATAATGAAATAATTAACCTTGATGTTATTCAAAAAAAATATCTCGTATGTATACCCTTTATACTTCAAGTCCAGATTGCTTTGCACTGTTTAGCAATCGAAGCTGCTATCCAAGCGAGTCAATAGATGAATGTTGCTATCTCTCAATCGCCCAGAAAATTGTGGGTGTTTGTATGCCGGTGTTGTAATAAAAATTGTTATAAGTAATGGTTATATTTCCAGTGTTTGGACATTTTGCTCAACAATTATGATCCGTGCAACCAATATTGTGCTATTTCGTTCCTAATAATTTTTAACGGTTTGCTTTATTTTTAGTCACGCAAACGGTTTCGTATTGATTCGCATTGCTCTATAATGTGTTCCGGTTCCCCTGCTTTTATGATCAGGGCTGGCGTTTAAATGAGAGAATTTAAGACTATGGAAATTTTGCGTGGTTCACCTGCTCTATCAGCATTTCGTATTGCTCGCCTGTTGGCGTTGTTTGCTGAAAAACAGCTTCCTGTTACGGATATTTATGCTGAATATATGCACTTTGCTGAACTATCAGCGCCTTTAAGTGAAAGCGAGCAAGGCAAACTGCGTAGTTTGCTGAAATACGGTCCTTCTCTCGCGGAGCACGAGCCTTTTGGTAAACTCATATTAGTGACACCACGCCCAGGAACAATTTCTCCTTGGTCATCTAAAGCGACAGATATTGCTCACAATTGTGGTTTATCTCAGGTCGAAAGAATTGAACGTGGTATTGCTTACTATGTGCAAGCCGATTCATTATCACAAGCACAGTGGCTAGACGTTGCAGCGCTACTACATGACCGCATGATGGAGAGTGTTTTTGGCTCTTTTGAGCAAGCTGAGGCACTGTTTGTTCATCATCAACCCGCACCAATGAAAGTTATTGATATCAGTCGTCATGGCCGAACTGCCCTCGAAAAAGCTAACGTAGAAATGGGGTTAGCACTTGCTGATGATGAAATTGATTACCTTCTAAATGCATTCACTGAGTTAAAACGCAACCCAACGGATGTTGAACTGTATATGTTTGCACAGGCAAACTCAGAACACTGCCGCCATAAAATTTTTAATGCAGATTGGGTCATTGATGGTGAAAAGCAGCCTAAATCGCTGTTTAAAATGATTAAAAACACCTTTGAAACGACGCCAGACTATGTGTTATCTGCTTATAAAGATAATGCGGCAGTGATGGAAGGATCTTCCGTGGGGCGTTTCTTCCCAGAATCAGATAGCCGTACTTATCGTTATCATCAAGAAGATGCTCATATTTTGATGAAAGTTGAAACACATAACCACCCTACAGCGATCTCTCCATGGCCGGGGGCAGCAACGGGCTCGGGCGGTGAAATTCGTGATGAAGGGGCGACAGGGCGCGGTGCCAAACCGAAAGCAGGTTTAGTTGGTTTCTCAGTATCGAATTTACGTATCCCTGGGTTTGAGCAGCCATGGGAAGAAGATTTCGGCAAACCGGAACGTATCGTTACCGCTCTCGATATTATGCTAGAAGGGCCATTAGGTGGCGCGGCGTTTAATAACGAATTTGGTCGCCCAGCACTATTAGGTTACTTCCGTACCTATGAAGAAAAGGTTAACAGTCATAACGGTGAAGAGCTACGCGGCTATCATAAACCTATTATGTTAGCTGGAGGGATTGGCAATATCAGGGCGGATCACGTGCAAAAAGGTGAGATCCCTGTTGGAGCAAAACTCATCGTCCTTGGTGGGCCATCAATGAATATCGGTCTTGGTGGTGGTGCCGCATCTTCTATGGCTTCTGGTCAATCAGATGCTGATCTGGATTTTGCATCAGTGCAGCGTGATAACCCAGAAATGGAGCGACGTTGCCAAGAGGTTATTGATAATTGTTGGCAGTTGGGTGAGAACAACCCCATTTTATTTATCCATGATGTGGGAGCGGGTGGCTTATCGAATGCCATGCCTGAATTAGTGAGTGATGGGGGGCCGTGGTGGTTGCTTTGAACTGCGCAAAATTCTGAATGATGAGCCTGGAATGAGCCCATTAGAAGTATGGTGTAATGAGTCTCAAGAGCGTTACGTCTTAGCCGTTGCTCCAGAACAAATGGCTCTATTTACGGCAATTTGTGAGCGTGAGCGTGCTCCTTTTGCAGTAATTGGTGAAGCAACCGAACAGCGTGAATTAGTTTTAAAAGATGCGCATTTTAATAATCAACCTATTGATATGCCTCTTGATGTGCTGTTAGGTAAAACCCCTAAAATGTTGCGTGATGTGAATACATTAAAGGCACAACCAGGGGCGTTAGATAGAACGTCTATCCATTTAAATGAAGCAGTAAAACGCGTGTTGCATCTTCCAGCCGTCGCGGAAAAAACATTTTTAATTACTATTGGTGACCGTACAGTGACTGGTATGGTTGCGCGTGATCAGATGGTTGGGCCTTGGCAGATCCCTGTCGCGGACTGCGCGGTCACAACAGCGAGTCTTGATAGCTACTATGGCGAGGCTATGTCAATTGGTGAAAGAACCCCTGTTGCATTGTTAGACTTCGCCGCTTCTGCCCGTATGGCGGTAGGGGAAGCATTAACTAATATTGCTAGCGCATATGTGCAAGATCTAAAACGAGTAAAACTTTCAGCTAACTGGATGGCGGCGGCGGGGCATCCCGGGGAAGATGCAGGTCTGTATGAAGCTGTGAAAGCGGTAGGCGAAGAACTGTGTCCTGCTTTAGGGTTGACTATCCCTGTTGGTAAAGATTCGATGTCAATGAAAACACGTTGGCAAGATAATGGTGAAGAGCGTGAAATGACATCACCACTATCACTGATTATTAGCGCATTCGGTCGTGTTGAAGATGTGCGTTTGACGGTGACACCTGAATTAAAAACGGACGTTGACTCTGCCTTAATGTTAATCGATCTTGGTCAAGGGCATAATGCTTTAGGCGGCTCGGCTCTTGCGCAAGTTTACCGTCAGTTAGGTAATAAAGCACCGGATGTGCGCGACCCTAAATTACTATCTGGTTTCTTTGCCGCTATCCAACGCTTATTGTCAGAGCAAAAACTGCTAGCATACCATGACCGCTCTGATGGTGGTCTGTTCGTGACATTAGCTGAGATGGCATTTGCAGGCCATTGCGGTATTAATGTTGATATTAGCGAATTTGATGAAGATATTCTCGCCGCGCTGTTTAATGAAGAGTTGGGCGCCGTTATCCAAATTAAACAGCAAGATAAGCAATATGTTGAAAATTGCTTTGCTGAAGCGGGTTTAGGTGAATGTTTACATTATCTAGGTACGGTCACCCAAGAAGATGCATTAGTGATTAATAGTCGTGATACTGTTGTTTATCAGGAATCTCGCAGTACATTACGTGAGTGGTGGGCTGAGACAACATGGCAGATGCAACGCTTACGTGATAATGAGGCGTGTGCAGATGAAGAGCATAAAGCGAAGTTGGATAGCCAAGACCCTGGTCTAAATACTCAGCTTACTTTCGATATTGCAGAGGATATCGCAGCACCTTATATCCTGTCTGGTGTACGCCCTAAAGTTGCGGTGTTGCGCGAACAAGGTGTTAACTCTCATGTGGAAATGGCAGCTGCTTTTGACCGTGCTGGTTTTGATGCGGTTGATGTCCATATGAGTGATCTGCTCGCGGGGCATCTATCATTGGCAGGCTTCCAAACCTTAGTTGCATGTGGTGGCTTCTCATACGGTGACGTATTAGGTGCTGGGGAAGGTTGGGCAAAATCAATCCTGTTTAATAACCAAGTACGTGATGAATTTGCTGCTTTCTTTGCTCGTCAAGATACATTATCCCTTGGCGTGTGTAATGGTTGTCAAATGATGTCCAATTTATATGAGTTGATCCCAGGAGCAGAACTGTGGCCTCGTTTTGTACGCAATCGCTCAGAACGATTTGAAGCGCGCTTTAGTTTGGTCGAGGTAGCTAAGAGCCCTTCCTTATTGCTTCAAGATATGGTCGGTTCACGCATGCCGATTGCGGTATCTCATGGTGAAGGTTTGGTTGAGGCGCGTAATCCTGCCCATATTCAGCAATTGGAAAATCATTCATTAGTAGCACTGCGCTTTGTGAATAACTATGGGCAGGTCACAGAGCAATACCCTGCTAACCCTAATGGCTCAGTGAATGGTATTACTTCGGTGACATCAATGGATGGCCGCGCAACAATTATGATGCCGCATCCTGAGCGTGTATTCCGTACTGTAAGTCACTCTTGGCACCCAGAAAATTGGGGGGAAGATGGCCCATGGATGCGTATTTTCCGTAATGCGCGTAAGCAATTAGGCTAAGTAGCCTGAATCTGATAGCCCCGTAATACGGGGCTATTTTTTCGTCGTTGCCGATTAGACAGGAACGGTTTCAATGATAGCAATATGGCTTTCTGTTGGAATAATTCGGTTGATTTTTAGACCTGCTTGCGAGAACAATGCGTTAAATTCAGCTTCTGTATGCTCGTTACTATCGTGAATAACACTAAAGCATATAAGCTCTAATTCCTTTCCAAAATGGGGGCGATTATCTTCGGGGATAATCGCGTCCATGACCAGTAATTTTGAGGTTGGTTTCATGGCGCGACGGATGGTTTTAAATATCTCAATAAGCTTATCATCACTCCAATCATGAGTTATGTATTTCAATAGGTAGATATCAGCTTCTGGACACTGTTCAAAAAAAGAGCCGGGTTGTAATGTCCAACGGGTATCATCTTTGAGCCGATGTAGAATATTTTTTTCTAGCACATGTTTCCTATCAAATAGGATACCCTTTAATGACGGATTACGTGCCAATACTTCAAGTAGCAGGTTGCCTAAGCCGCCAGCAATATCGGCAACAATGATATTTTCTGGGAAAGTATAATTTTTTAGGATAAATTCGTTTTCAATTTTTGATAAAGAAGCTTGCCCTTCATCAAAGCCTTCTGGTTGGTCAGCATTCTTTTCCCAGTAATCAAAGAATGTACTTCCGAATAAATCTTCAAATACGCGCTTACCATAAGCGGATTGTGTGAACTCTGCGCTCGTTAGCCAAAAGGTTTTATCAGTCAACCAGAGAATAGCAGGGCGCAATGAGTAGGGGTGATCAGTGCATAAAAAGGTCGCTTCTGGCGTTAATGCGTAATGAGTGCCATCTAAACAAGTAAAAATTTTACGGGTTGCGAGTACTCGAAGAATTTTTTTCACGACTCTCGCATCTGCCTTTATTTCAGCAGCCAGTTGCTCAACGGTCTTTGCTTCCTGCATTAAATGATCCGCAATATTTAACTGCACCGCGGCGCGTAGTGCTGCTTGAAATACAAAACCAATAGTTTGCTCAAGCACATACAACGCGGCTTGCATATCGTTCTGCTCTATTGTGTTACTTGATTGCATATTCATAAATTTCCTCATCGAATCTTTATTATCAAATCAATAAGTAAAAATTAAGTATTGTCGTGAAGTATAGATTAGTAAAATTATTTCTTGGAAAGTACTCTTAATTTTTATCAATAAAAATTAGGGGTGCCATAGTGTTTATTATTTTCGCTTTAATTTGAATTTCTGTTGGTCTCGCAATAAATATCAATTTTATTAATTATTCTGAGGTTTTTTTATTCAGGTGATGAGGTTTTTTTTCGAGGTGTATAAAATTGGCGACAAACCCCTTATTTGGGTGTCTCCAAATGGAGACATTTAATTTGTTGAAAAATAAAAATAATTTTCTATGCTGTGGTGGGTGTCTTTAAAAGGAGACAGTATAGAGGAAAGAAAGAAAAATTTTAGAGGTGAAAAAGAAGAAATAAGAAACTAAAAAAATAAAAATACTTATCTTTCAATCAGTTAATAAATACATTGAAAAGTTGGCACGATGTGTGCATAATAATATTCAGTTGCTCATTCAACATTATTATGTCGGTCCACATTAGGGTGGGAACATACCACATAAAGCAAGAATGATGCCAAAGTAAGGTGCCTACCGTCCAACAGCACAGATATTCGCTTTCGAGCCTTATCAAACACAGGGCGACACGTGGAGTGAGGCACCACCTATATGATTATAAAGAGATAATCATATATCACATCAGTAAATCGCTGGCGGAATAAAGTTGAACTCTTTATTCCGCCTTCCTGTATTTATCCCCCCATAATTTTTCTTGTTTATTCTCAATGAGATTGGCACATTGCTTGCTGTAACTAGCGTGACTCTTATGAAATAAGAGGGAAAATCGAACTGTGGTGATCATCAAGTTCACGTAATTCATTCAGTTCTGTTACCATGGAACCTCGTTTAACAGGTGTGAGATGAATGCATTGAGTAAATGGCGTCTATTTCCGCGCTCCTTGCGCCAATTGGTTGTCATGGCATTTTGGTTAGTGCTATTGCCACTATTGGTTCTGGCTTATCAGGCTTACCAAAGCTTGGAGCAATTAAGTAATCAAGCTGCTCAAATCAATAAAACAACACTTTTAGATACCCGGCGAAGTGAAGCGATGGGAGGGCTAGCTTTAGAAATGGAAAGAAGCTATCGCCAATACTGTGTTTTGAAAGATGCTTCATTACATACCCTCTACCTCAAGCAGTTTTCTGATTATCAGCAGATGTTTGAGCGGCAAAAAACGATACTGCCTAAAAATGCAGATACATCGGCACTGACTCGCGCGTTGGAAGAATTAAAAACGGTAGTTTGTGAGAATAGTGAACCGCCTAAAGAAGTCACCGCAGCATTAAGCCAATTCTCAGAGCAGAATAATGCATTAATACAAGAGACCCGCGACGTAATATTTAGTCGAGGGGAGCAATTACAAAAAGCAATTGCCAATAAAGGACAGCTTTTTGGTTGGCAGAGCCTTATCCTCTTTTTATTGAGTGTGCTCTTAGTTGCTTTGTTTACTCGAATGATTATCGGGCCAGTGAAAGGCATCGAACGTATGATCAACCGATTAGGCACAGGCAGAACGCTGACAAATAATTTAAAATTATTTAAAGGGCCTCGAGAGCTACGCTCGTTAGCGCAGCGGATTATCTGGTTAAGTGAACGCTTAGCTTGGTTAGAATCGCAGCGCCATGAGTTTTTGCGGCATATTTCCCATGAGCTGAAAACACCATTAGCAAGTATGCGTGAAGGCACTGAATTACTGGCCGATGAAGTGGCGGGGCCGCTTACCGAGTCACAAAAAGAGGTTGTAGAAATTCTTGATAACAGCAGTAAGCATCTTCAGCAACTTATTGAGCAGCTTCTTGATTATAATCGTAAATTAGCAGATAGCCCGCCAGAAGCACAACATGTTGATTTGCAAAAATTGATTGAAGACATTGTTATGGCTCATAATTTACCTGCGAGAGCGAAAAATATTCAAACGGATATTCGTCTACGTATTGACCATTGCCTTGCTGAACCAACGCTACTAGGACGGGTTATTGATAATATCTACTCCAATGCGGTGCACTATGGCAGTGAATCAGGTAATATTTGGATCACAAGCCGCAGAATAGATAATAAGCTTGTTATTGAAGTTGCTAATACTGGCACACCAATTCCTGAGTCAGAACAAAGTATGATTTTTGAACCTTTTTACCAAGGGTCGCTTGTGAGAAAAGGAGCTGTCAAAGGCAGCGGATTGGGGCTAAGTATTGCACATGATTGCATTAAGCAAATGGGGGGTGAACTTTCACTAGTACCCAATAAATTAGCAGATGTCTGCTTTAGAATTGAACTGCCTTTAACTGCAGAGAATGAATAATAATGGCAAATAGGTCTACAGATGTTTTGGTTGCATTACGCTTTGCGGTGTTACCAAAGCGATATATCGGGTTAACGAAAAAAAACTCTACATTCATCCAAAAGCAAAAAGCGGTGCATATAGGTGCGTTATTGTTGTCACTCATTTTAACGGGGTGTACGACTCAAAATGGGCAATCTTCTTTAGATACGTTAGCTCAAGTTGTTGTCCCTGAAGTTAAAGTGACCGATTACCGCTATGCGGCATGTGAGGGCGTTTGGGAAAATTATCAGCCTAATGCGCGAGAAAATGCACTTTTTTGGTTGAGGATGATGGACTGTGCCGATCGTCTCGACCCTGCTACAGCACGCAAGCAGGCATCACAGATACAGATTGAAAATTGGTCGGACGCATTTCAGCACAGTATCTTAATGGGCGCGGCTGAACCCACAATTGCTGAACGACGCAAAATGGTCGACAGTATGAACACTTTTAGCCTTAATTTCCCCACGGCAATTCGCCCGTTATTACAACTTTGGCGTGAACAACAGGTACAAACAATTAATCTTGCTGAAGCCAATTCTCGTTTTAAGCGGCTACAGCAAGATACAGACAATAAACTTGACCGTATGAAAGAAGAAAATGCCAGACTGGTATTTGAACTGAATACAACCTCACGTAAATTAGAAAATTTAACTGACATTGAGAGACAACTCTCCTCTCGCAAACAAATTACCAATGAAACGGAAAAAGAGGTTGAAGCGGTAGATAAAAAGCAACCAAAAGAAGCGGCTAAAACGGAAAAACCAGTCGCTGAGGATGGTAACTCTTCAACTAATAACCCATCGGAGAATGAGCGCAATGACCAACCGTAAATCAGCAAATCTTCTGCTGGTGGATGATGATCCTAGTCTGCTGAAATTACTGGGTATGCGCTTAAGCAGTGAAGGTTTTAAAGTCACCACCGCGGAAAGTGGGCCAGAAGCGCTAAAATTGCTTCAAAAAGAAAAAATAGAGTTGGTGATTAGTGACTTGCGAATGGATGAAATGGATGGAATGGCTCTGTTCGATGAGATCCAGAAGCAACACCCTAATTTACCCGTGATAATCCTCACTGCCCATGGCTCAATTCCCGACGCCGTTGCAGCAACACAGCGCGGCGTATTTAGTTTCCTAACCAAACCTGTTGATAAAGATGCGCTCTACAAGGCCATTGATGAAGCATTGGCATTATCTTCAACACCAATCAGTGATGAAGAGTGGAGCGAAGGCATTGTTACCCGCAGCCCGTTGATGATCCGACTGTTAGAACAAGCCCATATGGTCGCGCAATCGGATGTGAGCGTATTAATTAATGGGCAGAGTGGTACAGGTAAAGAGGTCTTAGCACAGGCAATCCATAAGGCAAGCCCACGGGCACGCAAACCATTCATCGCGATTAACTGCGGCGCATTACCAGAACAATTACTTGAATCTGAGCTATTTGGCCATGCAAAAGGGGCCTTTACAGGGGCTGTGAGTAGCCGAGAAGGGCTATTCTTTGCCGCAAATGGTGGAACGCTATTTCTTGATGAAATCGGCGATATGCCAATGCCGCTACAAGTTAAATTATTACGCGTATTACAAGAGCGCAAAGTACGTCCTCTTGGCAGTAATCGTGATTTAGATATTGATGTGCGTATTATCTCTGCAACACACCGTAATTTACCGAAGGCGATGGAAAAAAATGAGTTTCGTGAAGACCTCTATTATCGTCTGAATGTGGTGAATTTGCGCATCCCAGCCCTGAATGAGAGGGCGGAGGATATACCTATTTTAGCTAACCATTTACTACGTGAATCGGCATCAAGGCATAAGCCGTTTGTTCGTAGCTTTTCGACAGAAGCTATGAAGTGTTTGATGTCAGCCAGTTGGCCGGGCAACGTACGTCAATTGGTTAATGTCATTGAGCAATGCGTCGCATTGACTACAACACCTGTGATCAGTGAAGCGCTGGTTAGCCAAGCGTTACAAGGTGAAAATACGGCACTTCCAACGTTTGTTGAGGCACGTAACCAATTTGAGCTTAACTATCTACGTAAACTATTACAGATGACAAAAGGGAATGTGACACAAGCCGCTCGCATGGCAGGCAGAAATCGTACTGAATTTTATAAATTATTGGCACGTCATGATTTAGAGGCTAATGATTTTAAAGAATAATTGGCCTTATCATCTAAATTTATCGTGTTTAAGTCACTCAATTTATCGCTGCCGTGGTAATGGCTAGTGAAGAGTGAATTAAGGTATCAATATCAATGCTCGGGAGAAGAAATACCTTATGAGCCGTAAGCTTAATATTTCACTAGCTCAATTAAATTGGTTAGTTGGCGATATTGAAGGCAACTGTGAACGCATGTTGCAAGTTTTTGAAGAACAAAAGAATATCGCTGACATTGTTGTGTTCTCTGAGCTGTCACTCACGGGGTATCCACCGGAAGATCTTTTATTCCGTGCGGATTTTACCCAACGTTGTTTAGTGCAATTAGAACGCTTACAAAATGCGAGCACGGAAACAGCGATTGTTGTTGGTCACCCGTGGACAGAAGCGGGGAAAATGTATAACGCCCTCTCTTTTTTCTACCAAGGAAAACTCCTCACCCGCTATTTCAAACAAGAGCTGCCAAACTATGGTGTTTTTGATGAGCTTCGCTATTTCTCTGCGGGGGATAAAACCGGTGTGGTTGACTTTAAAGGTTACCGTATAGGCTTATTAATTTGTGAAGATATTTGGTTCGATGGGCCAGTGGATGCCGTTAAGCAAGCCGGTGCCGAACTATTGTTGACGATTAATGCCTCCCCATATGATCGTAACAAGGATCATAGTCGGAGTGATTTATTGGTAAGGCATTGCCAGCGTACACAATTACCTATCATCTATTTGAACCAAGTGGGCGGTCAGGATGAGTTAATTTTTGATGGTGGCTCTAAAGTGCTGGCGAGTGACGGTAAAATCACACATCAGCTGGTTGATTTTGATGAGCAAATCGTTAATTGCCAGTTTAATGAGTTATCCGCGGTACCGATGGAAAAGCTAGCACCAGCACTGTCACCAGTTGCACAGGTTTATCAAGGCTTGGTGATGGCAACTCGCGATTATATCAATAAAAATGGTTTTAATGGCGCTATACTCGGTTTATCCGGTGGGATTGATTCGGGATTAACAGTGGCAATAGCGGTGGATGCGATTGGCAAAGAACGCGTTCAGGCCGTGATGATGCCATTCCGCTATACCTCAGAAATGAGTATCCATGATGCCAAAGAGCAGGCTGAATTGCTTGGTGTTGAGTTTGATATTGTCTCAATCGAACCTATGTTTGATGCTTTTATGTCACAACTTCAACCAATGTTTGAAGGTACTGCTGTTGATACTACCGAAGAGAATTTACAGGCGCGTTGTCGTGCTGTTATTTTAATGGCGATGTCCAATAAGCGCCGTCGTTTAGTTTTAACGACCAGTAATAAAAGTGAATCTGCCGTTGGCTATTCAACCTTATATGGTGATATGGCGGGCGGTTTTGATGTTTTAAAAGATGTACCAAAGACATTGGTTTTTGAGTTAGCGAAATATCGTAATACGATCTCTCCTGCGATACCGCAACGTGTGATCGATAGGCCACCATCGGCGGAGCTGGCACCAGGGCAGCTCGATCAAGATAGCTTGCCGCCATACGATATTTTAGATGCGTTACTTGAAGCTTATGTGGAAAAAGATTATTCCGTGGCACAATTGATTGAGCAAGGCTTCGATGAAGCAACGGTTCATCGCGTTGTGCGTCTTGTCGATATTAACGAATATAAACGCCGTCAAGCGCCAGTTGGACCACGTATTACGGTGCGTAATTTCGGAAAAGATCGTCGTTATCCAATCACGTCAGGTTTTGGCCGTAAAAACTGGTCATAACAGGAATTATTTATGAAAAAAATTGATGCAATTATTAAGCCTTTTAAGCTGGATGATGTCCGAGAAGCGTTAGCGGAAGTGGGGATCACTGGGATGACGGTAACAGAAGTCAAAGGTTTTGGTCGTCAAAAAGGTCATACCGAGCTTTATCGTGGCGCCGAATATATGGTGGACTTCCTGCCTAAAGTCAAAATTGAAATTGTTGTGCCCGATGATATTGTCGAAAGCTGCGTAGAAACTATTATGCAGACGGCACAAACTGGCAAAATTGGTGATGGCAAAATTTTTGTCTACGATGTTGCTCGCGTGATCCGTATTCGTACTGGTGAGCAGGACGAAGAGGCGATTTAATTTCCATGCTTTTTTCGCGGCTCTAGTCACATTTCAAGGGAGCCGCGCCATCGACCCCTACTTACTACGCATTATTTAGGGAATGGTCGTGGGGCAAACATCATGGAATAGCTTAGTCATTATTTAATAAAAAGCGGTAACGGCATAAACACAGGAATGGGATTAAAAGAGTGTTTAGTATGCAAAACCGTTACCGCGAAATTTAAATAGGTTATTTAAAATTAATTTAAAGGTAGAACTTTATGAGGGCCAAAGCACTCATAATGAATATTCTCTGCTGAAACGCCCATCTCAATCAGTTGTTTAGCGATGTATTGCATAAAGCCAACTGGACCACAGAAATAGAACTGCATATTTGGAACGCCTAACCACGCTTTAACCTGCGGAAAGATCCATTAAGCCACTAAATTGATAATCAAATCCTTGTTTATCTTCTGCACGTGGCTGATTAAACCAAACAGCGGATTGGCTATGTGGATGGTGAGCAAGGTGTTTATTTACCTCATGATGGAACGCATGAACGGCACCATTTTCGGCGGCATGTAGCCAGTTAACTTGTGCTTCATGGCCTTCCTGAGTTAATGAATTGAGCATGCTCAGCATCGGTGTTAAACCGACACCCGCTGAAATGAGAGTGACAGGGGTTTTATTATCGATATCAATAAAGAAATCACCGCATGGTGGCGCTAAATGAACAATATCACCTTCATTTAAGTTTTGGTGAATATAATTGGAGACAACACCATTATCTTCACGTTTAACGGCAATACGATAACTACGACCATTTGGTGCTGTGGTCAGTGAATATTGGCGAATTTCTTGGTTAGTTAGGCTGTCATCATTGATATAAATAGTGATGTATTGGCCTGGACGATAATCTGCGACAGGCTGACCATCGACAGGGACAAACTCAAAGCTTGTGATCACATCACTTTGCGCCTGTTTAGCCGCAACACGGAATTCACGTAAACCTTCCCAGCCCCCTGTTTTATCTGCATTTTGGCGGTAAATTTCTGCTTCACGGTTGATAAAAATATCAGCAAGGACACCATAAGCTTTACCCCAAGCATCTAACACTTCTTGCCCTGGGTTGAGTAACTCATCGATAGCAGCCAATAAATTTTCCCCGACAATAGGGTAGTGTTCAGGTTTGATATTTCAAGCTTGCATGTTTTTGTGCGATTTTTTCTACAGCAGAAATCAATGCTTCGGGCGTCTCAATATGTGTTGCATACGCGCAAACCGCATTAAATAAGGCTTCACGTTGTGAGCCGTTACTTTGATGCGTCATGTTAAAAATATCTTTCAGCTCAGGATGTTGTTTGAACATTCTGTCGTAGAAGTGAGCAGTTAGTTTGGGACCCGTTGCAGCAATGGCTGGGATAGTGGATTTAACAATAGCGATAGTTTGGCTGTCTAGCATACAGGCTCTCCTGAAATAATTTCATTCGATGATGAATTTTATAACATGTATTTTAAATGCAATTTATAACTTTTAACACACAAAGTAAATAGGTCTATTATAAAAAGAGTTTAAAAATAGAAACTTTATAAAAAGAGTCACCCAATAAATAGGATTTAATCTTTTAGCAATGCGAATATGGCTGATTTTATCTTGGTATGCTTGATAGTCTTTTATGACTGAGAAAATTTATGCAAACGTTTGCGTATATTTTTTTCTTTAGGGCTATCACCCTGAAGAAAAAGAGTTTACACTGTGTGCTATTGCGATAGTTTTGTTATCAACTTATTGAATGGCTGAGGCAGGAGAAGCGAATGTTAAAGCGTGA
Source organism: Providencia stuartii (assembly GCA_900455155.1). GTDB lineage: Bacteria > Pseudomonadota > Gammaproteobacteria > Enterobacterales > Enterobacteriaceae > Providencia > Providencia stuartii. The sequence goes on along the minus strand of UGUC01000002.1, from coordinate 1,949,127 downwards.
AATGAATATTGCAGATTATGATCCACAACTGTGGGAAGCAATGGAACAAGAAGTCGTCCGTCAAGAAGAACACATTGAGTTAATTGCTTCAGAAAACTATACCAGTCCACGAGTGATGCAAGCTCAGGGATCTCAGCTAACGAATAAATATGCAGAAGGCTACCCAGGCAAACGCTATTACGGTGGTTGTGAGTATGTTGACGTTGTCGAGCAATTAGCTATCGATCGTGCAAAAGCGCTGTTTGGTGCAGATTATGCTAACGTACAACCTCATTCAGGTTCACAGGCTAATGCGGCTGTTTATATGGCGTTGCTGCAACCGGGTGATACCGTATTGGGTATGAACCTTGCTCATGGTGGTCACTTGACCCATGGTTCACCTGTCAACTTCTCTGGCAAACTTTATAACATCGTTCCTTACGGTATCGATGAAAGCGGAAAAATCGACTACGAAGATATCAAAGCACAAGCATTGAAACATAAGCCAAAAATGATCATCGGTGGTTTCTCTGCATATTCTGGTATTGTTGATTGGGCTAAAATGCGTGAAATCGCAGATAGCATCAATGCTTATCTATTCGTTGATATGGCTCACGTTGCGGGTCTAATCGCAGCAGGCGTCTATCCTAACCCAGTTCCACACGCACATATTGTTACTACAACAACCCATAAAACATTAGCTGGCCCTCGTGGTGGTCTGATTTTGGCGAAAGGTGGTGACGAAGAACTGTACAAAAAACTGAACTCAGCCGTCTTCCCTGGCTCTCAAGGTGGCCCGTTAATGCATGTTATTGCAGGTAAAGCGGTCGCATTGAAAGAAGCGATGGAACCTGAATTTAAAGTTTATCAACAACAAGTTGCGAAAAATGCGAAAGCAATGGTAGAAATTTTCCAACAACGCGGTTATAAAGTAGTGTCCGGTGGCACAGAGAACCATCTGTTCTTAGTGGATCTGGTTGATAAAGGTATTACAGGTAAAGATGCTGACGCTGCATTGGGTCGTGCAAACATTACGGTGAATAAAAACAGCGTTCCTAACGACCCGAAAAGTCCATTTGTTACCTCTGGTATCCGCATTGGTACGCCAGCGATCACACGTCGTGGCTTTAATGAAGGCGATGCACGTGAACTGGCTGGTTGGATGTGCGATGTTCTGGATAACCTCAATGATGAAGCGACCATTGAACGTATCAAACAAAACGTATTGAATATCTGCGCAAAATACCCAGTTTACGCATAAAATAAAATTAATTTAGTTTCAAAACCCGCTTCTACACTTTGGTAAAAGCGGGTTTTTTGCATTGAAAAACAAGGAGGAGTGATGGTAATTCCATCAACTCGCTGGCTAGCGATTGATTATTTTACCTATTTTTTCGCTTACAGTATTTTTCTACCATTCTGGCCAATTTGGCTACAAGGTGAAGGTATTGATGCTGAAATGAGCGGGGTGTTATTAGGGATTGGGTTAGCTGCGCGTTTCCTTGGTGCAATGTTTATTACACCGATGGTTAAAGATCAATCCAAACTCATTAACGCATTAAGAATATTGGCAGGATTGTCTCTACTCTTTGCTGTTGCCTTTTCCTTTGGTTCCCATTGGGCATGGCTATTTTTTGTCATGACTGGGTTTAACTTATTTTTTGCGCCATTAGTGCCACTCGGTGACTCGCTGGCAGGAACATGGCAAAAGCAGTTTCCCTTTGATTATGGCAAAATTAGGCTTTGGGGCTCCGTCGCTTTTATTATTGGCTCCATAGCGATGGGATATTTCGCCGATATATTAGGTCATCAATCCATTATGGTGGCTTTAATTATTAGCTGCTTAGCTTTATTACTCACGGCAATGTTAACGCCTGCAATTATGCCTAAAGGCATACCTAAAGTTGCAGGAGAAGATAAACTCTCATTTAGACAACTCATTGCGGATAAAAACGTAGTGACGTTCTTAATTTGTGTCACCTTGTTGCAAGGCGCACATGCTGCATATTATGGCTATGCCTCTTTATTTTGGAAGGAAGCAGGCTATTCTGACATCGTTATAGGTCGCCTCTGGGCACTTGGCGTTGTCGCTGAAGTTGTGGTTTTTATGTTGAGTAACAAACTATTTCGTCGTTGGAGTTCACGAAATCTACTTTTGTTATCTGCCATCAGCGGCATCATTCGTTGGGGGCTAATGGGGGCATTTACCTCACTACCAGTCCTTATTGTTGTTCAGATATTGCACAGTGGAACCTTTACCGTATGCCACCTCGCTGCAATGCGTTTTATCAGTGCTCGAAAAGAAAATGAAATTATTCCATTACAAGGTGTTTATTCAGCATTAGCAACAGGGGGCGGTTTAGCTATCATCACTGTTGTGGTGGGGGCTATCTATGAGCGTGTGCCAGACAATCACGGTTTAGTCTTTTATTTAATGGCACTATTGGCGATCCCTGCTTTGTTTATTAGACCGAAAGTTGTAGCACAATCATAAGGTTAACTTGGGTTTGTTCCTAAATATCAGGGTTAGATATATATCTGAAGTGAATGAACAATCCAAAATCACTAACAAGAAGGCATTTTGGTGGTGTAATCGATAGTAAAAAACGTGACACTAAAATGCTTTCTATCAAATTGAGTTATCTTATGGTGGGTTATATGAGAGGGGAGAATTAAAGGCATTGGGGGAAGCCCCAACACCTTTATTAAATCATTAACGTTTCAGTGACTCGGATAATTCTTCACGCATCACAGATAAAATCTCTTTAACAATGCGTGGGCTACCCGCAACAATATTACCTGAAGCTAAGTAATTATGGTTGCCAACAAAATCCGTCATAATACCGCCAGCTTCACGCATGATCAGTTCACCACCTAAGAAATCCCATGGTTTTAAACCAATTTCATAGTAAGCATCGACACGACCCGCAGCGACGTAACACAAGTCAAGAGCCGCTGAGCCTGTACGGCGGAAGTCTGCACAGCTCTCAAACATTTTGCTCATGATGTTCATGAACACAACGGCGTGCTGTTTTTGCTTAAAGGGGAAACCGGTTGCCACGATCGCGCCATCGAGTTCGCGAGCATCGGCACCACGTAGGCGATAACCATTTAATTGTGCGCCTTGACCACGAACAGCGGTAAATAACTCGTTACGCATAGGATCGTAAACAGCGGCGACTTCTGTACGGCCTTTAATACGAACCGCGATAGAAACAGCAAAGTGAGGGAAACGTTTTGTGAAGTTAGTGGTGCCATCCAGTGGATCGATTACCCATTGAATATCATCTTCTTTACCAAGTAACTCACCACTTTCTTCAGTAATGATAGTGTGGTCAGGATAAGATTTACGGATGACCTCGATAATTAAATGTTCTGCTTCACGGTCAACGTTGGTGACGAAATCGTTAGAGCCTTTTTGAGTGATTTGAACATTGTCAGGCGTTTCATAGCTTTTTGCTATGTGGTTGCCAGCCTTACGCGCAGCACGTATGGCGATATTTAGCATCGGATGCATGGGCTTTTTCCACTGGAATGTTAAAGAACGAAAAACTTTGAGTGGGCGGATTATATAGATGTTCGTCACAATAAGCAATTTTGTGTTAGACTCTTGCGATTATTTTTTAGAAAAACGACTAAACCATGTTAGACAATATCCGCATTATCCTTGTTGAGACCTCACACACTGGCAATATGGGCTCTACTGCTAGAGCCATGAAAACCATGGGTTTATCCAACCTTTATCTCGTTAATCCACAAGTACAGCCTGACTCGCATGCGATTGCGCTTTCTGCAGGAGCCAGCGATGTTATTGGCAATGCCACGATAGTCAATTCATTGGATGAAGCTCTAGAAGGGTGTAAATTAGTCATTGGCACGAGCGCGCGCTCCCGGACACTTTCTTGGCCGATGGTTGCACCGCGTGAATGTGGCGAAAAATCAGTGATGCAAGCGAAAACGGCGCCTGTTGCCATAATTTTTGGCCGTGAGCGTATTGGGCTGACCAATGAAGAGCTGCAAAAATGCCAGTACCATCTTTATATACCTACCAATCCTGAATATGGTTCATTAAACCTTGCGATGGCGGTTCAGTTGGTCAGTTACGAAATTCGCATGGCCTATTTAGCCCTAGAGGAAAAAAACGCAGTGAACTCGGAGGAGGATGAGGTAGAATATCCGCCGGTAGAAGATATTGAGCGTTTTTATGTGCATCTTGAAAGTGTGTTGAATGAATCAGGGTTTATTCGTAAGGCGCATCCGGGCCTAATTATGAATAAATTGAGACGTTTATACACCCGTGCACACATTGAAACTCAGGAGCTACATATTTTACGTGGTATCCTGACTTCAATGGAAAAATGGGCAAAAAAATGAGTTATCACTCCGTGAAAAATACTTGAGTAAATTAGTCAGGTAAATAGTTGACTAAATTAGTCGGGAATGTCACAATTGGGCAATATTTTACCACGGAGTATATGTTATGAGACTCACTTCCAAAGGGCGTTATGCAGTAACGGCGATGTTAGATGTCGCATTACACTCTCAGACAGGGCCTGTACCTTTAGCTGATATTTCTGAGCGTCAGGGAATTTCCCTCTCTTATCTTGAGCAACTTTTCGCTCGTCTACGCAAAAACGAGCTTGTTTCGAGTGTTCGTGGCCCAGGTGGTGGTTATTTGCTAGGCCGCGATGCTGATCAAATTTTTGTTGCTCAAGTAATTGCCGCGGTTGATGAATCTGTTGATGCGACACGTTGTCAAGGCAACAAAGAAGGTTGTCAAAATGGTGACCGTTGTCTAACGCATGCGCTGTGGCGTGATTTGAGCGATAGGATCACAAGCTTCCTAAGCAGCATTAGCCTTGATGAATTAGTTAAAAATCAAGAAGTCATAGATGTCGCCGATAGACAAGATAACGAAAAACGTCGGGCAACATTAGGTGGTCTTTCACCTGAAACGATTATTAATGTCCGTGCTTAATTATATAATATTTTAATAAATTGCAGTTGATACACAAAGTGATGGGGTTCGAATGAATGATCATCATAGGTATCGTTAGAAAATGAAGACAATTTTGTCTTTTGGAGTAAGTGAGCAATGAAATTACCGATTTATCTTGATTATTCAGCAACAACACCCGTTGACCCACGTGTTGCTGAAAAAATGATGCAATGTCTAACAATGGACGGCATTTTTGGTAACCCCGCTTCGCGCTCTCACCGTTTTGGGTGGCAAGCAGAAGAGGCCGTTGATATTGCACGTAATCAAATCGCAGAATTGGTGAATGCCGATCCACGCGAAATTGTCTTTACTTCAGGTGCAACAGAATCTGATAACTTAGCTATCAAAGGTGCCGCTAATTTCTATCAAAAGAAAGGCAAGCACATTGTCACTTGTAAAACAGAGCACAAAGCAGTTTTAGACACCTGCCGCCAGCTTGAGCGTGAAGGGTTTGAAGTGACTTACCTTGCACCACAAAGCAATGGTTTGATTGACCTGAAAGATTTAGAAGCTGCTTTACGCGACGATACTATCCTTGTTTCTATTATGCATGTGAATAATGAAATTGGTGTCGTTCAAGATATCGCAGCCATCGGTGAAATGTGCCGTAGCCGCAACATTATTTTCCATGTCGACGCCACTCAAAGCGTTGGTAAACTCCCTATCGACCTGTCCACTCTGAAAGTGGATTTGATGTCATTCTCTGCACATAAACTGTATGGCCCTATGGGTATCGGTGCTTTGTATGTGCGTCGAAAACCACGTGTTCGCCTTGAAGCTCAACAACACGGTGGTGGTCATGAGCGTGGTATGCGTTCTGGTACATTACCTGTCCATCAAATCGTTGGGATGGGTGAGGCTTACCGTATCGCAAAAGAAGAAATGGCTGAGGAGTCAGCACGCTTACGTAAACTGCGCATGCGTCTTTGGAATGGCATTAAAGATATTGAAGAAGTTTACCTCAATGGTGATTTAGAGAACGGTGCTCCACACATTCTGAATGTCAGCTTCAACTATGTTGAAGGTGAATCGCTGATGATGTCTCTTAAAGATTTAGCGGTATCATCTGGCTCTGCATGTACTTCTGCAAGCCTAGAACCTTCTTATGTTCTACGTGCCCTTGGAATGAATGATGAACTTGCTCACAGTTCTATTCGTTTTTCTTTAGGTCGCTTTACAACAGAAGAAGAAATTGACTATGCAATCAAACAGATTCATGGCGCAATTGGCCACTTACGTGAACTGTCTCCTTTATGGGAAATGTTCAAAGACGGCGTAGATCTTAACAGCATCGAATGGTCTCACCATTAATCAGACAGTTTCAGGAGTTTAAAAATGGCATATAGTGAAAAAGTCATCGATCATTATGAAAATCCACGTAATGTGGGTTCATTCGACAATAACGACCCAAGCGTAGGTAGCGGGATGGTTGGCGCGCCAGCTTGTGGTGATGTGATGAAACTGCAAATCAAAGTAAATGATAATGGAATCATTGAAGATGCGCGTTTCAAGACTTACGGCTGTGGCTCAGCAATAGCTTCAAGTTCACTTGTCACTGAGTGGATGAAAGGTAAAAGCTTAGATGAAGCCGAAGCGATTAAAAATACAGCTATCGCTGAAGAGCTAGAATTACCGCCAGTGAAAATTCACTGTTCGATTCTTGCTGAAGATGCAATTAAAGCAGCCATTGCGGATTATAAAAGCAAACGCCAAGGCAAATAAGGCTTTAATTCCGGCTAATGGGCACATGGACATAAATAACTAAAATCCGTGTGATGAAAACATCGGTCGGTATAATTGATTAATTTTTAAGGCGGATGCTACCAATTAGTGAGTATCTGCCTTGTTTGTTTCTATAGTGAGGTTCGCAATGTCTATTTCTCTAACAGAAAGTGCTGCGCAACGTATTCAAGCTTTCCTCGCAAGCCGTGGTAAAGGTGAAGGTTTACGCCTTGGTGTCAGAACATCAGGTTGCTCAGGCATGGCCTATATTCTCGAATTTGCAGATATTATCAATGAAGAAGATACCGTTTTTGAAGATAAAGGTGTCAAAGTGATCGTTGATGGTAAAAGCATTGTCTACTTAGACGGTACTGAGCTAGATTTTGTCAAAGAAGGCTTAAATGAAGGTTTTAAATTCAATAACCCCAATGTCAGCAGTGAGTGCGGTTGTGGTGAAAGCTTTCACGTATAATGTCTTTTTATAGGCAATATTTTTAACTAATGCATTTCGTGGCTCCTGACACCTATCGAAAGCGAATATTCGCGCTGATTATTTAACATTGTGAGTGAGTTTTGATAGCTAACTAGACGAAGTGCATGAGTGCGTCAGTTCGAGAAACTAAGTACTTATGGATTATTTTACTCTTTTTGGGTTAACGCCCAACTATGCGATCGATAATGAACAATTAACGCAACGTTTTCAATCGCTACAGCGCCAATACCATCCAGATCGCTTTGCTGCCTGTACGGAACAGGAAAAAATGCAAGCGCTTCAACAAGCGGCAACGATCAATGCGGCTTACCAAGCTCTTCGTCATCCACTAAAACGTGCCGAATATATGTTATTACTACAAGGGATTGATATTAATAACGAACAACATACTATGCACGACACTGCATTCTTAATGGAGCAATTAGAGCTACGAGAAGAGCTCGATAATATTGAGCACCATAATAATGCGACTGATTTGCTTACAGCGTTCATGACGAAAGTAAAACAAATGCAAAAAACACGTTCCGCATTGATGGTTGAGCAACTCGATAGTGCACAGTGGGAATTGGCGGCAGATACGGTACGTAAATTGCGTTTTCTCGATAAATTACAGCAACAAGCTGAACAACTCGAAGAACGTTTACTGGATGATTTTTAAGAGAAACGATTATGGCTTTACTTCAAATCAGCGAACCAGGCATGACAGCCGCACCACATCAACGTAAATTGGCGGCGGGGATTGATCTTGGTACGACTCACTCTTTGGTCGCCACGGTACGTAGCGGTGAAGCAACGGCTTTACCTGATCATGATGGGCGTTATTTACTACCATCGGTCGTCAATTATCAATCCGATAATAAACAAGTGGGCTGGGCGGCAAAACAGCTAGCAGAGCGTGACCCTGTTAATACCATTATTTCGGTAAAAAGAATGATGGGGCGTTCATTGGCTGACATCCAACAACGTTATCCCGACCTACCTTATCGTTTCACTGCTAGTGAAAATGGGCTTCCTTTTATTCAAACGGCGGCAGGGCAAGTTGATCCGATCCAAGTTTCTTCAGATATTTTAAAAACGCTAGCAAAGAGAGCGGAAGAAACATTAGGCGGAGAAATGGATGGTGTCGTGATCACCGTCCCCGCTTATTTCGATGACGCACAACGCCAAGGAACAAAAGATGCAGCCCGCCTTGCCGGTTTACATGTTCTCCGTTTATTAAATGAACCGACAGCGGCGGCTATTGCCTATGGTCTTGATTCAGGCCAAGAAGGGGTCATCGCTGTTTATGATTTAGGAGGCGGAACATTTGATGTTTCTATTTTGCGCCTAAGTCGTGGTGTGTTTGAAGTCCTTGCTACAGGGGGCGATACCGCACTGGGCGGCGATGATTTTGACCAAGCATTAGCCAAATGGATTGCCGAGCAAGCAAGTATTCAGACACAAGGTGACCACCATTTAAATCGTCAATTACTGAATGCTGCAACCGAAGCGAAAATCGCACTTAGTGAGGCTGAAACCGCACAAATTTCATTGCCACAATGGCAAGGAGAAATTCAGCGTGAGGTGTTTGAACAGTTAATACAAAACCATGTTAAACGCACATTAATGGCCTGCCGTCGTGCATTGAAAGATGCACAAGTAGATGCTGATGACGTGTTAAATGTGGTGATGGTTGGTGGCTCTACCCGCGTGCCTTTAGTCAGAAATAAGGTTGGTGAATTTTTTGGTAAACAACCATTAACTTCGATTGATCCTGACAAAGTAGTAGCCATTGGTGCTGCCATCCAAGCTGATATTTTAGTGGGCAACAAGCCTGATAGTGACATGTTGCTGTTAGATGTTATCCCATTGTCGTTAGGTCTTGAAACGATGGGGGGATTAGTCGAAAAAATTATCCCTCGTAATACCACGATACCTGTAGCACGTGCCCAAGAGTTTACGACGTTTAAAGACGGGCAAACAGCGATGTCTGTGCATGTGGTACAAGGTGAGCGTGAAATGGTTTCAGATTGCCGTTCATTAGCACGTTTTTCATTACGCGATATTCCGCCAATGGCTGCTGGTGGTGCTCATATTCGTGTCACTTTCCAAGTGGATGCGGATGGCTTGTTAAGCGTCAGTGCAATGGAAAAATCGACGGGAGTAGCCGCTTCTATTCAGGTGAAGCCCTCATATGGGTTAACTGATACTGAAATTTCAAGCATGATTAAAGATTCAATGGCTAATGCGCAAGATGATTTAAATGCGCGCCGTTTAGCGGAACAAAAAGTTGAAGCCGCAAGAGTGCTTGAGAGTTTGACTAGTGCATTAGAGCAAGATGCTAATCTATTGACTCCCGACGAAGAGTCAGCGATTGATAATGCCGTCAATATATTAATTGAAGCAGTAGAAGGCACAGACCCTACTGCTATTGAAAATGCCATTAAACAACTGGATAAGCAATCACAGGGGTTTGCGGCGCGTCGAATGGATGCTTCTATTCGCCAAGCGCTATCAGGCCAATCTGTGGATGAGATATAATTATGCCTAAAATAGTTTTTCTACCTCATACAGAATTATGTCCGGAAGGTGCAGTTGTTGATGCACAACAGGGCGAGTCAATTTTAAATGCAGCATTGCGAGTTGGCATTGAACTTGAACATGCATGTGAAAAATCATGTGCTTGTACAACTTGTCACTGTATTGTTCGCGAAGGCTTTGATTCTCTCGAAGAGAGCAGCGAATTAGAAGATGACATGCTGGATAAGGCATGGGGATTAGAACCAGAAAGTCGCTTAAGCTGCCAAGCTTTGGTCGCTGACGAAGATTTGGTTGTTGAGATCCCAAAATATACAATTAATCACGCTCGTGAACATTAATACTGATATAATCCGCTGTGTGGGGAAGCAAATATGAGCCTTAAATGGTCGAATAGCCGAGAAATCGGTGAAGCACTGTACGATGCGTATCCTGATTTGGATCCAAAAACTGTGCGCTTTACGGATATGCACCAATGGATTTGTGAATTAGAAGAGTTCGACGATGATCCACAAAAATCCAACGAGAAAATCTTAGAAGCCATTTTATTGGTTTGGTTGGATGAGTTCGAATAATTTTCAAATTTGATAGATAAACCGGGCAACTCGTCCGGTTTTTATTTATGAGCACTATCTTGATACCTATTTGGCCGTTAATCGGTTAAGTTACTTCTATCAGCGACTGATTTAGACAAGAGCTGCCTGTAAAAAACAGATACAGATAAAGTGGGAGAAACGATGACAAAACAAATTATGCCAGTAATGATTTCATTTGAAGCCGCGGCACCTTGTTGGGGTGAAGGGGCGTTAGTGAGTTCTGGTGATAAAGGAATAACTATTCATTTAAAGCATCCGGGTAAGTTGTGCGCGGTACAAAGTGCAGGGCGTAAATTGGATAGCCAAGGTATTCGTAATGTTTCTTTAACGGGTGAAGGTTGGGATCTAGAAAAAAGTTGGGCATTTTGGCAAGGTTTCCGTGCACCAAAAGGGGCAAGAACAATAGAGTGGCCAGTTTTGCCAGAAGCGGATCGCCAAGAATTAGAAAACCGTATCCGTACAATTGATTGGGTACGCGATGTGATCAATGCGCCAGCGGATGAGTTAGGGCCAGAGCAACTGGCGCAACGTGCGATTGATTTGTTGTGTCATATTAATGCTGAAGATATCAGTTACCGTATCATTAAAGGTGATGATCTACTTGAGCAAGGGTATGCAGGTATTCATACGGTAGGTCGTGGTTCAAGCCGTGCGCCTGCTTTATTAGCGTTAGATTACAACCCTACAGGCAACCCCCACGCGGCTGTTTTTGCCTGCTTAGTTGGGAAAGGGATCACATTTGATTCAGGTGGCTATAGTATCAAACCTTCATCATCCATGAACTCAATGAAAGCAGATATGGGTGGGGCAGCAACGCTGGTTGGTTCTCTGGCACTCGCTATTAATCGTGGTCTGAAAAAACGCGTTAAATTGTTCCTTTGCTTGGCTGACAATATGGTTAGCAGCAATGCCTTTAAATTAGGTGATATCATCCGTTACCGCAATGGTAAGTCTGTTGAAGTGATGAACACAGATGCAGAAGGTCGTTTAGTTTTGGCTGATGGCTTGATTGATGCAAGTAAAGAGCAGCCATCGCTGATTATTGATGCGGCAACTTTAACGGGGGCTGCAAAAACCGCAGTTGGCAACGACTATCATTCAGTGCTTAGCTTTGATGATAAACTGGTTGCTGAGCTTATGGATGCTTCAAATGAAGAGTTTGAACTGTTTTGGCGCTTACCACTGGCTGAATTCCACCGCCAGCAATTGCCGTCGGGGTTTGCTGACCTAAATAACATTGCTGCACCATCCCATACAGCAGGTGCAAGTACCGCAGCCGCATTCCTATCCCATTTTGTTGAGAATTATCGTCAAAACTGGGTGCATATTGATTGTTCAGCAACGTACCGTAAATCACCAGTGAGCCTGTGGGCTGAAGGTGCAACGGGAATTGGTGTAAGAACGATAGCAAACTTACTGATGAAAAAAGCAGGCTAAAAAGTTTTATCTTAATAAACATTAGCGGGGACGAAGGGGGCGACTTTTCGTGCCCGTTTTTTTATTATAGGGTTAATTATTTTTCTATGAGGCATAAGCATGTCGCAGCAATCCGAATCGAATAAACCTTTTAGCAACGATAACAATATCGAATTTACTGAGTTGGTTATTCCTCAAGGGGCATCGTTAAAATTAAGCGCACTTGAAGAAGAGCCTGAAGCATTAGTAGGGGTCTTAACTGAATGTTTTAAACAGAATAAGGTGGTACGCCGTGCCTTTTTAGTATCTGCCCAAGAAGAAAACCAAGAGGGTGATGAAGCTATTTTAATGGTGGCATTAGAGTTTGTGCCAGGAACTGAGAATATCGATGAGATTATTCATCAAGCGGGAACATTAGCGTGTGAATATTTAGACGATAATGAGTCCATTGATTTTTGTTTAGTTAATGAAGCAGAAAAGGGTATTAGCCATTTTATTACCGAACATATTCAACCTTTCTATCAACGTAAGTTAGGCAGTTGGTTACGTGATTCAATCCCAATTAAAAACACCAAATAAGCTTCTGCAGTGGGTTAGTGGCCCACTATGGGGTAGTTATCCCTCATTAAACCAATAGCTTAAATAACCTAAGCAGCGAGCGTCATTACATATAGCGTTTCAGAATCATGCTATTTTTCAGAGAAACTTTTGTCGTGAGTTAATTGAGCGACTAATGACCTTTTCAGTATTGAGATGATAGGTTTGTCATGTAATGACAAATAGTAGGGTACATCGTCCATATTGATGGTTAAATAGTTTAAAGTCATAAATATTGCTGTGTCGATAACGATATGGCTAGTGTGAGTGTAGTCAGTAACGACTTAATATATGACGAGTTATAGTGGTCATTTAAAATACGATGCTCCCTTCTGAGGCAATCACCAAAATCGCCTGCAAATAAATATCACAATGATTTTTATAGGTCTGCTTAGATAAGGTTCGCTAATGAAGAAAGTACAACGACACTCAGCTCACGATGCGGCATTTAAAGGTTTCATGGCGCAAATAGAAAATGCTAAAGATTTTTTTCATTTTCATTTACCAGAGCATATTCATGCATTATGTGATTTTGAAACATTAACTCTCACTAATTCTTCTTTCATAGACAAACAATTGCGTTCACGATTATCAGATGTGTTGTATTCAGTTCAAACGACAGAAGGAGAAGGGTATATTTACTTACTCGTCGAACATCAATCTTCACCAGACAAATTGATGGCATGGCGATTAATGCATTATGCATTTTTAGCGATGAATCAGCATTTGCAACAAGGGCATAAGAACTTGCCGCTAGTCGTACCTGTTTTGTTTTATCACGGGGAGAGTTCACCTTATCCATATTCACAATTATGGACTGACTGTTTTCCTCTCGCGGATGTGGCTAATAACTTGTACACACGTTCTTTTCCTTTAGTCGATGTCACGGTTATTGATGATAATGAAATTGTTAATTATCGTAAGGTTGCAATTATGGAATTGGCTATGAAACATAAGCATTTGCGGGAGGAAAGTGAGCATGTGATCTCCCTATTGGCTCAAGCGCTCAATAATCACTATAATACTGATAGCGATGTCATCACTATTCTCAACTATCTATTTTTTACGATGGATGCAGAAAATGTTGAGAAAATAGTCCAACAGTTGAGTGAAAAAACTGAAAAGCATCAAGAGGTTATTATGAATATTGCACAACGTTTGCAAGATAAAGGTGTAAAAGCAGGCTGGGAAAAAGGGCATCAACAAGGTCTGGAAGAGGGCATTGAAAAAGGCATTGAAAAAGGTATTGAAAAAGGCAAACATGAGGCAAATCTTGCCACCGCTAGAACACTTTTAAAAAATGGAATTAGTCTTGAGTTAATTATGGAAAGTACAGGGCTAAGCCAAGAAGAACTTATTTCCCTCCAGTGATGTGACAGGTGCCCTGCTTTGTTGATGTGAAGGGCTCTATTTTTTCTTTGTATCTTACAAAATCATCACAACACCGCCTACTCACATATTCTTTTCCTTTAGCGGATATCACGAACATTGATGATAATGAAATTGTTAATTACCGTAAGGCTGGAAGTATGAACTTTTTACGATGGATGCAGAAAATGTTGAGAAAATAGTCCAACAGTTGAGTGAAAAAACTGAAAAGCATCAAGAGGTTATTATGAATATTGCACAACGTTTGCAAGATAAAGGTGTAAAAGCAGGCTGGGAAAAAGGGCATCAACAAGGTCTGGAAGAGGGCATTGAAAAAGGCAAACATGAGGCAAATCTTGCTATCGCTAGAACACTTTTAAAAAATGGAATTAGCCTTGAGTTAATTATGGAAAGTACAGGGCTAAGCCAAGAAGAACTTATTTCCCTCCAGTGATGTGACAGGTGCCCTGCTTTGTTGATGTGAAGGGCTCTATTTTTTCTTTGTATCTTACAAAATCATCACAACACCGCCTACTGATACATTAATGGATTATCTTATGTGCGTTAATATCTGTTTTATCTGTACTGATGCCTAAAATAGTTAGGGTTTTTTCCGCTTTGTCTTATAGGTACTAATCGCACAATCTGTTAAATTGTGTAACCGATTTACGCACTATCTCAGTCTTTGCTTATTTTAACATCCAGCCAAGATTTCTGTAGCTTCCAACTTATAGATGGAAGTAAAAGCACCATATATTAACTATAAAAGGAAGAATCGGTCATGAATCAACATATTCGTTGGGCTTCATTGGCGGGTCTAAAAACAAAAAAACGTTATATTGTAGCAGCATTAGCCTCAGTTATTGCACTAACAGGTTGTGATAATTCAGACAACACAAATAGTAAAGAAAACAGCGTCGTAGCCGAAAAAAGTGCAACGACAGAAAAAGTGATTCAAACGGCACCGTTAGCGGCGGCAAAGGGAGCTACGCCGAAATTATCAGCAGCTGAAATGATGAAGCGCTATGCGGGTAAAGAGTTAACTATTCTTGATGCCTCTGAGTTGCAACTAGATGGGGCAAGCGCAATGGTTGTCACCTTCTCTGTGCCGCTATATGAGGAGCAAGATTTTAGTCAATATTTAAACTTAGTTGATGTGAAATCAGGAAAATTGGATGGTGCTTGGGAACTATCCGATAATAAAATGGAGTTACGTTTTCGTCACTTACCGCCATCAAGAGAGTTAAATCTCACAGTAAATACAGGGATTAAGGCGATAAATGGGCGTACGATAGAGCAACCATTTGAGAAAAAACTGCAAACAGCACAGATTATCCCAACTGTTGGTTTTGCAAGCAAAGGCTCCTTATTACCGAGCAAAGTAGCACAAGGATTGCCCGTTATTGCGCTGAATGTAGATAAAGTCGATGTGAATTTTTTCCGTATTGACGAAAAGCAATTACCACAATTTCTGTCAATGTGGCAATACCGTAGTAACTATGAATATTGGTATTCAGAAGAGTTTCTCAATAAAACCGAACTTGCTTATACAGGGCGCTTTGACCTCAATCCTGATAAAAACACTCGCCAAACCGTTTTACTACCTTTAAAAGACATTAAAGAGCTACAGCAAGACGGCGTCTACCTAGCTATCATGCAAAAAGCGGGTAGCTACAGTTATCAGTTCCCTGCAACAGTATTCACCCTGAGTGACATAGGGGTCTCACTGCATAGCTATCAAGATCAGGTTGATGTTTTTACGCAATCACTCGCAAAAGGTTCCGCCCTTAAAGGCGTTGAGCTGCGTATCCTTGATGAAAAAGGTCAATTGGTTAACCAAGCGACTACTGATAGAGAGGGGCATGCCAAATTAGATAAATTAGCGGGTGGAAAATTATTGCTAGCGACCCTTGATGGGCAAACGAGCATGATTGACCTTACTCAACCTGCTTTAGACCTCTCTGAATTTGATATTTCAGGCCCTACTGGATACGCAAAACAATTTTTTGTGTTTGGCCACGTGACTTATATCGCCCAGGTGAACTGTTATTGGTTAATGGGTTATTACGCGACGGTGATGGAAATCCACTTAAAGCGCAACCTGTTAAAGTGGATGTTTTAAAACGGATGGACAGGTTGTTAGAAGTTTTGTGTGGCAACCTGAGAAAGACCATGATGGTTTGTATCAATACCAGTATGAAATTCCTCAATCAGCGGAAACGGGGGGCTGGTCATTACGCTTTGATTTAGGTGACGGGTCACCACTACGTTACTATAAATTCAATGTTGAAGACTTTATGCCTGAACGCATGGCATTAGATGTCACTACAAAAGATAAACCTATTTTGAATAATCAGCCTGTTGAGTTTGATATTCAAGGCCGCTATTTATATGGTGCACCCGCCGCGGGTAATGAACTTCAAGGGCAAATATTTATTCGTCCTGATCGTGAAGCCGTAGCTAAATTACCTGGATTTGAATTTGGTTTTGCGAGCGAAGAAGGGTTGCAACGTAAGCTTGATGAATTCGATTTAACGCTAGATGATACGGGTGAAACCGCCATTAGTGTGCCACAAAGTAATTGGGAATCTTTACGCTCCCCAATAAAAGTTATTGCGCAAGTTAGTCTATTGGAGGCGGGCGGGCGTCCGGTGACCCGTCGTGCTGAGCAAGCCGTATGGCCAGCAAGGGAGATGGTGGGTATTCGCCCATTATTCAATAAAAAGGAAATTTATGATTATCGAACTGACCGCTATGCCCAACGCTATAATGTTGATGAAAATTCTTTAGCGGAGTTTGAGCTTGTCTTTGCTGATGCTGCCGGAAATAAATTAGCGGCCAACAATTTAACTGCACGCCTAATTTATGAGCGTCGTGATTATTATTGGAATTGGTCTGAAAGTGGTGGTTGGACATCAAACTATGATCAAAAAGATTTAGTGATGGCCAATGAAAACATCAAGATTAGTCAAGGTCAGACAACAAAAGTCTCATTTCCTGTTGATTGGGGTGCCTTCCGTCTTGAGGTTATCAATGAAAATAACCAATTAGTCACCAGTCTACCGTTTTGGGCCGGTTATTCATGGCAAGACAATACGGGCGGTAATGGGGCTGTGCGCCCTGATCAAGTTAAGCTGAGTTTAAATAAACCGGCTTATTTACCGGGTGAAAAAGCAAAAGTTCGTGTGGAATCACCAAAAGCGGGTAAAGGTTATATTTTACTTGAATCAAGTAATGGTCCACTGTGGTGGCAAGAAATTGATGTTCCTGAAAAAGGAATGGAAATTGAGGTACCAGTGAATAAAGAG
The DNA here is from genome assembly GCA_900455155.1 of Providencia stuartii. Lineage (GTDB taxonomy): Bacteria > Pseudomonadota > Gammaproteobacteria > Enterobacterales > Enterobacteriaceae > Providencia > Providencia stuartii. The sequence continues at coordinate 1,932,132 of UGUC01000002.1, read as the reverse complement.
TGGGCTCGCCATGACCTATACATTACTGCGGTCGTTGTTCGTCCAGGAGATGACTCGAAAGAGGCAACGGTTAAGCGAGCGATTGGGGTACTTCATCTTCCGTTAGCGGATGAAAATCGCAAGATTGGATTAGCGCTCTCAGCACCAACCCAAATGCGTCCAAACCAAGACCTTATCGTTAAAGTGAAAGCGACGGCACAAGATGGCAAGCCATTACCTGAAAAAGTCAATGTATTGCTATCTGCTGTGGATACTGGCGTGTTGAACATTACTGATTTTAAAACGCCCGATCCGTATGACGCCTTCTTTGGTCGTAAACGTTACAGTGTCGATCAGTACGATGTGTACGGTCACCTCATTGAAGGCCAAGGTAAGTTAGCAAATTTACGTTTTGGTGGTGATGGTGAAGATACTTCATTAGATCGTGGTGGAATGAAGCCACTTACAGAAGTGCAAATCATTGCGGAACAGGCGGCACCTGTCACATTAGATAAAAATGGTGAAGGTGAAATTAGCTTACCGATCCCTGATTTTAATGGTGAGTTGCGCGTAATGGCTCAAGCATGGAATGAGAAGGATTTTGGTCATGCTGATAGTAAAGTCGTGGTAGCGGCGCCGCTTATCACTCAAATGTCGATGCCACGTTTTATGGCTGGTGGTGATAAATCTTACTTCGCATTAGATCTCACTAACACGACGGACAATACACAAAATGTGACAGTGACTTTTAAAGCCTCTGGAATGGTGAAATTAGAAGGAACCGCCACGAAAGAGCTAGCCTTAGTGAAAGGTAAACGTACAACGGTAACGTTGCCAGTTCGCGCGGATTATGGTTATGGTCAGGGTGAGGTTTCAATGACAATCAATGGTATTGATTTGCCAGATGAATCATTGAAAGCGTATAGCAATAGTTGGAAAGTCGGGGTTCGCCCTGCACAGCCTGCGGAAACGGTCTCTTATGCTGTTGCTATTGAGCCGGGTGAGCAATGGTCATTACCAACCGAGAATTTACAAGGTCTCTCCCCTAATACGCTCGAAGGTCAAGTTTTACTAACTAGCCGTCCACCATTGCAGATTGCTCGCTATATTCGTGAGCTATTTGCCTATCCATATGGCTGTCTTGAGCAGACAATCAGTGGCTTGTATCCATCGTTATACTCTTCACAAGCAGAGCTGAATAAGTTAGGTATAAAATCGCAGACAGATGATGACCGTCGCAAAGCCATTGAATTGGGGATCCCTCATTTATTAAGCATGCAACGTCCTGATGGTGGTTTCTCGTTATGGGATCGTAACGGTAGAGAAGAGTACTGGCTAACGGCATATGCTGCGGATTTCCTTAACCGAGCAAATCAGCGTGGTTATGCGGTGCCGAAAGAGGCATTAACCAATGCTAATAGTCGTTTATTGAGCTATTTACAAGATGGTAATCAAATTAATTACCCCTATGTAGATGATCAATCAGCCGCACGTTTTGCAGCCCAAGCTTATGCGGGCTTAGTACTTGCAACACAGCAAAAGGCGCCTCTCGGAGCACTACGACAACTCTACTCAAGAAGTCAGGAAGCCAATAGTGGGTTGCCACTAGTACAGTTGGGTATCGCTTTAAATTTGATGGGCGATAAAACACGGGGTGATAATGTAATTGCTGATGGGTTGAAAAAGCAGCGAGCTCGTTACAGCTACAGTGGGGATTATGGCTCAATCATTCGTGATGATGCGATGATCGTTGCGTTACTGAATGAATACCAATTGATGACAAAAGCACGTGATCAAAAACTGCAAATGCTTTCAAACAACTTGGTATCTCAACAGTACTTCTCAACTCAAGAGAGCAATGCGCTGTACTTGGCGGGTCGTTATTATGTGAATAATACAGAGACCCCATGGAAAGCGGTCATTAATGGTCAACAACCACCGATGACTTCAGATAAGCCTATCAATGAGTTTTTAACTAAAGAGCAGCTAAAAACAGGTTATAGCATCGAAAATACAGGAACGAACACGTTGTATGGCCAATTGAACGTAGTGGGTTATCCATTGTATACGCCAACACCAAGTTCGAATGTGTTGAATGTGAAACGAACCTATTTAGATCTGCAAGGTCGTCCAATTTCACTCGATCGTTTAAGAACAGGTGAAATGGTCGTGGTGAAATTAGAAGTTAATGCTTCACAAAGAGTACCTGATGCTTTAGTGGTTGATTTATTGCCTGCTGGCTTAGAGCTTGAAAACCAGAACTTAGCAAATAGTAGTGCTAATCTGAGTGAAACTGCGCCAAACTTGCAGGAAGTGATTGATGATATGCAACAATCACAAGTCAACCATATGGAATATCGGGATGATCGCTTTGTGGCAGCCGTTGAGGTTGAGCAATATAGACCGACAACATTAGTCTATTTGGCGCGTGCCGTGACACCGGGGGTATATTCTATCCCGGCTCCACAAGTGGAATCGATGTATGTTCCTGAATGGCGTGCGGTAGGTAAAGCTAACGGCCAATTAGAAGTCGTTCGTTAATCTTTAATCAGCCCTTATACTGGATGCGTGATGATTTCGGTATAAGGGCTATTTGTTTGCGGTATATCCATCTATGAAAAAAAGATTACGACGCGCTGGGTTGGTTTTGCTCTGCTTGGTGATTTTTTTGCCTCTTTTATTTTTGCTGGCAGATAAGATTTGGCCATTGCCGATAAAACAAGTTGAGATGGCGCGCACGGTCGTTGCCCAGGATGGTACACCACTTTGGCGTTTTGCGGATAAAGAAGGAATATGGCGTTACCCCGTAAAACTGGATCAAGTTTCCCCTGAGTTTATCGAAGCATTATTGACCTACGAAGATCGTCATTTTTATCAACATCCCGGTGTTAACCCATTTTCATTACTGAGAGCATTGTGGCAAGACGTCAGTTCAGGGCGCATTGTCTCTGGTGGAAGTACGATCTCAATGCAAGTTGCTCGGTTAGTCGATCCCCATGACCGCACCATAACAGGGAAATTGAAACAGTTATGGCGTACTGCACAACTTGAATATCACTATTCAAAAGATGAAATACTGGAAATGTATCTTAACCGAGCTCCCTATGGAGGTACGATTGAAGGTATCGGTGCGGCCAGTTGGGTCTATTTAAACAAAGCACCTGATAAATTAACCTCAGGTGAAGCGGCATTGTTTGCAGTGTTGCCACAAGCACCTAGTCGACTAAGGCCAGACCGTTACCCCGAAAGAGCGCAAGCTGCACGCGATAAAGTGCTCGATAGACTCGCGGAATATCAGGTGTGGCCAGCAGATAAAATTGAAGATATTAAACAAGAACAGATCTGGTTAGCGCCACGCAAAAATCCGAATTCTGCGCCTTTGTTGGCGCGCCGAGTTGTCAAAGATGCACAAGAAACGGTCATTGAAACCACCATTGATGCAGGGTTGCAGCGCCAATTGGAAGAGATGGCAATTAACTGGAAAAACCAGCTTCCTAAGCAGACATCGCTAGGAATATTGGTAGTTGATCATACTGATATGAGTGTGAAAGCTTATATTGGGTCAATCGATTTTCAAGATAATAGCCGTTTTGGTCATGTCGATATGATCACGGCTTGGCGCTCACCGGGGTCAACATTGAAACCCTTTTTATATGCTTTAGCGATGGATGATGGCTTGATCCACGCTGAATCTTTACTGCAAGATGTGCCTCGACGCTTCGATGATTATCGACCGGGGAACTTTGATAGCGGTTTTAATGGGCCTGTGAGTGTGAGTGACGCATTAGTCCGTTCACTGAATTTACCCGTAGTACAAGTGCTTGACGTTTACGGAAGTAAGCGTTTTACGGCGAAATTACGTAATGTGGGAACAGAATTACGTTTTCCTTTAGCTAGCGAACCTAATTTGTCGTTAATTTTAGGTGGCACTGCCGCTCGTATGGATGAGCTAGTTGCGGCTTATAGTGCTTTTGCTCGTCAAGGGAAAGTGTCGCCGTTGCGCTATCGTCCAACAGACACAATACGTGATCGCCAATTAATGTCAGCGGGTGCGGCATGGATTATTCGGCGTATTATGGGTGGTGAAGCGCGCCCTGTTCCTGATAGTAGTTTGACCGCGCAAGTTAATTTAGCGTGGAAAACAGGTACTAGCTATGGTTATCGAGATGCTTGGGCTATCGGGGTAAATCCACGCTACACAATAGGAGTGTGGGTGGGGCGGCCCGATGGTACTCCTGTTGCCGGGCAATTAGGTTATGCGACCGCGATCCCCATTATGAATCAAGTGAATAATTTATTGTTAGGGCGTTTGTATCAATCGAATCAATTGATGCCAAAAGACACCAAGCCATCAACGGTCAGTCAAGCGATGATCTGTTGGCCTAGCGGCACTGTATTACCAGAAGGGGATAGTAATTGTCGGCAACGCCGTTTAAGTTGGATTTTAGATAATACGATCCCGCCAACATTAATGGCGAAAGATCAAGAATCATTATTGGGGTTACGTCAGAAAATATGGGTAAATGAACAAGGGTTGCAGGTTGCTCCTGATTGCTCTAATGCAGTGGAAAAAGAGGTTTATTTGTGGCCGATTACCTTAGAGTCTTGGTTACCACAGAGTGAAAAACGGATAAATCGTTTACCGCCAATCGACTCGTCCTGTCCTCCACTGCGTACGGAAACACCACCTTTGTTTATTTCGGGCATCCGTGATGGGGAAATTCTGCAACGGCTACCAGGAAAAACGAGTTTGGATGTGCGTCTAATGACACAAGGTGGGCAAGGGCAGCAATGGTGGTTTTTAAATGGTGAACAGATCCAAGAGACTGAGCACAATGGTAGCGTTTTACTGACCTTCGATAAGGCAGGAAACTATCAAATTTCGGTATTAGATCTTGGTGGGCAAGTCACGTCAGTTAATTTTAAAGTCAAGTAACAAATAAAAAGTGTGACTGAGTCAAAAAAATAGTGTTTTTTGCTATAAAAAGTTTAACAAAATGTTGATGTGACTGTAGGAAATTGTAATCGTAGCCCCTATAATCAACGCCTTAATTTCTGCTGCTCGTCATCAGAAGATAAACAATATAAAAAACTACAACTGACATCTACTTTGTGTTTTGATTAACATGAAAGTTAAGAATACAAAAGTAAAAGTCACGATATCGCTAAGAGGTTATTTATGACGGTTCAACGTACATTTTCTATTATTAAACCAAACGCAGTGAAGAAAAATGCTATTGGTGCAATCTATAATCGTTTTGAAAGCGCTGGTTTTTCAATCGTTGCCGCCAAAATGTTGCATTTGACTCGTGAGCAAGCAGAAGGTTTCTACGCAGAGCACAAAGGCCGCCCTTTCTTTGAAGGTCTGGTTGAATTCATGACTTCTGGTCCAATTATGCTGCAAGTACTAGAAGGCGAGAACGCAGTTCAACGTCACCGTGACCTAATGGGGGGCAACTAATCCAGATAATGCACTGGCAGGTACTCTACGTGCTGACTATGCAGACAGCTTCACTGAGAATGCGGTTCACGGTTCAGATTCTGTTGAATCAGCAAACCGCGAAATCGCGTATTTCTTCACTGAAGACGAAATCTGCCCACGCTAATTGGTAAACTAGTGTAATGCATTAGCATTATTCTTATAAAGTTTGTACAATGCGACGCCCTGTTAATATAATTGTTAACAGGGCGATTTTATTATGAACGTTGTGCTACCAAAGTAGCACTCGCCGAAAGTGTAACAACGAGGCAACTTAACATGTCCGATATGACAACCAGTGCACAATGTGCAACTTCCTCCGCTATTTCTGTCACACCAGAAAACAACACACAAAAAATTAACCTGCTGGATTTGAATCGCAAGCAGATGCGTGAATTTTTTGCGCAAATGGGTGAAAAACCATTCCGTGCCGATCAAGTCATGAAATGGATTTATCACTACTGTTATGACGATTTCGATCAAATGACAGATATTAATAAAGCGTTAAGAGCAAAACTAAAGGAAGTCGCTGAAATTCGTGCTCCTGAAGTTGCTGAAGAACAACGCTCAGCAGATGGCACCATTAAATGGGCGATAACGGTAGGTGACCAGCAAGTCGAAACGGTTTATATTCCAGAAGATGATCGTGCAACCTTGTGCGTCTCCTCACAGGTAGGTTGCGCGTTGGAATGTAAATTTTGTTCTACCGCTCAACAAGGATTTAACCGTAACTTACGGGTTTCTGAAATTATCGGGCAGGTTTGGCGCGCAGCAAAAATTATTGGTTCATTAAAATCCAGTGGTCGTCGTCCTATTACCAACGTGGTTATGATGGGAATGGGGGAGCCATTACTGAACTTGAATAATGTGGTTCCCGCGATGGAAATCATGATGGATGACTTTGGTTTTGGTTTATCTAAACGCCGAGTCACACTGTCAACTTCCGGTGTTGTTCCTGCGCTGGATAAATTAGGGGATATGATTGATGTCGCTTTGGCGATTTCATTACATGCACCGACTGATGATATCCGTGATGATATTGTACCTATCAATAAAAAATACAATATAGAAACATTCCTGAGCAGTGTAAGACGTTATTTATCCAAATCCAATGCGAATGGTGGTCGTGTCACGGTAGAGTATGTCATGCTTGACCACATTAATGACAGTATTGAACAGGCTCACCAATTAGCGGAATGTTTAAAAGATACGCCAAGTAAAATTAATTTGATACCTTGGAACCCGTTCCCTGGGGCGCCGTATGGTCGTAGTTCGAATAGTCGTATTGATCGTTTTTCAAAAGTATTAATGGAATATGGCTTTACAACGATTGTGCGTAAAACACGTGGTGATGATATTGATGCCGCCTGTGGTCAGTTGGCGGGAGAAGTGATTGACCGAACAAAACGGACCTTGAAAAAACGTATGGCTGGGGAACCTATTAAGGTGAAAGCAGTCTGAAGTTATAGATAAAGTCTAAATATTTGGTCTAATTATCATTTGGGTCATTTATGGATAGGCAAAATGGCCCTCATCACCTACAATGTTTTGTAGGTGATGATATTAATATAATTATCACATTAGGATTATTACGAGTAAAGCTAAGGAAAAATAGCTTTATATTTCATTCACTCGGAAACAGTGTTGCCAGCAAATGACTATCGATAACAATACCGAACAAACCCCAATCACTGTAGGAAAATTATTGTCTCAAGCGCGTGAACGTATGGGATTAACACAAGAGTCAGTCGCGGAGCGTCTGTGTCTTAAAGTTAGTACGGTAAGGGAAATCGATGAGGATGTGAAACCTGCTGGCGTTGAACCTACGTTTTTACGCGGTTATATGCGCTTATATGCGCGTATGGTTAATGTGCCTGAAAGTGAATTGAATGCGTTACTTAAAAATGATGAGCCGATTGCGGCATCAACAGTCTCATCAATGCAGAGTTACTCTTTAGGTAAAAAGCGTAAGAAGCGTGAAGGTTGGTTAATGAAACTAACCTGGCTAATTGTCATTGTTTTGATTGCTATGGTTGGTATTTGGTGGTGGCAAGATCATCAAAAACAACAAAATGAATTTGTTACGATGGCAAATCAAAATGATTTGCTTATATCTCAGCAAAATGAAAGTGGAAATCCAGTTGAGCTTTCCAATGGGTCAACAGAGACGCCAACAAATACATCTGAGACAGGTGAAGGTACCCTTGTCGACTTAAACGCCGCTCAAGCGACAGAGAATCAGCCAATTGAATCTTTGCCAGTAAAAACCGTTCCGTTACCGAATTCACCTAATACAAACAGTGAGCGTTGATCGCACTCAATCAACGGAAGAGCCTGTAGCTACTCCTGTCGTTCAAGATGCGCTCACCATGAGCTTTAAAGGTTCATGTTGGCTGGAAGTTCGCGATGCGAATAATAAAGTCTTGTATAGTGGTATTAAGAACAGCGGCGACACCTTGGATTTACAAGGTAAATTGGCCTTACCGCTTGAAATATTGGTGCGCCCGCAAACGTTGATATCAAATTCAATGGTAATGTGGTTGACTTAAGCCGTTTTATTAAAGCGAATCGTTTCTGCTAAATTAAAAATACCTGAAGCATAAAGTCACAAATTAAGAAGACGCAAACTGTATCCTAAAACTAGAATTGTGATAGTTTGCAGTTTGCGTTTTTGTGTATAGTGGTCATCGAAGCAATGATTATCAACTACACAACAGTGTTTAAGAGCACATGGATGTCCAGAGAGTAAAATTAAAATGCATAATGAATCACCGATAAAAAGACGTAAATCCACCCGAATTTATGTAGGTAACGTGCCTATTGGCGATGGTGCTCCCATTGCTGTCCAATCTATGACGAATACGCGCACGACGGATGTTGAAGCCACTGTGCGGCAAATCCAATCACTTGAGCGTGTAGGTGTTGATATCGTCCGCGTGTCTGTTCCTACGATGGATGCAGCAGAAGCCTTTAAATTAATTAAGCAGCGCGTGAATGTGCCATTGGTTGCGGATATTCACTTTGACTACCGTATCGCGATGAAAGTGGCTGAATATGGTGTTGACTGCCTACGAATTAACCCAGGTAATATCGGCAGTGAAGAGCGTATTCGCCAAGTCGTTGATAGTGCTCGTCATCACAACATTCCTATCCGTATAGGGGTCAATGGCGGGTCACTGGAAAAAGATATCCAAGAAAAATACGGTGAGCCAACACCTGAAGCATTGGTTGAATCAGCAATGCGACATGTTGATATCTTGGACAGGCTGAATTTCGATCAGTTCAAGGTCAGTGTTAAAGCGTCGGATGTCTTTCTTGCCGTCGGCTCTTATCGTTTATTGGCGCAAAAAATTGATCAACCACTTCACCTCGGTATTACAGAAGCGGGTGGGGCTCGTTCTGGTTCAGTGAAATCAGCAATTGGTCTTGGTATGTTGTTGGCTGAAGGTATCGGCGATACGTTACGTATCTCACTCGCGGCGGATCCTGTTGAGGAAGTGAAAGTCGGTTTTGATATTCTAAAATCGTTACGGATCCGCTCACGTGGCATCAACTTTATTGCTTGCCCAACCTGTTCACGCCAAGAATTTGATGTGATTGGTACGGTAAATGCTTTGGAGCAGCGCCTCGAAGACATTATCACGCCGATGGATGTCTCTATTATTGGTTGTGTAGTGAATGGCCCGGGTGAAGCCGAGGTTTCTACTTTAGGTGTGGCTGGCGCGAAAACCAAAAGTGGTTTCTATGAAGATGGCGTTCGCCAAAAAGAGCGTTTTGATAATGACAATATTATTGATCAGCTTGAGGCGAAAATTCGCGCAAAAGCAGCAATGCTTGATGAAAATAACCGTATAAAGATAAACCAAGTCGAAAAATAATTGTCAAACAACTGGCTCATTGAGGGCCAGTTTTTGTTTTTATGACTTTTTGACGGGGGTTCAGCGCATAGCTTGATGTAAAAATTAAACGGACAAACCCAAAAAGAGCAGAATATTCCCGATTGAAGCGGAATATTGTGGTTTGTCGATTGAACCCAATGACATTTCGCTTTTATAATCGAGTCTATTCGATTCCGAAAAAATAGAGACATAACGTGGCAAAAAATATCCAGGCCGTTCGTGGCATGAATGACTATCTGCCGGCAGACACTCGAGTCTGGCAGAAAATTGAAGCAGTACTTAAAAATATTTTGCAGGGTTACAGCTTTAGTGAAATCCGTACCCCGATTGTAGAGCACACCCCGCTATTTAGCAGAGCGATTGGTGAAGTGACCGATGTTGTCGAAAAAGAGATGTATACCTTTATCGACCGTCACGACACAGATAAAGCAGAGGTAAGTCTCACTTTACGCCCTGAAAATACTGCCGGTTGCGTCCGTGCAGGTATTGAGCATGGTTTGCTGTACAATCAGGAACAGCGTTTATGGTATCTAGGGCCCATGTTTCGTCATGAACGCCCACAAAAAGGCCGTTATCGTCAATTTCACCAACTTGGCGCCGAAGTTTTCGGTCTTGCGGGGCCAGACATTGATGCTGAACTGATAATGATGACAGCACGCTGGTGGCGCGCATTAGGTATCAGCGAACATGTGACGTTAGAGTTAAACTCAATCGGCTCTTTAGACGCTCGTGCAAATTATCGTGAAGCATTAGTGGCCTTCCTTGAGCAGCATAAAGAAAAACTCGATGAAGATTGCAAACGCCGTATGTACACGAATCCATTGCGTGTGCTTGATTCAAAAAATCAAGATGTACAGGCGTTATTAAATGATGCTCCTGAGCTGTTTGATTATTTAGATGATGAATCTCGTGAGCATTTTGATGGTTTATGCAAATTGTTAGATGCAGCGGGTATTCAGTATCGTGTTAATCAACGTTTAGTACGTGGTCTGGATTATTACAACCGCACCGTTTTTGAATGGGTGACAACAGCGCTAGGCTCGCAAGGTACAGTATGTGCTGGTGGCCGTTATGATGGTTTAGTCGGTCAATTGGGCGGTAAACCAACCCCAGCTGTCGGTTTTGCTATGGGCATGGAACGTATGGTTCTATTAGTTGAAAGCCTAAATCCCGGCTTTATTGCTGATGAATCTGTCACGGATGTTTATTTAGCCTCATTTGGTGAAAATAGCCAAAAATCGGCGCTGTTATTAGCAGAGCAAGTACGTGATGCTCTACCAAACTTACGTGTGATGACCAACCATGGCGGCGGTAACTTTAAAAAGCAATTAGCGCGTGCAGATAAACAGGGCGCTAAAGTTGCGTTGATTTTAGGCGAAGAGGAAATCGCTAATCACCAAGTCGGGGTAAAAGATCTACGAACAGGTGAGCAAGAAACAGTATCGCAGCAGCAATTGGCACAGCGTTTAGCTGAACTGTTAGGTTAAGGAGAGGCACGTGGAAGTTTATACAAACGAAAATGAACAAGTTGATGCGATTAAACGCTTTTTTGCTAATAATGGCGTGGCATTGGTGGTCGGGCTTGTTTTAGGGGTTGGGGCTGTTTGGGGATGGAATTACTGGCAGTCACATAAAACAAATATGCTGCAAGAAAGCGCTCAACAGTTTGCAAAAGCGAGCGAAGAACTGCATTCAGGCTCTACTCAAGGTATTGAAGTTGCGCAAAAATTCGCTGCGGATACAACAGATGTATACAGCGCGATGATCGGATTAGAGTTGGCTCAAGTGGCTGTCGATAAAGGCGATTTAGCGTTGGCTGAAAAATCATTGTCTGCTGCTTTAACTAAAGCAAAAACCGATGATATGCTTGATTTAATTAATTTCCGCTTAGCAAGAGTGCAGCTTGCACAAGGGAATGCTGATGCAGCATTAGCTTCTGTTGGTAACATCAAAGGAAAGGCATGGCAGGCTGCTGCACAAGATGTTCGTGGAGATGCATTACTTCATAAAGGCGACAATGCAGGCGCAAAAGCTGCATATACTCAAGGGCTAGATAGTGAAGGCTCACAGACGCTTAAAGAACTTCTTACCCTTAAACTGAACAACGTATCTGTACTCTAAATTATTAGGGTCGTATCCAATCGGTAGGCCAATCCCCCTTAGAGCGATAGACATACGCGATAGGGGGAAATCAATGGATATCAACAGGATACGGCTTGAAATTGGATGAGTATAATTTATAAGAAGAAAGGAAACGATTATTATGCAGTTGCGGAAAACACTTTTGATTGGCTTAGTCGCTTCAGCTTTACTTGCCGGTTGTTCCAGCGAAACTGATTCTATCGTTATGGCACCACTTCCTCAGGTTGAAAACCAATTTACTCCAACGATCGTTTGGGATAAATCAGTCGGTAATGGTGTAGAGCAGTTTTATTCTGATCTATCGCCAGTATGGGATGGTAGTGCTGTTTATGCTGCCGATCGTAAAGGAATAGTGAAAGCATTAGAACTGGAGAGCGGTAAAGAAATTTGGTCAGTAGACCTTTCTAAGCGCACAGGTTTTCTTTCTGCTAACTTATCCGCACTGCTTTCGGGTGGGTTAACGGTTTCGGGTAACCATATTTATATTGGTACTGAACGCGGAACAGTCATTGCATTGAATAAAGAAGATGGCTCGGTGGTATGGGATGTCGAAGTAGCGGGTGAAGCCCTCTCTCGCCCAGTAGCCAATGATGGCTTAGTTATTGTTCATACCAGTAATGGCATGTTGCAAGCACTTGATGAGAACAGTGGTGAAATCAAGTGGACAGTGAATATGGATACACCATCATTGTCTTTACGTGGCGAATCAGCGCCAAGTATTGCCTATGGTGCCGCTATTGTTGGTGGTGATAATGGCCGCGTTAGTGCTGTACTTTTATCCCAAGGTCAACTTATTTGGCAACAACGTATCTCTCAAGTGACTAGCTCTACAGAAATTGGTCGCTTAGATGATGTTGATATGACGCCAATTATTGATGATGGTACTATCTATGCAATTGCGTATAACGGTACACTCGCAGCACTTGATATGCGTTCAGGACAAATAAAATGGAAACGCGATCTCGGCTCTGTCAATAACATGGTGCTTTCAGGTGAAAACCTTTATCTGGTCGACCAAAATGATCGTGTATTGTCTGTGCGTAAGAGCGATGGCGTAACACTGTGGACACAAGAAGATCTGCTTAATCGTGGGTTAAGTGCACCAGAAATGTACAATGGCTACCTTGTGGTTGGTGATAAAGAAGGCTACCTCCATTGGTTAGACATGAGCACTGGTGGTTTTGTAGCACAAAACAAAATTAACAGTTCAGGTCTGCATAGCCGCCCAGTTGTTGCCAGTGATAAGCTAATGGTTCAGGCAAGAAACGGAACAGTTTATCTGTTAACTCGTTAATTTTCTGACAAGCTGTCAATTTCTCGCTAAAATCAACGGTTCCTAGTGGTAGGAACCGTTTCGTTTTTTGTTTTCTGGTTGGGTTTTGTTTAAGAACCGGGATTCTTTTAGTTAATTAGAGTAGTGAGGCATCAAATAATGATACCCGTCGTAGCGCTGGTTGGGCGTCCAAACGTAGGAAAATCCACGTTATTTAATCGATTAACCCGTACCCGTGATGCACTGGTAGCGGATTTTCCTGGTCTGACTCGTGATCGCAAATATGGTCGTGCCGAAGTGGAAGGGCATGAGTTCATTATTATTGACACGGGTGGTATCGATGGTACTGAGGAAGGCGTCGAAACCCACATGGCAGCACAATCCTTACAAGCGATTGAAGAAGCTGATGTGGTTCTATTTATGGTCGATGCACGTGCAGGGTTAATGCCTGCTGATGAAGGTATCGCAAAACACCTGCGTAGCCGTAAGAAAAAAACATATCTGGTCGCCAATAAGACGGATGGTATTGATGCTGACAGTGTAATTGGAGACTTTTATTCACTTGGCTTAGGTGAAATCCACCCTATTGCAGCGTCACATGGTCGCGGTGTGACCCAGCTAATCGAAAAATCTCTAAAACCTTTCATTGAAATAGAAGAAGAAGTCGAGCTAACCGAGGAAGAAGAAAACGCGGCGTATTGGGCAGCGCAAGAGGCTGAAGCTGAGTTTGATGAAGAAGACGAGGAGTTTGATCCAACAACGTTACCAATTAAATTAGCGATCGTCGGGCGCCCAAATGTGGGTAAATCAACATTGACTAACCGTATCCTTGGAGAAGAGCGTGTTGTGGTGTTTGATATGCCAGGCACAACTCGTGACAGTATCTATATTCCAATGGAGCGTGACGGGCGTGAATACGTTTTAATTGATACAGCGGGTGTCCGTAAACGCGGTAAGATCACCGAGACGGTCGAAAAATTTTCGGTAATCAAAACGCTGCAAGCGATTGAAGATGCGAATGTGGTGTTGCTGGTCATTGATGCGCGGGAAGGTATTTCCGATCAAGACCTGTCACTACTTGGTTTTATTCTTAATGCTGGTCGTTCATTAGTGATTGCGGTTAATAAATGGGATGGAATGAAGCCTGAAGATCGTGAACATGTGAAAGACATGTTAGAGCTACGTCTCGGCTTTGTGGATTTTGCCCGTATTCACTTTATTTCAGCGCTGCATGGTAGTGGTGTAGGTAACCTGTTTGAATCCGTTGAAGAGGCCTATGAGTCTGCGACACGCCGTGTTGGTACTGCATTGTTAACACGTATTATGAAGATGGCGGAAGAGGAGCATCAACCTCCACTTATCCGTGGTCGTCGTGTGAAAATGAAATATGCGCATGCGGGGGGTCATAATCCGCCAATTGTTGTTATTCATGGTAATCAAGTTTCTGATTTGCCTGATAGCTATAAACGTTACCTGATGAATTATTTTCGCCGTTCATTGCAAGTGATGGGTACACCAATTCGTATTCAATTCAAAGAAGGTGAAAACCCTTATGCGAATAAGAAAAATCAGCTAACAGCAACTCAATTGCGTAAACGTAAGCGTTTAATGCAACATTTGAAAAAACGCTAAGCGAAGAAGTCGCACGTCAACGTGAAGCTTCTGAAAAAGCCGTAACAAATTATTCTGTTACGGCTTTTTAATAACTATCCGTTATTATTTAAAGTGAGCTAGGTTCAACCGTTTGGCTCCCTATCTATGCAGATTACAGAGGGTAACCATGCAAATTAAATCTTCGACACGTCTTAATAAGTACATTAGCGAGAGTGGAATTTGTTCAAGACGTGATGCGGATCGTTATATCGAGCAAGGAAATGTCTTTATTAATGGCAAACGTGCGGCTATCGGCGATCAAGTTTTTAGTGGTGACGTTGTCAAAGTAAATGGACAACTTATTGAACCTAGGAATGAAGAAGACTTAGTGTTAATTGCGCTGAATAAGCCAGTTGGTATTGTGAGTACGACGGAAAGTGGGGAAAGAGATAATATCGTTGATTATGTTAATCACAGTAAACGTGTTTTCCCTATTGGTCGCTTAGATAAAGATTCTCAAGGGCTAATTTTTCTCACAAACCATGGCGATTTAGTGAATAAGATCTTGCGTGCGGGTAATGAGCATGAAAAAGAGTATTTAGTCACGGTTAACAAGCCTATTACTGATGATTTTATTCGTGGTATGGGAGCTGGCGTACCTATCCTAGGCACGGTAACTAAAAAGTGTAAAGTAAAGAAAGAAGCTCCTTTTGTATTTCGGATCACGTTAGTTCAAGGGTTAAATCGTCAGATTCGTCGCATGTGCGAATATTTTGGTTTTGAGGTCACTAAGTTAGAACGCGTGCGTATTATGAACGTGAATCTTTCTGGGATCCCATTAGGTGAATGGCGTGACTTAACAGATGATGAGCTAATTAAGCTATTTGAGATGATTGAAAAATCAGAATCAGAGGCTAAGCCGAAAAAGTCTGCTAAACCGAAAACATCAACGGCAGGGAAAACGGGTAGCAAGCCTAAAGGAATGGCTGATACTGCGTCTCGTAAACGTTTCACTCAACCAGGCCGTAAAAAGAAAAGACGCTAACCTTATGTTTTAAAATGTCAGCCGTATTTTATGGCTGACAAGCTCTGTCTGTTAGTGACAGGGCATTTTATTTGCAAACTTAAACGTAGATACCGACATTTTCCCAGCTTTTGCGAGTAAGATTAACGACATGATGGTCAAATTTTTCTGTCGCTGTTCTAATGGTTGCTTTGGCGAAATCGTCAAATGTTGCTCGCGTGCTAAGTGTCTTATCAAACATAGTGCGGATCCAAATCTGTCCCGCTACCTCCCATGAGTAACCACCTAACGTTGTCGCCAGCAGGTAAAATGCTTTATTAGGTATACCTGAATTAATATGCACACCACCATTGTCTTGGAAAATAGATAGATTTTTGTAATCTCTCATATGACCGACTTGTGGGTCTCTGTTTGTTTCCGAAAGGCGATAGGCGGTTCCCGGTGCAGCCATAGAACGTAAAGCAGGAGCTTTGGCTTTATTGATAAAAAGGTTTTCACCGAGTAGCCAATTGGACTCAGCTGCTGTTTCATTTGCTACATACTGTTTAACCATAATACCGACAACGTCGGCAACGGATTCATTCAAGGCGCCTGACTGGAAAATATAATCAAAATCAGTCGTAAAGGTAATAAACCCATGGGTTAATTCGTGTGCAATAATATCAATATCATTATAAAACGGGCCAAAATAGATACTATCACCATCACCGAAATAGATAGCTTGTGAATTCCAGAATGCGTTTGGATAATTTTTGTCGAAATGAACTACCGCATTGATTTGCGAATCACAACCAAAGATCTTATCAATGTTGAGCTTCTCTTTATAAAACTGCCTAACATAGCCAATAGAATCATAAACAATCTGTACGGGTGTGTATGGTTTTGCAGGATCACCTTCTTTCATAACAATAAGATAGTCTTCATGGGGCATATGAAGTTCATCAGGACTCGGATAGGTAGGCTCCAGTGAAAGGTCAGAACGAGAGCAGATAGGTAGGTTAGAATGGGTATGGTTAGGTAAAAATGCTTTTTCCTGTGCATCGCGGATGATGCGTTCGTAGTTTGTACCTGGGCGGGCTGAACAAGTAAATAACTGTTTTAGGTGTTCTTTATCTTCCGTCGAATAGCCTCTGCTCATTAATTCATTGATATGAAGTAGTGTGGATTTAAGCTTTTGGCATTGAGATTCTTTATATAAGTGATCAACAAGGTATGGGGGAAGATAGGAACGACCAAGAATATGATTCATAAATAGACTCCATTTTGTGGGTAGAAATGGAATCATAAGCTACAAGGGGATGAGTGTAACTAGTTGATAATTAATTATATTTGATAATTTTTGCTATTTTTTGTTACTAAAGCCGCCAAGTGCTTTGGCGACTTTATAAAAAATGATTTTTACACTTATTTCGCCAGCCAATCTTTTTTAGAGACTAAAAAGTCACTATACAGTTTGGCTTCGGGGGTATTGGGCTCAGGGTGATAGTCATATTCCCAACGGACTAAAGGAGGCATTGACATTAAAATGGATTCTGTACGTCCTCCACTTTGTAAACCAAATAGTGTACCGCGATCCCACACGAGGTTGAATTCAACATAACGACCACGTCGATACAGTTGAAATTGACGCTCTCTTTCTCCCCACTGATGGTGGCGACGTTTTTCTACGATAGGTACATAGGCATCTAAAAAACCATGACCAACAGCTTGTGTGAAGTCGAAACAAGTCTCGAAATCAGGTTGGTTTAGGTCATCATAAAATAGCCCACCAACGCCTCGTGGCTCATTGCGATGTTTCAAAAAGAAATAGTCATCACACCACGCTTTATATTTGCGGTAAGTTTCTGAACCAAAAGGTGCGCAGAGGTCGTGTGCAATGGTGTGCCAGTGGATCACATCGTCTTCAAAACCATAGTAAGGGGTTAAATCGAAACCACCACCAAACCACCAAACGGGATCTTGACCCTCTTTTTCTGCAATAAAAAAACGGACATTTGCATGAGTGGTTGGAATATAGGGATTCAGAGGGTGGATCACCAAAGAGACTCCCATAGCTTGATAGCTACGACCTGCTAATTCAGGGCGGTGAGCGGTTGCTGAACTCGGGAGTTTTGTTCCTTGAATATGGGAAAAGTTAACGCCTGCCTGTTCAAAAATAGCACCTTGAGTTAACACACGGCTGCGGCCTCCGCCACCTTCTGCGCGTTCCCATGTTTGTTCTAGGAAGGTTTCCTTACCATCCAGTTCAGTAATTTTTTGGCAAATGGTTTCTTGTAGTTCAAGCAAAAATGTTTTTACTTGAAAAATATCAGGGTAATTCATTGTTTTCCAATAGAACGGTTGGTAAAAAAAAGTGAGTAAAGTATACCCTTTTGAGTTAAAAAAGGCATATTGAATATTGATTGTGCGCAAAAAGCGGTGATAATGGCAAAAAAACTCAGTTAAAACGGGTCATGAACATGGAAATACGCATCTTTCGCCAAAGCGATTTTGAAGAAGTCATCACATTGTGGGAACGCTGTGATTTAAATGAGTTTGGAGATGATCCTGAACTTGATATTGAACGAAAACTCCAGTGTGGTGCAGATCTTTTTCTTGTTGCGGAAGTGACAGGTGAGGTTGTTGGCACTGTGATGGGAGGATATGACGGAATAAGGGGAACGGCATGCTATCTTGCGGTTCATCCAGAGTTTCGTGGCCGAGGTATTGCCAATGCTCTGATTAGTCGCTTAGAGAAAAAATTGCGAGCAAGAGGGTGCGGCAGAATTGAGTTCCTTGTGAATGAGGAGTCTGACGCTGCTATCTGTATGTTCGAAAAAATGTTATATGAAGAAGAGCAGCCAGCAAGGCTTATCTATACAAAAACACTGGATCGTGATTTGGATTTTTAATGCTGTTGTGTGTTTATTTCGTTATAAACTGGAATGTTTTCAGAAAAAGGTTGTCACAGTAAGCAGTCAGTCAGCCAATAAATAGAGGATGTTATGCCCAAAAGTGTAATTGTGAAGCTTTCTCAGATAGCCGCGCTAAGTGGTGTGTTTTTGCTATCGGGTTGTGCAGGCTCAGGGGGGTTTTGGTCTTCACTTTCACCAATGAACTGGTTTAGTAGCCCTATTACTGCGAAGGCAGCGGGTGTGGGGGGAGATCACTGGGTTCACACCAATGCAAGCTGACATCATCAAGGAGCGATTAGATAACCGTTACACGATACGAAGTGGGATGCAAACTGAGCAAGGTGAAATTGTGACCGTGTTTCAAGGTATCGATGATGAGACGGTTAAAATTGAAGTGATCGGCCCTGAAAAAGGTTATGTTTCACGTATTATTGTGGATGACCCTGACATTAAAACTGAATGGGGAACGAAAATTGGTTCATCATTTAGCGGTATTTATGAAAAAGCTTTTGGCGCATGTAAAATAGCTGAGCCAATTAATAATCAACCGACTGTTGAATGTGTAGCCCCGCAAACATCCCATATCATTTATCGATTTAATGGTAAATGGCAAGGGCCAGAAGGTTTAATGCCACCGGATGATGAATTAAAGAGCTGGACGGTATCACAAATTATTTGGAAAAAATAATGGTGATTTAGCGTGATGATAGAGAGCTATTGGTCGATAGCTTTGGATTATGTTCTAAACATTTAATTGATATAACAACGTGTTTTATTAAGGTAAAATACGTTGTTATTCCCTCCTAATATACGATCCCCTCTTAACCCACTTATCTTATTAAGAATAAATTGTGCATTTTTCTAAATGTTAGCCAATATTTGCGTTAAAACAGGTGAAAATCGTCATCGATGAGATACTATATCGCTAGACATAAATAATAAATTATTTAAAAGAGGTTGATTAGCATGTCTCATTCTCAGAGCGGTATTTTGAAAGATCATAGCCGTTTCGGTATTTTCATTGAAGCAATGGTGCAAGGGTCTCTGGCTGATATAAAAACAGGTTGTCAGCGTTTTGTTGAAACACTGACTCAATTACAAGAGCAGTATCCAACAGATAGATTAGGGGCTGTAGTGGCCTTCGGCTCTGATATCTGGAAACAGCTATCAACACCGGAAAGCGCGCCTGAGTTAAAACCATTTCATCCATTAGGTAAAGGGTTAGCGCCAGCAACACAGCGTGATATTTTTATTCATATCCAATCTCAACGCCATGATATTAATTTTTCATTGGCACAGGCGGCACTAAAAGCATTCGGCTCAGCAATTAAAGTCGAAGAAGAGATCCACGGCTTCCGTTGGGTTGAGGAGCGCGACTTAAGTGGCTTTATTGATGGAACCGAAAACCCACAAGGTGAAGAAATTGCTGAAGTTGCATTAATTGCTGATGGCATTGATATGGGAGGCAGCTATATTCTTGTTCAGCGTTATGAGCACAGCCTCAATAAATGGGACCGTTTCTCTGAACAAGAACAAGAGAAAATGATTGGTCGCACCAAAAAAGACAGTGTGGAGCTGGATGAAAGCGAACGTAATGTGACTTCACATGTTTCTCGCGTGGTGGTTGAAGAAGATGGGGAAGAGCTATCGATTATGCGTCATAGCTTGCCATATGGTACGGCAAGCGGCAAACATGGTTTATTCTTCGTTGCGTATTGCGCGCGCCTCCATAATATTGAACAGCAGCTTTTGAGTATGTTTGGTGAAAAAGATGGTAAATATGATGACCTGTTACGCATGACCAAAGCAGTATCAGGAAGCTACTATTTTGCCCCTTCAATTGACACTTTATTGTCGTTATAAATTATTCTTATTGCCGCCATCTGGCGGCAATTTACTTTTGCGTCAATATCCTACTTTTCCCTTCTATTGCTTAGTGCCTTCATGAAGGCCTTTCACGCAGTCAACTTTATGATAACTAATATAATTTATTTGCTTATTGCCATAATTTCTTGAATATACCAATTTGATATATTAAAAGGCAATTGATAGCTACACAGTTATAAACAAAGCAGATAAAGTAACCTCATTAGCGTAGTTTTGGTTTAGTCATAAGTAGGTGCCTAATGCAAAAAGCGATTTTAAAGAAAACAGCCTTAGCGAGTCTCGCAACATTTTCATTGATGGGGAGCGCGCCGTTGGTAGCGGCTGAACTGCTCAATAGCTCTTATGATATCGCCCGAGAGCTATTTGTTGCACTAAACCCTGAATTTGAAAAGCAGTGGAATGAACAGCACCCTGATGACAAATTAACGATCAAGCAATCACATGCTGGCTCATCGAAACAAGCCTTAGCTATTTTGCAAGGTTTAAAGGCTGATGTGGTGACTTATAACCAAGTGACAGATGTACAAATCTTGCATGATAAAGGCAAGTTGATCCCTGAAAATTGGCAAGCAAGATTACCGAATAATAGCTCACCATATTACTCTACGATGGCGTTTTTAGTGCGTAAAGGTAATCCAAAGGGCATTAAAACGTGGGATGATTTAGCGCGTGAAGATGTGAAGGTGATTTTTCCAAATCCAAAAACATCGGGTAATGGTCGTTACACTTATTTAGCGGCATGGGGAGCCTATGCGCAAGAAAATAAAGGTGATGAAAAGAAAACCCGCGAGCAGATGAAGCAGTTTTTGAAAAATGTAGAAGTGTTCGATACAGGGGGGCGTGGTGCCACAACTTCCTTTATTGAAAGAGGCCTTGGGGATGTATTGATTAGCTTTGAATCAGAAGTGAACAATATTCGTCAGCAGTATGGTGAAACGGACTATGAAGTTATCGTTCCTCCTGTCGATATTCTGGCGGAGTTCCCAGTTGCTTGGGTTGACAAAAACGTTCAGAAAAATGGTACGGAAGAGGTGGCGAAAGCCTATCTTAATTACCTATATAGTCCAAAAGCTCAAGAAATTATCACTAAATTTAACTATCGGGTGAACGATCAGGCAGTCATGGCGGCAAATAAAGATAAGTTCCCTGAAACCCGCTTATTTACGGTCGAATCACAGTTTAAGAGTTGGCCTGCGGTGATGGAGACCCATTTTGCGACGAACGGAGAGTTTGACAAATTGATGGCAGAAGGGCGCCGTTAATGCGTAAGTCAGGGAAACGCTTTTTGCCAGGATTTGGCCTCACACTAGGTAGCAGCCTATTTTATACCTGTTTGATCCTGCTGCTACCTTTGAGTGCGTTAGTCGTTCAGTTATCTGAAATGACGTGGCAACAATATTGGGATGTGATCAGCTATCCGCAAGTCGTTGCCGCTTATAAAGTCACCTTACTGGCTGCACTGGTTGCGAGTTTATTTAATGCGGTTTTTGGCATGCTGCTCGCTTGGATTTTGACTCGGTATCGTTTTCCTGGCCGCACTTTTTTAGACGGTCTTGTTGACTTGCCTTTCGCCTTACCTACCGCGGTGGCAGGTTTAACATTAGCTACGTTATTTGCAGCGTCTGGCTGGTACGGGCAGTTTCTGCATCACTTTGATATTAAAGTAGTAAATACTTGGCTCGGCATTGCTGTCGCAATGGCTTTTACCAGTATTCCGTTCGTTGTACGAACGGTACAGCCTGTGTTAGAAGAGCTTGGGCCTGAATATGAAGAGGCGGCACAAACATTGGGTGCAAGCCGTTGGCAAACATTTCGACGGGTGGTATTGCCTGAAGTTTCTCCCGCATTAATTGCAGGAACAGTATTGTCTTTTACCCGAAGTTTGGGGGAGTTTGGTGCCATTATCTTTATTGCAGGAAATATTGCTTGGCAAACTGAAGTCGTATCTTTGATGATTTTTAGTCAGTTACAACAGTTTGATTACCCAGCAGCGAGTGCGATTGCTTCTGTTATTTTAGCGGTTTCATTATTACTGCTATTTAGCGTCAATGTCGTACAAAGCCGCTTTGGCAAAAGGTTGGGAGGAAAGTAATGGCTCAGGTTACACCTGTTACGGGGGCTTCTCGTCAACCGATTAATTGGGCTAAATGGTCTTTGATTATCACTGGCATATTGTTTTCAGTCATGTTGCTGGTGGTGCCAATTATTTGGATATTTTTGACCGCTTTTTCCAAAGGTATTGATGCGGTTTTAATGAATTTGAATGACGCGGATATGTTGCATGCTATTGGACTGACGGTCCTTATTGCACTGATAACGGTGCCTGTCAACTTGATCTTTGGCACCATGCTCGCGTGGTTAGTTACTCGATTTCAGTTTCCTGGTAGGCAACTGTTATTAACCCTAGTCGATATTCCTTTTGCGGTATCGCCAGTGGTCGCGGGGTTACTTTATCTACTGTTTTATGGCTCCAACAGTTGGTTTGGGGGCTGGCTAGAAAGTTATGATATCCAATTAATGTTCTCGTGGCCCGGTATGGCATTAGTGACCATTTTTGTGACCTGTCCTTTTGTGGTTAGGGAATTAGTTCCACTGATGTTAAGCCAAGGTAGTCACGAAGATGAAGCGGCAGTCTTACTGGGCGCTTCAGGTTGGAAAATGTTTTGGAGAGTTACCTTACCAAATATCCGTTGGGCACTATTGTATGGTGTTGTTCTGACTAATGCTCGAGCAATAGGTGAATTTGGTGCCGTGTCCGTTGTTTCTGGTGCCATACGCGGGGAAACCTATACGCTACCGTTACAAGTAGAATTATTGCATCAAGACTATAACACCGTAGGCGCATTTACTGCTGCTGCGATCCTAGCTGTAATGGCGATTATCACTTTAATTATTAAAAGTGCATTGCAATGGCATTTGAGCCGGCAGCAATCCGAATCAGGAGTTCATTTACCATGAGTATTCAAATTGAAAAAATTGGGAAATTGTTTGGTAGGACGCAAGTGTTGAAAGATATTTCATTAGATATTGCATCTGGTGAAATGGTGGCACTGCTCGGTCCATCCGGTTCAGGTAAGACGACACTGTTACGGATTATTGCAGGGTTAGAACAGCATAGCCATGGCTTACTACGCTTCCATGGTCAAGATGTTAGCCGTATTCATGCTAAAGATAGGCATGTTGGCTTTGTATTTCAACATTATGCCCTGTTTCGTCATATGACGGTGTTTGACAATGTCGCGTTTGGTCTCACAGTTATGCCAAGAAAACAACGCCCATCATCGCAAGCTATCAAGCAGAAAGTCATGCAATTACTTGATATGGTTCAGTTGGCGCATTTGGCCTCTCGTTATCCTTCTCAGCTTTCAGGAGGGCAAAAACAGCGTGTTGCGCTGGCTCGTGCCTTGGCTGTAGAGCCACAAATTTTATTGCTAGATGAGCCTTTCGGTGCGTTGGATGCTCAGGTACGTATTGAATTGCGCCGCTGGTTACGTCAATTACATGATGAATTGAAGTTTACCAGTGTATTTGTCACCCATGATCAGGAAGAGGCCATGGAGGTTGCCGATAGAATAGTGGTGATGAGTCAGGGGCATATTGAGCAAGTTGGCACTCCTGATGATATCTGGCAACGTCCTGAAACGCGTTTTGTGTTGGAGTTTATGGGGGAAGTGAATCAACTCCATGGGCAAATTAAAGGTTCTCAGTTACATATTGATGGTTATGAATTCCCTCTACATCATGCAAGTGCCCAACAAGGCGAGGTGGATGTGTTTTTACGTCCATGGGATATAACATTGAAGAAAGACGTTGATGAACAACACCGATTACCGGTTCGTGTGATTGAATCAGGGCCGAGAGGGCATTTCTGGCAGTTAACGGTACAGCCTATAGGTTGGGGGCATGAACCTCTCTCTGTAGTTTGGCAATCGTCTCATGCAACGCCTGTGCGTGGTGAGCACTATTTCCTTGGTAGTCAACAGGCTAAAATTTACCAAGGTGAAAATGAGCTCTTCTTTCCCCAGTTAGCTAAAAGTGCCTAACCATTCCTAATATTGCGTTGATGTTGTTATTTCATCAACGCAATATCCCTCGATATTAAAACGCAATTTATGCCTGCCTGACCATTTTTGAGCTGACCAATGGCATTTTTTTGAGACTATTTTCAGTCAAATTCCCTGTAAACATATCATATATCGATATTAGTAATAACATCGACCAGAATTATTAATTACTGATATATAAGTGAATTTTTTTCATGCTGCTAATTTGTAGGTGTTAGGATACTATCTATATCATTCGAAATGGTGATTATAGATAAATAGAATAAGGAATAGACAGTGGCAACTCTGGAACAATTTATAGGTAATACGCCGCTAGTTAAACTTCAGCGTTTGACACAGGGGATGGACGCTGAAATTTGGGTCAAACTAGAAGGTAATAATCCGGCTGGCTCCGTCAAAGATAGAGCCGCGTATTCAATGATCACAGAAGCGGAAAAACGTGGTGAAATAAAACCTGGTGATACATTGATTGAAGCGACGAGTGGCAATACCGGGATTGCTTTGGCAATGATCGCCGCAGTCAAAGGTTATAAACTCAAACTATTGATGCCCGAAAATATGAGTAAAGAGCGCCAAGCCTCAATGAAGGCTTATGGTGCTGAACTCATTTTAGTCAGTACTTCAGTTGGCATGGAGGGCGCTCGCGATTTAGCTCAAGAAATGGAAGCGAAGGGGGAAGGGAAGGTCCTTGACCAATTTAATAACCCCGATAATCCATTAGCCCATTTCAAGACCACAGGCCCTGAGATATGGCAGCAAACCGATGGGCGCATGACTCACTTTGTTTCAAGTATGGGAACGACAGGAACTATCACGGGTGTCAGTCGTTATTTAAAATCACAATCATCACATATTCAGATTGTGGGCTTACAACCAGCGGAAAAAAGCCAAATTCCGGGGATCCGCCGTTGGTCGCCAGGCTATCTTCCGGGGATCTTCAATCAGGAATTCGTTGATACCGTTTTAGATATTAATCAGGAAGAGGCTGAGGAGACGATGAGAGCCCTCGCTAAACAAGAAGGTATCTTTTGTGGTGTTAGTTCAGGAGGCGCGGTTGCGGGCGCTTTGAGAGTGGCTAAAATGAATCCGGGAGCGGTGATCGTTGCCATTATTTGTGACCGGAGGCGATCGCTATCTTTCTACGGGCGTGTTTGACGATTAATTAGCATCGCCATCTAGACACTGACAAAAGCATCAATGTGCTCGAATATAGGTGAGTCGTTGATTGCAACAGATATGATGGCGATGGATTTTATCCTGCCATAAAAAAAACCACCAGAGGTCATACAACGCTATCTGGTGGTTTTATTTGAAAAGCTTAAAAGGGATTGCCGTTATTTTTTAACGCGCATAATAACTGTTTCACCCACGGTAACGCTACCGCTAAGCTTAGTCAGCTCTTTAATTTCATCCATATTAGAAATCACAACCGGCGTTAGAACTGATTTTGCTTTTTCTTCCAGCAATGCAAGGTCAAACTCGATAACCAAATCACCTTTTTTAACGGATTGCCCTTCTTCAGCGATACGTTTAAAGCCTTCACCTTTCAGTTCGACTGTATCAATACCGAAGTGAACAAATAGTTCAATACCATCATCAGATTCAATAGAAAACGCATGATTGGTTTCAAATATCTTACCAATAGTCCCATCTACAGGAGCGACAATTTTGTTCCCTGCTGGTTTGATGGCGATACCATCACCAACAATTTTTTCAGCGAAAACAACATCGGGAACATCTTCAATATTGACAATTTCACCCGATAGAGGTGCGATAATTTCAATACTGCCACTGCTATTTTTATCATCCGAAACCAGTGATTTCAGTTTGTCAAACAGACCCATGGACCTTCTCCTAATCGTTTTTATATGGGACCGAACTAATGTGCTGCTCCTAGCATAACGTTTTTTCTTGGATAAAGGTATCAACAAGTTTCATCAATTCGTCTGCGGTTGGTTGGGCAAGGGCTTGCTCAGCCAGTGCTTTAGTATCTGCAAAGTTTGCATTACGAATTAATTTTTTAATACGAGGAATTGAAATTGCACTCATACTAAATTCATCTAACCCCATACCAAGCAGCAACAAGGTTGCACGTTCATCACCTGCTAATTCACCACACATTCCTGTCCATTTGCCTTCTGCATGTGATGCATCAATGACTTGCTTAATCAAGTTCAATACAGCAGGCGACATTGGATTGTAGAGGTGAGAAATCAGCTCATTACCACGGTCAACAGCTAGAGTATATTGAGTGAGATCGTTCGTCCCAATACTGAAAAAGTCAACTTCTTTTGCTAAATGATGAGCAATAACCGCTGCGGCAGGGGTTTCCACCATGACACCAACTTCGATTGATTCATCAAAGGCTTTGCCTTCTTCACGTAATTGACCTTTTAGCATCTCAAGTTCTGCTTTTAGTTCGCGAACTTCCTCAACGGAAATAATCATCGGGAACATAATACGCAGTTTACCAAAACTTGAGGCTCTTAAAATAGCTCTTAACTGAGAATGTAGAATTTCTTTGCGATCAAGGCAAATACGAATTGCCCGCCAGCCTAAGAATGGGTTCTCTTCTTTTGGCAAATTCATGTATGGCAGGTCTTTATCACCGCCGATATCCATGGTACGCACAATAACAGCTTGGCTTCCCATTGCTTCGGCAACAGCTTTGTATGCTTGGAACTGTTCTTCTTCAGTTGGCAGTGAGTCTCTATCCATAAACAGGAACTCAGTGCGGTATAAACCAACCCCTTCAGCACCGTTACGCTCAGCACCTGCGACATCGCGTACAGTACCAATGTTTGCACACACTTCGACTTGATGGCCATCCAGTGTGATTGCAGGTAAATCTTTTAATTTTGCCAGTTCATTTTTTTCTTGCTGATATTCTTCATTGAATTTTTTCAGCTTATCAATTTCTTGATCTGACGGGTTCAGATAGATGTGGTTGTTGACACCATCTAGAATGAGGTAGTCACCATTTTTGATTTTCGCGGTGGCATCTGAGGTGCCGACAATGGCAGGCAACTCCAGTGAACGAGCCATGATTGAGGTATGTGATGTACGACCACCTAAATCGGTGATGAAACCTAATACTTTATCAAGGTTTAATTGTGCCGTCTCTGACGGTGTTAGGTCAGCTGCAACCAAAATAACCTCTTTGTCGATGGCACTCAAATCGACGATAGGCATACCGAGGATATTTTTTAATAGGCGTTTACCAATATCGCGTACGTCGGCAGCACGCTCCTTCAAATATTCATCATCAAGTGCTTCGAGCGCTTGGGCTTGATCCTCAATAACGGAGTAAACCGCGGCATCAGCTGTTTTTTTATCACTTTTGATTAGAGAGACAATTTCTTGTTCAAGCTCTTCATCTTCCAGCAGCATAATATGGCCTTCAAAGATCTCAGCTTTTTCTGCACCAAGATTTTTTTCGGCTCGCTCTTTAATGAAGCTGAGCTGTTCGGCTGATTTGTTACGTCCTTCAATAAAGTGTTGGATCTCGGTTTCTATCTGGTCGTCAGTAATTTTTTTTGTGCTGACAGTGATAGGATCTTCTTTGAGGATTAAAGCCTGACCAAAAGCAAAACCTGGGGATACTAAAATTCCTGAAATCATAATATTACCTTACTACTGCGGGTAGGTGTTCTGATGTTGAAAAGACAACAGTAAGCTTATCTGTGTGTAAACTGATATCCCTGAATGATGCCATTCAGGGATGAAGATTAATGCGGTGACACAGGCTCTCTTGCTTGTGCGGTTATTCCAACTCACCCATCAGTTTAACTAAATGCTCAACTGCTTGTTTTTCATCTTCGCCTTCGGCAGAAATTGTCACAACAGTACCTTGAGTTAAGCCTAGAGTTTGTAACTTAAATAGGCTTTTTGCGCTTGCTGATTTGCCACCAGAAGTCAAAGTAATATCAGAAGAGAATGCTTTGGCTTCTTTCACAAATTGAGCGGCAGGGCGAGTATGTAAGCCGTTAGGTGCTGTAATAGTGACTTCTTGCTGGAACATATTATTTCCTCAATAACTTTAGTTTTTTATAATGACCTAAGCTAGTGTAGTTGAATAAACTTAGGTTTGCGTATTGTTAGATTATTAACTGTTAAAAAGGTTTCCTACTTTGTTGCGTATCAACACTTTTTCAGTTTATTGGCCTAAATAATGTCAATTTAAATCGCAAAGAATATGAGTAATTGAACAAATCTTTGACTTAAAGTTGATTAATTTCGTGGCTCAAAATAATTACTATGTTTAATACTAAACCCTAGGTCAGAAATCATCTCAATACGTGCTAAAGTTTGATCCATTCCACAAAAAAAGCACCAATTAGGTGCTTTTTTAACGATTAATTAACGGTTTTTAAAATTACTCGGCGGATAGATCGGAAAATAGAACCGTTGATAAATAGCGCTCGCCTGATGAAGGTAAGATAACAACAATGTTTTTATCTTTAAATTCAGGTTCAGCTGCGAGTTTTACTGCGGCTGCAAGAGCAGCACCTGATGAAATCCCTGCTAGGATCCCTTCTTTTTCCATTAATTGGCGGGCAGTTTGAATGGCTTCATCATCACTGATTTTAAATACTCTATCAATAAGCGTGATATCTAGGTTGCCAGGAATGAAACCAGCCCCGATCCCTTGAATTTTATGTGGGCCTGGCTTGACTTCATCTCCTGCTAGCGTTTGGCTAATAACAGGGGACGTTTCAGGCTCTACCGCAACCAGAGTGACATTTTTGCCCTTGGTTTTTTTCAAATAACGACCGATACCGGTGATAGTACCCCCGGTTCCCACACCCGCGATAACAACATCAACCTTACCGTCAGTATCACTCCAAATCTCAGGTCCTGTCGTTTTTTCATGAATTTCAGGGTTAGCTGGATTATTAAATTGTTGCAGCAAAATATACTTATGCGGATTGCTGTTGACGATTTCTTCGGCTTTCTCAATGGCGCCTTTCATCCCTTTAGCGCCTTCAGTCAATACAAGATTCGCCCCTAATGCTTTAAGTAGTTTACGGCGTTCGACGCTCATCGTTTCAGGCATGGTCAATGTTAATTTGTAGCCTCTAGCCGCGGCGACATACGCCAAAGCAATCCCTGTATTACCACTAGTAGGTTCAACCAGCTCTTTTTCTTTGGTCAGAAGTCCTTTTTTCTCAGCATCCCAAATCATATTCGCACCAATACGGCATTTAACGCTGAAACTTGGGTTGCGTGATTCAACTTTCGCTAAGATATTGCCATTGCCGAAATGCTTTAAACGTACTAACGGGGTATGGCCAATAGTTAGCGAATTATCATCATAAATTTTACTCATGGGATATCCTTATAATCAGGCAGTTGCCTATTTAGAACTGAGAATGATAGATAAGATTGACTCCAAACATACGTGAACTCGCTATTATTGCAAATATAAATTAAGTATAAGCTTATAACGAATTGCTATCTTATGTGGAAAAATTATAAGTAAAAGGTTGTGACACAAGCACCTATCATAAAATATGTTGCGCTGTGTCTGTGATCTGAGGGAGGTTGAAGATGAAAAAGTGCGAGGTGTAAATTCCCCGCACTCTTGATCAAATCAGTGAATAATTAATAGCGTGCATGACGAGCGCGGTATTGGTCAACCCACATTAAGGTCGCGCCACAAACGGCAACAGGCATAATAATCAAGTTAAGGATAGGTATCATCATTAACACACTAACTGCCCCACCAAATTGAATATTATTCATGCGGTCTTTGGCTAAAGCATTTTTCATTTCACTAAAGCTAACGCGGTGATTATCAAATGGATAATCGCAATACTGAATTGACATCATCCACGCACCGAATAGGAACCAAAGAATGGGAGCAACAGTTTGCCCAATACCAGGAATAAAAAACAAAATTAATAAGCCAATAGCGCGCGGAAGGTAATAACCGATCCTAACAAACTCACGCTTAACCATGCGTGGAACATCTTTTGCGATATCAACAATACCGCCATCAGGGGCGGGCACACCGGTTAATTCTGATTCGAGCTTTTCGGATAACCAACCATTAAACGGTGCGGCGATAATGTTGGCAACCGTACTGAAAAAGTAAGTAAATATAAGTAAAATCGAAATAACGGAAATAGGCCAAATAAGATAATCAAGCCATTGTAACCAACTAGGAATATAGCTCATGACTTGGTCAATCCAACCACCAAGTTTGGTATATAACCACCAAAATGCACCACCAAGTAAGATGATATTGGCTAAAAGTGGTAGAATAACAAAACGTTTAATACCTGGACGTGTAACAAGACGCCATCCTTGAACGAAGTAATAAAAACCCGAATGGCTTTTTTGTTGCGAATCTGTCGATTGTATCATACTTCTTATTCTCTCCTTTGCGGTTGACTATGTATCATATAGATAGGTTTTTAGGCTGGCTAGTCAGTATTTGCTTAAAAAAGCAGCAAACGAAAGCAGAATTGTCTCTTTCTTATCAGAAAATCGTTTAGGGGGTTGCACTTAGCACGTTTGACAAATAATCTTAAGATATATCCGTCATTTTTTAAGTTGTTTTTCGGTTGACGGCGTTTTACCGCTGAAATCCCCAAAATCATACCGCAATGCGGGGCGAGGGGAGCGGGAGTGCGCCTTGGCTTGCAACTTAAAGTATTTTGGCTTATTTTTTTGCCGTGGTGGCATTATCATTCAACAATTAGAGATAGCAGCGATGCAGGATTTGCGTCTGATATTAGTGGTCGTAGGTGCGATAGCCATAATTGCGTTATTACTGCATGGTTTATGGACCAGCCGTAAAGAGCGCTCTAAGTTATTCCGTGATCGTCCCGTAAAACGCCGAAAACATGACAGTCAGGATAAATCATCGGATTATGATGATGATTCTGCATTATTCAGTGAAACTCAAAAGGTAGAGCCTCCCGTCTCTTCACCGGTAGTTTCTGAGCCTGCTCGTCAGGTTCAAGAAGAACGTCGTGCCGAACCTGATTTGCCACCCATTACATCTTCTACTCGTGATACCGAGCCTGTATTAAATATTACGCCTGAGCGTTCAGAGCCTGTTGAATCTGATATTGACTCGCGCGTTAATGCTGTAAATGAACAACCCGCGATGAAGGTGGAACCAACGGTTCAACCAATAGCGACACCAGTCTCTACAGCGAATGGGCGCACTCAGCATGCGCCTGAACAACCAGAATTTGATTTTGACATTCACGAAGAGCAAGAGGGGCCACAGCCGACACACCATGAACAGGAACAGGCGCACACTGAGAAGAAAACTGAACAACCGCAAAACCAATCTTCAGAGAACAACAAGGAGACGGTTCTGGTTCTTCATGTAGCTGCACTTCAGGGGCAAGTTCTACAAGGTGAAGCGCTGTTGCAAAGTATTCTTCAAGCGGGCTTCCAGTTCGGTGAAATGCGTATTTTCCATCGACATGTGCATCCATCGGGAACAGGGCCGGTTTTATTTAGTCTTGCTAATATGGTGAAACCGGGGTCTTTTGATCCAGAAACGATGTCAGAGTTCACCACTCCGGGTATCTCTATGTTTATGATGGTGCCATCGTATGGTGAAGCAGGGCAAAATTTCAAATTGATGTTGCAAGCTGCACAGCGTATTGCTTCCGATGTGGGGGGGGTAGTCCTTGATGATGAGCGTAAAATGCTCACACCTCAGAAAATTGAGGTGTACCATGCTCGGATCCGCAACACACTGAATTAAATATCAGAATCAACGAAACCCCCTTAACTGGGGGTTTTTTATCTTTACTGGTGAAACATGACTACAAAACAACATCTCGATACACTCAAACAACAATTACGTCATCATGAATATCAATATCATGTATTAGATGCACCTGAAATCCCTGATGCAGAATATGACAAACTCATGGAAGAGCTGAAGGCTATCGAAGCGGAACATCCTGAATGGATCACCAGTGACTCACCGACTCAGCGAGTGGGTGCGGCTCCATTAGCGGCGTTTGACACCGTACGTCATGAAATACCGATGTTATCGCTTGATAACGTATTTGATGAAGAAAGCTATCTTGCTTTCGACAAACGCGTGAGAGACCGATTAAAAGATCAGCAAGAACAAACCTTCTGTTGTGAATTAAAATTAGATGGCCTTGCGGTGAGCTTACTGTATGAGAATGGCGAACTCATCCAAGCCGCTACTCGCGGTGATGGAACTGTGGGGGAAAATATTACCTCTAATGTTCGTACAATTCGTGCTATTCCACTTCGTTTAACGGGTGAAAATATTCCTGCTAGGGTAGAAATTCGTGGTGAAGTATTTATGCCACAAAAAGGCTTTGAAGCATTGAATGAGGAAGCGCGCCGTACAGGTGGAAAAGTTTTCGCTAACCCTCGTAACGCGGCAGCGGGGTCATTACGCCAATTAGACCCACGTATTACAGCGAAAAGGCCTTTAACGTTCTACTGCTATGGCGTGGGGCTGGTGGAAGGCGAAACACTGCCAGATACTCATTATGAGCGACTGATGCAATTTAAGAAGTGGGGGTTACCTGTAAGTGAGTATGTGCAATTACGGACAGGCGCTCAGGCGGTATTGGACTTTTATCATGAGATAGAAAAAGCTCGCCCAACATTAGGCTTTGATATTGATGGGGTAGTCATTAAAATTAACGACATTGCAACCCAAGAAGAGTTAGGCTTTGTGTCTCGGGCACCTCGTTGGGCAACGGCGTTTAAGTTCCCGGCTCAAGAGCAGATGACATTGCTAAAAGATGTTGAATTCCAAGTTGGACGTACCGGAGCAATTACGCCTGTTGCACGTTTGGAACCAGTTCAAGTTGCCGGCGTGACAGTCAGTAATGCGACGCTACACAACGCTGATGAAATTGAGCGCTTAGGGGTTCATATCGGTGATACTGTTGTGATCCGTCGTGCGGGCGATGTGATACCTCAAATTGTGAGTGTTGTTGAGTCTGAACGCCCAGCCGATAGCCGAGAAATTGTTTTCCCAACTCACTGCCCAGTCTGTGGCTCTGATGTGGAACGTGTCGAAGGTGAGGCCGTTGCGCGTTGTACTGGTGGGTTGATTTGTGGTGCACAACGTAAAGAAGCACTGAAACATTTTGTCTCACGCCGTGCGATGGATGTGGATGGCATGGGCGATAAGATCATCGACCAATTAGTTGAAAAAGAATATGTGAAAAATCCGGCTGATCTGTACCAATTAAGTGCAGGGATATTGACGGGTTTAGATCGCATGGGGCCAAAGTCGGCACAAAATTTAGTGGAAGCCCTAAATAAATCGAAATCAACGACTCTCGCTCGTTTTATTTATGCGTTAGGCATTCGTGAGGTCGGTGAGGCTACCGCGGCAAATTTAGCGGCGCATTATGGCACCCTTGAAGCCCTAATGGCGGCAGATGAGGAGTCACTCAAAACGGTACAAGATGTTGGTCATGTGGTGGCTAAGCATGTCGTTAACTTTTTCCGCGAGGAGCATAATCAAACTGTCATTCAAGCGTTAATAGATAAGGCGAATATTCATTGGCCAGAAGCTGTTGCTGTAGATGTGAGTACGATAGATAGTCCATTTGCAGGGAAAACCGTGGTATTGACGGGCTCTTTGAGCCAACTGACACGGGATGAAGCAAAAGATAAATTAGTGGCACTCGGCGCTAAAGTCTCTGGCAGTGTCTCTAAGAAGACGCATTTAGTCATTGCAGGTGAGGCGGCAGGTTCAAAACTGGCAAAAGCAAATGAGCTAGGTATACCTGTCATTGACGAAAATGAGCTAATTCGCTTATTAGAAGCCTAATAATTAACGAGAGTTTGAAGTATCATTACCCAGAAAATGGGTAATGATATGATCTGTATCAATCTACCACCTAAGAATTAGAATTTACTGTAATAATGTGATCGGTATATATTTTTTGCAAAATACACTGGGGTCGTTTTCATACTAATGTGATTCCCGTCTCATTTAAATGTCGGCTATTACATAGAATAGATACATAAACCGCTTTATTAAATTTGTATGGAGTCGCATATGACCTCGATCCTGCATTTTGTTCTATCCCTTGTTGTAATTGGCGCTCTTGCAGTCTTAGCCAGTAGTAACCGTAAGGCGATACGACTACGCTATGTTTTTCAACTACTGGTTATTCAAATCGCATTAGCATACTTCTTCTTGAATTCTAATGTCGGTTCTTCATTCGTACTAGGCGTTGCAAGTGTTTTCACCCATTTATTAGGTTATGCAGCCGAAGGGACCAAGTTCGTTTTTGGTGGCATGATCGAAGGCAATCTAGCGTTTTTCTTCTTGCAAGTCCTCTGCCCAATCATCTTTATTTCCGCACTGATCGGTATCTTACAGCATATTAAGGTGCTGCCTCTTGTGATCCGTGTGATCGGTACGGTTCTATCTAAAGTCAATGGTATGGGCAAGCTAGAGTCTTTTAACGCGGTTAGCTCACTGCTATTAGGCCAATCTGAAAACTTTATTGCCTATAAAGATCAGCTAGGCAAAATGTCTGAACGTAGAATGTACACCATGGCTGCAACGGCAATGTCGACGGTTTCTATGTCGATAGTTGGTGCATATATGTCCATGCTAGAACCGCGCTTTGTGGTTGCAGCATTGGTACTTAACATGTTTGGTACTTTCGTGATCCTTTCCTTAATCAACCCATACCCACCTGAAGCCGAAGAAGAGTTACAGATGACCAATATTCATGAAGGTCAAAGCTTCTTTGAAATGTTGGGTGAATATATCCTTGCCGGCTTTAAAGTTGCGATTATCGTATCAGCCATGTTAATCGGTTTTATCGCTTTGATTGCCATGGTAAATGGCATCTGTATGGCGATTTTTGATATCAAGTTCCAAACCATGCTGGGCTACGTGTTCTACCCATTTGCTTGGATATTAGGTATCCCTGCTGAAGAAGCATTGCAAGTCGGTGGGATCATGGCGGTAAAAATGGTCACTAACGAGTTCGTCGCAATGGGCGACCTAAAAGAGGTTGCAGCAACGTTATCAACACGTTCAGTCGGTATTTTATCGGTATTTTTAGTCTCTTTTGCTAACTTCTCCTCAATCGGTATTGTGGCAGGGGCAATCAAAGGCTTAAATGAGAAACAGGGTAACACGGTTGCACGTTTTGGCTTGAAACTGCTGTTTGGTTCAACATTAGTTAGCTTCCTATCAGCGGCTGTTGTTGGCTTAATTCTGTAAAACATAAAAGCGTGGTAAAGTGTAAAACGGCGTTCATTATGAATGCCGTTTTTGCTTTTAGGAGGAAAAAATGGAAAAACAAGATCTCATTGATATGGCAAACACGCGGATGCCATTTGGAAAATATCAAGGTCGTGTATTGATCGATCTTCCTGAAGAATATCTGCTATGGTTTTACAAAAAAGGGGCATTTCCACAGGGGCGATTAGGGCAACTGATGGAAATGGCATTAGGCTTAAAAATAGAGGGGCTAGATGGCCTTGTAAAGCCTTTAAAACGAGTTTAGTTGTATTGGGTCAGTCATGGCCTAAAGCCGCAGTGACTTTCTGTGAAAGCTGGATAAACAAAGCTTGTTCATTCGCTGTTAAAGCACTACTGACTTTAGCGGCATTTTCTTTTCGGCCTGTTGCTGCACGTTGTAAAAAATCCCGACCTTCATCGGTTAAGTGAGTGATTAATTCTCGCTTATCTTGTTCAGATTGGTATTGGCTCACGAACCCAAGTGCTTTTAGTGCTCGAAGAAACTTGGATAAATTCTGCCGAGATATGCCTAACAGTTGGCTTAATTGCCCTGGTGTTTGATCCCCTTTGAGCCGAAGTATTTCTAATACATCATATTGCCCCCAAGTGACCTGTTCAGGTGTAAAGCTTAAACGCCTCGCAACCAAGGTACATTGCAAAAGTGATAGTGCATCTTCGAGTTGATTTGCCATGTTATTTCATCATGTTAGTGATTATTGACACAGTATAGCCTTATCAATCCGATAAAATCGACTATTGATTAACTAAAGTTAATCATATACAGTGTGGTTAATTAACTTTAGTTAATCATATTGAGAGGAAGTATGCAAAATTTACAAGAGAAAGTCGCTTTAGTGACAGGCGCATCAACAGGAGTTGGTGAAGAAATTGCACTACATTTATACCAATGTGGTGCGACGGTGTTTATAACAGGACGCAACGAAATATCATTACAAACAGCAGCCAATAAGATAGACCAAAGTGGCGAACGTGTTATTCCTTTAGTGATGGATGTGACAAGTCACGAGCAATTTAAAGCAGCAATTACACAAATTGAGCAGCAGTGTGGGGCGTTACACTATTTGGTTAATAATGCAGGGATCACAGGACCTCATGGCGTTACTATTGAGGATTATCCACTAGCGGATTGGGATGCCGTTATCGCAACTGATGTGAGTGGAACTTTTTATGGATTAAAATACGGATTACCTGCAATTGTCAGGGCGGGAGGCGGAGCTGTCGTGAACTTATCTGCATGTAATGGCGTGACTGGTATTGCGGGTATTTCACCTTATACAGCGGCAAAACATGCTGTTTTAGGTCTAACTCGTGCAACGGCACTAGAGTATGCTCAAAAAGGGGTGAGGATTAATGCTATCGGTCCTGGTTATGTCGCAACGCCAAATATAATGAATTTACCAACAGAAACTCAAGAATGGATGGCATCGACTCACCCAATGGGGCGCATGGCAACGCGTGAAGAGATCGCAAAAACAGTCGCATTTTTACTTTCTGATGATAGCAGTTTTATTACAGGGGCATTTATACCCGTCGATGGGGGATATACGGCACAATAGGGATGCGGTGGTGATAGATATTCATGACTAGCCGCAACCACTTCTTCTTACAAGAAGTGCATCAAAAACAGCCATAGTATGAGGAAGTGTTATATCTCAATAATAGCGGCTATTTTTCTGAAGTAAAACCGGATGACATCCCGAACCAATCTATTATATTGGGATAAAACAGAAATAGGCTGACTAACTATTGACAGGATATAAGGTGGTGGAGCTAAGCGGGATCGAACCGCTGACCTCTTGCATGCCATGCAAGCGCTCTCCCAGCTGAGCTATAGCCCCAACAAAATGATTTTGATACCACCTAACAGGGAATTAGATGGTGGAGCTAAGCGGGATCGAACCGCTGACCTCTTGCATGCCATGCAAGCGCTCTCCCAGCTGAGCTATAGCCCCAAACAAAATCTTTTGGACGGAGGGCATAATATTCAAGCAATGTCAGGGTGTCAATCAAATAATGTGGTTTTAAGTTTAATTGCTGAATTATAGAGCATTTCGTCAATGAATAAGGGGGTGTATAGAGATTAGAGGAGTACTTATAAGGTTGATAAGGCGTGAACCCCTATGATGCTAACCATCACAGGGGCTTAATTAAATCAATTACTGGGCTGAGGCTTCACGTTCGGCGATAAACGACAACGCTTTATCAATGCGTGCAATAGCACGTGTTTGACCAATCGCATGAACGGTAACATCTAACGCAGGGGATTGACCCGCACCAGTTACAGCGACACGTAATGGCATGCCGACCTTACCCATACCAACGTCTAATTCAGCGGCCGTTTGCTCGATAGCTTGATGAACGTTTTCTGCTGTCCAATCGGTAATTGCTGACAGTTTTTGTTTCACCGTTTCTAATGGTTGACGTGCAACAGGGCGCAAGTGTTTTTTCGCGGCATCTGCATCGAACTCATCAAACTCTTCATAGAAGTAGCGGCAGGATTCAGCGATCTCTTTCAATGTTTTGCAGCGTTCACCGAGCAATTTAACTAACTCAGCTAATTGCGGGCCATTTTCAGTGTTGATGTTTTGTTGCTCAATATGCCATGCAAGGTGAACGGCAACTTCTTCTGGTGGCAATTGATTAATATAATGGTGGTTTAACCAAAGCAACTTATCGGTATTGAATGCGCTCGCTGATTTGCTAATTGCATCTAAGCTAAAGTATTCAATCATTTCTTCACGAGAAAAAATCTCTTGGTCGCCATGTGACCAGCCCAAACGAACTAAATAGTTGAGTAGTGCTTCTGGTAAATACCCTTCGTCGCGATATTGCATAACGCTTACAGCACCGTGACGCTTGGAGAGTTTTTTACCGTCATCGCCTAAAATCATTGAAACGTGTGCATATTCAGGAACAGGTGCTCCTAGCGCTTTTAAGATATTAATTTGGCGTGGGGTATTGTTGATATGATCTTCACCGCGGATAACGTGAGTAATTTCCATATCCCAGTCATCAATAACCACACAGAAGTTATAAGTTGGTGAGCCATCGGTGCGGCGAATAATGAGGTCATCTAACTCTTGATTACTAAACTCAATCGGGCCACGGATTTTATCATCAAAAATAACCGAGCCTTCTTGTGGATTACGGAAACGAACAACATGCGGCTCGTCAGGCGTATGGTTATGGGCGTGATCACGGCAGCAGCCATCATAGCGAGGCTTTTCACCTGATGCCATCTGTTGATCACGCAGCGCTTCTAAGCGCTCTTTTGAGCAGTAGCAACGATAAGCGGTACCTGCTTCAAGCATTTGGTCAATAACATCGTTATAACGGTCAAAGCGTTTCGTTTGATAATAAGGGCCTTCATCCCAATTCAAATTTAACCAGTTCATACCATCCATAATGGCATCGATAGCTTCCTGAGTTGAGCGTTCTAAGTCCGTATCTTCGATACGCAGAACAAATTCGCCTTGATTATGGCGGCTGAATAACCAGGAATAAAGCGCAGTACGCGCTCCACCAACATGTAAATACCCTGTTGGACTAGGTGCAAAACGGGTTTTAATTTTACTCATCGAGATTGCCTTAATTGCGATACGTGGTTTCTAACATGCCAACGTTCTCTAAATAATAGGGAGGCGTTAAATATAAACAGCCTATCATTGATGTGTGAGCGAAAGATTTCTTCTCGCTATCGGTCACCAGAGAAACACGTCAGCATGTCTAAAATGTTGTTCTATTCTATCACTCTAAAGTGATACCTCAATCAAGTTATCGATGTTGATGCAAATAAAATCCGTAAAAAAAGAAAAAGGATAGGCAATTTCTCAGCATAAAAATATTTTTGTTCTAATATTGTATTGGTTGGGTGATACAAAAGCTTAATTATTGGTTAAATAAGGTTCTTTTCTGGTGAATATTGGAACATCTTGCTTATTTTTACAACGAACAGAAAAAATCTATTCAAAAACCGTTGACTCAGAACGAGGGATCCCTATAATGCACCTCCATCGACGGCAGGGCGATTAGCTCAGTTGGTAGAGCATCTCCCTTACAAGGAGGAGGTCACTGGTTCGAGCCCGGTATCGCCCACCACTGTCGACGATGAAACAAGTAAGTGAAGTAAATAAATGGGCGATTAGCTCAGTTGGTAGAGCATCTCCCTTACAAGGAGGAGGTCACTGGTTCGAGCCCGGTATCGCCCACCATTTATTTACAAATATGTGAAACTTGTCATGAAGTGGGCGATTAGCTCAGTTGGTAGAGCATCTCCCTTACAAGGAGGAGGTCACTGGTTCGAGCCCGGTATCGCCCACCACTTCATTAGTTACTCGCATTTTCATAAATACTGGTTATAAAAATTAATAGATGGGTCGTTAGCTCAGTCGGTAGAGCAGTTGACTTTTAATCAATTGGTCGCAGGTTCGAATCCTGCACGACCCACCATCTTAATATTAAAATCAGTCATACCAGATGGGTCGTTAGCTCAGTCGGTAGAGCAGTTGACTTTTAATCAATTGGTCGCAGGTTCGAATCCTGCACGACCCACCATCTAATCAAATCCCCTAAATCAACAATAACCACCTTATTTTCATGATGTTTATTTAAGTATCAATGAAAAACCGCATTAAAATTCTAATCAAACCCACTGTAACCGCTTTGCGATCATTGAACCCTGCTTATCGATAGCGTTTTTTGTCATGTCTGCGAAGCTAGCAAACAGAGATTTAGCCAATACACCGAGCTTAATGATTTGCTAGCTTGTAAAATTGATAAATAACCACTCACATAGATAATATCACTTCAACCTCTCATTTTTATTCAATTTTGCTCTAGTGCGCAGCGTGCTAGATAAAATAACAGAAATTCATTTCTCGGATAGCTCCATTAAATTTCCCGCTGTAGAGTGAGCTAAATGCGCATATCTCAGCATTTTAGTCTTAATTGACTGTTAGCTGGGCATAATAATAAAAAAACTTGTAAACGCGTTGAGTGCAAATTGAACGCAGTCATTAAACTCGCTGAAAGCAACGTCTAAACCTAAATTTAGATATTAAATATTACCCAATGTGCTAATTGATGAAAATAATCTCTTATTAACTCGAGCTCATTATCTTTGCTTTATTATCACTTACCGTTATTTTATTTAATGAAAATATTAATGATAATTAGTTTTAATATTTACAATATTGAAAAATATTCATTAAGTTGCTATTAGTCACTAATCAGGTAATTAATAAACCACCTAAAATATGTATTAATAAAAATGTTTGGTTCAAAAATGATCATCAATAAAAACTTATCAATAAATGATCGTCATTAAAAGATGATTTTGCATGGTGTTTATTTGTCGCTATATCTACGCTGTATATGAGTTATAAGGAAGGTAGGATCAAAAAAGGAAATAAATTTCGAATGATTATTGCTAGAAATACTCTTCTTATTGGGCTAAGAATAATGGTTAGATAAAATCTACATTGTTACTCTTATAATGCTGTAGATGTTCTTTTTGTTGAGGATTAGATTTCATTTGTCTATATCAGATGCTAAAAACAAAAAAATTGTAGGAGTATCAGTCGAGCTTAACATGATAAAAATCTGCCGATAAAAATTTTGTAGACATAAACTCCCCATGTTTAATATATGTAAAAAATCTATAAGAAAAATATCACTTTTAGAGTGTTGTGGCGAGATAAAAACCTGTTTATTTGTGGGAATTTAATTTTTTGTTTTTTGTGATATGCTTCATGTATAGCAAAGCAAAAAGATACTTAACGTTAATGTTTTGTTATGTTAGCTATGATAGCTGTAGTCTGTTTTTTTTGTGCTGCTTTAAAAATTAAGTATTTTCTGCCGATTGTAACAAAAGGACTATTGTTATAAGTTATTGATATTTAAGTTATCAAAATGATAATATGGGAAAAATTTCCATTTTTTACTTTGTTTTACAGTATTGCTGTAATTATCCTATTATGCGTATTCATAAAATGAATATTGATTTGAAAAATCATTAATAGTGTTACAGTATTAAATTATTCTGTTTATTTCTTTTATTTTTAGATTTTTTATCGGTTAAATGAGGTTAATTTAGATTATAATTCTACCGCTACCTGTTAGACTATGTCTGCATAGAACAACAACTATTAATTGTTAAACAGATTAACTTATTGAAATTAAAGAATAATACTTAGGTGGTGGGCTTTTTGTGATTCTGATAATATTTAGTTACACATTTGCAATGTCATTTTTGGATTAGTTGAAACTAATTATATGGCTAGTATATCATCCCTCTCAAGATATATGCTGAATCGTCGTTAATACACCCAAATGGCTATATCATAAATAAAGATAACAATAGAAAAACACAGAGAATCACCTGCTGATTTTTTATTTCATTAATAATATAAGTTGAAGCGAGAATGTTTATGAATACAAAATATCCTGTCGCTTGTGCAGTTGGACAAAAAATTAAATCGTTAAGAAAATCTCAAGGCTATACCGTTTTTCAGTTAGCTAAAGAGATTGATATCAGTGAGCAACAACTATTTCGTTATGAACGTGGGGTAAATCGTATAGATATTGATTGTCTAGTTAGAGTACTAAAAGTATTAGATGTAAATATGGGCGAATTCTTCAGTGAAATCCTGCAAGATGATACTCATGCTAATGAGGACAAAGAATCTAAAGGGTTTGATGACTCTATTTATTCACTCATTTAATCATCAGTTATTATGTTCCAAAGTGGAACTTAATTAAGCAATTAAAACTTAATTGTTTCAATTAAGAACATTAATATGCTAATAACAATTGAGAATTCTCTCTATTGAGTATACTGATAATTTATTGTAGCTATCTTTATTTATACTTTGCGAAATAAAAGCCCGTTTACGGGCTTTTATTTTTTGTAGCTAAGAATCTAGAAAATTATATGAGTAAAAATAACAACTCATCAAATAGTCTAAAGAAGATAAAGCTATCAACAATACACCCAGATAAAATCGCACATCCAGACAATAAAAGAGGCTGGCAGATATAAACATCAGTTAATTTCATTGTAAATCGAATTAACTGATGTTTGCCGTTGAACTAATTATCTTCTTGTGGAAGGGGCTCTAATACTGCCGTCACAATTCGAGAGCCGATCATCTCACTAATTCTTATCTGTAATGTCGCTAAGCTAATGACGGTGTCTTGTACTGGCTCATTTGCTGAAATGCTATAAATAAATTGATCCAGTGTCTGGTTATTCTCATTATCGATTAAAATGCCATAAGACTCATAAATCTCATCTAACCTTGTTGTGCCCTTTAGACTGAGCCCAGAAGTGGGTAATTCTATCGGGGTTAAATCAGGAGAGACTTGTTCAGAGAACAGCCGTTCGAGGAATAAACGATTTTCTGGTTTCAAGACGACAAACAAATGGTCATCGGCAATTAGTCTTGTTGAACCACGAGGGGGGAGCACGCTTTTACCACGAGTGATCATTGCGATGACAGTTTGGTCAGGTAGTGCCAATTGAGATAGACGGCGGCCGACAGCAGAACAGTCCTCACCCAACGTATACTCTACTAGGTCAGCATCAATTTGATCGACAGCGGTAATGTCCAAAGTCGCAGCGGGCAGTAATGGTGGTGGCTGCAT
Organism: Providencia stuartii; assembly: GCA_900455155.1. Taxonomy (GTDB): domain Bacteria; phylum Pseudomonadota; class Gammaproteobacteria; order Enterobacterales; family Enterobacteriaceae; genus Providencia; species Providencia stuartii. The sequence goes on along the minus strand of UGUC01000002.1, from coordinate 1,888,991 downwards.
TAAATTAAGTTTGCGTGCGACATAAGGTAGGGTAGAGCCTTGTAACGTCGCTGAGATTAATACCACGAAGAAAACCACATCAAAAATTAAGTTAGCGCCTGGTAGACCATAAATAAAAGGGAAGATCGCTAAGATAATAGGAACAGAGCCACGCAGACCAACCCAAGAAACCAGAGTGATTTCTTCACGACTGAATTTAAAGAATTTTAATACAGGCACGACAGCGATGGGGCGAGCGATAAAGGTGAGTACCAGTGCGATCACCAACCCTTCAAACCAGACCTCTAATAAAGAGCTTGGGTTAACTAGCAAGCCTAACATAACGAACATGATGATTTGGCTGAGCCAAGCCAGCCCATCATGGAATAAAAAGGTATTACGTTGGAAAACAAAGCGAGCATTACCAATCACAACGCCTGTAACGAAGATAGATAAAAAGCCACTACCTTGTAAGTTACTGGCTAGACCGAATGATAATAGACCACACGCCGCCACTAATACTGGGTATAACCCTGTTGCCAGTAACTTAATTTTATTAATGATCTTGATTGAAATCCAACCAACACTTAGGCCGACAAGTGTACCGATCCCCATTTGGCTAACGAACAGTAATAATAATTCGCTACCAGAAGCGCTTTGATTCATGAGGAGTTGCAGTAAGCCCACGGTTAAGAAAATTGCCATTGGGTCGTTGGTAGCACTTTCAATTTCTAACGTTGATTGTAAACGTTCATTAAGGTAGATACCCGCGTTACGCAATAGGGAGAATACCGCCGCCGCATCTGTTGAGCCGACAATGGCGCCAAGCAACAGCCCTTCAAGCAAGGGGATGCCAAGAATATAAGCCGCGGCGAGTCCGGTGATGCCCGCGGTAATTAACACCCCAAAGGTGGCCAAGGTAAATGCAGGCTTCCAAACAAGTCGAATCGATTTAACTGATGTTTGTAGGCCACCGTCGAACAAAATCAAGGCTAATGCGAGTGAACCTACAGCATAGGAAACATTCACGTTGTTAAACGCGATTTGGCCTATGCCATCTTCACCCGCTAACATTCCTATAAACAGGAACATAACAAGCATAGGCAAGCCTAGCCGAGCAGAAAGTTTGCTAGAAAAAATACCCAGTAAAATCAGTATGGATGTCAGTAATATCAGTTGTTCTATTGTTGGCATAATCAGATTTAGGTTAGAGGTTAATAAAACGCTGATGATGCAGTAGTGTTGCGTATAAAGTAATCAGCAATAAGAAGAAAAAACTCAGATTAACATGGCATTGATAATGTTTTTGTTTAAAACGACTTAAAAACATTTCCATTGACATATCATTATGATTATACAACAGATAACAACAAATAAATTGACGATTAACTGCATTTTTTTAAATTGTTATGACATGCTTATGCTATTTTTATAAGCTTTTGAACGCATTGTTTGGTGGAATCAGCGGTTTCATTTATATTTTTTTGTGGGATTTAACTTTAAAGTTAGTAAAGGTTGGCGTTTTGTGTAATTTTCACGCTAATCAATAAGCTATAAATTAGAAAAATAATTATTTAGAGGAAAACAGGCGAAAAAGATGCGGAGATTATCAATAAAATGATGCATTGGACGGAAAAGAGTAGATTGACCGATATAATCTGATATATCGGTCATCTAGAATTAGTGGAATCTTGCTTTCTTAGCAAGATAATCACCAATCATTTGTATTCCTTGAACAATAATGACTAATGTAACGACGGTGATTGCCATAGCAACGTTGTCGAAACGTTGGTAACCGTAGTTGAGTGCTAGGTCACCGACACCGCCACCACCGACCGCTCCAGCCATGGCTGTCGCTCCCACTAAAGTGATACTGGCTGCGGTTAAGCTTAAGATTAGCGATGATTTAGCCTCAGGTAAGATAAAGTGCCAAACAATTTGCCAATTGGTCGCCCCCATTGAATCTGCGGCTTCAATGATCCCCGAATGCACACTTAATAATGAGTTTTCAATTAAACGAGCCGTATAAGGTGCAATATAGATAACTAAGGGCACAATGGCAGCCGTAGTGCCGATAGAGGTGCCAACCATAAAACGTGTTAGAGGGATCATTGCAACGAGTAGAATAATAAAAGGCAATGAACGGACCGTATTGATTATTGGGTTAATAATGCGATAAACCCATTTATTTTCCCAAATCCCATCAGGGCGCGTCACAACGAGTGCAATCCCCAGCAAAATCCCCAATAGGGAACCGATAACCAGTGCAATTGAAACCATAGTGAAGGTTTCAGACATCGCGAGTAAAAATTGTTTACTCGTTAATGCGGTATCAAGCCATTGTGTCATAGTACCCCCTTATTGACAGCAACACCGCGCTGACGTAAAAATGCGATCCCTTGGTCGATATCTTCATCATGGCCGACGATCTGGACAAACATACTGCCTAACACGACACCACTTATCTCTTTCATATTGGCAAACAAAATATTGATTTTAACTTTATCCTGTAAGATCAGTTCATTCACAACGGGTTGCTGTGCGGAAGCACCTAAAAACTCTAAGCGGTAAACATTGCTTTGATGCTCTAAATTGTGCAAGACACGTTCAGGGATTTCTTCGTTAAGTACGGTACGGACAAACTTTTTTGTCGTCGGATGTTGTGGCTCTGAGAAAATCTCTAAAACAGTGCCTTCTTCGACAACTCGACCCGCCTCCATTACCGCGACACGATTACATATCTGCTCAATCACCTCCATTTCATGAGTTACCAACAAAATGGTGATATTTTGTTCACGATTAATTTTTTTTAATAATGACAAAATAGATTGTGTCGTTTGTGGGTCAAGTGCAGAAGTGGCTTCATCACACAATAAAATTTTCGGATTATTGATTAATGCTCGAGCAATACCGACACGCTGTTTTTGTCCGCCTGATAGTTGCCCAGGATATTGGTGTTTTTTATCACTCAGCTCTACATAGGCTAAAATATCATCCACGCGTCGCTGAATTTCTTTTTTGTCGACCCCTGATAGCAATAACGGCATGGCGATATTCTGTGCAACGGTCTTCGTTTCTAACAAATTGAAGTGCTGGAAGATCATGCCGATGCTTTTTTTATGGGCTCGAATTTCAGTTGCACTATGGTGAGCAATATTTTTCCCATTAATGATCACTTCACCTGACGAGGGTTTTTCAAGTTGGTTGACGAGACGGATCAAGGAGCTTTTTCCTGCACCGCTATAGCCAATAAACCCAAAAATATCACCTTCATGAATCTGCAAATTCACATCCTGTAAGGCAGTGAGTGAATGGCCTTCTTTTTCATAGACCTTCTGAATATTTTTAAATGTAATCATCAATCACTCCACATTGCTCGTTTGTGGTGTTCGCTGGCTATAGGGGAGAGCAGGTTGCCATTCATCACCTAGTAGCTCCGCTTCAGTGCTATTTTTTACCTGCTCTAAATGTTGCTCATGATGAGCGAGGTACAACTGAGCAGCGATATGTTCAGCCAGTTTCTGCGCGCCTGTATTGGTATTAGGGATCAAACCAATAAGTGGCCCCATACTTAAGGATGCAGCTAAGTTAAAGCAGTAAATATTACTGAGCTTAGGTAACTCACAATCGGTTTTAGGGAGAAATTCAAAGTGATGGCCTAAATAGGGATAGGAGGCAAACTCACTATTTTGTTCAGCTTTAGAAGGGGTATACACATCACCCCATTTACGAATAAAAGGCGCGATGTGATTAAATGCACTGTGGCGCTGCCAATTAATGCGATATCCGGTCGCTAAGATCAGGTAATCGACCACATATTCCCCTGTGGTTGTGGCGATATGCAGTTTCTTACCATTGATGTCTATCTTTTTGACCTGTGTATTAAAGTTAAAATAAGCATTTTCATGCCGAGAGACTCTCAGCGTGCTGCCATGCGGGGCCGGCGTTTTTGCTTTAGCAACATAATCACTGTAATGCCATTTTTGTGCATCGGTAAGCTGGTGATAAGCTTGAGTAAAGCCGGGGTTGCCTGCGACTTTTCCGCGATTCACCCTTGGCATATCTTTCGCTCGGATCAATAATTCAACAGAGCGAGCACCTTGTTCAAGTGCTGTTGCCGAGCTATCCATAGCACCGGCACTGTATCCTACGACCGCAATATCTAACCCTTTAAACCGGCTGTAATCACTACCGGCGTAAGAGTGCTCCCAGTAAGCAGAAGGGATCTCCGCCATAAAGCTTGGAATATTAGGTTCGCTAAAGGATTCCATACCTGTCGCAAGGATCACATGCTGTGCTTGATATTGCTGTTTACCGTTAGGTGTTGCAAATGTGAGTAGGCAACCTTGTGAGCTGACTTGAATATCAGTTAATTGATATTGATTGAAAACCACTGGCGACGTCATGGTTTTAAACCATTGTAGATATTCCCCCCATTGTAAACGAGGAATTTTATCAAGTGCTTCCCACTCATCGTCACCAAACTGAGCTTTAAACCAAGCTTGAAAAGTTAAAGAGGGTGACGCGAGTGCAGGGCCAACCACCTGTTTTGGTGAACGCAATGTTTCCATCAAGGCCGGCGTTTGCCATGGGCCTTCTTGACCTTCTGGGGCTTGATCAAAAACTATCGCATCAATCCCTTGTAATTTAAGGGCAAAGGCTGCCGTGACCCCTGACATGCCCGCACCGATAATTGCAACATCTAATTGATGGTCATCAGACTGGTTTGGCGATAATGACCAGCGGTTTAATGGCAGATTAAGGTTTTGTAGGTCTTGAGTGATTTGCTCTTCCAAAGCATTTAACCCTTTTAGCTGTGTCACGAGATCACTCCTTGTCCTGTTTAAGTTCAAATGGTTCACCGAGTGAGAGCATCAGTCGATTAGCCCAAGAGAAAAAGGCGGTTGATTGGATCAAATCAAGTAGCTCTAGCTCACTTAGCCCTAGTTGACGTAGTGTCTCAACCTGTTGATGCGTGGCTCGTATTGGTGTCGTTGATAGCGCTGTCGTGAAATCCGTAATCGCCGTTAAACGGTCATCAAAACCCTCAGCTAAAATCGCGCCTACTGGCGTTGCGATAAGCTTCTCAACATCCGCTTTATGCTCTTTGGCATATTGGCTGGCTTTACGAGCATGTACCGAAGCACAATAGATGCAGCCGTTCACCTTGCTAACCGCCGCAGCAGCAAATTCACGTTCCCAACGAGGTAAGCCGCCGAGGGTATAAAAGACGCCACGATCGATAAGCGTACGTAGTGTTAGAATGTGACTTTGATGGGCGAGCAGCAAAAAATATTCAGAATTAAGTTGGCCGAATTTTTTCATCACCTGAGCTTCATCTGCTTCTAGCGTCTGTGGATCTCTCGCTCGTAGCCATGATTCCCATCCAAGTTGATCTTGAGTGAAGGCGGTCGGAGCGGGTTGGCCTTGATGAGTGTGTGAGTTGCTATTCCATTGTCCAGCAGTAACTGGCTCAGCAGATTTGGTGATAGTACTGTTACCTTGCAATAATCTTAACCCTTCAATTAAACGGGCTTGATAGGTGACAAAAGTTATTAATTGCGCAAGTAGGATAATATCCGCTTCGTGCCACCCTTGTTCAATAAGGGCATGAATGAGGGAGTAATGAGTTTGTTTTGGCTGGCTCACCAATATGCGTAAATAGTGTTCAGCGGCTTGAAGCGCTGGCGTATTCAAGTGAGGTGAGCGCTGCCCTAATAATTGATTGTAAAAATCGGCTAGCACATGGCTACCTGTCTGTTCAGCGATAATTCGCGCAAATAAAAACTTAATTTCTCCGGTTAATTGGGGTGACGGTGCGGAAAAAATCGCTTCAAAAGCAGCTTGCGTATTTTCTGTCGCGTTTGAACGTTCTTTCCTTGCATCTGCTAAGGTAGACTCTGGTGTTATATTGATTAGCGCATCAATTAAATCATAATTTAAAATCGGCATTTCATAACTCACTTTTTTTTAACGTTTTTTATCTCCTTCATTACATATCAAGCGAATCGTTATTCGAACGAACAAATTATTATATTCATATACCTAAAAGGCATATAAAATAGGTTATATATTCTTTTTGTATTAAGTTATAACGAGATGATCTAAATAAGATGTAAAAAATATGATTATACTGGCCACATTATTTACACAGGGTCGTAACATCATGTTGAAACAAAAAATAAAATACTTATCGCTTATTGCTACCGCTGTTATTGCATTAGCTGCATGTAATGATAATAGTGAAAAGGATAATCCGAATAAAAAAGAGATCACTATAGGTTTTGGGGTTGGTAATTATATCGACCAAGTTGAGAAAGGGATTGTACCCATCTTGGAAAAGAAGGGTTATAAAGTCAATTTACGCCAATTTTCGCAAAATAGACAAATAAATCCCGCCTTTGAAGAAGGTTCTATCGATGCCTCGGTAAACCAGAGTCGTGCATATATGGAAGCTTATAATAAGAAAAATAATATTAATATGGTGGCATTAACCGATTCTCCGAGTGCACCACAAAGCTTACGTTCGAATAAACATAAATCATTAGACGAAGTGAAAGACGGTATGATCGTTGCTTTATCCAATGACCCCGTAAATGCAGAGCGCGGCGCACGTATTTTAGAAGAGTTAGGTTGGATAAAAATCAAACCGAATATCAGCACATTAACCTTTAGTGTTAATGATATCGAACCTGCTAAATACCGTTTAGATATACGTGAAACCGATGCAGCTCAGGGGTTACGTTTATTAGATGATGTTGATTTTGTTGTTGTTAACGGCAACTATGTTGCCAGCGCTGGTCAGCGTATTGCCGATGGGCTGGTTGTAGAAAATTCACCATTAGAGCATCGGGTGATTGTGACTGTTATGCAAGACAATGTGAATTCCCAATGGGCAAAAGATTTAAAAGAGGCTTTTGAATCTAAAGAATACGCTGATTACATTCGTTCTCAGTCTATTTATGATGGTTTTATTGAACCTCAAGCATGGGCTAATTATCCAAAACCCTAGTCTATTTATTATTTTTTCTTATGTTACATTTGACCACCTAATATTTATATTAGGTGGTTTTTTATTTGAGTGATACGATTTTCTCTTCTATTTTTAATATGAAAATTCCTCTCTTTACTGATCTAGACAAATTGTGCTTTTTTCGTTAATTAGTTATTGAACAAGCTAAAAATTAAAAATTGAATTAACACATCATCAGGGGAATATTATGGAAAATGACTTATTCACAGCACTTAAATTATTAAAGTCAAAAACATGGGTTGATTTAACGCATCCTTTTGATAAAGATTCACCGCATTTTTTTATGTTTGAATCGGCAAGCATAAAGACATTATTTGATTATCCAGATGGTTTTTTTGCCCAACAATTTACTTTTCCAGGCCAATATGGCACACACATTGACGCCCCCTGCCATTTCGTTGAAGGGAAACGCTATCTACATGAATTAGAACTAAAAGAGTTAGTTTTACCCCTAATTGTGATTGACCAATCAAAAAGAGCGAAGCAAGACCCTATGTTTGCATTTTCACGTCAAGATGTACTCAATTTTGAACAAGAGTACGGAAAAATAGAGCCTGATACTTTTGTTGCACTACGGACTGACTGGAGTCATCGCTGGCCATCTCAGGAGGCGATGGATAACAAAGATGCAGAGGGAAATAATCAGATACCGGGTTGGGGGATTGATGCATTGAAATTCTTATTTGAGGAAAGGGGGATCAAAGCAATAGGCCATGAAACCTTTGACACCGATGCGGCTAAGGATTTTCGTCGCCATAATGCATTATTAGGTGAATACTATGTTCTAGAGCAGGACACCTATCAAATTGAATTGATGACCAATCTGGACAAATTACCGACGAGAGGGGCGGTTATTTTTAATATTGTTGCCAAACCTAATAATGCGAGCGGTTTTCCCGTGCGTTCTTTTGCTATCTTACCTTAATGCTTCCCTTATCTTTATCAACCTGTTGTGAGGCAGGTTGATACCTTTTAGCGATAAATTTATTCGCGACCTCCGTATTTTGCTGAATATCGTTCCTTAGATCGATGGTCAACGAAGGTTATTTATTTCTATATTAATAAATAAATTAACGTTGTTTTAACAATTCCAGCGATAGGGGGTTGAATGAACTCAAGATCCGTCATCATTACAGGAGGTGGCACAGGGATTGGTGCGGCGTGTGCGCAACTATTCACACAGCAAGGGGATCAGGTTTTTATTGTTGGACGGCGTGCAGAGCCGCTAAATGCAGTTGCACTTGAAACAGGTGCCATTGCTATCGTTGCTGATGTCTCAACTGAAACTTCATGGAACGAAATTATTTTGCCACAAATTAAGCAACATACGAGCACTATTGATGTGCTGGTGTGCAATGCAGGCGGAATGGGGTTGGGGCGTGTTGAAGATATGAATGACCAACAGTGGCATCAAGCGATGAAAGCTAATCTTGATAGTGCTTTTGCGAGTGTTCGTGGTTGTATACCCCTATTAACGCAAAGTCACGGTAATGTCTTATTTGTCGGCTCACTGGCATCGTTGGCCGCAGGTCCGGAAGCGTGTGGGTATGTGACAGCCAAACACGCCTTAATAGGATTGATGCGCTCCGTTGCACGTGATTATGGTCATCAAGGTGTCAGAGCGAATGCGGTTTGTCCCGGCTGGGTTAGAACACCAATGGCAGATGAAGAGATGCAGCCTTTAATGGAGCAGCATCAATTTACATTAGATGACGCTTATCGATATGTATGCCGTGATGTACCGTTACAGCGCCCTGCAACGGCAAAAGAGGTCGCATTGGCATGCCGATTCTTATGCTCTACTGACGCATCAATGATTACAGGTGCTGCACTGGTTATTGATGGTGGTGCAAGCGTCGTTGATTTACCTACACTCGCTTTTACTTAAGGAGCTATTATGATTGAAGAAGTGGCTTTTATCCAAGTTGGCGCATTGTCAGATGGTTTTGCTCCAGATAGCTATATTTTAGAAACCAATAACCAATTAACAGGTAAAACATTTCAATTGAGATTCGCTGAAAAAGACCGGCAAGAAGATATTTCTTTTCCAGCAGATCAACAAATTGAATGGCAAGGTGTGACAATTGATTGCCGTGTTACCTCAATTCGTTCAGGGGTTTATTTCGTCAATTTTATCTCCCCAGATGATTGGCAAGCCAGTGTTACCTTAATTATCAATGAAAAAGACGGTAACTGTGTATTAGTGCAAGGTAAACTCCCTGACGAAGCAGATATTCGCATTTCTGCCTTTAGTAAAGTAGAGCAAAATCGCCCTTTGACAGATGTCGAAGTGGAGATTTATTTTGGCACTTTAGGAGAGGCTCAACGCTCCTTACCAGCCTACACATCTGAATTAATTGGTATGCGCAATATGTATACCTATAATCCAAAAGAGCGCTATGAACATGTTTATCTTAACGAACAGTTTTATGCGTGGCATTGTTTAGATGGGGTCGAAAAGGGGTTAGCTGATGTTGACCGCTGCCACTATATTAAGGTGTCAGAGCAGCTATATTTATTTATTTGGCGTGAGAAAATTATTCCAACACTCGGCATTATCCTGATTGATTTAGATATGATGAGGACGGATGGTGGGATCATGGGGTATCAGGATCAGGCCTTTAGTGCGGTTAGCCTATTTCCCGTTGGGGCGCATGCCACTATTTTAAATAAAACCAGCTATCCGAAATAATTATTTATATGCCACTCGCTATTACGCGAGTGGCATTCTGCTTAAAGCACCAAAACTATCCATGCTGCTGCTAGTAGCATACATAATAAAGCGACGATCCCTCCTGATTTGGCAAATTCCGAAAATGAAATTTTCACGCCATAAGCGGCAGCTTGTTCGACTACAATGATACCGGCAAGGCTACCAAAGACGAATAAATTACTTGAAAAACCCGAGCCAAGTACTAAGGCGGCACCTAATGAATCGGTATTACCGCTGGATGATAAGAAAGGCACCAGTAACATTACTGCGGGGTTATTACCAACAATGGTACTTAACACACCAGTGATCAAGAAAAGTACGATAGGGTTATTTAGCTCAACACCGTTATTCCGTAAATCATTTAACATTTGCTGAGGCAATCCCGTTGATGCAAATGCAGCATTGACGACAAATAATCCCATAATCAGTAATAACAGATTACCATCAACTAATTTCAGCATATCACTTGATGCAATCGAGCGATTTAGCAATAAAAACCCAGCCGCAGTTAATGCAATAAGCTCTCTTGGAATATCACTGATGACGAAAGCGATAATAACAATTAACGTAATAATGCCCGCTTTACTGGTTTCCCATACATCAAGTTTTGTTGCAGGATCAGTAGATGGAGTAGGGGGGGCCGCGGCTCCATCCACGGATGTTTTCGCCAGATACCAACGGTTCCGATAAAGAAAAACTAAAACAGCCCAAGTCAGTGGTAATGAGAGTAAGGCTGGTACAGCCGAAGCTTGGAGTAACCCAACAAATGAAATATCTAGCCCTTGGGCTGCGATCATATTTTGTGGGCTACCGATCAAGGAGCCAGAAGCGCCATTATTTGCAGCAAAGCAAAACCCTAACAAAAAAGGCACAGGGTTTAATCCCCGTGACAATGTAATAGAAACTAATAATGGGGTCATTGCCACCACAACAACATCATTGGTCAATAAAGCAGAAAGTAAACCACCTACAGCAATGAGTACAGCGAGTAACACAGGAGCACTGACTTTGAGCATGGCAACACGGTTTGCCGTCCAGCTATAAAATCCAGATACGACAAAAGAGGCGGAAACCACCATCAACCCAAATAACATGCCAATAGTACGATAATCGATCGCATTCCATGCTTGAGGAGGGGTAATACTACCGACAGCCATCATGGCTAAGGCACCAATAACAGCAGCACCGGTTCTATCCACTTTAAAACCGGGGAGCTTACCAAACCCCATCGCAATATAAACAAGTAAAAAGATAATGATTGTGAGGCTCATAAACCATTCACTCATATTAGTAAAATTACGGGTAATTTAGCGGTGAAGGATCAATGAAGCAAGTTAGAATAACCTTTAAATAATAATAAGTTGTGAAAAGTCATTTAATGATAATCCTAATCAGTCTGGCTTAAATAAAAAATATTCGATGGATGGCGATCATAACCGTTGAATAGCATTCACAGCAGGTTTATTGGGCAAAGGTTCAATCACATAACATAGGCTATGGTGTTAGCATGAATAGGCAGCAAATTGCAGTAAAATTTCTTACTGATGGGAAACCAATGGTCCAATAAATGACGCGATAAAAGGGTTCCATTGGTTAGTGCGGAATGTAGATCAAACTAGAATGGGAGAGTTCACTCGATTGCCATTATACTTCCGTTCTCCCAATATATCTTTCTTTCAGTAATGAGGCGTGGATTGCAATATCCAATATCGGTGATGGTGGCAAATAGTTCGCTTGCCCAAGTTGCTGCATGGCATCAATTAAAGGGTTATCAATTCCTAAAGCATAATCTGCCAATAATGTTCCTGCTATGGTTTGTTTTGAGATCCCAGCGCCATTACAACCGCCCGCGCTATACACGCCTTTCATGAGTTTGCCCCAAATAGGAGCACCATTTCTGGTAACGCTGATTGTACCGGACCAAGTATTTGTTATCGGAACGTCGGCTAATTGCGGGTAGATTTTATTGAATAGCTGTTGATGCTGTTGTGTCACTCGATAAGTTTGTTCTGCACTGATCCGCCCACATATCGCAGGGGTAACATGCTGGCGGATCAATATACGCTGATCTTTGGTATAGCGTAACGTTGCGCCAGCAATAGCATTCACAGGTGTTAAGCCCCAGCTCTTCATCGCTGGTAAGCGTTGTTGTTGTTCGAGAGAAAGTGGGGCTGTGATACTGGCAAATGTCGCCATTGCTGCTTGGTTATGATTAATTGGTGTTAATTCTCTAGAGAGTGCATTCGTTGCTAACATAATGTTTGCTGTACGAATATTGCCATAAGGAGTCAGTACCTGTATGGTGGCGCCAGGCTGTATTGCCATAACGGGAGTGTAATTATACACCTTTACATTCTCAGGTAATGAGCGTGCTAAGCCTACCACCAATTTTGCTGGATTAACGAGAATTGAATTTGGTGTGTATATCCCTTTATGATAAAAATGCGTACCTAATTTGTGATAGAGCATCTCCTTATCGAGTAATTGATAAGGTTCACTCATTGTATTTGAGATTATCGACATACTCTTGTAAAACACGTTCATTCTTTTTATCAACTTGGCAATGATATTTGCCGGCACTTTCCCAGTCACATTCAATCGCAAACTGTTCAGTTAATGTCGCGAGCTGATGAATGCCTTCTTCAAGCAACGTGCGATAAAATTGGGCTTTCTTTAGTTCGGCCGTTGAACTGCCAATATTATGAGGTAACCCAATAATAAATCCTGAATTTCGAGCAGATGAACTTTCGGCTGCCGTTGCGCAATCAAGGAGAATAATTTTAAGGTTCGGATTGTTGTGTGCAAGTCTTCTTGCAAAAGATAAACCCGCGTAGCCGGAACCTATAACTACCCAATCTGCGTCGGTATTTTGATTTAAGGTCGGATATCGGGGAGTGAGTGAAGTTTCATTTAACCAACCATTTTCGTTTTGATTAAATGGCACGGATGCGTATTTCATCTAATTTTGCCTAATAATATCTTGTGCTAGCGACGATATATGATGGGTATTGACATCATAATCCAAAGGTTAAATAACACTTAAAGATCATGACTATAACGTAAATTTGATTTTTTGATAGTGAAGAAAACTCAATTTCACATAAAACAGAGCGATGCTCGTGTGGTAACAGAGTGATAAAACGCGGCATATTGTTTTCATAAACGCTATCTATATCGAACGTATAAATATTCCATTAATAATCAGTTATATGTTGATTTTTTTACCAATAAGGCAAATAGAGAATCTCCATATTATTGGGGATTCTCTATTCAGTGATTGATAAAAAGGGATGTTAGCGAGGTGATTAGTGTTTTTTATCCTGACTATAGGGTTTAGATGCATCTATCGCATTTAAGCGCTCTTTCCATAGAGGATGGGTACTTAATAGCTTACTCTTCATTTCAGGTGATATGTTAGCCAGCTTGATAAATATTGATTCCATCATCTCTAAAGGGCGTTCTTGTTTTAACATATACTCAATAGCAAATTGGTCAGCTTCTAATTCCATATCCCGAGAGTAGCTCAATGTCATTAATTGATTACCTGAATTTAACAATATGTCTTCAATCCCTGATGATTTGCGCAGTATCCACATGCTGACAAATTTTAACGATGATGAACTCACTAAAGAATTCATTATATGATGATGATAATGATGGCCCATTTCATGTAATAAAACGGAAACAAGTTCACTTTCATCTTCAATTAAGTTAACTAACTCATCAGTAATGATGATTGTACCGTCAGTTAATGTTAATGCGTTGGCTTGTTTCGGGTAGTCTCTAAAAATAAGCCGTGGTTTTAAATCATAATTATTAAATTCTTGAGGTGTAATTCTTTCAAATAGCGCCTTAAGTTCTTGCTGCTTTTTTAATGGCAATTTACTTGGTTCAAGTACACTTTCATCTAAGAGTACGAGTGTTTCTTGGCCAAGGTGCATTTGAATTCGAACAGGAGTCTCTTTAGCAATAATCGATGCCATTGATGGCAGAAAGAATTGGAAAAAGAGATATACCATAGGAATAATACAGGCTAGTAAATAAAGGCTAGCCATTTTATAACGTTCTAAAAAGTGAATAACACCAAAATGGAGTTTGCCTTTTTTCAGAACGAGTTTGTTACGTAAAATGTTGCTCTTTATCACAGGTAAAACATCCACCATCAGAAAAATAGATAGAGTCTGGTAGTGTTCCTAGTGGTTTTGATAAATGAATATCTTGGTATAGATATGTTTTAACTTCATCGTTAACGTGAAGAGTAATTTGATGCTTATCATTATCTAACTCAATAAAGGCACTGTGTTTCAGTGCCTTTTTATTATAAGTATATTCACCCACTATGTTCACAACGATAATCCAAAGTCGAAGGAATCAAGCGTTTCATCATGAAAAGAATTGGAGTGAGTCTCATCATGAGCGAGTTCATTCTCTAGAGACATATCGCCTGTAATTTTAGTGTTCATGGCGAAATATCGTGCATGGCGAATTTGAGCAATAGGTGTAGCTAACCCTAGCGTAAATATAATAATAAGACTATTAGAGAACAGTAGAATTAGGTAAGAAAAATAGGTGATGGATGAGCTAAATTTTAGCTCGTTACTGAATTCTAATTTATTGAAAAACTCACGTCTCATCATGATATGAATGTAACTATAAGAGAAGAAAAACCCTACGTATAAGTATAAATATATGAATAAAAACAAAAAAACAGGTGGTTCTAACTCACTGAAGTTGCTTTCGTGTATGATAACGGTTTTTATCATAGAGATGATGCTAAACCCGCTTAAGATGATGAAAGGAACCAGTATTAAAAAAGCGATACTATAAATTTTAGCCACTGCCCGATAATTCATTTTTAGCTTAAATGCAGATTTGCCAAAGTAAAAGTTATTTGCGAAATACTCATACAATTGTTTGGTTCTTATTGCAAAAATGGCATATAAAGAAATCGCTATTAATAACAAAGTCGCGTATGTGCCGATAAAGTATCTACTCAGATTTATATGTTCATTGGTATTCGCTGAACTAAAGATAGCGATTAAACCTATGACTTGTCCTACCAAGAATGAAAAAGCAATTGCACCTAATAAAAGTAATAATGGAAGGATAAAAAAGTACCAATACCCTTTTTTATAACTGCCGAGAAAATTAAATCTTACATTTCTATAGCTTGTCATAATGGCATGGAAACGACATGAGCGAATAATAAAGTAAGGTAGCATCAAGAAAAACAGGGACAGAATAACATATGCTATTGGTTGGAAAAGATAGTTAACGGCTAAATATAATGCAAAAAAGAAAAATATAATAAGCCTAGATACTAGAATCCTTACAGGTGAAGCATGATACTCAAGACGTGAGCCATTAACCTCAGTATTACCTAAGAAGTAGCGTCGGGTTCTGACGGTGGCCCAAGCTGAATATATACCTAGAGTGAGTATCGTCAATAAAACATTCACTATCCATATAAAGAAATACTCAGTATTGTCACCATGAAATTTAACATGATGAACTTGACTACGTATATCTTCCTTTTCAATATCGATATCCAAAAGGTTTTTTGTTGCGTTTTCCATAAGGTTACTCTATTTATGTTTTATTTACAGTGTGCTGGGGATATAAAAAGTAACTTACATTTTAAAACGCTATACGTAGACAATTAGGCTGAAACTAATGAGATATAACGCATAGTGATGTGTATTTAGATGAAAATGACAGTGGTTAGTGAATTTTCAAGTATAAAATACAGCAAGCTAAATATGATACAACGGTTTATTCGTTAAAAATGTAAATTCCCAGCTTTACCAATCACAAATTTTGTGACTTAATCTAAATTATTATTAAGTAAAACTCAATATAAATAAATCATCATATGAGAATTTTTATCTTCATAAAGGGACAACTTATGGTTGTTTATTAGCTTTAATAGAGTAAAAGAGTTAATTCAAGAATTATCCTATTTTGAATGAATGTACTGTATGATTTACACTTTATATGGGACATGTCTGGATTTGATGATTTTTATCATGAAATGGAAAGCTTTCTTTTTTTAGATTATTGGGACTGCCGATACTATAGTGGTTCATTTATAGCGAGTGACAATAGCATTTTTGATTTATCGACTCTGTTGGTTCAACATTGATAACAGTAAAAATCTCTTTATCTAAGGAAATAAAAATGATAGGTCGCACAGTTAATAGGGAGTGCAACAACTACCAGAGACAAAAAATACATTCCATCGGGATAGAGGATTTGTATTGATGTTACTTAGCTAATGAATAGTAAAAAATACGGATACGTTATTTAGATTAGAAGATATGTAATTTCAGATATTAATGATGGTTACTTTCACTCTCCACACAAAATGGAGAATGAGTTAGAAGTAAGAAATATCCGAACGTTGTAAGGTAATTTATATCCCTTTAGTTAAATGGACATAACGAATCCTTCTTAAGGGCTAGTTGTAGGTTCGATTCCTACAGGGGACGCCATGATAAGCGGAATAGGTGATAAAAGGTAATTTGAGTTTGTTGAAATGCGTATTAATAATAATTTTTACTAAGCAGTAATCCCTTTCGTGAGGCTGTTATTAAATGCTATACATAATACAAAAGCTCATAAAATGTTTTAGATGCGTTATCAGAAAAAACAGTGATAAACTTAGACGTTGCAAAGCATTGCGTTAGGCAGGTGAATGCATTCATGGAGGATGCTATTTATCCTGTAATTAGATTTATTTTCTATCGACCCAAACTTCGTGGATTAGTCGGGATAGCTAAACCAGCTCCTTAATGAGTAGGCTTCGCCAATGTAATGATAGTGCGTTATGGCATTCGTTCTTCTCGCTCATATCTTAGCGATGGCGTAAACTTATTTTAACTTAAATGCGGTTGTATTGTGTTTTTTCACATATCGGAGATGGTCATGTCGGCTTCGTTATTGACAAAACAGAATCATGGAGATACCGCACGACCTAATGTAGCAGTTGAACAAGATTAGTGATGATAGCTGAGAACGAACAGCAGGCGATGTATTTGCTAAATTACATTAGAACGGAGTGTTTACAATAAGTTAAAAGAATTCTGCAAGCTTACTTAAGGCTTTTATGGCTGAAATTGCCACATCCTTATTGGGGTCCTTGCACAACTCAATAAGCCTAGAAATAGCAGTTTGCTGTTCAATCGTTGCCTTGTAATCTCCGAGAGCGGTGATTGCGGCTATTTTAACATCGTCATTACCTCTATTTGTTAATTCAACGAGTGTATGAATTATATTATTTTCCATATAACTTACCTTCAAATCCATATTTGATTTCTCATTTTGATATATTAAATGGAATTAAAGAATATTTTCATTCATTTATTGAGCACTAAATGAAATTAATTGTTATTTTAACTCGGAATATGTTTGGAATCTAACTTAAACAGGTAATGGTTGTCACAGTGCTGGGATTTAGTTAAAGCAATGTGGGGCCTTGAATAACATGCCTTTGAGGAATCAATCGCTTTTTGATGGGGGGCTTGATTAATGTTGTCTATTAGCTATGGTGGCTAATAAGTGACTTTGAGATGAAAACCTTTTACACGCGCGCAAGCAACAAGGAACAGTGTTAACTTATTCATGACGAGATGAAACCGGAAAAGAGGCCGAAAGTAAAATACAGGCTTGACGTATAAAAAATGGTTTAGAGGGCATTAGCAGGCAAGTTGATTACTATTGTTAGTGCCTAATGTGCTAATACGCTATGCGGTGATGTAAAGCCGACAAAACAAAGTCAATGCCGCAGTAATGCTAAATAATTGATAGCATGAAGAGCTGAACAGACTTAGCCACATTAGGGCATTGATACTCAATGTCGATTAATGGTGTACAAGAGAAAATCATTGCTGCTATAGGGTAACGGACAGAATTTGCCAGAGCAGTTTCAGTTTTATCGTGCAGCAAGACACGCAAAACTAATGGCAGGATATAACTCGATAGTATGAAGTTTTTCTTTTTATCGAGTCTATTAAAACTTTGCGCCAGTGGACGATACATTAAAACATCAACCATCATCATCGGTTTGTTTATAGGCGTTATCTTGGAATTACGTTTAGTTTCATTGGGGTAATAAAAGTGTGTGAGACCCCATATTCCCCTGAGAAATATTTATTCAGTTTAGTATTATTTAACTCAACGGACAGGTAAAGCAGGTTTTTAGTGGGAGGATAGCGGGTTTATTGGCTTACAGTGGCGTCCCCTGCAGGAATCGAACCTACAACTAGCCCTTAGGAGGGGCTCGTTATATCCATTTAACTAAGGGGACATAAATTATGTTACAACGTCCGGCATTCTACTTCTGACTTCTAATTGAATCAAGTTGTTACGTGGAATTTCTTTTATAAAAGAGTAATAAACTATAGTTTTAGGTGATCTTTTGCGCGATATGTTAATGAAACTATAAAAACACGTAATGTTATTATTGAGGGTAATTATGGCGTGAATTGCTCATCCTATGCAGGGATAAGCCGTAAATCGAGATTCGCATTTTTGATGAGTAATGCTAAGTAAACTCAGTGAGCGCCGATGTTTATCGCTTATCTTAAAAAGCCTATTCTAAGCCTCGTGAACACTGTACTGTTTATTACTCCATTGTAACGGATACAGTTAGCCAATCGTGCATTTGATCACTTTTCTTATAAAAACAATATACTTAATAATGTATACTTAGCGTTATGGTTGCTTGGTCATATTGAGCACTCAAATTGGTTAACAATTATATTTATTTGGTTTTAATATAAACGCATTGGTTTATAATTTGAATTGAAGTGCCATGGCTGGTGGTACAGGGAATGGAGAGTATTATGAAGTTTCGCATGAGTGGCGTTCTTCTTGCGGGGGGTTTTGCTTGTTGGGTGTTCAAGCTCAATTAATCCTGAAACTCAGGAGCGCTCAGATCCGCTTGAAGGTTTTAACCGAGCGATGTTCAATTTTTAACTACAATGTGTTAGATCCCTATATCTTAAGGCCGGTTGCCGTTGCTTGGCGCGATTATGTACCTATGCCTGCACGAAATGGTTTAACGAACTTCTTTGTCAACCTTGAAGAGCCAGCCAGCATGCTGAACAGCTTTTTACGAGGTGAAGTCAGCCAAGGGTTTAAACACTTTAACCGTTTCTTCCTTAACACCGTCTTTGGTGTTGGAGGACTCATTGATGTAGCTTCAATGGCTAACCCGCAGTTAGCAAAAGAAGATCCTAAACGTTTTGGTAACACATTGGGTTACTATGATGTAGGTTATGGTCCTTATGTGGTGTTACCTGGTTACGGTAGTTTTACACCACGTGAAGAGGGCGGTAATTTAGTTGATGATCTTTACCCAATGTTGAGCTATCTGACATTCTGGATGTCGGCAGGTAAATGGGCCTTAGAAGGCATCGAAACGCGTTCCCAGCTACTCGATTCGGATGGATTGCTGAAAAATTCGTCTGATCCTTATTTGTTGATGCGCGAAGCATATTTCCAGCGAAATGATTTCTTATCAAGTGGTGGGGAGTTAAAAGCGACGGAAAATCCAAATGCCTCAGCTATCGAAGATGATTTAGATTCTATCGATTAATGACAGGAAGCTATCACTCTCTTTTGCTATGTATGGCATCAGAGAGTGATAAGAGTATTATTCATTGCCTCGTTTTCCTCGAGAAGTGATTGCATCAATCAGAGCAATAACACCTAAAACACCAATAAAGCCAACCGTAAACAGTGTTCCCATAAATACCTCCTCTCTATATCGTCATATTAACCTCTTTAGAATTAACGGTTAGCTTACGATTATTGCTTAAACGTTAATTTATTTTTCCTATATGCTAGCGGCGCTACGCCGAACCAGACAATGACTACATTGTACTAGACGTAGTGACAAGAACATGCAGGGTGTGTGATGTTATGAAAATGAATTGCAAAACTATTTACAACGAAGTGATCGAGAAAGAAGAAATTGAAATAGTTTTACAGTGATAAGCCCGATAAATCATTAGTTAATACTAAGATAACATTCAAGCCACAATTTAATTTATAGATTTACAGGGATAAAAGTCAAGAGCACTTCAGGTCTGAACGGCCTCAAACTCACTTTTAAGGGGATTTAAAGTAGTGTATTTTTCTGTTTTAATAATTAATGGGTATTTATTTTCAAGAAAACTGAATAGATATTAGTTAATTATTTTGTGAAAAGGTAAATTTTTGGTGTGAGAGTTTTTATTTCTGCTTGTCCGTGTTTTCGGTTTATTGCAGCTACGACATATAAGATGGAGACAGTAACTAGGTTAACACTCTTTTTTATCCTTTTAGGACTAAAAAGAGAGATTGGTGCCAATTAAAATGAGTTATCGTTTTCATTAATGACGTTCAGAAGATAATGGGAGAATCATTTTAACGATTATGTTCCTTAAACAAGAAACCCCATGTAGAAAAGCATGGGGTTAGCTAACGGTTTGGCAGAGGGATCATCCCCTGTTATTTATTTGCATCGACACAATTAGAATGTGTAGTTGAAGTTCACACCATACAACCAGGCTGACCCTTCAGATTTAAACTCATAAGCAGGAAGTGGCAGTGCGTTAGTTTCTACTAGCTTCTCAGATATGTTGACTTTTTTACCGTACATATAAGAAATACCCAAGTCTACAGAAGCATTTTCATTAAATGCATAGGTTGTACCCGCACTTAACCAATAGCGATCTTGGTCTGGGATGGAAATTGAACGGTATTTTGTCGGTACAGGGCTTTCGTCATAGGCGATACCTGTACGGAATGTCCAGTTATCATCATAGTAATAGGTTGTACCTACTGCGAAACGCCAAGCATCTTTAAAGTTTTCAGCCTTGTGGAATAATTGCTTTCCATCACTACTACGATATGCTGTTAAATCTTTGAATTCACTCCAGCCAGTATAAGCTACGCTGTAGTGCAATGCCCATTTTGGAGCAACTTTATGGTAACCTGAGAACTCCCAAATATCAGGAAGGTTTAGGTCAAGCTTACCTTTGATTTTTTCACCATCAGTGCCGACAATACCAGCGCCATTAAGGTAAGGGTTATTACTTGGAAGGTCATTTGAGTACTTACCATCTTTAAACTTGACGGTAACTTTAGAACGATAGGTTAAACTAAAACGGTTATCTGGATTGAGTTCGTAGAGGATACCTGCGTTCCAGCCGTAGCCCCAATCATCGCCTGTCAGTTTTGCCATTGTGGTACTAGCAGGAATAGGTGGTAATCCAAGTTTTGGTGTTAATTTACCTAAATCACCTGCATGGCGAGTGATTTCAGCATCGGCATAAACCGCATTGACACCTAAACCAAAACTAAAGTTATCATTTAAACGGTATGCACCACTTAAATTTAAGTTGGCTGTTTTCAGGTCAGTTTTACCGCCAATAGGGCCTGCTGCATAGTTTTTACTAAAGTCAGTTGCGAGGCCAAAGTTGGTGGTCATTGATGTACCTACCGCCCACTTATCATTGATAGGGAAAATGAAATGCGCGTTAGGCACGAGAGCGCTTGGTGCAATATCATTTGCGGTTAAGTTACTGCCTAAAGGAGATGCTCCACGCCCTTTAATATCAACACTTGGGTCAATATAAACTGCACCGACTGAAATGGCTGGGCGATCAAATAACATCATTGCAGCAGGGTTACGACTACCTTCACTTGCGTTGTCACCGAGTGCGCCGGCTCCCGAAAATGCACGTCCGAGCGCAGATGTGGAATATTCATTAAGCAAAAAACCAGCGGCGCCCGCATTAGATGAAACTATTGCCACTGCTATTGCTAAAGCTGATCGAGTAAATAGGTTTTTCTGGCTCATGACCAAAACCCTCTTGTTTATTATGTATATTAGGCGACTTCTATCGCAAGAAGCGCAGAATTGTAGGGTCGCTTGCCTCTATGACAAATCAGACCAGTTACTAGAGTATAGGTCTGACCACCTCATATGTTGCAAGCATGTTTTTCGTTTATATACAAATTGTTTTCAAAATTGCGATGTATTTAACAAAATGGCAACATCCGTTGGGCGTAATTCTGTCATTGATGAGTATTTATGGGGTTAGATCAAACTTATCTCAGATAGTCAGGGAATAGGCTTGATATACACTGGTTTTTCTCTCTTTTTCAGCGTTATGATAGCAACTTAACAGTTTGTTGATTTGGAGAGTAAAATGACTGATGCGATTAACCGTTGTAGCGCGGAAGAAACTGCTGCTTGCTGCTGTGTAGATGTGGGTACAGTTTTAGATAATAAAGATTGCACTGCATCGTATCAGCATGTTTTCGCGAGCCATGAAGAAGCGGAATCTATGTTGAAACAGCTAACTGAAAAGGCCAAATCTGTTGAGTCAGAACCTTGTGCTATCGACCATTCCATCACCAATGTTGAAGGTGGTGTTGAGTTGTCTGCAAACTTTACTTTTAGTTGTGAAGCAGAAAGTCTGATTTTTCAATTAGGCTTACGCTAATCAAACAACTGATTAACTCTTTATCTCCTTCACTATAGTCTAATTGCGCTATAGTGAAGGTGTTTTTCTATTTAATTCCCTTTATTTTCTGCTCAACTCTTTTCTGCTTTCATTAATATTCATTAAGTTGTGTGCAAGCTCGCATTTTCTTAATGTCGCTATTTTCTGAATGTAACGTTTATGTTAACAATATTAAACAGGTCAGACCTCTTTAGCGAGGGTCAGTTAGCCACAAGCACTTTTTTAACAGGTTACGAGAATCGGTTAAATATAAATAAGTTACACCTATTATTTTAAAGTGCGGGTTTCACTTGTGGCTACAGAAACCAGCATGAAAGGTTTAGAGGTCATAAAAAACGGTTTATCACTTTTTAGCAGGAGCTACCATGAATCAACTTTCCCATCATGGCGAAAGCACTTATGCAGCAAAAGAGAGGATAGCAATTATTAGCGGCCTCCGTTTACCTTTTGCCAAGCAAGCCACAGCATATCAAGGTATTGCTGCGGTTGATCTGGGAAAAGCTGTTGTTGCAGAACTGCTAAGTCGAAGCGGTATTGAAAAACAACTTATTGAACAGCTGGTGTTTGGGCAAGTGGTACAAATGCCGGAAGCCCCGAATATTGCGCGGGAGATAGTGCTCGGTACAGGTATGAGTGTCTCGACGGATGCCTATAGTGTTTCTCGCGCTTGTGCGACGAGTTTCCAGGCTATGGCAAATATTGCTGAGAGTATGATGGCTGGTCATATCTCAGTTGGTATTGCTGGAGGTGCAGATTCATCTTCTGTATTACCTATCGGGGTTTCCAAGAAACTTGCAGCAACGCTTTTGTCATTAAGTAAAGCGAAGTCATTCGGGCAAAAGCTTTCATTGATGTCGAAATTACGTCTAAAAGATCTGTTACCTGTCGCACCCGCCGTTGCAGAATATTCGACAGGTTTACGGATGGGGGATACGGCGGAGCAAATGGCGAAAACGTATCACATCACTCGTGAGCAGCAAGATGAACTTGCGCATCGCTCACATCTGCTCGCGACCAAAGCTTGGGAAAGTGGTGTTTTGGAGCAAGAGGTGATGAGTGCTTACATGCCGCCATTCAAACAAGCCTTCACTCAAGATAATAATATCCGTACAAATTCAGTTTTATCTTCTTATGCAAAGTTAAAACCTGCATTTGATCGTAAACACGGTACGGTGACGGCAGCCAATAGTACACCACTGACCGACGGGGCGGCCGCCGTGCTAATGATGACGGAATCTCGTGCTAAAGCATTAGGTTATACCCCGTTAGGTTATATACGTAGCTTTGCTTTCTCTGCTATTGATGTTTGGCAAGATATGCTGTTAGGCCCTTCTTATGCGACACCAATAGCGCTTAAACGTGCGGGGTTGACGCTACAAGATTTGACATTAATCGATATGCATGAAGCTTTTGCCGCTCAGACGCTAGCGAATCTTAAACTCTTTTCTAGTCGCCAATTTGCTCAAGAAAAATTGGGGTTATCAAAAGAAATTGGTGAAGTAGATATGGATAAGTTCAATGTGCTTGGTGGGTCTATTGCTTATGGTCATCCATTCGCTGCAACAGGAGCGCGTATGGTGACACAAACACTGCATGAATTACGTCGCCGAGGTGGTGGGTTTGGTTTAACAACAGCATGTGCTGCTGGTGGGTTGGGCGCTGCAATGATTTTGGAGGTGGAATAATGACGCACCATTCAGAAACAGGGGTTCAAGCAGGCCTCGTGCATGAAGCTTTTCGCCTTGAAGTTCATGCCCAAACAGTGGGTGTCATTTTCATTGACGTACCAAATGAAAAGGTCAACACATTGAAGGCTGAGTTTGCACAACAGTTCCTCTCTATTTTACAGCAAGCACAGTCGACACCTGGTTTAAAAGGATTGGTGATCACCTCTGGGAAAAAAGACAGTTTTATCGCGGGCGCGGATATTAGCATGATTGCTAACTGCCAAAGTAAAGAGCAAGCCAGTGAGTTATCTCGAGAAGGGCACCTGCTTTTCGAAAAGCTAGAAAACTATCCTTTACCTATTGTTGCGGCAATCCATGGAGCCTGTCTCGGTGGTGGGTTAGAACTTGCATTAGCATGCCATGTCAGAGTGTGCTCGAATGACGATAAAACGCGTTTAGGCCTACCTGAAGTCCAATTAGGCTTACTTCCCGGCTCAGGTGGAACCCAACGTTTACCAAAATTAATTGGCATACCAAATGCACTGGATATGATGTTAACGGGTAAACAGTTACGCGCGAAACAGGCACTAAAAATGGGGTTAGTGGATGATGTCGTGCCTGAAACCATTCTGTTAGATGTCGCTATTGCAATGGCGAAAAAAGGTAAAATCCAACGCGCGCCTATTCATTGGCAACATCGTTTATTAAGCAGTAATTTATTACGTAATAAAGTCTTTTCCAGCGCCAAACAAACCGTAATGCGCAAAACGAAAGGCCATTATCCTGCTCCAGAGAAAATTATTCAGGTTGTCAAAACAGGGGTAGAAAAAGGGGCTAAAGCCGGATATGAGGCAGAAGCCAAAGCGTTTGGCGAGTTAGTGATGACACCAGAGTCAGCCGCACTAAGAAGCTTATTCTTTGCGACAACGGCATTAAAAAATGAAACGGGCTCTAGTGCAAAACCACTCGCATTTAAGCAGATTGGTGTGTTAGGTGGCGGTTTAATGGGAGGGGGGATTGCATTTGTCACCGCAATGAAAGGTGATCTTCCTGTCCGTATTAAAGATATTAATGAGAAAGGCATTACCCATTCACTGCGTTATAGCTGGGATCTATTAACGCAAAGAGTTAATAAAAGGCGCATGCTTGCTCGCGAGCGTAATGCAGTGATGGCAAAAATATCGGGCACGCTAAATTATCAAGGGTTTGAGCACGCTGATATTGTGGTTGAAGCTGTCTTTGAAGATCTCTCACTAAAACAAAAGATGGTTGCAGAGGTACAAGAGGTCACCCACGGGAAGGCGATTTTTGCCTCGAACACTTCTTCATTACCTATTCATCAAATCGCTGAAAATGCAGCCCACCCTGAAAAAGTGATTGGCCTACATTATTTTAGCCCTGTTGACAAAATGCCTCTGGTTGAAGTGATCCCTCATCAGCAAACAGATGCAGAAACCATTGCGACGGTGGTGGCTTTTGCGAAACGCCAAGGTAAAACGGCCATTGTTGTGGGGGATGATGCAGGCTTTTATGTGAATCGTATTTTAGCGCCTTATTTGTGTGAAGCGGCTGAATGTTTAATGAGTGGCGAATCAATTGAACATATTGATAGTGCGCTTGTTGATTTTGGCTTCCCTGTTGGGCCATTTAACTTATTAGATGAAGTCGGTATTGATGTCGGAACTAAAATTTTACCTATTTTAGTCAATCGCTTTGGTGATAGGTTTAAGGCTCCTGAGCTTCTGGATAAAGTGAATAAAGACGACCGTAAAGGCAAGAAAAATGGGAAAGGCTTTTATTTGTATGGGCATCAACCCGCATCTAAATTGATGTTCTGGAAAAAATCTAAAAAGCGTCAGGTAGATAGCAGTATCTATTCATTAATCGGTATTCAGCCACAAAATCATTTGAGCAAAATTGATATTGCTGAACGCTGTGTGATGTTGATGCTCAATGAGGCTGTTCGCTGTTTAGATGAGAATATTATCCAAAATGCACGAGATGGGGATATTGGCGCGGTATTTGGTATTGGCTTCCCGCCATTCTTTGGTGGGCCATTCCGATATATGGATAACTTAGGTATTCAAAAAACAGTAGATACGATGAATCAGTTAGCTGAGCGTTACGGTGATAAATTCCGCCCTTGTGAACGCTTGTGTCAGATGGCACAAACAAATGAAACCTTTTTTCCAGCAAACAAAAGTTGAGTATTGTGAAGCCACTTTCAAGCAGCCATAACGGTGGCTTCTTTAATTAACAACCTGAAATACCACTTAGCGTACAACTGTGTATTTTAAGGTACGATGATGTAACCAAAAAGCCTGATGTATTTGCTTTAATATAGCAATCATCGGGTTTTTTATTGATTGAAAATAGAAAAAGTTAGATGGCCTCTAATGTAGTTAATTGGTAGGTCAGAGGGGCCGATGGGAGCGGGAGCAATAAGGTAATTAGGCCACTGCTGCATGCTTTTCAGACAAAATTAAACGCAAAAAATTACTTAAATCATTTTATTTGTCGGTAGTTTGATGCAGAATCACTTTTCGCCCCACTGATGGTGACTCTGACAATAAATTATTTTAACAAAAAGATTAGCCAGTGTTATTTGCTAGGCTACTCAGATGGTGGATTATGCAAGTTTATATTATGCGTCATGGTGATGCCGCACTACAGGCCGCAAGTGATGCGGCAAGAGCGTTAACTCAAAAAGGGAAAGATGATTCGGTATTGATGGCTCAATGGTTGAATAAACGTCATCCAGAGATTGATCATGTCCTAGTAAGTCCTTATCTTCGAGCAGAGCAAACACTACAAACTGTCCGTGAACATCTTAGCCTACCTGAACAAGCTACGGTAATGGAGATGTTAACACCCGGTGGGAATGCGGCATTTGTGGCAGATCATATTCGTGACCTAGCAATAATGGGAGCGAATGCCGTATTGGTGGTGTCTCATCTACCTCTTGTCGGGTATTTAGTTTCAGAGTTATGCCCTCATGAAGCCCCTCCGATGTTTATCACTTCTTCGATTGCCTGCATTGAAATGGATGTGAAGCACCATAAAGCCCATTTAGATTGGATGCTCAGCCCAGCTCAATTACTCTCAGTCAATCAGTAATGGCGACCAGTTAGCCCCTAGGGGCTTTTAAACGGTCTGTTGTCGTGATGAAAAATGGCTAACGTTGTATTGTGTAATATGAAGACGCTGAAAATTGCTAGCGCCTAATGTGTTCTTGAGTTTCAATTAATAAGAGTAGTGACGCATTCCCGCCCCATTCTTTAGGTGCTTGATGAAAAGCAAGAATATCTGGGTGTTGGGCTAACCACAGGGGCGTTTGCTGCTTTAAAATATGCTTACCATGGCCGTGCATAATGCACGCACAAAAGACATTTTCGCGTTTACATGCGGCAATCAGCGCCCCAATTTCCTGTTTCGCTTCTAATTGCGTTAAGCCATGCAAATCAAGAAAAAGTTCAGGAACATAATCGCCTCGACGCCAATTTTTTCAGTTCGTAAGGGCTAGAGCCGGGTTTCAAATAGCGAGTTGGGCCTTCATCTTCCAATTGAGGTTGAAATTCATCTGAAAAATAAAATGAAGCATCGATTTGTTCTTGTTGGACTTTTTTACTTGAAGGATGAGTGACTTTTGTTCGCACAGGAGTATGCAAGATTTGATCTTGTGCTATCTTTTTTGTGCCGCGAATAGCTTCTTTAAATAGATGAATGTCATCTTTGTCTAATTCAAATTTATTTTTCATTCGATTAATTATCTTAGCTAGCTGTTTAATTATCTTTTTCAGATAGTACTTATCTACATTAGTGTAACCTATTTTTGATGACGAAGGTTATAGCTGTGGATTATAAGATTTAACTAACAAAATTTTAACGTTATGGGCAGTTTACATTGACAATTGTAGCTGTATTGACTAATTGTATATACATATATATACCTGTTATCTATTGCAGTGGTAAATGTACTTATTAAACCCATAGGATCTGTTATGTCATTTAAAACACTTGCTCATGATGTCGTCTGGCGAAATGGCCGCATTGCTACAATGGATCTGGGATCTAACGTGGCATATGGACTCTTAGAAAATCACGATATGGTCACGCGAGAGAATAAGATCGTGGCGATTGAACCAAAAGGTGAGTTAGATACAGCTAATTGTAAAGTAGTGGATCTAGAAGGGCGCTTAATTACACCAGGTTTAATTGATTGCCATACGCATTTGGTTTTTGGTGGCAATCGTGCGGCCGAATGGGAGCAGCGGATGAATGGTGTCTCTTATGAGACTATTAGCCAACAAGGTGGTGGGATTAACTCTACTGTACGTGCCACGCGAGCGTTAAATGAAGATGAACTCTATCAGGTTTCACAACCGCGATTAGAGGCGCTGATCCGTGAAGGTGTCACAACCATTGAGATGAAGTCAGGCTATGGCTTGGATTTGAAGAGTGAGCAAAAACAGCTCATGGTTGCCAAAAAATTAGCCGAAGCATACCCAGTAACAGTCAGTTCAACTTTGCTATCAGCGCATACGGTACCGCCTGAGTATAAAGATAAAGCTGATGAATATATTGATCTAATTTGTACGGATATTATGCCAACATTGTGGCAGCAAGGGTTATTTGAAGCCGTTGACGTCTTTTGTGAGACGGTGGGCTTTTCGCTAGAACAGAGCCAAAAACTATTTGCAGCCGCACAAAAATTGGGGATCCCAGTCAAGGGGCATGTTGAGCAGTTGTCCAACCTTGGAGGCAGCGAACTGGTTGCTAGTTATCGGGGGTTGTCGGTTGATCATATTGAGTATCTTGATCTTAATGGTATTCGTGCACTAAAAGAGAGTGGAACAGTAGCCGTTTTACTTCCGGGCGCCTTTTATTTCTTGAGAGAGAAAAAATTGCCACCTATAGAACTGTTGCGTGAACATCAAATACCAATGGCGGTATCAACGGATTTTAACCCCTGGCACAAGCCCTTTCGCTTCACTACGTATGATCATGAATATGGCTGCTGTACTATTTAGATTAACACCTGAAGAAGTATGGGCTGGAGTTACTTGTCATGCTGCGAAAGCATTAGGTCGCGAGGCAAGCCATGGACAGCTTAAGGTCGGCTATCAGGCTGACTTTGTGGTTTGGAATGCGGTTGACCCCGTTGAGATGATTTATGAGCAAGGTAGCCAGCCATTATATATGCGAGTTTATCAAGGCAATATTAGTCATCATAACTCATAAGTGAATTAAAGTATCAGATAGTTTGCACGCTGGTGGAGTAGGAACGGGATGAGAATATAAACCGTTCCTTCAAATAGAATAATGTCGATAAATCAGCTGATTATTAGTTATTTTTGTTAGAAATTCATTAAATCATAAAATTCCTATTGTTTGGTGTTGCCAACATTATCAATTTGTTGTGTGGTAATATATGCCGTAAGGGGGTTTTTGTTAGCCTTTAATTGGTAAATAGACTTGTAGGATATTTACAGAGGGTTAAGTTTTATTTGCGACTGTCAGAATATCCGCTATTTGATAGCACAACTTAATAGTATAACGGTAACCCTAAGTTTTTTACTTTAAGGGTTTGGCATTTTACTTTTTAAAATGGAAACGATTGTGACAGCAGAAAAAAAAAGGTAATAGAGACAACCCGATCCCGCTCTATTTGCAAGTAAAACAGTTAATAACAGAAAAAATCCATACAGGTGAGTGGCAGGCGAATGATCGTGTTCCCTCGGAATCTGAATTGGTCAAACAATTCGAATGTAGCCGTATGACGGCAAATCGTGCATTAAGGGAGCTGACAGCAGAAGGGCTGTTAGTCAGGGTTCAAGGGGTCGGTACATTCGTCGCAGAGCCAAAAGGCCAATCAGCGCTATTTGAAGTTCATAGCATCGAGTCCGAAATTCTGGCAAGAAATCATCAATATAGCTGTAAAATTATCAAGCTAGAAGAGGTTGCTGCATCGGTTTCGTTGGCTGCGGAATTGAATATCGCCCCTGAAACAAGGGTATTCCATTCAATTATTATTCATTACGAAAATGATGTACCAGTGCAAATTGAAGATCGGTATGTCAATGCGCTAGCGGCTCCTGATTATCTACAACAAGACTTTTTTGACCATCACTCCTCATGACTACCTTTCAATGGTGGCGCCATTAACAGAAGGTGAGCATATCGTTGAGGCCATTGAAGCCGATGAGCGCGCCGCTAAATGGCTGAATATTGCGTTAGGCTCTTCTTGCTTATTAATTTCAAGACGTACATGGTCCCAATCATTTGTGGTGACTAGCACGAAATTATTATTTCCGGGGCATCGCTATAAATTGAAAGGGCATTTTACCTCTTAGTATCTCAAGGCAACGCTATTTTATGGGGTTGCTTTCCTAGCGTATTTTATCGAATAAATGTT
This sequence comes from Providencia stuartii, assembly GCA_900455155.1. GTDB lineage: Bacteria > Pseudomonadota > Gammaproteobacteria > Enterobacterales > Enterobacteriaceae > Providencia > Providencia stuartii. The sequence goes on along the minus strand of UGUC01000002.1, from coordinate 1,858,666 downwards.
GAAAATTACGTCTATATTGACCATGAGTAGAAGGTTTATCTTAATCTCATGGTGAATTTTGATATTTCCCGCTAAAACCCTTGAAAGATGTGAATTAATTGTAAATTTAATGTGATCTCACTGGCAGATTTAGAAGAAAATTTAACCACCAATTTGATGTGGTTTTTTTATAATCCATTGAAACATAATATGTAATTATTATTTATCTGCATTTCATTCTCAATTTTGATGTTAAATAGGGTATTGATTGTACATGTATATACAACTATACCTATATAAAGACGTTATCAGTACAAGCTGAATCTATCGAAAGAGGGTATGAATGTGACAACGATAAATAATAAATACAGAAATGGTGATATCAGAGCACCACGAGGTAACACTCTCAGCGCGAAAAGCTGGTTGACTGAAGCCCCTTTACGTATGCTGATGAATAACCTAGATCCTGATGTTGCCGAAAATCCACATGAACTGGTCGTTTATGGCGGTATTGGTCGTGCGGCACGTAATTGGCAGTGCTATGACAAAATTGTTGAAACACTTAAAAATTTAGAGAGTGATGAAACTCTGCTGGTCCAATCTGGCAAGCCCGTTGGCGTCTTTAAAACCCATGAAAATGCCCCTCGCGTATTAATCGCAAACTCAAACCTTGTACCACATTGGGCTAACTGGGAACACTTTAACGAATTGGATGCGAAAGGGTTGGCAATGTATGGTCAAATGACGGCGGGTAGCTGGATTTACATTGGTAGCCAAGGCATTGTTCAAGGGACTTATGAAACTTTCGTTGAAGCAGGGCGCCAACATTATAATGGTGACTTAACTGGGCGCTGGGTACTCACGGCAGGGTTAGGCGGTATGGGCGGGGCGCAGCCGTTAGCAGCAACACTCGCGGGTGCCTGTTCACTGAATATTGAATGTCAACAAAGCCGTATTGATTTTCGCTTGCGTACCCGTTATGTGGATGAGCAAGCGACCGATCTGGATGATGCATTGGCGCGTATCAAAAAATACACCTCGGAAGGGAAAGCTGTATCAATCGCCTTATGTGCTAACGCGGCTGAAATCTTACCAGAGTTAGTGAAACGTGGCGTTCGCCCAGATATGGTTACCGACCAAACGAGTGCTCACGATCCTCTCAATGGTTATTTACCTGTTGGGATGAGTTGGGAAGAGTATCGCGAGCGTAGCGTGAAAGATCCTGAAGGCACAGCGAAAGCAGCAAAAGCATCGATGGCTGAACATGTTAAAGCGATGCTCGCCTTCCAAAAACAAGGCATTCCAACATTTGATTATGGTAACAATATCCGTCAAATGGCCTTTGAAATGGGCGTCAAAAATGCTTTTGATTTCCCAGGGTTTGTACCTGCTTATATTCGCCCATTATTCTGTCGCGGTATTGGTCCTTTCCGCTGGGTGGCGTTATCCGGTGATCCTGAAGATATTTATAAAACAGATGCAAAAGTAAAACAGCTTTTACCTGACGATAAGCATTTACATCGTTGGTTAGATATGGCGCGTGAACGTATCAGCTTCCAAGGCTTACCCGCACGTATTTGTTGGGTTGGCTTGGGGGATAGGGCGAAATTAGGTTTAGCTTTTAATGAAATGGTAAGAAGCGGTGAAGTTTCAGCGCCGATCGTGATTGGTCGAGATCACCTTGATTCAGGATCAGTTGCCAGCCCAAACCGCGAAACAGAAGCGATGAAAGATGGTTCAGATGCCGTCTCTGATTGGCCTTTACTGAATGCCTTATTGAATACAGCAAGTGGAGCAACATGGGTTTCATTACACCATGGTGGAGGGGTCGGTATGGGCTTCTCTCAACATTCAGGGGTGGTGATTGTGTGCGATGGCACTGATGAAGCTGCTGAGCGGATTGCTCGTGTTCTACACAATGACCCTGCGACAGGTGTCATGCGCCATGCTGATGCGGGTTATGATATAGCGATTCAGTGCGCACAAGAAAAAAATCTTAACCTACCGATGTTAAAAACACGCTAAGAGGAGCCGGGCATGACTAAGTTAACTATCCATCCAGGAAAAATGTCACTGAATGATTTGCGTATTGTGCTTGCACAGCCTGTAACGGTTGCTCTCGATAAACGCTCTCATTTGGCAATCGAAAAAAGTGTGGCAACGGTAAATAAGATTATTGCTGAAGATAAGACGGCATACGGTATTAATACAGGATTCGGTTTATTAGCCAATACCCGAATCGCTGCAAAAGATCTGCAATCGCTGCAACGCTCTATTGTGATGTCACATGCAGCGGGCGTGGGTGAACCGCTTGATGACGAATTGGTTCGTCTGATTATGGTTTTAAAAATTAATAGTTTAGCTCGTGGCTTCTCTGGTATTCGATTAGAAGTGATTGAAGCCCTAATTGCGTTAGTGAATCACCAAGTTTATCCCTTTATTCCTGCTAAAGGTTCAGTTGGTGCCTCTGGTGATTTAGCACCTTTAGCGCATATGAGTTTGCTGCTACTTGGTGAAGGGAAAGCACGCTATCAAGGTAAATGGCTCAGCGCTAAATCGGCACTTGAAAAAGCAGGGCTAAAACCGTTGAAACTGGAAGCGAAAGAAGGTCTAGCACTATTAAACGGCACCCAAGTATCAACGGCGTTTGCGCTAAAAGGGTTATTTGAAGCTGAGAACTTGCTGCTAAGCGGTATTGTTTGTGGCTCTCTGAGTGTGGAAGCGGCATTGGGGTCACGCAAACCATTTGATGCGCGCGTCCACGAGGTGCGTGGTCAAAAAGGGCAAATTGATGTTGCAAGACTATTTCGTGAGGTGTTAACACCAACGAGTGAGTTGGCTCAATCTCATGAAAATTGCGTTAAAGTACAAGACCCTTATTCGTTACGTTGCCAGCCTCAAGTGATGGGGGGCCTGTTTGACGCAAATTCGTCAAGCGGCTGAGGTAATTTTAATCGAGTCGAATGCTGTTTCTGACAACCCATTAGTCTTTACTGATAATGGTGACATTATCTCTGGCGGTAACTTCCACGCGGAGCCAGTGGCAATGGCTGCGGACAACATCGCGCTTGCTTTAGCCGAAATCGGTGCACTGTCTGAACGACGTATTGCGTTATTGATGGATACGCACATGTCTCAATTGCCACCATTCCTCGTTAATAATGGCGGGGTCAACTCTGGTTTTATGATTGCTCAGGTAACTGCGGCAGCATTGGCGAGTGAAAATAAAGCATTAGCACACCCATCCAGTGTTGATAGTTTACCGACCTCCGGCAAACCAAGAGGACCATGTCTCTATGGCGCCAGCAGCAGGCCGCCGCTTGTGGGAAATGGCAAAAAATGTGACAGGCATTTTAGCCATTGAATGGTTATCGGCATGTCAAGGGATCGACTTCCGTGAGGGCTTAAAATCAAGCGAGGTATTAGAAAAAGCCCGTCACATATTGCGTGATAAAGTCGCGTATTATGATAAAGACCGCTATTTTGCCCCTGATATTGATGCGGCAATTCAGCTCATTACGGAACAAAAGCTATCAACATTGTTCCCTGAAAACTCGGTTTTTCCTAAATAATACATCACGCAAATAATAAGCGGTCGGCAATGTATCGGCCGCTTGTAGTATTTATCTGCACGACCATTATTAAAAATAGTACCCATTAATCTTCAAGCGACATGAGAGATAGATATCTGTCTGTCACCTTAGTGAGCTAGTGTCTACTCATCATTCTGATAAGTGGCTTGAATGATTTAGGGTATATAAAAAACGAAGGATAAATCATGCAAAGCACAACAAAACTTACGCGTGGACTTTCTGCGCGTCACATCCGGTTTATGGCCCTCGGGGCAGCGATTGGTACAGGTCTTTTTTATGGTTCAGCAAAAGCGATTGAAACGGCAGGCCCTGCGGTTTTAATTGCTTATATTATTGGTGGCGCGGCGGTTTTTATGGTGATGCGCGCCCTAGGGGAAATGGCGGTACATAACCCCCTTGCTGGCTCCTTCTCACAGTATGCAAGTCACTATTTAGGTCCACGAGCAGGTTTTTTTGCTGGTTGGACATATGTTTTTGAAATGCTCATTGTCTGCTTAGCAGACGTCACCGCATTTGGTTTTTATATGAAGCTCTGGTTTCCTGAGGTCGCTCAGTGGATCTGGGTTTTGAGTATCATCTGTTTTATCGGGGCAATTAACCTTTGTCATGTAAAAGTATTTGGTGAAATGGAGTTCTGGCTCTCTATCATCAAAATTGTTGCAATTATCGCGATGATCATCGGCGGTGCGGCGATTATGGTGTTTGGCTTTGGGCAAGCCTCTGAGCATGCAGTCGGTATTACAAACCTATTTGAGCACGGTGGCTTTATGCCAAATGGGATCGGAGGGGTTATCGCATCGTTTGCCGTGGTAATGTTCGCCTTTGGGGGCATTGAAGTCATTGGTATTACGGCAAGTGAAGCTAAAAATCCTGACGTAACAATTCCTCGTGCTATCAATGCGGTACCAATTCGTATCCTACTCTTTTATGTCTTAACTTTATTTGTCTTAATGTGTATCTACCCTTGGAATCAAATTGGTCACCAAGGCAGTCCATTTGTACAAATTTTTGATAGCCTAGGCATTGCATCGGCCGCAAACATTTTGAACGTGGTAGTGATCACCGCAGCAATCTCCGCTATCAACAGTGACATCTTTGGGGCGGGCCGTATGATGTATGGTATGGCACACGAAGGGCAGGCACCGAAAGTATTCACTAAACTGACCAAAAATGGTGTGCCATGGATGACCGTACTGGTGATGTCAATTATTTTGCTGGTTGGGGTGGTATTGAATTATCTGATCCCTGAAAAAGTGTTCTTAGTGATTGCATCGATTGCAACCTTTGCCACGATTTGGGTATGGCTGATGATCTTGGTATCACAGGTAGCCATGCGCCGCAAAATGACGCCAGAGCAGGTGAGTAAACTGAAATTCCCTGTACCATTATGGCCAGTTGGTCCAGCACTTGCCATCATATTTATGCTATTTATCTTTGGGGTACTCGGTTATTTTGAAGATACACGTATTGCTTTATATGTGGGTATTGTTTGGTTGGTGATTTTAGCCGTCGTTTATGCACTGTGGGTTAAACAACCCAATGCGGAGACTGACGTAAATTACAACGCTGAGTCGGTAGAATAACGACTTATCTTAAGAGGCCTCCAGTTTAAACAGGGGGCCTCTTGACATTAAATAGCTTCTCCTCTGTTTTCCTCGCGATTTTATTGTATTAATCTGCTGATTTGTGTCTCACTTCGTGGCAAACTTGAACACTTTCGATATACAGTCTGGAGAAACCCTTCTTGGAAAAGATCTTCGTTGATGAAGCTGTTGCTGAGCTTCATACCATTCAGGACATTTTACGTTGGACAATGAGCCGCTTTAATGCTGCCAATGTTTATTATGGTCACGGTACTGATAATGCATGGGATGAAGCGTTACAATTAGTGCTACCAACGCTTTACTTACCTCTTGATGTACCGGATGAACTATTGACCTCGCGCCTGACCCCAACGGAGCGTCATCGTATCATTGAACGTGTATTGCGTCGTATTAATGAGCGTGTTCCAGTGGCTTACCTGACTAACTGTTCGTGGTTCTGTGGACATGAGTTCTATGTGGATGAGCGTGTATTAATTCCTCGTTCACCAATTGGAGAGCTTATCAACAACCATTTTGTTGGCTTGTTGGCTGATGAGCCGCGAACGATACTTGATATGTGTACAGGGAGTGGCTGTATCGCAATCGCCTGTGCGTATGAATTCCCTGAAGCGGAAGTGGATGCGGTCGATATCTCGACCGATGTGCTTGCCGTTACTGAACACAATATTGCGAATCATGGTTTAGAGCACCGCGTTATTCCTATCCGCTCTGATCTGTTTAGGGATATGCCTGACGTTAAGTATGATTTAATTGTGACTAATCCACCTTATGTTGATGCTGAGGATATGGATGATTTACCGGAAGAGTTCCGCGTTGAGCCTGAATTGGCGCTAGCGGCGGGAAGCGATGGTTTAAAATTGGTGCGTCGTATTTTAGCAAATGCACCACGCTTTCTGAGTGATGAGGGTGTATTGATCTGCGAAGTCGGTAACAGTATGGTACATCTGATTGAACAATACCCAGAAATTCCCTTTATTTGGTTAGAGTTTGAGTATGGTGGTGATGGAGTATTTATGTTGACGCGTGAGCAATTAGTTGAACATCATGCTCATTTTCAACTTTATATTGATTAAGAAAATATTGCGCGGCATTCTAATCAACCACAACATCAAAATAACAATCATGAAATATTAATTAGGAATTTGGTATGGCAGGAAATTCAATAGGGCAACTGTTTCGGGTTACCACTTTTGGGGAATCTCATGGCTTGGCTTTGGGGTGCATCATTGATGGTGTGCCACCAGGGCTAGCATTAACAGAAGCCGATCTACAAGGGGATCTTGACCGCCGCCGTCCGGGAACGTCTCGTTATACTACTGCACGTCGAGAGCCTGATCAGGTCAAAATTCTATCTGGGGTATTTAATGGTGTCACTACGGGAACCAGCATAGGCCTATTGATTGAAAATACCGATCAACGTTCTCAAGACTACAGCGCAATTAAAGATGTCTTTAGACCAGGGCACGCAGATTATACCTACGAACAAAAATATGGTCAGCGCGACTACCGTGGAGGCGGGCGCTCTTCTGCTCGTGAAACGGCTATGCGTGTTGCGGCTGGAGCAATCGCTAAAAAATACCTACAAGAAAAATTGGGGATCACGATACGTGCCTGTTTGACACAAATGGGGCCAGTGAAATGTGAAATCAAAGATTGGTCTATTGTTGAGCAAAACCCTTTTTTCAGCCCTGACCCTAGTCAATTAGAAGCGCTAGATGAGTTACTAAGAGGGCTAAAAAAAGAGGGAGATTCGATTGGCGCGAAAGTGACTGTCGTGGCTGAGAATGTACCAGCAGGATTGGGAGAGCCTGTATTTGACCGCTTAGATGCAGATATTGCTCATGCTTTAATGAGTATTAATGCTGTTAAAGGGGTTGAAATTGGGGATGGTTTTGGAGTAATTGGCCTGAAAGGGAGTGAAAACCGCGATGAAATCACTCGCGAGGGCTTCACTTCAAACCACGCTGGGGGCATTCTAGGGGGGATAAGTAGCAGCCAACCTATTATTGCGCATATCGCGATGAAGCCAACCTCCAGTATTACCGTTTCAGGTAAAACGCTAAATCGTGATGGTGAAGAAGTCGAAATGATCACCAAAGGTCGACATGACCCTTGTGTTGGTATTCGAGCCGTACCTATTGCAGAAGCAATGATGGCGATTGTATTGATGGACCACTATTTGCGTCACCGTGGGCAATGTGCTGATGTTATACCCACAATGAAACCATTTTCAGGATTGTCGTAAAGAGTGCGTAAGGGGGCATCGTCTCCCTTATTGTTAATATGAAGGTTTGGATGATGCCTCCTTAAAAATACCTCATCTGGGCAGTGATACTCTGTGGGCTTATATTTGTTTATCAGCGGCAGAGTAGATTACGTATCGCCGTAATGGCAATTCTGTTACTTGGATTAAAAATGGATTGGCTGACTGTTGTTGCACCTGAAATTTATTTATTACTTTTCTGTGTTGCATTGTTCGCGGGATTTATTGACTCCATAGCTGGCGGCGGGGGGTTATTAACCATCCCTGCATTACTTTCTGTCGGTATAACGCCTGTTGAGGCACTTGCAACTAACAAACTCCAAGCAGTTGGAGGTTCGTTCTCATCGTCACTCTATTTTGTTCGACGTAAAGCGATTAACTTACGAGAGCAAATGTTCCCCTTTATCATGACGATCATTGGTGCCATGTTAGGCGCCATCTTGATCCAAATGATTAATACGGATTTTCTCAAACAGCTCTTGCCTATCATGGTTATCTGCGTTGGCCTGTACTTTTTGTTAACACCGTCAATTGGTGCACAAGATCGTAAGCAACGTATTAGTATGCCTGTTTTTGGGGTTGCTGTTGGTATGACGATGGGTTTTTATGATGGCGCATTTGGGCCGGGAACTGGGTCATTTTTAGCATTAGGCTATGTGTTATTGTTGGGGTATAACCTTGCTAAAGCGACTGCCCATGCTAAGTTACTGAACTTTGCCTCAAATTTTGGATCTTTAATATTTTTTATTATCGGAGGTCATGTTCTTTGGGTGCTCGGTTTTGTTATGCTTATCGGCCAAATGGTTGGCGCAAGACTAGGCGCTCGCTTGGTGTTAACGAAAGGGCAAAAACTGATCAGGCCAATGATTGTGATCATCTCTTTGCTGATGAGTATTAAATTGCTCCATGACAGCCATGGCGATGCTATCAAAGCTTGGGTTGTTTCATTATTTTAAAATGATTTGAATTTCCATGATTAAACATCATTATCAGCAGTTGATTGATATTTTTGAACAGTGCTTTGGCGAAGAGTACAACACCAAATTGGTGAAAGGTGACGATGAGCCAGTTTATTTACCGGCCGATGAGCAAACACCTTATCATCGCATTGTCTTTGCACATGGTTTTTTCACCAGCGCACTGCATGAAATTTCGCATTGGTGCATTGCGGGAGAGGCAAGACGCCAGCAAGTCGATTATGGCTACTGGTATTGCCCCGATGGTCGTGATGAAAAAACGCAATGTGCATTTGAAGTCGTTGAAATCAAACCTCAGGCGTTAGATTGGTTATTTTGTGTAGCGGCTGGCATTCCTTTTAATGTCAGTTGCGACAATCTAGAAGGGGATTTTGAGCCTGACCGTATCGCATTTCAGCGCAAAGTACATGCCCAAGTGATGGAATATTTAGCAAATGGTATTCCTGAAAGGCCATTACGCTTTGTGAACGCGTTACAAACGTTTTACAATACTCCACCACTTTGTGCAGAAGACTTCCCTTATCCGGAAGATATTTTTGCCTAATGACACATTCACGAGAGTAAGGATTAAGCATGCTTGCGGATTTTGAAACACGCATACTGACAAAAATTGATGATATGGTCGAACACGCAAGTGACGATGAACTATTTGCGGGCGGCTATTTACGTGGGCATCTAACCCTTGCTGTCGCAGAGCTTGAACAAGAGAATGAAACCAGTGTTGATGCACTTTATCAACGTGTTGAAGAGAGTATTCAGCAGGCAATTAAAGGGGGAGAGCTCACCCCACCAGATCAAGTACTGGTTTTAGGTATGTGGAAATCCTTACTGGATGACGTGCGTTAATCACACACTATATGATTATTAAGAGGAGGAAGCTCCTCTTTTTTATAGGTTTATTTTATGTTTCATATTCGCCAAGCACAGCCGCGCGACGCAAAAAAACTCCCTGCTATCGAGCGCTCTGCCGCGCAAGTCTTTCGTGGTCATCATCAATTTGCTTGGATTGCTGACGATGAAGTGCAATCAGAGCAAGATCATCTACAGTTTATTCAGGACAATAGGGAATGGGTGGCGGTAGATAATGACGATCAGCCCATTGGCTTTATTAATGTCGACAAATTAACGCATAGCCTCCATATTGGTGAAATTTCTGTGTGCCAATCGTGGCAGGGTAAGGGCGTAGGTCGGGCATTAATTCAGCATATTCTCCATTATGCGTTACAACATCACTTTGACTATGTGACGCTAACCACTTTCCGTGAAATCCCTTGGAATGCACCGTATTATCAGCGTTTTGGATTTTCTATCATTGATGAAGAGGCTCTACCCACTGAGCTAGAAGAAATTCTACAACAAGAAATTGATGCTGGGTTTAATGCTGCTGATCGTTGTGCAATGAGGATTAAAACAGTCCGTCCGAATTAAGATAGCAGTAACTTACTGTTTTTAGACGTTAATAGCCGCATTGAACGAATGCGGCTATTTTTTGCTGTTCATTCATATCGCTTTTTAAGCGATAAAGCGCTCGATATTATTACGTCAATAGAGCACAGGATTCAGTTATTTTATGATGTTTTCTTGTAGCATCACTTTAACTTCACGGCCTTTGAGCAATTTTCTCACCCAAAAGCGGTTAGGGTGCAATGCGGCTAACGTTTCATCATCTAAAGGCAGTGGTTCATTAAAGATTTGTGCGGCGAGTAACTCACCACACAAAGGCGCGGTTGAAAGCCCTCGTGAGCCTAACGCCCCTAAGATAAAGAGATTAGGATAGGTTGGGGCGAGTACAATATTTGCCTGTTTTTCCATCTGTTCAGGTAAATTTTCATAAGCTGCCATTAATTGCGTAAAGTGAGGGATATTCCCCACTAGTGGCATATGGTCGCGGATCACACAGCGGATCCCTTGGCGAGCTTGTTGAGCAGAAACATCAACCTCTTCTGGCCAACTCACATCGGGCAAACTATTGAGCAGTTTTTGGCGATTATCTTGCTGGTCTACTTCACTGTATGCAAAATCTAAGTGGTTACGCTGATAACTTGCCCCAATACAGTGCTGCTGGTTATTGGGATTTACTGGGGTTAAATAACCTTCATAGCATAATACATTGTTAAGTTGGCTTAATGATGGTGTCGTTGGGATATGACTCACTTGCCCTTTCACGGGGGTCACTGGAAGTTGTTGGGTTTGTTGAAACTGGGTAAGTAAATGACCATTAGCAATGACAACCGTTTGATGTAAATATTGTTGCTGTTTGCCGGAAACATTCGCAGATAAAGTCCACCCTTCCTCAGAATGCTGTAATTGCTCAACATCGTGATTAAAATGAAATTGAACGCCTTTTTCAGCGAGATAGCGCATAAGGCTTGCACATAATTGAGCGGGGCAAAGCCATCCCCCTTTAGCATAATGAATACCAGCATGGTTAACATCAAGACCTGCTAACTCGGTTAACTGCTCACGTGTCTTTGCAGCCGCGAACGCAGCAGGCCACTCAGTTTGCAGCATCGCATCAATCTTTTTGCGGCTTCTTTCATGGTAGGCTAGCTCAGAAACACCGCACCACTGGCTATCAAATGGGATCCCCGATTGGGAAAGATGACGATAAAAGCGGTGCGCATAAGGGAACGCACTGACGAAAAAACGCTCTAGAGGGTTATCACGCCCATTGAGAAGTGGGTAGACCGCCCCTTGGCGGTTGCCAGAAGCATTCTGTGCCACTTGTTGGTCTTTGCAATAGAGCGTGACGTTAGCACCGCGCTGATTTAAGGCATAGGCGGTGGTTAAACTGGCGAGACCTCCGCCTATGATAGCAACATCGGTTGGTATTGCAGCTGGCTGACGAGCGAACCAAGGTGTCATCATTTCGTCATGCTTATCCGCTAAGCTGCCTGTTAACATTTCCCGTTTACGACCAAAACCTTTAATTTTTTTGATAGTGAAACCCGCTTGTTGTAATCCGCGTTTCACAAAACCCGCAGAGGTAAAGGTCGCAAAAGTGCCTCCTTGGCGGGCAAATTTAGCCATTGCAGTGAACAGTTGTTCGCTCCACATTTGTGGGTTTTTAGAAGGTGCAAATCCATCTAAAAACCAAGCATCTATCTTATTGTTTAAATTGCTATTAAGTAGAGGTAATTGTTCATTTACGTCACCAAACCATAAATCAAGAATGATTTCCCCATTTTTTAAGATAATACGTTGGTTACCGGGTAGGGGATCAGGCCATTTTTCACAGAGCATTTGGGAGAGTGGATCTAGCTCAGGCCAACGGCTGTGGGCTGCTTTTAGGTCTTCTTGGCTGAGGGGGTATTTTTCAAAACTGATAAAGTGTAAGCGTTGTAGTTTTGCGTTGGGATGATTTTGCTTAAACTCTTCAAAACATTGGCATAAAGTAAGAAAGTTTAACCCAGTACCGAAGCCTGTTTCGGCAATAACACAGGTTTCAAAAGGATGTGTTTCAAAGCGCGTTGGAAATTGATTTCCTTGTAAAAAAACGTAGCGAGTTTCTTCAAGTCCATCTTGATTAGAAAAATAGACATCATCAAATTGTTCTGATACTGGCGTACCTTCATCATTCCAGCTAAGGCGGGCTGTTTGCACGGCTGACTTTTTCACACTTATGCCTGTTCTTATCCAAATAATCATTGAATTTTAGCGCCGAACAGGCATCAAGGCTACCTTTGAACAAAAATGTTATTATGTTCGATGAAAAAAAAATACAAATATTTACCCTGATCGGACTTGTTCAGCTTACAAGTGTAAGCTAAAGTGACAACCTGTAATCCCGTACTCACATTATTAAAAGACATGAGGTAATGAATGAAGCGTGCAGTCATCACTGGCCTGGGTATTGTTTCCAGTATTGGTAATAACCAGGAAGAAGTACTGGCTTCTCTGAAGGAAGGTCGTTCCGGGATCACTTTCTCAGAAGAATTCAAAGAGGCGGGGCTGCGTAGCCACGTCTGGGGTAATGTAAAAATGGATACTGACGGTCTGATTGATCGTAAGATCCGCCGTTTCATGAGTGATTGCTCAGTTTACGCCTATCTGTCTATGGAGCAGGCAATTAGTGATTCGGGTTTAACAGACGAACAAGTTTCGAATTTACGTACTGGTTTAGTGGTTGGTTCTGGCGGGGGCTCTCCGCGTAACCAAGTTGCTGGCTCTGATGGTATGCGTGCAAAAGGCCTTCGTGGTGTAGGCCCTTACATGGTTACACGAGCTATGGCATCTGGGATCTCAGCTTGCTTAGCAACACCTTTTAAAATTAAAGGGGTGAACTACTCAATTAGCTCTGCTTGCTCCACTTCTGCACACTGTATTGGTCATGCAGTTGAATTGATCCAGTTAGGTAAACAAGACGTTGTATTTGCAGGTGGCGGTGAAGAGTTGAGCTGGGAAATGACCTGTGAATTCGATGCAATGGGTGCATTGTCAACAAAATACAATGATACTCCAAGCAAAGCATCAAGAACCTACGATACTGACCGCGATGGTTTTGTTATTGCAGGTGGCGGTGGTATCGTGGTGGTTGAAGAGCTTGAGCACGCGCTCGCTCGTGGTGCCCATATCTACGCTGAAATTGTTGGTTATGGCGCAACGTCAGATGGTGCGGACATGGTTGCCCCTTCAGGTGAAGGTGCAGTACGTTGCATGCAAATGGCTATGCAAGGCATTGATGGTAAGGTTGATTACATCAATACACATGGTACTTCTACCCCTGTGGGTGATACGAAAGAGCTCGAAGCGATTCAAGAAGTATTTGGTAATGACTCACCCGCTATTTCTGCCACTAAGGCAATGACAGGGCACTCTTTAGGTGCTGCGGGTGTTCACGAAGCCATTTATAGCTTATTAATGTTAGAGCATGGCTTTATTGCACCAAGTATCAACGTCGAAAACTTAGACCCTAAAGCTCAAGGGCTGAATATTGTTACAAAACCGACAGAGCAAGCATTAGAGACAGTTATGTCTAACAGCTTTGGCTTTGGGGGGACTAACGCAACGTTAGTGATGAGCAAATATAAAGGCTAATTGGTCTTTCACGCTATCAAATTAAAAGCGAGAACCTCGATTCTCGCTTTTTTTTATGGTCAATCACCGCCGCCGCCACCGCCACAATCTCCTCCACCTGAATCACCGCCTGAAAAGTGGCCACTATGATTATCGTCAGAACGACTTGTATGATGATGGCTGTCTGAATCACTGCTTGGTGATAAATAGGGCGGATGTGATGATGATGTATTTGACGGAAAACGGAACACATCTTTTTTAATATTAATCACTTTTGCTTTGTTATCCACTACGCCAATTGTAATGACACTGACATTCTTAGTGAGGCGTAGTACCAATTTGCCATCGCAATACAGATGGACTTTACCAACCGCCTTCGCTAATAGCTCACCATTATCTTTATACGTTATTGTGGCAGGGTACTCGCTACTGATTTGGTATAGGTTATTGAATACAGTCACAAATTGATTATGATGAAGTGGCTTAGGCTGCCATTTAAAAAAAGCTTGTAACAATTTAAGCATAACAAATAATGTCGTCTAAGAGTGCTCACTGAGTATAAATAGGTAAAGGGAACATTGACTGACTTGCTGAATGTTTAACGCCTTGTACTAAATACAATGTGATGCTCAGTAATAAAAAATGCCCCTAACTACCGGTCGGGGCAAAGTTTACAGAGAAATCGATGAGATAATATAAGCTTAATCCGAGAGGGTGGATGGTTGGTGTTGGCGCTTTTTACGTATTAATTTAATAATTGGTGGTAGAGCGAGAACAAGTACAGCCATTACCAGTAAGCATTGAGAAATCGAACTACTCCAAAGAATATCGAAATCACCATTACTGATAGATAAAGAGCGACGTAAATTTTGTTCCAACATCTCGCCAAGAACAAAGCCAAGGATCAACGGCGATAATGGGAAATTCATTTTCCGTAGGATATAGCCAAATATGCCAAGTCCCATCATGAGTAGTAAGTCAAATGTAGTACTGTGAACCGCGTATACTCCAACGGCTGATATGGTGGCGATTGTCGGTACTAAGAACCAAAGTGGCACAGAGAGCATGCGTGTGAATAGCCCAATTAATGGAATATTCATGATCAATAAAACGATATTGGCTATTAACAATGCCGCGACTAATCCCCACACAATATCCGGTTGTTCCGTGAACATGCCAGGACCTGGAGTAATGTTATACAGTGTTAATGCGCCCATCATAACGGCGGTCGTACCTGAACCGGGAACACCAAGGGTCAACATCGGGATAAATGAGCCACAGGCTGAAGCATTATTAGCGGCTTCCGGCGCTGCAACACCTCGTACATCACCGTTACCAAACTGGTTGTTAGCCCCACTGATTTTTTTCTCTGTCATATAGGTAATAGCACTGGCGATGGTAGCACCCGCGCCGGGGAGGACACCGACAAAAAAACCGATAAAAGAGGAGCGTAACGTAGGACCAGCACAAGCTTTAGCTTCTTTACGATTGAACAGCATACGGCCTGTTTTACGGATCAGCCCTTGGCCTGTTGCAGTTCCTTCTAACATCAATAGAATTTCACTAACGGAAAATAGCCCAATAACGAGCACAATAAATTGGATGCCATCCGATAAATTGACACTATTGAAAGTAAAGCGGTACTCACCAGAGTTTGCATCAACACCCACCGTGGCGAATGCGAGGCCAATTAATGCAGCCAGTAGGGATTTAACTGGGTTTTGGCTCATCATACTGCCAAGGCACGCGATGGCAAATACCATGAGCGCAAAGTATTCGGCGGGGGCCGAACGCCAGCGCCCATTGTGCAAGTAATGGGGCGAATAGAATGATCCCGAAGATAGCGATGGTAGAGCCGATAAAGGAACTTACCGCTGAAATTGATAACGCCACCCCACCTTTACCCTGTTTTGCCATAGGGTAGCCATCAAGGGTTGTCATAATCGCGGCAGCATCACCGGGCACGTTTAATAAAATAGACGAGATTCGACCGCCATATTCACAGCCTAGGTAGACGGTTGCCAACAATATTAAAGCCGATTCAGCAGGCAGTTTAAGGGCAAAAGCGAGCGGTAAAAGTATTGCAACGCCGTTTACTGGCCCTAATCCAGGCAACATACCGACAACCGTACCAATAAAGCAACCGATAAGTGCGATCACTAGGTTTTGTGGAATTAGTGCCACTTCAAAGCCTTGTGAAAGGTACATCCAAGTTTCCATGGCTATCTCCTTAATTAAACAAGTTGCCAATTGGCAAAGTGACATCCAGTAGCTTGTCGAAAGCATAAAAAAGCGTGATACCTAATACTGGGCCGGAAATGATGGCAGCAATAGGTGTCGCGCCAAACAGCAACGCAATACTGATAGTCAATAGAGAGGTCGATAACGGGAAGCCTAGCCACTCAAATACCCAAGCATAGATAACCAATGAAAGGATGAGTAATACTAAGCGACGTAACACATATGCCTTAGGCCATTCAATCGCTTCTTGTTTACCAACAAGTAAGATGAATGCGCATAAAGCCATTAACGAAAGTATGGCTATCGGAAAAGGGCGGGGGCCAAGTGGTTCATAGGCGTATTCACTTTGTATCCCCCAGCCAATATAGAGGCCGATACCACACAATATTAGCCAGACAATGGCGAATATGCGTTGGCTCATTATTGGCCTCCGTTATTTCGCTAAGCCAAATGAACGAGCTTGTTCGCGGTATTGCTCGATCTCTTTTTTGACATAACTATCCAGCTCTTGACCTGTTAAGTTATATTCAAATAACCCGCGTAGCTCACGTTGTTTCTTGAACTCATCGGTTTGTTGGAGTTTTTTGAAGGCTTCAACCCATTGATTATAATCTTCATCTGAGACTTTTTGGCCCCATATAGAAACCACGAATAATCGGCCACTCAATGTCGTAACCTTGTTCTTTCGCTGTTGGAATATTTTCAAGGCCATCACCAAGGCGCTTATCGGAATAAACGGCTAATACACGCACTTTCCCATCATTAAGGTAAGGAGCCATTTCACTCATATCACCCGACATGACTTGGATGTGATTACCTAACAGTGCAGTTAAAGTTTCGCCACCGCCTTCAAAGGCCACATAGCGCATTTTGCGCGGATCCACATCAATTTGTTTCGCGAGTAATGCCGTCTTCATCCAATCTTGGCTACCTACCGATCCACCAGCACCAAAGACGATACTGTTAGGGTCTTTTTTGAATGCTTCCATCAGATCTTTTAGATTTTTATAAGGAGAGTCTTCACGAACAGCTATCATGCCGTAATCACTTCCCACACTGGCGAGCCAACGTACATCATTTTCGTTGTAACGACCAAATTTCCCTTGCGCTAGGTTAAGCAGTGAGCCGCCTGAGAAAGCAACGATTGTGCCAGCTTCGGCTGGGCGTTGTGCAACGATGGCATTATAAGCCACCGCGCCAATACCACCAGGCATATAGGTAACACGCATGGGTTTTTCAATTTCTTTGGTTTCGAGTAGGGAAACTTGCACTAACTTACAGGTTAAATCAAATCCACCGCCGGGTTTTGCTGGTGCGATACATTCAGTACGCTCAGGTAGAGCCGCAGCTTGGTTAAGACCAGCAAAGAAAAGGGCAGCAGCGAGTGTCGCTAATGATGTTTTTTTTCATTCTTTATTTCCTCACAAAAAAGCAGACAAAAAGAGATGTCATTGTTGTTTTTCTAATCATCATCATTGGCTCATAAAGCTTTCATTTACCTTTCATTAACAAATGAAGTTGTTTTTTTGTGATGAATATCAGATTGTTTATTATTAGTAGTTTTAACTTGTTAATTTAATGTTAATTTGTATTCATGTAATATTCTTGTGAGCCACCTTGAAAATATTGTGCTTAAGTATTTTATTTCTCAGGGGTTAATGCGAACGTATACTCAGTATTGAATGAATTGAGAGCATACAAATGAGAATATTATTGGTTGAGGATCATGACGAGTTGTCGTTATGGTTACAAAAAGCGCTTAGTTCGACCGGCTTTGCTGTCGATATTGCGAGTGATGGCGCGATTGCTGATCAATTATTACAAACAGAAAGCTACTCATTAGTGGTATTAGATGTGTCGTTGCCAAGGCTCAGCGGGTTAGAAGTACTTGCCCAAATGAGAAAACGGGGTCAAGAGATCCCCGTGTTGTTGTTAACGGCAAACTCAGATGTCTCAGATAGGGTCAAAGGGTTAAATGCAGGGGCAGATGATTATCTCACTAAACCGTTTGATTTAGCGGAATTAGAAGCTCGGATCAGAGCATTATTACGGCGGAGCCAAGGGCAGGTGAATGAGCCACAACGTTTTGGTTCACTTTGCTACCATGAAGAAGGCTATTTCTTAGTGGATAAAGAGCCGCTGGCCTTAACACCAAGAGAATTCGCAGTACTTAATACATTATTTCATCGTCGTGGGCGGCCTGTCTCAAAGACACAATTATTCGAACAGGTTTTTTCATTGTCCGATGAAGCTAACTTACAGAGTATTGAATTGTATGTGCATCGAGTAAGGAAAAAACTCACAGGAACCGATGTCAATATCAATACGCTTCGCGGATTAGGATACCGATTAGAGCAGTGTAGTGTATGAAATTAGTCTCTCATCCACGCTCTCTCTTTCATCAGTTACTGCTCTTTTTCGGTATCCCCCTCATTATGTTGGGGGGATTCTCCGTTTATACTCACTATTACAGTGCCAAAAACGCGGCAAATCAGGCCTATGATCGGACATTATTGGCTTCGGCTCGTACTGTTGCCGAGAGGCTAAAGGTTGAAAACGGTCATTTGATTGTTGATGTTCCTTATGTCGTTTTAGACAGTTTCGAACGAAATATTAATGACCGATTGTTTTACCAAGTGATTGCGCCTAATGGTGAAACGATTTCTGGCTATGATGACCTACCTGAAATTCCCCCAAATTGGATGCGCTCTCAGTACTATACGGCGCTGGTCTATTTTTATGATGCCGAATATAAAGGTTTGCCTATCCGTGTGGCCACGTTTTATCAACCGATAAATGAAGGTGGCATGATGGGAATGGTGCAAATTCGCGTTGCTGAAACAGTCTCTTCGCGGCATGAGTTTGCTCGTCAACTATTAATATCCTCATTAATGAGCCAAGGTACAGTCGTGTTCCTGACATTAGTGCTGGCCTATTTATTACTGAGTAAGCTATTAACGCCGTTGAAAAAGTTATCTCAGTTAATGATGGGGCGCTCTGCTAATGATCTCACACCTATTCCTGATATTCTGCCATGGTCTGAATTATCGGCACTCGTGGACGCCCTGAATCGCTATATTGAAAGGCTAAAACGGATGGTTAAACGCCAAGAGCGCTTTAGTGCCGACGCTTCTCATCAATTGAAAACACCTTTAACGGTACTTAAAACCCAAGTGTCGGTTGCCCTGAATAGTACAAATGAAGTTCAGCGGCAGCAAAGTCTGCATGCGATTAATAAAACCCTCGACAGTACGATTGTCTTAACTGATAGGTTATTGCAACTCGCGCGTTTAAAAGCGCATGAGAAAGAGGCTATTCGTCACTATCGCGCGATTAATTTAGTGGAGTTAGTCCAACAGGCTTGTTTTACACGATTGGGGCAAGCTGAAAGTAAAGGAATTGACCTTGGTTATGAAGGACAAGAGCAATCATGGATTAAAGGTGAGCCTATTTTATTGGCAGAAATGTGTGCGAACCTAATCGATAATGCCATTAAATATACCCCTGATAACGGCATTGTAACGGTACGGATATTATTAAGTGAAAACAAACAGCATACCATATTAGAAGTTGAAGATTCAGGACCCGGTATCCCCGATAAAAAAATCAGTCGCTCAATGGAAGCATTTACACGCTTAAATAATGCATTAGCCATGGAAGGATCAGGTCTCGGGCTTGCGTTAGTGAAAGATATTGCGATTTATCATGGTACCGACCTGCAATTATTGAAGGGAAGAGAACTCGGTGGTTTGTTGGCAAAGGTGGTGTTTCAAACTAGCCAGTGATAAGTCAGATGAGGGTATTAATATAATCAACATTAGCACCCTCATTGCTGTAATTAACTTATTTATTCGTATTTTTGTTATCAAAATAATCTTGTACACGTGTTTTGATAGCTTCACGTTGTACATCTGTTAGCGTATTAAACATGGTGACATTATCCGTATCTTTATTGAGAATTAATGCATAGTAATAAGCTTCATTGGTATTTCCGTTTAAGATATGTGACTCATAAAGTTTTTCTAAAGCAATTTCAGGTTCATATTTTAATAAATATTGATACATCTCAATTGCCTTATCTAGATCTCGTGGCATATCGTAAAAGCCTTCGAAATAGATATCAGCAATGCCGATTATATGTTCAGTAGGAAGAGTAAGCTCATTGATAATCTTCTCATCAGCACTTTCCCTCATATTGAGATATTTTTTGAGATATTGAGTAGTACGCTTAAGATTTTCATGATTGACATCAAGGTGAGCATAATAAAAATTATATAGATATTTAGCTGCTCTGATATCACCTTTTTCATAAGCCTTTTGAGCATAATCTAGAGCCTTTTGGGGATTTTGGGTTGTGTAATATTCTGACAATAACATGAGAACATCATCACGATTTTTAGACTGTGACTCCAATAATTCTACATACGCTTTCTCATTTATCGGGCGACGGAATATATAACTATACTGTTCGGTTCCATCTCTATAGGCAGTAAGTAAAGAGTTAAATGCAAGATCTGAAATGATAGGATCGCTTGAGCCTAATCCCTCATGTAGAAGTTGAATCATAGACTGGTAGAGTTCAGGGTTTGCAGCGACTTTTTTATTATTTACAGCTAAAGACGCAAAGTGTACTTTAGAATATAAGTCATTTTTCAAGGTTCCCGCTGAGTACAATTCACGCTTTTTGCCATCATTCGTAATGATTTTATCAAGCGCAGGAATAATGATATTTAAATCTTTTTTATCAAGTAATTTGTTATACCAATAGGCCGCAGCAGTATGTTGTTGTTGCTCAATATACCAATGAGAAAGTTTTAATGTCGCATTAATATCATTATTTAAAGCCGGTAATACCAGTGTATTATAGCGAAGCAGTTCATCTTCCTGACAACATGCGAGAGGGTATTGTTTTAGCCACGAAATAGCTTCATACCAATTAGGTTCTGCGATCCAGCGATTTTTTTTATAATCATAAATACCATTTTGCAATGACCTAATATATGTGTAAGCAGATTCTTGATGGCCTTGTTCTCCTGCGGTTTTAAAAAATTGCCTCGCTTTTAAATGATCAATGCTGGCGCCCCGACCATATGTGTGTGCAACGCCTAGTTGATAATTAGTGGTGGCATCTTTATCTTTTAATGTATATTTCTCATCAAACTTATCCATTTCAGCGAGATAGCGCTCACCATCTTTACCTGATTTCTTCAATAATTCACGCGCTTTCGTTCGGTTCTCATTAACAAGGTGTAACCCATATAAATAATTTAAGCCTAAGGTGAGAGCAGCAGATTGATTCCCAGAGGCGATCTGCTTGCTATAATAGCTCATGATTTTAGCTCTGTTTTTTTCAAGCTGACCTTCATCCTCATAATAGGACCATAATTCATGTAATGCTTTAGCACTACCTAAGTTTGCTGCTTGATCTAGATATTTAAGCCACTTAACATTGTCTTCTTTTTGCCCATATTTACCAAATCGATAGACATCGGCTAGCCTGTGGGCGGCTTCGGCATCATTATTGTTGTATTGATTGAGTAGCTCATTGAATTTTTGTTGTTCTTTTTCAATAAGCTTCATATCGGATTCATAATTAAGAAATTCATAATTATCCGGTGTAATATGAATGCGCTTATAATATTTAAGTGCTTTTGAATAGTCTTTTTCGACGCCAAATTTACCATATTGGTAGCGATAACCAAGTTCGGCTAAACAGCGGTTACTTCCTTGGTCAGCGCATTTATTGTGCCACATCCAACGATCATCATTCGTTATCCCCGTGAGTTGGTCAAATCTATTATCATCAAAAAGAGTTCCGGGTAGACGGTCATCATCGACTTTACCATGAATAATAAACAGCATTGCATCAATGGAACCCAGTTCTGCGGCTGTAATTATGTCTTGATAATGTAATGCTAACGCCTTGTCATCAATTGTATTCTTGATGCTCATACGGTTAACATTCGCTATGGCATATTTAAACTTTGCGTCAGGGTTTTGCTTTAATAGAGGTTGAATAGCTGATTTTACTTGCTCATTATTAAGTGACTGTTCAACAAGAAATTGAATTGTTCCAGGATAGTCAAGAAAGTGTTTAAAGAGCAAGTTATAAGCGTTTTGACGCTCTATTGTGGTGAGATAATGATATTTTTGATCCGCTTTTAAAGTTGATAAAATAAGGTAGGCGGCTTGTTCTTTTTCGTGTTTTTCATATTTTATTAGCGCTAATGCATGATGTATATTCGCATCAGTAAAATAATGACTTGCTTTATTGTATAAGGAAAAAGCATATTCTCTATTATTAATCGGATCTTGTTCTAAAAGGTAGTCTGCATAGTAATGCGCTAAGCTATAATCTGGAAACAAGGCGGACTTATTTCTTTCAACACTTTCTCTGAGTATATTCATAACGAAATCTTTTCCAATTTCATCGGATACATCAAATTGAAAATAGAGTCGTGCTAGTGCATATTGACTATCTTGTACCAATTTATCATTCGTAATATTTTCTTGTAAAAGACTGATCGCCTTTTTTAAATTTTGCTCTGTACCTAGCGCTAGAGCGTACTTTTTTGCGAGATCATAGTTGATTTCTGCTGATGGTGAGATTTCACTAGCTTTTTGAATTAGTTCAAATGATTTTTCAGGATTATAAAAATGCTTTCTATAGTCTGCATAGAGGTTTCCTACAGTGATCAGTGTTTTTGGAGAATTCGGATATTTTTCTAGCAGCATATTGATATATTTTTTGGCTTGACTATCAAGATACTTCCCTGGTGCATTATAAAGGTTGGTTGATTGGTCAATCATTTCGATTAATGCATCTTGATGCCCAAGTTCGGCAGCTAGCTGAAGGTATTTTTGAGCCTGCAATTGATCGGGTTTTAAACTTTTTCCATATTTGTCACCATTATAGATTTGATACAGTAAATAAGCTTTTTTTGCATAATGATCGTCAACAATCATTGAAAAAATAGTAGGGAGATTAACCGTTGATGATAAGTCATTATTGGCACTTTCGGTCAGTGATATTAAATCCTTTTGGGGGGCATCGGATTGAGAAAATGCATAACTAGGTGATAGTGGTGATATCTGACTTATTGATGGAATAAAACTTAGGCTTATCAATGCAGTTAAAAGCACAGTCGGTGTTATCAGTGGCTTAATATTAGGGAGCATGGTTATCCTTTTTCATATTCATCATAAATCAAGTTGTACTTTTATTTTAAACGCGATTACTTATATATTACCAATGCTAGTTTACAGTTGTTAACGCTTGGGGTATTAAAGAAT
The DNA here is from genome assembly GCA_900455155.1 of Providencia stuartii. Taxonomy (GTDB): domain Bacteria; phylum Pseudomonadota; class Gammaproteobacteria; order Enterobacterales; family Enterobacteriaceae; genus Providencia; species Providencia stuartii. The sequence continues at coordinate 1,835,700 of UGUC01000002.1, read as the reverse complement.
AAACTGATCTTTTTCAGGAAAACCTGAAGCAAAAATTGCGTCAGGTTGTTTTAGCCAGCATGCCGTGATTTGCACGATATCTAACGGCAGTGGAATAAAAAATTTCCTTTTCCTGATAATATTAATTGCTTAGCGAATAACTTGTCCAAAACGGAATGTTTTGCTTATTTATATTTAGTTCAAACTATTCTAATTAATAGGTCATAATAAAAAACATAGCCCCACAAGTGTGGGGCATATGGATTACGACATTGCATTGCTTGAAGCTTAATTTTACTGCTAGGAGTCGTTTAAGCAATCTTTTTTCTGCTCAATTTTTTTCTTGCTCTTAAAAAGATGAGTCAGAGGGGTACGTAATTGCTGTGCTAACATAACACCTAATAATACCACGCCACCACCAATTAAATGGTAGCTTTGCAGCTCTTCACCGAGCGCAAAGATAGCGATGATTGCTGTAAATACTGGCGCTAAATTCATAAAAATCGAGGTCGTATTGGCGCCTAGGCGCATAACCCCTTGGATCCACAATGCAGGTGCGAGGATAGAGGCTGCAATACCCGCGAAGGCCACAAGACCAATGTTGTGACGGTTAAGCGACACGTCATCTGCCAATAAGAAATTGGGAATTAATAAAATAACGCCAAAGAAAACTTGTACATACAGTGAATCCCAACTTGATAATTGAATAGCCCAACGCTTAGTTAAGACGCCATATAAGGCATAAGCGGCAGAGGCAATCAACATCAACAGCTCACCGGTGCCTAATCCTTGGGAAAAGAGCGTTGCAGGGTTACCTTGGCTGACTAACCAAGTTAAACCCGCCAGCGATAACAGAGTACCGATAAAAATACCAACGGTTGGGATCACTCGCAGGACAAAAATACTGATGACAACGGTTAATAATGGGATTAAGGAGTTCATAATTCCCATAAAGGTTGCACTGACAGAATGAGCGGCATAATAGGCTAAGCTTTGGTAGAGCATCATACCCAGCGCCCCTAAAATGGCGAGTTGCCACCAATGTTTTCTGACTATCGACCAGTGACGCAAGACAGAGCGTAGCACAAATGGAGTCATGACAAGCAGAGCTAATGCCCAACGGTAAAAGGATATTGCGGCGGGATCGATAGCGGTTGCCGCGGCTTTATTCACTATCGCATTCATTGACCAAAGTAAAACCGCTATTAGCGGAAATAATAAATTTTTCATTAAAAGTTTCTCCCTAATGAGTGGCGTTAGTATACCGTTGTCAGATTTTTTATATATACTGATATCCAGACATTCGATAACGGTTTTCAGACAACATTTATGCAACAAGATCAAAAATCACCAACATGGCTGATTAATGAATGCAATATTATCGAACCTGCATTCATTGCATTGCGCCATGAACAAATTGATACTCAAAGCGAGTACAAATCGCATTCCCATCCATTTGGTCAATTGTTATATGTGGTGTGTGGCATTATGGAAATGGAAGTCGAAGGCAAACACTACCTTGCACCACCGGAATTTTGTGTTTGGATCCCCGCAAATACACAGCATGCAAGCTTTAATAAGCAGAGTGTGAAATTTCGTATTATCGATTTCGCGCAACGTTTTAGCGATAAATTATCATCCCGTGCTGGTGTGATTAAGCTCAGTCCTATTTTTCAAACAATTATGGCCGATCTTTATCAAAGGGGGGTCGTCGAGCCACAAACGGAGGAGGACATACGATTAGCCAGTGTACTGATTGACCAATTTGCAGTGTCACCTTGCCAAAAAACGTATCTGCCTATCACCAAAGATAAATTCTTATCGCCAATCCTAGCGTCTTTGCAAAAAGACCCTTCCGATAACACCACACTTGCGGATTGGGCAAAACGGAGTTACACCTCAGAGCGTACATTGTCGCGTCGTTGCCAGCAAGAGCTGGGAATGTCGTTTAGCGAATGGCGTCAGCGTTTACGCTATTTGCACGCCGTTTCTGCACTGGAACGAGGGAAAAGCGTACATGAAGTCGCACTGGATGTTGGCTATAGCTCAGCGTCTGCATTTATTGCGATGTTCCAACAGATCTCAGGGGTAACACCCGACCGTTTCCGTGCGAAAGAATAGTGAAATCACAGTAATCGCACATAGGCAATGTGCGTGGAACGTGGCAAAATAAGCACTCATAAAATGAAACAACCATACAGTAGTTTGTATGTTGATCATTGAGCATACAATGACATGATTGGGGCGAATAAAGTGAAAATTTTGGTTGATGAAAATATGCCGTATGCTCAGCAGTTGTTTAGCAAACTGGGTGAGGTTAAAGCCGTACCTGGGCGTCCAGTACCTGAAGTTGAGCTTCTGGATGCAGATGCGTTAATGGTACGTTCGATAACAAAAGTTAACCGAGCACTATTAAGTGAAACGCCTGTCAAATTTGTTGGTACTGCCACGGCAGGTTTTGATCATGTAGATACGGCATGGTTGAAGGAAGCCAATATCGCCTTTTCTTCGGCTCCGGGGTGTAATGCCATTGCGGTGGTTGAGTATGTTTTTTCGGCCTTATTGATGCTTGCTGAACGTGACCATTTCGATTTGCGTGATAAAACGGTCGGTATTGTTGGTGTCGGGAATGTGGGTGGACGCCTCGCTGACCGATTATCCGCTTGGGGAGTGAAAACGCTTTTATGTGACCCGCCTCGTAAAGCAAAGGGGGAACAAGGGGCGTTTTTACCGCTGGAAACCTTGTTATCTGATGCGGATATCCTAACGTTCCATACCCCATTGAATATGGATGGCGCAGATAAAACCTATCATTTAATGGATGCTGAACGCTTATCTAACTTACGTGATGGTACGATTTTAATTAATGCGAGTCGTGGTGAGGTTGTTGATAATCAAGCACTATTGTCTTTGTTAAAGCAAGGCAAAAACATGAGCGTTGTGTTAGATGTTTGGGAGCCAGAGCCTAATTTAGACACTGAATTATTAGAATGGGTAGATATTGGCACACCGCATATTGCAGGTTATACCTTAGAAGGGAAAGCGCGTGGTACGACTCAAGTTTATGAAGCGTACTGCCAATTTTTAGGTCAACCGGACCGTATCGCGCTATCATCGTTATTACCGAAACCGGAGATCAGCGCCATCACTTTTCTCGGTAAATTAACGCAAAGTCAACTCAAAAGGTTAGTTCATCTGGTGTATGATGTGCGTCGCGATGATGCCGCACTACGTGAAGTAGCGGCAATCCCTGGTGAATTTGACAAATTACGTAAACACTACCAAGAACGCCGTGAGTGGTCCTCTCTTGAAGTGCACTGTGATGATGAACAAACGGTATCTCAACTTGCTGCACTGGGTTTTAATGCACATTTAATTAAGTGATCACAGCGTGTCTCGATAAAGGTTGGTGAATGTAACATCAACCTTTTATTAAGACGCGTAGATGATTTCATTTAATGGTTATATTTTTGGAGAAACAGCAATGACTGAAGGTTGGAATATTGCGTTATTGGGAGCCACCGGGGCTGTCGGTGAAGCTATTTTAGCATTATTACAAGAACGCGAGTTCCCTGTTGGCGAATTGCATCTATTGGCGAGTGAACGAAGCGCTGGAGAAAGCCTGCGTTTTAATAATAAAAGTTATCAAGTTCAAGACGCTACCGATTTTGATTGGTCACAAGCTCAAATCGCGTTTTTCGCCGCTGGGGAAGAAGCCAGTTTATATTATGCAGAGCGTGCCGCCCAAGAAGGGGGCATCGTGATTGATACGAGTGGTGTATTTGCGCTTGAACCTGACGTGCCTTTAGTTGTTCCTAGCGTGAACCCTCATGTGCTTGCTGATTACCGTAACCGCAATATTATTGCACTAGCGGATAGTTATGTAAGTCAGTTACTTAGTGCGACGAAGCCATTGATTGAAGCGGCGGGTATCGGCCGTATCACCTTAACGAACATGTTGTCTGTTTCCTCCTATGGCAAAGCGGCTGTTGACGAGTTAGCGGGGCAGAGTGCTCGCTTATTAAACGGTATTCCTGCGGAAGAAGGGCGTTTTAGTAAACAATTGGCGTTTAATATGTTGCCTATGCTGGCAGATATGGAAGGCAGCGTACAGCAAGAACGCCGTTTAGTTGAACAAGTCAGAAAAGTTTTACAAGACGATGGACTACCTGTTGCGGTGAGTTTTATTCAATCGCCTGTGTTTTATGGCAATGCTCAAGTGGTGTATCTCGAAACATTGCGTCCTGTTGGAGTAGAAGAAGCTCGAGATGAACTGGAACGTTTTGATGATATTCAGGTCTCAGAAGAAGGTGATTATCCAACTCAGGTCACTGAAGCATCGGGTAATGATCGCTTAAGTATTGGCTGTATTCGTAATGATTATGGTATCCCTGAAATTTTGCAATTTTGGTCGGTGGCCGATAATGTGCGTTTCGGTGGCGCTTTAATGGCGGTGGAAACGGCTGAAAAACTGACTCAGGAGTTGTTTTACTGATGTCAGAGTCAACAAAGTTGTCTCGCGTTGCGTTAGGCATCGAATACAATGGGAGTCGTTATTATGGATGGCAGCGCCAACAGGAAGTGAAAAGTGTGCAAGGCTGTCTTGAAGACGCTTTGTCAAAAGTGGCGAATCATCCGATTAATGTATTTTGTGCAGGTCGCACGGATGCAGGGGTTCACGCAACGGGGCAGGTGGTGCATTTTGATACCCCTGTGATCCGCAAAGAAGCCGCATGGACAATGGGAGTCAATACCCATTTGCCAGAGGATATTGCGGTACGTTGGTGTAAACCTGTCGATGAAGAGTTTCATGCGAGGTTTAGTGCAACAGCACGCCGTTACCGTTATGTCATCTTTAATCACCGTTATCGGCCAGCGATTTTGTCCAGTGGAGTGACACATTTTCACTATCCACTAGATGAAAAAAAGATGCATGAAGCGGCGCAAGCTCTGTTGGGGGAAAATGATTTTACCTCATTCAGAGCAGTCCAGTGTCAGTCGCGGACACCTTGGCGTAATGTGATGAATGTGCAAGTCACACGTCACGGTAATTATGTCGTGGTGGATATTAAAGCCAATGCTTTTGTTCACCATATGGTCAGAAATATAGTGGGAAGTTTGCTAGAAATTGGCTGCGGTAATCAGGATATTAATTGGATGGCACAATTGCTCGAACTAAAAGACAGAACGAAAGCTGCGGCAACTGCCAAAGCTGATGGCTTGTATTTAGTATCCGTTGATTATCCTGAAAAATTCGCTTTACCGTCGAATGTGATGGGGCCGTTGTTCTTAGCGGACGAACTGATGTGAATCTAATTTTATATACTCTAAATAATTTCAGAAGCAGCTAGGTGACTTGTGTGGATGTCCAGAGTCAACAGTGCCGTCATTGAAGGTATCATGAGTATAGCATGGATGCTATTGATAATGAGGTTTGTATGGAGTTTATCAGTTTTATTATCGACTTTATTTTGCATATCGATGTCCATCTAGCAGAGTTAGTTGCTGAGTATGGTGTATGGGTGTACGGTATTTTATTTCTGATCTTGTTTTGCGAAACTGGGCTGGTCGTTACCCCATTTTTGCCGGGAGATTCGCTGCTGTTTGTCGCAGGGGCTATTTCCGCGTTAGATAGCAATGATTTAAACGTACATTTAATGGTCGCATTGATGATTACAGCCGCTATTCTTGGTGATGCTGTTAATTATGCGATCGGGCGTATTTTCGGCGATAAACTGTTTAAAAACCCGGATTCAAAAATATTCCGTCGTGTTTATCTGGAAAAAACCCATGCTTTCTATGAGAAGCATGGTGGTAAAGCAATTATTTTGGCTCGTTTTGTGCCGATTGTTAGAACATTTGCGCCATTTGTTGCGGGAATGGGCAAAATGTCTTATCGTCATTTCGCCTTTTATAATGTGACAGGGGCGTTATTATGGGTACTGTCATTCACTTATGCAGGTTATCTGTTTGGTGATCTACCCGTTATACAACAGAATTTGAAATTATTGATAGTGGCAATTATCTTTATTTCAATTCTTCCGGGGGTGATCGAAGTGATTCGTCATCGTCGTGCCGCCGCGAAAGAAAAACGTGTTGCGGTTGAAAAAAGTGATAATCCATAACGGATTTAAAAGTTTTTATCCACAGTGGTGTACCATTGTGGTTTAATGGCACAAAATTACATACTGGCGTTTTACCTGAGTGAGTTGATGTGGCAATTATTTTTGTTGCTTGAATTCGCTAAGGAAAGTCAGAGATCAATCAGACGAAAAGGTCCATTAATGAGCTGGATTGAAAAAATATTAAAAAAAGGTAACTTGACCCAATCAAACAAAGTCAACATCCCAGAGGGTGTTTGGACAAAATGTGATAGCTGTGGGCAAGTCCTCTATGGGGCTGAATTAGAGCGTAACTTACAAGTATGCCCTAAATGTGATCATCACATGCGTATTCATGCACGCCAGCGTCTTGAAGCTTTCCTCGATGAAAACTCGACAACAGAATTAGGCAGTGAGCTTGAGCCAAAAGATGCGCTGAAGTTCCGTGATTCCAAAAAATATAAAGATAGACTCTCAGCGGCTCAAAAAGAGACCGGTGAAAAAGATGCTATCGTCGTAATGAAAGGAACGTTAAAAGGGATGCCAGTTGTCGTGGCGGCTTTTGAGTTCTCTTTCATGGGAGGCTCTATGGCTTCCGTGGTAGGTGCACGTTTTGTGCGTGCGGTTGAACAAGCTCTAGAAGATAACTGCCCATTGGTTTGTTTCTCTGCTAGTGGCGGTGCGCGTATGCAAGAAGCGCTGTTATCACTGATGCAAATGGCAAAAACCAGCGCGGCATTGGCCAAAATGCAAGAGCGTGGGTTACCTTACATTTCTGTGTTAACTGACCCAACCATGGGGGGGGTTTCTGCAAGTTTGGCGATGCTAGGTGATATCAACGTGGCTGAACCAAAAGCGCTGATCGGTTTTGCAGGTCCTCGCGTTATTGAGCAAACTGTGCGTGAAAAGCTACCTCAAGGCTTCCAGCGTAGTGAGTTCTTACTGGAAAAAGGGGCGATTGATATGATTGTTCGTCGCCCTGAAATGCGTGATACCTTGGCAGATGTATTGGCAATGTTGACTAACAAGCCAAGTTTTAATACCACTGAAGATACATTAGTCGTCGAAGAAGAGGATGTGAAAATCGATATCGCCAGTGACGATGCTGTCATCGATGCTCCTGAGCAAGTAAAGGACTCTGCTAAGCATAAAAAAGATGATGAATAATCAGTTTACAATCCCTAATGCCGAGTCTCCGCTGGAGGCTTGGCTCTCTTATCAGACAAACTTGCACAGCCAAAATATTGATATGGGGCTAGAGCGAGTTGGCTTAGTCGCCCGCAAAATGGGTTTAACACAACCCGCACCTCGCGTCATTACCGTCGGTGGTACTAATGGTAAAGGTACAACCTGCCATACGATTGAATCTATTTTGATGGCTGCCGGTCTGAAAGTCGGTGTTTACAGCTCACCACACCTTGTTCGTTATACGGAACGTGTTCGTATCCAAGGTTCGGAATTGGCCGAGTCCGACTTTTGCCGTGCCTTTGCTGAGATTGAACAAGAGCGAGGCGATATCTCTTTAACCTATTTTGAATATGGCACGCTGGCGGCATTAACGTTATTTAAGCAAGCCTCATTGGATGTCGTGATCCTTGAAGTGGGTTTAGGTGGTCGCTTGGATGCGACGAATATCGTCGATGCAGATGTCGCGGCGGTGACCAGTATTGCACTCGACCATACCGATTGGTTAGGGTCAGATAGGGAACATATCGGTTTTGAGAAAGCCGGTATATTCCGCGGTGGTCGCTATGCGGTTGTCGGTGAACCTGATATGCCTCAGTCAATTGGTCAACATGCCGAAAAATATCGGTGCGTTGCTGTTTCGTCGGGATAAAGATTGGTCATTTGAACAACAGCAAGATTGTTGGGCATGGCAGAGTCGTCAATGCCAATGGCTGAATTTACCACTACCTAATGTGCCGTTAGCAAATGCAGCGACCGCATTGGGGGTGATATGTTGCCTTAAAGAGATTGATAGCCAACTTGCGACTAAAATCACTGATCAGGCAATTCATGACGGCTTGCGATCGGCTCAGTTACCGGGGCGCTTCCAAATTATTGGTGAAAAGCCATTAATGATTTTGGATGTCGCGCATAACCCGCACGCTGCTGGATATTTGATAAACCGCTTAGCACAACTGCCTGCTGTGGAAGGGCGTCGTGTCAGAGCCGTGGTGGGAATGCTTGGAGATAAAGATATTCAAGGTACACTCACCTGTTTATCAGAGCAAGTGACGGATTGGTATGTGGCTCCTCTTACTGAGTTTCGTGGGGCGCCTGCCTCGCAGTTGAGTCAATATCTTGATTCACCACAAGTATTTGATTCAGTCGATGACGCGTGGCAAAAAGCGTGCCTTGATGCAACAGATAACGACATCATTGTTGTTTGTGGCTCATTCCATACGGTCGCTCACGTAATGATGTTGTTAGAAAATTCAAAAGGATAAAATCGGTGGCGAGTAAATTTCAGAATCGTCTTGTCGGTGCCATTGTTTTAATCGCGGCGGGGGTCATTGTATTGCCTGCGCTACTTGATGGCGATAAGAAATATAATGAAAATGAATTTGCGGCCATTCCTATTATTCCTAAACCTGGTGATGAACAGGATATCGAAGCTATTGCACCGCTGGCACAAAATCCGGCGTCAGGCCAAGCTTCTGAGGCTATGCTGTCAGAAGCGATTTCCGAGCAGAAGCAGGAGGAGCAACAGCGACAGCGTGAGCAACAAGCCGCTGCAAATTCTGCCTCTCAACCTCAAGAGGTGCCGAATATCCCTGCTGAGGCACCTAAACAGGTGGAGCCAAAGCCTGAACCTAAACCAACGCCAAAACCTGAGGTTAAAGTAGAGCCGAAGCCAAAACCTGAGCCTAAGCCAGAAGTACAGGCCCCACAAGGTAAAGCTTTTGTGGTACAGCTTGGGGCGTTGAAAAATGCAGCAAAAGTTGAGGAAATTGTCGCAAAATTGAGGTTGTCAGGGTATCAGGTTTATACCGTACCTTCACGGCCAGTCAATGGGCAACTGACGCGAATTTTTGTCGGACCAGAAGCTTCAAGGCAATTGTTAGAAGGCGCACTACCTGAGCTACGTTCAATCACGGGGCTACAGGGAGAGATTAGGGCTTTTAAGCCATGATATTAAAATAGGAATATCACAAAAAGCCTGAGCTTTTAATCAATTACAGCGGCGAAGATGAATTTTTCTTTTCGCCGCTGGTTTTTTTTAAATTGTATGTAAATTGGTTACGCAAACGTTTTCGTTTTCTGTTAGAATGCACTCCAGCCACTGCCGTGGGTGCGAATTTTGGAATAAGATATGGTCTGGTTAGATTACGCAATTATTGCCATTATTGGCTTCTCGGCATTGGTAAGCCTGATCCGTGGGTTTGTTCGAGAGGCGTTGTCACTAATCACATGGGGTTGTGCTTTTTTTGTTGCTAGTACATTTTATCCTTACTTGGCGGAATACTTTACGCGCTTTGAGGATATACTGGTACGAAATGGTATCGCCATTGCAGCATTATTTATCGCGACATTAATTGTCGGTGCTGTTGTGAACTATGTCATTAGTTCTCTGGTTCAAAAGACTGGCTTATCGGGTACAGATCGTGTTCTGGGGATCTGCTTCGGAGCGTTGCGTGGGGTATTGATTGTATCGGCATTACTCTTTTTTCTCGATACTTTTACGCCCCTACCTCAAAGTGAGGATTGGCAACGTTCGGAACTTATTCCGCAGTTCAGTCATATAATCAGGTGGTTCTTTGACTACCTGCAAAATGCGTCAAGTTTCCTACCGGAGAATATTTCTCCGTCTGGCTGATGAGGAAAGACTAAATGTGCGGTATTGTCGGTATCGCCGGTGTTACGCCGGTTAACCAATCAATTTATGATGCTTTGACGGTGCTTCAGCACCGTGGGCAAGATGCAGCAGGGATTGCTACCATTGATGGCAAAAATAATATTCGCTTACGTAAAGCGAATGGCCTCGTCAAAGATGTCTTTGAAACGCGGCACATGCTCCGACTACAAGGTAATATGGGGATCGGTCATGTCCGTTACCCAACCGCAGGTAGTTCGAGTGCATCAGAAGCGCAGCCCTTCTATGTGAATTCACCTTTTGGTATCACCCTTGCTCATAATGGTAATCTGACAAATGCGCATGAATTAACGCGCCGTTTATTTGAAACCGCCCGCCGCCATGTCAACACAACCTCCGACTCTGAGATTTTGTTGAATATCTTGGCTTATGAATTAGACCGTTTTGACCACTTTCCGTTAGAGCCAGACAATGTGTTTACGGCGGTTGCGGCAATGCATAAAAGGTTGCGTGGCGCATACGCATGTGTTGCATTGATTATTGGGCACGGTATGTTGGCGTTTCGTGACCCTTATGGTATCCGGCCATTGGTCTTGGGGCGCCGCATATTAGAAAACGGCGCACAAGAGTACATGGTCGCTTCAGAAAGTGTTGCGTTGGATACGTTAGGCTTTGAATTTTTACGTGATGTTGCACCCGGTGAAGCGGTTTATGTGACAGAGCAGGGGCAGTTGTATACTCGCCAATGTGCAGAAAACCCACAATTAACGCCTTGTTTATTTGAATACGTCTATTTTGCTCGTCCAGACTCTTTTATTGATAAGATCTCGGTTTACAATGCGAGACTACGTATGGGGCAGAAATTAGGTGCTAAAATTGCCCGTGAATGGGAAGATCTGCAAATTGATGTGGTTATTCCAATTCCAGAAACCTCTTGCGATATCGCCCTAGAAATTGCCCACATATTAGATAAACCATATCGCCAAGGATTTGTCAAAAATCGCTATGTGGGGCGCACCTTTATCATGCCAGGCCAGCAGGAGCGTCGTAAGTCGGTGCGTCGTAAGCTCAATGCAAATCGTGCAGAGTTTCGTGATAAAAACGTATTGTTAGTGGATGACTCTATCGTGCGTGGCACGACCTCAGAGCAGATTGTCGAACTTGCTCGTGAAGCTGGCGCGAAAAACGTCTATTTTGCTTCCGCTGCACCAGAAGTGCGCTTCCCAAATGTGTATGGCATCGATATGCCGAACGCGAATGAATTGATCGCCCATGGGCGTGAAGTCGATGAAATTCGTAAACTGATTGGGGGCAGATGGATTAATTTTCCAAGATCTGAATGACTTGGTTGATGCCGTTCGTGAAGAGAATCCAGAAATTAATGAGTTCGAGTGCTCTGTATTTGATGGTATCTATGTCACAAAAGATATTGACCAAACTTACTTAGATTATTTAGAAAATCTCCGTAAAGACGATGAATTAAAAATTAAAGATCAAAATGAAATTGAGAACCTAGAAATTTATAACGAAGGTTAATCATTTCTTTATACATATTAAGAATGCCAGCGAGATGATTGCTGGCATTTTTCTATGCACAATAAAAGTCTTTCACATCATGTGAAAGACTTCTATATAAAAGGTAGCCCTCTATGCGGATGGTTATGATTTATTCTATTAATTGGATAATTCATCCCAAAATTCAATAGCTTGAGATGAAACTAATTTTGCTATAGTCATTGGTGATTCTTTATTTATAAAAAGAGTACCAAGCCCCCTAAAAAATAATATAAAATCAGATGCAATTTGTTCAAAGTCATCCATTGATGACTCATTTGTCATAGAAAAAACCTCACCTGTATTAACATTTAAAATTATGGTATAAGGATCGGATATTGCTATAACAATAAATTCAGCAGGTCTATTTTTTCCAGTCCACCATTTATTAACATTATCTCTATCATTTATGCTAACTAACATATTAAGGTAATCAGAGCCATTACCGAATGAGATATTACATAGCGAAAAATTATCTAAATTGTAGCTATCTAAAAATGAAGAAAATTTATCAGGGAATGTAATATTAAGGAGTTCTTCTGATGACTTAAGATTCAATAATGGCTGATCACGTTTCAATAACCTTAAATCATCAAAATCACTACCTAATGGAGAAAATTTATTATCCAATTGCTCACGTATTTCTTCTAATGTTAGCAACACAATGAATCCTCTTTATTTTGTATGCCATACATCACCACTACTAATATGGGTAGTGCTTAGTACAGGAATTGCGTATTGAGCAAAATCAACATGGCGGTGAATGACCGTATCACCTTTATAGCTTGCATGTTCAGGGAACATCTTAATCCACTTCGCCTAAAATAAGACAGCGATAATTAGATTTTCTGCCCTAAAATTTGCAGAGGTCATGATGAAAAAAGCTCGTTTTACTGAAACTCAAATCGTTAATATTTAAAACTTGCTGATGCAGGGATGAAAGTGGAAGATATTTGCCGTCAAAATGGGATCAGCAACGCCTCTTATTATAATTGGAAATCAAAGTATGGTGGCATGGAAGCTATTGATGTTAAACGATTAAAAGAGCTTGAAGATGAAAATGCGAAACTGAAAAAGCTCTTTGCGGAAATCAGCCTTGAAAATCAGGCGATGAAGGCGCTTTTCGCAAAAAAGGGTTGGTAGTGGCTGAAAAGAGATCCTGTGCTCAATCATTAAAAGAGGCAGGCTTATCAGTCATTAAGGCTTGTGAGCTGACGTCATTGTCACGAGCCACATTTTACCGTCAGCGAATAGACTGGCGTAAAAAAGACCGTGTGGTGATCGATGCCATACAATCCGTTTTAGCTAAATCGCCACAATCTATAGAGGCTAGTTTTATTTTTTATCGAACGAGTCAAAGCGGATAACTTGAAAAATATTATGAAGTCAAGCTAACAGGGGTTTCATTGATTGAAATCTCTGACATATTTCCTGATTCAATAAAAGATAATGAATCAATGCCTTCTCTGCGGATTCAGATGAAATATGAATCTATATCTAGAAGTCATTTAATGGCGAATACATCAAGCTACACTATTAATAGTGAGAAGGTTAAGTAGTTTTTAGCATCAAAAGATATGTGCTACTTACACATATCTTTTGATATAACGTATTCATTTGGTGCGAAAATAGATGATTTGTAGCATGTGTAGTAGCCTTTTGAGGTTAAATCAATACTGACATAGGTCGAAAAGAAAAAGCTAAACACTATGCCTATTATAAAGATAACAGCGAAAAATCCAGCTATCCTATTATTCATTTTTTGTAGTTCTTTTTTATATCCCAATATAAAACTATAATATGAAAAATATAGTATCAAAGGAGCTGAAAAACACAGGAACCCTGTTTGAAATGAGAATAGAATTCTAGGCTTCATTTGAAAGTAATCAATATAATATGTTGTTGATAGATAGATCCCGAAGATTGCTAAAAGTAAAAGCGCTATAGATGATAAGATTAACTTTGTGGGCTCTAATTTAACCACGACTGAATCTCCCCTACAGAGTAAAAAATTGGTCTGGATGGTAAGGTGTTTCTGGTTTTCTTGCTCTGTGAGTTTTTAAGCCTTTAATGATAGTTGTACTAATTTGGAATTTATTATCTAACCAGTACAATAGTATCCCTACAGATACACCTACAGCAAACACCTCTAAAGCTACAAGTATGACACTTGTTCCAGTCGTTAAAGCAGCAGTAGCTAAACCTCCAGTTATGGCTGTCGTTATTTGAGTACTGATAGCTAGCTTTGCTATGTCCATGGGTATATTCACAAAAAAATCAACCAAGGTATATTCATTCTTGAATATTAATTCAACAGTTCTATAAGCTGCTGAGAAAACTATCGCAAAGCGAGCTGCGCCTACAGAAATATTATTCATGGCCTTGAGTGCCTACTCCCATGTATAAAGTACGAGGGTTGTTGACTAAATAACGAGTTCCATTTAAGTATGCTCTTATTCCAGCATGGCCTGATAGGCGAATATAAACATTATCGTTTGGCCCTGTATATTGAGTTGCTCTGATATTGAGATTCTCAAACTCGTTAACAATTCTGTTTATTCTGTAGGCTTCATAAATATTTTCTGAAAATGAAGATATTATATCTCCAATGCCAAATAGTGTTTCTTTCGGATCTTTGAAAGGGGTTGGAGTCGATAGATTTTTTAAAATATAATCAGTTTCTTCAATAGTGATAACTGCTGCGACATTATCATCATTAGGTGTTTCTTCGAAACTAAATTTTGCGTCCGCATCAATGAGTGTTTTTGATATAGGGTCGTATTTATACGCCATGTGGTTTTTTCTTTAATTTAGGTTATGGGAGAAAACTATAGCATTAATGACGCTGTATATTCGACAATAAAACAGCTAATGCCCCAATGTGGTACTCACCAAAACGGAGCGAAGCGACAACATCATTTTGTCTTTGCTTTTCTCCATGATGGGTTATTGGGGCATGGTTTCTTAGCGGGTTAATCTAACTAAGTTTGCTTAGGTTAGGCTTCTTTCGACGGTGTAATCCAAGAAATTCCAAGTAATTAGTACTATTCAACTTCATAAAAGGTCATGCAAAAACCTTCTTCACCATATAGGCCATCATCTGTAATAATAAATTCAAATGTTTTATTAGGATAAAGGCTTTTTAATCTAATCCCCCAAAAAATATTTAAGAACATTACTAAATTCGGTCATTAAAACTTCGTTATCGCTGGCCGTATCGGTAATTGTCGATAAAAAAGTCGTTAAATGAAAAAACATTATTGACCATTTCTAATGTTCTTTTATCCTTACCATAACCATCATATGGCTCTATTTTTCCATTATTGTTCTCACATCTGTATATAACACCATCAATTTCAATAATTTCAGGACAAAACAGGCCAGCACATGCGAGAATAGATTCTAACCCAACACAGTTTGAAACAAAATTAGGCAAACTATAATCAAGAGGAAAAGGTGTAGGAAATATAGCAATGAGATCATTAGATACTATGCTCGGATATTTTTTCATTTTTACTCCAATAATTTTTTTATTTCATCAGGTATTTTTTTAATTCTTTCTTTAGATATATTAGCCATCCTTCGCCCATCAGGGTCAAAAACAATTACATGACCTCCCGTAGTTTTAGAGTAAGTACCTGGTTCACCCATAGTTGGTAACTTATTACGACTAATTACCTGACCATCAAATTTTAAATTTCTAAAATAATCTAAATCTAAAAATGTGACCTTTCGAGTCAACCAAAAATCGGGCTTTATTTTTCCCCTGAAGCGTCATCAAGTTTTGAAGTGCCACTCAACCCAAACGGATCAATAAACCCTGTCGGATTATGCTCATACCTATACGGATTGAACCTACCCAGTCGCCCTATTGGGTCAGGGCAGCGATATTGCCCGGTACCCTTATCCTCTAGTACCGAAAGCGGTGATAATACAAGCTGGGCTCACTATCTTCGAACAGGCCTGCAAAACGAAAATGACACTGGGTATAATTGGGGTCATTATCTGCTGACTTGTCTTGTAACCGCCAAAACTGGATGTGCCCCACGTATTCAACCAGCCAGCGCAGCTCGCCTGACCCCGCTTCGATAAATATCTCCCGTAGCATTCCTTGATGGTCGGCGGTGATATAGTGCGGTTTGCCACTCTGATAACGCGGCGGTAGGTGTGATGTGCTCCGGCTGTAGAGCCACTGAATATCCGAATCATAGGTTACCATCCTATCTGCATACACCGATGTTTCTTCCACTATTTGGTCTCCGGCCGTAAGTAGTGACATGCCATCGCTTTCGGGCTATGTTGTGGAAATCGCGAGTTTACAGTTGCAATTTCGTTATCTACAGCCTTGGTTTTGCTTAACCGACGACCAAACGTATTATTATAGGTATAATGTCAATAATCCCCAGACGTTTACAATTGAGAGGGAATTATAAAACAATTATTAATAAGTCCGAAAGATGATAAAACTCTTTGCAGCCATATATTATAAATTATTTAATACTTTAATAGTGAAAAACAAGAATAGAATTCACCACAGTTAATTAAGCCTATAATGGTTTTGTTGATAACATCTTTTGTTAATACTTCCACAATAATTATATCAGAAGCTCAAAAATATAAACCATGGCAGCACTTTCCCGTTTCTTTATAATTTTTCAATATAGAAATTATATTGTTAACAGTGAAAAAAATTGATGAATATCTTCTCTCATCATTTAAAGTTACTTCTACATTATCATTTTTAGGAACAAGCTGCTTGTCACCACTAAAAATTTTAATATCTAGGTTCATGAATCATTTTTTCCTACCAAAAAACTTTCAGAACCTCATAAATTACTGTTTGTTGATTTGCTTTATTAGATTTGCCTAATATTTCTATACCATCTGGAGTTCTCATGATTGACCTAACAGCCTTACCCGATAACTTAAAGCCTTTTGTTGATAAAATCACGGCTACAGCTAAACCAACCATAGAGATGCAACTCACGCCTGTTGAACAGCCGATTTTTGTGGGAAAGTCGTATTGGTGGCATGCCTTATTTGCCTTTAGGCTCAGATTTTCCAGTCGATAGTGATGGCATTCCTTTAAAACTATTGGCACAAATTAATTTCGCACAAATGCCGCCACTTGAAAACTATCCAACAACTGGATTATTGCAGTTTTTTATCGGCGGTGATGATTTGTATGGTGCGGATTTTGATGATCTACAAACCCAAAACGGTTTTCGCGTCATCTATTGGGATAGTGTTATTGAAGATAACGCAAAACTCCAACAAGACTTCTCCGCCATTGAAGCCGCTTATGAAGATGAGTATTACTCACCAATAGAAGGGCAGTTTAGTCTCGAATTCACACCCCGCGACACAATATATCAGCTCGAACGACTTTCAGTTTGGTCGCAAAATTTTAGATGTTGATGATCTGTATGATTACGAAGATCAGTTTGAAGGCGAGGATTTTTACGATGAATGGCTAGAACCTTACAATGAACACTTTGTGTCGAACGGTCATCGTATTGGCGGCTATCCTTTCTTTACTCAAACCGATCCTAGAGAGTATCGTAAAGAAATTCAGGACTATGTATTGTTACTGCAAATCGACAGTGATTATGAAACTGGCATTTTATGGGGCGATATTGGCGTCGGTAACTTTTTTATTCATCCTGAAGATTTAAAAAATAAAGATTTCAGCAAAGTGGTCTATAACTGGGATTGTGGTTGATAGATTTAAGGGCTTTTCATTGCGATAATTGCTACTATGGTTGTTGGTGATATCGAATCGTGCGGGGAGCAGAATGAAGAAGCTAATCATTGGGTTAACAGGAGCAAGTGGCGCAATCTATGGCGTTAGGTTATTAGAGGTGCTAAAACCTGTTAAGAATGTGGAAACCCATTTAGTGATGAGCGCAGCGGCCCGTCAAACCTTATCATTAGAAACACATTATAGTGTCAAAGAGGTTCAGCAATTAGCTGATCATCATTATGATAGCCGCGATATCGCCGCGGCTATTTCTTCCGGCTCCTTTCGTACAACGGGTATGGTGATTATGCCATGCACCATGAAAACACTTTCTGGCATTGTACACAGCTATACCGATACATTAGTCACTCGTGCTGCCGATGTGGTCTTGAAAGAAGGTAAAAAACTCGTTCTAGGGGTACGTGAAACACCGCTGCATTTAGGGCATTTAAAGTTACTGGTGCAAGCGGCTGAAATGGGAGCGGTCATTATGCCGCCAATGCCAGCCTTTTATCATCAGCCTAAATCCATTCAAGATATTGTTGACCAAACAGTGAACCGAATCCTCGATCAATTTGATATTGAATTAGACCAAGATTTATTTACCCGCTGGCAGGGTGGGAAATAGTTTTATTCGATTGCCAGTTATAAATTGTCGCCGTTTAGTTAATCTACTGACCATGACGCATTGAATGGTCAGTAGCCTGCTCAAACTAGCTCGTTGAACTATCACGCGTTTTAAATAAATCTTCTAAGGCGATTTTTAACTCAATATATTCAAATTGAAAACCCGCCTCTTCCAAGCGTTTTGGGATAGCTTGCTGCCCACCAAGCACTAACGTCGCTGCTTCACCCAAAATGGCCTTAATCATAAAGGCGGGAGTTCGAACAAAAGCGGGGCGGTTAATGACCTCGCCTAAAATAGCGGCAAATTGGTCATTATGGACAGGATAAGGCGCTGTCATATTAAAGGGGCCTGATAAAGTTGGGTTATCGAGCAAAAAACAGATAGCATTGACCATATCGTTAATATGTATCCATGGCATAAATTGTTTGCCATGACCAATTGGGCCACCAGCCCCCATTTTAAAGATAGGAAGGACTTTTGCGAGCGCACCTCCGTTTAATGACATCACAATGCCTGTACGTAATAAACAAACGCGGGTCGATGGTGATTGCGCATTTTGAGCAAGGGCTTCCCAATGTTGGCAGAGTTGATGAGTAAATTCATCGTGTGGCTGCTCTGATTCTGTGACAACGGCTTGGCCTTGATCGCCATAATAACCAACCGCAGAGCCAGATAAAAAAGTATGCGGTGGTGTTTTACTTGCAGCGATTAATTCAGTTAAGCGTTGAGTGATTTTCCATCGGCTATCACACAACAATTTTTTTTGTTCATCACTCCAGCGCTTTTCAGCGATAGGCTCCCCAGCAAGGTTAATCACAGCATCAAAATCATTGAGATCTTGCTTATCCTGTAGTGAAGTCCAACATTCGATAGCCTTACAAAAGCGGCTGTAGACTTTCTGCGGGGAACGGCTTAGTACTGTTACCTTATCAGAGCGAGCAACAAGCCGTTGTACGAGAGGTGTACCAATTAAACCGGTACCACCGGTAATAAGTATCCGCATAATCGCCTCCTGTGAAAAATTGGACTAATCAGTGTAAAGCTTATCTGAGCTAACTATAGCAGCTACTCATAAAATTTGCTGAGACTGCATTGCATTTCCTAAAAATTCGCTTGTTGTTGCTGTAAATAGCCTATTATTAAAGCTCCTGCAACATGAAATCAATACTCAAATTTGTGTGCTATCACTTGCAAGGGGAACGTGAAAAGCATACCTTGTTACAGACTGTTTGCTTGACCGATTTCGGCAATAGTTCTATGGCATAAAAACTGTGTTAACAGGTTAAAAAAAGGTTTTAAGGATGGAAGAACAAACCGAAGTGGTTGAATGGGTTGACATTGTTGATGAGAACAATGAGGTTATCGCTCAGGCCACACGTAGCCAGATGCGAGCAGAGAACTTGCGCCATCGTGCTACTTACATTGTTGTCCATGATGGAATGGGCAAAATACTGGTACAAAGGCGAACGGATAGTAAAGATTTCTATCCGGGCTACTTAGATGCGACTGCTGGCGGAGTGGTGACTCAAGGTGAAAATATTTTAGATTCTGCTAAGCGTGAAGCAGAAGAAGAATTAGGCATTGCAGGCGTGCCGTTTGCTGAACATGGCTTATTTTATTATGAAGGCGAAAACTGCCGTATATGGGGCGGTCTGTTTAGTTGTGTGAGCCATGGCCCTTTTGCATTGCAAGAGTCTGAGGTGGTTGAGGTGAATTGGTTAACGCCAGCCGAAATTAGTGCTCGTTGTGATGAATTTACCCCTGACTCCTTAAAAGCGCTCTCTTTATGGTTAACACGGAATAATGAGTTTGAGAAAGCTATTTCGTGTGCAAATAATTCGTAACTTAACGACTTAAATTGATAAGGGCTATGCTTTAGCCCTTTAATTGATACTGTCTTCTATTCTATAGTGTTACTGATACTATATTATAACTATTAGTTATAATTAATAAGTGGGCTATTTGATATATTTATATGCCCACTGAATTATGCCTTCCTGCTAATTAATTCTTGGTCACCATGTTGCACCATCCGAGAGAATAAATAATGACAATTCATAAAGATGTATCTTCTTTAAAACAACAACACCTACAAAATGTCACGAATAAAGCCCGTGCGATTATGGAGCGAGAGGGGATTGAAGCCCTCGTAGCTACCGTGGGAGATAATTTTTATCACTTAACCGGTTTTGCTAGTTTCTTCATGTATACCTTTAGGCAAACAGGCTCGGCGATCGCGGTAATTTTTCGTGACCCATCAGTGAAATCGCTGGTGATTATGAATGAATTTGAGGCTGCAAATTTGCAATTGGAAATGCCTAATGCACAAGTGCGTACATTCCCAATATGGGTTGATGTGGATGATCCTTATCACCCTGATAATGGCAAAGTTGTTAAGCAAAGGCCTATTCATAGCCCGATTGAGACTATTTTTACGCTATTAAAAGATGCGCTGGCCGAAGCCGATGTATATGGTAAACCTGTAGCCATTGAATTGGGTCAAATCAGCCATATGGGGAAAGTGTGGCTAGACAAGGTGATCCCAGAATTAAATCTAGTGGATTCCGCTCCGCTCTTCAATGAATTGCGCGTTATCAAGAGTGAATGGGAAATCGCTCACTTAAGAAAAAGTACTCAAATTACAGAAGCGGGTATTCAAGCTGCTAGCGAATTAATCAAAGTGGGTTGTACTTCCGCTGAATTAACCGCAGCTTTTAAAGCTAAAGTGATGGAGTTTCCAGAAACTAACTACAGTCGTTTCAATTTAATTTCAGTCGGCAGTGATTTCTCCCCAAAAATGCTACCGGAAAATGTGCCTGCGAAAGAAGGGGATCTTATTAAATTCGATTGTGGTGTTGATGTTGCGGGATATGGGGCTGATATTGCAAGAACCTTTGTCGTTGGCAATGCTAACGATAAAGTTAAAGAGATTTATCAAACCATACATAAAGGCCATGAATACATGCTCAACCGTGTCGCTCCCGGGGTACGTTTAAGTGATGTGTTCAATGAAACCATGGCATTAATTCGCTGTTCTGGCTTACCACACTATAACCGTGGTCACTTAGGGCATGGAGATGGTGTATTTGTCGGGTTAGAAGAAGCCCCTTTTGTGAGTGCAGCGACGACTGATGTGTTTCAGCCGGGAATGGTGATGAGCCTAGAAACACCTTATTACGGTATCGGCATTGGCAGCATTATGATTGAAGACATGCTGCTAGTCACTGAAGAGGGAGTTGAGATGCTCAGCCATTTGCCACGTCATTTGGTTTCTGGTGGTTAAGTAAGAAGGAATTAATGTATGAAATGGTATCACTTTTTGGTGATCTTCCCGCTACTGGCTCTAACTGTGGGTATTTACTATGCCAATCGCGTAGAGCCTTTTGTTATGGGATTGCCTTTTTTAATGTTTTGGATTGTGGCTTGGGTGGTGATCAGCGCTTTAATTATGCTGCTAATTAATATTTTAGACTCTAAAAAGAATAAGGAAAAACAATGAGCTACGCTTTAGTTGTCATTACACTGTTTTTCCTATTGAGTATCTACCTTGCATTGAGGTCGAAAAAAGGTAAAACCATGGATCACGAAGGGTGGTCTGTTGGTGGACGTAGTTATGGCGCTTTATTAGTCTTTTTACTCAGTGCAGGTGAAATTTATACTACCTTTACTTTTTTAGGGGGGAGTGGCTGGGCATATGGGAAAGGGCCTGCCATATTATACACATTGGCGGTTAACGCTTTTATGGGGATATTTCTATATTGGGTGCATCCTCGTGTATGGCGATTTGCTAAGCAGAATGATATTAGAACCATCTCTGACTTTTTTGGGGCAAAATATCAAAGCCAAGGCTTAGCACTATTGATAAGCCTAATTTCCATTGTGGCGATGGTACCCCTTTTCGTATTGCAGCTTAAAGGGCTTGGTATTATTGTTTCTCAAGCCTCTTATGGTGCTATTCCCGCAGATATGGCGATTTGGATAGGCATCATTGCAGTGACCTTGTTTGTGATGATTTCAGGTATTCATGGTTCAGCATGGACATCGGCATTAAAAGATTTGATGATCTTAATTGTTGTTGTCTTTATCGGTGTTTATATTCCCTTGCATTACTACGGTAGTTTTGGCGATATGTTCCGTGCTATCGATACGGCTAGCCCAGGCTTTCTGACATTTTCTGAGCAGGGATTGAATATTCCGTGGTATATCTCAACTATCTTTTTATCTGTAGTGGCTTATTTTTGCTGGCCGCACTATATGGCCGCCGTATTTACAGCTAAAGATGAAAAGTCATTAAAGCGTAATAGTATTCTCATTCCTGCATACAGCTTGATTATGCTGTTCGCGTTCTTTGTTGGTTATGCTGCAATATTACAAATACCGCATCTTGATGGCTCAATGGTGGATTTATCGTTATTTGAGATCGCTAAAACCACATTTTCACCGCTTATTGTTGGTCTTATTGGTGCCGCGGGTATGCTGACGGCATTAGTACCTGGTTCAATGTTATTATTGACGACGTCTAATATGTTGGCGGGAGTGGTGCAAAAAGCATTAAATGTGAGTGAAGAGAAACGTCAATCAGGAATTTATGCGCGTTTTATGGTGCCTTTGGTTGCGTTAGTGAGTTTGTACTTTATTTTTCACAGCAATGACACATTAGTGGCTATCATGTTATTAGGTGTTAATATTGTCGCACCAATTTTTCCCCCGCGTTATTGATGAGCTTTAGAAAACAGAACCCTATGACGGCGACGGGGGCAATGGCTGGTATTATCGCAGGGGTCATTTTCCTTGCTGTGACTTATATTGAGCACATTTCGTTATCGCAACTGTTCCCTTGGTTAGGCAAAGGGCTTGAATTTATGAATATCGGTATCGCTGCATTTGTGTTAAATATTATTGTTGCAACGGTCGTATCGTTATTGATGTGTAGAAAGCAAAAAGCGATTTAGATGCTATTGTTGATAGGGCAGTGTTTTTGCCCTATCAATCAGTTAGTTATTTCTAATAGGTGGTGTAGCGGTTATTTGCTGGTATGGTTTTTAATATTTTAGTTTTATAACCCCATAAGTTAAATTGTTTTTCTGTGATGTTTTAATTTGCTACTTTTCATTCTTAATGCTTTTGCATCTTGGTTTACCAAGCGCTCATCTATTCTTGGTGCTTGGATATAATTGAATGTTTGATTTGCAGCCAGTGAGCTAGACAAACTGACAGTTTTTTCTTCAGTTTTGGCTCTCATTTCAAACTTATATGACTTATCATTAAACAGAGCATCTAAGAAGTTAAAAAAATGACTTTTATCGGTTGTTTTGAATAGCCCTTTATTCGGTTCGAAAAATTCAAAAATAGGTTTACCATTTCTATATTTAACGACAATTCCCATTGAGTGCGTTTGACTGCACAGGTTACCAATAATATTCTTTTTCTTTATTAAGCAATCTTCAATGTGTGCTTTTAATTCTTTGGATGTAAAGGTGATATCGAAATCAATAGATGTAATTGAGTCATAATGTATATTTTGTATATTTTCAAGCTGTGTTAATCTTTCTTTTGTAAGCTCTAAATAATAATCTTTCACTAAAGAGAAAAATAGTGGAAAGCGCAGTGAGTCTATTTCGCTTTCATTCTGAAAACATTTTGAAGAGACATCACTAACTAAGTTATTATAACGGTTTTTTTCTAACTTAAGAGGAGGATTAAGTGCATCATGGTAAACTTTATTGATAAACTCGTGTAGCTCTAGATATAAATGTTTTTCATCCTCTTTAATTGATAACGTGTTTTTTTGAAATAACCTATTTATGTAATCACAGTCATCTTCATTATATTCTTTTTTTATTTTATTGAATTTATTCAGTATATCTCTTAAAAAATAAATCATGTGATGATGATTTTGAATGTTCCTAGCTTTATTGAAATTCTGATTTAACAAGGCTTCACTATGTTTTTTAAAGGCTTTATAATGATAGGTGTCTTTTAAAAAATCAACCAACTTTATTTTTTTTATGTTTTTATAAGCGTTATATGTCTCAGTGACATAGATCTCTTCTTGGTTTGCATGAGCATAATATAAAAAAGAGTTAGTTAGCCCATAACAGATCCCATCTTGTAAACTTTTCATATTATCTACCCCAATTATTTTTTTAGAAAAATTATTTTTTGAGGTGTTTTTAAAATGGTTGATAATATCAACTTGCTCAAATTTTACTGAATATTTAAAAGCATCTAGCATGCTCATCTCCGCGCTTAATTATATTTTAAATGTTCCTTTATTATTACTATTAATGGTAATTAATCTTGCAATTTTCAGCAGTTAAGAGGAGATGAGGAAAAGCGTCTCGCGTATTTTTGTTAGATAAAACAAAGCCAACCGTTTTTGTTCAGTTGGCTTTTTAATTAAGACAAAATGCTAATAATTTATATTAGGCATTTTCATTTTGTACGGCTTGGATCGCTGTCAGAGCAACGGTGTAAACAATATCATCGACCAATGCACCACGTGATAGGTCGTTAACCGGTTTACGCATACCTTGCAGCATTGGACCAATAGAAACGAGGTCGGCTGAACGCTGAACCGCTTTATAAGTCGTGTTACCCGTGTTCAAGTCAGGGAAAATAAACACGGTAGCTTTACCTGCAACAGGTGAGTTTGGTGCTTTTGATTTCGCGACATCCGCCATTACAGCCGCATCATACTGCAATGGACCATCAATCATTAAGTCTGGACGTTTTTCTTGTGCTAAACGAGTTGCTTCACGCACTTTCTCAACGTCACTTCCTGCACCTGAATTACCAGTAGAGTAGGAGATCATTGCAACACGAGGTTCGATACCAAAGGCTTTCGCGGAATCTGCTGATTGGATAGCAATCTCTGACAGTTGCTCTGCGGTTGGGTCTGGGTTGATCGCACAGTCACCATAAACGAAGACTTGCTCAGGGAGTAGCATAAAGAAGACAGAAGAGACTAATGAGCTACCCGGCGCTGTTTTGATCAATTGCAGAGGTGGACGGATAGTATTTGCTGTGGTGTGGACGGCACCGGATACGAGACCATCAACTTCACCTTTTTCGAGCATTAATGTACCCAAAACAACATTGTCTTCAAGTTGCTCACGAGCAACAACTTCGGTCATGCCTTTGTTTTTGCGTAGCTCAACTAGGCGAGCAACATAATCTTCGCGTACCTTCACAGGATCAACGATTTCGATGCCTGTACCAAGCTCAATACCTTGCGCAGCAGCGACACGGCGAATATCTTCTGGATTACCTAACAGTACGCAAGTTGCAATACCACGCTCTGCACAGATAGAGGCAGCCTTAACCGTACGTGGCTCATCACCTTCTGGTAAAACAATACGCTTACCGGCTTTACGTGCTAGTTCAGTTAATTGATAACGGAAAGCAGGTGGTGATAGGCGGTTAGGACGCTCAGAATCAGCCACGAGTGATTCAATCCATTCACTGCTAATATGACGAGCAACGTAGTTTTGAATTTTTTCAATACGTTCATGGTCATCCGCAGGCACTTCTAAGCTGAAACTTTGTAGATTCAGTGAAGTTTGCCATGTATTGCTTTTCACCATAAATACAGGTAGACCTGTTTCAAAAGCTTGTTCACAGAGTTGGCGAATAGGCTCGTCGATTTGGTAGCCGCCAGTTAGCAGGATTGCACCAATTTCAACGCCATTCATTGCCGCAAAGAGACGCAGAAACTAATACATCTGGGCGGTCTGCCGAAGTCACTAAGAGTGAACCCGGGCGGAAATGCTCAAGCATATGAGGAATACTACGAGCACAAAAAGTCACTGATTTCACGCGGCGAGTATTGATTTCACCTTCATTAACAACGTCGGCATTCAAGTGTCTTGCCATGTCGATGGCACGCGTTGCAATCAGGTCAAAGTTCCAAGGGATTGATGCTAGAACCGGTAGACTTAGGCACTCTAAATCTTTTGCTGTGATATTCGCAATGGTTGCTTTGGTCGAATCATCAAAGATTTCAGAGAGGTCAGGGCGAGTACGACCTTGCTCATCAACAGGGGCATTCACTTTATTGACGATAACCCCGATAATATTTTTATTGCGTTGGCCGCCGAATTCGTTACGTACTAACTCAAGGCGCTCTTTCATTTGAGTTATATTGCTGTTACCCGGTGCGGTGACAAACACAATTTCTGCACCTAAGGTTTTTGCGATGTCATAGTTCAGAGACTGTGCAAAAGAGTGCTTACGCGTTGGCACTAAACCTTCGATTAATACCACTTCAGCATTTTTAGTTTGCTCATGATAACGGGCAACAATCTCTTCCATAAGCACGTCTTTTTTTGAAGAAGTCAGTAGTGACTCTACATATTCCATTTTTAATGGTTCGACGATAGTGGTGAGACTTGAATGAGAGCGTAAAACTTCAGTGGTTTGATCTTTACTACCGGAAATACGTGGCTGAGCGATAGGTTTAAATACGCTCAACTGGACACCTTTTTGTTCCATTGAACGAACGACACCTAAGCTGACGCTGGTCAAACCAACGCTAGTGCCGGTAGGAATTAACATAATTGTACGAGACACGGGAACCTCTTTAATCGGTTACTCTAATAAAACAGTATCATAAAGTAGTACCGCCAGCGGGTTAGGCTGGCGGTAGAGAATCTTAAGCGGTTAAGCGTGCTGAATCTTGAGCAATCACTAACTCTTCGTTAGTTGGGATAACCAGCGCTGGGCGGCTGTTATCTGTGGTGATTAAGCCTTCTTTACCGAAACGTGCAGCTAAGTTGCGCTCATGGTCGCACTCGAAGCCAAGTAGAGCCAGTTTCTTCAGCGTTAACTCACGTACTTGCGCAGAGTTTTCGCCGATACCGCCAGTAAAGATAATGGCATCAAGACGGCCTTCCATCAATGCACAGTATGCACCGACATATTTCGCTAAGCGATGGCAGAAAACGTCCATAGCGCGTTTAGCGTCGGCTTTGGTTGCATAGTTATCTTCAACATAACGGCAGTCACTAGTCACACCGGTTAAGCCGAGAAGGCCAGACTCTTTTGTTAGCAACTTGTTGATCTGCTCAACGCTCATGCCGAGTGAGTCATGTAGATGGAAAATGATCGCAGGGTCGATATCACCACTACGCGTTCCCATGACTAAGCCTTCTAATGGTGTCAGACCCATAGAGGTGTCAACACATTGACCGTTAACAACCGCCGTCACCGAGCCACCATTACCTAAATGGCAGGTAATAACGTTAAGCTCTTCAACCGGTTTATTCAATTTTTTCGCCGCTTCACGGGAGACATAGTAGTGGCTAGTTCCGTGAGCGCCATAACGACGGATACCATGCTCTTCATATAATTCATATGGTAGTGCATATAGGTAAGCTTCTTCAGGCATAGTTTGATGGAACGCAGTGTCGAAAACCGCTACGTTTTTGTGTACTAAATGAGGGAATGCCTTTCTCGCTTCCTCGATACCAATCAAGTGAGCTGGATTATGCAAAGGTGCAAATGGCACTGCTGCTTTAATGCCTTCAACGACGTCGTCATTGATCAAAACAGATGAGGTGAATTTCTCGCCACCATGAACAATACGGTGACCAATAGAAGAAATTTGAGCAGACAACTCAGGTTTTGCTGCAAGAATAGTGTTAACAATGAAGTTCAGTGCTTCACTGTGTGCCGCGCCTGCACCTAATTCAGCTTCATGCTTAGCGCCGTCCATTTTCCACTTAATACGAGCTTCAGGCAGATTAAAGCATTCAGCTAATCCAGATAAATATTCATCGCCATTGGTTGGATCGATGATGGCGAATTTCAGTGAGGAGCTACCGCAGTTTAGTACCAGTACCAGCTTACTTGACATGGAAATACCTATCGTTAATTGTTGTTGTGAAGCCTTTAAGTTGCAAAAGCATAAAAAGACTTTGTAAAAAGTATGGTATCGCTAGAGACTAGCGCATTTGACACCTGATATTTCATGATTGATATCAATGATAATGTCAAAACTACATGTATCGGTGCCTAATAAAGGGTTAAAAAAGCCGTGTTTTTAATTGCATTAAGCGCATGATGAGTGAACTTAATGACTGGCGTTGAAATAACACGCAAAAACCCCAATATATATCAAAGCTGTAGAACAATTGAAACCAAGCATAAATTAACAGACTTCTACAGCGATGCTAAATGCGGCCAATTCTACTAAAATTATTTTATATTTTGTATGTTTTTTTTAGAAATGGCCGGTTTGATTGATTAAAATCATAAGCACCGTAAAAAATACGCATTTTATGCAAATTTACCTATCAATCAGGATAGCTGATTTCGCCAAAAATGATCAGATTAGTGCGGCAATAATTGAAAATTATCTATTTGTGCTTATTCATAGGCATTGCTGTTAAAATGGCGTAAGGTAAGTATTAAATGTGTTATTTCTTTATATAGGTTTGCGAGTCATAGGAAGGAATGTATGAGTACATTACAAAACTCACCATCGGGTTTTTTTAAACGATTTAGGTTGGGGAACCTGTACCTAAAAACGTTTCCTATGGAGAAAAAGTTAACCCCAATCTTCCCTGAATTGCGCATGATCAAGGCGACTCGGTTTGGTATTCGCTATATGCCGCCTATTGCTATCTTTACACTGACTTGGCAAATCGCACTAGGGGGAGACCTCGGTCCTGCGGTTGCAACAGCACTATTTGCTTGCAGTTTACCGATGCAGGGTTTGTGGTGGCTTGGTAAAAGAGCATCGACTCCACTTCCCGCCAGTTTGTTGAGTTGGTTCTACGAAATTCGAGAAAAATTTGTACAAGCAGGGATTGCGATGGCGCCTGTAGAAGGGCAGCCTGATTACTTGGCATTAGCACAATTGTTACAACGAGCATTTAAGCAATTAGATAAGTCATTTATGGACGATATTTAAATTAAAAGTCCGATTTAACAACAAGTAACGCAAAAAGCCTGTCTAGATCAATAAAAGTGATGTTTTCACTGTCCATCATGAAATTTGAATGCGAAGATGAGCTAAAAATTTTCCGAGGAGAAGCATGATGGAAATGACCAACGCACAACGCCTAATTTTATCTAACCAATATAAAATGATGACTATGCTCGATCCTGAAAATGCGGATCGTTATCGCCGTCTACAAACGATTGTAGAGCGGGGTTTTGGTTTACAAATGCGTGAGCTTGATAGAGATTTTGGTGAATTAAGTGAAAGCACTTGCCGTACCGTCATTGATATTATGGAAATGTATCATGCTTTACAGGTCTCATATGGCAATATGAGTGACCCACAAGGCATTGACGCGCGTCGAGTACAATTTTTAGGTTTTGATGCAGCAACAGAGGCGCGTTATTTGAGTTATGTTCGCTTTATGGTTAATACGGAAGGTCGCTATACGCATTTCGATAGCGGAACTCATGGTTTCAACTCACAAACACCAATGTGGGATAAATATGTGCGGATGCTGGGGATCTGGCGTGCATGTCCTCGCCAATACCACCTATCTGCGGTAGAGATTAGTCAAATTATTAACGCATAATGCGTTTGTAAGGGGTAAAAGTGGAGTTAAAAGCAAAAGGTTTTCTATTTGATCTTGATGGTACACTTGTCGATTCATTAGCTGTTGTTGAGCGCTGCTGGTGCTTATTTGGTAAAGAGATAGGGGTAGCGCCAGAAGAAATCATTCGTTTTATCCATGGGAAACCTGCGCTAACCAGTTTACGCCACTTTATGCCTGATGCCAGTGAAGACGAAATTAATGCTCGTTTTCGCTGGTTAGAAGAAATGGAAGCTTCCGACACTGAAGGTGTTATTGCGTTATCAGGCGCCGTAGCACTGCTCACCCGTTTAGAGGAGTTAGGGGTGCCTTGGGCTATCGTAACCTCAGGAACCGTACCGATAGCGCATGGTCGTCAACAAGCAGCAGGATTACCCGAACCCAAACATTGGGTCACATTTGAAAAAGTGACAAAAGGTAAGCCTGATCCTGAACCTTTCCTATTAGGGGCAAAATGCCTAAATTTAGATCCACAAGCGTGTATTGCATTTGAAGATGCACAAGCAGGCATTCACTCAGCCCTTGATGCAGGCTGCCAAGTGGTCGTTGTTCATGCCCCAGAGAGTATGCCAAGAAGAGAACAAATTCATGCAATAATCAGTTCATTAACGCAAATTTCGGTATCTGGCCCAGACAAAAATGGTGTTTTCACACTATCTGTATCAAAAAATGTTTAATACCGAATTAATCAAAGAAATTCTCCGCTAAACATGGTTAACTAAAGGAATTGATTAGCACTGTTTTTTTCGTCGAAAGGGGATGCTTTGAACGGAGAATTGCTGTGGGTGTTAACCCTGCTACTGATAGCTATCGTACTGTTTACCACAAACAAAATTCGGATGGATGTGGTCGCGTTATTGGTTATCGTTGCATTTGTTCTAAGTGATACTTTAACTTTAGAGCAAGCCACTGCGGGTTTCGCCGATCCTAACGTATTATTGATAGCGGCGTTATTTGTGATTGGTGATGGCTTGGTTCGAACAGGGATCGCCTATCAAATGGGCGATTGGCTGGTTCGTGTTGCAGGTAGTAGTGAAAGCAAGATGTTAGTATTTTTAATGCTAACGGTTGCTGGGCTAGGCGCTTTTATGAGTTCTACAGGGGTGGTTGCTATTTTCATCCCTGTTGTACTGAGTGTTGCCGCCCGCATGAAAATCTCTCCAGGTCGCATGATGATGCCATTAGGCTTTGCGGGCTTAATTAGTGGCATGATGACATTAGTTGCGACACCACCGAACATGGTGGTCAATAGTGAATTGGTCAGGGAAGGCATCAAAGGGTTTCAATTCTTCTCCATTACACCAATTGGTATTGTGATTTTATTGGCGGGTATCGCCTATATGTGGGTTGCCCGCCGCTGGTTAGGAAGTAGTGAGCCCGATAAGCTCCCCGAACGTTATCAACGTACCTTTCGTGACCTCATTCGTGACTATAAATTAACCGGTAGAGCGCGCCGTCTTGCCATCCGTAAAGGCTCGCCATTAATTGGTCATTCCCTTGATGAATTGCATTTACGCTCTCGCTATGAAGCTAACGTGGTAGGCATTGAGCGCTGGCGGAAATTTCGCCGTGTTATGGTCAGTGCAACAGGGGGAACGGAACTTAGAGAGCAAGATGTATTGCTGGTAGATATTTCTGTCAGTGATGATGAGTTACGCCAATTCTGTTTTGAACAGAAACTGGAACCGATGATTTTACGCGGTGACTATTTTTCTGATCAATCTCGAGATGTTGGTATGGCGGAAGTGTCTATGAACCCAGATTCTGAATTATTGGGTAAAAGTCTTCGCGATATTAAGTTTCGTACTCGTTATGGCCTAAATGTTGTGGGGATCCGCAGAGATGGCAAGGCCATGGATGGTAAATTAGTTGATGAACCATTGAGGCTCGGTGATATTCTCTTGGTCATTGGGGATTGGAAACTGATCCGCATTTTGTCGACAAAACCGCGCAATTTTATTGTGTTAAACCTTGCTGCTGAAGTAGAGGCAGTCGCTCCAGCCGCCTCACAAGCTCCTCATGCGCTGTTTTGTCTGGCATTGATGGTCGCTATGATGGTAACAAATGAAATTCCTAACTTTGTTGCAGCGTTGATTGCGTGTTTATTAATGGGGAAATTCCGTTGCATTGATATGGAGAGTGCCTATAAGTCTATTCACTGGCCCAGTATCATTTTAATTGTTGGGATGATGCCGTTTGCATTGGCGCTTCAAAAAACGGGCGGGATCTCATTGGCGGTTGATGCCCTCATGGAGGTCGCGGGTAATTTGGGGCCACATGTCATGCTGCTATGTCTATTTATACTTTGTGCCACAATAGGTTTATTTATTTCTAATACCGCTACGGCCGTTTTAATGGCGCCTATCGCGATTGCTGCGGCACGTCAGATGGAGGTTTCACCATTACCGTTTGCGATGATTGTTGGGATTGCAGCTTCTGCGGCATTTATGACGCCAGTCTCGTCACCAGTGAACACATTAGTGCTAGGCCCTGGGGGCTATAAGTTTGGTGATTTTGTCAAAATTGGTGTGCCATTTACCATCATCGTGATGATTATAAGCGTATTATTAGTACCTATTCTTTTTCCTTTCTAATGAGAATGAAGCCCTTTATCAGAGGGCTTCTACTTCTTTTTGTATTCATTAAAAAACGTAACCGTTAATAGCTTAAATAACTTGAGATCGGCTTAAGCCGACTTCAGATTAACGCTTATGATAATTGGCTTGTAAAATTCACGATTAAAAGTGGCAAAAAATAGCAAACAAAAAACAATTTCTATTGTTCTCATAGAGAGAGTGATCATGGAAAAGTTATATTAGGTATTAATGGTGATTCAAGACGACTGGATATCGATTTCCCGACATATTAAAAGAATGAGAGTGAGTGTGATTGATTAAACTGGAATGAAAAGTACCATTCCAGTTTTTGAAGATTAATGGCTAATTTCATCAAGAGATAGTTTAAAACCAGGTACAAAAATCTCGATAAAATAATCCATCTCGGGGCTTTGTCGCTCAGCAAGGATTTTTTCAAGGCGTTTTTTGGCTAATTTAAATTCACTATTTCCGGCAGATAACTCTTCTAAACATTTTAAATAAGCGCACAGCGAGTCAGCCTGTTTAACAATGCTGTGCTCTTCATCCGATTGCAACTCTTCAATGAGAAGTGGCTTGAAATCCTCTTGTAGCTCTTCTGGAAGCATATCTAGCAATTTTTGCTGGGCAAATTGTTCTATCTTTTTATATTCATGCGCAATCTGTGAATTGTGATACTTAATCGGGGTGGGAAGGTCACCCGTAATCACTTCACTGGCATCATGGTACATTGCTAATAAAGCAATGCGTTCAGCGTTAACGTGACCACCGAATTTGCGGTTTTTGATAATCGCCAGCGCGTGAGCGACCATGGCAACTTGTAAGCTATGCTCTGAGACATTCTCAGTACGGACATTACGCATTAGCGGCCAGCGATAGATGAGTTTCATTCGTGCAAGGTGGGCAAAAAAGTAGCTCATAAAACCTCATTAAATGGGCAAAGAAACGATTATATTATAGTCTATTTAAAATAGATATTGGTTTGTCAAAGGTTAAGGAAATTAAAATAGAAGTAAATTAATAATTTAAGTGGTTTTATATCGCTAATCATTCATTTATTTTATATCTGCTGTAAAACAGCATTAATTAAATTTATTTCTATTGATAGCATGAGAAACTATATGGAGGGTTTATGCCTTGGAATTTGGGGTTTATTACATTTGAAAATTTTTGGCATGAAAAATTAAAATATGTCAGATTACATCATACGGCCGCTCATGGTAAGCCAACAGATATGACACTTTATAATATTGAGCATGGGAAGATTATAAAAAAAGCAGGTTCATTTGAGTATTCTGGTTATGAAGATTATTGGCGACTAGAAATAATAACAGAGCGAGGAGAAAGATTTATTACAAAAAATAACTTTTACTGTTCTATTACTGAAGATGATGACCCAACAGTTATTGTTGGTGTTAATGGTGATGCAAGAACCATGTATATTGCATTTTCTCACTCAAGTGGTTGCAAAACTAAACTACTAAGAGCCTAGTAAAGCTAATTTAAAAGAGACGTGATAATGCTATCATAATAAGATAGTAACTTTAATTTTATTAGGCCAATATACTTTTATAGAACGTCTGTTTATGATGCTCTTTTATTGTTGCTTTATTTGTTTTTAATTATTGTTTGATCTGCGGTGATAAAAATCTATAATCAGGAATAACATTCTTAATAAATAATGGTAGGGGATAATATGAAATACTTTCCAATTATATTATTGCTATTCTTTTTAGCAGCAGTTTATTTTATTTCTATTATATGATTATTGATAAACGATAATAAATAAGTCTGAATCATCTTTTTAAGAGTATTAACAAAACGTTGTTCAATAAAGAGGTGATAGGCCGTCTATTGTGTTTGCTGAATGCTTAGCTCTATTGTCTCAATAAGACAGCAGGGCTTTTTTATTTTCTAGCTTAAATTGGAAAAGTAATAAATGTTAAGCCGTAACAGACGATTCATAAAAAACACTCCCTTTTTTGAGGGAGTGTTTCTGTCTTAACGATTAATGAAGCATTATTGGCGATAATTTTCGATAAAACGACCAAATTTATTAATTGCCATTTCAAGATCATCTGCATAAGGCAGGGTCACGATGCGGAAGTGATCCGGCTCAGGCCAGTTAAATGCAGTACCTTGTACAAGAAGCACTTTTTCTTGTAGTAATAAATCAAGGATCATTTTTCTGGTCATCATGGATATTGAAACGCTTAATATCGATTTTAGGGAACATATACAGCGCGCCTTGTGGTTTTACACAAGAAACCCCTGGGATTTGGTTAATTAGTTGCCAAGCACGTTCACGTTGCTCATATAACCTACCACCGGGTTGAATAAATTCGCTGATGCTTTGATAGCCGCCGAGCGCTGTTTGGATAGCATGCTGCATAGGAACGTTAGCACACAGGCGCATTGATGCTAACATTTCGAGACCTTCAATATAGCTCTTAGCTTGTTGTTTCGGCCCGTTTAATACCATCCAACCTTGGCGGAAACCTGCCACACGATAGGTTTTTGACAATCCGTTAAAAGTGACGGTCAGTAAATCTGGCGCTAATGCTGCAATTGAGTGATGCACGGCACCGTCATACAGGATTTTATCGTAAATCTCATCGGCAAAAATAATAAGGTTGTGTTGGCGTGCAAGCTCAACGATTTCTAACAATAACTCTTTACTGTAAACCGCGCCGGTTGGGTTATTTGGGTTAATGATGACAATTCCGCGAGTGCGAGGCGTAACTTTTTTACGAATATCATCAATATCAGGCATCCAACCTTGCTGTTCATCACACATATAATGAACTGCATTACCACCGGATAAAGAAACTGCCGCAGTCCACAACGGGTAATCAGGGGCAGGTACTAGCATCTCATCACCATTATTGAGCAGCGCTTGCATTGCTTGCACAATCAGTTCAGAAACACCATTACCAATATAAACGTCTTCAACCGTCATTTCACGAATATTGCGAGCCTGATAGTGCTGAACAATGGCTTTACGTGCGGAATATAATCCTTTTGAATCACAATAACCTTGCGAGCTCGGTAGATTACGCAATACATCGACCAGAATTTCATCTGGGGCTTCGAAGCCAAACGGTGCCGGATTACCGATATTTAGCTTGAGGACTTTGTTACCTTCTTCTTCTAAGCGCTTTGCTTCTTTTAATACAGGCCCGCGAATGTCGTAACAGACATTATCAAGCTTGTTAGATTTTTTAATGTTATTCATTCGTTCTCTCATTACCCTATTTGGGAAGACTTAAGTAGGGGGATTCCGGCTTATCTGTTACTACTCTACTCTTACCACGGAAGCTTTTGAAGATAGGAGATAATTTTTGGTGAAAAAGGTTGGTTTATGCTGTGATGTGACTGTTGATAACTAAACATGCCACTTAAGTTGAATGTAGATGCCAATAATATTAATTAATTTGAAGTTATCTGTTGTCAATTCTGGCTGTTTTGGAGGAAAAAATAGAAATTATGGGCAAATAATGGCTAGAAACAAAAAGATTGTATCAAATTGTAAGATTGATGACGAAATTGGATGTATAGAAATAAAAATTCATAAATTTCCGTGGAATTTCAACAGAAATTAGCTCTTTTTGTTAGTAATATTGATTGTTCTAGTGAGAAAATAATGAATAAAAATGAATGATAAAACTATAACTAACTGAAAAATAAACGTTTGAGTTAGGGCGTGAGTACATGTTTAAAGGCATTTACATTAAAATAATTGCAATTACATTAAATATGTTAGTATTTAGAGGACGGCAAATAAGAAGGTTGTTTTTACGATTTAAATTAAATCGATTGGTTAACATGCTTCTTTGTCGTTCGGTGGAACGTTCATTTTAAGATTGTCCCACTCGGATAAAGTGTAATAAATGTGAGTCTAAGGATTAGATAAGCATCAAGCAAGTTATTTCAGTAATTAAACAAGCTGATCTCAAGGAGGAGAGCAGGAACACCAGGTAACATAAAATTATATAAGAGAATTAAAGATGATAAATTCCAATCGTCCAATAATGAACCTTGATCTGGACCTACTGAGGACATTTGTCGCAGTTGCCGATCTAAATACATTTGCTGCCGCTGCTGCTGCAGTATGTCGAACCCAGTCTGCTGTCAGTCAGCAAATGCAACGCTTAGAACAATTAGTCGGTCGTGAGTTATTTGCTCGCCACGGGAGGAATAAATTACTCACCGCACATGGTTTACAATTACTCGGCTACGCAAGACAAATTTTGCGTGCAAATGATGACGCAACAGCATCATTGACTTATAACGACGCTGAAGGTGAATTGAGAATAGGTGCATCCGATGATACGGTTGATATCTTACTCCCATTTTTACTCAACCGTATTGCGTCTATTTTCCCGCGTCTTGCTGTTGAAGTCAGGATCAAACGCGCACAATTTATTGAGTCGATGCTAGATAATCATGAGATTGATTTAGCTTTGACGACGGCGCGTATTAGCCATCATCCAAAAACAGCATTAAGAACAGTACCGGTGTTATGGCACAGTGCCCCTGATTTCCAGTTGCGCGCTAATGAGCCGATTCCATTAGTAGTTATGGATGAAACAAACCCATACCGCAAACTGAGTACTGATGCTTTAGATAATGCGGGGCTTGCATGGCATATTGCGTATGAAGCAGCATCACTTCCTGCTGTCAGAGCGGCTGTAAATGCAGAAGTCGGCGTGACAGCGCGACCGATGGAAATGCAAAATGCGGATCTGCGCATTTTAAATGAAACGGATGGTCTGCCTCGTTTGCCTGATATCCAATATTGGCTGTATAAAAATGCTGATGAACAAAAGGATTCAGTGTTAACAGTATTTAGTGCAATTGAAAACAAAAAGATCCCTTATGCTGTTGCACCTACCAGTGACGATGTCATTGTTAACGAAAGTGAAGGGTCATTTTAAGCATCAATAATTATTTGATGATTATTAATTGATTAGTACAAACTCAATGGAAAAAACCGCGATAACTTCGCGGTTTTTTTTTTGAGCAAAACGGGGCAAAAAAGGACAAAGTA
The DNA here is from genome assembly GCA_900455155.1 of Providencia stuartii. Taxonomy (GTDB): domain Bacteria; phylum Pseudomonadota; class Gammaproteobacteria; order Enterobacterales; family Enterobacteriaceae; genus Providencia; species Providencia stuartii. Next base: position 1,798,682 of record UGUC01000002.1, on the reverse strand, counting down.
ACCACTTAATAAGTATGGTTTAAAATAATATTACGTGAAATAATTGTGATGTAGATGGCAGAACATGAATTTCATTTTTTAGTTACAAAATTGTTATCTTGTTAACAATCATATTTTGCTGAATTGATAAAATAGGACTGCTTAGTCAGACAGTTACTTGATTTAGTGAATAAAAAACAGTTAATGTGACTTAGACTAAATTTGAATATTCTGTAAACAGTATGAGCAAATTTTCAATAAAACTGTGCGCTAGATCAAATAAAAAGAGCAAGTTTTCATCTGGTAAGACAGGTTTTTCCTGAGATAATAGTGTAGTAAAAGCGAATAATCAGTTAGACTAGTCATTGCGTTTATTGTGTGTATTTACACACTGACACGTTTTAGCTGATTTTGAGTACTTTTTGTTGCAATCTTGTTTTTGGTAGGTCAACGAATTGTAGCAAGTACGGGTTATTTTGCTTAAGTTGAGCAAAATAAATAGTCGGAGAGAGGACAAACCAAACACGGTCTTCAGACTGCTTTTTTATGTTTGGTGATGATTTTTGGTCTTTCTTCTCGGTTAACTGGGCAATTATGGTGTAATACTGCCGTTAAGAGCAGATTCACGCACCATGTGTAATGAGTAAGCAACGAGTATGTCTGAATCTATCCTAGCGTTAGCCCATAACTGGGCCTTTGCGATATTCTTTGTCGGCGCCATCGCCCTTTGTTCGTTTATGTTGGTCGCTGGTCATTTCCTCGGCAGCCGTGCCAAAGCCAGAACAAAACACGTACCTTATGAATCAGGTATTGATTCAGTAGGGAGTGCCCGTCTTCGGATGTCGGCGAAATTCTACTTGGTTGCCATGTTCTTCGTTGTCTTCGATGTGGAAGCCATGTTCCTGTTTGCATGGGCTGTAGCCGTCCGTGAAGTCGGTTGGTTAGGCTTTATCGAAGCAGCAATTTTCATTTTGGTATTGTTGGCTGGACTGTTTTATCTGGTTCGCGTTGGTGCATTGGATTGGACTCCTGTCCGTTCACGTCGCGCAGTTAAAGGTCCTAGTGAAGTTATTAAAATCAGCAATCGTCATCCGCAGTAACAAGCGAGGCATTATACAATGGATTATACGCTCACCCGCATAGATCCGAACGGTGAGAACGACCGTTATCCCCTGCAAACTCAAGAAATCGTTACCGATCCACTTGAGCAGCAAGTTAAAAACAGTGTTTACATGGGTAAACTTTCTCATGCCTTACACGATGTCGTTAACTGGGGGCGCAAAAATTCTCTTTGGCCATATAACTTTGGTCTCTCATGTTGCTATGTTGAAATGGTGACGTCGTTCACAGCAGTTCATGACGTAGCCCGCTTTGGGGCAGAGGTTCTCCGTGCTTCACCTCGTCAAGCCGACTTTATGGTCGTTGCAGGAACCTGCTTTACGAAAATGGCTCCCGTCATTCAACGTCTCTATGACCAGATGCTTGAACCAAAATGGGTCATCTCCATGGGTTCATGTGCTAACTCTGGCGGTATGTATGACATTTATTCTGTCGTCCAAGGTGTAGATAAATTTATTCCTGTGGATGTTTATATTCCCGGTTGCCCACCACGTCCTGAAGCTTATATGCAAGCTCTGCTTCTGTTACAGGAATCCATCGGTAAAGAGCGTCGTCCGCTATCGTGGGTTGTTGGTGATCAGGGGGTTTATCGTGCCAATATGCAATCAGAAAGAGAAAGAAAGCACGGTGAACGTATCGCAGTGACTAACTTGCGAACCCCAGACGAAATTTAAGGCTTAAAGCCATACAGCGTAACAGAGCAATGTGTTGCGAAATGATAAACCTGATCAAGCGTTATGGTGAAGAATGATGACAGATCAGATAGCGCAAGAGAGTACCCTGCCAGGATGGCAGACACAGGAACATTTAAATGATCCTGTGCTTCTGGAACTGCGCAACCAATTTGGCCCGGATGCCTTTTCTGTTCAAGCTACCCGTACTGGAATGCCAGTTATTTGGGTAAGACGTGAGCAGTTACTGGAAGTCGTAGACTTTTTGAAAAAATTGCCAAAACCTTATGTCATGTTATTTGACTTGCATGGGGTGGATGAGCGTCAGAGAATACATAGACAAGGTTTGCCAGAGGCAGACTTTAGTGTTTTCTATCACCTCATCTCGATTGATCGCAACCGCGATATCATGTTGAAGGTCGCATTAAATGAGAAAGACCTGAATGTACCTTCTATCGTGTCACTGTTCCCAAATGCTAACTGGTACGAGCGAGAAGTGTGGGATATGTTTGGTATTACCTTCCAAGGTCACCCAAACTTACGCCGCCTGCTAATGTCACCAAGCTGGGAAGGTCACCCATTACGTAAAGACTACCCAGCGCGCGCTACAGAATTTGACCCATTTGAGCTAACTAAGCAAAAACAAGATCTGGAAATGGAAGCACTAACTTTCAAACCAGAAGAGTGGGGCATGGCGCGTGGTAATGAAAACGAAGACTTCATGTTCCTTAACTTAGGACCTAACCATCCCTCTTCACACGGTGCCTTCCGTATTGTGTTGCAGCTAGATGGTGAAGAAATCGTAAACTGCGTACCAGATATCGGTTACCACCATCGTGGTGCTGAAAAAATGGGTGAGCGTCAGTCTTGGCATAGCTACATTCCTTATACTGACCGTATTGAATACCTTGGCGGTTGTGTGAATGAAATGCCTTATGTGTTAGCCGTTGAAAAGCTGGCGGGCATTGAAGTTCCTGATCGCGTGAAAACGATCCGAGTGATGCTATCTGAGCTGTTCCGCATTAACAGCCATTTACTCTATATCAGTACCTATATTCAAGACTCCGGCGCAATGACCCCTGTGTTTTTTGCGTTTACAGACCGCCAAAAAGTTTACAACGTCGTTGAAGCCATTACCGGTTTCCGTATGCACCCAGCTTGGTTCCGTATCGGTGGTGTTGCGCATGACCTACCACGCGGTTGGGATAAATTACTACGTGAATTATTAGATTGGCTGCCAAAACGCCTCGACTCTTATGTCACGACAGCACTGAAAAACACCATTTTGAAAGGCCGTTCAATCGGGGTTGCTGCTTATACAAAAGAAGAAGCCTTGGCTTGGGGGGTTACTGGTGCTGGTTTACGTGCGACAGGTCTTGATTTTGACGTGCGTAAATGGCGTCCGTATTCAGGCTACGAAAACTTTGAGTTTGATATTCCTATTGCTCACAACGGTGACTGTTATGACCGTGTGATGATCAAAGTGGAAGAGATCCGCCAAAGTATGCGTATTCTTGAACAATGTTTGAAGAATATGCCAGAAGGGCCTTTCAAAGCCGATCACCCATTGACGACGCCGCCACCGAAAGAGCGGACGTTGCAGCATATTGAAACCCTGATCAACCACTTCTTACAAGTGTCTTGGGGTCCAGTTATGCCTGCGAATGAATCATTCCAGATGATCGAAGCAACTAAAGGGATTAACAGTTACTACCTAACGAGTGATGGCAGCACAATGAGCTACCGTACTCGTATTCGTACACCGAGCTATGCGCATTTGCAGCAAATTCCAGCGGTGATCAAAGGTAGTCTGGTTTCCGACTTGATTGTCTATCTGGGTAGTATCGATTTTGTAATGTCGGATGTGGATCGCTAACCATGCATAATGAACATAATAAGCAGACCAGTCTTGATGGCGTAAATGTTTTTGAACCGCAAGAAACACAGCACGGTTTCGTTTTAACGGAAGCCGAGCGTGCTGAAATCGAAGGTGAAAAACACCACTATGAAGACCCGCGTGCTGCCTCAATTGAAGCACTAAAAATTGTGCAAAAAAACCGTGGCTGGGTTGAAGACGGTGCTATTTACGCGATTGCCGAAGTACTAGGTATCCCCGCGAGTGATGTAGAAGGTGTGGCGACATTCTATAGCCAAATCTTCCGTCAACCTGTAGGACGCCACATTATTCGTTATTGCGATAGTGTGGTTTGCCATATTACGGGATACCAAGGATTAGAAGCTGAAATTATCAATCAGTTAAATATTCGTCCAGGGCAAACAACGGCAGATGGCCGCTTTACGCTGCTACCAACCTGTTGTTTGGGTAACTGTGATAAGGGTCCTACTATGATGATTGATGAGGACACTCACAGCTACGTACAGCCTGAAGATATTAAAAAGTTACTGGAGCAGTATCCATGACAAACTCCTTTAAACAAGTGATCCGTACTGCGGAAACACATCCGTTGACATGGCGTTTGCGTGATGACAAACAACCTGTTTTGGCTGGATGAGTATCGTAGTAAGAATGGATATAAAGGTGTTGAACGTGCACTTAAAGGCATGGCACCTGACGAGGTGGTTAGCCTTGTCAAAGACGCTGGGCTAAAAGGCCGCGGCGGTGCAGGTTTCTCCACTGGTCTGAAATGGAGCCTGATGCCAAAAGACGAAAACATGAAACTGCGTTACTTTTTATGTAATGCGGATGAAATGGAACCAGGCACCTATAAAGACCGTCTTTTGATGGAGCAACTGCCTCACCTTTTAGTTGAAGGCATGATCATCGGGGCTTATGCGCTAAAAGCTTATCGTGGTTATATCTTCCTACGCGGTGAATATGTTGAGGCGGCCAAACACCTACGTCGCGCCATCGAAGAAGCGAAAGCGGCTGGGTTACTCGGTAAAAATATTTTAGGTTCAGGCTTTGACTTTGAACTGTTCGTGCATACCGGTGCTGGTCGTTATATCTGTGGTGAAGAAACGGCATTAATTAACTCCCTTGAAGGGCGTCGCGCGAACCCACGTTCAAAACCACCATTCCCTGCAACGTCAGGTGCATGGGGTAAACCTACTTGCGTAAACAACGTTGAAACTATCTGTAACGTTCCTGCCATCTTAGAGCATGGTGAGCAATGGTATATCAACCTCAGTGCTGGCAAGAGTAAAGATGCGGGCACCAAGCTGATGGGCTTTTCAGGCAGAGTGAAAAATCCAGGCTTATGGGAATTGCCATTTGGCACAACAGCACGCGAAGTGTTGGAAGATTATGCAGGTGGGATGCGTGATGGACTGACATTAAAAGCATGGCAACCCGGCGGCGCGGGTACTGACTTTTTAACTGGCGATCATCTTGATTTACCAATGGATTTTGAATCTATCGGTAAAGCAGGGAGCCGTTTAGGTACTGCGTTAGCGATGGCCGTGGATAATGAAATCAACATGGTGTCTCTGGTTCGTAACCTTGAAACTTTCTTCGCTCGTGAATCCTGTGGCTGGTGTACGCCTTGCCGTGATGGCTTGCCATGGAGCGTGAAAATTTTGCAGGCGTTAGAAAAAGGGGAAGGGCAGCCGGGCGATATTGAAACATTAGAGCAACTTTGCCGTTTCTTAGGTCCGGGTAAAACTTTCTGCGCTCACGCACCGGGTGCGGTAGAGCCATTACAGAGCGCCATCAAATATTTCCGTGAAGAATTCGAAGCGGGTATCTCGCAAAAAGATCTGCGCAATATTGCTCAGATAGCCGGTATCCAGCCCAACCTATTAAAACAGCGTTGGTAATATTTTTGCGAATGAGCAACCGCAAAAATCGATTTTCACGAAGAACGTATTTTTGATTAACGCCTGCTGTTGAGCGGGCCTTTGGGAAGCATGCTGACTATGGCTACAATATATGTAGACGGCAAAGAATATGATGTAAACGGGTCTGAAAACCTGTTACAAGCCTGCCTTTCTCTGGGGCTAGATATTCCTTATTTTTGCTGGCATCCGGCGCTGGGAAGCGTTGGCGCTTGCCGCCAGTGTGCGGTTAAGCAATATCAAAACGCGGATGACACTCGTGGTCGTCTCGTGATGTCTTGTATGACACCGGCAACGGAAGGGACTTACATCTCTATCGATGATGAAGAGGCCAAACAATTCCGTGAAAGTGTTGTGGAATGGCTAATGACCAACCACCCACACGACTGTCCAGTCTGTGAGGAAGGGGGCAACTGTCATTTACAAGATATGACGGTAATGACCGGTCATAATATGCGTAAATACCGTTTTACCAAGCGTACTCACATCAATCAGGATCTGGGGCCTTTCATTAACCATGAAATGAACCGCTGTATTGCCTGCTATCGTTGTGTGCGTTATTACAAAGATTACGCAGATGGTACGGATTTAGGCGTGTATGGCGCACACAACTATGTCTACTTCGGTCGTACTGAAGATGGCACTCTGGAGAGTGAATTCTCCGGTAACTTAGTTGAAGTGTGTCCAACGGGGGTATTTACCGATAAAACACATTCAGAACGCTATAACCGTAAATGGGATATGCAGTTTGCACCGGGGATCTGCCAACAGTGCAGCATCGGTTGTAACACTAGCCCAGGTGAACGTTATGGTGAATTACGCCGTATTGAAAACCGCTACAACGGCTCAGTAAACCACTATTTCCTGTGTGACCGTGGGCGCTTTGGCTATGGTTATGTTAACCGTAAAGATAGACCTCGCCAGCCACTGCTAAATAAAGATGGCGTGAAACAAGTGATTTCAGCCATTGAAGCGATGCAAAGTGGTGCACAGATCATCAATCAAGCGAAAAAAGTGATTGGTATCGGCTCTCCACGTGCCAGTGTCGAAAGTAACTATGCACTCCGTGCATTAGTTGGCGCGGAAAACTTCTACTCAGGTGTTTCGGCAGATGAACAGCGTCGCCTTGAATTGATGCACAACATTCTGCAAAACGGGGGGATCTATACACCAAGCTTACGCGAAGTGGAAGATTACGATGCAGTACTGGTTCTGGGTGAAGATTTAACTCAGACGGGTGCTCGTATGGCACTCTCGGTTCGCCAAGCCGTTAAAGGTAAAGCTCGTGAAATGGCAGCGGCCCAAAAAGTGGCAGACTGGCAAATAGCGGCGATCATGAATATCGGCCAACACGCGAAATACCCTCTGTTTATCACTAACGTTGACGATACGCGTTTAGATGATATCGCGGCATTTAACTACCGTGCTCCTGTTGCAGACCAAGCGCGTTTTGGTTTCGCTATTGCGAACATGATTAATGGTGATGCACCGGCTGTAACAGATTTACCTGCTGATTTACGAGCTAAAGTTGAAACCATTGCTCAAGCGCTGGCCAGTGCGAAAAAACCATTGATTATCAGTGGTAGCCACTCAGCAAGCGATGCGATGATCCAAGCGGCTGCTAACGTTGCGTTTGCACTCAAAGCAAAAGGTGCTCAAGTGGGGCTATCTTACCTTGCTTCCCACGCGAATAGTTTTGGTCTCGCAATGATGAAAGCACAGCCGTTGGATAGTGCATTTGAGCGCATTAATGCAAATGAAGTCGATGTCGCTATTGTGATGGAAAATGACCTTTACCGTCATAGCAGTGTTAACGCTGTCGATAGTGCATTGGCGAAATTGAAGCACCTCATTGTGGCGGATCATCAACATACTGCCATTATGGATAAAGCCACCTTGGTATTACCTGCGGCAAGTTTTGCGGAAGCAGATGGAACCTTGATCAACCAAGAAGGTCGCGCTCAACGCTTCTTCCAAGTCTTTGACCCATCTTTCTACGATAAATCTATCGTCATGAACGAAAGCTGGCGCTGGTTGCATTCACTGCAAACAGAAGCGCAAGCACGTGATGCAGATTGGTCTCAGCTTGATCATGTTATTGCGGATTGTGTGGCTGCGTTACCTCAGTTTGAAGGTATTGTCGATGCGGCACCAAAAGCATCTTTCCGTATTCGTGGTCAGAAACTTGCTCGTGAGCCACACCGTTATAGTGGGCGTACGGCGATGCTAGCGAATCAATCGGTTCATGAACAGCGCCAACCGCAAGATAAAGACACGGCGTTTGCGTTCTCTATGGAAGGGAACAACAGCCCAACGGCACCACGTCAGCAAATTCCATTTGCATGGGCACCAGGTTGGAACTCACCACAAGCTTGGAACAAATTCCAAAGTGAAGTGGGTGGCCATCTGCGTTTTGGTGATCCGGGCGTTCGTTTGTTTAATTCAACAGAAGGTAAACTGGGTTATTTCACGGAGATCCCAGCGGCTTATCAGGCGACTGAAGCTCAGTGGGTGGTTGCGCCTTACTATCACTTGTTCGGCAGTGATGAGATGTCACAACGCTCTGAGGTGATCCAGCAGCGCATGCCGGAACCTTATATCATGTTGAATGAAAAAGATGCCGCGGCGATTGGCCTTGCAGCAGGTACTCAAGCGGAGTTCAGTTATGAAGGACAAACCTTTAATCTGACGGTGCGCGTGAGTAAAAATCTGTCGAGTGGTCAAATCGGTCTGCCATTGGGTATGCCAGGTATTGCACCAGCCATGGCGGGTGTATCAGTCAATAATCTGCGGAGGGGGGCATGATGGATTGGATATCCCCAGAAGTGATGGAAATTTTAGTTTCCGTCCTTAAATCGATTGTCATCCTATTGGTTGTTGTGATCTGTGGGGCATACATGAGTTTGGGTGAACGCCGTATTCTCGGTTTATTCCAAAATCGTTATGGCCCTAACCGCGTTGGACCATTTGGCATGGGGCAGTTAATGGCCGACATGTTCAAAATGTTGTTCAAAGAAGACTGGATCCCACAGTTTGCAGACAAAAAAATCTTTACGTTAGCACCTGTGATTGCGTTTTTGTTCGCTGTTCCTCGCTTTTGCTATCGTACCTGTCAGCCCAACATGGTATGTCGCTGACCTGAATATCGGGATCTTATTTTTCCTGATGATGGCAGGTCTTGCGGTTTATGCCGTGCTGTTTGCTGGTTGGTCAAGTAACAACAAATACTCACTGCTAGGTGCGATGCGTGCCTCCGCACAAACGGTGAGCTACGAAGTGTTCTTAGGTCTTTCATTGATGGGGGTTGTGGCTCAAGCAGGCTCTTTCAATTTGATTGATATTGTGGACGCTCAGAAAGGTATGTGGAACATCATTCCTCAATTCTTTGGCTTTGTGACGTTTGCGATTGCAGGTGTTGCGGTATGTCACCGTCACCCGTTTGACCAACCAGAAGCTGAACAAGAGATTGCGGATGGTTACCACGTTGAATATTCAGGTATGAAATTCGGCCTGTTCTTCGTTGGTGAGTATATCGGTATTGTTACAGTCTCTGCCTTGATTGTAACGCTGTTCTTTGGTGGCTGGCATGGACCTTTCTTGCCGTCATTCCTGTGGTTTGCGATTAAGACTGCCTTCTTCATGATGATGTTTATCCTGATCCGTGCATCTTTACCACGCCCACGTTATGACCAAGTGATGTCTTTCGGTTGGAAAATCTGCCTGCCGCTGACTCTGCTTAACCTGCTGGGTACCGCAGCAGTTATTTTATACAACGCTCAGTAAGGGGTGATTGAACCATGACATTGAAAGATTTATTGGTCGGTTTCGGCACTCAAGTACGCAGTATTTGGTTGGTCGGTTTGCATGCGTTCCAAAAACGTGAAACGCAAATGTATCCCGAAGAGCCAGTTTACCTGCCGCCCCGTTACCGTGGTCGTATCGTATTAACCCGTGACCCAGACGGTGAAGAGCGTTGTGTTGCCTGTAACTTATGTGCGGTTGCTTGCCCAGTGGGCTGTATCTCACTGCAAAAAGCGGAGCATGAGGATGGGCGTTGGTATCCTGAATTTTTCCGCATTAACTTCTCACGCTGCATTTTCTGTGGGTTGTGTGAAGAGGCTTGCCCAACAACGGCAATCCAATTAACACCTGACTTTGAAATGGGTGAATGGCGTCGTCAAGATCTTGTTTATGAAAAAGATCACTTATTAATTTCAGGTCCGGGTAAATATCCTGATTATAACTTTTACCGTAAATCGGGTATGGCGATTGCAGGTAAAGACAAAGGTGAAGCGGATAACGAAGCCAAACCAATTAACGTCAAAGACCTGTTGCCATAAGGAGCGATATTCATGGAATTTACATTTTATATCGCCGGTCTGGTTGCTGTTTTAGCGACTTTGAGGGTGATAACCAATACTAACCCGGTACATGCGTTGTTGTATCTGGTTGTTTCTCTGCTGGCACTGTCTATGGTGTTCTTCTCGCTCGGCGCATACTTTGCGGGGGCTTTGGAGATCATCGTATACGCGGGTGCCATCATGGTACTGTTCGTTTTCGTGGTGATGATGCTCAACCTTGGGCGCTCTGTTCAAGAGCAAGAGCGTGAATGGCTAGCACCGAAAAACTGGATTGGGCCGGCACTGTTATCTGCAGTATTGCTGGCACTTCTGGTTTACGGCATTACCAGCCTGTCATACCAAGACGGTATTACTGGCACGGTGATTAGTGCGAAAGAGGTGGCAATTAGCTTGTTTGGACCTTATGTCCTAGCGGTTGAATTGGCATCATTGTTACTGCTAGCAGGCTTAGTAGTTGCGTTCCACGTAGGTCGTGACCGTACTGAAAACAGTGCTGATCTTGTTAGCAATGCGAAAGCGAAAGCGGAGGAACAATAATGATACCTCTTCAACATGGTCTGATTTTAGCGGCTATTTTGTTTGTGATGGGGCTAAGCTGCCTTGTTATCCGCCGCAACTTGCTTTTCATGCTGATCGGACTGGAAATCATGATTAACTCAACAGCGCTCGCTTTTGTGGTCGCTGGGAGTTTTTGGGGGCAACCAGACGGCCAGATAATGTACATTCTGGCAATTGCACTGGCTGCAGCGGAGGCGAGTATTGGATTGGCGTTGTTACTGCAACTCCATCGTCATCGTCAGAACCTGAATATTGATAAAGTCAGTGAGATGCGCGGATGAATTTACTCTATTTAACAATTCTGTTTCCGCTTCTGGGGTCAGTGCTATTAGCATTTTCCCGCGGTCGTTGGTCAGAAAATGTTTCAGCTATTATTGGGGCTGGAGTCGTCGGCCTTGCAGCGGTTGTTGCATTGTATGCGGGTATTGAGTTTTTAGAACAACCTGTACTTGCAAATGGTGCATATCCTCCGTACACCGATCTGCTTTGGACTTGGATGTCAGTGGGAGATTTCAATATCCCGTTTACGATTCGCCTTGATGGCCTCTCACTGACGATGTTAGGTGTTGTAACGGGCGTTGGCTTCCTGATCCACGTTTATGCTTCTTGGTATATGCGTGGTGAGGAAGGGTATTCACGCTTCTTTACTTACACTAACTTGTTCATCGCGAGCATGGTGGTTTTAGTACTCGCCGATAACATGATGCTGATGTATCTCGGTTGGGAAGGGGTAGGGCTGTGCAGTTACCTGTTGATCGGTTTCTACTACACCAATCCAGATAACGGCAAAGCGGCAATGAAAGCCTTCTTCATTACGCGTGTTGGTGACGTGTTCTTAGCTATCGGTATGTTTATTCTGTGGAATGAACTCGGTACTTTGAACTTCAGCGAAATGGCTGTAATGGCACCACAAAAAAATGGCAGAAGGTGGCAGTGCAATCACATGGGCAACCTTAATGATCTTAGGTGGTGCGGTAGGTAAATCTGCTCAATTACCACTCCAGACATGGCTAGCCGATGCGATGGCGGGTCCAACTCCGGTCTCTGCTCTGATCCACGCAGCAACCATGGTAACCGCGGGTGTTTATCTTGTTGCTCGTACCCATGCATTGTTCTTGATGGCACCAGAAATCTTACATCTGGTCGGCATTGTGGGCGGTGTCACCCTGTTGTTAGCTGGCTGTGCAGCATTGGTTCAAACCGATATCAAACGTGTATTGGCCTACTCAACCATGAGCCAAATTGGTTATATGTTCTTGGCTCTAGGTGTTCAGGCGTGGGATGCAGCTATTTTCCACCTGATGACGCACGCCTTCTTTAAAGCGCTGTTGTTCTTGTCAGCAGGTTCGGTGATCATTGCTTGTCATCACGAACAAAATATTTTCAAAATGGGTGGATTGCGTAAGCAAATTCCATACGTCTATACGGTGATGTTAATCGGCGGAAGTGCACTGGCTGCACTACCTCTATTCACGGCCGGTTTCTACAGTAAAGACGCTATTTTGTGGGGTGCAGAAGTGGATGGCCAAACGGTTCTCTTATGGGCTGGCCTCATCGGTGCACTACTGACAGCAATGTATACTTTCCGTATGATTTTCATCGCCTTCCATGGCGAAGCGAAAATTAAAGCGCACAAGGTCAAAGGATTTACTCACTCCATACCATTGGGCATTTTGGCAATTTTAGCGACATTTATTGGTGCGCAGATTCACCAGCCGTTAGAAGGCGTATTCCCTGTTAATCCACTGGAGCATGAAGCTGGTAAGCTACAGTTGGAGATGCTTTCAGGTAGCCTTGCTGTTATCGGACTGTTGATTGTGGCATTCATTTATCTGTACAGACGCTCTATCGCCACAGTTATCGCGAAAAGTGCACCAGGCCGTTTCTTCTCAACATGGTGGTATCATGCGTGGGGATTCGACTGGCTGTATGACGTTGTCTTTGTAAAACCTTTCAAGGGTGTTGCATGGCTACTGGAAAGCGATCCTGTGAACTCATTGATGAACCTACCTGCCTGCTTGTCTCGTTGGGCAAACAAAAGGTTGGCAATTAGTGAGAACGGTCAGGTCCGTTGGTATGTTGCCTCATTGGGGCTGGGTGCAGTGCTGATTCTTGCTCTGCTGCTTTTGGTTTAATTAAGGGACACATTGCGCCATGCTATTACCCTGGCTAATACTCATTCCCTTCATCGGTGGCCTGCTAAGCTGGCAGGCTGACCGGTTTAGCCACCGCGCACCACGTTGGGTTGCGCTGGCTTCAATGGGAATAACATTAATATTATCAATCTTGTTATGGCTACAGGGAGATTACTCTCTGGTAAATCCACAAGGTGTTCCACAATGGCAAGTGGAATACTCAATGCCGTGGATCCCAATGCTGGGTATTAATTTCCATCTGGCGATTGATGGCTTATCACTGTTAATGGTGGTACTAACCGCGATCATGGGGGCTTTCTCAGTCCTCAGTTCGTGGAGTGAAAACCAAGCCAACCAAGGTGCTTATCACTTTAACCTGCTGTGGATTATTGCAGGTGTGATGGGGATTTTTACGGCGGTTGACCTGTTCTTGTTCTTCTTCTTCTGGGAAATGATGTTAATCCCAATGTACTTCCTGATTGCTAACTGGGGGCACAAAGGAGCAGAAAACAGACAGCATATTAACGCTGCCACTAAGTTCTTTATCTACACACAAGCGAGTGGCTTGATTATGTTGGTGTCGATTGTTGGATTAGCATTAGTCCACTTCGGCGACACCTCTGTGTGGACATTTAACTACAATGAGTTGCTTGGTACTCAGATGTCTAGCACCGTTGGCTTTATGCTAATGTTAGGCTTCTTTATTGCCTTTGCGGTTAAGATGCCATTAGTGCCATTCCACGGTTGGATGGCGGATACCCAAGAGCAATCGCCAACAGCAGGCTCTGTGGATATCTCAGGTATCATGTTGAAAACAGCGGCTTACGGCCTGTTGCGTTTTACACTACCTCTGTTCCCTGAAGCATCGATCGAGTTTACACCTATTGCGATGACACTTGGTGTGATCAGCATTTTCTACGGTGCATGGCTTGCATTTAAACAAACAGACATTAAGCGTCTTGCTGCATACAGTAGCTTGTCTCACATGGGATTTGTGACGGTGGCAATCTACGCTAGCTCTGTTCTTGCATACCAAGGTGCAGTGATCCAAATGATCACAAATGGCTTGTCAGGTGCAGCATTAATTATCATCAGCGGGCAGTTGTATGAGCGTACACAAACCCGTGATATGCGCATGATGGGTGGATTATGGAAACGTATTAAATGGTTACCGGGTTTATCACTGTTCTTTGCCGCTGCAACTTTAGGTATGCCGGGCACAGGTAACTTTATCGGTGAATTCATGATCCTGTTTGGTACATTCAGCCAATTTACGCTGGTGACTTGCATCATGGTCTTTGGTGTGGTGTTCGCATCTGTCTACTCATTGTGGATGATGCAACAAACCTACTACGGTACACCAAAATCCGAGAGCGAAATGAAAGGGTTAACAGCACGTGAATTTGGTGTGCTGCTGGCTCTGGCTGTTTTACTGGTTATTATTGGCTTCTATCCACAACCAATTCTGGATACTTCAGAGGGTGCGATGGAAACATTACATAACTTGTACACTGCTTCACTTACAACATTAAGGCCGTAATTCGCCATGACAATAACACTTCAACAATTGATCGCAATACTCCCGCTATTGATCGTCGGATTGACGGCGGTGGTTGTGATGCTGTCCATTGCGTGGCGACGCGATCACCTAACAAGTGCCACACTGACAGTATTCGGCTTCGCCGTTGCGCTGCTATCTCTGTTCTTTATTGCAGAGGGTCTGCCAATAGAAGTCACTCCGCTTATTCGTGTTGACGGCTATGCGATGTTCTACAGCGCATTGGTCCTGATTGCGGGTATGGCAACCAGCATTTTTGCTTTCCATTGGTTGGAAGGCTTTAATGATAATAAAGAAGAATTCCATCTGTTACTGGCGATTGCGGTAACAGGGGGCGTCTTACTTTCAATGGCTAACCACATGGCATCCATGTTCATTGGTATTGAATTGATCTCTTTACCCTTGTTCGGTCTTGTGGCTTACACCTTTGAACGTAAACGTTCGCTGGAAGCAGGTATCAAATACATGCTGTTATCTGCCGCTGCCTCTTCTTTCTTGCTCTTTGGTATCGCCTTACTGTATGCAGAATCAGGCAGCTTAAGCTTTGCGGCTGTGGGTCAGAGTCTTTCTGATAGCCAAATCCATGCGCCATTGGTGTTGATTGGCTTGGGGATGTTGATTGTAGGCTTCGGTTTTAAATTATCACTGTTCCCATTCCAATTATGGACTCCAGACGTTTACCAAGGTGCTCCAGCTCCGGTATCCGCGTTCTTAGCAACGGGAAGTAAAATTGGTATCTTTGCAGTATTAATGCGTATCTTTATGGAAGCGCCTGCTGCTCAAAGTAATACATTGGCGATTGTTGTTAGCGTCATCGCTATTGCTTCGATTCTGTTTGGTAACCTGATGGCTATCACTCAGAAAAGTGCCAAACGCCTACTTGGTTATTCGTCCATTTCTCACATGGGATACCTGCTGGTTGCCTTAGTTGCATTACGCGCCGCCCCAACAGATTCCCAAGTCACTGTCGCTATCTATTTAGTCGGCTATCTGTTTGCAAGTTTGGGCGCCTTTGGTGTGATCAGCATTATTTCTAGCCCATATCGTGGCGATGACCAAGATGACTTGAGTGCATTTCGCGGGCTGTTCTGGCATAAGCCTGTACTTGCGACAGTGCTTACCGTGATGATGCTTTCTCTGGCTGGTATACCAATTACATTAGGGTTTATTGGTAAATTCTATGTGATTATTTCCGCAGTGAAGGCAGAGCTATGGTGGTTAACTGGTGCCGTGGTCTTAGGTAGTGCGATTGGTCTATTCTACTATCTACGCTTTATGGCAAGCTTGTATAGCCGTGATGCAGAACATGCAGATCGTTATACTGGGCCAGAAAAAGCCACTTTCGGGACAGTTGTTGCTGCTATCTGTGCAATTATCGTGATCCTGCTAGGGGTATGGCCGCAACCGCTTATCAATCTCTCCTATATGGTATTGGCTGTGAGCCCGCTTTAATCTTCACCGCCATCACAGTAAAATAAACGGCTACTTTTCAGTAGCCGTTTTTTTTAATCAGCTAATTGGCGCTGATATTGATATTCGGCTTCATTAATAAAGTCCATAAAGGCTTCACAAGATTTGATGGCATTATGGATATTAAACGTCTGCTCGTCTAAACATGTCTGCATATAGTCAATCCATTGCGTTAAATAAGATTGTAACTGCTGAAAATGGGCAGCCACATCTTGTCGTTGCTCATCTATTTTTGAAATATCTTTAGTGAGCATAAGTAGGTGTGTCAGCTTATCAATGCGCTTTTTAAACTGCTGGTCTTTCTCATTTAAAACAGCGATTTGATCGACCAAATAGAGTCGAACATTGACCAATTTTATAAAATCTAAGCCATTGTCAAGGATAGTGAGTAAGCGCTTGGCACAGGCAATCGCAATTTTTAGCAGATCTTTTTTAGAAGGAGGGATATTTAATGATTCAATGAGCGATATATCAGGAAAAACATGATCAAATAAATCCGCTAGCTTGTAATTTAAGATAACTTCTTCAGCTTTAACAATAGCAATTAACTCTTGGTTAAACTCATCCAATGTCTTTTGATTATTGTTAGCCAGTAATAAAAGGCGATTTTGTAGGTTACGATAGCTCTCACTTTTAAGGTGGTTTGCTTCTTCTAATTGTAATGCCAATAGATAATCGCTTGTGGTACGTAAAGGTGCCGTTAGCTTCTCTAGCTCATTTTTAAGCTCAGTAAAATCATCGATAAATTCTGTTAACTCTAAATCCTGCTGCCCCCCCTTTAAGTCATCAACATCCTGACTTGAAAATCGCTCGCTAATCGTACTATCAATGATATAACGAGTTTTTAATTTCATTATTGGCAATGAGTTTCTGATTTGCTCATTGAGACTTTCTGCCTGAGTAGCAATCCGTTTTATTCGATTAAAAATGCTCGGATCGTAACTTAGAATGTTATGATTAAAATTATTAATTTTATTAATGAGCATTCTTACCTGATAAAACTCAATAGCAGGTAAAACTGGGAAATTTACGGTTTGGTGCATAGTATTACCTTTATTAAGCATGAGAGTAATGTGTCATTTTAATATCAAATAGTTCAATGAGTTGTTCTGAGTAAGTTTGCACAGACGCCCATGCGGTGATAATTTTTTTGAAACGAGCAATAAACTTTAAAAGGTTGGCAGCATTATCAATACGCGCAAAAGTTTCTATTGACTGCTTAATTTCGGTCAAAATAACAAGCCACATATAGTCTAAATGGTCAACTGCTAATCTTGCATCTTTAAAATAGCCTTCAATCTTCTGTAAATGTACTTGAATATCAAAAATAACTTTTTTAATAAAGCGATCTTTATTGAGTTTGTTATTGATTTCAACAATTTCTTTAAGTAATGCGTTTTTTCGATGGCGGACTTTTTCAGCTTTGCTGCCGAATATCCCTCCTGTAATCAGTAATCCAATTAAACCACCAGCAAGGCCTGTAAAGCTTAACTTAACAAAATGCTCATATTCTTTTTCGAGTGTTAATACCTCTTTTTTGAGTAAAGTGACTTTCTCAAAAAGATGTGATTCAGAATTAATATCATCAATAGAATCTAATTGCAAATAAATTGACTTAACTTTAAATAATAAAGAATCAACATGTTGATTATTAGATAAAGCACCTCCAATAATATGTACTCGAAAGTCAGAAATAGTATTTTTAATCCTAGAAGTTTTATTGGCTTGCATTTTAATATCATCTTGGATGAGATTCAGTATGCTTAATAATTCTGTGGCAATTTGCTGGTCATCATTTTGGTAAGTAAGCCCATCTAGCGCCTCGGCTGACAAGTCGTCAATGCTATTCGCTATTTGCTGTATAATAGGCATATCATTAATGTATTCAATGATTTGATTTCCAGTCTGAACAATATTTCGACTAATCAGTGATAAATTAATAGATTGTTGTTTAACTTCTTGTTCGACACCATCCCAACCGCTGGCATGGGTGTGAATTAATTGAATAACCTCAGTCAGTGCGCTAATTTTTATGGGTAAATCAGTTGATTCATTAATTTTTAGCCATGAATGGATTTCTAATGTTGATGTTGGTAATGAAAGGGCAAAATGGGTATATCGATGAATATTCACTAAATCTTGGTGAGTAAAAATGCCGGCGGGGCGAGCAGAGTGAGGGTCTTGGTTGGTTAATAATGCAAGAGTTGCCGCTCCTATATTCTCTTTTTCAATTATTTTGTCATAAGTTATTTCACTCATAATGGTTCATTTCCAATTAAGTATTGTGGTTGAAATAAAAGGTAGACAACAGAAAATCACAAATATGAGTGATGCAATAAAAATGATAGAGCTAAAAATAGTATTATCTTTAAGCAATTTATCACCCATGATAAAACATTAGATTCGCATTTACCCCGTATAGTTAAGAATAAATTACTTTAAGGATCGCCTAAAAGTAGATACTAAAATATGAAAATATATATTATAAATTGACGACCTAATATAATCGATAATAAATTCATTATGATTAAATGTTGAAATGTCTAATCATAAAAGTGCAGGAGGTTATATTAAATGTTCTAAGATAAAAATATTATGTCACTCTTTGACGCGTTAAGAGAGTGAATAATAAATATTAACTCTGCGAGCATTGTTTTTGTCATATCATTTTTTTATTTTTTAATATCGTAATTATAATTAATGTTTTTTTAGTGTGATGTGACGTATTTGAATACTTACCGTATTGTTACCCGATGATGATTATTTTACTTTGTACAAATATGATTAACAAATAACCATCAAGTAAAAAAAACAAAATGGTGTTTTTGTGTGATCTTGAAGATAAAGATTGATATAAGTCAAGTAAATAATTAAAGTTAAATTTTTTAATCTATACAATAAGATGCGTAGTGATTTATTGGTGATGTAATAAAAAATTACTAATACATATTTGATTTTACGAGGCGTAACACCTATTGTCAGAAATAATCAATGTATTAATAAATTATATTGCACTATATAATTATCGATAGTCTTTGTTGAGTGTGGCAGTAGGGATCTAAAGTGGTATATAAAAAAATAGATAATTTAATAACTGAAATTCTTCATCAACTGTCAACATTGGCATTGGGCAATCAAGAATTCATACGTCTACATTGGCAATTGGATGGTCACTCTACATTTCCTGGGTTAGCTTGGCTATCGGCTCAATCCTGTTATCCGCAGTTCTATTGGTATCAGCGCACGGGAACGGATGAGTGTAGCGCTCTGGGAACCGTATATGAATTTAACGCAATCACTGAGGCCGAACAGTTTTTGTCTTTACATGCCCAGTATCCCGATATGCGTTTATGGGGCTTAAATGGCTGGAACGCGGTTGGTGAAGGAATTTCATTGGCCGATAAACAACAGGCAACGTTTTACTTTTTACCGCGTTTAGAAATTTTTCGCGTTCGTTCATCAATATCAGTCTATCTTAATATCAAAGGTGAAGATGACCGTTTAGCCGCAATCGCATTTTTAAAGCAGCTCAAGCCAGCGGCAACATTGCCACCTTTAAATACACAAATTATCGGTCATGAACATTTCCCTGAAAAGGCGCAGTGGTGCCACCTATTAAATAAAGCTATCGCGAAAATGAGAGCCGGGGAGATGGAAAAAGTTGTGATGGCGCGTGAAACGAAATTGACGTTGTCACAACCCGTTTCTGTGGCGGAATTTTTAGCGGCAAGCCAACGAGTTAATTTTCAATGCTACCATTTTATGATGGCATTAAGCCAAGAAACAGGTTTTCTGTCCTCAACACCGGAGCGTTTGTATCTACGACAAGGTACACAACTCAATTCGGAGGCACTTGCAGGTACAGTCGCGAATCATCCTGATGACGCGATTGCTGCTGAAAAAGCAAAATGGTTGATGGAAGACAGTAAGAACCAACACGAAAACTTAGTGGTCGTGGACGATATTTGCCAGCAGTTACAAGGTATTGTAACGGGTATTGATGTTTCCCCCGCGAAAGTGATTCGCCTACGCAAGATCCAACACCTCTATCGTTCGATTGCCGCAACTTTAGTGTCACTTTCAGACAGTGAATGTTTACAGCGTTTACAACCTACTGCTGCGGTATGTGGGTTGCCGAGAACGGTTGCTCGTCAGTTTTTAACGGAACATGAGCCTTTCTCGCGCCGCTGGTACGCTGGAACGGGAGGTTTCGTTAGCTTAAATAAAAGTGAGTTCGCCGTGTCCTTACGCTGTGCTCAAATTGAACATCAACGGTTGTCATTGTTCTCGGGGGCTGGGATTGTCAGTGATTCTGATCCGGAACAAGAATGGATTGAAATTGAAAATAAAGCTGCGGGGCTTAAATCTCTACTTGAACCCCCTGAAAAACCATAAATATAATATGGTTATTTTTCTTTTGGTTTCAATTAGTTCACTAAAAATTGTTCTAAGATCAAGAAATTTATATCAAGCGCATTACACTTACTGATAATAAACAACTTATTGAGCTCATTATGTCGAATTCTGTTTTTAATATGCGTTGGGCTGAGATTATTATCGAAGCACTCACCCGCCACGGTATGAAACATATTTGTATTGCGCCTGGTTCTCGCTCTACACCTTTGACGTTAGCAGCAGCGAATAACAATAAGCTTCACTGCCATACTCATTTTGATGAAAGAGGCTTGGGGCATCTAGCTTTAGGTTTAGCAAAAGCAAGCCTTGAGCCTGTCGGCGTGATCGTCACTTCAGGAACCGCAGTGGCTAACCTCTATCCTGCCCTAATTGAAGCCGGACTGACTGGCGAAAAAGTCATTTTTTTGACGGCAGATAGACCACCGGAGCTTATCGATTGTGGCGCGAATCAGGCTATTCGCCAAACACATATCTTTGCGTCACACCCATCACAAAGTTTGATGTTACCCCGACCAACGCGTGATATTTCGGCGAAATGGTTAGTCAGTGCCATTGATAATGGGATGAATCAACTACACCACGGCGCTTTCCATATTAACTGCCCATTTGCTGAGCCGCTGTATGGTGAAACGGAAGGAGATTATGAATGGCAGCAACAACTTGGCGATTGGTGGCATTCTAATTTACCTTGGTTAAGCGAGCCTTTAACCAACACCGTTGCCCATATTTCTGACTGGTATTTTTGGCGTCAGAAAAAAGGGGTTGTTATTGCGGGCCGTATGAATAGTCAAGATGGTGAGCGTGTTGCAAACTGGGCGAAGGAACTTGGCTGGCCGTTAATTAGCGATGTGTTGTCACAAACAGGGCAACCCTATCCTTGTGCAGATTTATGGTTAGCTCATCCACAGGCCAAAGCGCGACTTAATGAAGCTGAACTGGTGGTACAATTCGGCTCGAGCTTAACAGGAAAACGCCTACTTCAATGGCAAGCGCAGTGCCATCCACAAGAATACTGGATCATTGATACGATCCCAGAACGCCTTGACCCCGCTCATCACTACGGACGTAAATTAACATGCTCAATTAAAGGGTGGCTTGATGCTCATCCCGCTCAACCAAGAGGGGCTTGGTGTGAAGATCTTTACTCGTTGGCTGAGCAGACACAACGGCATGTGAGTACAAAGTTACGCAATCACTTTTCTGAAGCCGCGATTGCGCATCAATTACCAGCGCTACTGCCGCCAAAAGGGCAGTTATTTGTGGGTAATAGCTTAATTGTTCGGCTAATTGATGCTTTGGCGCAATTACCCGTGGGTTATCCGGTTTATAGTAATCGGGGGGCCAGTGGTATCGATGGTCTAATTTCAACAATGTCTGGTGTCCAGCGGGCAACCACCAAGCCGACCTTGGGGATTGTTGGTGACCTTTCGGCACTGTATGACCTCAATAGCCTCGCTTTATTGCGAGCACCTTCAGCGCCAACGATTTTAATTGTGGTGAATAATAACGGTGGGCAGATATTTTCTATGCTACCTACGCCTGAAGCGGCAAGGCAGCAGTATTATTGTATGCCACAAAATATTCACTTTCAGCATGCGGCACTGATGTTTGGCTTGCAGTACGCAGCACCTAAAGATTGGCTCTCTCTAAAAACCACTGTTGAACAATTTTGGTATAACCAACAAGGGACATTGTTGATTGAATTAAACACCGAGAGTGACGAAGGTGCGCGAACTTTAAAACAGTTACTTGATGAGGTAGGCAGTTTCTGATGTTAGCGGCTTATCGACACAATGAACATCATTCGGGGCCTTGGTTAGTGTGGTTACACGGGCTGCTCGGTAGCGCCGATGAATGGCTGCCGATGGTGGAATTGTGCCCTAACTTCCCGTCATTGCGTGTTGATTTGCCCGGTCATGGATTATCTCAGTCTATAAGCTGCCAAAGTTTTGCTGATTTTGATGAGCAGTTAGTTCAACTTTTACAACATCATGGTATTCAACATTATTACCTTATTGGGTATTCGTTGGGTGCACGCCTTGCTATGCATACGGCTTGTTATCGCCAACCAGCAGGTTTAAGTGGGTTGGTAATTGAAGGGGGAAATGTTGGGCTAAATAGCCCATCGGAGCGGGAGTCTCGTTACACCAACGACCACCATTGGGCGCAACGTTTTCGCCACGAGCCGATTTGCCAAGTGTTAAATGATTGGTATCAACAACCCGTATTTGCACATTTAACTGCGAGCCAACGCCAACAATTAATCTTGTTAAGACAGCACAATAACCCCTTAGCTGTCGCTGATATGTTAGAAAGTACCTCTTTGTCTAAACAGCCTTTTTTGGTGGACAAACTGTATCAGCTTACGATGCCATTTCGCTACTTTTGTGGTGAACAAGATCAAAAATTTCGAAGCGTTTCGCAACAATATGCTTTGCCGATTACGCTAATTAATAATGCAGGGCATAATGCTCATCGGGAAAATCCGTATGGCTATGCCACTGCACTTCATCATTTTTTATCACACTGTGGTTAAAGGAACTTGATAATGATTTATCCTAGCGAAGAAAAGCTCTATGCCCCAATCGAATGGCAAGATTGCTCAGAAGGGTTTGACGACATTCTCTATCACAAGTCGTCAGAAGGGATTGCAAAGATTACGATTAACCGTCCACAGGTGCGTAACGCATTTCGCCCACAGACCGTAAAAGAGATGATCCAAGCGTTAGCTGATGCGCGTTATGACGATAAAATCGGTACTATTATCTTGACGGGGGAAGGCGAAAAAGCATTCTGTGCAGGGGGAGACCAAAAAATTCGTGGGGATTACGGCGGGTATCGTGATGAAAGTGGTACTCACCATCTCAACGTCCTAGATTTCCAACGCCAAATTCGTACTTGTCCAAAACCTGTTGTGGCGATGGTGGCTGGCTTTGCTATTGGGGGTGGGCACGTATTACATATGATGTGTGACCTAACGATTGCCGCGGATAACGCGATTTTTGGTCAAACAGGTCCTAAAGTAGGCTCTTTTGATGGTGGCTGGGGTGCATCCTATATGGCACGCATTGTTGGTCAGAAAAAAGCGCGTGAAATTTGGTTCCTGTGCCGCCAGTATAACGCTCAAGAAGCATTGGAAATGGGCTTAGTGAATACGGTTGTACCATATGCCTCTCTTGAAAAAGAGACCGTACGCTGGTGTCGTGAAATGCTTGAAAATAGCCCAATGGCACTACGTTGCTTGAAAGCGGCACTCAATGCAGATTGTGACGGTCAGGCAGGCCTACAAGAGTTGGCTGGCAATGCAACTATGCTGTTCTATATGACAGAAGAAGGTCAAGAAGGACGCAATGCGTTTAATGAAAAACGTGCGCCAGATTTCTCTAAATATAAGCGTAATCCATAATGCGTAAGGCAACACTTTACGCGTTTAGCCTGCCGATGGAGGCAGGCGTTATCCTGCGCTACCAACGCCTGAAAACTCGCGATGGGTTGCTGGTTCGCTTACAAGAAGGGGATAACGAAGGGTGGGGGGAAATATCACCGCTCCCCGAATTTAGCCAAGAAACGCTGGCGGAGGCAACAGAAGAAGCCAAACATCGGCTTGCCGAGTGGGTAAGTGGTAAGCCACTAGCGGAAAGCCTGTTACCGTCGGTAGCTTTTGGTTGTAGTTGTGCATTGGCCGAATTATCGGGGGAACTTCCTGAGCAAGCCGACTACCGCAAAGCACCATTGTGTAGTGGTGATCCTGATGACCTGATTTTGCGTCTAAGTGCAATGGAAGGCGAAAAAATCGCTAAGGTCAAAGTCGGCTTGTATGAGGCGGTACGTGATGGCATGGTGGCGAACCTATTACTGGAAGCGGTGCCTGACCTAAAATTACGTCTTGATGCTAATCGTAGCTGGACGCGTGCAAAAGCAGATGGCTTTGCGAAATATGTTAACCCTGCTTATCGCGATCGTATTGACTTCCTTGAAGAGCCTTGTAAAACACGGGAAGAATCACTGCAATATGCCGCAGATACTGGCATTGCCATTGCATGGGATGAAAGTGTGCGTGAGGCTGGTTTTAGGGTGGAGCCTCAACCGGGAGTTGCGGCGATTGTGATCAAGCCGATGTTAACCGGTAGCCTTGCTTATTGCCGCCAATTAGTCACAGAGGCTCATCATCACGGTCTGCAAGCGGTGATCAGCTCATCGATTGAAAGTAGTTTTGGTTTGACTCAGTTAGCGCGCATTGCTAATGCATTAACGCCTAATACGCTACCGGGGTTGGACACATTAGATTTGATCCAGTCTCAACTGATACGCACGTGGCCAAATAGTTCACTTCCAGTGAAGCAATTAGATGAATTGACTATCGAATGGCAGAGTTAGTATTTTTCCAAGACTGGCCTTGGCAACATTGGGCCAGTCATCGACCTGAAGCAGTGGCATTAATTACCGATATTGAGCCATTGACATGGGAACAACTGAATCAACGAGTGATGAGGCTCGCTTATCACTTTACTCAACAGGGTTTACGTGACGGACAAACCGTAGTGTTGCGCGGTAAAAATAGTGTAGAACTGTTATTGAGCCAACTTGCAACATTGTATTGTGGGGCGAAAGTTTTGCCTCTTAACCCTCGTTTACCTGAGTCTTTACTGGCAGAACTGTTACCACATCTGAATATTGATTTTGCTATCGATTTTGATGATGGTTTACTGGCTAAGTTTACTTACCCAATTTTAGCCGTGTCAGAGCGAGCGGTAACGGCGCATGAGTGGGAACACCATCTGCCTCACTTTTCTCATGCGAAGACCCAACCCGCCACTTTGATCTTAACATCTGGCTCTACGGGGTTACCAAAGGCGGCAGTGCATAATGTGCTTGCTCACCTCGATAGTGCAAATGGTGTGTTACAGGCGATGGATTACCAACAGCATGATTGCTGGCTGCTTTCTTTACCGTTATTTCATGTTTCAGGGCAAGGTATTTTATGGCGTTGGTTGCTGCGCGGAGCGCAACTAGCAATACGCTCAACACCGCTTATCGAAGCATTGCAAACGGTTACCCATGCGTCTTTGGTTCCGACACAATTGTGGCGGTTACTCAATCAAACGGAAACATTATCACTATCTTTAAAACAGGTTTTACTTGGTGGCGCGACGATCCCGACTGCATTGACTGATCTTGCCTCACATAGAGGCATTGATTGCTGGAGTGGTTATGGTATGACAGAAATGGCTTCGACCGTCTGTGCAAAACGTGCAGATGGTAAGAAAGGGGTTGGCCTTCCACTTAAAGGGAAACAGTTGCGCTTAGTCGAGGGAGAAATTCAGGTCCGTTCACAGAGCCAAGCGATGGGGTATTGGTTTGATGGAAAAATGATGCCATTAAAAACTATCGAAGGTTGGTTCAAAACCAATGATAGAGGCGCATATATCGACGATGAGTATCATGTGATCGGGCGGCTGGATAACTTATTTATTAGTGGTGGAGAGTGTGTTCAACCGGAAGATATTGAAGCGGTGATTAATAACCATCCAGCGGTGAGTCAAAGCTTTATTATTCCAATTGATGATGTGGAGTTTGGTCAAAGGCCTGTTGCCGTGATTGAGTTCAGCGATAAATGTGAATTAGACACCATTCAAGGTTGGCTAAAAGGCAAACTAGCGCCTTTTCAATATCCTGCTCATTTTTTTCTATTAGAGAATAGTTTAAAAGGAAGCGGTATTAAGGTATCGCGCCAGCAAGTGAAAAATTGGGTGTTACAGCAACCCGACCTTATTCAGTCAAAAGAGAATTCAGGACTGTAGTTTATCTATTTTTGATGAAAACAGGGGTGATAAAGCATCGTCAGAGTCAGATGGGCTTGTTTCGTCAATAGTGCAAACTAATCACTGATTTCCGGCATGGCTCATAATAAACATCAGGCTCAAGATAAGAGCCTGACGTTTAACTAAGCGTGATTATTTAAGGGCATTTAACGCTTTTTCTACGCCTGCACCATATTCAGGGTGAACTTTTTTGAACAGGTCAATTTGGCGTTTTTGTGTCTCTTCAGAAGCCTCAATCAACTCTCCTGCAAGACGTTTGAACATGCGTTGATGCTCTGCATCATCAAGCAGTTCATATAATGCACGCGGCTGGCTGAAATAGTCTTCATCTTCGCGATGGTTCCAATGATCAGCTGCACCTTCAAGCGTCAATGGTGGTTCACTGAAATTAGGCTGCTCTTGGAACATACCTGCACTGTTTGGTTCATAGGTCACACCATTACCACTGTTACCATCAACACGCATTGCACCATCACGATGATAGTTATGGAATGGGCAACGTGGTGCGTTAACAGGGATCTGGTAGTGGTTAACACCTAAACGATAACGCTGAGTGTCGCCATACGAGAACAAACGACCTTGCAACATTTTATCCGGAGAGAAACCGATACCTGGAACAATATTTGCTGGGTTAAAGGCAGCTTGCTCAACATCGGAGAAATAGTTAGCAGGATTACGATTTAATTCAAAGTAACCGACATCAATTAATGGATAGTCTTTGTGAGGCCATACTTTAGTCAGATCAAAGGGATTATAAGGCACTTTTGACGCTTCGGCTTCTGGCATCACTTGAATTTGTAGCTTCCAGCGTGGGTAGTCACCTTTATTAATGGCATCAAACAGGTCACGCTGAGAACTTTCACGATCTTTACCGATGATCGCTTCTGCTTCATCATCCATCAAGTTCTCAATGCCTTGCTGACTACGGAAGTGGAATTTAACCCAGAAACGTTCATTTTTATCATTGATAAAGCTATAAGTATGGCTACCAAAACCGTGCATATGACGGTAGCTACGAGGTATACCTCGGTCACTCACGTCAATGGTCAATTGATGAAGTGATTCTGGTAAATGAGAGAAGAAATCCCATTTATAAGCCATTGAACGCATATTACTGTATGGGCAGCGTTTAACCACGTGGTTCAAATCCGGAAATTTCAGCGGGTCACGCAGATAGAACACAGGGGTGTTATTACCAACCAGATCCCAGTTACCTTCTTCTGTGTAAAATTTTAATGCGAAACCACGGATGTCACGCTCAGCGTCTGCCGCACCACGTTCACCGGCAACCGTTGAAAAGCGTGCGAACATATCCGTTTGTTTACCGACAGCAGAAAAGATATTTGCACGGGTATAACGGGTAATATCATGTGTAACAGTAAAAGTACCGAATGCGCCTGAACCTTTAGCATGCATACGGCGCTCAGGAATAACTTCACGGTCAAAATGGGCTAATTTTTCTAAAAACCAAACATCCTGTAATAGCATAGGGCCGCGAGGGCCTGCCGTCATCACATTATTATTATCAACAACAGGTGCGCCAGATGCAGTCGTGAGACCTTTCTTTTTCATCACAATACTCCAGTAAGTTATAGACAATAAAACTAAAAAATGCATTTATTTCGTTCGAAATATAATGCTTTCCATGCATAATGCCTTATTATCATTGGATTATAGTTGATTAGTTAAAGTATAACTAATACATAGTACCAATTACTGTGATAACTGATTAAAAATCAATAGGAATACTCAGCGTCGTTGTGAATGGTGTTGTTTTAATGACTGAAAAGTAAAAAACAGTAATAACTACTGAGAATTGGATTTATATATTGTAGTATGACTAAATAACTTCTATTAATGGGGCAATGATATGCGTAAAGGATTATTTCTCGTTGCAGCGGCAGCATCATCAATGATGTTCGTCGGGGCTGCACAAGCTGTTTCTGTTAATGCAAATGTGGGTAAGCATTATACTGAACTCAATGCAGGCATTGGTACTAAAGGCGCAGGCCTTGCATTTGATGGCTCATGGGCGCGTAGTGATCATGATGGTCAAATGGGTAGCTTAGGCGCAACCTTTGGTTTGCCTCTAGGTCCATTTTCAGCCTATGTTGGTGGTAAAGCCTTATATTTATCACCTGAAGACAATAAAGATGGCATGGCGCTAGCAGGTGGAGCCGGTCTTGGATGGCAAGTGATGCCTTCTTTGAATATTTATGGTGAAGCTTATGGTGCTCCGGCATCATTAACATCGGGAAGTCAATCTTATACCGAAGCAAAAGTCGGCGCACGCTATACTGTATTTAAACCGCTTTCAGTTGATGCAGGTTACCGTGTCATCGATATTAAAGGTACGCATGACAACCCAAGCAACAAAATTGCTGACGGTTGGTATGTGGGAGCAGGTCTAAGCTTCTAATTACTGGTTGTAATATAGCGGAACCCGTACAGTTTGGAGTGACGCTATAAAATCGGATATCAAAAGCCCTCCAATAGTTGGTTGCTATTGGGGGGCTTTTCCGTTTAGTGAACGGTACGAGCTTTGTTTTTGACGCTAAATTTAGCCTACATTAGGTAGGTAGCCAGCAACGATAGCAAATTGAATAATGATCACTGCAAAACCGCATAATAAAACCAGACGGAGCAGAGTAGAGCCGCCTTTAACTCGGTAATGAGCTTGCTTATCGATAGGTTTTTCAACGGCTCTAACTTGCATTGTCAATAATGCGGGGATGATCAGGGCTAATACAGACAATGCAACCGCCGCATAAGTTAACGCCTGTACGAAACTACTAAAAAATAACGCTGCTAATAACGGAGGTAAAAAAGTTAACAAGCCTGTCTGAATACGCCCAATGAGGCTATCATTCCGTTTAAATAAATCAGCAAGGTAATCGAATAAACCAAGAGCAACCCCTAAAAACGATGTGGCTAGCGCTAAATCCATAAACAGATTAACGGCAATATTAACGCGTGGAGCCGTAACGACATCACGAATGGCGGTGAGTAAGCCATCTAGGCCAGACTTTTGCGCCAAAATCCCTAAAAATGTGTTAGAAGGGATCGACCCTAAAGTGGCTATCTGCCACAAGATATAGGCAACTAAAGGGATCGCACTCCCTGTAATGAAAATGATACGAAGTTTACGCACATCGCCATTCATGTAATTCACAAGGCTAGGCACGCTACCATGGAAACCAAATGAGGTGAAGATGACTGGCACTGCCGCCAGCAGTAGCCCTTTTTCAGCAGGCATACTGCCTAAGTTGACGGTTTCAACGTGGGGTAACATAACAGCCAACATAATGACTAAAAAGATAATTTTAGCTGTAAATAGTAGGCGGTTAATAAAATCGACAGAGTGCGTACCGATACAAACAACAGCACCACCGATAAGCGTAAATAAGATAATTGATGTTTTGGTCGACAGATGAATATCCCACCACGAGAGTAGGCTGTTGGAGATCAGGACACCTGCGCCACCAATATAAGCGGTAGTCAGCGCGTACATCAGAAGTAACATACTTAAGCCTGTGACGATTTGCCCAATAGGCCCAAGGTATTTTTTCGCGATTGATCCCAAGCCCATATCTGGTGGATTGTATTGATAAACCTCAACGAGCAGTAATGAGGTATAACTCATTAACATCCATAGGCCGACAAGTAGGCATGCAATACCTGTGAAACCGACACCCGCAGCGGCAAGTGGCATAGCCAGCATCCCTGCACCTATTGTTGTTCCTGCAACGATTAAAACGCTACCTAGCGTGCGATTTTTCACAAATTCCTCTGATTAAAAGTCGTGGATTTATTAGCTGAGCAGATTATGCGATCACAGTTTTTCTGTCAAATCTAAATTACAATGAGTGTAAACATAAAATTACACTCACGCATTTTTCTTATAAAGGAATGGTGAAAATAGCAACGAATTATTCGTCCTAGTTAATGAATAATCGTTATTGATATGGTGATTAAAGGTAAATACATCGGATTTTAAATGTTAACGGATGTTAATTAATTGATTGATATATATGATGTTTTAGATTAACAGGACAGTATCTCAGCAACCTAAGATAAATTTTGTGACGGGGTGGGAAAATCGAATTGAAAAATAAGATTAAATTCTTTAACCAGTTAATATAAATCAAATCTGTGTCAATCTTTCATCCCGATAATGTAAGGAAACATTAATTGAAAGGATGAACTTATGGACTTTTTGATACAACTTGCCATTATCCTCGTCTGCTTGTTCTACGGAGCAAGAAAAGGGGGAATGGCTCTCGGGCTGCTAGGCGGCGTTGGCTTAGTGATACTCGTTTTTGGTTTTGGTTTACCTCCAGGAAAACCGCCTGTTGATGTTATGCTTGTGATCATCGCTGTTGTTGCAGCATCAGCGACTCTACAGGCATCAGGCGGTTTGGATGTCATGCTACAAATTGCAGAACGACTACTACGTAAAAATCCAAAATACATCTCTATTGTGGCACCTTTTGTTACCTGTATTTTAACCATTTTGTGTGGTACAGGGCATGTGGTGTATACCATCCTTCCTATTATCTATGACGCGGCGATAAAAAATAATATTCGTCCTGAAAGACCGATGGCGGCCAGTAGTATTGGTGCACAAATGGGGATTATTGCCAGCCCTGTCTCTGTTGCAGTGGTGTCCTTAGTGGCGATGTTAAATGGCATCACCATTAATGGTAAATCGCTCGAATTTTTAGATCTCTTGGCGATTACCATTCCATCGACCCTAATCGGGATACTGGCAATCGGTATTTTCAGTTGGTTCAGAGGGAAAGATCTCGATAAAGATCCGGAATTCCAAAAGTTTATTTCGGTACATGAAAATTACGAATATGTGTATGGCGACAGCGCGACACTACTCGATAAAAAGTTACCGAAAATCAATTGGGTTGCTATGTGGATTTTCCTCGCTTCTATTGGGGTTGTTGCGATTTTGGGGGCGGTTTCTGAATTAAGGCCATTGGTCAATGGCAAACCACTGTCAATGGTACTTGTGATACAGATGTTTATGCTGCTCGCTGGTGCGCTGATCATCATTATTTGTAAAACAAATCCGGCACAGATTTCGAAAAATGAGGTTTTTCGTTCAGGAATGATTGCCATTGTTGCCGTATATGGTATCGCTTGGATGGCAGAAACAATGTTTGGCGCGCATATGGATCAAATCAAAGGCACGCTTGGGGCATTAGTCAAAGACTATCCATGGGCTTATGCCGTGATCCTCTTATTGGTCTCTAAATTTGTGAACTCACAAGCAGCCGCTTTAGCTGCGGTCGTTCCGATAGCGCTCGGCATTGGTGTTGATCCTGCCTATATCATCGCATCTGCGCCTGCTTGCTATGGTTATTATATTCTTCCGACTTATCCAAGTGATTTAGCCGCTATTCAATTTGACCGTTCCGGTACGACTCGGATAGGTAAATTTGTGATTAACCACAGCTTCATTCTACCCGGCCTCATTGGTGTTGGTGTCTCTTGTGTGTTTGGATGGGTATTTGCAGGATTATATGGTTATCTATAATCTGTAAGTGACGTGTTTAATTAACAGCGATGGCGTAAAGAGAGCGTCATCGCTGTGAGGTTTTAACCGATTTCGATGTCAGAGAGGGGATGGCAACAACAAGGTAAAATCTCACCGTCTTGTACAAAAGCAAGCGGTTTTTGTTTATAGCCCACTTTCCCTTTTAATAGCATGACTCGACATGAGCCACAATAGCCTTCTCGGCACTGATATTCAACAGGAATACGGCTGTCTTCAAGTGCTTCAAGCAGGCTTGTGTGGATCTCGGTGTGGTAAGGTACTTGCACACCCTGCGAGAGCCGCAGGGTGACTTTATGGCTAGCCATAATTAGAGTTCGAAATCACTCAGGTCATCAGTGTTGACTTCAGAGTCAATCTGACCAACCAGATAAGAGCTAACTTCGACTTCTTGCGGCGCAACTTGAACGTTGTCAGACACCCAACCATGCATTGATCCAAGGAATTGGGGTTTGAGCGTGCCTCAAAAGGTAATTTTAACCCAACAGCTTGCATACGGATATTGGTGATATATTCCACGTATTGGCACAGAATATCTTTATTTAGGCCAATCATAGAACCTTCACTGAACAGATATTCAGCCCACTCTTTTTCTTGTTCAGCCGCATCCACGAACAGTTTATAGCACTCGTCTTCGCACTCAGCAGCAATCTCTGCCATTTCAGGATCATCCTGCCCAGAACGTAACAAGTTCAGCATATGCTGGGTTCCTGTTAAGTGAAGGGCTTCATCACGCGCAATCAGTTTAATAATTTTTGCGTTCCCTTCCATTAGCTCACGCTCTGCAAAGGCAAATGAGCAAGCAAAACTGACATAGAAACGGATAGCTTCTAAGGCATTTACGCTCATTAGGCACAGGTACAACTGTTTTTTCAGTGCACGTAGTGATACTGTGATTTGTTTACCATTGCAGGTGTGAGTACCTTCACCAAACATATGGTAATAGTTGGTCATCTCAATCAGCGTGTCATAGTAAGCAGAAATGTCACGAGCGCGTTTTAAGATCTCTTCGTTTTCAACGATATCATCAAAGATGATTGCCGGATCATTCACGATATTACGGATAATATGAGTGTAAGAGCGTGAATGGATCGTCTCTGAAAATGACCAAGTTTCAACCCAAGTTTCTAATTCAGGAATTGAAATCAGTGGCAATAACGCCACGTTCGGGCTGCGACCCTGAATAGAGTCCAGCAGCGTTTGGTATTTCAGGTTACTAATAAATATGTGTTTCTCATGATCAGGCAAGCCATTATAGTCAATGCGGTCACGGGAAACGTCAACTTCTTCTGGACGCCAGAAAAATGAAAGCTGTTTCTCGATTAACTTTTCGAAAATCGGATACTTTTGTTGGTCGTAACGAGCAACGTTAACAGGTTGACCGAAAAACATCGGCTCAAGTAATTGGTCATTTCTCTTTTGTGAGAAAATGGTGTAAGTATGTGACATGACAATTCCTATTAAATTTTACACGCGCCGCCTTCACAATCTGAATCCGCTGACTCAACAACTTCTTCCAGATCACCTTGAAACATCTTCCGCACCATCGCGGGTGTTGTGGTAGTAAAGTGTTTTCACACCAAACTTATAGGCGAGCAATAAATCTTTTAGCAATTGATTCATTGGTACTTTGCCTGTTGCAAAGCGCGTTGGGTCATAGTTGGTGTTTGCAGAAATAGACTGATCAACAAACTTCTGCATAATACCGACTAATTGCAAATAGCCGCTGTTTGAAGGCATTTGCCATAACAACTCATAGGCGCCTTTAAGATTCTCATAATCAGGTACAACTTGGCGTAAAATACCATCTTTAGATGCTTTAATGCTGATATAACCACGAGGTGGCTCGATACCATTGGTTGCGTTAGAGATCTGTGATGATGTTTCCGATGGCATCAACGCTGATAAGGTTGAGTTACGCAGACCATATTGTTGGATATCTTTACGTAACGTTTCCCAATCATAATGCAGAGGCTCATCAGTCAATTTATCCAACTCTTTCTTATAGGTATCAATTGGTAGAATACCTTTTGAATAAGTGGTTTCATTGAACCAAGGGCAAGCGCCTTGCTCTTTAGCCAATTCGTTAGAGGCTTTCAATAGATAGTATTGAATTGCTTCAAAGGTTTTGTGAGTCAAATTGTTGGCGCTGCCATCGGAATAGCGAACACCATGCTTGGCTAAATAATAAGCATAGTTAATGACGCCAATACCTAAAGTACGGCGACCCATTGCCCCTTTCTTCGCGGCAATAATCGGGTAGTCTTGATAATCGAGAAGGGCATCCAATGCACGTACAGCAAGCACGGCCAACTCTTCTAATTCATCAAGGTTTTCAATCGCACCCAAGTTAAAGGCTGACAGTGTACAAAGCGCAATTTCACCTTCTTCATCATTGATGTTATTCAATGGTTTTGTCGGCAGTGCAATCTCTAAACACAGGTTTGATTGACGCACTGGTGCAACTAAAGGATCAAATGGGCTGTGAGTATTACAGTGGTCAACGTTCTGAATATAGATACGACCTGTTGATGCACGTTCTTGCATCATTAATGAAAAGAGGTCAACCGCTTTAACACTGGATTTACGGATGCTGTCGTCTTGTTCATAAGCCAGATACAGGCGCTCAAATTCATCCTGATCAGCAAAGAAAGCATCATATAAGCCTGGCACATCAGAAGGGCTGAACAGCGTAATATCTTGGTTTTTGATCAAACGCTCATACATCAATTTGTTGACTTGGACACCATAATCCATATGGCGAACACGGTTACCTTCAACCCCACGGTTGTTTTTCAGCACTAATAGGCTTTCAACTTCTAAATGCCATAAAGGGTAGAAAAGTGTCGCTGCACCACCGCGCACACCGCCTTGTGAACAAGACTTAACGGCGGTTTGGAAGTGCTTATAAAAAGGGATACAACCAGTATGGAATGCTTCACCGCCACGAATCGGGCTACCTAAAGCACGGATACGGCCTGCGTTTACACCGATACCTGCACGTTGAGACACATACTTAACAATCGCACTGGATGTTGCGTTGATAGAATCTAAGCTATCGCCACACTCAATCAATACGCAAGAGCTGAATTGACGAGTTGGTGTACGAACACCAGCCATGATTGGTGTTGGTAGCGAAATCTTAAATGTGGAAGCCGCATCATAGAAACGACGGATGTAGTCTAAGCGAGTCTCTTTTGGATAATGAGAGAACAAGCATGCAGCAACGAGAATATAGAGGAACTGTGCACTCTCATAAATCTCGCCCGTAACACGGTTTTGTACTAAATACTTACCTTCAAGTTGTTTGACGGCAGCATAGGAGAAATTCATGTCACGCCAATGGTCAATGAAACTATCCATTTGCTCGAACTCTTCTTGTGAGTAGTCTTCCAGCAAATGCTTATCATATTTGCCCATTTCAACAAGGCGAGTGACGTGCTTGTACAGCGCGGGTGGCTCAAATTGACCATACGCTTTTTTACGTAGATGGAATATTGCAAGACGCGCCGCAAGATATTGATAGTCAGGCGTATCGCCAGTAATAAGGTCAGCAGCCGCTTTGATCATGGTTTCATGAATATCAGACGTTCTGATCCCATCATAAAACTGAATCTGTGAACGTAACTCCACCTGAGAAACAGATACATTATTCAGGCCTTCAGCAGCCCAAGTGATTACCTTGTGGATTTTATCGAGATCAATGCGTTCTTTATGTCCATCACGTTTTGTGACTAACAGACTCTGGTTCATGAGCAAGTACACCTTGGTTGACCTACAAAATAGCATATTGCTAACGCAAAAAAGCTCATAGATTAACTCTATGAGACTTGTAGTGTTAGATTCAAATTACATACTATATGTAGTGGTTTGTTGATTTTACTATAACAAGATAATGTTAATAAGCGGTTTTATCAAGTGCACAAATCTGAGTCTTCTGTGGATAACTGTAGGGATAAAAAACGTCACCTTGTCGGTAAGCTGCACTAGAAAAGGAATTCTATAAGTGGAAACTCGCAACAGGGTGACGAAAATAAATTTTGCAAAATGCGATCGTTTGCTGTTTTCTTGAACGTAACGCTTGCTATTTATTCGTTGACAGTATGGAGCATATAATTAACGTCTACATTCGGGCCTAAATAGAATTTATCTTTGAGTGGATTATAATGTAACCCCATGATATGCCTATCTTTTAGCTGAGCCTCGTTTGCCCACGAAATCAGTTCAGAAGGGCGAATAAATTTTTTCGCATCGTGGGTGCCTTTCGGAACCATTTTCATCACATATTCCGCCGCAACGACCGCCATTAACCACGCTTTTTTATTGCGGTTGATCGTCGAAAAAATAACATGCCCACCGGGCTTGACCAATTTAGCACACGCACGCACGACCGACTGTGGATCAGGCACATGCTCCAACATCTCCATGCAGGTCACGACATCATAAGCTTGTGGATATTTGTCTGCGTGCTGCTCTACTGTTTCTTGTACGTATTCAACAGGGATCCCTGACTCTAATGAGTGCAGGCGTGCGACCATCAGTGGGTCCGCCCCCATATCAAGTCCCGTCACATCGGCACCTTCACGTGCCATACTTTCAGATAAAATTCCGCCACCACAGCCCACATCAAGTACTTTCTTACCAAATAAACCATCAACCCGTTGCATAATATAGCCAAGGCGAAGCGGATTAATGCGATGAAGTGGGGCAAATTCACCTTCGAGATCCCACCAGCGAGAAGCAATAGCTTCAAACTTCTCAATTTCATGCTTATCGACGTTCTGATACGCGGGGGTTGAAGTATCATTCATGAGTGGAGCTCCTGTTCCTAGATAGGTGTCCAAACGTTAATACGCGAATTTATTGAGGCCATAAAACGTTTTTTTGTTGCTCTTACGCAATAAACTCAAAGTATACGGACACATAAAGACATTTTTCCGCTATTATACATAGCTTGAAAGACAAATACTCACTTCTCATTTTTTTTATTAAATTGGCGAATTGTGGTATAGTTCTAAACCTTTGAATCCGAAGTTATGAGGGACAGTGGTTCCATGAGCGACATTGCCAGAGAAATCACACCGGTCAATATCGAAGAAGAACTCAAAAGTTCGTATTTGGATTATGCGATGTCCGTTATTGTCGGGCGCGCGCTTCCAGATGTTCGAGATGGACTGAAGCCAGTACACCGCAGAGTACTGTTTGCGATGAATGTATTGGGAAATGATTGGAATAAACCCTATAAAAAATCTGCCCGTATAGTCGGGGACGTTATCGGTAAATACCATCCACATGGTGATAGCGCTGTTTATGAGACAATCGTTCGTCTTGCTCAGCCTTTTTCTATGCGTTATATGCTGGTAGATGGTCAGGGGAACTTTGGTTCAGTTGACGGAGATTCCGCAGCTGCAATGCGTTATACGGAAATCCGTATGGCGAAAATTGCCCATGAAATGTTAGCGGATCTTGAAAAAGAGACCGTTGATTTCGTCCCAAACTATGATGGTACAGAGCAAATCCCTGAAGTTATGCCTACGAAAATCCCTAACCTATTGGTTAATGGTTCGTCAGGTATTGCTGTTGGGATGGCAACGAACATTCCTCCACACAACCTAGGGGAAGTGATCAGCGGTTGCCTTGCTTATATAGATGATGAAGATATTAGCATTGAAGGTCTGATGGAGCACATCCCAGGGCCTGATTTCCCGACTGCCGCTATCATTAATGGTCGCCGTGGAATTATCGATGCGTACCGTACTGGCCGTGGTAAGGTCTATATTCGTGCGCGTGCTGAGGTCGAAGTTGACGAAAAAAATGGCCGCGAAACGATTATTGTCAGCGAAATTCCTTATCAGGTAAACAAAGCTCGTCTTATTGAGAAAATAGCTGAACTCGTTAAAGAAAAACGTGTTGAAGGAATTAGTGCATTACGCGATGAGTCTGATAAAGACGGCATGCGTATCGTGATTGAAGTGAAACGTGATGCGGTAGGAGAGGTTGTCCTTAACAATCTTTACTCGCTGACTCAGCTTCAAGTCTCGTTCGGCATTAATATGGTAGCCTTGCATCAAGGCCAACCGAAAATCCTTAATTTAAAAGATATTATTGCTGCGTTCGTTCGCCACCGCCGTGAAGTGGTGACTCGCCGCACTATTTTTGAATTACGTAAAGCACGTGAACGAGCACATATTCTTGAAGCATTAGCCGTTGCATTAGCTAACATTGATCCTATTATCGAGTTAATTCGTCGTGCACCGACGCCAGCAGAAGCGAAGGCAGGGTTGATTGCACGCCCTTGGGATCTTGGTAATGTGGCTGCGATGCTTGAGCGTGCCGGTGATGATGCAGCACGCCCAGAATGGCTTGAAGAACAATATGGCGTACACGACGGTCAATACTATCTGACTGAGCAACAAGCCCAAGCGATTTTGGATTTGCGTCTGCAAAAACTGACCGGGCTTGAGCATGAGAAACTGCTGGAAGAATACCGTGATCTTCTGAAGCAAATCGAAGAACTGTTGTATATTCTACGTAGCCCTGAGCGTTTAATGGAAGTTATTCGCGAAGAGTTAGAAGCTATCCGTGAACTGTATAATGATGCTCGTCGTACTGAGATCACCGAAAATACAGCGGATATCAACATTGAAGATTTGATTAGCCAAGAAGATGTGGTGGTAACACTGTCTCACCAAGGCTATGTGAAATATCAACCACTGTCTGATTACGAAGCGCAACGCCGTGGCGGTAAAGGTAAATCGGCAGCACGCATTAAAGAAGAAGACTTTATTGAGCGCTTGCTGGTGGCGAATACCCACGACACCATCCTATGCTTCTCTAGCCGTGGTCGCCTATATTGGATGAAAGTTTACCAATTACCAGAGGCCAGCCGTGGAGCACGGGGTCGTCCAATTGTGAACTTGTTGCCACTTGAACAAGATGAGCGTATTACCGCTATCTTGCCAGTTCGTGAATACGAAGAAGGCTACTATGTCTTTATGGCAACGGCGAGTGGTACGGTGAAGAAAACGGCATTGCAAGACTTTAGCCGCCCAAGAAGTGCCGGTATTATTGCCGTTAACCTCAATGAAGGCGATGAATTGATTGGTGTTGATTTAACCAATGGTTCAAATGAAGTCATGCTGTTCTCTGCTCAAGGTAAGGTTGTTCGTTTTGCTGAAGATGCGGTTCGCCCGATGGGACGTACTGCAACTGGGGTACGTGGTATTCGTCTAGCCGATGAAGACAAAGTGGTTTCACTGATTATCCCTCGCGGCGAAGGCCATATCTTAACTGTGACTGAAAACGGTTATGGTAAACGTACAGCTGAGCAAGAGTACCCAACGAAATCGCGGGCAACTCAAGGTGTGATCTCAATTAAAGTCAGTGAGCGTAATGGTAATGTGGTTGGGGCTATCCAAGTGGATGAAACCGATCAGATTATGATGATCACGAATGCTGGTACTTTAGTGCGTACACGCGTTTCGGAAGTTAGTGTTGTTGGCCGTAATACACAAGGTGTGACGCTGATTAGAACAGCGGAAGAAGAAAAAGTTGTTGGTTTACAACGTGTCGCTGAAACAGAGGAAGATGAAAACTCTGATGAAGCAGGTGCAGAGGATATACCTAGCACAGACATGGGAACCAATACGCCTGAATAAATGTATGGGTCATTGATTCGACGGGCGGTTTACCGCCCGTTTTGCTATCTAACCATCCAGTTTAACAACTATCGCTTTTTACAACTTTTATCGAGTATACTCAGTCACAGTAACATAGCCTGTGTAGGATAGATCTTGAGATATTTACCGTCATTTAGAACATCATTACGATTATCCCGTGATTTATTCCGTATCCTCGGCTTAATGCTATGGGGAATGGGGGTTTTTATTACCTTATTCTTCCTTTATACCCAATTTAATGAAAGCAAGTCAGATATACGCCAGCAGTTTTATTCAGGGTTTGAAAATATGCAGGCGTTCATTTTGCAAACCGGTACCACATTGCGCTCTATCCAGTTTATGACTGAACAACATGAAGAGCGACTGGAAAATGAACCAAATTACGTCACATTACCTGCCACGGGATCCTATAGCCTGTACCCATTATCACCCGAGGCGGATTGTACCTATTTTAAAAATAGAACCAGTGATTACCTAAACGCATTCGAACAACTCATTTATTTTTGGAAAGACAGTATTGCTGCTCCGCAAGGGTTAAATCATGTCTTTGTAATAGGCTCTAAGAGTTACTGCATGATGGATTTTCCAATCCGTACGACCGTATCTGACATTGAGATCTTAAAAAAGGTTGGCTACGAAAATATACGTTCCTATCAAAGCCTAAGATTACAAGGGCAAGAGCGTAACTTATATACGATTGTTCATGGTGCTCAAACCGATTCAGGGCAGTTGTATCTGATCCAACCTATTTATGTGAGTAGCCTTCTGTATGGGTTTATTGGTTTAGAGAGAACAATCAGCTTAAATCAATTTATACAACGTTCGAATAAATCCTTTGAAGTGGTCGTCCTTAATTCGTATAACCAACCGGTTTTATATTACCCAACGGACTTGAATCCTAAAAATTCCAATTTACTCTCTATTTCTGAGCCTAGTTTTTTTGGCTTTAGCTCCGATTATTCAAAACTGATTTTTAAAAAGCGCTTATCGCCATCATTAATGACAGTGGTGTATGCTGTTCCCACCAGCGAGATATTTGCAGAGCATAGAGCGTCGATTTTTTATAGTATCGTTATTAATATCACCTCTGGCTGCCTGATCTTTTTCCTCATTTGGTTGTTAGAGCGCAAAATGCTAGTGCCAGCCGCGAATACCGCTATTCGCCTTGAAGAGCATGAACAGTTTAACCATAAAATTGTAGCATCGGCGCCTGTCGGCATCATCATTCTAAGGTTAAGTGATGGTGGCAACATTCTGAGTAATGAATTAGCTCACGATTATTTCCGCTTATTAAGTGAAGATGATAAACAGCGCATACTGACAATTATTCGCCAAAAATCGAGTAATTACATTGATGTTGTGACTAGTAGTAGTACGCATCTACAAATAAGCTTTGTCAATTCGCGTTATCAAAACGAAGATGTTGCTATATGCGTACTGATTGATATTAGTATCCGTGTTCAGATGGAGAAATCCTTACAAGATGTGGCTGATGCTGCGGAACAGGCTAACCATGCTAAATCCATGTTCTTGGCAACGGTGAGTCATGAATTACGTACGCCACTATATGGTATTATCGGTAATATTGAATTATTACAGCGGCTTGAGTTATCTGATAAAGCGAATCGTCTTGTAACCACGATGGATAATTCATCCTCACTGTTGCTGCAAATTATCAGTGATATATTGGATTTTTCAAAAATTGAATCTAATCAACTAAACATTGAATATAAACTATTTAATTGCCGTGATGTTTTTGCTTTTGTCTTAGCTAACTATTTGCCTTTAGTCGCGAAAAAACAGATAGCGCTTTATTCCTTTATTGAACCTAATGTGCCTGATTTGCTATTGAGTGATGCGGTAAGGCTACAGCAGGTGATATCGAATATCATCAATAATAGTATTAAATTCACAGATTCTGGTTTTGTCTTTTTCTATGTTTGGCGTGACGAAAACTATTTAAAGATTGAAATTAAAGACTCAGGGATAGGCATGCCGCAAGCGGTTGTGTTACAACTTTTTGATCCCTTCTTCCAAGTGCATGACCAAAATAATTTGGGGCATAAAGGTACAGGTTTAGGGTTAGCAATCTGTGAAAAGTTGATTAACTTGATGGATGGAGATATTGAAGTTAATTCGCAAATAGGCTTGGGTAGCTCCTTTATTATCCGTATCCCACTTTATGGCCAAAAGTATACCGAACATACTATTCCGGAATACCGCTTTCATTATCGGATAGCGATTATTTGCCGGAACCAATGTCTTTCTAGCTTTTTAACCAGACTACTTAGACATAACCATTTTGTTGTCTGTGTTGATAAAGAAATTGATAAGGCAGAAAGTTATGATTTATTGATCACCGATAACCAAGACTATCATGAGTTAAAGAGTAAAAAAGTACTTCATCTGTGTAATCTATATGTTGGTGATTTGCGTGAAGAGTCGCCTAACAAATGGTTATATAACACTTATCAGAATGAAAAGTTACCATCAATCATCGATAAATTTATTTCGAAATCACGAGGTGAGCAGGCTGCAAAAGAAGAGAGCAATAAAGCAAACTCCCTTGAGATAGATGGTTCACTGAGTTCATACCAAGTATTAATTGTTGATGATCATCCAATCAATAGGGTGATGTTAAGCGATCAAATATCCAATATTGGTTTTAGCACTTGTACTGCCGTTGATGGTATTGATGCACTGAAATATCTAGAAAACCATACGGTTGATATCGTTTTAACCGATGTGAATATGCCAAACATGGATGGTTATGGGTTGTCTAAAGCGTTACGAAACTTAGGTTCAACAGTTCCAATTATTGCATTAACAGCAAATGCAATGGAGGAGGAGAAGCAACGTTGCCGGGATGCAGGTATGAATGGCTGTCTATCTAAGCCAACCAAAATCACAACCTTGAAAGAAACCTTATTGAAATTCGTGGGTAATAAATAAGCTACCCGGTAAAAGCGTTAAAGAGAAAAACCCGTTTTTATCGGGTTTTTCAGCAATAACATAAAGGTGATTTATCGATTAATCAGTAGATGAGTTATCGATGCTAACAGAAGACAGGTAGTTAAGTAATGCGATATCGTTGTCGACACCGAGTTTCAACATTGCTGATTTCTTTTGGCTACTAATCGTTTTAATACTACGATTCAATTTCTTAGCTATTTCTGTGGACCAAAAAGCCTTCTGCAAAGAGGCGTAAAACTTCACTCTCTTTTGGCGATAAGCGCTTATCTCCATAACCACTTGCATTCACTTTCTCAAGTAGCTTACTTACACTCTCAGGGGTAAATTTTTTCCCTTTTTGTAATGCAGCTAAAGCTTTTGGTAGATCAGCAGGCGCGCCTTGTTTTAAAACAATACCTTCAATATCTAGCTCAAGGATTGCACTTAAAATCGCAGGGTTATTGTTCATGGTGAGAACAATGACAGAAAGATCAGGGTAGTGACGTTTAATATATTTGATTAACGTAATACCATCGCCGTATTTATCACCAGGCATTGATAAATCAGTGACTAAGACGTCGGCATTTAAACGCGCTAAGTTATTAATTAAAGACGTTGAATCTTCAAATTCACCAACGATATTGACCCATTCAATCTGTTCGAGTGACTTTCTGATACCGAAAAGAACAATAGGATGATCATCGGCAACAATGACATTTAGGTTATTCATATTATTGGTTACCTTTTGGCATTAGCTTTTCCACTGAAACATCCAGCTCTCTAATGCAATTACTTATTTTTAAGCTATTTCCTTCTGCTATGTAAAGTTCCAAATCTTCACAAAGCTTGTGAAGGAACCTAAAATCTAGCATAGCAAAAACTCCTTTTAAACGGTGTGCTGTGTTTTTCAATTCGGCCAAATCCTCAAGACTTTCACTAGTATACAGTTTATTAATATCTATCGGAACTGTTGTTATAAACAAATCCTTATAATCGCTATTTGATAAAATATTTTGATAAGTTTGAAGTATGCTTTCCATCGATTCATCAGTTGTTGGTGTCGTATCGTGCTGGGAAAGTGGAATTCCGACCACCGACGCCAACTCGTCATCATCGGCTTGTGCATTTTCAATAAGCAAAGATATAGCATCAATCAGCTCATCTGCAAAGTTATAGTTAACTTCTATGTGCTGTGGTGTGATTGAGTTGACACCTGACGTTGTTCCAGAAATTTTTATTATGTTTTTAAACTGATTATCATCATTATCTGTTATCAATAGATCCCAATCCGTATGCGGTGAACTTTCGTGTAAATCTAAAAAGTCTGCACCATAATTAGATAGGATATTTCTGACAATTCGTGATGTATCAATATTGTGAATTGCTAAACGAATATGAATATCTTCGAGTAATGTAGGATAGCTATCGGCAATGATTGCTGATTTTGTAGGTAAAGTTAATTGATAGTGAGAGCCTATTGCAGGGCTGCTTTTAACGGTAAAGCTGCCATTCATCTTTTTACAGATAGCCTTGCATAAATATAAGGTGATCCCTGAGCGGTTAAACCGTGATGCGTTTAATACTTGCCCTGAGAATGGATGCTGAATATTGGCTAACTCCTGGTTTGTCAGGCCCATACCGCTATCTTTAATATCAATAATGATGGTTTTTTTATCTTCCTGATAATTCAGGCTAACGGCAATTTTCCCAAATGCAGTGGTATCAACGGAATACTCTAGGATTAACTGCAATAGATGTTTTAAGTAGGTCGGCTCTAATGAAAATAGAGAATCTGGATTAATATTATTATAGAAGTAGAGCGATAACCCTTTATTTTTAAGGCGGAAAAGGTTTTGTTTTAAGAATTGAGTAAGCAGCAAACTCACCGAGATTTTTTCAGTTTGTAGTTTTCCAGAGGAAGATTCTAAGGAGTTTAATAAGTTAATATTATTAAACCAACGATTAATATGGGTCGTTTGGGCGACTATCGTATCAATAAATTCGTGCTTATCATCCTCAGAAGCTTCAATCAGCCCACCCACCGCTTTATTCAGCTCGGTTAATGAAGGTTGAACTTCATGTTGCATGTTCTCAAACACCACTTTTCTCAGTTGAATATTTTTCTTATATTCGCG
Organism: Providencia stuartii; assembly: GCA_900455155.1. Classification (GTDB taxonomy): domain Bacteria; phylum Pseudomonadota; class Gammaproteobacteria; order Enterobacterales; family Enterobacteriaceae; genus Providencia; species Providencia stuartii. The sequence goes on along the minus strand of UGUC01000002.1, from coordinate 1,754,466 downwards.
ATTAGCCATCTCTTGTCGGCGTTGAGTTAATGCCTCTTTATCTTTATCAATAATAATGAAGAGATAAGTATCTTCTAGCATACTGATATTGACGAGGATAACTTCATAAACGTTATTCTCAATCGAGATTTGGATCATATCATGGTTATGGGTCGCCAATTCTTTAATATGGGTTGAGATCCATCGAAGGCAATAAGGCGTTTACCACATTATTACTCAGTAATTTTTTATTTGATGTAAAATCATACACTAGAATGCCATAACTAATATTATTGATAATATCGTTTATTCAGTGTCTCTTGAAGCTCTAATTGGTGTTGCATGACTGAGTTCGGTGAAATGATCCGGTTACGGATAAAGACGCTTGTAAAGAAGACAAGCAATATCACGACAACCATACAAGTAAGCAGCCATATATTATAGCCAATAACACCGACAATCAGGTCTTTTAACGGTACTCGGTAATAAACTTGATAGTTGCTACCTTCAATATGCTGTGCGAAAACTAAGCTCGTTCCTCGCACCTCAACATTTGTTCCTTTAGCGGTATCATTATTACGTGGCGATAACGAGATATTATCGCCTTTCAGGTTTGTTGGGAGTATCGAGTTGATCGATATATCAAACGAAATCACGCTGGTTAATTGGCCAGGTGAATTAAACATCAGACGATAGGTATAATAATAGATATTCTCAGGTGCCAGCTTTTGTAGGTTAGAAATATGATCTCTCTTCTATCTAAGAGTGTCGACTGAGTTAGCATATCTGTACGCTTTTCTTCAGCGGTCATTGTCAGATAGCTCTCTTTATAACGTAACTCGGCTTTAATATAGAGTGCGTGGTGACCAAGATCAGCGTGTTATCAGTGCCATTGAGGTAATACATCGAGTTATATTCATTTCGCGCCCCCCAGACGATTTCCATGTAGTTAGCTAATTTTGTTGCTAATAAGTTATTTCGCTCACTATCACTCCCCAAATAAAATTGCATCAATGGTTTGATTTGTACTGCCTAGCCAATAAACGTCATGACGAATTTTCGTAATACGGGCAGGAGAGGCCGGTGTCGTATTTAAGTTTGTAGTGGCTGGTTTTTCGTTAACCTGTTTATACATCAAGTTAGCTTGGTAACGATAATCCTCTATTTGGTAGGCCAATTGTTTCGCTATGGTATTCAAGGAGGTTTGGCGGCTAAGTAGCCACGAGTGATACGAATTATATAGCGACAGCGAGAGCATCACGACAAGTAGCAGAATAAAGACGTAAAATAGGCGTGAGAGTAAAATGGTTTTTATCAAAGATTGTCTGTACATATTGTGGTGAACTGTCCTGTCGGCAAAAATATATTAATTGACTAAAAATCATACGCCTATGAAAAATTGAGACACCGATTTTGCACAGATATTAGCACTTTTATTATGAAATAGAGAACAATTGAGTGAAGATTAGCCAAAACAGAACGAAAAAATCAATTTTTTTACTTTCAGGGGTAGACAAGCTGCGCCGATTCCTCCATAATCGCGCCCCATGGAAGGATGGCCGAGCGGTCGAAGGCAGCGGTCTTGAAAACCGCCGATGGGAAACCATCCTAGAGTTCGAATCTCTATCCTTCCGCCAAATTCGCCGGCTTAGCTCAGTTGGTAGAGCAACTGACTTGTAATCAGTAGGTCACCAGTTCGACTCCGGTAGCCGGCACCAAATAAGAACCCGTTACATTTCATAGATGTAGCGGGTTTTTTCTTGCTTGTAATTCATGTCATTTAACCACCTCTAATAACTGATGGGACATATTTGTGTCATCGTGTGACATTAGCTCGTCTATCTTCATTGCATGTTCAGTTAGATGATTCGGCGCTAAATGAGCATACCTTCTCACTGCTGGCGTTAATGTTCCATCCGCTCTATTTTTCGCCTCCTTATGCACAAACACATACCTATGATGGTTCCCAATCTAACTGCGAAGAACCTTGCACGCAGTATCGTTTAACGCGACGCCAATGGCTTTAGCAAATTAACAATGCCACTTCACATACCAATCTTACCCCTTAGGAAGATTGATATCTTATTTCCTCTTCTTACACACTTTCAGTGTTATTGTGCATGCTGTCATTCAAAGCTTTAATACAGTTTGCTCTAGCAAATGGCCAAGGTGGCTTTTTCTTTTTTGGGTCTTTGCGAGACCCGCTTATCCGTCCAGTATTAATCCATTTTTTAGTGTGGAGTACTCACGTATTCAGAAAAAGTTATTGTACTTGAACACACTAATAAAGAACTGAACAACAAAGTTGAATGCATGTCAAACCTGTTCAAAGAAGGCATGACACCAACACAATTCTGTAAAATGCTTAATGGCGTAAATACTCAACAGGTCCAAATGTGGCTAGCAGAACGCAGCTGGTTATATCACGAGACCAAATCAGAGTGAAATTAATCCTCACGATCATGAGCCATTCATCAAATATCAGCCTGTATCATTGAAGAAAGGTGCTAAACGTCTTTATGAGCTTTATCTTGCAGGTGAGTTACCAATGAAAAAGAATTGGAATGGATTAGTTATTCACGATAAAGAATACAAAGCCGTAGCCTAACCACACATAGCCCAAGGATGGGCTTGCAATCCAGATCACATATTACGCTTTTTAACTGAGGTCTTTTGCTTTGTTTTGTTCTTTACGTTAGTTACCATGGCTTAAAACAAGTAGGGGGTAACGTGAATAAAATCTTATTAAGCAGTTTTTTTGTATTGGGTTCATTGCTATCAGTTCCTGCAAATGCAACTGTACTAGCACCTGAAGGTACAGGTGTTGGTGGCGTTTATGAAATGGAAGAAATGAAAAAGCTGATATGTGACGATCAGAATGATAAACAAAAATGTGAAAGGTTTGTATACATAGCAATGACAGGGGCATATACCTATGGAAAAGTAGCTGCGTCATGCGAAGAATGGATGAGAAATGGAGGTATCCCTAATGGGTTTGAAAGTCGCTGTGAGCATGTGAGTAAATTAGATGATTATTTTGATAAAGACCTGGAGTAACTCCACTAAGAATAAATAACGATTTGCTCCCCATTGCACTATATAACATATAGGCTATGGTGAAAGGCTCCTCTAAGTTGATGTGGGGATAGGAATGAAGCGCATCTTATTAGGTTTGACAGTATCTAGATTATTGAGTGGCTGCGTCACTGTGCCATATTCAACCGGGCAAACCGCAATAAAATGGCTTTATCGAACGTTTTAATGGCTCGTTCCATCGTGAATTTTTAAATGCGTATTTATTTGAATCATTGAGTCAAGTTAGAGAATTAGCGTGGTATTGGCAGCAAGATTATAACCAAAACCGAACGCACGAAAGTTTAAATCACCTCCCTCCGGAGGCCTATCGTAAACAGTTAGAAAACTTTAATTTAGTGTGTCTCAATTAATGTGGCGTGGATATACCCTCACAAGAAAATGCAAAAGTTACCACTAGTACAATGTTAAATTTAGGGTTTGTTATACACGCATCTGAAATTCTTGGCTTTAGTGAGATAGTAAAGCAAATTACAATACCAAATTGGCAGCCACAAAATGGCGTTTTGGTGAAAAGAAAAAAACTCTCTCCACATAGAAACAGCCTTTGCGATTGTAATAATGGATATAAAATATAAACATTGTCATGGTAAAATCAAATGAACCCACTTCGGTGGGTTTTTTATTGCCTTAAATGAGGTGTTGCCCTAATATTCATTGAACTTAAGCTAAACTTATTGAGGCAATGGAATGAAAAAATTACTAGCGTGTTTTTTGAGCATATCGATTTTAAGCTCTACGGGATGTTTAACAAAAAACTTTTGGGAAGATAACCCAACAGTCGAAACCAAATCACAAAATGTTGTTAAGTTAACAGATAAAATAATTGCCAGTTTTGAATATAAAAATATTAAAATTGAAAGTAAAACAACAAAAAACGATATAAATGATATCAAATTTCCGGATTCTGGATTCGGTTTTATAGGAGAAAAGTACGCCTATTTATTAACCAGTGGCTCTTCTGAATTAATGGAGTTAAATGAATTAGTGAAAATAATCCCATTAACTGCATTTGATAATCCCAAGGGAATAATTCGAATTAAAATACTTCCCAATAGCAACAGTCAATCACCGATCGAATTTATGCAGAATTACTTTGTATACACTGATCCCAAATTTCAATTTACTGACGCACAAATAAAGGCCTTAGAGCAGGCAGGCTTTAAGAATAGGGCACAAGGAAATGATAAATCATCTTGGGTAAGAACTGTGCCAATTAAAGGGTATATTATTGATAGGAATGATATAAGCTTACCAGTAACTTCCAACGCAAAACTAAATGAATTATATACTGTTGAACTGTATGCTTCCGAAGAACAGAAATCATTTAATGCAGGTAATTTGATTGCAAAGATAATAGCTACACCATTTACCGTTGTAGCAGATGTGGTCATCACACCTCCTCTTGCTATTTTTGTTTTGATTGCATTTAGTAAGTAATTTTCTGAATAGCAAGTGAATTGGTAGCTCAAGCACTATTGAATAACCTGCTCCGGCAGGTTTTTTGTACCTAATTGTTTGCTTTGTTTTACGCTGCTTTCGGTATAACATCAATTAAATTAATAAAAAACTGAGTGTGAGGATGGGATGATGAAAAAGTCAATAATTGCAATTGTTTTATCTTGTATTGGTTTTAGCGTTTATGCAGGAACATCTTATACAAAGGAGGAATTAAATAAACTTGTAGATTCAGGCAATCCGCCAAAAGAAAAATATGAGCAAATACTTGGAACTGACACTATGCCATTTTCGCCATGCAAATCAGATGTCAATAAGATGTATAATCAATTAATTGGTGAATATCCCGTTAAAGTAATTCAGAATAGCCCAGACTCATATGTGGTAAAAATGTGGGCAAATGATGGATTTGTGGTAGCTAAATGCGCCAATGGTCAAAAAATAGTTTCAGGGGCAGAGTACGAATAATGGAAAAATATTCGTGGCAGCTGCTCTGATTGCATTGTTGGTAGGCTGCGGCAGAAAACCAGATGCTCCGTTCGGCTTGAAATGAAGAGTAGATAGCGTGAGTTTTGTTAAAGATGGTGACTGTGAGAAAAAAGCTGGAATGACAACTCTTGGTAATGGAAAGCTATTTAATGATTTGTCCTATTACAGCACATTACGATTTGATAAAAATGGATTGTTTGAGGTGTAGTCGATATTTGTTGGCGACTAAGGCTCTATAAATAAATTTGTGTATTTAAATAATGAAAAAAATATTCTCTTTGATTGTTATGCTATGCGCTCTTTTCTGTATCACCAGTGTCAGTATGGCTGGTGAAAATGAAACAGCGGAAAAAAAGACAAAAATTGACGTGCTCCCGCAACCATACTCAACAAGTGATTTATATGGCTATTGGTTTGATACAAATAATACACCCGAAGTAAGAATTCTTAAACTGATGATCCTAGCTCCGAATGGTGTTGCGAGAGATGCATTGCTGATTGAACTAGGTGATAATGTAGAAGAAATAAAACAAGAATCTTTGTGGAAATTTGACCCGAATTCTAGCGTGTTAACGCAAAAAGTGACCAAAATGACTTATACAATCAATGGAAAAATAGAACCAATAGATTTTGGTGAGGTCGAGCCTGTAAAAGTATCTGTGACAATTAAAAAAAGAGGTGATGATATTTTTATGAATACTGTTTCTGATGATGGCACTGTAGAAACTTACCAAAAAATAACAAAAGAAATGAAAGATAAAATTCATCAGAAAGCGAAAGAAAATGCTAGAAAATAAATTACACATCAATACCTAGCTAAATATTCACCATTTTCCTCGAGATTATCTGGTGTGTGTAATTGACAACGTTATTCATGACCATTGTCTTTTGGTGGCATATCCTCTTGGTCGTTGATGGACTTATTATGGTGTAATCAGATTTTTGCATTATGATAAGTTTAAATTAATGTTCTGATAATCTGATTTGGCTGTGTAAAAACGAAGAGCAGACAAATATCATCATGCCTGCTATTTAGTAAAGTAAGTCCTCATGCACCAAGGTGATGACTCACAATCACCAGCATTGATATATATTATGAGATCATAAAACGAGGCGATGTAAAAGGATAACGCTGGTGCGATAATAATTAAATAAATCATCCCTACTTTTGTTAATTGCTTCCTTTGTGTCGAAAAAATACCAACAAAAGCAATTAAAGATAATAAAGCTTGAAGAAATCTTGAAGTCGCAAAGAGATAAAGCATTGTATCTATTCGATATATGCCCTGAGCTGTTGGGTATTTTTCAAAAATAAATTGAATAGATGCAGTTCCAACATACCAAATTATAATGAATAAAAGATGAATTGAATATTCACCTTGAACAAGTTTTTTTAATGAACCCATAAAATTTTCTTTTACCATCAAACCTTAAGTTAAATTAAAACATATAGGGGGGTAAATGTCACTAAAGACTCATTAGCTGGGTAATAAAAGCCCAACAAGACACCATCAAAGCAATGCAAAGCCTATTTATAGACTCAAGCATAAAGATTTCAATGGGGTTAAACTATTTTTGTTCCCCTTTTAAATTGAGGGCACTGTATAAATTTGAGAATTTAGAGCCTATATAATCTTTATAGAAATAACATAGTCAAATAGGTGATACTCTATTCCTAGGGCATTGCCAGATTAATGCCGGCAGACAGTATTAAATTATAGCCTGTCATTGAAACAGGCTTTTAGTACTTTCTTCATATATCTGATAATTAATAATGTCAGGTAGGGCGACCATACACCAATTTATCATCGCGATTATTAAACAGATAATTTGAACACTTAACAACAGGATAACAACGACACGCCAAATCGTCACTTTGCTTTTTAACATGTGAAAAACGCCCGTTATAATGGCGATAGAATACGATGTTTTAAATATGAATAGAAAAAAGATAAGAAAAAGCTGTGTTTTGATTGGAATAGCATCACTACTTTTCATTAGTAAAAATACGGCGGAGCTGCATAGCTCTAAAAATAGCCAAAAACCCCAAACTGTAACAGCGAGAGAATACTTCCCTGTAACAACCCTTTTTAATACGCTCATTGATACTTCCTTTTAAGTAAACCCCCCTAGTAGCTTATTAGTTACCATATCTAATAGGCGGATGAAATATTATTTGGTTTTTGTCCAATCTCTTACATAGGTTTTATTGAGTAAGCCGGTTAAAAGTGAAGAGGGTTGATGTTGCCGCCTACCTTTTCTTACACGATGAGTGTATGTGAGCGAATTTTTAGCGTCATTGTTAGGCTTTAATAAAAGATCAAAAGCATCATCGATAGTAATACCTTTATTTTGGGCTAGGTATTTTGCTTGTAATCTTAATAGATTTTTTCTTGTCTTTACTACTATCGGGTTCATATGATCACTCCATTTTATATCTATATAATTTACCCGATATTTTTTGCGAAGGAAATATATTCCACTTAAGGATAAGTGGGTTTATTGAAAAAGTCATGATAATAGGCTGTGAAAAGTATAAAAACATATAACAACAGAGATAATCTCCTGCATTATTGCAAAGATAAAAACATTATTTCACAGCTAGCATAAAAAGCTAACAATATTAACCCGCTATTAAAAATAGCGAGTTGTTTAAACGATTTTTATATGAAAGATACTGTTGATATGTATCATATCAGAGAATTTTCTGTAGACTCATCGTCAGCCATGAGTTTATATTTTTCTCTTTGAATCTGCATATAACAAAAATCAGCACGGCGCTCACACCATATTTGGTTACGATAAACACGCGATAATCGATTAGCTTGTGACCATGCTTTGGACGCTTCAAAGTATTTACCTGATCTTTCGAGACGTATCGCGTCACGAGCGACTTTAAGGTAGAGCGGACTATCATTATTTTGATTCACCATAAAAACTCCTAAATATTAAAATAAATCTTTGCGACGAGATAAAATGCAGAGGGTTAATTTTTTAATATACCTTTTGCTATTTTGATGACCTCAGGTAAATGTTCTATGGCGACTTGATTTAATTTTTTTGCTTTAAATTGATTAAGAATTTCCACTGCTTCATTTCGATATCCATTTTTAGCTAATTGCAGTATAAGGCTCTCTGCTTGTGAAAATAGAATATTAGGGTCAACATGAATTGTTTTATCTTCAATTACGTGTTTAGAACTGATAAGGGATAGGACAAATTCACAACGTTCAGCAATGCCATGTAAGTTATCCCAATTTGCTAAAATTTCTATACATAAATTATGAATAGCAATATTCGGCAATTTTGTAACTTGTTCTAAATTTACCAGTGTCATATGTAAAGATTCGATTTGCCTATGCTGCTCTGTAGTATTTAAATCTAATATTTGATTGATTTTCTTAATATGTGATCCTGTGAGTTGCTCAAAATTGCCTTTATATATTACACATAATGCAATAATTTGTTTTAATGTAAGGCTATTAATATCAATATCTTTTTCTATAGGTGAGTCTGTTGCACCTGTGTGAGAGTAAACAAAAGATTGATGTGCATTATTTTCAATATTATCGCTGTTAAAACAGCCTCCCTTAGACTGTAGAATGGCAATTAATTGGCGCATTACCTGTGTGTTTTCTTTAATAATATGTTCTAAATCCATCATAAAACCCCAAATGATTAAGTGAACAAGATGTTTTCACTGAACTTTGATTTTGTCGGTATTACAAGACTAAACACTGGTATTACCGACCCAATACAGTTCACCTGCAAATTCATGTTAGTCGTCTATACCTTTATTATGCGTCGTTCAACTTTTGTTCTCCTAGGTTGAAGAAGGCTGACTTTATTACAGTATAATTAGTATTGCGATGGTTATATTACTATATAAATAGTAAATGTAAACTATGAATGTAGTAATTTATCGGTTGAGTAACCTATTCGCTTGTTTTTAATAGAAAGAAAATTACTGTGTTTGATAACGCGTTTTCTTGTTTGCAGAGAAAACGCATTAAGAGAGGGGTCTAGAGAATTATCTTTTGCGGCGGTAAATGCGGTGCTCAACCATGACACCAATGAGTGAAATTTGATAATCGTGACTGTTCAACGTTGGGTAATCAGGGTTAAGAGGCACTAATTCAAACTCACCAGTACCAATACCTGTAGGCCGATATTTTTTGAATGTTCCTTGGTTCCCGCCATTTTTCGCAAACACAAATTCACCTGGGTTAGGCCAGATCTCGGTATCAATCACTACGATGTCACCTTCTTTAAACTCAGGTGTCATGCTGTCGCCTTCAACCCGTAATGCAAATGCATTCGCGCTGATATCGTCATCAACTAAGATGTATTCGAAATTCCCTTCATAGTCAGTGATCGGGTTGGCATCCTTAAATAACCCAGCTTGGACATAACTTAATAGTGGAATTCGTCGGCTATTGACCTCGGATATTGGCATAATGCTTTTGCCGTTGAGGAGCCATTCAGGATGAGATTGAAGAGCTTTTGCTATCTCTATAATATTTCTTGGCTTTTTGGTTCTACCATTTTCAATGGATTCGATTGATTGCTGACTGATCCCCGCTTTTTCTGCTAACTCAGTCTGGGTTAAGTTTAGTTCTTGCCGGCGTTGCCGGATCCTGCTTGCTAGTGACATGAGGTTAACCTCTTATAAAGAATAAAAATTATTGTTATTAGATATAATACAATTTTTATTGTAATTGACAAACAAAAATATTGGTAGTTTAATACTACTTATATTGTTATTGGTGAGTTGAATATAAAAGCGTCTAAAGCTGAGCTTAAGGTGCAGTATGAGTTGGGTTATTAGTTAAAAAACAGTGTAGGAAAGGTAGGTTGCAAATGATGAATAGAAACATACAACAAATTCTTACATATTGGGGGGTTGGTCATATGGCGATCATTGTGGTGCGATAGGTTGGTCATCTGTCCTCCGCTGGTTTTCGTGATTTGGTAACATCAACAAAGCAAGAGTAGGCCAATGTGTAGTGATGAAGATGGTTTGGTTATCGATTTATGTGTTGCCAAACTTGGGGGTTGTTGGTATGGAGCGTGAACGTAGTTATATTGAGGACTATTATGTTAAAGGTTATTCAAAGCGGGCTATTGGTCGGAAATATAAAGTACGGGAAGGGGAAATACGTGAGAGAATACAAGTTGCCGAAAGTTTTATTTTAGGCTGTTTAGAAACATTAAATATTCAGTTAGATATTGATATTTTATGCGCTCAGCCAGTAATAAAATCAGAACGACGAGTGCGCGCGCAAAACATATATTAACATATTATAATTGAACGTTTTTGACAAATGATAGGCCTCTCTTTAGAGGCTTTTTTTTTATTTTAAATAAGCTATTCATCAACGTAAAAGGTTAGAAAATAGGGTAGCTAGAAAGCCTTAGTAATAAAATTTGTGCGCGCGCAAAAAAGGAGTTAATCTGCTAATACTGAAAATTTCTAATAACAAACAGTCTCGCTTTAGAGGCTTTTTTTATTTTAAATAAGCTATTCATCAACGTAAAAGGTTAGAAAATAGGACAGCTAGAAAGTCTTAATGATAAAATTTGTGCGCGCGCAAAAAAGGGGTTAATCTGCTAATACTGAAAATTTCCAATAACAAACAGTCTCGCTTTAGAGGCTTTTTTTTATTTTTAAATAAGCTGTTCATCAACGTAAAAGGTTAGAAAATAGAATAGCTAGAAAGCCTAAGTAATAAAATTTGTGCGCGCGCAAAAAAGGAGTTAATCTGCTAATACTGAAAATTTCCAATAACAAACAGTCTCGTTTTAGAGGCTTTTTTTATTTTAAATAAGCTGTTCATCAACGTAAAAGGTTAGAAAATAGGACAGCTATAAAGTCTTAGTAATAAAATTTGTGCGCGCGCAAAAAAGGAGTTAATCTGCTAATACTGAAAATTTCTAATAACAAACAGTCTCGCTTTAGAGGCTTTTTTTATTTCAAATAAGCTGTTCACCAACGTAAAAGGTTAGAAAGTAGAATAGCTGGAAAGTTTTAATAATAGAATTTGTGCGCGCGCAAAAAAGGAATTAATCTGTTAATACTGAGCGTTTTCAATCAGGTCAATTATGAATGAATCCTTAATGAATAGGACTGATATTTTTTACTGATTAATGAAACTATGTTTATGAAAAGAGTATTTTACTGAATGAAAACTTTATCTCTTTGTTATATGCCTTTTATTTAAAATAATGCTTATTAATTATTCAGTATGGTTCAATAAAGTTATCATGGTAAAAGAAGCTTTTATTAGAACACTTATATAAAGTGAATAGATTTATGCCTGACAAATATGAATGGTGGGAGCCAATTTTGCGTTGGCTACAATATTATCTTCCGCTTATTGGCGGATTTTCTATTGCAACAACGATTGCCTATATTCGTGAACGACGCGAAGGGATGCTTTGGAAAACAATCTTTATTGGAAGCGTTGATGTGTGGTTTGCTGAGTGTGGGCCACAATCCGGTTTATTGAATGGTGGTTAGCACAAAATGGCAATACCGAGTCTTGGAGCTTATTAGCCGAATTTTGTGGTGTTGTGATCGGTTTTTTAGGAACAAAAAAACTCTATGGCATCTTTGAGATGATCATCCAATTTATTAAAAATCGATTTGGAGTTTAATGATGAATCAATTTTTTCTTAGCCAGCGTAGTGAACAAAACTTACGGGGTGTGCATCCTGATTTAGTCAAAGTGGTGCGCCGAGCGATCAAATTGAGCCGTGTTGATTTCATGGTTATTGAAGGAAAACGCAATGAAGCTCGCCAACGGCAATTAGTGGCTAATGGACAAAGTCAAACGATGAATAGTCGGCACCTAACAGGGCATGCCGTCGACTGCGCTCCATTAATTCACCGTCAAATTCCATGGAATGATTGGTCTAAGTTCGAGCTGGTTGCTCGAGCAATGAAAAAGGCCGCGGCGGAATTAAACGTGGAAATTGAATGGGGAGGTGACTGGGTTAATTTTAAAGACGGACCACATTTTCAATTGTCATACCGCGCTTATCCTCTATGACATCGCTAACCAAGGTATTTACGGCGACCAGCCTGATCCTGGCTTTTTGGTTGTGGTGGGTAATGCGTGATTATGACAAGTTAAATCGCCAATATATGTCACTGAATCATCAAATGGCAGCGCAACAGGTTTTATTTAATGGGTATTTAAAATTTTCAGCACAACTCAATAAAATTACCAAAAATCATCTTAACCAACGAAATGAGGTGGATCTTAGTTCTGAACAAACCAAAGAAGTTATTAAAAAGAGGCTTTCTGACACTATTTGTGCCACTCATCGTGTGCCTAGTGATGCTACTGTCCAGTTGCACAAACATTCAGAAAGAATACGTTCCACAGCCGCAAATGGCGATCCCAGCTTATTTACTCGATGATTGTTTACCCCCGATTATTCCTCTCGAATTAACTTGGGGTGATTCGCTTCTACTGAATGAAACATTATTAACTATTATCGAACAATGTAATTTAGATAAGCAAGCCATCAGAGTGATTGAACAACAACGCCATGCCCTCTTTTTCAAGTAAGCGTTTATTACATCTTTAACTAATTGAATAGCAGATAAAACAACCGACTATCACCGATAGCGCGGAAGATTGTCTATGCCTAATTATTGGGAATTCACATGGAAACAACAACGCTTTCACGGCTCAACCTAGATAAATTGCGCCAAATTATCGTGCTGCTCACACGACTACCGGAAGAACGCGTTCTTGATGGCAGTGTTTATACCGATGTATCGAAATGGGATGACTTTATCACTGTCACGCCATTGGTATCTCATTCTATCGGTACGGAAGTTAAATTCGAAGCAGAAAACAGTAGAGAAGTGGTGACGACGACACGGGAAACCACGGTTTCGATTACCGCACAAGGTAAGCAGGCATTCTTATTGATTGAAGATTTAGCCGCGCAAATGCACACATACCTTGCTTTGCAACAACTTAAAGCCATGGGGGCGGGATTAGTTCACGGATCAGAAATTCAATATTTTCCCGAGGAGGAGCCTGAAGGAAAGCAACAAAGAGCACAGCTCAATTTAACACTATCACATATTCATCGTATCGAATCATCACTGACTTATGGTGAATCGGTCGTTATAACCACGCTAAAGGAACCATTATGAGTTTATCTATTAAAGAGATCATTAATGCACAAATTTTACCCCAAGCGGCAGCCGTACAACGTCGTGATCTAAGTATGATTGCGATTTTTACGTCTGAAATGGGCAATACGTTTGTTGATGCATCTTCGCGTTATGTATTTGTTTCTAATGAACAAGATGTTGCTAATTTATTTGGTACAAAATCGGCAACCTATAAAGCAGCACAAGCACTGTTTTCTGCGCGCCCTAAATTGAAGCGTGCGATGATCGCGCGTTTTGCGAAAGAGAAACAGACAATTGCCGCAACCGCGAATGCGCTAAAAGGCTCAACGATTTCTGTTGGACTGAATGTATTAAAGGCGATTACTGATGGTGCAATGACTTTGAACCTTGCGGGCTCTGATATTTTACTGTCGGCCCTCGACTTTAGTAAAGCTATTGATTTTTCAGACATTGCAAAAGTTATTAATCAAAAGCTACCTAGTGATGCCAACGTACAAGCGGTGTGGGATGCCATCGGTAAGCGCATGATCATTCAATCGAAAACGGCAGGAGTAGATGCAAAAACGCGTTTCGGTTATGTGAAGCCATCCACTAGCGGTACTTATGTGGGTAATTTACTCAAACTGGAAGAAGGCCAAGCTACGCTAACGGTGGGAGCCGCCGCACAAACTGTTAATGCAGAACTACCTTCCGAAGCCTTGCATAAACTACAAAATGTCTATCAAAACTGGTATGGCGTCTATTTCGCAGACTCTCTCACCGATGAACAGCTTGATGATGCTCATGCATGGGTGACCGCGGCTGACTTAAAAGTTATGGCCTATACCGCGACGCGTGATGAGCAGATTGAGTGGAACAACAGTAACATACTGAAAAAGCTGTTTGATAAAAACAGTGGTCGGTTGATGGTGCAATTCAACAAAACGGGAGATAACCATGCCGGTGCTGAGTTGTTGGCGATTGCTGTTTCAACGGTTTGGCAAGGACAGAACACCGCAAAAACTGTCAAATTTAAGCAACAAACGTCGGTACGCTCTGACGATCGCGTGACTCAAGATGCGGCACAAAAATGCCGTCGTTTGGGGATCAATTTTTATACCGATTATGACGGTATCAATATGTTAGCTGAAGGCACGATGCTCGGCGGCACATTTATTGATGAAGTGATGGGGCTGGATGCGTTTATCGATGCGTGCCAAAAACAAGCCTTCACGACTTTACAAGCAAGCCCTACAAAAATTCCTCAAACCGATAAAGGCCAAGCGATGCTAATTGGCTCCTTGATTGTCATTGGCAACGAATTTAAACGCAATGGCTTCTTAGCAGGGGGGATCTGGCGTGGCAGTGATATTGGCGAGGTGACTTTTGGTGACCGCTTAGATGAAGGTTTCTATTTTTACTCGGATAGCTTTGATGTTCAGTCACAAGCGGATCGAGAAGCACGCAAAATGATGCCGATTATGTGTGCAATCAAGCTCGCGGGAGCGGGTCATTCAGCAGATTTATTAATTCAATTCAACCGCTAAGAGGTCACTATGTCTGTTTATAATCACAAAAGTCTTATGGTTAGTATCAATGGTTATGAAATCACAGCCTTTGATGAATCTGCAGATGCGCTATCAATTGCTCCTGTAGGCGATGATGGCGCTTGGACGTTCGGCGCTAATGGGCGTGGGGTTTATGTTTTTAGTGGTAACCAGTCGGGAATATTAACACTGAAGTTACTGCAACACTCTGCAGATAATCATTTTTTATCGAATCTACGTAATCAAATGCTCAGCAGCCAATCTGCTCCCGCGCCGCTTGAATTGTATATCAAGGATACGTGGAACGGTGATGAGATTGTGGGGCATGTTGGCTTTTTCACAACACCGCCGACGCAAACTCGTGGGGCTGGCCATAATGCACAGTCATGGGTGATCCAATTTGAACGTGTGATCACTAAATTGGGTAAAGGAGCCTTTAACTGATGGAAAAAGATAATATCACTTATGAGCATCGTCATAGCAACTTTATCGAAGCGAAAACCCATGCCATGAAGCTATTGGGGATGCTAAAAGGTTGCATTGCAATGAATGGTGAACAGGTTGATATCGATGTGGGGGGCGTACTTGCCAATATTGGCTCCACAGAAATGCAAGGTGTCGAAAAAATTCATCTTAAAATGGGTGATAGCAAAAGATGCCGATGGTAATGTTATTCAGCTTGATAAAGTGGATGTGTTTAATACCCATTTTTATACTTATCGTTCCCATTATTATCCACTTATTGTTAATGGCCTAGTTTTTCATTTTGCTGATTTTTTGCCCGATGGAGTCGCATCCAAGGTAAATATGCCCAGTTTGGTCAATCTGACGGCATAACAGATGTAGATTGGTTAAAAATGCTGCCCATTATGGAAGGCAAATATACCGGTCATGATCTTAGAACGACAGCAACGCTCGGCGATGTGCTTGATTTTCATGAGGCCTATGTCGAGCGTTTGTTGTCTCAGCAGAGGGCAGAAGATGGGAATCGAACAACTTCTAACCATTATCGGTCTTAATGAAGAGCAAGTGGTTAAATTAAAAGGTGTCGTCACTGCCCTCGGCGCGGCGGCGACTTCAACGGCAACAGTTATTGGCCAATTAGGTGAGAAATTAAGTAATGCGGGTTTAACGATTGATAATTTGAAAGCAGTGGTTTCTGGTCTCGTGACGGCTATTGATTTTATGTCGAATAAATTCTTTAGCTTTATTGGTGGCGCGGTAGCAGGGGCGAGAGAGCTCTCTCAGGAAAAAAGTGTGTTATTTACCATTTCTGAGAAAGAATTACAGCAAGCTGATGAATATCAATCAGTCACGAAGAAAACTAGCTTATCAATAGAGTCAATAAAAACGAAACTCGTACTAGGGCTACTCCCTAACTTAACGGAGGTGATTAATCGCTTTAATGAATGGCTAGATGCGAATAAGACACTGATATCAGAGGGATTAACTCAGCTGGTCGTGTGGGGAGTAAAGGCATACAAGCGATAGGGAATGCGGGGTCGTGCCATTAATCTCTTAGTCGAAAAAACCATAGGGTGGAAAGCGGCAATCATTGGCGTTATAGCGGTGTTAGCGGCCTTTAAAAAAGCCGCTTTAATAGCCTTTTGCCGCGAACCCTGTCATGTGGGTTGCGGCTGCGGTGGCTGGACTGATGGTGCTGCTCCGGGGATCTCATGGCTTATCTAGACGGTGGTGAGTCACAATTTAGTGAGTTTTGGGCCGCCAGCCATTGAATGGATACAGTCAGTATTAGCTTGGTGGAATACTTTTATGCTGAAAATAAACTGATTTTCGATGGCATTGCTCAAGCATGGGCGCTCACTATCGATAGTGCTGTGATGATTTTCCGTGGCTTCTTTAAATATATAGGTAATGCCTTAAAGCTACTCTTTGGCTTATTCAGTGGTAATACGGCGATGATGGGGGAAGCATGGGAGGGCATGACCGAGGGATTGAAGGAGATTTGGGCAGGATTTTGAACACTACTTTCATGGGTTTTGCCACGGCATTTTTAGCATTATGGCAAGTGCTTATCCAAGGGGTTATTCAGGCTTGGGATGTCATTAAAAATGCAGCGAAAATGGCTTTTGAATGGGTATTGAGTGTTGCAAAAACCTTTATTGATGGTTTAAGTACAGTATTTTTTGCGATTATCGATTACCTATTGGCGCCATTTCAGTCAGCGTTTGATTTGATACAATCGTTATATGAAATATTCACCGACGATTCAACGTCATGGACGGAAAAACTTAATTTAGCATTTGCCGCAATTCAGGAATTCTTAACCGCACCATTTAAAGCGGGATGGGAATTTATTAGAAATCTTTTTGATCTCAGTGATACCGATATTGGCAAGTTTATTCATG
Source organism: Providencia stuartii (assembly GCA_900455155.1). Taxonomy (GTDB): domain Bacteria; phylum Pseudomonadota; class Gammaproteobacteria; order Enterobacterales; family Enterobacteriaceae; genus Providencia; species Providencia stuartii. The sequence continues at coordinate 1,737,394 of UGUC01000002.1, read as the reverse complement.
ATCTTGCGAATACGTTTAATGGGGTGACTGAATTAATTAAAAAGCCTTTCGAGTTGGCATTTAATTGGGGTAAACCAAAAGCTTGATGAGTTGACATCGGGTATTATTTCAATATTAAAAGCACTGGGTATTATTGACGATAAATATCAAAGTGAAAAAAAATTAGTACAAATCTCCAAATCTTGCTGGCGGCTTAATTAAGCAAAACCTAGCTGATCCCAATTTATCTAATGTCACAACTAGCAATCATAAGAGCATTGTTGTTAACCAAGGGGATGTTAATGTGAAACAAGATATTCATACCATGGATAGCCGACAAGCGGGTGTATTGGCGGTAGAGGGGATCAATCAATATGTTAATGAGATTGCATACCATTCCTTAAAGAGTGCGAATGCTGATTAACCCGCCGTTTTAAAGAATGAGTTGGGTTCAATTCAACTGATAAGGTCACTTAATGTGGCCTTTTTTATTTAGGCAATAGATTATGGATATTACAAGCGGAATATTTACTGGTCGAGCGTCTGTTATTACAAGAACGATTGGTCAGTTTGAACTTGATTGTACGATCCGCGAGACTCATACCTCTGCATTAAGGATCACAAAAAACCCCGTTGAATCGGGGGCTGATATTGCTGATCACGCATTTCTTGAGCCGAAATCACTGAGTATTACGGGAACGGTAGTGGGCTATGAACCTGCGAAATATTTTAATGATTTTTTAGGGTTCGATACCGAGGCTATGGGGGAATACCCTCTGCCGTTAGAAATATCGTCATCAATACGGCAAGCGGAAGCGATGCTGGGGCAATATATAACGATAGGACGGGTGTTAGCCAATAAAGTGCAGAAGGTGATTGCACCTTGGTATCCGGATGTATTGAAACCTTTTGCTGATAGTTCGCAGACATTAGATCGTGCTGGTCGTGCTTATGAATCATTATTGGCAATACAAAAAATGGGGGAGCCGATTGATGTACAAACAGGGCTTCGTTTGTACAAGAATATGATGTTAACCAGTATTGGCGCGACACAGGATAAGCCTGGGGCGGTTGAATTTAGTTTAAATTTAGAGGAAGTGTTTATTGTCGAGAGTCAGACGGTAAAAGGATTACACCCTGATTTAAAACAACAACCTCAAAAAAGTAATATGGGAAGAACTCAGCCTGAGGCCAAATCTGCCTATACTTTCCGTGAAACATTAGGGGGACGTTCATGATTTATGAAATACCCGTATCTAACGAGCCGATCCAAGAGCAATTATTTACCTTATTTGGTAAGGCCTTAAAGTTAACTTTGTACTACAACAAAATTTCAAAAAATTGGCAGTTTGATTTATTCGACACCAATGAGAATAAAGTTATTACACAAATGCAAGGATTAGCTGTTAATGCTCCTTCATTAATAGAGAAAAATCTCCCCTTTATTTTGACGTTAAGTGATAAATCACGTTTTGGTATTAATTCAATATCACAAAGTGAATTAGGTGAAAGGCTTTTGCTCTATATTGTTGATAAAGGATTTTGGTATGAAACAATTAGGCAGACAACTTAAGCTTGTTATTGGTAATGATGATGAATCTTTCGAAATAACACAATTACGCGTCACGTTTGATATCAAAAAAACATTAACACCAGAGCCTAACCCTGCTGTTATCCGTATTTACAACCTTAATGCGTCACATCGAAACTTATTAACCAGCAAGGTATTTAATCGGGCAGCACTTTCGGTTGGTTATGAAGAGCTGCAACTAATTTATGCAGGGGATATTATTGAGGTTAAGGTAACTGAAAGTGCGGAAGATATTATTTGTGAATTAATTTGTGGCGATGGATTTAAGGCTTATACCTGTACGTTAGTTAATAAAACATTATCTTCGGGTAATCGCGATCGTGATATTTTAACAGAAAATGCGCAGGCGATGGATATTGATATTGGCGTTATAGAGTTGCCAAATGATCGTCAACTTCCGCGTGCAAAAGTGATGTTTGGTGATGCTAGGGAATTACTGCATAAAATCGCGAAAAATAACCAGTCAGATTGGTCTATTCAGGATGGGCAACTCATGTTATTGCCAAAACAAAAGGTGATAACGGATAACGAAAGTTTTGTTTTATCGCAAGAAACGGGGCTAATTGGTAAACCCGAAAAAAGTGAAGATGGCTTGACGATAACCTGTTTATGTCATCCTACATTAAAAATTGGTGCCCTCATTCGGCTCCAATCCATTACATCTGAATTTAATGGTGACTATAAAATTACGCAGCTAAGTCATACGGGCGATTTTATGGAGAGGGATTGGTATAGCAGGCTCGTCTGTGTTGATGGTACGTTTGATAAGGTGAAACAATGAAACAGCCAACACTTCTTGATGTGATGAATCAATACGCTCAGAACCAGCGCTACGATATTCATACTGCGTTGCCCGGTAAATTACTGTCTTGTAATGGGCATAGTGCGACGGTTGAATTAATGATCAGCCATGTCACTAAAGAGGGAAAAGTGATTGCGTTGCCGCCGTTAGTCGATGTTCCGGTTGGATTTTATCGGGGAGGGTGGTTTCTGTGTCACTGTGCCTGTGCGTGAGGGGGGATGAGGGGCTGGTGATTTTTGCCGAGCGTTGCATTGACGGCTGGTATGTTTCCGGTAAACAGTCGCAACCGCTTGATCACCGTTTTCATGACCTATCCGATGCCTTCTTTTTACCTCAAGGTAGTAGTCAACCCAATAAAATTCCTAATTATTCGAGTGATTCACTATCGCTACAAACGGATGATGGCTCGACGTTTATTCGTATGCAGTCGGGAAAGATCATGATTAAGGGCGATATTGAACACCAAGGTAATTATCAATTAACAGGTAACGCGTTGATTAAAGGTAACCATTCAGTGAATGGTAATAGTGAATCATCCGGCGGCACACTTAAACATAATGGCAGAAATATTGGCGATACCCACACGCACAGCGGAGTGCAAACGGGAGGAGGCAATACAGGAGGTCCTAACTAATGAAAGTACGTCGGCTTGATGATAACCATGATTGGTGTTTTGGGCGAGGGAGAGCAGATTACAACATTCGCTCGGAAGCTATCGCACAATCGGTGCTAACTCGCCTATTGTCATTGAAACAGGATTGGTTTCTTAATCGCGAACATGGCATTAAATGGTTCGATTATTTACGCAAAAACCCTAATTTGATAGCGATGGAGGCTGAAATAAAAGCGAGTGTATTAAATACGCAAGGGGTTGAGCAAATTACCGAATTTGATATTCAACTCAATCCTGATACAAGGTTGATGGCGATATCAGTCACTTATATTGATATTTACGGCCATAAAAAAGAGGTAATGACAGATGCTCCAAATTACTGAAACGGGCATAGTGATTGATAAGCTGACTGACGTTCACCAACGCTTAACGGAAGGGTTTAAACGTATCTATGGGGATGACATCAATCTGGATGCGGATAGCCCTGACGGCCAAATGATCGGCCTATTTTCTCAAGAGATAGATAATATTAATCAAGCAATTGCCCTGATAGCGCAGATGCTTGACCCCTATAAGGCCATTGGATCATGGCTAGAACAACGCGCAATGTATGCCGGCATTGTTCGCCGAGGGGCCGATTACAGTTATCTCAATGAGGTGGTGATCACAGGTAAACAGGGCGTTACCGTACATAAAGGAAGCTTATTGTCTGATGATAATCGCACCAAGTGGGTCACATTGGCGGATGTCACGTTAGGGAGTAACGGCTCCGCAAGAGTGGATCTACGAAGTCAGGAGCTTGGCGCTTTTTTGTTGCCAGCAAATCGCCCCTTAACCATGGACACGGTGACCATTGGGGTTGATAGCATCACAACCACAAAAGCGGCAAAAGAGGGCGCTTTTGAGGAAACGGATGGCAATTTGTTATTACGTTTTATGCGTTCGCATGCCATCAATAATCATGATGATTATCAAGGACTAGAAGGCGCTCTGCTTGATTTACCGGATGTAAAACAAGCTAAGGTCTACGAAAACTACACCAATCAAACGGATGAAAAAGGCATTCCACCGCACACATTAAATGCCGTTGTTATTGGTGGCCATGATAATGATATTGGGCGAACGATTTTAAGTAAGAAAGTGGGCGGGTGTGGGGTATTTGGGCGTATCAGTAATACACAAACGTATGCTGGCGCACCGCGAACTGTCTATTTTGATCGCGCCGCTTTGGTGAATGTTAAAGTCAAATTACTACTTGAACGAGTGGGGGGCTTCCATGATATCGATACCGATGCCATTAAAGCCGCGTTAGCCGCCACTGAATTTGATATTGGTGAATCGGTTTATGCGATGCGTTTAACTTGCCAAGTAAATGCAGTACAAGGCTTTTACATTAAATCAATTACCGTAAATGGGCGCGATGCTGTTTCAATAGGGGTCCGCCAATGCGCACAAATCAGGCCAGAAGATGTGGAGGTGCTGATTGAGTAAACCACGCGAAGACTTTTTGATTTGGCAGTACCGAGGAAAACCTAAAGCCCGACAAACCGTCGGGCTTTTGCTTTCTGAAACAAAGCAACTCTTTGAATCGGTCATTACGTTATCGACCATTTTAAATATCGACACTGCTACGGGGTATGGACTCGATTTAATCGGCAAACATGTCGGTATTCATCGGGTCATGAAATCATTGGTGCCGAAAGACTATTTTGGCTTTCGGGGGATTGAAGGCGCGCTAGGCTTCAATATTGGGGCCTTTTATCGTTATGGTGATTCACTCAAAGGATCATCGGTATTGGGTGATGATGATTACCGCTTTTTTATCAAAGCCAAGATCATTAAAAATTACCAAAAACCCGATATCGCCAATATTACCTATTCCTTACGTCACTTATTGGGGGAGCAAGCCTTTATTATCGACAATTATGATATGTCGATGAATGTGGTTATCCCTGCCAATTATTTAACACCGTTTCGGATCCATGCCATCAAAGATCTCGATATTTTATCGAGGCCTATAGGGGTTAATTATCAATATCTCGTTATTACCGATGCACACCCATTTGGTTGGGCGGGGGATCAATCGGCATTTGGTTTTAACGATGGAAAATTCACGAGGTTAATGAATGTCAGTCATTAAAAAGCCAGACTTAAAAATATTCGCGCAAGATGCGAAAACGGGGGAAATTGAAACATTCCCAGATGTATTGCGTGGGTGGGGGATTACTTTAGACAGAACTGCTGGTAAGCCGCCATTGGAATGGTTTAACGCCATAGGTAAGCGTGTTGATGAGTGGTTGATGTATTTGACGCAGCGTGGCGTCGCTGAGTGGGATGCGACGCTATCTTACCCAAAAACGGCCATCGTTCAGTGGAATGGGGTTATCTATGTTTCCAACAAAGAAACGAAAGGGGAGCAACCGGATAAATCGCAAGCTGCATGGTCTACGCTGGGGTGTGTATTTGGGGTTGGGTAACTATTACACTAAAACAGATACGGACACTAAATTTCAACCAAAGGGTGATTATGCGACAAATACAGCCTTGAATAATGAACTTAATTTAAAAATTTGATAAAACGTCTGTGGTACAAGGTACTGGCACATCAACGACACAAGTAATAAGTCAGAATGGGGTATCAAAAGCACTAGCTAGCAAAGCGGATTCAAAGGTTTTTATTGCTGCAACTGATATCGGAAACTCAGCAATCTCTCCACCCAGTGGTTCAGCATCTTTCGTCATCGATAAAAATGGTGGCTTTTATGTATATGGGGCCTCCAAAGGTATAACATTCAAAGTATCTGCCGATGGCGTCATGACTACGGGGTTAATTCCGGTAACGTGTGGTGGTACAAACGCGAAAAACAGTGTTGATGCTAGAAAAAACCTAGGTGCGCTGGGTGTGGGTGATTATGGTATTGGCTTGACTCCAGCTACAGCAACCAATATTACATCCGTTGATAATATTGACAGATGGGATTTGGCGCAGGGCTTTTATAAAGTTAATACAGCAAGCAAAGGAGAGCGTCCTACTGGTGCCAATGGTTACAAAGGGTTTTGTCTACTTGTTAGTGTTTACGGTACAGCTCCGGGGGGTGCTTATGTCACTCAGACTGCATTTTATTATTCAGATGCTAACTCTGAAACCTATCGCCGTTCCTTTGATCCGATAACAGCCGCTTGGACAAAGTGGAGTAAGTTATATGCTGAGGGGAATACATATACTGACCACAACGGGAATTTAAAAGCTTCTGGTTCTTCTGATGCATTAACTGACTTTCCTGTGGGGGCGCCTATCCCTTGGCCTCAAGCCACGGCTCCTAGCGGATATTTAATCTGCAATGGTCAGGCATTTAATAAAACGACTTACCCTTTGCTTGCTAAAGCTTACCCATCTGGAAAATTACCTGATCTACGTAGTGAATTTATCCGAGGTCTTGATGCTGGTCGTGGAATTGATGCAAATCGAACTGTATTGAGTCATCAATTAGATGCCATGGAGAAAATATATGGAACGACTTCGACAGATTCATTGAATAACACCGCAACTGGCCCCTTTCAATTAGGTAGTGGTAATGGAAGTCAGTCTGCTAGTAATCAAGGCAGTTCGCGCTTATTGATTTTTGATACTTCGCGTTCGAACCGCACTGCGGCAGAAACAAGACCCCGTAACATTGCATTTTTATATATCGTGAGAGCAGCATAATGAAAAACTACAATTTAGAAATTGAACAAGCAGAAATCGGTCAAAATAGTTTAGCAACAAAAGCCGGTTGGATTAAAACGTATATTGCAGACCCGACCACTCGTGAATATCTTAATGCAAATATGGAATATATTTACTTTGATGTCAGCGTGTCCGCGGGAGCTTATACCGATGCACCTGAACTACCAACCAAAACAGGTTTTGCCATTGTGCGTAGTGAAGATGGCTCAAAATGGGAAATTGTGGCTGATCATCGCGGCAAAACAGCGTACAACACAGAGACCCGTCAGCCTGTTGAAGTCGATTTTATGGGCGATTTACCTGAAACACTCACACTCTTAGAGCCAAAAACAGAATTTGATAAGTGGAACGGTAAAAAATGGGTCACTGACACAGAAGCCCAAAAAGCCGCATTAATCGCGCAGGCTGAACAGGAGAAATCACAACGACTGGATGAAGCAAATAATATGCTGACTTATCTGCAAGACTCCATCGATACAGGACTGGCAACCGATGAAGAATCCGCAGCGCTGCAAGCGTGGAAAAAATACCGCGTTTTACTAAATCGTGTTGATACTTCTTTAGCACCTAATATTGAGTGGCCGGAAAAACCGTAATTTTTACTTATCCATAGCCGCTTTATGAAAAGCGGCTATTTTAAAATGCATCGGCTATTCTATTTCATAAAAAGCCTTGTTATGTCCGTTTAGTCACATTGAGAGAAGCAGCTTTATTCCTAATATAGGCATTCCGATAAATTATTTTTTATTTATGCGGAGTGTAATGACATGGTAGTGAAAGCCACTGATAACCCCTTTAAACAAGAATAAACTGGACTTTTTATCAAAATACACACTAAATATTTTTATATGTCCACCATACTAGTATTACGCGTATCATTTTCCAGTGATTACCAATTAACAGAGTATTGCTAGTTATTCAATTCATAAAATGGCTGATATATTAATTGATAAGCTGGCCTATTTTATAAATATAGCCTTTCTGCATCATTAGGCCAGTCATCATACAGATGGTCAGTATAAAGTAAAAAGCATTCTGTGATGACCCTATTAAGTACCTTATGGTGACAATATCCTCTTCCGTTGAACGTACCTCCCCAAATATTGCTTTTATAAAGTTTTGTGACTGTCATTGAACAACCGCCCATCACACTCATCGCTTTTTGAGTATCGTTAATAAGATCAAATAGCTCCCCCATTGAGTCGTAAACCTTCATTGTATCGATATGATAATAGTATTCAGGGCTGTTACGTCGAAATCCGCAAGCCACATTAATTTGAAGATCAGTGTAATGGCTATATTTATTGGTTAATTGCTCAAAATCATCCTGATAAAGGTCTTTATTGTTATTTATTTGGGCATTGTGTTGCGCTGCTCGGATATAAGGAGCCTCATCGAACTCAAGTAATGTTGCAGATATCTCTAGGGTTAAGTTCACAATAAAAGCGTATAAAACTGTACCGTAATATTCGCCTTGAGCTGTTTGTACCGTTGCATTTTCTTCTATTTGAAAAGCTTGTTTAGGGTCAAAAGATGCTTTATCGGGGAAAACAGCGCCTATACTTTTCTGTTATTTTTATGAGCTGAGCGCCTGTAAGTTGTATCGATGCCCTTAAAGGATCCTTTAAAAAAATACGTATATTGATTATAAAGTTAAGAAGTGATCAGCGATACGTATCACCGTATTTATTCTCCCACTGAAAAATAGTGTATTGCGGTAGGAAATAAGTAAATCATCAGATAATTCCTGAAAATATTTCTAATGATATTCAAAAATAATTATCGGCTAATAAAGTTAGGCCTAGTTATTGCTATATCACTTTGAGATTGCTAGAGTCATTTCGCTTAAGCATTTTTATATAAAAGGATATTTTATGGCAAACCGCTCTTACCTTTACAGTATATCTAATCAACCAAGCTCTTATTATGACCGACCAGATATTGCGAATGGACTTTCTGAATGGTCATATGCAATACCAATGACCTATCGTATATTGATGTCTGGGAACCCAAAAATTATGTGAGTCACTGCTATATCATGGGTACGATCATGAAGAAGAAGGGGAAAAAACACCTTTTTATGCGTTGACAAGTGATTTTGAGATCGGGTTTGCGAGATTAAAGAAATTTTTTACCTCAATTGAACCGTTATTTTTAGAAAATGGTTATGATGCGAGTAAAGAAATCAAAGAAGCCCTTGAATTCTTAGAGCAGCATAAACAGCCATTTTTGCTATTAGAAACGATTGAATTAGATATGATGCTGACGGAAGGAACGGATAATTTACGTCAAGCAGTTGAAGATGAAATACAAAGATGTTTACTGGTGGGGCGGGGCATTGATGCAATACCAGATGATAAAGAAACGGCAATTGAGGTAATTAAATGGGCAGCATCTGACCCAGAAAATTTATTTTCTGCTATCAATTTTAATAGCGAATGTGACTATGTTGATGCAGGTTATCCGATGGGCTTATCTTATTGGGAATCTAGCCTATATTATAGGATCTTGAATAAAAAAGAGTTCGAAGAAGAGTCATAATACTATTGAAATATCATGCTATTGGGGGATTAATATAGATATTTTCGATACAATCCCCCTATTATCTGCGATTAACGCCGCGTAGCACAGCGTTTTTTTATGCTTAACGAAAGATAATTGATAGTGAGTTAACTTTACGATAAAGAGAGCAAATAGGCTCACTCAACTAGCGTTATTGCCTTTGTTTCAATTTCCGATAGATGAATGGGCTATATAAAATGATAGCTAGAATGATATAGCCTAATACCCATTTGAGTTGAAACCCATGAAAATATAGGCCAATAAAAGCAATGAGTAATATTGTAATTCTAATACCGAAAAGTTGAAAAAGATTTAACAAGAGTTCAATACAAAAAAGCAAAAAACCTAGCGACGGCCTCGAAAAGAGCATCCATATTTTATCCCTAATCTCCACTGTTTTTATTGGCACTCATGGTACAGCATTAAGTTAAATTATCGTAGTGATAAATTGACACAAAATAATTTATCGGAAAAATGCCAATACCCGTAACCTATTATCGGCACTTCTCCTGCGCTGACTTTCTCGCCTTGGTCTTGTATCTATTATTCCCCTTTAATCAGGCGTATCGCTAAATCAGGGCTAAAAACCCCTGCTTTAGGGCCGCCATGGCAATTAGCTGTTGGAGAAAAGTCGCCATCTGATTCCCCCGGTGGCTTTATCCAAGCGGTTTTAACGGTTGCTGAAATATCTTTTGGGCCTTCACCTATCTTACGGCCAAGTGGATTGCACCATTGATTTGGCAATGCTGGTGCACCATGACCATTGCGTGAGGTATCAATAATCATATTGGATTTTATCCCTATCAGCGCCATTAAAAATCGATTAATGTCTTCACCATATTTTATAGTGGGCTCGGTCGCATAGTAATTAGAAATATTGAGTGAAAAACCTGATGCATCTTTTATTCCCGCTGCAATGAGTTGTTCTGCCATTGTTTTTGCGGGTTGCCACTTCATATTGCCAGCATCAAGGTATACATGCGCATTAGGGCTTTTTATTTTAAATTGAGTCACAGCATATTTGAGTAAATCTGTTCTATCTTTGCGCTGCAATGGCGTTAGGCAACTCATATCCGCTAAGGCGTCAGGCTCTAAAATAATGGTAAGCTCAGTGTTTGAAATTGCTTTTGTTAATTGATTAATCCATGTTCGATATTTTTGGCTATTAGTACTGTTGCTGGCGGAGGCTTGGCCTGAGCAATCGCGGTTAGGTAGAGCGTATAACACAAACATAAGCTGAGTTTTTTTGCTTATCAGCTTGTGAAATATAACTTGTTATTTGCTGGGCTAATTCAGTCTCATTTTCATGGATTTTAGAAAGCCAAATAGCCGTAGGCACAGACGCTATTTTAGCCCGAATAGCCAGTGCTCTGGGATCGCTCTTGTTTTTTTCTACCCACAATGCGGCAGACGAGGTGGGATCAACGAAATACTCAGTTGCCATTAGGTTTCCGGTATAGCAAGCTGTAATTAAGCTTAAGAAAAGTATTTTATACATAAAATCGACTCCGGATTTAATAAGAAAAAATGGCTATTAATTATTAATATTGGTAAATAGCTTAAATTAATTTCTGCCACAGTTAAAACGATATAAATAGATCGTTATTTAACGTGCCATACTAAACCGGATTGAATAATTCAAATTAACAGCGATATGTTAATAAAACAGTAAGTTAGAAAACAAATAATAGAATATATTTATATTATAATTTGAATAAGCTGATTTTTTAACATGCCTAGTCAGTAAAGTAAATATACTTACTCGCTGTTATTAAAAATTGTGTTGTTTATCACGGTTTTACATTAATAATCTAAGATGAAATTTAATCAATATATTAATAAGATCTCAATCGATGTTAGATTATAATTTTTAGGAAATAGATAAAAAACACACCGAGTCGTTGCTCGGTGTGTGGAAAGGGATTGTGGATTATCAACCGTTAAAAGGTTTGCTCATACTCACGTGCTTTTTCTTCATCATAATTATGTTCCCACTTGGCAATTACCAAGGCTGCGAGGGCATTACCGACAACGTTTAGTGCAGTTCGAGCCATATCGAGAATACGGTCAACCCCAGCAATAAAGGCTAAGCCCTCCAGTGGAATACCGACACTGCCTAAAGTGGCTAAGAGAACGACGAAGGAGACACCAGGTACGCCTGCAATACCTTTAGAGGTGATCATTAAGGTAAATACAAGGATAAGCTCCTGGCCAATAGACAGTTCAATTCCATAGAGCTGAGCAATAAAGATGGCGGCAATACTTTGGTAGAGTGTTGAGCCATCAAGGTTAAATGAGTAGCCAATTGGTATAACGAAACTGGTTACTGATTTAGGTGCACCGTATTTTTCCATTTTATCCATGATACGTGGAAGCACGGTTTCAGAGCTTGCGGTGGAGTAGGCTAAAAGTAGCTCGTCTTTTAAAATTTTCATTAAGGTAAAAATATTAATTTTGCAATAACGAGCGACAATGCCAAGTACCACAATGGCAAAGAACAAAATTGCACAGTGAACCAGAATCACTAATTTTAGTAGTGGTACTAAAGAGGTAAAACCAAAGTTGGCGACAGTCACTGAGATCAGTGCAAAAACCCCGATAGGGGCATACAACATGATCATATTAGTGACGCGGAACATGGTTTCAGAAAAGGTTTGCAAAACGTCTAATAATGGTTGCTTCTTCTCTTTAGGTAATGAGGAGAGGCCCAAACCAAACAGGACGGCAAAGAAAATGACGGGTAGCATTTCCCCACTGGCCATAGAGGCAAAAATATTGCTCGGCACCATGGTTAAAATGGTATTGATAATACCCGAAGGGTGGCTTTCAACTTCTTGGGTGGTTTTTTCATATTGGGAGATATCAACTTGTGTCAACTGTGACATGTCAATACCAACACCAGGTTGGAAGATATTGGCGAAGCTTATCCCGACAACGATTGCAATAGTGGTGATAATTTCAAAATAGAGGATGGTTTTAAACCCGAGTGACCCAAGTTGTTTCGTATTTCCTACCCCCGCGATACCGACAATTAATGTTGAAATAACAATCGGAACAACGATCATTTTAATTAATTGTATAAATATTTTACCCGCGGGTGATAGAACATTAACGATTAACCAATCTTTATATTCTACGCTTTCATGCAAAAAAGCGCCTACGATAACACCTAAAATCAGTGCGACTAAAATTTGCCATCCTAGGCCAAATTTAAATGGTTTTTTTTGTCGAAATGTGGTTTGAAGTCATAATGAAATCTCAAATATATTAATAATTTTTATGTTTGTACTTTTTCTATCGCAATTTTTATAGCGAATATTCGTTAAAACTACAACTGTTAGATCGTAAATATTGAGTTGTTTAGTCGATTAATTGAGCATGGCAATCATTATTTATCGTTGATTTGTATTAAATTGTAATAATTCTTTTCATAATTGATTTGCCACGGTGGAGTAAGAATGGGCTTGGTAGTTAAATGCTTAACCATCAATATTAATTAATTGTTTTAGTTGTGTAACTAAAATGTTAAATGCTGGGTGAGGATCATTCTAAATAAAACGAATGAATAGATTGTTTCTATTTATCTATTTAATGGATAAGGAAAATAAGTTATAGGCAGAAAAAGGCAATTATAAAAAACTAATTTTTTAAAATGATGTAAAATCTAAGTCAAGGAATTGTGTGATAGAGGCACTTGATCAACAGGGGAGGATGGAGTACCTATTGTATGAGAAAGAAACATAATAGATTATTGATTGAGCTTTGATTAGCCCTGATATGGGTTGACAACTTTTCGGGTGCTGTTTAGAACTTCATTGGGCATTTAGCACCACTGAGATTATGTGTATTTTATTCATTGGGAAATTTTAAGATTAATTGGTGATGGTACTTGGTATGTTTAATCGAATTAACATTTTTATCTTCTCGATAGTATTACTTCCACTAATAGGCATAGCTAATGGGCATGTTAACGACAATTCTAGGACAAATAATGTTTCATCAACTGCAAGTTCAGGGTTATCTCCCGAAGAAGTCGTTGTGAATTTTTATGAAGGCTATCTCAAAAATATAAATGAAGAAAGTCTAGTGGAGAACTATGTAACCCCTGAATTAGCATTAAAATTATACTATTCGTCAATATGTCACTATGATTCGGATGTAGATGAAAAAGAGTTGGAAAAAATTTGTAAAAAAGAACAAGAGTGCAGAAAAAATAGAGGGAATATTGTTTGTAACTGGGATGGAACTTGGATTGAGACAGATGTTAATTATTTTATAAAATCTCAGGATAATTATCCCTCTTGGGAAAAAAGTATAAAGATATTGAAAATTAAGCAAACTGATGCTTACTCAAAAATAAGTTTAATTTTAGGTGACGGCACTGAGCAAAAATTAAATTTACAGATTATCTTAGTTAAACAAGGAAATAACTGGAAAATAAATCGAGTTACGAAAGTTTAAAGAAAAGAAAGGAGAAGTTATACATGGAAAAACAAAAGCAATCTAGAAATAAAAATAAATCATGATATGGAAGAAATAATATATACATTAAAGCCAAGTGAGGGTAGTATGGTACTCTTATCGGTATATGAGACGGGCTATTAATAAAATGAATTATAAATTGTCAATTTTATTTTTATTCAGCAGTATGACATTTGCAATGGATAACAATATCTTAAGTGCTGGCTTCTTATCCTATTTTCCTAATGAAATCATACTGTATTCAACTGAAAGTAATTTAAACAACAAAACGGTCACGGTTTGTATAAATAATGAATGCAATAATAAAGTCAAGTGTTACCATATGAATGGGCGTGACTTTCAAAAGACTGAAAAAGGTAATGATGGATATAACTCGATAAATAGCGATTTATTACTTAAATATAGTTACAAAAAAGAATTGCATGATAACAATAATGGTCTGTTTTTTGCTTTTATTTATGACGAAAACAATAAGATGAATATTCATTTTACAGCCCAAGATGCATCAAATTTCACTGTAAGTTACAGTCATCACACTTTAAATCTTGCGACTTGTTTAAGTACTGAAGGGCTTTATTTTTATGATAAAATAAACTTTAAAGCTCTTAAACTATATTACTCTCTCGGTTATGGCGTTGAAAGTAACTGTCCTGAATACTTATATTCAGAACAATAAAATAAGACGCTGAATATCCAAATTTTACTTCGCCCTAGTAAGGTATCTATACGAGCAAAAAGTAAAAGCAGCAAGCGATATCTCATTAGCGTTATAGATAAAATTAATTTATCTTCTTTTATGCTGCTTGATGTAGCTAAAATTATTTACAAGAGGAAATACAGATTAAAAGTCAATTTAACTCGTTATTTTAGGTGCATGAGATGGTGAGCCCTCTAATAACCTGTGATTCTATTTTTTAAGTACTATTCGATTGTTAATCATACAAAGTTTGTAGGGATAATATACTTTATTTAACGGATTATTAGATCAATTTAATAACTAAAAAGAACTTGAAATATAATAATATTATTGGATATGCATACAATTTATTTTGTGTGACTATATATTGAATGCTTAACCTAATTTTAAAATCACATAATTTCAAAATATGACATGTAAAAGATTGAGTTTAATATTATAGGTAAGCTCACCCATCTGATCTCATTCGTGCGAATGTAAGAATACATGAAATCAGGATCAGTATGATGCTTACACCATACTGATAAATCATGATTTGCAATCAAATGATGATTTTTTTCTTTATAAATCGTTAACCTCCGCTTGGCTCCTCGCCTTCAGTGTCTTGCCAATCTATTTGTTCTTTTTGCTGTATTGAAAGAGGAAGAGCTTCTCCAGCTGTTTTAGTCAGCTTTGCTCCTTGCATATTAGCTAAGGTAAATATGCAATTATTAAATTCAGCTAGCCTTAAGTCGGAACCGGATAAGTTACACTCTGTAAAATTTGTATTTTCATAAATAGACGCACGAAGATCCGCACCTGCTAGATTAGCGCGTGTAAAATCGACGCTTATAAAATCATTCCAACACATATTTGACTCAGCTAAGTCAGTGTCTGTGAAGTTACAGCCTACTATTTCTGAACGAGAAAAAAATGTCCTTCTCATGTCTAAGGCGCTTAGGTCTAAGTCTTCTATGCCCATTCGAAAAATACTGAATCCACATGGATCAGGATCATCAAACTTGGGCATAGCCTCAGGAAGTCGTGGAGATTGATCATCATAAATTAAGCCTAATTCCCGCAAGGTATTTATAGTTTCATCGAATGTTTTCTTCATGTAATTTTTCCTTGAAAACAAAGTTAAACAAATAAGATTAGAAAGAGCGTAGTCTCAAGCACAATTCGTTCAACTAACATCACTAGAACTATTCAGCGAATTGAAAATAATAAAGTCCCAAATATAGAGACAATTAGTGCATTGTCTTCTGTTTTTAATGTCAGTGTATCTGAACTTGCTTCTACGTCGCTAGCAAAAAGTATAGAGCTAGATAACCGAATAGCAGAAATTAGAAAACGGGTAAAGATGAAACTAAGTTACTAAAAAATATAATAGTCGCCGTCATAGTATACTCAACAATATATCATTGTAATTACCCTATTTAGGTTATTACTATCTAGGGAAGTCTTCTGCTCGTAAAATCACTCAAGCTATTCCTTTTAGATAAGTTTTTCTTTAAATCGCAAAAAATAGATTAATGCCTCTTACCAGAAAGAATTAGCACTGAGTTATTGAAATCTTGCTCCTATTTACCAATATAGTTGATAACAGAAAAGCAGGGGATCCTATTTGCGTAAACAGGCTCTGAATTCCTCAGGATTGACCAGTACTAGATTGATGGCTTTCACACTTTATTAATAAAGAGAATTAATAGCCGGCTTGTTTTCGTTTAAAGGCGGCGAGCAAGGTTCGCTCTGATAAATCTAAATAACGGCTCAATGTGTCAGCCGCTTCAAGGTTACGCCCGGCGTCTAATAACTCTAATATCGATTGGTTTTTATCGATATAAGGGGCATATAGAATCTTAGGATCATTAAGATGACCAAAAGCTAGCCGTAACTCAGCGGCGATATTACGGTAAAGCTTAATTAGCCTTTCGCTATCAGACAACTCAACAATGGCAGTGTGAAATTTCATATTGGCTGTTCCCACACCAATCCAATTTTCCATCTTTTCTTGTTCGCGAGCTTCGTTGACGGCTTGCTTCATTTTCTGTACGGCAGGATGCATGGCATAGGCTTGCTTCAATGCATCACATTCAATTAATCGGCGTACTTGGTAAATGTCGATGATAGCCGCCATATCGGGTACTGAAACAAATACGCCCTTATTTGGTGCATAAGTAAGTAACCCTTCTTGTGTCAAAACACGAAATACTTCGCGCAGAGTATTACGAGAAATATCTAATTCTTCACTAAGAGCGGCTTCTGACAAACGTTGGCCTGGCGTAAGTTCCCCAACCGTGATTTTGTAGCGGATCGTTTCGGCGATAGTAACAGCTAAGGTCTGAACAACAGGTTGTTTAGTCATATCAATAGGTTTTAGGTATGAGCCAATGAGGAACAGTGTAAGAGTTTATCTTCACATATTCCCTAGTCGGCTTCAAGGCTCCTTTTGGTGCATGCTCAGCACAAATCCATCGTTTCTTGCACTCATATGGTGCATTTCGCCGTAATTAGCATTCAAAAAATGTTAATTATTTATGTGTTTTGTTAAAAAAGTGATCAGTCTTTGATTTTTAAATCGCAAACCACGATTTTGATTGCTTGTTAATTCGCCATTTACTATTAATTGTTCAACAATATATTAAAGATAGATTAACAATAATGTGTATTGGTAGAACAATGGCATGATTATTGCCTTTATAACTAACACAACATCGATAACGACAAAAACAATCCGAAAGGAGTATGCACATGGCAGCTCAAGAAAGTACCAGCACAGCGGAGTTCATAAAAAATAGGCGTACCTCATTGATTGGGGCAATATTTTTAATGGCGACATCTGCAATAGGGCCAGGTTTTATTACTCAAACAGCAACCTTTACTGTCACCTTAGGAGCCGCGTTTGCTTTTGGGATCTTGGCATCCATTATTATTGACTTTGTGGTGCAACAGAATATTTGGCGAGTGGTTACTCTAACCAAAATGCATTCATCGGATATCGCTAATGCCACCATCCCCGGAAGTGGCTATCTGCTTGCAGTATTGGTGATTTTTGGTGGTTTGATTTTTAATATCGGTAATATCGCAGGGGCTGGATTAGGGTTAAATGCCCTTGTCGGGTTAGACCCCAAATGGGGCGGGCTGCTCAGTGCCTTGTTAGCGATATATATCTTCTCTTCCCGTAAAGCGAGTACCTTCATTGACCGCGTGATCATTTTGTTAGGCCTAGTCATGATCGGTTTAACGCTGTTTGTGGCCTTTGCTTCCAATCCACCTGTTGGTGAGGCATTACGCCAAAGCGTGCTACCAGATACTGTTGATTTTGCGATGATTACTACCATTGTTGGCGGTACGGTAGGGGGCTATATCTGCTATGCCGGCGCCCATCGTTTACTAGATAAAGGGGCTGTTGGAGTTGAAAACATCCATGTTGTTTCAAGCGCTGCAACTAAAGGGATCTTAGTTGTCGGATTAATGCGCTATATTTTATTTCTTGCCATTCTTGGTGTGGTGGCAAGTGGCGTGACAATTGATATATCAGGCCAAGCTGCTAACCCTGCCTCTCAAGCTTTCCAAGCGGCAGCTGGGAATTTTGGCTTACGCATTTTCGGGTTGATTTTATGGGCGGCTGCATTAACGAGTGTTATCGGTGCTGCTTATACCTCCATGAGTTTCATTACCGCGTTTAAAAAATCCATCACAGAAAGGCAACGTAATATTGCCACCATCTTATTTATCGCAATATCGCTGGCGGTCTACTTAATGATGGGAACCGCACCTGCCGCATTATTAGTTTTTGCTGGTGGGTTTAATGGTCTGATCTTACCGATTGGTTTAACCATCTTTGTTTATATCGGGTGGAAACGTGCCGATTTGATGTCCGGCTATCACTATCCACGTTGGTTGTTATGGTCCGGTATCATTGTCTGTGCATTAACATGGTATATGGGGGCTATGTCGGTTGAAGCAATTTTTAACTACTTGAAATAGAGGTCAAATAGAACAATGAAAAAAATCATCGATTTAAACAGTGATCTCGGGGAAAGCTTTGGTCAATGGAAAATGGGCAATGATACAGCCATGCTGAAAATTGTCAGTAGTGCAAATATCGCCTGTGGTTTTCATGCAGGCTCGCCAGAAGGTATTTTGCGAACATTAAAAGCGGCGAAATTGAACCATGTTACGGTAGGGGCACATGTAGGCTATCCAGACTTAGTGGGCTTTGGGCGGCGCAATATGGATATCGCCTCGGATGAACTGAGCGCTGATGTTATTTATCAAATAGGTGCACTTAAAGGGCTTGCAACTGCGGTTGGTTGCCAAGTCAGCTATGTTAAGCCTCATGGGGCACTGTATAACACCATCGCCCATGATAAGCGTCAAGCAATGGCTGTTATTGATGCGATATGCGCTATCGATTCACAGTTAGTTTTGGTTGCACTTGCAGGCTCGCCACTGATTGGATGGGCCAAAGAGCGAGGGTTAACCGTTGTTGCAGAGGCATTTGCGGATAGGGCTTATCACTCTAATGGTGCTTTGGTTTCCCGTCGGGAAGCCGGTTCGGTATTACATGATCCTGAGCAAGTTGCACAGCGCATGCTGCAATTAGTGAATGAAGGGGGAGTAATATCAATTGAAGGGGATTTTACGCCGATCGAAGCGGGCTCTATTTGTGTTCATGGTGATAGCCCTGGGGCATTAGCGATGGCGCAAAATGTGCGTGAGTTATTACAACAGCATGGTGTTGAAATCAGAGCTTTTTCGGGAGGGGCCCTATGACAAGTTTATTTAAGGCGTCAGAAAAAGCGATTATGGCAGCAAGAGCCGCAAGAGAAGCTATTCGACAAGGTTTTGATAAACCGACGGCGGGCTTGGCTGCTGGATTGACTCAAGCCAATATGATTGCGTTGCCTCGTGATTGGGCCTTTGATTTTTTATTGTATGCACAACGCAATCCGAAAAGCTGCCCTGTACTGGATGTATGCGAAGCGGGGAGTTGGCAAACCATTTTGGCTGAAGGGGCCGATTTGCGAACGGATATTCCTCGTTATCGCGTTTGGCAACAGGGGAAACTGGTGGATGAGATCACGGATGCCAGCAAGATTTATCATCAACACACTGACTTAGTGACTTTTTTAATCGGTTGCAGCTTTACTTTTGAAACTTCATTGATAGAAGCGGGTATTGATGTACGGCATATCACAGATAAAACCAATGTGCCAATGTATAAAACCAATCGGTTATGCCGTCCAGCAGGGCGATTACATGGAGAGCTCGTGGTTTCAATGCGGCCTATCGCTGCGGATCGTGTAGCGGATGCGGTCAGTATTACAGGGCGTTTTCCATCGGTTCATGGAACCCCTGTTCATATTGGCGCCCCTGAACAATTAGGGATTGTCGATATTATGCAACCTGATTTTGGCGATCCAGTTCGCATTGAAGAGGGAGAAATACCTGTGTTTTGGGCTTGCGGTGTAACGCCACAAGCAGCCGTGATGAAATCAGGCGTCCCATTTGCCTTAAGCCATGCGCCGGGGCATATGTTTATAACGGATATTCCTGATGCAGCCTATCATGTATAAGGGGGTTTAATGCGATTTTTACCTGTCAATTTAAGCACTTTTATGATTGAGCTACAAAGTCTTGAAGAGACAATGGCTCTGACGGATGTGCTGCGTAACATGTCACGTCAGCTTGCGATTGAAGAAATTACACCAGCAGCAAGAACCGTTTTTAGTTCGCTTTAATCCTGTTATTACGAATGCCAATATCATCATTGATGAAATTGAAAGGTTAGATATTTCGAAGGCGGATCTTAAATTAGGCCAGTTGGTGACTATCCCTGTTCACTATAACGGTGAAGATCTTGCTGATGTTGCTGAACACCTAGGGGTGTCAATTGATGAAGTAATAAGAAGACACACTAACAATGAATACCAAGTGGCTTTTTGTGGCTTTGCTCCAGGGTTTGCTTATATGGTTGCAAAAAATGCCCAATTAAATGTACCACGTCGGCCATCACCACGGATCCGAATTCCGGCTGGCTCTGTTGCTTTAGCTGGCGAGTTCAGTAGCGTCTATCCTCAAGCAAGTCCAGGGGGATGGCAATTAATTGGCGTTACACCAACGGCTGTATGGGATTTACATCGCACAGAGCCTGCACTGTTAAAACCGGGGTATCGTGTCAATTTTGTTGATGCTGCGAAAACGGGGATCACCTATAGCCTACCTCAGCCAACAGTTGAGCATCATAAGGATAGCCAACGTAGTGATATCACTGTCCTTGCCACAGGATTACAAACGTTATTACAGGATATTGGGCGAATAGGGCAGGCTGCATTGGGAATTTCTGAATCCGGAGCTATGGATAAAGGCGCGCTACGAAGCGCGAATCGGTTGGTAGGAAATGCAATCCATGAAGCAGTGCTGGAAATTACCCAAGGGGGTTTTAAAGCACAGGCAAATAAACCGTTATTGGTAGCAGTCACAGGGGCATGTTGTGATATCGAAATTACGACAGCCGAAGGTGTTACCTATTACGCACAGCAATATCAAGCGATTCATTTAGCCTCGGGGGATATTATTCGCTTAGGAACGGCAACAAAAGGCGTGCGTAGCTATTTTGCGATACGCGGTGGCATCCAAAGTACGCCTGTTCTTGGTAGCTGTTCTTTTGACACATTAGCACAGGTAGGGCCTGCACCATTAACGGTAGGGCAGACATTAGCGGTTAAATCACTTAAACAACCAACGGCTATTTCACTTGATGAACAACCTGCATTTAACTACCCAAGTACGAGTGATGTGGTGGTGCTAGATATCATTTTAGGGCCTCGAACTGATTGGTTTACTCCACAGGCGGTACAACGGTTAACGTCACAATTATGGCAGGTTACGGCAGCATCCAATCGTATCGGGTTACGCTTGGCGGGCGATGCGGCTATTGAGCGTGCAATACATCAAGAGTTACCCAGTGAGGGAACGTGTATTGGGGCAATTCAAATCCCTGCGAATGGACAACCGGTCTTATTTTTGAATGACCATCCGTTAACTGGAGGTTATCCGGTTATTGGTGCGGTATGTGAATATCACTTGGATTTAGCGGGGCAGCTACCCGTTAATGCCCAAATACAATTTAACCCAATCGGGGTATTTAAAGAATATGAAGGGAGTCGGGATACTTATGCCTACAATGAATAATCAAACTAAACATAAAGTATTGATCGCAAACCGTGGCGAAATAGCAGTTCGCATTATTCGTGCATGTCGGGATATTGGCTTCGATTCAGTCGCGGTTTACGCGGATCCCGATATTAACGCATTGCATGTTCAGATGGCGGATGAAGCATATGGATTATCGGGAAGTACACCCGCCGAAAGCTATCTGGATATGGATAAATTACTTGAGGTAGCGAAAAAATCAGGGGCAACCATGGTACACCCTGGTTATGGTTTTCTATCAGAACGTGCAGAGTTTGCTCGTGCGGTACAAGGGTTGGGCTTGATTTGGGTTGGCCCAGAACCTGAAACCATTGACATATTGGGTGATAAAGTCAAAGCTCGTCAAATTGCGATGCAGGTCGGCGCACCTTTAGTGGCAGGAACCAAAGAGCCTGTCAAAGAGGCCAAAGAAGTCGTTGAATTTGCCCATACCAATGGTTTGCCGATTGCGATTAAAGCGGCCTATGGCGGTGGCGGTCGAGGCTTAAAGGTAGCATGGCACATGGAAGAGGTAGAGGAGCTATATCACTCTGCGGTGCGAGAGGCGACAGCGGCTTTTGGGCGAGGCGAGTGTTTCCTAGAGCAGTTTTTACATAATCCTCGGCATATTGAAGCGCAAGTTATTGCGGATAAATTTGGCAACGTGGTTGTCGTGGGAACGCGTGATTGTTCTTTACAACGACGAAATCAAAAATTAGTGGAGGAGTCACCAGCGCCATTTTTATCAGAACAATTACAACAACAAGTGATTAAAGCGTCTGTCGATATTTGTAGTCACGCCAATTATGTGGGGGCGGGAACCGTCGAATTTTTGTTAAGCCAAGATGGCAAATTGTCATTTCTTGAGGTGAATACGCGTTTACAAGTTGAACACCCTATTACCGAAGAGACCGCAGGGATTGACTTAGTCATTGAGCAATTACGGATAGCACAAGGTTTACCATTAAGTATCCGCGAAACCCCTAAACCACGAGGGCATGCTTTTGAGTTTCGTATTAACGCAGAAGATGCAGGAAATGGTTTTTTACCCACACCGGGGGTTATCCTTAAATTTGATCCCCCATCCGGCCCGGGTATCCGTTTAGACAGTGGTGTTGTGGCAGGGGCGACTATCCCAAGTACGTTTGATTCTTTAATGGCAAAACTGATTGTCATTGGCAATACACGCGAACAAGCTATCCAGCGCGCTCGCCGTGCTTTAGGCGAATTTTCGATTGAAGGCGTGGCATCCGTACTGCCTTTCCATCGCGCGGTGATGGAGCATGCTGACTTTTGTGAAAGATTTAATGTGCATACTCGCTGGATTGAAACTGAATTTTCTGTTGAGATTGCACCAGCAAAACGGCAATTACCACAAAATAACCCACAAATAACGCGTACCTTTATTGAAATCGATGGGAAGCGCTGTGAGCTTGGTTTACCGACACAATGGTTAGCTGGGTTAGCGATGCCATCGACAGAGCAGGCTTCAATAACGAATCATCAAGCGGTCGCACAAGATCAGCAAGTGAATGCCCCTATTTCAGGCGTACTGTTTAGTTGGTTAGTTGAAGAAGGCGACACGGTTGCTCAAGGAGAGGTTATTGGTGTCATGGAAGCGATGAAAATGGAAGTACAGGTAATCGCTCACCGTGCCGGTACGCTGAAATATATTGTCAATAAGGGTGATTATATTGATGCAGATAGCGTAATTGCAGAAATAAATGACTAGTTCACTCTGGAGCAAGTGTTTACTTGCTCCCGTTTAAATAACCATTATCGCGAAATACGTTCAGGGAGTGCACGCAATGGTGGGTTAGGGGCGGGCACACTGTGCTTATCGTCTTTTTTGATTTCTTCGCTATCGCGATAGACTTCACCACACATAAAATAGAGGTTAGGGCGCTTTGATTCGAGATAAGATTTACGAGTGATACACTGATCTTGTGTAAAAATGGTCTCAGTCACAGGCAATGCATCACAGGCATCTGTGCCACAAGGACTTACCCATAATGCCCAGCCAATGAGTACCATATGTCCTGCCATTTCGAGCCGCTCCTCCAACGAGTATTGGGTTAATACCATGCCACAGTGTGGTGGCTGAATTGACTGTTGATGATCTAAATAATGCAATGACAATTGTTAACCCGATAAATGTTGATATAAACGAGCATTAATTGGGTTTACGCGGATCTTACCATTGCATTTATCAAATGTATGTAATTGCGTGAAAAATCATTTTAAATTGGCATTAAATAGCAAATCAATAAAATTATTGGAATGGCAACCGTAAAAAGGGGTAAATCGAACGTATTTTATTTTTAACAATTTGGTTCTACAGCGAACTAGCCAACGTGTATAGGTGTATCGGCCGCGACAGCATAGTGAATAAAATGCTTGATCAAACTATCATAATACATATTGCTTCTATTATAGAACAGTGGTGTACATTGACTAGACGTCAGCGAAGGGCGAATAGTGTAAAGGGTGGATTATTCCAAAATTACGCCACACAGTTGTATTTTTTTGTGGGTGAACTCAGCGAAAATAATAGGTCTAAGCCAAAATCCGGTTAAGCTAAATTTTAATGTCACTAGGTGGTAATATATCATTTATGCTATTCCCCCTGAAATATATAATAATGTTATTTCAAGGGGGTATCTTGTTTTGCTTACTGTGGTATTGCTATTTTAATCATCATAAAAAGGTGGGTTAAGCACCCGATAAACCATTGCCAGTCATATCGATTGGATTCACATATTTATTAAAGTCTTCTTCACTTATTTTTCCTGAAGCAATAGCGGATTCTTTTAAAGTGATATTTTTGGCTATGGCATTTTCTGCAATATGCGCCGCATTTTGATAACCAATAATAGGTGACAAAGCGGTAACTAACATCACACTGTTATCGACATACTCAGTGATTTTAGCGGTATTTAATTGCGTATCTTCAACAGAAAACTCTCTAAATTTATGGCAACCATCAGCTAAAATACGAATTGAATGTAGCAAGTTATTGATAATAACAGGGCGCATCGCATTTAATTCAAAGTTACCTTGGCTGCCTGACATGGCGATTGCAGTATCATTGCCCATCACTTGAATACCTATCATCACAATTGCTTCGCATTGAGTTGGGTTAACCTTACCTGGCATGATTGAAGAGCCTGGTTCATTAGAAGGTAAAATTAACTCACTAAAGCCACAGCGAGGACCCGAAGCTAACCAGCGCATGTCGTTGGCGATCTTAATGAGTGCGACAGCTAATCCACGAATAGATGCGTGTGTGCGGACTAACGCATCCAGAGAGCCTTGCGCAGTAAATTTATTGGGTGCAGTAATAAAGGGTTTTTGAGTCAACTCAGCTATTTTATCGGCAACATCTTTTGAAAAAACCGGCTGGTGCATTGAGACCTGTACCAACAGCGGTGCCGCCAACCGCGAGCTTATAAAGATCTAATTTACTACGTTTAATATCTTCGAGAGCATCTCTGAGTTGACCTGCCCAACCATACCACTCTTGACCAACAGTTAAAGGCACGGCATCTTCCAGATGAGTACGGCCAATTTTCACTACATTCATCCAAGTGCTGGCTTTTTTCTCAATAACATCAATTAAACTTTCAATACTTGGGATTAATTGCTCATCAAGTGCAAAAATGGCAGCAATATGCATCGCGGTTGGGAAGGTATCATTAGATGACTGCCCCATATTGACATCATCATTTGGCCCTATGGGCGATTGACTTCCTAACGTTCCACCAAGCAATTGAATTGCACGATTGGAAATAACTTCATTCACATTCATATTCGATTGTGTGCCAGAGCCAGTCTGCCAAACATAAAGAGGATAATGCTCATCCAATTGACCATTAATAGTTTCATCCGCAGCGATAACAATCGCCTCTTTTTTCCACTCAGGAAGTCGGTTAGCAGCACAGTTAACTAACGCACAAGCTTTTTTGATATAACCATAAGCGTGATACACTTCTTTTGGCATTAAATCGTTGCCAATATTAAAATGCTGTAATGAACGCTGAGTTTGTGCTCCCCAATAACGGTCGGCAGGAACATTTATTTTCCCCATACTATCGAATTCTTCACGAAAACCTGTCTCATTAATACCGATTGGTAATGTCTTATTTAGACTGTATTTATTTTCCATTATAAATTCCTAAATGATGAGAGGATGTATATCTAGGGAATATTATTTAGGATATATATTTTTTGTTCAAATCATTTATAAAAAATAAATAAAAAATCAATTAATGATGATTTGATTTCGATTTCACTTGTAAATTAACAGAAATTAACTGTGAAAAAATTCTATGCAACAAAAATAAATATTAAAAAGAAAAATAAATAGAGGGAAAAGGAGAAATAAATTTATTTAATATTAAGTCAAATAGTTTAAGTGGCAAAAGTAGACTTACTTATGTTCTCCTCAAAACATTGTCTAGATAACCCATATTGGTTGTATTAATAGTGAGAAGCGTATCAGTGAAGTAAAAAATCATTGAGCGTGTAACAATGCCGCGATGAATACGTTATTCATAAGGGGGGATAAACGGTGCCTAGTAACATTCCTTTAGTCTCAAGATTATTGGATTATTAATAATACCTATCAGAATAAGTTAGCACATGGGGTCTGATTATTTTTTATCAGATTTTTAATGGACTATCTATCCTTGATGATTAATTTATATGCACTATTACTCGCTGATTTTGGAAGCGCTTCGCAAAAATACAAAATATTTATCTGAAGATTGCAGTTTTAAGAAGTAGCTCATAACAATACTATAAGGTTTTATTTACGATAAAAAATAACTTATCACTAACAAATTTAGGCTTATAACGATTATGAATACCATGGAAAACGTTTTAACATTTTGGTTTGAGGAGTCAACCTCAAAACAGTGGTTTGAAAAAAATGAAAAGTTTGATGCTCTTATTATGCAGCGTTTCGGCGGAACACTAGAGCGTGCAGCAAAAGGAGAGTTAGCTTATTGGCGTATTTCTATTCGTGGGCGCTTAGCTGAGATTATCGTTTTAGATCAGTTCTCTCGCAATGTGTGGCGTGATACACCGAAAGCTTTTGCCCAAGACCAAATGGCACTGGTATTGGCTCAAGAAGCGATAAAACAAGCAGATTATAATTTGCTGCCACTATCTCAACGCAAATTTATTTTAATGCCGTTTATGCACTCTGAATCAAGCTTTATTCATCAGCAAGCGGTTGAGCTATTTCGTGGCTTAGGGGATGACAATACGCTAAATTATGAAATGCAACATAAGGCGATTATTGATCGTTTTGGTCGTTATCCACATCGAAACCAGATATTGGGGGCGTCCTTCTACTAAAGAGGAAATTGCCTTTTTACAGCAACCAAATTCCGCTTTTTAGATAGTTTCTAAACGCTGGGGTGGCTAGGTTTGCCGTGAATGGAAACACTGCAAACCCCTGTTGACAAAATGAAGAAGATTTAGTGGTATCACTTATTGATTATTGTGAGAAAAAAGGCGAATGTATTGCTGCATTCTTTCGCTTTATTAAAAGATTTATTACTAAGGTTATTTTAAACAGGTGAAAAGGACCTCTCTAATGCCTTCTAATAACCATAATGCGTTGATATCATGTCTATCACTTTGTTTTGGTATAATTTGTTATTATCTTCAAGCTGTACAGCAGCTATTTTTTCCTTTTTATAGAGAAGGGGCAAATACTTATCTGCTATTGCTAGCGTACTACAAATCAATGAGTTTATATTTACTCGGTTATTGGCTCTTTCTAATACCTGTATTTTACTTTTATCTCAAAAACAGTTTGAATCATTTTCACCGCTACTTATTGTACTTTTTGATCCCAGGCCTTTTTTCTATACTCCTTTGGTTCATAGAACTTCTACCACACAGCCATCAAGTAGAGGGTCTAATAATTGAAATTATAGTAGCGGATATCCTCTTCGCTTATATTATAGGGGGGACATTTATTATCGCGCTAGTTGCGGTAATGTGTGATTTTTTAATGCAGAAAATTGCCTTAAAATGGAATACTGTATTGAGAAGGTCGCAGTGATGCTGGTGGCTTTAATTATTACTTTTGTGTTTATACGCTAATTAAAAAAAGAGCCTACATTCGCAGGCTCTTAACGTGATTATTAAATTGATACTCGTGGAACTACATGGTGATTTGCCATAAGTTATAAAAGGCAATACGTCCTGCAAGTTCAGCCAGTAAAACAGCACCCGCACATGTCGCTAATGTCGCTTTTGGTGCACGTTGTTTTAATGCCATACCGATAAATCCTGCCAAAGCAATAACTAAGACAACGACTTGGAAACCCCAGAAGCCAGTTTGCTCAGCGCTCAATGCTGGACCGGTTTCGGATAAGAACGCTTGATACCCCGCACGGCTAGCGAAAATAACCAACGCACCGATAAGGAAAGAGGCGATCCCTAATCCACGAGCGCCAATAGCTATTGCTAAAGCACCACCGCCAACTAACATGGTCATCCACATTTGCAGCGTAGTATAGCCCGTATTCCAGTTTGCGATTGAAGCAATGTTATAAACCTGTGGAATTGACCAAACAAACGCCACACCTGAAATAACCGCGGCAATATTCGCTAATTCACGTAGCAATGCTTGTTTATAAAAGAGTGTAAAAAACAAGGGGCTGTCCTAGATAACTAAGATCATCTAGGATAGTTTCATGAGAAAAAGCAGACTCAGTCAGTACAAACAGGAACGGTTACTTGAGCTGTTTATTGCAGGCTCTACAGCCCGTATTGCCGCAGAGCTGGTTGGTGTCCACAGGAACACTGCCGCTTACTATTTTCATCGGCTCAGAGTGCTGATAGCAGAGCACGTTGATAAGCACTCTTGGTTTGATGGTGAAATTGAATTGGACGAAAGTTATTTTGGTGGTCGTCGTAAAGGTCTTCGTGGTAGAGGTGCTGCTGGAAAAGTGCCTGTTTTCGGGCTTCTTAAGCGTGGTGGCAAGGTTTATACCAAGGTCATACCCGATGCTAAATCGCGGACATTACTGCCGATAATTGAGTCAAAAATTTACCCTGACAGCATCGTCTACACGGATAATTTTGCCAGTTATGACGTACTGGATGTGAGTGATTTTAAGCATTACAGAATCAACCACAGCACTCAGTTTGTCGACAAAAAAGACCGGCAAAATCACATCAATGGCATAGAGAATTTTTGGAACCAAGCGAAGCGTCACATGCGTAAATTTAACGGTATTCCGAAGGCTCATTTTGAGTTGTATTTAAAGGAATGTGAGTGGCGATTTAACACACCTAGTGCAAAACAACAATTAACTATGCTAAAACAGATAGTTAAAGGTAAAATTTAAACCTTATCTAGGACAGCCCCAAAAACAAGGTTGCAGCGGCAAAAGTGACGAAGACACCACTTAAAAAGGCTTCGTTACTCATCGGTGAGCGACCAACACCTAGCAACATATTGAAAAAGCGCAGTGGTTGGCCCACATGTAGGCCACCAATACCTAATCCAATAATCATCACAACAAAGGCGAGGATATTGGCATTTTTCAGTTGCTTTTCATCAATTGAACCTATTTTTTTACTTAAATAAGCTAATAAAAATAGCCCAGCAGCAGACTGCCCCAACACGGTGAAAAAGACTAGTGGTAATTCATGCATTTTACACCTCCGCAGGGTTTTTTAGTTCACCACTTTTATCGCCAGAAGGTTTGGCATCTTTATGTGGTTTAATAACGATGTTTGGATTGGTAAGGCTAGGGTCTGGCATAGGCGCAATACCACACTCTGTACCGTGAAGCTCACGTAGGACATTGATATCATCAAAGTCCAATGCACGTTGTGGGCATGACTCAACGCAAACGGGTTTCATACCTTTAGCAACGCGCTCGTAGCAGCCATCACATTTGCTCATCAGTTTTTTCTTCTCGTCATATTGCGGCGCACCGTATGGGCAGCGTAATTCGCAGTAACGACAACCGACACAAACGGTTTGGTCAACAACGACAAGACCATCTTCGGCACGTTTGTGCATCGCCCCTGTTGGGCAACCTTCCACACAGGTTGGATTAGAGCAATGGTTACAAGAGATAGATAAATAGTAGCTATAGACATTTTGCTGCCAAATACCATCTTGTTTTTGCCAACTACCACCACCAAATTCGTATACACGGCGGAATTTAGGGCCTAAATCGAGATCTTTTTCGTCCTTACAACTGACTTGACACGTTTTACAGCCAGTACATTTTGTGGAGTCAAAATAAAAAGCCATACTGTTTCATCAATTAACTCCTTAAGCGCGTTTCACTTCAACAAGATTAGTATGTTGTGGTGTTCCTTTCGCTAGTGGTGAAGGAACTTGTGAGGTGAGGGTATTGATACAGCCTCCTGTATCTAATCCTGCTTGATCCAAAGTGCGCCATGCGCCTTGTGGAACGGCAATAACCCCCGGTAATACGCGCTCAGTCACTTTAACTCTAATCTGAATGCGACCACGGTCGTTGAAAATTTCTGCAATATCACCATTGCTTAAACCACGCTCTTGCGCGTCGATTGGGTTAAGCCAGAATTGATGAGGGATCGCTTCACGTAACATTTCAACATTAAAATAGCTTGAATGGACGTGGCCTTTGTCGTGGAAACCGGTCATTAACAGAGGGTAAGTCTGTTGATTACGTTGCTGCTCAACACCTTCTTTGTTTGCACAGTACTCAGGGATGGCAGGAATACGTTGGCCCTCAGGAAGCTCCCAGTTTTTAACACGCTCTGCTAACTGCTCAGAATAGATTTCAATCTTACCTGATGGCGTTTTCAGTGGATTCGCAATCGGGTCATCACGGAAATCTTTTAGGGCAATGTGTTTTGACGTATCAGCAAATCGACGGTCAATAATGCCTGCACCATCTGTTTCACTAAATTCAGGTAGATGAGGCATAGTTTCACGGGTTTTATTGTAGCAATACTCAATCCACTCCTCCATAAGTGCGACCTTCAGTAAACTGCTCTTTTTACACCCATTTTTTCTGCAATTTCGGCCAATACATCATAGTTAGGGCGATTTTCCCACAATGGCTCGATAGCATTTTGTAAACGCACCAGATAATGATATGCCGCCACTTGCGTAAGAGTTGTTGATCAGATCGTTGGTCTCAACAGGAGTAACATCTGGCAACAGTAAATCAGCGTATTTAGCCGATGGAGTATTATGATTATCCCAAACTAAGATAAATTCACATTTTGACTCGTCAGATAGAATTTCATGTGTTTTATTCAAGTCAGCGTGCTGGTTACCAATAACATTACTGGAGTAACACCACATGAACTTAATATCGTTGTTTAGCTTATCTGCACCTTTGATACCGCCATTTTCTGCGGTTAACTCTTTGCCGCGCACGATCGCTTCTGTCCACATAAAGGATGGCAGCGTTGCTTTGACAGGGTTTGGTAAACTAAATCCGGCAACAGGATAAGCAATGCTATTACCCCATAGGCCAGTGTTAGTACCTGGACGACCGATGTTGCCTGACATAATAGGTAGCCATCATAATGGAGCGGCAAGCCTGTTCGCCATTCTCAGTACGCTGTAGACCCCAACCTTGTGAAATCCAAGCATGATTTGCGTTACCAATTTCACGAGCCAGTTGAATGATCCGCGAAACAGAAATACCTGTTAGCTTTACTTGCCCATTCAGGTGTTTTCGCAATGCCATCAGGGCCATTTCCTAAAATATAATCTTTGTAGGAGCCATTACGTGGCGCTGAAGCAGGGAGTGTGCTCTCATCCCAACCGACACAATAGTTTTTTCAAAAACGCTTCATCAGTTAGGCCTTCTTGGATCATCACATAACCCAATGCAGCAACCAGCGCGGCATCCGTACCAGGATAGATTGGGATCCATTCTGCGCCTAGCGTCGTCACGCTGTCCAGTGCGACGAGGGTCAATAATGATGACTTTAGCTTTACTTTTCTCAAGTGCGTTCAATGTTTCATAAAATTGACCGCCACCAGACATACGCGTTTCGGCAAGGTTATGACCAAACATCACGACTAAGTCAGAGTTTTGGATCTCAGATAGGAGCGATTCTTCAACGCTACCGTATACATACGGTGTGATTTCCATTAATTGAGCATAGGAATAGGTGCCGTAGTCACCGAGAAAACCACCGGTTAGGCTTAATAAACGTTTACAGGCCGCACGACCATGTAAATTCGCCCCTGTCGAACCCGTACCATACTGATAATAAATGGCATCACTACCATATTTATCAATAGTGTATTTTAGTTTTTCTGCAATGATAGTAGTCGCTTCATCCCAACTGATTTTCTTGAACTTACCTTCGCCACGTTTACCAACACGTACCATTGGGGTATTTCAAACGATCTGGGTTATAGGTTTTCCAACGTACAGAGCGACCACGTAAACATGGACGAATTTGGTGTTCGCCCAAAGTTGAGTCGTCGTACATGGTTTCGTTAGAAATACGGCTGATAACACCATCTTTAACATGGACTTTGAGTGGACAACGACTACCACAGTTAACTAAGCAAGCGCTGTAACTGATTTTCTCGTTGACTTCATCAGGCATGATCTCTGGTGTTTTTGCTTGAGCGGTAAAAGGAAGAGTGATTGAGCCTGCAACAGCAGCAGCGGTAGCAACCGTTGCAGAGGTTTGAATAAACTCCCTCCGACTCAGCTCTCCAAAATGAGTATTTTTATTTGTTTTATGCATTGACATTGCCTATATGTAAAGTTCGACATCACTTTCTTGTTTTATATGTTAAAAAAAGTCACTCATCAGCAACATGACCTACATCAACAATATCCCTGATAAATTAGAGGAAATTAATTATTATCACATTAATTTTTAAAGGATTTTTTCTATTATCTAGAGGGGATAGTCGCATTTAAATTATCTATCGTTATGTGACTACTTATATAGAGAGGTGAGAGAAATAGAGGAAAAGAGGGGGTTTCCCCCTCTTAAAAACTACTACCTAAGTTGTAATACCATAAATTAACTTAATTAATCACTGTTGGGTATTAGATCCAGTGACTGTTTGACCGATAGCTCGCATATCTGTGCCTGTTGGTGACTGGTGAACGCGCAGTTCAAACTGTGGCAGAATGGAGAAAATATGGTCAAAGATATCAGATTGGATCCCTTCATACTCAACCCAAACAGTGGTATTGGTAAAGGCATAAATTTCAATAGGTAACCCATTTGAGTCAGATTCAAGCTGCCTTACCATAATTGTCATATTTTTATGGATTTTAGGATGTGCCTTCAAATAAGCTTCAACATAGGCACGGAAAGTACCAATATTGGTTAGCCTACGCTGGTTAAGTGGTGTCACTCTATCTTCGGGAATAGACGAGTTAAAGACTTTAATTTCAGAAATTTTATCACCAATGTAGGGCTCTAAAAGATTCGCCTTAACTAAAGAGTCAATCTGCTCTTGGTCAAGAAAATGGATACTCGTGGTATCTAGGCGAATACTACGTTTAATACGACGCCCCCCTGATTCAGTCATCCCTTTCCAGTTTTTGAATGAGTCTGAAATCAAGGCATAAGTTGGAATAGTTGTAACAGTGTTATCCCAGTTACGCACTTTAACGGTTGTTAAACCAATGTCGGTGACAGCACCATCGGCGCCATATTTAGGCATTTCAAGCCAATCGCCAATGTTAACCATATTGTTTGCAGAGAGTTGGATCCCTGCGACTAACCCCATGATTGGGTCTTTAAAGACCAACATCATGACCGCCGTCATTGCACCTAATCCACTGAGTAGGATCAGAGGGGATTTTCCGATTAGCAGTGCAATGATCATAATTGCAATGAGTACGGATGCGATAAGTTTTACGCTTTGGAAGATCCCACGTAACGGCAGGTGAGCTGTTTTTGCGGCGCGCTGTAATACGCTAAGCAAAATATCGAGAATAGAGAAAAACGTAAGTAACCCAAACAGTAAGCACCAAGCCTGTGAAGCAACACTTAATATCTGTTGTGCGGTAGAGCCTGAATGAAGCCATAGAACGGCTTGGATGTTGACGACAACACCTTGGATAACAAACGCAATGCGATTAAATAGATTAAACTGGGTTAATTGACGTTGCCAGCCACTGCCTTTTTTCTGACCACTTTTCTCTATCCGAGGAAGGATAATTTTGTGCAGAATAAAATGCAAAATTAAGGCGACAACAAGAATTAAGCCTAATACGATTAACAGTGAAGCAATTTCGGCATAATCTTGGTTGAACTGGCGTACCCAGTCTAGCAGTTGCTGCTGCATGTGTTCTCCTTCTTTATTGGCATCCATTGTGCTGAAAGATGCTTTAGTTCAATTTTCCACTTTATAGACAACTTATAGATAGTAACATAAATTTAACCAAAACTCACCCATAATAGCGAAACAATCTAAGATAGCCAAAAATATAAGCCGAAAATATGCGTTTAAAGCGAAATGTGAGCCTTAAATAAACCTATAGAGGCTTAATTAGCAGGTAATAAAAACGGCTGACTGTATTGACAAGATATGGCTCGTCAATAGGGGGCATATCTCATTTAGTTATTTATGATGATTAAGTAGAGGGAGAGGAATTGGTGATATGGGGGCAACTGTGATTAACGCTATAGTTGGATAAAAAAACAGCCTTAATGAGTTAAGGCTGTATTGCAAAAAAATATGCACAGAACGCTAAAGATGAGGTAATAAAATATGCGCTGTCTTACATAAAACGTTTAGCAAGTAATTCAATAACTTCTTGAACATCACTAATAAATTCTTTAAGGGTATGCATGGGAACTCCAAATGTTAAAGTGTGATCTAGATCACTTGATGGCATTTTAAACTATTGGAAAAGGAAAGTCAAGCTTGGATTAAATATTATTTTAATTTTTAAAAAATATTTGATGGCGAGTTTGTTAGGTAGGTAACAGGGGGGAGCTCGCCATCAATCATGGGCTATTTATTGGTGCTTTTTAAGGCCCCAGCCAGTAGGAACAGGGTGAAAGAGCTAAAGAGCAATTCAATACCAATAAACAGGGTTAATAGGGTGATGGAAGTTTGAGCATTTCCGCTTAGTAGCATATAGGCGATGATAAAATCTAAAATACCAATCAAAATATTCATCATTCCGGCTGCTGAACTAAACAACTTAGTACCTACGTAGATCCGAATGACCCCGCCGAAAATAAATAAAATAGCGACAAAAATGGCGAGAAATAACAAGCTTTGTAGTGGGTCTGAGAGGAACGCATAACCTAAAATAAGGTAGGCGATACCGACGATTAAACTGAATAAAATAGACATATTTGCGTAGAGTCGGTTGAAGAAAATATTCAAAATAACGGCTACGCCACTGACTAATAACACCACGCCAATGAAAGAACTGAATACGATCCCAGATACAAGCGGATTAGTAATACAGACAATCCCCCCAATGAGCAATAATAAGGCAACGAGATAAATAATCGTTCTATGACCTTTTAATTGTGACTCTGCAAGGTTTTTAAGTTGATCTGGATTGATATTAAGCATGATAAGGCTCTCCCTTATGTCAAATAAAGAGTAGTTGACGGGGTTGATTTGTATTAATTTTAAAAATATAGGGCATTAGCATTTAGTTCAATAGCTATTTCACAAAAATAACAAAAATGACTATTGTTAATACTAGAGAATCAATCTAAAAGTGATGAATTTTGATCTCACATTAATATTCATCAATAAAAAAACACTCAATTAATGAGCGTCTAAAATAGATTTTATTGCAACAATGACGTTTTTATTGTGTGGCATGGCTGTCGATCTCTATTTCATCACATAACTTGGTGTGTGCAATTTGAAAAGGAAAAGTAACGCTATGATGACTTATATCAATGGGCGGTTTATCCCAGAGGAGCAGGCCTCGATATCAATTTTTGACCGTGGGTTTTTATTTGCCGATGCTGTATATGAGGTAACAGCTGTCATTAACGGGAAGTTAATTGATTTTAAAAACCATATAGCAAGGTTAAAACGGTCATGTCATGAATTGGAATTAGCACTACCTTATACAGAGGATGTATTATTTGATATTCATCGGCAACTTATTGAAAAAAATAACCTCACTGAAGGCCTCATCTATTTACAATTAACACGTGGAAATGCGGGGCAACGTAATTTCTTATTTCCTGATAAAACGATCCCCCCAACATTGGTTCTTTTTGCTCAGCAGGCATCTATTATTGAGAACCCTCGTGTAAAAACAGGGATTAGAGTTGTGACATTTGAGGATATTCGTTGGCAGCGTTGTGATATTAAAACAGTTGCATTACTTGCAGCATGTTTAGCAAAAGAATATGCCCGCTCTCAGGGAGTTGAAGATGCCCTTTTTGTCAAAGATGGTTTTATAACAGAGGGTAGTTCCAGCAATTTTTTTATTATCACCGCTGAAAATAAAATTAAAACACGTAGCTTAAGCCATGAAATATTGCCCGGCATTACAAGGCAAGCCATTTTAACCCTTGCGCAAGAACAAAACTTAGCGGTTGAAGAAAGTGCATTTACCATTGAAGAGGCAATAACTGCTAAGGAAGCGTTTATTACTTCATCAACAACACTTGTTTGGCCGGTGATTGAAATTGATGGGCAGAAAATTGCTGGGGGCAAGCCAGGGCAGTTAGCACTCCGGCTTCGCGATATTTATATCCAGAAAATGTTAGCAATATAAAAACAATAATCAGTAGGATGGTTTGACGTTTCCTTGCAAAAATTCTGAGAGTGAAGAAACGGTGGCCATTCCTTGTAATGCTTGCATACTTTGTTGATGCAACTCTAAGCTTGCTGCTGCACAAAGTTCATCAATGACGGTAACTTGATAACCAAGATCATGGGCTTGGCGAGCGCTGCTTTGAATTGCGAGTAGTGAACTCACTCCGCCAAAAATAACCTGTTTAATATGATTTTCTTGTAACCAATGTGCAAGTTGATTTCCAGTAAATGCACTAACGCCTTTTTTAATCATAATGAGGTCTCGGAGCTGTACATCAAGATCTTTAACCCAATGACAACCAGAACTACTTAATTTTAATGCGTTAAGCTGTTTTGCACGGTGAAACATCGGAGAGCCTGCTGGGATATCTTGATAATCATCAGCAAACCCAACCTTGACCCAAATAACAGGGATGTTGTGGCTACGTGCAAAAGCAGCCGCTTGATTAGCGTTCTCAACAACATGACGTTCTTGCGCTTGTAGGTAACTGGTATTTGATAATCCATTCTTACCTATAATATCTTCAATGAGATCGATAATAATTAATGCTTGAGACATGAGCCTTCCCTTTAACAAAATAAGTAAAAAGACTTATAGAATTAAATTATAGCCCAAAAAACGGTCTAAGCTCTATGATCTTAATGGCAAAATTATTATTAAGGTAAATCAATAATAAATCCAACACCTTTCTTATCTAACCCATCTGTCACTCGGATAGTCGCATCAATTTTTGTCGCAAGATTATGGACAATGGAAAGCCCAAGGCCACTTCCTGTTTCCATTGTTCCGGGTACACGATAAAAACGTGAAAAGATAAGTTGGCGACTTTCTTCAGGGATCCCTCGACCATTATCTTGCACGGTTATAGTGGCACCGAACGGACTTAAATCTCTAATGGTGATCTTAATTTTGCCTTTTTTGTCACTATATTTAATCGCGTTTTCCAGCAAGTTGGTAAAAATAGTGGTCAATGCAAGTTTATCGGTGGTAATAAAAACATTATCAGGACTTTGTAATTCAATATCGATATCTTGGCTGATCGCATGGGGAACATGTGATGAAGTGATATGGGAAATTAAAGTAGGTATATTAATTTGCTCTTTATTGACAGAAAAGTCTTCAGCTTCTAAGCGTGCTAAATCAATAAGTTGGTGAGACAATGAAGCGGCCCGATTTAAAGCGGCTTGCATATCTTTGACAATCTCTTCCCTCTCTTTGACATTGTCTATTTGCATCAATAAATGCAATTGTGCAATCACAGCAGCGATAGGGGTTCGGAGTTCATGGGCGGCATCTGCCATAAAACGTTTTTCGCGCTGGTTGGCGGCATCGACCCGCAACATGAGATTATTGATAGCAGTAATAATAGGGCGGATTTCTTTATATTGCTCTTTGACTTCAATTGGCGTCAAATTCCCCGGCTTACGGCTGGAGATTATAGTTGCAGCTTGTCTGAGTGGTCGCAAACTGAAATAAGCGGTGACAATAATAGCGATTAGCATGATACCTAATATAAATAATAAAGGTATTGCGGTGCCTTCTGCAGGGCTGCCAATTATTGATTTACGGTCAAAATAGGATTCACCAAGGATCACCTCAATGGTGTGCGCGTCATTCCATGACACAGTAAAGTGCCAATTTGGTTGCTGTGCTTGTAATTCATTGAACGTAATATTGTCAGTTATATTAATTTTATCGCTATTACGGTATAGCACTTCACCATGTTGATTACGGATCACAACAAAAGGCTTATAGGAGACTTCCAAGCCATTTTCCATCGCATCGGTATACATTTTTTGTAATGAGGTGGCGATACGATCAAAATATTCAGGATTATTGGTAACGGCGCCTAAAGTATCAGCAAAGCCTTTGGTAACAATTTGTTGTTGCCGGTTAAAATCATCATCAATGCTAGGTAAATAAAAAAATTGTAGCCAGCCAACGAGCAGCCCCCACAGTAAAACCACTGAGCTTATCTGTAAGAAAAAGGTGTAAATAAAAAAGGATTTAACTTTCACTTGGCTGAGCTTCTTTTTTAAGTAAATAACCAATGCCGCGGATAGTGATAATGCGATCTTTACCTATCTTGCGTCGTAAGTTGTGAATATGTACCTCAAGCGAATTACTTTCTATTTTATCATCGAAACCAAATAGGCGCTGTTCAAGATCGGCCTTGCGAACTACATTATCGGCATTTTTCACTAATTCATATAAAAGTTGATACTCTTTGCCTGATAGTAGCAAAAGCTGATCATTTAAGAGCACTTGGTGATTGATTGGATTTAATTGCAGATTATCCAATTGCCAAATTTCCGATGAAAAACCTGCCATACGGCGGCTGACCGCTTTTACACGAGAAATTAACTCTGGCATGGCAAATGGCTTGGTTAAAAAGTCATCGGCACCAGAATCTAGACTGGTTACTAAATTATCCATCTGATTACGTGCGGTCAAAATAATAATCGGTATTGATTGGCCTGAGCGGCGCCATGCGATTAATTCCTCATTACCATCACCATCAGGCAATCCTAAGTCTAGGAGCATGAGATCAAAATTACGGGAATTGAGTTGTTGTTTAGCATCCGAAAGTAACCGTACCCAAAGTGGATTAAAACCTGCAAGTTCTAAGCCACGGCAGAGTGCTTTGCCTAATTGGAGATCATCTTCGACTAATAGAATATTCATTTTATCACCTCTCTGGCGAGCAGTATAAGCAGGCAACATTTTTTCCGACAATATAATCAAGGTCAATTCAACGTGAGATTTAATAAAGCCTTAAGGTTTGTTTAACCCATTTTTAAGGTATGAATGAGTAATAAGATTATTATTTTAACGTCTTTGCAGTTATAGGAATAACTAAAATGAAATTACAACTTATTGAGAGCACAGCTTTCGTTACGGTTATTTTTATCTCAATGATTTTAATAGGGAAAAATTTTAATTTGCCGAAGGAAAGGTTATTTCCAGCGGTTTCAATAAACGAAATTCATGCTTGTACAAAAATAAAAAGTTGCATTGCAAATGAGAAAATCACTAAAGAAGTAAAGAATGGTACTAATCCGATGAAGGAAATCAAAACGTTTATTAGGCAGAAAATTTATTAATAAATAAGATAGGAAACTTCTAATGAAACAATTGTGTTCAGCGGTAACCTTGGTTGCGGCATTATTACCCTATAGTGCTGTCATGGCAGGGGAAACTATGCTGATATTAGGAGCTGGTGGCTCAGTAATGCCCGCTTATGAGGGATCCAATAAATACCTATTTTCACCGACAGTTGATATTAACTATGGCTATATATCCGATGATTATGGTGTATTTAGTATTGGATTAGAAGGGGCGGAATGGGCAATTGGTTTAACAGATAACTTCACGTTTTCTAGCCGAATTGGCTATGATGCCGGACGAGATGAAAAAATAGGGATTTTGGGCAATAAAAATGAAGATCTCAAAGGGATGGGCGATTTAGATGGTTCAATGACCGTAGGAGCCACAGTCAACTACTCAATCAATAACTACCAGCTTTATGTTTCAGCAGACATGGCAACCAAAGATCGCCACTATGGGGGGCGAAATATTGGTAGAACAGTGAACGTTGAAATCGGTGGTATTGGTAATTACCAAATAAATAGCAAGTGGGATATTGAATATACGTTAGCGACGGTCTGGGGAAATAAAGCTTATAATCAAGCTTATTTTGGCGTATCAAAACAGCAGGCAAGTCGCTCACGCTTTAATGAATATGACGCGGGAAGTGGCTTTAAAGATATTCACGGTGGTGCCATATTAAATTATAACCTAAATGAAGACACCGCGCTTTATACTGGCGTTGGTGCTTATTACCTAGTTGGAGATGCTGCGAAAAGCACGCTTACTGAGCAGCGTTTAGGATGGGTTGGTTTAGCTGGAATAAAATACACTTTTTAAAACGTATTATTTTAGATAGTGGCAAAGGAATGCTGAGCTAATTTAGCCAGACATTCCTTTAATTGACCACATGCCTAATCCATTGAATTTTGTTCAGGGATCCAGCCATCGTCCAGCCAAATTTCCTCTAATATCTCTTCAATACGAGCCTTATCTTGCGCAAGTTTGGTGCCTGAAATATTAATTCGCTGGCTAGAGCTAAAAGCAACCCGCGTTATCATGTCTGGATATTGTGGGCTAAGTTTACGAGTAATTTCAGTTTCAAGTGCTTGCAAGATAATATCACTAGGTTTTTGTGGTGCATTTTTATCAAATAAAATCTCAATGCGTAACATAATCGCCTCTACCTAACACTGTATTCATATACAGTATTTTTAGATTGAGAGAGGGATAAAGTCAATATCAGAATGATAATATTTTTTAAAAGACCAAAGGATTGTTATCCTTAAGAGGTAATTATCTATTTTTATCTATGAAAAACAAATGATTATATTAGCTTCTTACCCCAAGAGAAAGTGAAAATTAGTTGCCGAGTAATAGATAATAGGTATGCTAACAGGGTTTTTTTGTAAAATAATGGATTTTAGTTTAATGCTGACCGTCACGAGATTAACAGAGAAAGATTCGATAGAAATAGAAAAGGTCAATGGCCTCTACGATTTGTCATTCCCAGCTTATGAAAAAAGAAGTTATCAAGGACGACAAAGTATACTTAAACATAAAGATTATTATTTGTACTCTTTTTCTGATGAAGGTGTTTTTATTGGTTTTGTAGGAAGTTGGAAAATTGGTGATTATTTTTATATTGAACACCTTGCTATATCGCCTAATTTACGGGGAAAGGGATACGGTCAAAAAGTGCTAAGCAGCTTCTGTGAACAAGTGAGTCGGGTTATTCTGGAAATCGACCCTGTTATCGATGAAATTAGTGAGAAAAGGCTGCGTTTTTACCACCATTGCGGCTTTAAGCAAAATGAATATCAACATGCCCATCCAAGCTATCATCCTGAATATGCACCACATCAATTGGAAATTTTAAGTTATCCAACGAAGATAAATCCGCAAACCTATCAGCAATTTAATGAAAAATTGACAAATGTAGTGATGCACGCTTCTTTGTTATAAGGTTTTAAATTAAACATTATGTTTGCTCAGTGGTAGAAGGTGTTCATCGGCAAAAATAGATCAATTCAGGATCGCCTTCGTCAAGGTTCTCTATTATTCCACTCGGAATAAACTGAGCATTCGCGAGTAATCTTTGCATGGAAAACATTTGATTGATTGGTTGAGGTGAATAGTTTTGGAGTCACACAAGTTAATTTAAGCTGTTCTATTAACTGTGAGCCTATGCCTTGTCGCCGAAATTCGCTATCAACCATCAACATTTCAATAAATCCACATCCAAAAAAGCGGTAATGTAAAACGCCATAGGCAATAATTTGGCTCTGGCGTTCGATGAGATAGCAATTCTTCTCATTAACCCATTGCTGAATATTTTGGGCTCGTTCAGCGGTCGCTACGCTATCAATGTGTTTCAGTGCTTCGATATCTTGTGGTGTGGCGAGTCGAAAATAATCCAATCATTGTTCCTTTTTAATAATTATCATGCCGCTGTCTTTGTGCTATTAGCGTGTAACTGATTCAGACGGCGTGAAAATAAGCCTCATTAACGTTAGAAAAAACTTGCCGAGATATTGATACATAACCCTAAGATTGCCATGTTAAAAATAAAAGAAATAACGGACTGTAGCAATACCGCACGACGCATAGGAGTTGAGGCAACTTCAACATCCGCTGTTTGTGACGCGACGGCAATAGTAAAAAGAGAAAATACATAAAATCGGAATAACTCGGCTCAAGCAATTTATCAGGAAACCGCAACCATGGCTGTTGTTTATCTGAATTACTGTAATACAAATGTGCATAGTGCATGGTAAAGCCGGTAGGAAGCAGTAACCACGAAGAAATCAGTGTTGAAGCCGTTAGTGCATAAGAAACAAATTTATCATCTTGCGAAAAAATCGCCATGGCCCCCTAACGCAAAAAATAACACCAATAAATTGACACAACAGCCCGCGACGAGAAAAAATATAACCATACGCGCACTTTCATCCTCAACTCTGGTTATTTTGCGTATATCTTTGACTTTATGATTAATAATTCGAGCAAAGAGAAAAAGTAAATAGATCCAAGCAAAGGCATTCCAACTTAGGATCAAACACATCATAGTGCCTTGATATGGCAACAGAGCGAAAAAGGTAGTCAATGCAACAAGCAAAGAGATAATAAAGCGAGGCCGTGAACGAAATGCATGACGGAGAATATGTGTAATATGAGCAGGGTAACGTAACATCGACTAAACCTTCAACAGACTAGAAAAAATAATATTCACTATATCAAATAGTTGTATATTTGTTCTAAGTAAATTGCACTATGATGGAAACCTTTGCACGATAGGTGCGTTGTCGCGGCGCAGTTTTTGCGATATTTCGTTATTAAGTGAGGTATGATTAAGATACTATCGAACATAATAAATCAGTGTAATTACTATACCTGAGGCTCTAATTTTGCTATTTTTTGCCAGCGAAAAGGGGATTTGTTCTTTTTTTATTGAGAAACACCAGAGATAACTTTTACTGAGCCTGAAGATAATATATGAAAACATCTCTGTTATCACAGAAAATGCCATTCGTTGCCATAATAGGCTGGCTGTTGCTTTATTATGTGACAGGTGAGATTTCAGAAATTCTCACGCCACCTAACGCTGAAATTTCCGTTGTCTGGTTTCCTGCCGGAGTAGCAACGACGGCATTTCTATGTATGCATAAACGCCAATGGCCAATATTGTTATTTGGCTTCATTGTGTTAAATCTTTTTTTAGATGGCTTTGATAGTGAAGCTATTCTAATTTCAGTTCTTTACTCTATTTTAGGGGTACTTTCCTGCATTGTTATTGCTTGGATTGTACGCAAATATGCCCATCAAGATGATGATTTGCATATTATCTTACTATGGCTATTTACCATCATCATTGTCAGTTTGTTAGATGCGGTATTGTTTTCGGTCAGCATGTATTGGTTGGACCATACTTCGATTAAAAATATCTTTTGGGATGGATTTATTGCTGATATTACGGGGAATATATTTGCTACAACAGTGATGATGGGGTTAATAAAATACCCGATTTAAAACGA
This sequence comes from Providencia stuartii, assembly GCA_900455155.1. Lineage (GTDB taxonomy): Bacteria > Pseudomonadota > Gammaproteobacteria > Enterobacterales > Enterobacteriaceae > Providencia > Providencia stuartii. The sequence goes on along the minus strand of UGUC01000002.1, from coordinate 1,693,864 downwards.
TAACTAATTTGCGGATGCATTTAATTTGGGGGCGTCGTCGTTCTTGGCTTACTGATTATGAGTACTATCTTGATATTTAATGATAGTGCAATACAACTGTATAACGCCTATTTCCACCATCAACGTAATCTTATTCGGCTATCTTTGCTGTGTATCCCTGTTTTTATTTGCCGTTATTTTATCCTTGCTCTGGGGGAACCGTGGGGGGTCATTAGCATTATTAGTGCTTGCCACTATCACTATCTATTATACCAGTAATCGACAAGGGCCTTTTTATCTTCACGGCTTGTTTCGTCATGAGTCTCTTTGGCTTATTCAAGGTTATTTGACAGTAATATCGCTATTAATGGTATTTTTGCGCGTTGTGACGCGTAGCACTCAACGGATCGATGAAAATCAAGGCATCTATACTCGACAGCATCTTGTTTATCAACTGAATTTAAGCGATGGAACGATTGAATGGGGAAACTCAAATAACGGTATTCCTGATACAGATATTACTGCATGTTCCAATATTAAGCAGCTTATCGAGGCCATTCATCCTGAGGATCAGGAAAAACTTAATCAGCATTGGTATTCACAGCAGCATCATGCTGTTCTTCCCACAATACTATTTCGTTTTGCGGATAGCGATGGCCACTGGTGGACGATAGAAGATCGTGGCAGTGTATTTTTTGGTAGCAGCGATCCCATGATGGTTGTTGGTAATTGGTTTATTTCAAGTGAAGTTTCTTGAAATTGAGGTCATAACAAGGGATAGGTGATGCTACAAATTGCATTATTACTCTTTGGTGCGGAGTTCATCAGAGGAAAAGCTCATTACCTTTGGGGTATAGGGAGCCTTTGGTGTTTGATGGGTATTTTTATTTTTATTGATGGCCTTGATGGGAATGCTTTCTTCCCGATACATCTCTTTGGTTTGTTATTATTACTAGAAAGTTTGGTGACATTAAGTGTCGCTTCGAGTGGGGTTGGTACCCAAAAAGCAATACTCTTTTTTAAAGGTTGTCTATTTCTGTTTTGCGCACTGGTTATATTAATCAATCAAAAATTTAGTAATGTACTGCTATCAGCAATGTTTGGCTTTGCTTACTTTTTTACTGGTTTATTTGTGGTCGTGTCTGCATGGGTTGTTCGTTTCCCCGGATGGCAATTGGTCATGATATGGGGAGGAATTGAAATATTTTTTGCATTCTTTCTGTTTACGCATCATCAAGCCACTATCTCCTTTTTTCTCGGATTTTTAATGATAGGAAGTGGTTTAGGTTGTTTGCGAATTGCGTTGCGCGCACGTTATATTCGGCGGGGAACAGCAATATTTGAGCTTATGCGTCCGAGGCCTATGTCATTTAAAAAGACAGGCGCTACCGCAACGAATACGACGGCTTCAACGGCAGATACTTTGAAGCAAAAAATAGATCCTAACTCAGTTTTAACGGTCCATATATGGACACCGGAAGGCTCTGCTAATCAGCGTCCTGTGCCACGCCCAATTATTAATCGCTATATTGCCGCAGTTGATGCCGATGGCGTTATTTCAACAGGGCATGCCGCATTAGAACTTTATCCCTATATCTATATTAGTTTATATCCAGCGGAAGATATTGACCGTTCTCCTTCAGAGTTTTTTTAGAATATTGAAGGCAACGGCTGCTAATAATGTGCCGGGGCGTTTCTTACCTGATTATCAAACAGAAGCTTCAGAATGGTGTGATTCAGATAGGAGGATCACTTTCGAGGTTTATAACCCAGCATCATTGATAACTTTTTGGGAAAAATATCGGCAGCACCCAGTTTATAATCTGACATATCAAAATTGCTCTAGCAGCGTTGCGTATGCGTTAGAGGCTGCATTGGATGGGGTTTTATCTATCCAGAAAAGAAGCAGTTTTTTGGGAGTATTAAGTGTACTTTGTATGCCTGAATTATGGATAGCCGCTCAGATACGGCGTCGCGCACGGATGATGGCTTGGACTCCAGGATTGATGATGGATTATGCACGAGCATTACGCGCTATCGTCCATCCAGCGCCTATACCGTGGTACAAGCGCATACCATGGCGGCGCACGTCATAGCATTATGATGAATCAATAATCTATTTTGTTTAACAAGGGAGCGATGAGCTTCCAAAATGAGTCAAAGAGGTCTTTATGCTGAAAGTATACGCAATCTTAATGGTGTCTATATTAGCTGAAACAGCAGCGACAACCATGATGAAAGCGTCTGATGGATTTACCCGCTTGGTGCCGAGTATTATTGTTATCGTAGGTTATGCCGTCTCTTTTTATGGCTTATCGCAGGTCGTAAAAAGTATGAATATTGGCATCGCATATGCGATATGGGCAGGAGTTGGGATATTCCTTGTTTCGGTATTATCGTTCTTTGTTTACAAACAGAAACTCGATCTTCCAGCATTAATTGGACTAGGGTTCATTGCATTGGGCATTATTATTATCCAACTGTTTTCAAAATCGGTTATTCATTAAGCCAGTCTGGTCAAGAGCAGTATGCGGAGGCACTGTATCTTTACGTTAAGAGACTACGATTAAACGACTGATAATAATAAAAAATAAATTTTTCTATAAAATTTGAGCTGGCAGGGTTGAAAAGTGATGAGTCGTCCCTATGTATATTTATGGGTGATAGGTACATCCACTTAATCTCATTAATACTGAAGGAGGAATTATGGCTAACATTAAACCTTTTTCATTATTTCCAACAATTTCTGATAGCTTACTATCTAATCGGTTTGATCAGATAGACCGTTTATTCAGCCAACTCACCGGAAGCAGGCCTATTGCATCACCGGTTCAGACCTATGATCTGAAACAGATTGATGATAGCCATTATGAGCTTACGGTTAGTGTTCCTGGATACCAAGAAAGCGATTTAACTGTTTCATTAAAAGGTGGTCGACTATTGGTAGAAGGGAAACGAGAAGAAAAATCTCAGGAAGATAACGAGAAGTGGCTTCACCGTGGAATATCCTACGGTCAGTTTACGTTGCAGTTTGACCTAGGTAAAAATGTAAGGATAGAAAAAAGCGGATCTATCAAGAGGGCTTTTAACGGTGGCCATTGAGTATGAATTGCCGGAAGAAGAGAAACCGCAACTGATAGCAATAGAAAATAAAGATAAAAATTAAGTAATTGATATAGAGTTAGGTTATTAGGCTACACATAAGGTGTAGCCTCAATTTGCAACCCTACCAACTGGTAGGGTTTTTTGCATTTTATTGTTGCAACTATTTACTCATATTCACTCATTGATAATTAAAAAGTATTGATGATGAAAAGAATATTTTTAGTTGCGTCTCTATTTCTATTGGCGGGAAAAGATACAGCCAGACTTTGAAGACTCCAAAAGCAAACTTTTACCCCTGTTTTACCCCGCTTAAAATTTAGATACAAAAAAACCAACCATAACAGGTTGGTTTTCTTAGGGAATTCTGGTCGGCATGAGAGGATTTGAACCTCCGACCCCCGACACCCCATGACGGTGCGCTACCAAGCTGCGCTACATGCCGAACTGCGATTAATACTACTCATTTTCCCCATGAAAGCAAGACATTGATTGCACGACTGATTGATTTTTAAACGTTAATTTTCATTAAAACGCTTAAGCTCTGTGAAAATCTTCAATAACTGTGCAAGATCAGGTTTTTGGTCTTTAACTTCTCGACCTTGCAGGTCATAGATACTAAATTGACCGTTATGATCCATATATAGGGTCGCACTATTGGTCGTGATCACTACATCATTGTCATCGCCGGTAATAACCCACGGGTATTTACGTTCTGGGCTAAATAAATCTTCCCCTTGGCTATAATCCTCAGGCGAGTTAGACACATGCAGTAACCGTTGCATAATCGTCGTCAATACGTCTTGGTGGCTTGTCAGCTTATCAATTTGTTGACTCGGTGTATTAGGCCAATAGATAAGCAGTGGAACCTGCATTTTTTCCCGCTCAAAACGTTTATTACTAAACCAGTTTGTCGTGTCAGATTGTTCAGCATTATTATAATTCGCTGTAATAATAACAATCGTATTTTTCAAGCGACCATCACGTATCAGTGATTCTATTACTTGATTGATTTGTTGATCCGTCTGGTTACTTCCCGGTTTACCTTTAATATTTAAGAAGGAGAACCAAGGCGATTCATTTTTTAAACCTTTTAACCAGGAATCCCACTGAGAAATTGTTTGTGCATCACTATCAGCCGCTTTTGCAGGTAATGAATAATCGGCCAAGATAGCTTGACGGAAAAGCGGGGAATTAAAGCCATCGGTAGAGAATAGGCCGAATTGATACCCTTGTTTCTGCAATGCTTGGATAAGCACAGAGGCATACCGCTCATTAAGAATATTATCAAAATAGCTGGATGAGATACCATAAAATAGGCCAAAGAGAGCAGTATCGTTACGTAAACCCGTCGTATAGTGGTTGGTGAATTCGGTACTCATCTCTTTAAATGATTTCAGCGATGACATGCTATTTTGCTGTGTTTTATTGCCTAAATCATCAACAACAACTAACAGCAGGTTATAACCCATACCTTGGTCATAGTAGCTGAGCGGTTTTAATGGATACTGGATTTTTAGTGCAGTAGGGCTACCTTGTTGGAAAACACGATTTTGATGTTCTGATAAGTCCAGCAGACCGTATTTATCAAGCAGTTTCCTTGCCGTCATAGGTTGTGACAGCGGGTAATTATAGCGCTGCATGGTAATGGGGCGATAGAAATTAGCATCAGACCATGCATACATTAGGTGCGACATAATAAAGGTCGCAATAAATATCCCCGCAAGTGGCTTACCAAAAGTTTGCCTGTTTAAACTGCGTAACTTTTGCCAACTCCACGTTGCAAATAGCATTTGAACGAGAAAGATGATTGGGATGGTGATAAACATGAGTTGCCACTCGCGAGCCATTTCACCTTTGTCAGGGTTGATGACAAGATCCCAAACTTGTGGCGTTAGGTGTAGGCCAAATTGGCTAAATACCCGAATATCAAAGAGTAATAATGTGGTGCCAACGGTGGCAAGGGCAACACAAATCAGCCTCAGCAGCCGCTGAGACATCACAATAAAGGTCAGAGGAAAGACAATGAGCAAGTAGCAAGCAAAAACGACAAAGCTAAAATGGCCAATCCAACTGACGAAGGCAAAAATACGCCCAGCTAGCGTATCAGGCCAATCGAAAATAAACAGATAGCTACTGCTTAGCCCGAGGCTAAGCAGTATATTGAAAAGTGCAAACCAGTGCCCCCAACTTATCATTTGGGAGACTTTGTCACGGTAGCGCTGCTGGGTCACCATACTGTTTATTTCATTAGTCTATTTAGTGAGATTGATCTTCTTTAACAGAAGACAACAAAGCGTTGGCGAAAGAGTCTGCAATCATTTTACGTTGAGTTGGCGCAACAGACGTATTAAGCAGATTGGTCACCATATTGCCTAACACCATAAGTGAAAGATCTACAGGAGTATGGTTTTTTTCTAACACGCTGACAAGTTCAGCAAGCAAAGTTTCAACTTTTTCATCACTATAGCGAGATGACTGTGGCATAAATTTCGACATCCTAAATTAGTTAAAGCTCACCTATGATAGCGTATAGCGGGATGTTTTTCTTCATTCTTCGCAAGAAATTTATATTCAAGTGAGAATAATGCTTATTAAGATAATTTGAATGAGTATTAGTTCAATTTTGCTAAGTAAAAATAGGTAGAGGTGACGGTTTCAGTTGCAGATAAATAGCATCGGTGTTTGAATACGCGCGACAATATTTCTGCTTGAACAAGGAGCCTACAATGAGTCTGGAAATTACCCAGATAGCTTTACATCAGTTGATCAAACGCGATGAACAAACACTCGAAGTGATGTTACGTGATTCTCTGTTGTCAACCGATAACGTTGTGCAAGACATGATGGCAGAATTACACCGAGTATACAGTGCGAAGAGCAAAGCGTTTGGCGAGTTCAACGAAGAGAGTGAGCTGGCGGACGCATTGAAATTATTGCGCAAAGGTGAAGAGGAGTTTCTCGGTTTTAGCCGTGCAATGACCGTGCGCTTAAAAGATGAATTGGCAAAATATCCCTTTGCTGAAGGGGGCGTGGTGCTCTTTTGTCAATATCGCTACCTCGCGGTTGAATATTTATTAATCGCGGTATTAAGCAGCTGTGACAGTATGTTCGTGACAGATAACCTCGATTTATCGACGACACATTATCTGGATATCCCTCATGCAGATATTGTAGCGCGTATTGATTTAACTGAGTGGGAAACGAACCCAGAGTCAACCCGTTACTTGACCTTTTTAAAAGGGAGAGTAGGGCGCAAAGTCTCTGACTTTTTTATGGACTTTTTAGCGGCGTCAGAAGGTCTAAATGCAAAAGCTCAAAATAAAGGCTTAGTACAAGCGCTAGATGATTTTTGTGATAATGCTCAGATGGATAAAAATACGCGTCAAGCGTATCGTCAGCAAGTCCATAATTATTGTACTGAGCAGTTGCAATCAGGGGAAGAAATTGAATTACAAGCGCTATCGAATGAGCTGCCGGTAGTTGAGGAACAAAGCTTCAGTGATTTTGCTCGCCAAAATGATTATCAATTAGAAGATAGCTTTCCCGCAGATAGAGGTACGTTAAAGCAACTGACCAAGTTTTCTGGTAGTGGTGGTGGAATAACGATCAGTTTTGATGCATTACTGATGGGAGAGCGTATTTTTTGGGATCCAGTCACAGATACATTAACGATTCGAGGCACTCCGCCAAATTTGCGGGATCAACTGCAACGTCGTAGTGGCAAATAAGGTAACCACTAAAAATAAATAACGCCGCAATTGCGGCGTTATTTACTCGGCGTCCCGATAAATTCTAAAGCTCGGCTTGTGGCTTTAATTAAACGCGCAGGAAGTCAATGTGCGTCACTTTTGGCTTGAATGGGTGACGTTGAATTGCCTGAACTTTGACTTTAGTTTCTTTACCATCGATAACCAGGCTCAGAACTTCATAAAATTCTGCTTTGCCTTCTTGGTTAATCACTTCATCATGGTTAAGAGTAACAGAGATAGCTTCTTGGTTGCCACCGTAAACGATAGCTGGAAGCTGGTTTGCTCTGCGCAGGCGGCGGCTCGCACCCTTACCCTGCTCTTTACGTGCAATTGCATTAATAGTTAACATTACTATTTCTCTATACAAGAAAAAAATAAAATCCTGCTACAGGCGACCCAGCAGCAGGTTCGAGATTTGGCTTGTTGATGCGTAATTCGCTGACGCGAAACATCCAAGCGGGCGGCATTTTAACGGAAAACCGTCTTTACAGCAATCATAATCTAATCAATATCAGGAGTAGAGTTGGTCGGCAACTCGAAAACGCCCTTGATAATCAAATATTTTTTGGCGGATCTCCCAATAACTTTCCTTCTTACGAGCCACTATAAATTGAGGATAACGTAATAAAGCCTGCTGAGAGATAATGTCATTAGCCGAAGACCAATGAAAAGGAACGCCTGGCGCACGGAAATGTTCCCGCAAGAAATGGTATTCAAAAGCACGGCGTTGCGCCTGCGTATGCAAACGAAAGCGCTCCGAAACGGAGGTGCCATCTTCATCATAGTACGTGATTTTTAGCCATTCACCTTTGTTATCAGCACCATTGGTTAGTGCCATGCCGCCGCAACGTAAGATCAACGCATCTTTTAATTTCAAAGCCGCTTTTAGCATATCGTCAGGATCAGATAATACCCCATCGCATTTTTGGCAGCGGCGAGCGGCAATATCGTTTTCTGCACCACAATGAGGACATTGTTTAAAACGAAAACGGTACTCACATTGCTGCTTTTGACCTAATTCATTCTCTTCCCAGCCTTGGCAGCGGCGACCATAATGCTCGATAATTTGCCCATCTTCGGTGCATTTTCCCCAAAAAGTATTAGCAAACTGACAAAGAGGGCAGAATACCTGAACGGGAACACTGTTGGTGTTAGGCTTAGTTGAACCTACCTCAGGGCGAAAGAGGTCGTGAGGATTCCCTGCATAGTCTAAGATCAGGCACTCGGTTTTTCCCGGTGAAAGGCGCAATCCTCGGCCTACAATTTGCTGGTATAAGCTGACAGATTCTGTTGGGCGTAGAATGGCAATAACATCGACATGCGGGGCATCAAACCCTGTTGTCAGAACAGAAACGTTGACTAAAAAATGCAGCTTTTTCTGCTTAAACTGTTGAATAATAGCCTCTCGCTCTATCGCGGGCGTCTCGGCGGTAACTAAGGCGGCGGTCTGTTCAGGTAAATAGCCGAAAATTTCTTTTGCGTGTTCAACGGTAGCGGCAAAGATCATACAACCTTGCCGTGGTAAGGCGTATTCAACAATTTGAGCGACAATTTTAGGGGTAATACGTTTTTGTTTCTTAATAGAAAGGTTTAATTCTTGTTCATTAAAAATGCCGGCGGAACTGAGAGAAACTTGGCTAAAGTCATACTGTAATACTGGCATATCAAGGCGTTCGGGGGTGACTAAGAAATGATTTTTAATCATGTAATGCAAAGGTAACTCATAAATGCATTCATGAAAAAAACAGTTCTCATCGCCTCTTATCATGCCGTGATAATGATATTGATAGATCCATCCTGAACCGAGTCGATAGGGAGTGGCGGTTAAACCTAGGATCTTCAATGCAGGGTTGTACTGGCTAAGGTTATTGATAATTTGTTGATATTGGCTTTTCTCATTCGCGCTAATACGATGACATTCATCAATGATGATTAAGGAGAAATTATCATTAAAACTGTCTAAGTTTCGCGCAACGGATTGTACGCTGCCAAAGACGACTTTGCTTTGGGATTGTTTGCGATTTAAGCCAGCAGCGAAAATATCAGCCTCAAGGCCATAAGCGATATATTTTGCATGGTTTTGTTCTACTAATTCTTTGACGTGAGCAAGAACCAATACTCTTCCTCGAGCTAAGCGAGCAAGTTCGGCAATGACCAAGCTTTTTCCTGCTCCCGTTGGTAGCACAATCACGGCAGGTTGCGTGTGTTGGCGAAAATAACGAACGGTCGCATCGACAGCTTCTTGTTGATAGGGACGAAGGACAAAAGGCATATTATTCAGTATTAATTAAAAATAGTAAGTCGCTTAATGTAAAATTTAGGTTAACACAATGGGTTGAGCTAAAAACACGCGTTAATTTTGAGACGCTATCACTTGTAGTTAGTTATTGATATAATAAAAGATGTGAGCACAATCACAATAACCTTTCAATTTTATTTCTAACAACTTAGTTGTCTTTAGGCACTAAGTTACTATTCCATCAAATTAAGAGTGTTTATGCGACTGGATAAGTTTTTGTCCCAGCAATTAGGGATTAGCCGGAGCCTAGTGGCGCGAGAGCTGCGTGCCGGAAAAGTCACTGTAGATGATGAAATTGTCAAATCAGGTGCGGTACAAGTCAGCCCTGAACAAGTTGTCGCTTATGAAGGCAGTGTTTTAGTTCATGTTACAGGCCCGCGTTATTTTATGTTGCATAAGCCTCAAGGCTATGTTTGCTCAACAGACGATCCTGCTCATCCCACCATTCTCTATTTTATTGATGAGCCGCTGGCAGACAAATTGCACTCAGCAGGGCGCCTTGATATTGATACCACAGGGTTAGTATTGCTAACCGATGATGGTCAGTGGTCACATCGCATAACCTCTCCCAAGCACCACTGTGAAAAAACGTATCGAGTTGAGTTAGAAAACGACATTGCTGACGATGTTGCAAAACGCTTTGCCGAAGGCGTCATGCTAAATGGCGAAAAATATCCAACCAAGCCAGCTCAGTTGGAGGTCATCTCTCCAAAAGAAGTGCTATTGACCATCAGCGAAGGGCGCTATCACCAAGTAAAAAGAATGTTTGCAGCAGTAGGAAATCATGTTTGTGGGCTACACCGCGAGCGTATTGGTGATATTTGGCTCGATGATGATCTTGCTCCCGGCGAGTATCGTGAGTTAACCGAAGACGAAATCAACAGCGTTATCGTTCCGCGCTAACGATAAATTATTAATAAAAATAAATAAAATCGTTTCTGGTGTGCGACATATCTTTAAGGTGTGTCGTATCAGGCGAGAGCGAGATAGGAGTTTAAAGAGTGCAACAGCAAAAATCATCCTACATAGGGTTGATATTAATATTAGGCTTATTATCAATGCTTATGCCTTTAGCCATTGATATGTATTTACCTAGCTTTTTAGTGATGGGTGAGTACTTCAATGTCGATGAAGGGCGTATCCAGATGACGCTTAATAGCTATATTTTTGGCTTTGCAATTGGGCAGCTATTTTATGGTCCAATGGCCGATAGTCTGGGTCGTAAGCCTGTGATTTTAGGCGGCGTCATCGTATTTGCCATCGCCTCAGCAGCATGTGCGCTTTCTGAGTCAATCGAATCACTCATCTTGTTTCGCTTCCTACATGGTTTTGCTGCGGCGGCGGCTAGTGTTGTGATCAACGCATTAATGAGGGATATGTTTACGCGTGATGAGTTTTCACGCAGCATGTCATTTGTTGTTTTAGTGATGACAATAGCCCCACTATTGGCACCGATTTTAGGTGGCAAGGTGATGTTATGGTTCTCATGGCATGCTATTTTTTGGAGTATTTCGATAGCGGCCGTGATTGCGGTTATTTTAGTGAGTTTATTTATACGTGAAACGTTACCTGTTGAGAAACGGCAACCCTTTCATTTAGGTAATACATTAAGGCAGTTTGCAACCCTTTTTCGTGCCAAACAAGTGCTGTTTTATATTTTAGCGAGTTCATTTTCATTTGCGGGAATGTTTTCATTTTTGAATGCGAGCCCGTTTGTTTATATTGAACTGAATGGCGTGGCGCCAGAAAATTTTGGTTACTTTTTTGGTATTAATATTATTTTCTTATTCATTATGACCACATTTAATGGTCGTTATGTTAGGCGCTTTGGGGCAGAGCGCATGCTCTACCTAGGGATCATTGTCCAATTCACCATGGGAATTTGGTTACTGGCGACCACGGCAATGGATGTTGGCTTCTGGGCTCTGGTGCTTGGTGTGGCGATTTATGTCAGTGGGATTGCAATGATAACTTCAAATGCAATGGCGGTAATTTTAGATAATTATCCACATATTGCAGGTACGGTTTCCTCATTAGCGGGAACAATCCGTTTTTCCATTGGGGCTTTGATAGGAACTTTACTATCGATGATCCCCGCTAAGTCAGCATGGCCGATGGTTGGCTCTATGGTTGCGTGCGTGGCTTGCTCAATGCTATTTGTTTTATTGGCGAAACGCGCCAAAAAATAAATTAATCCAATAAGACTGGCTGTTTCATGGATGAAACAGTGGTTTCCTTCGTACTTATTTCATTTCGTGACCATCTCTTTTTATATAGTGTTAAGCAAAAATTAATTACTCGGTAAAACCGAATTTTTTGCCAGTAAAATTGGAAAGTATGAATAAAAATGATCTAAATCAATAATCATTTGATAGCGATTTGTTAAATTTGTGTATTAAACTCAGGTAATTGCAGTTAAGTCATAAGTTGGTGGAGTTAGTGAGTTTTCTTCAAAATTACTCAGCTTATTATTAATGCCCGTTTAATAATGTAAAAAAAATGACTAATAGTTAGTCTCGGTGTTGAGTTTTAAGATCAAAAAAAATTTAAAATTTAACATTCATAGTAAAAAAATGTGCATGCAAGGATTTATGTCACAAAAATTTAACGACACGAGTAATATTTAATGTTATATTTAGGTATGTATATTTAACAAACCCGTTACTTTTGGGCTTTGTCGCGAATTCGGTTTGAACGAAGTTTGATATCGTTTACTGACCTCTAAACATTTATTTAGAGGAGGGAGAGTCAAAGCTTAAGGCTCGTAGGTATCTCGCCATAAAGGCAGCCTCAGCGAAGCGTTGATTAAGTAAATAGCCTTCGTTCAACGAACACTATGATGGTTTAGGTAGCAATAGGAATTTGTTGTGGAAAAATCAGGTCTTTCGGTTGTGCACAGGCTGCCGCAAAGTTACCGCTGGTTATCTGGGAAAATAGGCACGGACGTTGAAGTCGTACCTACAGATGACTTCGATAGCGATAAACTTGTGGGGCTGAAATTACTCAGCCATGACTGTGCTACAGATTGCATTGCAATGAAGCAGTTGTCAGAATCATTGTCTGAATTGCAAATTGAAAGTGCGATTTTAGAATGGCAAAAAGAAATTTGCCTCTTTATTCATGCTAGTGATGAACTTGCCGCCATGTGCCGCTTAAAGGCGGCTGGTGTTGCTATCGCGGAGCTTGAGTCAGGTTTTTATTCATCCTAACATCGCTATTGAACGCAATAAAAAAGCTTCCAGTTTTTAACTTGGAAGCTTTTTTATTGGCAAGGAATTTAAAAAGGTATTATCGGTTATGAACCATTAATGATGCGGCGACCAGCGTAGTACCGTTTGCTCCAATACTCATTGGTCATTTCTGATACGATAACACCACTGCTGGTAGAGGCGTGAACAAACTTATTGTCACCAATATAGATACCAACATGCTTCATGCGGCGACCGGTTTTAAAGAGAACCAAGTCACCTGCTTTTAAATTGTTACGGTTAACACTCTTACCGGAAGACTCTTGCTCTGAGGTAGTACGTGGTAAGGCAACACCAAATTGTTCAATAAAGGTACGTTGTACAAAGCTTGAACAATCAATACCACTTTTTGTTGTACCGCCAAGACGATATCTCACACCTTTCCAATTTGCATATTGATTCATGATCTTCGATTTGGTATCGACGCTTTGAACGAGTTGTTCGAACTCATCTTGAGAAGCCATTGCTAACGAATCGGAAGAACCATTTAACATACGTGGTTCAGAATGAGTGGTACGTTGAGCATTTCTTGAAGAATCAGGGGCAGTACAAGCTGACAGTGTCGCGGCAATTGCTATTGCTGGTATGATGCGCAAAATGTTGCGCTTAAATTTTTCAGATGTTGCCATTATTGTTAATATCCCTTGCCATTTCTTATTGTGTTTTTTTCCACACAACAAACGTAAACTTATCCCTGTGAAAAGCGCATTTTACAAAATGCGACACTGGCTTTTCACAGAAAGCGTTTAATACAGAACAACTAAAACTTGTATATGAGCAAAACGACGATTTGCTGCGTTGGCGACACATTTGTTATGTCAACGTAACAACAAACTGTTAAACACTCACCGTTAGAGTTTGGCAGTTGCATACTTATTTCGCCAAACATAGAGAGCATACATAAACGAAAGCAAAATGGCGAGTTAATAAGGTAATAATTTACAAAACATTATATTAAGCATGGATGTGTATCATCTTTTGTACATTTAGAGTTAAAAAAGTGTGTGTGTTATCGTTAGGTACTCAAATAATCGAGTAAAAATAACGATCTAGATCACGCTTTGAGTGAAACAACATTTGCTTAATAGCATAACAGCGTCTACAGGCTTTTTTGAATTGTAAAGAAGTTTAAATTTTTCTAAATTGAATAATCTAATACGATGGTGAAGCATACGATATTGCGCCGCAAGATCAAAGCAACGCAATATCGTTTTGCCACTAGTTTATTTGCATATTAGCCAGTTTGACGTGATATTCTCTTAGCATTCGCTGTTCAAAATCGGTAAATCGACGAGTGAGTGTGGCTCGAGCGATTGTAGATGAAAAGTAGTCGACGGGAATTAAGGTCGCACAACCTAGATTATCAATGATAAAAAATTGGCCGTGGGGTTTATAGCCTAATTGATAAACAATATTGTAAGGCTTTAATGCCATTGTCACTATTGCATCTTTAAAAACAGTCTTTTTAAAAATATCATAGGCAATTCTCATATTTTTTTGATGTTTTAAAAAAGCATTTTTATTTTTTAAATAATAATCCAGCGTATTGGATACATTTCCCGCTTTATCTTTTATTAACTGAAATACGTAGCCTGTACCTAACGTGGTTTTTTGAATGCCATAATAATGGGCAATCGCATCTGATGATGATTTATTTCGGTAAATTCGTTTGTAATACTTAATTTCACGTATTGTTTCTCGATCATCTCTATTTGAATGATGAACTTTGACACATAAATCATCACGCTCGGGATGCTGATAACATGCACGTTGCCGACCACTTGCAATCAAGAGGGATGGCGTCAATTCGATGGTTTTTGAAAGTAATGTTTTCATAGTGAATTAGGTTATAAGTCTATTAGTGATCATAACGATTATTGTTAAGGCTTCTATTTCTAAAAATATCCGTACTAATTTTAATAGATTAAACCTAATGGGAGTTGCAATATGTGTGATCGTCTCAAATTTGTGATCAACTTAACTAATTATGTGTTATTTCTTAGAGTTTGAGAAAAATAAAAAACTACGACTGTAAGTTAAATATTGTTTCATTCATTCAAATTAAGATTCGGTTATTCAGTAATAAAAAGTAAAAAATTATTACAGATATAAATAATTCATCGCAGATGACGATAACCTAATTTTAAGCGGATGACTTTTATGAAACTTACAGCAAATAAAATTTCTTTGACAGCGCTATTAGCAATAACCATTTTTAGCTTTTTTCCTTTTGGTAGTGTTCAAGCAAAAGAAAAAAAACTATGTTGGCGGTGGAACGATTACCTTTATCGGTGCAATTGTTATGCCTCCATGTCAAATTGGTGCAATTGATGGGCATATTGAAACCACATGTTGGTCTAGCAATAAAGGTAAACCAGAAATAACAAAAACGTCTTTAAAAAAATTGAGAGTAGGCATCCATGAATTGCCTAATAGTCAAGGCACTCAAAGCTTTAAATGGATAAATAAAGAACAGACGTTGGGTGTGTATACACTGACATATAACTGAATAAAAAAACTTAAGCGGTTTATTAGGTAGGAAGTTAGTTTAATTTGTTTAAGAAAAAGAAAGCCCTATGGGCTAATGCCCATAGGTGGTATATCTAATTAATCGCAGCGGCCCATATAGCGGCGTTCAGGAATATGAATACGAATTTTTTCACCACTCGTGAGGTATTCAGGAACTTGAACCGTTAGGCCCGTTGCCATTGTTGCAGGTTTTGTTCGCGCACTGGCTGAAGCACCTTTAATTGCAGGTGTTGTTTCTACAATAACCATATCAACGGTTTGTGGAAGTTCGAGCGCCAATACTTGCCCATCCATCGTGAGCACCTGCATGCCAGGCAATCCCTCTTCAGGGATAAATAACAGCTCCTCTTCAATGTCTGCACGTTTAAAGAGATAAGGCGTATAGTCTTCATTATCCATGAAAACATATTCATCACCGTCGATATAAGAGAAGCTAACAGCGCGACGAGTTAAAGAGATGGTTTCTAAAATATCATCACCTTTAAAGCGTTCTTCGACTTTTTGACCAGTCTTAATATCAGTAAAGCGCATTTTATATAAAGTACTGGCGCCACGAGCGCTTGGTGCCTGAATATCGATATCTTTAACCAAGAGCAGCTTGCCGTTGTAACTCACCGCAAACCCGCGTTTGATCTCATTGGCTTTTGCCATAAATAACCTTCTTTATTATCGTCAGAAAAGAGTGCGACAAAATTACTCGCAGATAGGCGATTAGGCAAGATAGGAAATGTACTTTTCAATAAAAAAAATCTCCCCAACGGTGATGTTGGGGAGGGTATCATCAGTAAACAGGCAGTAAACCAGATAAGGAGAGTATGTGTGCTACGGCATTAATAACACCAAACAAGATAACAAATAGGATGATACCAATGCCGCCAGGCGCCCTATAACTGTTATTCGGGAAACGCTTACGACTTGCCCTTGCCATCAGCGCGGGCACAATCACTGCCCAAATAGTGGCAGCGAGGCCTGCAAAGCCAATGGCATAAATAAAGCCATTAGGAAAAGCTAAGGCAAATACAGCCGGTGGTAGGAAAGTGATTAAGGCAGATTTTAAACGGCCTTGTTTGCTATCGTTGAATCTAAAGAAGTCAGCAATAAAGTCAAACAGCCCCAAAGATACACCTAAGAATGAACTTGCCAGTGCCATATACGAGAACAAATTCAAAAACTTCGAAATAAAATCGCTGTTGGTAGACAAATTCATTTGCTTAAGCAGTGCACCAATATTATTGCCGTCCTCACGAATTTGGATAAAGGCAGAGCGTGGAATATTCCCTTGGACCGCATACTGCCACAAGATATAAATGGCAACGGTGATAATCGCACCATAGACAAGGCTACGAACCACAGAACGGCTATCTTTATTATAGTATTTTACAAGCCCAGGAACGTTACCGTGATAGCCGAACGATGTCAGCAAATAGGGCAGTGCAGCGAGGGCATAAGGTAAATAATGTGTATTGCCTTGATCGACTTGGTTAAACAGAATCGAAGGTGAGGCTGTGGTGACCATACCGCCAACTGACATAATAAAGGTGATAACCATACCACCAATTAAAATGGTACTTAAACGGTCGACGGCACGCGTAGATAACCAAACAACAAAGGCAACCAGAAGTGCGAAGAACAATCCAGAAACGGCTTGTGGAACGTCCATTTTTATATAGGAAGATAAATTTTCCGAGATAATCGAGCTACCCGCGGAAATATAAGCATACGTTAAAATATAAAGGACAAAAGTAATGGATAGCCCATTAATTGAGTTCCACATAGGCCCAAGTAAATCTTTAACCATGGTATGAAAACTTGCGCCAGCAGGGTAATTCATATTGGCTTCTAAAATCATTAATCCTGAAAGCAGCATACAAAAAAAGGTATACAGCAAAAGTAGGATAGAGCCTGTAAACCAGACACCGGAGGTCACCATGGGGATTGAAAACATACCAGCGCCAACGGCTGTACCCGCGATGATCATCGCCCCACCTAAGATGGAGGGCTGCTTATTTGTTTTTACTGCATCAACAGACATGGAAACTCCCGATTAATGTTTCTTTGTACTAGCTTAATGATACAGTTGAGGCATGTTGATGTAAACAATAATTAAAGCACAAATAGGTAAAATTAAGAGTAGTAATAATAGGTTGGGTGATTATTGTACAAATAGCCTTGAGCTATTTGTACCTGAGTAAAGCGATTAAGCGGAGGTGATGATAAAATTGTTGGTTTAGCCAGAGGTCAATGGCATTACGGCTAGCCTCAAAATGGGGTTCTGGGAGTTCATTCGGGGATACCCACATCAAGCTTTCGCACTTATCTTTTTCCATGATTTGCGGCTCGATATCGCCATTATATTCAACATGCATACAGATAGAGACAGTATGTTTACCTTCTTGGTGATAGGTGTTTATATTGTTACTAATACCAAAAAACCGTTGGGGCGGTAATATCAATACCAATTTCTTCTTTTATTTCACGAATAGCACAGGTTTCGAATGATTCCCCAGCATCGACATGCCCCCCAAATATTGACCAGTAAGGTGCGTGCTTGCTGCTGCGTTTGCCCATTAAAATTTGGCCTTGTGAATTCGTGATAATTACGCCAACACCAACGACAACGCCATCAACAGTAGACATCAACTTCTCCTTTCTTTTTTTATTCTATTCGGTGCGATTCTGCCAGTTTATAGCAGAAAAACAATCAGGAAAAACTACAAATATCACTGAAGCCATTGTGTTTTAATGGTATAACTATGGCTGCATACACATGACGATAATGATAAGGGAGATTCGAGGTTATGACTCGCCGGGTTGCTACAATTACATTAAATCCTGCCTATGATCTTGTTGGGCTATGTCCATCAATCGAAGTCGGTGAAGTCAACTTAGTGAAGACGGCTAGCCTCAATGCAGGAGGCAAAGGCGTTAATGTCGCGAAAGTTCTACGAGATCTTGGTATTGATATCACAGTTAGCGGCTTCATGGGGAAAGATAACCAAGAAGAATTCCAACACTTCTTTAGTGATAATGGTATGGCAAACCGCTTTTATATGGTGTCAGGACGCACAAGGATCAACGTAAAGCTGACAGAAGATAATGGTGAATCGACAGATTTCAACTTTTCTGGCTTTGAAGTCAGTAAAGAAGATTGGAACCGTTTCTCAACGGAGTCACTCAATTGGTTAGGCCATTTTGATATGGTGGTGGTGAGTGGTAGCCTACCAAATGGGATTGATCCCGAAGAATTCACTCGTTGGATGAGCCGCTTGCGTCAATTATGTCCATGTATCATTTTCGACAGTAGCCGTGAAGCATTAAAAGCAGGATTAAAAGCCTCGCCTTGGTTAGTAAAACCCAATCGCCATGAATTAGAAATGTGGGTGGGTCGCAAGTTACCTGAATTGAAAGATGTCATTGCGGCAGCACATGAATTACGCGATAAAGGCATTTCTCATGTGGTTATCTCGCTTGGTGAAGAAGGGGCATTATGGGTGAATGCTTCAGGCTCTTGGTTAGCTAAACCGCCTCGTTGTGAAGTGATCAGCACGGTGGGGGCTGGTGATTCAATGGTTGCAGGCCTCGCTTATGGCTTACTGAATGGTGAATCTAGCGCACACACATTGCGTATGGCCACGGCTATTTCAGCGTTATCCGTATCACAGCCTGATGTTGGCTTAAAAAATCGTAATAAGCTTGCCGATATGATGGCAAAAATTGAGATGGAATCACTGTAAAACGATAAAGGCGGCGGAGGTTAACTCGCCGCCTTTATGCTTTATAGATAGTGACTGGTTATTTTTGCTGTGATTTTAGCCAAGCAATTTCTTGAGGCCAAATATCTGGATTAATGGTTTCAAGGATCAGAGGGATACCATCGAAACGAGGGTCTTTCATTATGTAACTAAAAGGTGTGTAGCCTATATTACCTTCCCCTAAGCTATGGTGACGGTCGACTCGGCTGGCAAACTCACTTTTGGCATCATTTAAGTGCATACCTTTGAGGTACTCAAAACCAACAATGTCAGAAAACTGTTTGAAAGTCTCTTCACAAGCCTCCTCTGTTCGCAAATCATAGCCTGCTGCAAAGGCGTGGCAAGTATCAATACAAACACCTACTCGGCTTTTATCATCCACATCTTCAATGATTTTTGCTAAATGTTCAAAACGATAGCCTAAGTTTGAACCTTGCCCCGCCGTATTTTCGATGACGGCAATGACGCCTTGAGTTTCATTTAGGGCGATATTGATAGATTCGGCAATACGAGCTAAGCAATCATCTATATCGATTTTTTTCAGGTGGCTGCCAGGGTGAAAATTGAGTAGATCAATACCAAGCTGCTCACAGCGTTGCATTTCGTCAATAAATGCGATGCGTGATTTTTCTAACGCTTCTTGCTCTGGATGACCTAAATTAATTAAGTAACTGTCATGCGGTAAAATTTGGTGCTTACCATAACCGTATTTTGCACAGTTAGCCTTAAATTTTTCAATCACCTCCTCGCTAAGAGGTGGGGCTTTCCACTGGCGCTGATTTTTGGTAAACAGCGCGAATGCCGTAGCGTTAATTTCATGAGCGCGAATAACAGCTTGATCAACGCCTCCAGAAGCGCTGACGTGTGCTCCAACATATTTCATTCTTGACTCCTTCTTTTATGAAGAAGTATGCCATTAATAGGCGAATAAATGAAATCAACAAAAAGGTCGCATTAAATGCGACCAAATTAAAAAATGAACAAAGAGTTTATAGGATAGTCTGGATAATGGCATTGATGGCGAAACCACCAATGATTAGCCATACAAATAAGATAAGCGCCATCAATAATGGTTTGATCCCCGCCTGACGTATTGCACTAACATGAGTTGTTAAACCGAGGGCAACCATGGCCATCGCCAACAATACGGTATCTAACGTGATAATGTGTTTTACTATTTCTGTCGGTATCAAATTGAACGAGTTGAACGCAGCGACCAGAATAAAGATAACGGCAAACCAAGGGATCGTGATTTTGCTTTTTTGGGCTGTTTGTCCTTTAGCGACCGCAGAGCGGCGGCTCAAATAAGCAGATAAAATAATTAAGAAGGGTGCAAGCATCATCACTCGGATCATTTTGGTGATCACGGAAGCATTCTCTGCGTCAGGGCCGATAGTGTGACCGATAGCGACGACTTGAGCGACTTCATGCACTGTTGAGCCAATATAAATACCAAAGGTGTCTTGGGTCTGTGTGAACCAACCAAAATGTGCATTAAGTTGATAAAGCCATGGATACACAAAAATGGCGATAGTACCAAAAATCACCACCGTTGAAACGGCAACGGCAACTTTACTGGCAGAGGCTTTGACAACAGGCTCTGTCGCCATAACCGCTGCGGCTCCGCAAATACTGCTACCTGCACCGATTAAAAAAGTGGTTTCATCATCGAGTCCAAACACCTTTTTACCTAACCAAAAGGCCAACAAGAAAGTGGATGCGAGGGTAAGTGCATCAATGAGCAACCCTGTGGCACCAACATCAGTAATTTGTTGGAATGTTAGGCGAAAGCCATAAAGTATGATCCCCGCACGTAAAAAATAGTGTTTGGCAAATTTGATCCCTTCATCACAACGATGACTAATAGCAGGGTAGATTGTATTCCCGACGATGATGCCTAATAAAATTGCCAATGTCAGGGCGCCTAAACCGACATCAATAAACCATTGCTGCTCTCCAAGATATATCGAAATTGCGGTTAAAACTCCCGCTAAAATAATACCTGAAATTAGTTTTAGAGCTGGGGGCTGTGCGCTCTGTACTAACGTTTTTGTATTGCTTTTATCCATAACCTTACCTTTAGTTACGACTAATACCCTTCATAAAGCGGTTTATTCAGGGTATAGATAATTTTGGAATAAGCATATAACAAAAACTATAATAATTTAAATTGATTGTTTATATATAATCTATCTGAATTTCTGGTTATAAGTTTCTTCTGGTAAGTTGGTAATAAATCGTTAATATTAACAATATTATTACAAACTCTAGTGAACAATGTTGGGGCTACCTGTATGCGAATAACACTTAGGCAACTCGAGGTATTTACGGAAGTACTAAAAAGTGGCTCCACGACGCAAGCATCCCAATTACTCGCTTTATCGCAATCTGCTGTAAGTGCGTCGTTGACCGACCTTGAAGGGCAACTTGGAGTACAACTGTTTGATCGAGTAGGCAAACGGCTTGTGACTAATGAGCATGGTCGGCTGCTCTATCCCAAGGCATTGGCGTTGCTTGAACAAGCGTTGGAAGTAGAACAATTATTCAAAAAAGAGATGGGGGCGGTGCGTCTCGCTGCCAGTACCACAATTGGTAATTACATGCTGCCATCACTGCTGGCGGAGTATCGTCGTGACCACCCGACGATCCCATTAGAGTTAAATATCAGTAATACAGAGGAAGTTATTAAAGCGGTGATGGAATTTCGCGCTGATGTGGGTCTTATTGAAGGCGTGTGCCATAGCCCCGAGTTAATTACCGAACCATGGCTAAAAGATGAATTGGTGATATTTGCGGCTCCTAGTAATCCATTGGCGGGAAGAGCACTCACCTTAAAAGAGTTACGTGATGCGCCTTGGGTGCTGCGTGAAAGAGGCTCAGGTACACGAGATGTGCTCGATCAGCTGTTATTTGCTCATTTACCGGGTTTTCATATTTTTATGGAGCTTGGTAATTCGGAGGCTATTAAGCATGCAGTTCGCTTTGGTATGGGGATCAGTTGCTTATCAAGACGCGTTATTGAGGAGCAATTGACGAACGGGTCGTTAGTAGAGCTAGAGGTTGAAGGGCTACAGTTACAGCGAACACTGTATTTGATTTATCACCGCCAAAAACATTTATCTAATGCAATTAAAAACTTATTAGATTATTGCAAGTAATGTGTTGCTGATTTAACAAAGTTTATGGATCGTATAAACCCAAATGGTCAACAAGGTTGTTATTTGAACTATGATGCATAGGATATAAGTGTTTTACTAATAATTCCGTTGGGATTATGAAGGTATCTTATAACTGCCAAGAGTTACTTAGTTCTGACAGGATGTTTTGCTAGAATTCCTTCAATATTGATTAAATAAAGAAAAACAGGGAACAGATGTCAGAACAACAAACCACTACGGTACAAGGTAGCGGACAAAGCAAATTACGTCGTGAGTTGAAAGCTCGCCATCTTGCAATGATTGCCATTGGCGGCTCCATTGGCACCGGCCTCTTTGTTGCATCCGGTGCAACCGTTGCACAAGCAGGTCCCGGCGGGGCGCTTCTTTCTTATGCAATTATCGGCTTAATGGTCTATTTTTTGATGACCAGCTTAGGTGAACTTGCGGCTTATATGCCAGTGTCAGGTTCTTTCGCGACCTATGGCGCTAAATATGTTGATGAAGGTTTTGGTTTCGCATTAGGCTGGAACTATTGGTATAACTGGGCTGTAACTATTGCTGTCGACTTGGTTGCCGCGCAACTGGTCATGACTTACTGGTTCCCTGATACGCCGGGTTGGATTTGGAGCGCAATATTTTTAGCCGTCATTTTCTTACTGAACTATATTTCTGTTAAAGGGTTTGGTGAGGCAGAATATTGGTTCTCACTCATTAAAGTGACAACCGTTGTTATTTTCATCGTTGTCGGCGTATTGATGATTTTTGGTATCATGAGTGGTGCTGAAAATGCGGGATGGCATAACTGGACCATCGGGGATGCACCATTTGCTGGTGGTTTCTCTGCCATGATTGGTGTGGCGATGATTGTCGGCTTCTCTTTCCAAGGAACCGAACTGATTGGTATCGCCGCGGGTGAATCTCAAGACCCTGCGAAGAATATCCCTAAAGCAGTACGTAAAGTATTTTGGCGTATCCTTTTGTTCTATATCTTTGCAATCTTGATCATTAGTTTGATTATTCCATATACAGATCCTAATCTACTGCGCAATGATGTTAAAGATATTAGTGTTAGCCCATTTACCTTAGTATTTGAAAATGCTGGGTTGCTATCGGCAGCAGCAGTAATGAATGCGGTTATTTTAACGGCGGTACTATCGGCAGGTAACTCAGGGATGTACGCCTCAACACGTATGCTGTATACCTTAGCCCGTGAAGGTAAAGCACCACGCATTTTTGCTCGCCTCTCAAAAGGTGGGGTACCGCGTTATGCGCTATTTGCCACTACGGTAATTGCTGCTCTGTGCTTCTTAAGTTCAATGTTTGGTAACCAAACTGTCTACTTATGGCTACTGAATACTTCAGGTATGACAGGGTTTATTGCTTGGTTGGGGATTGCAATTAGCCATTATCGTTTCCGTAAAGGTTATATTGCGCAAGGTAAGGATATTAATGACTTACCTTATCGTTCGGGCTTCTTCCCAATTGGTCCTATCTTTGCTTTTGTTCTCTGTTTAGTGATTACATTAGGGCAAAACTATCAAGCGTTTTTAGAAGATAAAATTGATTGGGTAGGGGTTACAGCCACTTATATTGGTATTCCATTATTTTTAGCAATTTGGTTTGGCTATAAAATAGCCAAAAAAAACGTCAATTATTCGTTATAAAGACATGGAATTCCCAAGCTACCGTGAAAATCTGAATAAATAATTGCTTAAATTATTTACACATATTCAATAACAGTAAGTTATAAATAAAAATGCCAATCAACAATGAACTGGGGTCAGTTCGAACGTTGATTGGCATTTTTTATAATGGGAAAAACCGAATAATCGGGTCGTTTCCTCATGATATGCTTTGCATGCTGAGTCTGGCGTTATCTTCTTTTTTAAAGACGAAATAGCCAATTTATCAATTGATTAACAAAAATTTTCGTCCACGATCACAATTCAATACATAGATGGAATTAAATCAGCAATCGTATTGATAAGTATTCTTATTTGCTTTATTGTTATGGGCACCAAAATAAAGGGGATAAGGAGGTTTGATGTGAAGTTGATGGCAAAGTCGTTAGCAAAAGGGATAGGTTTAGCATTATTTGCAGGCTCTGTGATGAGTATCAGTATTAGCTCATTGGCTGCAACAGTTACTGATGTTGCTGGTAGAACGGTTGAAGTACCTGATAATGTTAATCGTATCTTACTTGGTGAAGGCCGTTTGTTGAGTGCAATTGCTTTACTTGAAGGCGATAAACCGCTTGATAGAATTGTTGGCTGGCAAGGCGACTTACGTAAACTTGATCCACAAACTTACGCGGCTTATAAAGCTAAGTTCCCTCAAATTGATAATATTCCATTAATTGGTAATACCAGCGCTGATAGTGTCAGTGCCGAAAAAGTATTAACACTGAATCCAGACATTGCGATTTTTGGCCTCTCTGGTCATGGCCCCGGTAAAAATAGTGAGTTAGTAGGGCAGTTAGAAAAGGCGGGTGTGCCTGTTGTGTTTGTTGATTTTAGAGACAATCCACTGCAAAACACGCTACCGAGTATCCGTATGCTTGGGAAAGCATTAAATCGCGAACAGACTGCAGAAAAATATGCTGATTTTTACGAAAAAAATCAAAAATTAGTGACGGATATCACCAGTAAAATCCCTGAAGATAAAAAGCCTACCGTGTTTATTGATTTACGTGCTGGTGCATTTGAAGATTGTTGTGGAACCGCAGGCAACGGGAACATGGGGAATTTTATCGACCTAGCGGGTGGGAAAAATATCGCCAAAGATGTGCTACCCGGTGCTTTGGGTAATATGAACCTAGAAAAGGTTATCGCTGTTGACCCACAAATTTATATCGCAACAGGTGCTAAAGCTCCCGGCAGTAAAGATGTCGGAGTGCAATTAGGGGCACAAGGCACTGTTGAAGATGCAAAAAGTAGCTTGAAAAAAAATTACTGAACGCAAAGGAATTAGCTCTTTGTCAGCGGTGAAAGATGGCAAAGACTATGCAATTTGGCATAACTATTACAATTCTCCCTACAACGTATTAGCGACTCAAGTATTTGCTAAATGGTTCTATCCGGAGCAGTTTGCTGATCTGGATCCGCAAAAAACCTTGAATGAATTACATAGCCAATTTCTTGCAGTTGAGCCAACCGGCATCTATTGGGTAAGTGAGAAGTAAATTTTGTAGGTAATAATAATGAGTCTTACTACCGAGTCTATATCAACTGTTAAGCCGTCAGTGAGAGAAAATGATAATGGTGTGAAGCAGCATTATCAAAAAATGTTACGTCGTAGGGTAGCATGGATTGCCGTGATCATCGCTGCAATCTTATTATCATTGGTTATTGATTTCACATTAGGCCCATCCGGCTTATCGCTGGAAAAATTATGGCAAACCATCGTATCCCCTGAATCTGTAGAAGCGGGAACTCGTGTGATTGTTTGGGATATCCGTTTGCCTTATGCCCTTATGGCCGTTGTGATTGGCATGTCACTTGGCCTTGCTGGGGCCGAGATGCAAACTATCTTGAATAACCCGTTGGCAAGTCCATTTACCCTCGGTGTTTCCAATGCCGCTGCTTTCGGTGCGGCATTAGCGATTGTTTCCGGTATTGCTATTCCTGGTGTGCCTGATCAGTGGGTAATTTCAGCGAATGCCTTTATTTTTGCACTATTGGCTGCACTGATGTTAGATGCGGTGACCCGTTGGACGCGCGTTGCAACATCGGGTGTCGTATTGTTTGGGATCGCATTGGTATTTACCTTTAATGCTTTAGTTTCAATGATGCAATTTATTGCCACAGAGGACACTCTGCAAGGTCTAGTATTCTGGACAATGGGGAGCCTTTCAAAAGCAACATGGGTAAAACTCGGGGTGATGACACTCGTCTTTGCTCTAATTTTCCCATTGGCGATGATGAGTTCATGGAAACTGACCGCACTGAGGTTGGGCGAAGACCGAGCGATTAGTTTTGGTATTGATGTCCGTCGGTTACGTTTAACCACATTGTTGCGTATCAGTATCTTATCAGCGTTGGCAGTCGCATTTGTGGGGCCTATCGCCTTTATCGGTCTGGTTGCTCCTCATATCGCGCGCTTGATGTTTGGTGAAGATCACCGCTTTTATTTGCCAGCAAGCGCATTAATTGGTGCCTTAGTCTTATCCATGGCATCTATTGCATCTAAAAATATTATACCGGGTGTCATTATTCCTGTTGGTATTGTGACCTCACTCGTTGGTGTACCGTTCTTCTTAAGTATTATTTTACGTCATAGAGGTAGTGTGTCATGACAGATGGCCTGATTATTAATCGCTTTAATGCAGGTTATCCTAAAAACCCTGTGATTGAAGGGCTGACAACAGAAGCTTTACCAAGAGGTCAGATCACTGTGTTATTAGGGCCAAATGGAAGCGGCAAATCGACTCTGCTGCGCTCTTTGGCTGGTTTAAATAAAGCTACAGGGCAATTGCTGTTAGATGGAATGGATTTAACACAGCAAAACTTTGCTCAGCGTGCGCAAAATGTTGTCTATTTACCTCAAAGCTTACCAGCAGGTGTTCATCTTTATGTCTTGGAATCAGTGATCGTTGCTCAAAGAGCATCGGGTGGTCTGAGTAATGAAAATAGTAAAGATGAAGTGATGCATTTATTGCGTCAATTAGGTATTGAACATTTAGCATTAAGTTATTTAGACCAATTATCAGGTGGTCAAAAGCAATTGGTTGGTTTGGCACAATCATTAATTCGTCAACCAAACTTATTGTTATTAGATGAGCCATTAAGTGCATTAGATTTAAATTACCAATATCACGTTATGGATTTAGTGGCGAAAGAAACAAAGCGTCGCAATATTATTACGGTGGTTGTGGTTCATGATATCAATATTGCGTTAAGACATGCTGAACATGTTTTAATGCTAAAAAAAGGCAAACTGATTGCTCAAGGTGAACCAGAGGCCGTGATTACGCCAGATAGCTTGGCTGATGTGTACGGTGTTAGGGGGCGAATAGAGCGCTGTTCTCAAGGGGTACCACAAGTTTTAATTGATGGCTTAGTGGATAAGTTAGCGAGCTAGTTTTGATATAAATTAATAGTGTCAATGAAATTTAGATTGGCACTATTAATTGAATAAGAGAATAAAGGTTATATTTTTCTAGCGATAATTAGTTATAGAAAATTTCAATATATACAAATAGTATTTACCATAAATTTTCTATGGGTAATTTTTATTATCTAATAACCAAAAAAATAATAATAGTAATGATAGGGTTATAGACCCGAATATTGAGCTTATGTCATATCAAAATTCAAATCAAAATTATCTCTTGGAGAGTTGGGAATGGTAGTTTTCAATAAAAGAAAAATTGCAATAAGCGTTATTGCGGCAATCACAGCAGCCCCTGTATTTGCGGATGATAGTAAAGACACGATTATGGTTACCACCGCATCTGGCTTCCAACAAAAAATTGAAGATGCACCGGCGTCTATTTCTGTGGTAACGCGTGAGCAACTAGAAAATAAAGCTTACCGTGATGTCACCGATGCATTGAAAGACGTTCCGGGCGTTCTAGTCACCGGCGGCGGTAGTAGTTCAGATATCAGTATTCGTGGTATGGATGCAAAATACACGATGATCTTGATTGATGGTAAGCGTGTTGATACGCGCAGTACGCGCCCAAATAGTGACGGTTCAGGTATCGAACAGGGATGGCTGCCACCACTACCTGCAATAGAACGTATTGAAGTTGTTCGTGGGCCTATGTCTTCCCTCTATGGTTCTGATGCTATGGGTGGGGTAATTAACATTATTACTCGCCGTGTGCAGCAAGAGTGGACGACAAGTTTACGTGCTGATACGACAATTACTGAGCGTAGAAATTCAGGAAACACTGGACAAGGCAGTTTCTATACTTCTGGTCCACTGATTGATGGCTTGTTAGGCGTGAAGCTTAGCGGTCAATATTCACACCGTGGTGAAGATAAAATCGTTGATGGTTTCGGTCGTCAAATCGTTGCAAGTGGTGGTGGAACACTGTCATTAACACCAGATGAAAAGAACACCTTTGATTTGGATTTCAAAAAAGATAGCCAGCATAGGGACTATCGTGAAGGCTATACGTATAAAGAAGGTGATAGTAGCAGCTTTAGTAAATATGAGATGACGCATACTGCATTAACTCATACAGGGGTTTATGACCTAGCTAACACTGATACTTATATTCAATACGATGAAACTAAGAACCCAACTCGTAAGATGAAATTTGATGATCTCATCATACGTAATCAAAGTGTCTTCTTAATTGGTGACCACAGTTTAAGTTTAGGTGGCCAATATCGTAAGGAAAAATTAGAAGCAGGTGATAATAAATTTGCACTAAACAAACTTGACCGTTATAGCTGGGCGCTGTTTGCGGAAGATGAATGGTTAATGACCAATGATTTCGCTTTAACCGGCGGTATCCGTATGGATAAAGACGAAAACTATGGTACTCACTGGACACCTCGTCTTTATGGTGTTTGGCATGCTGACGACCAATGGACCATCAAAGGTGGTGTGTCTACAGGTTATAAAGCACCTGACTTACGTCAATCTTCAGCAGACTGGGGGCAATCAACGGGTGGGCGCGCAGGTAACGCAGTGATTTACGGTAACCCGAATTTGAAACCGGAGAAAAGTGTTACAGAAGAAATTGGTGTAATTTGGAATAACCAAGACAATATTACCGCAGGGATCACGATCTATAATACCGATTTCAAAGATAAAATTACAGAAGTTAGACGCTGTGATAATAGCAATGCAAATATCAGAGACTGTACATTAGATGATGGTATTGGTGATAATGGTAAGCCATACCGTTTTGTTAGTGACCGTGAAAACGTTGATAAAGCAAGAATGCGTGGTGTTGAGTTAACGTTTAACTGGGGCATTCTGGATAATTTAGCGTTTTCGGCGAACTATACTTACACCGACACTGAACAAAGAAGTGGTGTCAATAAAGGTAAGCCGCTAAACAAGCAGCCAAAACATATGGGTAATACGACATTGACATGGGATACAACTGAAGAGTTGCAAACATGGGCACGCATGAATTTCCGCGGTAAAACGTCTGATTACCAAGGCCGTGGTGAGACAATGAATAATGGTACGGCGTCATATGCATTGTTTGATTTAGGGGCAAGCTACCAGTTGAACAAGAATGCAAATATTGTCGGTGGTGTCTATAACGTGCTAGATCGCCGCATTGACTCAACAAACTATGGTGCTGAATTAGAAGGTCGTCGATACAATATAGGTATTAACTATAACTTCTAATGAGTTTGATAACTGACTGAATTAAGGCCCTCTTATTGAGTTAAGAGGGCCTTGTTTTTTGGCGTGCGAAAAAGAGTAAAAAATGTCTTTTAATAGCAAAAATTTATAGAAGAAAACAAGTTATTAGCTACCAGCGCAAAATCGGCAAATTTATCAAAAATTCTCATCAAATATTGTCTGTTTTTTTAACAATACCTATTGCTATTTGATAACTTGAAGTGCAAAATGCGCGAACTAAAAAAATGACTGATACCTCAATTTCCGGTATCGGTTTTTTTTTGCTTTTTAAGTTCGTTTAATTTTATGGGGCCGGATAATAGGCCGGATAGATAAATTATATTTTTACGTGTAGCAAACATTTTATGCTACCGATTTGAGGAATGCTTGCATGGCTTACTTTTTCGCATTCGCAGCAGGGCCTGGTGGCCGTGGCTGCCGCATCGATGATTACGGAGCAATTGGCTGCTTCGCAACTTCACCATTTAACCTTTCATCTTTCTTCTCTGCCTATAGGCAGATGCAAAGTCTTCCCAGTAACTGTCGATTAAGTAGGTCAAATAGTACTCAATCGAAAGTTATGGGAGGGCTTTATCATGCCAAATAATTCAGTACCATTATCCATCGGTAGCAACCAAACTGGTGCAAACAACCGCGTAGAGCTGGCAAAAACGCTCACCCTGTTACAAGTGGTGATGATTGGTCTTGCTTATATTCAGCCAATGACGATTTTCGATACTTTTGGTATGGTATCGGATAAAACCGGTGGTCACGTCCCGACTTCCTATATTATTGCACTTGCTGCGATACTATTTACTGCTCTGAGCTACGGCAAATTGGTAAAACGTTTTCCATCTGCTGGCTCGGCGTATACCTACGCTCAAAAATCAATGAGCCCACATATTGGCTTCCTTGTAGGATGGACCTCGCTGCTGTCTTACATCTTTATGCCAATGATCAACATATTATTAGCGAAGATTTATTTACAAGATATCTTCCCAACGGTTGAGCCTGCTATTTTTGTTGTGGGGCTAGTTATTCTGATGACTGCCGCTAACTTACGCGGTATCAACGTCATCGCTAATCTAAGTACCGTGATTGCCATTATTCAAATAGGGGTCATGGTTGTATTTACCTTGATTGTGATTCATGGTGTATCGAATGGCGAAGGAACGGGTGAAGTTTGGACCTTCCGACCATTTGCTGATGAGCACACGGAATTGATCCCTCTGATAGCCGGAGCGACAATACTCTGCTTTTCATTCTTAGGTTTTGATGGGTTAAGCTCTCTGTCAGAAGAG
The DNA here is from genome assembly GCA_900455155.1 of Providencia stuartii. Taxonomy (GTDB): domain Bacteria; phylum Pseudomonadota; class Gammaproteobacteria; order Enterobacterales; family Enterobacteriaceae; genus Providencia; species Providencia stuartii. The sequence continues at coordinate 1,663,430 of UGUC01000002.1, read as the reverse complement.
ACACCAAATGCAGGTAAAGTGATCCCGCGTGCTATTTTCCTGACAGCACTTATCGGTGGGATTATTTTCATTACCGTGTCATTCTTCTTACAACAATTTTTCCCAGATGTTTCGCGCTTTAAAAACATCAATGAAACACAACCTGACATTATGAGATTTGTTGCTGGGGCATTCTTCCAGTCCATTATTTTGGTTTTCTCATGTGTTACCGTATTAGCTTCAGGTATGGCTGCACATGCAGGTAGTGCTCGCTTGATGTATGTGATGGGGCGTGATGGGGTGTTCCCAGAAAAAATCTTTGGCCACGTAAGTCCAAGATGGCGTACTCCGTCTTATAACGTATTAATGGTCGGTGTGTTAGCACTTGGCGCTATTTGGTTTGAGATGGACTTTGCAACAGCATTAATTAACTTTGGTGCACTGATTGCGTTTACGTTCGTTAACATTTCAGTTATCAGCCAGTTCTTCATTCGTGAACGCCGTATACATGGGATTAAGAATATCCTTAACTATTTGATTTTGCCTGTCATTGGTACGCTGACCGTTTGTGTACTATGGTTAAATATCGAAGAGGATTCAATGGTATATGGCTTAATTTGGACGGCTGTCGGTCTGGTCTATATGGCGATATTGACGCGTATGTTCCGTCGTCCAATGCCTCAAATGAGCGATTATTAATTTAGTCGATTGAATAAAAACAGCACCTCAGAGTGCTGTTTTTTTTTGCCTATTATTCAGGCTGTTAGTCTATTATTTGTTTTAACCTTCCAATCAGCTAATTGTGACACTGCACCGATATCTCAATCTAAAACGCTTTATAATGTGATATGGTTGTTAAATGATTATGACATTACAATTAATTGAACAGTTTATTGATAATTACCCTGACAGGAAGGCGCAGAAATGAATGCAGTAAACAGCCCTGAAAATCAACGATTATTACTGACACTCACCAATATTGTTGGTAAAAAAAATATCCTGACTAAACCCCATAAAACAGAACGTTACCGCAAAGGGTTTCGCTCAGGTATCGGTAATGCTATTGCGGTCGTCTTCCCCACCACGTTATTAGAACAATGGTATGTTTTTAAAGCCTGTGTCGAGGCGGATAAAATAGTGATTATGCAAGCCGCGAACACAGGGCTGACAGAAGGTTCGACGCCAAGCGGTTATGATTATGATCGTGATATCGTTATTATTAGCACATTAAAATTAAATCAAATTCAAGTATTACCTGAATTTAATCAAGTTGTTGCTATGCCAGGCAGTACGCTGTATGACCTCGAGAAATTACTAAAACCATTAGGTCGTGAACCGCATTCCCTCATTGGCTCCTCTTGCATCGGGGCGTCAGTGGTTGGCGGGATCTGTAATAGTTCAGGTGGCTCCCTAGTGCGCCGAGGCCCGGCTTATACGGAGCTAGCCTTATATGGGCGAGTAAATGAAGATGGAAAAGTGGAGTTAGTAAACCACCTAGGGATTAACTTAGGGGATACACCTGAAGAAATTTTAACGAACTTGCAAAATCGACGTTATCGAACAGAAGATGTTGAACACAGTGAAAAGCTGGCGTCAGACCATGAATATGCTCAGCGAGTTCGTGATGTGAATGCGGATACACCATCACGCTTTAACGCAGATGAGCGCCGCTTGTTTGAAGCATCTGGTTGTGCGGGTAAATTAGCCGTATTTGCTGTCCGCCTTGATACTTTCCCTGCCGATACCTCAACACAAGTGTTTTATATTGGCACAAACAATCCGGATGTTCTGGAAGACATTCGCCGTCATATTCTTAGTGAATTTAAAAACTTACCAGTAGCAGGTGAGTATATGCACCGCGGTTGTTTTGATATCGCTGAAGTATACGGAAAAGATACCTTTTTTAATGATAGATAAATTTGGCACTGACAAAATGCCACTATTTTTTACTATCAAAGGCCGAATTGATGCCGTATTAAATAAAGTACCGTTGTTACCGTCAAACCTTGTTGACCGCACTATGCAGCTACTCAGTAAATTATGGCCTGCACATTTACCTCCACGCATGAAGCAATTTCGTGATAAGTATGAGCATCATCTGATGTTAAAAATGGCGGGTGAAGGTATTGATGAGGCGAAAGTTTGGCTGAAATCCTTCTTTGCAACGGCGGATGGGGGGGTATTTTGAGTGTACACCAGAGGAAGGGGCGAAAGCATTTTTACACCGCTTTGCCGCAGCGGGATCGGCGGTTCGTTATCATGCGGTACACAATAAAGATGTTGAGGATGTATTGCCGCTGGATATCGCTTTACGTCGAAATGATCGTGATTGGTTTGAAAAATTGCCGCCAGAAATTGAAAAATTGTTAGTTCATAAACTGTATTGTGGGCATTTTATGTGTCATGTGATGCACCAAGATTATGTATTGAAAAAAGGCGTCGATCCAAAAGAATTGAAAGAGAAAATGTTAGCGCTGTTAGATGAACGAGGTGCACAATACCCCGCAGAGCATAACGTAGGCCACTTATATAAAGCTCAGCCACAGCTAAAATCTTTCTATAAAAAAGCCGATCCGACTAACACCATGAACCCCGGTTTAGGCAAAACAACGAAACGTAAAAATTGGGAAGGGGATTGTGGTTGCCATCACGATCACTAATCAGTGCAAGCGTTGTTTTTGGGCAGGAAACCCTGCCCAACCCATATTAGCTGGCTAATTCAGCCGCGTAATTGACCAGTGCTTTGAGCTGCTTACAGCGTTCAACATCGTTTTGATGTTCAATCATTAACGACTCAATAGATTGCATATATTCCATTAAACGGCTTTCAGTAAAGTAGTCACGGCGGTGCTGCAACCAGCGTTGCTGCTCATCATAGGATAAGGTTGAGGGGTAATTACGTGCTTTATAACGGAAAAATAGCTCTTTCATACGTGGGTCTTCAAAAGTGAGGTCTAACGCAGGCAGGTTTTTTTTCCGGTGTTTCTCTAATAATATCCATCGTCGAGCGGTCAGAGCTACTGAAAAAGCCACTGTAAATTTGAGCATCAACATCATCCGGCTCTTCAAATGGTTGCGCTTGGGCAAAAATTTCAATCACTTTATGACGAATATCGGGGTGCTTACGTAAGATTTCCAAATTGCGTAGGCAGAGATCGCGGTCAACCCCCGTGCGTTCAGCATCTTCTGTACGCAATGTTTTCTCAGGCGCAAGAATAGGGCATTTATTAATGTGTACTAATTTAATCGGAACCGGTAATTCGCCATCTAATTCCGTTTTAGGGGTATATAAGCGCTCACGCAAAGTCTCAACGGGCAAATTAACCAGGGGTGAAATATCCGCCGCTAAATCACACATAATAACGGCATTACGGTTGTCTGGGTGCCATGCTAATGGTGCAACAAGGCTAATATAGGAGCGTAGAGCGCCAAACATGCCAGAAACATGCACCAACGGTGTCATATCGACAATGTCGATTAATTGGCTAACTTTATTTTTATTTCTTAGCTGGTAGAAGTAGTTGAACATTCTAGGTTGAGCGGCTTTGAGCAGCTTCGCCATATTTATGGTGGCGAGTACATCGGACATCGCATCATGAGCATTTTCATGGGCGATACCATTCGCTTTTGTTAGATGTTCAAGGCGCATACTAGGTAAGCCTTCATCATTTTCAGGCCAAATAATCCCTTCAGGGCGTAGCGCAAAACACGCTCTCACAGTATCTAATAAATCCCAACGCGAATTACCTTGCTGCCAGCTATAAGCGTAGGGTCATAAAAATTACGATAAAAAATATTTCGAGTCACTTCATCATCAAAACGAATATTGTTGTAACCCATAATACAGGTATTCGGTTGGCTAAATTGCTGGTGGATCCGTTTAGCGAATTCAGCCTCATTGACGCCTTGGGCTAAGGCGAGCTGTGGTGTAATACCGGTGATCATCACCGCTTCTGGTTGGGGCAAATAGTCGTCTGTTGGTGCGCAATAAAAGACTTCTGGCTCATCAATAATATTAAAATCGAGATCGGTTCTAACACCTGCAAATTGTGCGGGGCGATCAAGTGCGGGGTGTTTACCAAAAGTTTCATAGTCATGAACAAAAAAGGTAGGCTGCTTTTTAGTCTCTTGCAACGTTATTCTCCGTAAGCCTTTGCTGCTATTTTTGTGATGATGAGGTTTTGTGATGGTTACTGATAAGGGGCAAATAATTTAGGCTAATAAACACAAAAATTGCTCCAGAGAATAGGCGGTAACTTCTCACAAATAGTAGCGACTATCATACCTGATAGATGTGAAAACCTGAACAGAGGCCCTTAAATGGTTGGTGTTGCAATTTAAATATGTAATAGGCACAAACTGCTATCTAATTGATATTTATATCAATCATTTGATATAAGATGCCCTTTTTTCTTGAAAAAACAGGTAAATCAGCGTAAAAATTTGCCTGATAAAGGATATTTTGATCTACTCTTTTAAATACGACTAACAAAAAAGAGGATGTGAATATGAATACATATGATGAAAGAACACGTTTAATTTTATCTGAAATAGGTCATGTGACACTAGAGCTATTGGGTAATAGCGACGTGACTAAACAAAGTATTATTGATAAGTTGAAAAAGGACGCAAAAGAAGAAAACAACCCAGCGCGAAAAAGCATTCTTGATGATGCAGTGACCTTTCTAAATAGCCAAGTTTAGATAATACGAGCCCTCGTTTGAGGGCTAGTGACAGCAACATTTATCATTTCATTACGTGACCTTTCTTTCGTTGATCAGAAGATCAACCCGCAAGTTGATATTGCTAAAAACAATGGCTCCATACCGACACTGAAGAGTGATTTGCTTCATAAATCAGTAATGTTAACGTTAACAAATGTGCTTAACATCACAATTTGAGTGCGATTTACTGGTTTAGAAAAAATGTTAACCTTAACATTTTTGGCATTTAGGGGAATATGCAGGCGAATAACAATGAATAATGAATCAAGAAAGTACTACGTGTCATTGAGTGCGTTGCTGTTTTTTTTCTTTTTTACTTGGTCGTCAACATTTTCAATTGTTGCTATTTGGCTTAGAAAATATGTTGGTTTAGAAGGCACTGAAACGGGGGATCATTTTTTCATGTATTTCCATAGTGGCGCTTTGCGCGCAACCTCTTTATGGCTTTTTACAGGATAAGCTAGGTCTACGAAAGAACTTATTACTGTTTATTGCGATACTCTTGATATCATCTGGCCCATTTTTTATGGTGTTTGGCTATTTATTGCAATGGAATGTGGTGGTAGGAAGCTTAATCGGTGGTCTTTTTATCGGTATGACTTTCCATGCCGGAATTGGGGTACTTGAGTCGTATACGGAACGCGTCAGTCGCTTGCGTGATTTTGAATATGGCAAAGCGAGGATGTGGGGCTCATTAGGTTGGGCGATTGCGACATTTTTTGCTGGTCGCAATATTAACGTTGACCCTAATTACAATTTTATCATGGCGACCCTCTCCGGTGCGATTTTTCTCGTTATTTTATTAAAACTAAAAACGGCAAAACCAAACGCATTTAATAGCCTAGAGCATGGAAAACCTTCCGGCATAACCCTTGATGACGCCTTGAAATTGTTCACACTTCCTCGTTTTTGGGCGCTGATTTTATTTGTGTTGGGCACATGCATATACAGTGTTTATGATCAGCAATTTATGGTCTATTTCGCACACCAATTCCAAGATGAGAAAACAGGTAATGAAATGTATGGCTATCTGAATTCATTGCAGGTTTTCTTAGAAGCAGGAGGTATGTTTTTAGCTCCGTATATTGTTAACCGCATAGGAGCCAAAAAAGGGTTATTGTTTGCGAGTAGTGTGATGGCATTGCGGATTATTGGCTCAGGTTTAGTCGAAGGACCTGTCATGATCTCTATTATGAAATTACTTCATGCTGTAGAGCTGCCAATATTGCTGATTGCAATTTTTAAATATAACAGTCGCCATTTTGATAAGCGTTTATCATCGACACTGTACTTAGTGGGTTTTAGCTGTATTACCTCGATTGTGGGGAGTATTTTATCGCCGTTGGCGGGCTGGGGTTACGATAAAATCGGTTTTGCTGATACTTATCTGGTAATGGGGGGCTTTGTCGTGATCACCACAATTTTATCTGCTTTCTGTTTACGCAGCGATAAAATAGCGCTTGCCAAACAAACTTCCAGAGTTGCTCAGGAAATAGGCGTTAAGGACGAGGTACAAAAGGTATAACTGAAACAATTCAGCTCGTGAGTGGAGTCGATTGAGCAAAAATGCCTTTTTATTTGTTTTTATATCAATGAATAGATGAAATAGGGTTGTAACACGGTGCTGTTAGAAGGTATTGTGTAACGAGTGAATGCGTTTTGTTTTTCTAACAGAGGGTTTTTAAACATGGACAACGCTAACAAACAATCTTTCCATAATGTTTTGGAATTTGTGCGTATGTATCGTCGTAAGAATAAAATTCGTCGTGAAATTACCGACAATGAAAAGAAAATTCGTGATAACCAAAAACGTGTTTTATTGCTTGATAACTTAAGCGACTATATTAAACAGGGTATGACCATCGAGGAAATTCAAGCAATTATCGCGAATATGCGTAGCGATTATGACGACCGTGTTGATGATTACATCATTAAAAATGCGGAACTGTCCAAAGAGCGCCGTGAGATCTCGAATAAATTAAAAGAGATGGGCGAACTCAATAAAAAAGACGTGAAATAATTGAAGACTAGAGCCGAGGTTAGCTCGGCTCAATGTCATCGCATCAACCCCAGTGTGGTTTTAAATCTGGGTCAATAACAGCGTAAACCTGCCTATAGCTACTTTTATCTTCAGCGAGCTTCGCTAATATTCTCGCGACATCCTCTCGGCTAACGACACCATGGGCTTCCCCTGTTAATAAAGTTGCGTTACCCGTTGCCGCGCTATTCATTAAGCCCCCAGGTCTTAAAATGGTGTAATTTATTTCGCTAGTCTGTAAATAGGACTCTGCCATTGATTTTTGGCGTACAGATTGCCCAAAAAGGGCTTTTGCTCTTGGTGATAAGGTTGACCAACTGTCGCCACAACCAATTGAAGTGACAAATAATAAACGATGTATCTGATGCTGCTCTGCTTGGCGGATAATATGGTAATTACCAACAAAATCGGCTTGCCCGCCGCCAATAGTGGTGAATATGACGGTATCAGGTGTCATGTATGCAAAAATCGCCTCTAAAGAAGACGGGTCGGTGGCATCGCCAATAAAGGTTTGTATGCCTTCAGCCGTTAGCCGCTCAGCATCCGTTTGCTGACGCACTAAGGCTGTGACTTGGTGGCCTTGTTGAATGCCAATGTTGGCTAATGCGAGGCCTATTCCTTTTGTTGCACCAAAAATTACCCAATGAGCCATCATATTTTCCTTTCAATTAACGATCAGTAAATAGAAATAATGATGGTTTTAATTTTTATTATCAATAATAGGTTTTGATTTATTGTTCTGTCAAATAAGTGGGAGAGCTATTCAGTGCAGAGAGATAGATATAAAAAAGCCCTGCGAGTTGCAGGGCTGTTTGACGTATTTAAAGAATACTATTCAAAATGAGCCGGTTTTGCCATTTGTGATGTCGCATAATTGGTTGCTACATGCCCACCGGCACCTTTACTGACAAAGGTTGAGGCTTCACGCTGGTAAACCTTGATTTCGAATGTTGATTCGACCACTTCAGGCGCTGGTGCTTTGGTCATTGGTGAGTAAGCATGACGTGCTGCCTTACTTGCAACAATAACCGTTGATTTCGCTACATAAGGCACTTCAACAGCTTCAGCCTTAGGCTCTTCAACTGCATCTGTGCTGGTTTGCGGCTGATCATCTTGTTCGGCTATCTCTGCTGTAGGCTCCACTTTAGGTTGCTCAATCACAACGTCTTCAATGACCGCGACCGGTGCTTTAGGTTCAACGGTTGGTGCCGTTTCAACAACAGGCTCTGGTTGAGTGTCTTCTAGAGCTTGCTCTGTATGAACGACAGCCGGTTCAGCTTGTGGGGCAATGGCAGGTTCAAGAGAAACTGCATGCTCATCTGCGGATTCAGCCACAAGATTAACGTTGGTTTCAGTGACGGTTTCTACTGGTTCGATAGCGACAGTTTCAACCGTTTCATTAGCCTGCTCGATGACCTGAGAAGGTGTGATATCGGTGGTTTCAACGGCCTCTACACTAACAATACCTTGTTGCTCAAGCATCTCTTCATTGGTCATGATAGCGATGGTTTCTTGTTGTGGTTGAACAACAGGATAGCTGATAAACACCTTACCTGACGCTAACTCAGGTGAGGCTACGGCAGCGAACAGAGGCATTGGTGATTTTGTCAGATGACGCTCATCACGGTAACGACGACGACGCTGACCACTGACACGTAGGTGACGTGGTGAACGACGTGAGCGACGTGGAATGATGGTATCTTGCTTATCTTCTTGGTTAGCAACTTGAACATCTTGTTGTTCTGAGCTATTTACCTCAGTCACTTGCTCATCAACATGAGTCGGAGCAGGGAGTGCTGCGATAGGCATAGCATCATTTTCAACGGCAGTTGCAACTTTAACCACTTCATCTTCTTGCGCTACGGCTTCAACGTTATCAGTGATACGAATTTTTTGTGTCAATTGACGACGTTGACGACGAGGCGTAACAGGGCGCGCTTGAGGCTCTTCTTTCTCTACAGGTGTATTATCAGCACCTTGAACTGCCTCTTGTTGTGCCTTAGCTGCTTGTTGTTGACGTTTTTCATCTTGACGGCGACGGCGTTCAGCACGTTGTTCGCGGCGCTGCTGTTGCTGCGCTTCACGGCTATTGCTATCAACGTTTTGCTCATCTTGCTGATTAACGTTCTTATTATTGCGGCCTTTACGATTGTTAGCTTCGTCAGATTGCGCATTACGGTTAGAACGATTATCGCGATTTTCGCGGTTGTCACTGTTTTCATCACGATCACGGCGATTATTACGACGATTATTGCGGCGTTCATTGTTACGGCGCTTGTCGTTACCGCTATTTTGGCGATTTTTCTCAGCAGGTTTTTCAGCAACTTTTTCTTCTTCACCAGCGAAGAGTTTTTTGAAGAATTCAGCTACCTTGCTAAAAAAGCTCGGCTGGGCATCCACTTTAACCCCTTGTTTTGGTGTTTCAGTGCGTGCTTTGTTCTCTTTAGACTTAACAGTAACAGGCTGTTCTACAGGCTCTTGTAACGCGAAAGCAGAGATAGCTGGTTGCTCAGGGGCTTTACGTTCAGCGGCTGGATCTTCCGTACTGTTTAAGGTTTCCGTTTCATGGTAGTGAGCTAAGTTATAGCTCAGCGTATTTACTTCTTCACCTTTACGAATACGGATTACGTGAAAATGAGGCGTTTGCATTTGGTCGTTTGGCACAATGACCACGCGAACATTGCGTTGACGCGTTTCGATTTCGCTGACTGCTTTACGCTTTTCGTTAAGTAGATAGGAAGCAATTTGTACCGGAACGATAGCATGAACTTCATGTGTATTCTCTTTTAATGCTTCTTCTTCAATAAGACGCAAAACAGAAAGAGACAATGATTCATTATCACGGATGGTTCCTGTACCCGAGCAACGAGGGCACACATGGTGGCTAGATTCACCTAATGATGGACTTAAACGCTGGCGCGACATCTCTAATAAACCGAAACGCGAGATACGGGCGATTTGAATACGTGCACGGTCTTGACGCACGGCCTCACGTAGGCGGTTTTCAACTTCACGTTGATGCCTGACTGGCGTCATATCGATAAAGTCGATAACAATTAAGCCGCCAAGGTCACGCAGACGTAATTGACGTGCGATCTCATCGGCCGCTTCAAGGTTTGTATTAAATGCGGTCTCTTCAATGTCTCCGCCGCGTGTTGAGCGTGAAGAGTTGATATCGATAGCCGTTAACGCCTCGGTGGTATCAATCACTAATGCACCACCAGATGGAAGGCGTACTTCACGTTGGAAGGCAGATTCAATTTGTGATTCGATTTGATAATGGCTAAATAGCGGAACATCACCGCTATAATATTTGATTTTGCTGGCAAAATCACCACGGCCAATCGCTTCAATATGGTTACGTGCCATTTCGACCACTTTCGGGTTATCGATAAGGATTTCGCCGATATCTGGGCGTAAATAGTCACGGAACGCACGAACAATGACGTTACTTTCTTGGTGTATTAAGAACGGAGCAGGGCGGTTTTCAGCCGCTTTTTTGATAGCTTCCCAGTGGCGTAAGCGGTAGAGCAAATCTTGTTGTAAAGATTCTGCGGATTTACCCACGCCCGCGGTGCGAACAATCAACCCCATCCCATCCGGTATCTCAAGGGAGGAGAGCGCTTCTTTTAATTCTGTACGATCTTCACCTTCAATACGGCGAGAAATACCACCCGCACGCGGGTTATTTGGCATCAGTACTAAATAACTTCCCGCTAAGCTGATAAACGTGGTGAGTGCGGCACCTTTATTGCCACGCTCTTCTTTATCAACCTGAACGATAACTTCTTGGCCTTCCTTAAGGACATCTTTGATATTGGGGCGGCCTTGAGAGTGGTAATTGCTTGGGAAGTATTCGCGAGCGATCTCTTTGATAGGGAGGAAACCGTGTCTTTCAGCACCATAATCAACAAAAGCAGCTTCAAGACTTGGTTCGATGCGAGTTATTTTTCCTTTGTAAATATTCGCTTTTTTTTGTTCATGACCTGGACTTTCGATATCCAGATCATAGAGTCGTTGCCCGTCAACAAGGGCAACACGCAACTCTTCCTGTTGAGTCGCGTTTATTAGCATTCTTTTCATATTGTTACTTACTCATTATTTTTTACTTTCAATAAAGAGCAGCGAAAAAGGGAGCTATTGTAAACCGATGGCCTCGTGATTTTTACAAAGCCGCCTGCCTCCCGGCAGTCGTCCGTATAGAGACGCGCAGTATTCGGTGAACCTGATTTTTAGATTAAAAATTCAGCGTTCTTAATCAGGAAGCCGTCATAATTTTGTTAACGGAAGTTCCTAACCCAAAAAGCTAATATTCGTTGCTCGCTAATTATTTGATTTTGCGAAGCGTCTTACGCCATTGCCGCGCTTTTACTCAATCAAATAGCAAATCTGTATTTCATGCCAATTATCGTTTTATCAAACATTATGGCAGTTACATATTATCCCACTGCCAATGACATTATAGCAAGTCGATACATGCGTTATATGAAAATTTTATTTAGAAATATGACTAACGAGCTATTCTTTGACCAAATAAAAAAAAATGATAAAAAAAATTTGTGGAGTCGGTATGATATATCCCGCATATAAGGTCGTAATTTAATCAATCAGAGTTAACACATTTTTGAATGAAAACACAAAATCAAGTTCAGTTTATCGATATTAGCGATGACGAAGCCGGACAACGTATTGATAATTTCCTGCTCGCAAAATTAAAAGGTGTTCCTAAGAGTATGATCTATCGCATCATTCGCAAGGGTGAGGTGAGGGTTAATAAGGGGCGTATTAAACCTGAGTATAAACTTATTGCAGGTGATCAAGTCCGTGTACCACCGGTAAGAGTCGCTGAGCGTGAAGAAGCCCCTGTTTCGGCAAAACTGGATAAAGTTTCTGCGTTAGCTGATTGCATTCTCTATGAAGACGACGCAATACTGGTCATTAATAAACCATCAGGCACCGCAGTTCATGGCGGCAGTGGCTTAAGTTTTGGGGTGATTGAAGGGTTAAGAGCGCTTCGCCCAGAAGCACGCTTTTTAGAGTTGGTGCACCGTTTGGATCGCGACACATCTGGGATTTTGCTGGTGGCTAAAAAACGTTCAGCATTAAGAGCGTTACACGAACAGTTGCGCCTTAAACAGATGCAAAAAGATTACCTCGCATTAGTGCGCGGGCATTGGCAATCACATACCAAAGTGATCCAAGCTCCGTTATTAAAAAATATCTTGCAAAGTGGTGAACGTGTTGTTCGTGTTAGCCCTGAAGGTAAACCGTCAGAGACGCGCTTTAAGGTTGAGGAACGTTTTGATAATGCCACTTTGGTTAAAGCAAGCCCAGTAACGGGGCGTACTCACCAAATTCGTGTACATACATTACATGCAGGGCATCCGATTGCGTTTGATAACCGCTATGGCGATAAACAATTTGATAGCCAATTAGCGGATACAGGCCTAAAAAGATTGTTCTTGCATGCCAGCGCATTAAAGTTTACTCACCCTAAAACGGGGGAGGAAATGCGGTTACAAGCGCCGCTTGATAAAGAGCTTAATCAATGCTTAAAGGTTTTACGTTCACGTAAAAACTAAGCATATTAAGTTACCGGCAGACAAATTTGCCGGTAACTTATTGCGTTGTTAATTATCTAATGGATTGTAGCCATGATGGCGTAGCATCTCTAATAGCAGGATCAGAGGCAACCCAATCAATGTGTTAGGATCACGCCCTTCAAGCCTATCAAATAAGGCAATTCCTAACCCTTCCGACTTAAAACTTCCGGCGCATTGGTAAGGCTCTTCTTTGCGCAAGTAAGTCTCGATTTCTTTATCACTTAAAGAACGAAAATAGACATTAAAGGGTTCACACTGCACATGGTAGTTTCCCGTCGTTGAATCTAATAAACATAGACCGGTATAAAATGTGACTTGTTTTCCTGAGGCTCTTTTCAGTTGTTTAAAGGCATTGTCATAATTGTATGGTTTGCCTGCAATTTCACCATCAATCACACAGACTTGGTCCGAGCCGATGATGAGATGTTGTTTATGCTGTTCACTGATGGCATGTGCCTTAGCATGCGCTAAGCGAGTGACCAATGCCTCTGCGGATTCATTTAACACTGGGGTTTCGTCTACATTCGGCGCTACGGCTAGAAAGGGTAATCCCAGCTTTTTTAACAATTGCTGCCGATAGGGAGAGGTTGATGCCAAAATAATCGATTTCATATTTTTTCTCGAAACTCATAGCCAAAAGGGTTAACTCATTTTAAACTATCTGACGCTTAACAGGCGATTTTTTGGTGAAAAGGCGAGTTTTGCCCGCCTTTTTCTTTGACTATAGCTCATTACAAAGTTAATATGCGCGCCTTATGCAAAAGGTAAAATTACCCCTGACTATCGATGCGCAGCGTGCAGCTCAAAAAAAACCTCGACTATGTCGGGAGTTACACACCTGAGCAAGTAACACGTATTGCTGAATCAGTAGTCAGTGTAGACAGCGATGTTGAGAGCGAATTATCATTTAAAATTGATAATCAGCGTCTGACGGTCATAGAGGGGCATTCTGATGTGGATGTCACCCCTACAATGCCAGCGTTGCAGAAAAGATTTCAAGCATCATGTTTACGTATCGTATTGTTTTAGTCCTGTCGTCAGTGACGAAAAGGCCGAAGCATTACCGGAAGGCTATGAGCCAATTCAAATTGATGAATTTGGTGAAATAGATTTGCTGGGAATGATAGAAGATGAAATAATTCTTTCCTTACCAGTGGTTCCGGTTCATGATTCTGAACACTGTGAAGTGTCCGAAGCGGATATGGTTTTTGGTGAACTACCGCCTGAGGCGGAAAAACCAAACCCATTTGCCGTATTAGCCAGTTTAAAGAAAAGTACTTAAGGAGTAAGGTCAATGGCCGTACAACAGAATAAACCAACTCGTTCAAAACGCGGTATGCGTCGTTCACATGATGCACTGACTGCTACCCTAGTTTCTGTAGACAAAACTACCGGTGAAAACTCACCTGCGTCACCACGTGACTGCAGATGGTTACTACCGTGGCCGTAAGGTTATCAACAAGTAATTATAGATTTACAAGTTGATACTTTGGCTAATCTAACCATTGCGTTAGATGCTATGGGCGGGGATGTTGGTCCCCGCGTCACAGTGCCTGCTGCATTGCAGGCTCTGGCATCTAATCCAGCACTCAAATTACTGCTAGTCGGTCAACCTGACGCCATTCAACCACTGCTCGCACAACAGAGTGTTGAGCTGACTTTCGCGTGTCGAAATTATTCCTGCTGAAAATGTTATCGCTAATGATGCCAAACCATCAACGGCAATACGTCAAAGCAAAGGAACATCCATGCGAGTGGCGCTTGAGTTAGTGAAGACTGGGCAGGCACAGGCGTGCGTGAGTGCAGGTAATACGGGTGCTTTGATGGGGCTAGCTAAGTTGATGCTTAAATCAATTGATGGCATCGAACGGCCTGCTTTGATGACCATTTTGCCTAATCAACAAAAAGGTCAAACCGTGGTGCTAGACTTAGGCGCTAACGTCAATTGTAGTAGTGATATGCTAGTGCAATTTGCTGTGATGGGATCTGTCGTCGCTGAAGAGGTGGCCAAAATTGCTTCACCAAAAGTGGCACTACTAAATATTGGTGAAGAAGAGAGTAAAGGGCTTGATAATATCCGCGAAGCCGCCGCAATTCTTAAAGAAACCGCGGCAATAAATTACATCGGTTATGTCGAAGGCAATGAGTTGCTGACTGGCAAAACGGATGTATTAGTGTGTGACGGCTTCGCAGGTAACGTCACGCTAAAAACAATGGAAGGGGTGATCCGCGTCATACTTTCCTTGTTGAAATCAACAGATGAAAGCAAAAAGAATAAAAAACCTAGTTGGTTGATTCAATTGGCCAAAAAGTGGCTTAAAAAACGGCTGATGAAGCGTTTCGGGGAGTTGAACCCCGACCAGTATAATGGTGCAACTCTGTTAGGATTAAAGGGAATTGTCATAAAAAGTCATGGCGCTGCAAACGAAAGTGCATTTAAAGCTGCGATTGAACGGGCTGTTCAATCGGTAGATAGACAAGTTCCGGACAGAATAGCAGCTCGGTTGAATATCGTATTACCCAGGAGTGATCAATAACCTATGTATAGTAAAATATTAGGCACAGGCAGCTATTTACCCATACAAATTAGAACAAATGCTGACCTGGAAAAAATGGTTGATACTTCTGATGAGTGGATTGTAACTCGCACAGGTATTCATGAAAGAAGAATTGCTGGTGAAGATGAAAGTGTTGCCACAATGGGGTTTCATGCCGCACAAAAGGCCCTTGAAATGGCGCAAGTCGATAGCAGTGAGATTGGGCTAATTGTTGTCGCAACGACCTCTTCAACACACGCGTTTCCAAGCGCAGCGTGCCAAATTCAACAAATGTTAGGCATTAATGATTGTGCTGCATTTGATGTTGCCGCAGCGTGTGCAGGTTTTACGTATGCGATAAGCATCGTGGACCAGTTTATTAAAACGGGAATGGCAAAAAAAGCATTAGTGATTGGTGCAGATGCACTGTCAAAAACGTTAGACCCAAATGATCGCGGTACTATTATTCTGTTTGGTGATGCGGCAGGCGCGATGGTGCTCGGCGCATCGCAAGAGCCGGGTATTATATCAACACATCTGCATGCCGATGGGCGTTATGGCGAGTTGTTAGCGCTGCCGAATCGTGAGCGAGGCTCAGAAGATCAAGCCTACTTAACCATGACAGGCAATGAAGTCTTTAAAGTGGCTGTGCGTGAATTAGCGCACATTGTTGATGAAACGTTGGCTGAAAGCGGTATCGCAAAAGAAGAACTCGATTGGTTAGTTCCTCATCAAGCAAATTTGCGTATCATCTCCGCAACAGCGAAAAAACTTGATATGGCCATGGATAAGGTGGTGGTTACGTTAGATAAACATGGTAACACCTCGGCTGCATCCGTGCCGACCGCCTTTGATGAAGCGGTACGTGATGGTCGAATCCAACGTGGTCAGTTAGTGCTCTTAGAAGCATTTGGCGGCGGCTTTACTTGGGGCTCTGCACTTGTTCGTTTTTAATTTACTGAGAAAATAGACATGACACAATTTGCTATGGTTTTTCCCGGTCAGGGATCTCAGTCTCTTGGTATGTTGTCTGCATTAGCGGCGGAAAGTCCGTTAGTAGAACAAACATTCGCTGAGGCGTCTGAAGCATTAGGTTATGACCTTTGGGCTCTTGTTCAGAACGGGCCAGAAGAAGAATTGAACAAAACATGGCAAACCCAGCCAGCGCTGTTAGCTGCATCTGTCGCTATCTTCCGTGTTTGGCAAGAAAAAAAAGGCGCGATGCCTACGATGATGGCAGGGCATAGCCTAGGTGAATATTCAGCTTTAGTGTGCGCGGGTGTTCTTGATTTTAAAGCGGCAATTAAACTGGTTGAGTTGCGTGGTAAATTGATGCAAGAAGCCGTTCCAGAAGGAACAGGCGCGATGTATGCGATCATCGGTTTAGATAACGAATCAATCGAGAAAGCTTGTCAAGATGCCGCTCAAGGCCAAGTCGTCTCTCCTGTGAATTTTAACTCACCAGGTCAAGTGGTGATTGCAGGTGAAAAAGCGGCGGTTGAGCGCGCTGGTGCAGCATGTAAAGAGGCGGGCGCAAAACGTGCATTACCATTATCGGTTAGTGTACCGTCACACTGTGCGTTAATGAAACCAGCGGCTGAAAAATTAGCAGTTGCGTTACAAGAAATAACGTTTAATCAACCAAATTTCCCAGTTATTAACAACGTTGATGTGAAAATTGAGCAATCAGCGGAAAATATTCGTGATGCTTTGGTTCGTCAATTGTATAATCCAGTTCGTTGGACTGAGACGGTAGAATTCATGGCAAATCAAGGTATTGAGCATCTTGTTGAAGTGGGTCCGGGTAAAGTATTAACTGGTCTTACCAAGCGTATTGTCTCTAATTTAACTGCCGTTGCAGTCAATGATCCTGTATCATTAGGCACTGCATTAGAAAACCTCTGAGGACGATATGAGCTTTGAAGGAAAAATTGCACTTGTAACAGGCGCTAGCCGCGGTATCGGGAAAGCGATCGCTTTAACGCTTGCTGCGCGTGGTGCGACGGTTATTGGTACAGCAACCAGCGAAAAAGGAGCAGAAGCGATTTCTGCTTATTTAGATGGAAAAGGCAAAGGTTTTGCTCTTAATGTGACAGACCCTGCATCAATTGACGAAACCTTGAATAATATTCGTCAACAATTTGGCGAAATTGATATACTGGTCAACAATGCAGGTATCACACGTGATAACCTTTTGATGCGTATGAAAGATGATGAGTGGCAAGATATTATTGACACTAACCTCTCATCCGTTTACCGTTTATCAAAAGCCGTATTACGCGCCATGATGAAAAAACGTTGTGGACGTATTATTTCAATCGCATCTGTTGTAGGTGTGATGGGAAATGCGGGTCAAGCGAACTATGCAGCAGCGAAAGCTGGGCTAATTGGTTTTAGCAAATCATTAGCACGCGAAGTCGCTTCCCGTGGCATTACCGTTAATGTCGTTGCACCTGGTTTTATTGAAACTGATATGACCAAGGCATTGACAGATGAGCAGCGTGCAGGCATTTTATCTCAAGTTCCTGCCGACAGGCTTGGTGATGCACAAGAAATTGCCAGTGCTGTAGCGTTTTTAGCTTCTGATGAAGCTGGTTACATCACAGGTGAAACATTACATGTCAATGGCGGCATGTACATGATCTAAAGAAATGATGGAACCATTTGCATTATTAGTGTTAATTAGCGCAAAATAATGCAAAATTTAGGTTTCAACAGCCGGGATTGGGTTGTATCTTTTCCTGTATTTTATAAACTACGAAAACCATCGCGAAAGCGAGTTTTGATAGGAATTTTAATAGTATGAGCACTATCGAAGAACGCGTTAAGAAAATCATCGTTGAGCAACTAGGTGTTAAAGAGGAAGAAGTTGTAACAACAGCTTCGTTTGTTGATGACTTGGGCGCTGATTCTCTTGACACAGTTGAGCTGGTTATGGCTCTGGAAGAAGAGTTCGATATCGAAATCCCTGACGAAGAAGCTGAAAAGATCACAACAGTGCAGGCTGCGATTGATTACGTCGAGAACGCATCTAACTAATTGTTTTAAAACTTGTCTAGGCGGTCACTCGACCGCCTATGTTTCTTTGATAACTTTTTTTCCCTCCTTGGAGGATTTACGTGTCTAAGCGTCGTGTAGTCGTAACCGGACTGGGCATGTTATCTCCTGTCGGCAACACAGTTGAATCATCATGGAAAGCTGTTTGTGACGGACAGAGTGGTATCAGCCTTATCGAACATTTTGATACTACCAACCACGCAACTAAATTTGCTGGCGTAGTTAAAGATTTCAATTACGAAGATTATGGTATCTCCCGCAAAGATGCACGGAAGATGGACCCTTTCATTCAGTATGGAATTGCTGCTGGTAATCAAGCTATCAAAGATTCCGGGCTGGAAGTAACAGAAGCCAATGCTACTCGTATAGGGTTAGCGATTGGTTCTGGTATTGGTGGTCTAGGCCTAATTCAAGAGAACTGTGAAGCATTACAAAATGGCGGTCCTCGTAAAGTTAGCCCATTCTTCGTTCCTTCTACGATCATTAATATGGTCGCAGGTCATTTAAGCATTATTTACGGTTTCCGTGGCCCAAGTATTTCGATTGCCACAGCCTGTACTTCAGGTGTTCACAATATCGGTCATGCCGCACGTATGATTGCTTATGGTGATGCTGATGTAATGATTGCTGGTGGCGCTGAAAAAGCGACAACGCCATTGGGTGTTGCAGGTTTTGGCGCAGCGCGGGCTCTTTCTACGCGTAATGATGATCCGCAAGCGGCTAGCCGCCCATGGGATAAAGACCGTGATGGCTTTGTACTGGGTGACGGTGCGGGTATTATCGTACTTGAAGAATATGAACATGCTAAAGCTCGCGGCGCAAAAATTTACGCTGAAGTTGCTGGTTTCGGCATGAGCAGTGATGCTTATCATATGACATCACCGCCTGAAAATGGTGAAGGTGCTGCTCTGGCGATGGCAAATGCTCTGCATGATGCAGGTATTGAAGCTAATGCAGTGGGCTATATCAATGCTCACGGTACTTCAACACCAGCAGGTGACTTAGCGGAAGCGCAAGCGGTTATTTCGGTCTTTGGTGAAGGAACCGACGTATTAGTTAGCTCAACAAAATCGATGACAGGTCATCTATTAGGTGCCGCTGGTGCCATTGAGTCTATCTTTACGATCCTTTCACTGACAGAGCAAATCGTTCCGCCTACGATCAATCTGGAAAACCCAGATGAAGCTTGCAAACTGGATTTTGTTCCAGGCAAAGCAAGAAAAGTAGAAAATATGGAATATGCTCTGTGCAACTCATTTGGTTTTTGGTGGTACAAACGGTTCATTAATTTTCCGTCGCTATCACGAAGAGTAACCCAGACGTATTACTTTACGTGGTAAAGGGTAAAAGCCTCAGTGTTCACAATACTGGGGCTTTATTTTTAGTGTCGTTTTGCAGTCTATGTCAGTTTAGTTTATGATAGTTAATATCCTGTTACTGACTGATTTATCAGCCATTATTATAAGAATTATCAATGCTATACTGGGTTAATGGAGTTGAGTGCCGTCATATTGACGTGACTGATCGGGCTGTGCAATTTGGTGATGGCTGCTTCACCACGATCCATGTGTTTAATCATCAACCAAAAATGCTTGATATGCATATTAGGCGTCTCATGCAGGATAGTTCTCGCCTTAAATTACCCCCAACCAGATTGGCAAATGTTAGAGAAGCAGATCCACGCGATTTGCCAACAGCATAATGATGATGAATTCGTTGTTAAAGTGATTATTAGCCGAGGCACGGGGGGCAGAGGTTATAGCACTTTAGGGTTTAATCAGCCAACGGTAATAATGTCTATCGCGCCTTTTCCACAACATTACCAAGCGTTGCAGAAATCAGGTATCCAACTGATATTAAGCCGTATTCCAACGGAGTAAAAATCCCTATTTAGCAGGGATCAAACACCTTAATCGCCTTGAGCAGGTGTTAATACGCCAAGAAATTGATGAAGCTCAGGTTGATGAGGCTTTAGTTGTTGATTCTGATGGTATTTTAATTGAATGTTGCCAGTGCCAATATTTTTTTGGCGCAAAGGCGATACGGTATTTACGCCAAATTTAGCATTTTCTGGCGTAAATGGATTAATGAGACAAAAGATCATAGCGCTTTTAGCTGCTAGTCAGTACCATCTTCGGGAGGTTGAACGTTTTCCCGATGTATTGGGGAACTGTGATGAAGTGTTTATTTGTAATACGTTGATGCCAATACTGCCGGTTTGCTACGATCACCTTGGGGTAACAATAAAACCCTCAATGGCAATATTCATCAAGGGAACTGTTTGAATATTTGTTTTTACGTTGCCAACTTTAGTCACTGAATGGTTAATGAATGAAACTCGCTAAAAAAAATCTCTATCGCAATTGTCGTTATTCTGTTGGTAATAGGCGTAAGTGCCTATGTGATGTATCAACAGGTTTTGAACTATGCAAAAGAGCCGCTAAATCTAACACAAGAGAAAGTTTTTACGGTTCCTGCTGGAACAGGCCGCGTTGCGCTTGAAGCATTGCTGGTAGACGAAAAAGTGATTAATCAAAGTAACAAATTTCAATGGTTACTAAAATTGCGCCCAGAGTTAGCTAAAATGAAGGCAGGGACTTACCGCCTCCAGCCAAATATGGATATCGCGCAGATGTTAGCATTAATTTCCAGTGGCAAAGAGGCGCAGTTTTCCATTCGTTTTGTCGAAGGTAACCGACTCTCTGATTGGACAAATATCTTACGTGATGCGCCTTACTTAAAACATGAGGGCGGAAGGGAAAAACACAAGAAGAGTTATACGCGCTAATTGGTTTTGATGGAACGACCACCCTTGAAGGCTGGCTATATCCGGATACCTATCTGTATACGGCGGGAACGCGTGATATTGATATATTAAAACGCGCTCACCAACAAATGAAAAAAAATGTCGATGAAGTTTGGCAAGGGAGAGATAAAGATCTACCTTACAAAAACGCGTATGAGATGCTAATCATGGCTTCAATCATCGAAAAAGAGACGGGTATTGACAGTGAAAGAAACCAAGTGGCGTCGGTATTTGTGAATCGTTTGCAGAAAAATATGCGGTTACAAACAGATCCTACAGTTATCTATGGTTTAGGCGATAAGTATCGCGGGAAAATTTATCGTAGCGACTTAGACAACTATACACCATATAACACCTATCGCATTGATGGGTTACCGCCAACGCCGATAGCAATGCCAAGTCTTGCATCAATTAAAGCCGCGGCGCACCCTGCGAAAACGAACTATTTATACTTTGTTGCAGATGGTACAGGTGGGCACACATTCAGTAGTAGCCTTAATGACCATAATCGAGCCGTCAAAGTGTATCGAAAAATTGAAAAACAGAATGATAAGTAAGATGAAAAACGCCTATATCGTTATTGAAGGGTTAGAAGGGGCAGGTAAAACCACTGCGATTAAAACCGTAGTTGAAACATTAAATCAAGCAGGGATCCAAGACATTGCGTTTACCCGAGAGCCAGGGGGAACCCCATTAGCAGAAAAGCTACGTGAACTCATTAAACAGGGGATCAGCGGGGAAAAAGTCACTGATAAAGCCGAGCTTTTGATGCTGTATGCCGCACGTGTCCAACTGGTTGAAAACGTCATTAAGCCAGCCTTAGCGGCGGGTAAATGGGTTGTTGGTGATAGGCATGATTTATCTTCACAGGCCTATCAAGGGGGCGGACGTGGTATTGATCGCCAACTTATGCAGTCATTGCGTGATCTGGTTTTGGGGGAATTTAAACCAGCGTTAACACTGTATTTGGACCTACCTCCAGCATTAGGGTTACAGCGTGCGCGCGCTCGTGGTGAGCTAGACCGAATTGAGCAAGAGTCTCTGGCATTTTTTGAACGCACTCGTGCACGTTATCGTGAGTTAGCGGCCTCCGATGAGACTATTTTAACGATTGATGCAAGCCAGAATATTGAACAAGTTCAACATGATATTCGCCAAGCTTTGCAGCAATGGTTGGCAAAATAAGGTGATACAATGAATTGGTACCCTTGGTTGAATGAAACGTATCGTCAACTAATTACCTCCTACCAGCAAGGTCGTGGGCACCACGCATTGTTATTGCATTCACTACCGGGTAACGGAGTGGAAGCATTATGCTATGGTATTAGTCGCTGGTTAATTTGCCAAAATACAGACGGGCTAAAAAGCTGTGGGCAATGCCATAGCTGCCAATTGATGTTGGCAGGAACGCACCCTGATTACCATGTTTTAGAGCCAGAGAAGGGCAAAACAACGGTTAGCGTGGAAGCGGTAAGGAAACTGACAGAGACCTTAAGTAGTCATGCACAGCAAAATGGGGCTAAAGTCGCCTATATTCCTCGAACAGAAGCATTGACCGATGCAGCGGCCAACGCGCTCTTAAAAACCTTGGAAGAGCCAACAAAGCAGACCTATTTTTTATTAGGTTGCGAGAAACGTGAAAATCTATTAGCGACGCTACGAAGCCGTTGCTTATATACCTTTTTATCACCACCTGAATCGCAAATTGCGTGGTATTGGTTGCAAAAGCAAATCGTTGGCGTCAACTATAACGACGCATTGACCGCGTTAAAGTTGTGCCAAGGGGCCCCAGTCGCGGCGATGTCATTGTTGCAACCTGAGCATTGGCAACAGCGTAGTGTGCTATGCCAGAAACTCGCTCATGGGATACAACATAATGATATGTTGTCGTTATTACCTGCGATTCATCATGATAAGGCGATTGAGTCGATGGGGTGGCTGCTCGGACTATTAGCCGATAGCATGAAACTGCAACAACATGCAGCCCAATTTTGTTTAAATCAAGACCAATTGCCACTTGTGAGCGTACTTGCATCACGAATGACAAATACACAATTGTTTGAAGTTTATGAGGCTTGGCAAAATTGCCGCCACCAATTGATGACAGTGCCCGCACTGAATCAAGAGTTACTTTTGACAAATCAATTATTACAATGGGAAGCATTAATTGTTACCCCAACACCATAAAAAAGAGTGAAATATGTTTGTAGTTGATTCACACTGCCATCTCGATTGCCTTGATTATGAAAAATTACATACAAGCGTCGATGATGTGATCGCAAAGGCGTCGCAACGCGATGTCGGATTTATGTTAGCGGTTGCCACAACGTTACATGGTTTTGATAACATGAAAACCATGATTGGCAAGCGTGCTAATGTGGCATTTTCTTGCGGTATTCATCCACTTAATTTGGATGAAGGGTATGATTTTTGAACGCTTAGCGCAATTAGCTGCTGGTGAAGAAGTGGTCGCGTTAGGGGAAACAGGGCTAGACTATTATTATCAGAAAGAAAATGCAGCACTTCAGCAAGCGTCTTTCCGTCAACATATTCGTATTGGTCGTCAGGTTAATAAACCTGTGATAGTTCACACGCGCGATGCGCGAGAAGATACACTGACTATTTTACGTGAAGAACAAGTGATGGATTGTGGCGGTGTTTTGCACTGCTTTACGGAAGATAAACAGACAGCCATGGAATTGCTAGATCTTGGTATGTATATCTCTTTTTCAGGGATAGTTACCTTCCGCAATGCAGAGCAAATTCGTGAAGCCGCAAGGGTTGTTCCATTAGATAGGATCTTAGTAGAAACGGATTCACCTTATTTAGCCCCCGTGCCGCATCGTGGGAAGGAGAACCAACCTGCTTATGTGCGGGATGTGGCAGAGTATATGGCAGTATTAAAAGGGGTTAGCCCTGAAGAAATGGCACGTATTACCACTGAAAACTTTAACCGCCTATTTCATTTGAATGTCGGCGAGAATAAAGCGTAATAATTAGTCAATATTAAAGGAATTCGCAATGGCAGAAGAAACTATTTTCAGTAAGATCATTCGACGTGAAATCCCGGCAGATATCGTTTATCAGGATGAACTGGTTACCGCATTTCGTGATATTTCGCCACAAACTCCCTCACATATCCTGATTATTCCCAATAAACTCATCCCAACAGTGAATGATGTGACTGCGGAAGATGAACTGGCATTGGGGCGCTTATTTACCGTTGCAGCAAAAATTGCCAAACAAGAAGGGATTGCTGAAAGCGGTTACCGTTTGATCATGAACTGTAATGAACACTCCGGGCAGGAAGTGTTTCATATTCATATGCACCTTGTTGGCGGTCGTCCTCTTGGACCATTGCTGGCAAAATAAGGTAATGATGTGAAAAAGATTTGGGGAACATTGATACGTATATTAACACTCAGTGCTGTGGTGTTTGCGCTGAGCGCTTGCTCATGGGGTAAGCGTGATGGGTTAGTATTCAATGATCAACAACGAGTGATAATGGAGCCTGCGGTTCTTGCGCAAGGTATCATTGTAGAGCAACCTGTAGTCAGCGTTGAGAACTATGCGACGGTGGCTAAGATCAATATGAGCAATAGCCAGCCAAATCCGATGACTGTCATGTACCGTCTCTATTGGTACGACGATAAAGGATTGAAAATCGCAACAACCCATGATTTGCAGCAGATGATACCTGCAAATTCAGTGATTAGTGTTAATGCTGAAAGTACATCATCACTCGCGCGTAATGTACGTGTTTATGTATTTTTACCGCAAATGCTTGGAGACAAATAATGAAACGGATCTTGTTCGTTGCAGCGGCAGCGATGATGCTGGCAGGATGTCCTTCTTTTCAGCAGGATAGGCCTAAAACGCCTCCGCCAGTTGTCCCTGTAGAGCCAACTGAACCCACTGAGCCTACAACTCCACCACCAATCGATAAGGTGCCTACACCACCTAAGCAAAAAACCACAGATTGGTCTGCAGCTGTCTCGCCTTTAGTCGGACAGATGACAGGGGCAAATGGTGTTGAGAGCGGCAAAGTTCTGTTGGTGGATTCAGTTAAAAACAATACGACAGGTTCATTTTCTGTACAAAATGTGACCTCAGCCATCGTAAAAGCGGTTGATGACAGTCATCGCTTTAAAGTCGTACCACAAGATGTGGTCAATGCCGCGCGTAGAACGTTAGGTTTATCGCAAGACGATAGCCTTGTTACACGCAGTAAAGCGATTGGCTTAGGGCGTTACGTACAAGCTGATTATGTATTGTATAGCGTGATTTCAGGCTCTAACGACCAACGCGATATCGAAATGCAGCTGATGGCAGTGCAAAGCGGTGAGATCCTTTGGTCAGGAAAAAACGATATTGAGCAATGACAGTGCATTATTGGCACTGCTGGCAGGTTGCTTCCCAAATATTAACGTTAAAACGTGGGAAGTAACCCCATTAGCAGGGCTTTCAGGGGGAACCTATCACTTACGGTCACATACTCTCAATCTGATTGCGCGTGCTCAAAGTCAGGCGCAAACGGCTCTATTCGTGAATAGACGTAAAGAGGCGCGGGTACTACATCAATTACAACACTTTGGTCAAGCGCCCAAAGTGTTAGCAAGAAATTCAGATTGGTTATTACTATCATGGTGTGATGGTCAGCAACCCAGTGATACTCAATTTTTAACACCAACATTTCAATCTTTATTAGCGGCAACAATTGCTAAATTACATACTCAACCTTTACTCACTTATCGTCTACAGCTTAGGCAAGAAATTGCCCATTACGGGTATTTAGTTGATCCAAAACGCCAAGGGCCTCGGTGGCATCGATGGCACCAACATTTTTTATCCGCACCTATGCCAAGGGTTCTAAAGTTAGCCCCCGCCCATATGGATATTCATAAAGGCAATATTGTCTGTACTGAGAGTGGTCAACTGGCTTTATTGGATTGGGAGTATGCGGCAAATACCGATATTGGATTGTCATTGGAAACCTATTTTCAAGCGAACCAATTGAATACCACACAACGTGATTTTTTCTTATCAGAGTATTGCAATAAATACCATGCTTATGGCGATGTTGAACGCTTGGCTCACCAATGCCGGCTATGGACGCCATGGGTCAAATATATGATGTTAATGTGGTATGAAGTGCAATGGAACCAAAGTCAAAATAATGATTTTTTGTTACACTCAAGGTCATTAAGGCAATACTTTAGTTTGCCTAGTTAATTAAATTCGTATAACGCAAGTGCGAGCAAAAATCGTAAAACCGTTTTAAATAGTGAGGCATGTATGGGTCCGATAATGCTAGACGTTCAGAGCTATGAGCTGGACAGTGAAGAGCGTGAAATACTGGCACATCCGCTGGTGGGCGGGTTAATTTTATTTACCCGTAATTTTCATGATGCAGCACAATTAAGGGAGTTAGTTCGCCAAATTCGTGATGCATCCCGTCATCGCTTATTGATAGCGGTTGATCAGGAAGGCGGGCGAGTGCAACGTTTTCGTGATGGCTTTACGGCATTACCTTCCGCTCAAGCATTTGCAGCACTTAATAGCCAATCTGAAGGGGCAAAATTAGCGGAGGAAGCTGGTTGGTTAATGGCATCTGAAATGATTGCTATGGATATCGATATTAGTTTCGCGCCGGTGCTAGATCTTGGGCATCAAAGTATTGCGATTGGCGAGCGCTCGTTCCATGAAGATCCTGAAATTGCCATGATCATGGCGGAACGGTTTATTAAAGGTATGCGTAGTGCGGGGATGAAAACGACAGGGAAGCATTTTCCTGGGCATGGGGCAGTGAAAGCGGATTCTCATAAAGAAACCCCTCGTGATGACCGCGACCTTGAAACTATTCGTAAAAAAGATATGTCAATCTTCAGAGACTTTATTCAGCGCGATTTGCTTGATGCCGTGATGCCTGCACATGTCATTTATACACAAGCAGACGACCGCCCTGCAAGTGGCTCACCATTCTGGCTCAAATCGATTTTACGTGAGCAGTTGGGCTTCAATGGTGTGATCTTCTCTGATGATTTGTCGATGGAAGGGGCGGCTATCATGGGAAGCTATCCAGAGCGTGCAGCCGCTTCGTTGTCAGCCGGTTGTGATATGGTGTTGGTTTGCAACAACCGTGATGGTGCGGTGAGTGTATTAGATAACCTACCAAAGCAGCAAGGGAGCCTAGCTTCATCACTGTTCCATAGTGGTCGACAATATAGCTTGAAAGATTTACAAGGCGCACAACGCTGGCAAGAGAGCCACAATAAACTGGTAGAACTGCATCGTAAATGGCAAGAACAGCGTTAACTATTACCGGCCGTTAGTAAAAAAGCCGTAAACTGAACAGCCCCCAAAAGTTGGATGCTTTTAGTCTCACTTGAAGGGGCTTTTTCTATGGTAAAACAGTCCATAGAGCGCCAGTTTTAAATTACTTAAGCTTGAGCGTTTTTGCGGCAAAAAGTTTAACTCGATTGTTAAACAGGGGAGTCGTGAATGAAGGTATCCATGATTATCACTATGAAAGATGCAAGGTTAAATGAAAAGGACTAAGCCCTGTTGAATACAGAACTCAGTGCTTGAAGACCGCTTAATTCACGGTCAATTTTATGGGAACGTTCAATTGGGGGAGGAGCCACAGGGGCAAGGCTATGCCGCTTTATCTCTATGTAATCGCCTTGTGGTGGCAATATCAAAAGCAAGACTGCGTAAATTCGGCGTATGATTAATCAATGCACGGTGAGTAGATGCTTGGCTGATAAAGACAAAACTTTCCCCCCAAGGCTGTTGATAATTATCACGGACAATAGGCCCACAACGATGTTTAAGTAAGCCTGCAAGTGGTAAATGGTCATCGCCTTTAGCTAACGTCTTATCAGCTAAATGGGCAAAATCTCGTTTTATCTCTTTGGCTTTCAGATACCAGCGATCACGCGCCCAGATTGCAGCGGTTAAAGCGGTATTGTTATCACTCAGATACCAAACCTGTGGAACAGACTGCTCATGAGGGCATACACCAGAAACTGCATGGTTAAATGTTTTCGCACTGTGTAAGTAACTTGCTAGATTATCGCGTACACGTTGGCATTGCTCTGAAATGATGGAGGTTTTGTATGGGCCGATACGTAACCGCTGCCAGCAGTCGGCATCATAGATATCAAACGGTTCAATGGCTTTGCCATGATGATCGATAACGGTTGGATTAGCAGGAAGTAACTGGTAAGCACTCGGGTATCCGGCAATATCATCGGGAGAAAAGCCATAAAAATAGCGACTACCGGCGTAATAGCCAGTTTCCATCATTGACCACGCATGAAACGTTCCTTCCCATGGCGGGCCGAAAGCATACCATTTGGCAATAAGCTGCCGATTCTCTTCACTGGTTTGACGCAACCAGTAGCGTACAGCCAAATTAGATGCTGATTGCGCAATGATAATACATTTTTGTTTGTCACCAAAAAGGGTCTTTATGCGCTTAATCTCGGCATCTAATATTGTAACAAGCTCTCGGTGATCCGCTCGCCAATCATGGGCTAAAAAGAAGAGATCTTGGCCTTCTCGATAACCTAAACCAACGTGCAAAACATCTTTCAGCTCCTGTGTGACCAATGTTGTGATGAGCTTAGGAACAATCGTGAATTCATGCAGTTGCTCTGTGGCTAAGATATTACAAGGGGTATCGGGAGAAGGAGCCTGATACTCATAATCGCTTTTCGTGAAAACGCCACGATAATCCCCCCAGATAAATGCTTGTTTGGATCTATCAAACAGTTTACTGCCTAAAATACCCGGTAGATAAATAATGGGTAAATTAGGGCTTTTATCATTGAGTTTGGCACGACGTAGCTGCGTGGCGATGGATTGTGCGCGTAGATATGACCATCCACGATTTAACGGCATATTAGCGCCCCTTTAATGGTATAAAAGTCACCGGCACATTTTCACTACCAAGGTGGGTTTTCTCTGCTTCCGTGACAGGAAAATGGGCACGGTCATAAACTTCAAATAGTTGGCAAGGTTCATTTAAATGATGATAGAGGCGAATACCTTCCGCGTTAGGGTTACTTTTAGAAAGCATAAAACGACCGCAGTTATTCATATTGATATCGCTAACAGGAGTGCCGTCTTTTGAGACAAATTGGTAATAAATATCCGATTCATGCTGTTGCTCAATATGGCAGGCTTGAACTGGGCCGCGGAACATGTGGGTAATACAATGTAACCCATCTGGTATGCTCAAGACTGTTTTATCGGTGTTCGCATCTTCCCATGGTAAAATAATTGGAGGATGGAAATGACAACGAGGGCAATAGCCTTTATCCATATAAGGTTCTGCAATGAGTCCACTACGTTTTACTAACAGTGTTTGGCATTCAGGGCAGTAGGTATTGGCGCTTTGCGTATCGAATACATTACCGACATAAACATAACGCATTCCATCATTGAGCGCTTGCAAACGTGCTTGTTCAAGGAGTGGGATAGCGGTGCGCTCGACATGGGTATATTGGTAGTCGGGATGAAAACGTACATAGTGTAGCGGGATTTCAGCATCAAGATGGGTTAGCATCCAATCAGAGACTTTTTTAGCCTCTTCTAATGTGTCATTGCGGCCTGTTACACACAGATTGGAGATTTCTAAATGTGGGTAATTACCTGATTTTCGAGCATCATAAACTTGTTTGATCCCATCAAGGATAGGTTGAAGGCGACCACCGGTGTGTTTGCGATAAAAGCTATCCTGCATTGATTTTAATGAAATACTAAAAATATCCATGACGGTGAGTAATTCATCAATCCCTTTTTCACTGATATAAAATGCGCTTTTATAGAGATTTTTTAAGCCTTTTTCACGTGCCAGTTTCGCGGTATCCATGACAAACTCGTGCCAAACAACCGGATCGTTATAAGTCCAAGAAAGAACACGAATATTGTGTTTTAAGGCATAATTCACCACATCTTCAGGGCGATAATATGCCACATGGCTGTCTTGAACATAGCGGGCTTGACTCGTTGTCCAGTTTTGGCAAAAGTCACAACGCAGCATACAACCAATATTGCCTAAAGAAAGAATGCGTTCACCGGGAGCGTAATGATAAACGGCTTCGGTTTCAATGGACTCTTGTGTCATAGGAACGGATTTGCCGTAGTTAAGCGTCACTAGGCGACCATTTTCATTGCGACGGACTTTACAAGTCCCGACTCGACCTAGGTTAATTTTACAGGCTCGAGGGCATAATTCACATTGAATACGTGAATTAGAAATCGGGTGCCAAAGGCGAGCAGGATGACTAGTTTGCTGCCATTGCTTCAAGATTGCCATTGATCTAAATCCTCACTCATTATTATTTTGCTTATTTGCCAGTCTTGTCGTTTTTCTTTTACCTGCTTGCCAATCGTTAAGTGTTTTCCTTAGTTGCCAAAAAAATGGGGAGCCTTTTGCCGGTGTATTGATTAAATACACACATTCCCCTCGATTTGCTAAATTTGAGATTAGTTTGAATCCAGGACCAAAGGTATAGGGTTTAGTCTTAATAGACTTATTTTTACCCGCTTGGGATTGCGTCAGAAAATCGGCATTTTGTCGTGTGGCATGGACTGTTTCGCGATTACCGCCTTGATAAGGAAAACGACCTGTTAACAGTTTATTGAGCCATATTGGTTTTTTGATGCTGTGTTGAAACTCAACTTGGGGGGTGGGCCATTTTTTGGCTAGCGACTAACGCAGTGGCATAACATTCACGGATCAGATCAGGCAAAGCATCGGCTTCATGCTGCCAATCCTCAATATGGTGTTGCAGGATATTGAGAATGCTCCAGCGGCAACTTGGCCAAAAATCGGTATATAGCGTTCTGGAACCTCGTTTGAGTACTTTGCCAAGTAATTTATCGGTTAAATGTTGGAACCATACATCAAGTAAGCGCGAAGCTTGGATATTCTCTGTGTTACCATCCCACTGCGATAACATCTTGTCTTCAGGGACGAAAGGTAATAAAAAATGTTTTGCCTGCTGGGCAAAATAATCTGTTTTATCATCCTGAATAGCGGTCAATGTTTCGGTGGTGTGTTGGTCGGTGTGTTGGATCAACGCCTCGATACGTCGTGAACGGCTAGGGGGATGCCAGCGATTAGATAAAGCCACTTTTCCCGTAAACAGTGACTCACTATATTGATTGGCATAAAGAGTATAGCCTCGTTCAGGATTATGTTCGCAAGGTAATTCATCAAAAGGCACATAACCCAACCACTGGTGCTGTGGCTCTGTTAGGCTTAGTACCAAGCTACCGATTTGTTGATGACGCTTTGGAATATATCCCATGGTTTGCAGACCAATATCCCCATGAATATCAGCATAGCCAACCATCATTGGTGAGTTTTTTACATGCTTAAGGGCATCTCTAAATGAAGGCCAATCTTGGCATTTGGCGAGCTGATAAAAGGTAATGTCACCACTTGGGTCATCTAGTGCAGGCCAACGTAAAAACATACCGTAGCCATTTTTTTCTGACACTAACCGCCCTTGAGCAAAGCTATAAGTTGTGAAACTGTGTGATTTACCATTTTTCAGTTTGATTTCATGGATATTTTTAGTTAAAGGCAGACTCCCTGATGCCGTTTCAACCTGCTCATTTTCAAGGTCGAGCTTACCCCAAAATAAGTCTTGGTTATCCGCCATGATACCAACCATTCCCCATGCAGCATGGTTATTACGACCGACGATAATGCCAGGAGAGCCTGGAAAATGAGAGCCGACGACATTGAGTCCTTCATCACTTTCAAGGCGGCAAAGTAGATTAAAATTAGGATTCACATGCCCCATATGAGGGTCGGTAGCCAATAGCGGTTTTCCTGATTGGGTTAATGACCCACTGATGGCAATGACATTCGAGCCCGTATCGGGTGAAGCTAGCCCTAAATACTGCAATCCTTTTAATCCATCTTTGAGTGCCTTAACCACTTCTTGGTGCCAATCCCCATTTTCATTTAGTGGTAGTGGGGGAATTTGATGGCCTTCATGGCTAAAGGTTGCCAATAACTGTTGATGCTGTTTTGGCGTCAATCGATTTGCTATGCGCGTGTGGAATAGTTCATATTGCCAAGCGGAATTAATAAAATATTTCAGTTGTCCTAATAAATAACTGTCTGAGATTGAAAAAATTTCAGGACGATAGTGCAGTAATAAGCACTCGATGGGTAAGACTTTCATTTCACTAAGTGCTTGGTTGATACCGGCAGTATAAGCTTGAATATGTTGATATTGCATAGCCTGCCAAGAGTGAGTTGGTGCGGCACAATCAATGTTTGTCGCACGCTCAGCCAGCTCCACTAATCCTAATCGTCGCTGAAAAACATCGGTACGTAAGGCCCCATTTCCCATAATTTCAGATAAGCGACCACTGGCGACACGGCGGGATAAATCGAGTTGCCATAAACGTAGTTTAGCGGTGCCATAACCTTGACCAAAAAAAACCGCATTATCGCTATTCCCTTTAACGGAAAGTAATTGTGCTGATTCGAGGGATAGAGTGACGTGCCCCCATTGGCATGAGAGATGTTTGGTTTTCATGCTACATCCTTTTTAGCAGATGACAATTGAGTCGCAAGGTGTGATACGTATTCGATAAACTCTTCTTTTGGATAGCCTGCACTCCAACCTAATTGTTGTTGGGCCTTATAGGAAGAATAAGTGTAGGAGCTGCCATCCATTATATGAAGCGCTTCGCAAGATAACGGCATTGTCAGCCCAAGGCTGGCGAGTTTATCCATTAACCAAGCAGGTATTTTCAGTGAAGAAGCCTTTTTGGCAGGTAAAGAAGGTTTGCCACAAAAATGGCTTAACATCTGAAAAAGTTCGGGCATAGAGAAAGTCTCGCCAGCCAAGATATAGTTTTGGCGAACAATTTCCGGTGATAGTAGTGTGATGAGTCCATCACAAACATGTGACACATGACAAAGTTGAAATGTGCTTGTCGTTGCGATTTGAAAAGGGATTTTTCCAAGTAAAAAGGCGTTTACGGTCTGGGCTAATACGCTGTTATCACCTAAACCAAATACCCCACCGCTGATGGCAATATTGATAGGAGCGCCTTGGCATTGCTGTTTTACAACCAATTCGTGTGCAATATGTTTTGTTTCTTCGTAATAACTACGAAAGATGCCATTGTGCCGGTGAGATTCATCAAGTAATGCGCCTTGGGTTTCGCCTAAAGCAGCGGTTGAGCTCATATAAACGATTTTTGAAATATCAGCATCTTGAGCCGCTGCTAACAGGTTTGAGGTGCCGATGACATTAGTTTGATACATATGCTGCCGTGCTTGGCGGGTTGGCGCTAAACCGACACGGTAATCCGCAGCAAGGTGGATCACGGCATCTTGCCCTGCCAATGCTTGTTTTAAGCTTTGAGGTTGCAAAATATCACCAATCACCACGTTCACCTTTTCAGGTAATTTAGGGCGATAGGGAATCACACGATTTTGTGGATTTCGAGATAATACAGTTAAATTATGACCTTGTTCAGCAAGCTTATGCAGCAGATGAGAGCCAATAAACCCAGTTCCACCAGTAATTAATAGGTTGCGGTTATTTATCGCCATTTTCTTCCTTACTGATAAAGTTAACGAGGGCAGATAGCATGAAAAAGCCATCATGCGGCGCATGAATAGGGCGCTGGTGCATGCGACCAATTGGGCAATAACGGGTAAAACTGTATTGTTGTAATGACAAAGAATCTAAATCGCCAAAATAACCAAGGGTCTGTAGGCGCCCAGGCCAAAGTGTTTGCGCTTGTTTTAGGCTATCTTCGATAGAAGCAACGACGAGTTGAAAGCCCTGAGTTAACCATGCTTGAGGGGCAAACTCTGTTTGATAAGTGACTCCCCAGCCTGTTTTTTCACTGTAAACACTCGGCTTATCGGGAGCGGATAGCGAATAAGTGAACCGATGTTCGCGAAATTGCGATATGCCTTGTAAGCGTAGGTTGTCAGACAAAATGGGAAGGTGATCAAGTGTGGTTATCAGTTGATGATAAAGCGCTTCTGCCGCTAAGGGGTTATCCAACAAAATGAATCGAGGTGAGCTACAGACTTGTTGATGAAAAAGGGTGATATCGTACAAAATCAATTCAATTGCAGGAAGTTGCTTGCCAATGATTGCCATGCCACTGATTTTTGGCCCTAGTTCGACCAATTTGATATGTGGCGGTGTGATTTGGCGATAGTGTTGGATTAATGCCTCGCCCCCTGCGAGTAAGACCGTATCGACGCCAGAGAGTATCTGCTGATCATTTTGTAAATGACTTTGCCAATCAATGATTTCACACTCCTCATCATCAAGTGACAGAATGCGTTTAACCTGTTGCAAATAATTGATTGATATGCGGGCTTTCAGGCGAATTTTACTGCCAATAAGGTAAGCGGCACATAGCGCTTCTAGTGTACCTAATGGATCTTTTTCAGAAACAATAATCAGCAAACGCTTCGGTGCATGCCAATATTTTCCACCTAATTCACGATGGATCTTTTGTTCCAATAACTGATTTTCAGTCAGACGCTCCAAACGCGATAAACAAAATTGTTGCGTATTTTCATCTTCCGAAAACGACCAATTAGCTTCACGCAAAGTTGTTAGGCACAGTTTGATTTTATTTACACGCGTTTGTAGTGAGTTTTTCATTTTACTTGTGCCGCACAGGTGCCCTCTGGGGTAGATGCTCGTCCTAGATAGCGCAGGAAGGGTAGCGGTTGACCACAGGCACAATTATTGCCCCAACAGCCCAGATCTTGCGTTAATAAGCGATGTGAAGGTATTGAGGCAAACAGAGGGCTTTCAAGTACAATGAGTCCATTTTTATTTTCTGGTGCATGGCTCCCATCTTCAGCCATGATTGAAAAACGTGAATAAGCAGGGAGATGAAAATGACCTTCAGGACAACTAATGTAGTGAAGAGGATGTTCAGTCATACCATAAATATCGCGAATATCGACGCTAGGCGCTTGTAAAACGTGTTGCAAACCTTGAATAATCTCAGGGCGTTCAAGTTGTTTTGTCATCCCTTTCCAACCACCGCCGGTTAAGCCTTTTATCGGTGATTTCAAGGTAAATGGTTCAGGGCGTTTTAGGCATAAAAATTCAAAAAACAGTGTTAAGCCTAAAATATAGATAGGGGCAGGATCATTAGCCCAGCGTTTGAGTGTAGACCACGCTAACTCACTATCAAATTGACCTTGCTCTGACACAGTAAAAACAAGCTCTTGTATTGGGGCACATTGGGTGAACTTTAAAAAGGCAGTGGCATAACCTGCATGCTCACCTGTGGCGGGATCAGGAGATAACATTAAAAAGCGAGAAGGTGTGGTTGAAATCAAATGATTATGCAAAAAAATTTGTACCATAGCCGTTTCAATACGTTTTAAACTGAGATTGTCAAAGAAAACGCGTGTTTTCCCATGTTGCCCAGTACCTGAACTATTTAACCATATACCATCAAGCTGGGTATTTGTCGCCAAATCCATGGTTTTAAACAAATTAATAGGGATCAGAGGGTTGGCTTCTGTTTCCCATAACTTTGCATAATTAACATTACGGTTTAAATGCCAGGTATCAGCTTGTTTCATTGCGGCTGAAAATAACGCATCATCAATACTTTCTGGCGCATAGGGTTGCGGGTTATTGATAAGTAAATCAATAGGATTGCTTGTGTTCTCAGACATTTTTTTCACTTATATCAGAATGCTTAGTTATTATTAAGTTTTATTATATGACCTAACTAAAGGTAAATATTCTGAATCAAGCGTTGCAGTTATCACTTTAGGAGAATTTTAAGTTTGAAAAGTTATCATGAAAGCCGTTTTGTTAGTGGTATTTATAGCGGATTGGGGAAATATTAATCGTTGGTAAATAGAAAGTGTCACTTAATTTAGTTGTGTTATTGATTTATTTAAGTGATCAAGCAGTATAAAAAGTTAATGGGGATGACATAGCGTGCTTTTAAGTGCGAAGAGGTAAAGTGATATCTCTTCGCTACAATGTCTCACTTATCGTTTTTTTGCTTTTTATAGGCGATAAATGCTTTATATAAAGGGATTAAACATAGCAATAAAGTTGCATATTTAATGACGGTGATCGTCATATGTAACATCCAAATATTGAGGTTTTCCAAGAAGGTTGGATTTAGGCGAATGAGTAAGATGAGTAGCAAACTAAACAGTAGAGTAACGATGTAGGTGATGACAAGTGAAAATGAAAAAAGAATAAATAAATCAATTCGTTGAATATTATTTTGTTTTTTATATTTAAATAAATTAACACAAAGCTCCCAGCGTTTGTTCCGTCTCGCCACTTCATTAATAACGATCACGTATAATGAAAGAAATATTATCGTTATTTTAGTTATTAAAAAATAACCACTGGACAGCTCAAAAGGCAAAGAGGAAAAGACAAGATAGAGTGTAACAAGATGATAGATACAAATAATGCTCGATACAATGCTAGTAATGATTTGATATAAAATAAATTTCATTAATTATGCCTTTCAACAAGAACGATGCCGTTTACCGCCGAAATGATAAAAACCGAGAGATTTATCAGAGAAACTAGCCAAAAATAGCCAAATGATGATCTCTAATATGGGTTGTTTTCTCTACAAAATTTACACTATCCCGCTTTTTTTGTAAGCCCTTAGTGAACAATAAGCTGTCATGACCCCCTTAAGTCCACATATATTGACTACCAATAATAACTGATTCTCATTATCAAATAGATTGGAAATTGGCTCAAATATTGATTAATATCAATCTATGCAAGCTGACTCGTTTCATTTTGCTAATGAATCACACTTTTTTGTGATCGCTGTCATATTAATCAATTAATTTGATATACATCAATATTTGGTATGACCAAATGACCAAGCATGTTATCCTCAACAAACTTTTGGTCTTATAAGTGGTGATTAATGTTATTTAAGTTTTTTTATTTCGAATCAGGCTTAAATAACATTAATTTATTTTGCAATGAGGGAAATATGGCCTTTTCTCAACCAAAAATTGTGATTGTCGGTGGTGGTGCTGGCGGCTTAGAGCTAGCAACACGACTAGGTCGTAAATTAGGGCGTAAAAAACGTGCAGAAATCACTTTAGTGGATCGTAATCCAAGTCATTTATGGAAACCTCTGTTACATGAAGTAGCAACAGGCTCTTTAGATGATGGTGTGGATGCCTTGAGCTATCTTGCCCATGCTCGTCACAACGCATTTAACTTCCAATTAGGCTCTTTGACACAAATCGATCGTGACAATAAAAAGATCATTTTGGGTGAATTACGGGATAAAAACGCGGAGTTATTGGTTCCTGAGCGTGAAATTGATTATGACATTTTAGTCATGGCACTAGGTAGTACTTCAAATGATTTTGGTACGCCGGGTGTTAAAGAGCATTGTATTTTCTTAGATAATCCGCAACAAGCCCATCGATTCCACGATGAAATGCTTAATCTATTTTTACGTTATTCTGTTCGCGACAATGCAGAAGAGAAAGTGAATATTGCGATTGTTGGAGCTGGAGCTACAGGTGTTGAGTTGTCGGCTGAGTTGTATAACGCGGTAGAGCAGCTAACCAGTTATGGATTTAAAGGATTAGATACTGACGCGTTAAATGTGACATTAGTCGAAGCCGGTGAACGTATTCTGCCTGCATTACCACCACGTATTTCTGCGGCAGCACATCAAGAGTTAAATAAGTTAGGCGTAAAAGTGCTAACTAAAACGATGGTGACCAGCGCTGATGACGATGGCTTGAATACAAAAGAGGGTGAGAAAATTCGTGCTGACTTAATGGTATGGGCAGCCGGTATCAAGGCACCTGATTTTATGAAAGAGATTGCGGGGTTAGAAACGAATCGTATCAATCAGTTGGTCGTTAAGTCGACATTACAGACAACCCGCGATGATACCATTTTTGCGATTGGTGACTGTGCCTCATGCGCTAAGCCTGACGGTGGTTTTGTGCCACCTAGAGCGCAATCTGCACACCAAATGGCGAGCCGCTGTTATGATAATATTTTGGCGATGATAAAAGATAAGCCACTAAAAGATTATATCTATAAAGACCATGGCTCTTTAGTCTCTTTATCGCGTTTTAGTACCGTGGGTAGCTTAATGGGTAACTTGATGCGTGGGGATATGATGGTGGAAGGGCGTATTGCACGTTTTGTGTATATCTCATTGTATCGAATGCACCAAATTGCGCTTCATGGCTATGTGAAAACAGGGTTAATGATGTTAGTCGGAAGTATTAACCGCATTATTCGTCCGAAATTAAAACTTCACTAACGTTTTAGTCAGTCGCAATAAATAGGAAAAATCCTCGTTTTTCATTAAACGGGGATTTTTTATAAGTATTTTTAAATATAAACTTTAATCAATTGATTGATTATTTATGAGTAAACTATTTTGAGCGAACCCCAACGATTAAATACATTATAGGAGGTACAACTATAAAGATGGCTGATATGAAGCGGCATTAATTTAAATATGCCATTTTAATTAAATTCCGGATTAGCTTATAAGCTAATATACTTATTATTGGCAGTTGCTACCTTCTATTATGTGGAATTTTTGTTTTATATAAAGTTATAAAAGTATCCGTTGAGTCATGCGAGTATCAACCTCATAGTGTCACCTAAAAACCGCTCTCAATGGGCGTTGCCGCTAGGTAAATAGAAATGGGGTGAAATCATGTTAAAGCGGTAGGCAAGAAAAGGTAATATAAAAAATGCTAGTCATGTTCTCTGATGAAAATTAAAAAGGTCGTTTGCATTCATTGAATGAGAAATAAAAAAATAAAGGGGAAAATTGATAGAAATTAATAAAAAGACATCTTCGTGTTATTACTTAAAATAAGTGTAAAAAAGACTTTTTTATAATTATAATTACCAAAAATTGATCGTAATCAATATGTGAAAATAGATTAAAATTTAATTTATTGACTTAACAACCAACAGGAGTAAGTTAAATTTTTATTGACTTGTTCTTGATTAAGAAAACTCTAAATCTTTTGATTGTTTTGCCAGTAACTATCGAATTATTAAAGCGAAAAGTTACAATGGGACTATTCACTAACATTGTCATTAATAAGGGCAGCCTATGAAGCTAACATATAAGGTGTTATTAGCAGCAATAGTTATTTGCCTTATTATTATTGTATCAATAACTTCGCTGCGTTTCTCCAAGGATGAAAGTCGGTTGGCGACGGTAATTTCGATAGAGCCAATAAAATCGCATCGGCTGATTGAACAGGAGAATTGTTCAGTTATGGGGATATTTGATGGATTTAATCAGGAATATCTATCGCGCTATCACCCAGCTCAAAGTGAATGTAAGATGGTATTTATGATTGAGGCACTCCAAAAGGACTCCTTATCATCACTAC
Organism: Providencia stuartii; assembly: GCA_900455155.1. GTDB lineage: Bacteria > Pseudomonadota > Gammaproteobacteria > Enterobacterales > Enterobacteriaceae > Providencia > Providencia stuartii. The sequence continues at coordinate 1,624,259 of UGUC01000002.1, read as the reverse complement.
TTGAACGTGACAATCGTAAATGCATAGTAACAGAAAAAGTAGAACAAATTATTGTGGGTTATGATGTGGTATACCGTATTGGTAATACCTTAGGCAAAGTACGCACCGTTTATGATCCAGGACTATTTATCCCCCTTGATGAAAATGGGCGATTAGATTTAAGTACCTCTAGTAGTCAACTTTGTAAAGCGGCACGTAACCAGACTGATGCATTAGTGCCGTTTTATTGCGTCAAACTTGATGAAGCTAGCCGAAATTCGCTGAATATGAATAATGCCGTAGAGATTTATGCGGGAAAAAACACCTACGCTTATTTTGAATAAAAATGAGCGGAAAAGCCCCAGTAACATTATTATGTGGCTGGGGCTTTTCATTTGTTCTAACGCATCATAGATTATGCTTCTAGTAAGTTATCCGCACAGTCACGCAACAACTGTTTGATAAACTCAATGCGTGTCACGCGCTCGCTGAGGTCATGCACAAATTTCAACCTTACAGGACCATCGAGGCGGAAGGTTTTCGGTTGATTTTGTAATAGACTGATTAAGAAGTTTGGCGAGACTTTATGTTTTTCACCAAATTCAATAAATCCACCTTGCTCATGAGCTTCAATTCGCTTGATACCTAATTTTTCCGCTTCTAGCCTGATAGCCGCGCTGGCAAGTAAGAAACGTCCAGCATCGGGTAATGTGCCAAAACGGTCAACCAGCTCAGTACGAAGATCATTTAACTCATCTTCATTATGAGCACTGGCGATACGCTTATAGAACGATAAACGAATATTAACATCATGAATGTAATCGTCGGGAAGCAGCACGGGCATGCGCAGTTCAACTTCTGTTTGCTGATTAACTAAGTCCTCTAATGAAGGCTCACGCCCATCTTTTAATGCCTCTACCGCGCTTTCCAGTAACTCCATATACAGCGTAAACCCGATCGTCGTCATCTGCCCGCTTTGATCTTCACCGAGCAATTCACCCGCACCCCGAATTTCCAAATCATGAGTGGCAAGGGCAAATCCCGCACCAAGATCTTCAAGGGAAGAGATAGCTTCTAAACGTTTATGTGCGTCAGCAGTCATCGCTTTTGGATGTGGCGTTAATAAATAGGCATAGGCTTGATGATGAGAGCGGCCTACACGACCTCGTAGCTGGTGTAGCTGCGCTAAGCCAAAATGGTCTGCACGTTCAATAATGATGGTATTCGCTGTTGGAATATCGATACCCGTTTCAATGATGGTCGTACAAATCAGGACATTGAAGCGTTGATGGTGGAAATCGGTCATCACACGCTCCAGTTCGCGCTCACGCATTTGCCCATGACCGACCACAAAGCGCGCTTCTGGTACTAATTCTTCCAGACGTTTTTTGGCTTTTTTCAATATTTTCAACATCGTTGTAGAGATAATAAACTTGGCCTCCACGTAATGTTTCACGCAAAATGGCTTCACGAACCACAAGGTCATCATATTGGCGTACAAAGGTTTTCACGGCTAAACGGCGAGCAGGAGGCGTTGCGATAATCGACAGATCCCGCATGCCACTCATGGCCATATTGAGTGTACGAGGGATAGGGGTTGCGGTGAGCGTTAAAATATCCACATCCGCACGCATAGCCTTAATACGCTCTTTATGACGGACACCAAAACGGTGCTCTTCATCGACCACGAGCAACCCTAAGTCATGCCACACTAAGTCACTTTGCAGTAACTTGTGGGTACCAATCAAAATATCGACTTTCCCTTGAGCGGTTTCTTCGAGTATCTGTTGCTGCTCTTTGGCGGTTTTGAAACGAGAGAGCATTTCAATTCTTACCGGCCAATTTGCGAAACGGTCACGGAAATTATCGAAATGTTGTTGAGCCAGCAAAGTGGTAGGCACAAGCACCGCAACCTGTTTATTGTTATTGATCGCTAAGAAAGCTGCTCTCATAGCGACTTCGGTTTTACCGAAACCGACATCACCGCACACAAGGCGATCCATTGCGATAGGTTGACACATATCGCTAAGCACGGCATTAATTGCCTGCTCTTGATCGGGGGTCGTTTCAAAAGGGAAGCCTTGACAAAACTCTTGGTACTGCTCTTTGTCATGTTTAAAGGCAAAGCCGGGTTTGGCGGCTCGCTGAGCATAGATATCAAGTAGTTCAGCCGCGACATCACGGACTTTTTCTGCGGCTTTATGTCGCGCTTTCCCCCAACTATCGCTACCAAGGCGGTGTAGCGGGGCATTTTCATCTGCACCACCGGAGTAACGGCTAATAAGATGCAAGGATGAGACAGGAACATATAGCTTGTCGTTACCCGCATAGGTCAAAATCAAATATTCCGCTTTAATTCCACCTGCTTCAAGTGTTGTTAACCCTTGGTAACGACCCACTCCGTGCTCAATATGAACAACTGGCTGCCCAGGACGTAGTTCGGCTAAGTTACGGATCAGCGTATCAGTATTGATGGTTCGGCGGTTATCTGTACGGCGACGAACAACACGTTCCCCTAATAAATCACTTTCACATATCAACGCACGGTGTTGTACTGATTGAATAAAACCGTGTTCAGCAGCCCCGATCATGATGGCAAAACGGTTGCTTACTGGGCTGGAGTAGTGACTAATAGTCTCAGGGCGAATTTTGATCCTTCCCAGTAACTCAGTGACTGTCTCGCGCCGGCCTTCACTTTCAACAGAGAAAATGACGGTGCCATCAAAATGTTCAACAAATTGACGCAATTTTTCAAGCGGCTGTTTACTTTGCCCTTGTGTACCGATATCTGGCAACGGTAGGTAATCTAAATTAGTGTTAGCTGCCTTATCGGCTAATTTTTCAACAGATAGCTGTACTCGCGGCCATTTTTTTAATGCCTGATTGAGTTGCTCGACGGTCAGCCATAAATCTGTCGGTGGCAACAAGGGGCGCATCGGGTCAACACCGCGGCTTTCGAAACGTTGTTGGGTATCACTTTGGAAACGTTCGGCAGCTTCTTGGTAGTGCTGTGAGATAAACAACGTATTTGTTGGGAGATAGTCAAATAGCGATGGCAAAGGTTGACTAAAAAAGAGCGGTTGCCAGTATTCAATCCCTGTGGGAAGTGTTTTTTTGCTGACTTGTTGATAGATATGTTCAGGGTCACGCCTGACTTCGAATCGTTCACGCCACTGGCTACGGAAGCGTTCGATGGCATCTTTGTCTGTTGGAAACTCGTGTGCAGGCAACAGGTTGATGCTCTCAACTTCTTCAAGCGTTCTTTGGCTATCGACATCAAAGGTACGCAGACTATCAATTTCGTCATCAAAGAAATCAATTCGGTAAGGGAGTGCGCTCCCCATTGGGTACAGGTCTAATAATGCGCCACGTGTAGCGTATTCCCCGTGTTCCAAAACTTGTTCAACATGGCGATAGCCTGCCTTATCTAGCTCGTCGCGCAAGTTATCGCGCGAAAGTTTGTCACCTTTAGCCATCACGAGTGCATGGCTAGCCAGAAATTCAGATGGGCAAACCTTCTGCATTAAGGTGTTGACCGGAAGGATCAAAACCCCTTTTTGCATAGTAGGTAAGCGATACAGTGTTGATAAACGGTGTGAGATAATTTCTTGATGTGGTGAAAAGTTATCGTAAGGCAAGGTTTCCCAGTCGGACAATGTTTCAATTGGCAGTTGCGTAAACTGTTGAATTTCATCGCGGAGACGTAAGGTGTTTTGCATGTCTCTTGTGATAATGACCACAGGCCCTTGATGACGCTCTATCATCTCTGCACATTCAAGTGCACCCGCGGCCCCAATCAAGCATCCAAGATGACGGACATCACCACCGCGTGTAGGAAGTTCATAACGAAATTTTGAAGACATAAAAATATTCGGTTTCTCAAAGCATAATGGCTAAACGACCTGTTTTACCCCGTACAATTGTCTGAAAGTAAGACAAACAGGCCGTGCCAATAAGAAAAAAATCCACAAAACCGGGGCCGGGTGGTTCCATTCATCATTCGTACCCTTTATTATCGCTGAACACTTCGCTTTGGCAACAGGGGCGTTACAGATTTCATGTCTCAATCTGTCTCAATATTTATAGGTCTGCGTTACATGCGCGGACGAGCTGTCGACAAATTCGGCCGTTTTGTATCCAGTTTATCAGCCATTGGTATCACGCTAGGGGTTGCGGCATTGATCACCGTGACCTCCGTCATGAATGGATTCGAACGATCGTTACAAGATAGCATACTCTCTTATATGCCGCAGGCCGTTTTAACGTCGGCAACGGGGCATATTGACCCACAAAAATACCCCATTGCAGATCTACAGGGCCTGCAAGGTGTTTCTCATATTGCACCGCTTGTGCAGTCGGATGTTGTTTTGCAAAGCCGCTCGAATGTCGGGGTAGGCATGATGCTTGGCATCACTTCTGACGAACGATCACCACTATTAGATAACTTGATTGACGGGCAGCGCTCAGAATTAGTCGAGGGGCAATATCGTGTCTTCTTGGGGAATAAGCTGGCGGAAAATTTAGGTTTAAAGCGTGGCGATGAAGTTCGTTTGATTATCCCCGGAGTCAGTCAGCTTACGCCAATGGGGCGTATTCCGAGCCAACGTTTATTCACGGTGGCGGGGGTGTTCCAAACCAATGGTGAGGCCGATGCTAGCGAACTGATTGTTGCGCAAAATGATGCTGCTAGGATGATGCGCTATCCCGCAGGGCATATTACAGGCTGGCGGTTATTTCTGAATGAACCGTTAAAGGTCGATACGTTGAGCCAACAAAATTTACCTGACGGACTGATTTGGACCGATTGGCGTGAACGCAAAGGTGAGTTTTTTCAAGCGGTCAAAATGGAAAAAAATATGATGGGTCTGTTGCTCAGCCTCATCATTGCTGTCGCGGCTTTCAATATTATTACTTCACTCTCTTTATTAGTTATGGAAAAGCAAGCTGAGGTGGCCATTTTAAAAACGTTAGGTTTAAAGCGTGGGCGCATTTTGGCGATTTTTATGATCCAAGGGGCAGGTGCGGGGATCATTGGCGCATTAATAGGCTCACTGCTTGGTATGTTAATTTCCAGCCAATTGAATTTCTTGATGCCGCTATTTGGCATGTTGCCAAAAGGGGTTCACTTACCCATTGTGCTTGATTTTTATGGTATTTTAATTATTGCGGTATCCGCAATGCTCATTTCGCTGCTTGCGACGCTTTATCCTTCTTGGCGTGCGGCGGCTGTGCAACCTGCTGAGGCGTTACGTTATGAATAAACAACCACTTCTTATCTGTGAACATTTAAGCAAGGTCTATCAGGAAGGCGCATTGTCGACGCAAGTATTAAAAGATGTCTGTTTTTCGATTAATGAAAGCGAAATGATGGCAATTGTTGGTAGTTCAGGCTCCGGGAAAAGTACCTTACTGCACCTATTAGGTGGCCTTGACACCCCGTCTGAAGGCGAGGTGATTTTTCGGGGGCAACATATTAACCGCCTCTCATCGGATCAGCGTGCCGCCATCCGTAACAAAGATTTGGGGTTTATTTATCAGTTTCACCACTTATTACCCGATTTCACGGCATTAGAAAATGTGGCTATGCCATTACTGATTGGTGGTATGAATAAATCAGAAGCCTTTGATAGAGCGACTAAAATGCTGGATGCGGTTGGCTTAGCCCACCGTTCAGGGCATAGGCCATCCGAGCTTTCTGGTGGTGAGCGGCAGCGTGTGGCGATTGCTCGAGCATTAGTTAATCAGCCTGCATTGGTACTTGCGGATGAGCCAACAGGGAACCTTGATTTACGTAATGCAGATGCGATTTTTGAGTTACTCGGTGAGTTAAATAAAACCCAAGGCACCGCATTCTTGGTGGTGACTCATGATATGAAGCTAGCGCATCGTTTATCGCGCCAACTTGAGATGCGTGACGGGCACCTTCAACAAGATATCACACTGGGGGCAGTGTAATGTCTGGATTACCGCTGACTTTACTTACAGCGTTACGGTTTAGCCGTGGCCGCCGCCGTACAGGGATGGTATCACTGGTTTCTATCGTTTCAACACTTGGTATTGTTTTAGGTGTGGCCGTCTTGATTATAGGTTTGAGCGCCATGAATGGGTTTGAGCGCGAACTTGAAAATCGCGTTTTATCGGTGGTGCCACATGGGCAAATCTATGCGGTGAAAGCCCCATATCAAGATTGGCAATATGCTGAGAATGTGATCCGCAATACTCCCGGAGTTAAAGCAGTGAGTCCGTATGTTGGGTTTACTGGCTTGCTGGAGCGCGGAGCTAATCTCAAAGCAATACAGGTTATGGGGGTTTCGCCGAAAACCGAGTCAGAAGTCAGTGCATTGCCTAAATTTGTACTCGATGATGCGTGGAAAGATTTTAAAGCAGGGAAACAATCGATTATTTTAGGGCAAGGTGTTGCTGACTCACTGAATGTTAAAGTTGGGGATTGGGTAACCATCATGATCCCCAATACAGATGCGAGTTTAAAAATCCAACAACCTAAACGGATCCGTGTTCAAGTTTCAGGTGTTTTTCGTTTAAGTGGGCTATTAGATCACCAATTAGCGCTGATCCCTATTGCCGATGCGCAAGCGTATTTAGGCTATGGTGATGGCATTACAGGGTTTGAAATAAAAGCCGATAATCCATTTAATGCGGATAAAGTTGTTTATGATGCGGGCCTGAAAACCATGCATCATGTGGTTGTGAAAAGTTGGATTGGCGACTACGGCTATATGTATAACGATATTCAGATGGTACGTAGTATCATGTACTTGGCTATGATCCTCGTGATAGGGGTTGCTTGTTTTAATATCGTGTCTACGTTGGTCATGGCGGTCAAAGATAAGAGTAGTGATATTGCTGTATTGCGGACACTTGGTGCTAAAGACAGGCAAATTCGGGCGATTTTTTTGTGGTATGGTTTGCTAAGTGGACTCGTTGGCTCCTTAATAGGGGCAATACTTGGCGTGGTTGTTTCATTAAATTTAACCACCATAATCAAAGGACTTGAGTATGTTATCGGGCATCCTATCTTGTCAGGCGATGTCTATTTTATCGACTTCCTTCCTTCTCAATTGCACCTATTAGATGTGGTGTATGTGTTGCTGACAACGGTGGTATTAAGTTTGTTGGCAAGTTGGTATCCTGCACGCCGAGCAAGTAAACTTGACCCAGCTCGTATCCTGAGTGGTCAATGATAACTAACTGGGTAGCCTATCGTTACCCAGCTTGTTTTATTGCTCCCCATTGCGACGCGCAAGTTGTATCTGCTTATAACTGCGCGTTTCTATCAATGTGTCATTGAAATCATATTGCTGAGCGAGAGACATCAACTGCTGTGTGAGCTGAGGGAGCAGTGAAAGCGTGTCTGTCATTATGGCAAATTCAGCAAACCAGCCAATACCCTCTAAATAATCAATAGTGATATGTACATCGCCAAGAAAATAGATGCTACGTTGTTTGCTGGTGGCGAAATAGCATTGATAGCCAAGTGTTGTCAGCATATTTTTGACGTGAGCACAATCTTCAATATTAATCGCTTTACATTCTGAACTGCCAGGGCCTTTGACTATCCATAATTTAATGCCTGAAGGGAACATTTCACGGACTGACAGACTTATTCCTTGCTGCGCAAGCTGACCATCAGGCATATCAAAAAAGTCATCTTTTTCCGTATTATTTTCCGTAAAGACTTCAGCGCCATCAGCCATGATCCGTTGTAAAAAACGGTTTGGGTCAGGCAATCTAAATTTAATTTCGGCTTCATATTGACCAACAAAATGTTCACTCATGGTAATTCCTAGTTTTATTTATGGGACAAGGTATTTTCTTCTAAGCTGTGGAACAATGCAGGTATTTAAATGCGAAAGAGTACAACTTATAAAAAGAGGGAAAAATAGTCTTTCCCTCCGATTTAGATGTGCTATTTGCTTTTTTTCATAATAGATTGATCAAGGTAACCCATCACAAATGCGGATAAAACAAATGTTAAATGGATAATGACATACCACATTAATTTGTTATCAGGGATATTCTGTGAGTTCATAAAAACTTTTAACAAATGGATTGATGAAATGGCTACGATAGAAGCTGCTACTTTATTTTTTAATGAGGTTGCATCCATCTTACCTAACCAACCCAATTTTTCGCTATTCTCAGGGATATTGAGCTGGGAAACAAAGTTCTCATAGCCTGAAAACATCACCATTACGAGTAAACCACCGACTAACGCCATATCAATTAATGATAATAGTATCAGAATTAAATCTGCCTCAGGGATTGAGAAAATATTGGGGATCACATGCCATAGTTCTTGAAAGAACTTAATCGTTAATGCAAATAGAGTCAGTGATAGGCCAAAGTAGATAGGGGCAAGTAACCAACGTGATGCATACAGCGTCTTTTCAAACAATTTTTCCATATAAACCTTTTACTGTGTGATGAATTAATCGTGTTAAAAGTAAACTCGTCTATTTTAGCGAGTCTAAATTCAGACTGCGATATTTAGTTTGGTTATGAAGATATAATCACTGAGAAAAACGTATTATTATGGTTTAGTGGCGTTTAAGATAAGTGATAGATAAACATTTAGCCTCACAATTCCTTTTGTTATTTGTTGCGTTATACTGACATTCGAATTAGGTTTGGGTAACGATTATGATCATTGCGAGTAAGGTATAAAACTCGCGGCGATAACAACATGGAAGAAAAAGGTATTTATTGATGTTGCGATTTCGTCATAGGCTAAAGAAACTTAAAAAAATTAAAATGTTACGTCGTCAACGAGCTCGCGATCGTTTTTTTTACAGTGAAAATAGAATAACCAATATGAAAAATGTGAAAGTCGTCGTACTAACTGGGGCGGGTATTTCTGCTGAATCAGGCATTCAAACTTTTCGTTCTTCGGATGGTTTATGGGAAGAACACCGCGTTGAAGATGTGGCAACACCGGAAGGTTTTGCTCGTGACCCACAATTAGTGCAGCGTTTTTATAATGAACGCCGCCGCCAACTTCAACAAGAGAATATTAAACCAAACCCTGCACATTATGCTTTAGCGCAATTAGAAGATTTGTTAGGGGATAATTTTCTGCTAGTGACTCAAAATATCGACAACTTACATGAGCGTGCGGGTAGTAAGCGTATTATTCATATGCACGGTGAGTTATTAAAAGTCCGGTGTAGTTGGTCAAATCAGGTATTAGAGTGGAAAGGGGATTTATCCACAGATGAACGCTGCCATTGTTGCCAATTTCCTCAACCGCTAAGGCCGCATATAGTTTGGTTTGGTGAGATGCCATTAGGTATGGATGAAATTTATCAGGCTATTGAGAATGCGACACTCTTTATCGCAATTGGCACGTCTGGTCATGTCTATCCTGCGGCAGGTTTTGTGCATGAGGCAAGGCTAAATGGTGCACATACTGTCGAGCTAAATTTAGAGCCAAGTCAGGTTGAGAGTGAATTTGAAGAAAAACATTATGGTTTGGCTAGTGAGGTCGTGGTTGATTATGTGAAGCATCTTATTGCCGAACTGACGATGGCGAGTGAAAGCAAGATTTAACACGCGATTTAATGAAGGGGGGTAAAACCCCTTCATCATATCACTTTCTTGCATGGCGTGATGTTAGACGTTTTCATCTAACATAGCAGGCATCGTAATCTCTTTTACACAAGTTGCGTTACTCGTACTTAAAATAAACTTGACGGCATTAAGGACGTCTTGCAAGGGGATTAATGCACCTTCAGTGCGTGAAATAACGTCATCGACAGGCACTGATAGGGGGTATTCCGTTGCTAAATAACCGAGATTAATCACAGAAATAGCTATTTTATCTTGGCGTAATGTCTCCCTTAGCGAGTGAACAATACCGCGTAGTGCATACTTTGAGGCAGAAAAAGCCACTTCATGACCGTTATGGTTATCTAATCCCCACGTTGAGCCAATTAAGATGATTTTGCTATTTTGGCCAAGTCGTAAATTAGGCAACATTGCCTTGAGGTGCAAGATACAGGCACTGATATTGGTTTGGATCATCGTGAGCAGTTCAACATCATCCGTTGATTCAAATCGATAATCGTCGGTGAACGCATATTTTTCCCAAATGCCGACATTATAAATTAGGCAGTCAATCGGGCTATCTTGCAGGGTGCTCTTTACGGTTTGTACAGAATTCGTTTCCGATAAATCAGCTTGGATCCAATGAAAATTGTTATTGGAGAAAGAAGGCATAGAGCGAGAAACGCCATAAATAGTATCTTGTGCGGTAGGAATACCTTCAATTAATGCTTTTCCCAACCCTTTACTGACACCATAAACTAAAAATTTTCTTGTCATCGATATTCTCTTTATTTTAAGCTGAATGAAATAGATACCGTCGCGATGGTTTGCTTTGCATAGATAATAATAGAGGAATAAAAATAATGCTATTGGGAAGTATAAGCTTTAATTCAGCGATGGCTAAAATAAATAATAGACAAAGTTAAACAGTTGACTAAAAAATAATAATCCCCTGATAACTGGATAATAATAAGTATAAGAATAGTTTTATTTTGTTGAATGCTGCCATCAAAAATAGGGTTAGGCGATTTATTTTATGGAATTTATTATTTGTTATTAGATATAAATAAATATGCTTATGATAAATATGTTCTGACTAAGAACAAATAATTATTTCTGTTTATCAGAGTAACTCGATAAAGATTAAGGACGGTTAGTTCTTAATGCGAGATAAATATGAATGTCTTAATCATTTCAGGTAGCCCCGCGCTAAAGTCGCGTTCATCAGCATTGCTTGATTATGCTCAACAATGGCTGAGTCAGTTTAATTTGATAATTCAACGGATAAGTGTGAATGAATTTGATGCGAGTGTGCTGTTACAGGGTAAATATCAACATGCACAAATTCAAAAATTTATCCAACAAGTCAAAGAAGCTGACGGTATTATTATTGCGTCGCCGGTTTACCAATCCTCATACAGCGGCGTACTTAAAGCCGTGATAGACCTATTACCTCAACGCTCTTTATTACATAAAACAGTATTACCCATCATGACAGGGGGGAGTGAACATCATCAGCTAGCATTAGATTATGCCTTTAAACCATTACTTACCGCATTGAAAGCAGAAGAGATTATTAGTGGCATCTATACTAGTGACCAGCATTTTCAGTATTCAGAAAATACGCATCAATATCTTATTTCCCAAGAAATAATTGAGCGACTAAATAGTAATTTACAGGCTTTTTATCACACGTTAAATAAAAATTATTTTCAGCATATTAACTATCAGACTCAATTACCATTAATCAATGAAATGAGGCTTTAAGTATGGGCTACTCACGTATTGTTATTTTGAGTTGGTTAGTGCCACTGAGTTTATTAATCGTTTGGCAATTTTCAGTCAGTACAGGTTGGCTTTCGAGCCGAATATTACCTGAGCCTCTACAAGTTTTTAGTGCGGGGTGGAACCTTATAAAAAATGGTGAACTTTGGGAGAACTTAGGAATTAGTGCATTACGTGCGGGCATTGGATTTATTATTGGCAGCTCAATCGGATTAATCTTGGGATTAATAACAGGACTTTCTCGATTAGGTGAACTCTTATTAGATAGTTCCATTCAAATGATCCGTAATGTGCCCCATTTAGCATTAATTCCCTTGGTGATCCTTTGGTTTGGTATTGATGAATCGGCAAAAATATTTCTTGTCGCACTAGGAACCTTTTTCCCAATTTATTTGAATACGTTGCATGGTATTAAACATCTCGACCATAAATTAATTGAAATGGCAAAAAGCTATGGTTTACACGGTTATAGCCTATTTCGCCATGTTATTTTCCCGGGAGCACTACCTGCAATATTTGTAGGGGTACGTTTTTCATTGGGCTTGATGTGGCTGACATTAATTGTTGCAGAGACGATTTCGGCTAATGCGGGGATCGGCTACTTAGCGATGAACGCTCGTGAGTTTTTAAGAACGGATATCGTGGTTTTCACCTTAATTATTTACGCCTTATTAGGAAAAACAGCCGATACACTCACCTATTTACTCGAAAGGGTTCTACTTCAATGGCATCCCAAATGGCATAAAAAAGAGGTCACAGCATGATAACGAAAACACAATGTTTTGCAGCCAATACGGGGATCCCAATTCAATTAGAGAGTGTGATAAAAGGCTTTAGGGGAAATAACGTCTTACGGTCACTCAATTTTGCTATCCCCACTGGGCAATTCGTGACCATCGTGGGGCACAGTGGTTGCGGAAAAAGTACCTTATTACGTTTGTTGGCTAATTTAGATTCGCCAACATCAGGGGAGATCACCGTGGCAAAACAGCCTTTATCCAATTTTCATGGGGATATTCGCATCATGTTTCAGGAGCCTCGGCTCTTACCTTGGAAAACGGTGATTGAAAATGTGGCGCTCGGGTTAAACAGAACGTCGCACAATGAGGCACTTAAGGTGCTAGCCTCCGTGGGTCTGTCAGACAAGGCGGGTGAATGGCCAGAAGAACTTTCAGGAGGACAAAAACAACGAGTCGCTTTAGCGAGAGCATTAATCCATCAGCCTCGTTTGTTACTACTCGACGAGCCTTTTGGGGCATTGGACGCCTTAACACGTATGGAAATGCAACAACTGCTGATCAAATTATGGCACCAGTATCAATTTACGGTGGTTTTGGTCACGCATGATATTCATGAAGCAGTATGGACCTCGGAGCGAGTATTGATGCTAAAGGAAGGGATGCTGCACCTGGATATTAATATCAACGAAAACTACCCCAGAAACTTAACCAATGCCTTTTTAATTGATTTGGAATCACAAGTACTTAATGCGTTGACTGAGCGAAAGTTTGCTTGATCACTGAAAATAAGGAATCTCAAGATGACGATACAACAAAAACTGCAATTGTTTTGGTTTTTACCAACGCAAGGGGAAGGGCGTTATTTAGGAACTCAAAAAGGTGGTCGGGCTGTCACACTCCAATATTTACAGCAGATTGCGATTGCAGCCGATAGCCTTGGTTTTCATGGTGTCCTGATCCCGACAGGAAAAAGTTGTGAGGATCCGTGGATAACGGCGGCATCCTTACTCTCAGTCACACAAAAATTACGCTTTTTAGTCGCGGTGAGACCCGGCTTACAGTCACCGACATTGGCGGCTCGAATGACATCAACATTGGATAGGCTCTCTGATGGTCGTGTGTTAATCAATGTGGTGACAGGTGGTGATCCTGTTGAAAACAGAGGCGATGGTATTTTTTTAAATCACAGTGACAGATATAAAGTAACTAAAGAGTTCCTTGATATATACAGACGCCTTATGAGAGGGGAAGCGGTTGATTATCAGGGTGAACATATACAGGTCGAAGATGCCAGTTTGCTATTTCCTCCGGCACAACCATACGGGCCTCCTCTCTATTTTGGCGGGTCATCACCAGAAGCAATGGAAATTGCCGCTGAACAGATTGATACCTATTTAACATGGGGAGAGCCCCTTGCGGAGGTTAGTGAGAAAATTAATGCGGTGAAAAGATATGCTCAAGCTAAAGGGAATTATGTGGAATTTGGTATTCGGTTGCATGTGATTGTGCGAGAGACGGAGCAAGAGGCCATTGATGCCGCCAACCGCCTTATTTCACACATTGATGATGAAACAATTGCCAAGGCACAATCGGTCTTTTCTCGGATGGACTCCGCCGGCCAAAAACGCATGCAATCATTGCACAGCGGTTCAAAAGATAACCTTTTCATTGCCCCTAATTTATGGGCGGGGATTGGCTTGGTGCGTTCTGGGGCTGGTACAGCTTTAGTGGGCGATCCTCAGCAAGTTGCGGCACGTATCAGGGAGTACCAATCGCTTGGGATCAGCAAATTTATTTTTTCAGGGTATCCACACTTAGACGAAGCCCATCAATTTGCAGAATTAGTGATGCCGCTGTTAGTGGATAAAGAGGCCGCGGTATCACCGCAACACGTTAGGTCACTTGGTGAAACGATCGGTATCCACATGCGACCAAAGCAGGCAGTGTAGGGTATTAGCCTCACTATTTTATTCGATTCTTGCCAATAATTATTGTTGGCAATGCAACACTATTTAGCGTGTTAGGAGAGCCTTGGTGAAAAAGTTTATTTTATTGATGGTATTGTGGGTTATGTATACCTTTACCAGTTTTGCTTATTCAGAAACGAAAGTAATTAATATTGGGTATCAGAAAGCGAATATTTTAGCATTGCTTAAATATCGAGGAACGCTAGAGCCGGTATTTAAAGAATATAATGTGAATGTTCGCTGGATTGAGTTTCCAGCAGGCCCTCAAATGCTAGAAGGCTTAAATATTGGCAGTATTGACCTTGCGGCAACAGGGGATGCACCACCAATATTTGCTCAGGCGGCTCAAGCAGATTTTGTATATTTAGGCCATTCCCCCAGTAACCCTCAATCAGAAGCGATTGTCGTACCTAAAAACTCGCCCATTCAATCCGTAAGTGATTTAAAAGGCAAGCGGGTTGCCTTAAATAAAGGCTCCGATGTTAATTATTTGCTAGTTGCTGCCTTACAGCGGGCCGGATTGAAATATAACGAAATAACGCCAGTTTATTTACCACCATCAGATGCCAGAGTGGCTTTTGAACAAGGTGCTGTCGATGCATGGGCGATTTGGGACCCTTTTTTAGCAGAAGTTGAAACAAGCTTGCCTGTACGTGAAATTGTGAATGGGGAAAATTTAGCTTCTCACTATACGTTTTTCCTTGCCAGTCGGCAGTTTGCTGAAAAACAACCACAATACGCTGAAGCGATTATTACGCAATTGAGCCAGCAAAGTGAGTGGGTAAATGCCAACCCGCAAGAAACGGCTGCAATTTTGTCTGCATCAACGGGGCTCGATAAAAAAATATGGTTAAAAGCGTTACAACGCACAAATTATGGTTTTATTCGTATGAGTGATAGTGCATTTTTAGAGCAACAAAATATTGCGAATATCTTCGCGAAGATACGTTTAATACCTGTTGCTATTGATGTCAAAAAGGCACAATGGAAAGTAGAAGCTAATGCAAATAAAACCTAACTTTATCAACAATAAGCCATAACAAGATAAATTTTATTAAATATTGATAAGGCGACAAAACTTATCAATAAGTGGTACTCGATTTATCTTATCAGTATTATTTTATCGGAAATAAGCCACCATTAGCCCCAAAGGTGATTTAAAACAAGAATTGTTCATACGTTCTTTCTCATAATAATCTTATTGATACTTGGGGGAATTACGTATGGACAAACTTTTAGAGCGGTTTTTTGAATATACTGCTTTTGATACACAATCAAAATTAAATGCTAAAACAATACCTAGTAGCACAGGCCAGCTAAAATTTGCTCGTGCACTGGTCAAGGAACTAAGAGAGCTCGGTTTTGAAGATGTCGCCCTTTCAGAGCAGGGGTGTGTGACCGCTTGTTTATCTGCGAATGTTGATTGGGATGTTCCTACTATTGGTTTTATTTCACATTTAGACACTTCCCCGGATTGCTCTGGTAAACATGTTTCCCCCCAGATTTTAGAAAATTATCGAGGTGGTGATATTGCTTTAGGCATTGGTGATGAGGTGCTATCTCCGGTGATGTTTCCTGTATTGCATGAGATGATCGGCAAAACATTGATCATGACAGATGGTAAAACCTTACTTGGTGCGGATGATAAAGCAGGTATAGCAGAGATAATAACCGCATTTGTGCGTTTAAAGGCCAATAATGTGCCACATGGTAAAATTTGTCTTGCCTTTACTCCTGATGAAGAGATAGGGCGTGGTGCTCAATATATTGATTTAAATGTCTTTGACGCACGCTGGGCTTATACCGTTGATGGGGGGGCGGTCGGTGAACTCGAGTATGAAAACTTTAATGCCGCGAATGTAGCGATAAAAATCGTGGGAAATAATGTACACCCAGGTACGGCAAAAGGGGTGATGGTGAATGCGTTAACACTGGCAAACCGTATTCACGCTGAATTACCGAGAGAAGAAACACCGGAAAATACCGATGGTTACGAAGGTTTTTATCACCTGAACTCCATGAAGGGGACAGTTGAAAAAGCAGAAATGAACTATATTATTCGTGACTTTGATAGCCAAAAATTTGAAGAGCGTAAGAAAAATATTATCCGTATTGCAGAAAAAGTAGGGCAGGGATTACACCCAAGCTGCTACATTGAACTGACTATCGATG
Organism: Providencia stuartii; assembly: GCA_900455155.1. Classification (GTDB taxonomy): domain Bacteria; phylum Pseudomonadota; class Gammaproteobacteria; order Enterobacterales; family Enterobacteriaceae; genus Providencia; species Providencia stuartii. Next base: position 1,608,052 of record UGUC01000002.1, on the reverse strand, counting down.
ATAGCTATTACAATATGCATAAAGAGGTAATGAAACATCCACATGTTATTGAAATAGCTCACCAAGCCATGAGAGATTGCGGTATTGAACCTATCGTGAAGCCGATTCGTGGTGGAACCGATGGCGCTCAACTGTCATACCGAGGCCTACCTTGCCCGAATATTTTTACGGGTGGCTATAACTTTCATAGTAAGCATGAATTTATTACCCAAGAGGGTATGGAGCAGGCTGTAAGCGTGATAATGCGTATTGTTGAGTTGACGGCTGAACGTGCGCGCAATTAAACCGTAGGCGTAGGCTAAGAGTCTGCACCTTATGAATTCACCATAAGGTGCAGAATGATATTATTGATTAGTCATCAAAGTACCAATAACCACTATTGATGAGCGCAGTCATTAACGCAATGAAATTCACGTCATCAATTGCATCACCAAGCTGCTGAGTATTCACCGCGTCATAACGGCATAGGCTATCTGCCGCAGCATAACAAGTCGTTTCTAAGCATTCACCATTAACAAAGAATTGATCGCCGACACGTAATGCCCTGAGGCCATTGAGTTTATACAAGGTCTCTTGCTGTGTTTTAAGCAGATCGTACACCTCATCTTGCTCATAAGGCGGCTCTGGCGGTGCAAGGTCTAGCTCATGGCGTGATTGTGAAATAAATTCACCGAGCCATTTACGGAAAAGCTCAGGGTCGTGGAGCATGGACTCCATCATTTCACGTAACTTGATTTGTTCGCCCTGCAAGATTTCAGCTGGGTTATCTCGGAATGAGAGGTCAGGGTCACTATAGCGGTAGCTCCCCAAATCATTGGAAATCAAATAATCCGCAAAGCTACTAATAAGCTCACGGGTATTCGGTGCACGGAAGCCAACAGAGTAGTTGAGAGAAGGCTCAATGGCGTAACCTTCATGTGGGAACCCAGGTGGAATATACAGAATATCCCCCGGCTCCATCTCTTCATCAATAATGGCATCGAATGGTTGCACTTGCAGAAGATCAGGGTGAGGGCAGTGTTGTTTCATCGGCACTTTTTCACCAACGCGCCAACGCCTACGGCCTTCACCTTGAATGATAAAAACATCATATTGGTCTAAATGTGGGCCGACACCGCCGCCAGGAACAGAGTAGGAGATCATTAAGTCATCCATTCGCCAGTCAGACAAGACTCTAAAGGGTTTCATCAACGCCGCGCTGGGATGATGCCAATGGTCAACGGCTTGTACTAGGATAGACCAATTCTCTTCGCCTAAGTGGTCATAACTTTCAAAAGGACCATGAGCAACTTCCCATAACCCTTCTTTATGGCTGACTAAACGACTGTCAACCTCATCTTCCATCGCCAGTCCCGCGAGTTCATCAGGCGAGATAGGATCAATAAAACGTGTAAAACCATTTTTAATGAGTAAAGGGCGTTTCTGCCAATGACTATCCAGAAAACTCTGCCAGTCAAGATTCAGTTTATAATCCATCTTATTGTCCTGCGTTAACATATCTATTGATAGTATACCTGAATTTGCCGCCATAGCAGGGGTTAAACAAGCGCGATGATCACAGATTAATTATCTTGATTCACTTCTTGCCGACGAAAAGTTACTTCCACTCGTGCACCACCGAGCGGGGCTGTCACTGATCGTAATATCGCCATCATATTGGTCAATAATTTCAACGGCGATAGATAAGCCAAGGCCTTGACCGGGCCTTAAGGTATCAACACGTTGCCCCCGCGCAAAAATAAGGTTACGTTGGCTTTCGGGTACACCGGGGCCATCATCATCGACAGTGATCACCAAATGGTCATCCCCAACACGGGCGGTCACTTCGACAAACTCAAGGCAGTACTTACAGGCGTTTTCCATTATGTTGCCCATTACTTCCATAAAGTCATTCGGCTGGCCTAGCCAAGTCACTTCAGGCGAAATATCAACGGTGATCGAGACACCTTTATTTTGATAAACCTTATGTAAGGCGCTAGCAAGACTATCGAGCAAAGAGGGAACTGAGGATATCTCGCGCAACATAAGGTTATTGTCACCTTGAGCAGAAGCCCGATGCAAGTAATAACCCACTTGTTGAGAAATACGACCAATTTGCTCAAGCATCACAGGCTCTGCTTGCTCAATCGTCATCTGTTTACCTGTTCTTAGTGAGCGCAAAGTGGACTGTAAAACGGCGAGAGGGGTTTTTAGGCTATGGGTTAAATCAGAAAGCGTGGTGCGATATTTGCTATAACGCTTACGCTCGTTAGTCAGCAAATTATTTAAGTTTCGAACCAAGCCACGCAACTCATAAGGTGGATTTTCATCCAACATCTCGCGTTCACCTTTTTCTAGGCTACTAATTTGTGAAACGAGCGATTTAATGGGACGCAAGCTCCAATAAGCGGCGAGCCAAAGTAGAGGGATCACTAAAATAAGATTAGCAAGCAGTACATAGCCAAACCATTCCCAGACTAACCCCGTTTTTTGTAAGTCCTGAGGCAATGTATCAACGACCACAATAGTCAGCGGTGGGAGATTTTCTGTCGCACCATATTGATTGACGGACACTGAGTGGGTTAGCGGCTCGTCATTATGGTTCATATCATCAAGTTTACTGTTAAATTCAGGGTTGTTTTGTAACAACAGGCGAGTTTCACCGATATCAGTGTCAATTTCATACAACCCTTCTTTTTTTAACCAATCACGGCGAATGAGGTTTTAGACGTTAGGCATTTCCCGTTGGCGCCATAGAACCTGCCCGTTTTCATTGTATATTATGATTAACGTTGGATTATTTAAGGTGAAATTAGGCGGTACGCGAATATCAATTTTGTTATTTTGCCACTGCACTAAACTATAAATAAGATTGCTTTGACTACGTAACAAGGTATAGGTCGTTTTATCAAAACTAATTAAATAGCCTAATATGGCGACAATACCATAGGAGAGCGTTAGGGCGAGGATCACCGCTGAGGTCGCACACAAAAAGCGTGCCCTCAGGGATAAAGGCTTAAATTTAAATTTCTTTAGCCGCATATTAGCCATTCACATCAAAACGATAGCCTTGCCCACGGACAGTCACTATCACGTCATTAGCATGAAACTGCTGTATTTTTTTACGTAAACGGCCCATTAACACATCAATTGTATGGCTTTCACGTAGCTCAGCATCAGGGTAGAGCTGGCGCATCAACGAATCTTTGCTAACCACTTTCCCATTGTTACGTAGCAAAGTTTCAATAATCGTGTATTCAAAAGCGGTTAATTTAACGGGTTCACCATTTACCGTGAACTCTTTTCTTGATAAATCAATGACGAAGCCATCTAATTCTAATACCTGAGAGGCGAGGCCACTATTTCTGCGCATCAGAGCTTGCATACGTGCAACCAGCTCTTCAAGATGAAAAGGCTTAGTAACATAATCATCTGCACCACTATTGAGCGCTTGGACCTTTTCTTGCCAACTTTCACGTGCAGTTAGTACCAGTACAGGAATGTTGATTTGTGTACTGCGCCAGCGCTTGATCATAGATAAACCATCTTCATCAGGTAACCCTAGGTCGACCATCGCAATATCGGGACAGCTTTCACGTAAAAAATAGTCAGCTTCTTTAGCGTCTTCGGCTGCATCGACTTGATGACCAAGCTCTTTGAGTTGAACCGTTAGGTGGTGACGAAGAAGAGCATTGTCTTCAACGATAAGAATACGCATCTAAAACCTCACATTAAAAAGAGAGAATTGCTCGATATTATTGCAACAAGAATAGCATTAGAAGCTCTATGGTAAAAAGATAAGCGCTTTACAACAAGTGATTAAGTAAACCAAAGGCAAACAAACCCAAGATATGGGCAGAAACAGTAAAAGTAGGCGGGATATTTCCTGCCTACTTTTGCTTAGAGAGAGGACTTAAAAAGGTGAAAATTATTTTAACTCATCAATAAAAGTGACAGCGTAACCAATGTAATTAGCTGGCGTCATCCCTTTCAAGCGCGTTTTTTCTTCTTCTGGAAGGGCAAGTCCGTCGATAAATTGCTGCATGCCTTCAGCCGTGACGCGTTTACCGCGAGTAAGCTCTTTAAGCTTCTCATAAGGTTTTTCAATGCCATAACGGCGCATAACGGTCTGAATAGGCTCAGCAAGTACTTCCCAGTTTTGGTCTAATTCATCGAGCAGGTGTTGCTCATTAACTTCTAATTTATTTAAACCTTTTAGGGTAGATTGATAAGCGATTAGCGAATAGCCAAGACCAACCCCCAGATTACGCAATACAGTCGAGTCAGTCAGGTCACGTTGCCAACGTGAAACCGGCAGTTTGCTCGCTAAATGGCCCAATACTGCTTTCGCTAAACCTAAGTTACCCTCTGAGTTCTCAAAATCAATAGGGTTAACCTTATGTGGCATGGTTGAAGAACCAATTTCACCAGCAATGGTTTTTTGTTTGAAGTGATTCAGTGCAATGTAGCCCCAGATATCACGGTCAAAATCTAACACAATGGTATTAAAGCGTGCGACACAATCGAACAGCTCGGCAATATAATCATGCGGCTCGATTTGCGTGGTGAATGGGTTCCAAGTAATACCTAAAGAAGTGACAAACGTTTCGCTAAACTCGTGCCAGTTAACTTCTGGGTAAGCTGCGATATGCGCATTATAGTTACCAACCGCACCATTAATTTTACCTAAGATCTCAATTTGCTCTAACTGACGGTATTGGCGCTCCATACGGTAAGCAACGTTCGCAAACTCTTTACCGATTGTTGACGGTGTTGCCGGTTGACCATGGGTACGTGACAGCAAAGGTAGGTGACGATATTCCTGAGCCATTGCTTTAACTTTGTCAATAATTTGACGCCATTGTGGCAGTAGCACTTCTTCTCGCGCTGTTTTTAGCATCAGCGCATGAGATAAGTTGTTAATGTCTTCAGAAGTACAGGCAAAGTGAATAAATTCAGAAACAGCGTGTAATGCAGGTACTTGCGCCACTTTTTCTTTTAGAAAGTACTCGACGGCTTTCACATCATGGTTAGTTGTACGCTCGATCTCTTTAATGCGCATAGCATCTTTTTCGCTGAAGTTCGCAACAATTGCATCTAGGTAAGCGTTTTGCGTCATCATCAAATGATGGAACTTCTTTGATTTGAGCGGTTGCCGCCAGTTTTTGTAGCCAGCGAACTTCAACTTGCACGCGAAATTTCAGTAAGCCAAACTCACTAAAAATAGTGCGTAGTGCGCTGACTTTATCACCGTAACGGCCGTCAATCGGGGATACAGCGGTCCAGTGAGGATAATTCCATTGGTAGCAACTCCAAATTTTAAAAGTGAGACAGAATTTCTTTCGCCTGATTACTCAGACGGCTTCGGGAAAACATTAATTGCAGACGACTTTCCCCCAACTTGCTGCCAGAGTACAGCACTACGGATACCACTGAGCAAAAGTGTTCTGACTTTCGCTTGAACCAGTGAATTTTTTAAAATATCAGGGGAGCCAGTCACTTGAATCCGAGGGCCTAGTGGACTAATTACATCCACGTAGATCCCGCTAGTGCGTTAAAAACACCGTCAGACATAGGGTCAAAATAGCTTGCTTGACGCTCAAACTGTTCGATTCGTTGCCCGAGCTTATCCATAGCTTGTTGATTCTTATTGAGGCGGCGTTCTAGTACGATAATACTGAGCATATAGCGGGTCACTTCAGCGGATAATGCGCTTGCGTTATTGCCGCCAGATAACATGCCAAGCATCGCACCAAGACCTGTTTTTAGGTTGACAGGGTCATTCCCATAAACATCGATGGTGGAAGATGGATTCATGTTGGTTAAGCTATTGACCATGACTTCAAGATCATGGTCGTTACAACTACCTTCTTGTGCAAGTTTTTGAACCATGTAACTGGCTTGGCAGATGCCCGCGAGCGCAAGTGTAATATCGCGATAATTTTTTAGCCACAACTACTCCTGAATACGAGATTCGATAATACCGCCACCTAGACACACTTCATCAAGGTAAAATACGGCTGATTGACCTGGAGTCACTGCTGCAACAGGGTAATCAAAAATAACTTCAACTTTCCCGTCATTAAGTGGCGTGACAGTACAGGGGATGTCAGCTTGACGATAGCGGGTTTTGACAGCACAACGTAATGTTTGTGTTAAAGGCTCTCTGTCGACCCAATCTAATTGTTGGGCGATCAAACCTGTTGACATCAGACGAGGATGTTCATGCCCTTGTGCAACAATTAGGCGATTATTTTCAACGTCTTTATCGACAACGTACCAAGGTTCATCCGAGCCTTCTTTCATACCACCAATACCCAGCCCTTTACGTTGGCCTAGCGTGTGGTACATCAAACCTTCGTGTTGACCAATGGTTTCACCATCAACGGTCACAATAGGGCCTGGTTGTGCAGGTAAATAGCGCCCAAGGAAATCACGGAATTTACGCTCACCAATAAAGCAAATCCCCGTAGAGTCTTTTTTTCTTTGCGGTGACTAAACCGACTTCTTCTGCAATACGGCGGACTTCTGGTTTCTCTAATTCACCAACAGGGAATAGGCTTTTAGCAATTTGCGCATAGCTGAGGGTATAGAGAAAATAGCTTTGGTCTTTATTGCTATCTAAGCCTCGAAGCAATTGGCTTTTACCATTCACATCGCGGCGGCGCACATAATGGCCCGTTGCGATATAGTCGGCACCGAGATCTTCTGCGGCAAATTCAAGGAAGGCTTTGAATTTGATCTCTTTGTTACACAAAATATCAGGGTTTGGCGTACGGCCTGCTTTGTACTCGGACAAAAAGTGTTCAAACACATTATCCCAATATTCTGCTGCAAAATTAATGGTATGAAGTTCAATGCCTAATTTATCGCAAACAGATTGTGCATCAGCAAGATCGGTCGCGGCGGAACAATACTCTTCGTCATCATCCTCTTCCCAGTTTTTCATGAACAGACCAACAACCTGATACCCTTGCTGTTGAAGCAAATAAGCTGAAACGGATGAGTCTACACCTCCGGACATACCGACGATGACTTTTTTTTGGCTGTTATCTGACATGGAATACTCTCACTGCGGAAAAATTAAGCCCCATACTTTACCATGTTGTACCCTTGTTACGCCAGCGTTAGCAGGGGGAATATTCTAATCATGATTTCTGCTCGAAATGGGTATTGGCATACCCGCAAACGATAAGTATCTGTTAGCGCTTAGAGCCAGCCGTGTTGTGACACAACGTGAATCAGCCAAAGTGCTCCCCAAATGCGGATAACACATCAAGTGGATATTGGGTGCCTTCGAGAAAACAACGTATGCTTTCGGCGACAAGCGGTGAACGCAAGCAATCACTGTTCAAAATATCTTGCGCGTTCACCCAATGGCAGCAAGTGATATCGCTATCTTGTGGCTGGGTATCACAACGCTCAGGCAGTTCCAATGCAAAGAGAAAGCGAATAAAGGGGGTATTATCGGGAGCTATCCATTGGTGAATTTTAAGCAGTTTTTGCGGTCGCCCTTTAATGCCCGTTTCTTCGAATAATTCACGTTCAGCAGCGGCTAATAGTGTTTCATCTGCTTCTAGGTGACCTGCGGGTTGGTTCCACGTCGGTTTGCCATTAACCCATTCTTCAACAACCAAAAACTTATCCTTCGCATGGACAATCGTTGCGACAGTAACATGAGGTTTAAACAAGAGTGATCTCCTTCCATTCACCAGGTGCTAAATTATTAAGAGTATACTCACCAATTTGATAGCGAATTAGCCGCAAAGTCGGATAACCAATATGCGCCGTCATGCGCCTAACTTGACGATTTCTTCCTTCACTAAGTGTGATTTTTAGCCAGCTAGTCGGGATGTTCTTACGTTCACGAATTGGTGGGGTTCTCGGCCATAACCAATCAGGTTCATTGACTCGTTCTATACCAGCAGGGCGTGTCGGACCATCTTTAAGAGTCAGACCTTGGCGAAATTTCACAAGAGCCGCGTCATCAGGGATACCTTCAACTTGCGCATAATAGACTTTATTGGTGTTTTTTTGCGGTTGTGTTAAACGCGCTTGTAATTTCCCATCATTAGTCAAAATGAGTAATCCTTCGCTGTCACGATCTAACCTGCCAGCCGCATAAACATCGGTAATTGGAATATATTTTTTTAGGGTATCTCGGCCTTGCTCATCGGTAAACTGCGGTAATACATCGAAAGGTTTATTAAATAAGATCACTTTACGCGACGTAAGGGGCTTAGATTGAGTCCGAGATGACAATGAAGAACGAAAATGCTCAGAGGTGGCTTTTGACCCAAACTTGCGCGGCGCTTTCTTACTGGCTGGTGGTCTAGCTTTATAATTCGATGTAGACATGAGAATCCATTTTAACAGATTAACTAAATATTGATAAAAACAGGCCAACAAAATGTTGGCTGAGCTTTCAGTGTAGTTGATTTTTAAGAAAAATGACACAAAAGAGCAAGGAGGGAGATGAGGTTTATTGTCAATCACAAAGAGAAGATAAAAAATGTCATTTAAAGAGGGGCATTTAAAAAAGTTCAAAATGAAAGATATAAAAGTATAAGGAGACGGAGATAGTTTATTATTTATTAAGTTTGAGAATGATTTTTTATATTTAAAGTTGTATCTCTATCTAAAGATGTTAATTTTATACATCTAAGGTCTATGAGTTTATCTTATTGATAAACTTAACAGAAGAATAATAGAGCTTATTTTTATCAATGGTTATTAATTAAAAAAACCAAATAACATAATAAAAAACTTTAAAATCATTAAATCTGTTAAAACCTATTAATTTACAATGATAAATTGCTTTAATAAACCTAGTTTATGTGAGCAAAACGAATTTTTCTTAATAGCATTTAAGATAAACTGCAAATAGTCTCTTTTTTCAACAACTATTCATTTATTCACTAAATCATCGAAGCAACATCTTGGTTACGTAATTTCTTTAAGATTAGGCTTTTATCGTACCTTGTTGATTTAATGGGAAATGTGTTAACTAAATCAACAAAAAATGTGAGTCAGTCAGTACGTTTAATGCGATCCGCATAAAACCTTGAACGACTAACCATTGGCGTTAGAGAAAGTTTGAAGTAGTATTGACAGGTCTCTTACAAAAAATTAACAAGCAAATGCGCAAGTGAAAGGAGAGGTTAATGGAAAGCAAAGTAGTAGTTCCGGCAGAAGGCGCTAAAATTACCATTGATGCTAAAGGCAAACTGAATGTTCCGAACAACCCGATCATTCCTTATATCGAAGGTGATGGTATTGGTGTTGATGTGACGCCAGCGATGTTGAAAGTGGTTGATGCAGCAGTTAAAAAAGCCTACAACGGCGAGCGCAAGATTTCTTGGATGGAAATCTATACCGGCGAAAAATCTACTCAAGTTTATGGTAAAGATGTTTGGTTACCGCAAGAAACTCTCGATTTAATCCGTGATTACCGTGTTTCAATTAAAGGCCCTCTGACAACCCCAGTTGGCGGTGGTATTCGTTCTTTGAACGTAGCGCTACGTCAACAACTCGACCTCTATATCTGTCTACGCCCTGTGCGTTACTATAAAGGTACGCCAAGTCCTGTTAAGCAACCTGAACTCACTGATATGGTTATCTTCCGCGAAAACTCAGAAGATATCTATGCGGGTATTGAGTGGAAAGCAGGTAGCGCAGAAGCAGATAAAGTCATTAATTTCCTGAAAAATGAAATGGGTGTAACTAAGATCCGTTTCCCAGAAAATTGTGGTATTGGCGTTAAACCTTGCTCAGAAGAAGGAACAAAACGTCTAGTTCGTGCTGCGATTGAATATGCTATCGATAACGGTCGTGATTCAGTGACTTTGGTTCATAAAGGCAACATTATGAAGTTCACTGAAGGTGCCTTTAAAGATTGGGGTTACCAACTGGCATTAGAAGAGTTCGGTGGTGAGCTACTTGATGGCGGCCCATGGGTGAAAATTAAGAATCCAAAAAATGGCAAAGACATCATTATCAAAGATGTGATTGCTGATGCGTTCTTACAACAAATTCTTCTGCGCCCAGCGGAATATGATGTTATCGCATGTATGAACCTAAATGGTGACTATATTTCTGATGCATTGGCGGCACAAGTTGGTGGTATCGGTATCGCTCCAGGTGCAAACATTGGTTCAGAATGCGCACTGTTTGAAGCAACACATGGTACAGCACCTAAGTATGCAGGTCAGGATAAAGTGAACCCAGGTTCAATTATTCTTTCCGCAGAGATGATGTTACGCCATATGGGCTGGACAGAAGCGGCTGACCTAATCGTTAAAGGTATGGAAGGCGCAATCGAAGCTAAGACCGTAACTTATGACTTCGAACGTCTGATGGACGGCGCTAAACTACTGAAATGTAGCGAGTTCGGCGACGCAATTATTAGCCATATGTAATTTGTTGCGTAATATAATTAATAACGGGAGCGTAATGGCTCCCGTTTTTTGTTGTCTTAAATTAATTTGATTGTTCTTTTTGGGTTACCTGCCTTAAGGTAGGTATTATATTATTTCTACCATAATTAATTTACCAAAAGACAAAAGTGATAGACCTAGTATTGAAGAGCTTAGAAAAAAATATATGGGGAAGATATAAAAATATTTGTTGGTTTGTATTGGTATAAAAGTAATACAATAACATATTAATAACAGGAGTTTTATGGATGGGCTAATTGTTATTACATTCTCAATCATTATCGGTTTTATTGCTCTGGTCCTTATCCTTCCGGTTATTATTTTGTCACTGTTTGATAAAAAGCAGGGAAGCAAAGAAGCAATCAGTAACAAAGTATCAACGTGAAATGGAGAAAATAGAGAAGCCAGAGGTAATAGCAAAACAGATTGATAATGAAGAAAGGATGACCTTGATAATTTTTAGTATAGTTATTCTTATCGTATTGGTAGTAATAATTTATATTCTCTTTTGCTACAGATAACCCGCTTCTTAAGGCGAATTACTCGGGAAATGTAGCTGATTATCGTGAGCAACAGCGATAAAAATGACGGGATCATTTAGACATGCTAGAAATATGATGGATGTTTTTAGTTAGGGTTTAGTGTTTGTGCGGAATTTTGCTATTATTATTACCTATCGCATTTTGAGCTAAAAGTGGAGGGAAAATGTTATCCATCCAGACAGAGAGAATGCCCTTCTGATTAAAGTCATTTAGTAAATAAAAATTCAGAAGGGATATGTTATGAACTATACAAAATTTGATGTAAAAAATTGGGTTCGCCGTGAGCATTTTGAGTTTTATCGGCATCGTTTACCATGTGGTTTTAGCTTAACAAGCAAAATTGATATCACGACGTTAAAAAAAGTCATTGGATGATTCAGCGTATAAGTTTTATCCGGTAATGATCTATCTGATTGCTCAGGCCGTGAATCAATTTGATGAGTTGAGAATGGCGATAAAAGATGATGAATTGATCGTATGGGATTCAGTCGACCCACAATTCACCGTATTCCATCAAGAAACAGAGACATTTTCAGCACTGAGTTGCCCATACTCATCCGATATTGATCAATTTATGGTGAATTATTTATCGGTAATGGAACGTTATAAAAGTGATACCAAGTTATTTCCTCAAGGGGTAACACCAGAAAATCATTTAAATATTTCAGCATTACCTTGGGTTAATTTTGATAGCTTTAATTTAAATGTTGCTAATTTTACCGATTATTTTGCACCCATTATAACAATGGCAAAATATCAGCAAGAAGGGGATAGACTGTTATTGCCGCTCTCAGTACAGGTTCATCATGCAGTTTGTGATGGCTTCCATGTTGCACGCTTTATTAATCGGCTACAAGAGTTGTGTAACAGTAAATTAAAATAAGCTCAGGTTAAATTAAAGGGTTTCATATCTAGTGAAGCCCTGTTTTATTATGTTTTGAGTTAACTTATCTTCAATGGCGGTCATAGAACCGACTGTTTACCCTCAAATAAATGTGTGAGCCGAATTATTATATCATCCTTCCGCAAAAGGCTAAAAACCATAAACAATAAAATGTTTTTTGTCGGCTTTTGTTCGCACTTTTTATCTGTTTCTAGGCATTTTATGATAATTTTTTAAAGGTAAGCTTGAAATAACACGTCGATGCCAAGATATCTATCAAATCATGATATATAAACTAAATGGGATAAAGAATGAATAAGATAAAATTTGTTGAACAAGCTCTAACGGATGTGCTTGGCAAAGAGATTGGTTCAGTGGAAGTGATTGAACAATATTTTTCGCCAAACTACATACAAATTGTCGACGGTAAAAAAATTAATTATGAAGAATTTGTTGCGCATCTTAAGGTATTAAAAGAGGCCACGAATAATATTAGTATTACCATAAAATCCATTGCCGAAGGGCAAGACTGTGTACATACCCAACATATTGCACATGCTGAGAAAAAGGAGCGGCGATGTCAAGTGAATTTGAAGTATTTGCCTGCTTCCATTTATCTGAAGGGAAAATCGTGCGTTGTGAAGAATTAACACGCATGATTGCTGGTGAAAAAGCAGATGGTGACCTTGGCTCTCGAGTTTAATTATAGCACTATCATTAATTTACTAAAAACATTGAAAATAAGTCAATCATGTTAACGCCATGTTGCAATGGTGACTTTTTTACTGTTATTTCGCTGAAAAACATAAAGAGTGACGAAAAGATTTTTATCGTCACTCAATTTGATTTAATTATGAAGGGTAAGTTAACACTAATCCAACGCCAACTTCTTTAATGGCTGCAAACTTGGAAAGATGAATTTTAGCCGCTAAATCCGTACAATGGCAGGGATGTATTTGATCGACATTAAGTTGGCTAAAATAGTGCCCAGTTTGATTTAAAACCTCATCAGAGGCTTCTTGTAAATGGAAACCGCCGATGACTGTCACTATCTTATCTATTTTTGTCACTTGTTTTGCATATTCAACAATATTGCAAATACCTGAATGCGAACATCCGGTAACTATAATCAACCCTTCCGTGGTTTTTATTGCCAATGCACTATCGTCCCAAACATAGTCATCAATAGTTTGATGGTCTGCATTAATCGTCGTTCCAATAGGTTCTTTCCCTTCAAAAGTATTATTTCTCGGGATCTGCCCTAAGAATATAACATTGTCGGAAAGGTAAAACGGCTTATCTGTTTCATAGTTATCAAAATAAGCCTTTAATACATCTTTGGGGATATTGGCACCAATCACTTTGGTGTCAAATTGCTTTGGAAGAAGTGCATCTGGATGGTAAATCAAGCGGATCTTTTGTGGAAAATAGCAATTACGTCTATCGTAGTGCTGTATTAAATGATTCAGTCCCCATGTATGGTCGTTATGTCCGTGAGACAGGGCTAAATCAGTGATCGTAGCAAGGTCTATCCCTAATGTGTGTGCGTTATCGATAAAAATATCGGAGTAACCAGTGTCAAAAAGAATTTTATGGTCATCAGCTTCGATATGGTAGCAAACACCTGGCTCACCACAAAAGTAGCTATCGATAAGGGTATTGTTATCAACAAGTACAGATATTTTTATTGTCATTTTTACTCATTATTTAATTGGTGAATAGCTAATTAGTCTTACTGTTATATCAGACAAAAAGCAATGAATATCCAATTAAAAATGCTTTTCTAGACAGTCGTAAAGGCAGTTACTGAGTAACTACCTTGTTTGGACGAGTATGGCTTATTCTTGGTTATGCGATTTGGTTGGTGTAGAGGTAGGTTCAATGTGAAAGGTCGCAATGATCTCCTCAAGTAATTCAGACTGAGTTTTTAAGGATTGTAATGAACCTTGCAATTCTTTCGTCATTGCCGCATTCGCTTGGGTGGTGTTATCGAGTTCATTAATTGCAATATGGATTTGTCCAACACCATGAGTCTGCTCATTAGACGCATGCGAGATGTTCTGTATCATTTCATTAATATTAGCGGTACTTCTTGCGATAGCCACAATATTATCGTTAGCATCAGCGGCTAATTGGAAGCAGTGATGAATTTTTTCATTTGAATTATCAATCAGCACTTTGATTTCTTTAGATGCTTGATTACAGCTCATCGACAGCTCACGTACCTCATTTGCAACAACAGCAAAACCTTTGCCATGCTCGCCAACTCGGGCGGCCTCTACTGCGGCATTTAAAGCCAATAAATTAGTTTGAAAGGCAATATTATCAATGGTTGATGTGATTTTGCTGATCTCTTTAGAGAAATCAACGATATCATCCATGTTCTCAACGACGTCAGAAATAAGTTCACTACTCTTATCAATAGTAATGCCGTTCTGTGCCATTAGTTGGCAGGATTCATGAGTATGGGCGCTATTAAGTTTAAAGGATGAATCTAATTCCTCTATACTTGCAGCCGTTTCCACAATAGCAGCAGCTTGTTGATCTGCACGAATAGATAGGTCCTGATTCATTTGAGTGATATCACCGATCTCATCTTTGATAGTATGGGTATTAGAATAGATATTTTTGACGATATTAATTAACTTACTCTGCATATTCGAAACATGCTGTTTCAACAGTTTAATTTCTGCTAACCCTTTATTGTCAAAATGATGGTGAAGGACCCCTTGACTGACTTTTTCTATGCCATCAATGACTTGATTAAGAGGGCGAATAAATAAATGTTGTAGAACTAAACGTACGAGTAAGGTTACCAATGTTAGGCTAATGATCACCGCGATAATACCAATCAGACTTTTGCGATACAATTCTTCGCTTGCCGCGGTGATATCATGATAACCCTGATTTAACTGCTGATGATAATAATTGAAATTTTGTTCGAAAGTATCTTGAAAACCTTGTGTAGGTTGATTTAAGAATTCATAAGTTTTTCCTTGAACTAAAAATAGAGATAGTTCCATTAACGCTGAATGTAATTGAGTATAGCTTTGTTGTAACTCATTAAATGCTAATTCGTTTTTATTTTGTGTTAATTCTGTAAAAGTTGCCCATTGTGATTCGGTTTTATTCATCTTCTCCTGAAATTGTTGAACTAAACTATCAATATCAGTATTAGCAGTTTGCATTTTGTTTATCACTAACAAATGTCTTGAGCTGGCTCTATTTAAGGTATTTCGAGCCTGTAAAAGAGATTGCCATGTATCATTTAGTGCAGACTGCTCTTGATAAATATCATCTAGTCTTTCTAGTGCCGTTTGATAATTTTTAAGATAACTAAAAAATAACCAACATGAAGAGAGTAATAGTAGGATCAGTAATCCAGATAATATCCAAATGAGAGTTGTTGTTTTAAGACCTGAAAATGAGAACCGGGAAAAAGGGGAATCAGTTTTTTGTGAAGTCGCGAACATCATTATTATTTCCTTACATACTGTCGGTAACATGTTTCAACACGTACAAATAAACGACTTATTTGATATAAGGTGATGATCAAATCGCTAAGTGATTTGCTACACACCTTATGGTGGTCATACAGAAGTCAGGTGTAGGTATTCCCTAATGGTATCGGCAGGAAATGCGTATACTTTATATTCAAACTGAATGCTAACCGAAATATAACGAGGGCTTAATCGAGGGAGTTGAAATTAACTTATTGTTTCATAATGATTATTTTTTGGTAGCACAGCAATATATCTAAGCAAAAAAATAACTGATTACTTTTTTATATTTAGAGATAATATAACTGTTAATGTTATTAAATAATAAGATACCACTATGCTTTCATTGTTCTTAAAGTGTTCATTAGGGGCATTAGCCGTTTTAATTATTGCTTTACTATCAAAAAGTAAGACATTTTATATAGCAGGTTTAGTACCTTTGTTCCCAACATTTGCCTTGATCGCCCATGTGATCATTGTTCAAGAGCAGGGAGCATTAGCACTACGTAAGACCGCATTATTTGGTATATGGTCATTAATTCCATATCTATTGTATTTACTGACAGTCTATTGGCTCGCCACAAAATTTTCAGCGTGGTTTTGTTTAGGGTCTGCGACGGTTGTCTGGTGTCTCTCAGCGGCGATATTGATCTACCTCTGGAGAATGTATCAATAATTCACAAAAGACAGTGTTATATGTCTACTTATCAGGAATAATTATTTTTTAATGTAAATAATTCATTCTGCGCTCACTTATTTGTCGCATTTTGTTACAATTTCAATATAGTAATTAGGTACGTTTTATAAAAAATCGCTGTGGTAAAAATGTTATTAAGAAGCCTAGTTCTGTTGCTTATGGTTGGTGGTGCTTATATTGCGGGTATTATGACGAATATCGCTCAAGTATCAGAATTCGACACTAAAAAGAAAATTGAAAACTCAGTAGAAGATTTTCTCGCTTACCCAACGGCGGCTAAGTATCGAAATGTTAATTACCATGTGCTGAATAAAACCCAGGATGGTGAAGAAACGGGTTATTATTGTGGTGAAGTATTTGGGTTTAAAAATGAGTTACCCTATGGCTTTAAACGGTTTATCGTTCGCTCCCATAAAAATGCGTCAGGTAACACGATGGTATCCATTCCTTTTGTTGAAGAAATTGATGACATTATCCCAATAGAACAATTTGAATTTGTATGGGAAAAATATTGCCAGCCAAACAAGCAGGCTGATTTATCAAAAAATCAGCTTTCATCATTTCTAAATGACTAGGCGGTTTTAATCGCAAATGTCGCTAAAAAAGTCGGCAGGTAATGGTCAATAACAAATCGAGGGTTAGGTTGCCAATCTTCATAAAACCCAGCGAGCTGAAAACCGGCCTTTATTTGTCCACCAATTAAATCGGTTAATGAATGACCAAAAACAAAAGCTTCTTGATTTTGCTGTTTCAAGTGGATTTGTTCCTGGGTTAATGCCTCTATTTCAGAAAAAGGCATTTTATAAGTCGGCTTAATTATTTGTTGCTCCTTATATTGTGGGTCACGGTCACCGACAAAAACGATTGGGTTAAAAAAGCTGGATAGTAGTCTGCCATGTGTATTTAAAACACGATGACATTCACGCCAAACAGGATTTACATCCGGTATATAAAGATTAGAAATAGGGTGGAAAATGAGATCAAAGTGGTTATCTGGGAATACGTGTAGATCTCGCATATCACCTTGGATAGTTTCTAGTTTTAAATTCTCACGAATAGCAACTTGTCTATCTTGTTCTAATTGTTTATCTGATAGGTCAAAAACAGTGACATCAGCACCAGCAGCAGATAAAACAGGGGCTTGTTGCCCTCCTGCTGAGGCTAGACATAGAATTTTTTTCCCTTTTATATCGCCAAGCCACGCTTTAGGTAATGGCGAAGGCGTCAAATGAACTTGCCATTCACCTTGTTTTGCTTTTGCAATGGTCGGAGAGTCAACGGGAATTGACCAAGGCTGTTGCAGTAAAGCTTGCTTATCCCATGCTTTTTGATTAGCGGCTAAAAAATCAGTCATAAAAAGAACTTCTCAAAACATTATTTTACTAATGTAACGTAAGAAAGGAGGAATGAAAATAAAAATGTACTACTTGGTACATTTAATGGGGGTATTGTGGAAAATGGAACTGTAGCGCTATGATGGTTTATGGTTTAACTAAATAGTAGAGAATATGCTCGAAGGTAAATTCAGCAATTTTCTGCATACCTAATTTCTGATGTGCTTTTAAAGAGCGTATGTTACTACTATTAATAAATGCGACGGGTTGACCGGTCTGTTTAGCACATATCGTGTCATACAGGGATTTAAGAATACTTTTCCCTCGATATGCAGTATCAATACATACGGGACCGTAAAACCAATTATTTTCTATAATGGGGGCAAAGTGTTGGGTGATATATTGCGCCAATGCAGGGAGGGCTTTAGCGAGAGGGCTAAAACTAAAAACGACGCCAACAATATGTTCATTTTCATAGGCTACAACGGTATGACTTGCGCTAGCAAACATCCCTTTAACTTTACCTAAAGGGTACTCACCTAATAACCCACCACCTTGTGATTGTGCGTTAATTTGCAACAATTGGGCAACTTTTTCACAATCCGTTATTTCCATTAATCGGTACTGGATCATAATACGATTCCTCAAAATCTCTTCATTTATTGATGAATATAGCAGGTGGTTTTACCAATAAGGATCCGCAGTGTCGATAGTGAGAGTGAAAAATAAATTCTAATGAATTTTATTTGTTTTGATCTCATAATGGTCAAAATTATCTGCTCAACGTTAACCAAAATGCTTGCTAAATCTTATCCTATTTTATTATTAGTGATTTCGAATGTTTTTATGATGTTTGCATGGTATGGACACTTAAAGTTTTACAGATAAGCCACTGTATAGCATCATTTTTTTCAGTTGGTTAATTGCATTTGTAGAATATTGCTTTGCGGTTCCAGCCAATCGGCTAGGGCATCAATATTATAGTGCAGCTGAATTAAAAACGATGCAGGAAGTTATCACACTTTGTGTCTTTGTGGTGTTTTCTGTGCTTTATCTTGGGGGGAGAGTATTTCGATAAACCATATTATTGGCTTTATTTTGATCTTTGCGGGCGCCTTTTTTATCTTCAAAGGCCCATTTTAAGGGCTTAAATATGTCTTCTCCCCTGTCTTAAATACAGGGGAGAGACGAGCGACTATACCCAACCTTTCTCGCGGAACTGTTTTAATATAATAACAAATTGCTCCATCTCTTCGGGGGTTCCTAGCGTTAAACGGCTCCAACCCATTGCTGGTGGAAATTCACGTCCAACCATAATGTGCGCATCGGCCATTCTTTTTTGGTATGTTTTGACATCACCTTTAACTTTATGAAAGATAAAATTCGCTTGTGAAGGGGGCATAGGTAATACCGAGTTCATCTAATGCGGTTTCAACGATTTTTCTAGATAAGTTATTGGATTTCAGACTATATGCAATAAATGATTTATCCTGCAAAGAAGCAAGAGCGGCAACGGCGCCAGCCGTATTGGTATTATCTAAAGGTAAAAACGCATCAATGGCAGCAATAACTTCAGGGGTTGCGATACCGTAACCAACACGCAGTCCTGCTAACGCAAAAATTTTTGAAAAGGTGCGAGTGACAACAAGGTTATTTTTACCCTGTTTCACAAGCTCAATGGCACTGATAAATTTCGGGTCTTCAACGAATTCAGCGTAGGCTTCGTCTACGATGAAAAATTGTTTATCTGAAGATTTATGCATCCATTCGCTTAATTCGCTTGCTGGTGTGATCATCGCCGTTGGGTTATTTGGGTTACAAATATAAATGATTGATAACCCATCAAATTCATCAGCAAGTTGTTCCATTTTTTTTAGGTCGAATGACAAATCTTCTTTTAACGGAACTTTAGTGATTTTACCTGCAAATGATTGAGTATATAACTCGGCGTAATTGAATGTTGGGTCGGGCGTAATAAGTTGAAGTCCTTGATTTTGTTGGCGTGCTTTTGCTGCTAGCATCGCAACGGCAGCTTGGATGGTTTCTGAAGAGCCATTTCCCAATGTGACATGCTTGTCGGTCAAGGCATAGTGTTTACCTAGTGCTGCAATTAGGTCAGCTCTAGCATCATCAGGATAGCGGAATGAACCGGGTAGAGCGGCAATAACGGCATCTTTTGCTTTTGGCGACATGCCGAGTGAATTTTCATTAAAATTAAGCAGCAAAGGGTGTTGCGCATCAAGCAAAAATTGCGTTTTTGTTTCCGCAATAGCTTGATTGAAAAGAGAGTTTACAGCTAATCCGCCCATAACGGCTGAGCTTGTTTTTAGAAAAGAACGACGATCCATGGTGTTTCCTTGCAAAAAAATAGTAATCATTAGATTACTGAAAATAGATTTGTTGTAAATAATTATTTATCACAAGTGATTATTTATTCATTTTGTTAAGATCGGACTTTAAGCAAAATACAGGTTAATTATTACTTTAATATATTGATAAATATAAATAATCACTCAGAATTTATGGTTTGTTGTGATAAAAAATTTCTTTTCATACATCAATGGTTGTGTAATGAATTACATATCGAGGGTTGTATAATAATTTGGATGATAAAATGAAGTTATTTATGTTTTATGTTGGTGGCAATGCAGGGAAGTCAAATATAGAAGTTCATGATATTCAATTCGTTGTAGCCGAAAAACCGACAGATGCTTGGCCTGCATTGCGGGAAGCTTGGTTTGGCAATAAGGATAAGATCCATAATCGACGGCTATGCAACGATTAATTGGGTGGATGGATTTAAAATCGAACTACATCAGGAGCCTTCTTTAACGACACAGCGGCTATACTTTATTAATGTTGGAGGGTATCAGCCATCTACTCTGGCCGAACTGCATGAGTTTGATCTATTCGTTGCTGAATCGGCGGCGGAAGCAAAGCAAAAAGCGATTAATGCATTATTAGTTAATTGCCAACAGCAGCATAAAGACAATTTAAAGGATGTTGATGATTGTCTCTTATTGGATCAAATTGGCAATTATTATATTCACCTTATCCCTCAGCCAGACGGTGAGCATTTTAAGCCTGAATGGCAAGGCTATCAGCCTATCGGTATATGATTTTTATCTCGTAGGTCGTTTGATGATGTGAGTTGTAGGGCAGTGTTAACTGCCCTAATTCGTTTATCGCTGTTGAGGGGGATTATTGTTTGAAATTTCAATAATGGAGACTCGAACAACGTATTGTTTACCACTTTCTCCCTTTGGCGCATCAGCTGCAATTTTTTTCAGGGTCTCATCTGGCTGAGTTGTCTGAATTGACGTTGAATATTGCATAGCTCCATTATGGCGACCATAGTGACGGCCAGAACCGTTGTAGTGACGGTTATTATCACAAGGGCGGTCATTATATTGTTGCTGATTGTGATAACCATTTTTATGCCAAGCACCATCACAATAATTATTATCGTTATATGCGAAAGAAGAAAAGCTAATGGCAAATAAACTTGCTGAAATAAAAAGAGGCTTTAAATAATTCATATTTATACTCCTGTTGGGTACCGACTAATAATTATTTTGGCTCTTTTATTTATTATTTCAATGCTATTTACCTAAATAAAGAGATATATCATAGTTTCATCACTAACTACTCTTATTTCCTTCACAATGAAAAAAAGTTGTATTGATCTTTAAAATAAAGTAACTATTTTTATTTTTTATAGGCAGTAATACGTAATAAAAATATTGGTATTTTGAATACGCTTCTTCTTTCAATTGCAATTAATTGATTTATAAGTAATTTTTATGTTGATTGGCACGGGTTAAATTGGTTATGGCATGCTACCGTTATAGATCAGAGAAAAACTTCGCTAATTTACTCAATGAACTAATTGAAGCGACGGCAATCTCTTTATTATAATCGTCACATAAAACTAACAATCTATCAATAGCGTCTTCTTGCTCGATTGAACATTTATAATCACCTAAAGCATTAATTGCCGCTATTTTTACATCGTTGTTAGTACCATAAGTAAGCTCAACAAGATTTTTTACGATCCTCTCTTTCATTCTATTCCCATATTTAAATGATAATCATTTCTCGATTATAATATTATGAGTGAAATTAGAAAACGTTTTTTTTATTAATGAATAATGAAAAAATATAAAAATTAAATATCAAATTAATGTGATGGAATATTATATTGAATGAAAAATTAATTAAATTGACAATATTATAAGTTAATTAATAAAAGATAAGATATCCTTAATAACGGCTTATAGAACACGCTTGTTGTATTCACCAATAAATCAAATTTTGGCGAACTTGGCTCATTTTGTTCACATAAAACAAGTTAATATCGTTATAATTAGTCTGACTAGCTAAATGCCAAGAAGGATTATGTATTGAAACGTATAAAAACCAAACTGTTTATCGTCATTTTGATTATTATTGCTGGCTTTGTATATCAATATGTTACAGCAATTCATGACTCCGACATTCAAAAAATGGCTCAGCAATTGGTCGAAAATAAACTCGCCTCACAGCAACCTGTGAACTTCAATGACGTTAAGGTTGTTAAGCGGAATCAATACAAAGAAGGTGAAAGTGTAGGCGTATGCGGCACATATCAGGTCGGTAATGATGGTCGTGCACTACTTTTTGTTGCTAATATTGATATTCGTGACGGGCAATTTTCAGGGAAGAATCAGTTATTGTTGAGCGATAACGAGGACATTCAGGCCTCTATCAAGACGATATGCCAAAAAGAGCAACCATAACAGCTCATGAGATAATAGAATGTGCCCAGTTTCGATAGAGACTGGGTACATGTTTATAGATTGATGCTTATTTCGTTTTGTTCAACAGAAGCTCAGTTTGGATTTTGCAAGCGGAGATTGAGTCATTTAGCGATTTCGCGAATTCGTCCTGGCTCTTAAAGCTACCTTTATTATCGCGGATGGTTTTAATGACAACAGCCAAGTTCTTTTGTAAATCAGCTTCGTTTGTCTCTAATTTAGCGAGATCAACATTTTTACTTTTTAGCTGAGTAAGTGCATCTGCTGCTAATTCGTTGCTGCTTTTATCTGAACGATAGGCATCATTGAGTGTTTGGCCTGTAATATCACAATAATCAATGGCAGTTTGGCTAATATTTAGTGGTTCATTAGCGCCTAGTGCGATAATCGGTGTAAAGCATACAGCAAGTAAAAGACGTTTCATGGCAGTACCTCTAGTTTTACACTAAATGAATTTTAACTTTATCGGATAATAGACAGAGACTATAGCAGAATAGGCCGAAAAGAGGGTGTCCTAAGTATTATTTCGCATTTTGAAACAAAAAAAGAGCCAGTAAAAACACTGGCTGCCATATTGAGCAAAAGCAATGTAAATGAAAATTACGTTATATAATTTATCATATAACGGTAATAAGAAAAGCGGTTTTGTGACTAAGATTAGCTTATTTGTAACAAATATGATCTTGATCAGCAATTGCCACTATGGAGAGATGGAGGAGGAGAGAGTAACCAGCCTTTAATTTAATGAATATAAGTAAAGGCTGGCTAAAACATAGGTGAATAATTATTTTGACCAATGCCCATGATGGAGAACGTCTTCAACTAATTCATGAAGAACGATATGAGCTTCTTTGTCATCATGAAAACCAGAAGTTTCAAATGTAGTTGCTCCAGTATCATGAATAATATAGAGATCGCTACCTGGATAAACTTCTAATACCCTTGCTCTTAGTTCTGAAGCAAATGCGTCATAAAGGCTTTGGGATACAGCATCATCAGAGATTTTAATGGTGATTTTCATTTTTTAACCTTAAATAGGGTTTCGATTTAATTGTAAATTTTATGGTGATGTATAAATAGAAGCAATAATCATTTTTCAATGCTCTTTTTACGATGTTTCTTTAAATGTTCTATTTGCTTGTTTAATAAACAGTTTGAGGGTATTCACCCTTAATATAAGGCAATAAATTTATTGAATAATAAACTGAATATGTTGGTGAAATTAAATTATTCATTTTATTAGTAGAGCAGGAATTATTAATAATAAAGAAATATGTATTTATAAAAGGGAATAATATAAAATTTTGATTATTATATAACCAAGTTGGTGAATAAAGCGATAATATCATAAAATCAAATGATTAACTTTATGATTTTACTCTTGCTGTGAGTGTAATTTGTTGATTTTAAATAAAAAGCATTATCTAGCACACATCTTTATATTAGGTATTTATATAACAAATATCAATCTCAAAATTTAAACTTAAAAAATGTTTTACACGGAAGATAAAAAAATATAGTTTTATGACTCTTTGTTTTGTATTTCATTGTGCACGTTTAGGGATTGGTTTCTTATAATCGAAAGGGTGCTTGGTGAGATGAAACATTACAAAGATTATCATTAATTATACAGCGATCTTTATTTACATATAATAAAGTAAGGGGAATGGTTTGGTAGAAATCGTAAATTATCTAAACGACATTGTTTGGGGGTCGCTCCTCATCTATTTATTACTTGGCGTAGGTGTTTACTTTACACTTCGTACAGGATTTATTCAGTTTCGCCATTTTGGTCATATGTTTGGTGTTTTAAAAAATAGTAATCAAGCGGATAAAGCAGGGATATCGTCTTTTCAAGCATTGTGTACCAGCTTAGCGGCTCGGGTGGGAACAGGGAACTTAACCGGTGTTGCCATTGCGATAACGGCAGGAGGCCCTGGAGCCATTTTTTGGATGTGGGTGGTTGCGATGTTAGGGATGGCAACCTCATTTATTGAATCAACCCTCGCTCAATTGTACAAAACAAAAGATGACCAAGGAAATTATCGAGGCGGTCCTGCCTACTATATGCAAAAAGGGTTAAACCGCCGTTGGATGGGCGTGTTATTTTCCATCTTTTTAATTATTGCATTTGGATTGGTATTCAATGCCGTTCAAGCAAACTCAATTGCACAAGCAACTGCTGTAGCATTTGATTTTAACCCCTCTATATGTTGGCATTGCGCTTGTGGTGATGAGTGGTGTTGTTATTTTTGGCGGATTAAAATCAATTGCAAAGGTTGCTGAGCTAATCGTTCCTATTATGGCATTGGCTTATTTACTGCTAGCATTTTGGGTACTTGGACATCATATTGAACGCTTACCTGACGTCTTTATGATGATTATCCGCAACGCTTTTGGGTTACAGGAAGCGGCAGGGGGGGCAATTGGTTACGGTGTTGCTCAAGCGATGACTCAAGGTATCCAGCGCGGGTTATTTTCGAATGAAGCGGGGATGGGGTCTGCACCGAATGCAGCCGCTTCTGCCGCTCCATATCCCCCACATCCTGCTTCACAAGGTTATGTGCAAATGCTGGGTGTTTTTATGGATACGATTGTTATTTGCAGTGCGACGGCGATCATTATTCTCTCGTCTGGTGTACTTGAAAACCCAATGGATAAAATCAGCGGAATTGAATTAACGCAGCAGGCCTTGTCATCTGTTGTGGGAAGTTGGGGTTCAACCTTCATCGCAATCGCAATCTTTTTCTTTGCATTCACTTCAATTATTGCCAACTATGCTTACGCAGAGAGCAATATGATATTCTTAGAAAATAATCACACCGCAGGTTTGCTTATCTTGCGCCTAGCTGCATTAGGCATGGTGATGTTTGGTGCCTTAGCCGAGATGCCATTGATATGGAAAATGGCGGATTTATCGATGGGGCTGATGGCAATTACTAATTTAATTGCCATCTTGCTGTTGTCTGGTATTGCGTTTAAATTAACCAAAGATTATAACTTGCAAAGGAAAGCAGGAAAAATTCCTACATTTGATATTGCTCAGCACCCTGAATTAAAAACGCAGGTAGAAGAGGGTATTTGGGATAAGGAAAATGTAGCCCAGTGGGATAAGCAAAAATCTATTTAATCATCATAAAAATAAGAGTCATGTCATTCTGGCTGGCTCTTATTTCCCTCTTATTGACGCCGATGTCAGCTAGCCCATTTTCACTCAATTTAATAAAGGTTATCAATAATACTTGCTTTCTAATAGGCTGAGCTTTAAGGTTTTTCTCATAAATTCAAAACTAACGGTTAAATTGAGTAAACAATGAAATTAGGGCAACATGCAGCAACATTTTATGGCGTAGTCTCTATTTTACTGTGGAGTACGATTGTTGGTTTAGTGCGAAGTGCGAGTGAAAACTTTGGTGCTGTTGGTGGAGCCGCATTAATTTATAGCCTTGGTACTGCCATTCTGGTTGTATTTATGGGGTTTCCCAAAATTCGTGCTTATCCTAAGCGCTACTTAATTTGGGGAACATTACTCTTTGTTAGTTATGAAATGTGTTTTGTATTAGCTCTGGGGTTGGCAAAAGACCGACAACAGGCTATTGAATTAGGGATGGTGAATTATTTATGGCCCAGCTTTACGATAGCATTAGCTGTTTTGTTTAATCGCCAGCGGTTTACTCTATTACTTGGTATTGGGCTACTGTTAGCATTTGCTGGGTTAATATGGGTCATTTCGGGTGATCAACCTATTTCAGTCGCGGCAATTGCGGATAATATTTCAAGTAACCCATTAAGTTATTTACTCGCTTTTATTGGAGCTGTCCTCTGGGCGTTTTATAGCAATGTGACTAAGCGTATTTCTGGGGGGCATAATGGAATGGTGCTATTTTTTCTACTCACTGCGATAGGGTTATGGATACTTTTTGCGTTTGAACCTAATAAGCAATTCAATATTTCATGGCACAGTATCACATTGCTGTTAGTGGCATCCTTAGCAACAGGCGGTGCGAATGCGTTATGGACGCTCGCTGTGATCCGAGGCAATGTCGCTTTATTAGGTACGTTATCTTACTTTACACCTGTCATATCAACGGCGTTTTCGTCAATTCTATTAAGCACTGCGCTGACATTAGGTTTTTGGCAAGGAGTGGTAATGGTAACTCTTGGGTCGATTATCTGCTTTCTTGCAACTCGGTGGCCATCTAAGGTAAAAAGCGCCCAATAAAGTAGGGCGCTATCGTTGGTAATTAATTATGCTTTTTCATCGGTTAATTGCACGGTTTTGTTGCAAAAGAGGTTGCCAACAAACAGTGAAATTATGAAAGCGATAACCCCCCGGTATTAACCAGCCCATACCTTGTTCAAATAGTGGTAAGTTTGAAACAAGGAAGCCCTTCACATTATCACTTAGCAACGTCATATTATTTAATGTATCTAATAGGCTCATAAAGACGATAACAGCGATAGTAATACCGTAAGTGACTCTTGGTGCAGCCATATAACGTCTTGCAAATTGCAGGAATACAATGGTGACCGAAGATGGGTAGATCATTAATAGCGCAGGAATAGTCACTCTTAATAATGTGTCTAGGCCGAAAGTAGAGACAATGGTGGTCAGCAATGTGAAAAAGACCACCCAAAAACGGTAACCTAAGCGATGGTGGAAAGTCGCAAAGTAGTCAGCACAAGCACTCGTTACGCCAACAAGGGTTGTCATGCTAGCTAATAAGACAATCCCACACATGATCCATGTGCCAATTGAGCCGAATAATGTATCCACGTAACGTGAGAATATTTGACCACCATTGGTTGCTGTATTGGCTACAAGTTCACTGGTTGCGCCAAGATAGAATAAGCAAATATAGAGTGCAGCGAGTAAGCTAACAGAGATTAAGCCTGCTTTGATGGTAATAAAAGCCACTTGGCGAGGCTGAGTGATATTTTTTGATGCTAAAGCACGAGCGACAATCCCACCAAAGGCCATGGCAGATAGCACGTCCATGGTTTGATAGCCATCAATTACCCCACCAAAAAAGGCATAATCGGCATATTGTTTTACTGGTGCATTAATCGGAGATAATGGCTCTGCCACCACAGCGATCCCGACCACAACCAATAGAATAAGCAAGGCTGGGGTCATAAACTTGCCGATTGCGCTGATCATCGTGCCTTGTTTAAGCATAAAGAACAAAGAGCACACGTTAAAAATCAAGGCAAAGGTAAGGTGTGAGGTGGTGCTTTTTTCAATGAAACCTAATGGAATGAAGCCCATTTCAAAAGCCGTATTTGTCACCCTTGGCATCGCAAAGGTTGAACCTACAATTAAGTATAGCGCCACCCAAAAAATGACAGCAACCCACTTAGGTAAATCCACAGACAGGCGCTCACCACGGCCTTTAACGGCGACGGTAACCAGAGTCATAAAGGGCAGGATAACACCCGTAATAATAAAGCCAAGCGATGTGCTGAACCAATCTGTACCCGATTGGTAGCCTGCCATAGGAGGGAAAATAATGTTTCCTGCGCCTAAAAATAGCGCGAAGACCATCATCCCAAGAATTACCATATCTTTAGTCGAAAACATGTTACTACCTGTTTGTAATGTATATTTTGCAATGAATATTTTTAGTATTACAGTATTTTTAAGGGGGCAGATAGTATCAAATTTAGAAAGCTAAGTAAGGTTTTAGTCATCCATTTGGCTTTTGGATGTAGGGAAATAGGGAAGGGAATGGGTAAACAAGTAGTCTGATTCTGTAAGATATGATTAATTGGCAGTGAATATCACTGCCAAAAAGATTATTGTTGGTTAATAAATTTATTTAGCGCAACGGCGACACCGTCTTCGTTATTGGTGGCAGTGACAAATTTTGCAATATCACGAACGTTATCGATAGCATTTCCCATAGCGACGGGAAATTTGGCGTATTGCAGCATTTGTATATCATTATTTTGATCGCCAATACTCATGACTTTATCAGGTGTAATGCCGAGTTTTTCACAAATTAGCTGTAGTGCTGCGCCTTTACTTGCCGTTTTACTGGAGATTTCTAAAAAGTAAGGGCTGGTTTTTATGAGAGAATAACTTTCAAAAGTATCTTCAGGAATATAACTGATCCCAACGCTCAGCTTTTCAGGCTGGTCTATCATCATCACTTTAGTAAATTTGAGACTGGGATCCATTTCGTTTGCTGGACAATATACGAGTGGAGTATTTGTCAAATAAGCATCATGGACGGTGTAATGGCTAATGTGACGGTTGGCGGTGAACATGGTGTTTTGTGCAAGTGCATGCATATGCACACCAACATCGTTAGCGAGAGAAACAAAATATTGGTAATCCTCAAAATCGAGAAGGTTTTCAATTAAATGGGTACCATCATTGGCTTGATGTATCACACTACCATTATTGCTGATGCAATAATCTGATGCATTATCTAGCCCAAGTTCTTGAAGGTAGGGGAAGATCCCAGAAAATGGCCGTCCAGATGCAAGTACGACACGGACACCTTTATTTTTTGCCTGAATAACCGCCTCTTTAACAGCAGGGGTGATTTGGTGTTGAGAGTTGAGTAAAGTGCCATCTAAATCAATCGCTACCAGTTTGATAGACATCAACGCCTCCGGTTAATGATGTTTTATTGAAATACCTTACTCTATTTACACAAAATGTAAATTAGCTAAAAAAGAGCAATAACGAGAAACCGGTGCAACATGAGCCATTTTATCGTTCGCCACGATCTTAAAATGATTAAGTAAATGATTTTTGCCGCTTATTGATAACCTAACTGAGTTAGAAAATAAAACGGCATAAGTGACAATGGCTTATGGCATTGGGTGATGTAGGGGGGAGGGGCCTCAACGCAAATAAGGCATCTTCACTCACCGTTATGGGTTAAATGCAGTGGCTCCTTTACATCTAAATCAATATCAACATTTTGTCTGAAATCAAACGGTGTAATGCCGTATTCCTTCCTAAACATATAGGTAAAATGTGATTGTGAGCCAAATCCAAAGTCTAAGGCGATATCAAAAATAGACTGATCGCTATTTCTTAATAGGTTGACTGCACCCGCCAGTCGACGTTGGCGAATATATTTACCTAATGAAATCCCTGTGACTTCCTTAAAGATTTTCTGCATATGCCAGAGGGAGTAGCCTGAGTAGGCGGCAAGCTCTTCCAAATGGATAACACGACCTAAATGTTCTTCGATCCATTTGCTTAGAGCATCAACAAGTGCTAAGTGGTTGTCTTGTGGCATCTCGATTCAATTACTGAGGTCGTTGACCTTTTGGTGTTAGATTTTTGTTCAAAATACATCTGTTTTGTCGAATTGAGTCAACGAAAGCATTATTCCTCAATCACGTAATAGAAAACAATAGTAAAACAGATTGCATCCGAACCCCATAGGGCGAGTTTATACCCCTTTTAGCATGGTACAGCGATCTCGCATAAACGTATCTACCCAGCTTCATTTATTTAGAGATTAGCTAAGTATTTATTGGTAAGACTAAAAAATAAACACGAATAGCTAATGGGCTAAATAAGGTAGCTGAAGTATACACAACTTCATTTGATCATGACAAAGGCCGCTTGTGCGGTATTACGATTAAATTGATGAAAAAAAAGCCAATTAAACACAATTTTTGGCAATGAGTAGGAAAAATAAGCATAAAGACGAAAATTGACATGAACTGCTTATTTTCCTCAAATTTTATTCTGATGGCTGAGGTAACATTTGGCATCAAAACATAGTCTATTCGCCAATAGTATCATTCTGTTTATCTTAGCTTTACCGTAATTTATTGATAATTAATAATTATGGTGCTGTTTTTTTAAGGGAGAGTATTGTTGAAATACAAATTGATCATCGGTGTATGCATCGTGATAACCTGTATTTTTTTATATCTTTTAGCCATGGATAGCCTTTGCGACCAAAGGGTGGTGAAAATTTTATATTTGGAATATGTCAAAATAACTGACTTGTTACCGTTTTGATTTTATCCTTTAATACGCCATACTGTGCGTCTTGCGCATCTTTATCAGATAACATCAATATTTAATATGATAAAGGCTCAAGATAGGGCAGAGTATGTGTTTCAGTAGTGTTAATAATAAAATTCAAATAAACTTGTATGCTTAGCTCAATCAATAGAGATAACAAGCAAGTACATAGGATGATAAGGGTAAAGTTATGGCGCAAGAGCAGCAAACGCTAAAGCGTGGATTAAAGAATAGGCATATCCAATTGATTGCTTTGGGAGGTGCCGTTGGCACAGGGCTGTTTCTTGGAATAGCAACAACCATCAAAATGGCAGGCCCTTCGGTATTGTTAGGGTATGCATTATGTGGGGTTATTGCTTTTCTGATCATGCGCCAGTTAGGGGAAATGATCGTTCAAGAGCCTGTTGCAGGTTCATTTAGTCACTTCGCATTTAAGTATTGGGGAGGTTTTGCAGGCTTCCTCTCCGGATGGAATTATTGGTTTATGTTTATCCTCGTTGGGATGACGGAACTGACTGCCGCGGGGAAATATATGCAAGGGTGGTGGCCTGATTTACCGATTTGGGTTTCTGCCATCGTCTTTTTTATCGTTGTAAATGCGGTCAACTTTATTAATGTGCGCGCTTATGGTGAAACTGAGTTCTGGTTTGCCTTAATCAAGGTGGTTGCAATTGTTGCGATGATCCTCTTTGGTTGTTATTTACTGTTTAGTGGGCGAGGTGGTTCAGAATCTGGGCTGTCTAACCTATGGGAATATGGCGGCTTCTTTGCTAACGATTTTCTTGGTTTATTAATGGCTCTTGCTATTATTATGTTTTCATTTGGTGGCTTAGAGTTGGTCGGGATCACCGCCGCAGAAGCTGAAAAAACCTGAACAAAGCATTCCTAAAGCGATTAACCAAGTTGTTTATCGTAATCTTGATTTTCTATATAGGCTCGATATTAATTTTATTGCTGTTGTACCCATGGGTTAAATTAGATAACGATACAAGCCCATTCTATATCATCTTCCATAATTTAGGTGATGCTCTGGTCGCCAACGCATTAAATGTGTGGTTATGTTGATAGCGGCGCTGTCCGTTTATAACAGCGGCGTATACTGTACCAGCCGTATGCTATTTGGCCTTGCTCAACAAGATAATGCACCTAAGTTTCTGGCGAAAGTCAATAAAGGTGGTGTACCTATTATGGCATTAATTGTTTCAGGTATTGTGACTTCGGTAGGTATCTTGATCAATTTTGTGATGGAAGGGAAAGCCTTTGTATTTTTTAATGTCATTAGTTGTGACAACGCTAGTCATTAACTGGATTATGATTTGTATTTCTAACTTAAAAGTTTAGAGCGCAAAATGAACAAGCAAGGGTATTGAAACTAAGTTTAAAAGTATCTGGTATCCGTTCGGCAACTACTTGTGTCTCGCTTTCTTGGCATTGATCTTGATTGTGATTTTGATGATGGAGAGTTTGAGAATTTCTGTACTGATTATGCCATTATGGATAGGCGTCCTGTGGATTGGCTATCAATTCTCAGGTGCGAAAAAACAAGGAATGGCGAAAAAGAAGGCATCGACAGCTAATTAATTAGCACTCATATCAATTAGTGTAATTATTCAATACATTGATAGGAGACACTATGGATACACGGTTTGCTCAGTGCCACTGTGGCAGCGTTAAATTCAAAGTCACACTATCCGATGGATTGAATACCGCAAGAAGATGCAATTGCTCCTACTGTCGTATGAGGGGAGCAATTGCGGTCTCTGCTCCGTTATCAGGTATTGAAATTATCGAAGGCAAAGATAAATTGACGGAGTATCGTTTCAATACACGCCAAGCCGCCCACTTTTTCTGCTCAATGTGTGGCATTTATACCTTTCATCAACGACGTTCAAACCCTGAACAGTATGGGGTCAATGTGGCTTGCCTAGAGGGTGTTTCACCTTTTGATTTCGAGACAGTCAATGTGATGGATGGCGTAAATCACCCAAAAGATGGCGGTGGTGGCGTTATCGGGTATTTAACTTATCGGAAAGTTGCTGAATAACTTCGTTTAAACAATAAAATAGCCAGTGACAGAGCGTTGTGACTGGCTATTTTTTTAGGTGCTTAATAAAAGGTTGGTATTACCATTGCCAACGTAACCAAGCAAAGAGCACGTTACCGTTGTTATATGTTCCAGGGATATAGGTTGCTTGCAGTGCTAATCTGTCATACTCCATAGAAACTAATGGAAGAGGAAGTGGCAGCGGGATGTAATAATAATCATCACGCGCGGTTACACTCAAGGTGAAGCCAGCCCCCATTTTAAAACCGTCTAGTTCCCCAGGGATCCACATTTTTTGATAAGCATAGGCCCGCGATTGGCTCTACTTTATTATGAGAGTCCATGAATGCCATAGCATATAGTGCATGCCAGTCATTGTCTTCATCATAGCGATATTTACCTAGCCCAAATCCCCATGGGGTTTCGTTATAACTATCGGTTTTCTCTTTATCGTAAGTAAAGCGGTTATGCCATGTTAAAACGGGAACATAGATATCGTATTGATTTGAATCCCAAGTGGTACTGACATTTCGGGTAAATTTATCCCATAGCCCCTCAGACTCCTTATCAGTAGAAGGGGATGAAGCAAAGCAGAAGGCGGTCATCATTAAGGCTGATGCCCCTACAACTTGCTGCAATTTTTTGTTAACTCTCATGGTAAATCCGACTCAGGTTAATGCATGTTTTGGATATTGTAGATTGAGGTAGTGAGCCAAAAATATCACTGCTCACGAAATGATTGTGCTCATTAATTATTTTAGATTACCTAGGTGCGATATAACAGCATTAATTGATATTTTACTAATATTGGCAATAGTCTTAATTATTTAGATACTAATGCGAGTATTATTCGGTTTTTCCTGAATAACAGGCGTCAGCAAGTGGTGGATAGGCTGGTTTGTGGCAAGGAAAAATGCGATACTCTATAAGTATTTTTGGCTCGGGGCGTCGATAAAGACTGAGAAGCACCCGTATTACCTGATCTGGATAATGCCAGCGTAGGGGAAGTCGGAAGCGTCAATGATAAACCTTCCAATAAGACCGCTCCTTACGTTGTGCTTAGGAGTGGAGATTTCATGAGAATCAATGCG
The DNA here is from genome assembly GCA_900455155.1 of Providencia stuartii. Taxonomy (GTDB): domain Bacteria; phylum Pseudomonadota; class Gammaproteobacteria; order Enterobacterales; family Enterobacteriaceae; genus Providencia; species Providencia stuartii. The sequence goes on along the minus strand of UGUC01000002.1, from coordinate 1,574,748 downwards.
TTAACCATCGCGGGGAACAGACCCATCGGGTGGGAGCGGGGATCCAAGCAGATTTAAAAACCTTTTCGGCTCTTGGTGCTTATGGCACGAGTGTCATGACGGCGTTGGTGGCGCAAAATACCCGTGGTGTTCAATCAGTTCATGAACTCCCTGAGACGTTCGTGGCAGCACAACTTGAATCCGTACTCAGTGACGTACGCATTGACAGTGCTAAAATTGGCATGCTGTTCAATCAGAAGGTGATTGCGGTCGTTGCTCAGGCTTTAGAGCAGTACAACATCCCTCATGTGATTTTAGATACGGTCATGATTGCCAAAAGTGGCGATCCTCTACTACAAGCCTGATGCCGTTGATGCAATGAGACGAAAGCTGTTGCCATTGGTATCATTGATTACCCCGAATTTACCTGAAGCTGCCTCGCTATTAGGTGAACACACTGCCAAAACAGAATCTCAAATGTTAAGTCAAGGGCATCGATTACTGGATATGGGGTGCCAAGCTGTTTTGATGAAAGGGGGGGCATCTTAGCGACAGTGAAAGCCCTGATTGGTTAATAACTTCAGAAGGTGAATGGCGTTTTACCTCACCAAGAGTGAATACTCGTCATACACACGGTACGGGATGTACATTGTCTGCTGCACTCGCTGCATTAAGGCCACGCTTTAAAGGATTGGCAACAGACTGTTCCGGAAGCAAAAGCTTATTTACAAGCGGCGTTAGAGCAAGCTGATAGCTTAGAAGTGGGGTCGGGGATTGGGCCGGTTCACCATTTTCATGCATGGTGGTAATGCATAGATTGAAAATGCCCTCGTATGAGGGCATATGCGAGGCGAATTAAGCGATAGTCACGTCTTTACTGAGGTAAACATCCTGTACGGCATTGATCAATGCCACACCTTCTTGCATGGATTTCTTAAAGGCTTTACGGCCTAAGATGAGCCCCATGCCGCCTGCACGTTTATTGATAACCGCAGTGCGTACTGATTCGCTCAGATCATTTTGTCCAGAAGCGCCACCTGAGTTGATAAGACCTGCACGACCCATATAACAGTTCGCTAATTGATAACGAACAAGATCGATTGGGTTATCGGTTGTGAGTTTGGTATACACGCGCTCATCGGTGTGACCAAAGCCAATCGCTTTATAGCCGCCGTTATTTTCAGCCATTTTTTGTTTTACGATATCCGCACCGATAGTTGCCGCGATATGGTTTGCTTGCCCCGTTAAATCGGCACTTGCGTGGTAATCAACGCCATCTTTTTTAAATGCGGAATTGCGTAAATAAGCCCATAGAACGGTTACCATGCCGAGTTCATGTGCTCGTTCAAATGCCGCAGAAATCTCTTCAATTTGGCGACGAGACTCAGGAGAGCCGAAATAGATAGTCGCACCGACCGCAACGGCACCCATTTCAAACGCTTGTTCAACACTGGCATATAAGGTTTGGTCGTATTGAGTAGGGTAACTGAGGGTTTCGTTATGGTTCAGTTTGACTAAGAAAGGAATTTTATGCGCGTAGCGGCGCGAAACGGCAGCTAAGACACCATAGGTAGAGGCTACGCAGTTACAACCAGCCTCAATCGCTAATTCAACAATATTTTTAGGGTCGAAATAGAGCGGGTTGGCAGCAAATGAGGCAGCGGCTGAGTGTTCAACGCCTTGGTCAACGGGAAGAATAGACAGATAACCGGTGCCAGCTAAGCGACCATGGTTAAATAAAGTCTGCATTGAACGAAGTACACTATTGGGGCGGTTATTATCGATCATCACACGGTCAAACAAAATCTGAGCCAGGCAGATAAAGGTTTTCACGAGGGATAGTTTGGCAACGATGGTCTAAAAGAGTTGAAGCTTCGGAACCTAACAGCTTAGCGATATCAGTCATGACTTCCTCCATTTAACAAAAGTCTAGGGGATGTTAATCATAAAATTTAAGATAACAAGCCACATTGAGGCGGTAACCGGCAGTGGATCGCTTCAGGTAGTAATTCAAAGGTGAAAGTTTCACCAGAAAGCGGCTCTCCGTCCAAATTAAATACCATTTCATGGGGCGATGAAATTTTTACCCAACGAGTTGTTTTTTCAATTAAATGCTGATTTTTATCATTGCTGAACAAATTGGTCAGTAGAGCGGGTATCACATCGCGAGCGGGTATGATGAGCAAATTCAATTTACCATCATCGATTAATGCATCGGGGGTTAATTGTTGTCCACCACCCGCCTGTATTCCATTACCGATAGCAACAACCAGAGTTTCGCCTTCCCAATGAAAATGCTCTGTTTCAATCCGACAGGTATCAGTTTTTAGTGGTGTCAGGGCGCAACAAGCCATTAATAACATAAGCTGCGCCACCCAGTGCTGACTTAAGAGCATCCGGCGTTTCTGTTGTGATCCGAGTGCCAAACCCCCCCGTGGCCATATTCATAAAAAAAGCATCAATGATTGACTCTAGCAATATCTATCGCCACTGATTTGCCTTTTACTGCTAATGTTAAAGCAGCATGGATATCCATAGGGATGTTGGCGCCAGTAGCAAAATCATTAGCTGTACCTAGCGGTAAGATACCAATCGCGGGCGTTGCTTTTCAGGTAAGGCGCATTAACGCACTGGCTACAGCGTTAATTGTGCCATCGCCGCCACCGGCGATAATTGTTTCTGCACCTTCGCGGATTGCTTCATCAATAAAAGTAGGTAATTCACTGGTTTCCCATGGGATCCTCACCAAAATTGTATGACCTTCTTCACGTAGCTGGTAGATGGCTTTTCTTAGCTCAGGGTTGGCAGATTGTTTACCGTTGAGGATGATAAGTGCGCGATGAAGTTTTATCGATAGCCATTTTGATCCTTGTAGTGATAACAACAGTGATCACAGTATAGACACAACGGAGGGATAAATGACAATAATTCAATAATCACATTGATAGATTAAATCATTCTATAGGGGAGATAAAAAAGAAATGGCTAGCTCAAGGGAGATTGAGCCAGCCAAGGAGGTGGTTCCTAGTCTTATTTTATGACTTTCTAGTTCTTTCATTTTCGATTGTGACTATACGACATTGAATAGCTAATTGTTGTGATCTATTGCATAAAAATGGATATTAAATACATTTTTACGGTAAAACACTATTTATGAGAATGATTATCAATTTAAGTTGATGTTTTTATACTGAGATAGTTTGAAACGGAAAAATAAAAAATGCTAGAAATTCAATCAATTAAATTAATGAATTCTAGCATTATAATCAATTAGCTTAATGCGTAACGAAATTAAGCCGTAGTTGATGATTCAGTTTGATGTGGTGAGCGAGTCGTTGTGCCTGATAGGTTACGTATTAGCAGGCCAAAATTTAGATCAACATCATCAGGAACAGGCAGATAAACAATATGACCGTTGCCCGGTGCCACGTCAATGGCTTCCCCTTTACGGTTATGGAGCGCATCAAGGGTAAACACAATGTTTCCAGCTGGAGTCATTAATTCTAAGCTATCACCTAGACTAAATTTATTTTTGACGTCAACTTCTGCGAGGCCGTTAACACGTTTACCCGTAAATTCACCCACAAATTGCTGAGTTTCAGAAACCGAATAGCCATATTCATAGGTTTGATAGGCATCATGGGTGTGACGGCGTAAAAAGCCTTCGGTATAGCCACGGTGAGCTAAGCCTTCTAAGGTCGAAAGGAGAGTTGGGTCGAATGGCTTACCGGCAACCGCATCATCAATTGCACGGCGATAGACTTGTGCTGTACGTGCACAGTAATAGAATGATTTTGTGCGTCCTTCAATTTTTAAGGAGTGCACACCCATTTTAGTCAAGTTTTCAACGTGTTCTATCGCGCGTAAATCTTTGGAGTTCATGATATAAGTGCCATGTTCGTCTTCAAAGGCGGTCATATACTCACCCGGACGTTTAGCCTCTTCGATCATAAACACTTTATCGGTCGGGGCACCTTCACCTAAAGTTGGCGCTATGTTTTTGACAGGGATAGGCTCATGCATATGCACGATATTTCCCACATCATCTTCTTTGCCTTCTTCAACTTTATATTCCCAGCGGCAGGCGTTGGTGCAAGTACCTTGGTTTGGGTCGCGTTTATTGATATAACCTGACAGTAGGCAACGGCCAGAGTAGGCCATACACAGTGCACCGTGAACGAATACCTCTAATTCAATATCAGGCACCTGTTTACGAATTTCAGCGATTTCTTCAAGTGAAAGCTCACGTGATAAAATGACGCGAGTCAGACCCATTTGCTTCCAAAATTTTACCGATGCCCAGTTAACTGCGTTTGCTTGTACGGATAAATGAATATCCATGTCAGGGAAGGCTTCGCGAACCATCATAATCAAACCAGGGTCTGACATGATCAACGCATCTGGCCCCATTTCAATGACAGGGGTTAGGTCGCGAATAAAGGTTTTTAGCTTGGCATTATGCGGTGCGATGTTAACAACGACATAGAACTTTTTGCCAAGTTCGTGGGCTTCTTGGATCCCTTTAGCAAGGTTTTCGTGGTTAAATTCGTTGTTACGCACGCGAAGGCTATAACGAGGTTGCCCTGCATAAACGGCATCTGCGCCATAAGCAAAAGCATAACGCATGTTCTTTAATGAACCTGCGGGCGATAATAATTCTGGTGTAAACATGTTGCTTCTCAGTCTGATATCAAGTCAGTACTTACCCTAGGGCGGATAAGCATTTTAAAGGGAGCTGATTTTAACTCTATTTTTCAGGAAATCAAAATATTCCCTACAAATAGTAAGTATAACTGACTTGCCTCAATGTCTAGGATTACACCTCATCCCAGCGATAACCTAAACCATAAATAGAGCGAATAAATGTTTTCTCGTTATCGAGTAATTCGAGTTTACGCCGTAAGTTTTTAACATGGCTATCAATTGTTCTATCGGTGACGATGCGGTGATCGTCATACAGAATATCTAATAGCTGGTCACGGGAAAAGACGGTGCCAGCGTTGTCCGACATAAACTTGAGTAAACGGAACTCGGCGGGAGTTAACTCAAGCAGTTGTTCGCCATAGCGGACTTGAAACGCATTTTCATCGATAATGAGCTGGGGTCTGCTTTTATCCGGAGAAGCCGCGCGTTGGCAACGCCGTAAAATAGTCTTTACCCTTGCGACTACTTCGCGAGGACTAAAGGGTTTACAGATATAGTCATCGGCACCAATTTCTAACCCTAACAGGCGGTCAATTTCTTCCGTTTTAGCCGTCACCATAATGATCGGTATCTCGCAAAATTTGCGCAGTTCACGGCAGATTGTTAGCCCGTCCATCCCCGGTAGCATTAAATCAAGGAGGATAATGTCGGGTTGTTGCTGACGCACATAGTCAATGACTTCATCACCACGCTGCAATATTGAAGGCTGATAACCTGCCGCCTGAAGGTAATCATAAAGCAGTTGCCCAAGTTTTGGCTCATCCTCAACAACTAATACGTTGGCACTTGAAGGCTCTAACACTGTCACTGTTCATTTTCCTTTTGATTGAGCGGTAAGTGGATAGCAATGCACACGCCGCCTAAAGGGGAAGGGCTAGCGTGTATGCTTCCCTTATGCGCTTCAATGATATTATAGCAAATCGCTAACCCTAAGCCAGAGCCTCCGCTAGCGCGGTTACGAGACCCTTCGGCTCGATAGAAACGCTCAAATAGGTGGCTACACTGCTGGATAGTTAACCCCGGTGCACTGTCTTCCCAATAAATAGAAAATTGATTCTCTTCAACCAAGGCTCGAATGACTATTTCACCTTGCGGGTCGGTATAACGTAGGCTATTTTCCATCAAATTGTAAAATAGCTGCGTGATTCGGTCTGGGTCAATATTGATGATCTGCTGCTCAGGTAAATTTAGCGTAACTGAAAGCTGTTTTTCTTCGAGCCGCCAGCGTGATTGCCCAACGGTCATATTAATTAAAGGCACAATATCAGCAGATTGGATGCGATACACCAAAGAGCCTCTATCCGACAGGGAAAGTTGATGTAGGTCGTTGACTAATTTGATTAATGTGTGTGTCTCTGCCAGTAATGAATTGATGGTCTCAGGTGTCGCTTGGCGAACGCCATCCTGAACGGCTTCGAGTTCACCTTGCAAAACGGATAGAGGAGTGCGCAGTTCATGAGAAATATCTGCCATATAGTCTCGGCGCATATGCTCATTTTTTTCCAGCGTTGATGCGAGGTGATTAAAGTCTTTTGCTAGCTGACCGAGTTCATCGTGACCGACTTCAGGAACGCGGGTTGAAAAGTCGCCATTGGCAAGTTGGTTCGTCCCATCTAACAGCCGTTTGATGGGTCTTAAAAAACCACGAGCTAAGAAAAATGTAGCAATCAAGGCAACGATTAATGATAAGCCAGCAATAAACCAACTGGTGAGCATCTGTTGATCATCAAAACGGCGGTCAATTTCATTGCTAATCCCATCTCCACTACTTGCAATGACCCAACCTACCGTTTTGCCATTAGATGAGATGACGGGTTGTCGGATAACATCATCCGGTAAAGGAACATCGCGGCCTAATATTCGGCGGTCTTGGCTATCATAAACCCAAAAATATGAGCGCCACCCCTTTGGTTTAGTCGGCGGTAGGGTGCGCTGGTGGTGTTCAATGCTGCGTAAAATATGAAAGAAAGCACGTTCATTACGGATCAAGAAGCGCCAACTCCCCGTTTCATCGTATTGCTCAGCAAGAGCGTCAGCGATCAGCTCAGCACGCTGTTGGTCATTTTCTTTAATATAGTCGGTAAAACCATGCTGGAAGCTTAAACGTACTCCTTGGTGCATGATCACAACAAGGAGTATGCATGTCGCAAAGATAGCCAAAAATAATCGAGTACTGACGCTATTAAATCTGAGTTTCATTATATATAAGCCCTTATTCGTTTAGAGCTACCGCTTTTTTGGTATAGCGCTGTCTGAGTTGATCGAAACATAAATAGACGACCGGTGTTGTGAATAAGGTGAGTAGTTGACTCATCACTAAGCCACCAACAATAGTGATACCTAATGGTTGGCGTAACTCCGCGCCATCACCACTGCCTAAAGCAAGTGGTAGGGCACCAAAAATTGCTGCCAGCGTTGTCATTAAAATGGGCCTAAAGCGCAGTAAGCTCGCACGCAAAATCGCCTCACGTGCGGTTAAACCATGCTGACGTTGTGCTTGGATAGCAAAATCCACCATGATAATGGCATTTTTCTTCACAATACCAATCAGCAGCATAATGCCGATTAGAGCAATTAAACTAAATGGGGTATCAAATAACTCTAAGGCGAGGAGAGCGCCGACCCCCGCCGAAGGTAGTGTGGATAAAATGGTCAGTGGATGAATATAGCTTTCATACAAAATGCCTAAAACAAGGTAGACAGTGACAATGGCCGCTAAAATTAAAAACAATTGTGATTTTAAGGTATCTTGGAATATCTGAGCCGTACCCGCAAAAGTGCCTCGTATTGTTGATGGCACACCAAGTGTGGTCATGGTTTTTTCGATAGCTGAAATGGCGTCATTGAGGGTATAACCTTCAGCGATGTTAAATGCGATAGTGGATGATGCCGATAACCCTTGGTGGTTAACACTCAAAGGGGCATTGGCGGGCTGCCAACGGGCAAAATAAGATAATGGAATAGCGTCTCCACGACTATTGATAACAAACATTTTGTCGAGAGAACTGACATCCTGAGTATATTCAGGCGCCACTTCCATCACCACCTTGTATTGGTTCATGGGTTCATAGATGGTGGATATTTGACGTTGTCCGAAGGCATTATTCAACAGGTCATTGGCGGCTCGCACATCAATACCAAGTTGGGCCATTAAATCCCTATCATAGGTAATGGCCATCTCAGCGCCTTTATCCTCTTTATCTGAGTTTACATCAGTCACTTGCGGGAGTTCGGCAATGGCTTTACGTACCGCAGGCTCCCATTCACGTAACGCATTGAGTTCATCGGCAAGTAATGAAAACTGATAACTGGAATGCGCTTGACGGCCACCAACACGGATATCTTGCACGGGCATCATAAATAAATTAGCTCCCGGCTCTTTAGCTAACTTAGCTCGAAGTCGGTTGATTACCGCGTTGGCACTCTCTTTACGTTCATCAATCGGTTTCAATGAGATAAACATGGAGCCGCTGTTTACACGGCTTCCGCCAGTAAAACCTGTCACGCTATCCACGGCAGGATCGGCATTCACTTGCTGCATAAAGCGCGTCATTTTCTCTTTCATTGCTTGGAATGAAATGCTTTGGTCGGCACGAACAAAGCCAAGTAAACGGCCTGTATCTTGTTCAGGGAAAAATGTTTTTGGGATAGCGATATACAAATAAATGTTCAATCCGATAGTGGCGAACAAGATAGCGAGTACACTGCGTTTATGAGACAGTACCCAATTTAATGTCGCACCGTAACCGTTTTGTATACGGTGTAAGTAGCCGCCGATAACACTGGTTTTTTCAGCCTGTTTGCCTTTGTGTCGTTTAAGCAAATGGGCGCACATCATGGGGGTGAGGGTCAGCGAAACGACCAGCGAGATGCCAATTGCCGTGGCGAGGGTAATCGCAAACTCACGAAATAGCCGGCCAACTAACCCCTCCATTAATAATAAAGGAATAAAAACGGCTACGAGGGAGATGCTCATTGAAACAACCGTAAAACCGACTTCACTCACCCCTCTGACCGCAGCAATAAAGGGTTTACAGCCATTTTCGATATGACGTGAAATGTTTTCGAGTACCACAATCGCATCATCGACAACAAAGCCTGTTGCGACGGTCAATGCCATTAATGACAAGTTATTTAAACTGAACCCGCAAAAGATACATGGCAGTAAAGGTGCCAATGAGAGATACAGGAACCGCAATTGCAGGGATCAGGGTGGCGCGACCAGAGCGCAGAAATAACAACACAACTAATATGACTAACGCAATAGCGATCATCAATGCTCGCTCGACTTCAACGAGTGAAGCGCGGATCGTCGGCGTTCTGTCCTGCGCTACTTTTAGGTCAATCGCGGCAGGGATCATCTCTTGGAAGTCAGGAAGCTCTGCGCGAATGCGATTTACGGTTTCAATGATATTAGCTCCCGCTTCGCGACGGATGACAATCAAAATAGCGGGCTCACCACCTGACATCCCTGCTGCACGTACGTCTTGAACCGAATCTTTCACATTCGCCACATCACTGAGTTTGACGGCATTGCCCTCTTTGTAGTGGACGATGATAGGTTGATAGTCCACTGCTTTTTTTAGCTCATCATTGGTTTGTACCTGCCAGCGGCTGTCATCGTTGTTAATGTAGCCTTGAGGTTGGCGCACGTTGGCGCTACTGATTGCGGAGCGCACCTTATCTAAGGAGACGCCTTGATTAAATAGAGCCGTTGGATTGAGCTCAACACGTACCGCGGGCAGGGAGCCACCACCAACGGAGACTTCACTGACCCCTTCAATTTGCGCTATACGCTGTGATAAACGGGTTGATGCAATATCATAAATCTCACCTGTACTCATCGTCTTAGAGGTTAAGGTTAAGATCATAATAGGGGCGTCGGAAGGGTTCGATTTATAGTATCGAGGCTTGCTTGGCATTCCGCTCGGTAACAAGGTTTGTGCCGCATTTATCGCGGCTTGTACTTCACGGGCAGCGTTGTTAATGTCTTTATCAAGATTAAATTCGAGGGTGATGGTGGTACGACCAAGCGAACTGCTGGAGGTCATTTCACTGATACCCGCAATACTTCCCAATGAACGCTCTAACGGCGTTGCAATAGACGATGCCATGGTTTCTGGGGATGCCCCAGGAAGTGACGCTGTCACGTTTATTACGGGGTAGTCAACTTGTGGCAGTGGTGCAACGGGCAAAAAAATGAAGCTCAGTGCACCACATAGCGAGATTGCAACGCTAATCAGTGTGGTTGCAACAGGGCGACTAATGAATAAGGCAAAGAAACGCTTCATTATGACACCTGTTGTTTGCGACTTTGGCGGCGTGCTTTTAAGTTATTTGAAAGGCTATCAAATAACAGATAAATCACCGGTGTCGTAAATAGGGTTAAGATCTGACTCATAATCAGCCCTCCCACCATACAGATCCCAAGTGGTTGACGAAGCTCTGCACCTACGCCGCTACTGAGCATCAGCGGTAATGCGCCGAGCAGAGCCGCCATGGTGGTCATCAATATTGGGCGGAATCGTAATAAACAGGCTTGGTAAATAGCATCTTTAGGAGACATGCCTTGCTCACGTTCGGCGGCAAGTGCAAAGTCAATCATCATGATTGCGTTCTTTTTAACTATCCCGATTAACAAAATAATACCAATAACAGCAATCACATCTAATTCGCTGCCAGCCATCATCAGAGCTAATAATGCCCCTACGCCAGCAGTAGGGAGTGTTGAGAGGATGGTAATAGGATGAATAAAGCTTTCATATAAAATCCCAAGAACGATATACATGGCGATGATTGCGGCGGCAATTAACCAAACCGTACTACTCAGTGCGGCTTCAAACGCTAAAGTAGCGCCTTGGAACTGAGTCGTAATGGATTTTGGCATATTAATTTGCGCTTCTGCATTTTTCACCGCATTAACCGCAGACTCAAGAGACGCATCGTCAGCAAGATTAAACGAGAAGGTCGCTGCTGGGAACTGATCCAAATGGTTAATCGCAAGCGGCCCATAGCCTTCCTGAATATTGACTAACGTGCTTAATGGCACAATGGCGCCATCGGTGCCTTTGAGACGAATATCATTCAGGGCGTTAATACCATCGCGAGTTTGCGTATCATGCTCAATAATAACGCGGTACTGATTCGATTGGGTATAAATGGTCGAGATCATGCGTTGACCGAACGCATTGTATAGGGCGTTATCAATTGCAGCCATCGTGATACCAAAACGACTCGCCGTATCTCTATCAACATTAACGTAGGCGACAAGTCCTTTATCCTGCCAATCACTGCTGACATCCACTAACTCGGGCTGTTGTTTTAATTGGCTCAATAGCTTAGGCACCCAAAGAGAAAGTTCATCTAGCGAGCCTGCTTGCAGCGTAAATTGATATTGGGTGCGAGCCAATTGGGTATCAATCGTGAGGTCTTGCATCGGTTGCAAATACAAATTGACCCCAGAAACGCTATCAGCTAAACGTTGCAAGCGTGGAATAATCGTATTGACGCGATCTGGACGTTCATCTAAAGGCTTCAAGGTAATTTGAATGCGCCCATTATTGAGAGTCGGATTGGTTCCATCTATCCCAACATAAGTGGTGATATTTTCTACCGCAGGATCAGACAGTAATTTTTCAGCCACTTCCTGCTGTTTCTGTGACATAGCCACAAAGGAGATGGATTGGCGGCTTTCAATGGTGCCTTGAATGATCCCGTTATCTTGTAATGGAAAGAAACCTTTCGGGATCCACATATACAGTAATACGGTTAAAACCAGCGTGCCGATAGCAACGGAAAGTGTTAGCCAGCGGTGATTTAATATCCGCTTTAACCAAATGGCATATCCTGCAATCATGCGGTCAAAAAAGCGCTCGCAGGCGATTTCAAAGCGGTTATGTTTATGCTCTGATTCAGGTTTTAACAAGCGAGCACACATCATTGGTGTGAGTGTCAAGGACACTACCGCCGAGATCAGAATGGCAACGGCAAGGGTGATGGCAAATTCCCTAAACAACCGACCAACAATATCGCCCATAAACAGTAATGGGATCAGTACTGCCACCAAAGAAAATGTTAATGAAATAATGGTAAAGCCAATTTCTCCCGCGCCTTTTAAAGCGGCGACGACAGGCTTGTCACCTTGTTCAAGGTAGCGCGAAATATTTTCAATAACCACGATGGCATCATCGACCACAAACCCTGTGGCGATAGTGAGAGCCATCAAAGTGAGGTTATTGACAGAGAAACCACAGAAATACATGACGGCAAAGGTGCCGACAAGGGAAAGAGGAACGGCAATACCGGGAATGAGTGTCGCGATACCGTTGCGTAGGAACAGGTAGATCACCATGACAACCAGTGCAATCGCAAGCATTAATTCAAACTGCACATCGCTAACGGAGGCACGGATTGTGCTGGTTCTATCCGTTAAAATTTTCACATCCACCGATTTAGGCAGTGTTTCAATTAGCTCAGGAAGCAGGTTGCGAATGGTATCAGTGGTTTCGATAACGTTAGCGCCAGGTTGGCGTTGTACATTAATAACAATAGCCTGTTGTGTATTTGCCCACGCACCTAGATAGGCGTTTTCCGCCCCTTGCTCAATAGTGGCGATATCACCTAAACGGACGGGAGCACCGTTTTGAAAGGCCACAATTAAGCGGCGATAGTCCTCTAAGGATTTCATTTGGTCATTTGCAGAGAGGGTTACCGCGCGTGTTGGGCCATCAAAACTGCCTTTTGCTGAGTTGACGTTAGCATTGTTTATCGCGGCTCGGATCGTCTCGCTGTCTAATCCTTTTGCTGCCATCGCTTGTGGGTTTAAGTTCACTCGCACCGCTGGGCGTTGTCCACCCGCAAGGGTGACAAGCCCCACGCCATTGACCTGTGATATTTTTTGCGCAATACGGTTCTCAATCATGTCTTGAACTTGTGTCAAAGGCATGGCGTCAGAAGTGACGGCGAGAGTGAGTACCGGTGGATCCGCTGGGTTGACCTTATTGTAAATAGGCGGATAAGGTAAATCTGAAGGCAGTAAACTTGAGGCTGAATTAATGGCGGCCTGAACTTCCTGTTCTGCAACCTCCAAGGGGAGTGTTAGCTGGAACATCAAGGTGATCACAGATGCGCCCCCTGAACTTTGGGAAGACATTTGTTTTAGCCCAGACATCTGCCCAAACTGGGTTTCTAGCGGTGCGGTTACCGCGGATGTCATGACTTCAGGACTCGCCCCCGGATAGAGGGTGACCACTTGGATCGTTGGATAATCGACTTCTGGTAAAGCCGATACAGGTAGGAAACGATAGCCAATGATCCCTGCAAGCAGAATGGCTACCATAAATAAGGTGGTAGCGACTGGACGTAAAATAAATAAGCGGGAAGGGCCGCCACCTTTTTGGATCCCGGGTTGCATCAGGCTTTCTCCGCTGTATTTTTATTTTTTTGTGGTTTTGCGGATTTAGAAGCCGTTTCGGTGTTAACTACTTCCACGCTGGTGCCATCTGTTAAACGGTCGACACCGTCAGTAATCACTTTTGTATTTGCAGTTAGCCCACTTTCAATCACCACCTGCTGGCTATCTTGCATACCTACCGTCACAACATGTTTACTCACACGATTATCATCGTTCAGTACCCAAACATAATGACCTTCGTTACCCATCTGCAATGCCGCAGTAGGGATAACGACGGCATTTTGCAAGGTTTCGATCTGCATTTTGATATTCACAAATTGATTTGGAAATAAAGTTTGTAGCTCGTTCGTAAAACGTGCTTTCATTTTTAGTGTGCCAGTAGCAGGGTCTATCTGATTATCTATACTTAACAAATAGCCTTCGCTGATCATCGCGATATTATTTCTATCCCAAGCTTCCACTTTTACCGGTTGATTTGAGGACTGAGCTTTTTGTACGGCAGGAATATCTCCCTCAGGAAGGGCAAAAAGCACATCAGCAGGTTGAATCTGTGTGATAACCACGATTGGGGTTGCTGTGCCCGCAGAAATAAAATTACCGACGTCGACCTGTTTTAAACCAACACGGCCTGAAATAGGAGCTGTGATTTTACTGTAGGTTAATTGTAGCTTCGCATTATCAACGGCGGCTTGATCGACCTTAATACTGCCTTCTGCCTGTAAAACGAGCGCTTTTTGGTTATCTAGCTCTTGCTGTGAAATCACTTTTGTTCCCGCAAGCTTTTGATAACGATTTAAGTCTAATCGAGCATTTGCCAACGTCGCTTTATCTTTAGCCAGTTGGCCTTCTGCCTGAGCTAATTGGACTTCAAAAGGGCGAGGATCGATTTCAGCAAGCAAATCGCCCGCTTTTACCTGTTGCCCTTCGGTAAAATGTAAAGACATCAATTGCCCTTCAACACGGCTCGTGACCGTGACTACATTGGCAGCTTGTACTGTGCCGAGACCAGTTAAATAGCGAGGAACCACTTTTTCTTGCGCATTAGCGTATTGAACGGGGGCAAGCATACGGTTGTGGCGCACTATTTGATCGTGTAGGACGAGCACTGTTTTGTGCTGTATCAGATGGCGTATTTTGAGAATAAAAATACCAACCGGCACCTGCAGCGACAATGATGGCAACGAAAATGGGCTGAACGGGTTAGAGTGGTACGGCGTTTTTGTTTATTCATTTATATTTTCGCTTAATTCAAAGTCGAGTAAAAAAGCATCATATTATGATGATTAAATTAGCAGAGATGAACCTGCTATATAGTTAAAAATTAGTCAGTTGCGATATGTTAATAGTTTAGCGTGGGGGTTACACGTAAAAATGAAGGAAATATGAAAAAAACGTCAACTAGTGTGCAGAATCGGCAGATTAGTTGACTAACATTGTATAAAAAAACCTGTGGGAATTAATCACCACAGGTTTATACGTTAATGGATTAAAGAAATGAGGTCAATTAGCGAGTTGTACTGGTGTTTAATGCCCCTAATGTTTCTTTGTCTTGCTCAGCATTCACTGTCCATCCTTTCCATGCTAAAGGAATATAGGCGACAGCGACAGCCAGTAAAGAAACCGCGGCAACATAGTAGGCAGGTGCCATATGAGATTGTTGCAACCATGTTCCCGTTAACATTGGTGTCAGACCCCCAAAGACTGCATAGGCAATATTGTAGGCAAATGATAAGCCGGAATAACGGATTTCAGGTGGAAACGCACGCGTACTGACAATTGGTGTCGTTGCAATCGCGCCAACAAAAAAGCCCATTAAGCCATAGTTAAAAATCAAAGTCGTTGCTGAAATCTCTGGCGACAAAGATGAATAAAAATACAATGCAGTCACCGCCAGACCACCCCATGACAAGGTCATTGAAGCGCGCGTTCCCATCTTATCGCCGAACCAACCCCAAAAAATACAGCCTAAAGTTAATGTCAATGTTGCTGCACAGTTAGCTTGTAAGGCGATATTTCGGTCAATTTGATAGATCCCTTGAAGCACGATATCAGGCGTCATCAAAATGGTTACAACGATGGCTGTTGATAATGACCATGTCAGTGCCGCGGTGATCAAGCAGGCTTGTTTATGAGACTTCACAACTGTCTTAACGGGTAACTCATCCGCTAAAGCTTTTTTAGCAGCCAACTCTTTAAAAATAGGTGTCTCTTCCAAAAAACGGCGTAAATAAACAGAAATAAAGCCAAAAATACCACCAAGAATAAATGGAATACGCCATGCAAAGTCATGGATCTCTTGTGAGGTATAACTGTTCTCAATGATGATAGCGACGATAGACCCTAATAAAATACCGCCTGTGATACCAGAGGTTAATGTTCCAACACCGAGGCCGTAGCGCTGTTTTGGGGTATGTTCAGCGATAAATACCCATGCCCCAGGCATTTCACCGCCAATCGCGGCGCCTTGCATAATACGCATCAATAACAGCAATATTGGTGCGGCAGCGCCAATAGATGCATAGGTTGGTAAGAAACCGATCACGAATGTCGGGAATGCCATCATGAAAATACTGAGGGTGAACATTTTCTTACGGCCGAGTTTATCACCAAAGTGTGCCATGATGATGCCACCGAGTGGGCGCGCGAGATAACCGGCTGCAAACAAACCGAGCGTTGCCAAGAGGGCGAGAACTGCGTTACCACTAGGGAAAAAGAGTTGTGAAATAATTTTCGCGTAAAAAACGAAAATAACAAAATCATAAAATTCAAGAGTTCCACCTAAAGATGACAACCCTAATGTTTTATAATCCTCTTTTTTCAATGGCCTTGCCGAGGGCTGGCTGGTTGTTTGCGATGTCATAATATTATCCTTTTAAAATACCGAATATATTTTTTTGTTTTAAATTCGGAATAACAGCTATATTTACCGACTACGCGTCAGTAAATAATATTAAGTATGTGCAGATAAATGGTATAAAACGTTGGATGGAATAACCTAGTTAATACTCTGTATCTTTATGCATGCCCTCATTTATAGCAGGAAATTCCATATTTTGTAAACCGCAACTCTCAAAACAAGATGAATATTCTATTTGTATTATCTTGATTGATTTTATCATCTATTGCTTAAAACAATAACATTATTTGATGTTAATAAATGATTTTTTGCAGCAGATCATATAGTTCTTTTTCAAAAAAGGCAGGGGAATTGGTTATTTCACATCTGTTTTCGCCGATTAATTCATCGATAAAGTAACAAATTATTAATTTGATTATTCGTAATTAATAATCTTAATAATAGTAATGAAAATTAAAAATAGCTGAAAAATGAAATAGCATTCATTGAGTCGTTATTTAGGAAATTTTCAGTCTAAATATGTCGGCAAAGGCGAGAAGGGCGGAATATTATCATTAGGCATACCCAGCGTATTATTTTCTGGGTATGCCAAGTAGGCGGTTAAACCAAGAACAGGGTGGCTAAGCCTAAGAAGATAAAGAAACCACCTGTGTCAGTGATAGCGGTGATCATTACACTGGAGCCGATGGCAGGGTCTTTACCAAGTTTAAGCATAATGAGAGGGATAAGTACCCCCATAATTGCCGCCATGAGTAAGTTTAAGATCATCGCGAGCGTCATTACGGCTCCCATTGCAAGGTCGCCATAGAGGAAATAGGTGATAACCCCCATGATCCCCCCCCAAACAACACCGTTAATAAAGGCAACGCCTAGCTCTCTGAGCATTAAGAATGAGAAGCTTCCGGTTTGGATTTGGTGTAACGCAATCGCACGTACGATCATGGTAATTGTTTGGTTACCCGTATTCCCCCCAATACCTGCAACAATAGGCATTAAGGTGGCTAAGGCAACTAATTGGGAAATGGTATCTTCGAATACCCCAATCACCCGTGATGCGACGAACGCAGTACACAGGTTGATGGCTAGCCATGTCCAACGCGTTTTGACGGCTTGACCGACAGGGGCGAACACGTCTTCTTCAGGGCTTAACCCCCCCATACGACGGATGCTGTTATCGTTTTCTTCATTTAAGTTATCAACGATATCTTCAACGGTTAAACGACCCATCAATAGACCACTGCTGTCAACCACCGCGGCGGAGATCAAGTCATAACGTTCGAACGCACTGGCTGCATCTTCGCCTTTTTCATCTGGCAAGAAAGTGACCGTGTCTGTTTTCATCACGTCAGCCACAATCCGCTCAGGGGACTGCGTTAATATGGTTGTTAGAGGTAATTCACCCTGCAAATAGTTATTATTGTCGACAACAAAGATTTTATCTGTTGCTTCTGGAATTTTACCGCGCTGGCGTAAATAGCGTTGAACAGTTTTTAGCGTGACATTTGGACGTACGGTGACAAATTCGAAATCCATCATTTGACCGACGCTGTCTTTTGCATATTGCAGAACTTCACGAATACGACTTCGTAAGCTTGGATCAAGATAGGTCAATAACCTACGCATGGTATCTTGTGGTAAATGCTCTGCAATATACGCTTGTTCATCAACATGTAGGTTAGCAACAGCGCGTAGAAGTTCCCTGTCAGACATATCCTTAATCAGGCTATCCCAAACAGCGACAGAAGCTTCGACTAACACCTCACCGCGTTCGGTGTTATCGATCAGATGCCAAAGTGCGAGACGTTCATCATAAGGCAACATCTCTAAAATATCGGCGATATCCGCGGCATGTAAGTCAATCAATAATTCTTTTACAGCATTGATTTTTTCACTTAATGCTTTATCACTCAAACTAACATGTTGGTCGTGCTCAATCAGAGCTTGGACGAACTCCTCGTCATCCAAAAATAGTGTTAGGATTTGCTGGCGGATATAGGCCAGTTTTTGAGAGTGCGGATTGATTGTTTGTACCGCATCGGTTGAAAAAGCAGTTTGTGACATTTTAATCCTTAAAGCTTTATAGGCACTTTTGTACCTTTTATGGGTCCATATTACAAATAAATACCTTTATTTTGCCATTTATTGTCCATTAACCCAAATAAATATTAATAATTATAACAAATGGGCGAAAACCGATTCATTATGAGTAGTGCAAAAAAAACGCCATGTAGTGCATTAATATTATAACTAATTTGGCTCTTCGCGGATGTCTAATTTCCAGCCAGGGACATCCTCCCAGTAAGCGCTTTCTTTCTCAAGATCGAGCTGCATCAACGCATTCTGAGTCAAATACTGGGCAGGTAGATACAGTGTCCAGTGGCCATCATCGGTTTCTAAGCGTAATGATGATGGGGTAGTTGTTGATTGTCTTTGATTATTCAGAAGTATTGATAAGCGTAAAATTTGTATCAAGGGTAAAAATTGTTTTCTTTTATATAAATTAAATTTAGGGATATCATCAAATTTAATAGCACGCCGATGGTTACGAACCAGTGTTGCAAGTAATAGCTGTTGCTCCTGATTAAACCCCGGTAACGTAGTATTTTGCAAAATATAGGCGGAGTGGCGATGTAACCCACTTTGGTTGATATGTAGACCGACCTCATGCAGCATAACCGCCCAAATAAGGATAGACTCAAGTTGCGGGTTGGCTAACTTTGGATTTTGCTGGCTCCACTGGTGATACAGCTCCTCCATGGTTTTTAATACACGTCTAGCTTGCTCTCTATCGATATTATAATGCTCGGCAAGGCTAAGTGCCGTACGTTGGCGAATGTCTTGATGACGGAAACGGCCCTTCCATTTCATAAAGCACCCCTTCACGCAATGCGCCATCTGAGAGCCGTAACTCTTTAATCTCTAATGTATCAAAGACAGCACATAAAATGGCTAATCCGGGGCACAAAAACATGTTTACGTTCAACGGATAAACCCGGTAGATCCACTGCCGAAAAGGTTTTATATTTCAGCGCCATTTGCTTAATTTTTTCTAGCCGATCACGCGTAATGATACCGTCGCGCTCACCCATTTCAACAATCACGGCATGAGCCGCTTTAATCGTACCTGATGCCCCCATGGCAACATCCCAGTGCATACGCTTAAATTTTGTGGCGGTTTGCTCAAGTTTTAAGCAGGCCGTGAGGTAGGCTCGGTTGAAATTATCTGCCGTAATGGTTTCATTGGGGAAATAGTTACGCGCAAAGCTGACACACCCCATACGGCGGCTATCAATTAATAATGGTTCGAATTTCTCGCCAATGAACTAATTCTGTTGAGCCACCACCAATATCTATTACCAGTTTACGGCCTTTTTCAGGCTGGGTGTGTTCCACCCCCATAAAAATCAAACGCGCTTCTTCTTGCCCAGAAATAATTTCAATGGGATAGGGAATTATTTTTTTTGCACGGTTCAAAAACTCTTCAACATTGGTTGCAACACGCAAAGAGTGAGTGCCTACGATACAGACGTTTTCTTCTGTAAAACCTTGTAGGCGTTCGGCAAAAAGCGCAAGGCAAGCCAAACCGCGTTCCATGGCTTCTTCACTAAGCTCATTGGTATCACTTAATCCGTCAGCAAGGTGTACCCGTTTTTTTAAACGCGTCAGGATTTGCAGTGCACCGTTGACAATACGTGCAATCACCATATGAAAGCTGTTAGAACCAAGGTCGATAGCCGCAATTTCTTGAGGCCTAGGCGTCGATATATTAGTTAATGGCATAGTATGTTAGGACCTTGTCTCAGGCGTTTCGAGTGATTTCAAATAGTCGTATATAGCAAGTTGCGCCTGAATTTTGCGCTTATTACCGCGGGGAACATAATGATTACTGAGATCTTTGTCAACATAACGTGCCTTGACGGTATCGTTAAATTGGAGCTCAAGGATATCTAAAACCCGTTGTTTGAGCCGGTCATCGACTAAGCGCACCGCCACTTCAATACGGTAATCAATATTTCGAGTCATCCAATCTGCCGAGGAGATAAAGACTTTTTCATCACCCGCATTAGTAAAGACATAAACGCGGTCATGCTCCAAAAAGCGGTCAACAATACTGGTGACTTGAATGTTTTCACTGTAGCCCGGTTGCCCTGCAACAAGTGAACACATCCCTCTTACTAGTAGACGAATTTTAACACCCGCATTGGAAGCATCATACAGTTTATCAGTCAGTTCTTTATCAACCAGATTATTAATTTTTAAGGTGATCCCACTGGGAAGCCCCGCTTGCGCATTAGCAATTTCTTGGTCAATTAGCGCATTGAGGCGGATCCGTGTATTTTGTGGTGAAACCATTAAATTATCAAAGGTGACAGGACGATATGGGTTTTCAATAAAGCTAAATACCCGACGAACCTCATTGGTGATCTGTTCATTTGCTGTTAACAACGAGTAATCAGTATAGAGGCGCGCGGTTTTTTCATTAAAGTTACCTGTACCGATATGGGCATAACGAATAATTTCGCCATCTTCCATTCGCGAAATAATAAAGAGTTTCGCATGGATTTTCAGACCCGGGGCCGAGAAAAATGACGTGGACCCCAGCCTCTGTCAGCCGTTTCGCCCAATGAATATTCGCTTCTTCATCGAATCGAGCCTGTAATTCAACCACAACAGTGACTTTTTTGCCGTTATGGGCTGCATGGATCATCGAATCAATAATGCGTGAATCTTTTGCCACACGATAAATATTGATCTTGATAGATAATACGCTGGGGTCAAATGAGGCTTGCCTGAGCAACTCGAGCGTGTGCTCAAAGGTGTAATAAGGGTAGTAGAGCAGCACATCGCGTTCGCGAATGGCATCAAAACCGTTACGGAAGTTATCAAACCAGCGGTGGCGTAACCGTGGCAATGGTTTGTTTAAAAGGGTTTTATTGCCTTCGTTGGGGAAGTTAATAAAATCTTTAAAATTGTGGTAACGCCCCGCCCGCAATAACTGAGTCATCATTGGATAACCCCAGTTTTTCACGTAAGACGGCAAACCATTTCATCAGGCATATCGCGCTGATAAACAAAACGGACAGGCTCTGCGGTTAAGCGCTGTTTTAATGTCGATGACATGATTTCCAGTAAGCTTGATTCCATTTCGGTGGCGATGTCATATTCCGCATCGCGGGTCATTTTCATGGAATAAGCGTTTAATTCATCATAATCAAAGAAGCCCTTGAAGATTTCATCCAAGGTATAGCGCAAAATGTTGTCGATAAGCACCATTGATTTGCGCCGTTTGGGCATTTCCGGTGGCAGATTGACAAACCGAGGCACCTTGTCAGAGGGGATCTCTAACAGAGCATATTGCACATTACCGCCGTTAATAATTTCAACAGCCAGATAGGTATAGTCATCTTTGAGAAACTCGACTAGGTTGGTATCTGGATTAATCAAAATAGGGGTAATGTGTTGGCGCAAATGTTGGCGAAAGTATTGACGTAACCAAATTTGTTGGCGGGGCGATATTTGCCGCTCGTTAATTAAGAAAATTTGGTTGCGCGCCATTTCAAGCAAAAGGTCGTTATAGAGAATGTCGAACTCTTGATCTTGCTTGGCCACTTTATTTTGAATGCGCTTAAGTAGGTGGCGTGCACCGCTGGCGGAGCCACGCTCCTCATTGATTAAGATACGCCGTTTCACGTCTGCAAAACGGACTTTGTAGAATTCATCTAGGTTATTGGAATAAATGCCCAAAAAGCGCATACGCTCGATAAGAGGATTTCGCTTATCTGCTGCTTCTTGTAAAAACGCGTTCGTTAAAAGCAAGCCAGCTTAACTCTTTTTCGTGGTATAGGCGTTCTTGGGACATTGGTTGCTCCATATTGTACTAAATACATAAACTTAAAGGTGTATAACCTAGCGACAGCACACCTTAAGTTTTCGCCATATTATGGCTATTTTTATTCGCATGAGTTACAGATTTCTGTATTTCTCTGGCGACACATTTATCTTGTGTTTAGTTGCACCTCAAATAACGTCGCGAGGATAGAGCACTAAACTTGCTGTTTGATGGTCGCATGCGGGCTGACAACACTTTCAGGATGCGTTGACTGTGCTTTACTCGCAAAATATTGGTGCTGGAAAATGCACATACGGATCGCGGTATGATAACGTCCGTTGACAAAAAACTCGTCAATTAGTTCGCCTTCTGTGTGGAAGCCCAGTTTATTATAAATGTGGATAGCTTTGATATTTTCTTTATCTACAATGAGGTAAAGCTTATATAGATTGAGCACAGAAAAAGCGTAATCCATAGCCAATTTCGCAGCGCGAGTTGCATAACCGTGGCCTTGATGGCTTGGTGCGATGATGATCTGAAACTCAGAACGACGGTGAACATAATCGATTTCCACCAATTCAACTAAGCCGACTTTTTCACTGTCATTTTCAACAATAAAACGCCGCTCTGATTGGTCATGAATATGTTTATCATAAAGGTCACTCAGCTCGACGAAAGCCTCATAAGGCTCTTCAAACCAGTAGCGCATAACACTGGCATTATTATCAAGTTGGTGGATAAACGCTAAATCTTCACGTTCAAGTGGGCGCAACCTAAACGGATGAACTTGCCCGGTCGTCATATAACACCTCAGTTTTGTTTAAAAAGTAGATAGTTAATTATCGATTTTGCAGATCATCACGATAAATAACAGAGCAAATTTATTTTCACTCTCAGTTGATAAGGATACCACTAATTTACGATAAAATAATGACACAAAGCAGTGACTCTTTCTAACTGGTGAAGATTAATGCACTTTATTTATACTGCGACTTTTCGTGAACAGCAAAAAGGGCAGAGATTTCTCTTTGCCCTCAACATAAATCAATGTGGAAATAACCAAGTGTTATTCATTTACATAGCCTTGGGGCGGTAAACACTGACCATCTAAGTAAGCATGGTTGCCGACCATGGCCAAACGACCACTGACGAACCATTGTACAACTTGGGGGTAAATATTGTGCTCTTGCGCCTTTACCCGCTCAATGACCTCTTTTTCGGTATCATCCGGGAAAATAGGAACTTTGGCCTGTAAGATCACTGGGCCGCCATCCAACTCCTCGGTAACAAAATGCACTGATGTTCCATGCTCGCTATCGCCGTTTTCTATCGCTTTACGATGGGTGTGTAGGCCCGGATATTTAGGCAATAGAGAAGGGTGGATATTGAGCATTCTTCCTGCATAGTGTTTAACGAAGCCCGCGGTCAAAATTCGCATAAATCCAGCTAACACAACCAAATCAGGCTGATATTCGTCAATCATCCCCATTAGTGCAGCATCATATGCTTCGCGGTTAGCAAAAGCGCTCGCGCTGAGTGATAAGGCTGGGATCCCAGCCTTCTGCGCACGAATAAGCCCGTAAGCCTCAGGTTTGATTACTGATCACTGCCACAACTTGCGCTTGAAGATCATGCGAAGTGGCATCCATCAGCGACTGTAAATTACTGCCGCTGCCTGAGATAAGCACGACGATTTTTTTCATTAGCGGATAACAACCTGCTCTTCACCAGCAGGCAATTCAGCAATGGTACCTATCTGCCATGCGGTTTCACCTAAACCATTAAGTAAAGTGAGTGCCGCATCGACTTCAGCTTGGTGGCAGCGCGATGATGATACCGACACCACAGTTAAATGTGCGATACATTTCGTGGGTGGCCACGCTGCCCGCCGTTTGTAGCCAATTGAATACCGCCGGCCACTGCCAGCTATTTTCATCGATTTGTGCTTGGGTGTTTTCAGGTAATACACGAGGAATATTTTCCCAGAAACCACCACCTGTAATGTGCGCGATGGCGTGAATATCGCATTTTTCAATCAGCGCTAATACATTTTTGACGTAAATACGTGTAGGCGCTAACAGGTGATCTGCCAGTGACTGGCCTTCCAGTTGCGTGACCTCTGGGTTCGTTTGACTGACTTCTAAAATTTTGCGGATCAAAGAGTAGCCGTTAGAGTGAGGGCCGCTTGAGGCGAGGGCGATCAGCGCATCACCAGCACTGACTTTGCTACCATCAATGATCTCAGCGCGTTCGACCACACCAACGCAGAAACCCGCTACATCGTAATCGTCACCATGGTACATGCCAGGCATTTCAGCGGTTTCACCCCCCCACGAGGGCACAACCTGATTGTTTACAACCTTCTGCGATACCTGTGATCACGCTGGTGGCAGTATCAACATCTAGCTTACCTGTTGCGTAGTAATCAAGGAAAAATAGAGGCTCAGCACCTTGGACAATTAAGTCATTAACACACATCGCCACTAAATCGATACCGATAGTGTCATGACGGTTTAGGTCCATCGCGAGGCGTAGTTTAGTGCCTACACCATCTGTACCTGAAACTAAAACAGGTTCACGGTATTTTTGTGGCAGGGAACATAATGCGCCAAATCCGCCTAATCCTCCCATAACTTCTGGTCGGCGAGTTTCTTTCACTACACCTTTAATTCGATCAACCAATGCGTTACCTGCATCAATGTCAACACCGGCATCTTTATAGCTGAGAGAGGTTTTATCAGTCACTACGGCCCCCAAGGCAATTGCGTTTCGGAAAATAAACTTCAATAAATACTATTCTAACAGGCAAAGCAAACGTTTGCGATAGCTTTGTGAATGAAAAAATGAGGGGATTTTGGCTGGTGGGAAATAAGGCATTGCCGTTATCTGGTTCCTGCTTTTTATGGCAAGAATTTATGTCTATCACATTAGGGTAAAATAATGGGATACATCTATAATCTTAAATTGAGATTGGTGTGCGTATTTATCATGGCATTGATATTGCTGCCATGTTCAATCAAACAGATAAAATAGTGGTGGATATACTTACAGTGTAATAATAAAAATAGGTTATTTCTGATTGTTTTGACATCAATCAAACGCTGCCTAGTGGCATCTTCTGTAAAAAGAGTTATAATCCCGCGATTTTTTTGTGCGCTGGCGACTAAAATAGTAGGAGAATCCCATGAAGATCGTTGAGGTAAAACACCCTCTCGTTAAACATAAACTCGGCCTGATGCGAGATCATGATATAAGCACTAAACGCTTTCGTGAACTGGCCTCAGAGGTTGGTAGCCTACTGACTTATGAAGCAACCGCTGACCTAGAAACTGAGAAAGTCACCATTGAAGGTTGGTGTGGTCCTGTAGAAATAGAGCAAATAAAAGGGAAAAAAATCACTGTCGTACCTATCCTTCGTGCCGGTATTGGTATGATGAACGGGGTTTTAGAAAGCATTCCAAGCGCACGTATCAGTGTGGTGGGTGTTTATCGTGATGAAGAAACCTTTAAACCTGTCTCTTACTTCCAGAAATTAGTTTCAAACATTGATGAGCGTATGGCGTTGGTTGTTGACCCAATGTTAGCAACGGGTGGTTCAATGATTGCAACTATCGATCTATTAAAAGGCGCAGGTTGTAAATCTATTAAAGTACTCGTACTTGTTGCTGCTCCTGAAGGAATTGCAGCATTAGAAGCTGCCCATCCAGATGTTGAGCTATATACCGCGTCTATTGATCAATATTTAAATGAACACGGGTATATTGTTCCTGGGCTAGGTGATGCTGGCGATAAGATATTTGGTACTAAATAATAATTAGCCGACTTTAGAAGTCGGCTTTTTTTTGATTATAAAAATACATTAAGGGGATGAAAAGAAATGACACGTCGTGCAATTAGTGTTGAAGAAAGGCCACCATTATTACAAACCATACCGCTTAGTTTTCAACATCTGTTTGCCATGTTTGGCGCGACTGTAATTGTACCGATCTTGTTTGGTGTTAACCCAGCAACTATTTTGCTGTTCAATGGGATTGGCACCTTACTTTATTTATTTATTTGTAAAGGGAAAATTCCTGCCTATTTAGGGTCGAGTTTTGCTTTTATTTCACCAGTCATGATTTTGCTACCACTCGGTTATGAACTTGCATTGGGTGGCTTTATTATTTGCGGAATACTGTTTTGCATTGTGGCCTTGATTGTTAAGGTGGCGGGTCGAGGCTGGATTAACGTCATGTTTCCTCCTGCTGCGATGGGAGCGATTGTCGCGGTTATTGGCCTCGAATTGGCTCAAACGGCCGCCGGTATGGCAGGGTTACTGCCAAAAGAAGGGGTCGCGGTAGATCCTAATACGTTAATTATTTCTATCACAACACTGTCAGTGACTATTTTGTGTGCTGTCGTGTTCCGCGGGTTCTTATCCATCATTCCTATTTTGATTGGTTTTCTTAGTTGGTTACGCTTTATCCTATTTTATGGGCATTGTGGACTTTACGCCTGTTATTGAAGCACCATGGTTTGCAATTCCAACGTTTTATACGCCACGTTTTGAATGGTTCGCTATTTTGACTATTCTACCTGCCGCATTAGTCGTTATTGCTGAACATGTAGGCCACTTGGTGGTAACTGCAAATATTGTTGAGCGTGACTTATTGAAAAACCCTGGCTTACATCGTTCAATGTTTGCAAACGGTTTCTCTACGGTGTTGTCAGGGTTCTTTGGTTCAACACCTAATACCACCTACGGTGAAAATATTGGTGTAATGGCGATCACTAAGGTGTATAGCTCTTGGGTCATTGGTGGGGCAGCAATCATCGCAATTTTACTTTCTTGTGTGGGGAAATTAGCGGCGGCGATTCAGTTAGTGCCAGTACCTGTAATGGGAGGGGTGTCTTTGCTGCTTTATGGGGTGATCGGGGCTTCAGGTATTCGTGTGCTAATCGACTCTAAAGTTGACTACAATAAACCCCAAAACTTGATCTTGACCTCTGTGATCTTGATTATTGGTGTTAGTGGTGCGGTTATTCATATTGGTCAAGCCGAATTGAAAGGCATGGCATTGGCAACCATCGTGGGTATTGTCATGGCACTATTATTCCGTTTTATCACTTTTGTTCGTCCTGAAAAGCAGTTTGTAACCTCAGATATCGAAGAAGTTGATACGAAACATTCCACGAAATAAAACAGTTGTCTCATTGCCGATGTGATGAAAGCATCGGCAATTAAGTTTCTTCTTGTTCATTTATGCTTGAAATTTATGGTAAACTTGCAAGTGTTAATTGTTTTGCACAGTCAGAGGTGCTTCTGAACACACCATCGCAACTTTCACTACCACTGTATCTACCCGATGACGAAACGTTTGCCAGCTTTTATGCAGGCGAAAATGAGGCGTTGCTATCTGCTATTAAACTCGCCATTAACCAATCGCATGGTAGTTATATTTATTATTGGTCTCGTGAAGGGGGCGGTAAGAGTCACCTACTGCATGCCGCATGCGCTGAATTATCAGAACAAGATATGGCCGTGGGCTATGTTCCGCTTGATAAGCGTGCCTATTTTGTACCTGAAGTCCTTGATGGCATGGAACACCTTTCACTGGTTTGTATTGATAATATTCAATGTATCGCAGGCGATCCTGAATGGGAAATGGCCGTTTTCAATTTGTATAATCGCATTTTAGAAATTGGTCGAACTTGTTTGCTGATCACCGGTGATAGACCACCAAGACAAATCGATCTCTCACTGCCTGATTTAGCCTCTCGGTTGGATTGGGGGCAGATTTATAAACTCCATCCACTTAGCGATGAAGATAAAATTTGTGCGCTACAATTGCGGGCAAGAATGCGAGGGTTTGAATTACCCGAAGATGTATGCCGTTTTGTATTAAAACGGTTAGATAGAAAAATGGGAACATTGTTTGATATTTTGAACAAACTGGATCATGCCTCGATCGTTGCACAACGCAAACTGACTATCCCGTTTGTTAAAGATATCCTCCAATTATAAAGGCAGTGATCCACTGCCTTTTTTTTGAGCCATTAGAGAACATCAAGAACCTGCTCTGGCGGGCGACCTAATTTTGCCGTTTTCCCTTTGACAACAATAGGGCGCTCAATTAATTTTGGGTTGTCATGCATGGCTTGAATTAATTGCTCTTGCGTTAAAGCGTCGTTTCCAAGACCCAATTCTTTGTAGATATCCTCTTTGCTACGCATTAATTGCCGTGCATCAGAGAAGCCTAATGCCTTTAATAACCGTTTGATTTCAGCAACGCTAGGGGGATTTTTTAAATACTCAACGATTGTTGGTGTGACCCCTTTAGATTCTAATAATGCAAGCGTTTCACGGCTTTTAGAGCAACGAGGGTTATGATAAATGGTAATTGTATCCGTCATGGTCATCATTCCTTACGGTTTAGCTTTACTGTCTCTTAATTGTAATTTTCTTAGCTCATCTATGCGAGCATCATAGCGTTGTTGCTCATAACTTCCCAGACGACTTTTTCGACTCGCTTCGCTGAGATAATTAATCGCGTTATCATAGTTACCTCGAAGCGCCATACCTTCTGCATAAGCGGCTAGCTCTTCATTACGCTTACCTGATTTCGCCGAGGCTTCAGCTAACAGATCCCAACCATTAGGATCCTCGGGATAATTGAAGGTATATTTGTTCAGTAATGAAATAGCCGTTTGATACTGCTTATTGTTAATTAAAGCGTTGGCAAGGTTGATTTGTAATACGGGGTTGCTTGGTGATTTTTTTAATGCATCTTGTAAACGAGTCACCGCTTGGGCTGCACGATTTTGCTCAATATCCAAATCTGTCATAACATCGATAAACCAAGGATTATCGGGTTGTTTTTCCAGTAGGTTGCTCATGATCTTGGTCGCTTCGGCATATTTCTTATCTTGCGATAACTTCAAAGCACGACCATAGTCAGCCGCTATCCTTTCTTGAGGAGTGCCTCGACTATAATTATCCAGAATTTGATCTAATGCATGCTGTTGTCCTGACGTATACATGGATAAAATACGAACACGGGCTAGCATAAAGTCTTCTGATGAAGGTATGGTAACCTTTGGATACTGATTAGACCGGTTACGCGCATCCGCTAAACGGCTATCTGGTAGTGGGTGAGTCAGCAATATTTCAGGGGGTTTTGACATATAGCGGGTTTGATCTGACATCACTTGCATAAAGTCGGCCATAGAGTGAGGATCAAAACCTGCTCGCCTTAAGGTCTGTAAGCCAATACGGTCTGCTTCTTGCTCGTTGGCTTGAGTAAAACTGATCATCCCTTGTTGGACGCCTGCCATGGTTCCCGTTAAAGCGGCGAACCCTGCTTGTGGGTTTGCCATAACTAATAATAACGACCCAATCGTACCGGCAATCGCAAGGGGAGTGGTGCTTTTTTGGTCTTCCATCATGCGTGCTAAGTGACGCTGCGTTACGTGAGAAATTTCGTGCGCCATGACAGAAGCTAATTGGCTCTCATTTTGGCTATAGCGAAATAGTGCGGAGTGCAGCACCACATTCCCCCCAAAATAGGCATAGGCGTTAATATTGGGGTTATTCACCAAATAGAATTTAAAGGGCGTTCTCACGGAGTCGGCACTTTTCACTAACCGCATCCCCAGCTTATTGATGTATTGATTAAGCAGTGGGTCGTAAATCAATGGTGTACTGGCACGGATCTGGCGAGTGATAGCATCACCCATAATAATTTCTTGATTGATGCTCAGTGTACCACCCGCTGTCGTACCGATATCAGGAAGTGTGTCCTCAACGGCACTGTAAGCAGGGAGCACAGCGCCGTTGACGCACGCGGCTATCAATAAAACTAGAAGTGGATTTTTCAGTTTTTTATTCATGAAACAATTGCATCCCGTACAACGATTAATTTTGAGATCAATCCATGATAGCAAAAGCTACCGAAATGTCTGTTAATTGGTATAATTTTCGATAATTTAGGAACTGTCTTTAAAGCATTAATTTCCAAGGAGCTAATAAATGCTGGAAATGTTATTACAATGGTATCGGCGACGTTTTGCTGATCCACAGGCTGTTGCACTGTTTACGTTGCTCATTGTCGGCTTCTGTATCATCTTTTTCTTCAGCAATATCTTAGCCCCTTTATTGGTCGCGATAGTATTGGCTTATCTCCTTGAATGGCCAACACACTTACTTGAGCGTATCGGTTGCTCGCGTGTTGTTGCAGTCAGTATTATTTTGACCTTGTTTGCTGGAATTAGTGCCATGGTTATTTTAATTATTGCACCAACGGCGTGGCAACAAGGGATCAATCTCGTTGGTGACTTACCTAAAATGGTAACGCGTTTTAACGAGTTCGCGCAAACATTACCAGAGCGTTACCCAGCGTTGGTTGATGCGGGTATTATCGATATGATGGCAGATAATCTCCGCAGCCGTTTATCTGGAGTGGCGGAATCGGTGGTTAAAATGTCGGTGGCCTCGCTCATTGGCGTATTTACCTTGGCAATTTATACCGTACTCGTGCCTTTAATGATGTTTTTCTTATTAAAAGATAAACAAAAAATTATCAGTAGCGTTCAAAAGGTATTGCCAAGAAACCGCTTGTTGGTGGGGAAAGTTTGGGTCGAGATGAATCAGCAAATCACCAACTATTTACGCGGCAAAGTGACCGAAATGGTGATTGTCGGGGTCTGTACCTACGCTGGGTTTGCCTACTTTGATTTGCGCTATTCAGTATTGTTGTCAGTGCTGGTTGGGGTTTTAGTTTTGATCCCCTATATTGGTGCGGTGGCTGTGACGATCCCGGTGGTATTGGTGGCGCTATTCCAGTGGGGAATCGGCAGTGATTTTTGGTCATTAATTATTGTTTATCTTGTTATTCAAGGGTTAGATAGTAATTTATTTGTTCCATTACTCTTTTCTGAAGCGGTTAACCTTCATCCGTTAGTGATTATTTTATCGGTCGTGATTTTTGGTGGCTTATGGGGTTTTTGGGGCGTTTTCTTTGCTATTCCATTGGCAACGCTGATTAAGGCTGTTATCAATGTGTGGCCAGAGGATACGTCCGAGAGTCAGCAAAAATTGGAATGATGGAGAGGGAAATGCAAACTCAAATTGAACTACAGCAAGGTGATATCACGAAAACTGCCGTCGATGCGATTGTTAATACCGCGAATAGTGCTTTACTCGGTGGTAGTGGCGTTGATGGCGCGATTCATCGCGCGGGTGGTAGTGCAATCCTTGATGAATGCCGGCAAATTAGAGCAAAACAGGGAAGTTGTAAGCCTGGAAACGCGGTGATCACCACCGCAGGTAAGTTACCTGCTAAGTATGTTATCCATACGGTAGGGCCTGTTTGGCAAGATGGAACCCATGAAGAGGCGCAAATCTTAGCCAATGCGTATTTATCTAGTTTGAGGTTGGCGAGCAAATATCAAATCGAAACCATCGCTTTTCCCAATATCAGTACAGGCATTTATCGCTTTCCTAAGCCATTAGCGGCACAGATTGCCTGTGAAACTGTGGCTAACTATCTCGCCGCCAATAGCTTGCCAAAGAAAGTTATTTTTGTTTGCTTCGATGAGGAAAACTACCGTTTATACCAACAACAGCTTCAACGGTAGCAAATAGTATTAATGGCTAAACAGGTTCAACAAGTCTAAGTTGAGCCTGTATTTGGCTATCTTTTCTATCTTCCCTTTCATTACCATCAGTATGCCATTTAACTCAAATGATTCAGTCAATCAGATGACTAAAAATCTTTTAGCTTTTAGGTTAGTCAGCAATGAAAGATATAAAGGGAAGGGGGATGAGAAGGGTTGCATAAAGCTAAACAACCCTATCAAATTAAATGTTAAGCGTGAGTATTTATGTACTCGAGAACAATTTCATGGTGATTGCTTGTTTTGAAATTATCGAATACATGTTCAATAGTTCCATTTGCATCAATGAGAAAACTAATGCGGTGAATGCCGTCATAAGTTTTACCCATGAATTGTTTTTCACCCCATACACCAAATTGTTCACATACTTGATGATCTTCATCTGATAATAGTGCGAAGTTCAATAGCTCTTTTTCAGCGAAACGAGACAATTTTTCGGGTTTATCTGTGCTAATGCCTAAAACTTCAACACCCTTTTCTCTTAGTGTCTCCATTTCGTCGCGCAGGCCGCATGCCTGAACGGTACACCCTGGGGTCATAGCTTTAGGGTAGAAGTAAACTAATACGCGTTGACCCTGATAATCTGAAAGATTGATGATTTCACCATCTTGGTCAGGAAGGCTGAATTGAGGCGCCTTATCACCGGCTTTCAATGGGTTCATTACATATATCTCCGTTAACTCTGCATTTTGGGATTATTTACAATGCTTATGTTGCCTTTAGCGTTGAGCATTGTACATAGTTGTTGAAATTTATTCTTTATAATTATGCCATTATCATCCAATGGATGATGTGCCGTGATTTGTATTTCAAGTTGCGCCGGCATACCATTACTTGCAGGCTGTGTTTTTGACACAAGCTCCGCAATATTACATTGCTGGGTTGTAAATAAATTCGTAAATTGTTCTACGATGCGTGGTGCATCATCGACGACGACATTGACGGTTACCGTTGATGGGTAATCTGTCGTCTGTACGCTCTGCGTCCGTTTCATCACAATGAGTAACTCTAATTCAGCCCCTTTTAGTGGCAAAATAGCCTCAATTTGTGCAATCGCATTCCAACTACCCGAAAGCATCATAATAAAGGTAAATTCTTTACCAAACATCGCTAAACGGCTGTCTTCGATGTTGCAATCACATTCACTCACCAATCGAGTGATGGTATTCACAATGCCCGGACGATCGGTACCCAGCGCAGTAATTACAAGAAATTGCTGTTCAGTCTTAGGCAAAGTCTGTTCCTTATTTTTTAATTTGCAGATTCGCTTTTTTGCTCAATGTTTTCAAGCACAAAATCTGCTTGGTGATGATGGTAAGGAAACCACAAAAATAAGAATCTGCCAAGAGGGCAGATTCACTCTTGCGAGTCATGATCGAGAATTATTACTTCTATTTAAGTTAATCCTAGCGGTATTAACAAAATTCATTAAAAACCTGTGGTTGGGTGGTTTTCTTCTTTGAAATGAAAAAGTACCATGGAGACTAAACTATTTAGGGGGTATAGCTATGTCTCACTCAAACACAAACTATAAACAATTTTTAACTGGCAGTATTGTTGCGGTAATTACACCAATGGATTCAAATGGTCGTTTGGATAAACAAAGTTTGAAAAGATTAGTTGATTACCACGTTGAGAGCGGCACTTCTGCGATTGTGTCTGTTGGGACAACGGGTGAGTCTGCCACCTTAACTCATAAAGAACATGTTGAAGTGGTGCATACAACTCTAGAACTGGCAGACGGACGCATCCCCATCATTGCAGGAGCTGGCGCAAATGCCACTGCAGAAGCTATCTCTCTGACAAAAGAGTTTGAAAATTCAGGTGTTGTTGCTTGTCTGACAGTCACACCTTATTATAATAGGCCTTCACAAGAAGGGTTGTATCAGCATTTTAAAGCAATATCAGAAAACACGAGCTTGCCACAAATTCTCTATAATGTACCATCACGTACAGGTTGTGACTTATTGCCTGAAACGGTAGGTCGCTTGGCTAAATTGGCGAATATTGTTTCAATTAAAGAGGCGACAGGGAACTTAGCAAGGGTTCACCAAATCAAAGAACTGGTTGATGATAATTTTGTGTTGCTCACCGGTGATGATGCAACGGCACTCGACTTCATGCAGTTGGGTGGTCAGGGCGTTATTTCTGTTACAGCTAACGTTGCAGCCGCACAAATGGTAAAAATGTGTGACTTAGCGCTTGCGGGCAAATATACTGAGGCTCGTGAATTAAACAAACGTCTGATGGGTCTGCATCATCAGTTATTTGTTGAGCCTAATCC
This sequence comes from Providencia stuartii, assembly GCA_900455155.1. Classification (GTDB taxonomy): domain Bacteria; phylum Pseudomonadota; class Gammaproteobacteria; order Enterobacterales; family Enterobacteriaceae; genus Providencia; species Providencia stuartii. The sequence continues at coordinate 1,541,027 of UGUC01000002.1, read as the reverse complement.
AATTCCAGCGAAATGGGGCTGCCACCGTCTTGGCTTGATTGCTGACGCTACATTACGGTTACCAATGACACCGTTAACAGAGTCAGGCCAACAAAAAGTGGAGCAGGCCCTGAGATTCGCTGGGCTACTGTAAAATTTAGGGAATTTTAATGGCAACATTATTGCAAAAATCGAAGGTTATGAAGGTTGCTGGCCTGTCACTCGTTGTGTTACTGGCAGCCTGTTCCAGCGATCAGCGCTATAAACGTCAGGTCAGCGGTAACGAAGATTATCTCGATGCCGCGCCATTGAAAGTGTTGAATATACCTCAGGGAATGACATTACCATTGCAAAATGGCGAATATGACGTCCCTAAAGTTGCCTCATCTGGCCCAGTAGGTAAAGCACTCGATATTCGCCCTCCTGTACTGTCTATTTCGCAATTAGCGGGTTCACGTACTGAAGATAGCGCGGAAGCAAGCCGCTTGTTGCTTGAAAATACACCTGAGAATAGTGCGCTATGGTCACAAGTCACTATGATTTTGGAACAGCGTAATATTCCAGTCACGACAAAAGACGATGGGTCGCGCTCGATTGAAACGGATTGGGTAAAATGGGAACGTGCGGATGAAGACGTTCCATTAGAAAGCCGTCATAAAGTCACTGTGCAACCTCAAGGGGGCATGATCGCGCTGACGGTAACGAATTTAGGCCTACGTCAAGGTACAGAAGCGGTGACGGATCAGGCTGAAATTCAGCGTTATAACAAATTATTGCTAAATGAGTTAACCGATAGCCTGTATGCTTTACGTGATACATCCAATAAAAATAGTATCCAAAGTGCATATGGCATTATTGATGTTCAATCTGGCAGTGATGCCACGGGCTTGCCTGTTGTCATCGTACGTGCACCATTTGATGCTGTTTGGGAGCGTTTACCACGTAAACTGGAAAGCATCGGTATGAAAGTGGGTGATCGCAGTCGTTCAAATGGCTCTGTGATGGTAACTTATAAAGGCCTGAGCAGTTCAGAATGGCAAAATTTAGGGATTGATGACCCATCAATTCCAGAAGCGGATTATAAAATTCAAGTCGGTGATTTGAATAACCGCAGTAGCTTGCAGTTTATTAATACTAAGGGTACACCACTGACTCAGAAACAAAATGATGAGATGGTGTCTGCACTGAAAGCGGCTTTCAGTAAAGTCGGCGACAAGTAATTATTACTTTGTTATGGAGCCGCAGCCTCTATTTGAGGTTGCGGCTTTTTTGCATTTAAGTCATACCTACAACCTTTCTTTATGCCAATCGATTAATAGCTTCATTTTTATGGTCAGCGAAATGGACAAAAAACCAGTGTTTAAGCTTAAGTAATCGTTTGCGTCTGTGCGTGGATTTTATTATTATAATTAGGTACAGTAGATAAAATATTGAATATCAGTTAGTTAGCTTGTCAGGTGCTTTTATTCAATAACTTATTGAAACAGAGCAGAAAAGTAACGGTAAAAGGGTAAATTTCAACCATTTTATTGTTACTTATCTGGATCTGCAGACACAATTTTGCAGGTTGATACCCTAATTGAATAATCCCATCTCTGGAGTGTGTAAGATGCAAAAGAAAGCTGAGTTGTATCGTGGTAAGGCGAAAACGGTCTATACCACTGAGGATCCTGACCTTTTAATTCTGGAATTCCGTAATGATACATCAGCACTCGATGGCGAGCGTATCGAGCAGTTCGAGCGTAAAGGGATGGTAAACAATAAGTTTAACCATTTTATTATGAGCAAATTAGAAGAGGCGGGTATTCCAACACAGATGGAAGCGTTGCTCTCTGACACAGAAGCATTGGTAAAAAAAACTGGATATGGTGCCCGTAGAGTGCGTTATTCGTAATCGTGCAGCAGGCTCTTTGGTTAAACGTCTTGGCGTCGAAGAAGGGATGGAATTAAATCCACCATTGTTTGATTTGTTCTTAAAAGATGATGCAAAACATGACCCGATGGTGAATGAGTCGTATTGTGAAACTTTTGGGTGGGTGAACAAAGAAAACTTGGCGGAAATGAAGCGCTTAAGTTATAAAGCCAATGAAGTGTTATCAAAAATTTTTGCGGATGCAGGGCTGATCCTCGTTGATTTTAAATTGGAGTTTGGCCTGTTCAAAGGCAAAGTCGTACTTGGTGATGAGTTCTCTCCAGATGGTAGCCGCCTGTGGGATAAAGAGACCCTCAATAAAATGGATAAAGACCGTTTTCGTCAAAGCCTCGGTGGCTTAATTGAAGCTTACGAGGAAGTTGCGCGTCGTATCGGCGTAAAATTAGATTAATTTGTTATCTAATCGGTTTTAAAAAGTCGCTTAGAGTGCTGACAAAGCCCTCGCTGTTTAGTGAGGGCTTTGAACTAATCAGTATGAATAATGCACTAAGTGGCAACCTAAAAAACCTTCCCCTCAATGATGTCAGTTCGAAACCATGGCATTAGGTCGAAAATCATCTCACTCGCAAAATCGATGCTGTGATGCTGTTGTACACCGACACAACCGAAGAACGACCACCTATCAATTATCGTGTCGTAGATGAGAAACATGGCATTACAATGGACACGCATGTTGCTCATTTTTCGTTTTCAAGGAATTTCCTTTTTCTAAAAATCATGGTGTAAAGGGCGAGTTGATTACGTCAGCGATGAGTTGGTTTGGTGCCTTTAGCTGCTCATCTGTTATTCATGGGCGATAAGGAGAATGATGGCTGTCTTATCAACACTTTTAGCTTTGAAAATACGATGGGCAACTTTGCGAATACACTCGACATTCGATTTTTTGGACGAAATGCCCTTAAACGAGGGGGATGTTAGAAAGCTAAGCCGCTATTATTGGTGCTATTTTTTGTTGGTCGTAAGGTCATGAGCCGCCGCAGATGGATTAAGATCTTTGCCTTGCTCTGCTAACCATAACTGTAGTTGCTCAGTGGCAGGTATCAGGTTATAGGCTGAATGTGTGGGTTCAATATGCTTTTCACCATACTCTACCAATTTGTTATCAAGGAAAATAAAGTGTTGAACAGTATTTTGCATTTTAAGCATGGTGGGGCGCTTGGTATAGAGCAATAGGGTGGCATTTTCTATCGTTGCTGAATCAGAAGGTTCCCCCATAATAGAAACCACTTGTTGCGACGTCATACCTGCAATAACTAAGGTTAACTTATTGTCAGCAGAGTATCCTATCACCGAAAATAGTAGGGAGAAGATACAAAATAGCGTTTGGATTGCCCGCATGATTAAACCTTAGTCATCTGTTCGAAGATCAGATCATAGAATACAAAGTGATATTTAAGGAATTCATATTTTAGTTGCATACATATAATACAGATAATTGTGACCACTTTTCATTATACAACTGTATTGACGCTTTAACTAACATCTTGGCGTTTAGGTTATCGGTTTTACTGAGCTGTTTTAGCGGGGAAGCTGCATAATGGATGTTTACAGCTTTTACTTAGGAAGATAATTAGTTTTCTGGTTTTAATTCGTCTATACAGCCAAAGTTCTCTTACGGGTTATTTATATACATCGGACCTATCATGCTACAAATAATAAAACAGAGCAGCATGACACACACTTGCCCAACCTTGACTCGGGATAGTTTACCATTAACATGGCATTTTTTACCTGTCTGATATCGATATCTAGATATAAGCTAAGACGTTATCACCGCAATAAATCAAACCTTAGTGTTGATATCAAGGGTCGACAACCATATAAAAAACTGATAACGTTCAAGCTGAAAAGTCAGATTGGCTCGCGGCTAATACGGATAAATTTATCAGCCCAGCGTTTAGGGTCGCTTTCTAATGCGATATCCAATGCGTGACTCAATGAATACAGTGTTGGTGTTGGAAGCACGGATTCCGGTTGTAAATCAGGGTGGTTAAGTACGGTTTCAGGCGGACCATCAGCAATGATTTTACCTGCTGATAGATGAATAACCCGCTTGAAATGGCGAGCAACAAAATCAAGATCATGGCTAATGGCGAGTAGCGTCGTGCCCATCGTACGCTGTAATGCCAACCAACGCTCAAAGCAAGCGAGCCAACGTGCATCAAAGTCACGAGTAGGTTCATCTAATAGCAGCACTTTGGGGGAAATCGCACTCAGGCTGGCGACAGCCACCATACGCCGTTGACCTGCATCTAAATCAAGAGGGTGACTATTGGCAACATCTTGCAAATGGCAACATTCAAGGGCTTCCAACGTCCGTTTTTCTATCTCTGATTGAGATAGCTTTTGTCGTTTAAGGCCGAATGCGACTTCATCTTTTACTCGACTATGGAAAACTTGTTTTTCGACCTCTTGGAATAAAACACCAATTTGACTGGCACGTTGTATAGCGTTCAGTGCGGCAAGTTTTTGGTGATTAAAGTGGATCTCACCTTGTGTTGGGCGCAATAGACCCGCAGCAAGCCGCAGGAGTGTCGATTTTCCAGCACCATTGTCACCAACTAATGCAACCCATTCGCCCGCTTCGAGACGCAAACAAAGCTGTGAAATGGTCTCTTGGGTACTTTTAGGCCAACGATAATCAATATGTTCAAAAAGTAGCATAATACTCCTTAAATGCCTTAAGTAATGCGTTGTTATCATTGGGAATGTCAGTAGGCCAAGCATTTTGATTGATTAAATAACCAAGTGCACGCCAAGCATCGGGCATATTAATGGTGGTTTGTGCCGCCGAAAAAAGTTTTTTTCTATCAGTACCTGTGGCGATGACGTTACCTGCATCTAATAACATCAGTTGCTCACAAAAACTCATCGCAGGAAGTAGTTGGCGCTCAAACAGGATCACACTGCAATTGGTACGTTGAGAATAGCGTTTCAACGCAAGTAGCAGGGTATGGGCGGCTTTTGGTGTGAGGCGACTAAATGCCTCATCCAATAATAATAACTTAGGCTGCATGGCGAGTGCGCTTGCGATGACAACGCGTTGGGCTTCTCCACCTGATAAGGTCGCGGGGTGTCGATGGCGTAAAGCTTCGCAGTCCGTAAGCGCAATGGCTTCGTTAACCCGCTGCCTGACTTGTGCTTCAGGTAACCCAAGGTTTTCAGGGCCAAAGGCAATTTCTTGTTCCACATTGAATGTGCAACCGGATAATTGTAATTGTGGTGATTGTTGGATCAGTTGGCGTTGCGCACTGAGTACTGCTAAATGGCCTTGTGATATGGGGTGTGATAAAACCTCAGCGACACCACTAAGTTCACCTGTAATCAATTCAGGTAACCAACCACAGAGCAGTTGAGCGAGTGTACTTTTACCGCTACCGTTGCCCCCTAAGATGGCAAGCCACTGTCCTGCTGCTAATTGTATATCAATAGGGCCTAAGGTGGTTGATCCCGCACCTTTGTGGGTAAAACATAGTCGTTGTAAATTTACCACCACCAGTCGATCCCTCCTTCAATGATGATAATGACTAAAATGGCATAACGACAAATGGCTTGAAAGAGGTTGTCTTTTGGGGCGCCCAAGGTTGTTCGCTGACTCACGGCACGAAAACCACGCATATCCAAGGCAGCTCCACGGATAGCCAGTTCACTGAGCGCTTGGGTCGCGAGTGGCAGTATCAATGCCGGTAATGACATAAATCGTTGTAATAGATTGCCATCAAGGGGGACGCCTCGTGCCAACTGTGCCTCTTTGATACTGCTGATTTGTTGCCGTAGTTGTTCAACAAACAAGAGTGGCCCAGCTAATAAATATGAAAAGCTGGTTGGTAAACGGCTAGCAAATAGCGCTCTAATCAATTTTTCAGTCGACACATACTGTAGCCACAGTTGTGCACTACTGATAATGGCTAAAAGCCGAAACCATAAAGCCAAGGCTTTTTGCTGCTGTGTCGCAACAGAAAACTCGCCTGTCAGCCAGTAGGTTAGCCAACCACTATGGATCAGCCATAGCCCTAATGCCATTGGTAGCATCAAGCCAATAACATAGCGATAGCGGTAACGTGCTTGGCGCCATGCGAGTAGCATAGCAAAAGTCACCAGGCTGACGACAATTAACGGCCAGTCAAATGGTAATAGAACAACAGTAAAGCTGAGCCAGAACCATAATGTCAGCGAGGTAAAAGGATGCATATTTATCTTACTCGCGCCATATTTGGAAAGTTTTGTTGTGCACGCAGCGGTAAGCGACGCACTAATAACCACGCAATGAGTGCCGACACTATTTTATCTGCAATGTTGGCTCCTAGTACGGTAATGGCAACAGATTCAAGTAGGTTTTCTCCCACAGCATGGAAGTAAGCGACGAAAAAATCGGCTCCGCTACCTGTTGTACCTGCAAATAAATAAGTACGGATAGGTACAGCAACTAACATCAATGCCAATGTAATGACGATGCCGGAAAAGATAACTCTAGGTAACGTCCGAAAAAATCCAGCATGAGCGAGTAACCCTGCACTGAGGCCTATCATCATCGCAACAGGGGCAAAAGCGGCGGCAATTGGGCCACTGAGTAATCCCCATAATAGATTGGTTAATAATCCGGTTAATGCAGCGATCCAAGGGCCGGCTAATAAAGCACAAATGATTGTGCCAATTGAATCAAGAAAAATTGGCAACTTAATGCTTGAGCTTATTTGCCCAACTAACATGTTAATAGCGATTGAAAAAACAATTAACGCTAAAGTACGGCTCGAAAGAGTAGATGATTTTGGCATGAATACACCGCTCCTTAGCGATGAACAGAAGAATGGGAGTTGTGGGGCGTGCGTTCAGAAACTGCTAATTCGTCATATCCAGATAATTCGCAATATTGACGAGTGAAAGTGATATGCTCTAATTCCCCAATAACAAGCTCTAACGTTGTTCTAACGGTACAGTCCAGCATCATATGCCCCCCTTGCACATGACCATTTTCATCTGAAATGGCTAAATGCAAATGTTCGCCTTCGCTATCTAATGTGCCGATAAGTGAAACAATTTCGTATCGACCAACAAATTGATCGGTTGTCTCTTTTCCTGCAAAACGCAAATTAACGCGAGTTAAGCTACCAACACAGCCAGCAATGAAAGCGGCTTTTAAGTGGTTCTGCTGAATAAAATGACGCAGTGTTGGAATAACATCCTCGCCGGGCCGTAATCGCAGGGCAAAATAGCGCGCATTGGAGGTGGGAGGGAAAGCTACATTCATATGAGTGATCCTAATTATATGACGACTTGAATATAAGGTGATTTGTCAACTCGGCGAAATACAGTGATATCGTCAGTGATAATAATTTTATATTGACCTCATATTATTATAAGTAACAATCAAGGAGATATCAGTAACGAAGTGTTTTCTATCGCTTATTTAATTGGAATTGCGATTAATTTGCGTTAAGTGAAAAACAATCAGTTAAAAAACAATATATCCACTTAATTAATAAGGTTAAAATGTTGAACATCTGTGTTAGTTCAGAGTGCTAAGCAGGCGATGACGTGGTATGAATAAAAATAATTAAGTCAATTGTAACGATTTTGAGTTTAAACTGTGACTAAACCGTTTATTTGCTGATTATAGAGGTGATTATGCGTTGGCAAGACCGTCGTCGTAGCGACAATATTGAAGATAGAAGATCAGAAAATTCATCAGGGGGTTTTCAAGGCAATGGTCGGGGGATGCGAATTCCATTACGAGGAAAAAGTGGCGTTGTTATTCTGATTGTTATTGTCGTAGCTGGCTATTATGGCGTTGATCTCACGGGGTTAATTACCGGAGAGCCTATCAGTAATCACTCTTCGCAACAAGCCCAAAATCGTACCATTAGCCCACAAGAGGCACAGTTAGCCGACTTTACGTCAGTGATGCTTGCTTCCACAGAAGATGTTTGGCAAACGGAATTTAAAAAGCTAGGCAAACAATACCAGCAGCCTAAATTAGTCATTTATCGCAATGGTACTTCGACAGCGTGTGGGCAAGGTAAAGCATTTATGGGGCCGTTTTATTGTCCAGCTGATAATAAAGTTTATATCGACCTGTCATTTTATAATGACATGAAAACCAAATTAGGGGCTGGTGGTGAATTTGCGCAAGGGTACGTCGTGGCTCATGAAATCGGCCATCATGTGCAGCACTTATTAGGTATTGAACAGCAAGTAAGAAAATTACAGCAAGGTGTAAGTACAAAAGAAGCCAACAAACTGTCGGTGAAACTTGAATTACAGGCCGATTGTTTTGCGGGTGTTTGGGGGCACAATATGGATAAAGAGGGCATCTTAGACGATGGCGACTTACAATCCGCGTTGAATGCGGCTCAGGCAATTGGTGACGACAGATTACAGCAGCAGAGCCAAGGTCGCGTGATCCCAGATAGTTTTACGCATGGCACCTCACAACAGCGCTATTTTTGGTTTAAAAAAGGGTTTGAGACGGGAGATATCAATAGCTGCAACACCTTTTCAGCGCAAAATACATTTTAAGGAGGCTCAGATGAAGCTCAGCCATAGCGTTAGTGGGGCGATTAGAACTTTCAGCTATTTTATGGCAAGTGGTTCACATTACATGCTCGAGGGGATTGATTATTTGTCACTGTATGGCGAGGAGCCGAGTGCTATTGAACAAGCGTACGCAATATTTATCAATACACTGGAAATTGATGAGGCAGGGGAAGTATTGAATTTTACTCATGCGCAGAAAAGAGCAACGGATTATATTCGAAGTTACTGTGATGCTTCTTTTAACGTTGACCCTCCTTTTGAAGAGTGGGAAGTCGCTCTATATTAATGTATGACCTGCCCAAATATCATTTAAAGATAGAGGTTAAAGTGTTCCATTTGACGCGTACCATATTGATAACCACGCTTTTATTTTTCGGGTTGATAAATGCGTCAGCGAAAACCCATTATACCATTGATGATCTATCAACGGAGGGGATGTTAACGCTCTCCATGGATTTACCTAAATCCGAGCAGGAACAAAAATTGATCGTGAGAGGGGAAGCGTGGGGGTTAAAACCGCAAATTAACCATCCTCAGTGCCAAGGTACGTTGTTAAAGAAAAATACCGAAAATGAATGGATTGTGCCTATAGGTTGTGAACGGGTTTCGTGGCATGTCCTCCCTAATAAAGTTGCAAAAGGGCATGTTGACGCCTCGAAGCAAGCGACTATTTTCATTACCAGTGAATATCAAAACAAAAAACAGATATTGCTTTCTGAGCCTACGTCATTATTGCGCTTAGTCAATGATGAAGAGGGGATTATTCGTGCTGCCGATGGGATCGCTATCTATGGCGCGAAAGCTGAAAATACAAGCTCGTGGTCGGTTCCTGCCTATTATAAGGCGCCTGAATTTTATTTAGTGGGGGATATTCGATTGCAACAAGTGGACTTAACGAATATGAAAGTTCGCTATTTTAGTGACAACGTCACGTTAACCGATCAATATCAGCTAAATGGTTATCACCAACAAGCCTTAAAGTATTTAACCAAAGCGTTATCAATTTCACCTCAAGACAAGCGTGATAATACATTGTTGGTGATTTGGCTCGGCAGTAATGAAAAAAATGGCTTTATTGGTGGGGGCGGCGGGTGGTCGCAGTTTCGTGGCTAACTATTTATATTCTGATAAAAAGGATGATAAAAACATTAACCTCAATAATGCAAAAACCCAACTTGTTATTGCCCATGAGCAATTTCATCAACTTATTGATATGATAAGGGAAAATAAATCAACGCAGCCAGCTTGGGTTGAGGAAGGCCTTGCCCAATATTATGCTTTGAAAGCATTAAAACAGATGGAAAGCCAGCCACAAATTGTTTCGTCAATTGAATCTGCAATGATGCCATTAAATGCTCCAGTGACACATACTTTTATTGAACTAGATAAGCGATTTAAAGCAGGGGATCGCTCTGTTTATGCTGAGTTCTATTCTCAAGGCGCTACATTTTGGCGAAAATTAGATACTATTTTACAGAAGGTCGCCAATAATCCATCAGGATTAGACCCGTTCATTACTGAATTAATGACATTACCTTCCGAGTCGAATGGTGATTTACCCGCATCTTTCAAAAATAAAATGATCGCTATCGGAGGAGAGCCTGTAAATATCTTATTTCAACAATATATCGGGCAATAATATGCCGTGACGTTTGCTTCTTATTCGGTGAGCCAATAACATAAGCCGTACTTTTTATCTTTCGCTAATTTTATAAGCAAAAGCAGCACGTTTTACAGGGAATACAATATGAGTCAAGTCGATCCTACCTTGATAATTTTACTGGTTTTAGCAGGCCTTGGGATCATCAGTCATAATATGACGGTGACATTAGCTATGTTATTTTTGCTGGTGGTGCGGATCACACCTTTAAATAATTTCTTTCCTTGGGTAGAGAAATATGGGTTAACGATTGGGATATTAATATTAACTATTGGTGTGATGGCTCCTATTGCTAGTGGTAAAATTTCAGCACAAGATGTATTAGGTTCCTTTTTAAATTGGAAATCACTGCTTGCTATTGTGATCGGGGTGTTAGTTTCTTGGTTGGGAAGCCGTGGTGTTACGTTAATGTCACATCAACCTTCAACAGTAGCAGGCCTACTTGTTGGCACGGTTATCGGCGTAGCACTCTTCCGTGGTGTTCCTGTTGGTCCTCTTATCGCAGCAGGGATCTTGTCATTATTGATCGGTAAATCTTAGCGGGTATATGAATTATTCACTTCCTAAAATCTGTGCTCAACTTAATGATTGTGGTCATCGGCGCTTGTTGGTGCTCTCTGGTGAGAGCTTGTGGATAGATAAACAATTAAATGAAATTCAATCAATTATCGCGGGTGATTGGCAGGCCCTTTCATCAACAATAACGGGGGCATTGCCCGTTAAAAATGCACATTTATTATTAGGCAGAGAGTTTTTACATGGGGTCTTTGATGCAAGAGAAGGTTTGCATAGCGAGGGCTCTCGCTATGCTTGCTGGGGGCATTAAAGGCTGGGAGCTTGCTGGTTTTATGTACGCCACCACAAACTGAGTGGGCGTATTCATTGGATAACGATAGTATTCGATGGAATGAGCAAAATGGCATGATCGCCACGCCTAATTTTGTGCATCATTTACAGCAGTTGATACAGGCGCAATCTGACGTGCTGGTTTGGCAACAAGATAAGCCAGCGCATTTTTCTCTTTTACCCGAAAAAGAGCATTGGCAACCACCTTCGGGTGAGGCGACACCGGCTCAGCAATATGTACTGGAACAGTTGTTATCCGCAAATGACGGTGTTTGGGGGATCATCGCTCCCCGTGGGCGAGGGAAATCGACCCTTGCAGGAATGTTGATCCGCAACTGGCAAGGGGAGTGCTGGTGCTGTGCGCCTGCTAAAGTCGCGATACAAACACTAGAAAAATCAGCCGGTCAGCCGCTCAATTTTTGGGCGCCAGATGAATTATTACGTTACTGTAAGAAGAATGGTGACATAAAAGCTGATTGGTTGATTATTGATGAAGCGGCAGCGATTCCAAGTTATATTCTGCGCCAACTGGTCAATTATTTTCCACGTGTTTTATTAACGACAACGGTGGATGGCTATGAAGGAACAGGGCGAGGCTTTATCAATAAGTTTTGTGCGCAATTGGGCGGTTATACTGCTCTCGATTTAGTCGAGCCTATCCGCTGGGCTAAGCATGATCCCCTTGAACATTGGCTCAATCAGGCATTATTACTAGAAGAGCCTGAAGGTGTAAACGATCACTCGCCATTACAGCTAATTGAGCCTATCAGCCAGCAACAATTAGTTGATGATCCTAAACAACTGAAAAGTTTTTATGGATTACTCACCAGTGCACATTATCGAACATCCCCCTCTCGATCTTCGTCCGGTTACTTGATGCAAGTCGCCAGCAATTTATGTTGGCCAAATCGGCGACGCAATTGATTGGAGCCTTATGGATGGTTGAAGAAGGTGGGTTAGATAGCCAACTAAGTTGGCAAATTTGGGCTGGTCTCCGCCGCCCTAGGGGGAGTTTAGTGGCCCAATCCCTTGCTGCTCATTATTACTTCCCTGAGGCGCCTCAGATGTCATCACTACGTGCAACGAGGATCGCGGTTGAGGCTGCTTATCGCCGACAAAAAATTGGCCTCACAACTGCTTGACGCTCAAAAACAAGCAGGCCGTTTACCAAGGCAAAGATTTTTTATCAGTGAGTTTTGGTCTGACACCGGAGTTATTACGTTTTTGGCAACAAGCGGGTTATCAATTAGTACGTGTTGGTGAACACCTTGAAGCAAGCAGTGGATGTTACACGGCGATGGCGATTTTACCACTGTCATCACAAGCACAACGCATGTGTGAGCAAGCCAAACACAACTTGCCAAGGGATCTCTTTTGGCGTCGTGACCTTGAGCTATTTCACTTGCCGACATGTGACAAACAGCATTTAACGCCCGAAGATTGGATTGAACTGGTTGGATTTGGCTTTTACCATCGTACGTTGGCAGCGAGTAGTGCGGCGATACAACGTTTATTAGCGCATCAAGAAGGTGGGTTGAAGCTACTGCGTTTCTATTTTCAACTACAGTTATCTTTGGAAGAGATTTGCCAACAGCTATCATTAACGGGGCAAAAAAGCGTGGTTACAACAAGCAAGGGCAGAAGTTAAAGACCGTTGTGCAACGTGACCACCCTGAGCTTGTTAAAACGATAGCGCAAAAAAATTAGCCCTTCTTATCTTTAGGCCAATCATCGTTATCATCCCAAAGATGATTGTTATCTTTATGAGGGGGGAAGCTCGGGTTTATTATCAAGAAATTTTTTATGATCTACTCGCATCATCTCTTTGATAGAATTCCAGATGACGCCAACTAAAATCAGTAGGATCACCCACCAATAATCTGCTAACCAATGCATATGTCGCCTTTGTGCTTGCTAATAAGAGGTGATTAAAAAGGTGGATGAAAAGTTGAAACTTTTACAGGCACACATTTGGCATCACATTACTATTTGAATTTCGATAGGGTATACCCTAGTCATTGGGTTTATTTAATCATGTTTTTGAAGCCGTTGGGAGAGCCATTTTGAATATAAAAAAAAGGATTGTTGATCCTAATAGGTTGGCTCGCGGTAATATTAGCATGCTTAGGCGTTGTATTGCCGGTACTGCCAACAACCCCCTTTCTCTTATTGGCGGCATGGTGCTTTTCTCGCTCATCGCCGCGTTTTCATCACTGGTTACTTTATCGTTCATGGTTTGGTGGCTATATCCGACATTGGCAAACGTATAAAGGTTTGCCAAAAGGCGCTAAACCTAAAGCGATAGCCGTGATATTAGTTACGTTTACGATTTCAATTTGGGTTGTGAACTTTTGGTGGTTAAAGTTAGGTCTATTTGTCCTGTTATGCTGGCTAGTGATTTTTATGTATCGATTACCGGTGATAGATAAACCTGTACCGAATGATAATAAAGCATGATGGTGTTAAATGAAAAAGCGCCAAGGGATTTGGCGCTTTTTGAGGCTATTCTGGAATTTTAATGTAGCGATTAAAAACATATTCTAGATTCGCTAATAGCCAATCTTTACCCAAGATAACTTCTTCTTGTAAAACAGATTGAACCACTTGAGGGGTTAACAGTTGCTCAGCCTCATGGGATAAGGGCCAATAGCTAATATGCCAAGGTTCATAGGCAACACCTGCATTTTTAGCGGTGAAAGGGCGGTAGAAGTCATATGTGGCCATATTGTCACTTAGCCACTGATTCAGCTCAGCAAAATAGCCGCCTTGTTCGTATTCCCATGGCTCAAGTTGCAGTGATTGCCCTTCAGGGAGACGCAATGGGTCATAGACGTCAATTTCCGTGCCCCAATGGTGGCGGCTTGCGCCCGGCAGGGCGGACCAATGCAAAATAGCTTCACATAATTCGCCTTCGCTTAATACGCTAATATCTAGCGGATTACTTTGTTTATCAAGAACGGGGCGCTTTCCGGTAAACTTCTCATTCCAAATCAGTTGCTGACGTGAAAAATCACGGAATGCACTGGCGGATTGGAGCTTGAAGCCAGCCTTCGCCGCCGCTTGTTGCATGGACAAAAATGCTTTTGTCGCATTAAATTGTAGGCGGTGATTACCGCCTAATGTCACGAGATGGTCGGTTGAACGGCCGGTGAGCATGGCGATGGTCATCATAGTAACAGTAGCTCCATTATGCGTTCATAAATCCGTGCCAGTTGCTGTAGGTCATGTACACTGACACACTCGTCAACTTTATGAATAGTGGCATTGAGTGGCCCTAATTCAATGACCTGTGCCCCCATTTGAGCAATAAAACGCCCATCAGATGTCCCACCACTCGTTGAGAGCTCTGTAGTGCGCCCCGTGAATTCATGAATGGCTTGCACGGTGGCGTCGACTAATTTCCCTGTACGGGTTAAGAAAGGCTGGCCCGAAAGCTTCCATTCAATTTCATAGCGTAATTGATGTCGTGCTAGCATCTCTTCAACACGCTCACGGATGATTTTGTCGGTTAATTCTGTGCTAAATCGGAAATTAAACTGAACGAAAAGCTCACCCGGAATAACATTTGTCGCACCAGTACCCGCATGAAGATTGGCGATCTGCATACTGGTCGCGGGGAAAAATTCATTACCTTGATCCCACTGTGTTGATACAAGTTCTTGTAAAAAATTTGTCGCTCGATGTACTGGGTTATCGGCAAGGTGTGGATATGCGACATGCCCTTGCGTGCCTAAAATCGTTAAATTCGCTGTGATAGAGCCTCGGCGGCCATTTTTAACGATATCACCGAGTTGAGTTTGGCTAGAAGGCTCGCCCACTAAACAGTAATCTAACCGCTCATTACGTTGCATCAACGTTTCAAACGACCTTAACCGTACCATTTGTCGCCTTTGCCTCTTCATCGGACGTGATTAAAAAGGCTAACCGACCACGATGATCGGGATGTTTTTGTACAAAACGCTCGGCAGCGACGACCATAGCTGCAACGGAGCCTTTCATATCCGCTGCACCACGACCATAAAGGTGTTGGTTGATAATGGTTGGTATGAAAGGGGGCGTTTGCCATTTTGTCTCATCCCCAGCGGGAACGACATCCGTATGGCCTGCAAATGCTAAGGTCTCGCCGTCGGCACCTCGATAAGCCCAGAAATTAGCCGTATCATCAAATAACATTTTTTCAACGGTGAACCCTACTTTTTCGAGTCGTTCAATTAATAATGCCTGACACCCTTGGTCATCAGGGCTAATTGATGGGCGAGAGATGAGCTCTTGAGCGAGTTGTATAACAGGACAATCCATCACTGCGCTCCGGCTTATTGAGTAAATTGTTGATATTCATCAGCGGAAAAACCGACAAGATAGCGGTTGTCTGCTGAAACGAGAATTGGGCGCTTGATCATCGCAGGTTCAGCCAATAACACTTTTTTGGCGCTTTCAGCATCAACAACGGCATTTTTTTCAGCATCACTGAGTTTACGCCAAGTTGTGCCTCTTTTATTAACTAAAACTTCCCAACCGAGCTGAGCGATGAACATCGATAATAAGGCATCATCAATCCCCTCAACACGGTAATCATGAAATTGATAATTAATGCCATTATCTTCCAAGTAGCGACGCGCCTTTTTGATCGTGTCACAATTTTTAATACCATACATAATGTAAGGGGAAGAAGTGCTGTTTGACATAAAATTTTCCTTTGATGATTTACTGTTAGCCCTACATAATGCGCGAAAATCTATTCAGGATCTAGCTTTCTGTGGGAAAGAAAAGTTAATCTAATGATTAAATTAATAGTTAATTAAATTATTTCATAATAAATTAACTATAGTAAATATATTATTTTGCTCTCATGTATATTAGACTTGCTTCTAATCGGGAGCGTACATTTAGTTTTTTAAGTAAATTACGGATGTGCACTTTTACTGTTTCTTCTGAAATAAAAAGTAATTGGGAAATTTCCCTATTTTTTAATCCAGCCGCCATTTCATGCAATATTTCGCATTCTCTGCGCGTTAATGATGATAATGGGTCATTAATTTTATGGCGATTAACGAGATATTGATAGACTTTTTCGCTAAATACATGGTGCCCAGCCGCTGCTTTTCGCATGCTATTCATCAGCATATCAAGTTCACTATTTTTAAGCAGATAGCCTTGTGCGCCTGCATCAATAGCATTGTAGATATCTGTTTTTAAAGCTGAAAATGATAAAACTAATAAATACGACTTAAGGCAGCGTTTACGTAATAAGCGAATTGTTTCGAATGTTTTAGTACCATAAATATTGATATCAGTTAGTATTATGTCAGGTTGTAGTTTGTCAGCAATATCAAGTGCTTCAGAGCAATTACAGCATTCAGCTGCGACAGTGAAATATGCATCTGAGTCGATAAGGTGCCGTAAACCATAGCGATAAATAGGATGTTCATCAATAATCATAACGGTTTGGGAAGACATAGTAGATTCCTTTTTATGCCTGACAATAATAAAAGAGGGCAGCTTAATAGCAAACACGCCATTACATTAAATATGTTATAGCCTTCAATTTTCGCCTTTATTACTATTTTTTAATGCTCATTGTATTTAATTATTAATTTATATAATTAATATTCAGAACCCCGAAATAGAAAACCAAAAAAATAATAACTCGATTTTTATATGATTAAAATTATCAAAAGTAATTATATCTATAATATATAATTGGCCTTCAAGTATATTGGTTGAGTGAGAGTTTGAGGTGATATTTTAGGCTAACTCGTATTACTAACTGATGTAACCGAAAGAATTTTCTGGAAATTGTCATCAAGATCATGATTTGCTTGTCTGAACTGTTTATACTGTTTACTGCTTTTACCCTACCTACTTTGAAAGGACTTGATGATGGATGATAAATTAAAACAAAGTGCTCTTGATTTTCATGAGTTTCCTCATCCAGGAAAAATAACTGTAACACCGACTAAACCATTAACGACTCAACGCGATTTGGCTCTTGCATACTCACCAGGGGTTGCGGTTCCATGTCTTGAAATCGCCTCAGAGCCACTATCAGCGTATCGTTATACCGCGAAAGGGAACCTTGTCGGTGTGATCTCAAACGGTACAGCGGTTTTGGGATTAGGTAATATTGGGGCCTTGGCGGGTAAACCCGTTATGGAAGGGAAAGGGGTGCTATTTAAGAAGTTTTCTGGCATTGATGTGTTCGACATCGAAGTTGATGAAACCGATCCCGATAAACTTGTTGATATTATTGCTTCTCTTGAGCCAACTTTTGGGGGTATCAACCTAGAAGATATTAAAGCGCCTGAATGTTTTTATATTGAGCAGAAGCTGCGCGAAAGAATGAATATCCCCGTGTTCCATGATGATCAGCACGGAACCGCAATTATTTGTACGGCGGCGGTGATCAACGGCCTTCGTATTGTTAAAAAAGATATCGGTGATGTTCGCCTAGTCGTTTCAGGTGCAGGTGCAGCGTCAATTGCATGTATGAACCTGCTTGTTGCACTAGGTTTAAAACACGAAAATATCACAGTCTGCGACTCCAAAGGGGTGATTTATAAAGGCCGTGATGAAAAAATGGATGTCACAAAAGCCGCCTATGCCATTGAAGATAATGGCGCAAGAACCCTTGCGGATGTGATCCCAAATGCAGATATTTTCTTAGGTTGTTCTGGTCCTGGTGTGTTGACCCAAGACATGGTGAAAACCATGGCGAAAGACCCGCTTATTTTAGCGCTTGCTAACCCTGAACCTGAAATTTTACCGCCATTAGCAAAAGAAGTACGTCCAGATGCCATTATTTGTACAGGCCGCTCTGATTATCCTAACCAAGTGAACAACGTATTGTGTTTCCCGTTCATCTTCCGTGGCGCGTTGGATGTTGGCGCAACGACCATCAACGAAGAGATGAAACTCGCTTGTGTTTATGCAATTGCTGATTTAGCGTTGGCAGAGCAGAGTGAGGAAGTTGCTTCTGCTTATGGCAACCAAGACTTATTCTTCGGCCCTGAATACATTATTCCGAAGCCTTTTGATCCACGTTTGATAGTTAAAATTGCGCCAGCAGTGGCAAAAGCGGCGATGGATTCAGGGGTTGCTACACGTCCAATTGCAGACTTTGATGCTTATATCGAAAAACTGAACCAGTTTGTCTATAAAACAAACTTGTTTATGAAGCCTATCTTTTCACAAGCCAAAAAAGAGAAAAAACGTATTGTTTTGGCAGAAGGGGAAGAAGAGCGCGTATTACATGCGACACAAGAGTTGGTTTCCCTTGGCTTAGCATTCCCAATTCTAGTTGGACGCCCAAGTGTGATTGAGAAACGTATTCAAAAACTTGGCCTGCATATTGAGCTAGGGAAAGATTTTGAAGTGGTTAACAATGAAAACGATCCACGTTTCAAAGAGTACTGGCAAGAATATTACCAAATCATGAAACGCCGTGGTGTTTCACAAGAGATGGCACGTCGTGCGGTGATTGGTAACCCCACTTTAATCGGCGGTATCATGGTACTTCGTGGTGAAGCGGATGGTATGATCTGTGGAACCGTTGGTAGTTACAGCGAACACTATAGCGTAGTAAAAAAATCTGTTCGGTTTCCGTGAAGGCGCTCATGCAGCAGGGGCGATGAACGCACTATTATTACCAACGGGTAACACGTTTGTTGCCGATACCTATGTGAACGAAGATCCAACACCAGAAGAGCTAGCGGAAATTACCTTAATGGCAGCCGATACGGTGCGCCGTTTTGGTATTGAACCGAAAGTGGCACTGTTATCCCGTTCCAGTTTCGGCTCTTCTGATTGTGCATCCGCACAAAAAATGCGTGATACATTAGCGCTGGTCAAGGCTCAAGCGCCGCATCTTGAAATCGATGGCGAAATGCATGCCGATGCTGCATTGATTGAATCTATCCGTAAAGATGTCATGCCTGATAGCCCACTAAAAGGGTCAGCAAACTTGTTGATCATGCCAAATATGGAAGCGGCACGTATTAGCTATAACTTATTACGTGTAACAAGCTCTGATGGTGTGACGGTAGGTCCGGTGTTAATGGGGGTTTCAAAACCTGTACACATTCTCACCGCGATAGCTTCTGTACGTCGTATTGTTAATATGGTGGCATTGGCTGCTGTTGAAGCACAAACACATCCACTATAATTTAACTTAATATCTAAAGGCCTCTAAATTTTAATATTTAGAGGCCTTTTTAATTGAAAATCATTCTCATTATCTGTATTTTGGGTAATCCTGTACTCAATAGATGGAAAAGATAATGATATCAGTAACATTGAAGGCAAAGTCCTCCCTTATCGCAATGGCGCTATTGTTGGTTGCGGGTTGTGCACAGCAAATAGAACAAAAGCCGGTAGAGCTAGATAGTCAGCTTACCGGACAAGGGCAAATCATTGACTTACAATCAGGTCAATCCATTACACCTCAACAGCTTATTGAGCAGTTATCTCAATCATCTCGCGTTATTGTCGGTGAAAAACACGACAATATGTATCATCACCAAATAGAGCAGTGGCTGGCTCAAGAGATGCACAAAACGCGTCCACAAGGCTCAGTGTTACTTGAAATGCTCCAACCAGATCAGCAAAAAAGTATTAACTCAGTGAAAGCACAAATGCAGGGAGATCCGTATATTCGCGATGAAAAATTGCAGTCGTCAATTAAATGGAACAGTGGATGGCCGTGGGAGCAGTATGGCGAGTTGACTAAACAACTATTAAAAGCCCCGTACCCACTACTTTCAGCAAATTTGAATAAGGAAGAGGTCAAGGAAGCATACAAAAATCCGCCAGTATTAAATGGCGTATATTCGACTCAACCTGTCGTGCAGGAGTTGATCAGTAAGACGATTGAAACCTCTCATGACGGCAAATTAACACCGGAGCAGGTTGAAAAGATGACGGTTATTCAACAAATGCGTGATCGTCGTATGGCTAAATCACTGTTACAAGCACCAACCCCAGCCTTGTTGTTTGTGGGGGGATATCATGCGACACGAGCTATTGGTGTACCGTTACATGTGCAAGATCTGGCTCCTGATGCTGAATTTACTGTGCTGATCATTTCAGAAAAAGGGAATGCTATCGATAATCTTCATGCGGATTATGTTTGGTATACGCCTAGTGTAAATCAAGCGGTTGAAAAATAATCATTTTATAATTATTTGTAATGTAATTGTGATAATGAAACAAATTTGAATAAAAATAGTTTTCATTTGCATATGTAATTGATTATCATTTGAGTTTTTGGCACAGCAAATAAGATTAAAATGAGTACGATTACATTTGAGCACTACCAGAACCAAAGTATGAAAATGGGTAGTGCGGTTATTGTTGCAATTGCATTACATTTTTTAGTTATTGGACTTTTTTTACGCAGCTCTGACGATCAACAGTGGGATAATCCCGTGCCACCACCATCCGTTGTGGTGGAAGTTTCCATGGAAGCGGAAGCTAAACAGGTCACAGAAGTGAATATCGGCCAAGTGCAGGAGGTCTCTGTGGCAAGTAAAGCCCAAGAAGCTGAACCTGAGCAGTCTGAGCTACCTACCGCACCCGTAAATGAAAATGCTGAACTGTTAGTAACCAAAACCGAAAAGAAAAAGCCGCAACCGACGCCTAAAAAAGAGAAGAAAGAACCGCCTAAAAAGCCTATTAAAAAGCTTGAAAGTGATAACTCAAAATCAAATTCAGCGCCTGTGACTAGTGATGCTGCTGCATTGAAACAGAGCAATAAGATTGCGGCTGATTTCAATAGTCAATCACAATCGCAACTGGATGCAGAAAAAGCGTGGCAGGCTCTCGTTCTCGGCCAATTGAATAAATTTAAACGCTACCCTGATGATGCTCGGCGACGTAACCGCACAGGAATTCCTGTGGTTGAATTTGACGTTGATGCGCAGGGCTATGTTATTAAAAGCTCACTGATTAAAGGGTCAGGAACTCGCTCTCTTGATAGGGAAGCCGAAAAAGTCCTTTCTCGAGCACAACCACTTCCCATCCCTCCAGCCGAAATGCTTAGGAATGGCAAAGTTACGGTAAGAATGCCAATAGACTTCACACTTGAAAACTAACGGTTAATCAGGGTAACAGAATGATTATAAGAACAGATTTATTGTCAGTATCCACTCGAATCGCTAAATTCTGTCTAATAGCATTTATTGGACTACATGCAGGGCATGCCCTTGCGGAGGAACAGATGTCAGCACCAAAAGCGAAAAAGCAGCCATATACAATGACGACACACGGTGATGTGCGTGTCGATAACTACTATTGGATGAGAGACGACCATAGAAAATCACAAGAAGTTATTGATTATTTAGAAAAAGAAAATGCCTATAGTCAACAGCAACTGGAGTTGGGCCAGCCATTAAAAAAACAGATTTATGATGAATTACTTTCACGCATGAAACAAGATGATGAGTCTGTACCTTATGACTTTAATGGCTATACCTATCGTAGCCGATTTGAAGCAGGTAAAAACTATCCTATTTATGAACGCAGACCTGTGAATAGCGAAGGAGAGTGGCAAACACTGGTTGATGGTAATCAACGAGCGGAGGGGAGCGAGTATTACCGTTTAGGTGCGCTTACCGTTTCACCAGACAATAAAATCGTGGCGATTGCGGAAGATAGAGAGGGTCGTAATAACTATGCGGTCTCTTTCCGTTCATTAGACAGCCAAGCGTGGAAAAATGATGAGTTAACGAATACATCGGGCAATATTGTTTGGGCCAATGATAGCAACACTTTATTTTATGTAAATAAAGACCTACAAACCTTGTTACCATATCAAGTGTTCCGCCACCAAATCGGTGAACAACAGCATCAAGATGTCATGATGTATGAAGAAAAAGATGATACTTTTTATGTCAGCATCTCTAAATCAACTTCCAAAGATTATATTTTTATTGGAATCACAAGTACTGAGACGTCGGAATATCGCTTAATTGATGCAAACAAGCCACATAATGAGGCTAACGTTTTCCAACCTCGTAAAACGGGCGTTGAATATTATCCTGATCATTTTCGCGGTCAATTTTATATTCGTTCGAACCATCAACACCCATTGTTTGGTCTGTATATCACAAGTCATGGATGGCAAAAGCGATTGGGAGACTTTAGTCGCTCCACGTGATGATGTGGATTTGGAAGATTTTGAGCTATTTAACCAATGGTTAGTACTGGAAGAGCGGCAAAACGGTTTGGTTAATCTCCGTCAAATTAATTGGCAAACCAAAGCTGAAAATTATGTCCGTTTTGATGATCCCGCTTATATGGCATGGATTGATAACAACCCAGAGTCTGATACCGATAAGTTGCGCTATGGCTATTCATCAATGACGACACCTTCTTCTGTGTATGAAATTAATATGCAGACACAAGAAAGGCAGTTATTAAAACAGCAAGAAGTGAAAGATTTTGATAAATCCAAATATCAAAGTGAACGTTTGTGGGTGACGGCACAAGATGGTGTGAAAGTTCCTGTTTCATTAGTTTACCGAAAAGATTTATTTAAAGAGGGGCAAAATCCATTATTAGTCTATGGCTACGGTGCGTATGGTTACAGCATTGATCCCTCATTCAGCTCTTCACGTCTGTCACTGCTAGATAGAGGCTTTGTGTATGCGATTGCCCATATTCGCGGTGGTGGTGAACTGGGTAAACGGTGGTATCTACAAGGGAAAACAGTGAATAAAATGAACTCATTCACTGACTTTGTTGACGTGACAAATGCACTGATAAATCAGGGTTATGGAAAACAAGGCCATGTCTATGCCATGGGAGGAAGTGCAGGTGGACTGTTAATGGGAGCCGTAGTGAATATGGCGCCTGAACTGTATGAAGGGGTTGTGGCTTCTGTTCCATTCGTTGATGTGGTGACGACAATGTTAGATCCATCAATTCCATTGACCACCGGTGAATATGACGAATGGGGTAATCCTGAAAATGAAGAGGCATATTGGCGTATTAAGGCTTATAGCCCTTATGATAATGTCAAAAAACAAAAATACCCTCATATGTTAGTGACAACGGGCTTACATGATTCTCAAGTGCAATATTGGGAGCCGGCAAAATGGGTGGCAAAATTGCGTGAATATAAACAAGGAGATTCATTATTATTGTTAGAGACAAATATGAATGCAGGGCATGGTGGTAAATCAGGCCGCTATAATGCATTGGATGATATTGCCCTAGATTACAGCTTTATTTTAATGCTGGAAGATAAAAAACATTATTTTCCACAATTGAAAAACGAATATACTAATAACTCATTATTGTAAAATGGTTCGGCTATTGTTTCTTAACGATAGCCGAACAGTTGCATGGCAAAATTAAAGCATTAAATTTTATTTGGATGCATGTGAGCGCATGTTTAATTATCGCGTTTACAGGAATGGTTTAATGAATAATAAATTAAAAATAGTAGGAGCCAGCTTATTATGTGCTGGGCTTCATAGTATTGCTTTTGCAGAAGATACACAGCAACAACAAAATAAAGGTATCGTACAATTTAGTAAATTAAAAATTTCAGGTACTGAGAAACAAACGCCATTAGTTAAAGCCTTGGAAAAGCCAGGGGCATTTAGTGCAGTAGGTACGCAAAATAAACTGGAAGGATTAGATAAAATTATTCGTACTATGCCGGGAACCTACACCCAAATGGACGCGAGCCAAGGTACAGTCAATGTCAATATCCGCGGTTTGAGTGGATTTGGTCGTGTTAATATGATGGTGGATGGTATTAGCCAAACATATTATGGCATTTCACCGAGTAACTACACCCATGGTCAACAACCAAATAATGATTTTGGGGCATTAATTGATCCCAATTTTATTGTTAAAGTTGAAGTTGAAAAAGGGCAGTTAAATGGTGGAGAGAGTGTCAATGCACTTGTAGGTAGCGCTAATTTTAGAACTATCGGTATTGACGATGTGATTTTTGATGGCAACTTATATGGCTTAAGAAGCAAAGCCCGTTGGGGGGATAATGGATTAGGCTATAATGGCATGGTTGCCGTTGCAGGGAAAACGCCAGTTAATACCAATGATGGATATTTAGGTGGCTTAATTGCAGTCAGTGGTCATAATATCCCCGCGAATTATAAAAATGGTGCAGGTTATGATAGTGATGATTTTGCCACTGATCATACTTTTAAACAAAAACCCCAATCGCAACTCACCAAATTGAAATATAAACCTGATGATAGCTATGAATTAGAATTTAGTGGGCGTTTTTATCAAAATAAATTAACTCGCCGTAAAATAAATAGCGAGGATTATTATCTTAAATATAAATATACGCCACTTAATGAGTTAATTGATACTGAGCTTATTATTAGTCATGGAGAGAGTAAGCAGACATTTGAAGGGGATTCATTGGGTTGGGCATTACGTCAAGGTGAATCCAAAAATAATGCAGATGGGATCAATCTTGCCAATACGAGTCGTTTTTCTTATGGGGAGACGGACTATGAATGGAAAATAGGTTCTAAGCTGTTAAAAAATAAATATGAACGTAAAGTAAGTTCGGTATCTGACCAAAATACAATCATTTATAACCAGTTCTCACCCAGTGGCACATTAGACTTAATGAGTTTGTATACGCAATTCAATGCTAAATATGATATTTACTCAGCCACTTTTAATCTGAATTATGCACATTACAAGCTAAAAGGGTTTAAACCCGCTTGCGATGATGACGTTAAATGTTTTCCTCAAGGCGACGCATCAATAAACTTAAAAGAGGGAGGCTTCAACCCGGGGGTATTGCTTTCGGCAGAAATCATTCCTGAATTTCAACCTTTTGTAAGTTACGCACACTCAATGCGTGCACCAAATTCCCAAGAGGTATTTTTCTCTCAGAATGGCGGTAACTCAATGAACCCATTCTTAAAAGGAGAAAAAGCGCAAACATGGCAAATTGGTTTCAACAGCATGAGACCTGATCTCATCGTGCAAGATGACCAATTCACGATGAAAGCGCTTTGGTTCCATACTAGAATTAAGGATTATATTACCAGTAAGCCTTATTTGTTGTGTCGACCAAGATCATACGCTGAATTTACATGGTGTTTGATGAATGAAAGTGTCTGGGATAAAGAGTTCCCGGATTTTATGCAGAAAAGTTATATCTATATGAACGATCCACGCGAGGTCAACTTACGGGGTTATGAATTACAAGCTAATTATGATGCAGGCGTTTTTTATTCAACATTATCTTATACCAAAGAGACGGGTGACCAGCCTAATTCGATAGCCAGCGTTGCTGATTTTAGCGCGGGGGATTTTACTGAGTTACCAGACTATTATTTGACGCTAGATACAGGTGTTCGGTTATTAGATGAAAAGTTGACATTAGGCTCAGTCATTACCGTTACAGGGCCAGCAAAGCGTATTGGCGTTGAATCATTAGTTGATAATAATGGTGATGCATTGAAAGATAAATATGAAAAGCAACCGACAGTTATTGACTTTTATGCTGATTATGAAATCAATAAAAATGTCACATTGATGTTTACAGT
Organism: Providencia stuartii; assembly: GCA_900455155.1. Lineage (GTDB taxonomy): Bacteria > Pseudomonadota > Gammaproteobacteria > Enterobacterales > Enterobacteriaceae > Providencia > Providencia stuartii. Next base: position 1,515,535 of record UGUC01000002.1, on the reverse strand, counting down.
GAATAATGTGACCAATGAGGTTTATTCTGACGCCTTGAACCGTTCAAATTCGACGGCCATTATGGAAGTGCGTGGTAATAATAACGCAACGGCAAGAGGGCGTTCATATATGCTAGGTGGTGTCGTTCGCTTCTAACTCGTAATCAATATCAGGGTATCAACGTGTTGATACCCTTTACGCCTATTTTAAAACAGAACGAGGTGCACGTTTCATTTTCATTTTAGTGATATCAGTGACTTCACTTTCTACCCACCCATCATTTAGGCGTGTTTTAAGCTTTTGGCCTAATTTCACCTGAGAGGTTTTTTTCAATACTGCACCGTCAGAGGTTTCACTAATACTAAAGCCACGAGCCAATGTAGCCAGTGGGCTGACCGTTTCCATTTTTGAACAAGCGACCGCAAAACGCTGCTTATAGCTATTCAGTAACTCGGTCATCATATTCTGTAAATGGTATTGTGTCTGTTGTAGCGACCGATGTTGCCGTTGTAATTGAGGCCGCAAGTCTTGTTGTGACAGCCGTCGTTGCAATTGATCATGACGTAGCTGAGCGGTTTGCAACCGCCTTGTGATAGTTTGGGTCAGTTTCTGATTAAGCAGGCTCAATTGATGTTGTTGCCTTGCTAAACGGAGTTGTGGATGTTGTTGCTGTAAGCGATGCTGTAAACGACTAAAACGTTGCTGCTGCCCTGCAAGGTAATAATCCATCGCCATTTCAAGACGCTGTTGAGCAGAATGTAATTGGCGAATTAATTCCACTTGGTTACGGCTAACCAATTCAGCGGCAGCCGAAGGTGTCGGAGCGCGAACATCGGCCACAAAATCGGCGATCGTGATATCCGTTTCATGACCTACCGCACTAACAATAGGTAATCGGCTAGCAAAAATAGCTCTAGCGACAATTTCTTCATTAAACGCCCATAAATCTTCTAATGAGCCACCACCACGCCCCACAATCAGTACATCACACTCACCTCGTTTATTGGCTAACTCAATCGCTCGGGCAATTTGTGCAGGAGCTTGATCTCCTTGAACGGCTGTTGGGTAGATCACAACTGGGAGTGATGGGTCACGGCGACGTAAAATATGCAGAATGTCGTGTAATGCAGCGCCTGTTGCTGAGGTAATAACACCAATGCGTTTTGCAGGGGAGGGTAAGGGCTGCTTATGTGTTACATCAAATAAGCCTTCTGCGCCTAGCATTTGTTTGAGTAACTCAAAACGCTGCTGTAGCAGACCTTCGCCAGCCGGTTGCATGCTTTCAATGATAATTTGATAGTCACCACGAGGCTCATAAAGTGTGACACTTGCCCGTACTAAAACTTGTTGACCATTTTGTGGACGAAATGTGACGCGTGCATTTTGTCCGCGAAACATAGCCGCACGAACCTGAGCTTTGTCATCTTTTAATGTGAGATACCAATGACCAGAGCTAGGTTGCGAAAAGTTTGATATTTCGGCTGTCAGCCATATTTTACCCATTTGGCGGTCTAGAAGTTCACGGACAGCTTGATTGAGTTTGCTGACAGAATAAATTCCACTATTTTGTTGAGTCGACATGTGAGCTAGATCAAATTCTAAAACAATGACTTAATTGGTTGATACTAACCTAGTCAGAGGAGTTATCAAGTTTTTTTTCAAAAAAGGACTGGAGGCAATCGGTTTCGGTGTGTATAATGCCGCGGCAATATTTTATACCTTTCCATAACGCTGCCTGGTGAGATATTGCCTATGTTACGCATAAAAAAAGAAGCTCTAACTTTCGACGACGTATTGCTCGTTCCTGCACACTCAACCGTATTACCAAACACGGCCGATCTATCAACCCAACTGACTGCAACTATCCGCCTGAATATTCCTATGCTTTCTGCAGCGATGGATACAGTGACTGAATCTGATCTTGCGATTGCACTGGCTCAAGAGGGTGGCCTTGGTTTTATCCACAAAAAACATGTCTATTGAGCGCCAAGCGGAAGAAGTTCGTCGCGTGAAAAAACATGAAAGTGGGGTTGTAACTGATCCGGTTACCGTTACCCCTGAGACAACGATCCGCGAAGTTCAAGAAATGGCAGAACGTAATGGTTTTGCTGGTTATCCTGTTGTGGCTGCGGATAAATCGCTCGTGGGGATCATTACAGGTCGTGACGTTCGTTTTGTTACCGATCTGGATCAACCTGTCACTGCGGTAATGACACCGAAAGAGCGTCTCGTTACGGTAAAAGAGGGTGAAGCTCGCGAAGTTGTACTGCAAAAAATGCACGAAAAACGCGTTGAAAAAGCCCTAGTGATCGATGATAACTTCCACCTGTTAGGGATGATCACAGTTAAAGATTTCCAAAAAGCAGAACGTAAAACCAAATGCTTGTAAAGACGAACAAGGTCGTCTGCGTGTTGGTGCGGCAGTTGGTGCTGGCGCGGGCAACGAAGAACGTGTTGATGCGCTGGTGGCTGCGGGAATCGACGTATTATTGATCGACTCTTCACACGGTCACTCTGAAGGTGTATTGCAACGTATTCGTGAAACACGCAAAAAATACCCAGACTTACCGATTATCGGTGGTAACGTCGCAACGGCTGAAGGTGCAAAAGCACTAGCGGAAGCGGGTGTGAGTGCCGTTAAAGTGGGTATCGGCCCTGGTTCTATTTGTACTACGCGTATCGTGACGGGGGTCGGTGTACCGCAAATTACGGCAATTGCTGATGCTGTCGAGGCATTAGAAGGAACAGGTATCCCTGTAATTGCCGATGGCGGTATTCGTTTTTCTGGCGATATTTCTAAGGCGATTGCCGCAGGGGCAGCCTGTGTTATGGTTGGCTCCATGTTTGCAGGAACAGAAGAATCTCCGGGTGAAACTATCCTTTTCCAAGGACGTAGCTATAAAGCCTATCGAGGCATGGGCTCATTAGGCGCAATGTCTAAAGGCTCTTCAGACCGTTATTTCCAGTCTGATAATGCGGCTGACAAATTAGTTCCAGAAGGGATTGAAGGGCGTGTTGCTTATAAAGGCCGTCTAAAAGATATTATCCATCAACAAATGGGTGGATTACGTTCCTGTATGGGGCTGACAGGTTGTGGTACTATTGATGATCTTCGTACTAAAGCCGAGTTTGTCCGTATTAGTGGTGCGGGTATCCAAGAAAGCCACGTACATGATGTAACCATCACTAAAGAGTCCCCGAATTACCGTCTGGGACAATAACAGATAATGATTCAGGGTAGCTCCGTAGTTAATTACGGAGCTACCAATTTTTTATTTTTGACTTGAATTTTTGGAATTCTCCTCAAATGACAACAAATATCCATAAGCATCGCATTCTTATCCTTGATTTCGGCTCACAGTACTCACAACTGATTGCTCGCCGTGTTCGTGAAATTGGCGTTTATTGTGAACTCTGGGCGTGGGACGTTTCAGAAGAGCAAATCCGTGAATTCAATCCAAACGGTATCATCCTTTCTGGTGGCCCAGAAAGCACCACAGAAAATGATAGCCCACGCGCTCCTGAGTATGTATTTAATGCAGGTATACCCGTTTTAGGTATCTGCTATGGCATGCAAACCATGTCAATGCAACTTGGTGGTGCCGTCGAGGTTTCTGGTGAGCGTGAATTTGGTTACGCAAAAGTTGAAATCACTGAGCAATGCGATTTGTTCCGTGATATTCAAGACTCACTCAACGAAAATGGTACGCCAGTGCTGGATGTCTGGATGAGCCATGGCGATAAAGTGACTGCGATCCCCGCGGATTTTAAAACTATCGCAAGTACACCAAACTGCCCATTTGCAATCATGGCAAATGAAGAGAAAAAATTCTATGGTGTTCAATTCCACCCAGAAGTAACACACACTTACCAAGGCCTCAATATTCTGAAGCGCTTTGTGCAGGATATTTGCCAATGTGAAGCTCTGTGGACGCCAGCGGCGATTATTGATGATACTGTAGCACGCCTCAAAGAGCAGATTGGCGATGATCATGTGATTTTAGCACTGTCTGGCGGTGTCGATTCTTCTGTAACCGCTTTGTTGTTAAACCGTGCGATTGGTAAACGACTCACGTGTGTATTTGTTGATAACGGCTTGTTGCGTTTAAACGAAGCTGATCAAGTGATGGAGATGTTTGCAGGTAAATTTGACCTAAACATTATCCATGTGAAAGCAGAAGATCGTTTCCTGAGTGCATTAGCAGGTATTCACGACCCTGAAGCAAAACGTAAAGCGATTGGTCATGTATTTATCGATGTGTTTGATGAAGAAGCTTCAAAACAAACGCAAGTTAAATGGTTGGCACAAGGTACTATCTATCCAGATATTATTGAATCTGCGGCGTCAGCGACAGGTAAAGCGCATGTCATTAAATCTCACCATAACGTCGGTGGGTTACCAGAAGATATGAAGTTAGGCCTAGTTGAGCCATTGAAAGAGCTGTTCAAAGATGAAGTTCGTAAAATTGGTCTTGAACTTGGCTTGCCATACGACATGCTATATCGTCACCCATTCCCAGGTCCAGGCCTCGGCGTACGTGTTTTAGGTGAAGTGAAAAAAGAGTATTGTGATCTTCTGCGTCGTGCCGATGCTATCTTTATTGAAGAGCTACACAAAGCAGAGCTTTATCACAAGGTTAGCCAAGCATTTACGGTATTCCTGCCTGTGCGTTCTGTTGGTGTGATGGGTGATGGTCGTAAATACGATTGGGTTGTTTCTTTACGTGCAGTTGAGACAATTGACTTTATGACCGCACACTGGGCTCATTTACCATATGATTTCTTAGGCCGTGTTTCAAACCGCATTATCAATGAGGTCGATGGGATTTCAAGGGTCGTGTATGATATCAGCGGTAAGCCACCAGCAACGATCGAATGGGAATAATCCCTCAATAAGAATTAGCTGGCATTGACTAGCAAAATAACGACTTAAGCCCATGTAAAAATGGGCTTTTTTGTTTTTGTTGCTTGTTGTGTCTGAAGCTCAATTACGCTAGTTAATATTGATTATCTATTTGAACTACGAGCTTGTTTTTTCTTGATTATATCATTGGCAGATTTTTTTCTGAGTTTATAACCATAGCTACTCTGCCACTAATTCTTTTTAGAGTTGATACTTTCGAACTAAATAGGGTTAACTCTTTTTTAAATTTTATTTTTCGATATTTTCTAGCGTATTATTACTGGAAGATGATTTTTTAGTCGGTAACATTCTGTTTTTAGAATCGCATGAAATTTCATGATAATTTGCTTTACATGAACTTTAATTGCAGTGAGCATCAAATATTTAATCATCATCGAGAATATGTGGCTATAAAATAGCCGCTTTCTATTTTTGAACCAAAAGTCTTTTTTGGCTAAAATACAACCATAATCCACACGCATAAAAATCATCATATTCTTATGATAATTGTTGCGCAAATGTTAAACGCGAAGTCACCCTTATGTCATTTTTATAGGTTAATATAATATATGCTATATTAATCCATAAAGTGCCATTGGGGTAATAATATACAAATGGTTAAAATGCTGTTAAAAATTTTAGCTTGAAAATACGATAGTTACAAAAATGCTTTTTTCCTTCTTTTTGCTAAAAAATTATTGACATTTTAACTATTGCCAATTTTATGCACGTTAATTTCATGTCGAAAATTCCACATAAATTCCTATGGAAGTTTTAACAAAAAAATGGCTTAATTCTTTAAATCAATTTAACTTAGGGATGAGTTATGTCAGACATTATCTATTTAACATTGCAAGGTCAAAAACAGGGTTTAATTTCAGCTGGTTGTTCAAATTATGATTCTATCGGAAATCGATATCAGTCAGAACATGCTGACGAGATATTAGTTTATTCCACAAACTATGATATCAGTAGGCAGCAAAATGTTTCTCATGCCCCTTTTATCCTAACAAAAGCCGATGATAAATCATCACCTCTCTTGCTTACTGCAATATCACACAATGAAATACTCGACTGTGAATTTAAATTTTATCGTATTGATAAAAGCGGAGGATTACTACATTACAAAACAATAAAATTGAGTAAGGCATCGATTATTCGAATTGCTAACGAGCACCCTAATTCCTTGCTAAATAACGAGCTACAACCGTTTGAAATGGTATCTCTCCGATATGAAAGTATTACAATAAATCACATTGCAGCAAGTACATCAGGTTATAGCATCACACAAAAGGCTGTTAAATAATGATTAGGCCAATCGTTGATGTACACCAAAATCGCTATGATATTCCTGTGATTGTGGCATCTAATCCACTTTATACTGCAATAATTACAGATCCCGTCAATATATATGTCATGGTTGATAATGACTGGTTAGGTCATGTTGGATTAGTTATTGATGATGGTGATAAAGCTATTTTATATGATCCATCAGGCGGATATATGGGCTGTGGTGAGAAATGCCTTGCAAATCAAATGGCTCACAGGGGATCCGGTGAATTTATGCCATATCCCGATTTTGATTGGGATACTTATCTTTCGTACCATAAATGGAGTAGCGATGATCTCGTCGTCATTCAGTTCACTATACCAAGTGAACACGCAGAAAGATTAAAAAATATTATATTTAATAATAATTATGCAGATCATTTTCACTGTGCAACCAATGTCTCCAGAGTATTAAGGGAAAGCGGAGGGATATTTAAAAATTTAGAAGATGGATTTAGAACACCTTGGGGAGTGAAAAATGAACTTTTAGATATGAAACCACCAGAGGTATTATTTCCTCATGTCAAATAATAAATCAGTCATTTTCCCATTGGGGTTATCGATGGCTATAGGTGTTGTTGCGTATTATATACTAGTAATACGACAATCTTTTTTTCGTGTCTATGGTCATTATGGCGAAATCCATGACATATTAATTAACTACTATTATGGGATGGGAATTTTTTACTTCATTTATACCATATCTACTGTGTTTATTTTTTATTTTTACATAAAAAAAACAAGCATATTTAAACTAATTTTAATATATTTAGCCATACCTACACTAGTTCCTATGATAAGTTGGTTTTTTTATTCTTGCATAAAAGAGTCCATATATAGAAAGTCTTGTTTTGATATGACTATGTATGATTTTTTTATAAAAATATTTATTTCATTTATTGGTTCCTACTCTTTTATTTTTGTTGTTTCCTCCAGTGATAAGTGGCTTTCTGTTTTGGAGTACAAAAAAGATTTATTTACTTTGTTACAATAAAAAGAAAATTTAAGGAGTCACCCCAAATGGAGTTTTATTGAAAAACAAATCGGAAATGCGTTAAATATAGATAATCTCCATTTGATTTTAGTGATCTCCCCCTCAAACAGCTGATTTAACATTGAAAAAACACACTCTGTATTCCATTGAATACGGAAAAACTGAGTCTTGATGAAAAAAAGAATTTGTTATCAATGAATTAGAGCCAAAATTAAATTTATCATATGACTTATTTAATTTATGGAATTTAAGACTAACATTGTCATGGTATTAATTTAACGGGAAATAAATTTTACTGATTGTTTTTAAGTATTTAGTTTTTTTCTCTCATAGGGTAAGAAACAAAAAACTCTATTTTGATATATTTAACTCTCCTCTTGTGTTTAAAAATTGAACTAAAATATCGACAAGTAGCAAAAAATAAAAAAATTCTGCGTATGGTATGGATGATGGTATCAAATAAAGCTACCATTATAACTAACTGTTATTTATTGGTAATACCCACTTATTGATAATCGAGAGGGTAATTTAGCTATTGTTGATAACAGTTTTTAGTTGTCGATAAATTCAAAGGCATCAGTTACTTACTGTTGCTTTTTTTGTTTTTAACAGTCTTTAATCGTTGATAATTACCGATAATTTTGACGCTATCAGAAATAATAATGGCTAAAGAGGGCGATCAAGCTATTGGTAGTATTAAAATTAAGAATCCAATTGAGCTTAGTTACTCAGAAAATTTAGCGAATAATGCTTTAATTATCTACGTAGTCAAAAAATCTCTTAGCCTTAATATATCGCCTATATACTTATAGTTCATTGTTTAGTCCATCAAAGTCGACTTCACCTGTTATTTTATCAATATCAAAATAAGCGACAACGGGAGTGGTTGCTGGATCACCACCTCCCCCTCGACAGCGCGACGACTGGTGATCTTCACGTACTAATAAACGAAACCTATTATTATCATTTATACCTTCATAAAAGTGGCAGGAATATTCTACATTCATCCAGAGCGAAACAACTCTAATCGCTAAATCAAGGCTGGATGGATTAATATCATTGCGATAACTGTCACCATGATTTAACTGCCACAACCGCTCTTTTTTTATCCATCCTCTAACAATTTCACCCGTTGATGTATAATAATTAACAAGAATAAATGTACCTTCAGCATCTTCTTGCCCTGAAACTTGGTCTCCAGGGATAACAAATACGTCGTCAACGATGCATGAGTCATCAGGTGCTGAGTAAAAATTCGCTTTTTTATTACCAATAATTTGATAGTGATTATTCTTTACAGGAAAACTAATACCGATTTGTTGTTCTTTTATATTCGCACACTTTTTAGAGGTTGTGATTTTACTTTTCAGACTTTGAAAAAATTGTGCTTGTACCCATCCTGTAACAAATTGATTATTTATATCTCGATAACGAATATATAAATACTCTACACCCTTTATTTCACCAATTTCACGGAAGACTTCTACTTGATCACCTGAAATAATAAATGTTGCTAATCGGCAATTCTTATCCGGTGCAGAATAAAAATAAGCTCTACTTCCGTCTTTGACTACCATTGTTTGGTAATTAAATCCAGCTTCAGCACCATATATAGAAGCGATAAGATCGCATTGCTCATTGGCATGTAATGATATTGAAAATAATAACAAAAAATATAAATAGAACCGTTTCATTTTATTCTTTGAAAATTCAGGATAGAGAGTTTCCTTTTTATCAAACATATAATGAATTTGCTTTAGGATTATGATTAGTTATTGCTAAAGTACGCTAAACTCCCATCTGGGCTAGTTTTTCCATCTGGTGAATAATGTTCCTTATTTTCTACAGAGAAGGCTCTAAAACAGACGTATAAACTTTTGTGATCCAAGAAGAATAGACAACACGTCAGGCTAGGGGAGGTCTATTTCAATAAATACACCTGCCGCTATTGTACATAGAACAAAACAAGCAATCGTAGCGTAGAGATAATCGTGCTCACGTAAAAATAGCACTAGCATGAGTATGACTCGAGCAACAGGAAGAAAAATAAATAAAATAATACCTATTTTTATGATGGGATAACCGCCGAATGATAATGGGAAATAGGCAGCAAGTGCATTGATAATAACGCCGATGGCTATCAGTACTGTCGCAAACCATGTACCATACCAGAGCAAATTCGCAATAAGTTGATCTCGTATTTCTATATTTTTTGTGAGCTTCTTCATTCTACACAGACTCAGCCAAAAGTTGGATATCAAAAGCACTTAACAGCATTTGAACTGCCAATAGTGCGAGAATGATGACGAAAAAAGATCCGCAATTTTTTCCGCTGGTAACCACATCAGTAAGCGCGCGCCAATGAGCGCACCAATAACCGAGCCTAAAGTGATAGGCCCCGCAATATCAATATCGATATCACCACGAACAAAATAAGCGCAGGCACTGGCAGTCGCAGTAACACCGATCATAAAGTTTGATGTGGCAGAAGAAACTTTAAGAGGGAGTCGTAAAGCAGAATCCATCGCAGGAATTTTAAGAACACCAGAACCAATACCGAGTAGTGCGGAAAGTAAACCTGCACCGTACATAAGTAACATACCGAGTGGTAAATGCCCTATTTGATAACTGACTTCTTTTCCGACACGGTCAGGGTAGCTGGCGTGTAATTGTAATCGACTTGCCCAGCTTGTAGGTGGAGAGGTGACATGATGTGTTTGATGCCTTCGAGTCAACATTTGTTTAGCAGAAAGCCCAAGAATAATAGCGAATAGCCCATATAACACTGGCGTTGAAATTATTCCGATAAGAAACACGCCCGTTAATGCTCCAATCGTCGTAGCCGTTTCAAGAACGATGGCCAATCTTACATTTGCAAGGCGTCTTTTAAGAAAGGGAGCAGCACTCACACATGAGCAAGCAATCACAGAAATAAGACTTGCTCCGATCGCAATATGAATATCAATACCAAAGATGAATATCAGGATGGGTACAATAAAGATACCACTTGCCATACCTAATACGCCGCCAAGGGCGCTTGCGCTAAATGCAGCTAAAACTAGCCATAAAGATCCCATGACTTAATTTCCCTATCATGAACGGTCACGTGGACGTCGAACCAAGCGAGTCACAAAACGAATTAGATCGCCACGGTAATAGAGTTTTTCGTAATCAATAGGGCGATGCCCATGAGTATAGGATGTACGTTCAATCATAAAGACAGCACCTCCCGGCTGAATATTGAGAGCCTGTGCGACTTCAGCAGAAGCGGTAACCGCTTCAAGTCGATATTCTGCTTCGGTCAGTGGTAAGTGATATTTATCTTCCAGTAGAGAAAAAATTGGCTCAACATCAAGGTTATGCGTAGTGATCTTTTCACCAATCTCCTGTGGTAGGTACGTCTCATCAAAAGACATTGCGACACCATCGGCTAGACGGACGCGTTTAATTTGCATCACCAAGCTGCCTGTTGAAACTGAAAGCTGCTTAGCGACATCAGCTTTAGCGGGCACGACCTGTGTTCCGAGCAAACGAGCCGTTGGTGTACGGCCTAGAGCCAACATATCTTCAACAAAGCCTGTCAATTCGGTCAACTCTTGTGTGATTTTAGGCTCTGTGACGAAAAGTGCCTTTGCCTCTTCGGATTTCGACTTGCCCACGAGAAACTAGGTTTTCAATAGCCTTACGGATAGTCGTGCGGCTGACATTGAACCTTTCGACCAATTGTTCTTCGGATGGGAGCTGACTACCGGGGGGTAAAATACCGGTAGAGATGTCAGCTGCTAAAGCCGCTTGGACTTGAGCATAAAGTGGTGTGTGTTCTTGTTCAATTTTCATTCGCTAATCATGACATCATGATGTCGTAATGTCAATTTACTAGGCGTAAGATAATTGAAGATTGAATTTTTTATTAGGTGATTAAGAACAAGGCTAAGCATCATTAAAGAGGCGATAAAATACAAAGCGTTAGCTAAGAGAGAGAGTATGGATAGATGGTTTTTACGCGTGAAGAAGTATTAATCGAATGGTCGGAAAGTGATTGCCGCCTTATTAAATGTTCAACCTTAAATTCGCGTTTACCTCGTCGATTAATGACTTTGGCACATCCCATTCCTTCGCTAACGTTGGCCATTTCGAGACATGTTCAATCGTTTCATCGATGACTGCATTACCGAAGTCATCGGGTAGGGAGTCTGCGATTAAACCAGGAAGGCCTTTAAAGGTGTTAAAGTCTAATTCTGGGAAGCGAAATATTGTTGAAGACAAAGGCATTTTTAAAGGGGATAGTTCAATCCTTTTTTGAGAAAACTGGGTTCGTATTCAAAAGCACCAATCTTTCTCTCTGTATCAAAACTGAGTGCACCGATGGTTTGATTATGATAATTGACATTAATAACTTCCATTACCATTCAATGTGCTCCTCTTCATTCTCTTGTCGCTGACCAGATGCTCTTTGGCGCTTTTTTCCTTGTAATTTAGCTAGTTGTATAGGTGAAATAGGTTTTGAAGGTAAAAATAAATCAAGTTGCTCCGTTAAATTTAAAGCCTGCATGATAGCGATAAAAATTTCTAGTTGCGCTTTACCTTTCTCAGCATTGATAACTGTTTTACGTGCGACACCAGCAAATTCTGCGACCTCAGATTGCGTTAGGTTTTGATTCAAGCGAGCCTGTTTTAATCGTTCTCCAAGTTGCTCTGCAAGTGCAATAGCACTTATTTTATTATTCATATAAAGACCCTATTTGGTGACTTTAAATGCAAAAATAACCGATAATGTAACTATTATGGTACTTTATTTTTATTAAGTAAAGGTTGCTGGTAGTGTAACCAAAAAAGAACTTTAGCATAAAAATACTTATTTAAAGTAACTAAAATGGAACTTTTATAAAGATTAGTTTATTTGTTGTTGATAAACCGCGTAAAGGCAAACACGCTTGAAAGCCCCTTAATTGAAAAGGGGCGGATGGACTAGATAACTTTTACCGTGCAAAGGGGTAATTAAGTTATCGGCAGTGAACTATTCTGAGGAAATGCTTCACCAACCATTTGTTCGCTTTTTAGCCATAATGCTTTGGCAAGTTGTGGGTCGATAGCATAAGTGCGAAGACCGAAAAAACCCGGTCCATCATTAACTTGTGCAACTTGGCAATCTTCGCAATATTGACCACCAATTTCATCCGCATCAGCGACGGCAGCAGCCCATACGGTGGTTGCTGCACCTTGTGGGATTGTTTTAGTTTCTAAACTGGATAAACCGGCTTGCTGGTTAAGTGAATTGATCATGGTGCCAATTTCGGCTTGATCTTCGGCCGACATATTGCGGCTCAAGTTAGTAGCAATATTACCGGGGTGAATAGCGCAAGCGCGAATACCCAGGTTGCGATAACGGCGGTCAAATTCAACAGCAAATAAAATGTTGGCAGTCTTTGAACGACTATAGGCAAGTTGTGGCTGATAGTCAGTATAGGAGAAATTAAGATCGTTAATATCAAAATCGAATAAACGGTGTCCTGCTGAGGAAACGCTAATAACACGAGCGCCTGAATTTAATAAAGGTATTAGGCGATTAACAAGTACAAAATGACCTAAGTGGTTAATACCAAACTGAGTTTCAAAAACCATCGGCAGTATGACCAAATGGTGTCGCCATCACACCAGCGTTATTAATGATAATATCAATTGGTTTTCCGGCTGCGAGTAGTTTGTCAGAGCATGTGCGTACAGAGGCAAGCGATGAAAGATCTAATTCAACGAGCTCGAAACTGCCTTGTGGGTTAGCGCCACGAATAGCGTGAGCTTGCTTTTCACTTTTAGCAGTATGGCGAACGGTACCAATAACATGAGCGCCACGTGCGGTTAATGCTCTAGCAATTTCAACGCCAAGACCAGAAGAAGTTCCTGTAACGAGAATACGTTTATGACTTAAATCGATGTTATTTAAAACGTCATCAGCGGTGGAGGTGGCACCGAATAGGTTCTTTTTCATGTAATTCTCCTTAATATATGAGCACTAAAAAAGCCCCGCGCTCTTAATTTCAATATGGAAAACAACTTACTACATGATGGTGATTGACTGATTTTTTAACAAATCGAAACGGGAGCTGTAAAACAGTCAACGAGTATTTTTGTGCGTTGAAATAATTCGGTGGTGGTTGGGTTATCTGCAAGTTGGCCATTTAATGCCAATAAAAAGACCTTTGCTGCCATCTCATCTTGTAAAATGACTGCAACACATTGCAGGATAAATTGCTGGTGCTGCTGCACAATACCAGGGGCAAGCTGCTCACAGATATCATAAAATTCTGCACCCATCGGTGCGCCTATCCTGTCAGCCCAAGGTTCGAGGATCAGTAATTGGCTAACTTGCATTAAACGCTCTTGTGAGGAGCGTTGTGAGTGAGCCACTTTTTTGGCGCTAGGTTGCCTTGATACCAACCATTCAATAAATACGTTGATAAAAATTTGCTCTTTATCTTTAAAATGTTTGTATAACAGTGTACGAGAAAGATGGGCTCTGTTCGCAATATCCTCAAGTGAGGTTTTTTTAAATCCAAAATTTAAGAAGCACCAACGAGCAGATTGTAAAATATGCGTTTGTCGTTGATTAATTTCTTCTTGGTGCATCTTTATTGGCACATCCACGCTCCATATAGGTTAATGCAAATTTGACGCTATTAGATAATCTTATTTAGATGTTGACAAAGTTAACTAATATTGTCAATTCGTCAAAATAACTAGATGTAAAGCTCGCTTTATGGAAGTGACTAAATACGTTACTTCCATGATGGGCTAAATAATGATGATAAATAGCATGATTAATCGGGTTTGTATGCACGTCATAGAAACGTGCTTTTAGCTAATGCCGATAGGAAAACCTTTTTTAATGTAAATTTATCAAATGGTTATGTTTGTTTTGTTGAATGGCTTGGTTATTATTTACCCTTAATCGAAATAATTAATTATTCACTTTTACTGCATTAATTGCTTGTTCAAAATATTCAACTTGATATTATTTCTATCCTATATGCATCAAATGTATATTTTCACTCTCCATAATTATAAAAATAATTTATTGGAGAATCTATTTCATTGATTACTAAGGATATAAAAGATGTCATTTCGGTTGAGATATCTTGCTTTACTTCCTCTATTGGTCGCAACAGCTTGCCAGCAACCTGCAAACACCAACACCAAAGCGATCCCTGACGCACAAGTCCAACCCATTATTGTGAATAATTCTTGGATAGAAATTTCTCGTAGTGCACTCGATTTCAATATTAAAAAAGTGCAGGCGTTGCTGGGGGATAAGTCATCGCTTTGTGCTGTATTGAAAGGGGATGCGTATGGTCATGATTTGACGCTGGTAACGCCTCTGATGATTGAAAATAATGTGCAATGTATTGGCTTAACAAATAATCAAGAATTTAAACAAGTCAGAGAGTTAGGTTTCAAAGGCCGTTTGATGAGAGTGCGTAATGCCACTGAACAAGAAATGGCACAAGCAACAGCCTATGACGTTGAAGAGCTTATCGGTAATCTCGATATGGCACAGCGTTTAAATGATATTGGTAAAAAGCAAAATAAAGTAATACCAATCCATTTAGCGTTGAATTCAGCGGGAATGTCACGTAATGGGCTAGAAGTGAGTCATGCGCAAGGCCTCAATGACGCAAAAATGATTGCTCAATTACCTCAGCTAAAAGTTGTTGGCATCATGTCGCATTACCCTGAAGAAGATGAGGCTCAAATCCGCAAAGATTTAGCGAAGTTTAAAAAGCAGTCACAACAAGTCCTTGATGTAACTGGATTGAAGCGTGAAGATGTCATTTTGCATGTAGCGAATACCTATGCAACCATCACTGTACCTGAGTCATGGCTTGATATGGTGCGTGTTGGCGGTATTTTCTATGGTGACACGGTAGCAACGAAAGACTATAAGCGTGTCATGACATTAAAATCGAATATTGCCTCGGTGAATCATTACCCTAAAGGAAACACGGTCGGTTATGACAGAACCTATACGCTAAAACGTGACTCTGTATTGGCTAATATTCCTGTCGGTTATGCTGACGGCTACCGCCGAGTATTCAGCAATGCGGGGCACGCATTAATTAATGGGCAGACGGTGCCTGTATTAGGAAAAACATCAATGAATACCGTGATGGTCGATGTGACTGACTTAAAGCAAGTCCAACCCGGAGATGAAGTTGTTTTCTTTGGTAAACAAGGTAATGGTGAAATCACTGCCGAAGAGGTTGAAGATATCAGTGGAGCATTATTTACTGAAATGTCAATTCTTTGGGGAGCGACCAACAAACGTATTCTTGTTGATTAAAGATAGCATTATAGTAGGAAAAGAGAGCGAGTAGATATTCGCTCTTTTTATTTGTCATTTAGGCGTGTCATTGCTGATATTGGCGTATCCATTAAAATATGAGTTATGGCATCGCTATCGTAATAACATCTTGATATGTTAGCTTGAATGATCATTTGATAGTGTCGGAAGGCACACAATAGAATTAGAAGGGTAGCATATGTATCAAGTTGATTTGCATGCGCATACTATTGCCAGCACACATGCCTATAGCACGGTTAATGAGTATTTTTCCGAGGCAGCACGTAGAGGGATAAAACTGTTTGCCATTACAGATCATGCCCTGAAATGGACGATGCTCCACATCAGTGGCATTTTGCCAATATGCCTATTTTGCCACGTATTGTGAATGGCGTTGGTTTGCTCTACGGTATTGAAGCGAATATTAAAAATAAGCAAGGTGAAATCGACTGTAATGAAAAAATGAACAGGCAATTAGATATTATCTTAGCGGGCTTTCATGAACCAGTTCTTGCACCACAAAGTCAGGCAGATAATACAGAAGCGATGATTGCCACAATTCAAAGCGGCAAAGTACACATTATTACGCATCCGGGGAACCCTAAATACCCGATTGATATTCGTGCGGTTGCTCAAGCAGCAAAAGAGTGTAATGTCGCATTGGAAATGAATAACTCATCATTTTTGCATTCTCGCGTTGGCAGTGAATCAAATTGTCTGGCAATAGCTAAAGCAGTGAAAGAAGCGGGTGGCTGGGTTTCATTGGGCTCTGATTCACATTATGCGGGATATTTAGGTAATTTTGATAAAGTGGTTGAGATGTTAACCGCGATTGATTTTCCCCAAGAGCAGATCTTAAATGTCACTCCCCGCAGGGTATTGGATTTTCTTGAATCACATGGAAGAAAAGCCATTCCTGAATTTGCTGATTTTTAAATTATAAAGCCGTTTAGTCATCATTAAACGGCTGAAATAGGTTGCTAAAGCGATAAGGTCATATTAATACAAGGAAGATAGCTTTGAGCTAATGCAGAATAATATTGGCCTTTGTTTTGAGAAATAAACCCTTGTTTTTGATAAAACCGTTCGGCATTAGGTGTCGATTCTAAAGTGAGTTGTTTGATATGACGGGATTTAGCTTCTTGTTTGATCCTGTCCATAATTAAACGGGCTGCGCCTAAACCTGAATATTCAGGTAAAGTAAAAATAGCATCAACACTGTGCTGTTTAAGGTTTAAGAAACCTGTGGCGATTGGAATATTAAGCTCATTAACAACCACAAAAAATGGATTTTCTTCCACCATAGTTCGATAGCTTTCTGGCATTTTGTCTGGCGTCCACGCCATAATCACACTATGGCTAAAGCTTTGTTTACAAGAGTGACGAATCGCGTTATTTCTGATAAACCAAAGTTGTTCGGCTTCAGATGGTACAGCGAGTCTAATTTCCATTAAGCCCCCAGTTACATAATAAATTTCTGTGTTATCAAATCAGAAATCAGATTAATAAACAACTTAATCACCAAAGTACTGCTGAAGATTAAAAGTAATCCCATAAAAGAGCCGTATCCCTTCGTCTTTTTGGTCGATAGCGATAATAAAATCCAACGCTAAGATATTAATGACAATAAAAAGAGCTAGTTGTTATTATTATTATAAAAGGTCACCCTATGAAAAAATACAAAGTAAATGTATGTTTATTCTCGGCTTTATTCTTTACATCGCTCTATGGTTATGCAAATCAAACTGACAACGAATGTCATGTGCCTGCTTTATCGCAATGCCCTCAGCCTGTTGATAGTCACTACCCAAATGTTAAAGACATGCTGACATGGGATCAAAATGAACGATTGCTTGGTTTTCGTAATGATTACCGCTCTTACCCCGGAGATGTATTCCATGCAATTAATCCCAAACCGCTAGAAAGAGAAATTCAAAACTTAGTTGATGTCACTTACCAATTGAAAGGGATGACATATAACCTTGATGACTATATTAAGCGTAATGATGTTACCGCGTTAATGGTGATAAAACAGGGAAAAGTCGTCTTTGAATATTATGGTAAAGGAAACACGCCAAAAACGTTATGGACCTCGCGCTCGGTCGGAAAATCAGTTGTTTCAACTCTAGTTGGGATAGCACTACAGGAAGGTAAAATAGCCTCATTAGACGATGCCATCGTTAAATACAATCCAAGTGTTAAAGGAACCGCTTGGGAAGATGTGACAATAAGGCAGTTGTTACAACACACCTCTGGGGTTGAGTGGGGGGAAGATTATGAAAACCTAAACTCAGATTTTGCCAAAATGACCGAGTGTGAAGCAAACCCGAAAATCTATGAGTGTGTGCAACAGTTAGTTATCAATCCTAAACGAAAATCCTATGCAAAAGCTGGGGAAGAGTGGCAATACAATTCAGGCGGTGCGTGGTTATTAGGGGATACACTTGAAAAAGCAACGGGTGTATCGATAGCACAATATCTCGAAAATAAGATATGGCAACCTTTTGGTATGACGAGCGACGGGGTATGGCAAAGCTATGAATTAAATAAACATAATACAGGGGCACATGGTTTTAATGCCACGTTAGAGGATTGGGGTAAGTTTGGGCTATTTTTTGCAGGGAATGGAGTCTTGCCAGATGGTCACAAATCATTACCGGATAATTGGGTGAATGAGTCTAAAAGCTGGGTACAAGCGAAAAACTCGGTGAATCCAAGTTACCCAGAAGGGATCTATGGCTTTGAATGGTGGAACAATAGCGTTCCGCAAAAAATGCAAAATGCACAACCTAAAGAGGGCCTAGATGGGAACAATACATTGTGGGCATTGGGAATTTTTGGGCAAATTATTGTGGTCAATCCAAAAGAGCAGCTAGTCATTGTTCAGTGGTCCACATGGCCAGTTGCTCATCCAGCAGAAGATGGGCAGCCGTTAGAAGCCTCATTAGTTTTTAATGCAATTAATAACTATCTAAACAAATAATATACTTAATAAATATGAAACGATCGCTCAATTAAAACAAGCGATCGTTTTTATATGTAAAAAGAGCTAATTTGGAAAATAAAAAATAGATTGACTCCTTGTTGAGCTTTCATTGATATTTCACAGCCAATAGATGACGATTTTTTTGATTTTTTGCCTATCGGATAATTTAAAATGTTGTAATTTTTGTTATGTGGTTTTTTATATTTACTTTGAAGCGGTAAAATGGCTTCTTTATCATGATATTACTCAATAAATAAATTCAATTGGTTTTTATGAGTGTCTCGCCTTTTGTTATCTTATTGTTTTTGTTGGATAAATAAATCAATGAGTAATTAATGTTATTTTTTAATAAAAATGAATAGGTAAAGAAAATAAAGTTATCACTAAAAGGAATTTTCTATCATTAGACTCATTGTTAATAAAGTAAATAGAACATCAACAAATCGCATAAATATTACCTCATAAATAACCTATAAAAAATTTATAAATCTTTAAGTTTTTCCTATTGTAGTGTATTTAAAAAATATGATTTATTGATATCGCAAGAACATCCTTGTATACATAAATTTGAAGGTATTTAGAATGAAAAAGTTATTAGCAATTGCGACGGTATTGTCATTAGCCATTTCGGGTTCGGCACTCGCTGCAGGTACAGCAAAAGAGGGGAAAACATCGCCTACGGTGAAAACACAGCAAAGTAGCCAATCGCATTCATCGAGCAACAGCAAAGCTCATAATCAACCAGTAAAGAAAAAGACTCCAGACTCTACTAAAGGTTAATGAGCCACCACTAATGTCAATCCAGTCTCAGTGCCATGGGAAATATACAGCCCGTGGCGCTGAATCTATATGGTATACTGCTTTTTATTTATCAAGATATACCTGTTATGAGCTATCAATGCCCCCTGTGTTTTAGTCCTTTAAAGTTGAATAATAGTTGGCAGTGTTCCAATAACCATCAATTTGATCGTGCAAAAGAAGGTTATGTGAACTTACTGCCAGTACAACATAAGCGTTCTAAGGATCCTGGTGACAGTGCCGAAATGATGCAGTCTCGGCGGCAATTTTTAAATGCAGGTCATTATGATCCAATGCGTCAATGTGTGACTGAGAAATTAGCGCAATACCTTTCTGAGCAGAGTGAAAATGTATTAGATATTGGTTGTGGAGAAGGGTATTACACTGACTATTTTATGCAAAGCTTAATAAAACAGCGGGCAATTAAAGCTGTTTTTGGGTTAGATGTATCAAAAGCCGCTATTCGTTATGCAGCAAAACGCTATCCATCAGTCAATTTTTGTGTTGCCTCTAGTCACCGTTTGCCTTTCCCTGAACAAAGTATTGATGCAATTGTTCGTATTTATGCACCTTGCAAAGCGGAAGAATTAGCTAGAGTTCTGCAACGTTCGGGAATATTGATTACTGTAACACCAGCTCCTGAACACTTACAGGAATTGAAACAGTTGATTTATAGTGAGGTTAAATTACATCCAATTAAAGAAGAAGCCTTGCCGCAATTTAAATTAGTGGATGAAACCAATTTAAAGTACTCAATGCACTTAACAGGGGATGAAGCATTTGCATTATTACAAATGACCCCTTTTGCATGGCGAGCTTCTGTGGATGTTAAAAATACATTACAACAGTCAGAACCAAAAGATTATACGGCTGATTTTCTGATACGGGTGTATCAACTTATTGATTAACAAAATGAGATTACTCCCCCTACCAGTTCAGTAGGGGGGTATAAATTATGCGCTGTACATAAATACTTCGAGATGTTCGAAGAGGATATTAAAGCCAATAGCGATTAATACTATCCCACCGATAATTTCTGCTTTTTTTCCTAATAGTGGCCCCACATAACGACCAATCATCATACCTACCGTGGCCATGATCATGGTCATGAGGCCAATTGTCATTGCGGTATGCACAATATCAACTTGTAAAAATGCAAGACCAAGTCCGATAGCCATTGCATCAAGACTAGTGGCAATAGCAGAAAGTACTAAGCTAAGAGAGCTGTTGCGTGAAGGCGGTGTGCAGCAGTCATCATCGCTTTTGGCTTTAATACCTTGCCAAATCATACGAGAGCCAAGAATGAAGAGCAGGCCAAAAGCAATCCAATGATCCCAACGAATAACATATTGGCTTGCGAGAATACCAATTCCCCAGCCTATAATTGGGGTGAGTGCTTCAATAATACCGAAAATAAAACCAGTGCGGAGGATCTCTTTAAAGCGGGGTTTGTGCAGAACAGCACCTTTACAGATAGCGACAGCAAAAGCGTCCATGGAAAGGGCGAGTGCTAAAATAAGCGTAGCGTAAAAGCTCATAATATAAACCTCGGTTGGGTGCATCCATATACACATGAATTACCCCCAACCAAAAGGCTTATTCATGTGTCTATGGTCTTGCCAACCAAGATGGCGTCCGCACCACGTTTAAAAAACAAACGAGTATGTTGATACGGACATTCTGGATATATTTCCAGAACAGGCTACTCCCCAATGACGTGGTTCGAAAGATATCATAAATTAATTGAAAGGCAACACTTAATTTTATGTGGATATTAAAATTTATTGAGAATAATTTTCATTTGCAGAAATAAAAAAATTGAGGTTAATTAAATTTGTTATTAACCTCAATCTTAATGTGAATATATATAACCATTATTTATGATTAATGAAAAATTCATATATTCTTTGTAAATCATCAAGTTGAGAAACTTGAATATGGATTTTCTTATGCTCTAATCCGATAATTAGAATTCCGTCTTCTGATAAATTCATTGTTTTTATTCTGTCGTACAATATAAATGTGTTTGCAAAATAAAAACCTGTTTGTTTAAAAAATAGCTTTGGTGCTCGAATAAAAGCCAAATAGACTGACATTAAAATTGTAACCATTAATAAATAAGTGGTTAACATACTACCGTGTCGTGAAATATTGGTATAAATAACGATACAGATTAAGACAATAAAGATAATTGCATCGACACGATGTTTACGTCTGAGGTTAATTTTGAGTAGGGTTTTTCCCTTAAGTAAATGTTGAATAAACTCATCGTAAATTGCATACAGCAGCATCAGTAAAATAATAATGGCTAGTATGAAATCATTTAAGGTCATTTTCAGTGCCCTTGGCTAAGTAAACGTGCTAGAGAGCTTAAAAGTAAAAATGGGAGGCTGCAACCTCCCATTTCAGTTTATTACAGCAAATTATGGTGCTAAGAACTTCAACCAAGCACCTAAGATACCAAGGCCAAAGAAGCCAATGATGATCCACAGTGGGTTAACTTTACGGCGAAGTAGCCACATACATGCAAAAGTTAGTAATAATGGAACTAAACCAGGCATCAAATCATTCAAAATATCTTGAATGGTTTTGATTTCCATAACTTTTGTTGTTGGGTTCTCAATATTGGAAACAACGACGGGAATGTTGACCTTGGTCCATTTATTCACCAAGGCACCCATAACAAATAGCCCCAGTATTGATGCACCTTCAGTCAGTTTTTGTAAGAATCCGCCACCGATATCTTGAACAATATCAACCCCTTTTTTATAGCCATACGCAACGCCATAGTAGAGCGTTAATAGGCGAACAAGGTTGAATAGAACAAAGAAGAGGATTGGGCCGAGTAGGTTACCAGTCATTGCAATACCGGCGCCTAGGGCTGCAAATACAGGACGAACAGTACCCCAGAAGATTGGGTCACCAACCCCGGCAAGAGGTCCCATTAAACCCACCTTAATACCGTTGATGGCACCATCATCAATATCTGCACCATTCGCACGTTGCTCTTCCATCGCCATGGTGACACCTAAAACAGGCGCAGCAACGTAAGGGTGGGTGTTAAAGAACTCAAGATGGCGTTTGATTGCTTGTTTACGCTCATCGTTATTTTCAGGATACAGGCGACGGATCACCGGAACCATTGAATAACAGAAGCCCAGCGCTTGCATACGTTCAAAGTTCCAAGAACCTTGTAACAAGTTAGAACGCAAGAAGACGCCGCGAATATCGCTTTGTGTAAGCTTTTTCGCTGTTGGATTTGTTGTATCTACCATGGTTGCGCTCCTCCTAGTCTAATTCATTATCAAGGTTGTTGTTGCTATTATTTTGTGCGACAACAACTTGAGATTTATTGTATTTCGGGCTGAGTTGGATATACAGGATAGCCATAACCGCACCGATCACACCCAGCGCAACAAGGTTAAATTCGGTAAATGCCGCAGTAACAAAGCCTAAGTAGAAGAATGGCATTAGATAGCCTGCACGCATCATATTGATAACCATTGCATAACCGACAACAACGATCATACCACCAGCAATGTTCAGACCATCAGTAACGACCTGTGGAATTGAATCCAGTAGTTCTCTCTTACCTCAGAGGTACCAACAGAAACTGCAACGATAAGCGCTGGGATCGCAATACGCATTGCTTGAAGTAATAAATGCAGAAACATGGATCCAACTGATAGCGGTTAAATTACCACTGACGGCAGCACGGTCCAGCAGCATGTTGGAATGCAACGGTAACGGTACGCACAATAATGGTAAGGACTTGTCCCAGCCGCCGCTAGTGGAATTGCGATGGCGATACCAGCCCCGATATTTTGTCCACCAGCAATGACCAGAATGGTTGAAATAATTGATGCAAGTGCGGCATCAGGTGCGACAGCAGCCCCAATGTTCATCCAACCTAATGCGATCATTTCCAGCGTACCACCGATGATGATACCGGTTTTCATATCTCCCAAAACGATACCGACAAGCGTACAGGCAACGAGTGGGCGATGGAACTGGAATTCATCGAGAATAGAACCCATACCAGCGATACAGGCCACGATGAAAACCAGTACTATTTGAACAACGGTGAGTTCCATTGTTTAATCTCCTGTAACCAAACAAGTTTGGTAAATCTGTTTTCGAGTAATGGTTAAAATTAAATAATATTAACGGTTTAACTAAGACTAATTTTTAAATTTTTTAATCAAATCCATCATCTGAACTTTGCTGTCAGAAGCGACTTTTCGTACTTCTAATTCAATATTTTTATCATTCAGATAGTTGAACGCTTCAATATCTTTTTGGTTGATAGAAACCGCATTCGTAACTTGAGTTTTTCCTTCATGGAACGCCATACCACCGATATTGACAGAGGTGATATCAACACCAGCTTCAACCAAACGTTGTACATCCGTTGGGTTTGTGAACAATAACATGACGCGTTCGCCTGCGTATTTTGGGTTGTTATAAACACGAATACACTTAGCAATATCAACGACATGTGCTGTTACGCCAGGAGGAGCAACTTGTTTTAGTAATGTTGAACGTACCTGATCTTTTGCCACCTCATCGCTGACGACAATAATGCGTTTAACGCGAGTTTCTTTTGTCCAGCGTGTAGCTACTTGACCATGGATTAATCGGTCATCAATACGCCGCAAGTGCAATCACCATATGTTCGCCAGGGCCAGCAGTGACTGTTTGTACTGGAGCAGGTTGTTGAACGGGTGCTGGGGATGGAGTAGCAGCGGCTTCTGGCTCTTTAAATTTCAGTGCCCGAATACCACCACGGCCTGTTTCTAAAGCAACGGAGATTAATTCGTCTATTGAAGGGTTATCGTCACGACACATAAAAGTTTCAACTAACATAGGCACATTAACGCCAGTGACTATTTCATAGTTTTCATGCTCGTTTACGATACGGCTAGCTGCGTTAAAGGGACTACCTCCCCATGTATCAACTAAAAATATTACCCCCTGGGAGGTATCTAAATCAGCTAGTTTTGCTGTGTACTTATCAAATAGGGTGTCTGCGTTTTCCCCTGGTACAAAGTCAATAAACGAGACATTTTCTTGCTCGCCTATCAACATTTCGGTGGTTCGTAGAAGCTGCTCTGCCGCCACACCGTGTGTACCAATCATAATAGCTATACTCACTTGATTTCCCTCTTAACAGATATAGAACGGAATTTGTAAATCAGGTCAAAATTGAATCAGCTTAATTAAACCTCCTAATAGAAAATGATATTGATAATTTTAGCTGAATAAATTCACTCTATTTTATTCAGTTAGAAAACTGTTAATTTGCTAACCATTAGAGTCAATATCCGTAGCATAACATTTCGCATTAGTGTAAAAACTTGTTTTGCGTCAGAAAATTAAAAACATGTATTTTATTTCAAATAAAATACATATATTGTCTGAGTATATTGGTTTTATTAAATAAATAAACTATATATATGACAAAAACAGTGTATGTGACTGTTATCGGTAACAAAAAAATAGCAAAAAGAGTAAGGGATTTAAAATGTTGAGCAAAAAATAGACGAAAAATGACACGTTTCAGCAGTAGGAAGTTCTGAAAAACGTTTGTTTTGTAAACAAGGGATTTAAGTAACGATCTAATTAAGTTTTTGTTACAAATTAAAAATAGAAAAGCCAAGTAGGCGAAAAATGACGTATTAAAGATCACCCTAAACAATTAAGTCAGATAATAATCAACAATACTTGATAAAAAATGCCGCGTGTTTAATCAAAGTAAAATACGCGGCATCGGTGAAGTGATTCAATTAATGACTAGTGAATAAAGATCCTAGTCACATTGGACTTTTATTGCTAAACCTCCGCGAGAAGTTTCGCGGTATTTGGCATTCATGTCTTTGCCCGTCTCGTACATCGTTTCAATCACTTTATCGAGAGAAACACGTGGCTCACTCGTACGGCGGAGTGCCATACGCGTTGCGTTGACGGCTTTGACGGATGCAATCGCATTACGCTCAATACAAGGTACTTGAACTTGTCCTGCAACAGGGTCACAGGTTAAACCAAGGTTGTGCTCCATACCGATTTCAGCGGCAACACAAACTTGTTCAGGGCTACCACCAAACAATTCAGCAAGACCTGCCGCTGCCATTGAGCAAGCAACACCAACTTCGCCTTGGCAACCCACTTCCGCACCAGAGATAGACGCATTCATTTTATAAAGAATACCAATAGCCCCCGACGCAAGGAAATAACGTGTGTATAATTCCGGCGTAACAGGCTCAATGCAGTGGTCGTAATAAGCCAAAACCGCAGGAACGATACCACAGGCACCGTTGGTTGGGGCAGTAACAACGCGACCACCTGCCGCATTTTCTTCGTTAACCGCTAATGCAAACATATTAATGAGATCAACGACATTCATCGGGTCATTGGACAGTTTGCTTGATGATGTGACAAGACGGTTCAATGCTGGCGCACGACGAGGTACGCGCAGTGGCCCCGGTAGAACTCCCTCGGTATTTAACCCGCGTTCAATACAAGCCTGCATGGTTTTCCACACATCGGCAAAATAGGCATCGATCTCTTCTTTCGTGTGAAGGTCAAGCTCATTCTTCATCATCAAGCTAGAGATGGATAACCCCGTTTTTTTGCAGTGAAGCAAAAGTTCTTCTGCTGAGTTAAATGGGTAGGAAACGGGTTTACTATCCAGAACAGATTGACCAAAATGTTCCTCATCAACAATAAAACCGCCACCAATTGAGTAGTAAGTTTTGGTATAAATTTCTTCTTCGCCTGCAAAGGCATGGATAGTCATACCATTTTCATGTAAAGGCAGATTATCTAGGCGGAAGTTCATTCCACCTTCCCGTGGGAAATCTACCGTGTGAGTGCCGTTAGCTAAGGGTAGCTTTTCAGTCTTTTCAACGTTTTCAATAAAGCCAGGAATAGATTCGATATCAACAGTAGCAGGTAAATTGCCAGCAAGGCCCATAATGATTGCAATATCAGTATGGTGGCCTTTTCCAGTGAGTGAAAGAGAGCCATAAACGTCGACCGCAATGCGTGTGACGCTTGGTAATAATTGTTTGCTTACCAAATCATCGACAAATTCTTTTCCCGCCTTCATTGGGCCGACGGTATGAGAGCTTGAAGGACCTATGCCCACTTTAAACATGTCGAATACGCTTATCACGCAGGACTCCTTAAAAAAAGTAGATATTTAGTGATTTATTTTAAAGGGCGCTACTTTACTGTTATTTAGTAGTGTTAACCAGTAAGTTTAAATTATTTTTTAAAATAAGGTAGTAACAAAAGGCCAATTGCTACAGAATAGCACAAAATGTATTCAATTACGGCACAAAAATGACTACTTGAGTTGCAGAGCTAGCTGATGAAGGATGGCGGCAGTGAGACCCCAAACGAGATGTCCGTTATGCCAATAGAAGAAAATACGGTTACTTTGACCAGCACGTTTGATATCAACATATTTATGTTGATTCAGTGATAGCGCATCAAATAGCGGAACCTCGAATACAGAGGCCACTTCACTAGGATTAGGGCGATAATTAATGCCTTCGGGGAGCAGGCCGATGATTGGGGTGACTTCGTAACCGCCAATACTTTGTTGTGGCGAGAGTTGCCCAAGTACTTGGACTTTCTCTGGGGGAATAGCCACTTCTTCATAGGCTTCTCGCAGCGCGGTAGTCACTAGAGAGCCATCTTCAGGGTCACGTGCCCCTCCTGGGAAAGCCACTTGTCCGGCATGTGAACGCAAAAAAGGGGAACGCTGCGTTAATAATAATGTAGGAGTGGTTTTATTGATAATAGGCAGAAGAACGGCAGCAGATTTGCTCGCCGTCCGTTGAGTTCGGCGAGTCACTGGCAGGGTAAACTGAAAGCGGTTTATAAACTCATTCAGTTTGGTCATCGTGCTCTACTTCTCCTAACACGGGTAATATCAGCCGTAACTTATCAAAGGTTTCTTGATACTCTTTATCCGCTTGGCTATCTGCCACAATACCACCGCCAGCCCAGCAAAAAATCCGTTTTTTATCTGTTAACAGTGTACGGATGGTAATGTTGGTATCCATTTTGCCACAAAAACTAATATAGCCTATAGCACCACAATAGCCATGACGACGATGGGGTTCAAGCTCTTCAATGATTTGCATCGCCCGAATTTTAGGGGCACCAGTAATTGAGCCTCCCGGGAAACTTGCACGCAGAAGATCTGTTGCCGTATAGGGTTTATCAAGTGTTGCAGTAATTGTGCTAACTAAGTGATAAACCGCTGGGAAGGCTTCGACAGCGAATAATTCAGGGACCTTGACTGTTCCTGGTTGTGCAACTCGACCAATATCATTACGGAGTAAATCGACAATCATCAAGTTTTCAGCACGATCTTTAGGGGAATTCGCCAACTTTTCGACTTGCATGGCATCGGCGTGTTCATCCTCTAAACGAGGTAGTGTGCCTTTGATTGGACGTGTTTGTATCTCACCATCTTGTAACTGAATAAAGCGTTCAGGCGAAATGCTGATCACCGCATTATTAGGAAGACGAATGAAAGAAGAGAAAGGGGCGCGATTTGCTCGGGTTAATAATAAAAATGCATCCCATTCATTACCCTTATATTTTGCTTGAAAACGCTGTGCTAGATTTATTTGATAGCAATCACCGCTACGCAAGTATTCATGTATTTGGCCGATTTTCTCGTGATACTGCTCTTGTGACATATTTGAATGCCATGAACTGGTAAGGGCGAACTTGGTTTTACGTGAAGCTTTTTGTTTCTTCAACCAATCAAGGCGTTTATTGGTATCAGAATAACTGAATAAGGTGACCGTTTTTTCTTGATTATCGACAATCAACGCCCATTGATATATCCCAACGGCCATATCTGGAAACGATAAATCCGTAGTCGCTATGTGTGGCATTTTTTCGATACGACGACCTAAATCGTAGCTCCAAATACCGAGAGCACCGCCAGTGAAAGGAAGCGTATCATCACTAGCATGGTCAGGGGCGTAGTGTTCAATAGTTTGTTGAAGGAGGTTAAATGGGTCTGCGTCTGAACTCTCAACCGAGTGCGGGTGGGTGATCGTCGTTTTATCGCCAATAGTAGTTAGCGTTGCAATAGGATCAGCCACAACAATATCGTATCTGTTATGCGAATGCTCGGCATTGCCTGAATGGAGCAGCATTGACCAAGGTTGATGGGCTAGTGGCGTAAAATAGTCAATAGCAACATCAGGATAATAGGGGAGTTGTATTTTATTGATAACCATTTGTATATACTAAACGCTAAGTCGATAAAAAAAGAACTGATAACCAGATTAGCATATATCTTATCTTAAGAAGCCAAGAGCTGTTAAAATTAAGCTAAAATTTTTTATTTTCTCTCCGCACGATTTAAAACTAACCAGTTAAGAAGGGGTTTTGACATGTTTTCAGGTATGCCAGCGCTTAATCATCAACAACAGCAAGAAGCGGTTGAACGTATTCACCAATTAATGGCTGATGGGATGAGTAGCGGAGAAGCGATTGCGCTCGTTGCACAGGAAATCCGTGAAAGATACAAAGATAAAGAGCAGATCCAAGTACGTTTTGATGAAGAAAATGAACGTTAACAAAACAAACTATTAACATTTATGCTAAAATCTGATACATATTAGTTAAGTCATACCATTCTGGCAGTTTATAATTATTTCTACTATTTTAGTTATATTAGATAAATGTCGTATAAAATTAACTATGGTCACTGATATAATTTGTTACCCAACATTTTTATAGGGATCGGAGGAAGCATGAAGGCTGGTAAGAAAATTGGTTTTGCTTTAGGTGGCTGCGCACTGTTATTTAGTTCGATTGCATTCAGCGCCAACCAAGAAGAAGGTAAAGCGGCTCCGTTTATTAGTTGTGGAAAATTGGCAGAGCCTCAAATTGCTGCACAAGTTAAAAACGATTTTATGAATAATCGCTTGCCACGTTGGGCAGAAGAAAAGGCATTAGTTGGTAAAAAAGCCGTCGCATGGGTTAATAATCAAGATGTGACGAAAACAGAGACGGGTTACCAAGTGCCATTAACAGTCAGAGGCTCTAAGCAAGATCTGCAATATAATGTGACAGTTGATTGTGAAAAATCCACTATTACATATCACTCTGTAAAATAATCTATCTCGATTTGTAGCGATGTCCTAAAAAAGGAGAAGTGATGCTTCTCCTTTTTAGTTATTCGTGCCTAAAAATCATATTTAGCGATTTTTGGGCTCGTAGGGTAGACGAGAAAAATGTTGTGAAAGCTGGCGGTAGTGGGTTAACCGTTCACGAAAATAGGCTCTAAGGTGCTCAGGTTGCTCCTGCTCGACAGCTTCTGCGATCACGGCAACATTATAGCGCTCTTTAAAGGCAACCCCCGAGGCTTGTAGGTCAACATTGACTTTATCCATTTCGTCTTTGGGTAACAATGCAAGGTTATGACTCATATCCACTCTCAATCACTTCAATGTAGAGGGGGGTAGTGTAGCAATTTATCGGAAAAAATCACTAGCTGCCTCGTTACTTATGGCGTAAATATAGGGAAATAATATTTTGAATTGATTGAGAGAAATAATTATTTTCACGTAAGATTATATTTAATAACTCAACTATTGATTATAATGAGAATGTATTATTTTATTAAATAACAATGATAATTTTTTTTCATTAAAACACAAGTAAATACCACTAAGGATAATGAGATTGATTATTATTAATTTTACAAAAAGTTATTAATTATCAGTAAATTGTATTTTTTTGTTTTATTATTGTTTTAGGGTTTTAATTATTTTTAGAATGTGCATAATAAAAGCATTAATCTTGATAACTAAGGAAAGAAAATATGTTAACGAATGACATGATCAATAAATTAAATGAGCAGTTAAACCTCGAGTTTTATTCTGCGAATTTATATTTACAGATGAGCGCATGGTGTAGCGATAAAGGTTTTGAAGGTGCTGCGGCATTTTTAAAAGCACATTCTCAAGAAGAAATGGAGCATATGCAGCGTTTATTTGACTATCTTAGCGATACTGGTGCACTGCCAAAATTAGGTCAAATCGCCGCGCCTCCTGTTGATTTTAAATCAATCGGTGATGTATTTACGCTGACTTATCAGCACGAGCAACAAATTACTGCGGAAATTAATAAACTGGCTCATTTAGCCATCACTACCCAAGATTATTCCACATTTAACTTCTTACAGTGGTATGTTGCTGAACAACACGAAGAAGAGAAATTGTTCAAATCAATCTTAGACAAATTGGATATGGTCGGTGAAAGTGGCAAAGCGCTATTCCTATTGGATAAAGATTTAAAAAATATGTCTACATCCGCCCACGTTTAATATAAAACATCAATAGGTTCATGATTTGTAGTGATTAATTTCAATGCTCATGAGCCTTTTTCTTTTCATTTTGTGTTGATAATCACATCTTCAACAGCCAAATTCATTTTTTGGCAGCGAAAGCTTGTTTCTTTCGTATAATGATTGCTAAATAATCCAAATTCACCTGCAAATTAAGGGGTTACTAATTATGGCAATCTATCAAATCAAATCATCTTGGCGTAAATTGAGTGCTGTTGCAGTCCTATTTTTAGGTATGTCATTTCAACAGGCATTCGCTCATGCGCACTTAAAAGATCAACTACCAGCAGAAGGTGCGGCGGTTGAAAAGGCTCCTGAATCAATCACCCTTAATTTCTCTGAAGGTATTGAGATTAATTTTGCAAAAGTGAAAGTGACGGGGCCTAATGACAGCGTCGTGAAAACAGGCAAGCCTGCGTTAGATTCAAACAATGACACCAAGGTTATCATTCCAATTGAAAGCAAATTAGAAGCAGGAAAGTATGATGTAAATTGGAGTGTGGTATCCGTTGATGGTCATAAAACGAAAGGCGAATATAGCTTTACTGTGAAATAATCATGTCTTTAGAGGCATTTTATACAGTTATACGCTTTTCCCATTTTATTGCTGCGATGTTGATGTGTGGAATGTCAATATTCGCAGCGATATTAAGTGTGGGTGCTTTTAGTCAAATCCTTCGTCGCTATCTTAATCGAGCGATTATCTTTAGTGCAGTAGTCACCGCGGTTACAGCCTTTGGCTGGATGGCTGCCCAAGCTGGGCTGATGGGGGATGGCTGGGAAGAAGCACTAGACTTTGATATTTGGTCAAGTGTATTTGGCACAACGTTTGGGCTGGTTTGGCGTTGGGAATTGGTGTTTGCTGTCATCACATTAGGTGTGATTTTTATCCGTTCACAAAATATCCGGCTTTATCTGTTATTACTACTTTCTATTGTGCTCCTCGGTTTACATGCCTTGATTGGCCATGCCGCGATGTATGGTGGTGTCATTGGGGCGTTAAACCGTTTAAATCAATTTCTTCATCTTATAAGTTCAGCCTATTGGTTTGGCGGATTATGGCCGTTTTTGATTTGCATTCAGTTCTTGCGAGATAAAAAAGAATTAGCGCCAGGCTTAGATAAGCAAATTTTTGCTAGTTTGATCCGTTTTTCTCGTGTAGGGCACGTTGCTGTCGTTATTGTTGTGGTGACAGGCATAATCAGCTCGATGACATTACTGCCAAATTGGCCGTTTAATTATACCGGTTCAGAATACCAATCGTGGCTTTGGTTAAAAATCAGCTTAGTTGCACTAATGGTCATTTTAGCCTTAGTGAACCGCTATATACTGGTTCCGAATATTAAAAGAAAAGGGCGGTTACAGTATTTGATTATTAATAGTTGGATTGAGCTACTGTTAGGTACTACGGCAATTTTAGCCGTTGCTATTTTTGCGACCTATCAACCTGTATAATCACCTGATAGTGAACTTGATGTTTTAACAAGGTAAGTTGTATGAAACTGAAATTAGCGCTGTGTTCTGTATTACTGGCAAGTACTAGCTTTACGGTGGCTGCGGCACCCATTGAGACAGTAAGTAAAAAGCAGTTTGGTGATGATTGGCCATTTACCCGAGAAGAAGTGATGCTGGAATGTAGAAGTAATGGTGCACTGATTGTCATCAACCCTGCCACACTCATGCAGTACCCACTCAATGATGTGGCACAGGCTCAAATGGAGAAAAAAGAGATCAAAGCACAGCCGATCGATATTTTATTAAAGCCAATTGAGACGGAAAAAAGTGCGGAAGAGCGCGTAGAACCACTCAAATTAGCGGCGAAGAAGCTGTGTAACAACTCGTAACCTCATCTTTATTAAAGAAGAACAATGCCATAGGTTATAGGCGATTATGCTTATAACTTGTGGCATTTTTTATTATCAACAAAAAGTTGAAAGGTTGTACTTATCATCGATATAGGGTGTACCTATCAATCAAATAGCTCGATATTGGAATATTAAGAAATAAATTGTGTTAATAATATGTAAAATAATTGATAATTAGTATGGTAAGAGTGCGTTTAGCAAGCTAGTATTAAATTGTACTTTGTTACGTCTCAATGGCAATTTTTAGCGCACGGCTCTGCCAGAGCCATTTCCCAAGGCCCGGTAATCGGAATCTACCAGGCCTCTTTTTTTGCCTGTTGTTTGTAGCCCACCTAATAGTGATTTCATCAATTAAGCCACTCTCATCACCCAATGATGATTATCTTTGTCATAACGATGACGGTATAACAGAACGGGTTTCTCATTGATGAGTGCAGGAATACTGGTATTTTCATCCCAACCATCTAATTGCATACAAAACTCAGTATCAGAGTCACAAGGTATACTGAGGGTATCACTTTTATGATCTGACATGATGGCGTCATTGATTTCATAGGAAGATATTTTCAAATTAACTATGCGCATAATGTTACCTCTCGATTAATGTGTAGCTGTGGCGTTACGACTCAACAAAATTAAGCATAGTACAAATGGAATCGATTTCCAAAATGTTTTTTAAGGGCGAGTTAAAAGAAAGGTGCAATATTGTTAAAATATGCACCTTTCTAGTGATTACTGTTTAGGGATAGATGTTCCCCATTCTAACCAGTCTTTAGGAGGTTCTAATTTTAGAATGAAATGCTGATCTGGCTTCGCT
The DNA here is from genome assembly GCA_900455155.1 of Providencia stuartii. GTDB lineage: Bacteria > Pseudomonadota > Gammaproteobacteria > Enterobacterales > Enterobacteriaceae > Providencia > Providencia stuartii. The sequence goes on along the minus strand of UGUC01000002.1, from coordinate 1,482,142 downwards.
TTCGGCGCGAGAGGCACCGTTGGTGGGGTCGCCAAGGAGATACCTCCCCGAACAAACTGCTTGAAGGTGCCACTCTTGATCATGCCGCCTGTGAGGCCAAAGGAGAGGTTATAACCTGAAGAGATCCAAAATTGGGTATTGTCGCGGATCAGGTATTGGAACTCTTTACCAATTCGAGTCGCAACATATACGCGGTCGGAAAGCTCTCCCAAATATAAACCAGTAACTGTACCAATTTCCATTCCCCTAAAGAGAAGAGGGGTTCCAACCTGAATAGAGCCAACTTCGGTGGCATCTAATATAATTGTTAAGCCATCTAAGTAACGCGAGTCTGTAATATTGGCCGTTTGTAGTTCAAATTGGTAACGATTTCTATTTCCTCGTCCTGGCTCGGCACTGATATAAGGTTGGATCAAAGTATCGAGGTTATTGACGCCAGAAGGAGAAAGCTCTGGTGTGACAATAGCAAAGCGACTGCCACTCTTCGTGAAAGCTTGCACATACTCTGGATAAAGGATCGCGCGTGCATTCACTTCGCGGTTATTTGGCGATAATTTCAATGAATCGATTTGTCCAATATCGATACCTAAATAGCGAATCGGCATCCCTTCTGACAATTTAGACGCATCAAAAGTGGTTAAAGTTACGACACTCCCAATGGCTTTTGCCGCAGTTTCGTTTGGATAGAGGGTATGTTGCCTTGCACTATCAAGTTTGGCCGTTGGAATATTATCAAAACTAATGGCACCTCTAATTGCTCGTGTAAGAGGAGCGGCCTGAACGGTTAATCCACTGCTATTGAGTTTGACTTTAGCGCCGCCTTCTGCCCAAAAGACGCTTTTATCTGTTAGTAGATGACGGTATTGACTAGAAATATGAATATTAACCGCGAAACCGTCTTTGGTTGGGTTAATTGAGACTATTTCACCGACAGTAAATTGGCGGTAAAGTACTACTGAACCTGCCTGAATATCAGGAAGGGTGTTAGTGTTTAATGTAATTGTGGTGGTGGGTGATGAACCTGTTATACCCGCCTTAGCATTATCATCACTTCGATATAATGGGAACGTTTCAGGCAATGGCTCTTTACCTTTTCCAACCAATAAATGAACTCCACCATCTAACCACTCTTGCGGCGTTGCACCTTGAAACTGGATCCCCGTTAAGCCAAGTTGGACATCAACGCGGCTATTGGCAACAAACTTGGTATCGTTACGGATAAGATGGCGGTACTCATCCAAAATCGCGACTTGGAAGGTAACTTTATCATCAAGTAAGTTACGCTGTAACACTTCACCTATTTTTATTCCACGATAAACGATAGGTTGTCCGGCATCGACGCCATAGGTGTCAGGAGACCATAATGAAACCACTAAACTATTTTTATTTTGCTGTTCATCCTGTCCAATATCATGCCTGTTTGGATGCAAAACAAATTGTTGCCCTTCCTGTGCTGGGGCACTATTAGTCGGTGAATCAAATGCAACAGCACCATTGATTACAGCAGAAAGGCTTTCCATTTTGACATTCACACCAGATTTTAAATCAAAACCGCCTTGGAAGCCTGAAACATTCCAAAATTGACTGTTTTCTCTCACTAATCGGGTATACCGTTTTTCTATTATGGCGGCGATAGAAACCCCTTGGTCATTAGGCAAAATCGTGTAGTCAGAAATATAACCAACGGGCACTTTGCGATAATAAATCGGTGAGTTTTCATGCAATGAGCCTAAGTCTTTAGCCGTGAGATAGATGAGTAATTGCCCCTCTTCGGTTTGTAGTTGTGGCGGGGAGTCTTGAGCGATAAAGTTGTGTTGCTCTTCACCAGCCCCAGGTTGCATACCGATGTAGTTACCGCCAACAAGTGCATCTAAGCCAGAAACACCGGCTAATGAGGCTTTAGGTGTGACGAGCCAAAATTTGGTGCCAGAGGTGAGTGCGGGCTTCATATCTTTATTGATACTGGCCTTAACAATAATTTTCTTCATATCTTGGCTAACGGTGACAGATTGCACCAATCCAACTTCGACACCTTGGTAGCGGATCGGTGTTCTACCTGAAACTACACCGGGAGCAGAGGAAAATTCAATTGTCACCTCAGTACCTTGTTCCAACCAATGTTGGAAAAGTAACCAACCTGCGATAAACACAGCGACAAGAGGCAATAGCCAAAAGGGTGATATACGTGCTCGTTTACGTAAAATCGCCTCTTGTTCTTGCTCTACAGGTTCATTTTGTTGATTTTGATTTTCCATAAGAATCCCAAATTAAACGACTATCAAGCCACTCGACAGCGAGTATGGTTAAAATTACAGCGATACCGAAAAACAATGCGGCAGGGCCCATAGTAAAAGACATTAGCTGATCACGGTTAATCAGCGTCATCATGAGTGCGATAACAAATAAATCCAGCATTGACCAACGGCCAATCCATGTCACAAATTTTAATAACTTCATCCTCAATACTGGATCCGTCTGACTGCAACGTTGAATGGAGCATAACAGTAAAATCATGATCAGGATCTTAATAAAAGGCACTAAAATACTGGCGATAAAAACAATGATAGCAATGGGCCAATTACCTGATTCAATTAATGAAACGACACCAGAGTAAATGGTGTCTTCCATGCGTTGCCCGTTAAGATAGACAACGGAAATTGGCATTAAGTTAGCAGGAAAAAGCAAGATCATCGCTGCAATCAGTGCGGCCCATGTTTTTTGTAGGCTATATGGCTCGCGGTAGTGTAAGGGGCGATGGCAGCGTTGGCAGACTCCTCGTGAATTTGCAGGCCCGGTATAGTGGCAAGCTTGGCATGTTAAAGCATGAGGGTCATTAGCTTGCTCTTTTTTAGGGTAGAAGAGCTGCCAAAGTTGTTCGACATTTAGGTGGATTAATATTAACAGACTAATTACTGTCATGGTAATAAAAGCGATTAAACCATTTCCCAAAAATACGCTGGCGTAATCTTGCATTTTGATTGCAGCAATCCCCAATCCAATAAGATAGACATCCAACATAACCCATTCTTTTAAACGACTTAGTATCAGTAAGACGGGGCGTAGATTTAGACGAACACGCCTTCCCTATATAGAGATAAACGATAGAAATCGGCAAAAGCAGAGGTGCGCCGATGGCACAGAAGGCGATAATGCTCGCAGTGAATGGGTCACCTTGAGAATTGATGAGCCTAATACCTTCGATCACGTTGGCATAGATTTGTGTTCCCAATAAATGGATTGATATCAATGGCTGCCAAAATGCGATAGGTGCCAACATTAATAATGTAATAGAAAGAATAAATAAGCGGTTTAGTGACCAAGAACGGCCATCGTCAAGCTGACTGTGGCAACGCGGGCATATCACAACCTGTTGAGTATCATGTGAAGGAATAGATAATTTAAGATTGCAATAGCAGCAGTGTTGCGAAATTATGTCACTATGATTAATGTGATTCATTGTTTTACTCATGGAGTTGTTAGCCGCGCGTGTAATCTAGTGTAAAAAAATTTACGGCTTAGTGACAACTTGCTAACCTACAGGGTGCACAAATTGTTTACTCTATTGCATCATTTAATTATTACAAGAAAATTTTATGGATAAAAACAAGTATTATCACGAACTTTCAGATAGTTTGTCTGCACTATTGGCAGGAGAATATGATTTAATTGCAAGTTTGGCGAATACAAGCGCGTTGTTGTATGAGCCGCCTAGAAGGTATTAACTGGGTGGGTTTTTACTTAAGAAGTGGACAAGAGTTAGTGCTTGGTCCTTTTCAAGGAAAGATAGCCTGTGTCAGAATACCGTTTGGCAAAGGTGTCTGCGGTACGGCATATAGCCAAAATAAAATTCAGCGTGTTGATGATGTGCATGCTTTCTCTGGTCATATAGCCTGTGATTCGGCAAGTAATGCCGAAATCGTGCTTCCATTGGAAGTTAATGGTCAGGTTTTAGGCGTGCTGGATATTGATAGTCCAAATTTCAATCACTTTGATCAAAATGATGAAATTGGTTTAAAACATCTTGTAAGCCAGTTGTGTCAACATCTGGCAATGTGTTCGATGCCAAATTATCATTAAATATTGGTATGTTAACTTAATAGGAACGTGGCAATTGTCTGCAACGCTATTATAATGTCGGCTTGTTCATGCCCGTGCTGGTTGGCAAAATCGTTGTTATCAGGAAATTTCATGGAAAATCAACCTAAGTTGAATAGTAGTAAAGAAGTTATCGCGTTTTTGGCTGAGCGTTTTCCACGCTGTTTTATCGCTGAAGGCGAAGCACGTCCGTTAAAAGTCGGAATTTTTCAAGATATCGTAGGGCGTTTGACCGAAGAAGATGGTATTAGCAAAACGCAATTGCGTTCGGCATTGCGTATGTATACCTCTAGCTGGCGTTATCTCTACGGTGTTAAAGAAGGCGCTAAGCGCGTTGACTTAGATGGTAATGATTGTGGTGAATTAGAGGCGGAGCATATTACGCATGCTCGTCAACAATTGACTGAGGCAAAAGCTCGAGTTCAAGCGCAACGTGCAGAGCAAAAAGCGCAGAAACGACCAGCAGCCAAAAAATCAGGTGATAAAAACACCCGCAATCCGGCAGCAGCAAAAGACAAAGCGCCGCGCCATCGCCAGTCAGAAAATAAAGAACGCCCACAAAACTCTTCGACTAAACCTCAGCGCCGTAGTGGTGCAGCATCTCCAGAGCAAAAATTGAAATCAGTGACTGATATTAACGCACTTCAGGTCGGCCAGACTCTGAAAGTGAAAGTTGGTACAAGTCTGATGGATGCGTCTGTGCTGGAAATTGCTAAAGATGGTGTCAGAGTTCAGTTGCCAACAGGAATGGCAATGATTGTGCGCGCGGAACATTTAAAGTTCTGATACGGAGGTCAATCAGGGCATGAACAAACTTTTAAAGATTGCATTAGTCGTTAGTGTTGCCACTTTTGGTAGTGCAATTGCGAATCCTCAAGCAGTGACACAGTTCACTGCTGCTCAGTTACCTGTATTAAAACAGGATACTCAGCATGGCACAGTAAGTGAAAGGGTAACATCTAGGTTTACCCGCTCTCATTATCGCCAATTTGATTTGGATAAAGCGTTTTCCGGTAAAATTTTTGATCGTTATCTGAATATGTTGGATTACGGTCATAACGTTTTGCTTCAGTCAGATGTTGATGAGTATGCAAAAGATAAAGCTAAAGTCGGTGAATGGCTGGAAAATGGAAAACTAGATACGTTCTATGACCTGTACAACCTTTCTCAGAAAAGACGCTTTGAACGCTTCCAATATGCATTAGCTCGTCTTGAGCAACCAATGAATTTTGATGCGAATGACTTTATTGAAGTCGATCGTAGTAAAATGCCTTGGCCAAAGGATAAGCAAGAATTAGATAAGCTTTGGGATCAAAAGGTCAGATATGATTGGCTGAACCTGAAGCTATCAGGCAAAGATGATAAAGAGATTAAGGAAAAACTCACTAAGCGTTATAACTTTGCTTTAAGACGTTTGACGCAAGGGCAAAGTGAAGATGTTTTCCAATTAATCATGAATGCTTTTGCTCGTGAAATCGACCCTCATACCAGCTACCTTTCTCCGCGCAATACTGAACAGTTTAATTCTGAAATGAGTTTGTCGTTAGAAGGGATTGGTGCAGTCTTGCAGCAAGACGATGAAAATACAGTGATTAATTCATTGGTTGCGGGTGGGCCGGCAGCAAAAAGTAAAGAATTAAAAGTAGGCGATAAAATTATCGGTGTAGGTCAAACTGGTAAGCCGATGGTTGATGTGGTTGGTTGGCGACTCGATGATGTGGTCGCACTGATCAAAGGGCCTAAAGGAAGTAAGGTCCGTTTGGAAGTGGTATCTGACACAAAAGGGGCTAAGCCCCATGTGGTCACTATCGTTCGTGAACAAATTCGTTTAGAAGATCGTGCCGTTAAACTGAACATTAAAAAAAGTCGGGAATGAAAAAGTCGCCGTACTAGATATTCCGGGTTTCTATGTTGGTTTAACCAATGACGTTAAAACGCAACTACAGAAAATCGCGAAAGATAACGTTTCTGCCCTAGTTATTGACCTGCGAGGTAATGGCGGTGGTGCATTGACAGAGGCCGTTTCATTATCCGGTTTGTTTATTCCTAAAGGGCCAATTGTGCAAGTCCGTGACAATAATGGGCAAGTGCGTCAGGATGCAGATGATGACGATGTCATTTACTACAAAGGGCCATTAGTTGTTCTTGTTGACCGCTTTAGTGCTTCCGCCTCTGAAATTTTTGCGGCGGCAATGCAAGATTATGGTCGGGCGCTGATTGTCGGCGAACCAACTTTTGGTAAAGGGACTGTTCAACAACATAGAAGTTTGAGTCGTGTTTATGACCAAATGCTGAAGCCTGATTGGCCTGCATTAGGCTCAGTGCAATACACCATTCAAAAATTCTACCGTGTTAATGGTGGCAGTACTCAGCGTAAAGGGGTAACACCGGATATTGTTATGCCTACAGGGCAAGATCCTGCTGAAACGGGGGGAAAGCTTTGAAGATAACGCATTGCCATGGGATAGTATTCCGCCTGCCAATTATAGCAAGGTCGGGGATGTGACTTCCGATTTATCAGACTTAAAAACTAAACACTTAGCACGTATTAGCCAAGATACAGAGTTTAAGTATATCGATGAGGACATTGCACATTATAAAGCGAATAAAGAGAGTAAAAATCTTATTTCGTTAAATTATGCACAACGTCTGAAGGAAGATAATGAAATTGAAGCAACGAAACTAAAACGTATCAATGAGCGTAATGCAAAAGAAGGTAAGCCACTATTGAAGTCAATTGATGATTTACCTAAGGATTACGAAGGGCCTGACCCGTATTTGGACGAAACAGTTAAAATTGCTATTGATCTTGCTAATCCTGATACCCATTTATTGCCAAATAAAAAATAATTTGGTTAAACAGTAAATTAAATTAGGGCCAGCAATCGCTGGCCTTTTTCATAGCCTGTGTAAAGTTATGTTAATTTTTGGTTTTTTCGTGTTAAAACACTTGAAAAAGTATGAAAAAACCTTATTTATACCCTAAATTCTTCGTGATATTTATTTTTACCAAGGAATCAAAAAAAGATGATGCGAATTGCCTTATTCTTACTCACAAACTTAGCCGTTATGTTTGTGTTTGGGATAATTTTAAGCTTAACAGGTGTTAAAGGGAGCAGTGTTCAAGGCCTGATGATTATGGCTGGCCTATTTGGTTTTGGTGGTGCGTTTATTTCGCTGTTAATGTCAAAATGGATGGCACTTAAATCGGTTGGTGGAGAAGTGATTGAATCGCCCCGCAATGAAACTGAGCAATGGTTAATCAATACGGTAAGCCGCCAAGCTCAGCAAGTGGGTATTCAAATGCCACAGGTTGCGATTTATCACGCGCCGGATATTAACGCATTTGCTACAGGAGCACGTCGTGACGCATCATTAGTAGCGGTTAGCACGGGTTTACTAGAAAATATGAGCCGTGATGAAGCAGAAGCGGTTATTGCCCATGAGATCAGTCATATCGCAAATGGCGATATGGTGACAATGACGCTATTACAGGGTGTTGTGAACACGTTTGTGATCTTTATTTCCCGTATCATCGCTCAATTCGTTTCTGGCTTTATGTCGAGCAATGATGAAGAAAGCGAAAGCAGTAACGGTAACCCAATGGTTTACTTTGCCGTTTCAATGGTATTAGAAATTGTATTCGGTATCTTAGCGAGCATTATTACCATGTGGTTCTCTCGTTATCGTGAATTCCATGCAGATGCTGGTTCAGCGAAGTTGGTCCGGTAAAGAAAAAATGATTGCTGCGTTGCAACGTCTGAAAACCAGTTATGAACCACAAGAAGAAGGCCGTTTAATGGCGTTTTGTATCAATGGTCGTGGCAAAGCATTTAGTGAACTTTTCTTGTCACACCCGCCATTAGATAAACGTATTGAAGCGCTACGTTCTGGCGAATATTTGAAATAGTTAAGTTGGCTAATTAGCCATAAAAATTGATGAAAACCCATGGTAGTGAAAAATCTATCATGGGTTTTTTATTATGGGCAAAAATTAATTTAATGCAGATCAAATTAGTGTATTCTTTAAAGTGGAATTTCGTAGATTTTCTTTGGGGTCAGGTAGATGAAGGGTCTATGATGAACGAAGAAATGATGAAAATGAGCCTTAACAGAATTAGATAATATTAAGGATATAAAATGGACATACTTGTAAAAACGTTGGTTTTTGGCAATGAGTTTATGACGGTAGAAAATCCAGCGCGCTTAGTTCCCTTTAAATTTGAAATTTACCAATCTCCAACGGGTTTTTATCACCGCATGTATAAAGAAGTAGGAATGTCCGGTGCTAATTTAGGTCAGGCTTTTACTGTATGGGCTTTTGAAGAACAAAAAGCGCACCGTGACCCATCTGGCGAAATAACGTTGGAAAAATATATCCAACATTGCCAAGATATTTATAACGGAAAAGTCAAAGATTAATCTAGAATAAAAAAAGCCCCCTTCATAGAGATTTGAAGGGGGAGCTAAATGAATAAAGAATGGTTTAATTCGAGAGCAAAGATAAATTATTTCGATAAAGGATATTTAGTTATTTGTGCAGTTTTAAGTGTAATTGAACAACAAAGCCCCTTAAATAGCACTTATCGTTAAAAATAATCTATTGGCGAAAACCTGCTTTGATCTGTTCAAGCGTATTACGATAAGTCTCAGCTTGTTTTTCATCTTCCATCCGATGCAATTTCACGCTCCATTTTAATCAGAATTTTACCTGCATCAGCTTGACCAATTGCTTTGAGCATATGTGCAAGCAGGTTTTTTATACAGGTCACTTCTGCTGCTAATTCATTCACATCAGGTTGAGTTGGAAAATGTGCTTTCATTAATAAAGTATCCTTTAAAAAATTCGTGAGTTTGCTAATATTATATCATAGAAAGGTTATAGATTGCGCCATAACATGATGAATTAAGATGAAGAATTCAGATAGGAATTAAAAGGTCGTAATGCAATATCAAAAGGATTAGTGATGTTAACTTCAATAGAAAAACAGTGGCTAGCAGAGCAATTCCCTCTATTTGTTAAGCCTCGACCAGAGCAGAGTCACAAAGGCACATTTGGAACGCTAAATATTATTGGTGGTAGTGCAGGAATGACCGGCTCTTGCGTACTTGCTGGCGTTGCCGCGCTCAAAAGTGGCTGTGGCAAAGTGATTATTGGGTTTAATCAATCGCCACTCACATTGCAACTTATAGAGCATGCCCCCGAATTAATGTTGCGCCAAGCCAATGAAGTGATAAATGGTGAAACACCAACAGCATGGATTATTGGTTGTGGTTTAGGTGTATCTTCAGATGCGCAATTATTGATAAATAGAGCATTATCATTTGTTGAACAGCAGCAAAGCGTGTTAATTGATGCTGATGGCCTGAATCTACTTGCTCAGATGCCCCTATCTCAAACCTTATCATCACAAACAGTACTCACGCCGCACCCTAAAGAAGCCGCAAGGTTGTTACAAATAACAGTCACGGCGATACAAGCGGATAGGTTGAGTGCCGCGCAACATCTCAGCCAGCGGTTTGGTTGCTGGGCAGTGTTAAAAGGTCACCATACAATAATTTCTGCCCCGAATGGCCAAACTTGGCGCAATGAAACGGGTAATAGTGGGTTAGCTACAGCGGGGAGTGGGGATGTGTTATCAGGGATTATCGGCAGTTTTATTGGCGCAATCATTACCCATTGAAGAAGCGGTGAGAGCCGGCGTTTGGTTGCATGGTAAAGCGGCAGACTTACTAATAGAAAAAGGTATAGGCCCTATTGGGTTAACGGCTCATGAAATCATTGATGAGGCGCGAGCTATCAGAAATAGAGCAACTTTTTATTGATGTTCTCGCATTGACTCACTTTAAATATCTGAGAAAAATGTGATACCATTCACATAAATTAGATTGCTTTTCAATCCTTGAAACGAAGCAATATCAAACCTCAGCTTAAATCCAATAACGTGGCTTCTATACCGATCAGCTTTTGATTGGGGGATGGGGTTTTGCTGATATCAACAAAGGCGCAAGCAAAGACAATGACACAGGTTTCTAGAAAAACAGCTTGGATCCGAGTTGTGGCACTAGCGGTCGCCGCATTTGTTTTCAATACCACCGAATTCGTTCCCGTTGCATTACTGAGTTGATATTGCGGCGAGTTTTAACATGACAGTAGCCCATACCGGGTTGATGATCACCATTTATGCGTGGGTAGTGGCCATTATGTCATTGCCGCTGATGCTACTTACGAGCAAAATTGAACGGCGTAAGTTATTAGCATTACTATTTATTGTCTTTGTTTTAAGTCATATCCTTTCTGGTTTTGCATGGAATTTTGAAGTTTTGATTGTGGCGAGAGTAGGGGTTGCATTGTCGCATGCGATATTTTGGTCGATCACCGCCTCGTTAGCTATCCGCGTTGCACCTGCGGGTAAAAAGGCTCAAGCGTTAGGTTTATTAGCGACAGGTACTGCGTTAGCAACGGTGTTAGGTTTACCAATAGGGCGTGTTATTGGTCAGTTATTAGGGTGGCGTGTCACTTTCTTATGTATTGGTGCTATCGCATTATTAACCATGATTGCATTGATTCGCTTTTTACCTAAATTGCCGAGTGAGCATTCAGGTTCATTAAAAAGCTTGCCAGTACTTTTTAAACGCCAAGCGTTAGTCGGATTGTTTGTTCTGACGGTCGTGGTCGTCACAGCGCATTTTGCCGCCTACAGCTATATCGAACCTTTTGTTCGCGATATCGCGCTACAGAGCCAAAATTTTGCAACCCTATTATTGCTGATTTTTGGTGTGGCGGGGATTGCGGGAAGTATGATCTTTAGCCGTTATAGTGGTAAATATACACTATCATTTCTACCTGTGGCGATTGCTGTTTTGACGATATGTTTATTATTGTTAATGCCAATCAGTGGTCATGTAAGCTGGCTGGTTATCTTAAGCATATTCTGGGGGATCGCCATCATGTGCGTGGGCTTGGGTATGCAGGTGAAGGTGATTGATCTTGCACCGGATGCCACTGACCTTGCAATGGCAATCTATTCGGGGATCTTCAATATTGGTATCGGTGGTGGTGCTTTGCTCGGTAACCAAGTGATTGTGCATATGGGGATGGCAAGTATCGGTTATGTGGGGGCGATATTTGGCTTGATCTCATTAATTTGGTGTACTTTTATATTTAGACGCTATAGCGCGTCATTTCGCGAACAAGTTAAAACAGCGCCAATGGCACACTAAATAAACTAATTAACATGTTTAATCCCCTGTAATAGTAATGATTCTATTGCAGGGTATTTTTTTATATTTGGTCATTACAGCAATTGATAACTATGCTAAATTTCTTATCATTTTGATAAAGTTAGATAATAAAAAGGTGACTTGATGAAGGGGCTAGGTTTTTTATTGATGTCTATAGTCGCAGAAGTGATTGCTACAACGACATTAAAGGCATCAGATGGTTTTAGTCGTTTTTGGCCATCGTTGATTGTCGTCATTGGGTATGCGGTCTCTTTTTGGGGATTATCCCAAGTGGTTAAATTGATCCCTTTAGGGATAGCTTATGCAATTTGGTCCGGTTTAGGCATTGTACTCGTTTCGGTCGCTGCAATATTTATTTATCAACAGAAACTCGATTTACCTGCAATTATTGGTATGCTATTAATCATAGTCGGTGTTTTGGTCATCAATCTGTTTTCTAAAAGCAGTGTTCACTGATTCAGGGAACAGAAACAGTTATGGATGGGGATTAGGATGAATCGAAAAAAAAGCAGTCTGCTTAAGTTTACTTTTTGGAATAGCCTATTCGTTGGTAGTCTGTTTGTTTTAGCAGGTTGTGGGAGTTCAGAAACCATAAATACGGCACATCATGTCGATCGCTCAGCTTCCCAATATGCGCAACAGGTGGTTAATTTAGGGCCTCAAGCGCAAGAAGCGTGTGTTTCTGCGGGTGGATTACCTTCATTAAACCTAGAATTGAATGGCGCCCAAACCGCCGTTTGTCAATTTGCTAATGGTAAACGTTGTGCCGCTGATGTCATACTTACAGGCAGTTGTATTTAGTTAAATTCCCTCAGATAAAAAGTCCATCACGCATCATGTTGGGCTTTTTTATATCAATTTTGTAGTTAACCCATTTGTTGAGTTTATTTCCACGTTTCGCTCCTTTGCTTTTCATTTAAATGATAAAGCGCACGCAATTATCTAAATAATGCGGGTAATTTCGGCTGTTATTTATTTAAAAATCGTTAGCAGCAGGTCGGCTATTTTTAGCTAGGGGGATGAATGCAGCGCATGAGTGGATAAAACAGAATGAGTTTTTATTTTTTTAATCTAGATGCCATGATAAGAAGTGGCTCCCAATGGCATTCATCGGGAGCCATCGCATTACCGCCTGCCAATGCGCTTTATAGGACGCGAATTGTACTATTTATGCTATGCTTTTTTGTGTGATGGAACAAATTGGCTGATAGCGACAATGATAGCCACTAAAAGATAAGCTGCATAAATACCAATTAGCCATTGTGGCATATCTAACCCTAAGAAATCCCATTGCCTAACCGTACAGTCACCCGTTGCTTCAAAGACAGCAGGCGCCCATTTATCTAATGGTAACCACTCGGGGAAATTGACGAAGAAATCACATGATGCAAATGGTGAAGGGTTGAGTTGCAGCATGGTATGCTCCCAAGCAAGATCTAAACCGCGCCATGCAGCGTAGCCCCAAATAATGATGGCAACCCAACGTAAAGCGATTTTGCGTGGCGCTATTGCGCCAATTAACCCTGCAATCATAATGCCAAACAGTGCAACACGTTCATAGATGCACATGACACAAGGCTGCAATTTCATAATGTGCTGAAAATAGAGCGCTGCACATTCAAGCATAAAAGCAATAAAGGCCATTAACAGCCAAGCGCCTCGTCCTTGTGAGCAGTAGTTAAAGAATCTGAACATACTTTACTTCCCTAAATTAATGGTACGCACATTTTGCCCCTATTGGTAAGACAAAAAAAGGTGCCAGAGAATAATTATGCGATTTTAAATAAGCCTTTACCTAACATTACAAACTAAACCATTTTATTTGTAATTTCAAATAAGGAGTAATGCCGAATTAGGGGGATAGAGTAAACAAAAGCTACTCCATCTGACAATGTGAGTAGCTTTGAATATAGGTGAGTTGGTGGTGATTAAACTTAAGGTAGGCTAATCCAACCTAAGCTTTCTAACCAGTGTGTGACAGGTATTAACCAAAACTCAACACCGATTAACCCAACCACAGTCATGACGACGGTATAAGGTAAAGCCATCCATACCATGCGGCCATAGGAGAGGCGAATTAATGGCGATAATGCAGACGTCAGCAGGAATAGGAAAGCCGCTTGCCCATTTGGCGTGGCAACCGACGGAAGGTTGGTTCCCGTATTGATGGCAACGGCGAGTAACTCGTACTGATGGTGTGAAATTAGCCCTTCACTTGATGCCTTTAATGCCTCGGTAATATAGACAGTACCGACGAAGACGTTATCTGAAACAGCGGAAAGAAGACCGTTGAATAGATAGAACAAGGAGAGCTGTGATGATTCAGACGATTGCAATACAAATTGAATAAATGGTGTAAATAGCTGCTGGTCGATGATCACCGCTACGACGGAGAAAAAGACGGTCAGTAGTGCGGTAAAGGGCAATGCTTCCTCAAACGCCTTACCTAAGGCATGCTCTTCTGTAATGCCACAGAAGGCGGTGGTTAATACGATGACGGATAAACCGATAAGCCCGACCTCAGCGAGGTGGAAGGCAAGGGCGACGATTAACCAAATACCAATCAAGCCTTGCACAATAAGTTGTGCTTTCTCTTTTTGTGTCCGTTTAGTGCTATTTTTTTGGTCATGATCAGTCAGGACTTGGCGAACGGTTGCAGGTAATTCCGCCCCATATCCAAATAATTTAAATTTTTCGACCAAAAAACACACAATTAAACCGCACGCAAAAACAGGTAATGTAATGGGGGCCATACGTATAAAGAAAGTCACGAAATCCCAATCGACATGCTTAGCAATAATCAGATTTTGGGGTTCACCAACCATCGTCATGACTCCCCCTAATGCTGTACCGATACCGGCATGCATCATGAGGCTGCGCAAGAAAGCTCTAAATTGCTCAAGTGTTTGTTTCTTCTCAGCCGTATCGATATAACTGTCATTTTGTAGATCAGTATTGCTGTGTTGGCTAGAAGCGTATTGATGATAGATAGAATAGAAACCGATGGAGACGCTAATCACAACGGCGATAACAGTGAGTGCATCTAAAAAAGCAGATAAGAAGGCACTTGCTAAGCAGAAAGCTAATGACAACGTACGTTTAGAACGAACATTCAGTAACAGTTTGGTGAAGACGAACAACAACAGTTGTTTCATAAAATAGATACCGGCGACCATAAAGATCAGCAGCAGTATGACTTCCAAATTGTTACTGATCTCATGAGAGATCTGTTTTGGGGTTGTCATGCCAATGATGACGGCTTCAATGGCTAAAAGCCCACCGGGTTGCAGCGGATAGCATTTGAGTGCCATGGCGAGGGTAAAGATAAATTCTACTACAAGTAACCACCCGGCGATGAACGGGCTGACAAAATAAAATACCAGTGGATTGATAATTAGAAATATTATTATTGCGAGCTTATACCAATCTGGAGAATTCCCTAGAAAATTTTTTAAAAAAGCTCTTTTTACACTAAAATCCATTATGAATTGTTTTCCTCTTACTTGATGTATTGTACAGTAAATTCACATACTACTCTTATCTTTTACATAAATTAAGTCTGATCAGTAATAGATAATATATTCATTATATGGGAGTTTATGATTGGTTTTGTTGTTTATGTGGGGTCTAACTATCTCAATTTACGACAATCTGGTATGATTTCTATAATAATCCGTCTGAAAATGTTTGGAATAATAAAAATATGGTCATAAAAGCTCAAAGTCCTGCAGGGTTTGCGGAAGAGTATATTATTGAGAGCATCTGGAACAATCGCTTTCCACCAGGGTCGATTTTACCTGCTGAACGGGAACTCTCGGAGTTAATTGGTGTAACACGTACGACGCTTCGTGAAGTATTACAGCGTTTAGCGCGTGATGGTTGGTTGACGATACAACATGGCAAACCAACCAAAGTGAACAATTATTGGGAGACTTCAGGCCTGAATATTCTTGAAACCTTAGCAAGGTTAGATCATGACCGTGTGCCACAACTGATTGATAATTTGCTAGCGGTGAGAACCAATATCGCTGCTATTTTTATCCGTACTGCTTTTCGTCAAAACCCTGAAAAATCATTGGAAGTTTTGTCTGAGCGTGAGAAGGTCGAAGATAACGCAGATGCGTTTAGTGCCTTAGATTACAATATATTCCGCGGGTTGGCTTTCGCGTCGGGTAACCCTATTTATGGCTTGATTATTAATGGCTTAAAAGGGCTTTATACCCGTGTTGGTCGTTACTATTTCTCTAACCCGGAAGCACGACGCCTTGCGCTCAATTTCTATCAACAATTGTCAAACTTATGCCGCGAACAAGCGTACGATCGTATTATGGAATCCGTTAGAAATTACGGTAAAGAAAGTGGTACGATTTGGCATAGTATGCAAGGGAATATGCCTAACGACCTCGCAAATGCGCGCTAACCATTCCGCGCATCCTAATTTAACTCACGTTACTGTATGATGTCTGAAGCCAGTTTGGTGCTATTAACCAACTGGCCTTTTGGCTGTCAGAAAACCAGAAATTGCAAGTGACTTGGTCAGCTACTGAATATTGCCTGACGCTTTTTTGGGTGCACATGATATGGGGTATTCAATATTGAGAGCAATATTTTCTGCTTGAGTGATCATTTTGGGTGATTGTGGCTTTATATCAGGATAATAACATTGAAATAGTACTTTGCTATGGATTGTTTCGACAGCCTCACATTCAGTATGGCAAGTGAGCAGGGGGCGAATGCTAAAACAAACTTTCCCCTCATGCTCCACTTTAAAATGTTTAAATGATATGCAATCTGAATCTGCCACACTGCGATTGGTCATTAAACAGGACATTACGATTAAAATAAGAAATGGTCGTTTTTTTTATCATGCTCCCTCCGTCAGATTTTATTAATTGATTGCTGACTTTAGCAGCTAATTTCATGTGGTAACATTTTGATTTATAGTAATAATTAACGTTTATTAACGTTCGTTTCTATATTGTTTTATACATTGTGGATTCAATAAGATAGAGAAAGAGGCGTTTTCAGCAGACTGAGACCCAGAAGGCTTATACTTTGTAAATCTGATTCATCCAATACGAGAAAAAAGCAAAAACCATTTTTGCGATAAAAATGGGTAATTGTTTTTGTGCTTGAAATCACTAAATTATCTACAATTCTGAAATAAAAAAATCAACAAGATTATAATTCATTTTAAAGTAAATTTGTGAATTTATTTTCTATGTTATTGCATGGAAATAACATATATTAAAAAATAGGTCATCAAAATAATATACCAACAAGATAGTATAAAACTCTAAATTAACGTATAAAAAAATAATTCAATCGAAATTAATTTTCTATTAATTGGCTGTTTTTATTCTGTTTTTAACTATTCAATTAGAAATGGTCACTAGCATTTAAATCTGAGGTGTAAAGTAATTGTAACTGTTTTTGAATTAATTGTCTGAATTGTTAAAAGTGTTAATTAACCATATTGGAAAATGAATACTAGAATATTATTCTAATGAAAATATTCGTGCTAAGCAGCAGGGGGAGTGATGAAAGTTTTGGTCTTAGGTGCGGGGGTCATCGGTGTTACTACAGCTTGGTATTTAGCACAAGAAGGGCATGAAGTGACCGTATTAGATAGGCAAATGGATGTTGCTGAAGAGACGAGTGCGGGTAATGCTGGACAAATTTCCCCGGGCTATGCGACTCCATGGGGTGCCCCAGGGATCCCATTAAAAGCGGTTAAATGGATGTTCGAAAAGCACGCTCCATTAGCCATCAGGCCTGACGGCACATTATTCCAATTACGTTGGATGTGGCAAATGCTTAAAAATTGCGATATTCAACATTATGCGATGAATAAGAGCCGTATGGTGCGGATAGCGGAATATAGCCGTGATTGTATTCGCCAATTACGTGCAGATACAGGGATTAGTTATGAAGGCCGCCAAGGTGGAACATTGCAACTGTTTAGGACCGAAAAGCAGTTTGATAATGCCGCCAATGATATCGCTGTCTTACAGAAAGAAGGCGTACCATACGAACTGTTGACCGCCAATGAGTTAGCGAAAGCGGAGCCTGCACTTGAATATGTGAAGGATAAATTGACGGGGGGCTTACGTTTACCTAATGACGAAACGGGTGATTGCCAACAGTTTACTAAGAAACTGGCGAAAATGGCCCAAGATGTGGGGGTTAAATTCCAGTTTGGTCGTCATGTTGAACAGATCCTGACGGATGGCAATAAAGTGAGTGGTATTCGTTGTGATGGTGAAATATTACAAGCGGATCGCTATGTAGTTGCGATGGGCTCATATTCCACATCATTACTGCATAATTTAGTGAAAATACCCGTTTATCCATTAAAAGGGTATTCATTAACAATGCCAATTATTAATGCTGAGCGCGCACCGACATCAACAGTTTTGGATGAAACTTATAAGATCGCAGTAACGCGCTTTGATGACCGCATTCGTGTTGGGGGCATGGCAGAAGTGGTTGGCTTTAATTTGGATGTGCTGAAAAAACGCTGCGAAACATTGAAGATGGTAGTACAAGATCTCTATCAAGGTGGCGGTGATATTTCTCAAGCGACGTTTTGGACGGGGCTTAGGCCTATGACGCCAGATGGAACGCCGATAGTCGGCCCAACGGCTTATAGCAATTTATATTTAAATACGGGGCATGGAACGCTAGGTTGGACGATGGCATGTGGTTCAGGTAAGTTATTAGCTGATCTGATTTCAGGGAATAAGCCTGACATTGCATCCGACGATTTATCGGTATTTAGATATATTGATGGCTTTAATACAAAATTAACCCATAGTGGTGATTTATCGCCTGCGCGTTGAGCAATTGGCTGAAAAATATTCGGATAGTATAAAAAGAAGGAAGAGATATGCCTCGCCCAATCAGTGCGGTAATTCATCTGCAAAATTTTACTCATAATTTGTCCGTAGTTCGTCAGCACGTTGGGCATGCAAAAATATGGTCTGTCATGAAGGCAGACGCTTATGGTCACAGTATTAAACATGTGTGGAAAGCACTGGCGGCATCGGATGGCTTCGCGATTTTAGATCTAAATGAAGCCATTTTATTGCGTGAACAAGGTTGGAAGGGGCCTATTTTGTTATTGGAGGGCTTTTTCCAGCCTGATGATTTAAAAGTCATAGATCAATACCAATTGACTACGGCGGTGCACAGTTATTGGCAATTGGATGCGATTGAAAATAGGCACTTTCAAAATCTCATCTCCGTGTATGTCAAACTAAATAGCGGAATGAATCGCTTAGGTTTTGAGCCGCCGGAATATGCTCAAGTGGTGCATAGATTGTCTGCAATGGAAAATGTAGAGACGGTCACCTTAATGACACATTTTGCGAATTCGGATTTATCGACAGGCACAGATAAACCTCATGCGATAATTAAACAGTTTATCGATGGTCAGTTTCCTGTCTGTATTGCCAATTCAGGGGCGACGTTATGGCACCCAAAGACCCATTATGATTGGGTTCGCTCTGGTGTGATCTTATATGGCGCATCGCCAAGTGGTCGTTGGCAAGACATTGCGGATAAAGATTTACGTGCGACAATGACATTGCAATCACAAATTATTGCAACACATGAGATTGCGGCTGGGGAATCTATTGGTTATGGCAGTAAATTTACAGCACCTTACCCAATGAAGATAGCCACGGTCGCCTGTGGTTATGCGGATGGCTATCCACGTCATGCGCCAACAGGCACCCCCATTTGGTTAAATGGAACGCGTTGTCCTCTATTAGGAACTGTTTCAATGGATATGCTAACAATAGATGTTAGCGAATGCCCAACTGCTAAGATTGGTGATCGCGTTGAGCTATGGGGTAAAAACTTACCGATAGACGACGTTGCTCAGGCGGCAGGCACTATTGGTTATGAACTGATGTGCGCGTTGGCGAAAAGAGTACCAGTCGTATATGAAAATTAGAATGATTGTGTAAACAGTATTAGACATAGTTATAAATTTAACTAAAAATGTGATCAGTCGTGGGAGTGTTTTGGCTAAAGAGCACATCAAGGTATGATGCGCACTATTGTTCAATCTTCTAATATTTCAGGTTAATATGCGTAAAACAATCAAATTAACATCACTTGCTGTCGCATTAGGTTTATTATCCTCCGCAGCTATGGCTGGAACTTGGTCTGTAGGGGGTTCGGTTTTGGCGCAATCAACACCTTATAAAGGTATAAAATCGAAAGACTATGTTACGCCAGTACCGATTGTTAACTATGAAGGTGAAAACTTCTATTTTCGTACGTTAGCAGTAGGTTACTACTTGTGGAATGACCAAGAGGATCAACTTTCGCTTGATGCTTATTATTACCCTCAATTCTTCAAACCGAAAGATAACGACGACCGTGATATGCGTGAGCTTGATCGTCGCCGCGATACGGTAATGGGGGGCTTGACGTACAAACACAAAGCCGATTGGGGAACAATCCGTACCGTTGCGTCGGGGGATATGTTAGGGATCAGTAATGGTTTGCGTGCAGAAGTTGCTTACCTTTATGGTTTCTATGGCGACAATTGGTCGTTAGTTCCAGGTGTAGGTATCAAGTGGGATAGCAAAAATCAAAACCGCTATGAGTATGGTGTCTCTTCAAAAGAGTCGCGTAATAGTGGTTTAGCTCGCTATCGTCCGGGTGATAGCTGGACTCCATATGTTGAATTATCAGGTAACTATAAGTTCAATGATAATTGGAGTGCCTTTGCAATGGGGCGTATTGACCGTCTGCCAAATGAAGTGAAAGATAGTCCAATGGTTAATAAATCAGTTTCTGCAATTGTTTGGAGTGGGGTAACTTATACCTTCTAATTGCTAACCACGACTTGACAAAAAATCCCAAAATGCGCTTTGTGCTTTTGGGATTTTTTATTGGTATTTGAACAGGGCACGAATAGTTGCTGACATGGTTGATTATGGCGAATTTGCTGGTGGTAGATGGCTATTTTAGTCAGGATCTTTATAAATATCGCAAGGATAATCGGGGAGGTAGGATAAGACGTGAGCGATCTTGGCTTTTGCAAAATACTCATAAGCTTTTGCATAATCTTTGGTAACCCCCATGCCATTTTCGTACATTCGGCCTAAATAGAGATAGGCATCTTCGTTATGTTGTGCAGCCGCTTTATGATACAGCTCTAGAGCTATTGTATAATTTTGACCAATTGCATGACCATGTTGATACATGAAACCAAGCATAGCCTGAGCATCGGGAATCCCATTATCAGCCGCTTTTTTAATCCAAGCAAACGCTTTAAGCCAATCTGTATCAACAACTTTTCCGTCATAATAGTGCAGTCCTAAAACATACTGTGATTTAGCACAACCTTGTTCTGCTGACATCTTTATCCAGCGATAAGTTTCTTCAGGTTGCCTTAGATACCGTGTGTTCCATGACGCGACGCTAAATTGTGCTTCGGCATCACCATTAACCGCATCTTCGCATACCTGTTTTGGCATATCTCTCATCCAACTATTACTATATTTTTTATATAAGTCATCACAGTAGTTGGCAGAGACGGCAATAGGGGCAGACAATAATAATAACAAGGTGTACTTATTCATTGAGTTCATTTTTTAGTGGGATAGAAATCAATACTTATCTTAAATTTAATTATTGATGCTTTACAATGTGTAGACGGTTTTTTATATCACGTACTATTTCGTTGGAGAGAAAAGGTATATGAAGAAGTGCTGCTTGCGCCATCCTTAGTGACGTAACAGCATGATGAGGCGAGAAAAGAGCCCGCCTCATCGCGGAGGTCACTATCAGTCTTGTGGCTTATTATCGCGTGTCATCATAACGAGAGAAAGGCGAGCGGGGTGCTGATTTTCACTTTTCATCGGTTGATTAATGCGCGCCGTTTCAACACAAACCATCTGTTTGTAGCCATTGTTTGGCATATCTTGCATGCTACATGACAATTCAGCCCATGGGTTCCAACATACAACGTCAGAGTTATGGTAATGGTGTATTTCAATGGTTCGTGACCAGCTATCATCACGGATCAAACTATATTCCTCTGGCTCAGAGTAAATTCTGTCGGTATGGCTATTAATTTTTAGCGGCTTATCTTCATAAACTTCACGGTCACTGACTTTATCAAAGTAGTGGCCACCTAAACCGTATACCGTGGTTTTTTGGATATCACCAATATTGAGGTAAGTGTGCATTGCGGCTGTGGTTTCAAAATCACCATAGCTTTCTAATTCTAACTCACAGGTCTCACCGAGTTTCATTCGCAATATCAATGTAAACTCATGTGGCCATAGTTTGCGTGTATATTCGTTATCTGTCAGAGTGAAGGTGAGGATCACGCCATCTTCATGTTCATTATGTGCAGTAAATTGCCACGGTAAAATGCGGGCGAAACCATGACTTGGGCTACCCGCGGGGCCAAACCAAGGCCAGCAAATAGGGATACCCCCACGAATGGCTGTACCTGCTTTGAAAGCACTTTCACTGCTTAGCCAGATGCACGGTTTTTGACCACAAGGTTGCCAATCGATTAATTGTGCACCTTGAATACTAACGGCACCACGCACTTTAGGATGCGAAACAATAATTAAGGGTAATTCACCCAATTGGCGTTGGCTAATGTAGGCTGAAAGTTGCTTAATCACCGGTAAAGCAAAGAGTTTATCGTGCATAATTATTTGCCTGTGAATAGAGAAACAGTGAATACAAATAGGTTAGCAGAACTTAGGAAAACCGTCATTCACTCTAAGAGGTAAGTGAGGGGCTCCTGACAATTTAGGAGCGAATAAAAGCAAAAGAGCCGCCTAAAGGCGGCTCAAATTAACCATAAAACGCTAATAACTCTTATTTAGAGATGTGAGCGATCAGGTCTAGAACTTTGTTTGAATAACCTGTTTCGTTGTCATACCAAGAAACCAGTTTTACAAAGTTGTCGTTCAGTGCGATACCTGCTTTAGCATCGAATACTGAAGTCAGTTTTTCACCGTTGAAGTCAGTTGATACAACGTCATCTTCAGTGTAACCCAGAACACCTTTCAGCTCGCCCGCAGCCGCTTCTTTGATAGCGTCACAGATTTGAGCGTAAGTGGCTGGTTTTTCCATACGTACAGTTAAGTCAACAACTGAAACGTTTGGAGTAGGAACACGGAAAGACATACCAGTCAGTTTGCCATTCAACTCAGGAATAACTTTACCTACCGCTTTAGCAGCACCAGTTGAAGATGGGATGATGTTTTGAGAAGCACCACGACCACCACGCCAGTCTTTGTGAGAAGGACCATCAACAGTTTTTTGAGTTGCTGTTGTTGCGTGAACAGTCGTCATCAGACCTTCGATAATGCCGAATTTGTCATTGATAACTTTAGCCAGAGGTGCCAAGCAGTTAGTTGTACAAGAAGCGTTAGAAACGATTTCTTGACCTGCATAGCTCTTATGGTTAACACCCATAACGAACATTGGCGTGTCGTCTTTTGAAGGGCCAGTCAGAACAACTTTTTTCGCGCCTGCTTGGATGTGTTTACGTGCAGTTTCATCAGTTAAGAAGATACCTGTTGCTTCTGCAACAACGTCAACACCAACTTCGTTCCACTTCAGGTTTGCAGGATCTTTCTCTGCAGTGACGCGAATTTTTTTGCCATTTACAACTAGGTGACCATCTTTAACTTCAACAGTACCGTTGAAACGACCGTGAGTAGAGTCATATTTCAGCATGTATGCCATATAGTCTGCATCGAGCAGGTCGTTGATAGCAACGATTTCGATATCAGAACGCTCTTGTGCAGCACGGAAAACGATACGGCCAATACGACCAAAACCATTAATACCTACTTTGATAGTCATAGTATTTCCACCAGCTATTTATTCGTGAATTAAGTTGTAGTTAAAGTTACCAAAACCTTGCCAGCCGTCAAGCGGAATCGTGTCAATTATTGAAAAAAATCAAAACAACTCGCACTAATTGCTTACTTGTCAGCCACTTTAGAGGCAAATACATCCGCACGTATTATCGGGATTGTGCGGGATAATGAAACCTGCTATCAGTGATATATGTGAAACTCGTCACAAATCAAAACACAAAGCACTATGTTAATTAGTTTAGAATATCTTTATAAAACGTGTTGTTAATTTTTTGTTGCACCAAATGGGGGTATTCTTAGCTTAATACCACTCAGTTATTTCAATATTTGGGTTTGATATGACAGATAAAAGTAAGCAACCGATTGATATCTCGGAGCTAAATGATATTCAGCAATATGTCACTCAGCAGGCAGGGACCGAGCGTCCGTTCACTGGTGTGTTATTGCATAATCGTAAAGATGGGGTGTATGAATGCCTGTGTTGTGGTACACCACTTTTTCTATCAGACACTAAATTTGATGCAGGGTGCGGGTGGCCGAGTTTTTATCAACCAATGACTGAAGATGCGATTAAGTATATCGAAGATTTCTCCCATGGAATGCATCGGATTGAAGTACGTTGTCAAAATTGTAATGCCCACTTAGGACATGTGTTTCCTGATGGTCCACAACCAACGGGGCAACGTTACTGCATTAATTCAGCATCATTAAGTTTTATCGATGAGAAAACTGGCGAAAAGACCCGTGGATAGGGTGCTGAAGCTAGCTGACGCTGAAAACTAAATTAAGCAATATCGATTCAGCTAAGTTGAAATAGATAATATGTCAAATGAACTACTAACTGGGTCTCTTTGAAGGAGTTGTGAAGTGAGTGTAAATTTAGAGCCAGAGCAATTAGAGCAACTGTTATCAGTGATGACCCCTGAAATTTATCAGCGTTTGGTGACAGCTGTTGAATTAGGAAAATGGCCTGATGGTGTCGCATTAACCCCTGAGCAAAAAGAGCATAGCTTACAGATGGTGATGTTATGGCAGTCTCGTCATAATCATGATCCTGAACATATGACCATTGGTACGGGATGGGCAGATCACGATGAAAAGTAAGCAGGAACTTAAATCGATGTTTCAAGGGGAAATGTTGGCAACCTTGAAGCCACAAAATAAAGACGAATAATCGCAATTAGAGGCAGCGACAGGCGAAATAACACGCTAGGCATACAGAAAAACGAAATGAACAGTGTGCCTTGTCGCCGTGATTGAAAATGGCGCAATCAGCGTTGATAAAACATGGATATGGGGGAGAGGTACTCGCGTGTGCTTTTTATTCAATCTATGTCAAACAACCAATAGTGTTAGCGACTAGCCAATACCTTGCCTTAAAAGGGCAAGGTACGTCGTTGTTAATTATTGCAGAGAATCGGTGGTGAGTAGGGTCGCCCCTTTTTGTGACATCTCGGCTAATGCGAGTTCACTATCCATTGCGGATAAATTTACGCCTCGGCAACCATCGGTAAGTACATCAACGTTATATCCCAGCTTTAACGCATCAAGTACCGTGAATTTGACACAATAATCGGTCGCTATCCCCATAATGAATAATTGGGTAATTTGTTGCTCTTGTAACCAAGCGTGTAATCGCGTCTGGCTTACTTTATCATTGTCGAAAAAAGCACTGTAGCTGTCTACTTGCGGATTTTCACCCTTCGTAAAAACTTCACAAATGGCATCTCGGTTGAGTTCCGGATGAAACTCAGCGCCAACTTCCCCTTGAACGCAATGAACGGGCCACCACACTTGGGGAATGCCATTAAGCGTACCAATGTCACCAACTTGTGTTCCTGAATTAACAGCAAAGCTCAGGTGATTAGCGGGGTGCCAGTCTTGACTAGCGATAATCGGAATATTTTGTCGTTGGCATAGCTCTATCGCCTTATTCGCTGTTTTTTATTACCGTTTCACTATCGGCGACAGCAAGGGCACCACCTGTACAAAAATCATTTTGTAGATCAACTAACAGTAAAGCGGATTTAACTAAATCCTCATTTGGCTTATTCATCGGCATAGCTGAGTTCACCTCTAAGATTATGTTGCATTAATTCCCGAACATGTGCCGGTGTATATTCTTGACTAAGTAAGTAATGTAACTTACTCAATGCAGCTTCAAATGTCATATCAAATCCACTGATAACGCCTGCCTCGGCAAGTGCATGTCCTGTCGCATAGCCTTCCATATTGACTCGACCTGAAATGCACTGTGTCAGATTTACCACAATAATGCCTCGGTTTGTAGCATCATGGAGAATTTTCAGTAATTCAGGGCGTTGTGGGGCATTTCCGACACCATAGGAGCGTAAAATCAGAGCTTTTACAGGTTGTTGGAGTATGTTACGTACAATTTCAATAGACAGTCCGGGATAGAGCATAACGACACCAATCGGTTGTGGTGTGATCCGGTGGCAGATTAATGGGCCAACACCGATTGGGGCTGGGCAGGTATTAAAAGTACGAATATGAATACCTGCTTCCATTAATGGTGGACAGTTGGGGGAAGTGAACGCATCGAAACCATCGGCATGCGATTTTACGGTGCGGTTTCCTCGATACAGTTTATTGTTAAAGAACAAACCGACCTCATTAATGGGGTAATTTGCAGCGAGATATAAGGCATTAAGTAGATTAGTTTGGCCGTCTGAACGCAATGCTTCTAAGGGGATTTGTGACCCTGTCACAATTACAGGCTTACGTAGGTTCTCTAGCATAAATGATAATGCTGATGCCGTATAAGCCATTGTGTCAGTGCCATGTAAGATAACGAAGCCATCATACAGCGCATAGTTTTCACTGATATCATCGGCAATGATTTGCCAATCTTCTGGCGTAATATCAGAGGAGTCGATTAAAGGCTGGTGTTCTTTGATGGTAAACTCAGGCATTTCAGGGCGATGGAACTCGGGCATTTTAGCTAATTGGGCCTGAAGGTGCCCTGAAACTGGAATATAACCTTGTGGGGAGTGGCGCATACCAATGGTTCCGCCAGTATACACAACATAAATCGATTTCTTCTGCATTGAGTTACCTAATGTTCGACGAATAGCATGAATAACAATATAAGCAGCTATTACTATCCTTTGTTTTATATGAAGATATAACAATTTTGACTCATTTAATTATTGTTATCTACTGTTTAAGTGGGATTTGCGAGAGGAGAGGCAAGATAAATAGAGGGATCCCCTTTAGGTGTGCTAAAGGGGATCAGGGAAGTTAGTTAATTTCGGCGCAATTTAAACAGAATGCGTAACGATTTTGAGGATCGTTCATTTTTAAGAAGAATTGTGCCTGTTGACGAATGTCGGTAGCAACAGCTTCTGGTAAGAAGACCTGTAGAACGTCAGGCATCACTGCTTGGGCAGTGCTACTGAGTTCTAAAATTAACTGATCCATAAATGACAACTCAGGTTGCATCCAATCTAATGAGACGTCATTGAGTTTGGCTAATTCAGCCGCTTTAGTCACGGCATCATCGAAATCCCCTAATTGGTCGACTAAGCCAATTTTTTTCGCGTCACTGCCAATCCAAACACGGCCTTGGGCGATTTTATCAATTTCTTCTGGCGTTTTATTACGTGACTTCGCGACTAAACCTATAAAGGTTTTATAACCATTTTCGATAGTAATTTGCATCATATCGGAAAATTCAGGGCTAATTCCTTTGGTTGCAGAGATATCGGCAAGTGGGGTGGTTGATACACCGTCAGTATACACTCCGACAGAATCTAAGGCATTTTCAAAGGTATTGATTACGCCAAAGATGCCTATCGAACCCGTAATCGTATTCGGGCTTGCCACAATATAGTTCGCAGGGGTTGAAACCCAATAGCCGCCAGATGCAGCCATGCCGCCCATTGAAACGACGACGGGTTTACCCGCAGCACGTGCAGACGCGAGTTCGTTGCGGATAAGATCAGAAGCCGTTACGCTACCACCAGGGCTATTAACGCGTAAGATGATTGCTTTAATATTTTCGTTCAAACGGGCTTCGCGAATTTGTGAGCTAATTAAATCACCACTTGCAATACCCGGAGATTGAGGGCCATCCATGATAGCGCCCTGAACGATGATAACGGCAATATTACCCGCTGTGGCTGATGTTTCAGAGCCAGTTGTGCTGGTCAGCTTACCTGAATAATCATAAATACTGATGTAATTGAAATGCTTCTCTTGTTTATTCCAGCCAAATTGATTCTTAAGCACATTTTCTGCTTGCTCACGCGTATAAATCTTATCAACTAATTTTTGATTTAATGCGTATTTTGCGTTATCACCATCGGAGGCACGTAACTTACTAAGTAACACATCTGCCCCAGGGAAGATACCTTTCGCAGTGGTTTGGCGGTTTTTGGCTAGTGTATCAAGATAGTTATTCCATAACGCATCTAGCCACTGTTTAGTCGCTTGGCGTGCTTCTGGTGACATATTGTCTCGCATTAGCGGTTCAACAGCAGATTTATAAGTCCCCACACGGAAAATATGGCTACTGACTTTTAATTTTTCTAACAAGGATTTGTAGTAAAGGGTGTTTGTTGAAAAGCCTTGGATCCCCCACCATACCTTGAGGGGATAGAAAAATATGATCAGCGTAACTGGCTAAATAATATTGAGACTGACTAAAACTATCGCCAACAGCATAGATAGGTTTTCCAGACTCTTTGAATTCAGTAATCGCTTTCCCGATAAAGTTTAGGGAAGGCTGATCTGCACTAACGAGGTTATCTAAACGTAATACCATGCCAGTAATACGATCATCGGTTGCTGCACTACGAATGGTATCGACAATGTCAAATAGTGAGTTTTCTTGCATGCGGTTGTTAGGGGTTCCCAATAACTCACGACTCATGCGGCCAAAAGGATCGGGGGGTTGAGACCTGATCAACGACAATACCCTGTAAGTCAACATAAAGTGCACCAAAATAGTTCTGGTCAGGTTTAGAATCGGATTGATATAGCGCTATCGAACCAATAACTAAAAAACACAATATAAGAAAAATAGTGTTGAAAACCAATTCCCGAATAAAATTTAGTATTCGCCAACTGAATTTAAATACAGTGGCGATGATTTTCCATGTTTGACGCATAATTTCTCCGACACACGAATTTGCACTTGTTATCTTAACGAAATAAAAACAGTTGTCTGCAAATGAATAATATTTTTATTCATAACAATACGCTTTGGAGCGTTGTACAATGTCGTGATGATATTTTTCAACATACACAAATGATATAATTCAATCAATTAATCAATATAACACCATGGTACTCGTTAGCGAATAAGATGAATGATAAGTTTTTAAGCTGAGTACCTAACCCTGGTTGGGGTATTTAATCATTAATCAGCGCAATAATGATTGCTTGTTTGAATGACTATTATATCAGTTTACTCTGAATCGGAGAGGAATATGGATGCTTTAACCCTTTTATTGAACCGCCGTTCAGCTTCACGGCTAACAACCCCAGCACCACAAGGCGATGAATTGCAAAATATTTTAGCGGCAGGTATGCGTGCTCCTGATCATGGTGCTTTACGGCCTTGGCATTTTATTGTGATGCAAGGCGAAGGGTTAAATCGCTTTAGCCAATTACTTGAAAAAGCAGCGAAAGAGGGCAACTTAGGGCCGGAAGTGGAAGAGAAAGCGCGTAATGCCCCGTTTAGAGCACCTTTGATTATTACAGTTATCGCGAAGACTCAAGCACACCCCTAAAGTACCTGAGTGGGAACAAGTTGTTGCTGCTGGTTGTACGGTACAAGCCGATGCAAATGGCGGCGGTTGCCCAAGGGTTTGGGGGAATTTGGCGTTCAGGTTCTTGGACGGAAGATGCGGTTGTGCGTGAAGGATTAGGTTGTGCACCGACAGATCGCATTGTGGGCTTTTTATATTTAGGTACGCCTGAACTGAAAGCACCTGCAAAAGTACAGATCCCTGATATGCAAGAATTTGTTTCTTACTTTTAATTGATAAGGCCGAGCGTAATGGAAAAAATTAGATTAACACAGTATAGCCATGGTGCAGGTTGTGGTTGCAAAATTGCCCCCAAAAGTTTTGGAACAAATCCTTCATACAGAGCAGGCCAAATTTCATGATCCTCATCTGCTTGTAGGTAACGAAACAAAAGATGATGCGGCTGTTTATGATTTAGGCAATGGCATAGGGATTATCAGTACGACAGATTTTTTTATGCCCATTGTTGATTCACCATATGAATTTGGTCGTATCGCGGCGACTAATGCGATTAGTGATGTGTTTGCTATGGGCGGTAAAACCCATTATGGCAATTGCTATTTTAGGGTGGCCTATTGCGAAACTATCTCCCGAAGTGGCAAGAGAAGTCATTGAAGGAGGGAGAGCGGCTTGTGCCGATGCAGGGATTACGCTTGCAGGTGGTCACTCTATTGACGCACCAGAAACCGATTTTTGGTTTAGCAGTAACTGGGGTAGTAAATACAGAGCATGTGAAGAAAAATAGTGCAGCAACAGCAGGTTGTGAACTTTTTCTGACTAAGCCGCTGGGCATTGGCGTATTAACGACCGCAGAGAAAAAAGGGTTATTAGCCGAAGAGCACCAAAATCTTGCGGCACAAACAATGTGTCAGTTGAATAAACTGGGAGCTGTTGTTGCACCGTTACCGGGCGTGACTGCAATGACTGATGTGACGGGTTTTGGTCTACTTGGGCATTTGAGTGAAATTTGTCAAGGCTCAAAGGTACGAGCAGAAATATCCTTTAGCCGAGTACCGAAACTTGCAAATGTTGAACATTATATCGATGCCGGTTGTGTACCTGGGGGGAACCCAACGCAACTTTGAAAGTTATGGGCATCTTATTGGGCCGATGACAGAGGCTCAACGCAAATTATTATGCGATCCACAAACATCGGGTGGTTTACTGATAGCAGTAGAACCTTCTGAGGTCGCTAAAATTAAAGACATTGCACAGCAGCAAGGTGTTTTGTTACAGTCTATCGGCAAATTATTACCCCATCGGGAAAATGTACCTTTAATTGAAGTGATAGATTAATTCATGCGTTTGTTTATTGCGGAAAAGCCCAGCCTCGCTAGGGCAATAGCGGATGTGTTGCCAAAACCTCATAAGAGAGGGGATGGTTTTATCCAGTGCGGTGATGACCAAATAGTGACATGGTGTATAGGCCACTTATTGGAACAAGCTGAGCCAGATGCGTATGAGCCTCGGTATGCTCGCTGGAATCTGCAAGATCTGCCGATCATTCCTGAAAAGTGGTTGTTAAAACCACGTTCCGCAGTGACAAAGCAGCTTAAAACGATTGATTCCCTTCTCAAACAGGCAACGGAAGTCGTTCATGCCGGAGACCCTGATAGAGAAGGGCAACTGCTGGTGGATGAGGTATTAGATTTTTTGAAGCTTTCTGATGAGAAAAGAAAGCAAGTCAAACGTTGTTTAATCAATGACCTTAACCCTCAAGCCGTTGAAAGAGCCATCGAACGGTTACGTGAAAACCGAGAGTTTATTCCTTTATGCGTTTCGGCATTAGCAAGAGCAAGAGCGGATTGGCTATACGGTATTAACATGACGCGTGCCTACACATTGTTGGGGCAACGTGGCGGGTATCAAGGCGTATTATCAGTAGGGAGAGTACAGACCCCCGTATTAGGCCTTGTTGTTCGCCGTGATGAAGATATTGAAAACTTTGTACCTAAAGATTATTTTGAGGTACGCGCCCATATTGTGACGCCAGAAAATGAACGTTTTGTGGCTACTTGGCAACCAAGTGAATCTTGTATTGATTATCAAGATGAAGAAGGGCGTTTATTTCATCGTCCTCTTGCTGAACATGTGGTGTCGCGTATTACAGGGAAGCCTGCTTTTGTTACGCAGTATCAGGACAAACGCGAATCTGAAATTGCGCCATTACCATTCTCCCTTTCTGCACTACAAATTGAAGCTGCTAAAAAGTTTGGGCTAAGCGCTCAAGAAGTTTTAGATATCTGCCAGCGTTTATACGAAACTCATAAATTGATCACGTATCCACGTTCAGATAGCCGTTATTTACCGGATGAGCATTTTGCTGGACGTCATTCTGTGTTGAATGCGATTTCAGTACATCAACCTGAATTAACCCAGTTTGAATTACCTGAATTAGATAAGAAAAATCGCTGCTGGGACGATAAAAAAGTGGATGCTCACCATGCTATTATTCCAACCGCAAAAGCCGTATCAGTAAAACTAACGGAGCATGAAGCCAATATTTATCAACTGATCGCCCGTCAATATATCATTCAATTTATGTCGGATGCCGTTTACCGTAAATGTACGATTGAGCTTGACATTGAAAAGGGCAAGTTTATTGCGAAAGCGCGTTTTTTAGCGGAAGCGGGTTGGCGAGTCGTATTAGGCAGTAAAGAGCGCGATGCTGAAAATGACGGTAGCCCATTACCGGTTGTTGCTAAGGGGGATGAGTTACTGTGTGAAAAAGGCGAAGTGCTTGAAAAACAAACGCAACCCCCAAGGCCTTTTACGGATGCGACACTATTATCCGCGATGACGGGGATTGCGCGTTTTGTTCAAGATAAAGCCTTAAAAAAGGTATTGGCGTGAAACTGATGGGTTAGGTACTGAAGCGACGCGAGCAGGTATTATTGATCTGCTATTTAAGCGTCAGTTTTTATATAAAAAAGGTCGCTATATTCACTCAACCCCAGCGGGCAGAGCGTTAATTCATGTATTGCCTGATATGGCCACATTGCCAGATATGACGGCGCATTGGGAATCTATTTTGACGCAAATCAGTGAAAAACAAACGCGTTATATTGATTTTATGAATCCGCTTAGTGCGACATTAACGCAGCTTATTCATCACGCCCGTCAGTTTACTAACTTACGAGCATTTCGAGAGTTACCGCCTGTCACAAAGAATAAAACGACTAAAAAACCCGTAAAATCGGCGAAAAAACCGAAAAAAAGTGAGCAAGAGTAGTCTACTAGTGAGTGTGAGCCATTTTGATGGTTATCGGAGAGGTCGATAGGGAAAATCTTCCCTATCGAACAAAAAAGAGCAGTTAGCCTTTGGTTAAATCAAACTCGGCCCAAACGGGGGCATGATCTGAAGGTTTTTCCATTCCCCGTATTTCGTAGTCAATCCCTGTTGCCACACAACGTGTAGAAAGAGCCGTAGACGCTAAGAGTAAATCTATACGTAAGCCTCTGTTATCATCAAAACCTTTTGAACGGTAGTCAAACCACGAGTAACAATCATCCACGTCAGGGTTCATTGCGCGATAAGTATCGACAAGCCCCCAATTTAGCAGTCGTTCCATCCATGCGCGCTCTTCGGGTAAAAATGAGCATTTACCTGTTTTTAGCCAGCGTTTACGGTTCGCTTCGCCAATACCAATATCCAGATCAGTTGGACTAATATTCATATCACCCATGATCAATAGCTGTGATTGAGGGGTCTGGGTTGATGTAATATAGTCTTGTAAGTCTTGGTAAAATTTCTCTTTAGCAGGGAATTTTACTGGGTGTTCACGGCTTTCGCCTTGAGGAAAATAGCCATTTACGACAGTTAATAAACCATGATTGGTTTCAATATCTGCCATGATGATCCGGCGTTGTGCATCATCATCGTCGGTAGGAAAGCCTTTTCGAACTGCAACAGGCTTATTTTTAGTCAGGAGAGCGACGCCATAGTGTGCTTTTTGACCATGATAAAATACATGATAGCCTAACTTGCTAACGTCATCGTAAGGAAACATTTCGTCGTGAACTTTGGTTTCCTGTAGACCTATCACCTCTGGCTGATGCTTATCAATGATAGCTGCCAATTGGTGTGGGCGAGCGCGGAGGCCATTTATGTTGAAAGAGATAAATTTCATGGTCTTTTATCACCTATTAGATTTTTGTCTGTACATCGAGATTCTAACAGATGATGACTAGACTGTAACTATTAAATAACTATTTAAATATAAATTGAATTATGCTTAATGAATATTTATAGCTCTAATTATAATCGTAATGTTTTATCTTAAAATTTAAATAAGATTATTAGTTATACAATTAATGAAAAATATGTTCACTGATTTCAAATTGGTGATTTATATTTAATGTGATTTAATAGTCGAGTCATAAAAAATAATGAAATGAAACAGTATAATATATTGCTTTGCATTGTTGGAAAATATAAAAATAGTTTTATGAAAAATTGTTACTCATTCAATGAAAAATTAAATTAAAATTTTCATCTGATATGTCAAGTGATGGGCTATTCAACATATTGTTTTTAATGATTAATAATGTTGAATTTTGCATGTTTAATAAACAGAATGGGGTCATAGATATGTTCTTTTCAAGAAAATTAGAGGCATTTATGGCAGTTGTTGAAAATGGCTCATTGAGTAAGGCTGCTAGGGTAATGAACCGAACGACGCCACCAATTGCTAAGTCAATTAAAGACTTTGAAACAAGCTTAGGAAAACGCCTATTTAAACGAGAAAAGTTTGGTATGACTTTAACTAAGGATGGTCAAGAGTTATATAATGACTTACGTGATCTTTACTTACAAGAGAAGGAAATAACTAAGAAACATTTTACAGGTTATATTGTCAATGAAGCCAATATTTATTATGACTGGGGGAAAGAAAATTTTCTTATTCACCTTTATCAGGCAGCAAATAAAAATAATGTTCAAATTAATATATTGAGGTTTAATTATGAGGAGGTTGATGAAATTGTTGATTACGATGGTAATACGGTTATTTTAAGTTCTCAACCTGTCGTCAGTGAGCGTTTTTCCTTACAAAGAAAAATAGAGAATGCATCATTAGGGATTTATTGTCGTAATGAATTATATGAAAAATATCATTACAATATTATGGCGCTATTAAGGCAATGCACATGGCTGTGTGATCCTGCATTTTATAAGAGCAGTTTAATGGGGGAGCTGCTTAATCAGGTTGAACTAGAAGGTAATAAGGCCAGTATTCGGCAAATGGATAATATTGGTAACTGCCAGAGTTTTCTTCAAGTTGGTGATTTTATTGCAATTATCGATTACTACCCTGAAAATGACGTGAATGATAAGTTGCTTAACTATATTCCGTTAAATTCAATTATTGAGGATTGCTGCTGCTATGTTTATAAGTCTAAG
Source organism: Providencia stuartii (assembly GCA_900455155.1). Taxonomy (GTDB): domain Bacteria; phylum Pseudomonadota; class Gammaproteobacteria; order Enterobacterales; family Enterobacteriaceae; genus Providencia; species Providencia stuartii. The sequence continues at coordinate 1,447,754 of UGUC01000002.1, read as the reverse complement.
TCACACTCTAGTGTGTTAAATCGATTTATAGACACAATTGATACTTTAGGTGAAGGGAACGCTTGAATGGTGGTGGGAGAAGGATTCGAACCTTCGAAGTCTGTGACGGCAGATTTACAGTCTGCTCCCTTTGGCCGCTTGGGTATCCCACCAGATTTTGAGTTGCTGTATTCGTTGACAGCGGGCGGCATCATATCAAATGACGCGCCCCTGTAAAGTATTAATTTTTTAAAAGCTGTTCAAATGCTGTTTTTTTGCGCTTCATGCATATTTAAACAGCAAATATTCGTATTACAAGATAATAGTACGGTTTCCGTAAACAAAAACACGTTGAGCTAATACCCAATATAATGCGTGGCTAAGGACATTTTTTTCAACATCCCTACCTGCGCGCATCATATCATCTGCTGTGAAGGTGTGGTCTACATTAATAACGTTTTGCGTAATGATAGGGCCTTCATCAAGATTATCATTAACAAAATGAGCCGTCGCACCAATGATCTTAACGCCCCGTTCATATGCCTGATGATATGGACGGGCACCAATGAATGCAGGCAAGAATGAATGGTGAATATTAATGATTTGGTTCGGATAATGCTGTACAAACGCTGGGGTTAATACACGCATGTATTTTGCTAAGACCACATAATCAGGTTGATATTGGTCAATTTGCGCAATCATTTTTTCATCATGCTGTTCACGCGTTAGACCTTCATGGCTAATATGGTGGAAAGGAATACCGAATTGTTCGACAAGGCCTTTCAATGTGTCATGGTTACCGATAACTGCCGCAATTTCTACATCTAAACCATCGTATGCACTCTTCATCAATAAGTCACCTAGACAGTGAGCTTCCTTGGTGACCATAACGACAATACGGCGACGGCCTGATGAATTTAATTCACGTTTTGAACCCGCCGGTAGGGCGTCATCGAGATCAGCGAGTAGGGTTTCATCATTAAAAATCCCCTCAAGCTCTGTACGCATAAAGAAGCGACCAGTGCGGTGATCAACAAATTCATTATTCTGCACGATATTGAGCTGGTGTTTGTAACAAATATTGGTGATTTTTGCGATCAAGCCTTTTGCATCAGGACAAATGGTGCGAAGGACTTTTTTTTGTACATTCTTTTGTTGCATGGAAGTGTCTGATCCTTAACTTACAAAGCTTACATACTCATCATACTTCAAGTGACTGTAAATAGCGCAAACAGGGCTTGCATCTATCCGATAAATAGATGTTTTCGCGCATCGTTTTAGCAGTAGCTTGAAGGGCTTAGAGCGCACATAAGCAAACGATACATTATGCATTTCCGTTACGATGGGTAAAACATGACCACTAATGATTGTTACAGCATTTTTTGAATTTTTTGCCGGAACCACATGGACATAGATCATTTCGACCTGTTTTAGGTGTAATACCATCTATGTAATACCAACGTTTTTCTATACGCAGAAAACGGGAACGTTCATGAATAAGCTGTTTATGATCAGCTTTTTCATCAATAAAGCAAGTTGAAAATTCCACATAACCTTCATCGCTATTTTTAGCATAAGAAGAACTAATGACACGAAGAGAAAGCCATTGTGTCTGTAAGAAGCTTTGTTCTATTTCTTCACGCCAGTTATTGGCATGACAATCAGGATGCCAAGTTGCGATAAGGTAATCGGCATTTTTTGTCACATAAGCACTATAGCGAGAGCGCATCAATTGCTCGGGTGTTTCAGGGATTGCCTGATTATCGAGATAAGGTTGGCAGCATTGGCTAAAAGGGAGTGAATTGCCACAAAAACAACAGTTGTTTAGGGATTGTTCCATCTTCTACTCTATAAAAATAAGTATAAGGTATAAAAATAACTATACTTTAAAAATGACAGTACAATGATTTTGTCATATGAATAATAGTATTGGTAGTAAATAACCGATGAAAGCTAGAAGTAGGTTAAATATGAAAAATAAAAAGATACTCATCGTTGAAGATGAAAAAGTTTTTCGTTCAATGTTAGAAGGGTACTTACATGCTCAGGGGATGCAAGTCTTTGTCGCGGATAATGGTCAGAGTGCATTAATACGTCTCACCGAAGAAAACCTTAACCCTGATGTGATTTTGTGTGACTTGAATATGCCTGTCATGAGTGGTGAAGATTTTATGGCAGAGTTGGTCACACGAAATATTCACATCCCTGTTATTGTCATCTCTGCAACAACAGATTTCACGCAGCTTGACCGTATGCTACGGTTAGGTGCAAAAGATGCTTTATTGAAACCAATAAAAAACTTAGAGGAGTTGAAAGTTACTATTCAGAGTAACCTGTATCCTGAGCAATACAACGATCAAGTTGTTAATAGGTTACAACCCACACTGATAAACTATGATAACCAAGATATCACGCCAGTGTTAAAGCAATTGCAGCCACCTATAAATCAAGTGATTAATGGCTATCGCGTTAATTACCGTCAATTAAATGAAATTAACCGGTTCGGGCTACTTCTTGATCTCGCACCAATATCAGATACTCAAATTGGTTTTTATTGCCTTGATATAGAACGCTCTCCACAGGAGGGAATTATGGCAGCGTTCTTGATCCGTGTTGTATTTAACGATTTATTAAAAAATGCGGTAAGTTTTCCAGATAAAAAAACTACCTAATATCGATAAAATTATTAATCAAATAAATTATTTATTAGAGGATTCCGGATTTAGTGGGCAATTTCCGATATTACTGGGGTACTTCAATACGCGTAATAAAGCGATTATTCTGGCTAGTGGAGGGTTAGAAGCGGAAGTTGCAACAGAGAATGCTCAATATAGCTTATCTAGGAGTGTTCCATTGGGAACTTTAAAACATCAACCTTCCAATCATCTCGATGTACGAGGGACATTTTGGCAATGTCGAATTTGGAATAACCACCAAAATATTAAATTAATGTTTAATCCTGAATCTTAAGTTTTGTTTAAATTTACTCCAGTAAGTGTCATATTGGCTCTAATTAGGGCTTTGTACTATTTATCCAAAAATTATTCCTGTTATACTGCCTCGCACTAAAAACGCACCTTTATTACCGTTGATTATATAAAGAGTTTGGGTGCTTAGGAGAATTCTGGAGTTATGACTAAAATGACAAATAGAAAGGTACGCAAGGCAGTAATCCCTGTCGCAGGTCTTGGCACTCGTATGTTACCCGCGACTAAAGCAATTCCCAAAGAGATGTTACCACTCGTTGATAAACCTTTAATTCAGTATGTTGTTAATGAGTGTATCGCTGCTGGTATTAATGAAATTGTTTTAGTGACTCATTCATCAAAAAACTCGATTGAAAACCACTTCGATACGAGTTTCGAGCTTGAGGCAATTTTAGAAGCTCGTGTTAAGCGTCAATTACTCGATGAAGTGCAATCTATCTGCCCAAGTCACGTAACTATCATGCAAACGCGTCAAGGTATTGCTAAAGGCTTAGGTCATGCGATTTTATGTGCTAAGCCTCTTGTGGGGAATGAGCCTTTTGCGGTTATTCTGCCTGATGTTATTTTAGATCGTTATAGCACCGATTTAACCAAGTTTAATTTGAGCGAAATGCTGGCCCATTTTGAAGAAACGGGAGCAAGCCAAATTTTGGTTGAGCCCGTTCCTGAAGATGAAGTTTCTAATTATGGGATTGTAGATTGTAATGGTGCAACGTTGCTTCCTGGTGAAAGCAAACCGATTAGCCGCATGGTAGAAAAACCGAAGAAAGAAGAAGCACCATCAAATCTGTCGATTGTTGGCCGCTATGTATTATCGGAAAAAATTTGGGATGCACTAGCAAAAACAGCACCAGGGGCAGGGGATGAAATTCAATTAACCGATGCTATTGCGATTATGATGGAAAATAAGTCTCCTGTAGAGGCGTACCATCTATGTGGTAAAAGTCATGACTGTGGTAATAAGCTAGGTTATATGAAAGCATTCGTAGAATATGGTATGCAACATGATTCATTAGGGGAAGATTTTTCTGAGTGGATCCAAACCATATCGAATAAATTGAACAGTTCTAAAGCAGAAAAATAAACAGTTTCTTCTTATGATGATTTATAAAAGCTAACTCTAGATGTTAGCTTTTTTTGTTTGTGCGCCTTGTAGCTTTTCAATAGTTAAGTATCAATTAATGTAAATTATTGCTTAATTTAATTTACGTATTTAGAAGAAAAATACATCAATTTTTTTTGTATCGTATAAGTTTTATTATTCAATCGTATGCTTAAAAAGTTTGAGTAGGATTACATAACTTTACTTTTAGCGATGGCTTAAATTTAAATAATATTAATAAATGACTAGCAGATAAAAGGATGACTAAAACGAGCGAAAGAGGATTGCTTATCCTTGGAGCAGGAGGGGATTAACAATTTAATGGCTAATAGCGGCATAAGTGATAATAAAACTTAAACGTAGGATAAAAAAAACACCCTTATATAAGGGTGTTTTTGGGGAATAAGGTTATGGATCTTAGATTAGGAAATCGTCTAAAGATTTACCTTGTTCTTCAATGGCGGTTTTGATAACTGCTGGGGTACGACCCTGGCCAGTCCAAGTTTTAGTTTCGCCATTTTCATCAACGTATTTATATTTAGCTGGGCGAGCAGCACGTTTAGCACGAGTGCTTGAGCCTTTACCTGTATCTAAAATTTGAACCAGTTCGTTCAGATCAATACCTTGCTCTTCTGCCATTTGACGGAAGTTTTCTAGCTTACGGTTCTTTTCTTCTTGCTCTGCACGAACTTGATTTTCTTCTTCACGACGTTCTTCAACAACGACAGTTAATTTTTCCAGCATTTCTTCCAGTGATTCTAAAGCAATTTCTCTTGCTTGAGCACGAAGAGTACGGATGTTATTTAATGCTTTTAAAGATTCGCTCATTTTCCTGGTCTCAAATTTAATTGTTGGCCTGTGTACACTAATAATAGAATGCTATTTTATTTTCTGCAATAGCTAATTTGCACTATTAGTTTAAAAGTTATCTTTAGTAAAAGCAATTTTTTTACAAAAGAAATATTAACTTTTCACTGATATATATATACCACTATTATCAATATCCAAACTAATGAAAAACGGATTCAATTAGCTGGAAATTTTTTTGATTATAATTTGAAGGGCGCATCGAGAATACGTCAGGTTATTAGTGGCATGATAATGAAGCAAATAAGAGAGACTAAACGTAAATTTTCTTTTTTTGATACAGTAAATTAGTACTATGTTTTAAGGAGCACGCTATATCATTACCAATGATAGTTCGATATTTTACCTGTTTTAAGAGGGAAAAGAGTGATTACTATTGGTAAGATTTAGCAAAATCAATGGCGATATCTCTATTTGATGCCTGTATTTTTAAGTGCTTCCAGATGATGACTGTTAATCTAATGACATGTTTTATGGTAAAATTATCTTGTTTATTAATTTAGAGGAACTAGGCTGATGGCTCAGCTATATTTTTACTATTCTGCGATGAATGCAGGGAAATCGACATCCTTGTTGCAATCTTCTTATAACTATAATGAGCGGGGGATGCGTACGCTGATTTTCACGGCAGAAATCGATAATCGCTTTGCGCAGGGTAAAGTTTCATCGCGTATTGGGTTGTCTGCGGATGCACTTTTATTTACGCCAACCACAAATATGGCGGAAGTCATTAAAAATGAAAATAGCACAAAAAAGGTACATTGTGTCTTAATTGATGAGTGTCAATTTTTAACAAAACAGCAAGTTGAAGAGTTATGCGATATTGTCGATAACAGTGATATACCTGTTTTATGCTATGGGCTGAGAACTGATTTTTCAGGTGAACTATTTGTTGGAAGCCAATATTTATTAGCTTGGGCTGATAAATTAGTTGAATTAAAAACCGTGTGTTATTGCGGCCGTAAGGCCAATAAAGTATTAAGGATAGGGAGTGATGGTATTCCTCTTTACGAAGGGGCACAGGTCGATATAGGCGGTAATGAGAAGTATATTTCTGTCTGCCGTAAGCATTATACAGAAGCCATCGAACAGGCTAAGTTAATGAACCAAGGCATTATTCCCAAAAAAGCGATTCACTTTAATTAATTGCGTATAACAATTAAAAGTAGATTTAAGTTAATCGTGTAATAGGGAACGTCACTTTCCCATAAAAATTATAAGGATAATAATCATTTATTATCCTTATTAAAAAAGAGAGGCACTGAGTTTTAAATCAGTGCCTCTCTTATTAATTAGCTACCTAACTATTTTTTTGAACTTTTCTTTTCCACTTTTGCTGCTGTTGTTGTGGATGTTTGTTCAGTGAATTCGCGTCCATAATAGGAATCCAGTAATAGCTGTTTCAATTCAGAAATTAATGGATAGCGAGGGTTTGCACCGGTACATTGGTCGTCAAATGCATCCTCAGAGAGCTTATCAACGCGTGCTAAGAAGTCTGCTTCAGGCACACCTGCTTCACGTATGGATTTAGGGATACCTAAATCTGCTTTGATTTCCTCAAGCCATGCTAATAGTTTTTCAATTTTAGCATCGGTACGGTCGCTAGATTTTGTTAAACCTAAATGATCGGCTATTTCAGCATAACGGCGTCGTGCTTGTGGACGGTCATATTGGCTAAATGCCGTTTGTTTAGTTGGGTTATCGTTAGCATTATAACGAACGACGTTACTAATTAATAAGGCATTCGCTAATCCATGTGGTATGTGGAACTCAGAGCCTAATTTATGGGCCATTGAGTGACAAACCCCTAAGAATGCGTTTGCAAATGCAATCCCAGCGATGGTTGCAGCGTTATGGACACGCTCTCTTGCAACAGGATTGGTTGCCCCTTCATGATAACTCGTCGGTAGGTACTCTTTTAATAGGCTAAGCGCTTGTAATGCTTGACCATCAGAGTATTCATTCGCTAATACAGAAACATAGGCTTCCATCGCATGAGTCACAGCATCCAGACCACCAAATGCGGTCAGTGATTTCGGCATATTCATCACAAGGTTTGCATCGACGATAGCCATATTTGGAGTCAGTGCATAGTCCGCTAATGGGTATTTTTGACCTGTTTTATCATCCGTTACCACTGCAAATGGGGTAACTTCAGAGCCTGTTCCTGAGGTCGTTGTAATCGCAACTAATTTTGCTTTCACTCCCATTTTAGGGAAACGGTGAATACGTTTACGGATATCCATAAAGCGTAGTGCTAATTCTTCAAAATGCGTTTCTGGATGTTCGTACATAACCCACATAATTTTGGCCGCGTCCATTGGGGAGCCACCACCTAATGCAATAATGACATCAGGTTTAAAGGCGTTCATTTGAGCGGCACCTTTACGGACGACCGTTAATGTAGGATCAGCTTCAACCTCAAAGAAAACGTCGGTTTCAATATGGTGTTTTTTCAGTACATTTACCACTTCTTCAACATAGCCATTGTTAAATAAATAGCCATCAGTGACGATAAATGCACGTTTTGCGCCATCCGTTGCGATCTCTTCAAGTGCAATAGGGAGACAACCGCGACGGAAATAGATTGAGTTAGGAAGTTTATGCCACAACATATTTTCAGCTCTTTTCGCCACGGTTTTAGTATTGATCAAATGTTTTGGTCCAACGTTTTCAGAGATTGAGTTACCACCCCATGAACCGCAACCAAGTGTGAGAGAAGGCGCTAATTTAAAGTTATAGAGGTCACCGATACCCCCTTGTGAAGCGGGCGTATTAATGAGGATACGCGCGGTTTTCATTTTGACGCCGAAGTAATTAACACGTTCAGCTTGGTTATCTTGGTCTGTATATAGACAAGAGGTGTGACCGATACCCCCCATTTCGACTAATTGCTCGGCTTTGTCTACAGCCTCTTCAAAGTTTTTAGCGCGATACATGGCGAGGAGTGGCGATAATTTTTCGTGGGCAAATGGCTCTGAATCTGCAATCACCTTGACTTCGCCAATAAGTATTTTCGTGGTTACAGGTACAGTAACACCGGCCATTTCAGCGATTTTATATGCAGTTTGACCAACAATTGCTGCGTTCAGACTACCATTTTTCAAAATAACATCTTGAACGGCTTTAAGCTCTTTACCTTGCAGTATATAGCCACCGTGGGTCGCGAAGCGTTCACGAACCTGATTATAAATTTCATCGACGACAACAACGGATTGCTCGGATGCACAGATGACGCCATTATCGAAGGTTTTTGACATCAAGATAGACGCCACAGCACGTTTGATATCGGCCGTTTCATCGATAACAACCGGTGTATTACCTGCGCCTACACCAATAGCAGGTTTACCGGAGCTGTATGCCGCTTTCACCATACCAGGACCACCTGTTGCTAAAATCAGGTTGATATCCTCGTGATGCATCAATGCATTAGATAATTCGACCGATGGTGCATCGATCCAACCGATAATATCTTTCGGTGCACCAGCTTCGATAGCTGCTTTAAGAACAATTTCTGCCGCTTTATTGGTTGCATTTTTAGCGCGAGGGTGCGGAGAAAAAATAATTGCATTACGCGTTTTTAAACTAATTAAAGATTTAAAAATGGCGGTTGAGGTTGGGTTAGTGGTTGGAACGATACCACAGATAATACCGATAGGTTCAGCGATAGTAATTGTTCCAAAAGTTGGGTCTTCAGAAAGCACGCCACAGGTTTTTTCGTCTTTATAGGCATTATAAATATATTCAGAGGCAAAGTGATTTTTGATCACCTTATCTTCAACAATACCCATACCTGATTCTTCTACAGCAAGTTTAGCGAGCGGGATCCGTGCGTCTGCTGCTGCAAGCGCTGCTGCGCGGAAAATGCGGTCAACTTGCTCTTGAGAGAAGTTAGCGAATTCACGCTGAGCTTTTTTGACACGAGCAACGAGGTCATTGAGTTCGGTAACATTAGTTACTGACATAGAGATTACTCCTGATAAATGTTAAACTTTTTAAGCCAATGAGCAGTGCTTCTTGAAACATTAAAACGCTAAAAACTGAGTAGATAAATTATAGTTTATATTTATTAACATATTTTATTTTTCCGCTTATTGGCTTAAAAAGCTTTTAGTACAAGGTGAAAAGCGTACTTTTCTTAAATTAACTCCCTCTATCAGTTAAGAATAGATTAGCATTATTTGTGTTTATTGATGTGATATAGATCACAAAAATTCAAAGCTGACTCCTTTCAGCAAGCCTATTTTGAGGGAATGCATGTTTTTTGTTGAAATTAGACACAATATTTTTTTATAACGAATAAAAAGAGCTAAAAAATCATATTATTTGCATGAAGTTTAAGCGAATAACTAACAGTAACCGCTAAAATAAAACTTAGCAGAATCTATTTTATTTATTTAGTGATAAACTTTAACTATCTGTGATTTTCTTAAATCTGATTATTTAAAGGTGCTGATGCGTGAGTGCAGGATTACTTGATTTATCAGGCTATATAAAATTTTTTATTGGTCTTTTTGCGTTAGTAAACCCAGTGGGAATTCTGCCTGTGTTTATTAGCATGACTAATTATCAAAGTAGCGCTGGGCGTAACAAAACAAATACGATAGCGAATACTTCTGTCGCTATCATTTTATGTACATCATTATTAATCGGCGATTCAATTCTGCAAGTATTTGGTATTTCTATCGATTCATTCCGCATTGCGGGTGGAATATTAATTGTAACGATTGCAATGTCGATGATCAGTGGGAAAATCGGTGAAGACAAACAAAATAAACAAGAGAAAACAGAAACAGCAGTGCGAGATAGTATCGGGGTAGTACCACTTGCATTACCGCTAATGGCAGGGCCGGGGGCAATTAGCTCTTGTATCGTTTGGTCATCTCGGTGGCATGGTTGGCAAAACTTTATCGGTCTGGCGCTGACAAGTATTGTGTTTGCATTTTGCTGTTGGTTACTGTTCCGCTCGGCATCATTGCTTGTTCGCTACTTAGGGCAAACAGGGATTAACGTGGTGACGCGAATTATGGGACTGCTTCTGATGTCTCTGGGAATAGAGTTTATTGTTACGGGGGTTAAAGCAATATTTCCCGGTCTTCTATAATCATTTTTTGACATACTAATTCTCTTGCTATAGATCACTATTATATGGTGATCTATAAGTGTCTATTACATTAGTAATAATATTCCGATTAAAAAAACGCCAAACAAATAAACACCATTATCGTTTTTTACCTTATAGGTATCACTAATAAAAAATGATGGTGTTATTCTACTAAATGATAGTCATAAATAGATTATCTTTTGCCTGCTAATCTGCTGTTATTTTGTGCTGATTTCAATTCCCCTTTCTTATAATAATATGTCGCATTTTTTGCTAAATAAGGCATAAAAAGTAAGGAAATGTGAGCCAAGTAAATTTTTGCGCTATTTAATTTATTCAATGTTAATGATATGTTTAAACAAGTCTCAATTGTGCGAATAGATGAATAACAGAATAATCATCTATTTATACAATAAAATCATAACGCTTTTAGTTTAACACAGGCTTGTCTAGCTTGCGGGTGATTACACAATTTTAACATTTTGTAACAAAAATGTGAGAGGCCAAAAGTGGATTATTAAAACTAATCCAAAGGGAAATACTCTAAGTTTCAGGGTATGACGCGAAACAAAATAACCAGATAGGATGCTGAAGTTTGTTGTAGCAACCAAATAACCGTTGAGGGTGATAATGAATTTTTTTACCAAGAGTTTGTATTCACTACCTATATTTTTAGTTGCATTACACACTAATGCAGATCCAGTGTCTGCGTCGATTAAGCAAGCGATTACCATTAATAACGGCACAGAGGTTTCGTCATTAGACCCCCATAAAGTCGAAGGTATCCCTGAGAGCAATATTATTCTTAATCTTCTTGAAGGGCTCGTTTATACGGATGTGGATGGTAAGGTGACACCCGGTGTTGCCGAAAGTTGGACTAATGATAATTATACTACATGGGTGTTTACTCTCAGAGATAATGCCAAGTGGAGCGATGGTACACCAGTGACTGCACAAGACTTTGTGTATAGCTGGCAGCGGTTAGCCGACCCTAAAACAGGCTCTCCTTACTCAAGTTACTTGCAAAATGCCTATATTGAGAATGCTTCTGAAATTTTAAAAGGTAAAAAGCCAATTGAGTCTCTTGGTGTGAAAGCGTTGGATGAGAAACATTTGCAAGTCACGTTGACCCATCCAGTACCTTATTTTATCGATATGCTTAATCACACGGCGATGAAGCCCGTAAACAGAAAGGCGATTGAAAAATATGGCGATAAATGGACTCAGCCCAAAAATTTTATCGGCAATGGAGCCTATGTATTAGATAAATGGGTTGTCAATGAACGGATTGTTTTGAAGCGTAATCCACAGTATTGGAATAATCAAAACAGTAAAATTGATGAAGCGACATTTTTAGCTATTTCTTCAGAAGTGAGTGATGTAAACCGTTATCGTAGCGGTGAAATTGATATCAGTAATTCAGCAATTCCGCCTGTTCTTTATAAAAAAATGCAAATAGAACGGCCGAACGAATTATATATTCGTCCTTACCTATGTACGTTCTACTACGAGATTAATAATAGCAAACCACCATTTACCGATCCGAGAGTGCGAGAGGCGATAAAGCTCGGGTTAGATAGGGAAACCATTACGAATAAAATAATGGCACAAGGGCAAATTGTTGCTTATGGTTTTACACCTACTTTCATTAATAATGGCGATTTTTCCCCACCAGAGTGGGCAAATTGGAGTAATGAAAAACGCTACCAGCGTGCAAAGGCTCTTTTGGAAGAAGCGGGTTACAATGCGCAAAATCCACTGAAATTCTCACTTCTGTATAACACATCCGATCAAAATAAACAGCAGGCTATCGTCGCAGCTTCAATGTGGAAAAAAAATATTGGGGCCGAGGTAAGTTTACAAAATCAAGAATGGAAGACGTCGTTACAGAGTCGCCATGATGGTAACTATGATGTTGTGCGTGCGACTTGGTGCGCTGATTATAATGAACCATCGGCATTTTTAAATATTATGTCGTCAGATAGCAGTAATAACACCGCATTTTATAAAAACTCAGAATTCGATGCTTTGTTAGAAAAGGCATTGAGCGCGCCAGATGACGCCAGTCGTAAACAAATCTATCAGCAGGCGGAAGCACTACTCGATCAAGATTCAGCGATTATTCCCGTCTATTATCGGGTCAGTGTGCGTTTAATTAAACCTTCGGTTGGTGGATTCAAAGGAAAAGACCCTCTTGATAATATGGATATTAAACGGTTATATATAAATCAAGATAATAAATAGTAATTAAATAATTAAAAAAACAGTTTACCGAATGGGTAAACATATTAATCCACAATGTCACCATAATATATGGTATGGGAGTAACGGATAAAATGAGTAAACACATTCATAAAACCATGATTGCTTTAGGTGTTGCCGCTGGATTGATGACAGGGGGGATAGCGAGCAGCTTTGCCGCTACAGTGCCTGCTGGTGTTGAACTTGCAGAAAAACAAACGTTAGTCCGTAATAATGGCTCTGAACCTCAATCCCTAGATCCACATAAAATTGAAGGTGTTCCTGAATCGGCTTTAGCGCGTGATCTCTTTGAAGGTTTAACGGTCGTAGGTCCTAATGGTGAAATCTTACCTGGTTCAGCTGTAAGTTGGGAAAATAAAGATTTTAAAGAGTGGACGTTTAAAATTCGTGAAGGGGCTAAATGGTCAAACGGTGACCCTGTAACAGCACAAGACTTCGTTTATAGTTTCCAACGTATCGTTGACCCTGATACCGCTTCTCCTTATGCGAGCTATTTACAATATGCACACATTAAGAATGTCGATGATATTATTACCGGAAAGAAAAAACCCGAAGAGCTGGGTGTTAAAGCATTAGATGATCATACTCTTGTGCTGGAGTTAAGTGAGGCGGTTCCTTATATCCCCAAATTGATGATCCACTCATCAATGTCACCAGTTAATAAAAAAGTGGTTGAGAAATATGGCGCTAAATGGACGCAACCACAAAACTTTGTAGGCAATGGTGCTTATAAACTAAAAGATTGGACCGTTAACGAACGTATCGTTCTTGAGCGTAGTCCAACATATTGGGATAACGCTAATACCATTATCGATCAAGTGACCTACCTGCCGATTTCTTCAGAGGTGACTGACGTTAACCGCTACCGCAGCGGTGAAATTGATATGACCTATAGCAATTTACCAATTGAGCAATTTAAGAGCCTACAAAAAAGCATGCCTAATGAGTTACGCGTGAACCCATATCTGTGCATTTATTACTACGAAATTAATAACGAAAAACCGCCATTTAATGACCCTCGAGTCAGAGAGGCATTGAAGCTATCAATGGATAGGGGATGTGATCACCTATAAAGTGAAGGCTCAAGGGGATATTCCGGCATATGGTTTCACACCGCCATTTACCAGTGGCATGAAAACTGAAAAACCGGATTGGTATACCAACATGACGCAAGAGCAACGCAATGAAAAAGCGAAACAGCTACTTGAAGAGGCTGGTTATAATAAATCAAATCCGTTGAAATTTAACCTGCTGTATAACACCTCCGATTTACATAAACGTATTGCCATTGCTGCATCATCAATGTGGAAGAAAAATATCGGCGCAGAAGTGAAATTGGAAAACCAAGAGTGGAAAACCTTCTTAGATAGCCGACACCAAGGTGCTTATGATGTCGCACGTGCAGGATGGTGTGCTGACTATAATGAACCGTCTTCCTTCCTCAATATGTTACTGTCTAATAGTAGTAATAATACGGTTCACTATAAGAACAAAGAATTTGATGCGGTGATGAAGCAGACTTTGCAAGTGAAAACAGATGAAGAACGTTCTGATTTGTACAATAAAGCAGAAAAAATCCTAGATAAAGACTCCGCTGTTGTGCCTCTTTATTACTATGTTAATACTCGTTTAGTTAAGCCGTATGTAGGTGGGTATACAGGAAAAGACCCGCTAGACAACCTGCATACAAAAGACCTTTATATTATCAAGCACTAACAATAATAATCCGGCTCTTCGGAGCCGGATAACAATATGATTATTGGTCCGACTAAGCAACGGAAGTAGGAAAGGGCAATGTTAAAATTTATTTTACGGCGTTTACTTGAAGCGATCCCGACACTTTTTATTCTTATTACAATTTCATTTTTTATGATGCGTTTAGCACCAGGCAGCCCTTTTACGGGGGAACGTAAATTACCACCTGAAGTTATGGCAAATATTGAAGCGAAATACCATCTGAATGACCCTATGTATAAACAGTATTTCAGCTATTTAGTTCAATTATCTAAAGGTGACTTTGGTCCATCATTTAAATATAAAGACTACAGCGTTAACGACTTAGTGGCAAAAGCCTTCCCAGTGTCTGCGAAATTAGGTGCAACTGCTTTTATCGTCGCCGTCTTCTTTGGTGTGACAGCGGGGGTTATTGCCGCATTGAATCAAAATAGCAAATGGGATTTTACAGTCATGGGGTTCGCCATGACGGGGGTTGTCATCCCAAGCTTTGTTGTGGCACCGTTATTGGTGCTGATATTCGCCATTCATTTGAAATGGCTCCCCGGTGGTGGCTGGGATGGTGGTAACCTCAAACATATGATTTTGCCGATGGTGGCATTATCACTAGCTTATATTGCAAGCATTTCGCGTATTACGCGTGGCTCCATGATTGAAATCATGCACTCCAACTTTATTCGTACAGCACGCGCAAAAGGCTTACCACTGCGTACGATCATTTTACGACATGCCTTAAAACCAGCATTACTCCCTGTGCTTTCTTATATGGGGCCTGCTTTTGTGGGGATTATTACGGGTTCGATGGTTATTGAAACTATCTTTGGTTTACCAGGTATAGGGCAATTGTTTGTTAATGGCGCGTTGAACCGTGATTACTCTTTGGTGCTTAGCCTAACAATCTTAGTTGGCGTATTAACGATTACCTTTAACGCTATTGTCGATGTGCTGTATGCCGTTATCGACCCGAAAATTCGCTATTAGTCCGGAGAGAACGCTATGTTATTAAATCAAAAAAATAGTGAAGCTCTGGAAAAGCTTTCTGAGCAATTAGATATTGAAGGGCGCAGTTTATGGCAGGATGCACGACGTCGGTTTATGCATAACCGAGCGGCAATTTTTAGCCTCTTTATCCTATTTTTGATCACCTTATTTGTCATCTTTGCCCCCATGTTATCTCCCTTTTTATATGATGATACTGATTGGGAAATGATGTCGATGCCTCCTGATTTGGCAAGTGGTCACTATTTTGGCACCGACGCCTCTGGCCGTGATCTTTTGGTGAGGGTAGCGATTGGTGGACGAATTTCTCTGATGGTAGGGGTGGCTGCTGCATTGGTTGCTGTGGTTGTTGGTACCTTATATGGCTCTATTGCAGGTTATGTTGGCGGGAAAGTGGACTCCATCATGATGCGTTTGTTGGAGATCTTAAACTCATTTCCATTTATGTTTTTTGTGATCTTGTTGGTAACACTCTTTGGTACAAATATCTTATTGATATTTGTTGCGATAGGGATGGTTTCTTGGCTGGATATGGCGCGTATCGTTCGTGGGCAAACTTTAGGACTGAAACGCAAAGAGTTTATTGAGGCTGCTTTAGTTTGTGGGGTGAGTACGCGTCATATTATTTTGCGCCATATCGTTCCTAATGTATTAGGTGTGGTTGTGGTGTATGCGTCATTACTGGTGCCAAGTATGATCCTATTTGAATCATTTTTAAGCTTTCTAGGGTTAGGGACACAAGAGCCGCTTAGTAGCTGGGGAGCGTTATTGAGTGATGGGGCAAACTCAATGGAAGTGACGCCATGGCTATTACTGATCCCCGCGGGTTTTCTAGTAGTAACTCTGTTTTGTTTTAACTTTATCGGCGATGGTTTACGTGATGCCCTCGACCCGAAAGACCGTTAGAGGGAGCTATTATGTCTAATATTCAATCATCTAACCCTCTCTTGAGTGTAAAAGATCTCAATGTGACCTTTTCAACTCCTGATGGTGATGTCACCGCAGTCAACAAGTTGAATTTTGAACTACGTGCTGGCGAAACACTGGGTATTGTCGGTGAGTCAGGCTCAGGAAAATCACAAACAGCATTCGCATTAATGGGGCTGTTAGCGCGTAACGGCAAAATAGGTGGCTCAGCGATATTTAACGGACGTGAAATTTTAAATTTAAAAGAAAAAGCGTTAAATAAGATGCGTGCGGAAGAAATCTCTATCATCTTCCAAGACCCGATGACCTCTCTCAATCCATATTTAAAGATTGGCACACAATTATCTGAAGTGTTAATGCTACATAAAGGGATGAGTAAGCAAGAGGCATTTGAGGAATCTGTTCGCATGTTAGATGCCGTTAAAATGCCAGAAGCACGTAAACGAATGAATATGTATCCCCATGAGTTTTCTGGGGGGATGCGTCAACGGGTTATGATTGCGATGGCGTTATTGTGTCAGCCTAAGTTATTGATTGCCGATGAGCCGACAACCGCGTTAGATGTCACGGTTCAAGCACAAATCATGACTCTGTTAAATGAACTGAAAAAAGAGTTTGATACCGCTATTATCTTGATCACCCATGATTTAGGGGTCGTCGCTGGCGTGTGTGACAAAGTGTTAGTGATGTATGCGGGGCGCACTATGGAGTATGGCTCAGCCCGAGATATTTTCTATCAACCCTCTCATCCTTATTCATTAGGGCTACTTGCCGCAGTGCCGCGTTTGGATGGCGATGATGAAAGCCTAGCGACCATAGCGGGTAACCCACCTAACTTATTGCGCTTACCAAAAGGCTGCCCATTCTCGCCACGTTGCCAATATGCGAATGCACAATGTATTGAACAAGAGCCTGAGCTGAATGCATTTTCAGCGGGTCGATTAAGAGCTTGCTTTAAGCCGGTGGAGGAGCTGGTATGACACAACATGAAAATAGGCCAGTTTTGCTCGAGGTCAATGATTTAAAAGTGCATTTCTCTATTCGAGATAAAAAACAGTGGTTCTGGCAGCCTGATAAAAGCTTAAAAGCTGTTGATGGCGTGACGTTACGTCTGTATGAAGGCGAAACATTAGGTGTTGTTGGGGAGTCAGGGTGCGGGAAATCAACTTTCGCACGTGCCATTATTGGCTTAGTAAAATCGACAGGTGGCTCTGTGAGCTGGCTGGGGAATAATTTATTAGGATTAAATGAAAAACAGTGGCGGGATATACGTAGCGATATTCAAATGATTTTCCAAGATCCTTTGGCATCGTTGAACCCTCGCATGACGATAGGCGACATTATTGCCGAGCCACTGAAAACGTATCATCCAAAAATGCCGCAATCTGAAGTGATCGAAAAGGTCAGAAAAATGATGATGCGGGTAGGGTTATTACCTAATCTGATTAACCGTTATCCCCATGAATTTTCAGGGGGGCAGTGCCAGCGTATTGGGATAGCAAGGGCATTGATCCTTGAGCCTAAACTGGTCATTTGTGATGAGCCTGTTTCTGCACTTGATGTCTCTATTCAAGCGCAAGTCGTTAACTTATTACAAGAGCTTCAAAGGGAAATGGGCCTATCCTTAATATTTATTGCCCATGACCTCGCGGTCGTCAAACATATCTCTGACCGTGTATTAGTGATGTATTTGGGAAATGCCGTTGAATTAGGCACCTATGATGAAGTGTATAACAATCCACTTCATCCTTATACCAAAGCACTAATGTCTGCGGTACCCGTTCCTGATCCTGACAAGGAAAAAAATAAAACCATTGAATTACTTGAAGGGGAACTGCCGTCACCCATTAATCCGCCTTCAGGTTGTGTATTTAGAACTCGCTGTCCACTTGCTGATGAAGGCTGCGCTAAAACAAAACCTTTATTAGAAGGGAGCTTTAAACATGCGGTATCTTGTTTAAAAGTCGATCCACTATAACGGATTTGTATGCCTAGTTAGAATGCCAGTTAGTGATGCTGACTGGCATTTTTCTTGGGATCATTTATTGATATTGACCATAAAAATCGCGCCCTAACTTAAAAGCTAGGGCGCGTTTAGCGAATTTAAATTCACGATTACTTTTAATAGCAGGTTGCTATATCCTCATTGCGGCATGTTTAACGAAACTAGCGCTTCCATAAAATATGGTGAAAAGGTTGGGCTGGATGGCGGCTAATTAAAATGCGGGCAAAAATGTCAGCAATTTCATCGTCATCGGATTGCGCCAACCCAATAATCACTTCACTCAATGTATCTAAATCAAAATCAGGCTGAATAACATCCCGCCAATGTTGGCTGAGAGGAACAATTTCAGCCGCGCCACACTCTTCAAATTGCAATGCAAAAATAACTTGATCGGCTGGCTCTAAATTATCCATTGCTTGCTCAAGGAAACAGGTCATAGGCTATCTCAATGATTTCATCTTCATCAATAAGTTTAATGGATTGTGGCTTAGTCATGACAGTTCCTAAAATAAAAAATTACAATAATGGGCTAAAGAAATAGCATAAACGTTCAACAACTCGGTTCCAGAAAGGCCGTTGCTCCCACTCTTCTATCTCAAGGCGTGTGGAACGTGCGATATAATCATATTGAACAAGAGTAAGGTCACTACCAAAGTTTTTATCATCAATCACAACAGTTATTTCAAAATTCAGCCATAAGCTTCGCATATCTAAGTTAACTGAACCAACGAGGCTTAGTTCACCATCGACCAGAACGCTCTTAGTGTGTAGCAGGCCATCTTCAAATTGATAAATTTTCACGCCAGCTTCAAGTAGTTCAGTATAAAACGAACGGCTTGCCCAGCGCACGAGAAATGAATCATTTTGCCTTGGCATAACAATACTCACATCAACTCCGCGCATGGCAGCAGTACAAATCGCGTGCAATAGATCATCACTCGGCACGAAATAAGGGGTCGTCATGATAAGCTGTTTGCGGGCAGAGAAAATAGCCGTCATCAGTGATTGTTGGATCAACTCATCAGGGAACCCTGGCCCAGATGCAATCATTTGAGTGGTGTGACCGTTAGCTTGCTCAAATGGCATAATATTCGTGTCTGGGGGTGGTGGCAAAATACGTTGCCCCGTTTCCATTTCCCAGTCAAAGGCGTAGACAATACCTAATGTCGTGCTGACAGGGCCTTCCATACGCACAAGGATATCCACCCATTCACCGACCCCTGCATCCTGTTTAAAGTAGCGAGGGTCAACCATATTCATACTTCCAGTATATGAAATATAATTATCAATCACGATAATTTTGCGGTGCTGACGCAAGTCCATGCGGCGTAAGAAAAAACGCATTAAATTGACTTTTAAGGATTCGATAAACTCAATACCTGCCGCACGCATTTTATCGGGGTAATCGCTACGGAAGAAATGCCAGCTACCCGCCGAGTCAACCATAATACGGCATTTGACACCTCGCTTAGCGGCATTGAGTAGGGCTTCAGTGACACCATCTACCAATCCCCCGGGTTGCCAGATATAAAATACCATCTCGATTGAGTGCTGTGCATTATTGATATCATTGACAATCGATTTTAATGACTCTTCACAAGTGGTCATCAATTGAATTCGATTGCCTTTAACGCCAGCAATACCTTGCCGTTTCTCACACAATTGAAACAGTGGCTCGGCAACAGGACTATTTTCAGTGGCAAAAATGTGTTTAGAGTGACGTAAATTTTCGAGCCAAGTTGCCACAGAGGGCCACATCTGTTGCGCTTTATCAACCCGCCGTTTACCTAAATGCAACTCACCGAAGGCAATATAAGCAATGATACCGACCAATGGCAGAATGTAGATGATCAGTAACCAGGTCATCGCTGAAGTGACAGGGCGTCGTTTAACAAGGATTCGAACGGTAATTGCTGCAATGACTAGCCAATAGACGAAAAATAATAACCAGCTCAATAGCGTATACACAGTTGCCATAATCGATTACATGCCTCACAAATTGGAGAGTGTAAAAATAGTCAAAAAATGAAACAGATTTGATAAAAAATAAAAATTGATGCTAACACTGATAGAATTTAGCAAACATTCATCGTAAAAGCTTTGCTAAATCTTATAGATTAATGGTGAAAAAACAATTAATTCTATTTATAAGTTCCCCTTTAGCATCATGAACATCGTTATTCGAACGGTTTTTTTATCAAATGACAGGTATTTCTTGGCTAGCGTGACCAAAGGTCTATAATATTTTGCCAATTTCATACGTAGTTAAACTCAGTAATAAAAGGATAGAAAAATGAGACGTAGTAGGCATGAAGTTGGGCGCTGGCGGATGTTGAGACAATCATTACGTCGCCGTCGTCGCTGGCTTGAAGGGCACTCAAGGCGCAATATGACTATTTACGCGATAAGAAAATTTGATATCTACAAACGCCGTCGCTCCTTGCTATTTACCCAGTGGAGTGAGTGAAAAGATTGAGGTCCGGTTTCACAATTTTCGCTTTGAGTGACAAACCTTATTGAATATGATTGCTATTTGCATTTAAACTATCAGTCATATTCTTAAGGTTTAAAGTCGTAGGGTAGAAAATTCTTATGCGTTGGATCCGTTGGCCTCTTATTATTATCATTTCATTGTCTATTCACGCAGGGCTTGCTATGGCATGGATTTTCAATCAACCGAAAATGCCCCCTGTGGTGGAGCCAATAACGGTTGCCATGGTCTCGTTTGAATCAGATGAACCAGCGGAGGTGCCTGCCGCTGAACCTCAACCTGCACCCGAACCGGAACCCGAGCCAGAACCTGAACCCGAGCCGATTGTTGAGCCTGAGCCTGTTGTAAAACCTGCGATCGCGCTAGAAAAGAAACCTGAAGTTAAGAAAAAACCAAAACCTAAGAAAGAAGAAAAGCGTGAAATCAAAAAGGATGTTAAACCTGTTGAGAAACAGTTAGCGAAAAATGATCTGAAACCGTTATCTAATCTTAACGCAGGGGCACCTAAATCGAATACCAACGTCATGGCGAATAACAAAGGGGCAACGAACAGTGCTCAATCGTCAGAGCGTCGTGGCCCTAAAGCGCTACGCAAGCAGGCACCTGCATACCCAGACCGCGCTCGTCGCTTAGGTAAAGATGGCTATGTTAAAGTACGTTATGACATCACTGAAGATGGCCGCGTTACGAATATTGAATTTGTAGAATCTTCACCTAAAGGTTTATTTGAACGTGATGTAAAACGCGCGATGAACCGTTGGGTTTTTGAAAAACTTCCAGCAAAAGGTTATGTCACAGAAATCTACTTTAAAATTGATGGTACGGTGAGCCAAGTTTAAAGCAATAATCAAAATAGACTCTAAATAAAACCCCCATAACAGAGAGTGTTGTGGGGGTTTTATCGTTAAGGGCGATAGATATGCAGGCGCTATTCAGTGCTTTCTAACTGAAAATGCTGTTTCTCTTTTGGCAGTTCACGAGGTGTATTATCATCATTAACGGCAACATAGGTAAAAACGGCATCGGTTGCACGATAACGATGGCCTACAGGCTCCGTTGCCACTTTTTTAACCCATACTTCAATATTAATGGTAATGGAGCTTTTGCCCGTTTTTAAGCAACGAGCGTAACAACATACCACATCACCTACGGCGACGGGCTTTTGAAATTTAATACCATTCACCGCCACAGTAACCACACGACCCAGCGCGATCTCTTTGGCTAATATCGCGCCACCTATATCCATCTGAGACATTAGCCAGCCGCCAAAAATATCCCCATTTGCATTTGTATCGGCAGGCATAGCTAAAGTACGTAGAACTAATTCCCCGTTTGGTAATTGCATATCAAACTCTTTATCAAAATATAAAACGATTCAAATTCGTTTTTTATCATAAACTAGATTCAGAGTATTCGTCACGATGAATCATGTTTCGACGACTTCATTGCTGCCAAAAACAGCAAAGGGGAGCTTTAATTGTTTATTATGCAGGGTAAACCATAAACATAATCAATGTAATAGACTAAAAAAAATGCAAAGAAACTGCAAGAAGTGTTTTTTATATTTCATATTGAAAGTTGACTGTCTACAATGGCGATATCTTAGGTTTTTAAGTCTGTAGTGGAGAGGTGACATGAGATTGATATTGGCAATTTTGCTACCGTGGCTGCAATTTTTTACTATTGGTCGCCCATTTGCAGGTATTATTTGTCTGATCTTACAAATTACTTTAATCGGTTGGCTTCCAGCAGCGATTTGGTCAGTGTATGCATTATCGCAATACAATACAGATAAGAAAATCGAACAAGCATTAGGTAAAGGACGTTAAAGACAAAAAAACCTGCTTTTGCAGGTTTTTTTATTTAATACGTTTATTTTTCTTCTTTAGTTTGTTCTGTTGGCTGCTCTCTAGGCTCTTTGGACATATTTTTATAAATATAAATCACACTGAGCACAGTAAAAATCAGAGTACCAGCGGTTAAACCGAACACCTTAAAATTCATCCAAACATCTAAAGGCAACCAAAATGCGATATAAACATTCAGCGCAGCACATGCAATAAAGAAAATCACCCATGCACTATTTAACTTGACCCAAATGTTGTCTGGCAGCCTAATTTCTTGATTATTGCCTAACATACGTTGAATTAATGGTTTTTCAGTAAACCATTGGCTAATCAATAATGCCAGTGCAAACAGTGCATAGATAATGGTCACCTTCCACTTTATAAAAGAATCCGTGTGGAAAATAAGAGTGAGAGAAGCAAAAATCATCACAATCAGACAGGTGATTTTGGCCACTTTTTCGACGTGCTTATAAATTAAATAAGTTGCGAGTAACGCAAGAGGCGTCGCTACTAATAGAGCACCACTGGCATAATAGATACCATAAATTTTATAGACAATAAAAAATATCACCAGAGGGATAAAATCAATAAGTTGTTTCATAACCGTGGTTACCGAAGCCTTGCATAAAAAATAATGAGGTAGTTTAACTGATTTTTGCGCTAATTGTTAAAAATTTGCTTCTTTTTACCAATAAACATGCTTTGTTACCAATCATATTTGCACTATTTTACTTTTATTTGAGATAAGTGATAGATAATCTTTAATATATCGGATATATATAGTATTTATAATAATTTAACTCATTAATTTTTAGAGAGTTTTCCGACAATGATAAAGGCGAGACTGTTTGTCTGGATGCCCGGCTTAGCAACGTTATTTAATTATCGTTTTGCTGATTTTGGTCCTGATATAAAAGCGGGGTTATCGGTTGCTGCAGTCGCTTTGCCTGTTGCAATTGCGTACGCCGAACTCATGGGAATAAACGCGATTATAGGGTTATATGCCTGTGTTTTTCCAATGATTATCTACGCATTATTTGGCACATCTAAACAGTTAATTATTGGTCCCGATGCGGCGACTTGTGCGGTAATCGCTGCGGCGGTCAGTCCTTTAGCTATGGGGGATGATGCGACGCGATGGCAATTGATAATTGTCATGAGTTTGATGACAGGGATTTGGTGTTTAATTGCCGCACGATTTAGGTTAGGAACTTTTGCTGATTTTTTATCACGACCTATTTTGCAAGGGTTATTAAATGGAGTCGCATTAACTATTATTGTCAGCCAGATAGGGAAAGTATTTGGTATTACTCAGTTACCGAGCGGTTTTATTGAACGTTTGGTGGCGTTTCCTACCGCGCTATTAGATAGTCATATTCCTACGTTACTGATGTCAGTTGCGACGCTCGCGGTTATCATTGTGATCAAAAAAGTACGTAATCTGTGGCCATCACTATTAATTGCAATGGTTTTGGCAACCTTGGTCAGTTATGTGTTTAATATTGAAAAATATGGTATCAGTATTGTAGGGGATTTAGGTGAGGGGTTACCTTTTATTCCAATGCCGCAGTTTGATCCTGGTTTAATGCGTGACCTGATCACTCCGTCACTTAACTTAGCCGTTATTAGCTTTGTTAGTTTTATGATGACGGCAAGAAGTTTTGCAAGTAAAAATGGCTATTCTGTCGATGCCGATCAAGAGTTACGAGCATTGGGAATGGCAAATCTCGCCTCAGCGTTGTCACAAGGATTTGCTGTAAGTGCCGCCAGCAGCCGTACTGCCGTTAATGATATGATGGGGGGTAAAACCCAACTCGTCTCTATTGTTGCGGCGTTAGCTATTTTAATCGTACTTTTATTTTCAGTTGATCTATTAGAGTACATCCCAATGCCAGCGTTGGGAATGGTACTGGTTGTATCGACATGGTCACTACTTAGTTTTCGTAATATTTTATCGATGCGTAAACGTAATAAGCAAGCCTTTACACTGAGCATTTTTACGTTAGGTGCAGTGCTGGTGGCAGGGTTGATTAACGGCGTGGGATTGGCAGTTTTACTGGGGTTATTACAATTTATCAGGGTTATTTTCCGCCCAACAGACCAATTGTTAGGGGTCGATGACCAAGGTATGTTGCATTCGATTTCTAAAGATAATGGCGTTCAACCTGTTGAAGACGTGCTTATCTACCGGTTTAACTCTCCATTGACCTATTTTAACGTTAACTATTTTAAAGAGCGTTTAAATAAGCATTTGGATAACCAGCCTAAACGTCCTGCATGGGTGATTGTCGATGCTGCTGTTAGTTTCACTCATAATGATGTGAGTGTTTTTTCGGCCTTGAACGATATCGTGACTGGATTAAAGGCAAAAGGAGTGACGTTAGTACTCGCGGGGAGAAGAACATCAATCAACAGTTGGCTAGAGAAAAATAAAATTAGTCGCTCAGATGATGATCTGTTAGTCGTACCTGATATCTATTTTGCTATCCGTTTGATCCAAAGTAAGCAACAAAAACAGATAAAAGAGATGGAAGAACAAGTTACGCTCTAGTTTCGATTTAAAATGAAAAACTGCACCTAATAATAATTAGGTGCAGTTTTTTTATGGTGCCAGTGAACAACACTATTTGAGATTCACCAGCATATATAGGCGGAAAAAATAAAGCAGGACAAAGGCTGCAATCAGGTTATTGACAAAAAATGAAATCCCGTTAGATACGATATAATTCAGTTCAAACATATTAAAAAGTAAAGCGACCAGCATTTGTGATGCTAGCCAAATCATAATCATAGGTAAGATGATACGCCAATTTGCATAGGCTATTTTCCAGCTTTTACCTATTGCGCTAAATGGACTCACATTTTCGCTGATTAGCACGGCAGGGGCTAAGGAAAAGCCAATTGCAAGAAGAACCCCAGGAACGATAAACAAGTTAATCCCTATCTGCACAAGCAAAGAGCAAATGAGGACGAGTAAAAAAATAGAAGGGATTTTTGGCAATGATGAGGATAGGGCTTGCATAGCAGTAATATCTTCACCACGTGAAAGACGGTTGATATAGGATAAAACCCCACAAATTAATATGGTGCTACCTAAGATAGTGGGGAGGAGTGTACCAAAGAAAACATGGATGATCGCATTTTTTTCTTGATCTGTCATATTTTCCAACCAGTATTGGGCGCCCTGACTCCCTACTTCAGTGAGTTTTTTAAGAGATTCAAGATAAGTCACAAAGAGTTGTGGATCGGGTATCAATATAGCGTAAATAATAACGCTCACAACAGCTGCTAACAGCGCTATTGTGAATAGGCCACCTAACTGATTTTTGAAAAAATTCACACTATCATTGATGAGTGAGTTGGCCGAAATGGACATGTAACTGCTCCTATCTACAAACGGGATAAAATTTTAGCTGATTGTAACTGAGTATCTATCGCATAGGTAGAGAAAGATCAGAAAAGACTGGGGGTGAGCAAAAAAGGAGCAGTCAGCGTGAAGACTGATTAGCAAAGGCGATTTCATTTATTTTTACTATCTTTATTAAGGGATATTTTAAATGCAACTTTAAGTGGTGTATTAAATTTAAAAGTGAGGTAATCAATTCTTATTTTAAAGTATATATAACAAAAATTGATTTACATCAAAATCAAAAAAATTATAAATGGAATAATAAATTCAACTTAGTCAGATTAGGTTATCTTTATTAAAAGATGTGATCTTGATTTGAACATTAAATAAAATTAAACGGTATATTTAAACCAAAATAATAAACACAGGAATGGGATTAATAATGAAAAAACTCACTGCGCTTGTCTTAGCTGCCGCAACGCTTGCACCAGCTGCTTCATTTGCTCATGAAGCTGGCGATTTTATTTTCCGTGCAGGTACTGCAACTGTCCGTCCGAATGCAGGCTCTGATGATGTATTAGGTGGCCTAGGTCATTTTAATGCAAATAATAATACTCAATTAGGGGCTGACATTCAGCTACATGGTTACCGATAATATCGGTGTGGAATTATTAGCTGCAACGCCATTCGAGCATAAAGTTAGTTTAGGTGAATTAGGCAATATTGCGACAGTTCATCATTTACCACCTACTTTGATGGCACAATATTATTTTGGTAGTAAAGAAGATAAATTACGCCCTTACTTAGGTGCAGGTATTAACTATACTTTCTTCTTTGATGAGAAATTTAATTCAGGGGCAAAAACAGCTGGGCTTGAGTGACCTTGACCTGTCTAGCTCTTGGGGCTTTGCAGCGCAAGCCGGTATGGACTACATGCTGACTGAAAATTGGATGTTAAACGCCTCTCTTTGGTGGATGGATATTGATACGGATGTTAAATTTAAATTTAACGGCGCTCAACAAAAAGTTGATACTCGCCTTGACCCATTCGTATTTATGTTTGGCGTAGGTTATCGCTTCTAATCGAATTTGCAGGATGCATAATAGGCAGATGCCTAACTTGAAATGGAATGTAGTAGTAAATCCGAGAATATTTATTCTCGGATTTTTTTTGGATATAAATTAGGAATAATTTTTTAACTAAAAATGTAATTTATCTATTATACGATTTCATAGAAAATAATAACCTCTATTTTTTATAACGATAAAATAACAAAATACCAACAATTGTTAATGTATTAAAGTAACGTAATTATTATTTTTAGGAAATATGTAAGATATATTTCTGATATAAATATCAGCCCAATTTGAGCTGATATTTATAATGGTTGATTGATGATGTATTAGCGGATTTTCATTGAGTCAATGACAGATTGGACGCCTTTTACTTTTTTTAGTGACCTCTATGGCTTTATTTGCATCTGCTTTAGAATCGACAAAGCCACTTAATTGCACGCGTCCTTTAAAGGTTTCAACACTAATCTGAGTTGATTTTAGGTTTTTCTCAGCCAGTAGGGCAGATTTTACTTTAGTCGTAATGACAGTATCATCAATGTAGCCACCAGTGCCTTCAGATTTATCGGTTGGTGCACAAGCAGCTAGCGTGAAAGCCATAAAGAAAGCGACAAGTAATGCACTAACAGATTTGAATAGTTTCATCCTTTATCTCCTAAGGTGTCAAACGCCAAAATACGTGATGGTTAAGTCATCCAACAAGATCTTATCAGCATAATAAACAATGATTACAATTAGTTTCTCGCTGATAATTTTAGTATCAGTAGAAAGTGGAAAAAATTCAACTTATAGACGCCCGTAATGGCAAATTAAAATCGTAAATAAAAAACGCCATACAGGATATGGCGTTTATCGAGGGTGGGGGTATCTCGCTATTTTTGTGTTGCTGCCTTCATTTTTTGCCACGAACTGGGTAAGTTCTGCCAGCATAATATCAGGGCGATGAAGATTATTTTCGATAATTTTAACCACGGCAGAGCCTGAAATGGCACCAGCTGCGCCATTAGCGATTGCCTCGCTAACTTGAGATGGTTCAGAAATACCAAATCCTTGTAGTGGTGGTGCTGCCTGATACTCATTTAACCGACTAATTAAGTTAGTCAATGGTGTCTCAGCACGTTTTTCTGTTCCTGTCACTCCTGCTCTTGATAATAAGTAAGTATAGCCCTGGCTATATTCACCAATTTGCTTGAGTAATGGCTCATCAGCATTTGGCGGGCAAATAAAAATAGGCGCAATACCATGTGCTAAGGCAGACTCGCGAAAGGGCTTTGACTCACGCATAGGAACATCTGCGACCAATACTGAATCGACACCAGCTTGTTGACAACGTGAATAAAAGTTATCGATGCCATTACTAAAGACCAAATTGGCATAGACAAGTAAGCCAATGGGCATATCAGGGTGTTTCTGCCTTATCCGAGCCAAAAGTTCAAAGCACAATGTTGGGGTAATATCACTTTTAAACGCCCTTAAATTCGCATTTTGGATAGTAGGACCATCAGCGAGAGGATCGGAGAAAGGAATACCAATTTCTAATGCATCAGCGCCACCAGCAATTAGGGCATCTACAATTTTTAAGGATAGCTCAGCGTCAGGATCGCCTAATGTTACGAACGGAACGAAAGCACCTTGGTTAACGCGGTTCAAGCGTTCAAAAAGTTGAGTATAACGTTCCATTAGATTTCTCCCTTACTTTTTAAAATATCATGTACGGTAAAAATATCTTTATCGCCACGGCCAGAAAGGTTCACAATCAGTAATTGTTCTTTATTTGGCTCTTTTTCCGCGAGTTTTAGTGCATACGCTAATGCATGTGATGATTCTAATGCAGGGATGATACCTTCCTTACGTGATAGCAATTTAAAGGCCGCTAAGGCTTCATCATCGGTAATGGAAACATAATCCGCTCGCCCAATACTGTTTAAATGTGCATGCTGTGGTCCAACAGATGGGAAATCAAGCCCAGCGGAAATAGAGTAGGACTCTTCAATTTGCCCTTCATCCGTTTGCATCATCGGTGACTTCATACCAAAGTAGATGCCGACGCGACCATGCTTGAGTGGTGCACCGTGTTGGCCTGTTTCGATACCCAAACCCGCAGGTTCCACACCGATAAGGCGCACATTTTCTTCAGGAATAAATGATGCAAAGAGGCCAATTGCATTTGAGCCGCCACCAATACAAGCGATCACGGCGTCAGGCAGCTTTCCTTCTTTTTCGAGTACCTGTTGTTTTGCTTCATCGCCAATCATACGCTGAAAATCACGGACAATGGTTGGATATGGATGTGGGCCTGCCGCTGTTCCTAGCAAGTAATGCGCCTTATCATAACTGCCAGACCAATCTCTAAGCGCTTCATTACAAGCATCTTTTAAGGTGGCTGAGCCACTGTGTACAGGGATCACTTCCGCACCCATTAGCTTCATACGGAAAACATTAGGTGATTGGCGCTCAACATCTTTTGCCCCCATATAAATACGGCACTTCATATTAAGCAAAGCACACGCTAGAGCGGTTGCGACGCCATGTTGACCTGCACCCGTTTCAGCAATAATTTCTGTTTTACCCATTCGCTTAGCTAATAATGCTTGGCCTAATACTTGGTTAGTTTTATGTGCGCCACCATGAAGTAGATCTTCACGTTTTAGATATAGTTTCGTTTTAGTGCCTTCGGTTAAATTCCTACAGAGTGTTAATGCAGTAGGGCGACCGGCATAATTTTTAAGGAGATCATGGAATTCTTTAATAAATGTCGGATCGTTTTGAGCCTCAATAAAGGCATCTTCCAGTTGGTTAAGGGCTGGAATTAAAATCTCAGGAACATATTGTCCACCGAATTCACCAAAGTAGGGGTCTAATTTACTCATATTATTATTCGTCTCTTGATGTCATGCTATTCATATTCAATTTCAGTTCTTAGTCACTATTGCGCTACTTTTCTTGATGATTAGAGTGCTAATGAACTGAAAACTTGATTCAGTTTTTTCTCGCTTTTGATGCCCGGTTCAGTTTCAACGCCTGAGTTAAAATCCAATCCATTGCATAATAGTGTCGCAGCCTGACGGCAATTGTCGGCATTTAAGCCTCCTGCAACCATCACGCGAAATTGGCTGCTATTTGGGATCTTGTTCCAATCGAAAGTTTGACCACTGCCGCCACGACCATTATCAAGTAGCAACAAATCAATCGGTTGCCCATCAAACTGGCTGAAATCAGGTTGTGACATATTGACGGCTTTCCAGATTTCACAATGCTCAGGTAAATGGTTACGTAGATTTTTCACATAATCGGCATCTTCATGACCATGGAGTTGCACTGCTGATAAAGCCAGCTGTTCGACCATATGGGCCAACAAAATCAGCAGATTGGTCACGGAAAACACCAACATATTGTAGTGGAGCGGCATGTATTATCTGCCTTGCTTGTGACAGGGTCACTTTTCGCGGGGAGTTTTTCAGCAAAAATTAAGCCGCCGTAAGTTGCTCCCGCAGCAAGGGCGGCTTGCGCATCTTGGCTTCGGGTTAGGCCACAAAACTTTATGTTCCCCAATTAATAATTTTTGCAATCCTTTGTTAAGATCGGCTTGCTCCATTAAAGCACTACCAATCAGAAAACCGTTGGCAAACTGGCTCAAAGATTGAATGTGCTGGTGGCGGTGAATGCCGGATTCACTAATAATAATGGTGCCTTCTGGCAGACGCGGTGCCAATTCGCGGGTACGATTGAGGTCGATTGATAAATCGCGGAGGTCACGATTATTAATGCCAACAACACGCGCTTTTAGTTTTATGGCGCGCTCTAACTCTTCTTCGTTACTCACCTCAGTCAGTACACCCATATTCAGTTGGTGTGCGACTTCTGCAAGTGCAATGTACTGCTCATCACTCACGACAGAGAGCATCAGTAAAATAGCATCGCCTTGATAATATCTCGCAAGGTAGATTTGGTATGGGTCAACAATGAAGTCTTTACACAAAACGGGTTGCTTAACCGTACGACTGACAGTGGTCAAATACGCCATATTCCCTTGAAAATACTTTTCATCGGTTAAGACGGAAATAGCTGACGCATAGGGTGCATAAATGTTCGCTATGACGGCAGGATCAAAATCTTCCCTAATTAGCCCTTTTGATGGTGATGCTTTTTTGCATTCCAGTATAAATACAGGGCGTTTTGCGGACAGTGCTTCATAAAAACGACGGCTCGATGGGAGCACTTTATCAATAAAGCTGTCTAAAGGTTGTTGTTGTTTACGCTCTTCCAGATAGATTAGCTTATCATCAACAATTTTTTGCAGTACGGTTGCTTTCATCTTTATTGGTTCCTTGAAGCGAGCGCAGTGACGCGATCAAATGCAGCACCACTACGAATAATATTCAGAGCGTGTTCACTATTGGCTTTTAGGTCTTCATAACCATTGATCCGCATTAGCATGGCGACATTGGCTGCAACGGCGGCTTCATGTGCAGGCTTTCCGTGACCCTGTAACAAATTACTTAGCAAAATTCGATTTTCATCTGGCGTTCCGCCTTCTAAATCAGATAGCTGATAAGCTTGCAACCCAAAATCGTCGGCATTGAGCTGATAGAAAGACAGAGCGCCTTGGTTTAATTCTGCAACTTGCGTGGTTGCATGAAGAGAAACTTCATCCATTCCACCACTGTGTACCACAGCTGCACGAGTAAAACCAAGCATTTGTAACGTTTTTGCTACAGGTTCAATTAATGACGCTTGATACACACCGATTAATGCAATAGGTGGTCGTGCAGGGTTAATTAATGGGCCTAACACATTGAATAACGTGCGTGTCTTTAATTGAGAGCGTACAGGAGCCGCATGACGGAAACCGCTGTGGTATTGAGGTGCGAATAAAAAGCAAACGCCTAATTCATCCAATGCGTCACGCGCACTTTGTGCACTTAAATCTAATGAAATACCAAAAGCAGCGAGTAGATCAGATGAGCCGGAACGACTAGAAACGCTACGGTTACCGTGTTTTGCGACTTTGATCCCCGCTTGAGCGGCAACAAAAGCACTCGCCGTTGAGATATTGATGCTATTGGCACCATCACCGCCAGTACCGACGATATCACTAAATGGGTAGTCAGGGCGTGGAAAAGGTTGTGCGTTTTCTAAGCACGCTAAAGCGGCTCCTGCGATCTCTTCGGGTTGTTCACCTCGCATTTTCATACTGACGAGCACTCCAGCCAATTGGGCTTCCGTTAATTCACCGCGAATAATGCCATTAAAGAGCTGTTGGCTTTCTTGTTGTGTTAATGCTTGTGCACGGAATAGTTTATCGAAAATAGTTTGCATAATAGAGTCTCTTCCCTGGTTAAAATGATGGTGTTGTTGTGCCAATCGATGCTGAAAGCGCCCATGCAACGGTTTGTTCCAGTAAAATAGCCCCTTGAGTTGTTAGGATAGATTCGGGGTGGAACTGAAAACCGCAAACACGATCACTGTCATTGCGAACAGCCATAACCATGCCGTTAGATTGTGCACAAATTGTCAGTTTTTCAGGGATTTGGCTGCCGACCAAAGAGTGATAACGCGCAACGGGAATTGGGTTATCGAGACCATCAAACATCGCTTGTTGGTCATGGGTGGCCATGGATGATTTACCATGCAAAATTTCTCCAGCAGAGGAAACATGCCCGCCATAGGCTTCAATAATCGCTTGATGCCCTAAGCAAATACCTATCACTGGTAATTTACCGATCACTTGCTGAAGGACCGCTGGCATGCAACCCGCGTCACTTGGCTTCCCAGGTCCCGGTGATAACACCAGCAAAGGGGAATCCATGTTATTGAGGACAGATAGAATACGTTCTGCGCTGACGGTATTGCGATAAATGACCACTTGATGGCCCCCTGAGCGCAATTGGTCAACGAGGTTGTAAGTAAAGGAGTCAACATTGTCGAGTAATAGTATGTTAGCCATTAAAATAACTCCTCTGCTTGGTGTGCTTGGGCAATTGCGCGGATCACTGCGCGAGCTTTGTTACGTGTTTCATCGGCTTCGCCTTGCGGGGAGGAGTCTAAAACGACACCTCCGCCCGCTTGTACCGTAGCAATACCATTTTCCACATAGGCTGAGCGGATCACGATGCAAGTATCAAAATCCCCTTTACCAGTAAAATAGCCTACAGCGCCACCGTAAGAGCCTCTGCGCTCCCTGCTCATATTCAGCAATTAATTGCATAGCGCGAACTTTGGGCGCTCCGGTCAGCGTGCCCATATTCATACACGCTTGGTATGCATGAAAGATATCGAGATCTCTGCGTAGTGTGCCAACCACCTGTGATACTAGATGCATAACAAATGAATAGCGGTCGACTTTTGTGAGGTTTGCAACATAGCGACTACCAGGCTCACAAATACGCGCTAAGTCATTACGGGCTAAGTCGACTAACATGAGGTGTTCAGCTAACTCTTTTTGGTCAGTACGCATAGAAAGTTCGATGCGGCTATCAAGATCTAAGTCAATCGCTCCCGAGGCATCACGACCACGAGGGCGAGTTCCTGCGATAGGGTAGATCTCAACTTTGCGGTCACTTGCACTGTATTTCAATGCGCTTTCAGGTGATGCACCAAACAGTGAAAAGTCCTGATCTTGCATAAAAAACATGTAAGGACTCGGGTTTTGTGCCTTTAACTTTTGATAAGCAATTAATGGGTAAGGACAAGGCATTGAAAATTTCCGTGATGGCACGACTTGGAAAATATCACCACGATAAATGGCTTGTTTCATTGCATTGACTACCGCACCGTATTGCTGATCATTTTTGTTGGTTTCAACGTGAAATTGTTCCGTTTTCCCTAATGGAAGAGGTGATAAGAACGGACGGCATGCCGCTATCAGCTCGTTGTGACGTTGTGTGACCGTTTCTACATGGCTATCCACAGTCGAAAAAATAGCGCTCTTTAGGCGTGCCGCTTGATTTTGATGGTCGATCACTAAATAGTGTTCTGCGACAAAAAAACAGTAATCAGGGCAATTATTTATCGTTTTCACTTCAGGAAGTGATTCAAAACTGGCAATTAAATCATAGGCAAATAACCCACCGACAAATAGGTTTTCAGATTTTTGTGAAGTCGCTTGAGCCAATGTTGGCAATAAACGCAATACATCTAAGCATGATGCGCTTTTTAAGCGGCTGTCTTCGTCAAGATCACCATTCGGTTGGCTAAATGTCATCGTCAAATGTTGTGCTGATAGTTCATAATGTTGAGCTTTATCAGCTAGTTGTGTTGCTATGACTGGGAGTAATTGAGCACCATTTTCAGTCAATGCTTCAACGTCTACCCGTTGACCAAATGCACGAATGCGTAGCGCACTTTCGACAATCAATAGGCTTTGTAAATTGGCTTTGCTGTTGATCTCTGCCGACTCCAGTAACATAGTTGCTGGAATGTCGTGGCACAGGTGATGAAACAGCAATGTTGGATCTTGCTGATAGTTAATTGGACTATCCAGAAAACTAAAATGTGCTAATGTTGTGTTTTGGTTATTCATTTTATTGCCTTTTAACAGTTTTTAGACATAAAAAAACCCGCGGGTGAAGGCGGGTTAGGCACTTAGGCATATTTAATCTATGCGTGTGCGGCATCCGCCCAATTTGGGAAGTTGCGCCACCAACGATTTGATAGATTAAGAATATTCATACAGTGCCTCTCTGGATAATCACATTAATACGGGTCAGTAACTCGTCTCGTGTACTAGTAAACTGGATCGCGTGAGTTGTGTCAAGCGGTTTGTTATTTATATTTAGGAAAAATATCCAGAAACGGGAAAAAGGAGTGAAATAGGCTATGTCACAATTTTCGAGCCCATTAATGACCCGATATGATTTACATTGCCATACTCAGGCTTCTGACGGTGATTTGTCGCCCATTGAGGTTGTTGAGCGAGCAATTGAGATGGGGGTTAACGTACTTTCTATTACTGACCATGATACCTGTGAAGGTGTTATTGAGGCTCGTGAATACCTTTCACACGCACAACGCCCTTTAACCTTGATTAATGGCGTTGAAATTTCCACCTTATGGGAAAATATTGAAATTCATATTGTGGGATTAAATTTTTCACCTACAGCATCCGCAATGGTTGAGCTATTAGAGCGGCAATCGGTATTACGGGTCGAGCGCGGAAAGGAGATTGGCCGTCGCCTACAAAAAGCAGGTATAGCGGATGCATGGGAAAATGCGTTAGAAATAGCCCAAGGTGGACAAGTCACCAGAGCGCATTTTGCTCAGTATTTGGTAAAAACGGGGAAAGAGAAAACTATCAGTAACGTTTTTAAGCGTTATCTATCAAAGGGGAAAACGGGCTATGTTCCGGCAAAATGGTGCACCATTGATGAGGCCGTTAAGGTGATCCAGCAAGCTGGGGGCGTGGCTGTACTCGCGCATCCCTCGAAATATCAACTTTCGAATAAATGGCTGAAACGCTTGATAGCTTATTTTAAACAGTGTCAGGGGGATGCAATGGAAGTGTCTCATTGTCAGCAACCTGCCAATGAAAAGCAGTATCTAGATGAACTTGCACAATCCGCGAATTTAAAAACGTCAATGGGCTCCGATTTCCATCGTCCATGTTCGTGGATTGAACTTGGGCGTAACCTGTGGCTGCCTGATGATCAACGGGCGGTTTGGACATTATGGGACGAAGTAAAAACGACATAATGCGTTGATGTATAATAAATGCGGTGTAAAATATAACAGTGATACTTCAATTTGGGTTGAGTGTGCAGTGGGAGTGATATACCGAGCACGATGCTAGCCACATAGTTATCCTCTCGATATTCTCATTTCCAGTGAAACAACCTGAGTGATTTGGAAAGTCATTAAAGTAGTGCGTCTTTTTAGAGATGTGTTTTCTTATTGTAAATAGATAGTGCCATTTTAAGGTTTTTACCGGATGATGCTGTCAATACTAAAGATCAGAGGTCTGTATGAGTCAGTTTTTTTATATCCATCCGGATAATCCCCAAGCTCGGTTAATCAACCAGAGTGTTGAAATTTTAAACAAGGGCGGCGTTATCGTTTACCCAACCGATTCTGGGTATGCAATAGGCTGCCGGTTGGAAGAGAAAGAGGCATTGCAGCGTATTTGTCGCATACGTCAACTTGATGCCAACCATAACTTTACTTTGATGTGCAGAGATCTCTCTGAGCTATCAAATTATGCACATGTTGATAATACGGCATTCCGGTTAATTAAAAATAATACGCCCGGCAACTACACGTTTATTCTGCGCGGAACTAAAGAAGTGCCTCGCCGCTTAATGAATGAAAAACGTAAAACCATTGGGTTAAGGGTTCCGTCTAATCCTATCGCTCGAGACCTCCTTGAAGCTGTTGGTGAGCCATTAATGTCAACCAGCCTCATTATGCCGGGGGATGACTTTACGCAGTCAGATCCTGAAGAGATCCGTGATTTACTCGGTAAACAGGTCGATTTAGTTATCCACGGTGGTTACATTGGTCAAAAACCCACAACAGTAATTGATTTCACGGATGATAGCCCAGTTGTCGTTCGTGTCGGTACTGGTGACCCATCTCCTTTCGAATAAGCGATAATCATCGCGGGTCGATTAATAATAGGGCATCCTCATAAACCTGTGTATAATACGCAGGTTTTCCAATTCGTTATTTTTCGTCACTGTGTACGAAAAACTATTTGACGCCTGTGAAGGCGACATTTGAGGGTTATATGAGCGCTAAACCGCAAAAAACTGAGAAGCTACAAAAAATTCTTGCCCGCTCTGGGCATGGTTCCCGTCGTGAAATTGAAACTTTTCTAAAAGAAGGGCGCATTAGTGTCGATGGTAAAATCGCGACGCTAGGTGATCGTATTGAAGTAAAACCGGCGACTAAAATTAGATTAGATGGTCGGATATTAGCGATAAAAGAACCTGAAAAAGAGATCTGTCGTGTCATGGCTTATTACAAGCCAGAAGGTGAACTGTGTACTCGCCATGATCCAGAAGGTCGCCCGACAGTATTTACGCGTTTACCAAAACTTGTGGGAGCTCGCTGGATTGCGGTTGGTCGCCTCGATGTGAACACAAGTGGGTTATTACTGTTTACTACCGATGGTGAACTGGCTAACCGTTTAATGCATCCAAGTCGCGAAGTTGAGCGTGAATATGCTGTTCGTGTATTTGGGGAAATCACTGATGCAAAAATACGTCAATTAACTCAAGGCGTTCAGCTTGAAGATGGCCCGGCCGCATTTAAAACGGTTTCTTTCCGTGGCGGTGAAGGGATGAACCAATGGTATAACGTGACCTTAACAGAAGGGCGTAACCGTGAAGTACGCCGTTTGTGGGAAGCCGTTGGGGTCCAAGTCAGCCGCTTGATCCGGGTGCGATACGGTGATATTGACCTGCCTAAAGGTCTGCCGCGTGGTGGCTGGACTGAGTTAGGCCTACAACAAACCAATTACCTAAGAGAGTTGGTTGGGCTTGAAGCTGAAACAGAAACTAAGGTGGCTGTTGAACGAGACCAACGACGCATCAAAGCAAACCAGATCCGTCGTGCGGTTAAACGCCATTCACAAGTAGCAGCAAGGCCTGCGTCTAAACGTCAATCATCTCGACCAACAGCAAAGCGTCGTACACGCATTTAATGACTTTGGCTTGTGTTGATTTATCGAAAAGGTTATAGAGTTATCTATAACCTTTTTTATTAGTTTTGGTTATGTATTTGTCACAAAATGATACAAACTCATTTGAGAATATTCTGTGTTTAAGTTACCGTTATGATGTAAAGGAATAAACAAAGGTAAATTATACTACATGTTTAGTTTTCGATTAATAAAGGCGTTGATGATACTTTGCTTAAGCGTAATGATTAGTGGATGTGATAATAATCAAAGCATAATATCAGAAAGCGGGCGTTTTTATTTTACGAATGATACATCAGATAGTTTCATTTTTTTTATGGATTACCATCCGATTGTTGTTCCTAATCAAAGTGTGGGAAGCCTTTTATTGAAGCCTGGTGTCCACGTTATGATAACGACGACGGGGGGAACCTGTTCAGTTTATTGTTTACCCAGGCAATAAAGGTGGCATTCTCAACCCAACTCAGCAATTTTATTACGCGTACAATTATGTGTATGGGACAGAAGGGATCCCATCACTTCACCATCTGAACAAACAATCGCTGGTGGTGGGTCACTATCAACTCAGTGGTAGAATAAATAGCAGTAACGATTATATCATTGATAATAATGTGTTTAACTGTGATATTCCAGTTGGTGAACAAGCACCAGAAGCGCTATCAAGCTCGGCTGCCGTTAGCCAAGTAAAAACGAAGTGTTTAACACATAAGGAGCTGACTGACCTAATCCACCGTGGTGATGCCTTTATATCACAATTAATGGTGAAAAAAGTGCCTCATGGTGAAAAGCAATCGGTCACAGTGCATTTCGATTACCCACTCACGACACCTAATTTTACCGATGAAGTTCTGCAAATGTATGCACAAGAAGTGGTTGGGTTGGTTAATAGTTTTCGTCGCTCTTTAGACCCACAACGAAAAACAGTTCTATTATAACGAATACCACAATAAAATTTCACACATGGCAGTGATTTATAGCCAAATGAGAAATGATGGCACGGCATTACTTGAAAAATGCAAATATGCAGAGTTTATGCAGCAAACCCGAGCGATCTTCGGTGCCGGCATTCTGATGATGTAATTAAATTGCCGATACACAGTTGCTATGTATCGGCAGATGAATACGATTACCAGTCAATCCCTTTTTGCGCTTTTATTCCAGCATCAAAAGCATGTTTCACAGGGCGCATTTCAGTAACGGTATCAGCTAAAGTAAGCAGTTCGCGGTGACAGCCTCGCCCAGTAATAATCACTGATTGGTGTTCAGGGCGATCAGTTAATGCGTCTATAACCTCTTCCAATGGCAGATAGTCATAGCTAATCATGTAGGTGATCTCATCAAGTACCACTAAATCGATGGATGGATCAGCCAGTAATCGCCGCGCATATTGCCATGTATCAAGGCAAGCGAGAGTATCAGCTTCTTTGTCCTGAGTCTCCCAGGTAAAACCGGTAGACATGACATAAAAAGGAACGCCGTGAGGCTCTAATAATTCTCGCTCACCATTATCCCAACTGCCTTTAATAAATTGCACGACAGCGGCTTTTTGTCCATGGCCGACAGCACGGCATACTGTACCGAACGCTGCTGTTGTTTTACCTTTGCCGTTTCCTGTAAAAACTAGCAAGATACCTCGTTCGATTTGCGCAGATTCAATTCGAGCATCAACCTTTTCTTTCAAACGTTGTTGACGCTCTTCATGCCGGCTTTGAGACATAAAAATTACTCCGTTGTTTTAACATTTTGAGCGGGTTGAGCGTCAAAACTAATGCCTGTTTTACGCAAGCTATCATTACTCATAAGATATAAGTAAATTGGCATAATGTCGGCTGGTGCTTTGATAGTCATTGGATCTTCATCTGGTGCTGCACTGGCACGCATACTGGTGCGAGTACGCCCTGGATTGATACAGTTAACACGCAAGCCACTGTTTTTATACTCTTCGGCAAGGATCTGCATTAAGCCTTCAGTGGCAAATTTAGAAACTGAGTAGGCTCCCCAGTCTGCACGGCCTTTTTTACCGACGCTGGAACTGGTGAAAACGAGCGATGCTGTTGGTGCTTTCAGTAATAAAGGCAACAGCACTTGAGTTAACATAAACGACGCATTGACATTAACTTGCATAACGTCATGCCATAAATCGACAGGTTGTTCGATAATTGGGGGCAACAACCCCTAAAAGACCTGCATTATGCAATACGCCATCTAGATAAGGGTGTTTTTTAGCAATATCGTTGGCTAACTCAACATATTGTTCATGAGGTGCTGTCAACAAGTCAACGACATAGATATCTGCGGCCTTACCGGTTAATGTTTCGATTTCTTGGCTAACGGCGTCAAGTTTATGCTGTGTCCTACCGACTAAAATCAAAGAGGCGCCGAAGCGAGCATAGGTTAATGCGGCTTCACGGCCAATTCCATCACCGGCCCCAGTAACCAAAAGGGTTTTGCCACTTAAAAGGTCATGTTTAGGTTGATAGTGGAGCATGGTATTTTTCCTATCCTATTTGTTAACAGTTACGATATCATCTCATTGATTGATGCTATTGGCTAATGTAGCGTAGAAATTTAAGTAAGATTACGATAGAAACGACGTTATTTTACTGGTTGTTTAATAGCAATCATGAGACTATTTTTATCAAGATAAATATGAGAAGGATGATTTTGTGGAGTATTTCTCTCTGTATGGACTGTTTTTGGCAAAAGTCGTCACAATAGTCGTTGCAATTATTGCTTTGGCTGTTTTTGTTTTTGGTGTCGGAATGCGTCGCCAAGGTGGGGCGAGGTGAATTGAAAATTACCGACTTAGGGGAACGTTATCGCGAACGCCAGCGCCAAATGCAGCAAGTAAAAATGAATGATTCTGAGCATAAAGCTTGGGTAAAAGCCTTTAAAAAGCAACAGAAAGCAAAGGCGAAAAGTGAAAAAGCAGGGGCAAAAGCAGGCCAATCAACGGTCAAAAAACCGTGTTTATATGTCTTAGATTTTAAAGGCAGTATGGATGCTCGTGAAGTCGGCTCTTTAAGAGAAGAAATCAGCGCTATTCTAGCCGTGGCGGAACAAGACGATGAAGTTTTGCTGCGTCTTGAAAGCCCTGGGGGCATGGTACATGGATACGGCTTAGCGGCATCACAGCTTTCCCGTTTAAAAGAAAAAAATATTCCGTTGACTATCGCGGTTGATAAAGTGGCCGCAAGTGGCGGTTATATGATGGCGTGTATTGCGTCGAAGATTGTTGCGGCTCCATTTGCCATCATTGGTTCTATTGGGGTAGTTGCACAAGTGCCAAATATTCACCGTTTATTAAAAAAACATGATGTAGATGTTGAATTGCATACGGCGGGTGAATACAAACGCACATTAACTATGCTTGGTGAAAATACCGAACAAGGACGTAAGAAATTCATTGAAGATCTGAATGAAACTCACGAGTTATTTAAACAGTTTGTGCATCATAATCGTCCATCATTAGATATTGACGCGGTGGCTACTGGAGAATATTGGTATGGTACTCAAGCACTTGATAAAGGCTTAATCGACCAAATTGGCGTGAGTGACGATATTATTATTTCAGCAATAGAGACTAAAGAAATCATCAGTATTCGCTATACACAAGGTAAAAAGATGTTAGAACGTTTTACGGGTAGCATGTCTGAAAATGTTGATAAATTGTTATTGCGTTGGTGGCAGCGCGGGCAAAAACCTTTTATGTAATTAAATTAAGATTCGGTTTTCTCGCAAAAAATAGATTTCGTAACTATCATTAATTACCGGCGCTTAGCCGGTAATTTTTTGGCTACGTCTCTTTACTTAAGACGGTATTGCTCAGAAAGAATATGAGACAAATGTTTATACATGTTGAATGCCGCCGTGCTTTTCGCTGTTGGAATACCATTGGCATCTAAAAAGCATTCACCTTTGAACACTAAGGTATCACGATGCTGCTCTACCGTATCAACGAACATGCCATGAATGAAGTCTTCGTGTTTCCTTATGATCTCATTAGCTTTTTCGAGAAGTTCATTTTGTGTTATAGATTGGATATTGTTGTCCATAAGTTAGCCCCCTTAAAAAAATAATTGGTTGCGTCTGGCGTTTTATCAGGTAGAGTGTGTGCT
Source organism: Providencia stuartii (assembly GCA_900455155.1). GTDB lineage: Bacteria > Pseudomonadota > Gammaproteobacteria > Enterobacterales > Enterobacteriaceae > Providencia > Providencia stuartii. The sequence continues at coordinate 1,406,273 of UGUC01000002.1, read as the reverse complement.
TTTCGTTGGCAATAATTAGCCATTATATGGCTAAAATCAGTCAGCTAGAACACTTTATGTTCTTTTTAGCATAGCGTGATTAGCTTGGTAGTTTTTGCGTAAACGCAAACTATTTGAAGAAATTATATTGATATATTGCAATTGTGCCGCAATATAAAAAAGAGATTTTCATTTTGTGCATTTTCATGTAGAAATGCGCCATTGTAGAAATTTAGGTAAAGGTAAATATGGGTAAAGCTCTTGTTATCGTGGAGTCCCCGGCAAAAGCCAAAACGATCAATAAGTATCTTGGCAGTGGCTACGTTGTAAAAAGCAGCGTTGGCCACATTCGCGATCTGCCGAAAAGCGGGTCCGGCTCACAAAAGAGTACAGGCTCATCTACCGACAAAACTAAAAAGGTTAAAAAAGATCCTCAAGCCGCGCTTGTAAAGCGTATGGGGGTCGATCCTTACCATGGTTGGAAAGCAAACTATCAGATCTTACCGGGTAAGGAAAAGGTGGTTTCTGAATTACAAGCTTTAGCGGCAGATGCAGACCATGTCTATCTTGCGACGGACCTTGACCGCGAAGGGGAAGCTATTGCATGGCACTTACGTGAAGTGATTGGTGGTGAAGACTCTCGCTTTAGCCGTGTTGTGTTTAACGAAATTACTAAAAATGCGATCACTCAGGCGTTTGATAGCCCTGGCGAACTCAATATCGATAGAGTTAATGCTCAACAAGCTCGCCGTTTCATGGATCGCGTAGTAGGTTATATGGTATCGCCGCTGTTATGGAAAAAAGTGGCGAGAGGGTTATCTGCAGGTCGCGTACAATCCGTTGCGGTACGTTTGATTGTCGAACGTGAACGTGAAATTAAAGCGTTTGTGCCGGAAGAATATTGGGAACTTCATGCGGATTTGGCGGATAAAAGTACGGCTGCATTACGTATGCAGGTTACGCATCAATTAGGCAAAGCGTTCAAGCCAGTCACTAAGGCGCAAACTGACGCTGCGGTGAGTTTGCTAGAAAAAGCACGCTTCCAAGTGATTGACCGTGAAGACCGACCCACATCCAGCAAGCCGAGTGCGCCTTTTATCACATCAACGCTGCAACAAGCCGCTAGCACCCGTCTTGGGTTTGGTGTGAAGAAGACCATGATGATGGCTCAGCGCCTTTATGAAGCGGGTTATATTACCTATATGCGTACTGACTCAACTAACTTGAGCCAAGATGCATTAAATATGGTACGTGGCTATATTAGCGATAATTTTGGCGAAAAATATCTGCCTAAAGACGCCAATATTTACACTAGCAAAGATAATTCGCAAGAAGCGCACGAAGCTATCCGTCCTTCCAGTGTTGATGTTCTACCCGATGCACTGAAAGATATGGAATCAGATGCGAAAAAGCTCTATCAGTTAATTTGGAATCAATTTGTGGCATGTCAAATGACGCCTGCAAAATATGATTCAACAACATTAACGGTGAAAGCAGGGGATTTTGAGCTAAAAGCGAAAGGCCGTACATTGCGTTTCGATGGTTGGACGCGAGTGATGCCTGCACTGCGCAAAAATGATGAAGACAAAACATTGCCACCAATCCAAGTAGGCTCTGAATTGTCGCTGGTTGAATTGTTGCCAAGTCAGCACTTTACGAAACCACCAGCACGTTTTAGCGAAGCCTCCTTAGTTAAGGAGCTTGAGAAGCGCGGTATTGGTCGTCCATCAACCTATGCGGCAATTATCTCTACGATCCAAGATAGAGGTTACGTTAAGGTTGAGAACCGTCGTTTTTATGCGGAGAAAATGGGTGAAATCGTGACAGATAGGTTGGAAGAAAACTTCAATGACCTAATGAACTATGATTTTACTGCGCGCATGGAAGATCAGCTTGACCATATTGCTAATCACGAAGCAGAGTGGAAAGCGGTGCTTGATGAATTTTTCTCTGATTTTAGCAAACAGCTAGATATTGCAGAGAGAGATCCTGAAGAAGGCGGAATGCGCACGAACCCTATGGTGATCACTTCAATTACTTGTCCTGATTGTGAACGTCATATGGGGATCCGTACAGCTTCAACAGGGGTGTTCCTCGGTTGTGAAGGCTATGCGTTACCACCAAAAGAGCGCTGCAAAAAAACCATCAATTTGATCCCTGAACATGAAGTATTGAATATTCTTGAGGGGGATGATGCGGAAACCAACGCGCTGCGTGCTAAGCGTCGCTGTCCAAAATGCGGTACAGCAATGGATAGCTACCTGATTGATAATCAACGCAAACTGCATGTGTGTGGTAACAACCCAGCTTGTGAAGGTTATGAGATTGAAGAGGGTGAGTTCCGCATTAAGGGTTATGACGGCCCAGTAATTGAGTGTGATAAATGCGGTTCAGAAATGCACCTAAAAACAGGGCGCTTTGGGCCTTATATGGGGTGCACAAATGAAGAGTGTAAAAACACCCGTAAGATCTTAAAAAATGGTGAGATTGCTCCACCAAAAGAGGATCCGGTACCATTACCTGAATTACCTTGCGAAAAATCAGATGCGTATTTTGTGTTGCGCGATGGTGCGGCTGGCGTATTCCTAGCGGCAAACACCTTCCCGAAATCACGAGAAACGCGAGCGCCATTGGTTGAGGAGTTGCAACGCTTTAGAGATAGACTACCTGAAAAGCTGGTTTATTTAGCTGACGCGCCTGCAAAAGATCCTGATGGTAATCCAACCGTTGTGCGTTTTAGCCGTAAGACGAAACAGCAATATGTTTCTTCAGAGAAAAATGGCAAAGCCACAGGTTGGAGTGCATTTTTTGTAGACGGCAAATGGGAAGTGAAAGAGAAATAATCATTCACTGACGTTAGCGATTAAAAGGCGATAGGTTAATTTCTATCGCCTTTTTCATTTCTGTTGTTCATCATTTTCTGTGAGCCTACGAGGTTTTTATCATTAACCACAGACAGACTCTCCCTCCATCTTATTTTTATGATGATTTGATCTCCTTTCAGGAGCCGTCTTAAAAATGCACTTATTTGGCTTAAGTGTTGATTTATGTGGCTAACCGCAAAGCAATATGATGACGGTTTGCTATGCTGATAAATAGCAATTATCAATAAATAATAATTTATTGATGTGTATTTGCTTTTAAGCAATAAACATCACAAGCAGCGATTAGGTTAGAAAGCTCACAACTGGAGGTAGAATGAAATTCAAAATGTGTTTACTGGCCGGCTTATTAACGGCTTTTGCAGCAAATGCAGCAGAAACAACAGTAGTACTGAAAGAAGCTACACCACAAGGTGAAGGCAAGGCGATTGGTGAAGTTGTTATTTCTGAAACCGATTATGGATTATTGTTTACCCCAAAATTAGCAGGTTTAGAAGCGGGTATCCATGGTTTCCATATCCATGAAAACCCAAGCTGTGAGCCTGCTGAAAAAGATGGCAAATCAGTACCAGCATTAAAAGCAGGTGGACATATGGATCCGGCAAAAACAGGTGTCCATAAAGGGCCTTATGACAATACAGGCCACTTAGGGGATCTTCCGGGCTTAGTGGTTGATGCCAAAGGTAATGCCGATTATGCCGTATTAGCACCGCGCTTAAAAACACTAAAAGAGATTGAAAACCGTGCACTGATGGTACACGCGGGTGGGGATAATTACTCCGACCATCCTGAAGCGTTAGGTGGTGGTGGTGCACGCATGGCTTGTGGTGTGATCAAATAGTTGATACTGTATATTTAAACAGTAATTGATAAAACCGTACTACTTTGAGACTTAATCTAAAAGCTCTGAAATACTCAGAGCTTTTAACTATTTGAAAACTAATAAAATAGGTGCTTAAAGAAAATTTATTTGTTTTTAACAGGGGATGGTTAATACGATTGAACGTTACCTGTAGATATAACCGATATGAGAATTGAAGGTTGCGGCTTTCAAATGAAAGCCGCAGATATCAAGGGGGAAAGCGCATTTACCAAATACGAATGCGTTGTTCAGGTTCAAGGTATAATTTGCTGTCTTTATCGACACCGAAAGTTTGATACCATTCATCCATATTACGAACAACACCATTGGCACGGAACTGGTTAGGGCTATGTGGATCGGTCAAAATTTTATTACGCTCGGACTCTTTGTTGGATAACTCTTGCCAAGTTCTTGCCCAAGAAATAAAGAATCGTTGCAGACCGGTTGTCCCATCAATAATCGGCGCTTCACCATTTGGATAATTCTCTTTAACGAATTGCTTATAAGCGCTCAGAGCAATGTTCAGCCCGCCTAAATCACCGATGTTTTCACCCAATGTGAGTTGACCATTAACCTTTTGTCCATCAACGGAGAAGCTATTATATTGTTCAACCAGTTTATCGGTTTTTTGTTTAAAGTGCTGTTTAGAGTCATCACTCCACCAGTTACGCAACTGACCAGTACCATCATACAAGCTGCCTTGGTCATCAAACCCATGGCCCATTTCATGGCCAATTACAGCGCCAATTGCGCCATAGTTATAGGCAGGGTCAACATTAGGATCAAAGAAAGGTGCCTGTAGTATTGCGGCTGGGAACACTATCTCATTTTGCACTGGGTTAAAGTATGCATTAATGGTTTGAGGCGTCATCCCCCATTCCCATTTACGGACAGGTTGTCCTATCTTACTCATATTGTCGTTATAGACCCAGTTTAAGACCTGTTTGTAGTTATCCAGTAGCGTATCGGGTTTTAGATTGATACTACTGAAATCATTCCATTTGTCAGGGTAACCCACTTTAACGGTAAATTGCTCAAGTTTTTTAAGCGCTTCTTGGCGTGTTGCATCATCCATCCAATCATTATCTTTTAAGCGAGAATTAAACGTTCCTCTGACATAGCTGACAAGATCGGTAATTTTCGCTTTTGATTCAGGGTTGAAATATTTCTCAACATAGATTTGCCCCATAGGCTCGCCCTGTAAGCGATTGACAGTTTCCAGAGCACGCTCTTTGCGTGTCCGCTGTTTTTCTACGCCGTTAAGTTTACGCGAATAAAAATCAAAGCGGGCGTCAGAAAAATCGCGATTCAAATAGGGGGCTTGATCACTTAAATAGTGAAAACGTAGGTAGTCTTGAAGTGTCGATACAGGGGTATTGGCATAAATTTTGGCTAATTGCTCTACTGCGGTATCCGTTTCAACTATCACCTTATTCAATTGTTTGTCTGAAAGTTGCCACTGTTGAATAAAGTTATCCCATGCAAAGCCTTGAGTGAACTTTTTCATATCGTTCAGCGTCATTGGGTGATAATTTTTGATTGTGTCACGGCGCGCTTCTGGGCTCCAATGAGCCTGTGCCATTGATTTTTCCAGTGCGAAAATTTGTTGGGCTTTTTTTCTCAACATCATTTTCGCCCGCCAGTTTTAAGATAGTGGCAATATAGGCGATATAATTTTTGCGGATCTCCTCCATCTGCGGGGTATCGTCGAGGTAATAATTACGGTTCGGTAATCCTAAACCGCCTTGCCCAAGGTATAAAACATAAGTATCCGGCTGCTTAGCATCCAAGTCTACCCAATAAGAAATAAATGGCGTATAGGCCGGAAGTGCCATTAATTTACTAATATCATTATGATTTTTTGCATTAGTAATTGCATCAAGGTCATCTTTGAGAGGGCTTATTCCTATTTTTTCTATCGCGTCTTCATTAAGATAACTTACATATAAATTACGAATATTGCGTTGATTATGATTGAGTTCCTTCTCTGGTGAGCTTTGCAACTGATCGATAATGCTTTGTAGTTGTTTCTCTGTCGTGAGGTATAACTCAACAAATGAGTTAATGCGCGGCATGCCTGTTGGGATCTTCGCTTTGCTTATCCAGTCCTGATTGACGTAGCGATAAAAATCATCCCCTGAAGCGATATTATCAGATAAAACAATCTTTTGGTCGCCATAAGAAACTTCTTTGGCATAAAGGCTAGGCGCTATAGCGATGGTTGACATACTGATAAGGAGCGCCAAAATTTTTTTCTGCATGTAATACCCTCTCTTCGTTGAGAATTATTGTTTCCATTACTTAAGATTAAAGCCGATTCATTTATCTTGCAAAACTGCCTATCAGCTATTCAAGCATAGATTGGGAAAATTTAAATGTAACTTTGCATTTTCTTACTAGTTAACAATGAAGATAATTTCAAATTTAAACTATTTTAGGTGAAATTTTATCATCTAGCTATTCACACTCAGCATAATGATGATATATTGGTTATATCAAATCATATACATATAGCTTTTAGTTATAAATAATAATTTTTAGCTATAGCGAATTCCTTACGGCTCTGTATAGGTGGACCTAAAAATGAAATTGCAGCAATTACGTTATATTGTTGAGGTGGTTAATCATGACTTGAATGTCTCTGCAACCGCTGAAGGGTTATTTACCTCACAGCCGGGTATTAGCAAACAAGTGCGTATGTTGGAAGACGAATTGGGGATCCAAATTTTTGCTCGCAGCGGAAAACATCTCACTCATGTTACGCCAGCAGGGGAAGAAGTTATCCGTATTTCACGGGAAGTGCTTTCAAAAATTGAGGCGATCCGTTCCGTTGCGGGGGAGCATACTTATCCAGATAAAGGTACTTTGCATATTGCAACAACACATACTCAGGCACGTTATGCGCTTCCGCCGGTAATCAAAGGTTTTATCGAGCGCTATCCGCATGTCTCACTGCATATGCAACAAGGTTCCCCAACGCAAATCGCAGAGGAAGTTTGCAAAGGGAATAGTGATTTTGCGATCGCTACTGAAGCGTTACACCTATACAGTGACTTGATCATGCTACCTTGCTATCACTGGAACCGCTGTGTTGTGGTGCAAAAAGGGCATCCGTTAGCCGAAAAGAAAAATGTGACGATTGAAGATGTTGCACAATACCAAATCGTAACATATACCCATGGTTTTACGGGGCGTTCTGAATTAGATGTGGCATTCCAAAAAGCCAATTTAGAACCTAAAATTATTTTTACGGCGACAGATGCGGATGTTATCAAGACCTATGTAAGGCTTGGGTTGGGCATTGGGATTATTGCCAGTATGGCGGTTAACCCAGAGTTGGATAGTGATCTGGTTGTCATCGATATGCGCGATAAATTCAGTTATAGCACAACGAAAATTGGCTTCAAACGTACCAGTTTTTTACGTAGCTATATGTATGACTTTATTTGGCGATTTGCCCCTCATTTAACCCGTGATGTTGTAGATAGGGCGATTGCACTGCGCAACAATGAAGATATTGAGGAAATGTTTAAAGACATTAAATTGCCTATCATCTAACTTTAGGTTGCCTTTCAAACGAGAGCTAAGCTTTTAGTGACTGATGTGAATTCAACTAGAAGCTTAGTGACTCACTTTTTTGTTTTCTATTTAGCTATTCCAATGTCAGCGTTCAATTGACAAGTTCAAAATCCTAGCATTCTACTACTCTTTTTATGAGTCACTTGGCTAAATTTCCCCGCCATTTACTGTTTTTTTGATGATAAGCACAGCAAATTTATGGATTTGACACAAAATCCATAAAGTAAATATTTTCAGCAACTATAATTACAACTAATTAACAAATTCACTGTAATTTGTTAGGTAAATAAGATGACCGATAATCATCATAAAAAACCAAGGAGGAGTTATGTCGTTGAGTCTTAAAACACAGAGTGCAGCAACACTCAGTGTCGGAAGCAAGCTCTATAATTACTTCAGTCTACCGATTGCGACTCAGCAACTCGGTGATGCCACAAAGCTACCCAAATCCCTTAAAGTATTACTTGAAAACTTATTGCGAAATATTGATGGCAAATCGGTAGTAGAAGCCGATCTGCAAGCCATTATTGATTGGCAGAAAACAGGGCATGCAGATAGAGAAATTGCTTACCGACCAGCTCGGGTACTAATGCAAGACTTTACGGGTGTACCTGCGGTCGTGGATTTAGCTGCAATGCGTGAAGCGGTTAAATCATTAGGTGGTAATGTTGAGCAAGTTAATCCTCTCTCGCCAGTTGATCTGGTCATTGACCACTCGGTAATGGTTGATGAATTTGCCACGGATAAAGCATTTGATGACAACGTTGAAATTGAGATGAAGCGTAACCATGAACGCTACCTCTTTTTACGTTGGGGGCAAAAAGCCTTTAATCGCTTTAGGGTTGTGCCACCAGGAACCGGTATTTGCCACCAAGTCAACTTAGAGTATTTAGGTAAAGCGGTTTGGTATGAAGAGGTGGATGGGAAGTTATATGCTTATCCAGATACCCTTGTGGGCACCGACTCGCATACCACGATGATCAACGGTCTTGGCGTATTAGGCTGGGGGGTTGGTGGGATTGAAGCCGAAGCTGCAATGCTAGGTCAACCGGTATCCATGCTGATCCCAGACGTTGTCGGTTTTAAACTGACGGGTAAATTGCGTGAAGGTATTACAGCGACAGACTTGGTACTGACAGTCACACAAATGCTACGTAAGCATGGTGTTGTCGGTAAATTTGTTGAATTTTATGGTGATGGTTTAGCTGATCTTCCGCTGGCTGATAGGGCGACTATCGCCAATATGTCTCCTGAGTATGGTGCTACTTGCGGATTCTTCCCTGTCGATAACGTCACATTAGATTATATGAAGTTAACTGGGCGCAGCGATGATGAAATTGCGCTGGTGGAAGCCTATTGTAAAGAGCAAGGTTTATGGCGTCATGCGGGTGATGAACCTATCTTTACGAGCACATTAGAATTGGATATGTCGACGGTGGAATCTAGTTTAGCCGGCCCTAAAACGTCCACAAGATCGTGTTGAACTGGGTCAAGTTCCGCAAGCATTCCAAGCCGCTATTGAGCTGGAGCTTAACAAAAAAGAGAAAGGTGCACATCCGACAGTCAATTATCAAGGACAAACCTTTGAAATGACCGATGGTGCTGTTGTGATTGCAGCGATTACTTCTTGTACGAACACATCAAACCCAAGTGTGTTGATGGCGGCAGGTTTACTCGCTAAAAAAGCGGTAGAAAAAGGTCTAACTCGTCAACCTTGGGTGAAATCCTCGTTGGCACCAGGCTCTAAGGTGGTAACGGATTATTTAGCTCTGGCAGGACTAACACCTTATCTTGATAAACTCGGCTTTAACTTAGTGGGGTATGGCTGTACAACCTGTATAGGTAACTCTGGGCCATTACCTGATCCGATTGAGCAAGCGATCAAAGAGGCGGATTTAACCGTTGGTGCGGTATTGTCGGGTAACCGTAACTTTGAAGGGCCGTATCCATCCTTTAGTCAAAAACGAACTGGTTAGCGTCACCTCCGCTGGTGGTTGCTTATGCGTTAGCGGTAACATGAATATTAATGTTAAAACTGACTCATTAGGCAAAGACGCACAGGGTCATGATGTCTATCTAAAAGATATTTGGCCATCCAGTGCTGAAATTGCTCAAGCCGTTGAAAAAGTTAAAACAGAAATGTTCCGCAAAGAGTACAGTGCGGTTTTCGATGGTGATGAGGCATGGCAAGCATTACAAGTGGCAAGCTCTTCCACGTATGATTGGCAGCCAGATTCGACTTATATTCGCCATCCACCGTTCTTTGAAGGGATGAAAGCAGAGCCGGAAGTGGTTCAAGATATTCATGGCGCACATATCTTGGCAATATTGGGTGATTCGGTAACGACTGACCATATTTCACCTGCGGGTAATATCAAAGCGGATAGTCCAGCGGGGCGTTATTTGCAAGAGCATGGCGTAGCTGCCGCCGATTTTAACTCATATGGCTCTCGTCGTGGTAACCATGAAGTGATGATGCGTGGTACGTTCGCCAATATCCGTATTCGCAACGAAATGGTGCCGGGGGGTTGAAGGTGGATATACGAAACATATCCCTACAGGTAAACAGATGGCGATCTATGATGCGGCGATGCTGTATCAAAAGGAAAAGCTGCCTCTCGCTATCATTGCAGGTAAAGAATACGGTTCTGGTTCAAGCCGTGACTGGGCGGCTAAAGGTACTAATTTACTTGGTGTCCGTGTCGTTATTGCGGAATCGTACGAACGTATTCACCGCTCTAACTTAATTGGTATGGGGGTTATCCCATTAGAGTTCCCACAAGGTACAACGCGTAAGACATTGGGCCTTAAAGGGGATGAACGTATCGATATAGAACACTTGCAATCCATTGAGCCGGGGTCAACATATTATTGTGAAAATTACCTATGGTGATGGACAGGTCAAAGAAATTGCAACACGTTGCCGTATTGATACCTCAACAGAAATGGAATATTACCGTCATGGTGGCATCCTGCATTATGTGATCCGCCAAATGCTCCATTAATCTTTAATCTCTAAGTTAACAACGCCCATCTGTGTTTGTTTGCACGATGGGCGTTTTTTATTGTTATTTCGCAATATATGAGGATTGAGTCTAGGCTATGATGATTACCTATCTATATTGAGTGATGCAGAGATATCATTTTAAAAATTTCGTCATTGGAAAGAGGTATGTTTTACTTTTTATCGTGAGGCAAAAACGAGTAGAGATTATGGCTCATATTAAACTAGCCAAGATAAATGTGGGGTTGCTGACATTAAATCAGACGTCACAAAACCAATAAAATCACCAATGTGAGGTATTAATATATGGCAGATATTAACGCAACGGATTTTTACAAAGGGGCGCTTTGGGCGGCTGACATTTTAATTACCACCTCGCCAAATCATCATTATTTAGATGAAGTCCGAGATATTCTTGAACATATTCCGAATCTCTATTCCATTGTCATGCAAACCCCAGAAACTGAAGTCTGCGATCTTCGTTTATTGGTTGATAGGGAATTCCCATTAGGACGAAATGCCGATTATGCCTCGTTTGAAATCGTACCATTATCTTTCGCTAATGAGATAGTGACAATGCCAGAAAAATCGCCAGTTCCAGATGAAATCTATCAAACAAGAGAGGATATTGGATCATGGGGCGTTGTGGCTAATACATTGAATGGCGAACAGAAATTACTTATTACGGGTCTCTATGAACCTCGCATTGCGTTAAATTATGCTCAGCGCTTTACAGAGCAACTGGCAGCACAAAAAGCATAACAGGCGATTTTGTTTAGGTATTCTCAAACATCGCTATTTATGAAAATAACATGCCCGCTAATCGACTCGACAGCGGGCATGTTGTTATTTCTCACGCACTCATTATCGTGACAAAATTTTATCTTCGGCTAATTGCAGGGCAAAATAGGTGAAAATCATATCAGCGCCAGCCCGTTTGATAGAGCCTAATGTTTCCAGAGTGACGCGGGTTTCATCGATAGCCCCAGCCATTGCAGCAAATTTAATTTGTGCATATTCACCACTGACTTGATAAGCACCGATAGGCAATTCAGTACGTTCACGTAGGTCACGAATAATATCAAGGTAGGCACCTGCTGGTTTAACCATCAATGCATCCGCGCCTTCTTGTACGTCAATTAAGGATTCATGAATTGCCTCACGGCGGTTCATTGGATTCATTTGATAGGTTTTGCGATCCCCTTTTAAACAAGAGCCTGCCGCGTCTCTAAATGGGCCCATAGAGTGCTGACGCAAATTTAGTCGAATAAGACATAATGGCGGTATCTTTAAAACCAGCTGCATCTAGAGCTTGGCGGATAGCGGCAACTTGCCCATCCATTGCAGCAGAAGGGGCGATAAAATCAGCACCTGCACGGGCGGCTGCAACAGCTTGTAAACCTAAATTATGGATAGTGGCATCGTTATCAACGATATCGCCATGCATTACCCCACAATGGCCGTGTGAAGTGTATTCACAAAAACAGGTATCCGACATCACAATCATTTCAGGTACTGTCTCTTTACAGATACGAGACATACGTGCGACAAGGCCATTTTCTTGCCAAGCATCACTCCCTGTTTCATCCAAATGATGAGAGACGCCAAAAGTCATAACAGATTTAATACCTGCTTTGGCAATACGCTCTATTTCATAAGCTAAACGTTTTTCTGGAATACGTACAACACCTGGCATGCTGTCAATTTGCTTATAATCATCAAGCCCTTCCTCAACAAAGATTGGAAGGCACAGGTCATTAAGAGAAAGATGCGTTTCTTGGAAGAGATCACGCATTTTTTCAGTCTTACGTAATCTTCTCATGCGTTGGATAGAATGCAGGTTATTCACCGTAGCTCCTTGTTATCAGAAAAATAAACTTAACGTATTAAATTTATTCATCGAGATCATTGTTGATAAACAGTATAAACCTTATGAAATGAAAGTGAATATATCAATCGGCAAAAGTGCTACAACCGATTGTTATCATTTTAATATTAGTCAAGGAAGAGCAGTGTCATACTCTTCCATTATGAGAAGGATTATTGATGTTTAAATAACATGTGGCCCATTTTCTCAGCTTTAATATCGAGATAATGAGCATTACTTGGATTGCGACCAACAATTAATGGCACACGTTCAACGACATTAATACCTGCTTCACGCATGATATTTATTTTCTTTGGATTATTAGTTAATAAGCGAACCTCATTAATACCTAATAACTTATACATATCAGAGCAGAGCGTAAAGTCGCGTTCATCCGCTTTGAAGCCTAGTTTGAGATTGGCTTCTACGGTGTCTAGACCTTGATCTTGCAAGGCATAAGCACGAATTTTATTAAGTAGGCCGATATTACGACCCTCTTGGCGATGATAGAGCAGTACGCCTCGACCTTCTTTGCTGATCTGAGACAGTGCCGCTTCTAATTGGAAGCCACAATCACAGCGTAAACTGAATAATGCATCTCCGGTTAAGCATTCCGAGTGGATCCGACTGAGAACAGGCTCTGGACCTGAAATATCGCCAAAAATCAGTGCGACATGGTCACGACCTGTTGCGATTTCCTCAAACCCTACCATTAAAAATTCGCCGAAAGGAGTTGGTAATTTGGCTTCGGCAACGCGTTTTAGCTGCATATTTTCATTCATTAGTTGAGATAACTCTTGCTTAATTAATAACATTAATCGATAAAAATATTGCTTATCGATACTATATGACATCTAGCATATAGCGCAGACATTTATTTGCACACAGTCCACTATGCATTACTATAACAGAGTTAATCATTTGTGAATCTAATTTTATTGATTCGAACAGTCAACTGACACGGATAGCATAAAATGAATAAATCAATTTACCCGATATTAGTCTTTGCTGTTTTATTAATCATACCTCCTACAGCGTTACTGATGGTAGGGTGGAGTTGGCTGCCGTCTCAGAATGTAGAATCGGTTAAATGGTTATTTTGGCTAACAGAAACGGCTGGTCTCCCTTATAGTCTGATAACCTCTATCGTATTATTAGCCTTGGCCCTTTATATCTGTAAACCAAAGTTGAAAAGTGTCCTTCAATGGGTTGTTATTGTTGTATGCTGTATTTTGGTAGGACAAGGGATCAAAAGCGTTGTTAAGAATAGTTTCCAAGAGCCACGCCCATATGTGGTTTGGCTAGAAAAAGAATATGGGCTTTCAGCGACAGAATTTTATGACTTAAAAAGAAAGCAGCGAGCAGACGTTATCAAACAAACCGTTAAACAAAGTGATCAGGTTCCTTCATGGTTACGCAAACATTGGCAAGCGGAAACTGGCTACTCATTTCCTTCTGGGCATGTACTATTTGCGGCAGGCTGGGCACTTTTATTGATTGGATTATTTTGGCAGCGTCGTCAATATGCACTTGCCATCGTGCTGGCGGTATGGGCGGAAGCTATCGTATTTAGTCGGTTATTATTAGGGATGCATTGGCCTTCAGATGCAATCGCTTCTATTATCATTAGTGCAATTTTGGCGATGATTGCGTGTACGCTCTTAAGGGATAAAACACCCAATTTGAGTGAAAGTAAAAACATGTAGGTTAAATAAGGTTCAATATACATTAACAAAGTGGGCGTATAAGATAAATTACTTTGTCTGAGTGCGCCAGAAATGCTACCTTATCAGGTAGATAATTTGTTTTCATAAGAACGGATAACGGGAAAGAATGTGAAATATTTTCTGATATTATTACTAGCTGTGGTTATTTTTATTATTTCAATCACGCTAGGCTCAAGCAATAATCAGGTTATTACATTTAACTACCTGATTGCACAAGGAGATTTTGCATTATCTTCACTTTTAGCCTCTTTGTTTGGTGTCGGCTTTGTACTGGGTTGGTTAGTTGCAGGGCTATTTTATCTGCGTGCTGTGGTGAGCTTGAAAAATGCACGCCGTAAAATTAGACGTCTTGAATCACAATTGAGTGTGGATGATAAAACCATCTCTGAATCTACAGAAGTTGTGGCTCAAAAGAGCAAGGAATAATCTTGTATGTTTGAGTTGCTGTTTCTGTTGTTACCTGTCGCCGCTGCATACGGCTGGTATATGGGGCGTCGAAGCGCTCAACAAGACAAGCAGCAACATGCTAACCGCCTGTCACGTGATTATGTTACGGGCGTTAACTTTCTTTTATCAAATCAGCAAGACAAAGCGGTTGATTTATTCCTTGATATGCTCAAGGAAGACAGTTCCGCCTTTGAAGCGCATTTAACCTTAGGTAATTTATTTCGTTCACGTGGTGAAGTTGAACGAGCCATCCGTATTCATCAGTCACTTGTTGAAAGTGCCGCATTATCCTTTGAACAACGCTTATTAGCCACGCAACAACTCGGTCGTGATTATATGGCCGCAGGGGTTTACGATCGTGCTGAAAATATGTTCCAGCAATTGACGGATGAGGTGGATTTTAAGCAAAGTGCACTACAGTCATTATTGGCGATTTTTCAATTAACCAGTGATTGGACGAAAGCAATCGAAACGGCGACTAAGTTGGTTAAATTGGGTAATGAAGAGTTACGCGAAAATATTGCGCATTTTTATTGTGAATTAGCCAATCAACACTTAGGCAGTGACGATCTTGATGGGGCTTTAAGCCTTCTGAATAAAGCCGAACAGGCGGATAAAAATTGTGCCCGTGTTTCAATTATGAAAGGGCGAATTTTTATCGAGCAGGAACATTACGACAAAGCTATCAATGTTCTTAAACAAGTCTACGAACAAGATAGAGAGCTGGTGGCTGAAACTTTACCTTTACTTTATGATTGCTATCAACAAATCGCAGATATGGATGCTTGGGAAGTGTATCTCCGTCAATGTGTTGCGGGTAATACGGGGGCAGTCGCTGAACTGTATCTCGCCGACATTATTGTTGAGAAGCAAAGTCATGAAGCCGCCGCAAGTTATATTAACGATCAGATTCAACGTCACCCAACAATGCGGTTATTTTATCGTTTGATGGATTACCATTTAAAAGAAGCAGAAGAAGGGCGAGCAAAAGAGAGCCTGATTTTGCTGCGGAAAATGGTCGGGGAACAAATTAGAACCAAACCTGACTATCGTTGCCACAAATGTGGTTTTACTTCGCATTCATTATATTGGCACTGCCCGTCTTGTCGTTCATGGGACACCATTAAGCCAATTCGTGGTTTAGATGGGCAGTGACAGCGTCACTTTATTACCAAATATGATTAAGGCTACTACTAAATGATTTCTTCAACTGAGAACCACGCTCGCGTATCTACTCACTCGCCAGTTATTGTTGCGCTCGATTATGAAGATGCAAACGCGGCATTGGCATTTGTTGACCTTATTGATCCGCGTGAATGTCGTTTGAAAGTCGGTAAAGAGATGTTTACCTTCAATGGCCCTCAATTTGTGAAATCACTACACCAACGTGGTTTTGATGTATTTCTCGATTTAAAATTTCACGATATTCCTAATACGGTTGCGCGTGCGGTTGGGGCAGCAGCAGAAATGGGCGTTTGGATGGTTAACGTTCATGCTGGTGGTGGCAGCCGTATGATGGAAGCGGCTCGTCAGGCATTAGAGCCTTATGGAAAAGAGGCGCCATTATTAACAGCGGTCACTGTTTTAACCAGTATGGATCAATCCGATCTGACTGGCATTGGTATTAATGCTACGCCAGCTGAGCATGCTGAACGTTTAGCTTTATTGACAAAAGCGTGTGGCTTAGATGGTGTGGTGTGTTCAGCACATGAAGCTGCAAGACTGAAATCATTGTGTGGTGATGATTTTAAATTAGTGACACCAGGTATTCGCCCAATTGGTAGTGATGTTGGGGATCAGCGCCGTATCATGACACCTCAAGAAGCATTAAAAGCCGGGGTTGATTATATGGTTATCGGCCGTCCTATTACGCGTAGTGATAACCCCGCACTCACATTAAAGCAGATCAACCAATCTATTAAGGATTGTGCATGAAGGATACAAATAGCCGTTTAGTGTATAGCACGGATATCGGTCGCATCGAAGAGGAAAAACCGAAAGCACAACGCCCAAAAGGAGATGGTATTGTCAGGATCCGCCGTGAAACATCGGGTCGCAAAGGCAAGGGCGTTTGCGTGGTGACAGGACTCGATCTTGAAGATGATGCACTGGCTAAATTGGCCGCGGAATTAAAGAAAAAATGTGGTTGCGGTGGCTCAGTAAAAGACGGTGATATTGAAATTCAGGGTGATAAGAGAGAGCTGATTAAGCAACTTCTTGAAGCAAAAGGTTATCAAGTGAAGTTAGCGGGTGGATAACACAATATAGGATAAGGGGGCATCCCCCCCTTATCCATAGATTTATTTTCCGACTTGGTTACCAATAATCCCACCAACTGCAGCGCCACCAACCGTTCCCAGTGCACTACCGCCCGTTAGGATAGCACCGCCTACAGCACCTACGCCAGCACCTACAGCCGTATTCTTATCTCGCTTTGACATATTAGAGCATGCGCTAACGCTTATTGCGATAAGGGTTGCAAGTGTGAATGTCATAATGCGTTTACTTGTCGTGTTCATTTTAGTGACTCCGAGTTTTAAGGACGCTACCAAATTATCACAATCAGTAATTATACGAATCAGAATTATCGGGAATTAATGTATATAAAAAGCGACAATATATCTGAGTGGAACTCATTAAGAAGGAAAAGTAAGAAACAATATGCTACTGCTAAAACCAGTAGCATATTTATTATAGCATCAAAAGTAATTATGCGGCAGGGCGAGCAACAATATTGCGAGTTTCCATACGTACTTCAGCGATATTAACATTAATAATATCGTTGAGTTTGTATGCGGGTTCGCCTTTGATTAACACGCTACCTGTTTCTTGGCTGCACTGGATCTCATCGCGTACAGCGTGTAAGAACGGCGCTGGAATAAAGGCTACGGCACCATTGTCGGTTAACCTCACTCGTACACCACCACGTGTGATATCGATAATTTCCGCAGGGAATGCCTTGTCTGTACCTTCGAAAGGTTTTAAAAAGCGCGCATATAACCAATCACCAACATCACGTTCAGCCATGCGATTGGCTCGGCGACGCTCCGCTAATTTAATCGATAACTCTTCTGTCGGTTTATCAGTTGAGGGTTTACCCGCAATAACCGATTTAAGTAGACGATGGTTAACAATATCCGTGTATTTACGGATTGGTGATGTCCACGTTGCGTAAGCCTCAAAACCTAATCCAAAGTGAGGGCCGGGTTCGCCTTTGACTTCTGCAAAGGTTTGGAATCGACGAATGCGGCTATCTAAGAATTGTGTCGGTTGTGCATCTAATTGGCGGCGTAGTTGGCGGAAACCTTCTAAGGTGAGCAGGGATTCGGCCGTTGTCTCAATACCATGCTCTTTCAATGTTTGTACAACTTGCTCTATTTGTAATGGCTCAAAGCCCATATGAACGTTGAATACGCCAAAACCTAATGTGTTTTTGAGCTGTGTTGCGGCACACAAGTTAGCGGTGATCATCGCTTCTTCGACAATACGGTTTGCCGTACGGCGGCTTTCGACGACGATGTCAATAACATTCCCTTTGTCATCTAACAAGAAACGATAGTCAGGGCGATCTTTAAAGACTAACGCATTTTGTTGACGCCATTGATGACGCTTATCCGCCATTTCTTTCAGTAATTCAATCTGTTGCTGATCTACATCATTAGTTGGTTGCCAGCTACCTGATTTTTCTAGCCAATCGGAAACTTCGTCATAAACCAGCTTTGATTTAGACTCAACCCATGCACTGAAAAACTGAATATCTTCAGCTAGGTTACCATCATCCAAAATGGTTGCGGCACACACTAATGCTGGACGGCGCTCATTTGGGCGTAAAGAGCAGAGGTTATCTGAAAGCTCACGAGGTAACATCGGAATATTAAAGCCAGGCAAGTAGTTCGTATAAGCGCGAGCTAAAGCGAGCTTATCTAATTCACTGCCTTCTTTGATATAACTGGTTGGATCCGCGATAGCGATATAAAGTTTTAAATGACCGTCTGCTGTTCTTTCAAATATACAGAGCATCATCCATATCTTCTGTACTTGCACTGTCGATAGTCACGAAATGCAGGTCGGTAAGGTCAACACGCTCAATGCCTTCATCATCGCGTTCACTGTGAACCATTTGCGGCTCAGCACGATCAAGTTGATGACGACGTAAAGTGACCCACCAAGGGGCGAAATGGTCATTAGCATCGGTGATGTACTCAGTGATATCAGCGTAAAAACCTTTATCACCTTTTAAAGGATGGCGGCGCATCTGTGCAACAACCCAATCACCTTGAGCAAATTCATGGTCGATGTCTTTTACTGGGCGACAAGAAATAGCATCTTTTAGCAGTGGGTGATCAGGGATCACAAATAAGCGGTTGTCATTATCTTTCTTCTGAATGCGCCCGACAAAGCGGCTGAGAAAGGGTTCAACAAGTTCTTCTGGTTCAGCGAATTCACGGGTCTTTGTCTGTATGAATGGCCGCGATTAACGCGATCGCCATGCCATCACTTTTTTCATTTGTGGAGGTGGAACAAAGTAGCTTTTTTGGCCATCTACTTCGAGAAAAACCGAAACCTTTATCGGTGCTTTTTTACCAATCCTTCAACGCGAGGCGTTTGGGAGTGCAGTTGCTGTTTAAGTTGCGCGAGCAATGGGTTGTCTTGGAACATACTTACCGTTTTTATGGAGGTTGAGTTTGGCCTCCCATTGTTACGTAAGACAAAGTCTTAGAGCAAGAAAAAAATTTTGCATTGTGAACAAATAACTGGGAGCAGTGTAATGTTAATTCTCAGGGTACACCTTATCTTTAAATTCGCAGAGATCTTCAATAATACAAGACCCACAGCGCGGTTTGCGTGCGATACAGGTATAGCGACCATGTAAAATGAACCAATGATGGCAGTCGACTTTAAACTCTGTGGGAACGACTTTGAGAAGTTTTTCTTCGACTTCAACGACATTTTTACCTGGAGCAAAATTGGTACGATTACAAACTCGAAAAATATGCGTATCAACAGCAATGGTTGGCCAGCCAAAAGCCGTGTTTAACACCACATTTGCTGTTTTACGACCAACGCCGGGTAAGGCCTCTAAAGCTGCGCGATCTTCAGGAACTTGGCTATTATGCTTTTCAATTAAGATTTTGCAGGTTTTGATAACACTTTCAGCTTTAGTGTTAAACAGACCAATTGTTTTTATATACTCTTTGATACCATCGACGCCCAAAGCGAGCATGGCTTCAGGAGTATTAGCGACAGGATATAATTTGGCTGTTGCTTTATTAACGCTGACATCAGTCGCCTGTGCAGATAACAAAACCGCTATCAACAGCTCAAAAGGGGAGTTAAATTGTAACTCAGTTGTTGGATTGGGATTGTTATCGCGCAGGCGAGTCAATATCTCAATACGTTTTGATTTATTCATAGCTCACAATTAATCTTATCTAGAAATATGGCTGCCGCATCCTTGTTCTTTTTGGTATTCACGTTCAGGTTGTTGGCCCGATTTTAGGGCGGCTCGTTTTTTCATTTTCTCATCAATTAAATATTTGCCCGCAAGCATCAGGGCGAGGCCGATAAAGGCGCCCGGTGGCAGCATAGCGAGTAAAAATGGTGAGTCAAGGTGTAAAACCTCTATTCGCAATGATTTGGCCCATGATCCTAGTAGTAAATCCGCACCGTCAAACAGTGTGCCATTACCTAAAATCTCGCGCATAGCCCCTAAAACGAACAAGGCTGCCGTTGCACCTAAACCCCATCGCAAGGCCATCAATAGCAGAAAGTGGTACAGGATTCCGTGAGGCATAAGCCTCAGCGCGACCAATTACAATACAGTTGGTCACAATCAGCGGAATAAATATGCCCAGCGATTCATATAGGCCAAACGCATAGGCGTTAATAAGCATCTGTACTGCACTAACGACAGAGGCAATGATCATAACATAAATAGGAATACGAATTTCAGCTGGTACCCAACGACGAAATGCGGATACGGCAACATTGGTACAGACCAGCACTAATGTTGTAGCAAGTCCTAACCCTAATGCATTGGTCGCTGTTGATGAAACAGCCAGTAATGGGCATAGGCCTAAAAGCTGTACAAGTGCCGAGTTGTTTTTCCATAAGCCCTGTACAAAAAGTTCTTTAGATTGACTCATAATTATTCAGCTCCACAAATAGGATAGCTAGAGAGATTTTGTGGTATTTTTTGCATAAAAACGGCGGTACGTTTGGTCGCATTAACAACTGCTCTTGGGGTTATGGTTGCCCCAGTAAATTGGTCAAAATCACCGCCATCTTTTTTTAACCGCCCATTTGGGGTCATGGTCGGATTCAACTTTCCCTGTGAGCAAAGTGATCCAGTTTGAAATTCGTGTTTCAATTTTATCGCCGAGACCCGGTGTTTCATGATGCTCTGTCACTCTAACACCTAGCACATTTCCATTAAAATCTGCACCGACTAAGAGATGTATTGCACCTGAATAGCCGTCGGGTGCTGTAGATTCAAGGGCGGCGGCAACAGGCTCACCATTCTTTCTCGCAATATATAACCGATGTGGTTGCTTGCTGCCTAGCTCAGCTTCTGCTCCGACTAAATAACACTCCTGCCCAAATGCATTATCATACAGGCTAGTTTGGTACGACTTGGTCAAGTAGCTGTTTTTGTACGATCGCCGCTTGTTGTGCGATTGTCTCTTTCGTTAAGGTATAAACAGCCGCACTAAGTGCAGTTGTGCCGGCTGCAAAAAATAGCCAAGATGGCTCCATGACGACGCATTGTGTTTAACATATAGGCTCCTTACTTATGTCCATGCCCGTATGCACGAGGTTGCGTATAATGGTCAATGAGAGGCACCGCAATATTAGTTAGTAGCACAGCGAAAGCGACAGCATCGGGATAACCACCGTAAACACGGATTAGCCACACTAATAAGCCAATCATTACACCGTAAATCAAGCGGCCTTTTGGTGTCGTCGATGCCGTAACTGGATCTGTTGCAATAAAAAATGCCCCTAGCATAGTTGCGCCGGAGAGTAACTGTACTAGTGGTGGCGAGTAGCGACCATCATCTAATAACCAACTGACTACCGAACAGAATGCTAAGGTAGCAAGGAATGAAACAGGGATCTGCCAACTAATAATCCGACGGTTTAACATTATGAGGCCGCCGATTAAATAGGCAATATTGACCCATTGCCAACCAATACCCGCCAGAGAGCCTTGTAAAATTGGTTGCTGTAAAACATCAGAAATCGAATGGGTTAATAGCCCTGTTTTAAAGCTGTCTAATGGTGTTGCTTGGCTCATTCCATCGACACCCATTCGCAAGGCATCCAGCGTGATCCCCGTTGGAGTATGTCCAGTGAAGATAATTGAAAGGCTCTCTAGTGCATTGATATTAAGAGTCTGTAATTCAGAGGGCGGGAGCCAACTGGTCATTTGTACAGGAAAAGAAATTAGTAATACGACATAACCCACCATTGCAGGGTTAAATGGATTTTGCCCCAAACCACCATAACATTGTTTAGCAATGATCACGGCAAAGGCAGTTCCAAGAACGATCATCCACCAAGGTGCTAATGGCGGTAGACTCACACCCAGTAATAGCGCGGTAACAATGGCCGAATTATCTTTAAGAACGTTAATAACAGGCTTTTTACGTAAACGGATAGCGATGCCTTCTGTGATCACAGCAGCCAGCATGGCTAAAACAATTTGATAGAGAGTGCCAATACCAAAGAAGTAAATTTGTGCTGCAATACCCGGTATCGCAGCCAATAAAACCCAAAGCATAACAAGACTAGTGCTTTGGTTATCATGGGTAAATGGCGCGCTAGCGATTTTTAAACGACGGTTATTTGGATCAATAGGCCTAAATTTCATGGTGTTTAATCACTTACTCATTGTTTGTTCGTTTTGTTTTTGAGCTTGTTTGGCTTTTACGCGAGCTATCGCCGCAGCAACCGCAACTTTACGAGGATCTGTTTCTTCTTCAATGGGTTGTTCAGCAGCAGGTGACAGCATTTCCTCCTCACTCACTTGAGCCTCAAGTTGTGCTTTCTCTTGGGCTGCTTTTTTCGCTTTAGCACGGGCAATAGCGGCAGCGACTGCGGCTTTACGCGGATCAATGTCGGCTGGCTCAGTTTCTGCCGTTGCAGGTTCAACTTCTGCTTGTTGCGCTGCTTTTTTCGCTTTGGCACGGGCAATAGCAGCAGCGACAGCGGCTTTACGTGGGTCAACGTCGGCTGATTCAGTTTCTGCCGTTGCAGGTTCAGCTTCTGCTTGTTGCGCCGCTTTTTTCGCTTTGGCACGAGCAATAGCGGCAGCGACAGCGGCTTTACGTGGGTCAACGTCGGCTGGCTCAGTCTCTGCCGTTGCAGGTTCAGCTTCTGCTTGTTGCGCCGCTTTTTTCGCTTTGGCACGAGCAATAGCGGCAGCGACAGCGGCTTTACGCGGGTCAACGTCGGCTGATTCAGTTTCTGCCGTTGCAGGTTCAGCTTCTGCTTGTTGCGCCGCTTTTTTTCGCTTTGGCACGAGCAATAGCGGCAGCGACAGCGGCTTTACGTGGGTCAACGTCGGTTGATTCAGTTTCTGCCGTTGCAGGTTCAGCTTCTGCTTGTTGCGCTGCCTTTTTCGCTTTAGCACGGGCAATAGCGGCAGCGACAGCGGCTTTACGCGGGTCAACGTCGGTTGATTCAGTTTCTGCCGTTGCAGGTTCAGCTTCTGCTTGTTGCGCTGCCTTTTTCGCTTTAGCACGGGCAATAGCGGCAGCGACAGCGGCTTTACGCGGGTCAACGTCGGCTGGCTCAGTCTCTGCCATTGTAGATTCAGCTTCTGCTTGTTGCGCTGCCTTTTTCGCTTTAGCACGGGCAATAGCGGCAGCGACAGCAGCTTTACGTGGGTCATCTCCATTAGCCGAAACAGCAGGGGCCTCGGTTGGCGTGACGCTGTCACCGTTATTTTCTTGAGATGCTTTTCTTGCTTTAGCTCTTGCAAGTGCAGCAGCCACAGCAGCTTTACGAGGATCACTAGAAGTTTCATCAACAGCCGAGGCTGCAGCTTGTTTTTCTGCTTGTTTGGCTCTCGCTTGTTCTTTACGTGCGGCTCTTGCGGCAATAACAGCACTGTTATCCGGCGCCGCACCCGCTATCACATGAATATCTGAAGTTGCTGTTGCTTGTTTAGCTTTTACACGAGCGAGCGCAGCAGCAACAGCATCTTTGTCTGATGATTCCACTTGTACAGCGGCTTTTTTATGACGCTCTTCACGGGCTAATTTTTCGCGTTCCATACGCTGCTGCTTCGCTTCAAATCGTAGTTTTGCTTCTGCAGCACGGCGCTCTTCTTGTTTGATTTCGCGAATTTCTGCTTTTTCTTGTCGATAATATTGCACTAACGGAATATTACTTGGACAAACATAGGCACAAGCACCGCACTCGATACAATCAAATAGGTTATGTTTTTGCGCTTTTTCGTGCTCTTTGCCTTTACTGAACCAATATAATTGTTGAGGCAGTAGGGCCGCAGGGCATGCTTCAACGCATAAACCACAGCGGATACAAGCTTCTTCAATCGGTTTTTGCCCCAACTTCTTCAACACTAGGAACTAACAAGCAGTTGCATATTTTAACTACAGGTACCTTGAGATCAGGCAAAGTAAAGCCCATTAGTGGCCCCCCCATAATCACCATTTGCTCAGATGCAGGGGTAAAACCCGTTTGTTGTAATAGATGATGAACAGGAGTACCTAAGCGAGTCCAAAAGTTTCCAGGGGAGGTAATAGATTCACCTGTAACGGTGACAACACGTTCAATCAAAGGTTGCCCATCAATGACGGCACGTTTTATGGCAACAACCGTACCGACGTTTTGCATCAATACGCCAATCTGTGAGGAGCGGGCACCAGAAGGAACCTCTTTACCCGTCAGGATCTTAGTAAGCTGCTTAGCGCCACCAGAAGGATATTTGGTGGGGATCACCCGCACAAAAATCTGCTTATCATGGGCAGTAATGGCTTTCTTCAGTGCAGCAATGGCTTCAGGTTTATTATCTTCAATGCCAATAAGTATTTGATCAGGATTGAGTAAATGTTGCAAGACACGACAACCCTCGATAACCTCATCGGCATGCTCTTGCATTAAGCGATCATCTGCTGTGATATAAGGTTCACATTCGGCTGCATTAACGATCAATGTCTTGATAGCATCTTTCCCTCCCGCTAATTTAGACGCGGTAGGGAAACCTGCACCACCAAGCCCAGCGATGCCTGCTTGCTCAATTTTTTGTAATAATTGTTGAGGAGTGAGCTGTAAATAGTCAGGCTCAGGGAATAACTCACACCAAGTATCTAACCCATCGGCTTTGAGGCAAACTGATAGCTCTTTTAAGCCAGAAGGGTGTGCCGTGACCATCGGTTTTATTGCGGTGATAGTGCCTGAAGTTGAGGCATGAACAGGCACTGTACGACCGACACCACGGGTTAAGGGTTGCCCCTTGAGCACATGTTCACCCACTTTGACGATCAATTCCCCTTCAGGGCCTAAATGCTGCTGTAACGGGATAATCAGTTCATCGGGAATTGATGCCACACGCATTGGTGTTTGGCTTGACTGTAATTTCATTTCTGGCGGGTGTATCCCACCAGAGAAATCCCAGATATTGTCTTTTTTTGACCAATTAAACAACTTAAACATGCGCATCTCCTTTTACCGTGGCGAAAGGAGATTTCGGTTGTTGTTCATCAGGTGATACAGGAATATTTTTGACAGGAATACTGTTTAAATCCCATTTCCAGTTTGCAGTGGTCGTTTTCACAGGAACAAGTTCGATACAATCAGTCGGGCAAGGGGCTACGCACAGATCACAACCTGTGCAGAGATCTTCAATTACGGTATGCATAGCGCGCGTTGCGCCAACAATGGCATCAACAGGACATGCTTGAATACATTTGGTGCAGCCGATACAGTTTTCTTCATCAATAATAGCGACTTTTCGAACAGGATTCTGTGCGCTTTCATCACCATCAATTGGCTGAGGGTCTACGTTAAGAAGTTCAGCCATTTTCAACATGACTTGCTCGCCACCCGGCGCGCACTTGTTGATCATCTCTCCGTTATTGGCTACAGCTTCTGCGTAGGGGCGACACCCCGGATAGCTGCATTGACCACATTGACTTTGGGGCAAAATGGCATCAATTTTTTCAACAATGGGGTCTTCTTCAACTTTAAAGCGTAATGAGGCATAGCCAAGGATCAAACCAAAGATCAGCCCAAAAACGGCTAAAATGCCAATAGCAATCCATAACGATATCATTAGAACTTCACCAAACCACTAAAACCCATAAATGCTAAAGACATTAGTCCAGCAGTGATAAGGCCGATAGATGAGCCACGAAAAGGTGCAGGAACATCAGCGACCGCCAACCGTTCGCGAATAGCGGCAAACAGCACCATTACCAATGAGAAACCAACGGCGGCTGCAAAACCATAAACAGCAGACTGTAAGAAACCATGCGATTGATTGATATTTAATAAAGCAACCCCTAAAACTGCACAGTTAGTCGTAATAAGTGGGAGAAAGATCCCTAACAGGCGATAGAGCGTTGGACTGGTTTTTCTAACAACCATTTCAGTGAATTGCACAACCACGGCAATCACTAAGATAAAACTTAGGGTGCGCAGATAGAGCAGGTCGAGGGGCACTAAAATTAACGTATCCATCAACCAAGAGCTGATTGCGGCGAGTGTCATAACAAAAGTGGTAGCAAAGCCCATTCCGATGGCTGTTTCGAGTTTTTTTGATACACCCATAAAAGGGCACAGACCAAGGAATTTTACCAGTACAAAGTTATTAACCAGTACGGTTCCAATGAATAGCAAAAGATAATCAGTCATTTTATTGCCTGAAAACAAAATTAAAAGAACAAAAACTGACGAGCGTCAGTTAAACAGGCTGTATGATAACAAGCTATTTTTGTGATGCTTATCGATCTTGTGTGAAAGTCATCTTCACACGAGCAGAATTTTTGATGTAAGGAACAAAAATAGCAGCACCGATAAGTGGCCAGGCGAGTGTTTTTAGCGCCGTTAGGGAATCAATATTTGCAAAATAAAAGGTTTTTAGTCCAAGCAATAACAGGACTAACATCCAAATAATAAAACGGCGAGGAAAATGCCGAGAACGCATAAACATAAGTTTTAAGATATGAATAGTGAATACCATCATAACGATAGTGATCAGAAAAGATAAATACCAGTCGAATGGGATATAGTGAGTCCAATCATCAATTGTAGTGATAATTCGATATAACGTAATAAAATACATGACCACCATAGAGCATACAGCAAAACACGTTAATAAGATGAAAGCTGCGGGGGCAAGGAGCCAACCAGTAATACGATGGGGGTCATAAACAGGCGTCATATCAATTTAATCCATATTATAAGCTAAATCATACACTAAGCAGCAGTATCAAGAACTGTCTTTGCTTACACTCGTGGCTAGTGAACGCATCTCTTTTATCACGTTGCTGAATCATGAATGACTTTTTAAGTAGCATCAATTCGAGGCTATCCTACCATAGTTTTATTTGCTAATTAATTCGTTATGGTGATACTTTTTATGGATTCAGTGAAAATTAATAAAATGAGGTCATTATGTCCGCACCAATAAAAGTCGGTATTGTAGGTTATGGTTATGCAAGTAAAACATTTCATGCCCCTTTTATCGCTACATTGCCAGGGTATGAATTGACAGCTATCTCCAGTAGCAATTCAGATAAGGTAACCGCTGATTGGCCTGATGTTGAAGTCGTCTCTTCACCTGAGCAACTGTTTGCAAATCCTGAAATTGAATTAGTCATTATCCCGACCCCCAATGACACTCATTATCCACTGGCAAGCCAAGCGTTAGCGGCAGGCAAGCATGTCGTTGTCGATAAGCCTTTTACTGTCACTGTAGAAGAGGCTCAATCACTACAACAACAGGCACAACAAGCAGGAAAGCTTTTATCGGTTTATCATAATCGCCGTTGGGATGCAGGCTATTTAACACTGAAGAAACTGTTTGCTGATGGTTGCCTAGGCGACATTAAATATTATGAGTCACATTTTGACCGTTATCGCCCAGTCACACGACAAAGATGGCGAGAGGCAGCAGTCGCAGGCGGTGGAATTTGGTATGATCTTGGTCCTCATTTATTAGATCAAGCGTTACAATTTTTCGGAAAACCAGCAAGTATTACCGCAGATTTAGGGATGATCCGCCCAGGTGCTGAAGCCGTTGATTATTTCCATGTTCTTCTTCACTATCCAGATAAAAAAGTCGTTCTTCACGCAACAACAGTAGCTGCCGCTGAATCGCCTCTCTATGTTATTCATGGCATGAAGGGAAGTTATGTCAAATATGGTCTTGATTCACAAGAAGAAAATTTAAAAAATGGTCTGTTACCGACTCATGAAAATTGGGGAATAGATCAACGTAATGGCGTTGTGACGCTGTCACAAGGCGATGCGCTTATTTCCCAAGAATGGCAAAATGAAAAAGGAAATTATGGTGGTTACTATCTTGCCATTCATGAGGCAATCCGTCATGGTGCCGCAAATCCAGTACAGCCACAAGAAGCCATTGAAATTATGAAATTAATTGAGGCTGGTATACTTTCAGATAAACAAAAACGCACCGTTACTCTTGATTGTTAATGTTTAAATAGATGAGCCAGCATTTTTAGCTGGCTTTTTGTTAGGTAATAACATGAATTTGTTAGCAAAATTAAAAATTGACCCTTTTTTATTGATTATGATTGGCGTTGTTGTGATTGCAAGCCTATTTCCTTGTGAAGGGGAAATCAAAGTTGGCTTTCAGTATCTAACAACAGCAGCTATTGCGCTTTTGTTCTTTATGCATGGTGCAAAGCTTTCTCGTGAATCAATCATGGCAGGGATTGGGCACTGGCGACTACACTTATTAGTATTTTCAAGCACATTTATTCTGTTTCCTATTATTGGATTAGCTTTGCATTTTATGGTGCCGTCATGGATGTCACCGACGGTATACATGGGGTTTCTTTATCTTTGTGCATTGCCAGCAACGGTACAATCGGCCATTGCCTTTACCTCTGTTGCCGGAGGAAAATGTGGCCGCAGCGATTTGCAGTGCGTCAGCATCCAGTATTCTCGGCGTCTTTTTATCGCCGATATTGGTGGGGTTACTAATGGATGAAGATGGCAGCCAAGCAATGGATACGTTGAATGCAATTGGCTCTATTTTATTGCAATTAATGCTGCCATTTGTAGTAGGGCACCTGTCTCGTCCACTATTAGCGAATTGGATTAACCGTAATCGTAAATTAATTAATATCACTGACCGTTCTTCTATATTATTAGTCGTATATGTCGCTTTCAGTGAAGCGGTTGTTGAAGGAATTTGGCAGCGTATTGATGGATACTCTCTATTTATGATTGCGGTGATCAGCTGCCTTATTTTATTTGTCGTTATGATCCTAAATACACTTGCGGCACGCTTATTTAAATTCAGTAAAGAAGATGAAATCACAATCGTATTCTGTGGTTCAAAAAAGAGCTTAGCGAACGGCGTTCCTATGGCAAATGTGCTATTTCCAGCCTCCGTTGTAGGGATAATCTTATTGCCACTAATGATATTTCATCAAATCCAATTAATGGTATGCGCGGTTTTAGCCCAGCGTTACGCAAAACGTTTAACTAAATAATTAATAGTAAAGTCGGGGGGATAATAACCCGACTTACTCAATCCATAATCACCATTTAGTTACAACATACTATGGTGTTATCAATAATAGGCAAACTTAACCTTCAGAGAAAAAAGCTAAACAGGGCAGAAAAGGGGATTAACTGCCCAAAACGTGAATGATTTTAGCTTTATAGCAGGTTAGCGAAGGGCTGCTTTTTGTTTGAGTTGCTGTTTTTCATTTTCGCTGAGAAAGGCGATACTTAACCCATTGATTTGAGCCTGCTCTATTTCAGATGGTGTCAACCCAGCTTTAGGGGCGGCAACTTCATATTCATAAGCTAATTCAATGCCTTCTACGGCAGGGTCATCAGTATTAATCGACGCTAACACACCATGGTTTAAAAACATTTTCAATGGATGTTTCGCTAATGACGGTACAGTGCTGGTCTGGATATTCGAGGTTAAGCAGCTTTCAATACCAATTTTATGTTTTGCTAAGTATTCGATCAGCTTAGGGTCTTCACAAGCTTTAACACCATGGCCAATTCGTTGTGCCCCTAATTCTTTAATTGCATGCCAAATACTTTCTGCACCCGCGGCTTCCCCTGCATGAACAGTTATTTGTAAACCGGCATCGCGCGCTTGGGTAAAGTGAGAGTGGAAAAGGGAGCCTGGAAAGCCAAGCTCATCTCCAGCCAAATCCAATGCGCAAAGTTTGTCGCGGTGAGCGAGTAGGCCTGCTAACTCTTTTGCACAAGCGTCTTGACCAAAGGTTCGACTAAGGATCCCTATTAAATTAATTTTAATATCATACTGTTTGCAACCAGCCGTAATACCATCAATGACAGCTTCAACAACACCTTCAATAGGGAGGCGATGGTTCATTGCCATGTAATAAGGAGAAAAACGCAATTCTGCATAGTCAATACCCGCCTTATAAGCATCTTCGACGTTTTCTTGAGCAACACGTTTACAGGCATCGAGATCGGCTAATACAGCAACTCCCCAATCTAGTTTTTGCAGGAAACCGACTAAGTCAGCCTCTTGTGTCATTACTTGCACATGAGGACGTAAAGCTTCAATCTCATTAGCAGGTAGCGTAATACCGTGTTGTTGGGCAAGGGAAAGGATTGTTTCGGGGCGGATATTACCATCTAGATGGCGATGTATGTCTGTAAGTGGCAGTTGTCTGTTTATCACTGAATTGAGTCCCTTTATGTGTATGGATTAGCCAATATATCCTAGTATAGATGTGAAAACGCCAGTCAAAAAATATTGACTGGCGTTTAAGATTAATATTAATGCAGATTAGTTAGCTGGTTGTGCTACTTCAGCACCGTCAGCCGGCGCATCTTCGGTTTGTGGTACAACTAACTCTTCTTCTTCATATTCCATAGAGCTTTCAGGGCCTGCCATCAACTTCATCTTAGTTAAGAAGTCCGCAAGGGTATAGCTATCCGCGTTAAACGTAATATCATTACCTGCATATTTGATAGTCATGGTCAGATCGTTACCTTTCTCTATCATCCATGGTGATTTTTTCTGTTTCGCTTTTTCTGCACGCTCTTCGTCAGTCATGAACATTTCTTCAAACGGTGAGCTGAACATATCTGAAGTTAGGAGCATTTGTACTTGATCAAACTCATTTGTTGCTTGCTCAACATACATTTTCTTAGTTTCTGCATCAACAACTTGACCTTGGTCTAAAATAGCGATTTGAGACATTAACTCAATAGCCATTGGTTTGTTCAGCGTGAGGTTAAAGTCAAATGACTTAAATAAGCTCTTAACTGCTTCATCAACTTTGTTTGTCATTGCTAATTCAGTAAGCTCTTTTTGGTCCCACTTATTAAAGGTCATACTTAAGTCTGTCGTTGTTTGACCTGCAGAGTTTTTCCAGTAAAGAGGGCTGATAGAGAAGGTCGGTTGGTTTTTCAGCATTTCAGGCAATGTTTCCTTCATCATCTTCATTGCGATTTTTTCACCTGCTGCTGTTGGATTGCCTGACGCAACTCCTTCTGCTAATGCACTATTATATTGTTTAACAAATTTACCCAACGCTTTTGCATCTAGCTTATCAATCGAAATAACTACCTTACCGGAGCCTAAGTTTTGATCTAATGCGACTAAATCATCAATGCTGTAAGTGAAGCTACCTTTAATATTTTCTTTTTTCCAGTGCAGAGTCTGAAGTCATCACTAAGTTTTTGAAAGAAAATTTAACCTCTGGGATATTAACATTTGCATTTTCTATAACAAAATCTTGTTTACCGATATAGAAATCATGTTCGGACTTAGTCAGGTTAGAAGTTAGTTTTAGCCCTTTTAACATCATTTCTTCTGATTTATCTGCATTCTGAATCAATAAGTTGTCAGTATTCAGTGTGGCTTCAATCTCGTTAAAGTCAGAAGAGGCATTAAATAATAGTTTTAATCCATTAAAGGAAATGTTTGACTTTTCTTTGGTAAATTCAACGGGTAACAAATCTAGATTTGCATCAACACTTTGGCCATAACCAACAACAGCAGTACCTGAAATAAATGGTTTACCTTTTGTTATTTCGAATAGCTCTTTGGTTGATTCATTATTTGCTAATTCAATATGTGCCGCGCCCAGTTTAGGCATTAAATTGAATTTAGAGAGTTGTGATAGAGGGAAAGGGCCGTGCTCAATATCAGTATTAAATACAAGACTTTCCTCTGGGCCAGTAGAATATACGGATGAGATAACGATATTAGCTTGCGAGGAGAATAGACCACGTTTAAAGTTTTCCACTTTGAACTGTAAACCTGAACTTGGAGCATTTACCTTAATAAATGAGTTGGTATCCTCAATCATATAATTTAATTCAGACTCAACTTTAGAGCCTGTGTACCATGATGCACCACACCATACAGCACCAATAGCAACTATTACACCAACTGCAACTAATGACTTTTTCATTATGAACATCCATCCTTTCAGCGCGTTGTCTTAACGCGCTATAAAAATTGTACAAGTTTTATCTAACCGTCTTTTGCGTGCAATCAAGACGAACAAAACACAAAAATACATTAAAGGTTATAGACACGAGCGAGCTTACCCACGCCTGTGGCGTAAACTTCTTTTTCAAAGGCCGCCAGAAAAACAGATTCTCCTGAACAGATTTTTAATTCATCATCGCCTGACTTCAAAACTAACTCGCCATCTATGCAGAAAAAGATAGAAGCCGTTTCATTAGTTATGTTTATCTCTGTGTCATCAATAGAATATATATTAAATGCAAAATCTTCTACTGGTATATGATATTTACAGATATTTCCTGTTTTTTCTGGTTCACTAAGTAAACTTTGGCTTGTTTTGGGGATAAAATCTACATTTGCTATCAATTCTGGAACATCAATATGCTTATTGGTCAGTCCAGCTCGTAGGACATTATCGGAATTAGCCATGATTTCTAGCCCAACGCCTTCAATATAAGCATGTGGCGTCCTTGCATATAAGAACATTGCCTCGCCAGGCAGCAACTCAACAACATTAAGCAACAGTGGGACAAATAAACCTGTATCTTCAGGATAGAGGCTAACCATTTGTTTTATGGTGTTCCATGGTTCGCCTTGGCGACTGTTTAATGCGGCTTTCAATACACCTAGTGCTAACTCTTTTTGTTCACCTGTGAGACTCAGAATTTGTGCAAATAATTTCGCTAATTTTTCTTCAGTTGGTGATTGAACAAAGAATTGAATTTCAGGGTGAGCCGCAGAGACAAAATCAAGCAGTTCAGCAATTTCATTGAGTGGGCGAAATGCGTTCATTGCTTTAAAAGGTGTTAAAGCATAAATCAGCTCAGGTTTATGATTATCATCTTTATAGTTGCGGATTGGCGAATCTAAAGGGATCCCCGCAGCATTCTCTTTTGCAAAACCAACTTCAGCATAAACCTTATTAGGATGGACTTGTACCGAAAGAGGGGTTGCGGCACATAACACTTTAAATAAAAAAGGTAAGCGGGAGGAAAAAGTGTCTGCTACTTTTTTACCTAGAATTTCTTCTGGGTTACTCGCAATATAATCAATCAGTGGGAGCGTTTGGCCTGTTTTGGTATTCACGACACAAGAGCTCGCTTTTGGGTGTGCTCCCATCCATAACTCAGCCATGGGTAGATGTTCTGGGTTAGGGATAGCGTACAACTGTGTGAGTGCAGTGGTACTCCCCCAGTCGTAATTTTGAATCTTATTAATCATTTTTAGCATAGCCAAAACTCTCTTTTTCTAAAAATCAACTTATTTCCTTTTTACTACAATACAATAAACACGGTTAAGTCGCATTATTGAAATTAAATATGTGGCATTATAGGGGGGTGTTATCGGCTTACCTGCAAGCTGATGATTCCAAAACCGATTATTCTGTGTATGTACTTAAGGAGATAGTAATGGCAGCCACTCGCATTGAAAAAGACTCAATGGGACCAATTGAAGTACCTGCTGACCAGTTGTGGGGCGCGCAAACTCAGCGTTCTTTAGAACATTTCCGTATATCTGTAGAAAAAATGCCTGTTGCGTTGATCCATGCATTAGCAGTGACTAAAAAAGCTGCTGCAAGCGTGAATATGGATTTAGGCTTACTGCCTAAAGATCGCGGTGATGCGATTATCGCTGCGGCTGACGAAGTATTAGCTGGCAAGCATCCTACTGAATTCCCTCTTGCTATCTGGCAAACGGGGTCTGGTACTCAAAGTAATATGAACATGAACGAAGTACTGGCGAACCGTGGTAGCGAGATCTTAGGTGGACAAAGAGGTAATGAGCGTCTTATTCACCCTAACGATGATGTTAACAAGAGCCAAAGTTCAAACGACGTATTCCCAACTGCAATGCACGTTGCGGCCGTTGTTGCTATTCGCGAGCACTTGCTACCTGAATTAAAAGCGTTACACAAAGTATTAGATGCTAAAGCAAAAGAATTTAAAGACATCGTAAAAATTGGTCGTACCCACCTACAAGATGCAACGCCATTGACTTTAGGCCAAGAAATTTCTGGCTGGGTAGCGATGTTAGCGCATAGCGAAAAACACATTGAAAACTCTGTACCACACGTATGTGAGTTAGCGCTGGGAGGTACGGCTGTTGGTACCGGTCTAAATACTCACCCTGAGTATGCGGTTCGTGTTGCTAAAAAAATTGCGGAACTGACTGGCCAAACCATTTGTTACTGCACCTAACAAATTTGAAGCACTCGCAACATGTGATGCTTTAGTTCACGCTCATGGTGCACTAAAAGGCTTAGCGGCGTCCCTGATGAAAATTGCTAACGACGTTCGTTGGTTGGCGTCAGGTCCTCGTTGTGGTATTGGCGAAATCGCAATCCCTGAAAACGAGCCAGGTAGCTCAATCATGCCAGGTAAAGTTAACCCTACACAGTGTGAAGCTTTAACGATGCTATGTGCACAAGTGATGGGTAATGACGTTGCTATCAATATCGGTGGTGCTTCAGGTAACTTTGAACTGAACGTGTTCCGCCCAATGGTGATTGATAACTTCCTGCAATCTATCCGCCTACTGGCTGACGGTATGCGTAGTTTCAACGAACACTGTGCGATTGGTATTGAACCAAACCGTGAAAGAATTGAGAAGCTACTTCATGAGTCATTGATGCTGGTTACTGCTCTTAATACACATATTGGTTACGATAAAGCCGCTGAAATTGCTAAGAAAGCACATAAAGAAGGCTTAACGTTGAAAGAGTCAGCATTAAAACTAAATTATCTGACTGCTGAGCAGTTCGATGAGTGGGTTCGCCCAGAAGATATGGTTGGCAGCATGAAAAGCTAATCAGCTAATTTATTAACTGAATATTTAAACACCTGCTCATCAATGGCAGGTGTTTTTTTATATTTCCATATATAAATTTAAGCGGGGTATCAGTAGCTCAACAGGCTTAGACCTTGGTCGATTACGGATCGCAATGTTATCAACATGGTAATCGGGTAGGTTACCTATCACAATATCAGTCAGTGATTTTTCAACCGCAAAAATGAGCAAAGGGTTGGCACAAGCGAACTGAGTTTGTTTTTGTTGGGCGCTATCCCAAACACGAGCAATAGGTTGCACTTTAACGGGGCGTTGTGTTTTAAGTACTACGTCATTATTTAATTGGCTGATCAATAGAATTTCTTGCTCTAATTGTTTCAACCACTCTTCCTTTGCAACTCCCAATGGTTGGCGCCCACTTTCCAATGAGCCTTGCAGCTTGCTCAACACCTGTTCTTTTGTCATTTTATTTATGACTTTTTTATTTGCCCAACCAAACCTTATGGTATCGATATCAGTAAGGTAGGTTAGAGTTCGATAGGTATTTAATGTCAGTAAACCATGCAGTGTATCATGAATAAATTCAAAACGTTGCGATTCATCAACCCCTGATTTTTTGAGTGACTATTTGTTTTATCTGTATTTTTAATTCATTGATCTCATCTAGCAAGACCCGAAAAGTTTGATAAGTAGAATAGGGGATATCAATACAGATCGCGCCAGGTAACCTAACGGCTGATTTATTACTGGTGAGTTCTGATTTATCATGAATAAATAATAGGTTATAATGTTCGATAGCATGTTGGATGGCGAGTTTACCTGTTATTTTTTCAACATCGATTTGTTTAATCTCATTATTTTCTTCTCCTTTCATGACATCCGGAAGACGAAAAACGGTCGCAGAAATAGAAGGTTGCTCAGCAATCAATTGGCTAAGTTCCGTTATTTTACTTTCTAACCGGTTAAAGCCTTCAATAAGGTCATATTTGGCATTATTCATGATGCAATACCCCTAATTAGTTACAACATACTGTATCTGAATTAATCATAACAAACATCAAGCATTGTGCAAATAAATAAGTTAACTAGGAAGAAAAGGGAGAGGCGACATCCCCCCTTTATTGCATATGTTTTATTTGATATCGAGATCAATCACCTGATAAAAAGCATTCTCAGTGTCAGCGATACTCCATACAGCAAGTACTATTTGGTATCCACGATTTTCTTTTGGCAATACGCATTGGTGCTCAACAATGGTTTCTGGTCGTGAAGGGGTAGCATATTGACAAAAGGGTATTAAGATTAATTGTTCACGCGTTATTGGTAAGTTGGGGTTCCAGTCAGGCTTAGTAATAAAGTATTGCCAATTAGCTGTCGCATGCCTTGCTGTTAAATACCATTTAAAGGTTTGCTGAGGCTCTGTGATAATATTTTTTACCCATCGAGCTGACGTTTGTTCATCCAAAGCAGCAAAACGGGGAATACCTGCACTTGCAATCTGCCCATCTTGTGGCCCTGAAAGGGGAAAACCTTTAGGACCTTCTAGCGATTGCGGCTCGTATTGTATTGCACCACAATTGCTATTTAGATTTTTTTTACACAAAAAGGCTCGGCTTTTAGGCTCTTCTACATAACCATGTCCCAATGCGATAGCAGAAAAGCAGAATAAGAAGGGAAGTAATAAAAGTCGTTTTTTCATTTGTTGTCCTCATAATTGTTGAGGACAACATTTTCACTTAAACAAAAGTGCAAAATAAATTCCATCATTTGGTAAGTATTACCAAACCCTAACAGCTAACTTTCAACTTGTAAGCGATTAACATACCAATGATGAGTAATCCTGCAATAAACCAAGCTACACCAGACCAACCAAACTGAAACCAAAAGATCCCGCCTACAGTCCCTGCTATACTTGAGCCTGCATAATAACTGAATAGGTAAAGTGAAGATGCTTGACCTCTTGCTCGTTTAGCACGATGACCAACCCAACTACTCGCGACCGAGTGGGCAGCAAAGAAGCCCGTTGTTAGCACCGTCATGCCAAACAGAATGATCCAAAAACTAGAAAAGAGTGTTAACAATATACCCGCTAACATTAAAACTAAAGCAGCGATTAAAACTTTACCTAACCCAAACTTGTTAGTTAAGCTTCCCGATTTAGATGCGCTATAAGTTCCTGTTAAATAAATTATTGATAGCATACCTACTGTTGCCTGACTGAAATGATAGGGGGCTTCCAGTAAACGATAACCAATATAGTTATACATAGTGACAAACCCGCCCATCAAAACAAAGCCTTCAATAAACAGCCATGGTAGACCTTTGTCTCGAAAATGAAGACGCAGATTGACCCATAAACTTTTTGGTTTTAAAGAGCTTGCTCGAAAATGTTGTGATGGTGGTAATAGGCGCCAAAAGCTGATCGCGGCAATTAAAGCGAGTGCCCCTAATAGTATTACAGCAACGCGCCATGAATAGAAATCAGCAATCACCCCTGTAACAAGACGGCCACTCATTCCACCGATAGAGTTACCACTAATATAGAGGCCCATTGATAATGCGACATAACTCGGGGTGAATTTCTTCACTGAGATAGGTCATGGCAACCGCTGCGACGCCACTTAGAGATAAACCCACAAGTGCTCTTGCAATTAAAATACCTTGCCAACTTTGCATAAAAGCACTCAACAAAGTAAATAGTGCGGCGCTTGTTAACGCTACTACCATCACATTTTTTCGCCCAATTGCATCTGATATTGGCCCCGTAATAAGCAGCCCTAGCGCCATCAAGCCGGTACTTAATGATAAGGAAAGACTAGCCGTTGCGGGAGAAACATTAAAATCCTCTGACAACATTGGCAAAATAGGCTGTACAAAATAGAGCAACGCAAACGTTGCTAAACCGACAGTGAAAAAAGAAAGAGTGACGCGTAAATACAACGCATCATCACGTTGAATATAATGTTTCTTCGGTAAGTTATGGGGGCTTGAGTTATCTAGCGTTCCGTTAGCCGTATTTTCAGTCGTAAGACTATTTGATGAATTTTCCATAAAGAATTCCTTGCCATAACAACCCAATTGATTTCGATCAAAGAATAGAAATCTCAGACTATTTTGTCTAATATATTAATTATTACCAATAATACTTTAAACATATCAAAGAAAAAATGGCTATTGAATTAAGACACTTACGGTATTTTATTGCTGTTGCAGAAGAGTTACATTTTGGGCGAGCTGCGGATCGATTGCACATTTCTCAGCCACCATTGAGTCAGCAAATTCAATCACTTGAAGAACAGATAAACGCAAAATTACTTGAACGAAACAATAGAAATGTTTCATTAACCCCTGCTGGTAATATGTTTCTCCAAAGAGGGCTTATCAAATTTTAGCCCAGGTCGATGCAGCGGCTACAAAAGCAGCACGGATGGAAAAAAGGGGAATTAGGGGGAACTTTCTATTGGTTTTACATCAACGACGCCGTTTATGAATAAAGTGACCATGAGTTTACGTCAATATCGTGAATCATATCCCGAAGTGGCTATCCATATGCATCAGATGAATACAAAACAGCAACTTGCCCCCTTACTTACAGGGCGTATTGATATTGGGATCATGCGTAATACCGAACTCCCTGAGCAGCTAAACTACCAACTTCTATTTAAAGAGCCGTTTATGGTTGCTGTGTATGAAGGCCATCCCTTATTAAAATATGAAAAAACAGGTGTCGACATTCATCTATTGGCGGAGTATCCATTAGTATTTTTCGAACGAGAGGTAGGTACAGCTCTCTATGATGAGATCCATAATCTGCTTACTTCCGCTGGCGTGATACCCAAAATATCTCAAGAGGCAGGGGAAGCAATGACAATATTAGGTTTAGTCTCTGCAGGTATGGGAATTTCGATTATCACAGAATCTTTTACCCGTATGAAAATTGACGGTGTAAAATACATCAGATTTTCAAATATTGAAGCCGCATCGGAAGTCTGGTTAGTCTACAATACGCGTAGAGCATTGCCTGCTGCTGCAAAAAAATTAACGGAATTACTGATTGAAAATATTGTTGGCTAAATAACGTGATTCAAATCACAAATAACATGTATGTCGGAGTAATTGCATTCTATATTACGCATAATAACTGACTGCTTTATAACGGGATTTAACACTGAATTATGGAAAACCAAACGGGTCATATTGATCAAATCAAACAACTAAACACAGGTATTGTCTACCGTGTGATTGATCAATATGGGCCAATTTCTCGGATTGCATTATCTAAACAATCACAATTGGCACCCGCAAGTATCACAAAAATTACGCGCGAGCTCATTGATGCCCATTTAGTTAAAGAAATTGAGTTTCCCGTTCTCGGCTTGCGAGGTAGGCCCGCGATTGGATTAGTCATTGAAAGTGAAGGGTGGCAGTTTTTATCTATCCGCCTTGCCTGTAACTCTATTAGCCTTTCATTAAAAGAGATCAATACACAAACTATCGTAGAACAAGACTATCCATTTGACGTTAAAGGTAATGAGCAATTTTCCAATACGCTCTCATCATTAATTAGCCATTTTTTTGCGACATATTCACGCCATTTAGAGCGTGTTACGGCCATTAGTATTGTTTTAGATGGTTTGGTGGAGCCTTTCTCTGGTGTAATTTATGCTTTGCCTTATTACGACATTGATAATTTACCACTTGGCCATTTTTTAACGGAACAAACTGGGCTACCGACTTATATACAGCCTTATGTTAATGCGTTAGCACTAGCCGATTATTTTTCTTTGTACGAAAAAAGAACAGCAAAAAATATCATTTATTTACAAATTGATTGTGTTGTTAGCGCTGCAATTATCAATAACGGCATTGCATTAGATAGTCATACGCGACGAGCGATACATTTTGGGCATGTACAAACACAAAACACGGGGGGAAACTTGTTATTGTGGTGGTATTGGTTGCTTAGAAGGGGCAATCGCTATTCCGGCTATCTTAAAACATGCCGTGGAATTACAACATTTATACCCATCATCCTCATTTTTCAATCATGACATGACTATCGATAGTTTTTGTTTAGCTGTGGAAGACCAAGATCCACTCTGTTTACATGTACTCAATGATATAGCGCAAATACTTGCCAAACAGCTCGGTCAACTCATTAATATCTTCGGCACCGAATTAATTTTAATCAATTCTCCGCTAAATCGGATTTCCTCTGTATTTTATTCACTTTTACATCAATATTGCCATTCGCAGTCTATTCCTCTATATCGTGGTGAATTACGCATTGAACAATCTGAAGTTACTAAAAAAGAGAGTGAAACTGCATTAGTTCAACAAGCATTATATGATGGTTCTTTATTACTTCAGTTACTGCAAGGTTAACAGTAGTTAATAAAATTTTTGCTATTAAACAGAAAATTGAGCTAACGCAAACTTAAGAGTTACCCATTCCCATAAACTGATTCCATATCATTTTTCACTGCAACATGTATGCAGTCGTCTGTCACTTCAGGATAGAAAATAACTATGATGAATCTATTTGTTACCGGGACAGATACGGATGTCGGGAAGACAGTCTCCACGTTAGCAATACTGCAGGCTCTTAATGGCCAAGGAATTAAAGCTGTAGGCTATAAGCCTATCGCTGATAAGTGTATTGATACACCGGAAGGTATGCGGAATAAAGATGCTTTGTTAATACATGGGGCATCACAACAACTTGTATCCTACGACGATGTTAATCCAATTAAAATCAAAGATAATTACAGCCAAGAAAACTGTATTGATTTCAATAAGATTAAACAAGGACTAGAAAACTTAAATAGCCAATGCGACACCGTTGTTATCGAAGGTAATGGGGGATGGCGCTATTTATTGGATGACAACACATTTTATACTGATTGGCTAAAAGGACAAAAAGTCGGCGTTATACTTGTCGTTGGCATCCAGCATGGCTGTGTAAACCATACATTACTGACTGCAGATGCAATACGTGCCGATGGTTTGCCGCTTATCGGCTGGATAGCAAACCGTATCAATCCAGGGTTGGCACATTATGCCCAGATCATTAATCGCTTACAAAAACACTTAAAGGCACCGTTGTTAGGCGAAATTCCGTATTTATTACGACCGGAAGAAAAAACGCTATGTCACTATTTAGATCAAGATAAGATCAAAGCATTTATGTGCGAATATGCATAGCTTATCGAGGATGATTGAAAAGGGCGCTGATAATAGCGCCCTGAGTTTTATTGATTAATGACGAGTATAAATGATCTTATATGTTTCATTTTGGCAATGGCCAACAACTTGCCCTTGCGCTTGTTCAGCCTCATCATTTGGAACAGCAACTAAGCTAAAATTATCGGCAGGAACGCCGTTGTTAATAATTTTCTGCTTAATTTCTTCAATAACACTTTCACATGATGCTTGTGCTAACACTGGAGCAACGAGTAAGCATAGAGCTGGAAATATAAGTCTTTTCTTCATAATAACTCCTTAATGGGTTTAATGAGTTATGGGCGAGCTAATGGGCGTCCTGTATTTACATCTAGGCAGCGTTGTGTATTCGGCTCCCAATAAGCATTTAAATTAAGACTTTTCTCGCAGGCATCTTTTGCATCAAATGCAGCGTCAACCTTATCAAACTCTTTTTCAGTACGGGAATTTACTTTTGTACGTAAACTCCGTGTTTGATCCCACTGTTCTTTTTCTTGGCGTGCCTGCTCTTTTGTCAAAACACTATCAACATTTCCCGATGTAACACAAGTGCTTCCTGCTGAGCAGTTAACATTCCCTGCATGCGCTGCTGAAGAAAGCCCCAACAAAGGAAGGCAAAACACTACCGCCGCTAGACCTTGCTTAACAAACTTTAGTGATGAGCTCATTATAATTCCTTACAAAGTTAGTTCTATTCGACAATATAAACACAAATATAGCGCAAATTCCTTTAGAAAAGTACGAAAAATCACGCCTCTTTATAAAACAGTTAAACCAGCAAAGGTTTGACAAACAGGCATCAATTCAAGTGTATTGACGTTCATACGAGCAGGCAATGTCGCTACCCAGTAAACCGTTTCAGCAATATCTTCAGGTGTAAGTGCATCCGCGCCTTTATAGATATTCGCTGCTTTATCATCATCACCTTTAAGACGAACATTAGAGAATTCTGTTCCGCCAACTAATCCAGGTTCGATATCAGTTACTCGGACTTTTTTGCCTTGGAGGTCAGCCCGTAGTCCTAATGAGAATTGCTTAACAAACGCCTTAGTGGCGCCATAAACATTACCACCTTTATATGGCCAGTTAGCCGCTGTTGAGCCGATATTAATAATATGGCCATGATTATTGGCAACCATAGTTTGCAATACTTCGTAGGTCATATTGACTAAACCTTTCGTATTCGTATCAATCATTGTTGCCCAATCGTCAGGGTTAGCCTCGAATGCGGGTTCTATACCTAGCGCTAAGCCCGCATTATTCACTAAAACATCAATATTTTTTAGTGCTGTTGGTAATCCTGCAATGGCATTTTGAATTGCTTTCCGGTCTCTTACATCAAGAGTAATAGGGTGAAAGTGCGAGCCTAATTCTTTTTTGTAGTGCTGTTAGTCGCTCTGTACGACGACCCGTTCCAATAACGGTTGCTCCTTGCTGAATAAAGCGACGCGTAATTGCTTCGCCAAAACCTGAAGTTGCTCCTGTGACTA
Organism: Providencia stuartii; assembly: GCA_900455155.1. GTDB lineage: Bacteria > Pseudomonadota > Gammaproteobacteria > Enterobacterales > Enterobacteriaceae > Providencia > Providencia stuartii. Next base: position 1,363,726 of record UGUC01000002.1, on the reverse strand, counting down.
ATATGATCATATTTTCCCCTGTCATTTTATTATTGCTTCATATTATGTGACTATTCTAGCGCTTGTAACTCTAACCTACAAAAATCTTCTTGTCATGATAGAGAAAATAGAGCGCATCCGCACAATGCTTGTGCTAACAACATAAAAATATTCATAAAGTGATGCATTAATGAATATTCTTAGTTATAACTAGTGATGAATAAAAGATCAGGCCAAGAAAGTAATTCGACATTAGGATGACATCAAATGAACTATCAAGTTGCACCATTTTGGCTGTACTCAAGTAAATTAACTTTGTTGATTATTATTGCGTTAGTCATTTCTTTTTATAACGTGACTGGCTTTATTTTATACCTAATATTCTTAGGGTTAATTTGGGCTGTATTGCTCTCTATTAAAATTCACGGATTAAAAGAAAAAGGCCTTGTCCTTAGAAATAGTGAGACGTCAACATGGATGGTTTATATAAGAGGGATCCCAGTTCAAGAGCAACGTCAACACTTGAAAAATCCCTATTTTGCGATTAAAAATCAGGGAGTTAATTTTATTTTCAAAGCATTATCTATTAAGCTATTTATTCAAATTTTCTTCATTGGGCTGATTTTTAAACAAACATTAGTTGTCGATAACATTTATATTCAGCTTGTATCGGTTCTCGCTAGCTTCGTAATTCTCAGGTCTCTACTACAAACTATATGGGCATTATGTGCCATAAAAACTGAAAAAATGGTCATTAATGAATTTATATCTCCCAGTAAATCCCAATGGTATGAGATTAGTTTCCGGACTAAAAAGAATACAGTCAAAACAGCTTTAGAGTGTATATTGGCACTGTAGCAATAAAAATAATAAATCTGATGCAGAAAAAGAGGTGACATTGCTACAAAAGCAAATAGTCGCTTACGGCAATTTGTTGAAGCTAAACTTAAACAAATAAACGCACAGTAATATAAATCAAGTTACCTTAAGTCAGCCAATTAACCATAAACACAACTCGTAACAACAAACAAGGATAGGGCGCTACAGAGCTTCCAGATAAAGTAGATTTCATATGCTTCTTTAAAAAAAGAGAATATTTTTAACTGATACGATGGTATTACATATCAATATATTGAAACCAACAATTTCGATAAAAAATTGGCAGGTTTGGCTTTTAATTTAAGCTAAACTCAGTTAATCAACCAAACCATACTACATAATTTATAATATAATGAATTTTATAGCTCACTTTTTAAAATTTTCCTACATAAAGAAATATTCTTGATAGGGATGACTTTAGAAGATAACGCATTGTGTGAAGCTAAAAACTCATTTAAACGTTGATCATATTTTTTCGAAAAACGCAATAACTCAACTGTATTTAAGAGGGTTTCTTTAGGCTTTTTTCGCATAATTGTACTGATTAAAAATCGGTTGGCTAAACGAATAGCACGTAAGTAATAAGGCACATTCATCCTAAAAATAATGGAACATTCGAGAAGAAAAGGGTAAAGACGCTTATCATACGCTCCCTCAATAATCCATCTATCAGTACTTAAAATCATTTCAATCTGAGGTTTAATGAATTCTTCTGAGTTTTTACGGTATTCATTTCCTGTCATATCCCAATAAATAGCATCAAATTCATACACTGGCAAAGAGAGTTCTTTTGCTAATTGAGTTGCTACCGTTGTTTTTCCTGCCCCTGAAGGGCCAATAATACAAATTTTCATTTTTTAAATATTCGGTTTTTTGATAAAAAATTGCCACTGGATGAGCTGAAAATAAAAGTCAGTCATTAAGCCTATTATTGGTAATAAATTGCCATGTTTATCAATCATGTAGATAACAATTCATATCAATAATATTTTAGAAAATCATAGCTAGAGCTCATTTTTCAACCCAATGAAGATTATATTCGATTAATTAATCATCATAACTAATAACGCAGTTATGAGATTTTTTGAGACGTTATCTCTCCCGTTCAACGGATAAAATCAATCATTAATTTTCGAAACGTCTCTTTGACTCCTTCTTTCTAACTTTGCTATAGCCTCCCAGGGGTTAAGTACCCGATCTACACTAGCTATTGTTGATTCCCGATGAGCAATTATAATTCTAGTTATTTTTAATGATGAGATAGATTGATTGATATAAGCTTCATTTTTTAAATCTAAATGACTTGTCGCCTCATCTAAAAATAATATGCTCGGTTGTTTATATAATGCTCTAGCTATCATTAGTCTTTGCTTTTGTCCTCCAGATAAACTACCACCTAATTCGCTTAACATCGTTTCATATCCCATCGGCATTTTCATGATTTCTTCATGTATATTAGATAAAAATAGCGCATTCAACTATTCTTTTATCATCTTTAACACTCTCAAAAACTGGATATGTTTTCTGCTATAGTGCCAGAAAATAGCTTATCATCTTGCAAAACACATGCTATTCTGTCTCTATAATTATTTAATCCTATCGTATCTACATTTATATCGTTTATATAAATATTTCCACTTGTAGGGCTTAGCAATCCAGACATAACCTTCATTAAAGTTGTTTTCCCCATACCGGAAGGGCCTACAAATGGCCACACTCTCACCAGCCTTTACAGAAAAACTTAAATTAGAGAAAATTTCCATTGAGTGAACATCATACTTAAATGATATCTTATCAATGCGGATATCCATGCTTTTATTGGGTAAAATCAACGCGTTTTTGGGCTGGTAATTTTCAGTATCTGTAAAAATTACATCTGATACTCTATCACAGTGAAGGAGTTAGCATCTTTATTTCCAATAGCATATTTATTAAGTTCGCAGCTCTCTCTGAAAAACTGACTTCGATAAATATTAAAAGCAACAAACATCCCTAATGATATTAAGTTATCCATTACCATTAGTGAACCAATCCATAAGATAATGATATGATCTATAGATGATATTAGTGAGTTCGCCCCATAAAAAAACATGCTTAGTTTTGTATTTTTAATATTCGAATTAATGGCTTCAATATTTAAGTTTAACCAATTCTTTGATCTGGATAGACTTAGACCTAATGATTTTATAGAGGCAATACCATAAATTGTCTCTGTAAAATGGGAATTCGCTTCTGCACTCTTAACAATATATTCTTCAGCGTATCTAATATATTTATTATACATTAAAACTCTTAGTGCAATGTATAATAGGGTAAATCCCATAACAATTAAGACTAGCTTTTGAGCCATACAAGGTCATCATTATAAAAAGCCCTATGACCATTACTCCATCAACTATTCCATTAATAATATTGTTTATTAGAGTATTACGTAATGAATCTAATGATTCTAATCGTGACTGGATATCCCCCAACTTTTCTTTTTTCGAAAAAGTCAAGGGGCAATTTCATTAAGTAATCAAAAAAGCTTATTTTCCATTGAACATTGACCAATGTATCTATAAATAAAGAAACCCATGCCCGAACAAATCTCAACGCAGTATTGAGCAATGTGAAAACAAACAAACCAAGTATCACTAGTGTCAGTAGGCTATAGTCACTAGATATTACAACATGGTCCATGATTAACTGGGTTCCTATAGGAAATGCAATATTTAGTCCCTCAATTAAAAATGATAAGCACAATACTTTTAATAGTGATGAAGGAAAAGTTCGTTATGTTGTTTAACAAGGTCCTTATATTTAACCTGGAAATCTTTTTTACTTTCTTAAAGTTACTGTCAGGCCACACTTCCATGGCTACACCGGAAAAACTATTTGAAAACTCATTAATATTGATTGTTCTTTTACCTATCGCTGGATCTTGAATAATGAATTTGTTATTCCTAATTGCGATTAATACAACAAAATGATTCATATTCCAATGCAGTATACAGGGTTTCTTCATTAAGTTTAATTCATCAATATCAATTGATAATGCTCTTGTTTTTTAAATTTAAATTTATCAAAGCTTCAATTAAGCTTTGAAGTGTTGCTCCTTGAGATGAAATCCCAAATTCTCTTCTTAGATTAACCAAATCTATTTCCATTCCATAGTATCTGCAGATCATGGCTATACAGGCCAAGCCACACTCTGATGATTCAGATTGAATAATATTAGGTATTCTTCGTTTGAATTTAAGATCTAATCTATCTAAAACAAAATTAATATCTACCATGCTATTTACCTTCAGAAACGCTAGAGTCATAATACGATGATGTCACCCATTGATAAAGAGGCCGTTTTTCTAAAAATAATATAGCTTCAGCCTTTAAACCGTTGGATAAATATAATTTTTTATTTTTATATTTTATGCTTTGGTTATCTAATTCAACTATTACTTTGTAAAAAGATGTATTAAAAGAGCTTTGTAAATTTACTGGTGAGCTGGAATATAATAACATTTCATTTTTTGAAATGGGTAATTTTGATATCATAGATATACTTCCTGAAAATTGTCCAAATTTTTGGTAAGGAAAAGAGTCATAGCGTATTTTTATTTTGTCCTTTACATTTAAATAGGGGACGCTACTACTTGGAACCCATAAAATCAATTGATACCCTGATTCATCGCTTCTAATTATTTTTATGATATTTTCTCCAGGGTCAATAAGTTGCCCCTCATTAACATTTAAAGTATCAATAAAACCATCAATTGGTGACAGAATAAATAAAGTATTATTTGCATTTGCTTCAGATAACTGCTTTTGAAGATCTATTTTTTGAGATTCATACTTATATATTTGAGTATCAAAATCAGCCATCTTTATCTTTAAGTCATTTTCTAAGTTTGATATCATTAAAGAGTCTTGATTTATTTGGTTTCTTATACCCTGATAAGCCACTTGCTGCTGATAAAATATGTTGCTTTGATTTGTTAATTGTTCTTTATTAATCATTCCTTTTTTCAAATAAATCCTATAATTATCTAAACTCAATTTAGCTTCATTGAGACTTTTTAAAATAGCGAGTTCCATGTCTTTATTTTGAATATTAGACTTCTTATATAAATTTATTTGTGTTTCTATATTCTTTTTTGTCATTTCTTTGCTATCTATTGTCTTTTTAATTATATCATCAATTTTTTCCACTTGATAATTAATGGAGTTAACTGTGTTAACACCTAGATTCCCATTTTTTGTTACCTTGCTAATATCTAGTTGATATATTTTTTGTCCTTTTTTTACATAATCACCGACATTAACAAATTTTTTAATAACAATACTTTGTTGCGTTACGGATATATTTACAGGTTGTTTCTTTGATATTACCTCACCAATAACCGTTTCTTTCCTAGTAATATCTAGGAACAAAAACATAAATAATGCTATAGAAATAAAAAAAACTGATATTACAATATAAAATAACAATGGGATTTTTGAGATAATTAGAGCTTTACCTGTCCATCGACTTTTTTTATACTCTAATGCTTCTTCTCTAAATATACCATTCATAATCACCCTCTATTTAAAATAGAGCGACTGATATAGCCGCTCTATTAGTATTTAATACTTAATAACTAATACTTAGTAAGTAACGTTAAAAGTACTACCATTGTTACCAATAGCATTAAAATTATAGGAATCTTTAATGACAGTGGTGGTTACTGTTACCCCTTTTACCACTGGAGTTGGGGCTGGAGCTGGAACAGAGGGTTGAACACTAACTTTTGGTGTAGTTGTAACAGGTGGCTTGCAGAGATTAAAAGTGCCGCCAGATACTAATTTAACTTCTTTCAATGTTAATTCTTTCATGATATTTCTCTCATATTGATATAAAATTAAAATTTATGATTTGTTTAGCTAAATTTTAGTCCATTATTTAGCCACATCTCATTCTTTTTAAATAAAGCAAGTTGAATAGTTGCTTTATTTTCCTTTAGGTTTAAGACTTAATGCTTAGTACGTAACGTTGAAGGTACTGTTATTATTACCAATAGCACTAAAGTTATAAGATCCATAAATGCCAGGTACTGTTGCGCCTTTTACTACTGGAGCAGGGGCAGGAGCTTGAGCATTAGAAGTGCCACCAGATACTAATTTAACTTCTTTCAATGTTAATTCTTTCATGATATTTCTCTCATATTGATATAAAATTAAAATTTATGATTTGTTAGCTAAATTTTGTCCATTATTTAGCTACATCTCATTCTTTTTAAATAAAGCAAGTTGAATAGTTGCTTTATTTTCCTTTAGGTTTAAGACTTAATGATTAGTACGTAACGTTGAAGGTACTGTTATTATTACCAATAGCACTAAAGTTATAAGATCCATAAATGCCAGGTACTGTTGCGCCTTTTACTACTGGAGCAGGGGCAGGAGCTTGAGCATTAGAAGTGCCACCAGATACTAATTTAACTTCTTTCAATGTTAATTCTTTCATGATATTTCTCTCATATTGATATAAAATTTATGATTTGTTAGCTAAATTTTTGTCCGTTATTTAGCCACATCTCATTCTTTTTTAAATAAAGCAAGTTGGATAGTTGCTTTATTTCACTTAGGTTTAAAACGTGATACTGATAGAGTTAACAGTGCTACCAGAAGCATCAATATTATAGGACCAACTAATTTTACTCGTTGATATTGAAGAGCCTGTTACTTTTGGCACTGAAACACTTACTGATGGCACTGTAGTAGCCGAAACAGTAGGTTGAGTTATAGGTTGAACATTACTAATAGATGGTTTGCAGATATTAAAAGTACCACCAGAAACTAACTTAACTTCTTTTAGTGTTAATACTTTCATAAAATCCTCTCATATTATTTGTAAAGTTAAAATGAAATATGAATCTTTAATACTTTAAAAACTCATTTTCTGCTTAGTTAAATTTTAATGCACAATTTAACCGCGTTAATAATTAAATAAGTGAATCATTGCTGGAATAAGAAAAATCTTAATAGGTATAAACACTTATTCTATCAATCGATTGTTTTTTATATATTTTTATTCATTAAATTTAGTATACATATGAAAGATATAATTATTTTTATAATAAATAATCTTTCGATATTTATTATATTACTCGAATTTTCATTTTCATATTAATGATTAAATAAATGATTGATTGTTTATATATAGTTATATTATATCAAAATCAGCATATAGCTAGAAAATAAACGGATACATTAAGTGAATAATTACGATATGTAATTTTTGATATTTCGGATGGGGTTATAGTTTACTGCGCTTCAAAAAACTGTCTTTCGTATAGGTGTGTATTATGGAAAGCTATTATTTTTCTTGATGTTATTATTCTATCAAGAAAGTAGGGGGGTAATGACTCGCGTTGTAAAAAAGAATATTACTTAATGTGTTGCCTTTTCTATAATTCCAATTTAAAAATGTCACTTTCAATATAAAAAATGTTTTTATATATTAAATTGGAATAAAACAGTAACAAAGGATAGTTTGTACGACTAGTAATATTAAATAAAAAATGAAGCTACCCCTTGTTTCTTCGATTAGTTTTACAACTCGCTATTTTTAATACAGTGCTTGAAATTGCTTTTGTGATCATGCTGCCATTGCTCTAGTTCTTATGGTTCAGTTTATTTAGCGTGATTATCATGTGCTAAAGCGCTGTTGTTTCCGAGAAATAGAAAAGCCTCTGATGAGAGGCTTATTTTCGCCTTAAAAATTAGAAACTCTCGAGTTTTCAAGTGAAAGGTATGGCATTCAAAATTAATGATATGCACTTAAAATTAAGCGGGCACTCGCAGTTAAAAATAGCTATTTCCCGCTTTTCTGTCAGAGCTGAGTCTATGACTTTTGGCTCTTTTAAGGCATCAAGGGTAAATTTTGCGTCAAAAAGCACTGAGATATAACTTTCTAATGTTCTATGATATTTAATCACATCCTCAACAAACCAAGAAGTGGCGCATAACAGACATACAGACAAATTCACTGTTTTCATTTTCATAAATGATGAGGACTTTGCCGTACACATCGAGTATTCGACAGAAAAATAAAGATAGTTCTAATTCGAATATGTAAAGCGACATTGACAAAATTATTTTCTCTGGCGGTGCCAAGTATTCTTAACCATATAGTCAAAATAACGCTCTGATTTAACATGAATAAACTGTAGCGGTTTTTTCATATTACCAAATAAAGGTATTCCATCACCTAACAGAATTGGGACAATAGTGATTATCATTTCATCAATTAAATCTTCTGCCAAACACTGTTTCGCAACAGAACCTCCGTCAATATAAAGCGTTTTAAACCCAGCGCAGTGTATTGAGCTTATTACATCTTTAATCTCGCCACGCACTAAATGAACAGCTTTCCCTATGAGTTTTACTGGTATTTCTCTGATTGAGTTCGACAAGACAAACACTGGTTTATCATATGGCCACTCTCCATCAAAACCACATACAGTTTCAAAAGTCGTTCGACCCATAACAACAGCATCAATTCTTTGCATAAAATCCGAAAAGCCCATATCGTTTTGATCTGGATTAGGGATAGAGAATAACCAATCTAATTGGTTATTTGCATCTGCTATATAACCATCTAGGCTCGTTGCAATATAAATGATGTTACGATGCATATAGTAGCTTCCTGAAAAATAAAATAGTTAAATCAGTGAAAGTTTTTCTATTTGTCAGTATCTCATTTTTTAGCATTACATCAATGCGAATGAATCCATAATGTCACAATAGAGCACTTAAAGAACCACATAGAGATGTATTATTGAAATCTCAGGCTTGTTTAGTAGTATTATGACTAATGTCGCTTTTCTTATGTCAAGCCCACTCGTTAATAAAGCTAAAATGATAGTTATTTTTTATAAACAAACCATTCCGTTATCTCGATTGATTTCGCTTTACATTCATAACTATTTGTTTAAGCTGTGATATCTTATTAACTCACTATGGTCATATCAGCTATGCGTGTTCGGTGTTCATCCCGATTACTGGTTATTAATTCGTCTAGACAAGTATTACTATTTCGCTTTGTTCATACGAACGATGCTTTAGCTGGCAGATCATACTGGGCAACGCCAGGTGGTGGTGTTGAGCATGGTGAATCTTTTGAACAAGCGGCTATCAGAGAGCTGAAAGAAGAAACCGGCATTATCAGGGATAATATTGGAAAATGTGTTGCACAAAGAACTTTTGAAATGACACTTCCCAGTGGCGAAACGGTGCTAGCAAAAGAGCGCTTTTTTATCGTCTTTTCCAATGAAGAAGAGATCCACACTAATGGATGGTCTAATAACGAAAAATCTGTTATTAGTCGCTACTATTGGTGGGAGTTAGATGAGCTAACCCGGAGCAACGAAATAATATATCCTAATGATATTACAAAGTTAATCTCTAATAATTTTGATAATTGATAGCCAATATTTAATTTGTTCGCCCCTGTATGGCTTTCAGCATACCATCACCATACAGTGGGTAGATTAGAGAGCGTAAAAGCTGTCATCTGTAGATCAATGTAATTTATTCATCTTTATCATAACAAAAAAGTAAAGCTCTTCGCTTTGTAAACATTTAATTCTGCATTTCTTAACATGGTTAAACTACGAGATAATTAAGAAGGAAAATAAGGAGATAATGATGCAGAAGTTGATCATCCAAGTAGGGGTGTTAGTGTCGTTAGCCGTAATAAGTAATGGGTATGCCTCAAATCTTGAATTAAGCACTGAATCAAAAAATTTCTATGAATCCTGCCTAAATATGAGTGAAGATTTGGTCTTTAACGGAAGTTATCAATATCTCTGCGAGTTTAAAGGCCAAAAGATTGCACAGATTTATACAACGTACAAAGCTAATCTATATCGTCAAGAGCGACTTAAAAACCAGTTACCTAAAAATAATGTTGAGTATCAGACTGAAAATGTCGAGGTAATTTACAAGTGGTTACCACCTAATAAACTCAGATTAACGATAACTTATGATAACGGTATTGAGCAGTACATATATTATTTTATCGAAAACAAAGACAGCACAATTGTTTTCCATGAAATAAATACAGGCTACTAGTACTAAAGTAGCCGCAAGTAAATCTTCAACAAGGCAGGTGGTGTCGAACTGCAGTCAAGCTAGTCTGGACATACAGATGAAGAACGTACACTTCACATGTAGACAAAATTTGGTCTAAAAAATCGATTAACAAACAGTGTGTGAATATTGTGTATATTTTTTGATTTAATTTCGTTACTTTTACCTCACATTTTTCTGCCCATAATAATTTGACTTATGAAGAAAAAGAGCTTAACTTGTGAACCCATTCCATTAAGCATCATCCCTTTTTTATTGCATCTAATTTAAGATAAATTGAACAACAAATTCATAAGGATATCGGATAGGTCTTAGTATGCATATTATTATAGCAGCAATTTCAGCATTAGCTGCGCTTGTATGGGCGCTACATTCATTACAAAACTCAGGTGTAGACCTTAATTCCTTTAATCCATTTACTTGGGCCCGACGGAGAAAGTGGCAAAAACAATATGGGGTAAAACCAATCTATAATTTGTCGACGGCAACGGAAGCCACTGCGGTCATTATTGTTGGTGCATTGAAGCAGGAAGGTGAAATATCCCGTGAACAAAAACAAACGGTTATTAACCTGTTTATAGAGAATTTTAATCTAGAAACTCAAGATGCGGTGGATTTGTTTTCTTCATCATCACACCTTGTACATAATGAAATAAACTTTGATCAAAGTATCCCTCATATACTGAAATTAAGTATTACTCAGTTTACGCCCGCAATGGTTGAGACATTCCTATCATTATTGGAGAAAGTCATCATGTTAGAGGGTGAGCCGACAAAAGGGCAAATAAATATAATTGAAAATGTGCGGAACGAATTTAAAAGAATGAAGAAAAAGAGTTTAGGCTGGAAAAATTAGTTCTTTCATTTAAAGAAGGGCGCTGAGCATTGAGTAAAATGAGAAGTTTATAGTTATGCTGAATGGCATTACACCCTGTCAGTAAACATGAAAGAACAAGTAAAATGCTACAGTGCCTTCCTACTTTGCATCCCCCCCCGATAATGCAGGAAAGAGTACCGATGAGAAGACCTTATCGGTATTCAGACAAATTTATTTTGTGACGAATAATAAATAATCAAAACATTAGGGAAAGCAAAACATGTATTCATGAGGCTATCTAAACGTTTTCATTTGTTGAAGGATAAATAAACAGAATTATTTACAAGCGCTTATTTTGTGATATTTATTGAAATAGGAATATTGACTGCAACTTCATACTCTAAGCGATTGACGGTAGTTGCTTTAGGTTGCAATAACTTAGAATGATATTTTCACAGAAGTAAAGTTACCATAAACCGTCCATAAAATTTTTGGGCTTCCCGTTTATACTCCCTTATCATGAAAAACCACACATTGAATACATAGCGAATTTTAGTTCCATTGAGCAATTAAACCTATATCGTTATGGAATGTTCATTATTAAATGGTTTAATTGGCTTTATTTCTTTCAAATTAAGATTGCTTTTAAAAAAGTAATCATCAATTAATAGCTAATATTCAACGAATAATTTTTTTTGACCTTTTAATTTGTAAAATAAGAAAAATACACAATAATAATAAGTAACCACCAAAAATATTTTTATATATGCTAATTGATGAGCGTATAGTGTATATGATATGAAATTTTATTTTCCAAAATCATTAACTCTATAGTTTTGGATTGATTGATATTTTTTATTTAAAGAGGCTATATCGATAATTTTTAATTTAAACACATGGTAATGAAATATCTTACGCTAAAAATAATGTAACTAAATAAGAGGTGTTATATGGTTAATTTGCCTATTGGTACAATTATACTTTTTTATGGAAGCTCTATACCGAATGGATGGTTGTTATGCGATGGGAATAATAACACACCTAATCTTATAGATAGATTTGTTTTAGGTGGTAAATTAGATGATTGTAATTTATCTAATTCACGTGAATTATCAGGAAATCAAACTACTAAACAAATTATGGTTGATACATCAACTTCTACTGTTAGCATTACTGGGAATACAGGTGATACATCTCTAACTGTGGAGCAGATCCCGTCACACACCCACGACCTTGGTTTAAGCTTGTCACAATCTGCGGTTTCAAAATATTCAATTAATAATGAAATTACCGCTAATGGATATTGGCAAATTTATTGTAGCAAAGATAATGGACGTGTTTGGTACACTGACTCCGGACATACCGGCTCTGGAAAATCACACTCTCATAAGCTCAGTTTAACTTCAGGAGAGCATGAGCATAATGTAAATGTCATTCCGCCTTACACTATTATGGCCTATATTATTTATGTTGGTGGTGCAAAATAATATTTATATGAAAAGTCACTTTAAATTTTTAATGTGATACGCCAGTAAGATAATGACGTCTTCAATCTAAAATAACAAAAAGGGGTTTTTATGGGTAGGAGAAAATATTTCTTATATGCCATTTTTGTTTTTAATTCTTTATTTTCTTATACATCTCTTGCGTCTAATGGTGTGTGTGACATAAAGCAAATAAAAGAATTTAACTTTAACAAACCACTTGAAAATTTCAAATATGGATATCTAAGTGTCAATAACCAATCAGTAATAGGTTGTAGATTTATAGTTACTGATAAAATATCTAATACAGAAAATATCGTTTATTATACTGATAATGATTCAAATGTAGTATGTAGTTTTGTTAGTGATATTTTCTTTTCTTCAACACAATCAGGCATTATTACTGCCTGTAATGAGTCTTATAGTGCAAATGCTAAGTTAAGTCTGATGGCTATTGAAGTAAACACCAAGTAATAGTCAATAAAAATCAATTATTAATTTTTAGTTTTCTTAATATCCGTCTCTAAAACTACAAGGACGTATTTTATTATTGATTTGGTATATAAAACCGCTTCATGAATTTAAATTTAAAATTGCCTTATTGGGGGTGAGTGTGGATAAAAAAACACCAAGTATATTCTTAAAAAAATTTAACACTCTAGCATCTATAATATTTATGATTTTTGTTTATATCAATAGTGCTAGCGCAGATTGTCCATCCTGGGAGACTCAGTATTATCAATTAAGCGTCATTGCTAATAATAACTCCGTTATTACAGTGCGGCATCGAGGCGATTTTACAACAGATATTCCCGAAAATAGCCTTGGGGCTTTCGAAAGGTCTTATCAGAATTGCCGGGCAGCAATAGAAACGGATGTGAGATTGACAAAGGATAATGAACTTGTGGTTTTTCATGATATTAATATAGGTAAAATGTTAGAGAAAGACTACGACCCGTTACTGAATACAGGACCAAACCCAGAACTTAAAAGTTTAACATTAGATGAACTGCAACAAAAAAAACTACTCACGATTACACGTGAAAAAACAAATTATACAGTACCTACAGTTGATGAAATGCTGCATAATTATCTCGATAAAAATGGACAATCACTCATTTATCTAGAAGTTAAAGATGCGGCAGCAATAACTCCAACAGCAATGGCTATTTATAGAGTATCTTTACGAGAACCTTCTCTGGTAAAAAGAGTCATTGTTAAATTTAATATGGCTGAATATCCAACACCGAATGATTGGTTCGCTATGTTAAATGAAAACAATATTAAAGAAGAAATAATGGCCAATCCTGTTATCAGTCCTATAGCCGCAAAACGAATCAATGAGGGACCGAAAATTGACCCAATCAATGGAGCGGATTATCGTGATAATGCAAGTAGAGCCGTAGCATTGTGGTCAAATGCAAAAGAAACTATAGTGCCTAATATCGAAGTTGTAATCAAAGACTCAACTGATTTTAAATCCGTAATTGAAAAAGATAGTATTTATCAAGGTAAATACATTGCTCCTGCAAATCTAGACATATCAAATACAAATGAAGCTACAATGGCTAGAATGGTCGCTATTATTAAGTTTTATAAGAAGCCATTAGGTGCTTTTGTCCCCGTTCCTGACTATATTCTCTGGCGTCCTGGCGTCATAACCGGTATTACGGTTCCCAATGTTATACCGGATACTGTTGGCAACATTAATATTATAAAAGCATATTTTCAAAATAACTCAGCCTGCTGTTATGATTTAGCAGACAGGTTAGGTGTTTTTGATGTTTTTCCCGGAGTTGTTATTCGTGAAAATTATGATTATAGACATATATTAGACTGGAATCGTTCTATTGGTGTCAATATGATCACTGCTGATGATACTGATACTATAGATGAATATTATGCTAAAAATCAGGTGCTAGATAGAGTTGCTATGCCAATTCTAATTCCACCCACAAAAAATATGCATTCAACGCTGTCTTGGGATTTTCACCCTGAATTTAATGTCAGTAAATCTACTGTTGTTAACATAAAAGCGTGGAATGGAGAGTCTTCAGTGTGGTGGGGGAGGGCAAACTTGCCTATATACAGACTCTTCAACTCATGAAGAGAAATATGCATGGGTATATCAATGTGGTAATTTTAATGCGGAAAATGCAGGTTATAGTGATAGTTTGATCACAAAGGTAGTTGATTCGCCTCGCTATGGCAGCTTAATACAAATATATTCAGCTCAATATTCTCCTATTTCAGACACACCACATTGCTTACAAATAAGTGGTTTTTACAACGATGCAAGTTGGGGAACTGATTGCGACCCAGAAAATAAAGCCACATTATTTAAACAGGATATGAAAGGTCATTTACAAGCAATGTACTACGTTGATAATCCGCTATCACCAAATCAACCAAATGAATATTTGTATTTATTTAACCACTCAATTTACTATGATTTGTTTTATGGGAAAATACGTACAACTCAACAATTAGATGAAAATAATTGGAACAAATGGCTAATCGAACTTGCACCAAGTAATAATTAATTTGTGCTTAAGCTGCTCTGGTAGTTACCGGTTATTTATACTGGTACCTGCCAGATTATTCTGTCGTGCGTCAGTGATTCAAAAGGCACTGTGGTAATCAGCGATTTGTCGCTAAACTGATACCCCGTATAAAGTCTATAAAACCTTGCCTATATAGATTAGATGCTCGTTTTTACACATTGAGGCACTTCAATCATTGGTTAATTATTTGATATAGAGATAGCATGGCAGCACCAAGCGAGGCACTCTCTGAACCTATTGATGAATGAACTACTTTAACCATAGGTCTTTCCGGATCAAGACGATACTGCAACCAATCCGTGATATCCTCTGCAAAGCGAGAAGTTATCTCTTTCGGCATTGCTCCGCCAATTATGATAAGTTGTGGGTCTAACCATTGAAGGCATCCTAAAACAGTGTCTTCAAGTTGTTTTAATGACCGTTGATACCAAGTCTCTATAACTATATCTTTTTTCTTTATAAGACCAAGCAATTCCTTTTCATCGTAACCCGCAGCACTGAGAGTGCCGAGCAAATCTTTATAAGATGGCCGATGGGTTCCAGTAGGAAAGGCCATACCAACTTCGCCAGCATTTCTAAAGCCGCCCGTCAGTAATTTATGATCTGCAATAATCCCTGCACCTATACCATATCCTAGTTCTAATACGGTTAAGTCTCGGTATTGATTCCACTGACCTGAGTACAATTCTCCAATAGCAGCAGCATTAGCGTTATTCTCAACCCAAGTCGGCCAAGGGAGGTTAGCCTGAAATTCAGCTTGCAGATCGGCATCGCGCCAGCTTTTTAGCCAAGTAACGCATTGTCTTTTTTTTCCATCTGATTTCACGAAAACCGGGTACAGCATATCCTACGCCAAGGATCCTGGCATGTTGAAGCTTCAATTTTTTTAGCGTGCTATTAACCATTTTCTTAATTTGGTCAAGAGTGGCTATGAGAGGTTGGTTTTCTAGATGTACTTCTGATGTGCTGAAAATTTTTTTTCCACAAAAATCAACAAGCGCAAGATCAATAAAACCAGAACTAAAGGAGACGCCAATTGAGCAAGCTCCTCCGGGATTTAGTTTTAGAGGAAGAGAAGGCTGGCCTCTTTGTCCAATATTCTTCTCACCTTCAACAATTAACCCAGAAAAAATGAGCTCACGACATTGTTGTGTTATCGCGCCAGGTGTTAAGTTGGATAATTTAGCTAACTCGGCCCGGGAAATCGGTCCGTACCTGCGAATTAATTCCAGTAGTAACCGTTGAGTTGGCTTTAGGTCCAATACTTCTGGTTTATCTGTCATTGACAACTTCCGATACTATAAATTAATTCCATTGTAGCCCTGCATCCTCAATTAAAGATTGTAAATACGGAATATCATCATGACTGAGAATGTCAATAAGGCCTTCTTGAAGCCATTCAATGATTTCAGCACGACAGTCACAGCCAAATTTAAGTAGATATTGCTCTAAAGGGGCGATGCCGTTTTTATTTTCATGCAAGTACAGCCGTACACCCAACCCCGCCGCCTTATATGCTCTCAAATCGTCGATATGTGTATACTCATATTCCACACAAACACAACTTGCATTTGAGGCAGAAACGGCAGCTAATTGGTCATTGTATCGCTCAATAGTGACAACCTGCAATGCTAATTGCGGTATCTTTTCTTTTACTTTGTTGATTAATACGTGATTAAATCCAAGTAATTGAATGTGTGATATCGCATTCGGAACTGAACTTAAGACGTCGACTAGATGTTCAATAAATTCATCAACTCTACGCCGCTGCTTAACTTCAACAATCAATCCAACCTGATTGGCCACAGCCCATTTTATAACATCTTTCAGTAGCGGTATTTTTGTGCCTTCAAACTTGTTATTAAATTTTACGCCGAAATCATACCGAGACAGTTGTGTGTACGTCATCTCCTCAACAAAACCCGTTCCTGTTGAGACTCTATCTATACGATGGTCATGAGTAACCACGATTTGATTATCTACGGTTAAGTGAATATCTATCTCAATGCAATGTGTACCAGCTTCCAATGCACCAATGAATGCAGGCATGGTGTTTTCAGGGTATTTGCTGGCATACCCTCGGTGACTGTTTGCTAAAACAACACCTTCTTTTGCTCTATGAAATTCAAAATCCATGATAAAACCCTCAATTTATTTTCGATTAAATTTATCATTTAAATTTAATATGTAAAATAAAATTTAAGTTTTTAACTTTATGTGTGCCATGTATATAGTTGATTTCAATAGGATTAAAATTAAATTTCTACGTTTGTTTTATTTTGATGAGCTAAATCACATTAATATAACATTTAATATGTAAATTTAATAAGAAATTATTTCGATTAAGGAAGGCCGATAATGTCTACCCTGATATTAAAAGGTGTTACAAAGCAATTTGGCGATTTTTATGCCGCCCGCGATATCAGTCTTACCGCTGAAGAGGGGGAATTTGTCACTTTGCTCGGGCCGAGTGGTTGTGGAAAAACCACTTTGTTAAAAATGATAAGTGGCTTTCACCAACCAGATAGTGGAGAGATCATTTTAAATGGCAAGCCTATAACAAACCTTCCACCAGAAAAAAGAAACACGGCCATGTGTTTTCAATCTTATGCTTTGTTTCCGCATCTCAACGTTTCACACAATATCTGTTTTGGCTTGAAGCAAAAAAAAGTCTCCATTAGCAACCAACAAGAAAGATTAGAAGAATCCCTAAAACAAGTCGGTTTAGTAGAGCAGCGTTTGAAGATGCCATCACAACTATCAGGAGGACAGCAACAGCGTGTAGCTTTGGCTAGAGCGATGATCACTAGGCCGGATTTGGTTTTGTTTGACGAACCACTATCTAACTTAGATGCGAAATTACGCGAAAGTGTGAGGTTTGAAATTAAAGAGCTACAACGCCTCTACCAACTAACTTCGATTTATGTCACGCACGATCAGGCTGAGGCCTTGTCTATATCAGATAAAATCGTTGTGCTAAATGGAGGGAGTATTGCGCAAGTGGGCTCGCCAGAGGACGTTTATTACCGCCCAAACAGCCGCTTTGTTGCGGATTTTATTGGTGCAGCGAATATTGATGAGGCACATGTTGAACCCGCTGAGCAGCCAGAATACTACCGTATCGCCTGTAAGCTTGGTAACTTCTATGTTAAATCCGCAAATCCTCCCTCAGCAAAACATTGCTATATTTGTTGGCGTCCTGAGGATGTGAAATTTGTTCAAGCCCCATCTTCTATCCAAAATAGATTTTCTTTGGTCATAGAAAAAATGGCATTCATGGGCAATCTCACTGAAGCGTGGGGTTCCAACGATAATAAATCACTCTCAGTTCGTTTGCAGCTTGTGAAGAAACCGCCTATTGCTATCGGAGAGCGTGCCGAATTTTACTTGCCTGAGGATGCAATTCACTTTTTAGAGCCGGTTACGGAGGGGAAGAGATGAATTGGAAAAATGAGGTAAAGGCATGGCTATTAATGAGCACAGGGCTTGGAACGATCCTTCTTCTGATGGGATCAACTTTTTATGTCGTTATTACCCAAAGCTTCGGTTTATTTAACATGACGGGGGAAAGTGAATTTTCACTGGCGTTTTGGGCAAACATCATAGGTGACTCCGTCTTACTTAGTGCGTTGTATTACACCGTAAAAGTTTCGGTGCTTGGTGCGTTTGGTGCAGTTCTGCTTTCATATCCTATCGCACTCTGGCTAAGACAACCCATGTACGGAAAAGAGGTTGTGATCGGAGTGCTTCGAGCACCCATGTTCATTCCAGGTTTAGTGGCTGCATTTTTGTTTGTAAATATCATCGCCTATCATGGAGTGATAAACAGTTTACTTCAACTGTTGGGAATAACAGACTCCCCATTGCGTATGCAAAATGATGATTTTGGATGGGGGGTTATCATTCTTCAAATATGGAAAAAACCTTCCTTTTGCATTGATTTTAGTTGGCGGTGCTGTCAATTCGATTAGAGATGAGATACTTGATGCGGCAAGTAATTTCGGTGCTAATAGATGGCGGAGATTCGTAGATGTCGTCTTCCCTCTAACACTCCCCGCGGTACAAGTTTCTCTAATACTTATCTTTATTGGTGCGGTAGGGGATTTTGCATTCTTCTCTGTGGCCGGTCCCCGTAACACTTACTCCCTTGCGCGCCTGATGCAAGCTACCGCAATGGAATACGGTGAATGGAATAACTCAGCCGTTATTGCCGTCATAATAATGTTAATTTCCGCGATTGGAACGCTGCTCATTGCGACTGTGTTAACCCCGTTGGCTACCAAGAAGGGGGAGGTTAAATGAACACCATAAAGACCAATAATGGACGGAAAGTTGTAAAAATTTCATTGATTTTTTTCATCTTCATTAATATTGTTTGGTTAGGTTTGCCTTTTACTATGGCAATCTTGTGGTCCTTGGTTGACCCACAACACCCATGGAGTTATCCAGACCTTTTTCCTCAAAAATTATCTTTAGCGCGGTGGAAAATTGTTTGGGAACAAACATCGCTAGCAACCGCGCTTTTCAATAGTTATACCATCGCTCCTGCTGTTGCTATTTTGAGCTTATTGCTTGCGACACCTACAGCCTATGCTTTCGGAAGAATGACATTTAAAGGCAAAGCAGTTGCGGAAATGCTAACGCTCATTCCACTGGTTATGCCGGGCATGATTATCGGTATCTTCTTCAGTTCAATGTTAATAAGTTTAAATATCAGCAATACTTTTATGAGCATTGTAATTGGCCATACCGTTCTTACGCTCCCTTACTCAATTCGCATAATGTCAGCGGGGTTCAAGTCGATACCACAAGACATAATCGACGCGTCGCGTGACATGGGAGCTAGTTTTTGGGGGACGTTCTGCAATGCTTTTTTACCCATGCTAAAGCCAAGTTTACTGGCTTCATTAATATTTTGTCTGGTTCGAAGTTTAGAAGAGTTTAGTATTTCATTTGTACTGGGCTCGCCAGATTTTATCACTGTTCCCACGATACTGTATTCATTCTTAGGGTATTCCTTTGTTCGTCCAGATGCCGCTGTTGTTTCAATGATCTTGGTGATACCCAACGTTATATTGATGATAATTATTGAGCGCCTGTTAAAAGGCAATTATTTGTCTCAATCCACAGGAAAAGCATAACATTCACTAGAGGTAGTCAAATTATGAAAAAAATATCATTGGCGCTCTTACTGGGAGTCGCAGTTATATCAACCTCTTACGCTCAAGATGTAGATAAAAATTCCTTTCCTAACTGGGATAAGGTGATAAAGCAAGCAAAACAAGAAGGAGAGGTTACATTTAACATTTGGTACTTGCAGCCGCAGTGGCGTAATTTTGTGAAGGGATTCGAAGATGAATATGGAATAAAAGTACAAATCTCAGAAGGAACCATTGATGGAAATATGAATAAACTTTTAGCCGAATCAAAAAAAACAGAGTGGTAAAATTGATGTAATGGCCTTATCCATTGCTCAACTGCCTATTACTTTAAAAGCTAATGCAATCAGTAAAGTTGACTGGCTCCCAGGCTATGAGAATGGAGTTCATACAATACAAAACATCGATACACAGGGGTATGCCGTCGCTTTTTGGGGAAATCAAACTGGATTCGCCTATGACCCCCAAACAATTTGGCGATCAAGCTCTTCCTCAAACGCTCGATGACCTTCAGGCGTTTATCGATGCAAATCCCAATCGTTTTGGATATAACGATCCCAATAACGGAGGCGCTGGTGAAGCCTTCATTCAGCGTATTGTCACACTCAAAAGCGGTGAGTTTGATAGCAGTGCAACGAAGATTGATCCAAAGGTGATTAAAGGTTGGTCTTCTGGCTGGGCGTGGTTTACTAAAAACAAATCTAGTATTACGCAAACCGCATCTGGCGCCGATAGTCTCACACGTTTAAATGATGGAGAGTTGATGTTGGTTCCAGCTTGGGAAGATCATATGCTAGGCTTGCAACACAATGGAGCAATAACTTCAAGATTAAAATTTTATGTCCCCAAATTTGGCATGCCAGGGGGAGGGAATGTTGTAACCATCGCTGCAAATAGTCAACACCCAAATGCCTCCGCTGTTTTTATTAACTGGTTGATTCAACCTAAAACTCAGCAAGCGCTGAAAGAGACCTTTGGCACTTCCCCCATGACTAAAATGGCTACTGCTAATCAGGTGTCAGACGTGAAATTCTATGGGAAAGACTATAGTATGCTATTCCGCAAGGAGTTCGTGCGAAATGTGACAATGAAGTAAAATTTTTATTGTCGACACGAAAAATGATACTTTCTTGAGGGGAGAGGTTAAAAAATCAAAATATTTTCTCCAATCCCCAAGTTCTTTATAAACCGCTCTCCAGAGGCAATCTATTTGCACGCAATATAATATTCTTTCAAAGGTCATTCGGTGTTCAAATGACTCCATATTAGCATAAGTTGAAATGGTCTACGGCCCTGTTGCTCTGTTTACATGGTTTTAGGCATAGTCATTTTCTGTATTTTGAATTTTGGTGAAACCATTATAACAACCCATTTACTGATTTTTATACCGGAAATATCAACACGCTCTAGTGAAATATATGATAGCTCGCTAAATAATTTTTTATATAAAAAATATTTAAGCCATCATAAAAAATGTGTTTGACCTTAATATCCATTTTTATTATTGCCGCTGTAGTTTTCATAAAACTGATAATGCAAAAAAATTTAAAAATACAATCAAGCATGATATTTTTTTACATACAGACACAGTTGGATATAGTTTTTTTTTGTGTATATCACTGAGGTAATTTATTTATCATTATGATAAATAAGAATATTGTGTTTTTTTAAAAATCATTATCAAATTATCTAATTTGGATATGCTATATATTTTATTTAAAAGTATTAAAATATTCTAATTTAAAAATTAATAAACTTTTCTCTTAACCTGACATGTTCATTTTTGGTGTTATATTTCGTCACTTAAAGATGATTCATAATAGACTGTTCCGTGAGATTGCCTGTTAATGCCATATTCAGGCCATTTGTAATTTTTTGTACACAAAAATTCGTTTACTCGTTGTAGTAAATTATTGGCTTTGTGTTTTTTAGAAATTTGATTTTGTAGGCAATCTCACGTAGGTTAGTAATAAGAAAACACAGAAAACGTGTATTTTTAAGTGATGCTGATGCTGATGCTGATGTAGGTTGGAGTTAGGGGGATTAGGATTGGTATAATATGAAGCTGTTACATTCACAAAAATTTCTTAACTTAACACAGCGTCAAATATACTCTAAGGCTATCAGTGACGAAATTTATTCAGCGTTTAATGATAGGAAAGGGGGGTAACTGAGTGACTTGATATTTTTCAATAGCAAGTTTCACGTGTGAACGTAATGTATCTCGTATGATTTTAGATTTTCTTATATTGATATTGAATATATTTGCTGTACCTATAGAAAAATTTATTAGTCGGATGTTAAATCGATTCTCCTATTTAAGATTTAAAAAAATTATGCTGATAGCAGTGCTTTATTGAATTAAAAGAATTACAAGGTGCTATAAACTGAAAATAGCAATGCCATGACTCCCTATAGTAAAGAGCTTTTCTGTAATCTAACAATTAATTCATATGTTTTATTTTTTATATGGTCAATTCTATATGGGATGCTCTGATATTGATAGCAACATTTAAATAGACCTATTCATTTATAATTAGCTTAAATAAAGCACATGCTTAAGTGTATTTTTATATTACAGTAACTTAAGTGTACGTATGACCTTTTTTGATTGATTTTTTGTTACCTAAATGCACTTAGAATTATAGAGAAAATATATTTTAATTTTGATTAAATTCAACAAATCTGATGTTTATTTAAAACTACACTGAGGTAAAGGCAATGCTCTTTTGGACTAAAGGTAAAAGAGCATGACCTTTATTTCTATGGACTGAAATAAAGAGGTATTAATCAATGACTCTTAAAATTGAATGTTTATCTCAATTTATTATTTAACCTGATTCAATAGGAATTTAATTATGTCGTTTAAAACTAACCTGCTTTCTGCTGCTCTATTAGCTGGTTTTTCTGTCGCTAGCTTGAATGCAATGGCAGCACCTTCTGCAGAAGTGACACTGCAAGGGATCCTGACTAAAACTACCTGTGATGTCACTATCAACGGAGGCAAATCAATATTAAACGTCGGCGTTTTCAATAATAAAGTTGGTGGCGCAGACGCAAGCTTCCCTGCAATTAATGCCATCACTAAAGCTGTCGATATGCCTGTGACACTAGTTGGCTGTGCTGACGGTGAAAACGGTGAATTGATTATTCAAGGTATTACCTCTACGGGTAATAACGAGCAAAATGTGTTCGTTGCTAATGATTCACAAACTGTTGGTTTTATGATTCAAGATGATGCCAATACCATCATCACTAATGGTAAAGGTCCTGTAGTTGATATTGGTGCGGGCAATACTGAAGGTCAATATACATTTAAAGTAGGTATGGCAACAACCACAGCAACTCCAGATGTAGGTGCATATAGCGCGCCAGTTCTGATCGCTTACATCGTTGACTAATACTATTAAGTCGACAGAGCATAACTGGGTAAGGCGGCATAGCTGCCTTGCCTTCTTCTCGTGAAAGAGTTGAGGATCCGTAAATGCGAAACATTCGATTAGTGCAAGGGTTATGCAGTACGCTGCTATGGTTATCTACAACCTCGTTGGCAGGCATTGCCATCGATACCACTCGAGTGATTTTCACTGCAAATGACAATACGAGAGGAGTCAGCGTCGGTGTTACTAGCTCAAGTCAATCACTAACCCCTTATCTTGTTAAAGCTCAAGTACTAAACAACCCATTCGGTGATAAAGGAGAAACACCATTTTTGGTATCACCTTCTTTATTTCGTTTAGAGCCTGGTACTACGAATCAAGTGCGCGTCATGAAAAAAGCCACCGTTTTACCACAAGATAAAGAGTCAGTCTTTTATTTACGCACGGTAGCGATTCCAACCAGTGAAAATAATTTAGAGCAGCCACAAAACAATATCGGTGGCACAGTACAGGTATCAACAGGGAATGTAATTAAACTGTTTTATCGCCCTAATAATCTGGGGATGACCCAGCAGCAAGCGACTAAATTACTAAAATTTACCCGCGCGAATGGGGGGGTCAAAGTTTCAAATCCAACGCCTTATTATATCACGTTAACAGGCCTCAAAATTGGCGATAAAAATGTGCCATTAAGTGTGAAACTTAATAACAACATGATTGCACCTTTCAGTGATTATACCTACCACCAAGTACCTCAACAAGGCGCCGTCGAGTGGATATCCATTAATGATTACGGTGGAGCGGAGGTATCACATGGGCAAGTACAATAAACACCTTGGCTTTCTCTTCCTCTTCTTATGTGGGGGGGCTTTTGCTAAAGGAAATGAAACAGAAATCAGTGCCATGATTAACGATGATATAGGATGCGAGATACGCTTACCCAGCTCATTGGAGTTTACCCCTCAGCGAACATCCGCTTTTCAAGGGGTAACGACGACCTATGAAATTAAACCATTAAGAGCACAATTATTGTGTGTTGATAAAACAGCAGAGCTGACCCCTAAATTAACATTGGACGGCAATACTCCTTATAGCGAAAACAGCATCTTTCTTGATGGTATACCGAACAGTGTGGGTTTTATGTTGCGCGTGAGTGATGGCACACCAATATCATTGGGAGATTTTTTCCAATTAGATAAGGCTATTAAACGAGGTGAGCCAGTGTTCCTGACGCCATTAAATTTAGCCAACCATCATCAAGTTGAAGAAATTTTTTTAGTGGGGTTAGTCGGACCTATTGACGGCAATGCAGTGCCCGGAAAGTTCTCTGCAGCATTAACTTTTAATCTTATTTTTCAGTAACAACAAATAGGACAAGAATATGCAACACATGAAAAAAATAACCTCCATGTTATTGCTTACAAGTGTGTTAGGTATCTCGCTCACGGGGTATCCAGCGATAGCTGCACAAACTACCACCACCACCATCACCGCAAGCATTGTGGGTGGCGCCTGTGATATTTCAGTACCGCCGTCTGTGCCTTTTGGAGAAGTACAAGCTGTCGATATTATCAATGAAAATGGTATTTCTGAAATGTTTGATATTAAGCTAGATGCCTGTAATGGATATGGTTTAACCCCATCCATTAAAGTGACCGGTGATATCGACTCGAGTTCAGGTGAAGACCTTTTTATCACCCCGACAAGCACCAGCCAAGGCTATGGCGTGTTGCTATCAACTGCGGGAAATACCTATTTTGCTCAAAATGACAATCTTGCCAAAAATGACACCATTAGTGCCAAAGGTAACGATTGGAATACCAAATTTGCCTCAGTTTTGGACGGTACAATCCCAATGAAAGCCACTCTAAGTTGCGGGGGGTGTGTGGACACTAAACTGAAAGGTGGCGCATTGAACGCCTCGATCACTTTTAATTTTTTATATCAGTAGAATACAAATTCTCGATAGGGTAATAGGCGCTATCGAGTTAAGACAAGATTAGGCTGATTTTGAGGCACCCTATGACAATAACATTAAAATTTTCGTTACTCACTTTCATGACTGGGCTGTTATTGCCAATGGCTGAGCTTCATGCAGGCACAGCATCTCAAGATGTCAAATTTCTCGCTACCTTTTACGGAGGCGGTTGTGATATCTCTGTTCCACCAAATTTTAAATTTAACAATGGTGACCCAGTGATGCGGGACTCCGTTGCCGCGGGGAATGAATCCCTTGAAATACCATTAACGATATCGAAGTGTGATGGCTACTTTATGAAGCCTAAAATTATGGTATCTGGTACATCAAGTTCAATGCAAGGAACACAATTGTTTGCAGATGCTTCAAGTAGTGCGAAAGGCTACGGCATTTTACTGTCAACAGCAGGGAATTCAGGGTGGTCTGAGAATACTAACCTTGCTGAAAGTGGGGTAGTGGATGCCAAAAATTGGCCTTCTGGTGGTACAAATAGCGTCATCGGTTTGAATGGGAATTTAACGTTTAATGCCAAATTAAGTTGTGGTGCCTGTGCATCAAATGCCAATTTAAATGGCGGTATTTTAACATCGACCGTGACCTTTACTTTCGCTTATAACTAGCCTCGAGGTAGATATGTTAACCCATCGTTTTTTCCGTTGTGTCCAATTGCAGGTCATCTTGATGTCTGCGGTATTTTCTGTCACTTCATTGGCAGCCGAAGGGGGATTGCGTTTAACACAAACTCGAGTCGTGTTTAATGGTGGCGATAATAGTGCCAAAGTGGCTATTAAAAATAATAGCGAGCAAGTTTATTTGGTAAAAGTGGATGTGATGAACACTCAGGAAGGGAATGCAGATATGCCAGCCCCTCCATTTTTAGTAACGCCACCGTTGTCGCGGTTAGAAGCCTTGAGCCAAAATACCTCACTGGTTGTGCGCAATGGTGCAGAAAAGCTGCCAAATGACCGTGAATCTGTCTTTTATCTCAGCTTTTTGGCGATCCCTTCCACGAAAAAATGGGCTAATAGCGATGAAAACATGACCAGCGCACAAGTTTCCGTTGGCGTTCGTAATGTGATCAAGCTGTTTTATCGCCCCGCTAATTTACCCATCACCGTGGAGCAGGCGGCGCGTAAATTAACTTTCAGCCAGAAAGGCCAACAATTAAAGGTCACTAACCCAACGCCTTATTACCTGACGCTTGCACAATTAAAAACAGATCAGCATGGGGTCGATCTTCGTAATGCCGAGCCCATGCTCGCCCCATTTTCAACCCGTCATTACTCAGTCCATGGCAAAGTGACCCAAGCGCAATGGGCGGTGATCGGTGATTTTGGCAACATGAGCCAGATGTATCAGGCTACCGTGCAAACAGGAGCGGAAGATGTTAATCCATAAGCAAAACATTATCATCCGTCGGAAGGGCTTCGTGGGGCTCATGCTATTATTAGTGGCCTTCGTGGCTCCTGTACAGGCAAATAATATTTCTAATCAGATGAATGGCATCACACTCAGTACCACGCGGGTGATTTATCCTCATGATGCCAAAAATGGTGTGACTTATAGTGTGACGAACAATACGTCGTCGGCGTATTTATTACAGGCGTTAATTTTGCCGTGGGAAGGACAAGCGCCTAGCTCGCCCGAAGATGAAGGTAAATCACCAAGCTTAACCTCAGACGAAACCCAAGGTATTGGCTCTTTTATCGTGTTGCCCCCGTTGCAGCGTTTCGAACCGGGAGAAACGGTAACATTGCGTATCCGCCAGAAACATAATTTGCTAGCACAGGACAAAGAAACAATCGAGGTCTTATCACTTACGGCAATCCCTGCGCAAGCAGATCCGAAAACGTTAACGAATAACAATGCTGCCCAACTTTCGATGGTGCTGCAAAATAACCTAAAACTGTTTTATCGTCCTGCGGGGATACCTGATTATCAGATTGAGAAAGTCGAAGAACAATTACAGTTTTCACAGACGAAAACCCAGCTCATCGTTAAAAATCCGACACCATTTTATGTCACTTTTAGTTCCCTCTCATTGGGGGGAAAAGCGGTAGATATAAGCAATGCTCGCATGATAGCTCCGTTCAGTGAGCAATATTGGCCACTGGATAATCGTGCCACCAATAATGAAGTGCGTTGGCAACTGATTGATGACAAAGGTGGTACTTATGAAGCAAACAGCCGTCATCTAACACAATAATCGGAAATTGACAAAAAAATTACCTGATGCCAATTAGCAACGGGGGGGTTCCTTGCACAAGCGAGATAGAGTGAAATTATGAAAATATCAAATAAAGCAATTTATAATAACAATTTAAAGTCAATTTATCACTATCATCCACTAGTCTGGTTACTCGTTGTTGCCACGTTTCCTACCTTGGCAGATGATTACTTTGACCCCAGTTTTTTGGGAGTGGTTGGCGAAAGTACGGATGTGGATTTGTCGGCTTTTTCACAAGTAGGGGGTGTGGCCGAGGGAGAATATACGGTATCGGTGTTTGTGAACCAACAAGATACCGGGCAATATACGATGAACTTTGTGAAAACAGAGCAGGGGAATGTGGTTCCTGAAATCACTCCTGCTCAACTTGAGTCCTTTGGCGTGAATGTGCCACAGATTCCCGATCTCAAAAATTTACCAGCAGAAGAGCCCATTTTAAATATTGGTTCGCTGATCCCTCAAGCGACGACAACATTGGATCTGGCGCGGCTGCGATTGGACATCAGTGTGCCACAGGTTGCCATGAAACCGAGTGTGTACCGCAATACAGATCCCTCACTGTGGGATGAGGGGATCCCCGCGCTGATGGCTAACTATAATTTCAGTGCTGGGCGCTCGACAAATAGCTATAGTCAAGGACTAAAAACCCACAACAATAACCTGTTTGCGTCGGTACGTGCAGGGGCAAATGCGGGGCCTTGGCGTTTACGCAGCACCTTGACGCATACGCGATTTGAATACAGTGGGGGGCTTAACCAATCCTCTTCCACAGACACGCAAACCCGCTTTTCAAGCACCACGCTATCCCGCGATATTCGCGCATTACGTTCAATTTTGGTGATTGGCGAAACCAGCACGTATAGCGATGTTTTCGATGGCGTTCCTTTCAAAGGGGTACAGCTGACCTCTAGCGAGCAAATGTTGCCCACTCAACTGCGGGGTTATGCACCGACGATAAGCGGTGTGGCTAACAGTAATGCGCGTATCACGGTGCGCCAAAATGGTAACGTTATTTATGAGACCTACGTGGCTCCCGGTGCATTTTATATTAATGACATACAACAAGCAGGATTGTCGGGTGACTATGATGTGACTATCACCGAAGCGGATGGTAGCGAACGTCAATTTGTAGTGCCTTATTCCTCATTGCCAGTGATGCTACGGCCAGGGGGCTGGAAATATGAACTCGCCTCCGGCCGTTATGATGGGAATTTGACTACAGACTCTCGCCGTTCAGATTTTGTATTAGGCACCGCGGTATACGGTTTACACAATAATGTCACTTTGTACGGTGGAACGTTATTGGCGAAAGATTATCAATCCTTGAGTTTGGGAAGTGGATTCTCTTTAGGGAACTTCGGGGCGCTGTCAACGGATGTGACCCATTCATCAGCCAAATTTAGTGGTGCAGCGCAGCAAGGCAGTGATCGTCAAACTGGTCAATCTTACCGTATTCGTTATTCAAAAAGTTTGATGTCGACGGGCACATCGGTCGATCTTACCGCATTGCGTTACTCAACCGAGCATTTTTACAGCTTTAGTGAATTTAATAGTCAAGGTTATCGACTTGAAGAAGGGCTGAGCCCGTGGACTTTACAGCGTCGTCGCAGCAGTTTCCAGACACAATTGAGTCAACAAATGGCGGAATATGGTTCACTGCATTTTCGGGCAAATCGCGATGATTACTGGGGAAGTAACCGAACCTTAACTGGGCTTTCATTGGGCTATAGTAACAGCATTAAGGGGATCGGCTATGGTGTGAACTATAACATTGACCGTGTGAAAGACCCACGAGGCAATTGGCCAGAAAACCGACAGTTATCATTCAATGTTAATGTGCCATTTAGCCTATTTGCACAGGGTAAAAATCTGCAATCGATTTATGCCACCTATTCAATGACCCATGATAATAATGGGCGAACTCAGAATAATACAGGGCTAAGCAGTAGTGTGATGGACGGTAAGCTGTCTTACAGCGTTTCTCAAAGTTGGGGAAATCAAGAGCAAACGGCTAACAGTAACGTGAATGTGGGTTACCAAGGAAACAAGGGCAGCATTAGTGGGGGTTATAGTTATAGCAACACCAGCCAGAATATCAACATGAATGCCAGTGGTGGGGTATTAGTGCACTCAGAAGGGGTCACTTTTTCTCGTACAATGGGGGATTCGGTAGCGTTAGTGAGTGCTCCCGGTGCCAGTGGTGTCAGTGTGAATGGTGGAGTGGCCGTGACAGATTGGCGGGGTTATGCAGTTTCCCCTTATTTATTGGATTACAACAAAAATAGCATTGGTTTAGACCCAAGTACCTTACCGATGGATGTGGATTTAGTGCAATCAAACGTTAACGTCTACCCAACAAAAGGGGCGGTAGTCAAAGCTAGTTTTACCACGCGTATTGGTTATCAAGTACTGATGACTCTAAAACAAGAAACAAAATATGTGCCTTTTGGGGCGATTGCAACATTAGTGTCTGATGATGGAGCAGAAACTATCAACAGTATTGTGGGCGATTCAGGGCAAGTGTACCTCACGGGGTTGCCAGAAAATGGCAAATTGTTAGTAAAGTGGGGTGAAGATGCTGCACAACAATGCCAAGTGAGTTTTGATTTACGTAATCTCACCATGTCTGCAGACATGCCCATTCGGCAAGTGTCTTATCGCTGCATGAGTAAGCAGAAGCAAGTACAACCGTAACCTACGGATCAAGATAAAGCGATGGCTGAGAAACCAGTTATCACAGAGTTCAAAAAGTTGATACAGCTACGTTAAGTAATGGCCCGAATAGAAAACGTTGACTGCAACGGTCGACAGGAGAATTAAAATGATAAAATTCCATGGTGATAAACAAGTCTATAATCAAGATGACTCTCAACAATTTTATGGGCAAGCTCTCAGCTTATCTTATCTCGCTCAAAGCAAAAGTGAGAATAAATATAAAAAAATAATACAGAGATATCAATGGGCCTATCGTGTTGCCTTAATGCTACCAATGATAGTCTTTCCAACTATTTCAAATGGTATGGATATTTCGCTAAAGCCTGGAGAAAGTTCACAACTTTTTTCAGCATCTGGCGACGCAATAGGGGCTGCTGATGGCAACGGTGTTGGAGTTATGACCGCAGGGTATCTTTCTGTCACGACACTTGAAGGAGCGACTAATAGTGATAAATCGTGCGCTCAAAATTCATTAGCCAATGGGGTCGCTAAGGTTGGAGTACTTTCTAATGGCGCAGCTAAAGGTTTTCTGATTGCTAACGATCTCGTTCTCTCTGTTCAAGGAACAATAGTATCCGAAGTACAACCAATAGGTAATCCAGAGATTTATACTTTGCTTAAAGGATCCATATCCATCACGCTAGATGGAGTTTTGACAGTTTCGAATCCTATTCATATTTATAACTGTCCTTCATTCAATTATGGGGCATCCTACTCTTCGTGGGGGAATAGTCGTAGTTATAAGGTTCAGAAATCTGCATTCAATGGGCAATTTAAGGTGACTGCAGGCCCTAATGCTGCACCAGGCAATTACCCGTATTATTTACTGAATTGCTCAGCTGGAGTTGCCTGTAATGCAACTCAGGCTAGAGTGGCATCGGGGATCGTAACGGTTGACATTCCCCCGTACATGTACTATTGCTGTTACCCCATCAACAATCAATTATGGCGCAGTTGAACAACAAAACACCGAAACAGTGCTAGGCACAGCTACCTCTCAACTTAAAGTAAGTTGTACGGGCGGAGACAAAAGTATGAGCCCCTCTGTTAACGTTAGTTTCACCCGTGCCTCTAGTGCGGGGACTACTGCTATACAGACAGGGTTGATCAGCCTTGTGAATGATCAAAACAAACCCGTTGGTGCAGTTAGGGCTAATCAAACTACTCTCCAAGATTTGTCTGGTGCTACATCTCCTGGCGTGATTAATGTGCATGGCAATATAACATATAAGTTAACGGGTAGTAGCTGGGAGGATCTTTCCACACCAATTACGTGGACTCTCTACTCTTTTCCAACTGGGCAGGAACGGTATCTTGGTAATGCTAGCGGGTCGGTCAAAATTAAGATTGACTGGCCGTAACCAGCTGTTTTTTTGACTAAAAACTCAAAAATAAGAACACTGAAATCAGCCTCCGGTGTTCTTATTTACAACCTGAAATGTATGATGGCTATACTGAGGCCCTCATCAGTTTTGTAGTTAACCGGAGCTCGGGCTAAGAAAAACAAAAAAAGAAGGGAACTACAAGCGGGTTCCGTGATCAGATCTTTCGACGAAAAATCATTTTCACTAAGGAACCCACTATGCATAATTTAGTTGACTTACTCTGTCATACCTATGGTTTTTAAGAAATTTTCATGCCCATCAATGGTAAAAATACTTGATTGAAAGTGGTGAATGTCTGCGACTACGGCAATCAAGAATGACAATCAGTGAAATGATGACGATTGTTATTGTATTCCATATGTCCCATCAGAATGATTTTAAACATTTTTATATCGGCTTTATTACCCTATATCATAAAAAAGATTTTCCAACATTATTGAGCTAAACACGTTTTCTAGAAGTTATGCCAACGGTTTTAGTTCCATTAAGTTCCTTCTTTACCCATCTAAAAGGTCAACCAACAAGTATCGACAGCCAAATTTTATCCCTCTACGCGAAAGGGATGACTATCCGTGAAATGTCGACCTTTAAATGCATTAATACCATGAGTCTCTGGAATTAAATCTTAAATTCAGCATGGTCTCTCACTCAAACTATGCAACAGTGCCACAATTAGGGTGTTTTCCACCTAAGTAATTTTACAACACATCCTAATATCTTTATTTAGACCTAAATTAGAATTATTCGACGTATTTTATATTATCTATCATTTAAAAATGATATTTTATCTTTTATTATAAATAACATTATCAATAGCTAACTCACATGCTATAGTTATATTATTCTAATTTTTAAATCAAAAAGCCATCTAAATTAGATTATTTATTATTTATTCTCTTTCTTTAAAAGACTAATTTATTTTTTATTAAAAAAATTAGATTAATGGTTGGTTGATAACTAAATTCCGACCCTGAACTGCCTTTTTTATTTTAACTCCAAAGGTGACATTAATGTTATTTAATGATATTCAAACTAGAAAGGTACTTTTATGAATATTAATAGT
The DNA here is from genome assembly GCA_900455155.1 of Providencia stuartii. Taxonomy (GTDB): domain Bacteria; phylum Pseudomonadota; class Gammaproteobacteria; order Enterobacterales; family Enterobacteriaceae; genus Providencia; species Providencia stuartii. The sequence goes on along the minus strand of UGUC01000002.1, from coordinate 1,330,985 downwards.
GAATTACCAACTCCTGTTATAATCAATAAGGATTCTAATAATCCGGAGTTCATAGAGATAATGATCCCAGCTAATGCAGGACTTAGAATGTATGATTTACTTACAATACATTGGGAGAGTAATAATATATTAGCTAATAGCTACCCTCAAGCGATTACTAGTGCTCGAGAAGGAAAAGAATTTTTATATAATATTCCTATTTCTAAAGTATCTGCGGTAGAAAAAGTAAAAATTTGGTATTCGTTTTGTCGGGTCGGATTTACTGATATTCAAACATCACCGGAAATATTTGTGAATATTTCGTCATTATCACAGGTTGATAAAACTATTAATCATACAGGTTCTCTCGCTCAAACTAAAAATATAAACTTAGATGAAATAGTTTATGCAAAAATCCACCCAGGTATTGGTATTGGTCGAGTTGGTAATAGTAAAAATGAATATTATGTTGGCCCCGAATATGCAGGCCAGCCTTCACCTCCTTTTGGATCTACTCGCGATGCTTCTGGGGCAATTAAACGTCAAGCAGCTAAATTTAGAGTCTATGGCTACAATAAAAATGGTGTTGCTATCGCAGAGCTAACGACTGAAAATGCGGATATTACATGGCATGTTGAGTTAGCTAATACTAAAGCATCATGGTACGACTTTGATAATGCGATGGATCAACCAGCCTCTATAGCTAAAGCTGTAGCCCGTAGAAATCCGTTAATTAAAGGAATAGAACGTAGAGAACTTGAAATCAGACCACCAGTTAAAACAATCAATGGAGCTAATCGTAGCGGAATACAATTTGATGGAGGTAAATTTAAAAATGTTCCCGTTAATCTTGGTGAACTATTAACTGACTCAGTTGGACGTTTATTGGTATTAGGTGGACACGGCAAATCTGCTTCTCCGAGTGGGGCTCCTCTGTTAGTTATTGATGCAGACGGAAATGAACATAATTTTAATAACTCAGTTGATTGGTATGATGATACTTCTGATGGCCCAGTTTCTGCCGAAGTAACTATTAAAGGACGACGTGTACCTACTACAGATGCATGGGTTGTGATCGGACCACCTGATTATGCACCAGGCATTGTCCCATTTCGTTCAATGACTGATATGATTACACATACTGCCATTGAGTCTGGAACATTGCCACCAGTGACAGAAACATCTTATACAAGAGATATTCTCCCTCTGCTAACTAACCTTGCTAATTTACAGTGGGTTAACTTAGGTTTTGCTCAAGTATTTGGTCCCGGCGGTTCATTTCCTATTGATGCGAATCTCATTAAAGAATTACCTCTAAAAGAAAGCACCTTAAAGCGATTTGACGTTTTCTCTCAATTTCGAGCACCAGACGATATAACGTTGAATGGTGGGAATAAGATGAAATGGCCACAACTCTATGGTGATGGATTTGAAACATTACCCTTAGACCGAGTGGGTGATCTATTACCTGTCTCTCCTGTTAGTTATCAACACCTTGTTAATTTTGTTACGTCTAATTTTATTAATGATTTGGAATATAACGATGAATTTACTAATACGTTATTTCCTACGATACGTTATACACAGCCTGTTGATGAATTACCGATTGAAATGCAGCCTGATGTTTTAGATAAAGGGCCATTGTCTTACTGTTGTGCTGATGCATTCCATCCAGGCTGCGAACTAACCTGGCCAATGAGGCACGAATCGTTATACAGCGAATTTCTGCGAATTAAACGACGAAAGATAAATGAACATGAAAAAAACTATGGAGATATATTAACACCAGAGCAAGCTCTAGCAGCTGATGGGCCTCTTCATAAACAAGGTCCTGGCGATTTAACTCGTTGGATGGCGGTCCCTTGGCAGGGAGATACGGCACGTTGTCGCTCTGGTTATGATAAAGAATTTCATCCATATTTACCTTCTTTTTGGCCAGCTAAAGTACCCAATGAAGTACTTTCTGAATATAACTATAACATTTTCAATAATAATAAGTTAAGTGAACATGAGAGAACTGAAGCATTTCAAACTCGTCATTATTGGCAACGTGGATTTTTTATAGGAAATCATGACAATGAAAGTGTCATGCAAGCGACTGTTTCTCATTTTGACCTTTTGGGAATTGTTCAGCGTCTTCCCGCACCTGATGATTACGAACCAAGCATGGACAGTGTCTTTGTTGAACAACTAAAACCTGGTTCGCCTAGCTTTCCTGAAGCAGTTGCAGCGTTTAGTGCTCATATTAATGGCGTTCCAATCAAAAATAGAACTGAACTATTAAAACAACTCGGATGGACTGAAAAACAATGGGAAGAATTCCGTCGGACTCGCTAACTCAAATAAATTGTGATGTTGTGGTTGTAGGGGGCGGAGTTGCGGGCACTGTAGCAGCACGTACATTGTCCCTTTTGGGGATACGAGTCGTTTTATTAGATTCTAGCAGCGGAGTACGACAAAAGGTAGGAGAAAGCTTGCCTGCCGCTGCTCGTCCAATGCTGCATAAACTCGGACTTCTTAACTATTTTAATGATCAAATCTTTCTGACTAATTATGGAAACTTATCCTGTTGGGGAAGTAAGGAACTGAGAGAAACGGATTTCATTCGTGACCCATATGGTTGTGGGTATCATCTTGATAGGCGCTTGTTTGAACAAGCCTTGCTATACGCTGCAGAAGATTTGGGAACTGTGCTGATTAAAGAACACGTTTCTTCTTTTATTGAAATGAATGATGGCATAAAAGTTCAAGCAGGAAAGTTAAATATATCAGCAAAATGGATGATTAATGCGAGTGGTAACTCACAATTTATTGCAAAAAAACTCAGTGTTTCAAGGCAAAAAGATCCCCTTTTATTTGCACTTTATACCTGGTTTGACAGTGACATTTTAGATACGAGAAGTGTTATAGAGGCAGTTTCATCAGGTTGGTGGTACACCGCCGGATTACCTAATGGAAAGCGTATCTTGGTCTTTTTTACCTTGCCAAACCAAGCGAAGGCAATACTCCGTGAAGAGAATGCGTTCTCATTAGCGTTAAAAGAAACAATGTATATTCATCAATATTGTCCGCTTGAAAGTGTGACTAGAAACCAATTAGAAATGATTGAAGCTACAGGAGGATATTCTGAAAAAGTGTTTGGTCACAATTGGATTGCAGTAGGTGATGCCGCATTGTCTTTTGACCCTATATCTTCTCAAGGAATTTATAATGCAATTTATACTGGTCTTAGAGGAGCAGAAGCAATTAAAGCCGTATTAACAGATAATGATCATAAATTACTTACTAAATATGGCCTACGCATTAAATCTATACGTGATGCCTATAGCAATGAAGTAAGTCGCTATTATCAACAAGAGACTAGATGGAGAAATAAAGAATTCTGGCAAGTTCAACAGGTTGCTAGAATATAGAGAAACTTTATAGCCTAGGCATTGTTATATGGATAACAAAACTGCCATATAACGTAAAAATAAAAGGAACATAATTATGGTTTAGATAATTTTTCTATATCACCCATTTCCATTCATATTATTTATGAAAACAACTGGCATTTGAATTTTAAATTAACCCATTTTCTTTTAATATTAAATTATTGTTGTTTAACCAATTTGTTGGATTAAATCTTTATATTTAATGTAATATTAAACATACAATTGTAGGTGGAGCCATGAGTAAAAGTAATTCTAAAGATCATGATATAAACATACAAAGAAATACAGGTATAGAAGCAGAAAATGCAGCTATCGAAGATATTCGCAGAATGTTTGTTGATGAAATTCAAGTAGGGCGTATTGTTAACGAAAATCAAACGCCAGCTAGACGAGCGGCTTTTGTTAAACAGCATGGTGTTGTTCATGGAACATTTAAAGTTCTTGATAATCTTCCGAGTAAATATCAAGTGGGAATATTCAGACCAGGGGCATCTTATCCGATGTGGGCTCGTTATTCCAGTGACATCGCAACAAATGCACCAGATTTAAATTCAACGGTAGGTATTGGTATCAAATTATTTGATGTTCCTGGCGGCAAAGTATTTGGTCAAGGAACGACTGTTGATTTCATATTGCAAAATACCCAAGTTTTTTTCGCCAAAGATGCTGAAGAAATGGCAGAGTTTAAACAAGCTGCAATGGCAGGTAAATTACCTGAATTTTTACAAACGCATCCGGAATTAGCGGCGGTTTTAGATAGTATGTCTAAAAGAGTAGATAGTCTTTTAACTGAACCTCTCTGGAGTTGTGTGCCATTTAAATTTGGTGAAAATAACTACTGTAAATTTAAGGTAGATATAGAAGAGGTGGCAGGTTCAACTTCTGTCAGTTATAGCGCCCAAAATTATTTGTCTTTAGACTTATCTAGAAGACTAATGAATGGTCAAGCAATACTTAATTTCTATGTTCAAATACGTAATAATCCTGTAACACAATCTATTATTAGTGCACGCAGTTTATGGAACGAGAGTGAAGCGGTTCCTTTCAAAGTAGCCACATTGACTTTTCCTAGACAAAATATCAATGCAAGAAACCAAGAAGAATATGGTGAATCTTTAGCTTTTAATATTTGGAGGACATTACCTGAGTTAGAGCCTGTAGGAAGCATTGCTGAAGCAAGAAAGGTTGTTTATGGTTCATCTTCAGTGGTGCGTCGTGATGTAAATGGACAAAGCATTGGAGAGCCATCAAAACCCAGAAAAGCCAATTTTTCTGGCTATTCAGTTTACCAACCCACAACAGAAACACCATGGCCTGTAGGCGAGCTGGGTAATGCTATTGAAAACTTCGAGCAATTTCCCCCAATAACTTTAAATGAAAACCACTATATTACTATGAATGAAGTGACAATTAGCTCCCGTGACGTACATCAATCAGTAAATATAAATAAACTATCCTCAATAGGAGGTCATCTTACTGATAAAGGTATCTCTTACATTAATCCCGGGCAGAGTGGTACCTTACGAATCTTATTTCAAGAACATAGGATGAAGAAAGTGACATTCGAGTCTTTTTAGTTCAACCTATTTCTTACATGGGTGAAGATTTATTCATTCAGTGTCATATTACAAACAATGAAAATTTAGACATTTCAGAGCCTACAATTGTAAGAAAGATAAATGGCAACATTAATATTGAAGCAAATAACAAGCAGGGATTTGACTTAATAACCCTTAAATTTAATTCTAGTATATTATCATTTAATATAAACAATATTATTATGCATTTCGCATAGTAAATCATAACCACCCGTATAGTCTGTCTCTTGATCACGAGTCCTTTTCAAGAAACTGAGCGAACTCATAACTTTCAAGGATGGTTTGCAATTTGAGCCATCCTTCCCAGAGCGTCTTAACTGACGCTCTTCCATTTCTTTTACTGTCTTTTAAGCGCGGAGCAGAATGATGTTTAAAGGTGTGGAGCCTCGCAGATTTCCGGTGTCCACTTCCAGAAAAATACCAACAACAAAATGGGTTTATAGCACCCTGTAAGGCTTGCCGGTTGAAAAAGTGGGATGCGTTAATTACATTTCTCCACATTGAATACATGACCGTCATATTCGTTGTCTTCACAATTTGAGCTGCTAGCCGCTGTTTTAGCTTAGATGATATAGCTAGTGATTAAAGAATTAAAGATTAATTGATGAAATATTTCCTACAGTTCGGGGTAGCTAATACCATATTTTCAGTACGAATGTACGGTACAAAGGATAATAATATCCGTGAAATAATGCTCCTTAAATACATTCACAAAACGAGCCTCAACGACGGAATAGTTAATTTAATATACCATTCACTTAAACTTTGCAACAATGCCCTATTTAACGTCTTTTATTGATGTGTATATTAATGTGCATCTTATATCTACTTTTATATTTTAGCTTTAAATTTTATTATTTTTTATTACCTTGATGTTTATAGATGTGGGGCTATCCTTATTATAAGGAAATTAGCTTATATCTAATTTCTGAGATTTGTATTTATCACCACTTACGGCGCAAGCTAAATGCAAAAAATAACCATAAAAAACAATAATGGAATTACCGTGTATTCAGTCGATATCAATGGAGATATGGACGATGACATTAATGATACTATTCCGTTCGAATATGGTTATGAAATTATCATTTATCATGCAGAAACGCATGGCAGATTAAAATCGGTTAATAATTCAGGGGAAATAATAAATCCCGAGAGTAATTTTAACACTTTAATTATACATAAAAGAGGAGTTATTAATAACTCAATCGCTGATTTCACAAAGGAAACTATAATATCAAAAATAGAAAATGAAGCCTCACTTTTACGGTCTAATGTGGATTTTTTGAATAATTCTATTATAACAAAAGATAATATAAATCTTGCGATAAATAATTTTGAGTCGGAATTACGTGATAAATTGCGTAATGAATATCATGATTGCCTACCTAATAAACAGGACAATATATTACCAGGTCCTTTTGTTAACTTTATTTTCAAAGGAATAGGTGACTGGGAGTTTTTTGATGTAAATATTGATATGCTAAAAAATGAAATCACAATATCGACTAAAGAAGGGATACCACACCATTATTTTGATGAGCTATATACATCATTCTTTTATATAGGTAGAAACAATGAGATTTTATATCGAATTGAAATATATGGAAATAAAACATTAAAAGAAAATAAAGTTACACTACCTATCTCTGGTGATGGAGGGGAGCATTTCTATTTATATCATGCAGAGCCACTATCCCGTGTAGTGATACGTAATAATGATAAGCGAGTTTTCAATTCTGCTGAACATCAATATTATACATTAACCAAAAATGGATTAGCGGTTTCAGATAAGCGAAGCCTTGATAAAGACACGACCTTATTATATTAAAACTATGATAAATGAATAACCCCGCTGCAAGCTGCGGGGTATCTAAAATAGTGCTAGTTGTATTCGTGACCTTGTTTAGACCTATCATCTGTTCGTTTCCATACTTACCAACCCACGCTGGTAAATAACCACCTGTCTATCAACACCGTGAATTACACCATGGGTCATTAGAATATGATTCAGTATTATCAATCGAATTATTTTCTATCATGCCCAAATAGAGTAATTCAACTGCTATTTCGCATGATAAACTCCAACTAGTAAAATAGCGTGCATAATATTATTTTAAACTTTGCTTCCAAATACTTCTTCTGAACCAGTTTTACCAGTTCTAAGGTATAACCTAAGCGTTTATTATCAACAATAGCCCCTTGGTCAACCTCAGATTGCCGATCATAAATAGAATAGGGGAGAACGCCACCATTTAAGCGGATCTCTTTTCGTCCATCAGGATAATGTCAAACTTCAATGTATTTACCAATCGCTTTACGACTTGCAGAACTGTCTTCAATTAAATACAACATTTTATCATATTGAACAGCCAGTGACTTAGAGACCCTTCTTGGCTCTCGCCACGTAAAAAATAGCATCAAGATCATCATCAATATCAAGCTGACGATGAACATCAAAATCATGCCGAGGTGATTTGGCAAAACGGCGATTGTAATCAGCCATAAACTCCTCAGCAAAAGCATTTGCATCATCCATGCAGCTGATGTCTTTGAACTAAGTTAATTATTTAATAGTAGAGTACATAAAATAAATTCTTCATTATTCAATTAGGTGCCGTCTAATTTTTAAATTAATTAACATAATAACCCTCAGCAATTGAATGTTTCACTTAGCATAATTATTCATTTAATCTGTGTAACACTACCTAAATTAAAGAATAATAAGCATAACCACTAATTAATGACATATATTGATGTGTATATTAAAATATATAGTGTACTTGCGGGTTTATTTTAGCTCGAAGTTTTATTTTTTTTATTTACTTGAAGTTTAGATGGCGTGGGGCTATTTTTATTGTAGATGATTAGTTTTCATTTAATTATCAAAAATTGACTCAACTTAAATTAATGGAAAATAAAGGACTTATTATGACTGAATACATTAAAACAATTTACCCACATGGTATTCCAAGAATTTATGCGGATAAAAACAAAAGAAATAGAACTTGGAGCCCATATCAATATGTACCATATTATATAAATGAAAATGAATTGCTGGATGTTTTTATAACAGGGGGGGAAGTAGAAGGCACATTTTTTGCTGTTGTTGGTTTACCCAGTGATTCTGAAAATTTATCCACTTATTCTTTAGTTAGCGGGCACAATCGTATTACTATTAAAAATAGCGGGTTACTTAGCTTTGTTAATAACAATGATAATGGCAACGTAATTATTAAAATAAACTCACCACATCAAAGAGTTCCTTTTTTTAATTTATATGAAAATAGTAATTTAGATTTTCATACAGAAATGGAGTTATATCATGATGCTAAGTATGTTATTCTAAGCAATAAATTATCTGATATAATAGTTACTTATTCAAGTGCTAAAAAATATATTAAAGACGTTACAAAGCTAATGATAAACTATGATGTAATTATAGAGGCAGAAAATAAAGCAACCGGCGTTTTTAGTAATGGTAAAGCTGATTATAAATTAGATCCTAATCGAAATTTACATATCGAGGTTAATCATGGATTCATGTTTGCAACAAATGAATATACAGGGTATAACGACGGCCAAGGTGCTATGTCGCAGCTTTTAGGGTTATCAAATGAGCGTTGGGGAGTGTGGCATGAAAACGGACACCAGAGACAACAGTTTCCTTGGGAGTGGTCGGGGGGAACGGGGTTAACAGAAGTAACAACTAATATTTACTCTTTATTTGCCCAAGAAGCTATATATGGAAAAGCCCGTCGTATTGATGAAAACATGCCTGAAATAAAAAAGATTTTTAGAAAACAACAATCCTAATAAATCATATGATGATCAAGACCTTTTTTTGAAATTAGGTCTTTTTTGGCAATTAAAACTAGCTTTTTGGAGACCAGTTTTATCCACAACTCCATCAACTTTATAGGCTAATGCAAGATACACCGCCTCAACACGATAATAACAAGCAAAAACAACTGTTTATTCTAACTGTTTCTAATTTAGTTAATATCAATTTATCTCCATTTTTTTCAAAGTGGGGTATTGATCCGGATTTAAACACGCTATCCCATATATCTTTTTTACCTAAATTGAAAAAAAATATTTGGGAGTATACAAATGATAATTATCATCAAATAGAAATGCCAGAGCCTGAATATATTCCAGAATTAATTTATCTTAAAAATAGTATCAGCGATGTATCTATTGAAAAGAACAAAATTAAATTTACAATAGATAAGGATTGGTATTCACCCCTATGATTATATATTTGAAAGGAATGGGGTATATATTGGCTCTGTTTATGGTGGGGCAACATTATTATTGCTCTTCAACATTAGTTGATAATGGCTATCAAATTGTCAGAACCTTTTCAGATGAAGAATTATTATCTCAAAGTGATATCTTTAGTATCAGAGTTGATTACCAAGGAAACCATATGATTTATTACTCCAGCATGGAGATAAATGATTTATGGGATAAAGTCAAAAGTATATACACGGACGATAATTTTACAGAATTGAAATCTGAAGTTATTCAGGATGACTTGGATGAACTATGGGAGTTATATGATTCTGTAAATAATGATTCCACAATTGACATCAGAAATAAAATATTATTTGCTCAACAACTATTGATATCAAAATTGGTTGATAGAGATTATTTTGACCATTCAAACTATACGGTTTATTTTAATAATTTATCATTTGAAAATTATCAATTTAAGGCAATATCTGGTAATGATTTAATTGCTGAACTGAATAATGGTACACCTGTTAACTCTACCATTAATGGGGCTGACATGGAACATCCCCTTAAATTGCAATTCAAATTCAAGAATTGATATATTGGTTAATTTCCACAGTTATAATTTTATAGTTAAAGTGGGTTTTTCTGAAAGCACTTTATTAGAATCAAAAATTGATGAGCTATACAGTCAAAAAGAAAATGAAATTTTAAAAGAGAGTGTCAGTCAAACGGATATTGATAGCATACGTAATTCCATTTTAAATAGCAACTTACCATTTTGGAAAAAAACATTATTACTGGATGACTTAGATATTGCCCAAAGAATATATTTAGCTAACACAATCCAGAATGTTTTCATTTCAGGGCAATAACTTTTATGTCAATTTTGTAGATAATAATCTATTTCGAGATTATAGATACATGCTGTATTCTAATAAACATTATATATCTGAAGTATCGTATGGGCAAAATTACTATTCGTCATTAAATCATACAACATGGGTCTCAAGAGTAGAAAATTACAATCCTGAATCATTGAATATTACTGCATATGTTAATGATAAATGGTATCTAATATATGAAAGTTCATCAGAAACTAAAAATATAGTCTATGATTATCCGGAAAATATGCTGTAAATACTGGCTTGATGTTAGGAAATTTATAGTATTTTTCATACAGTAAATGTGGGGTTCTAGTGCGGAGCCTCACATCTTTCTATGTTCTGTATTCAATTGATTTATCATAAAAAATGTCTGATTGAGCGATGATCAGAAAACAACTATTGTCAACAATAGCTCCTTGGTCAACCTCAAACGGTCGATCATAAATAGAATAGGGGAGAACCTCATTACTTCTCTTCCTGCCGCAATAAAGCCTTTTACGGATGAAATTTGATAGATTGCGGTAGAATGGTCTTGGGGTTTACCGCAATCGGGAAAGTTCGTATTTACACATAGAGTGCATTGTGCGAATCAATCAAGAGGTAAGTTCAAATTTTTTTGGTGCTCTTTTTTTATGCTAGGCTTAACTTCTTCTTTAAACACTAATTCAAGTTCACATTGTGGATCTGTATTAAATCGTTTTTTAAATAACAAATTAAATTGTTCTTTATTATCAGATATTTTCATTAGTGTAGTAACTTCTGTTATCTGTTTTTTTAAATGTTCTCTACCTATTTCAGGTGTTAGTTTTTGATGGAATCTATGCTTGTAATTTCCACTTTCGGTTCTAGGCATATCGCTCTTGATTGTTTCAAACACGCCATCAGGTAAAACCTCATAAATATATTTATTCGTAAGTTTTCCTACAAATTGTGGTTTTTTCTTAATATTATTTGGCGTATATGAATAATTCCAAAGTCTGAATATTTCTTTATAAAATTCATCAGTAAAAGTTAATTGCCATTTTAAAATTTCTTCTGAAACATATGCTTTTAGGATTCGTTGAAGCTCATTTCGCTCTCTATCATATTGATAGCCAGTTGCTTCATCTATTAATGATATTATCCCGACTTTCGCAAAAGAACGAATTAGCATTTCACATTGTTCAGCTATTATCGATTGTCTAGGGGATAAATCGATTTCTTTTCTTGCTTGCATGAATGCATCACAGATATCAACGAGTATGCTGGCTTCATAACCGTTTATTTTTTTATCGCCTTCGTAGCATTCAATCGGAGCAAAGTGGTCCTCTGATTTATCCTTATAAAGGAATGGGATAAGTGATTTTTGATTCAAATATCGCTGTAATCTGGTCCCAGCAACTTGATAAGTTTTATCATCATCAACGAGTTTTAATGCTCGTTGCATTTCTCTTCCAGATAAAATACGAGTGCCATCTTTCAATACATAACATGAGATGTCAAAACCCGCTAAGTCTAGTGTACCTCTATATAGTATTTCTTTTGATTTATGCATGGCTTTCTCTTTATAAGTTTTCAGGAAGGGTAATCCGATTACCAAAACCCCCGTGCTGTACTACGGGGGGGAATCTAGTTGAAACAACAGCATCTTATAGATTTTCTATCATCTCAATAGCAACATTAGACTGGCTTATATATTACAATTCAAGAGTTAAATTTAACGTAAGGTAAAATTTGAAATAAAGAGGCAAATTATCAAAAGAATCAGTTAAATAATCTGTGGTTTAGTATTTGAGATACTTCATTTGCTATTAAATAACGTATTAACTTATTGATAATACAGTGATACTGTTTATCAATTCAGTATTGACTATCTTATGGTTAACTGATGATTTTTGTTTAGGTGAATAGAAGATGAAAGCGATATCCATAGTTAACCAAGTGGGGCAGAAAATTACATTAGGTGAAAAACGTTAGAAATTAGAAAGTGGCAATCAAACATAGATACAGAAGAATTGTTAATCGTCGAAAATTCACGTTATCTGGAGAGTGATATGGCAGCAGCTTGCACATCATATTATGAATTAGGTTGATTAGCATGGAAGCTAACAGATATCAGAGCAATTGCAGAACCCATAGAAGTCATTGCAAAACAGAAGATTTATGAAGTCGAACTGATTTTAGAACCAAAAAAGAACCAACATGATTAACCAGCCAGAACGCTGGATTTCTTCATTTCACATTTATGTCAAGGCTCGATAGAAATGTCTAGGCGCTGGCTTATTAGAAATGTCCTACCGAATAACCGACAAGTAAATACCTCAGTGAGTTGATCGTGTATAAGAATGGAGTACTAACCATAACTTTTTTTTTACTGAATGATGACATTTACCTTTATACTGTTTTGCAAAGATCTTAGATTATTAAACATATATAAAGGATTGTTGTATGGATGAAAATAGTAAGCATTTAAACAGTGAGTTACTTGAATTTGACCCTTCCATCTTATTTTCGGCAGGGTTTAATCTGGGGAGCATGGACATTATACAAGGTGGTAACTTTAAGGATGTGATTGGTAGAACACCAACCGCTCTTTGGTGTGGATTACCGAAAAAAACCTTTGATGGTATTCTGGTTATTTTACCGCCAAAAATCGGCTACTAGCCTAACGCATGTATCAGTAATGAATGCACTATATTACGGAATAGAAACACTTAAAAAAGGTAAACTGACAGAAGAAGAAATTACTTTCCTTGAAAATATAGTCCATATTATTCATGGTACATCTTTGGATGCAATAGATTTGATTGATATGGTCAGAGATAAAGGCAATAAACAACTTATTGCTATCCCTGAAATCAATAAATATCGAGATAATAGGCTTCCACCACAAGCGATAACTGGTCTTTCTGTTGTATTCACCTCCCAAGATATCTGGACTCGACATGTGGAATCTATTTGCAGACAAGTAATGGTTGAGTTAAAAAAACATGATGCTTATGCAGTAGTACATATAGACGACAGTTGTATATTGAGTGATAAAAATAATGAAATATTGACTGGTATTGATGATTGCTACGTTGCATGTTTGTCTTTTAAAAACGATAAAAAAGAATTGGTAGATCAGCATGCTCAACGTTGGGTCACGCAAATTATGGGAGGACTTACTGATCAAGTATTAGCTGAAATTGAAAGTTTAAATTTACCTGAAATAAGTAGATTACATTTACTTGCTCAGTTGTATTCTCGGGCAAACAAGTGTGATGAAGTAATTAGAATTCTCACACATTGCCTAGATTACTATAATTTATGGGATATAGAGAGCCTAATTCAATTAGCGTCAATAGCACATAAAATAGAAAATAAACCGTTAGTAAAGAGTTTGTTACCTAGGGATGCTAATGGACTAGCTTCTCATAATTGGTTGGAGAAGGCATTAGATCTTGCAACTTATCTACATGATGACACTTTAATTGAAATGTATGATCAAGCTATGGAATTGTTATTCCCAAATTCAGAATCTCTCAGGGAAAATCGAGATCGTCGATTGTTAATTAATTGTAGCTTGACTCATAAGGATAAAAAATGGATTTTTACCACTGCTGGTTTTTCTCAGTATCACTTAACCTTACAAAGTGAATTATTTTCTGAAAATCCTATTTACAGCTCTATTGTTGAAGCTGCAAATGATTGGGGAAATGAATGGGCTCAACTTGCTGCAATCAGTTGTTGTACCCATGCTAATTCATTGGGAAATTCAAGAGACGCAGCGGATGTTGCTTCTCTTATCACTACCTCAGCAATATACGGGCGGCAAGCCACACTAATAGTTTTAAGCTCATTACGTAAGATTATGCTTGTAGAGGCTATTAGTTATGAAGAGCATGACCATTATCGTATCCTACTTCAATCGGTAATTCGTTATCTTGCTAATTACCCTAATGATGAACAAGTTCGTCAACAACTTACTGAATTACTTTCAGTTGAGTCTTGTGGAGAAATAGGTGTTCCTGCGATTACACTTACTATGCTGGATATTGCTAGTGAACAAAGTCAAAATATTTCACCATCACAAAATGAAGAGCAAGAAGACGAAGAAAACAATAAATTGAAAGAACCTGATTACAACACATTAATGGAATATCTTGAACGTATCCTAGTATGGGTAAGTGCTCAAGGTGTAGTAGAAAATGGTGTAACTGTCCTAACCCAGTAATATAGTTGAATCTCCCGATAGTTTGATTCGGCTCATTGCGCGAATAATTAATTATGCTGCTCCAGAAAAAGAAGACATTGACCTTAATTTTATGGAAAAAATGGTCAGCGTAGTTTGCATGTTAACTCCACATGCTAAATATGAAACTAATATGGATTTAAGGGTGCTTAGGTTACTAGGTGGTCAATTTGCGGCAGCATCGCAATTTCAACATGCTAGGAATTATGCAGAACAAGCTTTATTGCTGGGCTCAGAAAATGCTGAGCGCAAGCGTCTGGCTTGGCTGGCTTATTCCGATATTTATCAACGTTGTAATGACCCATTACAAGCCATCTATAGCCTAGCTTGTGCTTTTGCCACCAATGCATCAACTACACCCGCAGATATGTGGCAAGAATTTTTTGCAGCTAGTCGCATTCTCCGTGATCTAGGTTTACTTGATCATGCACGTAGTTTACTTCCGACACTTCGGCTTTTATTACAAAATTGTGGAGCTGACCCTGATACTGATCCTCGGATGTTATCAATAGAAGAGAGTATTAACCTTTGCGCATCTACAAGTGAAGATCCCTCGATAATTGCAAGAATGCTTAGTCGTTTGACTGAAGGATGTTTAAATGCAGCAGGTAATCGAAGCGATTTAATGCCACTAATTATACAATTAAGTCAAGTTATTAGACGTGCTGACTATTTCCATGTTGTGATCTCTGATGAATCTCGGCGAGTATTATCTGAAGGACTTGAATTTTTAGGCTCACAAGTAACAGAATTTATTTCGACAGTTTCAGATATTGAACCAACTGTAGAATCTGTTGTACAACAGTTTAATCTTATTGAAAAAGCATCTTATTCATCTGATATATCAAAAGATTATGCAATGATAACTGTAGCTGCAAGAAGACTGCTAAATGATCAAGTTGGTGTTTCACGCCCAGTGTCTGAAAATGCTTTAGCTATTGAAATTCTTGCGGATCATTCGGTTTCAAGTATATCGAAACCAGTTCCTCTCCATATAGATTGGCTAGTAAATTATTCTCGTGAATTAAATACATTAGGTGCTGATATTTTATTTCTTGGTTTAGATACTTCTGGTGAATTAGTGGTTATTCATATTTCTCAAGACAAGATAGAGAGAATTGAACAGTCAGTGCATTCTAGAAGCTTTAAAAATCGCATGCTAACCTGGTTGGAAGAATACCCATATAAATATGGTGCGATTGATTCTTTCGACGGTAATAATGAGTTTTTTGCTGCTATGGAATCATTAGATATTAAATTACCTATGGCCGCTAAGTTGCTTATAATTGCTGAACCTGAATTACAACAGATTACATTTAATCTTTCTCTAGTAAAGAGTCATGATGAATGCATGGGCGACTTTCTTGGATATAATTCTGCCATTGCGATGGTGCCTTCATTAACATGGTTAGCATCAACAAGACAAAACTATAGTAGTGTTCATAGTACGAGAAAATCTTGGATCTCTCATCAGGATAATCCTGACGGAGGTGGAGCAATGGGGGTTGCTTTGCGTAGATTAGAGGGAACTTTTGATGAGTTCAATTTTACTCTAGATACTATGCAACGGATACCAGACTTAAGTAGTGCTGAAATTGCAGTAGTGGTTGCTCACGGTGGATTAACAAGAGTAAAACGTTATATTCATCGTATTAGTGATGAAGAAATGCTAGTTGAAGCACCTACAGCGTTGGCTAATGCACTAGCAGATTCAGATGTAGTTATTCTTTTTGTCTGTAGCGGGGGACGAATTGACAAAAACCCATGGAGTAATACAACTGTAGGATTACCAAAATTACTGCTAAGTAGGGGGGTAAAAGCAGTTATTGCATCACCATGGCCGTTAGATGTTAAGGTAACATATAATTGGTTGGAACCATTTTTAACAGCATGGGATTCTGGTGCATCACTGTTTGATTCAACAAAAGCAGCAAATGAGGCTACTGCCAGAAATTTAGGAAAACACCCGCAATATTCGCTTGCAATGACCATATATGGAGATGGATTTTTAACTAAATCATAGTTAACCAAAGGAATTTGGATAAGTTCAGAGCATAGATTCTAACTTTTACCAAAAATTTCCTTTGAACGCCCTTGAAGTTTAACGAGGGCTTCTAACATGTCATTTTGATCGATAGAGCGCTGGGATTTTTTGCCTAGCGCTTTTTCTTTGCGTCGTGACGGACCATTACCAGCAGGTACAGATTGTGAGCGCCGGTTATCTCTCTTATCATCGACAACTGTTTTAATGAGTTCGAGAGTTCGGCCAAGCCGTTTGTTGTCCACAATAGCACCTTGGTCAACATCAGACAGCCGGTCATATGTGATAAAGGGAAGGGGGATGCCATTCAATCGAAGTTCTTTACGTTCGTCTGGATAGTGATAAACATCGATGTATTTACCAATAGCTCGCCGGCTATATTCACTATCCTCAATCAGATAAACAATCTTATCATATTGAACAGTAAGGTTTTTAGAGACTTTTCTGTATTCTCTGATTGTAAGAATAGTATCCAAATCCTCATCTTGTTCTAGAGGTCGATGTACATCATATTCATGGCGCGGAAGCTTACCAAATCGATGATTATAATCATCGATAAACTCATCAGTGAATGCATTAGCAGCCTCGATTGAACTGATGTTCCTGAGGCGAAACTCTTTAACCAAGCGATCCTGAAGTGTGCTATGCGCACGTTCAACACGTCCTTTTGCTTGGCTAGTTTCTGCACAAATGGTTTGAATATTTAACTCATGCATAGCTCGACCAAACTGAGTATGACCGTCGCCACCAATAGCATTTTTGTTATTAATTCTAAATATGCCAGCCTTATCGCTGTAAAGTGCCAATGGTTTTCCATGTCTCTCAATATAACGCCGAGTGGCATTAAAGTATGTAAATGTGGATTCAGCCTGGACAAAAAGGAGCTCCATGATTTTACTTGTCGTATCATCAACATAGACTAATGCTGTACATTTTGGACCAAGTCCTTCAAACCAATCATGGTCACAGCCATCAATTTGGATCAATTCACCGGTACAAGGGCGTCGATACCGGGGTTGGTGAATTTTTGGGGCTCGCATTTTTCTCGGGATCCATAAACCTGCACGGATCATCAGCCGACGAAGTGTTTCTTTACCAATACTCAGCCCATGTATTTCTTCTAGTTTTTCGCGTGCTAGCGTAGGTCCAAAGTCAGGATAATTTTTCTTAACGATATCTACAATTTGGTCAGTGAATGATTTTGGCAATAAACGGTTACTCGGATTGCCTCGAGAAATGTTATTCATACCTAAGGGGCCATGCTCACGGTAGCGCTTTATCAGTCGGCTACAATGACGTGGTGTAATACCGAGTATCATGGCAGCACGACCTGGTGTCATGTTGCGATCAATGACATCTTGCAGAACTTTAATGCGGTTTAATTCTTTCAACGTGAATCGTCCTGAGCTTTCTGCACTCATGACTATTTCTCCAGGAAATATCCTTTTCTTTCCCCACGTCGAAAAAAGAAAGGTTAACCCCATAGATAAATATAGTGCAGACATTTAGATTGAGCCAGGAATAGACATTAGCATTGAGCCTCTACATTTAGGTTCGTATAATGTGTATTATGTTAAATAGAGTATGGGGAGCTAATAACTTTATAAATAGCCTCATTATCACTATCATTACCTCCTGATTTACTATGCGAAATAGCTACTGGTAGTTTAACCAGTGCTCCTAGTTAGTGTATGCTTATATATATTTTTACTACCCTACCACGTAAATACGTTTGCCGGTAATATTGTTATTGGTGGTGGCGGAATTCATTGCGTAACCATGCAACAACCCGATTTCACAGCATTTATTACGAATAAACAAAGATATGACACAATTTAATACAAAAAAAGCCTCATTAGATACGTTATCTCCCGAAGATATCTGTGCTGTAATGAAATTTGAAGATGGTGACCCGAATGAAAACCCATGGGTTTTAGGAAAACCACCTACACTTAAAATTGAGATCCGTGACTATGATCCTATTTGGGCAACACTTTTTATACAAGAAAAAGCACGTATCCAAGCCGCACTAGGCGAAGCAGCACTACATATTGACCATATTGGCTCAACTGCGGTTCCAAATCTAGCAGCTAAACCTATTATTGATATTGACCTAATCGTTGAGGATCCTACTGCTGAGAACCGTTATATCCCTCAACTAACTGCCTTGGGGTATGTTCATACAATTCGCGAACCATCTTGGTATGAACACCGAATGCTATACCTTGATAAACCACAGGTTAATTTACATGTATTTGCACCTGGCTGCCCTGAACATTTACGTCATCAGTTATTCCGTGATTGGCTAATGACCCACCCTGACGATCTTGCTACCTATGCCGTCAGCAAAATGAAAGCAAAAGAAGGTGTTAATACAATGATGGATTACAATCAAAAGAAAAATGATACTATTCAAAAGATTTATGCAAAGCTATTTGCCCATTTACAAAAAAATAGCTAAAAAGCGGAATGCATGCATAGAGTTATTCATCAATTTGATAAGCAAGATATAGGTCAATCGTCAGCTATTTTAGCGGATTTATTGCATAAAGAATGGTTCCTACTATTAGACATTAGCATTACGCTTCTACAATAATCGGCAACTACTCAGTTGATGCATAAATCCTTTGTCAAAAGGATCACCTTCAGACACTGATGCAATACCATATTTCTTTGTGAAATCTTCCTGCACATTTCCGTCTTTATAACGAAGTTCGACTTCTGAATACAGTACACGGCCATCCGGTGTAACTGGCGGTTCAGTGATCGACATTTTATGAGAAACGTAATCACCTGATGTCATACCATGAATTGTCATAACACCATCTTTAACCGTAATTCGCCCCACTCAGCTCATGCTGGTAAAACACGGTATGAAGTATTAAAAAATAAGCTTGGTTTTTAAGGCTAAGTGTCAGCCGAGGTTCTGAGTGACACACAATCGGATGTTACGAAAATCCTGTACATCGGCTATACCGAGTAAATAAACTTTAGGGTTAGTCATAGTATTAACTTAACGTCCTGATTATTGATGAACTATAATTAATTTTAAAATCAACTTACGATAAGCTTAACGCATAATAACCGAAAGTTCTACGGAACCACGTGCTAAACCGGTTATCCCTGCCCCCTTTGAATATAACTCATATTCAAGAGTTTTCGTTATATTGACATTGTTTTCATTTGCGTTAATACGACCAAGCTCGACTATAGTCTGGTCTAAACGTATTGGTAATTTAGCCCCATTGTGGTGCACAAATAATTTTACATACGCAGCAGCTTGATTACTTGCGTTATTTAAATTGACATCAAAAGCATTACCAGAATAGAACTCTGGTTTAACGTTAGCTGAAATTCCGATATATGCGTCAACTTGATCCTTAAATTGGCTACAATTTATCGTCATAGGGCGTTGAACGGAAGCTAATAAAGTACCGTTGGCTGCACTAGAATCGTTAATACCAAAATTAATTTTATTCGGAGTCTGCAAGCTGCATGTTAGCCCAGAAACAGTGATATTTATCGCTTCTGTTTTGGATACTAGCATCTTCCAATTCCCTTCATAAAGGGTACGCCAGTCTTTAACAGAGGTACCTATATCGTGTTTTAAGTGATATGTGCCACCTTTTTGATTCCCAGTGCCATATATTAGCAAACGACCCGTTGTATATACATTATGTTGTATACTAATTTCAGGCGTTGTTTGATAAGGTTCAAAAATACAGTTTCTAGAATGTGGAAATTGATTCGTACCAGAACCCCAACCATTGAAATGCCCTGTTACAGTATCGATCTCTCGGTAAGGCCAGTCAATTCTTGTTCGTCTATCCGTAAAAGTAAACTCAGGAACTAGCATTAGGTCATTACTGATTGGCATTCCATATATACCATCAATTTCCATCAGACTATTCAGATGACATTGGTTGTATGAGCCATTGTAATAGTTGGTTAATGAAACATACGGAACTATTTCACCGATATTATCAGTTGTATTAACTTTTGAATGTGATGAAGAGTAATTACCAAATACTCCAACTAAACCACGACCATTAAATACCTTAACGTCCGCAGCTAATGTTGGCAAAGTTATACTTGTCAAAATGATTGCTAATAAAATCTTTTTCATCATATTACCCTAATGTCATAGAAACCGCTATGATCAACTCCTAAGATTATTATCATATCTTTACGCCCTCAATAATCTCTATGTATACTTTTAAAATAAATTGAATCCCATTTTCCAAGTAATCAATTATATAAGATTGATTACTACTGTATTGATATACGTTTAACCACAATGCTACATTATCTTTCAAACGATAATCCGTATGGTTAAATTATGAAAAACTATCGTCGTCTTTTTGTAGATTATCTCAATGTGGCAAAGTCAATATATGCATCTAAGTTACATATATTGACATAAATGGTTTAGCGGATAATTAATACCATCAAGGATTTTATCTCGATATTCAACACACTTTTCTTTAGGATTAATCACAGTATTAAATTTACCGTCATAATTATTGATGAACTATAATTAATTTTAAAATTAACTTACGATAAGCTTAACGCATAATAACCGAAAGTTCTACGGAACCACGTGCTAAACCGGTTATCCCTGCCCCCTTTGAATATAACTCATATTCAAGAGTTTTCGTTATATTGACATTGTTTTCATTTGCTTTAATACGACCAAGCTCGACCATAGTCTGGTCTAAACGTATCGGTAATTTAGCCCCATTGTGGTGAACAAATAATTTTACATACGCAGCAGCTCGATTACTTGAATTAATTAAATTAACGTCGTAATTATTCCCTGAATAGTACTCGGGTTTAACGTTAGCAGATATTCCAATATATGCATCAACTTGATCCTTAAATTGACTACAACTTATGGCTATCGGACGTTGAACAGATGCTAATAGAGTACCTGCTGCTGCATTCGAATCTTGAATACCAAAATTAATTTTATTCGGGGTCTGCAAGCTGCATGTTAGCCCAGAAACAGTGACATTGATGGGATCCGCTTTATCTACTAATTTTACCCATGACCCTTCATTAAGATTACGCCAGTCTTTGATCGAGGTGCCTATATTATCTTTTAAATAATACGTACCACTTTTTTGATTCCCAGTACCATATACTAGCAAGCGACCTGTTAGGAAAACCTCATGTTCGATAATAGTTTCTGGCGTTGTTTGATAAGGTTCAAAAATACAATTCCGATACCATGGAAATTGATTTGTACCTGAACCCCAGCCATTGAAATGCCCTGTTACTATATCGAATGGGGCAGGCCGAGGATAAATTAATCCCTTCCTTCGCTCATCTGTAAAAGTAAACTCAGGCACTAGCATTAGATCATTACTAATTGGTATTCCGTAAATACCATCAATTTGCATTAGAGCGGCTTGATAGCAACGGTTATATGAACCATTGAAAACATTGGTTAATGTAACATAGAAATAAGACTCTCCAACGTTACCGTATGTTACCATTTTGTTTTTTGCAGTGTAATTTCCAAACACTCCAACTAAGCCACGCCCATTGAACACCTTAACGTTTGCGGCTAATGATGACATTGTTATACTTGTCAAAATGATTGCGAATAAAATTTTTTTCATCATATTACTCAAATTAGTTATTGGCATGTAACAGCTAAATTGCGCAGCGACGAGTAGGTGTTTTCAGTCGACTTACTCATATCAAATGGAACTTGACATTGCTCAGAGTTTGCTCTTCCCCATACTACTGATAATGTCCCTTTTTCAGGTAACCCGCTTATATATACACGACCATTTTCACCAACAATTCCTGATATTAAACTAGAACTATCTTGTTCTGATTGTTGTAGTGATGCTACAGCTCCCATTGGAATAGTTTTTTGGACCCGTTAAGGTGAGCATCGCCTGATACCCTTTCAAGGTATTAAACTGAGTTTTAACTAAAGCGCCTTTTGTTGGATACACATTAACGGATGTTTCTTTACTTTCAACATCTGTTGGTAATGTATTAATATCTAGATTAATAATATTTTGGCTGTATTCCATCATATTAGGCACAATAGCGTAACCCCGAGAGTCAATAACGGCCATCCCATTATTGATACTTGTTCCCGCAGCATCTGGCGCATACACTACAGCAGCAGAATTACCAATGAACTGACCCAATGTAACCCCACCAGGGTGAATGACGGCAGCACCATTTCCATTCGCGTAAGTTAGCTGACTTTCACGACTATAACTGTATCCGCCTCCCACATATCCTTTACTTCCTTGATAACCGACGTTAACCGAACTGGATAATTTTTGGTCTCGGTTATCACCACTTTCGCTTAATTGGTAAGTAAACTTATTATCTAGTAGCTGCCCATTAACACCAAGCTGTTGGTAAGTTCTTCCGCTATTGTCGTGGCTTATCTGGAAGCTGCTACTAATATTTTCAATATTTTTATTATTTGAAAACAGACTAAATGGCACGCTAACGTTGAAGCTAATTTGGCGGTTTTCAGGCCAGTTTCCGTCACCTTGTGTACGGCTAATACTGTAATCAATACCATAAGATAAACCTTTATAGAAACCGCTATAACCAATCCCTAAGGTCGTTATCGTATCTTTACGTCCCCAATAATCACTACGCATACCTCTAAAATAAATTGAACCCCATTTACCAAGAGATTGGTTTATATAAGATTGAAAGCTACTACGTTGACGTCCGTTTAACCACGGTGCAACATTATCTTTCAAACGATAACCTGCATGGTTAAAGTCTGAAAAGCTATAATAGTCTTTTGTTGAGTACCTCAACGCGGTCAAGTCAATAGATGTACCAAAATCAGATAAGTTCTTTGAGTAACGAAGTCTGAAGGATTGACCTTGCTTATCTTCATTTCTAATTGTGGCATAGGCATGGGTAGCATCGATTGACATGGCACCAAATGAACCTAATGAGAAACCTGTACCAACAATACCAGTCCAGTAATGATTAGCCCCTAAAAAACCGGTATACAATGTGACCGCTTTGGGTAATCCGTATATGAGTGTCCCCATCAAGAAATTACTTTTTTTATTACCATCGGTTATGCCACCATTGTATTGACCCGCCGCAACTTCATATTTAAATGTTCCAGCTCGTTGCATTACGGGCAATGATGAGAATGCTTGAGTGAATACTCGAACAGAGCCATCTTCCTCATGAATTGAAACCTCCAAGTCCCCAGCTGTACCTGTTGGATAAAGGTCATTAATCACAAATGGTCCTGGTGCAACGTATGTTTGGTATATGGTATTACCATTTTGGCTTATAGTTATGCGGGAATTAGATGATGCAACGCCTCTAATTTGTGGCGCAAATCCCCTATCACCTCGTGCTAACATCTGCTCATTGGATAATAAACGAACCCCTTTTACTGGGACACTGTCAAGTACATCATTGAGTGTGCTCGTTTCACCCATTACAATTTCAGAACTTAAGTGCTGAATATCCCTTGAAACGGTTGTGTTATTAAAATCACTTTGGTGATTACGTACCGTCTTACCGTCAAATTTATTTTCATTTTCAAGGTAAAAATATTGGGAACGTAAACGCCACGCACCAAGATTTAATCCGCCTGTAATGTTGGCAAAAATAGAGTTATTTTTTGTTTTACCGCCAATTCCACCCGTAAATTCTTGTCGGCTCCCACTGACTTGATAGTTTAATATCAAGCCAGGTAAACCTTGGTCAAGAAGCTCTATCGGTACAGCACCTCTAGCCTTCTGGTTCATAGAGATTTGCGGGATATTTAAATTTAGTGTTAATTTTGAAACATCGAATTGAACTTGTGCATTTTCTATTACCGATGATAGAGAGGTAATTTTGTGAGTCGCAGGCATTCCTTTCAATATAGAATTACCTTGAATATTTACGCCGAACTCCTCTAACATAGCGGGAGTAAATTCAGGAACAATGTTACCTTCACCATCTTGTGTGAAATATATTTCCTTCTGGCCTATCTCCTCTTTATTTATTTTCATAGTAACTATGTAACGACCAGGAGCTACTGTATCAGAACGTGCAAATACAGATAAATCGATACTATCTTTATCTGTTCCTGCCGGCAGGTTTAAAAGAGCGGGATCAAAATAAGGCTCAGCACTAGTTACCCCCCCAAACAGACAAAACATAAGCGCTATTGAGATAGGTTTTTAAGATAAATATTCTGTTGTTCATAATATACTCTCATCCAATACGCCAGTGCTCAGTTTTGTTATTAATCCATATTCATTTAAAGCTTGCCAAGTAACCTCACCAGAAACAGATTGAGGTAATTCAATTTGGTTTTCACTAAATGGAGGAATACTGTCATCAATTAATTTCATTGGCACTTTATATGAACCAATAGTTAATGAGGTCAATGTTATTGAAAGAGCTGACGGGTTTTTGATCGTCAGTTTATTTTTATTTATAGAAAAACGCATTTTTTCCACTTCCTTGTCAATCCGTAATTCTTCAATTGCTTTAGGTCGATAAAGCATTTTTAAATAGAGTGTCGGAGTAACAATAAACTCCGAGGTGTTCTTATCTGATACTTCTGGAATAATTCTTAATGAAACATAAAATACACTTTCTCTATCTTTTGCTAAGTTGCCATCAGCAACCCGTTGTATTTTCCAACTATAGCGAACGCCACTATCTAAACGATGTAATGGCGGTGTGATTAAAAAAATATCTGATTCTTTATTAATCAGTGGCTTCAACGTTTTTTCATTTGCAGCAATGATTTGAGACTGGACGAGTATTGCCTCGCTATTCGCATTCTCTAACATGGTTGAAACACCATTTTTTTCCGATTCTTTATAAACTATACGTTCAGGTGAAAATAACAAACCATTCATGATATCGGTATTTGCGAAAGACGATCCCATATAATAAACAAAAGAAACAATTAAAATAATGATTTTTTTAACTATTGACATGTTTTCCTCTCGCCTAATATTAGTGAAGCCGTATTATCTTCACTATCACCACCATAATCATTAACTGCTTTCCATACTATTTTACTCGACTGATTTACTTCACCAGTATTGTTTATTAAGTATCTGCTTTTTGGTGGAATTATTACTCCAGATATTTTCGGATACTGTTTATTATTTATTTTTAGAGAGCTTAATGTTATATGATATGGAGATGGATTTTCTATACATACATTCTTTTTATGTAAATAAAACTGTAGCCCTTTAATTGCATCTTCACTTGATTGTGTTAATCCATTGGGGCGATAAAATAGTTTTATAACTAAACGTGTACCTATCGATAACTTTGCCACCTGTTCTTCATTATTGTTAGTTGTAACACCTGGTATACCAATAACACTAAAATAAAATAAGGATTCTTTATCTTTAGGCAGTTGAGTTATTTTTTCTTCAGGCAAAATTTTCATTGCCTGCTGACTATTTGGATTCAATCGATATAGTGGTGGTGTAACTAAAAATACGCCTGATTCTTTTTGCCCAATAGGCGTATCAAACACCCCTGATTGAACTAAATATACACTGTCACTATCGTTTTTTAAGGTAATGGATTCTTGCGTTGAATCACCATTCCAAATAATTCTTGTTTGTTCTAATAGTAGCCCTGCATAAGCATTAGAAGATAAGTCTGTTAATAAAATTAAAGTACCAACCAAACAAAATAATGAAAATATGATTCTACGCATATTATATATCCTAGATTAGCTAGTCAGTGAGTACGGTGAATATCATTGACGCTTTAAAACTACCTTTTGTTATTTGATTCGTATCGTTACATTCACCGCAAGATAATGCTGTTGTCACTGTAAAGGTATCACCGATAGCATTACTAGAGTTAAGCCGGAAAAGAACATCACCATCTGTTTTCGCAATGTTATTAACTAATAACTTAATACCGACACCTTTTGAGGTTCCACTTTCTTTGAATAAAGGTTTTCCATTGAAAATTTCTGTTTGTCCAGATACAAAAATTTTGCTTTTAGATAAATCGCTAACATTTGTACATTTTGCTAGCTTCAAAGTTATATCTCGATTTAACTTTGTGGTTTCACCAGAATCGTTTTTGACAATATCAACTGGTGAAACTTTTTTGTAATCAATCACAGCTTCTGAAACATCAACTTCACAAGTCTTTTTATAAAAAGTCGCTTCAAAATCGACAGCAACAGTATTCACTTGTGCTAATACTGATTGGCAGAATACAATCGATACAAAAGATAAAATTAACCGCAGCACATTGGTATCCTCTTTTTTGAATTATGGCATTACAACGGTTAATAAAATTGATGCTTTTGCAGAACCCGCTGTAACGGTGCTATTGTCTGCTTGACGTACAAATCCGATGGTCATTGGTAAAGAACCTTTTGTACTTCCAGCAGGTAAATAAAAGCTTTCATTATTTTTTAAGGTTTTTCCCTTAGAGTAGAACCCTACCAACTCTGACACTTCGCCATTTTTCAGCATAAAACCAACCCCTTTTGCTCCAGCAGGGTTCTCTGTTAAAAATAGATTAGGGTCATTTGATACATCACCTGTTACCATTACTTCGGGCATCACCGTTGTTTCATAATCTCGACATTGGTATGAAAGTTTTATTGGCGTAATATCTACAGCATCATTTAATCTAAAATCTCCGACAACAGGACGACGAGTCATTTCGATATTTGATGGCGTTACCTCAATGTCACATTCACCAATACTTTGTATATCTGCAAGTATTTCTAGTTTATTTCCTGCAAAAGATTGCATTGTAGAAGCCATTAATAAACATGCGACTAAGGTGGATAATTTATGGTTTCGTATGTTCAACATAGCCCCCTAAATCATTAATAGTTACCCAAGTGATTGGGCCTGTATTCACAGTTGTCGGATAAATTATATTGCTAAAAGGCGCCACCATCGTGTTGTTCTTTTTAGCTGAAATATCTATATGCTTATTACCAACTTTTAAAGATGCTAATGTAATATAATAAGGAGAGTTGTTTGTGACTTGCACACCGCCTTGAACTGCTGAAAACGTCAAACTTTCTTGTGCTTTATCAGAAGTCTGAACTAACCCAGTTGGGCGATAAAATACTTTAATCACATTTTCTATTGCAATTTTTACATCACCTTTCATATTTGAAACATCCAACTCTGAATTTTTTTCACTGCGTGCGATTGCTCTTGCATGTAAGTAATAAATTGATTCACGATCTTTCGGTAAATTCATTGAGCTAGAGGTTTCAGTAATACGAACATCTCGCTGTTGTCCCGGCTTCAAATAGAGCATAGGAGGAAGAATATCAAATACCTTCTCTTGGGTAGAATCACTAGGTGTTTTCGTTAAATATACCTGAACCAGATATTCTTCGTTCTCTGTACTATTGCGAACAGTTACCGGAATAGATTGGCTATTTTGTGGAAAAACAATTCGAGTAGTATTAAGGCCTACCCCAGCAGCTGATAGTCCTGTAATTTCAAGACCAAATATCATCATTCCAATTATTGAGTATCTGATAGTTGACATCAAATTCATAATTTATCTCCAATAGTCATTCTATTAAGTAACAAGTAATAAATGAGATGGCCATTTCTGCCATCTCATTTAAATAATTATTATTCGTAGCTTACAGAGAATGTAATTGGAGCATCAATGCGTTGTGAAGCAGGAGTTCCTACTGTTGAATATAAGCCAACGTTCATTGCGATTGAAGCAGAAGAACCTTGAGCTAATCCAGTCACAGAAGTTAAATCAACACTTGTGTTAGGTTTAACTGGTTTAGAATCAGCAGTTAATTTAACACCAACAGTTGCATTTGCAGTGTTGTTGAAGTAATCACCATTCGCGTCCAATGCAGTTCCTTTAGCAAATAATTGAACTGATGCACCGGTTTGATCTTTGCTACAATTAGTTAATTGTAGAGTGAAGTCTTTTGCACTTGAAGCAATATCACCAGCTGCTGTAATATCCGCAGAAATGTGAGTACCTAAGTCAATATTAGGATTGCTAACACTTAAATCACAGGTTGCAGCTGCGATTTGACCTGAAACATTTACTTGAGCGTTTTGACCTGCAGAAGCAGCACCAGCGAATCCTAAGCCAGCAGCAACACATAGAGCAATCATATTTTTTTGATTAAACATAATAAGACCTTAAATATTTATTAATAATTGGGTGTAAGTTAATATTTATCCTACGATTACAACACCCTTTTTAATCGCAGGACTTAAATAGAAATGAATTGATTTCAACTTAATGAATAGGCTGATCGATTCTTTTCCTGTTTTCTTTTAAAGAAATTTATTTTTAAACTCTAAATTCATGTTTTCCATATACACTCATATTTCCATATTGACATCCACGTTTAATTAATTGAAAAAAACTTAACTTACTTAATTAACGGGATTGGCGAAGATTCTAATCCAAAAAAAATTTTTTTCTAGAGTGAATATTCATGCAGTGAGTAAGCAAATGTAATTGTCTTTTATTTTTAATAATTCAATCGTTAAATATTCTTCATTAAAAATGAGAGTTAAACGTTCAATTGTCCCTATAGTTGTTCTTAACTATAATTTAACACTCACTTAACTTGCTCATATTGTGCGCACCACCACCAATGAACAATAATCATATGAATAAAAAGACATTTTTAATCTTTTAACTTTAAAATGATTTGACTTAAAAAATTATCATCAACAAAAAAACAACACATAATGCATAATAAAAATTGAAACTCATAAACCCCGCTATTAAGGGTTTAGTATTGAATTAAAAACAGATTTTTCTTAAAATTTTTTATTGTTTTATTGAAATATATGTTTACATTTATTTACTAACACATAAATATAACAACCTATTTTCTGAGTATTTTTTTAATTTAACTAGAATTTTTTTACTGCCAAATATCAGAATATATCCCTTAAGTATAAAATGATGTGTAAATACTCAATCCGTATCCTTAAATTTAAAAAAATCATATAGTGAAGTAATGTTACTATTATGTAGTGTATCGAAAGCATTTCTAGTTAGATAAGGTATTAGTAATCAGTTGCTAATACTCATGCTGTTGGACATTTCGCCTCAAATGAGTGTTTCTAGCTTTATGGGATATTTAAAAGGGAAAAGTAGCCTAATGCTTTATGAACAGTTCGGCGATTTAAAGTTTAAATATCGTAAAAGAGAATTTTGGTGCGGAGGATACTCTGTTGATACGGTGGTAAGAATACGAAACGAATACAAGAATACATAAAACATCAATTAGAACAGGATAAATTGGGTAAACAATTGTCGACCCCTTATCTATGTACCGTGTTTTGAATCAAGTCATAAACCGGAGCTACGTGGCATTGCAAGATGGCGAGATGTTTTTGGCTGAGAAAAATCTAATACCGTATAAATATCACATACGCATAACTCTCCCGATACGTTTAGCCGCAGTACAATATCTCATCTCGCTTGGTCACTTAATAATTTGAATAATTGTAATGGTTCCACATCCACTTCTTTATCATGTTATCAATTTATACCAACCTAACATATACGTTAATTCATATATATGTGAGTGTTAAATATTAGCGGCGAGTTATCGCCGCTATCAACATTAATACTCAGAGAGATGGATAATCTGTATACCCTTCTGCGCCACCACCATAAAAGCTTTCAGGGCGCTGAGGATTGAGTGCAGCTTTATTTTTAAGGCGAACGACGAGATCAGGGTTAGCAATAAAATCACGACCAAATGCAACAGCATCAATCAACCCTTTCTCGATTAAATTTTCTGCCTTTTCTGTAGTGTAAGCGCCAGCACCAATGATCACACCGTGGAAGCGTTCACGCACTTTTTGACGGAAATCATCAGTATATGGTTGACCGCCCGCCCAATCAGGTTCAGACAGATGCAAATAGGCAATATGACGTTTGTCTAGCTCTTCAATGAGATACAGGGCATCGTCAACTTCATTCGGCCCATTATCGGTATTTTGAAATGTACCTATAGGTGAGATACGGATCCCAATATGTTCAGACCCCCATTCCGCACAAACTGCCTCAACAACATCTAAAAGAAAACGAGCACGATTTTCCCTTGTTCCACCATATTGGTCAGTACGGTGATTCGCGGATGGAGAGAGAAATTGATGCAGTAAATAACCGTGAGCAGCATGCAATTCAGCCATATCAAAACCTGCTTCCCGTGCATTAGTAACCGCTTGACGGAAGTCATTAACGATCGCTGGAATTTCTTCTGTTTCTAATGCACGAGGCATGGATGTATCGACACGGATAGCACGGCCATTTTCATCGCGTAATGATGTCCGTGTTCCTGCACTTATTGCTGAAGGTGCGACGGGAGCTAACCCATTAGGCTGAAGGCTAACATGAGAAATTCGCCCGGTATGCCACAATTGAACAGCAATACGCCCTCCTGCTTCATGAACCGTTGAAGTGATTTTTTTCCATGCAGCGATTTGCTCGGCGCTATGTAGCCCTGGAGCTCCGGCATAGCCTTTTGATTGTGCAGAAATTTGAGTCGCCTCTGAAATGATCAACCCAGCGGTGGCACGTTGGCGATAATATTCCCCCATTAATGGAGTCGGAATATCGCCGGGTTCAATGCTACGTAAACGGGTTAGTGGTGCCATAAAAATACGATTTGGTGCGGTTAGTGTACCCACTTTAAGAGGTGTAAATAGTTTTTTCTGTGACATAAAAGCTCCAGATTAGACCGGTCGACTAGTAATTGAGTAAATAAAAACGCCTATTAACTTTCAGGCGCTGCAATCATTTTTTCCACATAGGCCAGTGCGCTTTCCATCGGCTTATTACTACGCGATATTTTTGCCTGTAAATTTGCACCTAACCATAAAGAATAAAGAACCCGTGCGATAGATAGCGACTCCCCTGAAAAATTCAGTGATTTTTCATCACGCCCATTTTCCAGTGTTTGTGCCAGTAGCGCGATGACTTGGCTCACACCTTGATCCATCGCAATGTTCATATCTTCTGATAGATCACATACCTCTGCTGATAACTTCACCGTCAAACAGCCTGTTGTATGATCAAACTGGCAAGTGTTGTTTAACATTTTTCCATAATAGGCAAGTAAACGATCACGATGATTACCTGCTCCATGCTCGAAGTGCTTCACCAACTTTTGTAGATAGCCGGCGTAATAGTGCTCTAACATCGCAACACCAAAAGCTTCTTTAGAGCGGAAATAATGATAAAACGACCCTTTTGGTACTTCTGCCGTTTTTAGCAACTCACTTAGCCCCATTCCAGTAAAACCACGCTGAAGACAAAGGCGCTCACCAGTGACAAGAAGATGTTCCCGGGTATCATGTTCAGTCTTTCTGTTCATATCGACAATGTAATAGACCGATCGGTCTGATGCAAGATTTATTTTGTTTATTATACATGACAAAATTATTAACTCTGAAAATATCACAGGTTTTCAAAGGTAAAATTTTTTATTTGTACTACTCGTGGTAGCATGGGCGTGTATTAAACGCGCCAGTATTTTGAAAATGTAATACTGTAATTACCCAAATCCTCATTCTGCCATATTCTGATTTGTTGATAACTTATTAGTGTATGATCCTGTTGATAAAATTAATAACAAAGACACTAAAACTAATATGAATTTTGAACATATTGATACTAGCATACTGCAACAAGTTAAATCCGCCTGTCAGCTCATTGACAAACACCTTGGCGAGATACTAAATAGTATTTACCTTTATGGCTCCACATTACATGGTGGCCTAAAACCTCTTAGTGATATTGACTTACTCGTTACTGTCGATGCCCCTCTTTCAGAGCAGCAACGTCAACAATTGATGAGCGAACTTTTAACGGTTTCGGCTTGGCCAGGTTCCGATCCAAAACAACGCGCGTTAGAGGTAACAGTCTTACTTAATGAATCAGTTAAGAAATGGCATTACCCTCCTCGCCGTGAGTTACAATTTGGCGAGTGGCTTAGAGATGATATTGTTTCAGGGATATTTGAGCCGCCTCAAATCGACCCTGATATCGCTATTTTACTGACTAAAGTTCACCAGCACAGCATTGCAATACTAGGTAACGATGCTGCTCACTCTTTTCCGCCTATTCCGTTCAGTGATTTATCAAAAGCGCTAAAAGCGACACTAGAACAATGGAACGATCAGGACGACTGGGAACATGATGAATGTAATATTATTCTCGCCTTAGCACGCATTTTGTATACCTTGTCGACACAAAAAATTGCCTCCAAATCAGAGGCTGCGGATTGGTTATTACATAGGATTAATACCCCCTCACACTATCAATTGTTGTCAGCGGCACAACGAACCTATTTAACCGGTGAGACCTTTGATGTTTCAAACTCAAAAGCAATCGAAGATTTTATTCTTACAATAAAATCTCAATGTGAAGAGCGGCTTGCAAAGTAAAAACTCAAAAAAATCATTTCTATGGCGTTTATATGATACAAAAACACAAGGGCTAGCAAAAATACGCCCTCATAGTTGCTGACGGTTATGATTATCCAACCGACTCGTCAGATATTGATGATTGGATTACTTGTGGTGGAAATTATGATGAATGGGATATCGCACCATTCATCCACTGTATTAATGACAAAATTGCTTAAGGTAAATTTAATTATATCCTCTTAGGTTACCCTTTTGCAAAAGCACATCCTGCATTAGCTAATAAAATTTCATATGCCTTCTTTTAGAAACCCCATTAGATATCACTTTATCTCGACGCATTTTACGGAACCGCCAAAACGCAATTCGCCATGAAATTTTTGCAAATATCAGCGAATAGTTTCGCGGCCTTCTTATGTTGCGATACAGGAAAGAGAAAAAAACGACAGTGATTACATTATTGACGGTATGTTACCCTTAGAAGAAATAGTGAAATTGATCTTAGAAAAGATCTCTTAAAATACAAAATAGCATAACAAATGTGACAGCGTCACTAATGTGGCTGGCTGATTGTCTAAGAGCCTGCCTTATGATTGCGTGCCTTCATTCCAACATGGGAGTATAGTAGTCGCTTCGATTGGATTGATATCACCGTTTTTATTATGGAATTAACTCCTTTAGTGAAAAATATTCGACAGATCCTAGCCACAGATACACCAATAATTGATGTTCGCGCGCCTATTGAATTTAAACAAGGCTCAATGCCAGCAGCTCATAATTTGCCTTTAATGAATGATGCAGAGCGTGCAGCCGTTGGGACTTGTTACAAACAGCAAGGTTCGAAAAAAGCGGTCGAATTAGGCCACCAATTGGTTAATGGTGCCATTCGCTCAGAACGACTAGCTGCATGGCATAAAGCTTGCCAACAATTTCCCCAAGGCTATATCTGCTGTGCTCGAGGTGGCATGCGTTCACACATTGTTCAGCAATGGCTACGTGAAATCGGTATTGAATACCCATTAATTGTTGGTGGTTATAAAGCCTTACGACAGACAGTTATTGAGTTAACGAAAGAGTTAGTACAACGACCGATTGTCCTTATTGGTGGGTGTACTGGTAGCGGAAAAACGACAATGGTACGTAAACTGCCGGATGGTATTGATCTTGAGGGTATCGCTCATCATAGAGGCTCTTCTTTTGGTCGCACACTACAACAGCAATATTCGCAAGCTACATTTGAAAATCATCTTGCTGTTGAACTGCTGAAAAAATCACAACAATATTCCCGCTGGGTCATCGAAGATGAAGGCCGTGCAATTGGTGCAAATAGCCTCCCTCAACCTTTACGTACCCAAATGGCACAAGCATCATTAGTGGTCGTTGAAGATCCATTTGAATTACGCTTAGAGCGGCTTAAAGCTGAGTATTTTGATCGTATGACTCACGACTTTTTAAGTACTTATGGTGAAGAGCAAGGCTGGGAGGCTTACAGTGAATACTTGCATCATGGCATATCGGCAATTCGTCGTCGTTTAGGCACACAACGCGCGGCAGAACTCAGCACCTTGCTAGATAGCGCATTAATCGAACAACAAAAAAGCGGCTCAACAGAGGCCCATTTTGCTTGGTTATGCCCCCTACTTCATGAATATTACGACCCAATGTACCACTATCAACTCGAGAAAAAACAAGATCGAATTATATATCGTGGTTGCTATGAGGATGTTTTACAGTGGCTTACCGCTAATGCGTTTTAAAAGAAATGAGCCTACTTACAGAGCCAATCTCATCCCTCTGTAAGTAGTAATAAGTTCTATTGGTCAATTCAAGGTAGTACAGTTAACGGAAACCTCGCCGATGGTTATGTGTTGACCAACTGTATGTTTCATCACTAGCAGCTAACTTATCTTTCCTTTTTTGTGCCCTCGCTTTTTTCGCTGCTAATTCAACTTCCCTTGATATTTCAGCAACAATTTCATTTTTTACCCTACTGTGCTCCGCATTGGTTAATTCACGCCCCAATTTCTTTCTCTCTTGACCGAGCCGCGTATTTACTCTAACCCGTTGAGCATCGGTCATTTCTTGTAGCGTTAACATTTTCATTGGTTCACCTCTGTCATCGCGTAGGAGTTAATAATATAGCACTCAAACTGCTAAAAAGGTGGTCATATAGATCAATTTTACGATATCAATCATTCTTTTTCTGATGGACTTATTGACCCTAGCTTGATAAATACCCGTGATTTTTTAAAAGCAAAGCAATGGGATTTTTATTAATGCCAAACCAAAAAATACTTAAGTGATATTTATTTTTCACCCTCTTTGAGAGTTAAATAAATTTATACTTTAGTAAATGAAAATAAATATACCGCCTAGTTGAGTAAAGGCTATTGATATCGAATTTTATCGGCGTTACGGTTAAGTGATTGATATCACTAGCACAGCATGAGGTTTAATTTAATGCGATATTTAGCAATTTTAATTATAGGTTCAATTACAACCTCTGCTTATGCTGATAATATCTATTTGAAAAATGGAGATTCGCTGTCAGGAATGATAAGTATTATTGATGATAATAAGGTGCTTATTAAAACCAGTTATGCTGGAGAATTAAGGGTCAAACTAAATGATATAAAGACATTTGATATTGATGAACCGGTCGTTATCAAACTGCGTTCTCCAGATAAATGGCAACAAATCGATGCAATTGAAGCGTCAAAAGAAGGCGAAATAATCCTAATTAGTGGTGATAAACATCAAAACATGAAAATTAACGATGATTTGGTTTTAAGTAAAAAACTAGAGGGTACTCCCCTAAAACAAACAAAAATCACGGGTGGAATAAATGCAGGCGCTACCTATAATAAAGGGGCCTCAAGCAGCGAGAAATATTCATTCGATGCCAATATGCAAATATCGGCGAAAGATTGGCGCCATGGATTAAATGGTGCAATGCTCCGGAATAAAGATGACCATAACGTCAGTAGTTATTACTACAATTTAGGTTATGAATTAGACTATTTTATTAATCCATCTTTCTTCTGGCGTGGCTCACTTAATTATCAACATGATTGGATCGAAGACATAAAATCCAAAGGTGGTGTTGGCACAGGCCCTGGTTGGCAAGTATGGAATACCGAGCTAAGTTCGCTTTCATTTACTGGCCTTCTCAGTTATCAACACATGACATATCGCAATGGGGTCAATGATAATTATATGCAAGGGTCATTGGCTTGGGATTTTAACCAATACCTATTTGCTAAAACAATAAGCATCTACACCAAAGGTCGTATTGGTCGAGGATTTAATAATGATGTGAGCCTCGATTTAAATGCTCGACTTGGCATGATGTATCACTTAACCGATGGACTAAATTTGAATGCCAGTATTATTAGAGAAAAAATCAATGCAGATAAAGGTGATTCTAACAATACCAACTATACCATCGGTGTTGGATATAAATGGTAACTGCTATCATTGTTTATCGTATACATACGATGTTTACACTGAGTGATATTTAGTTAATATCTGTTATGTTGGATCTTAGGTTAATCAACTGATAATTCATAGCTATTGCCATCAGCATCTTCAGCGATAAGTTCGCCATAACCATCCCATTCAACATCAACATCCACTTCTTCACCATCTGAATTAGTTATTATACCTGTTCCGTATTTCCCTTGAATATCAATATTCCCGCTGACACTTTCACCATAATCATCTGTTCCAGAAACATCATAATTATACCCATATGGTGAACCTGTACCATAACGATAATTGTAGAGGTAATCATCAGCATATACGATGCCAGAAAAAAAGAATGTTAATATAAAAAGAAAATAGCCCTTCATTAAATATCCTTACATGGCAACATTAGCCTTGATTAGTTTGATGCATATATTCCCAAGGAATTCAGTAGTTCTGCATCTATAAACACATTAAGCGGTAACCCGTATGTTTGTCGATAACGCGTTATCGCGTTTCTAGTTGCAGGCCCCATCACACCATCTATTACCCCATCAAAATAATTTCTCTCAAAAAGTGCATATTGAACCCGCATCACCAATCTTTTACGTTGTTCTGCTGTTAGTGTTGATTGCCTAATATTTGCTGCATAGTCATTTTTGTTAGCTGAATTTTGTGCATTTCCAGATAAATTACGCTGTTGATTATTTGTCGCTGGAGCCGAATAAGATGGTGTTACAGGAGCCGAACGATAATAACCACCACCCGAGGAAGAACGATGAGAACTGTGGCTACGATGGCTTCGATGTGAGCTATGACTTCGATGACCTGCAATATATATTGGCGTTTCAGTATTTAAAGGAGCAAAAATAAGATCATCGGGGTTGATAAGATTGTTCATTTTTAAACGTAATCGCAGAGTCTGCAAATACTTGATTATTTAGCACAAGAAACCCAGGTAATAATGCTGCTAAATTCCATTTTTTCATACTATAACTCTCGGTGGTTGGTGGTATTGACCATAAGATGAACTAAAATACCCTCCACATTCGCCCATCATTTTGCAGTGAAGGCAATCATCAGGATAGTAATTCTTCCAATCAGATATTGATTGAACACTATACTGCCATAGATCCTGTGAGATATGACAGAGAGGATAATTAAATAATACAATAGGTAATTGAGATCTTTCTGCGATATCAATCGCTTTTTGTAGTGATTCAAGATAGGTCTCAGGATTTACGTAAAGCGATTTCCAATTTTTACGAGCCCACCCTGTCGCTTCCAAATTCATCACTGAAATTTGATTGATGTTTGAAAAAACACGTCCTGCCATTTCAACAACAGCATATAGATCTGAATAATTATAGTTTGTAGGAATAAATCTTAATTCTATGTTTAATCCACTGTTACCAGCATTGATAATGCCTGATATTGTTTCTTCAAATGCACCATCACTTGATACTAGTTTATTGTGTATACTTGCTGAGGCTGAATATAGCGGGATCCCAAAAGTAATAGGAAGCTCTTTCGCAATATTTGCTACTTGTTTTGTAAACATTAAATCTTTAAATGCTCTGCCATTCGTCAGAATATGTAATGCTGTTTTTGGCGTATTATTTTTAACATGCTCCAAAAACTCAATAAATTCAATCCCATAAAGCAAAGGCTCACCGCCACTAATTCCAATAACTCCTTCTAATTTAAATGCAGCTAACGCTTGTGTAGCAACATCTAATAACCAACTATCGGATATATTCTTAGGTGGCTGAGAGCAGAATAAACATAAGTTATTACATCTTTCTGTCAGCAATAGCGTATTATGATTGGCTTTTCTAGAAAGAATAATTCTCATTTTGTTCATTGTTACAGAAGCAATATCACCACTTTCGATTGAATGATATAATGTTTCATCCGCTATAACATGTTTCACTCCAGCAGTATGGTATTCTGCACTCTTTTCCTTAACGACTAGGATATTATCAAAATAAAACTCAGGGCTAGATAGCTGGTCCTTATATAGCTGGTAATATCCAGCAGGAATTGGCTCAAGTAATATAAATTGATCATTTCTTACAACGTTAGGCATAAGACCATTCCTTTAGAATCTTTGCATCTTCATTGTTTTTTATTATTTTAGATAATAAGAGATTAAACATACCTTTATGATATAAACAGAAACGCGATAAGCTTTTATTACCGATAGGCTCACCGAATAGGCTAATATTTTGGCATGGGTCAACGCCACAAAAAGGTTGATACGCACAATTATCACATCCGACATGGAGAATATTCAGTGAGTCAGACAGCAATTGATGGTAGATAGGATTTTGTGAAAATATAAGCTGCTCTATATCTCCAATGGAAAAATCAATATCAGGATGGACTTTTTGTAACA
The DNA here is from genome assembly GCA_900455155.1 of Providencia stuartii. Classification (GTDB taxonomy): domain Bacteria; phylum Pseudomonadota; class Gammaproteobacteria; order Enterobacterales; family Enterobacteriaceae; genus Providencia; species Providencia stuartii. The sequence goes on along the minus strand of UGUC01000002.1, from coordinate 1,292,328 downwards.
TTCTAGTCTCATCACTACCATATAGCTTTCCATCATAATTAAATAGTAAGCTATTGAAAATCAATCCACTAGGTGATTTCAAATCTGCGTATCCAGCAAAATTTGGATTATTTATTCTTTTAATGTGGATTGCAGCAGAATGTTCGACAAATGGAATTCCTTGCTTATTTTTTTTCAAGAACAAGCTCTAATAGTTTGGAATAAAAAGCAAGATACTCATCAATAGTGTAATCCTCTTTGTTTTTAGCGAATCCATAAGGACTAATAGGCCGAATAAAAATATCGAATATTTCTAACGATTGATGTGCATCCAGTAGCAAATGTGGGGGAGTCAAGTAAAGCTTTTGTCACTGTGGTCACTGTTGCAACATGTGATTTACCAAGCGCTTTCTGTAATTTTTTAATATTATTTTCAACGAGTTGAAATGAATTGCCATTGGGTAAAATTCTATTCTTATTATGGATAGATTCCGTTCCATCAAGAGAAACCGAATAATAGATAGGTTTATTGATAGACCAATCAATCATATCATCGTTAAGCAAAGATAGACTTGATGTAATAACAAATTCAATATTTTCTTCCCCAAGTACTATCACGGCTTCTTGATATATTTTTTTTATTAAATCAAAACGTAGTAGAGGCTCCCCTCCCTGAATTTCTATTTTGTATGGTTTAGATGAAAGCTTTTTTATTAATGATATTATTTTAGGGATTTTTTCTTCTTTAAGATCAAAATTTTTGGCTGATAATGAGGCGCGGCTAACTTGGCAATATTTACACGTATGATCGCATCTGAGAGTCGGTACTATCATAAAAATAGGGGAAAATTTGATCTCATTTGTTATTTTTTTTCCAAGTGCTGAAGAAAGCATCTTCTCTGCTAACAAAACATTATTGCTAATAAATAGCTTTTCTATTAGTTCTTTGTTTAGTTGCTCATTCGATGTTGCATGTTCGTTAACTAGCTCAAAAAAATTTTCAGACTTTAGCGTGGTCGAATACCCCGCAAGATTACTTATGAAAAAATCTTCTTCACTTATTTTTTCAAAATTAAAAGGTAAAAGATTCATTGAGATAAACGCTCATCAATACTGGCCAATACTTTACTCATAATCGAGCTTCTGATATCTCTTGTCTTTATATCAATCTGTTCTCTTAAAGTATAATCATTCAATAGGCGATTAAATTGAAATAAAGCATCATCATTACAGTCTTTAAAGGACACCTCATACGTAGTGTCTTTTTCTGTCAATGTCCATTCTGTTATTGATGTCATCCAGTATAACGACTGTCTTATGACAGAGATCGAATACTGTTCTTTTTGTAGGGTTAGTCTATTCATTGTACATAACTAGTTATAAAATTAAAAAATATACCTTAAGTTTAAGGGGATTTAATTTGGAATTCTCTTAAAGACTAAGGCAAATAATACCAACCAATTTTTTACTTATAGTTAACAATAAAATCCAACATCTTAAATCTATTTAAATTTTGCTCATCTGCCATTCTCAATAGCGTAATAACATCGATGGGTAACTTATACCTTATTGATAGATATTAGAATAAAATTGACTCAAAACGCCCTCGATATTTTATTAATTTGCTTGTATTTTCAAAGTGGCTGGATCCCAAAAAGGAAATGATAGCAATGAAATTAACACAACTTTGGCGCAAGCACCCTTCAAGCGAGCATTTAAACTACCCCACGTGTGATGGCTCGTGTTTTCGTGAAGCAAGGTGAATTAGAAAGTAGCATTGCGTTTTACGAACAACTGCAACAAGTCACTATAGACGGTTTTTTTCCCTTTCCCTGAGCACCAACTGCGTCTTGCCATGGTAGGTGCTTTCTTGATCATTGAAGGGCCAGATGACAAATTGGCCCCCTTTACGAGTACTCATACGACATTCCTCGTTGATGATGTGCAACCTTATTACGATAAATTAGTCGAACAAGGCGCGAAAATTATTTTCCCACTACAAGATGTACCAACCGGAAGGGCTTTTAATGCAGTTCATCCCGATGGCACAGTTATTGAATATGTTCATCACCGCCCAAATCATGAGGGCCAATAACCACAGTACAGAACACATTGACAACCCAACATCTTAATAGCGTCAGCGCTTAATTTCTCTCGCGCTTATAACTGTTTTACAATAAGCGCTTTGAGACTTTATATCTCATATGCATAAGTTAAATAAATGACCCTAATATGTACGCCATACACTGATATAAAATTAATCTATTCCTGCCATTAAGCCTACCTCATATTTTATCTTTCTTATTTCTTATAGAGATTTAACTATTAGCGTCAAATTTTGTTATTAAATAAATTTTCAGTGTAATTAATTGTAATTATGCATAAAAATTATTGAGCTTGGTGCTATATCCAAGGTTTATAGTATAAACCTGTTCAACGATGGAGGACTGTATCATGTCATTTCTCAGTTGGTTATTTGGCTTAGGCAAGCATTCTCGATATTCAAAACATGGGCGTTATTCAGGTCATGGCGGTTATTCTAAACATGGTCGCCAACATGACCAATATGAATATCAAAATCGCGATAGCTACTCTGATGTTAATCAGCAATATCAAAATATTATGCGATGTAAACAGTGCAACTCAATCTTAAATAAAGAAGCGAAATTCTGTAGTGAATGTGGTCTACCGGTATAAATAAGAGCCTAAAAAAACCCTACTATAGGTACACAATATGAAAATATCTTTTTTTTACCAAATAAATCACTATCCACTTTATATGAAAAATTTTATCGCATCGCCAACTAAGATGGGAACTGTCTTGCCCTCTTCTCGTTGGTTATGTAATACCATGCTCAACAATATTGATTGGAGAAACAGTTATAAAATCGCAGAAATCGGTGCAGGTAACGGTGTTATAACGCAATATATTTTGCAACGAATGTCATCGTTAGCATATTTAGAACTCTATGAAATCAATAATGATTTCATTAAAATTTTGCAGAAGATAGACGATCATCGAACAACAATTCATCATTGCTCAGCAGAATATCTATCGGGTGATTATGATATTGTTATTTCAGGGATCCCTTTTCGTTCACTAAGAAAGAAGATGGGGATGAAAATTCTCAAAAAGGTACAAGAGAGGTTAATAAAAAACAACGGAAGCCTTATATTATTTCAATATACTCAAGGGTGTGAGTCCATGTTCTCACGTTACTTTTCTTTTACCAAAAAGAGGGTTTATCTAAATTTTCCACCAGCTTGGGTGTACACCTGTAAACCAAAATTAGACAGTGACGACTGATCTTCGGATAATAAGAGTACCGTAATGAATATATATGACATGTCACCTTAGAACGGTTTTAACGGCTTTAAGGTGACATCATAAACCCCAACCATTATTGAGTTAATGCTTTCCTACGTTGCAATAACCATTTATCTAGTTCATTTGCAAATTGTTGCCGGTCACGTTGACTTAGACTTGCAGGTCCCCCTGTTTGTACACCGCTTGCCCTCATCGTATCCATAAAGTCTCTAATTGTTAAACGCTCACGAATGGTCGCTTCACTATAGCGCTCTCCCCTTGGATTTAACGCAATAGCGCCTTTTTCCATCACTTCCGCCGCTAAAGGAATATCAGCAGTAATCACTAAATCACCCAATTGTGCACGACGTACTATTTCATTATCTGCCACATCAAACCCTGCTGGAACTTGCAAGGTACGCAAAAAGGCTGAAGGAGGAACGGTTAACCGTTGATTAGCGACGAACGTTATCTGAACTTTCTCGCGATCTGCCGCGCGGTACAGCACTTCTTTAATCACTTTCGGACAGGCGTCAGCATCTACCCAAATAAACATAAAGTTACCCCGTAACTACAATATTAAAGGCTATCTTACCAAGATATAACAGCAAGGTGAGTTTTATTTTACATAGCACTTTTACTTTTCGTTCACGGTGATGAGGGTATATTGTTTCCATAAGGCAAACACAGTTAATAAACCAAAGAAAAATGGAACCGCTAATGTTAATTCGAGGTAGACCAACCGGTTAATATGCAAATGTGGCTCTTTGGGCACTAAATAGTACGCGAGCGGTGCCGCTAAAAAGGCCGAAATAATAGCAATAACAAAAAGGTTTTTAAGTCTATGAATATTTTCCCATTGATTTTCTTGGCTTTGTCGATAATGGTACTGCCAGTATTTATAACACAGATACAGTGCACCGAATAAAGAGCCCGCATGCTGCAATAGCTTATAAATAGCAATCTCTTGGCTATCCGTCATAATATTTAAATTTGATTTAAGAAATGTAAAATGACGAACAACAGCGCCTGTATCATGAGTAAATGAATCCCAAATAATGTGTGTTAGCGCTCCGAGAAAACATGAAAATATCAGGATGGCGCCATTTTTTGCGCTCCACCGCCAATTTTGGGGAAACTGAAATGGTACCACCTTTGATAACGGAACTCGGAGCCAATAAGTCACAACATAAATAATCAAGCAAATTGGCAGTCCCGTATAAAACCATCCAACGACATGATGGGCTTGTGCCGCTATTTGATACAGCCCAAAAGAATAAAGCAGATCTGGGCTTAAACTCCCCAAAATTAGTGCTGGTAAACTAAGCCATCGACCAAGCTTAGATTGTTTTAATGGAAACACCACTGCTGGGTGAGAAAAAGTCCATGGCATACAAACAATCCCTTACAACAGAAAAACGTTTATTTTGCACTCATGATCCGATTTGTATTATGAGATAAATCGTAAAGCCATTGATATATTAAGCTTATTTCCTATTACGCTATGAGTGCTAAGCTAACAAACTAACTCCATTCGCTCTTATAGCATTAAGCATATCAACCCCAAATTTAATTTCGGGGTTGATAAATTGCTATTAAATTAATGAGTTAAATGTTGAAATAAATCTATCAACATCTTCCTGAGTTGTTGACCAGGAAGTACAAAGGCGCAAACAGCTTTTCCCTGCCTCAGGCTCACAAATCTTACGCAATACGTAATGAGACATCAATTTAGTCGCAAGTTCGTTAGGTAAAACCACAAAAATTTGATTAGATTCTGGTGGTGCAAGGAAACCAAAACCTTTTTCCTCAAAAAGGTTCACTAGCTGTGTCGCTTTATCATTAACATATGCCCCCAATTGAAAAAATAGGTCATCGCTAAACAGTGCATCAAATTGTGCTGCCAACAACCAACCCTTTGCTTGCAAAGCGCCTTTTTGTTTTAGGGTATAGCGGAAATCAGACTGAAGTGCAGGATTTAAAAGCACCAATACTTCTGCTGAAAAAGCGCCTATTTTTGTTCCACCGATATAGAACATATCCGTCATTTGAGCGATTTCTTCGATTGTTAAATCACTCTTGTTCGACATTAATCCAGATGCTAAACGCGCCCCATCCATAAATAGCCACAAACCATATTGATCACAGGCCTCCCTTAGAGCCTGAAGTTCATATTTACGATATACAGTACCTATTTCTGTTGAGTTACTGATATAGACTAATTTGGGTTGTACTGCATGCTCATCACTATGCTCGGCAAGTACCGCCTGAATATGCTTTGGTTCAAGTTTACCGGAGTCTGAGCTAACGGTGATGACCTTATGGCCTGTTGCTTCAATAGCCCCTGTTTCATGGGTCGCAATATGCCCAGAATCGACGGCAATTACGGCTTGATGTGGACGCAAAACATGGGAAATGGCTGTTAAATTGGTGATCGTACCACCATTAAAAAAGTGAATATCTGCGTCTGTACGCCCTATTCTAGACTTAATTTTCTCCGCAATTTGTTGAGTATATTTATCTGTTCCATAACCATCAAAACGGCTTCCAACTAAATCATTTAGCGCTTTCATGACTGCGGGGTGTGCTATTTCATTATAATCATTTTGAAAACTGTACATCATTATTCCCAGTGCTGTTTTTGCTAATATTTTTCATAGCACTATTTATATTCGGATACACAGCAATCTTCAATAGCCTGAACGACATCAGTCGTTTTAATGCTGTTTAAACTTTCTCAAGTAGTTTTTAAAATTATTACAACAAAAATTTATGAGCAAAATAAGGGGTTATATTCTTTTTATCTGTATAGACATTATTAGCTTATCAGCGACGTCCTTTTTTACTGGCAACGCCGAAAAGTGATATTGATTCTAAATTCCCCTAAAACCGGATGGCATCCTGCTTTAATGCTACGTACGCCATGGTAATTTAGCCTAGATTTCCCCCCCCAAACCACCACATCACCATGCTCTAATAGTAGTGCTGTCTTGGGCGCTTCACGAGTTAAGCCACCAAAATCAAATGTTGCAGGTAGCCCTAGAGAAAAAGAGACGATCGGTTGAGAAAAATCCATTTCATCTTTGTCTTGATGTAGTGATAATTTTGCCCCAACAGAATAACGATTGATTAAGCATGCATCTGGTGAAAAATGATAAAAACCAGCCATTTCAGCGGCCTTCCTTGCTAATTCGATAAAAATTGTCGGCATTTCGGGCCAAGGCTTATTTGTGACAGGGTCACTCTTTTGGTACCGATAACCTTTATGATCAGTTACCCATCCCCAAGGGCCACAGTTGGTCATCGCCACTGACATACCATATCCACCCGGTGTCACCATATATCGAAAAGGTGATTGCTCTACCACCTCATCAAGTGCTGATATCAATGCCTGCCCATTCCCTAATAAAAAACCTTTTAATAAGAAAGCATCTTCGGCAATTAACAACCTATTGTCTTCATCCGAAAACAGCATATTCACCTCAATCCAAATTAACTAAATAACGTTCATAGTATAACCGGTGATGAGTGATCCGCTTCTCACAAAACTACATTATCATTGCTTTTTAATCTGATGGTTCAAAGCGATTAAGCACAGGTATACCAAGCTATTTTCTCGTTTCTTATAGTACTACATCCCGACTTTTCTCCCATTATTGGTAAACAAAAATTAATCATTTCAAACATTCCGGCCGATATTAACAGCAGACATCGACGATTAATGTCACAGTTATTGTTTAATAAGCAATAATTTGATTAGCCAATATATTCAACTTAACGCGATTAATTCGAGTTTTTATCTATACTTAAATCTGATTTTGATTTCTTTTCGCTCAAGTTAGAATTTCATTAATCACATTAAAATATTTTATAAAAGTAGAGTTTATAATTAAATGACCAAATACTCCTGCAAAATTACCGTAGCCCTACTATTTATTAGCTCAATCGCTCACGGCATAACGCTAGAAAATACTGATTTTTCTATCGCCATTGAACCCGAAACCTTAAAAATGACTTATCAAGATGAGATCATTAATGAAGGCACTCAGTATACCCCTGTTGAAAAGCTTAACTCGGGTGCAGATAGCGCCAAGTGGTATTGGCCAGATAAACAGATGGAAGTGACGGCTCATCTTGAAGGTAAACAACTTCATTTACGCTTTACCACAACACAAACTCAACAACTCTTTTGGTATCAATCTCCTATCACAGTTTCAGCGCTATATTTGCCGTTAGGTGAAGGCAGTCACATCCCCACTGACAATCCCATATGGCAACAGTATTTAATCAATGAACAAAATGGGATTGATACTAACTATGACCTTAAACTCCCATTATGGGGCCAACAGCAAAAACACGTTTATAGCTGGTTAATGGCAAATCCATTTGGTAATCAGATTGATTTTACGACCCAATCTAAACAGCTGAAAATGTCTGCTCGTCATGTCTTTGACCAATTTAATCTAAACCGTCCCTTTGATGTAATACTCTCAATTGGCGATACCCCATTGGATGGCGCTTTCGCTTACCGCCAATATTTAGAATCAAAGGGTGAAATTAAAACATTACGAGAAAAATTCGCGGATATCCCCGATGGACAAAAGCTAATTGGTGCGACTCACATTTATGTATGGGGTAAAGGGTTGCTTGATCAGCAAGATATTAAAGATTGGCAAGGGTTAAGCCAATATTTACAATCTCCGAATGGTCAGTCTATTTGGGATGCACTAGAACAAGAAGCGCAAGAAGCATTCAAAAAGATTAAGCTCTCACCGCCTGAAAAATGGCAGCAACCATACTTAGTTGGAGCTTTGAATGAAGCCTTCAAGCGTATCGTTCCTAATCAAAAAACACCTGACGATAGTGATTTTTTATACTCTCAGAAGCTACAAGCACAAAAAATAAAGCAAGTTGTTACACAGCAGTTAGGGCCATGGTTAATCGCAAGCGAAAACTGGGGGCAAGGTTTATCAATTCCACTGATTAACCAGCTCAACATTAGAGGACTAGATAAACTTTGGTTAGGAGTTGATAATTGGACCGTAACCTTTTATCAGCCTCAAGCAGTTGAACAAGCCATTGAGCTGGGTTATTTAATTGGCAGTTATGACTCCTATGATACCGGGATCCCTGTTGGTACAAATGACCAATGGCTTACCGCTCAAGTCACCAACGAATTACGCGAAAAATGCGCCATTGTGCAGGAAAAAGGCACCAAATTAGCTGGGTTTAGTGGCAAAGGTTACTACCTGAATCCAGGCTGCATGTTAAGTTATTCACAAGATAGGATCAGAAAATTACTTGAGCTTTCATCAACGAATAGTTTATTCCTTGATGTCGATGGTACAGCGATGGTAACAAATGACTATAATCCAGAAAATCGCACAAGTGCAGAGCAAATGACACACGCCCGTAATGCACGTATGCAGTGGATTGAAAAAAACCTTAGAATTCCTTTAGGATCTGAAGATGGCAATGCCTTAACAGCAAAGCATTTAATGTTTGCCCACGGGATGGAAACGTGGGGTTTTGGTTGGGGCGATCCTAGTATCCATAAAGATAAGCATTCTCCTTACTATTTAGGTGCCTGGTGGCCTGAAAGTGAACCAGCGACCTTTTTTAAACAAGCAAAATTAAAACAACCTTATTTAACCGTTGTATTTGATCCCCGTTGGCGTCTCCCAATGTACCAAGCTGTCTTCCATGATACTATTATTAGTACTCATCACTGGACCTTTGATAACCTCAAATTCCCCGAAGTACAGGTAACGAGAGAGTTACTCAGCCAGTTATATAATACCGCGCCTTTATACAATTTAAGCCGTAGCACCCTTCACCAGCGCCTCCCCGCCATGATGAAATCTAACAGTGTTTATCGGCCACTACACGAGGCTTTATGGGATCAAAAAATGGTCGGCTTTCAATGGCTTGATAATCAAGGCTGGGTACAAGAAACTCGCTTCAGTGATGGCTCAATAATCATGGCCAATTTTTCTAAGCAAGTATTTAAAGATTTACCTCCACAATCGTTAAAAGCCATTTTGTCTGACGGACGGGTCATTAAGCAGAACTACGCTCGTTAGCTTCATTATCTTCAAATAACATTAAAGGGTAAGTTTCATATGCAACTTACCCTTTATGCCACATAGATACTACGTCGTTTAGCTAGTTATGCTAGCTGCTGTAATCTACGCTGTGCTAATCGTTTTTCTGATTGTTGGCTTGTCCATACGCTGCCTAATATCACCACCATACCTAAAAGCTGTAATAAACTTAAGCTCTGATCTAATACTATCCAACCTAATATGACAGCACTAACTGGACTTAAAAACCCTAAAGAAGCGACAGAGCTTGGGCCTAGCAAGGCAAGTCCTCTAAACCATAAAGCATAAGTCAATGCGCCACCAATTAAAGTCAGATAGCTTATCCCTATCATATTAATAACCGTTAATGATGGTAATGAAGGCTCTAACCACAGAGCGAATGGCAATAAAACGATCCCGCCAGCAGTTAATTGCCATGCTGTAAATATCAATGGCGTTACTGGTGGCTGCCAACGACGACTCAGCACGGTACCTGCCGCCATTGAAAAAGCGCCGGCGATACCCGCGATCACTCCCGTTAAATCTAGTGCAGCATTAGGGGTCAATAATAATATTGCAACACCCGCAATCCCTGCAAAAGACGAGGCTATAGACAATGCGGAAAGTGGGCTTTTCAATAACCAATAACTTAAGAATAATACAATCAGTGGTTGTATCGCCCCTACTGTTGCCGCGACGCCTCCGGGTAAACGATAGGCAGCAACAAACAAGAGCCACCAAAACAGCGAGAAGTTTAAAATGCCTAATAGCGTTACTCGTAACCACCAAATCCCTTGAGGTAATTTACGCAGCCAAATCAATAATAGCAATCCCGCAGGTAATGCCCTTAATACTGCCAATGTTAGCGGGAAGCCCGATGGTAACATCTCAGTAGTAATCAAATAGGTACTTCCCCAAACAATCGGCGCTAATGCCGTTAATAACAAAGCCGTATATCGGTTCATCATAAAACCCTTCCCATTTATCTTGATATCAAGATAGTTTTAAACTAACTTGACGTCAAGATAAATAGTTGTCATGATTGGCCTATGGATCGTATAGATAAAATCATTCAACAATGGGCACGTGAACGCCCTGATTTAGATATCAGCGCGATGGGGCTGATCGGTCGACTAGGTAATATTGTTCTCCACCTCACCCGTGAAATGGAGAAGGTTTTCGCACAATTTGGCCTTAACCGCTCTAGTTTTGATGTATTAGCGACACTACGTCGCGCGGGTCACCCATACACTCTTTCACCAGGTGATATGTTGGCTACACTGATGGTGACATCTGGCACAATGACCAATCGTATTGATCAACTTGAAAAAGCTGGGTTAGTTAAACGCCATCCTAATCCAGAAGATGGACGCGGCTTTTTGGTGTCATTAACCGATGATGGCTTATCCTTAATTAACCAAGCGATTGAAGCACATGTCGCTAATCAAGCAAGATTAGTGGCGGGGTTGACCACTGATGAACAAAACGCATTAAATCAGCTTCTTAAAGTATTTCTAGTATCTTTAGAAAAATAAAAAAACAGCCAAATAACGACTGTTTTCCTTTATTACTCATCTCTGAAATATTTTCAACCTCACTAAAATGAGGCTCGACGGAAAATATCAAAATCAGGGGCGTATTAAACTCAACTGTGTGTTCCCCCTATTTTCAGGGTACAATGTCACATAGCCACTCGCACGCTCCAATTGTACTTTCGCTGTTCCTCCCATTAACTTGTCATTACTAATTTTTTGCTGGCCAATATGGCTATTATTTGTATACATACTGCGCGATGTTGAGGGAACCGCACGCGAAGTTGATGCTTGAGCATACTGCTGGCTTGGCTGTAATGAGCCTAAACTTTCTGCACTTAAACGCCTATTAGCTGAAGGGGGGATCATTTCTACTTCTTGGGATGAAGAGGAAACACCCGAGTGGCTAACTCTAGAAAGCCCGCTATCATGAGAGTGTGCACTATCAGATCCGAAAGAGCCTGCTTGAGCACGATTAGAAGATACAGAAGAGCGTCTTGATGACATTGATGAGATGCCACTCTCTGCGCTTGTTCCCTCCCCCCCCAGCGATAGCGCCGCGCCGCCCCATTCTACGTGCAAAAAAGTCGTGATGCTCTACTTCCGAGGCTCTTCTTAATTGAATTTGACCGTTTCCTACAGAATGTGCTCTATAACGCGGTGCTGGCATAGGCATTCTCTCTAGCCGCCATATAAACATGCCACTTGTCGCTATAACGGAAGTCACTCCAAGTGCAATAGAAGCCCATCCCAAATTTGCTGATGTCCGATTCGATGCTTCAGGTGAATCATCATGGGTCGCTATGCTAGCAATTCCGAGTGCCTCGCCTGCCACAGTTAAAAAAGTAGTACCGGCAAACCAAGCAAATGATGAGGTAATATAAGCAAATGCAATATTCGCCGAAGCAGATGCCAAGTTGGCTAGTATTCCAGTTATAGCAGCCGCCGGTGCTCGCCCCGTAGGATCAGTATAATTAATGGGGTCTCCATTACAGTAAACATAGGGATTGATCCCCCCTTCACCAAATGGGCTTAAACTATCAGGGCAGTTAAAACGCATAATCGTTGGATTATAAGCACGATAGCCATTACCTAAATGATAAACGCCAGTCAGCGGATCTTTTCTTTCACCATTAAAAGCCACATAGGTGTTTTCTTTAATTTCACTATCTCCATAGGGCAAAAATGTATGTGTATCCCCTTCTTCCATTTTCGAATGACGAGACCAACACACACTTTCATTATGACCCGCGGCCATAAAGACCAGTTGATTATCATCAACCACTGCGCAGCACTCATGATCTGACTTAATCAGGCGAATATTTTGCTTTTTGCTTGTATTAATTTCATGAACTAGTTCATCATCACGATAATAGAGATAATAGGTGCCATTATCGTGAGTTTCCTGTTTAACGAGTTGATTAGAGGCATTATAACCATACTTAGCACTCACTAAATCATTGACGCTGACATCCATGAGTCGGTTCAGCATATCGTATTTTAATGTTCTTCCTACTTCATCACATATCATTCTACCGCAAGCATCATATGTAAAAACAGTTGCAGGATAATGAGGGTTAGAGTGAGTGATACGTGTTAATTGAGTTGGATCTAACGTATTTTCATAATGGTAAGTACTGATATTTTCTTGTTGCCCCGAAAATACAGACACAACCTGACGCAAGTTATTCAGTGCATCGTATTCAAAAAATTGTTCGATAACATTCGCTCCCGTGCTATCTTTTGGAAGCTCACTGCCTTGCACAAAATAATTTGTTAAACGATTCCTCACATCATATTGATACTGCTCACTGCGGATTAATCGTGTATTTCGAAATGTATTTTGAGTTGCGAGTAACCCATTCGCTAACCAACTTTTATTGATAATAAAATGCGTACCATTACTATCAATAATTTCCCGTGTCACTTCCTTATTAAACTCATCATAAGCATATTTAATCTCTACATATTCATCTGCTTTAGTGCTTTTTGCTTTACGGATAGCGGTTCGCCCTAATTCATCATATTCAAAAGTGACGATGATATTTGCATCGATTATGGATTCTATTTGCCCGTCTTTTCGCCATATATACCGAGTTTCATTGTTATCAATATCTGTATATTTGGCGACGGTCCCTAAAACAGTGCGCTCATATTGTGTTTTTCGCACTTGGTCATCAATCAAAAAATACTCTTCTATTAAGTCACCTTGTTGATTTAATTTATTTATATTGAGTGTGCTCTCCGATTTTGCAAAGACTATTTTTTGTGTGGCTACATCGTAATCAAATTGCTGTGTCGTTTCACTCGTCATCACTTTTTTTGTCAGACAATCTAATTCAGGAATATATTCGAAGTGAATTTTTTCTCCCGAAGGCAATATGACTACACTGGGTTCCGGATAAACGTTTTCATATTGAAATTGCGTTGTTCTTCCTCCTACAGTTTGACTTACTAGACGCTCTAAGCCATCAAATTGTTGTTCACCAAGTAACCACGTTTGTTGGGAGCGATCAGTAACGGTTATTGCCGTCACCAGTTCATTCTGGGAATGGGGAGCGTATTGTCGATGGATCACTGTGCCATCTTCATATTTTTGAGTCACGATGCGATTAAAACAGTCGTAAGTGTTCTCAATACTGTGCCCTAACTCATCGGTTATTTTTAACAGGCGCCCAAGGGAGTCACTTTTATAATATTTGGCGGCAGCGACCTTCCCATCGATACCTAATAAATATTCAGATTCAATTTGCTGATTTTGTTTATTCAGCGTAATTACCGTTTTCCCGTGGCGGGATGCTGAGGCTACTTCTGTATTGATAGGATATGTTGTTTTGGTTAAGGCGATAGGGTCTATCTTTATCATATCCGTAACGCCGATAGATTGTGTTAATGCGGTAACCTCTCCCCAGCCATCATAGTTTGCCGTCGTTTGATAGATAAATTCGGCTGTATTTAAGCCAGATAAATGGTGATCATATTGCAAATGTTTAACTATTTTACCAAATGCATCATATTGGCAAGATTCTATTTTATGCCACTTTTTACTATCATAAGCATCTAATACATCTGTACGAATTTTCCGCCCTAAACCATCAAAATAGTGCTTAAACTGACTCCCACATTTATCTTTTTCAATGGTGATAACCCCCTCCTCTATTTTTAAATATTTCCAAGAAACTGAGGTTTCATAAGGCGTATTTACTGCCGATTTTTTATAAGATGGGCGTCCTAATTTATCATAGGTATAAATTTGAACGACATTAAGCTGATTTATATCTTCAAGTACAACGCCTCGTAATACCGACATCGTTTGAGTGGTGGTGGTAATGATATTATCAAAGCTAATATCTGTATTCTTTTTTATAATAGTATCGCCATTTAATTGATAATCAAATTGCTGATAGGATGTGAAATGTTGTGAATTTTCACCCAAAGTATATTGAGTACTTCTAATTAATGATGGCGTACCATATCCTAGGCGTTTAGCATCTTGAAAATAACTGAAAGAGAGACACTTAAATAGTATTTCATCTGAATAAAATAGTTGTTTTGCGATTACTGCAATAGAGGTATTCGCCAAATTTTCATATCTATAATAGATTTTATTAATCGGCTCATTATGCTTTCTGCTTAATGGGTAAGTGATTTTTTCTTTCATATACCGAATAAACCCATTAACTTCGGCAGGACAATCCTCCTCCCCTTCGGCTTTATACCATGTTGTGACCACTCGAGTGCCATCGGGTGTTACTTGTAAAGTTTGATTGCCTTGTTCATCAAATTCATATTCGCTAATCTCTTTTCTTTGGTTACCCTCGTTATCAGTGATCGTGATAACCTGTGTTTTCATTAATTGGAACTGTTCAGGCTGAAAATGAATAGGCGTATATTTTTGAGCATAATATTCTATTTCATTTTTTGTTTTACAGCCATCTCGCTCTATTTCCTCACTAATTTGCAGATGATAATTATTAAATACACGAGTGGTTTTAATTTCACTGTTGCCATCAGAAATTGTTTCTGTAGAGCTATAAGTATAGTCTGTTAAAAGTTTATAAATATAATCACTATCACTCGTCCAATCACCAAAGTCGCCATTAAAACCTAAAAAATTATGCTCGCTATATTTGTAGCGTTTAACCGTTTTTTGCTGCCCAAAACCTGGATTAATGATATATGATGTAACAACCGGTAACCGCCCTGTTTTACCCGAGCTACTTGGGAAACGAAAACCAAACAGCGCACTGTACTCGACCTGCTCAGTCAGTCCTGTAGGATAAATAATTTGCGTTAGATAATGCTTATTGCTTTCAGTTAATGCCTCATAGCCAAAACGCCAATAAATAAACGCATTATCTGCATATTCATAAGCAATATAGTTAAGTTGCTCATGATTAATTAATGAAAATTTTATTAAGTACTCATCATTGGTTTCTGGAAAAACACGAATGCTAACATAATGCGAGTAGTTTATTTCACAAAGTGTTTGAAATTCGTCTTTAACCCTTTTTAATAATGGGTATTCACCACTCCATGACCATGATAAGGATAATTCACGGCCTAATTCTGACATAATCTTTGTGGTAACATAATAATCCTCACCGATAAGAGTGAGGCTCTCAGATTTCCCATCCTTCCAAATAACAGTATAACCATCATGACTATTGGTATTATTTGTATATTTTAATATAAAGTGTTTAAGCCTTTTATTTATAACATTTACTGTTCCTGGTGTTATTTTATAACTTTCGCCACTACTTAGCTCTAATGTATTATTACGCAAACAGAGCATCGTTATCCCTATTGAAAACCCTCTTCCAAAACCATAGTTAGCATCTTGCAGTGGCGAATAGGATACAGATAGAGCAAGATCCGGCCCTGAACGCTGATTAGCAATAATATTAACGAAAGGTATGCTGACAAGAAACTGTCCTGTTCTGACATCAACATTTGTCTTTAACTTCCCTAAGAAATTACCCGACTCGCTGCTGAATTGAGTACTCATAGTTCCCCTTTAATAAAAAATAGAAAAGTAGCACTAAATTTAGTTAGAATGATATTTAATGTTTAAAATCAAATAGCAAACATGATAATATCCATTTTCTCTTATCATGATAATCAGCGACTCAATTTAAAGTAAAAAATAAAAAACAACACAAAATATTAATTTTGTCTTAGTGCTATATTATCTATTTTAAATTCAGACTTAACGCCAGCAATCAATAGGGTTGAATACTTACTAGGGGGAATAGCAAACTTCCTTATTCATCACCTATCGAATAAAGAAGTTTTCATAATAGATCACTAATCAAGAAAAAATAAAAAAGCACGTTTCGCTTTTTTATTATAACCATCCCTGCTTCTGATGCTGTGCGCAAATCGGGCATAAATGTGCGTTGGGCTGCCAAGACAAGAAAGCCAATCGACATTTTTCGCACTGAGCATCATAGTAGTGATATACCGTAGGCTGGTTATTTTTGGCGACTTGGGATTTGACTTCAATTGATTTTGGAAAACACACCACTTGGCAGCTCATGCAGCCAGTACAACGTTTTTCATCAAAGATAAATTGATTTTCTTCAATAAGGATCGCTTGTTCATCGCAAACTTTGGCACACGCACCACATAAAATACAGCTTGAGACATCAAGTTCAATATGGAACCAACTGTCTTGCGGATAGAGTTGTTTGCGGGCATTTAAACCCGTTCTCACTTGCCCTTTATTTAATGGATTCTCATCCAGTTTTTGACGAAAGAATAAGGAGCGACGGCCACTATCAATTTCTGGTGGTTGTGTTACTACCAATTGCCAAATAGGCTCTTGCAACGTTTTTAGCTGAATATTAAGCGCCGCCAGCACCGGCAACCATTTTTCTACCAGTGGCTCCGCAATTTCTACCCCACTTATCTGGTATTGCTTATGCCAAACTAATAACTCTTCCACACTTGCCAAAGGCTCATCATGGCTAATAACCAGATGATTGTTATGATAAGTACGTTCATGCGGCGAGATATTTTCGATTGCATCGACAGGACATGAAAACAAACAGTTCCCACATTGGTAACAAAGCTGGTTATCGATAGTTGCATTCATCGTCTCAAAAGAGATAGCCCCTACAGGGCAAACTTGTGAACAACTATCACAGACACTATTTTTGAGGCGTTTCCTCACACATTTATCATTGATAATGGGTTCAGGAGGAAGATCCATCCTAATAAAATGCCTCATACAACCAAACTCCATGATGTAACGATAAAATATAAAACGACTGAATACCCTCAGTAACCGAGTTAAAAAATCGCTTTCTTCTCGTAATATGAGCGAATGCGACTTAAGCTGAGGACTTTATTATACCTACTAATCAGAATTTAGGGGAATTATAGTAGGTAAATGATTGATCATGGACAGGTAACAATAACCTCGATTATTGCCTATAACCTAACGGTCACCATTTTGTAACCTAATACGATACAAGTAGACTATCAAACTATATACTCATCAATACTAACGTTTACTTATTGAACATATAAATGCTTAGGCTATACCATTTTTGCGCTATAAGAACAGCCATTATATATATCCTAAATTTATCCCTATCGCCCTGAATGACAGGTTAATCACTAAGTAGCGCTCGACTAGCCAATAAACCTATTTGCTGCAAAATATCATCAAGCAATGACTGAGTAATTTGGGATTGATTAAGTCTTTTTAATAACGGTTTTTTAGCGACGACAAAACCCAATACCTGCCCAATAAGTGCATGTGCACGAATAATTGCGGTTTGTTCATCAACTTGATTGATAAACTGAATCAAACTTGATAAACGCATATGGAAAGGTTCGATGAAATCACGATAAATAATTTCGTAATTTTCTGTCGGCTCAAGCTGTTCTCTTAAGATCAATACAGAGTAATAATTGTGTTCTGGGAGCAGCAGAGCATACCCAAGGCCCCCCATTAACATATGAAGTAATGTTTTAGCCCGTTCCGTCTGTATAGGACGTTGCGCTGTCAGCTCTGCAAAAGTACGGTCAAATTCATGAGTATTGCTAGCGGCCGCGAGGTCATTGGCAATTTTTTGAATAACAGCGGAATAGACGCCCAGCTTTCCTCCCATATGATAAGGAATGGCTGATTGGTTGACCCCGGCATTATCTGCTAATTGTCGGGTTCTCACTCCAGCAATTCCATGAAGAGCAAATAATTTGATCCCTTCGTTTATCAATTTTTCTTTTGTTGACTCAGATGAAAGCGTGTTTTTATTGGTCTCTGTCATATCCCGCTGTGGCCCTATGGGTTAAATATCGGCTCGCATCAAATAGGTGGAATTTTTGTTCAATTCGATCCCTTTTTCTTTGCCAACGACAACTGTTCCGCCTAGATTACATAAATGATAACCAAACGCACAATTAGGTTCAAACGCAAACGTCATACCTGCTTTTAGCACTAACTCTCTGCCTGGGTTGGGTAATCTCTCCAATTGACGATATTTTTGTGCAATCGGCAATGATTCAATACCGGGTGCAGTACCAAAACCAATTGGCCCGTAAGGGTTAATACTGTGGATCAGAGGATGCACATGCCAACCTTTTGATCTTAATAATGGTTGCTCCATTTTATCGACAACTTCGCCGAAGGTGACCCCTTCTTTTAGATATTCGACGCCAATTTCATAACATTCCCGTGAAATTTCAGCCGCTTTTTCAATATTTGGATGTACCTTACCTACTGCGACAGCAGCTTGGTGCTGTGTCTCATACATACCATATAATGCAAATATCTCAGTTAATACAATATCACCTTCTTGAATTTCACGAGGCTTTTGCGAACGGTATTGCCACGCAGGTTGCCCCCAACCGATATATTCAGGACCTGAGCCCATTAATATTTCCGCGGTGAATCCTCCCATAGACAAACATGTAGAGGTTACTGCCGCAGCGATATCAGCTTCCGTATTACCTGGAATAGCGGTTGCTCGCATGGCCTCGCTCATGGCTTCACCGATCATGGCCGCATGCTTAATATGCTCAAGTTCTTCTTCACTTTTAACGGAAGCGAGCTGGAAAAACTGTTTATATACCGGAACAAAATTGACATTTGGCAATCTTTTTTTAATTCCTGTTAAGGTGTTAAACGGCATTGCACCATCAAAATAAAAAGGGGGATATGGTTCCAAACCGATTACGCCTATATTTGCACGAGAAGATACACCTAAATCAATTAATACTTGTGCAATGTTATGCCCTGTTTTGCCAACAACGATTTGTTCAGGCGCAATCCACTGCATATCACCACGCATGGCAGCTTGCATATGATCAGCAACCATCATAGGTGCAAACGTGACAACGACAGGCGCTTTATCAAGGTGGAATAAAACCACTGATCCTAATCGGTCATTGGTAAAGTAATGATCGATGCAAAATGGGGCTGGTGCAGCAGACTCTCTGTCACCATATACCATTAATACTTCTAGATCATTGGCTTGCATAATTTGGCGCGCAAGCCCCCACCTTCTATCACGCTCATTAATTGTAAATGCGTTTGGGATCACTCTATTTTTCATAACAACCTCATTTAATTCATTTGAATGAATTAAATATAGATCAAAATTTGCTCTCCTGTCAAAAATATTTTCACCATCCTATACAATGAACGAGATAAATGACTCTAACTTTCTGTTTAAACTAACTTAAATTAACATTTAAAAATGTGTTATTTTTGAGTTTAAACTGACTGTCGACAACCTCCGTTTCGCATATTCAAAACTTGGCCGCCTGATCGTGGGTAACTCTTTTTCCCATAACGGGTTAGTTTTAATGTGATACCCCTCCGCTTTAGACGTTGTTATCAACTCAACTAATTCTTCTTTATTCGTTATGATGCATAACTCATCAAAACGCCCTATCTTTTTGGGTAAAGCAAACGTTGCTGGAAAATTAGCATCTAAATCCGTCACTGGACTTGTTGCATCAACACTGTGATGTACGACTTTCTCTGCCTCACCCACTAATGCGCGATTAATTAAAGAAATCATCTCTCTCACTCGTGGTGATGCATTACCAATTTCACTGTCTTCATTTTGATAAAAATGGTTTTCATCTCTATAAGCTTGGCTCAAATTTGCATCTGTTGGTAAGCGTTGATACTTTTCAACACGTTGGCGATATACCGAATGGGCAACATCGGGTACAGGGAGCATATCTTGATGACCAAAATCTCTCATGTGTGGGCCAATTAACAACAAATCATAATCAGCAGTGATAGGTAGGCAACTATCAATAGGTGCTAATACTTGAAGATATTTTTTCTCAAAATAAATTCGGTACTTTTGTTTCTGAGGCTCCCATTTGGCCTCAAAGTGATAACTTTTCAAGCTAGGCCCTTTTCGCGGTAAATTGTTTGACCCCTTGTGAATTTTCTAAACTAAGGTTATCAATCGCTCCCATTTGCAGTAAGGTGTGTAATCGCTCCTCTGTTATTTCAAGAGGAATCGGCCGAGCATGACCTTTTTCAATACAACGACGAATAAAACCGTTATATTTATCAATGAGATCTTCAGATTTGTTTTCTAATTTACTAAAACGCTGCTCAACACAAATCAACCCTGCCTGAGCCCCCCCATGAAGCACTTTTACCTTTGATATGAAAGTTTTTTGTCGGGTAGCCCGCCGCAATTAAATCTGTCGCAAAGCGGTCTACAGGCCGAACGCCTATAATGCTATCTTGCTCCTTAGCAACTTGTTGCAATGGGAGCAAATGGCTTGATACCAATCCAGTATTTTGGCTAATACACTCGGTTAACTGCGCTATAGAATGCGTTGTTTTTTGCTCGGTAGACTCATTTGCAGCTTGAAGAGGCTCATAACCGATTTTGTTGTAGCTCTTATGTGTTTGTATCATTACTTTTCCTTACTTATTTATTCCTAATTCCCTCCCTTCTATCAAACTTTTCACCTCATTTCTTTAATAAAACAATGCTTGACATTTGATTTCAAAATCAATTATTTAATTGTTTAAAATGACATATAGAGATAATACAAAGCCAAATTATGCATGTATAATATAGTTATGTTAGTTAATGTATTCTCATTATCTCGTCGTCCTTTACCCCGCTTGTCAGCACGATATGACAAGCAAAGAACGTCTCTTTCAATTCTGAAATAAGGTCTATATATGAACAATTTCGAATTTTATAACCCAACACGTATTGTATTTGGTAAAGGGAAAATTGCTGAATTGAATAGATTGGTCCCCAAAGAGGCTAAAGTTCTAATTCTTTTTGGTGGTGAAAGTGCACGTAAAACAGGAACATTAGACGAAGTAGAACAAGCATTGGGTGAACGTGAAGTTGGTCTATTCAGCGGTATTGAGGCGAACCCTCGCTATGAAACTTTAATCAAAGCGGTAGATAAAATTCACCAAGAAGGCTACAACTATCTGCTCGCAGTTGGTGGTGGCTCAGTCATTGATGGCACCAAATTTGTTGCTGCGGCAGTTAATTTTGAGGGTGACCTCTGGGAAATTTTGACCAGTGGTGGAACCAAAGTAACATCCGCCCTACCCTTTGGCACCGTATTGACGCTCCCTGCCACAGGCTCAGAAATGAATAAAGGCTCAGTGATCACCCGTGAAGCGACGCAATCTAAACGCGCCTTTATGCATGACAGCCTCTATCCACAATTTTCTATTTTAGATCCTGTAAAAACCTTTACGCTGCCACCACGTCAAATCAGCAATGGTGTTGTTGACGCGTTTGTTCATGTAATGGAACAATATTTAACTTATCCTACTCATGCTTATGTACAAGATGCATTTGCAGAAGGTTTATTAAAAACGCTAATTGATATTGGGCCAAAAGCGTTAGCTACTCCGCATGACTATGATTTACGTGCAAGCTTAATGTGGACAGCCACTTTGGCACTAAATGGCCTTATCGGCGCGGGTGTACCACAAGACTGGTCGACACATATGTTAGGCCATGAGATTACAGCGCTATACGGCTTAGATCATGCTCAAACGCTAGCGATAGTCTTACCTTCTATGTTGAAGGAAAAATTACCGCAGAAACAAGCTAAACTGGTTCAATATGCTCAGCAAGTATGGGGGATCAACGAAGGGTCTGAGGAGCAAAAAGCTCTGCAAGCTATTGAGCTAACAAGAGCGTTTTTTGAGCGCATGGATGTCAAAACGCGTTTTAGCGATTATAACCTCAATGAAGACGTGATTGATCCTCTTATCGAAAGTTTGACCCAAAATGGAATGACGGCACTGGGTGAGCATCATGATATTACGCCTGAAGTCAGTCGCCGAGTTTATGTAGCATCTCTATAATAAACCCCGCTCCCACCCTTGTGGTGGGATCACTAACTGGAGGTAAAAATGGATAATTCAACTTATACCCCACCGAAAGTCTGGCAATGGGAACAAGGTAATGGCGGACAGTTTGCAAATATCAATCGACCAGTATCAGGTGCGACGCATGAAAAAGAGCTACCGATTGGTAAACATCCCCTACAGCTTTACTCTTTAGGAACACCTAACGGGCAAAAAGTCACCATCATGTTAGAGGAATTACTCGAGCTGGGTATAAAAGAAGCCGAATATGATGCTTGGCTGATCAATATCAGAGAAGGTGATCAATTTAGCTCAGGTTTTGTCGAAATTAACCCTAACTCTAAAATTCCAGCATTAGTTGACCGAAGTGGCGAAAAACCTATCCGTGTTTTTGAGTCCGGTTCAATTTTGACTTATTTAGCTGAAAAATTTTCAGCATTCCTACCAACCACCCAACCGGAAAGAGCAGAAACCCTCTCTTGGCTCTTTTGGCAAATGGGTTCAGCGCCTTTTGTTGGTGGTGGATTTGGTCATTTTTACACCTATGCACCAGAAAAATTTGAATACCCCATCAATCGATTTGCGATGGAAACCAAGCGTCAACTTGATGTATTAGACCAGCGTTTAGCCAATAACCACTATATTGCAGGCGAACACTACTCTATTGCGGATATGGCAATCTGGCCATGGTATGGCGCGTTAGTCAAAGGTTGGTTATATGATGCTGATGAATTCCTCAGTACTCACGAATATCAACACCTAAACCGTTGGGCTGACGAAATTTATGCACGCCCAGCGGTACAACGAGGGCGTCGAGTTAACCGTTTACATGGCGACCCCGCACAACAAGTCCGCGAACGCCATGATGCAAGTGATCTTCGATAGCGCGTTTTAACCTGTATGACTTTATTAAGAGCCTTATGCGATTTGTATAAGGCTCTTTTATTTATATGCAGGATGAAATGGTCAGCGTGGGCGTTCGGCGAGTGATCATTAGCAATAAAATTGCAGAGCATATCGCCATGCAAAAGTTAAAACCTAACCCGAAACTGACCGCATTTTTAAGTTGTTCAAAGGGAAATTGAGCCGAAAAGTGAGTTAATCCGTACTGCATCATCACAGAAACCATAGTGGCACCTATCGCGGCCCCGACTTGCTGCAATGTTGCAGTAAAGCCTGAAGCTTGCCCCGCTATCTGAACACTCACTTTAGCAAGAACTAAATTTAGCATCGGTGTCATGATCATACCTTGTGTAAACCCCACAAGGAATAAAACCGGCATCAACCATAGTGCTGAGCTATTCGATGAAAACCAATATAGCATCACAAGTAACAGCATATAGCTTAAGCCATAAAATAGCGCGCCCCAAAATATTGTTCTTTCACCATAGCGATTAACCCAAAGAGGGGTGATTACCGATGAAATTACAAATCCAATGCTAGAAGGTACAAAAATCATACCTGACAAAAACGCGCTTAAGCCGATCCCTTTTTGCAGTAATAGAGACAACATTAAAGGGAAAGCGGAAGATGTCGCATAAACACTCATTACTACCAGTAATCCAATAACAAAGGGGCGATTACGCAGAATTTGCATACTGAATAATGGCGCTTTTCCTTGTTTCTCTAATCGGATTTCATAATAAGCAAAGATGGCCAACAGTAAGACCCCACTGCTGAGTAATAGGCTACTTGTATTTAACCAACCCCATACGGGTAACATAAGCAATGGCAATAAAACACAGCAGATCCCTAAACCTGATAATATGACGCCACACCAATCAAGATTAATGCGGCATTTTTCTCCTTCGAGTAAAAAACGCGATAATGCGATAGCCAGTATGCCTATCGGTAAATTCACTAAAAAAATTGTCCGCCAACTCAAGTTAAATAGATCTAACGTGATCAGCCACCCTCCTAAAGCTTGCCCAGCAATAGCAGCGAGTCCTAAGCTCATTCCCAAATAGCCAAATGCTTTTTTCGCCTGTAACGGATTAAAATTGACACGGAGACTGGCATACACTTGGGGAAACAGTAATGCAGCAGATAGCCCTTGAAAAAATCTTGCGACCACCAGCAAGGTTGCTGTCGGTGCGAATGCACAAAATAAAGATGTGAGCGTAAAGCATGCCATACCCACGCGGTATAAGCATTTTTTACCGTAAATGTCTCCTAACCGACCTCCTGTAATGAGTAATAAACCAAAGGCTAATTCATAACCTACTATAATTAATGTTAGCTCAGTCAAATTGGCATTTAACGAATGCTGAATAGTCACAATGGCAACATTAACCACAAATAGATCAAAAATTGTTACGAACCCCGCCAATATTAATACAAAAAGAGCGATATGCTGATGTCGATTCATGATGTTCTCATTTATCTAGCCGAATAAAATGAGGACTATAAAGAATCCGTTATCATGGTACAATTTAACCATTTATACTATTACTAAAGGCAATAGGCTATGAAAGCGATGCAACGAATGCGCCCTGAGCTGGCTGAGTTTTTAAAGCAAAAACGGGAAAGTATTTCACCAGAAGAAGTCGGCCTACCGCGAACGACAAGGCGCAGAACACCGGGGCTTCGTCGTGAAGAAGTTGCTGCTTTAGCTGGGGTTGGTTTGACTTGGTACACATGGCTTGAACAAGGTCGTGATATTGGTGTTTCGACGCAATTCCTTGATAATTTATCAGCCGCGTTACATTTAAATAGCGCTGAACGTCAACACCTTTATTTGTTAACCCATAACCGCGAGCCGATAGCAACAGGTAATACCGAGCATCGTGTTCCTTCGGCTATTTCCCGCATGATCAGCGATTTTCCTGATCATTATCTCTGCTATGTGCTCAACTTGCACTGGGATGTGCTTGCTTATAATACTCGTGCCGATCACTATTTTCATTTTTCGGATGCTCAACCGTATTATTGCAATTTCCTCTATCTTCTATTTATGGATCCTCGCTACCAAGAACGCTTCGTTAATTGGCAACTTGTTGCCCAACAACTACTGGCCAGTTTTCGCCGTGATTATGCTCGCACCAAGAACAACCCCAATATTAAAAAAATGATTAACGCCCTGCTGGAACAATCTACTTTATTTAGCCAACTTTGGCATAAGCATGAAATTTACCAACCTTGTACAGGTATTCGTGAAATTGCTTATCAAGGTAAAGTGGAAAATTATGATTACTCTTCTTTGACATTTGATATTGAAAAAGGTAATCGGTTATTAGTCTACATTCCGAAATAACCTGATTGTTGTGAAATTATTGAAGCCGCTTTTCTGTATCATGTCAGTGATGACGCTGGGCGATACTGTAACATAGGCTTAAAGCCAAAAATAATAGCGTAATCCTCTATAAAGGTACTGGCTATTCCTTCTATTGCCTATTTAAAAAACCCTAATCCTAGATAAGAGTTGTCCAATATCTTGTTTTTATCTTTTTCAGCCTTTGTACTGACTCAGCCATTCCCTGTTATCACAAAATTCGGTAATTTATCTATTTAACAGAGAGTGCTACAACTCAATAACAATTATAACGTTAGGTCGTGGGGTCATGTTGTCTAAATCAAATATTTCAAATAGCGCTTTACTCTGCTCTTCATTGCTATTAACCATTGGACGTGGAGCAACCTTGCCATTTATGGCGATTTACCTAACACGAGAATACCAAATGGCTATTGATATTGTGGGTATTGCAATGTCTCTTGCCTTAACTATCGGTGTCTTATTTAGTATGGGCTTTGGTATTTTGGCAGATAAAGTCGATAAGAAACGCTGTATGCTAATCGCTATTATTGCGTTTATTTTGGGCTTTATTGCAATTCCACTCTCAAAGTCATGCCGTGCTTGTGGTTATTTTCTTCTCGTTAATAAATTGCTCTTATTCCGTCTTTTCAACCGTACTAAAAGGTTATTTTTTCAGATACGCTTCCTCTTTCTATTAAAGCAAAGGTATTTTCCCTTAATTACACATTTTTGAATATCGGTTGGACCATCGGCCCGCCTCTTGGAACATGGTTATTGATGTATAACATCAATCTGCCATTTTGGTTAGCGGCAATTTCAGCGTCAATACCCGTTTTCTTTATTCAACACTTTGTACAAAGTGTGAAACCTGCTCCCCACCAAGAAGGCCAAAAGCGCTTATGGAACCCCGCTGCGATGCTACATGACAGAGCATTAGCATGGTTTTATTTTTGTCCACTTTTCTTGGCTCGCTGGTATTTGGCACCTTCACAACGTGGATATCTCAATATGTTATTACTGTATCCAACAGCGAGTTTGCACAAGCCGTCATCGGGGTCGTGCTTCCCATGAATGCAGTGGTTGTGGTTACTTTACAATATATGGTAGGTAAACGCCTTACACCAGATAACCTTAAGCGTTATATGACGTTAGGTACTCTCTTTTTTGTCGGTGGCCTTGCCACATTTATGGAAGCTGACGAAAACTTATACTTTATGGGCGCTAGGATCCTTTATTTTTACTCTCGGTGAGCTGATCTATGCGCCCGGTGAGTACATGTTGATTGATAATATTGCGCCGGAAGGCATGAAATCGAGCTATTTTTCGGCTCAAGCCCTTGGCTTGCTTGGCGGTGCATTCAACCCGATGCTTTACAGGGGTCGTGCTCACAGAGCTTCCCCCTAAAGCCATTTTTATTATTTTAATGTTCTTCACGGTATTGGCTTGGATGAGCATGCTCAAAGGTATGAACGTCAGCAAACAACGACAAATCTTACAAACTCAGTAGGTACGAAGGGGGAAGCCAACTCGCGGCTTCCCCATTATTGACTCGACCGAATATCTAATACACTCAACACAATGGCAATGGTCAGCATTAGCATAATGATCACACTCATCGGTAACTAGCCCATGGTAGCTCAATACCCATGATAAAAGTGGCAGCATAGAAAACAGTACAATGTTATTAAAACTTTCCGAAACGGGCTAATACTTGACCTTTGTTTTCGCCACTGCGCATCGCAACCATGGTGGTACTCAATGGCGCAGCCATCCCCAAAAAACCGCCCCAAATAACTAAACATGCTGTGTGTACCACCAGTGGAACATACGCTAAAACAAATGTGAGTACCGCCACTGCCATCAGAGAGATGACTAATAACAATCGTTGGCTATCATTTGATAAAAAATGATTGAGCCGACCGACTAATAGATTTCCGATAAATAAACCCCACTCCAAACGCAGCAACGACAACACCGATTAGCGCGCTATCAATTGAAAAATTTCAGTCTGAGTACTTCTCCTGACAATAAGAAAACACTGACCGCAGTGCCGTTCCATATTGCTTTAGCACTAATAAAACGAACTATTTTTTATATCCTGTAGCCACTGGAATCCCCTTTGTTTTCTCACGTCTTGATGAGGCTTTGAAGGTGGCAATATTTTACAGACACAAAACCATACGATAAGACTTCCTACTGTTGTCATAATAAAGGGCGCGTACCATGTTAAATACTCTGTTAATACACCTGCTAACACAGGGCCTGATACGATCCCTATCGTCATACCAACCATCACCATCCCCATCGCTGTGGATTGCTGACGCGCTGGGAAGATATCTGCAATTAAAGCAAAAATGGTGGGTACTATCGCCGCCGACGCTAAGCCACCACAAATACGGAAGAACATTGCGATAGTGAAGTTCGGAGAAACAATGATAGCCAGGCTATCTATCGCAAATAGAAACATGGCTACTAACAATAACTTTTGCCGATCGATGCGATCAGAAAAATAACCTATCACTGGAGCTGTAACCGCATAAGTCAGCGCATAAGCTGAAATTAGCCATGATGCTTGTGCGCTACTGACCGAAAAAACCTCAGCCAGCGGTGTTAATGTTGCAGATAACATAAATTCAGTAGTACCCCACTAGGTAAACCGCCGTAGCAAGTACCCATAATAAGTAACGATATGGTTGCATAATAATTCTCTTGAATAATAGACAGCCCTTCCGTGAACACAAGGTCACAGATAGGTGTTAAGGGCGATGGGGAATAAAATTAAAATGGGTTAAAACAAGAAGTTTAAAAAGTGGTATCAGGAGATAAGATATGAATGTTTGAAGTTAACTAGATGTTTAGATCTTATAAAACATCGACACGCTCGTCAAGAGGCATTATGGTGCCCTTTCATCAATAAAAACACCACAATACCTTTAATTATAAACGGGTTAATTTTAATGTTTCCCCCAATATCTTTATTCCATTAAGACGCCTTGGGATCAACGGCAATGCGTAGTTAATACGTAAATGATGTGTAAAGCATCCATCAGATGAAAAGTGCTCTCCTGTTAGCACAATCACTTTATTGCGCTGTAAAACATCCATTAATTTACGGTTATCCACCGGAGGATGCTCAACCCATAATGAAAAAGCCCCCTTGTGGTCGAGAAATCCGTGTCATTGGCGGAAAGTGACTTTCCACTAGTTCTCGATACTGGCATTGCAGCTCACTATAATGTTGGCGCATAGCGCGTAGATGTGGGAAATAGTGCCCAATCACGTAAAAAGTTAGCCATAACTTGCCTGCACTAAATATTTCTCCCCGAACAGTGAGACAAATATTTTAAGTGCATGACTTTTTCTTTATATTTTCCGGGTATCACCCATCCTGTTCGCACCCCTGGGGCGATTGTTTTAGAAAATGAACTACAAAGGATCACCTGCCCATCACTATCCAATGATTGGATCGTCGATGGGCGCGGATATTCATACGCTAATCCCGCAAGAATGTCATTTTCAATGATCGTCACGCCATATTGAGTTGCCAGTTGCAATAGCTGCTGCTTATGTGTTTCAGGCATGGAGCAGCCCATAGGGTTATTGCAAGTCGGTGTTACCACAATAGCTTTTTACTGACCAACGATGAAAAGCCTCTTGTACCCGTTCTAATTTGATCCCTGTCTGTGGATCTGTTGGGATTTCAATAATTCTTCTGCCTAATCCATACAGTGTCTGCAATAAACCAGGAAATGTCGGTGATTCTACCGCTATCACATCATCGCCTTGCGTCGATGCTTGAATAGACAGCGATAATGCTTGATGACCACTTGTCGTCGTCACGATATCGTCAGGCGTAAACAGGGTTTTATGATCAGAAATATGATGAATTTGCTCACGCAATGCTGGCAATCCTTGTAAGCAATCATACTCTAACATTAAGCGATTTTTACGACGGCTGAGCATATTCATTTCTTGCCACAGCGGCTCTAATGTTTTGTTATCGATATTCGGAACCGCGCAAGATAATGAAGTGATATTATCGCGCTCTTCTACGCGTAAAAAATCAATAGTTGGGTTCCATTGAGCGATATGTACTGGTTTTTGTATGTAATTTACCGCCTTAGGCAGTAGAGCCTCGGTTTTGTTTGGAATAACAAAATAGCCTGATTTAGGTACCGCATAGATCAGTTGCATTTTTTTCTAGCTCACGATAAGCAAGCTGCGCTGTTGTTAAGCTGACCTCATGTTCACGCCCTATCTCCCTCACTGAAGGAAGTTTTTCACCACTTAAAAAGTCTCCTCGATGAATTTTTTCCTGTAATGTCTGCGCGATCTGTTTGTACAGTAACATCATTCAGCCCTTAACCGTTTGCATATCGCATTAATGTAATACAAAACTACCCATATTTGATCTGTATTATGCAAAAAAACGCTATCTGTCACTTTTTTATGATTATTCTCTATGCAAACCTAATTATAAATTTAAAGGTACAAGGGGGTTATATGGAATATGAACATAACAAAGGTGGTAAACCTTATTCTAAATTAATTTTAATAGAGCCTATCGTTTGGATATTGAAAAAATTAACCAATCCAATAAAAGCGATTTATTATCACTTTAAAACCAGAAAGAAATTTGAAAAATATAAAAACCAAAAAATATAAAAATCAATAATTATCAATAGGGTAAACAAAAAAGCATTTTCATATTAATGTTATCTATAAAAGTTTATTGATTCTTAATTATAGTTAACCCTAAGTGTAAAAAGCTTAAATTATTTTTATTTTTCCTATACTCGATAAATAAAACGAGCGATTACGCTATGTTATAAGAAGCTATCCTTTTAATTCATGATGTTATTTTCAGTCATGAAATAGTGATAGCTTTCCTTAATTAACGCGGAGCTAATAAAATGATGTGGCCTTCTTGCTGTATAATACCTTGTTCTTTCAACTTAAATAAAACTTTATCCAAATGGCGACGTGAAGTACCTAAAATTGCGGCTAACGTCTCTCTCGGTAAACGAATTTGGTGGCTCGATAGTTGCGTTAAAATGTACAGCAAGTTCTTTTCAATGGAATCAACGGCGGTCATCAATCGTTGTTCTCCATTAATTAATGAGCGTTTCGCCAATTGTCGATTTAAAAGAATGGATAAGCGGTGGTCTTGAGATAACCAAACTAAAAAACTATCAGATGGGATACGGATCACTCGTGCGTCCGTTAATGCAATCACATCATAGCGATAATGTTTTTGCTGGCACAATGCTTCCATCTCACCAAGAAATTCACCTTTATAACAGAATGTTAAAGCGAGCTCTTTACCGCTATCAGCGAGTTTGTTCACCACAAACTCACCTTCAATGATAATATAGGTGTATTGGTTTTCTGTGCCTTGATGGATCAGTTTGTACCCTTCTTGTAAATGAATGGTACAAAAGGTATTTTTGACTGAGGGTGGCGCATGACGAAATAACCAATCAACATCGGGAAGTAGCTCTTGTTCACTGAACTTTAGCCACAACTCGCGAAAAGGAGTTTCATCCATCATACCTGCCACCCATCACTATGATTAACCTAAAATTAGCCCTGCTATAGCACCGTTCATTAAGTTCGCCAAAATAGCCGCACCAAATGCTTTGAATGCAATACTCGTCAATTCACCACGACGTTCAGGACACATCGCACCGATGCCACCTATCGCAATCCCTATTGTACCTATGTTAGTAAAACCACACAGAGCAAACGAGAGGATCACTTGTGTCTTAACGCTCAATGCTTCGCCTGTCGCTGGCAAAATAGAACCATCTAAATAAGGCTGTAGATTAGCATATGCAATAAATTCATTGAATAATACTTTCTGGCCTAATAACTGCCCTGCGAACTGAGCTTCATTCCAATCAACGCCTAACAGCCATGCTATCGGTGAAAATAGCCAACCAATCAACTGGGGGAGCGAAATTTCATAACCAGTAAAGCTAGTTGCCCACATCATTATGCCATCGAACATTGCAATAATAGCTAACAAAGCCAAGAGCATACCCGCAATATTCAGCGCCATACTAACCCCGACGCTAGCCCCCTGAGTTACCGCATCAATGCTATTACGGTATTCAGATTTTTCGCCTTTCATGGAGCTGACCGTTGTATATTTATCACTGTTCTCTTTAGTTTCAGGGTAAAACAATTTCGCAAACAGTAATCCTGCTGGGGCCGACATAAAGGAAGCCGCCAGTAAATACTCAATTTTCACGCCATACTGGGCGTAACCAAGTAACACTGTTCCCGCAATTGAGGCTATTCCCCCAACCAAAATGGTGAAAAATTCTGAAGAGGATAAATATTTTAAATAAGGGCGGATCACTAACGGCGCTTCCGTCACCCCTAAAAAAATATTTGCAGCTGAAGACATTGATTCCGCTCGTGATGTTCCAAGCAAACGGTGTAATGCTCCACCAATCAAGATGATCAGTTTCTGCATAATACCTACATGAAACAGTAAGGCCGATAGTGCAGATAAAAACACCAGTACAGGTAGTACTTTAAATACAAAAATAAACCCATCGGCACCAAGCAGATCAAACATTTTGTCAGTGGCTAAGCCCCCTAACAAAAATTGTGTGCCTGTTTGTGTATAGTCTAATAATGCGGTGACTTTATCCGCCATCCACATCATAACGCGCTTGCCAGCTGGCAGATATAACATACAAAATGCAAAAGTAAATTGCATTAATAGTGCGATGGAAACGAGCCGTAGGCTTATCCTACGGCGGTTGTTAGAACAAAGGTATGCAACCAATAATATGACAGCAATACCTAAAAGGCTATTCAGTATCGACATCAGCGTCCTCCGCCTACTTTTAACTTTTATTTCAGTTCAAAGGCATTTAAATACTGGTACTGCCTATCACTGAGAGTATCGAAGGAAACACCCATATCTTGTAATTTTAATCGCGCCACTTCACTGTCGATTTCATCGGAAACAACATACACTTTTTTATCCAGCGCATGTTTGAGTAGATATTCTGCGCCTAAGGCTTGTAAAGCAAAACTCATATCCATAATTTCTGCTGGATGACCATCGGCACAAGCGATATTGACCAGTGCTCCACGCCCCAACAAATAAACGGTACGACCATTTTTCAAGCAGTAGGCTTCAATATTTTGACGTGCTTCATAGGTACTCACACACAATTCTTGCAACGCATTAAGGTTAATTTCGTCTTCAAAATGTCCGGTATTACTAATGATCGCCCCTTCTTTCATTAAACTGAAATGCACCTCAGTCAGCACATCACAGCAACCCGTTGCGGTCACAAAAATATCACCTAGTGGTGCTACGGCTTCCATCGTCATGACTTCAAAACCATCCATCTTCGCTTCAAGCGCTTTGATTGGGTCGATTTCAGTAATAATGACTTCAGCACCAAGGCCTTTTGCACGCATCGCACAGCCTTTACCACACCAGCCATAACCCGCAACAACCACTTTTTTACCCGCAATCACTAGGTTAGTTGTGCGCATAATGCCATCAAACGTAGATTGCCCTGTACCATAACGGTTATCAAAGAGATGCTTAGACTGCGCCCCATTAATGGAGATCACCGGGAAATTTAGCTCATGGCTTTTTTCACGAGCCATCGCCCTTAACACGCCAGTAGTTGTTTCTTCACAAGCGCCAATAACATGACCTGCATATTCAGGATAAACACTGTGTAATTCATGCACTAAATCGCCACCATCATCGATAACGATATGAGGCTCACATGCCAGTGTCTCTTTTACAAATTGTTGGTATTCTTCGGCGCTAGCACCATGAATTGCAAATGTATTGATACCACTTTTCACTAATGCCGCTACGATATCGTCCTTAGTCGACATAGGGTTACTGCCAGTCACCGATACTTTCGCACCGCCAGCGGCAAAAACTTGAGCAAGATAAGCGGTTTTCGCTTCTAAATGGATAGATAATGCAATGCGTTTGCCCGCAAAAGGCTTCTCTTTACTAAAGCGAGCTTCTAAAGCACGCAATAGCGGCATATGAGCACGCACCCAAGCAATTTTTTGTTCGCCAGCCGGCGCTAGAGATAAATCTTTATAGATACTTGTGACCATCTTAAATTCCTTTCAATATGTTGCTTAGAATGAAGCAAAACATACAAAACGAACGATAGTCACAATAGGTCATTTGCCCATATTAGGTTGAAAAAGTGTTAACGAGATATAATTATGGCAAACAATTTTGCGTTGTGATTATTTGTTAAACGAATCATTTACTCACCGCTTCTTTATCCAACAACTGACGTTTACGTGCAATACCCCAGCGATAACCGGACAAAGCACCATCATTTCGCACCACTCGATGGCAAGGAATTGCCACAGCCAGCATATTTGCCGCACAAGCGCCGGCAACCGCTCTTACTGCTTTTGGATGACCTATCTGTTTAGCAATATCACTGTAACTGACCGTTGTGCCAACAGGGATAGTGCGCAATGCTTGCCAAACACGTTGCTGAAATGCTGTACCGCGAATATCTAAGGGTAAATTTTAATCCAATTTCGGGGGCTTTCAACAAAACCGATTACTTGTGCAACCAACGTTTCAAACTCACTATCTCCCCCGATTAATTCAGCATGAGGAAACTTATCTTGTAAGTCTTTGAGCAGTTTTTCAGGATCGTCGCCCAACAAAATAGCACAGACCCCGACTGAACTTTGCGCCACTAAAATATCGCCTAATGAGCACATGGCTAATGCAAAGTAGATTTTTGCTCCCTCACCACCAGTTTTCCATGCTGTTGGCGTCATGCCTAAGCGCTCCGCCGAGGTTTCATAAAAACGGCTATCTGAACTAAATCCAGCATCATAAATCGCATCAGTAATACGCGATTGCTGCTGTAATTGCTGACGCAGCTTCCCATGCCGGTAAGCATCAGCATAAGCTTTTGGGGTAAGCCCTGTTTGAGCTTTGAATAAGCGATGAAAGTGATAGCGACTGATCCCCACAAAAGCGGCAATATCATTGAGTTTCACTGACGTACCGCTTTGTTCTATATAGCGGCAGGCTTGTGCAATTTTTTTCTTGGTAAAATTGTTCAAGTTGAGCAGCCTCTTTCGTGCTACGTTTACCGGGCCGGTAGCCTTTATCTAACGCCTGTTGTTCGTTATCAAAAAACTCGATATTCTCTCGTTTCGGTAAACGCCCCGCGGCTGACGGATGGCAGTAAATGCGTGAAGTACGGACACCATAAACAAAATGACCATCCGCGGCTTTATCGCGGGCAACAATCGCTTGCCAACGTGCTTCATCACTTAACCATTTGTTTACTGTTGCCATAGCCATACTCCATTTCTATCGTGTGTTGCCGCCATTATTCGTTAAATAAGGCAGCAACAAACTCCATCTCTTGCTTTTTTAGTCGCATTAGTCACAGATGCAGACCGCTGGCTGAATACTTTCTTTTCGTAAGTTTTGACGTACTTTCAACCATAAAACCACAATACCTAATAATGCGACTAACGTTCCCATATAACTCACCGTTGAGTAACTGTAGCCAAATGATAATACGCTAGCCCCAATCGCTGCACCAATCGCATTACCGAGGTTAAAAGCGCCTACATTCACCGAAGATGCTAACGCTTGCGCCCCAACCGCGGCTTTCATGACTAAAATTTGCAAAGGGGGAACAATGCCAAAACTAAAAATACTCCACAGGGCTAACCCTAGTCCGGCACCTATTGCTGTCGTACCTATCATTGGGAAAATAACCATACTTAAGGCCAACATGCCAAAGAACACAAACAATGTTCCATATAAAGTGCGATCCGCAAATCGCCCACCAAGATAGTTACCGATAGAAAAACCGACACCGATAATCACCAGCATTAGTGTGATCATTGAGTCAGAAGCATCAATAAATTGCATTAACATCGGTGCGACATAAGTATACAAGGTAAACATCGCACTAGCTCCTAACACCGTACTTAACATGCCTAACATCACTTGGGGTTTTCGTAAAATACGCAATTCAGCCCGAACGTTGACAACTTGACCCTTTAAATGGCGAGGCAACGCCAAGACTAAACTAATGAGTGTGATAACGCCTAACCCTGAAATGACCAAAAAAGCCTGTCGCCACCCTATGACTTGGGTCAGTTTTGTCATCAAAGGTACTCCACCTATATTGGCGATCGTTAACCCCATAAACATCGCAGCGATTGCACTAGCTTGCTTACCAGGAGGAACAACACTCGCGGCAACCATTGCCCCTAACCCGAAAAATGCACCATGATTTAAGCTAGTCACCAATCGAGAAAGTGACAGCGTCACTAAATCAGGTGACATCGCAGATAATAAATTGCCTATGGTAAATATAGACATAAGTAAGATCAGTGCGTATTTAGGGCGATATTTGACTAATACCAATGTCATTATAGGAGCACCAATCATGACACCTAACGCGTAAATAATCACAATTGATCCGACAGAAGGAATAGCCACATCCAAGTTGCTGGCAATATAAGGCAACATCCCCATCGGGGAAAATTCAGTTACGCCGATAGCGAATGCACCTATCGATAATGCAAAAAGTGCGACATTGATTCTCATAAATAGACCTTGCTAATAAATGCTTATTTTTTATTGAGTACACTAAAGTGGCGTGATCTTTTCATATTGATGTGTCATGAAAAAGCCGTTAAGGTGAGAAAAACTTTTGCCGGAATTGCAAAAATGAAAATGACCTTTGAAGAGTTGCAAGTATTTATTAGCGTGGTTGACTGCGGCTCTATTACCGCAGCGGCAGAACAGTTGAATATGACAATATCAACAGTTAGTCGTACCCTTCTTAGGCTTGAAGAAAAAATACAAACAACCCTGATTTATCGCACAACACGTAAAATTAAACTCAGTGATGAAGGGGGAGCATTTTTGCAAAAGGCGCGAGAGATAGTCCAGCTTGCTCAAGAAGCCGAAGAGATGTTATCAGCACGTCAAACCATTCCATCTGGGAAGTTGCGTATTGATGCGTCGACGCCTTTTTTAACCCGTGTAATAGCACCTTTGCTCCCATTATTTAGTGAGCAGTACCCACAAATTGAGTTAGAAATTACTAATTTTGAAGGGTTTACTAACCTATTAGAGAAAAAAACAGATGTCGCCTTTCGGATCGGCTCTCTAAAAGATTCATCATTAAATGCAACATTAATTGGTTATAGTCAAAAACGGCTACTTGCTAGCCCTGCTTATCTCAAAAAATATGGTGTTCCCAGCAGCGTTGATGATTTAATTCACCATCGTTTGCTAGGTTTTACTGCTCCGGAAACATTAAATATTTGGCCGATAAAAATGGCAGATGGCACACCACTTAAAATAACGCCAGATATTGCCGCAGCCAGCGGTGAAGTGTTATTCCACTTAGCGGTTCAAGGCTGTGGGATCTTACTTTCTTCTGATTTCGTTAGCTATGAGGCACTCGCAAATGGCCAATTAGTGCAGGTTCTAACTGAACAGACCGATGAGGTAAAACAACCTATTCATGCTGTTTTACTATCGCAACCAAGCGGTTTCACCTAGGTTACGCTGTTTTATTGATTTTGTGAAAAAGCATGGCACGCAGATTGAGACAAGCTGATTAGTCAGTAACATCACGACGATGACCTTTTTTAAAATTAGATAAGGTTAGCCCTGTATGCCGTTTAAAATATCGACAGAGATAAGAGGTGTCCTCAAAGTTGAGTTGCGCCGCCACTTCTTTGATTGATTTATCTCCACCACCTAACAACGCTTTGATTTCGAGCACAACTTGCCTATCAATCAACGCCTTTGGGGTATCATTAAAAAAATCGCTGGTGATTTGAGACAAATAAAATGGTGTGACGGCTAATTTCCGTGCATAAAATTGGACGTCTCGATGCTCTTTACAATACTGTGTGATCATATCCCAAAAACGCCAGCACAACTGTTCTTTACGGCTTTGTTGTGCTTTTTGTTTAAGGGGTGTTGGTGGCATTTTATTGGCTATCAATAGAAAGAAATTTTGCACATGATGGCATAACATGGTCGTTACGTATTCGCCCTGTTGTTGAATAATAAAATCGAATAACGCTTGCCATTGCTGTAACGCAGCCAAATCAGCTTGCTCCACAGATAGCACCGGCGACGCATTAAAAAATGCAAACAGTGGATTTGGTAACTGAAAAGCGACATCAACTGCAAAATCCTTTTCAAGTAAAAAATAATCAAACAGAGAAGCCCCTGAACACTGTTGCACCATGACAAACGTATCGTCATACAACACAATGATGTCATTTGCTTTTACGACATATTTTTTAAAATTAATATTAAAAACGGCTCTTCCTCTTTTACAAATCAATACGGCGACATAAGTTGGTACAAGTGGCGTTAACTGTGATCTTGCCAACGTTGTCTCCCCCGTGCTTATAACATGAGGTACACAATATCGGTGATTAAATGAGTTCAGCATGCAGGCCCTCTGTGAGCGTCAATATGGATAATGTGTTGGCAAAAGTACCTAAAGTAACGAGGTTTTGCGCTTATTTCTATCACAAAAATACCTAAAATAGGCAGTATCTAGAAAACAATAAGGAAAATCTCGATGAAACTTTATACTGAAAGGCTAATTTTGCGCCCTTGGCAAGAAAGTGATGCTAACGACTTGTATGAATACGCGAAAGATGAACGTGTTGGACCTATCGCGGGTTGGCCCCCTCATAAAAGTGTGGAAGAAAGCCGCTCCATCATCAAAACGATGTTTATGCGTGACGAAGTTTATGCTGTCGCTTTAAAAGAAGATAACCGTGCTATTGGTTTAATTGGTCTGTCCATGCAGGCTGATAGCCAATTACCTATCGGAAAAAACGATGCTGAAATCAGTTATTGGATAGGAGTGCCATTCTGGGGGCGAGGCTTAATCCCTGAAGCGGTTCGCGAGATCATTCGCCACGGATTTGCCGATTTAAAATTAGAGAACTTATGGAGTGGTTATTTTCAAGGCAATCTGCAATCTAAAGCCGTTCAAGAAAAATGCGGATTAACCCATTACGGCACCCTTGAACCCAAATACATGGAATTAATAGGTGAAACGAAAATTGAAGAAATAAGTCGGATCACTTATCAAGAATGGAAAAACCGCACATAATTTCTTTGTTCATAAACAACAGTAAAAGAGCTATTGCCTAATGGCTCTTTTGCCTATAACTATCATTTTTATACACTTCCGGTCGATTCAGCCCGATTTTTTTGTTACAAAACGCTGCGAATAAACAGTTATCTATTCATTAATCTTACCTATCAGTGCTATGATTTTTCGATAATTATAATTTTAAAATAAAAAATTCATTGCAAATAGGTAACCACATGCAAGATTATGGTATTTGGACAGTTATTACTCCCATCGTCACTATTCTGTTGGCGATCCTCACCCGCCAAGTCATGCTTTCGCTCATGCTAGGGATCTTGGTCGGCTTTACCGTTATTCATGACCACAATATATTGCTTGGGATCAAAGGAACTGTCGATGGCGTTATTGATACCTTCGCATCACCGGGAAATACACGCACGATAGTCTTTATGGTGATGATTGGTGGAATTATGCGCTTAGTTGTAGTCACGGGAGGCGTTCGCGCATTAGTCCAACTACTTTCCAATCGGACACAGCTAGTCAAAAACCGAGTCACCACTCAACTTTTGGCTATTTTGATCACCTCATTAATTTTCATAGAAAGCTCCATTAATCAGCTAGTCGCAGGCGCTTCGACTAAAAACCTCGCACGCAAATACGCCGTCGCACCGGAAAAAATGTCTTATATCATCCAAACCGCTTGTGTTTCTGTTTGCTCTTCCGCGGTTATCAACGGTTGGGGGGCAGTGATTATGGGGTTAATTGGCGTCCAGATCTCACAAGGGCTTATCACTGCTGAACCTTTTGATATTTTGATTAAATCAATCGGTTATAATTTGATGGCTTGGTTGTCGCTTGCCACTATTTTATTCTACGTATTCACAAATATATCTTGGGGCCCAATGAAAAAGGCTGAGATGCGATATCAGGCTAATCATACCGTGGAAGCCGATTCTCAGCAGCATGACGCAGATGACGAAACGGATATTATTGATCACCCCAATGCTCACTCCGTTTTGAACTTTTTCATTCCTATCCTTTCAACTGTATTAATGGTTCCCGTTGCCTTGTATATCACTGGTGATGGTGATTTTAGTAAAGGAAGTGGCTCAACGTCCGTTTATTGGGGAGTCATGTTTGGTACTGCTGTCTCTTTTTGCTGGTTTATTGGTCGTCGATTGCTCAATATTGAGCATTTCTTTCAAGAATTATTCATTGGCTATGCCAATATGCTAAAAATCAGCTCAATTATGATCTTAGCCTTTTTAATGGGGAATGTTTCAGCGGAGCTAAATACAGGGACTTATATTGCCAGCGTCACACAAGGGGTGATGGCTCCCGGCTTCTCTATTGGCTTTGTTTTTATCATTAGCGCCATTATGTCGTTGGCAACAGGAACTTCATGGGGCACCTTTGCCATTATGATCCCTATTGGCGTGCAGCTAGGGATATCCGTCGGTATGCCTATTGAATATATGATAGGTGCCGCCATTTCTGGATCAATCTTTGGTGATATGACCTCACCCATTTCCGCTGATGCGATCGTCGCGTCAATGGCGACAGATTGTGATCATATTGAGCATATTCGAACACAAATGCCCTATGCATTAGTCACTGCAAGTATGGTACTCGCTATTTATCTATACTTAGGTTTTTCAACATTAGTTTCCGAGGAAGTTGACATGTCACTACAACAAAAACTAGCCCAATTTACCAAGTTGAGTTTGAACAAAAGCTCGACTCCCCTTGAACGACTTGAAAACTTATCTCGTGTATATGGTCGTGAGATCTTTATTAAACGTGATGACATTTCGCCTCTCGCGATGGGAGGAAACAAACTACGAAAATTAGAGTTTCTTATTGCTGACGCATTAGAGAAAAAGGCAAAAGTGATTGTTACCGCAGGTGCAATTCAATCTAATCATGTGCGCCAAACGGCGGCAGTTGCGGCTATGTATGGGCTAAGATGTATTGCTTTACTGGAGAACCCTATACAAAGTGACGACCCTAATTTTTTGCATAACGGCAATAAATTGCTGACCAATCTATTTGGGGCTGAATCTGTCATGTGTGAGGCTTTAACCGACCCTCAAGCTCAAATGGAAGAACTCATTCAAACATTAGCATTAGAAGATGCTTATATTGTTCCTGTCGGTGGCTCTAATGCCCTTGGCGCCCTTGGCTATGTTCAATGTGCCATCCGAAAATTGCTCAACAAAAGCCTTTAGAAGTGGAGTTTGATAAAGTCATTGTGGCTTCGGGCAGCGCGGGCACCCATGCAGGTCTGGCTATCGGCCTACAAGAGCTGTTACCTCCACTCTCAAGTTATAGGCGTGACAGTGTCACGTTTTAAGCAAGATCAGGCACCAAAAAGTTGAAAAAAATACAGCGGGAATTAGCTGAACTACTCGCTATTTTAAAAACGCCAGAAATAGCACTCTGGATGGATTTCTTTGAACCTATGTATGGCATGCCAAATCAAGCAGGCCCCTAAACGCTATCACCCCTACTGGCTCGCAGTGAGGGAATTTTTGTTAGATCCTGTTTATACAGCAAAGCAATGGCTGGTTTTAATCGATTATTTAGAAAACTCAAATGAAAAAACGCCGGTCCTGTTTGTGCATACAGGGGGCGCACCAGCCCTATTTGCTTATCCCGAAATCAACAAAATAGTTAATCAATAATTAAAAACGGCTCATGCTATTGTGAGCCGTCTTCTCATTTACCGCGATTGACTTAGGCTGATAATCCCCTTCATATCCCCTATGCAAAACAGCGCTCCCAACATCAATTGATCTATAAATCAGCGGTATTCACCTAGATTTACGCTTCTTAAACAAATAAGAAGCGCCATGGTTAAACACCGTCATCAGCCAACCTGTTCATCTCCTCACTCTTTTTTTCGCGCCAAAAATGCGCTATACGGACGTTTCTGTAGGCATTGAATAATGAGTTGTATAG
The DNA here is from genome assembly GCA_900455155.1 of Providencia stuartii. GTDB lineage: Bacteria > Pseudomonadota > Gammaproteobacteria > Enterobacterales > Enterobacteriaceae > Providencia > Providencia stuartii. The sequence continues at coordinate 1,250,733 of UGUC01000002.1, read as the reverse complement.
ACTAATTATTCGATATGGGAGGCAAAGATGAATCTTCAATTACGTACAATAACCAAAGAAAATTACGAAGCAATATCATTACTTGAGGTGTTTGAAGAACAAGAAGATTTTGTTGCTTCAAATACATGGTCTCTGCTTGAAGCAGCATATAATAAGGAGTATGTCACTAGAGGCATTTATCTGGATGATACCCCCGTAGGCTTTTTTATGTGGGTGCCGAAATCAGATAACACCGTTGCTATTTGGCGCTTTATGATTGATAAGTCACATCAAAATCATGGTATTGGCCGTCAAGCAATGGCGTTAGCCCTAGCAGAAATTAAGCAAGATAATTCATTGCAAGCCATTGAAATTTGCTATAACCCTAAAAATAGCGTCGCAAAATCATTTTACTCATCATTTGGTTTTCAAGAGATTGGGTTAGATGAAGATGATGAAGAAATGCTTGCTATGATGTACTTATAATATTAACAATCTGAAAAATAATATATTTATGAAAATCATACTCCGAAAAGCGACAGAACAAGACGCACAATTACTCTATAAGATAGGCATGGAAAGCTACCTCTATCACTTTGCAAAGCGATGGAAAAAATGCAGATGAGCTAGCCAGCTATGTTTATCATGAATACTCTCCCTTTAAAATTATAAGTGACATGCAGCAATCGAATATTGAGTGGTTTGTGATTGAGAATTCCCAACCTATCGGGTTAGTCAAATTAACTTACCATTCCACTATCCCTGATGAAACAATTCAGGGAACCCAACTCAATAAGCTCTACTTTTTACCTAGCCAAACGGGGCAAGGCAATGGCTCCCTCGTATTTAAGCAGATTGAAGCTCTGACTAAGCAGCATGGTGATACCCTATTATGGTTAGATGTTCTCGCTGATAACCACTCGGCGCTCAGTTTTTATCAAGCAAATGGCATGCATAAACTCAAAGAGGTTATATTTACCCGCCATACTCAACAAAGCCTTGAGTTTATTATGGGGAAAGTAATCTAGTTTGCTTAGTGGACGATAATGAAAACCACATTTTCACTCAAGTAAAAGGGAGCTTATTGCGACGATGGGTCATTCGGAACTTGCCTACATGATTTCTGTTTTTTATATAATAAAATTTGCGCGACAAATCATAGAGAAAGGAGTAGCTTGTCATGACGCCAGAACAATTTCATGAGCAAATTTGGAAGGCATTAAAGCCCATCAATAAAGAAGAATTTCACGCCGTTGCCTCAGTTCCACCAACGGCAGAAGCTGTCTCTTTTATTGAGACATCAACGGGGATTAAAATTCCTGAAGAATTCACCACATTCTCAATGAAAACCAATGGGCTATGCATTATGGCCAAAGAGTCTGTATGGCCTGAAACAAAATTATTTGATGTGGCTCCTGCATGGACATTCCATTGTGGTGTAGTGATCCTTGGTATAGATACCGATGATCTCCCTGAATGGGCAAGTATTTTAGAAGCTTATAAACAGCTTGTTGAGCGTTTTGAAATCACAGATGTTCTCCCTTTACTCACAATCTATGGTGACGGTAATTCATGTATGGGGTGTTCGCAAAGATGGTGCCTTTGTCGAAGTCTATGATGATGAAATCACTGTACTCGATAAAGAGTTTACTGACGTTTATTCTGAAGAAATCGAAGCCTTGATGCAGCGACTCAATGATATGAAAAAACGCGTCGCCGCACGCCAAAAAATAATTTTTAACCACGGTATGAGGGGGCTTTTTCCTTAAATAGCCTCTCCTCGATACCATTTAATTGCCCTCCAAACATGTGCTTAAAAATAAAGCTATCTCAATCTTTTCGTTCAATTAATCCTATTCCACTAAACGGTAATGGATAACAAACAGTGATTGCTCTGTTGGATAAATTTCACGAATAAGGCTTTTTAAATTATCCAGCGTCATCGCCTCCTGTGTTGCGTGATACTCCGAAATATCATCGTAATCGATCGGTTCAACAGAGAGGATTTCTATATCCGTATAGTACTTCCCCGTTTCAAGAGCAAACACCTTAACAACTGAGTGCGGTACGTAATGGCTTTCATGTTGATCACGAATAGTAATGACTTTTTTACCTGAGATAACCAAAGGTAGCAGCCGCTCATAAAACGTGATTGTGTCTGGCACTGTATTCACATCAAATCCCTGTATAAAAAATAGGGGTTGGTGATGACAATTTCATCACCAACCGATAATTACGACTTAAGATAACGTGCATGAAATGCAATATGATCACCAATAAAGCTAGCAATAAAATAATAGCTGTGGTCATAGCCTTCACGTAAATTCAATGTGAAATTATGGCGTTTACGCTTGCACACTTCATCAAATAATTCAGGTTGTAATTGTTCTTGGTAAAAAGGATCTGCCGTTCCCACATCAACCAACATCGGTGGTGTCGATTGCGCCTCATTCAATAAATTGATGGTATCATAGCGAGACCAAAGCGATTTATCCTCACCTAGATAAGCAGAAAATGCCTTTTGCCCCCATGGTACTTGTGTGGGAGCAACGATTGGCGCAAAAGCCGATAAACTACAATAACGGTCTGAGTTACGTAGGCCAATCATCAATGCACCATGTCCCCCCATAGAATGCCCACAAATGGCACGTTTTACCATTGGCGGGTAAGTTCGCTTCGACCAATGCGGGCAGTTCGGAGACCAATATAGTCATACATTTTATAATGGCTAACCCAGGGTTCTCTTATTGCATTTAAATAGAACCCTGCACCTTGCCCTAAATCATATGCCTCATCATCAGCAACCTGTTCACCTCGAGGGCTGGTATCAGGTGCGATCAAAATAACACCATGCTCTGCTGCAAACTGCTGTGCGCCAGCTTTTGTAATAAAGTTTTGTTCATTACAAGTTAAACCCGATAACCAGTAAATAACCGGGTATTGTTTGTTCGCTGCCTCAGAAGGTAAAAAAGCCGCAAATCTCATATCGCAATTCAATACGGTAGAATGGTGCTGATAGACATCTTGCCAGCCGCCAAAACAGGCGTGACGTTCAATCCTTTCCATACAATCTCCTTATCAATTTGAATGTAAGATAAGCCCGACATCTCGGGCTTGCGGACAATTAATCGTAATGGATCACTGTACGAATGGATTTACCTTCATGCATTAAGTCAAAGGCTTCATTAATCTTTTCCAGAGGCAGTGTATGAGTCACGAAAGGCGCTAACTCAATATCCCCTTTCATGGCATCTTCGACCATTCCTGGAAGTTGGCTGCGACCTTTTACACCGCCAAATGCCGTTCCTCGCCATGAACGCCCTGTTACCAGTTGGAACGGACGCGTCGAGATTTCTTGTCCTGCACCTGCAACACCAATGATAATGGATTGACCCCAACCACGATGCGCACTCTCTAGCGCCGCTCTCATCACATTAACATTACCAATACATTCAAAGGTATGATCAACACCCCATTCTGTCATTTCAATAAGGACTTGCTGAATCGGCTTATCAAAATCGTTAGGGTTCAAACAATCTGTCGCACCAAATTGGCGCGCTAACTCAAATTTTGCAGGATTAGTATCAATTGCAATAATACGCCCTGCTTTTGCTTGCCTTGCTCCTTGGATAACGGCAAGGCCAATACCCCCTAAGCCAAACACTGCAACAGAATCGCCTTCTTGAACTTTAGCTGTATTATGTACCGCGCCGATCCCCGTTGTGACACCGCAACCCAATAGACATACCTCTTGGTGATTGGCTTCTGGATTAATTTTCGCTAATGACACCTCTGCAACCACGGTATATTCACTGAAAGTAGAGCATCCCATATAATGGTAGAGCGGTTGGCCATTATAAGAAAAGCGGGTTGTACCATCTGGCATAACACCTTTACCTTGTGTTGCGCGAACGGATACACACAAGTTTGTTTTACCTGATTGACAAAATACACATTCGCCACACTCTGCCGTATATAAAGGGATCACGTGATCACCCGGTTTTACACTTGTGACACCTTCCCCGACCTCAACCACGACACCAGCCCCTTCATGGCCTAACACAACAGGAAATAAGCCTTCAGGATCATCCCCTGATAAAGTAAATGCGTCAGTATGACAAACACCGGTATGACTAATTTTTACTAATACTTCTCCCGCCTTAGGTGGCATCACATCAATTTCAACAATTTTCAGTGGTTCCCCAGGCCCAAATGCGACCGCTGCACGTGATTTCATATTGATTCCTTATTTTTAACGCAGGTATGTTCGAATAAGAGAAATAGCGTCATCAACTGACTCTTTTTGGCTCTGCGTAGTTGCAGACTCCTGTAATCCTTCTCGTAGATGGCTCTCTAAAACCCCCGCCATTAACCCATTGACCGCTCCTCTAATTGCCGCAATTTGCTGCAACACAGCACTGCACTCCACTTCATCTTCTAGAGCCGATTCCAGTGCCAGCAGTTGTCCTTTTAATTTCCTGACCCGAGTCAGAACCGCTTTTTTTTCTTTTGGTGAATGTGGCATCGTTAGTCATCCATCATATACATAGGGGGAGTATAGTATTTTTCAGTTCCACTGTACAGAATAGCAAAATTATAGGTCTAAAAATGCGCTATTGGTGATGCACGCTATTAAGGAAAATCCGCTTCTTGTAGACTGGCTTTTAGGATAATAAGACTGATAAATGAGATAATTGAATGAAAAATAATGAGCTGTGTTTTTATCAACAAGAGCGTCATTTCTGGTCAGGAATTTGCAAAAATACCGTAAGCATCAGTGATACAGCTATCGCATATTTCTCTGAACTTCCTATTCCCGCCTTTAGTTTTATCTACTTACACTCCGGCGCATCAATCGCTGATTTTAAAGCAGGCAGTGCACTGTTTTTTGAACAAAAAAAACCTTATGTCCTTGTCGTACATGAAAAAGTGTTGCCACAGCTCGCGCCAATTATGACTAAGAACCAGTATGAAAATGATGGGGAAACAACGGCAATGGTACTAACCTCATCAAAGATGGTGGATCATACTGACTGTTTACTGCCTGAAGGCTATAGGATTGCCTTAAGTAATGAACAGCTGACTGAATGGGCACAGCCATTAATTACTGCGTTTGCAGCCCCTGACAGTGAGGATGATCCAACAGTCATCAACGAATATATCCGTTATCACCAAAGAGCCTTACAGCGAAAGGGGCAACTTCTACACTATGTATTATTTCATGGCAATACCCCTGTCAGTGCGTTAACTCTAACCTTAAACGGTAGCATGGCTCGCCTAGACGATATCGGTACAGATACACAATATCAGCGTCAAGGGTTGGCAACCTTATTGATTAAACATGCTTTAAAAACCTGCACGCAAAATGGGGTCGAACGTTGTTTTCTTGAGGCATCAAGCGATGGGTTATCTATCTACAAAAAATTAGGGTTTACCCCCCTTTTTCGTTACCACAGCTTTATTGTTGAATAGTGGATTGATGGCTACTCATTCCTGCATCAACCATTTTTAATCATTATTTAAAACAAGGTTTCTATGTTTTTTATCTGTGAAAAGAGCAACTGCCATGGTTTCAATGCCACTAAAAAATAAAAATAGTGAAAACTGTATTAGATTGGCGGTGTTTATTTTGCAAGCGCCTAACAGACTATCTTGATTAGCGTATTGATAATGAACCTCCTCCCCGGAAGTTTTTTTGGAGGAGGCGTTAAAACAGTAGTTAGTTTATGGTTTGATACCACTCGTTAATATCTTTCACAATCAATTCTGTTTGTGATTTTCCTTCTTGATCGAGGAAAAAGTGATCTAACCCCTGATATGTTTTAAACGATACCTGTGGATTATTAATTTTCCCCATCATTCGCACAACACTATGGGGATCTACATTGATATCATCCATTGTTTGAATCACTAAGTGAGGTGTTTTTATCGATTGAAGCAGTTTTTGGTTATTCACTGTTAGCATTTCACGCCACCACTTTTCCCCATGTTCACTCGGAAATTGGTTATCATCTAATTTATTTTGTATTACAGATTTAGCGAATTGTTTAAAACCTTCAATAGATTGCGCGACTTCTTCATTAGGCAATGTTTTTTCAATATTATAAATAACATCGTTAATAAAAAACTGACCGCCACCATTCAATGAGATGGAGGCTTGGATCATATCCGTGTTAGAAACAATTAAATTTGTCACTACCGCCCCTTCACTTCCTCCAAGCAAAATAATATGTTGATAATGGTTTTTTAAATGCCCAATTAAAAATAAATAATTCTCTGCTCTTTCTAATGGAGAATCATTTTTCATATAATCAACAGGACAATTTTCGACTAATGTTCCATCCTCATTTTTTCCAACTTGGCTATCTAATCCCGTTTTTTCAACCAGTAAAATATCATTATTAGGAAATGCCGCGCCAAAATTTTTTATCATCTTAGTGTTATTAATAACACTTTTGCAATCAGAGCCTTGGAGCAACACTAATACGTTTTTTGCTGTTTTATCGCTTTGCTTTATTATGTAGTAATGTATCTCTTTCCCTTGTTTATCCTGAATTTTTTGTAACTCAGGACCCTTTTCTGCATGAGCCGTGAGTGTAAAAGCCACTAATAATAAAATAACAGAGCCTATTTTCATTTTTTACCGTATTTATAATCATAAAATATAACGACATGATTATAGACATCAGAGTGCGCTAAACATGGACTAAAAATGCTGTCTTCTGAATAAAGTTCAACTAAATAAAATTAGGTAAAAGCATAATGAAATTTAATATTTCATTATGTTGAGAAAACGCTAATGTATAAAGGTATGCTGAATATTGCATACTCGTTATCATATATTATTATTTTATTTTGTTGACTAAATTCTGTTGTCAGCACTTGGGACTTTTGCATTCTGATATTCTATTGTGAAACAATTTTCGTGGCACGGCTGCAAGTGGTCGTGTCCTATTTTTTCTAAAAACACCCCTTAACGCTGAATGATCAACTTGTATTGTATCTAACAGTAATCGAACACATTAATTGATTAATCTTGTTTAACTAGGCGCTATTAATACCTAATATACTTCCCTAAGTCATAAATTTAATACATATAACCACAATGCCATACTGATTATCTCTATCTCATTCGAGATACCGTGCTATTTTTCAAAATCAATATAGCTAAGTATAGATAATATTTTTTTGGTTTCGCATGAGAACCCTATCATATTGATCCTTTAACCTTTATTATTATATAGACTGACAAATGGGCCATCGCACTGATAAGAAGAAATGGACAGAAAAGGGAAATACGCCACCCGATATTAGATGATCCACGTTTAGATACTCTTCATCATAGATAATTTAATAACTAAACTAAATATATTGATAAAATGACTCTATCTCCTGAATTATTAGAAACAACACCGACTACACCACCAGCCAAAAAAGAGCAAGTGGCAACACGGATTATCTTTTTTATTGCAGGTTTTGCAACCGCTTCATGGGCAGCAATTGTCCCTTTTGTCAAAGCCAATACGGGTGCAAATGACGCCACACTTGGATTATTACTTCTCTGCTTTGGCGTCGGTGCGCTGATTGCGATGCCTTTAACCGGGGCTATTGCTGCAAAATTTGGCTGTCGTAAACTGATGGTGGCCTCGACCATCGCCTTTTGCTTGCTACTCCCTTTACTCCCTGCAATATCACATATCGGTATATTGATTGTTGGCTTATTGCTTTTTGGTGTCGGTATTGGGCTAACAGATTGTGCCATGAACATACAAGCAGTGATTGTAGACAAAGCTTCTGAGAAGCCCATCATATCGGGTTTTCATGGTTACTATAGTGTAGGTGGAATTGTAGGGGCTGGTGCTATGAGTGCCATTTTATTAATGGGTACACCACCAATTGCTGCTGCAATTATTATTTCATTGGTTTCATTACTGTTGTTGTCTATCAGCTTCAAAGGTTTTTTAAGTTATGCCAATGCACCAACTGGCCCTCTTATCGCGATACCCAAAGGTATTGTTCTAGTCATTGGTATTATTTGCTTTGCTATTTTCCTCGCGGAAGGTACGGTACTAGATTGGAGTGCCGTATTTTTAATCGAGCACCACGGTCTAGAAGAATCCCTTGGTGGATTGGGCTTTGCAGCCTTCGCCACAACAATGACAATTGGCCGTTTAACTGGAGATAAAATAGTAATGCGTGTCGGCTCTGCGCGGGTGGTGTTCTGGGGCGCTCTTTTAGCCTGTATAGGCTTTATGATCGCGGTATTATCACCTTACTTATCCATCGCAATTATAGGTTATGCGCTGGTTGGTGCTGGCTGTTCTAATATTGTACCTGTGATGTTTTCATCGATAGGTAAGCAAAATACGATGCCTGAAGCGTTAGCTGTTCCTGCTGTATCCACACTGGGTTACCTTGGTATTTTAGCAGGCCCCGCCGCCATTGGTTTTGTTGCCTTTCAGTTTACATTAGCGACCGCTCTACTCACGATCGCCGCATTATTAGTCATTATTGCGTTTGTCTCTAAATTGGTGAGAGTCTAAAGCTGACAATTAAATAAGATTTTCACCTTAAAACGCCCTGACTAACCCAATAATTAAACATGCACCTTAATCTCTATTAAGGTGCTTATACAAAATCATTCTATCCGATGATTTCAATCTAATTATGTTGTGCCGAGGGTTACATCGATGAGCGCCCCGAGCATAGTGCAGTGAATATCGCACAAAATGCGCTATCCGTTATTCAAAATTCATTTATAGGTACAAATAGATTACGCTTAGAAAATGCTTTCATAGGAATGCGACCTATGCCACAGGATGAGATGCCAATTGTCGGTAAAGTTGCTGATTTCAGTGGTTTATATATTATTAGTATGCACGCTGCTATCACACTTGCACCATTAATTTGCCATTTGGCACAAGATGAAATAATACATGGCATAGAGCAGACAGCACTTAGCCCCTATCGATTAACACGCTTTGCGTCAGGTAACTGAAACATGAATATTCCGCTCTACTACTTAAGGCATTATCAGTCCATCGAAAAAACATTTTGGACATCGATTTGTGAGCACAGTATCCAGATCGAACAACATACTATATGTTACCTTACCCCTCTAAATTCGCCTGTATTTAACTTTATTTATCTTCAACCTGAATCATCGATTCAAGCATTTAAGCAGGCTCATCACCTTTTTGTTGCACAAAAGAAAAATCATACACTGGTTGTTCCTGAAGAAATGCAGCAAGATATTGTCAATGAGGCACTCGCCTTAGGCTACAAACGTGACAGCGTCACAACAGCAATGGCATTATCACTTGATAAACAACTCCCTGTAGAACTGCCTGAAAATCAAGTGGATATTGTGTTTGCGAACCATGACCTTTCATTGTGGGCTAAGCCTTTAGTCTCTGCGTTTTATATTTCGGATGAACACGATAAGGTTGTCAATGAATATGTCCGCTATCATGAAGATGCTTTATTGCAAGGTGCGCCACAATTTCATCTTGTCCTCTTAGTCGCTGGAGAGCCAGCAACATCGATGACCGTCACTATTGAAGGTAGCCTTGCACGTTTTGATGATATTGGTACGGAGCCAGCACACCAAGGGAAAGGCTACGCGACACAATTAATCGCTTATGCGTTAGCATTTTGTCATCAACAAGGTGTTGAACACTGCTTCCTTGATGCCTCAGAAGCCGGTTTCGACCTATACAAAAAGTTCGGATTTGAACCTTTATTCCGTTATATTAACTATGTCTGGTGCAAGTAATTTATTAGGCTGGCAATTAGCCCCTACGGCAGCAAAAGTACTAGTAACATCACGCATAGTTTGATCTCTTATCGCAATAAACAAGGTGTGGGTGTCGTTATCACCATGCACCTTGTGAGTCTCTTACGTTAAAACCAATGCCGCTTTTCTTGAACCATAAGTTGGTACTGCTTATGTTTTGCCTGAATAGTGACATCAAGACATTGAGCATTTTTTGTTTGATCAAATAGAATAATTCACTGATAAGCTTCGTTTTCCAGAACGCTTTTGTGCAACTTTACCCTTCAGTAAACCTGAACGGCATATCTACCATAAAATGATTTAACTCATGAAAATTAATGTTATTGGCTGTAGTGGCAGTGGTAAAAGCACCTTTGCCCGGCAATTAGCGTCACTTTACGCTGTTCCATATATAGAAATGGATGCTCTTCATTGGCAAAAAAATTGGCAACCCGCAACCGATGAGCAATTGTATAAGAAATTATCGCAAGCCCTGCAAAATGCACCAAACGGCTGGGTACTTGATGGTAACTATACCCGGACACAACCCATTAAATGGAAAGAGGTTGAGCTGGTGATTTGGCTTGATTACTCATTCTTACGGACGCTTTATCAATCGGTGCGTCGAGTGTTCTCACGGATCAGAAGCAAACAAGAGCTTTGGCCGGATACAGGGAATTATGAGTCGTGGAAAAATGTCTTTTTTAGTCGTGATTCCATCCTAATATGGATGATAACGACCTATCACAAAAGTAAATGGCCTAGGATAGCCAGTATGGCGGATAAACAGTATCAACATATACGTTTTATTCGATTAACGTCGCCAAAAGAAACCCAGTTATTCTTAACGCACCTGCAAAAAAATGTTGCGCAGCATCACCGAGATTAAGGCATAAACTAACCGATGTTTTATTAGCGTGACATCGCACGCTAATAAAATACCGCGATATTAGTCAATTAATTAACATCTCACGCTGTTTTTAAAGCAATGGTTTGTTGATATTTTTCAATGCCTAGTTCAATAAGGCGGCTGATCAACGCTTGATATGTCATCCCGCCCTGTTGCCACAATTTAGGGTACATACTGATATTCGTAAACCCTGGTAGTGTATTAATTTCATTGATAATAACGTGATTATCTTCGGTCAAGAAAACATCAACGCGAGACATACCACTGCAATTGAGTGCACGATAAGCCTGTAATGCAATTTCCCGTATTTTATCACTCACTTCAACATCTAAATCCGCTGGTGCTACCACAGACGCACCATTTTCATCGATATATTTGGTGTGATAAGCGTAGAAGCTATCATGTAGAACAATTTCGCCACATGGACTTGCCAATGGCTGTTCGTTCCCTAATACCGCACATTCTATCTCACGGCCTTTCACTGCACTTTCGATCAGGACTTTCATATCGAACAAGAAAGCGAAATCCAATGCTGCCTTAAACTCAGACTCATTAGTCACTTTACTGATCCCAACAGAAGAGCCTTGGTTAGCCGGTTTAATAAATAATGGGAGGCCTAATTGTTTAACAACCGCTTCATAGTTGGCTTCAGTGCGATCCGACGCTGTCAGCGTAATAAAAGGTGCAACATGTAGCCCCGCATCGCGTAGTAATCGCTTAGTGATATCTTTATCCATACAGGCTGAAGAGCCTAAAACACCTGGGCCAACAAAAGGTAAATTAGCCATACGCAATAACCCTTGCAAAGAGCCGTCTTCACCCAAATTACCGTGCACAATGGGGAAAATAACATCAATTTGAGGGAGTGGCTGAGCATCTTCAAGGGAAATAAATTGCTGGGTTGTTTTACCAGGGATAATAGCGATACTGCGTTTTGGCGTACTTAGTGCAATACGAGCGGGATCATTTGCATGGATTAAAAAATCAGCTTCATCATATTCATGCCAATGCCCCTGTTTGTTAATGCCGATTAAGCATACATCAAATCTATCGCGATCAAGACCATTAATGATGTTCTTCGCTGACTGCAATGACACTTCATGCTCTGTTGATTTACCACCAAAAATGACACCTACCCGTAATTTACTCATTACTCACTCCACTTAATAAACCGACAAACCCAAGTCTGGAAATATAACACGCTATAAAATAGTTATGTGACAAAATCTTTATTTATCACATGGTTTTGCTGAAAGAATAAACAATTCGAGTGTAAAGTAAAATCTGTGCTACTCCTTTTGGGTTAGTGTATAGCTTTCTTGAAGGCAATCTTTTAGCCACTCAATAAATAGGTGCGAAGCACTTCCGACAACAGGTGGCTTGGGCGCCAACAAATAATAAGCTGAACCATCTTCGATAAAACCATAAGGCGCGGTTAATTGACCTGATTGCAACTCATCTTCAACCATTAAAAATGAAGCAATCGCAACCCCTTGACCAGAAATGGCCGCCTGAATGCAAAGGTAAAAATGTTCATATGAAACCTGTCGATTACCTTGCTGACTATTGCCCATCTGCTGTTGCCATTGCTCCCAAACAGAGGGACGAGAAGCTGGATACAGTAACGCAATGTCGCTGGAGCCATCGTGCCAATGTAAATCGGGCCGCTGCACTAACCCCATCCTTTCACGACACACTTCTTCAGCATAAATATGGCTATTCCACTTAAAATCATTACGCCTAAAAGCAAGATCAACACCTGCTTTAGTGAAATCAATAGGCCCTCCTGCCGCAATCAAATGCACCGTAATATGAGGAAATTGCTGATAAAATTGCGTTAATCGAGGAATAAGCCATTTCATAGCGATAGTGGGTTCACAAGAAATACTCACCACATTACTATCAACGACACTGCCAAGCTCTGCTAATGTCTTATCCAATTGAGCAAAGATTTCACTCGTTGTTTGATATAGCTTTTTGCCTGCCAACGTTAAAAAAACCGCTCGGTTACGCCGCTCAAATAATGCAATACCAATCTGTTCTTCAAGCAAACGTATTTGGCGACTGATAGCACTATGCGTGACATGGAGTTCATCCGCCGCTTTAACAAAGCTGCCATGACGCGCGGCGGCATCAAAGAAACGTAATGAGGATAATGGTGGTAATTTCATCATATAGGTAACAAAAACTGACAGATTTACGTCAGCATAAATCGCTTTTTAACTAAATACAATCTATTGATAATACAGTTAATTAATAAACAAGATGATTTATATCAGCAATTTTTAATATCAGTTTTTATTACCTATTAAGGACAGTTAACATGAATGAACTTATTGCTATGGCAGCCATGACTATTTTAGCGGTAATTAGTCCAGGTCCCGACTTTGCCATGGTGACACGTAGTAGTTATGCTTATGGCACAAAAATTGGGTTGCTTGCAGCATTAGGTATAGCCTTTGGGGTGCAGGTTCATGTTTTTTATACTGTATTCGGTGTAACACTGCTTATCATGAACTCACCGACACTTTTTACTATTGTGAAATTATTTGGTGTGGGATATTTAATTTATATTGGATTTAACTCATTTACCAATAAACAAAAAATCAATACAGAAACCGGTGAAACACCTAAACCTACAGGATTTTCCGCCTTTAAAATGGGCTTTTTAACTAATGCATTAAATCCTAAAACCATGCTATTTGTCGTTTCTGTATATACGCAAGTGCTCCAAAATTCTCACTCATTAATGCTTAATTTGAGTTATGGGTTTTTTATCTCTTTTGTTCATTGGCTATGGTTCAGTTTGATCGCGTTATTCTTCGCAGCGCCCGTCATACGCAACCAAGTTCTCAATTACCAATTCGTGGTGGATAAAATAATTGGTCTGTTATTAATGGCGCTCGGTGTTTCATTGTTGTTTTTAAATATAAAATAAATTTTATTTCAACAAGTTAGTTTCATTTACCATGCTTGCCAATTGCAGTAGATCATGTGGGATATTGAGATTGGCTAGCTCTTCAAAAGGCACCCAACAAAATGCAGGATCAGGCGTTTTATCTGGCGATACAAGCTCACATAAATACACCATATCAATATGCCAATGATCCCCTTTTTCTTTATCAGTTATAAACTCTTTTAAGATGGCTAAAGGCATGGGCAAAGCAGTGACTTTTTCACAACCCGTTACCTTGGTTGCTGTTGGATAGGCGCAATCAATCACGCGGCAATCTAACCCTGTTTCTTCCCGTACTTCACGCATTACCGCATCTTGAGGCTCTTCATTATCTTCTAAATGCCCTCCCGGTGGGAGCCAACACCCTAATTTGCGATGCTTATGTAATAAAAACTCCCCTTTTTGATTACGCAGCAATGCCGTTGCCGTGAAATGTTTATCCTCTTGCGTCATCATTCTATTGTTCTCTATTTTTGTGTGGCTTTCCAATCATAAGGCATCAATTGCTCTAAGGTGACTTGAGTTTCATTATCGACCCCAACGAGCGTCTGCTTATTTTTATTGGATAATTGACTAACTAATTCTCGACAACGCCCACAAGGCGGTACAACATTTCCAGCGGAATCAACGGCAACCATCGACTTAATGACCGACTTTCCTGCTTTGAGTAATTCAGCAACAGCGCCATGCTCTGCACAAAAAACCCAGAGAGCACGCCGTATCAATGCTAATACCTGTATAAATTTCACCATCTTCCGCTTCTAGCGCGGCAGCAACATAACCACATTCAATATAATCATTGATAATAGATGGCTTTGCATAACGGCTGGCAATTTTGACTAAATGCTTCATCAGGTATACATCCTTTTCTCACAGAATAATTTTAATTTTATTATGTCGTTTATCTATGTTGGAAGCCAAACGTGCTCTTTCACCGTTCCATTAGCCAGACTATTTCTGAACACATTTGTACCGCAATAATTCCACTCCAAATCACATGATACTGAAATTCAGAGCACAATTTTGAACGACGGGTTGTATTAGAGACTTGAGAATTGTTTCGAGATTACAGTGATAAAAAAGCCGGCTCATGGCCGGCATCATCATATACCCCTAAAAACTAGGCGGCTAACGCTAATTTAGCCCCAAACATTAAGAAGATAGCACCAATGCAGCTATTAGATAATTTAGACAGTTTTTTGTTATGTTTTACCATGTTAGTAACAGCAACAGCACCAAAAATCAGCATTGATAGATAAATCATACTGCATGCTTCAAGAATGCTGCCTAAAATAAAAAACGGTATGCCTGGATTAGGATAAGCAGGATCAATAAACTGAATAAAAAATGACACATAAAAAATGATCATTTTAGGATTAAGCAAACTTAAAAACACCGCTTTTTGGTATGTTCCTTTCGCTGCTAATACTATTGCATCCACATCCCCAACCGGCTCTTTTTTATGAAAGACGCTATACAGCGTTTTTATTCCTAAATAAACTAAATAGGTAGCGCCAACATACTTAATTACACTAAAAAAGATAGGTGATGTTTTAACCAGTGAAGCAACCCCTAAAAACGATAAAAAAATCAGTATCGCGTCACCCGTAAATACGCCTAGCGCGGCTTTATAACCATTTTTAATGCCATATTTTGCACTACTCGTTAACACAAACAAAGAATTTGGGCCTGGCACCAATGTAATAAAAATGACACCGATTAAATACGTCCATAAATTTGTGATACCAAGATTTTCAAGCATAAGGAACCCGCTAACTTAATAAAAGTTATAACAAAAAATAAACATATTCAGTTAATATTGACTATGATACACGGGGTTATCTTACTATAAAAGATATCACTACGCGCAAATAAAAATATGGGCAAATATGCTATGTATAGACCAAAAACTAGGTTGAATAATCTAAAAATATTGAATTTCATGAACCAATAATTCACGAAACAAACTAAAAATAGAATCGTATTGACACTAACATTTATCTTGGGTTTTTATTCCGTAATATTAAAAATTATTGAAATAATAACCCAAAATGGGTCATTGGGTAGTGATAGTGAAAATAATTAAGATTAAGGGTATAAATAGCATACGTTTAATGCAATATAACTGTGTGTTTATATTCCGTTTTTATCATGGGTAAAGAGTAGGTATTGGGATGGAAAGTGCCAATTATTTTCATTTGCGAGAACTGGGTGGCTTAGAAATGATAGAAGCCCAGTACCATCAACAAAAATTTTCCCGCCATAGCCATGAAGGCTTTTGTATTGGTGTGATTGAAGATGGTGCTCAGCAATTTTTTCGTACTGGTGAAAACCATTATGCACCTAAAGGCGACATTATTGTGGTGAATGCGGATGAAATCCATACAGGCTCTTCTGCTGTAGCTGGCGGCTGGGCCTATAAAGCTATTTATCCTACCCCTGAAATGTTTCAACGCTTAACCTTAGATTTAAAAACGGATAACTACGGAGTGATCCCTTGGTTCCCTAACGCAGTGATCCAAGATCCCGGTTTAGCAGCTCAGTTAAATTTACTATTTAATTTATTATTACAACCCAATAACACCTTATTCAAAGAGACCTTATTACTCTCATCAATGAGCTGGCTTATTTTGAAATACAACAAAAGCCGAGTACAACCCAATGATATTCCTCCTGCAAAACAACGTATGCAGGATATTTGTGACCTAATCATGAGCACCGCAGAGCAGGATCATTCCCTAAGTGAGTTAGCAGCAATTGCTGGGGTAAGTCAGTGGCATTTTCTACGTCAGTTTAAATTACATACAGGCACAACCCCCCATACATTTTTAATCCAAGCAAGATTATACAAAGCTAAAAAATTGCTATTACAAGGGGAGAAACCTGCTGATGTTTCAAACCAGTGTGGTTTTTCTGATCAGAGCCATTTCACACGGCATTTTAAGAAATCCATTGGGGTCACACCTAGCCAATATACGCGGCATATTACCAGTGGCGGCATTCATTTATGCTAGCCCTTATTTCCGTTATCGGCTGAATAACCGCTTTTATTATTGCTTAAAAGATAGTTGGGGATATTGCGTGCAAATTGTCCACATTGTGTAAATTAAAGGCTAGTTATTTACTTTTATGCCATGGCATTGGTGATAATACACTCATATCAAGAGCAATTTTATTCTATCAGCCATCTCAACTCGACAGTATGATAAAAATAACGAAGCAAAAAAGGTATTAAATCAATGTATTCACAACAACGTAGCCAATGGCAACGTGCTTTTACTCATGGGGCTCTGCACATGACTCCATTGAATTTAGCAGTGATCCCATGGGGTGTTTTAGCAGGTTCAATGGCTGTTGAAGCCGGACTTTCATTTTGGCAAAGTATTTCTATGTCAGCGATGATATTTGCTGGCGCAGCACAACTTGTTACTTTAGGTTTACTTAATTCTGGGGCGGGTTATATCACTATTATTATATCTGTCTTCTTTATTACTTCACAGCATTTGCTATACGGCCTAACAATGCGGCCTCATGTTAAGGATTTTACTGCCACTCAACGTTTAAGCATTGGCTTTTTATTAACAGACGAACTATTTGCTATTAGTGCTGCTAAACGGCAGCCACTCAGTTTTCCTTATTTATTTGGTGCTGGATTCAGTTTTTATATTGTTTGGTTAATCACCAGCCTTCTTGGCATTATGATGGCCAATTTCATTACTGACCTAAGCCGCTTACATTTAGACTTTTCTGTGGTTGCGACACTATTAGCGATTGTTGTTCCACTGACAAAGAAAATAAGCACAATTTGTGGCGTGATATTTTCATTAGTTGTGGCCGTTACCCTCTCACTATATTCAATAAGTAGTGCGATTGTCATCGCGGGTGTTGGGGGGATGTGTGTTTCAGTTATGGTTTCTCGATTACTTAAGGAAGAAAAATGATTTGGGTATTGATCCTGACACTGACGGTTATTGTTTTCTCTTTACGCTACGTTTTTCTGATCCCACAGCTTCCTGTTAGGTTGCCACTGTTTATTAAACAGGCTCTCGGTTATTCAGCGCCTTGCTTATTAACCGCAATTTGTGCTCCGGTGATCCTGTTAGATAATCATGCGTTGCGGGATTTCCCTGATAACCCCTATTTATGGGGGGCTTTATTTTGCGTCGTTGCCGCGGCTTTACTGAAAAATATGCTATTAACTGTCGGGTTAACCTTAGTCTTTTTTTATAGTCTCATCTATTTTATCGGCTAATTCAACGTCAGACACAATATGCGTAAGGTAGGCTAAAATCGTCTATTTTACGCATTCTTATATTGATAAAAACAAAATTACTCTCTAGTATGCCTTTCTTAAAACGCCTCAATATTTTTGAATCTCAACATTGATAACTATCATTGGTGATTGATTTAGAAAACTTAATTTATGGAAAATCAATAGCCATGCTTAATAATTATGTTTTACGTCGTATTCGCTACATACTAGACCTTAGTGATAACCAGATGGTGGAAATTATGCAGCTCTCTGGTTTAACGGTGACCAAAGCAGAAATAGTAAGTTGGCTAAAGAAAGATGATTCCCCCGAATATAGGGAGTGTAATGATAAAACCTTGGTTCACTTCCTTAACGGTTTAGTCTATTTTCGTCGAGGTAAAAGCGATAACCACCCTGCTCCGACAGTTGAAACACATATCAACAATAATATTATCCTTAAAAAACTCCGTATCGCTTTTGCATTAAAAGATACCGATATGATAGAAATCTACCAAAAAGCCGATTTTCGAGTATCTAAACCCGAAATTAACGCCCTATTTCGTCACCCTGAACATAAAAACTACCGTGAATGTGGTGACCAATTACTGCGCTATTTTCTAAAAGGACTCACCCTGAAATTACGCCATACTTCAGCATGATTGAGTCTGGCAATTACACCTTCTTATTGGCAAATAATGGGATTAAATATTGCAAAAAAGCATCAATCTTCGGTGATAATGAACGTCGACTCGCATAAACTGCACGTAATTCAATCGGAGCGGGTCGCTCAGCAAACTCAATAACTTCAAGTAAACCTTGCTCAATATCTGGTTGGCAAGATTCCATCGCTAAAATGGCATAGCCAATCCCTTTTAATGCAGCAACTTTAGCTAAAATACCGCTATTAACTCGGTATCGACTATTAATATTGAGTTTTTGAGGGCGTTCTTGTTGGTCGATAAATATCCATGGCTGACCGGCTATTGCACTTAAACTTGAAATACAAGGCATATTAGCTAGCTCCGTGAGGTTTTTCGGCTTGCCCGTTTGTTCAATAAGATGAGGAGCCGCCACAACAACGCTCGGCCAAGCTTTTATTAATTTCGAATGATAGCTGCTATCGCCTAATTCACCCCGATGGAACGTTAATAATAAATCGATATCATCATTAATCACATCTAAAGGCATAAGCTGAGTATCACAATGAAGCGTTAATTGTGGATGCAATAGAGCAAAATCGGTGATTATGTCGGCTAATAGTAGGCTTCCCGTCTCACTAGGAATAGTGAGCCGTAATGTTCCTGTTAATCTCTCACGATGGCTTATTTGGCTCAATATATCATCAAGCTCTGCATAGAGATTTTGACTATGCTTCCATAATATTTCACCTTGCTCTGTCAGCCTCATATTCCGCGTTGTTCTCTCAATTAACCGACAATTGAGCTGAGTTTCTAATTGCTTAATACTCCGGCTAACATTCGATGTCGGCATAGACAGTTGTTGTGCGGCACGAGCAAAATTGCCCTGAGACGCCACAGAAACAAAAACTCTTAATAAATTCAGATCAACCGACATTTATCGCCTATCCCTATTGAATACATCAAGCCACTACCTTAATTAGAGCCAAAACTGTTCGATGATATGATCATCAAACTGGACACTATTCCCCTTTAATTCAGCACTTAATTTCGCCATAAACTGTACTAAATAATTCGCATTTTGAGTGGCGAGCAATCTTCCCATTGAAGTTTGCATAGTACTCGGTAATTTAAGTAATTTTTGCTGAAAGTGATCTAAAGCCCATTGAGTATCATCCAGTGGCCTATTTTGTGCAAAAGGATCATTTGCATCAAATAATGCCCTATTCAATTGGCCACTAACGGCAAAAACACGCGCTAAGCCAATTGCGCCAAGTGCTTCTAACCTATCCGCATCTTGAACAATTTTCGCTTCAATCGTTTTTGGTTCGAGCTGAGCACTAAAACTATGGGTGATAATACAGTGAGCAATCGGTTCATAGTAATGTTCAGGTAGGCTTGGAAAATGAGACTGAAAAACACTCACCGCTTTATCAGCACTTAAAGAAGATGCTTGGTGTCTTTGGGGGTGATTTTTCGGCAATGAGACAAAATCGTGAAAATAACAGGCAGCCAATACAACCAAAGGATTAACTTGTTCTATTGGCTCCATAATTTTTTGTGCCGTACGCCAAACTCGCCTAAGATGAAAAATATCATGGGCATTATCATCATTAACCCAGTTTTTTAGCAGGTAATTATCAAACTCATTCGCCCATTGCTCTATATTCATTTCTATCACCAAACGACTTCAGATAAAAATGACTATATCATGCTTAACAGTAACCAAACGCCATAATTTTCTGATATCTTTCGGCCAATAATAGATCAACATCCCGTTTTTTGAGGGCCTCTAAATCAATAAGCAACTGCCGTTTTAAATTTTCACTCGCTAATACATAATCGCGATGTGCGCCACCGAGCGGTTCAGGGATAATAGTGTCAATAATACCTAGCTCCTTGAGCCTTTTGGCTGTCATTCCCATTGTTTCCGCAGCAACTTGTGCTTTTTGTGCATCTTTCCAAAGGATTGAAGCACAACCTTCCGGAGATATTGCCGCATATGTGCTGTACTCCAACATATTAATACGGTCGCCAACCCCTATTGCCAGTGCACCACCAGAGCAACCTTCCCCTGTTATCACGCAAATGATAGGTGTTTTTAGGCAAGACATCTCCATAATATTTCGTGCTATCGCTTCAGCTTGCCCTCTCTCTTCTGCACCAATACCGGGATATGCCCCCGCAGAATCAATGAATATCACCACAGGTAAATGAAAACGCTCAGCCATCTTCATTAACCTTAATGCCTTACGGTAACCTTCCGGGGAAGGCATACCGAAATTTCTCATCACTTTTTCTTTTGTGGTACGCCCTTTCTGTTGACCTATAACCATAACAGGTTGCCCGTCAAGGCGTGCTAGACCACCAACAAGCGCCTTATCATCCGCAAATGCCCTATCTCCAGCCAACTCCTGAAATTCCGTAAAAATCAGCGAAATATAATCTAGGGTATAGGGCCTCAATGGATGCCTTGCAAGTTGAACTATTTCCCAAGCACCAAGCTGAGAAAAAATTTTCTTTGTCAGTGTTAAACATTTTTTCTCCAGCAACTTGATCTCTTCATCGAAATCAATATCAGGCTGTTGGCTATTTTGTTTAAAAGCCACTAAGGCGTCGATTCTTTCATTAAGTTCGACGATAGGTTTTTCAAATGCTAAGAAGTGAGTAGACATAGGACCCTTTAAATCAGTGTAGCAATACCTAAAGTGTAGTTAAGATCTAAAAGGCTTTCTATGAAGGAAAATGGGATAAATTGTTATCAAAAGTGGGATAATCACGCGGTTATACCCACTAGATTATGCCTTATTGGCTGAATTTTCGGCTATTTCGTAGGCCTATCGACATTATTTTTTTGAAATTTAGGGCAGGCTAAATGATTTTCTTCAGGGCAATTGACGATATGCAAAATACCTTTTTTTAACGCCGACAAATCATCAATGACTTTTTGAATTTCCTCTGCTTTTGTTATTAAATAGCCACGATCAATCGTTGGTCCATTTCTTTGATTCAACATGGTGCTTATTTCATCAAGTGAAAATTTTGCTTCTCTCCCTAAAGCAATAAGTGATAAGCGAGTCATCACATCTTTACCATGATAAACACGCTTCAAACCTTTACGACCAATCGGGGTAATTAACCCCTTTTCTTCGTAATAGCGCAACGTCGATGGCGGTAAGCCCGATAGCTCACTCACCTCAGAAATATCTAGTTCATCAACCATGGCGTTAATAACTCGCTTAATTCACCCATACCTCATTTTTTCATTTGCCACTGCAAATGTCATTGATTCGGTATCTATACTTTTTTATTACCTAAAAGGAGGCTCATCAAAGGTTCTTAATTTTCTTGAATGCAGCTTATCGCCTTCTTGTCGCAAAAGATCAATCGCTCGAATACCAATCTGCAAATGTTCTGAAATTGCCCCTTCATAAAAGCTATTTGCTTGCCCTGGTAATTTGATTTCACCATGTAATGGTTTATCAGAAACGCATAATAGCGTCCCATATGGCACCCTAAAACGATAACCTTGAGCCGCAATAGTCGCACTTTCCATATCTACAGCAACAGCACGGCTTAAGCTGAAACGGCGGGCCGTTGCAAAAAAGCGTAATTCCCAGTTACGATCATCCGTTGTTACCACCGTACCTGTTCTTAGCCGTTGCTTAACTAATTCACCTGGCATATTACTGACTTGTTTCGTTGCATCGTACAGTGCCCTTTGTACCTCTGCGATACTTGGGATGGGAATATCAGGGGGTAAAACATCATCTAAAATATGATCATCACGTAAGTAGGCATGAGCTAATACATAGTCACCAATTTTTTGACTTTCACGTAAGCCGCCGCAATGGCCTATCATTAACCATGCGTGTGGCCGTAATACCGCCAAGTGATCACAAATATTTTTTGCATTCGATGGACCAACACCAATATTAACTAATGTTATTCCTACACCCTCTTTCGCGATCAGATGATACGCTGGCATTTGGAATTTTTTCCATGTGAGATCAGACGTGGCAATTTGTGGGTCAGCGTTTTCAGCCGTTAAATAATTGTGCCCTACACAGGATAATGCAACATAACGACTATTCGGATCCCTAACTTGCTCGCAAGCCCAGCTTACAAACTCATCGACATAACGATTGTAATTTGTAAACAAAATATAAGGTTGCACATGTTCTGGCGGCGTTCCCGTATAATGTTTCAGTCTCGCTAAGGAAAAATCGACACGCAAAGCATCAAAGTGAGAAAGGGGCATCTCCTCTGCGGATTGAAATAAACCGTCGGTAATATCATCACTAATATCTGCAAGATCTGTAATAGGAAAATGAGCCGCTAGACTGCTACTCATACTTCTATCTAAAGCTAAATCAGAACCATCAATCACAAACGGGTATGGCACTTCAGTTTGTGAGGGGTAAACAGAAAAAGTGACATCATAATCTTGCTGTAAAATACTCAGTTGCTCGGTTAAATATTGACGAAATAGATCCGGCTGGGTCACCGTAATACGATACTGTCCGGGCTTAACAAAACGTGCATATGCCCTCGTTTTTACGCAATGATCAATTTGACCATGCCACTCAACACATAGTTCAGGATAGGCAAATAATCCCTTTTTGCGGGCATCCGCATCAGGTAATTGCCCATCAGTCACATAAGCTGCAATGGCACTTCTTAAAGAATCAATGGCATTTGTGTACAGCAATGAAAGTTTATCTAATACCTCATCAATAGATAGATTTTCATTATTTTGACATTTTTCTAAAGACACACATGACCCCTTATCATCAAATGATGTTATTACCTTATCAAGCAGCAGTGTATGTCTTTAATATTATTCAAACAAGCCTTTATACATTTGCGTTGGGGATAAAAAATTCGTCTTTTCAGGTTGTAAACGCCTTACAACCTTGGTTTCAAAAAGCCATTGAAATTCAGCTTTGCTGAGGCTTAATGGCTGCCCAGTATTACTTTCAACGACAAATAGCGTATTATTTTTAATACCTTTAATTTTTATCCCCATCAACTCAGATTCTTTGGTTGTGAGCTTCTCGGGTGAACTAAAAATAGCCTCTATCGCCCGTGAACTGGGAATGGAGAGTGTTTGGTTTATTTGGGGTTGTTGATTAATACAAAATGGCATTAGCGTTCTCAATAAACAGAATTTTGAATGTAGATATAGCCATTAGACATATTTTATCTAAAACTGTCATAATGCGTTATTCCTACAACCATTTTATCCCCAAAATTAACCCCATATTTTAACAAAGCGATTCTCTTCAAACCCATTATCTCACTTAAGCTAAATAACGATAGCAGCAATGAGTTAATGTATTATCTGGGTAAGAATGAATGGTAATGTCACGACAGCAATTACGGTCTGCAAAGTGATGATGCCTGCCATAAGCTGACTATCACCATTTAGTTGACGAG
Source organism: Providencia stuartii (assembly GCA_900455155.1). Taxonomy (GTDB): domain Bacteria; phylum Pseudomonadota; class Gammaproteobacteria; order Enterobacterales; family Enterobacteriaceae; genus Providencia; species Providencia stuartii. The sequence goes on along the minus strand of UGUC01000002.1, from coordinate 1,226,784 downwards.
TTAAAATATAAGCCGTCGGCGCCGTCGGTATTGCAAAAAAAATCACAAATAACGCGGTTTCAAACTCCGGTAATGAGAATAATTTTGCTGTTAAAAGCGCTAATACCGGCATCGCTAATAAACGTAACAGCGTAGAGGTCATTAGCGGCTTAAATTCTTTCCTGAGCGTCGATGTTTGCAATGCCGCGCCAATACAAATTAACCCTAATGGTAAACTCGCTGCCGCAAGTAGCTTTAATAGTTGTCCTGAACCAAAAGGTAATCCTATTGGAGATAAGTTCAGCAAAATACCAATAATACAAGAGAGGATTAACGGGTTTTTAATGATCGGTAAAAATAACTGTTTGATAGAAACTTTAGAGCCAGTGGTTAATGCTAAGACCGCAATAACATTACAACTTGGCACCAGTATCGCCATAATGACGGCAGCAATCGCTATGCCATCAGTACCAAATAAATCGGCTATGATTGCAAGCCCTAAATAAGTATTAAAGCGGGTAATACCTTGAATATGAGCACCAAACCGTGGTATTGGCATTTTAAAAAGTAATTTAAAAATTAGAACTAATACACTGCTAATAATAAGCACAAAAAATATCGCACCCGCGAGATAAGGCAGTTTAGGGCTATCAAGTGGGGCACTCGCTAAACTGCTAATCAATAAAGCAGGAAACAAAATAAAATAGTTCAGTTTTTCAGCGCTAGGCCAAAAATCAACCGAAAACAGCGATGAACGACGTAATATAAAACCCATTGCTATCAGTGCAAATAAAGGCCATAAAACTAACAATATTTGTTCCATATTTTTATACTTTACTTTCGTTAATAACCTTACCCAATAAGAGGGCTTACTGTATCGTTAACAAAATGTAATAGTTAGGTAAAAATGGCTCTATTCACGCGTGAAAATGCGACTTTTTATATCATTTATAAAAAAATGTCTGATGCCTCACGTTTTATTTAATTTTCAACACTTGCCAGTTACTTTTTAATCAATCTATTTATGCTATAACTACAGGCCTTTCTTATGGTATTTCGAAGAATTTATCGATACGCTACCCCAATAGAAATTTATTAGAACAATTTATTATGGATATCCAAACCCTTTGCAAACAATACCGAACAGGTAAAAAATTGAAATACCTCTTTTTCTGGGGTCATCAATCAAAACAAAAACAAGTTACCAAGAGTTGCCTGAGCCAATGGTATCCAGCTACTTTTATGGTTGAAGGCAATCGCTTTGCCAGTGCTGAACATTTTATGATGGCAGAAAAAGCACGATTATTTGATGACAATGAAAGTTTCGAGAAAATTATCCATGCCCCAAATCCTGGCGCTGCAAAAGCATTCGGTAGAGAGGTACGAGGCTTTCAACAGAGCATATGGGATGAACATAGATTTAATATTGTTGTCGCAGCAAATCTTGCTAAGTTTTCACAAAATGAAGAGTTAAAAACATTTTTATTAAATACCAATGAAAGAATATTAGTGGAGGCAAGCCCTGTTGATAAAATATGGGGGATCGGCCTTGCTGAAGATAGTGAAAATATCGAGAACCCTCTCACTTGGAAAGGGCTCAATTTATTAGGTTTTGCGCTTATGGAAGTACGTAAACAACTAGCAACTTAAAACATTCCTTACTCACTCTAACATTGAACCAAGAAAATTGGCTTCCCTGCTACCACAAGCATTGAGTATTCGAGTTGTAGCTGGCGGCTTAGATATCATGAGCATTAAAATTACCCCCTTATGTCAATAAGGGAGTATTTTAAGATTGGTTATTTAATATTCATTTTATCGGCGTATGCTGCTCTTTTTTGCCTATTATCGACGATTTTTTTCGTTATCGATTCAACTTCAAGCAAATCATCACATACACTTGATCGTAATGCCAAGTTCCATTTACTTAATGCCTTCGCATTCGTTACTAATTCAGGATGGTGATTTAACCTGCCATTAATTTGTAACCAATTAGCAACCTCAGCCCAATCCCATAAAGGGGATTGGCCTTTAATACGCTGTATTGGGTTTGGAAAATCCCCTGCACCCCGCTTACCATCTTTCAGCATTGCAACCGCTTGCCTTGAGAGATGTGTTAAATCAGCAATATCACTCAAGCCGACGAGCACCGAATCAACCGATTCTACTCTTGCTCCTAACCCAGATGTTTCAACATGATGGATAGCTGACTCAATTGCATCATCTAATGATTTAGCCTCTCTATCAAATTCTAGATAGACCGATTTACCATAAAAACAGATTAGCGCATCACTGCAACCACTTTCATACAGCGCATCTTCGAGTCCTGGGGTATCAGCATTAACACCTGAAAGCACCAACGTGAAATTGTATAGTGACACTGTATTCTCCTTGATACTCGCCATACATTAATGGATTCGTTAATAGATACCTTTAACTGAGACCATTTTATTATCTATACCGTTCTAGGTGACCTTTCTCATCCCCCCTAGATTATTCGCTTGAAACAGGCGGCAATGCCGCCTTAAATTAATTTCCAGACCGATAACAACTATCAACTTTCCGTTTGATCTGTTTAGCATGATCCTCAGGACGGCTTGGTGTGGACCACACGCTCATTTGATGGTTTTGATGTGCATCATTCGCGTCACCACAGCGTAAACGGCAAAAGGCATGCGAACTATGACCCGCTGATACCAAAACCCAGCCTTTAGAGACAGCATATTCAATCGCTGATTGAATGTGTTTGTTTGGATGTCTCTTCATTTCCCTCCTGTATCCGTACTGTAGTTACTTCGTTGACAGGTGTCAACAAGGTGTTTTCCTTTGAATATCACATGTAGTGATTGTTTTACTGTTATTTTTCAATAACAGTCGGATATAACTTAACAAAAAGCTACTTTGAACTTTGTCTGAAATTAAAACAATGAGCATAGCAAAGGAGATAAAAGCCCCACCGCTCGCAAAAACAGTGGGGATGGCAGAAATCGCCAAGAGATCACAAGTAGGATAAAAAATCTTCGGATGATGAGTGGGTATGTAACCTATCTCATGAATAAATCACTAAAAGATTACAACGGCATTCTATATTCAATCACACCTGGTTTTTCAGCAACCCAATCATATAAGCGCTGCCCTCGTAAATTGGTTTCCTGCGTATGCCAATACAGACGTCCACAAGCTTGTTTTTTTGCTTGTTCATGCACGAATTCAATCAGATGTTTTCCTACCTGACGCCCCCTTACGTCTGGCGAAACAAATAAATCTTCCAAATAGCAGAAATTATTTTCCGCCCATGTGGAGCGATGGTAGAGGTAATTGACAAAACCAACCACTTTTTCACCTTCAAGTGCAACGGCGCAATACATAGGCTCATTTTCATCGAAAAAGCGCTCCCATGTTTTTAATGTGATTTCTTCGCTTAAATCCACTTTATAAAATTCTTGATACTGCAACCAATAAACTAGCCATTGCGGATAATGCTCGGGTGACACAAACTCAACAGTAACAGGTAACATATTGTTATTCATGATATATCCTTTAACGATTCGACATATAAAACAATGGCGTTATATTACATATCAATCTGGTACTAAATAAGATACACTTTTGCTATTTATTTAGGATCCACTTCTAATGAAACGTAAACCGCAAGCTCTCTTCCCTCATTTACTCTTAGAAGCAGGTTGTATTAAAGAAAATGTTTATCACACCATCAGAAATGCCATTCTTGATGGGCGATTATCTGCGGGGATCAAACTGCCCTCGAGTCGTGCTTTTGCTGAAATGATGTCGATATCTCGCAATTCAGTCATTGCAGGTTTTGAACGATTAATCGACGAGGGTTATTTAGTTACTCGTCAAGGCTCTGGCACCTATGTTTCTACAACCATACCTGATGAGTCATTTAACGACATTATGGAAAACGTCTCGGCCTAATACGAATAAAAAACAGATGTTCAATATCGGCATTGGTTGCGTTGATCAGTTTCCCCATGATTTATGGGGAAGATTACTAGGAAGGGTTTGGAGAAGATCAAAACAAGAAATTCCTCACTACAATCATCCGGCAGGTTATCCGCCACTAAAAAGAATATTAGTCGATTATGTGCACTCAACGCGTGGGGTTAATTGCAGCGAAGAGCAAATTATTATTGTAAATGGTACTCAGCAGGCGATTAATTTAACCGCAAGCGTATTATTACAACAAGGTAGCTCAGTCTGGTTAGATGATCCTGGATATGACAGTGCGCGAGCTATTTTAACTGCTCGTGGAGCCAATATTTGCCCAATTCCTTCTGAGAGTGATGGAATGAATATTACGATGGCCGCACAAACTTACCCTGACGCTTGCTTAGTTTACACCGCCCCTTCCCATCAATTTCCTCTTGGTACGACTTTGAGCTTAACAAAACGATTAGCGCTATTAGAGTGGGCAAACAAGAATCAAGCATGGATTTTTGAAGATGACTACAACAGTGAATTTCGCTATTTATCTAAACCTATTCAAGCACTTCAAGGGCTTGATGCGCATCAACGTGTTATTTATGCCGGCACCTTTTCTAAAATGATGTATCCGGGTTTTCGTTTAGGATTTTTAATTGTGCCAAAAATTCTGATCGAGCCTTTTACTATGATGAAATATTACAGTGATAGCCATTCAGGCTACTTAGAACAAGCCGCTTTAGCACAGTTTATTCAAGAGGGGCATTATGCACGCCATGTGCGTAAAGTTCGAAAAGTTTGCTATTCACGCCAAAATGCATTAATTAGTGCAATTAACACCTATTTGCCCCATGTATTTAACGTTGAGCAAACAGATTCAGGGATCCATGCTGTTTGTTGGTTAAAGCCGGGAATTAGTTTGCCGTTTATACTCTCTACCTGCCATCAGTTAGGTTTTGGTGTACAGCCACTGTCTCGTTATTGTATGAATAGTCATGAAAACAACGCTATTTTATTCGGTTATGCTGCACATACTGAAACTGAGATTACGCGTAGTATTATCGCATTGAGCCATGCCCTACAAACAATAAAATAAATTGAGTTGCATAACCTATAATCAATATAACCTAAACGAAAACGTATTATTTAATTTAATACGCGATTTTAATCCGTATTCTCATTGCTGTTACTCTTTGTTAGGGATTACTATCAAACAGAGTTAAAATTATTGAGAGGTATGAATAATGACAAATAATACTCCCCCTAAAAACCTCGAGGTCGGCGATATTATCTTTACAAGTATTGGCACTACGTTATTTCGCCAAATAGCGTCAGCCTCTTTATGTTGGAGCAATCATGTTGGCTTGATAATTGGTCATAACGGGCAAGATTATTTAGTAGCAGAAAGCCGAGTACCGCTATCAACTGTCACGACTTTGACTCGCTTTATTCAACGTTCGGCTGGGCAAAGATATGGTGTTCGCCGACTTACTCACCACCTAACGGATGAACAAAAAGCAGCTTTAGTTGCAGAAGTTCCTTCAAGACTTAATAAATTTTATCATACTGGCTTTGATTATCACTCTTCCCGCCAGTTCTGCTCGAAATTTGTATTTGATATTTACCAGTCAGCGCTTTCAATTAACGTAGGTGAAATTGAAACTTTTAAAGATTTATTAAGTAAAAATCCCGAAGCCAAACTTAACTTTTGGAAATTGTGGTTTATCGGTCATATTCCTTGGGAGCGTGCGACAGTGACCCCCGCCAGTTTATGGAGTCATCCGCAATTAGAGTTAATTTACCGCAGTCACGAGGATATTCATTAGTTCGGATTGCGATAATTCTTTGGCTTGTTGGGAATTAACAGTAACCGAAAAACAAACACAAAGTCCTGAGTTTTGCTCATTTACCTTTTGCCCGCCGTCATTGTATCTGGCGGCGGTGATTTGCTGGACTGCATGGAGTGCAACCACAATGGCCGTTGGTATGAAACCCCTATTGACTTCACTGGCATTGCACGCTCGTTTACCTCGTCAGCGGCCTACCATCAATCACCGTTAGTGTTTAAACGCAATGTGATCACAAGTTGTTTTGAACCAACGCCGTATTTATCACGCCCTGATTTCACCACCTTAGCGCAGGATTTTGTGGTTTTTGGTAATGGTTACCTTGAAAAGCGCATTAACCGGCTCGGCGATATGTTAACGCTTAAACCCTCCTTGGCTAAGTACACCCGCGCCGGTGTGAATGAGGGGCAATACTGGCAAGTGAAGAATTACCAAGATGCCTACGAATTTCGCAAAAATAGCATTATCCATTTGAAAAACCCATGTATTCACCAAGAGATATACGGCATTCCCGATTACTTGGCGGGGCTTATTTCCGCTAACTTGAATCATTCGGCTACCCTGTTTAGAACAAACTATTATGAGAATGGGAGTCATGCCGGTGTGATGGTATATCTTTCCGCGGCTTTGGCTGACGACAAGGCTGTTGAGTCATTAAAGAAATCACTCACCGAAGCTCGCAAAGGCAAAGCATTTAAGAATATCTTTGTGTATGCCGCCAACGGGGGCAAGGATGGAATTCAAATTTTGCCATTCTCACAGATCAGCGCCAAAGACGAGTTTGTCGGTATCAAGGACACCACGCGCGATGATTTGTTGGCTATGCACCGGATACCACCACAACTGATGGGGATCATCCCGCAAGGCTCAGGTAGCCTTGGTGATGTTGAAAAAGCCGCAATGGTATTTTGGTTCAATGAATTATTACCACTAATGGAAAGCATGAAATCAATTAACGACATGCTAGGTGTTGAGGTGATCCGTTTTAAACAATATGCGTTGCTGGATTTTTTGACACAGGCGAAGAACAAAGAACCTAACTATAAATAAACCATTCAATCCACGTTAATCGATGTTCCCTCTTTCAAAGCTAATAGAACGGCTGTCCACTCCCCATTAATTAAGACACTTCAAATTAGAGATTTCTAACTGTTTACGGTATGTCTCCGGTGGGAGGTTATTTAAACTTTCGTGGGTTCGATTTAGATTGTAATCTTGCTGCCAAAACCACACCATCTCTCGTACTTGGCTTACTGATTCAAATAAATAGGCATTTAAAAATTCACGGCGAAATGAACCATTAAATCGTTCGATAAAACCGTTTTGTTGAGGTTTACCGGGTTGAATATGGCATAAATCAATTCGATTATTTTTACAATAATTCAATAGATTAGCTGAAATAAGTTCAGGCCCATTATCCACTCGAATTTGTTTCGGCAATCCTCTATCGATTTTCAAACGTTCTAGTACTCTAATGACTCGTTCAGCAGGCAATGACGTATCAACTTCAATTGCCAGGCACTCACGTGTCCCCTCATCAATAATATTCAAGGTTCTGAAGCGTTTACCACAGTACAAACTGTCGTGTACAAAATCCAAAGCCCATTGAATATTCGGGACTTTTTCTATCACTAATGGTCTTTTTTCACGCTTCGGAAGCACCTTTTTAACCCGTCGTTTCAAGTTCAATCCTAATCGACAATAAACGCGATAAACTCGTTTATGATTAAAAGAATAGCCTTGAAATCGCAGCCGAAAATAGCATTTCCAAAATCCTGATTGTAGTGATTTCGCTAACACAGATTGTATGGCATCGATCACCACTTGGTCTTTTTTACGCCAATCTAACGGTTGACGGTAAAAAGTAGCTCGGGGCAATGAAGTTAGTTTGCAAGCCTTAATGACTGATAAACCTGCCTCTTTTAAAGCCTGAGTACAGGACTTCTTTTCAACCACTACCAACCCTTTTTTGCAAAAAGCGCCTTCATCGCCTGATTTTCAAGGCTGACTTCTGCAAACATTTTTTTAAGCTTGGCATTTTCCTCTTCAAGCTCTTTTAATCGTTTAACATCATTAGCTTCCATACCACCCTACTTTGATTTCCAATTAATAGGATGGACTACCTCCTCCCTCTGAGGTTAACTGAACAAAATATACTCAGCGGGAGCATGATCATGAATGTTATCTATCTCGGTATTGATTTGGCTAAAAATGTTTTTCAACTTTGTGGATTAAATCAGGCGGGTAAACCGGTTTATAAAAAACGCCCTGATCGTAAAACGTTGCTACAGACCGTCGCGAATATTCCGGCTTGCCTGATTGGGTGTGGGAGCCTCCACGGGCGCATTTTACTGGCAGCGTGAGTTCGAAAAACTGGGACATAAGGTAAAAGTGATCAGTCCCCAGTATGTAAAACCCTTTGCCCGCGGGCAAAAAAATGACGGTAATGATGCACAGGCTATCGCAATTGCTCTGATGCAGCCAACAATGCAGTTCGTTCCCCCAAAAAGTCCGGAACAGCAGGATATTCAAGCCCTGCACCGGGCAAGACAGCGTATTGTTAATCACCGCACTGCGACAGTCTGTCAAATCAGAGGATTACTGCTTGACCGTGGAATAACAATCGGTACGGCAGTCTCAAGGGTTCGTCACGCTATTCCGCTGATTCTGGAGGACACAGAAAATGGTCTTAGTACCAGAATGCGCAGGACGATAGCAGAACTCTATGATCTTTTTAACGACCTTGGTCGTCGTATAAACTTTTTTGATAAAGAAATTGATACTGTTTTCCGACAATCTGAAGCCTGTCAGCGGATTGCCAAAGTTAAAGGTATTGGCCTTAAAACAGCGACTGCAGTTGTTGCTGCGATTGGCAAAGGAACTGAATTCAAAAATGGTCGTCATTTCGCTGCTTGGTTAGGACTTGTACCAAGACAGCACTCCAGTGGCGACAGACAAGTGCTGATGAACATAACCAAAAAAGGCGATAAGCATTTACGACCCTTATTTATTCATGGAGCCCGGGCAGTCGTCAGAGTGGCTGCAGATAATAATGAGGGTTACTTAAACCAATGGGTTAATCAGCTAAAAGAGCGACGGGGATTTAACAAAACGACCGTTGCAGTTGCCAACAAAAATGCCAGAATTATTTGGTCAATTCTTCACAATGAAACAGAGTACAGACCGGCAGTGTAATAGCATACCTTTAAAAGTTGCAACGTATTGAAAAATGGATACAGGTTAAACCTGCACGATCGGAACCTGATTATTATATTGGCCTTCGTGACCGTCCAGTTGTTGAGGCAATTGTGTGCGGATCACCCATTTGGGCACAGATACTTCTGATGCCGGATAGATGTAAGCAATAACCTAAAACCTGATTCAGTACTTGCAAAACGGAGGTAGTCCATAGATATAATAAGTCGCATTACCGAGCCCATTTTGGCGACAAATGTCTTCCACTTTCATCCCTGAATCAGCGAGCTTTAAGATATTCACGATTTGAGTTTCAGTAAAACGAACTTTTTTCATCATGACCTCTGCAATTTTTAGGGCAGAAAATCTAATTATCGCTGTCTTATTTTAGGGGGAGTGGACACGGCCTTAGCGCCGTTCTAACTATTTCACATACCCGAAACTATTTTATATCTCATCTAGGCTGTACAGCCTGAATACTCACAAATAACACCACTAACGAGCTAATCACATAATAGCAGCGCGGCTCACATCTACCCCTTTGCGCGCGCTTGCTCCCCCGCCTCGCCCGCACACAAAAGGGGTAGGATTTGTGCGGGTGTGTTGAGTACAGAAACCCGCGTCAGTGCATAGCTGGAGTTTAACTTTACTTGGTATCATAGTTGTGCAAATTTAGACGAAAGTTAACATCTAGCTTATCCCACTTCATATATACAGTTCAGACTATAAACGCTATACTCACGGCCGTTTATTTAGGAGGAGCCTTTATAATGCCAAAAGCAGTTTCCTTATTTTCAGGCTGTGGTGGCTCTGATGCAGGGCTAACAAAAGCTGGATTTGAAGTAGTAATGGCGAATGATATTTTGCCTTATGCAAAAGAAGTCTATTTAGCTAATCAACCTGAAACAGACTACATAATAGAAGATATACGTAAAATTAATAATTTCCCTAAAGCAGATCTTCTTGTTGGTTGTTATCCTTGCCAAGGATTTAGTCAAGGTGGTGCCAGATTAGCAGATAGAAGTATTAATTTTTTATACAAGGAATTTGCAAGGGCACTAAATGAAATAGAACCAAAAGCATTTGTAGTTGAAAACGTATCAGGTATGAGAAATAGCACTTTTAAGCATATATTAGCAGATCAAATTGAGAGATTTTCTAATGCTGGCTCAAAAGGTTATAATGTTGTTTGGGATGTTCTTAAAGCGCATCATTTTGGTGTTCCTCAAGAACGTAAGAGATTAATTATTGTTGGTATTAGAAAAGATTTTGACCTGAATTATAAATTTCCTGAACCTACTCATGGTGATAATGGGTTGCCTTTTTTAACTATCAAAAATGCACTCAATGGACTTCCAGATTGGCCCACAGGTGAATTCTGTGATGACCCATTCCACTGGTATTATCTTTCTAGAAATAGGCGTCGGGGATGGGATGAAGTAAGTAAAACAATAGTAAGCAATCTTCGTCATATACCTCTTCATCCAATAAGCCCTGAGCTAAGAAAGATCGAGAATGATAAATGGGAATTTGTTACAGATAAACCAGCTAGACGCTTTTCTTATAGAGAAGCAGCGATACTGCAAGGTTTTAGTAAAGATTACACATCACATGGTAAAAATTTAATATTTCCTGATATGCCTAATTTTGGAGCTGCTAGGCTTCTTAAAGAAAGATATAAAGTAGTTGGTAATGCTGTTCCCCCCCCACTTTTTGAAGTGGTAGTTAAAAACATTCCAGACATCTGGTAAAAAGAGCCCTTAAAGGGCTCTTTTTTGATTTTTGCAAAATTCAATAAATTCATTTAGTTGGGGCGTAACATCATTAAAATGCTCTTTAAAACGTTCAAAAGCTATAGTTAATCTAATTCTATCAAACACAACTCCAGCATCATTACTCGCTTCCTTTAGCATTTCATCAACTAAAACATAAGGTGTTGAAAAAACTTTAATACACTCAATGTATGTCAAGGGATGAAACCACTGTGCAAGTTTTGTTATTTTTATATCATTAAATTTTGTTGGCCAATCATTACCACAAGCACACTGCCCCAATGCGAAAAGCCGCCCATCTCTATTATCAAGAAAATCAACCCATGTAACAAAATCAACACCACAATCCTTTATCCATTTAGCATCATTTTCTTCTAACCCATTTTCAATTTGCCACGACCATTCTTTTGTCTTTGACGAAATATTATTTCTCAGCTTAATAGATAATTCTTTATAATTTTTAGGGTTCTGCTCTGATCTAGGCCATCCTGTATGCATATGTTTAGCATGTGCACTAAAAAATTTAGTAAATAATTTACCAGACAAAATTTCAAAAAAACTAGCTAATTTTCTATTTTCTCCGCGTGATACATTTTGAATCATTGAAACACACAAACAGAACAAATATACTGGCGATGGTGATTCCTTTAACGTTAAATGGTTTTCTTTATATTCGAAAGGATACATATCTTTTAATGTATCAATACGCCATTCAATATGTTCAGCAATCTCACCAACGATGAGGTCTTTACCTTGATCTTCTTTCATCCAATCTTCTTCAGATGATCCACCTTCAATTTCTTCAATTTCATCATAAAGTGTGCCAGCAATTTTATCGTCATCTATTCCAGAATCAATTGAAGCTGTTAAATCAAGTAAAGCATTTAACTCAGCCTGATCTGCGTCAGTTGCATAGTTTTGTTTCTTAGCTCGGATACCATAATTCACTTTTAAAAATCCTCAGTATTATCACCACTAATAGCTTGAGTAAGACCATTTTTAAAAGTTCTAAATTGCTTACTAGTTTGATCTAAATAGCTGAGTAACTCAATAGCATCATCTTTTGGTAAATAATCTCTACCTAGTCGTGATATACACTCATCTAGTTTTCCTCGTATTTCTAACATTAAATTAGTAAGTCTCTCACCTATAGGCTGAGTAAGATCCGCAATGTGCTCGACATCTTGACCTAATTTTAGTAGTGCTACTTTTTCTGACGAGGCAACAACCTCAGCTAGAACACCAAGATTCCTAGAGTCTTTAACTTGAGAATTTTGACCTTTGGTTTTATTACCAAACATAGCTGTCATTAATAGTTTGGCATTATCTATTTTTTTCGTATCTATTGGATTCTCATTTGTAGCATCTTCTGATAACCCAACAAAGTCTTGAATACTTTTATAGCCTAAAGCTGTATACACCCAAGAAAAAGGATAGCTAGTATTGCTACCGCGTCCTTTCTTAACACTATCATCTTTATTATACTTGCCGCTGACTCTAACTGCTTGATAAAATTATAACCTGATAATAGCCTTTTAATTGTGCTATTTCTGTCCCCTATCATAGTAGATATATCATCAACACTCATATTTCCATCTTTTATCGTCCTTGCGATCCATGCAGCTTTTGCATATGAATCCCAATCTTTAGTAGACACAATATGTCTAACACCTAGGTATGATATAAGTGACTTTTTATCTATACCATCATCATCATCAAAAACAATTACAGGAATTTTATCAAGGTCAGGGCTATTATGTGAGATATATTTATCTATATACTGCTTATGAAGACTGATTTGATCTCTTGCCCTATCATCATTCTTCAAAATCAGACAAGCTGCTAACCTCCGATTTCCCTCCATCACTATATAGTTGTTTTTTCCCATTTTTTTTGACAACCAATAGGTTCAGCTGAAAAGTAACCGTTCACCGCTAAAGAACTAATTACATCATTTACGCCATAATTTTTAACAATGTTGTTGAGCACGTCAACTTGAGTTGAACCAGAAGACGCATCTTCTCCAAAACGGGGATTTTCAACATCTAAAAATAATTCATTCAATCGAATATATTGAACTGCTTTATGCCGTAATCTATCTTCAACTCCATTAACTTTTTTCATAGTAACCCCAAATAATTCTATATCCTATATAGTGTTATAAGATGATATTAACCCTATTACTTTACTAATAACAACGATTTCTAAATTTCTAGAATTTCAACAATACTAGTTTAGTATCTATAAAGTTTGCTATTTTAGATCCCCTCTCGGAAACCGGTCACATTGGTTACACTCTACCCAAAAAAAACCATAACCAACTGATTACAAACAACTTATTTGCAACTCTTTACTGATTGCAACGGGTTAAAAAACAGGAGTATAAAATTATACCCTTATAAAACAATAAATTATATTTTTAATTTGTAACCTCTTAAAATGGTTACAAGTAACCGCAAAGTACCCCATTTGTAACCTTTTAAAACCGTTACACGTAACGGCAAAGTAATGCTTTTGTAACGTTTTTAGATACCTACATTTATATTAATAATCAATACATTATATGGAAATACTGAATTTGTAACGCTTTTCCGAATCCCTCCCACAAATTCTCTATATTTATAAAAGAGTTTAAATAATAGTCAATTTTAACTCTACTGTTTATAGATCTATCTACTCTGTATTAATGGTCATGCAAAGCTGTCAGTTTCCCTGACCACTTCGGAAACCAGTTACAACGGTTACATACACAAAAAAGACTTATAATTTATTGATAGTAATATACTCCGATGTAACTTTTTTTCGGTTACAACAGGTTACAGAGCGAGCCTAAAAGGTTACACCATAATAAATCAACACGTTTTTAGTTAAGCCGGCTTGCAGAAGGAAGAATATTTTTAGATAAAAGAAAGGCTGCACAAGGCAGCCAATAGAAAGGAAATAGACGATAACTAACTCTCACTGTTTTCCTGAAACACCCAGCACTTAATCACTTCCGGTCTTTTAAGCGTACTCCCTACCGCAAGCGTGCTATTAAACTGGCTGTTTACCACACTTCGCACCGTCTTAACGCCCACAAACTTACGCATGCGCCCCGCTTTCAATAAATTCTTAATATCCGTATTCAATTGCATAGACTGACGGTACTCACTGGCCACCTGTGCAATATGGTTAAAATTCACTGCATAAACGCCCTTTTCACTACTGTGATTCACACCAAAAGCCTCGTTATCATGTAAATAATCAAAATATCTCCCAAAACTCCATCACTTGTGGCTGGTCGAGTTGGATCACTTGAACACGTTGTTTGACCAGCTCAATAATAAAGTCACGTGTTTGGCGAATATAGGCCGCTTTTACAGAAAGAACTACTTTGCAGAGAATCCTAGGTCACTCGACATTTGACCTACGCTCACTTTACACCGGACTTTCTTCAAGATGCGATTACGTACAGCCCATTAAAGGGAGGAACAGAGTTAGCTTAATAGATTGTTCGTTTTAGGATGATTTTAACGACGAGAAACGATGCAAATTTAACTTTTACATGTCCACAAGTTGTCCACACTTGAACACTTTTAGGCACTTTTGAGCCTTTTTTGTAAAGATTATGCACAAAAAAAGGCACTCGCCCCCGAGTGCCTTTGGGTACAACCTACTGAATTAACAATTATTCAGCGGTTCTGGTACTTGTGCGGATTAGGTAGTCAAATGCGCTAAGTGCGGCGTTCTAAAAGAGAGTTAAACAGTTGATTTAAATGGATTTAGTCAATGGTTGATGTCCACATATTGACCACACTTATAAAGCCTCTTTTGACGAGAGGCTTTTTATTTTGCTTATTTTTCAATGGGTGGGAGGAGTTTTTTAGCTTGCTCAATCAAAGTTTCAATTACCTCAAGAGGAATGTTCGGCTCAAAACAAGTTAATGTAAATTGGTGGGTAACATCCGAGTAAAAGACTTCAGCAAGTTGTAATATTGGGTTAGTATTTGCAACAGTTAATTCAAGGAACATGCCATCTCTAACTATGTCACTTCCCCTTGCAAATTTGTATTCGATGCTATCAAGAATCATGTATACCCCGTTAATAATTTCGTCGTTTTTTAGGTGTTACTACCGGTAGTAGAGTGTCCCTAAGCTTTGACTCTCCTTGTATTCGGTTATACCATAAAATTTATTGTTATCTCATTTACTTTAAGAGATTAATTTATGGATGTTAAACTTCCGACAGATGAAGAACTAAAAGAGTTTATTTTAAATAAGTATTTGGAAGAACAAATAAAATCTAAGTCTGACCTCTATGTTGAAAACTACAACAAACGGGCAAAGCAAGCAGCAGAAAATCACAAGAAAAAATTAATGAAAGTAACGCCTGAATTATTTTTTCAATTTTTAGCAGAAAAAGGTTTTTCCGCTAAATGCGTTTCATGTGGATCATCTGAACTTTCTGTTCCCGAAAGCGGTTTCGTCGACTCAGAAAAAGTGCCTGATAAATTTAGCAGTCTTGATGAGAATACACAGCGTTCTATTATGGAAGATGCAACAACAAGTTATGTTTCATACATCTCATTTGAGAAGAAACCAGAAAATGTTGTGGGACTTACTAAATCTTACTACAGAATGCATTGTTTAAACTGTGGCCATTTAAGTCTTTATCGTTCATCAACTGTGTTAAAATGGTTAGAAAGAAAAGAGGGACAAGGTGAATAAATCAATTAAAGATAGAGATGTCACTTATATGTCCGTTGTTGGTTCAGATAAAAAATACCCAACTCAACAACATGGTGGTAATGATGGAGGGGATGGTATGGATTCTAGGATCTCTAAGTTAGAAGCTGAAGTTAGCAAAATAAAAGATAGCCTTAACGAAATAAAAATTGATGTTGCTGTAATAAAATCAAATTATGCTAAAAAAGAAGATGTTGTTTCATCCTCTAACAAAATAATTTTATGGGTCGTTGGGGCTGTTGTTTTTAGTCAACTACTCCCTGCGCTACCTAAAATCATTGATGCTTTTATAAAATAACCCCTAAAAATAGGGGTTATTTATCAAAACATCTCCATCTGTTTCTCTCCCCGATGTGATCTAGGTAACTCATCCATCGGGATCTCAAAGCCTTCTGGCAACTCTTGTGGGATTGTTTTTGTTAGATAGATTTCCACTGAGGTTATTGTCGTAAAAGAACAACCACACAACATATTTTGGCATTGGTGGTAACTTCTACGGGTTTCACTGCTCATGGATTTACTGGTTTTGGTATAAGTCACAGCGCCACACTGGGGACAATTGAACGCCATTTTTTAACCTTGGGTTTGGAGTATGCCTTAAGTTAGGTTAATCTATTCATAACAAAAATCAATTAAAAGGTTTTATCATGGAGCAAAAACAATCTATATGGAGCGTTATAGCGATTATTGTACCACTTACTTCCTTATTTATTTTTATTTCACCATATTTATTATTTACTTATTTAAAAATATTAAATGCCGAAAATTTCTTCCCCTTTCTTTTGAGTGAATCTTACTTATTCCCTTATCTTCTATTTGTGTCTTCATTTTGGTTCTTAGCAATTATTGCTATATACATATTACCATCAATTGTTTTCAATTTAGTACAAAAGCCGATAAACTGTCTTGGTGACAAAAATTTAAAAACGCAAAACTATCACATTGGGGAAAAGAATTTTTTAATATCATCACTGATAGTTCCATTTCTAATATATTCAATATTAACGTTAAGTTCTGAAACGAGTAAATTTAGTGTATTCCTCTATCTTTTCCCTATATTTTCTTTTACAATTCTAATTTTAATATGTGATATTAAATTATTGTTCTGCAAATTTAAATCATCAAAAATCCTAAGTTGTACGTTTTTGTTGCTAACCTTTATCCCATTCGCAATATACTCCTTTAATGTTGATTACGTACAATTTTCCGCCATTCCATTTTTTATTTCAGTTTCATTTTCATTATTTATTTTCACTCTACTAATGTTTGATAAAAAAATATTCACAAGTGAATTTAATAGTGATCGACTTGCTATGGCATTTATAATGTCTATAATTATAATATTTGTATCATTGGGAGTGATTCTATTTATAAATGGGAGTAACTTTACCGGCAACAACAAAAATCGAGACTTTTTTCAATTTGGAGTCCTCTTGATTTTTTTATACATAATTCCTAATTTAATTATTTTTATAATTTCCAGAGAGTCCAACTGGGTTAAACTCTGTTTTATAATGTCATATTTAACTTTATTTTTTACATTAACTAACTCTCTAAACTTTATAGCATATAACTCTTTCAATACTATGAGATTTATTAATAATGAAGAGATAAATGTAATCATAGATGAATGGCACTCACCATATATTCCCATTCCTGCTAAAAAAGAAGTAATAGAAACTAAAGTATTTAATGCATTCCAATCACTAAACTATTCTATTTTATGTAAAAAAAGCCACACTAATTTTTCTTTCTCAAAAATTACATTTATTCCATCAACTCAAGACATTACCAATTCAAAAAAAGAAGATACTTTCCATTGCATTTATGTTGAAAATAAGCATATTAAACTCATTGATAATAAATGAACCTACACCTCATCAATACCAACATCTTTGATCCTTATTTCTAACTCCAAACTTGTGATAAAGCCGTGACCATCGATTTGATGAACAACACGGCTAATCACCCACTGGTGACTATCAATGGTCGGCTTAAAGCCAGTTACCGTGACGGGCATTTCAGGGTATAGATCCGCGCGCCCTCAGCCAAGGTGATATTAAATTCTGCTACGCCCCTTTGTAATTTTGACCACTTGGCCGCAGCGGCACGCTTAGCGGATTGTTCGTTTTTAAAGGTTTGTCGCATCACAAAAACGTTACCTTCCGCGCCCTCGATGTAATCGCCCTCTTTTTTGCTCGACTTCTCTTTTTTGGGTTTTTGCTTGCGTTTAAGATTGGTTTTCTTTTGTTGGCCGTAGTTCAAATCAAGCCAATAAGCTTGTACACCGGTGTATGCTTGCCGGTCAGCTAACCGGAAATAATGCTTATCACCACTTTCCCCGCATGATAGTGATCATCGGTAAAGGCTTCCCACTTTGCGTGACTCCCTGATTAGGCACAATAAATAACAGACTGCCATTTTTAATGGTGGCTATCGCGCCGAGCATTTCAGCCATGCGAGTTAAAAAGCTATATCGCTCTCATTCGTCTGGTCAGCGTGGTCAATTTCAATGTGCATCAATTGCTTGCTTACCGCCGGCTTGAGGTTATAACGCCCGCTATCGCGCTCACCACATCAGGAACTTTGATATCGTGCCAGCTGTATTCCCGTTTGACGTTAAAGTCTTGCCGAAAGTCCGCGCTACGGGCGGTTACCGTGATTTGGTCGGGAGGGCCTGAATGGCTAATTTCATCAACGGTATATATCCCTTTGTGTACCAAGGCTTCCCCCTGCCAGCCTAAGGAGACAGAAATCTCAGCCCCGCGCGCTGGTAATGCAATTTTGCTGTCTGTATCATCAATCGTGAGCTCTAAAGTATCGGCTTCAAAACCGCGATTATCCGTTAATGTTAATGACATAAGCCGGTCATTGACGCCGAGGAGCTGCCACGCCACCGACCGTTAAATCAAATGCAGGAACTTTGACTAAATTCCCCTCTGTCCAATCCGTAAAAAGACATATTCACCACCTAACCAATTCAATATGCCTAGATTGTCGTCGCGCGCGTAAGTGAGCAATCATCCGTGGTTCTCATGGGCACATGAGAACCCTAAGTACATGATTTGTTATCAAACATCCCTGAGAATAAAGATAAATAGACATCAGGAGATAATAACGATGGCCGTATATCATCACGGTGTTGAAGTCCATGAAACAACGGATCTCAGCACCCTTATTCGAGATATCGACACCTCTGTAATTGGGATTGTCTGCACCGCAGAAGATGCCGACCCCGAGGCGTTCCCACTCGACACCCCCGTATTAGTCACACGCATTAAAACGGTACTCAGCAAAGCCGGTAAAACCGGTACGCTTTACACCACGTTGAAAGCTATTGACGACCAATGCAGCCCAAAAGTGGTGGTTGTGCGCGTCGCTGAAGCGAAAGGCGGTGATAAGACACAAGACCAATTAGTGATTGGCGGTACCGGTGATGATGGCCGCTACACCGGCCTTTATGCCTTGCTAACCGCTGAAGCGAATATCGGTGAACGACCGCGCATTTTGGCAGTACCAAAACTGGATACCAAACCGGTAGCCATGCAGCTTGCGATTTTTGCCGAGCAAATCAAAGCCTTTGCCTATATCAGCGCGAATGGCTGTAAAACTATCGCCGAAGCAAAGAAATACCGCGAGGATTTCAATCAGCGCGAAGTGATGATCATCTACCCTGAATTTATCGCCTACAACAAAGAAAGCGGCCAAAACGAAGTTATCCCCGCCACCGCTTATGCGATAGGTTTGCGTGCCAAGATTGATGCGGAACAAGGCTGGCATAAGTCGATTTCTAACGTGCCGGTTAATGGTGTTATGGGTATCAGTGCAGATATCTATTGGACATTGCAAGGTAAAGACACCGACGCCAACGACTTAAACAGCCATCAAATCACCACGTTGATTAAACGCGATGGGTACCGTATTTGGGGTAATCGCACCGGCGATAAAGAAATTTATACTTTTGAAGTGTATACCCGCACCGCACAAATATTGGCTGAAATGATCGCCGAGGCACATTTTAGCTATATCGACAAAACACTCACGCCCTCATTGGTGAAAGATATTGTTGATGGGATCAACCGCAAAGGTGCACAACTCGTCACGCAAGGCCGTTTATTAGGGTTCCAATGCTGGTATGACCCATCGGATAACCCGAAAGAAAATTTACGCGATGGTAAGGCGCACATCCGCTACAAGTACACCCCCGTACCGCCACTGGAAAACCTGTCTTTAACGCAGGAATTCACTGACGAGTATTTCGCTGTTTTTGACCAACTGGGCTAAGGAAATTGAATTATGGGTATGCCTAAAAAACTTTTTATGTTTGACCTGTTTATTGATGGCCAAACCTACCTTGGACAAGTAGAAGAAGTCACCCCACCAAAGCTGTCATTAAAAACAGAGGATTATCAGGGTGCCGGTATGGTGGGCTCTGTGGCTGTCATGATGGGCTTTGATTCTGGCGCATTAGATATGGATGCCTCTATGGGGGGCTTAATGTCTGAATTGCTGGAAAGTTGGGGCGCCACCATTGACGGTAAGCAATTCCGCTTTGCGGGCTCTTACTACAATGATTCAACCGGTGAATCCGTTCCGTGTGAAATTCAAACTCGTGGGCGTTTTACTGAATTGGATTTAGGCAGTGCGAAAGCCGGCGATAACACGCAACACAAATACACCATCAAAAATACGTACTGCAAAATCACCATCAATAACAAAGAAGCGTTTGAGGTAGATTTGCTCAATATGGTGTGGAAAGTCAACGGCAAAGACATGCTGGAAAAACACCGCGCCAACATTGGCCACTAATTAACACGGTGGGTGAATCACCCACCCATTTTACGTTTATTTAAATAGGAATAGTCACCATGGCTGAAGTTATTCAATTCGACGCACCTATCAAATTAGAGTCAGGGCAAGAAGTCACTGAAATCACCATCACCGACACCATGAAGCAAGTCGGCGCATTACGTGGCTTAAAACTGTATGACGTAATGACCTCTGATGTGGATTCACTGATTAAGTTACTGCCGCGTGTGACCTCACCCCGCATGACTGAGCGTGACGTTTCACTGCTGCCTATCCCTGCATTTAATGCACTTGCCACCGGTATTGCTAATTTTTTAGTACCGAACTCCCCGCAAGAGACGACAGACAGCGCGGACGAGTAATTTGAGTGCCCGAACATTGAAACGGATGAGTTAATCGCTGATATCGCCACCGTTTTTCACTGGGCGCCGTCTGAATATGACGCCATGACGGTTGGCGAAATCCTGTTATGGCATAAACGCGCAGCCGCCAGAACAGGAAATGGATCATGAGTGGACCGCAATTTAAATATCAAAGTGTCGTTAAGTGCTGCGAACCTTTTATCAGGCCCTCTTGGTGCTGCGCAGCGTAGCGCCGCGGGGCTTTCTGCTAAAATTAGAACAACCCAATCTTCTATACGTAACCTTCAAGGGCAAGCAAAAACATTCGAGCGCCTATCTCAATCAATTGAGAAGAATACTCGTGCTTATGATGACGCTAAAAATAAAGTCAAAGCATTGCGTGATGCTTACCCACCCCTGAATCAACAAACCGAAGCACAAAAAAAAGCACTTGCCGCTGCACGTTTAGAGCGAGACAGACTTGGCCGAACTCTCGATAAAGAAAAACAACGCCTAGCCACAGTACGAGCCGAATTATACCGACAAGGAATTTCAGCACGCAATAGTGCCGATGTAACCGCACAAGCCACAAGGCGCACCGAGGCCTACAACCGACAATTGGATGAACAACGGCGCCGGTTAGCGGCAACGACACGCGCCCAGACTCAATACACTAAGGCAAAAGAAGTCAGAAATAAATTGGCGATGGGTGGTGCAATGGCGGTAGCCGGTGGTACAGGCGCATTATACGCAGGCGCACGGATCACTGCTCCTGGTCGAGACTTTGACGAGGGTATGTCAACAGTACAGGCACTTACCCGATTAGATAAAAACTCGCCACAACTCGCCATGCTACGTCAGCAAGCGCGAGAATTGGGCGCCAGTACCGCTTATACCTCTACTGATGTTGCAGCCGGCCAAAAGTTTTTAGCAATGGCCGGTTTTACACCAGATGCCATTAAGGCTGCATTAGGTGGCGTGTTAAACATGGGATTGGCCGGTGATATGGATCTCGGTGAGGCTTCCGACATTGGCTCAAACGTTCTGACGCAATTTCAATTAAAAGCCGAAGATATGAACCGTGTTTCTGATGTGCTCACGGCCACCTTTACCCGCAGTAATACCGATCTACGCCAACTTGGTGAAACCATGACGTATGCAGGCCCTATTGCTGCACAACTTGGTGTCAGCCTTGAAAGTATGACCGCAATGGCAGGAACCATGGCAGATAACGGTATTCGTGGCAGTATGGCGGGTACGTCACTGCGCGCTGGCTTATCGCGCATGGTTGCTCCAGTTGGCAAAGGCCAAGCCGCCCTTGATAAGCTGGGGTGTCAGTGTTAAAGACGCCAGCGGTAAACTCCGCGATGCCGACGATATTTTGAAAGACGTTGGCAAAAGTATGCGTAAGTTTGACCAAGCCAGCCAAATTCGCATGAAAAAAGATATTTTCGGCGAGGAAGCGATGGTTGGTATGGGCGCCGTCATTGATGCTGTAATGAATGGCCGCTATGACGCACTGAAAACCGCAAATATGGGTGCCGAGGGTGAAGCCGATAAAAACGCTAAAGTTAAGATTGATAACTTAAAAGGTGACCTGAAACAGTTGCAATCCGCATGGGAAGATCTCGGAATTGAAATTCAAGAAAATGTTGATTCCCCTTTGCGCCGTGTCACTCAATCATTGACGGGCTTCATTGGCAAAGTTGGCCAGTGGATGAAAGAGCACCCTAAAACCACGCAAGCCCTTGCCTTGGGCGCCATTGCGATTGCCACCTTAGTTAGTGCACTTGGGGCATTAGCTCTTGCGGCAGCTGCGGTTATTGTGCCATTTGCCGCGATGCGATTAAGCCTATTTATGCTCACTGGTGGTGCAGGTTTGGGGGGGCTGATCGCAAAGATTGGTTCGTTATCTTTTGGGTTAAAAAACATCTTCCCTTTTCTCGGTGGTATGGGGCGTAGTATTCGTGACTGGATGCCGATTTTTGGTAATGCAAGAGGCGCTATTGGCCGCCTCGCATCAAGCATCATGTCATTAGGCCGTACTGGTTTTGTAAGTATCCTCGCCGGTGCTAGCTCTGCCGGTAGTGCTCTTTCCATGTTATTCACGAACCCAGTAGGGGCTATTACCGCACTCGGAACTGGCATCAAAGGAATTGCCACCGCGGGATTTGGTAGCCTGATGAGCGCAGGTGGTAGTGCCCTTAGCTTTATAGGTAGTGGTTTTTCATTACTGCTTAGTCCTGTTGGGCTGTTTATTGCCGCTATCGTTGCCGCTGGGGTGCTGATTTATAAATACTGGGAACCCATTAAAGCCTTTTTCGGTGGTTTTTGGGATGGGTTTACGTCAGCGCTTGCGCCCATCGGTCAAGCATTCAGTGCCACTTTTGCCCCGTTTTCCCCCATCATTGATGCGATTTCTGAAGCTGTGAGCAAAGTTTGGAACTGGTTTAAAGAATTGCTTTCACCGGTTCAGCTATCCTCTGAAGAATTGAAATCGTGTACCGAAGCCGGTCAAGTCTTTGGTGAGGTGGTAGGTAAAGCCATTAGCGCCTTATTCTGGCCGATTCAGCAAGTCGCCAAAGGACTCGGCTGGATACTCGAAAAACTCGGAGTTATTCCCTCCGCTGCCGAAGCTGCCGCCGATGCGGCGCGTGCCATGGGTGTTGACCCGAACGAAAAAGACGCGTTCAAAGTGCTGAACTCCGTATCCGCTTATGCAGGGAAAACAGCGAAAGCCAACGAACAGGCACAAAAACAACAAGCTGAGGCAACCAGTAAAATCAGCAGTAGCGTCACCGTTGCTGGTAAACAACTGGAAAAAAACAGTGAACTACAACAAAAAGCCAATGACGTTAACCCGTTAGAAAATGCGGAAAAATACGGTACTTTGGTGTATGACGGTGCAGAGAAAAAGAGCAAGAAAAAAGGCAGTAAATCGTCATTAAGTGATGCCGCGGAGAGTGTTGATAGAAATAAACTCGGCGATATTGTGTTTAAAAACTTTCCGGCTGTGTCCACTGTTGATGGGCTATATCAAGAGCCCCGAATTGCCGCGAGAAAAACCTCACTATTTCCCCAGTTCAATGATGCATTGATTAATACGTTAGCCCCTATTCAACCCAAATTAAGTGCGGTACCAGTGGCAGTCTCTCCGACACGGCCAGAACGCAAAATCATGCAACCTGAATACAATACCTTTGAGCTGAATTTTTACGGGGTTGATATGAGTAATAAAAAAGAAATTGCCGACATTGTGAAACAGCAATTAACCGCCTTGTTACGTGAACGCGATAGCCGCCGCCGTTCCAGCTTAAAAGATCAGGACTAAATTATGATGATGATTTATGGCATGTTTGTGTTCGAATTACGTACTGCGCCTTATCAAACCTTTAACCATTCACTTGACTGGCGTCATGTGAAAAATGACCGGGTTGGCCGCAGTGCCAAATGGCAGTATGTGGGCGCCGGTGAAGATAAGATCACGCTCGCTGGTACGCTTTACCCCGAAGTGACCGGCGGTGATGTGTCACTGGAATTATTAAAAACCTCGGCCTATGTTGCCCGACCATTACCGCTGATTGAGGGCACAGGCACGATTTATGGGATGTATGTGATCACAAATTTAGTCACCGATAGAACAGAGTTTTTTTCGGATGGTAAGGCGAAGAAAATAGATTTTACCCTGTCGTTGAGTCGAGTGAATGAGGATGTAAGGGAAAGGCTTGCGAATATTACAATGGGGGATCTGCTTGGTACGTTTTGATTAAAGCCCCAAATTTGGGGCTTTTTGTACGTTACTCTGGCTTTTCAGGCCAATCGATATTTGGCGCGGTTGAAGTATCAACACGGTTTAACAGAACGCGGTATTTTTTCCACGCTTGCAGTGCAGCTGTTTCAGCTTCTGTTGCCATACCTAAGTCAATAGCATCTTGTAGTGGTGCAATCGCATTATTCGCCTCAGCCAGCAATAATTGTTTTTGCTGTTCCGCTCCCGCAATTAACTGCTCTTTTGAAATGGGTGGGTTCAAGTATGCTTCAACTTCCTTGTTGTTCATTTTCTTGAATACTTTGAGATGTTCGCGGATGTCAAAAAACACGGGTAATATTGCATCAAACTCCATTTTCAGTGGTTGGTATTCTGCTTCTATTTGAAGAAATGAGGTATTAGCATTATCACGCTCGTTCGTTTTGTCTTGAACAAGTAATGTTAAACGCTGGATTTCCTCTTCATTTTCTGCGGTCTCTTCATCACTATTTTCAAGTGAAGGCGATAAAGTAGCATTCAACAACGCGTTAGCGTCTTCAAGTTCTGATGCTGCCAGTTCTAAATTGTTATGAGCAGAAATGTACAGCGGCTGCTTTTCATTGAGCAGTAATTCTAATTCTGTTAGTCGAGTAACTTGAGCTAACTGTTCATCGTCATACGCGTAGACATTTAAATTTGTATCTTTGTAATATTTCATGTTTATCTTAACTCCGCCCAAAGACCGATACTTGACGCTACAACTTTATACGAGCTTCCCGGAGGGATAATCGCATACCCTATAGTGTGTCGAGTGAATTGTGTACCTTCACCACCGCCCACTTCATTGCTAGAACACAAGACATCATCAACAAATATTTGGACAGAGCTGGATGCAATTGCGCCTGCTGTACTTACAGAGAGCGCAATAGTTCGGCCTGTTGTATTTGTGTAACTTACACCAGACGAGCGACTCCCTTTAACGTTCGTCCACTTCTGGCTCTCACCCAAACTTTTTTTAGCGTTAAATTCGTTGATTGTTGGGTATGTTTGCCATACGCCATCTCTGAAGCGAGTACCTATCCTGCCATCCGTATTAATTTGCATTTGTGTGCTGTAGTTATTTTCGCGATTCATAACAAGGATTGGTAAATACGGATTAAGAAAATTCTTACCTGATGCACCGTTACCTGCAAAAATACCACATACACTAAGCGTGTTTGCATCGCTTACATTTGGCGGATATGCTGAACCAATCCCAAAGTCCCCAACTCCGAGTGCATTTAGATTTTTTCTGGCATCAGTACTGTTTTTTGCCCCCGTCCCTCCGCAAGAAACAGGGATCAATCCCACAGTCAAGGAACCCTCGTTATTAAATGACCATAAATAACTATTCGTTTTCCAATTATAAACACCTGACAGGCCAGTGTTATTGATATTGAAAACTTTAGATTTATCAGGTGTATAAACCCATGATTCATTTTTACTATCACCGATTCTATACAAGTTTCCATCTGCATAGTTGCCAGTAGGCTGAAAAAGCTTTTTTAGTTCCTCATCATCACTATAAACCTTCCATTCACCCTTAATATCTCGCGCCGCTATCTTTCCTGTTGCGGTTATTTGAAATTGTCTGATATACATACCATTGCGATTCATAACAAACATAGGGGCGTAAGGGTCATAAAAATTAATCCCATTTGCGCCAGCAGGTGAATATATCCCGCCTTTTTTTGCATCATTTGCATCTGTTACTTGGGGCGGTAGTTCGCCACCGATACCATACTCACCGACTTTTAAATAATCACCAGCTGGTTGAGCTCCAACATCTTGAGGTGAGATTTTGATATCTTCCCCTTCACCATAAAAAATATGACCAGCTATGCGGCTGGGATTTGTTAACTTTTTGGCGGACGTTGCAGGGTTACCAATCTGTAAATAACGTGTGTTTAGCTCTCGATCATCGCTGTAAATCTTCCAGATTCCTTTTATGTCACGAGCTGCAATTTTTCCTGAACCATTAATTTGAAATTGTCTGATATACACACCATTCCGATTCATGACAAACATAGGGGCGTAAGGGTCATAAAAATTAATACCATTAACACCCGCAGGTGAATATATGCCACCCAATTTAACAGCATCCGCATTAACGACTTCCGGTGGAAATTCACCGCCTATCCCGTAATCACCAATTTTCAAATAACGCTTAAACTCTAATAAAATTTTCTGGTCAAGGGCTGTTAATGCGTCATCAACATACTCTCGCGTGGCAAGCACTACCGACGGATCAATCTTCAAGGTCACTGATTCGGTATGGCTGACAATCAATACCATTCTAATAGACTGTGTACGGCCTGAGCCTTCAACTAATTGCGGCTTATACGTTTCAGGGCAGTTCGCCACGGCAATTAAATTACCAGTCTTATCAAACAAACCGATTTCACGTATCCACCAACCGCCATCCTGTTCAGGAATAATTTGTTCAGCAATGATTTGATTTTTATTCTTATCATCTATGAACAATGTATTAATCGCGGCTCTGCGTTTTTCGGCAATTAATTTAGTTTGATTGGTATCCGGTGTTGGCAAACTCCCGCCACCATCGCCCACCGCCATATGTGTTAATTCAAGTTTTGTCCCTAGCGCTGTCGCTTGGGCTAATAAGTTCTCACCTAATTTAGTGAGCAGAGCAAAGTATTTCATTGTGGATTAATCCTCATTTCATCAATTAAGTGAATAGCAGCGCCGCGAACGTCAAGGCCAGAAACAGAAATTAAAGGTGGTGTATACGCGTAAACAGTGAGTGAATCACCTGTGTAGCTAGATGCACCGCAATAAAATTCACCGCGCGTTTCCAGTTGAATAGTAAGCCCAACTAAATGGCGGCTCGCCGGCTTCGCATCAAAAATTAATGCTTCTAACTCTTGGTACATTTCCTCGGTTATACCGGTTTCAAGAACACCGATATCAAGGCGAAACGTGCCGGCGGTTTCGTTGGTTTTCCACCACTCAATCACGCGGATTAAATAGCCCAATGGCTCAACCACACGGCGCAATGCACCGATTGTGCCTTTGTGTTTATGAATGAACATCGCAGCCTTAACCGCATCGCGCTTTGCTTTTTCTGACCAGTCTTTATCCCAACGATCCACACTGAACGCCCATGCCAAATACGGCAGCAAATGCACGGGGCATTTATCAGGATTCCAAAGTTCACGAATAGGAATAGGCATGCGCTCAATCTGTGCCAGTGATTCAGCCGCTGCGATCTCTAACGGTGATGAACCGACAGGCAATAACCGGCTATTCATCCGAGCCCCCTAGTGCCACGTTAATTTGTGTGCAGAAACTCGCCTGTGTTTTATCTAACTTGATATCTGCAACCGGCTTTTTCAGTTCGACACGTTGCACGCCTTGCACATGTAGCGCGGCATAAATGGCACTGAGGACAATGTCACGGCCTAGTCTGTGTTGCTGTGTGGCATAGCGTTTCACTTGTTCCTCAGCTGCGGCCATAATCGGCTCATATTCAGGCGAGGGATAACAGTAAATCACCGCGTCGATTTCATAGTTAACGATAGTGGCTGATTTTACGGTGACACGATCAGCAACCGGCCTAACGTCCTCATCGTTTAGCGCCATATCAACTTTTTCAATTAAATCCGTTGGCGCACTGCCGTTCCCCTCACGAGATAAAACGGTGACCGTGACGTGAGCAGGTAATGGGCTAATAACAGAAGCGTCAGAAACCCGACCATCGGCAGAGCGTGCATGATATTCATAACTGCCAACCGGGCCAGCTACGCTTAACGCTTCGAAAGCGGCCGGTATACGCATGCGTAAATTGGAATCCGACTCATACATCGGCGCAATCGGTGGAATCGCGTTTTCATCACCAGCGGACAACATCAGGCGTTTCACGTTATTATTGGCCGCGAGTTGGTCAAGGTCGGCACCGGTGGCAAAGGCCACCATACTTGCGCGAGCCGCTTCATTGACACGCTGACGTAAAATTAATTCACGGTAACAATTCTCTTGCAGTAATTTAGTGAGTGACTCAGATTCTAATTCCAACGTGCGGGCAATAGCTTCCCGCTGCTCTGCTGGCATAGCGGCGATTAACGCGGTTTTGCGCTCGGCAAATAGCACCTCATAATCTAACGTTTCGACCACATCCGGTGCCGGCAATAAACTTAAATCAATACTGGCTGCCATAGTTACCTCACTGGAATAGAAATCGAAATCGGTTCACCCGTTTGCATAATCACACCGGATAAACTCACGCCCATTTCGCCAACATCTGAACGAATATAATCAATGGTTTGTAACCTAACGCGCGGTTCCCATTGCATTAACGCCATATAACAGGCACTCATAATTTTGAGTCGCAGCGCAGGGTTTTGTGGTTGGTCAATCAAGTCATACAACAGTGAGCCGTATTGCCGGCGCATCACCCGCGAACCAATCGGCGTTCGCAAAATATCAGCGATACTTTGGCGAATATGCTCACTGTCAGTCAGCCCACGACCAGTTTTCGCATTCATACCGTAATATTTCATTGGGGTTCCCCTGTAGATTCACCACCCGAACGAACACCTCCATGCGTATGCGTATGTACCGTGACCCCATTCGATTTAATGTAGCCACCGTTATGATCAAAATTACCGGTCATCTTTCCACCCTCTTTCACATTCAGCGTGGCTGTTGTCAGATTTTTAGTGCAAGTGACTTGAGGTGTATCTAGCAAAATCTCAACAGAGGCCTTACAGATCACTTTCTTAGTTGAAACGCTTACCTCATCAGCCGCTTCAATCACCGCTTTTTTAATACCGACGGCCTTTAATGTTCCATTTTCTGGCTCATATTCAATCACCGCACCATCGGGAAAAGTGTGGTGTAATGCATTGGCTGAATGTGTCGGCGCAGGGTTCGTATTGCTATACAGTGATCCCAAAACAAAACTGGTTGTTAGCTCACCGCCTATCGCCCCAATTAAGACTTGCTCTCCCACCGTCGGCGCCCAATAACTGCGAGACTCGCCGGCGCGTTGCACTAGCCATCGGATCCAATCCGTAACTAACTCCCCGACTTGAACACGGCAACAGTCATTGTCTAAATCCACCTCAGTAACCACGCCTTGACGAAAAAGGTTACTGAGTAAGCGGTATAGCTCTTGTAAACTCATAGCTGCCCCACCAAATCGAGATAAATCATTTCCAATAAACCTAAGCGCTCATGCTCTGACAGCCCCAATAGTTCCCGTTTTGGGTAACGTGCCCGCGCCAGCTCATTCACTGCCCCCTCAAGCCCGTATTGATGTTCCCGCGCAATTGCCGCAGCTTTGCCCTGAAACCCAACTATCGCGCTATCTTGCATATTGCGTGCATGAAGAAAACGCGCCGACCTAAGCCGCCTGAACATCGGCACGTTACGTTTGGTACTGCGCTTGACCGAGGAAAAATTAATATCTAAAAAACGGGTAATATCTTGGCGATAAAAGGTTCTTACCGCCCCTCTATCTTCATCAAAACCGGTAATGGTTTTACCGCGACGACCTTTTGACCCTTGCCAATTTCGCAGGGTGCGAACATCACCACGGTGAATAAATCGGATTTGCTGCTGTGCGCGTAACACTTTGCGCTTACGGGGTTCATAGGCCGAGCCGTCCGCATTTTGTTGGCTGCGGATGCGCTTTTGTTGGTCGGCACGGATTGCCCGCGCTAATTTGCCCGTCAGTTTTCGCCGATAAGCTTGCGAGGTTGTCGATAACAAGCCATTAAGCTCATTTTCAAGTTGCATAAATAGGCTGTTATCACTCATGAACCATCACCCCCTCATCAATCACGATATCCCATGCAGGTAAGGCGATTTCAGGCTCGGAAATATGCTCTTGCACAATTTTTCCATTCACTTTTTTAACAATCACGCGCTCGGTGGCCTTGATGGTATACAGCACGTCGATTTTTTCATTGTCGAGAATGTCGGCCTTATAGCGAATGCCATTCGCCCGTTTATCAGGGTTAAATAACAAATCCGGTTGGTGTTTTCGGGCAAAAGTCAGGATAGCCAATGACAATGCGCTCAATTCGCCGGCGTAATCCATGGCCAACACCTGAATTTGGTACTCATTCAAATATGATGCGGATTGTGTACCAGTGGCCTGTATACCACCGTCAGTGATATAGACCTCTAATAAATCAGGGTTTTGTTTAAACTGGGGTATCTGCTCAACAATAGTTTGGCGTAATAGATTCGGCTTTAACATTATCTCCCCCGAGTGTCATAAAGTGCTTTTTGGCAACGCATTTCAATTCCTTCTTGCAGTGGTGCTGTGGCGCATTTTGGTTCTTGCAATAGCACCACACCACCCAACAAAATCAGGCTTAAAAACAAAATAAAAACAATGAATATCAAGATATTAATTAATGTTTTCATTTCGCCTCCTTACACTGATCTACCACGTCACGGATATAGCCCTGTAAATAACTTATTTTGGCTCTGTCTCGCTGAATTCCGGTTCGGATATCGTGAACAATGAGTCCACCTTTTCGAGTGAGTCCGACGGTGGCTGCATCGCCCACGCTGCCGGCGCGGGCAGTGTGATTGATGGTGAGCTCACAGGTTGCAAGGTCGGCGCTGGCGAACTGCACGCGACGACGCTCAGTGAGCAAATCATCACGCAAACGTTGAGATTTATTTTGTTCATCTAACAACCTCTGGTTATAGGCCACATCAAGCTGGTGCAAGGTCTCTTGTGCTTTTTTTAGTTGGGCGAGTTTTTCAGTGGCATCAATAAAAGCTTGAGCGCTTATCGCACTGAGTGCCATTTGGTGCCCTAGCTCGCTCACACTTAACTTGGCTTTGAAGTCCAAACGCGCAATCCCAAACACCGCACCGCCGCTCACTAATGCCGCAATACAAGCAACCACTAAATATCCCCCAAAAACCTGACGATAATTCACCATTACCGCCCCCACTCACCGCACAGTAATTCGGCCTCTTGGTCACGGCGGATCACTTGGCCATAACAGCCGTTTGGCTGGCCTTTAGTTTGTCGGCAATCTTTACCACCATCCCGCGTCCATTTAGGAAGCTCCGCACAAGCGCCCTTGATATCGCCCGCATTTAATTTGCGGTAGAACGTGGATGAAAAACATTTAGATGGCCCGATGTTGTAAGGGCAAAATGACGCAATACCGGCGATTTGCGGCTCGGTCAGTGGCACATGCACATGGCGTTTAACCCATGCAATCGCTTTGTCAGCCTCAATCTGGTTTAGCCAGTCACATTCCGCTGGGGATAATTGGGTACCCATTTTTACCGGTTTTCCGTCAATACGTGTTACACCACGACAAATAGTGACCACGCCGCCCCCGTCACGATATGCCTTAAGCGAACTCCCCTCTTTTTCATTCAAAAAACCAGAAAGGATCGCGCCGCCACTGGCACCTGAAATAATCAACGCAATAACAGCCTGACTTAATCGTGATTTGGTGTTCATTTCATAAATCCTTTGGTGATTGCTCGGTGACTTTCACAATATTTTCAATATCGCGCTCACTGATGGGGTGACGAGAGAAATAACGTTCTAATATGCGTGTGCGTTTCATTTGCTCACGGCGGTTTAACCGGTAGGTCATTACGCCCAATGAAACACTGGCAATTAACCCGATTAAAAACCCCCACTCATACACGGAGAAATCACCAAAAAATCCTAAAATGCCCGACCCACTGAACAAACCGCCAAATCCAGAAAGTACGTAAGTTAGGCGGCTCCACCAATCATTCATGCTATTAATCCTGTTTTGTTAATCCCAAAGTTGGATCATGTCTTGTTTTGCCACCGGTGCGAGTTCGGGTAATTCCACCCATTGCCCCGCAGCTAGCTGTATGCCGCCCTCAACCAAATTCGGATTGGCCTGTAATACTTGCTCAACGATGCCCTGAGTACGCCCATAATGCCGCCAACACAATAAATCAACGGTGTCGCCTTGCAGCGCCTGCACTTTCATTAGACGAGCTCCGCAAACATGCGTAACTTGCCGAGAATATCCCGCACTGCGTTTTGACCATCGCGGCGCAGATCATCAATTTGCGTGCTCAAAGCTTGGGCGTGTTTTTCACCCTCACGCGTGGTGTCAATATCGCGGTAGTTTTCAATCAATAACGCTTTAGTAAAGCTATACACCGCATGGTGATAACGAAAAACAACGGCCGTGGTGTCGTTAATCTTCGGTGATGGCACTTCCGATAACTGGGTAAAGCCCTTGGCGTTCTGTTCTTGCCGCCATTCATCCAATAGCTGATTGACATACAACACCGCTTCTGTGGCCATATGCTTTAAACGGCTTGTGGTGACATTACCTGTCAAGCGCATGGATTGGCGCAACGGGTCTAAACCAATGTCTGGCCAAAATTCACTCGACGTGATTTTTTCATCACCATCACTGATGCTTTCGTCTTGCACGCTATGAATTTGTTTTGATGCCACTAAACCCATGATTACCCCTTTGAAAAAACGGAGGTGGACAGCGACAATACAGAGGGTTAACCCTTTATTATTGCTGTGCCTCCGTGGCACGCGGGTGCAACTCGGTTATTGCTATTTTTTAGGCGTATCGTCTTCTTGCTTACGCACTGCCCGTAATAGCTGTTCAATCTCTTTTTTCACGCCAATATCTTTGTCAATAAGAATGGCTTTTTGTAGGTATTCAAGGGCTAAGGCTTGTTGCTTATCATCATTTTTGAGTGTTAAACCAATGACTTTGTACAACTTGGCACGCGCCCCATCAGGCATATCTGATTGCGCGGTAATACGCTCTAAACTCAGCAAATTATCAAGTGACGCTGTCACTTCATCGTCTTTGCCACTTGCTTTCACGGCTAATGACCAGTCGCAGATTTCATCAACTAAAACAGTGGCTAAGGTGCGGTTATAGTTATCGGGCAAAGGTAGATTAAATTGGATGGCATATTCGGCCATGTGTAAGGCTTCTGTGTATAAACCTGCGTCGATATGCCACACCAAAGTGCGAGTAAAGACCTCATCAGCCACACCGCTCTGGCTTTCCAACACGCCCTCAATCCAACCGCGATAATTAGGTAAAACCTTGCGCTTATACGCCGCTTTGCGGTCATTGCCTTGGATATTGCTTAATTGCGCTTGGTCAGCCCGTAAACGGTGCAAAATATTTTCATAGGCGGTCATATCGGCCCGTGACATTTCGGCAGGTAACCCACCACGACGCGATGCCATTACTTTTTGCCAGTGCTGCTGTGCCGGTGTTAAATGTTCCATTTTCGTACCCCAATGTTGGCTTAATTTTCTTTGTTTTCGGCGTA
Organism: Providencia stuartii; assembly: GCA_900455155.1. Classification (GTDB taxonomy): domain Bacteria; phylum Pseudomonadota; class Gammaproteobacteria; order Enterobacterales; family Enterobacteriaceae; genus Providencia; species Providencia stuartii. The sequence continues at coordinate 1,193,081 of UGUC01000002.1, read as the reverse complement.
GTTGATGCCTTCAATCAGGCAGGATAGGCCATAATCCTCAATCACATAGCCCTCATTGCCTGACGAATACGTCGCTACGCGGTTATATTCCGGCTCATCTTTGATCACACGGCGGTACTTGCCTTTCTGCCAGTACACTGACAGGTTTTTAAAGGTTGTTATCAAGGTTGCGCCATCGGGGAAAAACGGCACTTGTAAGGTCGGTAAGTTACCCATTGAACTCAATTTCAACAGTTCATTACCCGCGAGCATTTCCATGTTTGGGTTTTGCTCACTGTGCTGGTTCATGATTTTGAAATTTTTATCGGTATAGAGCTGATAACCGGTGATCGCCACTAAGCCCTGTGCGCGGCGGTGCCATGGGTCTAACAATGAATTCACCGCATCGAATACCATCGCATCTACGTTGGCATACATCCCTTTGGCAATGATTTTCCCGCTTTCATCACGGCTGGTTAACGTGACATCTTTCATCACGCGTTGTGGCGCCGCATTACGGATTTTTTGCAACCAACCGATATTGACGTCTTGTAACAATGGATTTTCGGCTTTATTAGACTTTTTCACCCGTTTTACACCATTGAACCCAATCATTAAGCGGTCATTGGCTTCTTGCTGTGCGATCAGTTGGCTGATCATCGGTTGAAATTCAGGGTGCCCCGCCCATGCGTCTAACCATGAATATGGGATAAATGTATCCCAGTTGGTTTTATCACAACGGTAATCGTCGCTGTTTTCCTCATTGACTTGCTCAGGCTGACGGCGCTCGGTCGTTGAATCATTTGTACCGGCAATCGGTCCATTGACGGAACCAAAGACCTTTTGCCCCTCCTGATCCGTCACCCCAAATGAGTTAATTTGTTTTAAAAATGGGCTGTTTTCCATTTTGGCTTTTTCTAAACGCTGCTGCACCGCAGGGTCAACGCTAAAATTTAATGACGAACCCTCACGACGTACCCCATTTAAGCGGGCTTGCTGGTCAAGCCATGAGAGATAATTCGCCAGTGATTCATTACTGATACCCATAGTAAAAACCTTTTATTGATTAAAATTGAATAAAGTAAAACGCAGCTTAATACTCAGCCAACTTAGTCGAACCACCGGTGACTTGAGGCCGTGATTCCCCTGAACCATCAGTCACTGCAAGTTGCTGCTTTAAGGCGTTAAAATCATTGGTTAGCTGTGATAACGCTCGTTTTTGTGCTTCATTTTCGGTTAGCAAGGTGCCGCATTGCTGTGCAGTCAACTCAATGGCTGTTTTTAGGTTGGTGGTTTCTTCTGAGTTGTGATTACGCTCAAGCCCTAGCCACTGTTTCACCGTGGATAAAAACTTCTTACCGGCTTCCTTTTCCTCTTGATGTTCAGTGTGTTGCTCACTTAACAAATGGCACTGCGTTTCTAATGAAGCGGTAAAGTAATTGCCGCTATCCGGTAAACCGCGAGACACCGCGCTCAGTTCAATAGGACGAGAGCCAATCGCTGCTGGGTAATCAGTCAACGCTACACCTGTTAAATAGGCGCGTTTGGTCTGTGGGAATGAGGGGTAATATTCGATACTGGAAAAAATCTTTTGGCCTGACTTGTTCAGGTTAACAATGTATTCATCTTTTAAATCATCAATATCAATAGTGACTTCAAGCCCTAATTTGCCTTTTAGTTCACCTTCAGTTAATTCAACGGTATTCACCGCTGAAATCATGCTATAGCTGCGAAATTGGCTATCTGGAAACAGACTTTTAATGTGATCCAAATTTACACGGCCACAATAAAATTTTGGGTCGTAATCTTTCGCCATCTGCTCGATATGTTCACGCTCAACGGGAAAACCGTTTAGTGTCATCCCCTCTGCACAAGCAATCAGCTTTATCTGGCGCGTGTTTTTACCTTGCGACATAAATCAATCTCCATTTCTGACGTAACTGTCATTTCGATAACGCCACTATCTCAATCATCTTCTTTTTACTCAAAGGGTTACGGTTCTCACAGCGCTATGAGAACCCATATTCATAGAGGGTTACGCGCGGGCGTGACAAAGTGACAGCATGATGAAAACAGACATTGACCCACGACAAGAAGCCAAAGAACTTTATTGGCAGGCTTACAGCGTTTCGCAGATTGCAAAGCGGCTGGGCTTAAGCATTCATACCATTTATTCATGGCGACGACGTGATAAATGGGATGAGGCATCCCCTATTCACCGTGTTACCGACCAAATACATGTAAAAGTGCTACGTATCATGGCGAAAGACACGATGACCGCCCATGACTTTAAAACGGTGGATTTCTTTAACCGCCAGTTAGATCGCTTTGAGCGTTTGGAAATGAAGAAACAAACGGCGGGAACAAGTAAAGTTAAGGCACAAAAGAATCACTTTACCCCTGAACAAATCGAACAGCTTAAAAACCTAGTGCTAGGTAGCTTATTTGAGTATCAGCGCCAATGGTGGGATGAACGCACGCAGCGAAACCGCTTTATTCTTAAATCACGCCAGATTGGAGCTACGTGGTACTTTGCCCGCGAAGCCCTATTGACCGCATTGGAAACCGGTAACAACCAAATATTTCTATCAGCCAGCCGCGCACAGGCATTTCAATTCAAACGTTTTATTCAATTGTTGGCTCGCCAAGTAGGTGTTGAGCTCAAAGGCGGCGATGAAATTATGTTATCTAACGGCGCGATCCTGTTTTTCTTGGGTACCGCAGCCGCGACAGCGCAATCCTATACCGGTGACCTCTATTTTGATGAGGTGTTCTGGGTATCGCGTTTCTTGGAATTACGGAAAGTGGCTTCAGCGATGGCCACACAAACAGGATTACGCCGTACCTATTTTTCCACGCCATCCAGTGAAGATCACGAAGCCTATGAATTTTGGACTGGGGATTTTTATAACAAAGGCAAGCCGGAGAAAGAACGCAAAATCATTGAGCTATCCCACAAGGTATTAAAGCTTGGCCATTACTGCGCGGATAGTATGTGGCGGCAAATCGTGAATATTCATGATGCCATCGCTCGCGGGCTGAACCGCGTTAATTTGGAAGAAATCAAAGACGAAAACCCGCCCGATGATTTCCGTAATTTATATGAGTGTGAGTTCGTTAAAACGGGTGAACGGGCATTCAGTTATGATGCATTAATCAATTGTGGCGTGGATGGCTATAACAGTGATGTTTGGCCCGATTGGAAACCTTACGCACCGCGCCCGCTAGGTAATCGCCCTGTTTGGGTTGGTGCAGACCCTACTGGTACCGGAGATAATGGCGATGGTTTGGGATTAGTCGTTGCCTCACCACCGGCGGTCAGTGGCGGAAAATTCCGCATTATTGAAACTATCCAGTTACGCGGAATGGCATTCGAAAAACAAGCCGAAGAAATCAAACGCATTACTCAACGTTATAACGTGCAATCCATCACTATTGATGGCACTGGGGGTACTGGTGCCGCCGTGCACGAACTGGTCGTTAAATTCTTCCCTGCCGCCAATTTACTCAACTATTCAGCCCCTATCAAACGCATGATGATCATGAAAATGCTCATGCTCATTCGTAATGGCCGTTTTGAATACGACGCAGGCTTACACAAGCCCCTGATCACCTCTTTTATGACTATCAAGAAAGTGCAAGCCCCAAGCGGGATTATCACCTATGAATCAAGCCGAGTTCGCGGCTTAGACCATGGCGACCTTGCATGGGCGGCAATGAATATTTTCTCTAACGAAGCGATATCCAGTGAAACTGGCGGCGCTGGTGCACAAGTAATGGAGTTTTAACCATGGAACAAGCAACAGAATTAGCAGCAACCGAAGAACAAACACAATCCCCTGAATTTTGCTCATTTACTTTTGACCCGCCATCAATTGTCTCAGGCATTGGTGATTTACTGGACTGCATGGAGTGCAACCACAATGGCCGTTGGTATGAAACCCCGATTGATTTTACAGGCATTGCACGCTCGTTTACCTCGTCAGCGGCCTACCATCAATCACCGTTAGTGTTTAAACGCAATGTGATCACAAGTTGTTTTGAACCAACGCCGTATTTATCACGCCCTGATTTCACCACCTTAGCGCAGGATTTTGTGGTTTTTGGTAATGGTTACCTTGAAAAGCGCATTAACCGGCTCGGCGATATGTTAACGCTTAAACCCTCCTTGGCTAAGTACACCCGCGCCGGTGTGAATGAGGGGCAATACTGGCAAGTGAAGAATTACCAAGATGCCTACGAGTTCCGCAAAAATAGCGTGATTCATTTGAAAAATCCGTGTATTCACCAAGAGATATACGGCGTTCCCGATTATTTGGCGGGACTTATTTCCGCTAACTTGAATCATTCAGCCACCCTATTTCGGACCAACTATTATGAAAATGGCAGTCACGCCGGTGTGATGGTGTATCTTTCCGCGGCATTGGCTGACGACAAGGCCGTTGAGTCATTAAAGAAATCACTCACCGAAGCCCGAAAAGGTAAGGCATTTAAGAATATCTTTGTCTATGCTGCCAATGGTGGCAAGGATGGGATTCAAATACTGCCATTCTCACAAATCAGTGCCAAAGATGAGTTTGTCGGTATCAAGGACACCACCCGCGATGATTTGTTGGCTATGCACCGGATACCACCACAACTGATGGGGATCATCCCGCAAGGCTCCGGTAGCCTTGGCGATATCGAAAAGGCCGCAATGGTGTTTTGGTTCAATGAGTTATTACCACTGATGGAAAGCATGAAATCAATTAACGACATGCTAGGCGTTGAGGTGATCCGCTTTAAACAATATGCATTGCTGGATTTTTTGACACAGGCGAAGAACAAAGAACCTAACTATAAATAAACCATTCAATCCACGTTAATCGATGCTCTCCCTTTCAAAGCTAATAGAACGGCCTTAGCGCCGCTCTATCTGTTCCACATACCCGAATTTATTTTTTATCTGATCTAGGCTGTACAGTCTGAATAATCGCAAATAACACCACTCATGGACTAAGCACATCATAGCCAGCGCGGCTCATCTTTACCCCTTTGCGCGCGCTTGCTCCCCCGCCTCGCCCGCACACAAAAGGGGTGCTTTTTTGTGCAGTTGTGCCGATGGTGGCAAGCCGCACCAGTACAGGTACTGAGTAGAAAATCAATCAAGGTTAAATTTGTGCATTTTCGTGCGAATTTGTGTAGCAATATTTCAGTTACTCTATTGAATACTATAAAACACAGACACAATATATTATCGGAACAAAAAACAAACAAAATTTTCTTCATAATTCTGAGTTTCTTATTTTTAAGAAAAAGAGTCTTTTAAATAATCAATTATACTAATAATATAAATAGAACATAACATTTAACATTTTTAGGAGATATAATATGTTAAGTTTTTTTGAAGAAGGCGTTGATTACTCTAATGGCCCATTATTAACAGCTAACGACTTTATTAACTTTGATTACTCACGACTTCAGACAGTAAACTTACAGTTTCGTAATCACTATAATTTAACACTTCTATATACTGATATCATCAATGGTAGTGACATTAACAAAAAACACATTCTCAATTTATTTTTCTTTATAATTTATATTGATTATGATTTCAAAAATCAAAATTTCAAAAACTACACATTAGGTAATGGAAATGATGATATCATACGCTCAATCACTGATAATGATATTAATAATTTAATTATTATGATTAATAACATTCAATATCCCACCTTAAGATTCAAAGCATATGATTTCATTTCATCCAGAAAAAGGAGTGAGCGATTAAAATATATTACCCTAGCGTTAAATGAAGCAATTAATTTCAACTTAAAGCATGATGAGTGGTTTGGCTATTATGGCGTAGCCATGAAAAAAGCCGCAAGCATAAGTAAATTGAACAACCCCCAAATTAATATTTTATCTAACATGCTAGCTAATAACATACTCAGTATCATAAAAAATGAAACTGAAGAAAAAACACCTTACGACATAAATTATAATTGGTGTTTTGCATTATTTACCTTTTTACATGTAACTCAAATAATTGAATATCAAAACTGGCTCCCGCTGCTTAATAATTTAATAGAAAAATCAATAAAAGTTAATGATATAAATCAAACAAAAGACTATTTAGATTTATTATCATACATTTATAGAAAAGAAAAAAAATGAACACTTGGAGTATTACACATATAAAAGAATAGGAGACTTACACTATGACCTAGCATCAAAATCAACAGGTATACAGTCATTATACTCTTTTAATATATCTTTATTATATTTCAGGAAAATCCCCAAAAAAGACAGGGATTATTTTAATATAAATGAAAAAATAAAATTTATAGAACTTAGTTTACAACCAGCAGGAAAAAATACAATAGACAATTTAAAGAGTGTAACTACAAACTTTAAATTTCCTAGAGAATATATTGAACATGTAAATCATTGTGTAGAGAAAATCCGAGATAAAAATAGTTTTTCAGATCAGTTTTTTTCTTTACTATTTATGGACAGAACCATAAAAAAAACAAATATATTAGAAGAAGCAAAAATACAAGCCAACAATACCATTTTCAGACATTTATCTGTCAAAGTAAATCTAGCTAAAGATGGTAGAGTTATAAATAGAATAGCACCACTAAATTTACATGACGATACTAGTGACGATAACAATTACGCTGATGAATGTTTTATGTTAATAAAAATTCAAACCTCGCTTACTGAATACTTAATAACCTCTATTATTGATGAAATTAATAAGAAATACAATAATACTGATGAACTAGAAAATAGTATCAATGACATTATTGAACACTCTCTTTTTATACCAATTGAACGACGGAATGTTTTTAAGAAAATAGTTACATTAGGATTAAAAAAGGATTTTTCTACGGCAATTTACTTATTATGCCCTCAGCTAGAGAACTTTGTTAGAAGCATACTAAAATATAGTAATGTTAGCACGACTACCATTACCTCTGATCAAGATGAAATGGAAGCTGGTTTAAGCACTTTATTAGATAAAAAAGAAGCCTGTGATATTTTCGATGAAAACCTTCTATTTGAAATGAAAATGCTATTCACTGAGTCTGGAGGACCAAACTTACGCAATGAAATAGCGCATGGGCTACTAGACGATATTGATGCTATGCAACCAACAATTACCTATGCTTGGTGGCGTTTTGTTCGTCTAATAGTAGATAGCTACTTTTGTGAAATTGTAGATACTGAATAATAGCAGTTTTATTTAATAACCCCTCTTTCAAATTAATAATGAAAAGGGGTTTCCCCTTCGTAAATCGATTACAACGGTTACACGTAACCACAAAGTAACCTATTTGTAACCTTTTGCCTTTCCTATATTTTTATATCTTATCAATAAGATACAATACTATTTTAATTTTGTAACCATTGTAACCGCTTTCCGAACCCCTCCCACGAATTCTGACTACCCCTCAAAGAGATAAAATAATAGCCTATCCTTACTTCACTATTAACAAACAAAATTCACACCCCAAATAACGGTGACGTGTTCGGAAAAGCGTTACAACCGTTACACTATCCAAAAACAACCAATAACCCACTGATAATAAAGCATTTCAATGTAACGTTTTAACCGTTACAAAGCATCACAAAATAGAGTCTAAAACGTTACATCCTTATAAAACAATAAGTTATATTTCTAATTTGTAACCTTTTAAAACCGTTACACGTAACGGTAAAGTAACGCTTTTGTAACGTTTTTAGGTGCCTATATTTATATTAATAATCAATGCATTATATGGAAATACTAAATTTGTAACGTTTGTAACGCCTTTCCGAACCCCTCCCATAAATTCTCTATTTATATAAAAATCCTCTAATAATGCTTATTTATCGTGCAATCAATAATATCTTCTTTATTTGTTATTCTGAGTATTTATGGTTTTGCTTTGATGGATATTTTTAAATAAGAGAAAGGCTGCACAAGGCAGCCGATAGAAAGGAAATAGACGATAACTAGCTTTCACTGTTTTCTTGGAATACCCAACATCTAAGCACATCCGGCTTCGACAAAGTACTCCCCACCGCAAGCGTGTTATTAAATTGACTGTTCACCACACTTCTCACCGTCTTAACGCCCACAAACTTACGCATACGCCCCGCTTTCAATAAATTCTTAATATCAGTATTCAATTGCATAGACTGACGGTACTCACTAGCCACCTGTGCAATATGGTTAAAATTCACTGCATAAACACCCTTTTCACTGCTGTGATTCACACCAAAAGCCTCGTTATCGTGTAAATAATCAAACAGTTCCCAAAACTCCATCACTTGTGGCTGGTCAAGTTGGATCGCTTGGACACGTTGTTTGGCCAACTCAATAATAAAGTCACGAGTTTGGCGGATATGAGCCGCTTTTACAGGAAGAACTAACGCTAACGTTTCCAATAACGCAATTAGTTGTGCGTGATTTTTGGCGATCCGCTCATGGTTAATCGCTTTATCCGCAAATAACTGCGCCTGTAAACTATCTACGCGCTCATTGTATTGCTTTAATATTGCCGCTTCTTTCATCAATACCGTAGGCAGAAAACCAGACAGCTTTTCAATGGGATAACGTTCAAGGGCAATGGCAGCATAACGAGTTTCAACACTTTGCTCCGCTTTGTCGGTATAAAGATGAATAATCCGTTCTAAAACGGCGCGTGACGCGTTAATCTCTGCATTCTGTGCAATCACAATACTGCCTTTAAATAACGGCTCGTAGGTCTCATTACCGCTATTTTTAACCCCTAGTGAACGCGTCGCACGGCCGTTATACAGTGATTTTAACTCTTCCCAATCAAACGCTTTTAGTTTTGCATTATCTTGCACGCGATCACTTTCAATTAAACACACTGGCAAATTACTTATCTGTGAGAAGTTTCGTCCTCGAGCGGCAACACTCGATTTTGATGCATCGAACCCCTCGTAATCAGCACGACCACATAAGCGCCATAAAAACTCAATCAACGTACTTTTACCAGAACCAGGTTCACCGCAAATTTCTAAAAATGGATAGCTTTTATGGGTCTTGCGTATCTGCTCCGCAAAGAACGAACCCAACCAGAACGCCAACACTACATAACCTTTTGCGCCAAATGCATCCCAAAGGGAGCTCAACCAAACTGGTATCAAATTCGCTAAAATCGGTATTAATGGCCAATGATGGGCTAAGGCTTAACGTCTTGATATCCAACTTATTGAGAGAGAAATAATCCTCCTCATTTAACGTAAAACACTTACCATCCTGCACCGCAACATCATTAAACACATACACACCATACTCTTTGTTATAACCCACATAATTTTGCGTGATCACCTCTTTAATATCTGGCAAAGCTTGCTTGCAAATGCGGTCCAATTGCAAAGTTGTGCCGGTATAAACCGCCCCTTTGGCCACATGCAATAAACGCTTCTTGAATTCACTGGCACTGGTTAACTGCGAGGCAGTAAACGTGGCTTTAACTTGCGCCTGACGAGGGAAATCGACCCTCATGTAATACCATGATTCATCGGTTTCAACCGACTTTTGGAAATATAACGGCGTGGGATAACAATTGGCAATTTCAACTACCGTACCTGACTCTTTTACCGCTTTTTGTCTGGCTTCATCTTCATCTAAATCGGGTTCGGCATCATGAATACGCTCAATGGTTTTCATCATTTTATCGATATCCAACTTAAACCAATACAAGCGGTTATCGTGCTGAAAATCGAACTCTGAACGCTCCGTCCAGTTAAACATTAAACGCGCCTTTTCAAACGCAGTTGAGGCTAACAACAACTTGCCGTAATAGCGATAACGGGCAATATCGCGCTCCGTTAGCTTGCCTTTCATATGTAAGTCATTCCAATCGTTGCCACACTCTTTTTCAGCGGGTCTCGCGGCAGTGGCTCTCCAGCCATCATCATGGCTGCGGGCAACAAACTTTTTCATGGCACGTTCGCCAGCTGAGCCATTATCTAGCGCCCAAACCAACAACGGTTTTTTATTGTTACCTAGCGCAGCTCTCAGCGCATTCAAAGCAACTTCAGGGTAATTATGGCAAGTCATTAACGATACAGCAGCAATACCATTTTGAATCAAGCTAAGGGCATCGAAAATGCCTTCCGTTAGCCAAATCTCTTTGGCCTGAGTTAAATCCTGTTGCGGCAGTGTCCACCAATGCCCTTTATAAGAACCAAAAAAGTTAGCTTTGCGATCAAACCGTGAGGGTCTATCAATAATTCGCTCCCAATATGCCCCCTCGGGTAAAGCAAATTTCACCGTTGCCGCACCTAACCCATTGGCATGATAGCTAGACTCGGAATACAACCCTTTCAACGGAGCGATGTCTAGCCCTCTGGCGTGCTGTAAATAGGCATCTGCGGCTGCATTTGGGGCTTGTTGCGTCTTAGGATAGTGTGCTGACCAGTCATCAAATATATCGGGATAAATCTCTTTTACAATCAACTCAGCGCCACATTTATTTTCACGGCCACAACGCAATACAAACGGCATTTCAATTGAGGTAAATAACTCTTTTTTCTTACAGTTCGGGCACACACCTTGGCGTAAATAGCCATTTTGCTCTTTAAATTGAAAGTCGTGTATAAGGCGAGGCAATAACGCCTGAATATGATATGATTTCATGTGATAACCTTAGAGCACACAATCAGCGTCTATCCCGCAGGTTGTGTGCTTTTTATTTGCTTACAGAAAATGATTTCTCATACGCTGTGGTAATGTTTTTCTTTCAGTTCAAACAGAATTTGGCAGTCAATACACAAGGTGCAGCCAATCGCTGCTTGGCGGCGGGCTTCTGGTATTGGGTGATCACAATTCTCACATTCAAACGCAGATACACTATTCGCTGGCTTCCTCGCAGCTTGGATATTCTGTTCTAGCACTAATGCCGCATGTTCATTGGCGCGGTCGATAACATCAGACATAGTTAAGATCTCCCGCTTGTGACTCGAATTTATCCGCTTCATCAATCAATAACTGATGAATTTGCGCATAATCTAATTTCTCTGTTAATACTTTGTCAGCTAATTGACGTTGGCGATCAGCAAAACGATTCATTAATGATTTGCGCTCATCTTCCCGATTGGCTTTTATATTTTCGGCGACGGGAGTAAATATAGGGTCTGGAATATGTCTCATTTTAAAACCTCATTTTTAGGTAATAAAAAGCCCTGACCGATAAAGGTCATTGTTTATTAATTTGATTATTTAAATACTATCTAACTCTGATTATTTTCTATATTAATAATCACCTTACGATATTTAATCCGATTTTTTTAACCATGATCGGCAACATGGTGTGTGGTATATTTGCTATGCCTGCAATTTATTGACCGGAATCAGGCATAACAGCCACCTAACATTGCTTATTTAGAATTCTTCTGGCTGTAACAACATCAAGCCCTGCACTGTGTAAGTTATTAGCTAGCGCTTCCGCTATTTGGTTTAAATCGGCACTTGCAAGAAGATCATTCCATTGTTTTTTGCTAGTATAAGCATCAAAAACTAGTCCAAGCTGATAATCAATTAATTCACTGATTTTATTGTATAATTCATCATTGTTTTTGGCCTGTTTCGATAACAAAGGATTATCCATGTCTACTCCTGAAAATATTGTTAAATTTAATGAAGTTTACTGGTATTACCCTTGCTCATTTATATGAAAAATTTCCAGTAAAAACATCTTTTTACTATCCACTTTATTTCCTGATACCCAAATAATTTCAGCTGAAAATACAGGCACTCCACAAGTAAACTTAAATTCTATCTTTGTTTCATCAGCCATAGACTGGTTAATTGAAACCGGTTATATCACAGGTCAAATTGACCCAAGACAAGCTAAAAATCTTGTTTTAACATCCAAAGGATTAGAATTATTAAAATTAATCCCTAATTCAATTGATGGCTCATCATCATTTGGTGACGAGTTAGTTAAAGCGACTAAAACAGGTACAAAAGAAGTCTTAGTGAATGTAGCTTCTAGCTTGTTAACTAGTGGTATCAGCGTCTTGTACAACACAATAAAGTGAAAGTTATTTTTGAAAGACAATGTTCGCTATATGAACATTGTCTTTGTACAATCTACACTCTCCAGAGATAATAGAATTAGAAACAATAATGTTTTGAAAATGCTTATTTTGATTATCGTTAATAATTAAATTATCAATTGATGAAGTCATTAAATTAAATTTTTGATTTGAAGTTAAATTACTTTCCACCTTTCATCCTCCACAGCCCATCTATATATTTTGTCGCTTCAGCCATAGCATCAAACTTGCCGAACGACTCCCCTAAATGCCAAACGTGATAACGTGTGATTGGTGTCTGCTTCTTGCGTGGTAACGTAATAATCGTAAACCCGCGATACACCGCGCAATGATGGCTCACACAAATAACCTGACTCATTGCGGCTTACCTAAACCCAACCACACCAACCAACCGTCGCGCATTTCTGCGGGTAACGACTCATAGGCCAGCCTTAAACCGTTATTCCACGCAGGCAAATACACATAATTCTCCGCACGACTAGAGCCGGGTCTTTTCATCTGAACAATCGGTAACTTACCGGCCTTACGCATATCAGCCACTGCGCTTGCTGGCTTACCAATCAACTCAGCGAATTTTTCCTCAGTCACAACATCTGACAGACTTACGATTTTCTCTCTCATCTGATAACCTCTTATTTATGGGCACTCTTTTGCGCTCTATGGCGCCTTGATTCACTAAAAGGCGATTTCTATTTAAGTGAATAATTGCAGATTAGAAATTACATGTCAACTCAACAATCAGAGAAGTTAAAGCTCATAAGGGACTCAGAGCGTCTGAAAACAAAGGAAATAGCTGATTTAATTGGTATTAATTACAATACATATCATGGCTATGAATCGGGAAAAGCTAAAATGCCGATGGAGGCTGGTATGAAACTATTTATACATCCAAGATTTAAAAAATATCTTCATTGGTTTATGTTCGACGAAATAAACCCTGAAGCTGGCCAAATCGCACCGGCTTTAGCGCACACTGGGCACGAAAATTCAGGCTCACCCCACTCAGACAAGAAAACTGGTTAACAATTTATCAGGCATTTTGTGAGGTTAACTCGCAAGGCCAATCGACCCTCGGAGGGCTTTCTTATGGCAATTAAGAAACTCGAAGATGGTCAATATGAAGTGGACATTAGACCGGCTGGCCGTCAAGGAAAACGCGTCAGGCGTCGATTTGATACAAAACACGAAGCCGTTTTGTTTGAACGTTACGCCCTATCGAACAAAATGCACAAAGATTGGTTAGATAAATCCAATGATATTCGGCCACTACAAGACTTAATTGATTTGTGGTGGAACACCTTTGGTAAAAGTAGCGACTATGCGCGGGACACGTTATTAAGGGCAACACGCATTGCGACCGCACTCGATAACCCGCCAATGTGCTTATTAACCGATAAGCAATTAGCACTTTACCGCGAACTTCGGCTCGCTGCGGGTATCAAGCCCTCCACGATAAACCGTGATTTTTCAGCGATAAGCGGCATATTTACCGCCTTAAAGCGCACGGATTTATTTATGGGTAAACATCCAATACGAGGGCTATCACGGTTAAAGCAAAAAGCGACTGAGATGTCCTATTTAACGCATGAAGAAATTGGGCTGCTGCTGAATATATTAAAAGGTGATAATAAAAAAGTGGCTATTTTATGTTTAAGCACCGGCGCGCGTTGGGGGGAAGCAGTTAAATTAAAACGCGAGCACGTGATCCAAAATAAAATCCGTTTCACTTTTACCAAAACAGGTAAAGCGCGCATTGTGCCGATTTCCCAAGAAGTCGCAGATAAGGTCTGTACGCGAAAATCCGGTCTACTTTTTCCAAACACCTCTTACGATATGTTTAGAAAACACATAAAGACCATTAAGCCTGACATGCCACATGGTCAAGCCACGCACGCATTACGGCATACTTTCGCAACCCATTTTATGATGAATGGCGGCAGTATTATTACTTTGCAGAGGATCCTAGGTCACTCGACATTACAGCAAACACTGACCTACGCTCACTTTGCACCGGACTTTCTTCAAGATGCGATTACGTACAACCCATTAAAGGGAGGAACAGAGTTAGCTTAATAGACTGTTCGTTTTAGGATGATTTTGACGACGAAAAGCAATACAAATTTAACTTTTGCATGTCCACAAATTGTCCACACTGGGATGTATTTCTCCGCTGTAAGTACCACCAAATCAGCGTTTAGATCGTCCACAAGTTGTCCACACTTGAACACTTTTAGGCACTTTTGAGCCTTTTCTGTACAGATTATGTACAAAAAAAAGGCACTCGCCCCCGAGTGCCTTTTGACTACAACTCACTGAATATAAAGTAAATTACACCTATTCAGCGGTTCTGGTACTTGTGCGGATTAGATAATCAAAGGCGCTAAGTGCGGCTTTTGCACCTTCACCGGCTGAAATAATGATCTGTTTATAAGGTACAGTAGTACAGTCACCCGCAGCGAACACACCTTTCACATTTGTTTCGCCACGTGCATCCACCTCAATTTCGCCTATACGGTTACGTGCAACGGTATCACCTAACCAATTGGTATTTGGCAACAAGCCAATTTGCACAAATGCACCTGCAACTTCTAATAAATGTACACTATCATCAGTACGGTCTTTATATTCAAGACCCGTCATCTTGCTACCATCGCCCTTCACTTCCAATGTTTGAGCATTAACGATAATGTCAACATTTTTCAGGCTACGAGCTTTATCTTGTAGTACTGAATCCGCCTTCAATTCAGGCGCGAATTCCAATACTGTTACATGTTCAACAATACCCGCTAAGTCAATAGCCGCTTCAATACCTGAGTTACCCCCACCAATCACAGCAACGCGTTTGCCTTTAAACAACGGACCATCACAGTGTGGGCAGAATGTAACGCCTTTCGTGCGATACTCTTGCTCCCCAGGTACTCCCATGTTACGCCAACGGGCACCTGTCGCAATAATGATACTCCGTGACTTCATTACTCCGCCGGAAGCTGTTTCGATTTGGTGGTAACCGCCTTCTTCTGTTGCTGGAATTAACTTAGTCACTGACTGACCATCAATTACATCAACATTGTAGTCATCAACGTGGTTCTTCAGTGCTCCCGCAAATATCGCCCCTTCTGTTTTGAGTACAGAAATGTAGTTTTCGATATCAACGGTATCCATAACTTGGCCACCAAAACGCTCACCGATCACACCAGTGCGAATACCTTTACGTGCAGTATAAACCGCTGCGGATGCTCCAGCAGGTCCACTACCGATGATGAGTACTTCAAATGGTTCACGTTCCGTTAATGCTTTAGCGGCACGCGCGTCAGCATTCGTGTCAACCTTATTAATGATCTCACTTAATGTCATGCGCCCTTGGCCGAACTCTTTTCCATTTAAGAAAACAGCGGGAACGCCCATCACATTACGTTCTTCAATTTCATTTTGAAACAGCGCACCATCAATCGCTGTATGTGTGACATTTGGATTTAATACTGCCATTAAATTCAGTGCTTGCACAACATCTGGGCAGTTATGGCACGATAATGAATAATAGGTTTCAAAATGGAATTCCCCTTCAAGGGCCTTCACTTGATCTAATAACTCTTGTGCTTCTTTAGATGGGTGACCACCAATTTGCAACAATGCAAGCACAAGCGATGTAAATTCATGGCCTAGTGGTGAACCTGCAAAACGCAATCCACTATCAACACCAGGGTTAGTAATTAAAAATGATGGTACTCTTTGAGTATTATCTTGTACTTCACGAACAGTAATCTTGTCTGAAAGCGCAGCAATTTGGTTTAGAAGCTGTTTTATTTCATTTGATTTATTACTGCTATCTAAATTAGCGACTAACTCAACAGGTTTAGTCAATTTTTCTAAATACGCTTTCAATTGCGCTTGCATATTGTTATCGAGCATATGATCCCCTTGGTCATAAAATCGGGTGCATAGCACCCGATAACATCAGTATGTTTTTACTTTCTACTTTCGAAATAAAGTTTTCGATTAGATTTTGCCAACCAAATCTAAAGATGGAGACAGAGTTGCTTCACCTTCTTTCCATTTAGCAGGGCATACTTCGCCTGGGTGGCTAGCAACATACTGTGCAGCTTTAACTTTACGTAGCAGATCAGAAGCATCACGGCCAATGCCTTCTGCTGTGATTTCGATAGCTTGGATGATACCTTGTGGGTCAACAACGAAAGTACCACGGTCAGCCAAACCTTCTGCTTCACGCATATTTTCGAAATTACGAGTCAGTTCACCTGTTGGGTCACCGATCATGGTGTATTTGATTTTACCGATAGTTTCTGAACTTTCGTGCCATGCTTTGTGAGTAAAGTGGGTATCAGTTGAAACTGAATAGATTTCAACGCCCATTTTTTGGAATTCTTCGTAATGGTCAGCGACGTCACCAAGTTCAGTTGGGCAAACGAAAGTAAAGTCTGCTGGATAGAAGAAGAATACACTCCATTTTCCAGCTACATCTTTTTCGGTGACTTCGATAAACTTACCGTCTTTAAAAGCTTGATTTTTAAATGGTTTGATTTGAGTATTAATTAAAGACATTTTACGTTCTCCTGTTTGGTTGATTATTAAGTTACTGGTTTACAGCCTTTTTTTCCAATCAGTTAATACTATCGATTTGATAGGTACAGCCTTGCAATGATTTTTGAATTGATAGGCACTATATTACAACGCTTACTGAACAATTCAGCAAGCGTTTTTTGACATAATTGCAACAGCAAGGTGTTATGCCATGGTTGCAATGGTTTTACGAAACCGCATTAATGCGAATGAAAAGAAGACGATACCGATAATTAATAAGACAATAAACTGAGGCCAAACGATCTGGAACCCTGCTCCTCGATATAAAATCGCTTGTGCAAGGCTCACAAAATGTGTTGTCGGCATCGTCAGCATAATGTCTTGAACTAACTGAGGCATACTTTCACGTGCGGTCATACCTCCTGAAAGCATATTTAACGGTAATAGAACAAGGATCATCAATAGCCCAAACTGAGGCATTGAACGAGCTAGCGTACCCATAAAGATACCAATTGATGTGGTCGCAAATAAGCTTAATGCCACACCACACATAAATAGCAGTATAGACCCCTCGATCGGCACTTGTAGCAAGGTTTTAACCACCAGCAGAAGCGATACTGCCGAGGCAACCAAAACCACTAATCCCATTGACCAAATCTTAGATAGCATGATTTCAAATGGAGTTAGTGGCATCACCATTAAATGCTCAACCGTACCGTGTTCTCGTTCGCGAATTAGCGCAGCGCCCGTTAACACTATCGAAAGCATAGTAATGTTATTAATGATTGCCATTACCGACCCAAACCATGATTGCGTTAAGTTGGGGTTAAAACGCATACGAACTTCAAGATCTACAGGTAAACTCGCATCACTACGGTACTTAGCAAGAAACTCATTCACTTCACCTAAAGTGATATTTTGAATGTAGCTATTACCTAAAAACGCTTGGCTCATACGTGTTGCATCAATATTCACTTGGATTTCTGGATGGCGACCGGCCAGTACATCCTTCTGAAAATTAGGTGGAATATCTAAAGCAAAAGTATAAGTACCTCGGTCAAGAAGGCCATCAATCTGTTCGGGAGTTACATCCGCCGGCGTCTTAAAATAAGGTGCATAAAAACTATTGATAATACGGTTCGATAACTGTGATTTATCCTGATCAGCAACCGCAATCGGTGCGTGATGCAAAGAGCCTGGCGTCACTGTTGCCGATGAATAAATCGACACCGTAAAAGCAAAAACAATAAGCGCCATCATCGCCTTATCACGCCCTAAACTACGCAGCTCTTTGACACCTAAATGAAATATGTTTTGTAACTTACGTATCATCAGTTAGGACTCCTGTTTTTTCAGGAAAATAACACTGAGGCCTATCACGATAGGGATAGTAATCAATAGCGGAATAAATGACGCTTGCAAATCAAACAAGTTCAGTCCTTTAGAGAAAGTACCGCGTGTTATTGTCAAAAAGTGCGATGTTGGATAAACCATACCAACCCAACGACCAATCCCTTCAAGTGAAGAGACAGGGTCAATCATGCCTGAAAATTGAGTAGCCGGGATCAGTGTAATAATTGCGGTACCAAAAATAGCGGCGATTTGACTCTTCATAAAGCAAGAGATCAGCAAGCCCATTCCTGTTGCGATAGTAATATAGAGAAAAGCTGCAAGTGTTAAGGTCAGAAAACTCCCTTTAAAGCTAACGCCAAAAACAAATACACTCAACGCGCAGAGCATCACAAAGTTAAACATGCCTAATAAAATATAAGGAAGCTGTTTACCTAATAAAAACTCCAATTTGGTGATCGGGGTTACATAAAGGTTAATCATTGATCCTAGCTCTTTTTCGCGAACCACACTGAGTGCACTTAACATCGCTGGGATCATCATCAGCAACAGAGGAATCACTGCGGGAACAATCGCAGGTAAACTTTTTACATCGGGGTTATAGCGATAACGGGTCTGAATGTCGATGACAGGCATTCCCGCCACACCAACTGGTTGCTTAGCAGCCATGGTGCTTAACCAAGCGAGATGCATCGCTTGTACATAACCACGAACAGTTTCAGCACGATTAGGCATTGCGCCATCAACCCATACGCCAATTTTCACCGCATGCCCTTTTGCTACATCACGCGCAAAATTAGGGGGAATTTCAATGGCGACAGATACTTTACCGCTACGCAGCGCGGTTTCCAGTTCATCATAATCCTTAATGGGAGGCTGCTCGATAAAATAGCGAGAGCCTGCCAAATTTAGGGTATAACCTTGGCTTAAACCTGTCTGGTCACGGTCAAGTACTGCAAAACGTAAATTTTCCACATCCATACTGATCCCATAGCCCATGATAAACATGAGGATCACCGTACCCAGTAGTGCGAGTGTCGAACGTACTGGGTCGCGCCGTAACTCCATCCCTTCCCGAATGCTATAACTAAATAATCGACGGAAACTGAAACGGCTTTTCAGCGCTTCATCCGTCTGTTTTTTAAGCTCAGGGTCAACATGAAATTCAGGGGCTGTATCCTTGGTCGCTCCGGCTTCTCCCACAGCATCTTGTAGATAGGCGATAAAAGTGGCTTCCAGCGTGTCTAATCCGCGCTTTTTGATCAGATTATCAGGAGTATCACAATCAAGTACCTTCCCTGCATGCATCAAGGAAATACGGTCACAGCGCTCCGCTTCATTCATAAAGTGGGTAGAAATAAAAATAGTGACACCGTCACGCCTTGAAAGGTCAACCATTAAATTCCAGAACATGTCTCGCGCCACAGGGTCTACCCCTGATGTAGGCTCATCAAGGATCAACATTTCGGGGCGATGAATAACGGCAACGGCTAGCGATAAGCGTTGACGAATACCTAACGGTAAATCATCGGGCATCGTATCTCGCACATCATCTAAATCAAAACGCTGGCACATCTCATCAATACGCTGCTTAATTTGATCTTCCGCGATATGAAATAGCTTAGCGTGCAAAACTAAGTTTTGTTCGACACTCAATTCGCTATAGAGGGAAAATGCTTGTGACATATAACCAACGCGTTTGCGCGTTTCGATATCTTTTGGGTCAATTTCTTGCCCAAATAACCATGCTTGCCCTTCGCTCGCTTGCAATAGCCCAGTCAACATCTTCATCGTTGTGGACTTACCGCATCCGTTAGATCCCAAAAAGCCAAATATTTCACCTTTCGGTATTTTAAAATTAACATGGTCGACCGCCACAAATTGACCAAAACGCATGGTTAGATCTTGCGCTTCAATCGCTATCACATCATCGTCTGAGGTATCACGAGGCGGGATAACCACTTTTTTATGACCGCTACGCTTCTCTTCTGGCAGTAACGCAATAAATGCAGCTTCAAGATCATCGCACTGTGTTTTGTGCTTTCAGTTCAGAGGCATGTCCTGTTGCCATGACCTTGCCATCATCCATCGCAACCAGCCAATCAAAACGTTCCGCTTCTTCCATATAAGCAGTGGCCACCAACACACTCATATTGGTTTGTCGTTCGCGAATACGTTCGATCAAATCCCAAAATTGTGCCCGTGACAATGGGTCAACCCCTGTGGTTGGTTCATCAAGGATCAGTAAATCAGGGTCATGAATTAGCGCACAACAAAGCCCCAGTTTCTGTTTCATCCCCCCTGAAAGCTTCCCAGCGGGCCTATCTTTGAATGGAGCCAACCCCGTGCTTTCGAGTAAATCGTCGATTCGATACTGGCGCTCTTCTTTGGATTGCCCAAATAGACGCCCAAAGAAATCGACGTTTTCATAGACTGAAAGCGTGTGATATAAGTTTTTCCCTAATCCTTGGGGCATATAAGCAATTTTAGGACAGACTTCTCGGCGATGTTCTTTATCTGCCATATCACCGCCAAGAACGATAACTTTCCCTTGCTGGATCTCTCTTGCACCGGCAATCAATGAAATTAGGCTTGATTTCCCCACACCATCAGGGCCAATTAAACCAACCATTTTCCTTGCTGGAATTGATAAAGTAATGTCATCCAACGCACAATTATCACCGTAATGTTGGCTGACATGGCTTAAATCTACTATCACATCATCCATCAAATTATGGGTCATTGTGGTAATCTCACCTCAAGGTCAGTTGGCCATTGGGCATTAGGATCTAAACGAACATAAGCTTTGCCAGGTAAACCAGTTTTGACATATTCGAGGTTCTTTTCCAGTAGCTCTGGTGAAATTCGTGCGCGAACACGGAACATTAATTTCAAACGTTCGTTTTGCGTTTCAACGGTTTTTGGTGTGAATTGTGCAACACTGGCAACGAAAGTCGCTTTCGCAGGTATCACAATATTAGGGGCAGCATCTAAGACAATATGCACATCACTGCCTAATGCCACTTTTCCAGCATCTTCTGTAGGTAAAAAGAAGGTCATATAAACATCGCTGAGGTCAACCATATTTAATACTCGACCACCGGCCCCTAATACTTCACCAGGTTCAGCAACACGGTATTGAATACGACCGTTACGCGGCGCTTTAAGCACACTATCATCTAAATCAGCAATAATACGTCTTTCAGTTGCAGTCGCTGCATCAACGCGCGTTTTTGCTTGAACAACGCCCGCTTTTGCAGAATCAATTGCCGCAAGAGAGGCTGCAACCTGAGCTTTAGCCGCTTGCAGCGCGGCTTTTGCGCCTTGTACCTGTGCGGTGTCATCATCAACCTGTTGTTGAGAAAACCGCTTTGGTTCTTACTAATGCACGAGAACGGTTAAGTCGTTTCTGTGCCGCATCAAGTTCTGCTTCACGTTGACGAACAACCGCTTGTGCGGCTAACTTTTCACTTTCACGTTGCACTAAACCTGATTCTGCTGTTGATACATTACTAATTGCTTGACGTAATTGAGCTTGTACTTCGTGAAGCTGTTCTTGCAGTGCTCTGGTATCCATTTTGGCAAGAACCTGACCTTCCTTGACAAAATCACCTTCTCTCACCGTAATAGTATCGATCCGCCCTGCCGTTTTGGTTGCAATATCAATTTCGGTTGCTTCTATACGACCATTACTTTTGAGCGAAACCTGCGGGTAAACTGCTAGAATTCATACTCCAATAATAAAAACCACCTGCTGCAATAATTAAAATAATAGCGACATAAAAAATGATCTTTCGTTTATTTATTTTCATACCATCCCTTCTCTTTTCTTTATGTGAAAGAAAATAGCTAATTTTTAATTCAATTGTTTAGTATTGCCCATCTTATTTAGTCACACTAAAAAATAATAAAACCAAGAAAATAAAAACTGACTAACGCACATTTTCAACTTAACATCTCAATACAATATTCCTTTTTAGATTAAGTTACTTGCCTGTTCTCTATCCCTTTAATTTAATTCTATTTTATCCCTTTTAACCTTAAGTAAAATAGCACATATATCACAAAATACCATATTCAAAAGTTAAAAAGAGTTTATTGGCACTTATTGCTTAAGATTTATTAAAAAACAAAAAAATAATGCTAACAAAAAAGTTTGTTAGCATTATTTTGTTATAAAATTAACTTATTAGGTATTTAACTTATAAATTCAGCAATTGTTTGTTCATCCATACGGTAACGAACCCATTCATCTTGGGGTTTAGCACCAATACTTTTATAAAAATCAATTGCAGGTTGATTCCAGTCTAAAACACTCCATTCCAAACGCTGGCATTTCCTTTCACTGGCAATCATTGCAATATACTTTAATAATTTTTTTACCCGCACCCGCTCCTCGATAATCAGGGGAAACATATAAATCTTCCAAGTAGATCCCATTATTACCTAACCAAGTCGAGTAACTAGAAAAAAAGACCGCATAACCAGCAGGTTTACCGTCCACATAGCAAATTAAAGCCTCTGTATTTGAATTTTCACCAAATAATGAGTTTTCTATATCGGTGACAGATGCTTTAACTTCATGACGTGCTTTTTCATATTCCGCTAATTCGATGATCATATCTAAAATCAAAGCGGCATCTTTAATTGTGGCTGGTTTTATTTCTACATTCATTTTGGCGTTTCCTATATGTTTACATCTTGATTTTACTCCAAAATTATTACTCACCACAGCCACTAGCAGTTTTATTCATGACACTTTTAATGCCATTAGAATCATTTATAACAATACCTAAACACAATACATCATTGTGATTGATAGAAAGTTGCTAGGTTTGTTATGATAGCGATATTGTTCAACACTAGAAAAAAGGAGGCTTATTATGATGTTGTGTGATCTTATTGACTATTCACACTTCTTTGGTAATCGCCAAAGCTCAGGCTTTCACAGTTATATACTGCGATAACCCGGCCTGAGCGAAGCTCCCAAAAGATACCTTCCTCAGCTTACTGGGTTGTCGTCCTGACTATACCCTGGCATTGTCATGCCTAAAAATTGAGTAAGCTATGAGCACTTTATTATCTGTAAAATCATTAAATTATGATACTTCTACAACCTCTTTATTGAGTAATATTACCTTCACGCTACAAAGTGGTGATCGTATTGGTCTGATTGGGCATAACGGAAGTGGCAAAAGTACATTATTGAAGCTTTTGACCGGTCAGTTATCACCTAACAGTGGCAGTATTACTTATGCAAATCAGTGTGTAACCGCTTATATTGAACAGCACCTACCCGAAGAGGTAGCGCATTTGAGTTTAATTGATGCAGTTATGCAGCAACTCCCTGCTCAAGAGCGTCTTTCTGAGCGTTGGCGAGCGGAAGTTTTACTGACTGATTTAGGGTTCACTGAGAAACAATGGGCACAAAAAGCCAATCAAATTAGTGGCGGGCAGCATACCCGATTACTTTTAGGTAGAGCATTAATTCAACAACCCGATCTGATGCTATTGGATGAGCCAAGTAACCATCTTGACCTTCCCACATTGATTTGGTTAGGTAACTTTTTGCAAAACTGGAAAGGCAGCTTCGTTTTAGTTTCTCACGATCAAAATCTGCTTGATAAAGTGACTAACTGCACATGGATATTGCGAGATAAAACGCTACATTTCTTCCGGCTCCCATGCTCATCTGCACGTCATGCACTGAGCCAAAAAGATGTCGCTGATGAAAAACGCCATCAAGCGGAGCAAAAGGAGATTGATCGCATTGCGGTAAGTGCCAAACGTTTAGCTATATGGGGTCAAGTTTATGATAACGAAGACCTTTCTCGTAAAGCAAAACAGATGGAAAAACATATCGATAGACTCAAGGAGGCGCAAACTGAGCTGACTGAAGGCTATCAATGGAAATTAGCGCTAAATGGCAAATCGATCCCCGCAGATAGAGTCCTTGAATTAGATCATGCCAACATTAAGACTCCCGATGAGAAATTGCTTTTCACAACAGGTTTTCATCAAGTCAAAAGTGGTGATCGTATTGCCATTATTGGTGCCAATGGCTGCGGTAAATCCACTTTATTACGTTTATTGTGGCAACGTTTTAAAGCAGATGAACGATACAGTGAGCAATTAAAGTTTCATCCATCGATTAATGCGGGTTATTACGACCAGCAACTTGAGCAACTCAATGATAATGACAGTTTATCTGATGCTTTACGGCCTTTTGCTAATTTAGTCGATGAACAACGCAAAATGGCATTGATTGGTGCAGGTTTTCCTTATACTCGCCACCAACAAAAAGTGGCAACACTCAGTGGCGGCGAACGAGCACGGTTGTTATTTATTGGCTTGAGCTTGGCGCAATATGAGCTAGTGATGCTAGATGAACCCACCAACCACCTTGATCTTGAAGGTAAAGAAGCACTGAGTGAGCAAATATCACAATTTGCAGGCGCTTTGCTGGTGGTTAGCCATGATAAATGGTTAATTGAAACGAGTTGCCAGCGTTTTTGGTATATCAATAATAATCGATTAGAGGAGTATCTTGACGTCGAGGAGGTTTACCAACAAATCGAGCAACAATCGCACCTTCAAAATAACAGCGTAATTAACGAAAAAGTAGCTTCACCCCATATAGACGAAGCCGCTTCTCAATCGACTGTTTATGAAGATGAATTGTTGGAAAAGTTATTGTTACTTGAAGATAAATTACACGCAGATAGGCAACGTAAATTGGCTCATCAAAAACCACTGCTTCAACAACAGTGGATCGATGAAATAGAAAAAATACAGGCGCTACTCAACCTGTAATTAAATCAATCCCCTAATAGCCAAGGTTATTAGGGGATTACATGATAATTATGTAATCCATAAACAGCGTTTTACTATGACCGTTCATTAAGAACAGAAAAATGTTTTGGTAAAATAGGTCTATTTTTTTATTTTCATGGCCTTTTTCCACTAAAATAGCGAATTAAAGTGCAAAAAGTTTTACCATGAATAATAAATCAGCAAAATAACCTATTTTATTATTTAGTACGCTGGCGTTTAGCTCGTTTAAAATAAGATGTCGGTACTTTTGGGCAAACAACCTCTTTAAATTTTTTATCTAATGCAGCCTCTGGTTTTACCTCGGCCGATTCCGTACTTTCGTTAGATGGTATATTAGGTGATGTCTTTACGTTATCTTTCATATATGAAGACTCTTTTGCCTGAATAATATCATTGGTTTTAGCCATGTTCGTGCCCTTCTACTGTCAATACCGAGTTGACTTGTTCAATACGTTCAACAGCACTGTTGATAATTTCAACAACTCGCATTGATTGTTCCTTAGTCAATTCCTGCAAAACAATGTTGTGTCGCAGCAATGATTTAAATCTATCAACAGCAAGCTCTATTTCTTTGGCAAATTGGTTGCCAGCCGTAAGCTCTTGTGCATAACTGAGTTTTAGCTGAACTTCCGCTAAAATATCAGCTTTCAATAATAGAAAACATTTTCCTTCAGGTGTCAGCGAATAACACTTACGCCCTTTTCCTTGCTCCTTATACGCGGTGATCAGCCCCAACTCTTCTAATAATGTTAATGTTGGATAAATCACACCAGGGCTTGGGCAGTAAAAACCCGCCGTTTCCTGCCCTATCTTTTTTATCAATTCATAACCATAGTTTGCCCCATCAGCCAAGAGATGCAGAATGTAGACACGCAACTGTTTTGGGTTAAACATACGGCTTAAGCTTTTACCATCACAAAGGCACGGTTCCGCTTGTTGTTCATTATTCATTAATACTCTCAGAACCCCTTTAGGTCTTAAAAACCGATATATCTAATATAATAGTGGATTTTTTGAAGATTACCAGTTTAGATATATCTGTTTTTTTGCATAAAATGCTAATGATAATTATTCTTATTGAGATGCTAATAAAATGCCATCGATAAAAAAGCATTAGCAATGATCGACGTGAAATAAAAAAAGCCAATCCGTTGAGTCCGTGATTGGCTTTATTGATTTGAATGAAAAGGTCAATTACCCTACGTTTGGCAGTATTTTGAAGGCAATTGCCAATTGAACACCGATCACCACAATACCACACAAGAACACGATAAATAGTGCAGGTGTGCCACCGGTAACTTGATATTTACGCTTATTACACAATCTTGATTTAAATGCCATCGCGCTAGGTAACAATAGTGCAAGAATAGATAATGCAATCGCCGCAAAACCTAATGCCATGACAAATCCTTTCGGATAAAACAGCGCAAAGACTAATGGTGGTAAGAAAGTTAATAATCCTGTTTGCAGGCGGCCCTCCATATTATCTTGGCGCTTAAATAAATCCGCTAAGAAATCAAATAGCCCTAAAGCAACACCGAGAAACGAGGTGGCGAGCGCTAAACTCATAAACATCTGAGCAATAAACTGGGTTCTTTCCGACATCACAACATTGCGGATAGCATCCAGTAAGCCATTTAATCCTGAATTTTCTGCAAGAATGCCGACAAAGGTTGTAGGGTTAATGCTACCTAACGTAGCAATCTGCCATAAAATATAGGCAACTAATGGGATAGCACTACCGATAATAAATATTATCCGTAATTTTTTCACATCACCGCCCATATATTTCACAACACTTGGCACACTGCCATGGAAACCAAATGAGGTAAAAAACACAGGAATAGCCGAGAGGATCAAGACTTTCTCTGTTGGTGCAGACAATAAATTTTGCTGCTCAACATGTGGCATCATTAACACTAAGATAATGACTAGAAAAACAATTTTTGCTGCGAATAAAATACGGTTAATAAAATCAACGGATGATGTTCCAAAGCACACAACACCACCACCAATCACCGTAAAAATAACAATCCCCATCCAATCAGCCATCTCAATAGCAAAACTGCTTTTTAAGTTGGAGGTAATAATTTCCCCTGCACCACTAACATAAGCCGCCGTTAGTGCGTACATCAGGAACATCATACTAAAACCGGTAATAAATTTACCGCCTGAGCCTAAGTAGCGCTGAGCAACAGAGCCGATACCCGTTTCTGAGGACTCATGTTGATAGACTTCGACAAGTAATAATGCGGTGTAACACATCAATGCCCAAAGCACGAACAACATTGCTAAACTTATCGTGGAGCCATTACCTGCTGCCGCTATCGGCATTGCAAGCATACCAGCACCAATCGTAGTGCCAGCAACAATAAAAATACTGCCAAGTGTGCGATTTTTCATATTGAGATCCTAGCCAAAGAAGTTTATAGCGTTATTTTTTGTTTTGAATGATTTAATTTATTTTCTTCATCTATAAGCTGTTGCAACTTGCCTTCAAAGATATTTTTCAACTCTTGCCAAAAATCGGTGAAATGCTGCTTATCCCGTAAGCAATGTGTCATGATCGCGGCTCTTAATACATATAATGACTGAGTCTTATCCCACTCTTGATCACTAAAGCCAGCCTCACGACAGAAATTTCGTGGATTATCACCGTACTCTTCCGAGGTTAAGGATGTTGAGGAAGTTAAAAAGTCATTCGTATAAGAGCGGCCTGCGGCATATGAGCACAACTCATAAAGGCGCTTATTCAGTTGATTCTGCTTTTCTAATGATTGATTACCAACTTCCTTAAAACATGAAGTTGACCATATGGAAATCAGGCGATGGCAGCGCAATAATTTCGAATTTTCTATCTTCGATTTCAAATGCCTCACAGGTATTGATACTTTCAATGATCCAATTCGCAGTGGTTATTCCTGCTGCTATCACTTTTCCGTAACCGAGAATATTTAGCGGAACTAACCGATGGGCCGCCCAGACCGCCGCCGCCGTGGCTCCAGCTTTTGACCCTTCCATGATTGAAGAGCCTAATAATACGTTTTGTTGCTTTTCTGCTTTACGCCCTTTTTCTGCAACTTCTTCAAACACATAAGCGGCATGATAAGAAATGAGATCAACAATACGTTTATCCTTCATGCAGATTGCTCCTGCCGCATAAGGAATAAAGCCCACTTTATGAGGATCAACCGTGATAGAGTCCGCTTCTTGTAATGCCTTGAAGCTTTGATAAACCTCTGGCTTTGGCCAAACAACATCGGAGGGGAAAATACCTTCCTGATGGTAACGTTTAATCAAAACATCATAATCAAGGAATTGATTATTCTCATCACGGAACATGGCACAGGCATAGCCTGCA
The DNA here is from genome assembly GCA_900455155.1 of Providencia stuartii. Lineage (GTDB taxonomy): Bacteria > Pseudomonadota > Gammaproteobacteria > Enterobacterales > Enterobacteriaceae > Providencia > Providencia stuartii. The sequence continues at coordinate 1,164,952 of UGUC01000002.1, read as the reverse complement.
TAAGCGGCATCGATATGAATATAAAACGAGACACCAAAACGCGCTTCGCACTCTCTGCGCAATTCAATCAGTTTTGCGACATTATCAATCGCGCCCGTTTCCGTTGTTCCTACAACAGCCACTACGGCTAAAATAGGCTCACCTTGTTCAATCAATGAAAACACAATTTGTCTCATTTGCTCAGTATCAGTGCGATAACTGGCATCGACGGGGAGCTGTACGATATTTTGTTGTCCTAACCCCAAAATATCCATCGCTTTCATCCAAGAGTAATGTTTAGATTGCGGGACTAATAGCTTACCTAATTTCCCTTGTTCTACCCCTTCACCACGACAAGTCATATCTCTGACTTCTTCAAATAATCCTTGTTTCTTTAAATCATCGATAAGATCTAAAACAGCAGAGGTCGGCATATTCAGCAACGCTTTCTCACTATCCTCTTTTAGTAATTGACGAGCCTGAGGATGCTTAGCTATTGCCAAAGGTAACGTTTTAATATTTCGAGCAACCCACAACCCCTCATAATTAGCGACAGTGCCGCCTGAAGTAATATGCCCCCATGACTGATTAGTGTCATAACCAAACATTGCACACAGGTCTAACCCTGCTTCTAGCTCGAGTACTGTTGTGGTGGGGGAAGACTCTTGGGCACAGTTATTTGGGTTGTACATCATTGCCATAACGTACGCGAGATTCGATATCATTAAGGTATCCGCGTTCATGTGGCCCATATAACGAGGAGAAAACCATGGGATTGATGTTGTTTTTAACTTAGAAGAGAGTTGATTTAAAATACCTTCTGTTCGATATAAAGTATCCCTATATTCCGGTGCATAACGATCGACCGTTGTCACATATTCAGGGTCTTCTGGGTGGTAGCCTGAACGCCAATGCATATGTTCCGTTACCGCATATTCCATCATCTCTCTGAAAAATACTGCATTTTCAGATTTCGGTCCTAGAAATAAAGCATCTACATTCATTTTTGAGTTATTAAAATTTGTCATTATCACTACACCTTTAAATCATGCCCATGCTTTTAATGGCATATTTGATTTAAGTAACTACTATCATTGGAAAGTGATATAACGGATGCATATCTTTAAAAGACAACAATATATTAATGATCTTGTTATCTTTATTATCTTTGGGTTATTTATTGATAGGCAAGCCGTTAATGTGCCAACTTAGCTATAGGTATAATCCATAATTGTTAAAATATTAATAAACTCGTATTTATTTCAATCGGATTTGTGCGCAGGAACAAAATTTCGAAAATTAGTCTGCTGTAAAGAGATATTTACGCTAAAACCACTTGAAAATGTAAACCATTTGTTATAAATGAGCAAGCCAATGAGCCATGAAAAAATTAAATCTTCATGACTCAATAAATCTCAATAGGAAAATAATTATTTGTTAATTAACACTATTTTTCCGTAAAGATCGCCAGATTCCATATGGCGATGAGCATCAGCCACTTGGTCTAACGGGTAGGTTTTGTTAATAAAAGGTTTTAATTCACCTTTTTGCAACATCCCCCAAACGTGCTGCTTTAACTCTGCGGCGATGCTGGATTTTTCGGCAACGGTACGTGAACGCATGGTTGACCCTGTGTGAATCAAACGTTTAATCATTAAAGGCATTAAATTGAGGCTCTTAGGGTTACCTTTCATCATTCCTATTTGAATGATCCGCCCGAATTTTGCGGCGACTTGATAATTTTTATCCACATAATCACCACCAACAATATCAACAACCATATCAACCCCTTGAGAACGCGTATAATCAAGAGTGTGTTGAACAAAATCATCGTTTCGGTAATTAATTATACAGTCCGCCCCTAATGATTTTGCGACTTCTACCTTTTCTGCTGAGCCGACTGTTGTGATCACCGTGGCACCAAATGCTTTTGCTAACATGATAGCAACGGATCCAATACCGGATGTTCCACCATGAATGAGCACTGTTTCACCCTTTTTCAATTTACCAATCTGAAAAACATTCGCCCAAACAGTAAAAAAGTTTTCAGGTATAGCCGCTCCCTCAACAAATGATAAGTGACCTAATGGTAATGCAATATCTTGATGTACCAGACAATATTCGGCGTAACCACCTCCAGCAACTAACGCACAAATATTATCTCCAATCTGCCATTGTTGAACATCGTCTGCTTTTGCAACAATGGTTCCTGCGACTTCAAGCCCTAAAATAGGTGAGGCATCTGGAGGTGGCGGATAAGCCCCCATACGTTGAAGAACATCAGGGCGATTAACACCAGCAGCCTCAACTTTAACCAATAAATAACCCTCTGATAATACGGGCAATGGTTGTTCAATTATTTGCAGTTTCTCTGCTCCACCGTGCTCCGCGATATTTATTACTTTCATCGTATTGGGAATATTTAATGGATTATTTACCATTTGATGCTCCTCTGAAGTTTTCATTTTTAAGTCGAATATTGCATTATTGTTTAAATATTATAACTAATGTTAATTTTTAAATTTATCAAAATATATCTTTTAAATAGATATTTAATAGATAACCCCTTTTATCTATTAAAGAATTTTTTACTTAACTTAATGGTTATTTAAGTTAAATAAGGAATATCATGATGTTATAATGAACTATGTAATTTGATTAACTACTTTGTTTTTATACGCTTTTCTATTTGAGATACTTCTGTTTTATATTTCTACTTATCAGTTGCATTATCTTATGTTAAAATTGACTCATATCAATAATTTTAACTTGTATTGAGCATTTAATATGATCCCAGAAAAAAGAGTTGTTCGTCGCATCCAGTCTGGTGGTTGTGCTATTCATTGTCAGGACTGCAGTATTAGCCAACTGTGCATTCCCTTCACACTGAATGAACATGAACTGGATCAACTTGATAATATCATTGAACGTAAAAAACCGATTCAAAAGGGTCAGGCGCTGTTTAAAGCCGGCGATGAATTACGTTCTTTGTATGCCATTCGCTCAGGAACAATCAAAAGTTACACCATCACTGAAGAAGGTGATGAGCAAATTACAGGCTTCCATCTTGCTGGTGACCTGGTTGGTTTTGATGCAATTATACATACACAGCACCCAAGTTTTGCACAAGCTCTTGAAACATCAATGGTTTGTGAAATCCCATTCGAAACTCTCGATGATTTGTCAGGTAAGATGCCTAATCTACGCCAACAAATCATGCGTTTGATGAGCGGCGAAATAAAAGGCGATCAAGAAATGATCCTTTTATTGTCTAAGAAAAATGCGGAAGAACGTTTAGCTGCATTTATTCTTAACCTGTCTCATCGCTTTGCAGAGCGCGGCTTCTCTCCAAGAGAATTCCGCTTAACGATGACTCGTGGTGATATTGGTAACTATTTAGGCCTTACCGTTGAAACGATTAGTCGACTTTTAGGACGTTTCCAAAAAAGCGGCATGTTAAGTGTTAAAGGCAAATATATCACTATTGAAGATATGGAAAAACTGACTGATATTGCAGGTAAAGTCTCCACTGTCTCTTGTTCATAATTCTCGGTGGGTCACTATTTTGTGACCCATCATTATTATTTTTCATCAAATCTTGCCTATTTTTCCTCAATACCTTAGTTTATCTTTAGTAGGGAATGTCCAGCCGTTATGAGGATTTTAATATGGCAAACTATAGAAATCTCCTAGTTGCAATTGACCCAAATCAGGATGATCAACCAGCATTACGACGTGCTGTCTACATAGTGCAACGTAATGGTGGACGGATTAAAGCATTCTTACCTATCTATGATCTCTCTTATGATATGACCACGTTGCTATCACCTGAAGAGCGTGATGCAATGCGTAAGGGTGTCATTAATCAAAAGGCTGCTTGGATTAAACAACAAGCGCATTTCTATCTGGAAGCAGGTATTGAGATAGAAATTAAAGTGATTTGGCATAATAAACCTTACGAAGCCATCATTCAGGAAGTGATTAGTGGTGAACACGACCTGCTTCTGAAAATGGCTCATCAAACAGATAACTTTGAGTCGATTATTTTTACGCCGCTGGACTGGCACCTTTTAAGAAAATGCCCTTCTCCTGTATGGATGGTTAAAGATAAAGTCTGGCCAGATCATGGTTCGGTTGTTGTGGCCGTCAATTTATCAAATGAAGAATCCTATCATGATGACCTCAATATTAAGTTGGTTGAGAAAACGAAGGATTTAGCAACACGTATTGTGAAAGATCAGGAAATTCATTTGGTCAGCGCATACCCTATTGCGCCAATGAATATTGCAATAGAACTACCTGATTTCGACCCAAGCCTTTATAACAATGCACTACGTGGGCAACATCTCATTGCCATGAAGGAATTACACCAGAAATTTTCGATTGATGAAAAATACACTCACGTCCGTGAAGGGTTACCTGAGAAAATCATCCCTGAAATCTGTGAGGAGTTACATGCCGGCGTCGTTGTCCTAGGTATATTAGGCAGAACTGGGATTTCCGCAGCTTTTCTTGGGAATACAGCAGAACATGTTATCGACAAATTGAAATGTGACCTATTAGCGATTAAGCCTGATGGTTTCGTTTGCCCAATCACAGTTGATGATGATTAATTTTATCGCTCAACCTTAAGTAGATTTATTTTAAAGTAGCAAAAGCGCTGTAGGTAACTCAGCGCTTTTGCGATAAATGAATACACATTCAGTGCTTCAATGCGCAAAAATTAGTATCCCCACTATTTTTTGCCAGCAGTATTACTCATAAAATTTGTATATTGGGTAATATAAAAACTATCTAATTGAAAATATCTCTAATTTACCTTCAGCAGAGATATTAACAGTTACCCCCTCATCGACTCACTGTAATACGTTATTTAATTCCCAATGCTAACCCATTATCAATGTCCAATCCTGAAGCAAATCCATTGGTAATCGTGAGGAAGCCTTATTTACACAGTTGAGAGCCATAATATTGGCCTCCTCGTTATGATTAAAGTGAATAAAATAGCATCATGTGGACGATAAAATGACGGCTATTTTCTATTCTCCGGTTTTAAAATTAAAATGAAACTAATGCACAACATAATGAGATAGACTGAATTTTTAATAAGATAGCTTCTTATACAACCCATTTTTACCCATAAAAAAGCCCTGTAGTTGCCTACAGAGCTTTTGAGGTTAGCGCATTAAAGCGCTTTTAAAATCGCATCAACGCTGGCTTTTGCATCACCAAATAACATCTGCGTGTTTTCTTTGAAAAACAATGGATTTTGTACACCTGCATAGCCGGTATTCATTGAACGCTTAAATACAATCACATTGTTTGCTTTCCAAACCTCCAACACTGGCATGCCTGCAATTGGACTATTTGGATCCTCTTGTGCCGCAGGGTTAACAGTATCGTTCGCACCAATAACCAATACTGTATCGGTATCAGAGAAATCATCATTAATTTCATCCATTTCCAGTACTATGTCATAAGGTACTTTTGCTTCAGCTAATAAGACGTTCATGTGCCCAGGTAAGCGCCCTGCTACAGGGTGGATACCGAAACGCACATTGATGCCTCTCTCACGCAACTTAGCCGTAATATCGTGAACAGGATATTGTGCTTGAGCAACCGCCAATCCATAACCTGGAGTAATAATGACAGAGGTTGAATTTTTCAATAATTCTGCCACTTCTTCCGCCGTTGTTTCACGGTATTCGCCCATCTCCTCTTCATTACCCGTTGAGGAGCCATCTGTACCAAAGCCTCCAGCAATAACACTGATAAAGGAGCGGTTCATGGCTTTACACATAATATAAGAGAGGATAGCACCCGACGAACCGACCAGTGCTCCTGTCACAATGAGCAAGTCATTACTCAACATAAAACCTGCCGCAGCGGCTGCCCAACCTGAATATGAGTTCAGCATTGACACAACAACTGGCATATCTGCACCACCAATCGAAGCAACTAAGTGCCAGCCAAATGCCAAAGCAATAACCGTCATGATCAGCATGGCAAAGACTTGTAAGCCAACACTATTTGTTTTAACAAAGATCAGCAATAACACAAATGAGACAACGAGCGCCGCTAAGTTTAGTTTGTGGCGATTAGGTAGCATCATCGGTTTCGATGAGATCTTACCGGACAATTTCCCATAAGCCACCACAGATCCTGTGAAGGTGACCGCACCAATAAATATGCCTAAGAACACTTCCGTCAGATGGATATTTTCCATCACCGCGTCTGCATGACCTTCACTGGCAATAAAACTATTAAAACCAACCAAAACAGCCGCTAGACCAACAAAGCTATGTAAAATAGCGACCAATTCTGGCATTTCGGTCATTTCAACTTTTTTGGCCAGACGAATACCAATCACTGCACCAATGACCATCGCAACAATCATCCAGCCAATATTGGCACTATCTGGGCCAAAGATGGTAGCCAGTAAAGCAATCGCCATACCTGCAATACCATAAGTATTACCACGCTGAGAGCTTTCATGGCGTGATAACCCTGCTAGGCTGAATATAAATAGGATAGCAGCAACAATATAAGCTGCCGTTACAATTCCACTCGACAACATACGTTACCCCTTATCCTTTACGAAACATTTTTAACATACGCTGGGTAACAGTAAACCCACCGAATATATTGATACTTGCAATCAATATGGCAATGAAAGATAAGAAACTAACCCATCCTCCCGAGCCTATTTGCAATACTGCACCGACAACAATAATGCCTGAAATTGCATTGGTGACAGACATCAATGGTGTATGCAACGCATGTGTTACGTTCCACACAACGTAATAACCGACAACGCAAGCGAGAGCAAATACCGTAAAGTGTGATAAGAACTCTTTTGGCGCTGAATTTGCAAACCAACCGAATAGAATGATCGCTAATGCCATTAAGCCATACTTAACTACAGGCGACATTTTCTTCTTCTCAGGCGCTTTTTCTTTTTCCGCCACTTGAGGCTTCGCCTGCGGCTGAGCAGATACTTGAATGGGGGGAGCAGGCCACGTGATTTCACCTTGTTTAATAACGGTAACACCGCGGATCACAACGTCATCAAAATCAATATTGATTTCGCCATTCTTCTCTTTGCACAGTAACTTCATCAAGTTAACAAGGTTTGTGCCATACAATTGCGATGATTGAGTCGGTAGACGGCTTGGTAAATCGGTATAACCAATAATTTTGACACCATTATCAGTCACAACCAATTTATCCGCTTGGGTTAACTCACAGTTCCCCCCTGTTTGCGCCGCTAAGTCAACAATCACACTACCAGGTTTCATTGACTCAACCATCTCTTTGGTAATTAATTTAGGTGCTGGACGCCCAGGAATGAGTGCGGTAGTGACGATAATGTCGACTTCTTTAGCTTGTGCAGCAAATAAAGCCATTTCCGCCTTAATAAACGCTTCGGACATGACTTTTGCATAGCCATCGCCGCTGCCTGCTTCCTCTTTGAAATCTAACTCAAGGAATTCGGCCCCCATACTTTGCACTTGCTCTTTAACTTCTGGACGCGTATCAAATGCACGTACAACCGCTCCCAAGCTACCAGCAGCACCGATTGCCGCCAGCCCAGCAACCCAGCACCAATGACCATCACTTTCGCTGGCGGTACCTTACCGGCTGCTGTAATTTGACCAGTAAAAAAACGACCAAATTCATGAGCAGCTTCGACAATTGCACGATAACCTGCGATATTTGCCATTGAACTTAAGGCATCTAATGATTGCGCACGGGAAATCCGCGGCACTGCATCCATAGCGAATACATTGATGTTTCTTGCTTTTAAGGCATCCATCAATTCAGCATTTTGCGCTGGCCAGATAAAACTCACCAGCGTTGCACCTTCTTTCAGTAATCCAATTTCATCGTCTAGTGGTGCATTGACTTTAAAAACAATATCGGCTGAATAAGCGGTGTCACGATCAACAATCTCAGCCCCCGACTGCTCATAAGCCGCATCCTCAAAACTCGCTAAATGTCCTGCTTCACTTTCGATACAGACACTGAAACCTAACTTAATCAGTTGAGTCACCGTCGAGGGTGTAGCAGCAACACGAGCTTCATTGGCAAGTCGTTCTCTAGGTATACCAATACGCATAATGTTCCCTTTTCAAAGCCAAAGTAATTTTGTATTTGTTAAATTTGCTAAAAATTAACCATCTTAGATAGAAAAGTCCTATTTTTAGCCGAAAACAGTTCTATGGAGTTCTAATAACCTACTGAAAATAACCTTCTTGATCCATAATTGATCTCGATTCTTAAACAGTAAATGGAATTCGCAGTGAAAATCTTAGTTTTAGGTCAATAAAATACTGGATAGCTAAAAAAATCTGGTAATTATGACTAGTCAATGAATATTTATTTCTTATAAAAAATAAAATTATGAGACAACTTGATTGGTTACGTGTAATAATCATAGCCATGTGATACAACTAAAGTTCAGCACTTTTAAAATAAATTGCGCAAGTCGGAAGGATTTTGTATGAAGCTGAAAACTACGGCCATCGCAGCCGCGGTGTTATCATTAACCAGTATTACTGCTGTACAGGCAGCTGTTGAACTGACGCCCAAACAGGCTGAAGAGTTAAAACCTTATGAGCGCATAACAGTGACTGGGCGCTTTAATGCTATTTATGAAGCATCCGATGCCGTCTCACGCCGGGCTGATAAATTAGGCGCTTACGCTTTCTATATCCAGAGCCTTGATGATGTGGGTGATAGCGGTAACATGCGCGTTGTTGCAGATCTTTACCAAAAAGATGCAAAATCTGTGGAAGAAAGCAAACGTCGCGTATTTGGTGGCGTTGAAGAGATGTCAAAAGCAGACGCAACACAGTATGAACCATTTGATGCTGTTACCGTCAGTGGTTTCTACCCTTCTCAGCCTGATCTTTATGAAGCTATTGCGAAGAAAGCAAAAGAAAAAGGCGCAGCATCATTCTATGTTGTTCGTAACATCGCTGTAAATGATGGTGGAAATACCCTAGCTACCGCTTATGTCTATAAAAAAGATGCGCCTAAGCGCCAAGTTCAGCTAGAGGAAGCTGTCGTACCAGCAGATTCAGAAGCGGGTCAAGCATTATTAGCGGAAGGTGGTGAAGCCGCCAAAAAAGTACGTATTCCTGGCGTTGCTTCATCTGAAGAACCAACTACTGCCGTTGGTCGTTTCTTTGAAACATCAAGCAGTGCACCAGGCAAAACCAGCGTAACATTGCCAAGTGGCTATGTTATCGAAGAAGTTAATAAAACCGCTGCTGCACAAATGGTTCCATTTGATTCGATCACTTTCTCGGGTTATTACACCAATACACCAGAAGTGCGTTATCAAATTGCCAAACGTGCTGAAGCTAAAGGTGCCAAATACTTCCATATCACACGTGAGTGGCAGTCAAATGGCGGTAGCGTAACCATCAGCGCTGACCTCTTTAAGTAATAAGTATACTAACTAGCCAAGCCAGCTCTATTTTCGAGCTGGCTTTTTTATTTCTGAAAAAAACGTTTGACTGCTGATTTTCCCACTGAATAAAAATCTTATCAAACTGAATAGTTTTCCATTGCATAACCGTCGTTTCATTCGTAGAATCCCCCTCACTTTATCAGTACGACAGATAAACAATCTATAATTTAAAATTGTTCCAGCTTAAATACATTATAAAATTGTAGATTTAACGTTATTTTAACTTTTGATTGTAGAATAACCAGGACATACATTGAAACATACACTCAGTCTTACAGCACTCACCGCATTAGTTCTCAGCTCAATGGTGGGTGCAGGTGTCTTTAGCCTTCCACAAAATATGGCTGAAGTTGCCAGCCCTTTGGCACTTATCATTGGCTGGTCAATTACAGGCATTGGCATTTTATTTTTAGCTTTCTCTCTACTGCTACTTTCTCGTATACGCCCAGATCTTGATGGGGGCATTTTTACTTATGCAAAAGAAGGTTTCGGTGAACTGATTGGTTTTTGTTCCGCATGGGGTTATTGGCTATGTGCGGTTATCGCTAATGTCTCTTACTTAGTTATCGTTTTTGCGGCCATCAGCTTTTTTACTGATACACCCGATAGGATTATTTTTGGCGATGGTAACACTTGGCAAGCCTTAGTTGGTGAATCCATCTTATTATGGATTGTGCACTATTTAGTGTTGCGTGGTGTTCAAACGGCGGCGGGAATTAATAAGCTAGCCACTATGGCAAAATTAATCCCATTAGGGCTATTTATTATCCTAGCATTTGTCGCTTTCAAACTTGGTGTGTTCGATGCAGATTTTAGTGGGATTTCCCTCGGAGTGCCTGTTTGGCAGCAAGTTAAAGACACTATGTTGATCACGTTGTGGGTGTTTATTGGTATCGAAGGAGCTGTCGTTGTCTCTGCTCGCGCTAAAAACCGCCGTGATGTTGGCTTAGCCACTGTTTTCGCCGTTAGTTCTGCATTAATCATCTATATCCTAGTGACCCTTCTCTCGTTAGGCCTTATGCCAAGGGCTGAGCTTGCTGAAATAAAAAATCCATCAATGGCCAATTTAATGGTAGGTTTAATTGGTTCAAGTGGTGAGATCATTATCGCAGCGGGGCTTATTATCTCTGTGTGTGGAGCATACCTGAGTTGGACAATTATGGCTGCCGAAGTGCCTTATATCGCAGCGCAATATCAATCATTCCCTAAAATATTCAATAAACTGAATAAGAATGATGCTCCATCCTCCTCCCTGTGGTTAACAAATGGTGCCGTACAGCTTTCTCTAGTCTTAATTTGGCTAAGTGGGAGTAATTACAATACGCTCCTAACAATCGCTTCTGAGATGATTTTGGTTCCTTACTTTTTAGTGGGTGCTTTTCTCATAAAAGTCGCTTTTGAACGCCATAATAAGCTGCTACTGATGGTTGGAATGGTGGCCAGCCTCTATGGTCTTTGGCTGCTTTATGCTTCTGGACTGATCAACCTTATGCTGTCTGTCGTTTTATATGCGCCTGGTATACTTGTTTTTTGGTATGCGCGAACTCAGCAATCCCAACAAGCTCCACTTAATATGGCTGAAAAGATTATCGCTCTGGCTATTATCGCGGGGGCAGTGCCCGCAACCTACTATCTATTTTAGCTTCAACTACAATCACTACACTGAAAAGGCTCTAGTATTCAGTGTAGTGATCTCATCGATACTTCTTCCTTCATTAGTTCTAGCAGCGCTTTTTTAAATCATTTGTAAGTGAATCATATATTATCTAATGATTGCATTCAGGAGGTAACATGTACTTAATATTACGTAATGAACATTCATATACCATAACCAAAAATGAGAGAATTCAATCATCACAAGACATTGGTTTTAGCGCTAAAGTTAAAAAAATCAATAAGCTTCATTTTTCGAATAGTGCCTGTGCCAGAAAAATTAGATGTCGCCAGAAATTAAATGAAAAAGGTTCAAAGGAGTTACACCCATTCTCTTTAAACGCCGTAAAAACCAATGGCTCGCCCTATTTGCATAGCGTAACAAGTAAAACACTGTAGTGTTTTGCTCATTTCCCATACAGACAGTTTGTGTTTTTTACTCTCTCTGCTAAAACTAGCAAAGGGAGTAAATAGAGACTCTGATTTACCATTTCCCCCCTATTCACCCTACCTTGGATTGATTTCCCATTTAATTCTTAGTTAGCCTAGTCACGTTATTTTTTGTATTGGCACTGTTGTTTCATTAGGTATTCTCCAAACAATTAGTATGTTGTAACTAAAGTAGTATGTTTTGATGCTATAATCGTTAAAAATTTAACGGTTATACCCTACTCTTAATTTTTAAGAACAATAAACGGAGTATCATGCTGAAAATCATTTTCATAATGCAAATGTTAAAAACAAAATTTTAGGATGAAAAAGAAAGTCGATATCAAATCATTTGGTTTTGTGCACGCCAATTTACCCCTTTTTAACATAAAAAATAGACTTATTATATTGCGCTCAATCAGCAACATATACTGATAGAAATCACACAGCAAATAATTTACAAGGTCATACAATGAACAGTTTATTAAAATATATATTACTTATTTTATTTTTTAATCATTCTATTTCTTTTTCAGCAGATGGTGAAATAAAGTTCGTTGGCAGTATAATTCCAACGGCGTGCTCTGTTGATACTAATTCTGTACATAAAGTGGTAAATATGGGGAAGGTTTCTGTAGCCGCTTTTACTAATAAAAATAGTGCTGCCGCAGCAACACCATTTAGAATAACATTATCTAATTGCCCTACCGATTATAAGAAAATTCAATTTAAGTTTGATGGTAAAAGTGATAGTGCTAACCCTTCTTTATTAGGATTATCACCAAATGCAACCTCACCTGCTGCAACAGGTATTGCAATAGGCCTTTATGAAGAAAATAGTGTTCGCCGTATACCACTAAATGGGGGAAGCCAGTTTAAAGAAATAACCCCAAGTAAAACGGTAGAAATGAATTTTGTGGCTAAATATATTGCAACCAGTGATCAAATCATTCCCGGCTCAGCAGATGCATTAGCGCATTTCAGCATTATTTATCAATAAAAAAGGAGATGAGAGAGAGGTTTTCTTCTCTCTCATTAATTATCATGAAAATAACAGTCACCTTTTTATTATTGCTTCCTTTTCTCTCTTATGCCGGAATTATTATTAATGGCACGCGGTTTGTTTATCCTGAAAACGATAGGGAAATATCATTATCTATTGAGAACCCTGAGGAGCAAACGACTTACCTTATTCAATCATGGGTTGAAAAAGATAATCAACGGTCTAATGATTTTATTATTACACCACCACTATTTAAGCTAAAACCTGCCTCATTAAATAAATTAAGAGTGATAAAAGTGGCGCCATTAAACCAAACTGATCAAGAAACTCTCTACTGGTTACATATCAAGTCTCTTCCTGCCATTCATGAAAATACAGAAAATAATTTACATATTGTTGTGAAATCCAGTTTCAAGCTATTTTATCGGCCTGAATCTTTAAATAGCAGTGCCGAATCTGCATTTAAAGAGGTCACATTTAGCTATAATAACCAAAAAGTAACGGCAACAAATCCTACTGGGCACTATATTACGCTGCGAGAACTATACCTTAATGGTAAAGAGATTGCAGAGCCTGGCATGATAGCCCCCTTTGGGCAATTATCTTGGAAAATAGTATTGCCTCAATTGAATTCTGTTTCTTGGAGCGCATTAAATGATTATGGCGGTAAAACACAATTAATTTCTCAACAACTCTTTAATGATGATGAAAAAAAATAATATCACTTTATTAATGCTGTTTTTAATCACGACTCCACTTTTGGCATATGCTGAATATTTTAATCTTGAGGCACTTGATAACATTGAAAATATTAATGACATTGAAAATATTATATTAAATCTAGATAATCAACCCGAAGGGATTTATGCCGTTGATGTTATTGTCAACAATGTTAGACTATTTACTGAAAATGTAAGTTTTCAATATATAGATCAACAGTTAGTACCAATATTCAGTCGAAATCAATTATTAAAAATTGGCCTGCATGAAAAAACATTAAATACAATGACGTTTGATAAAAATGACAACCTAGCTAGCCACCTTTCAACAATTATCGAGGGTTATTTTCATCACTTTGACTTTAATCACTTAACGTTGGATATCAATATCCCTCATCATTACTTAAATAGTGACACTAATGAGAATAACCTCCAATCACAATGGGATGATGGCGTAACGTCAGCTTATATTGATTATAACCTATCCGGAAGTTATAACTCGAATAAGTACATTAATGACAATAATAACTTTAACCTGTCATTGCAAAATGGTATTAACTATCTAGGATGGCGCCTAAGAAATAATTTAGTCTATTCAAACTCACACCAACAATGGGAGAGTTATAATACAACTTTATCCTACCCGATTAGGTCATTAAAAAGTCAATTTATCTTAGGCGAGTATTACCTTGCCTCCTCATTTTTTATACCATACTCTTTTAAAGGGATCTCACTCTCTAATGATGAATTAATGTTTCCGGATTATGATGCATATTATTCCCCCATATTACAAGGCATTAATCATAGTCCGGCTCAGGTGACTGTAAGGCAAAATAATATTATCATTTATAATGATTATTTACCTGCAGGGCCATTTACACTAAATCAATTAAAACCATTAGCCCATAAAGGCGTCTTAGAAATGACGATCACTGAGTCTAGTGGTCGAGTTCGTCAATACCAATACCCTTTTTCTTCTTCGCCACTGATGATCAAAAAAGGCCAATTTCGCTATGCCTTAAACAGTGGAATGGTCTCTAACCGCTCACGCTCTGCACCACCTTATTTTTTTCATAGCGAAATAAAATATGGTATTAACAATAATATCACTGCGTATACTGGTTCTATTTTCTCATCACCTTTTAAATCACTGATATTAGGCAGTTCATTTTCAGCCAATGAAATTGGCGATTTGACTATTGATTGGACACAATCCTACAGTCAGAAAAATAAATCAAATAGTTATCAGTTTGAATATTCAAAGTTAATCACGCCCACCGCAACTGAGTTTACATTTAATGTTCAATGGACCGATAACCCTAAGTTACGGCAGTTCACTGATGTATTGGATAAAATAAACTTATCTAACACCGCCTACCCTCAACAGATCATTAAGCTACATTTATCACAAGGGTTAGGTTATTTTGGAAATATATCATTATCAGCATCGCAACAGAGGTTTAGAGAGCAAAGAGGATATCAGTGGGCCTATAATCTCAATTATTCAGGCAATATAAACGAATACCATTTTAGCCTTAACTGCCAGTCAAATTATTCTATCATTGAGCAAAAACCAGAGTATATCTTTTCTGCTTCCATAATTATTCCGGTGAACGCTTGGTTGCCTAATACGCATTTTAGTTACCAATCACAATATGCGCCAAATAACTATCAAAGCCAGCAAGCAACATTAACGGGAGCCATCCTAGAAGATAATTTTATTTCTTATACTCTACAGCATAACTCTCTAAATAACCGCTGTTGTATGAGGCCGAAAAATGAATCAGACACACGATTTTATACTCAGTATCATCATAATAAATTTATTTTAAATGCGGGTTATGGCTACAAACAAGAGCATCAATTGCACTATGGGTTTCGAAGTTCAGTGGTGGCTCATCCGTATGGCATCACGCTAACACCGAGTCGTGGCGAAACTTCCGCTTTATTGGTTGTACCTAATACGCAAGACGTCCGTTTGGATGCTCAACTCAATACCAATACCGATAGCAAAGGCCATGCGATTATCAATCAGCTACAACCTTATCGGCGTAATAACTTTGTTATTGATACACAGACCTTACCTGTAGATACTGAAATTGAAACGAGTTTTCAATCTATTTTACCAACGAAAGGGGCATTGGTACTGGTTCACTTCCCCGTCAAACGGGGCAAACGCTCTTTCTTTACTATTCGGCTTGCGGATGGGAAATTGGCCCCTTTTGGTGCGCTTGCCAGCCTCGTAACAGAAAAAGGAGAACTAACAAGCAATGATATTAATGTAGGAATTATTAACGATATGGGCCAAGTCTATTTAAGTGGGCTTGAGCCATCAGGCACAATAAAATTGAAATGGGGAGCAAAACAATCGCAGCAATGTGAATTTCAATACCAACTATTAGAAACAGATCTGAATCAAGGGTTTTACCATGTTCCGGTGATTTGTCAGCGCAAGGAAGCTTTATGATGACTTTAATTTCTCGTTTATGGCCTTGCTGTATATTCGTTACACATAACGCTTATGCTTCTCAATGCCAATATGTGCCAAATTTCACGCCACATCATACTGTGTTATCCCTCGGTACGGTAACTGTACCTCATCGATTAGCGGTAGGGTCGGTGATCCAAGAGGTGACCTTAAACGGTCTTAGTGACAATCCAATCATGGTAGATTGTCGCTCACCCGTTCAAGCAAAATGGGAAAATAGCCAGTTCCCATTACTATCAAATGGTTATAACTCAATTTATCAAACAAATATTGACGGCATTGGCCTTCGCTTTATCCCACAGGGAGCGGCATTTAGCCGAGATAAGTTACCTTTTGTTAATGACTCACCCAATGCTTGCCACATTACCTCTCATCGTTATAGCTATTGTGGTAATGCATTAAATGGGATCCGAGTACAATTGGTGAAAACAAAAAACATCACAGGTTCAGGGATACTTAGCTCTCATCGTCTGATTGAAGCATCAATTGGCCATTTACCTGTTCAAAGTTATCGTTTCCTAAATACAAAGATTGTTACGCCTAGCTGTGAACTGCTCGAAAAACATAAACGAGTAAAAATGAAGAAAGTCAAACAGAGCCAGTTTAGGGGGATTGGTAGCCATTCCGCCCCCGTCTCTTTTTATCTTACGCTAAATTGTAGTGGAGAAACCTCTGTGGGCATTATCCTTAGTGGGCGAGCCAGTCACAGTGCAGATCATTCTGTGATTGCACTAGATAAAAGGCCTGATAGCGCCCAAGGGATTGGTTTACAACTGCGTTTTCAAGGTGAGCCAATCCCTCTAAATAAAGTCTTTAATTTGGGAACTAGCTTTGACCGCTCCCCCTATGCCATTTATTTCGAAGCTCAATATGTGCAAATCCACCCCTCTGTTAGTGCGGGGAAAGCCAATGCAACTGCGACATTACAAATTGTTTATCCATAACCGATAACGATAAAAAAACCCCATCTTTAGCATCATGATGGGGTTTTGAAGGTTATCATCTAACTCTGTATTTTATCAAAGTGACTGACTTAAATTTTCCATTGATTGAATAATCCGTTTATCCGAAATCGGATACGGCGTACCAAGCTGCTGTGCAAATAGGCTTATACGCAACTCTTCGATCATCCAACGGATCTCTTGTACTTCCGGTAATTGTTGTTGTACTGGTGTCAGTTTCGCCTTCCATTGCTGCCACATTTGTGTCACATGCTCCACTTTACTCATTTGGGCACGGTCTCTATTAGGATCAATCGCCAGTTTTTCTAATCGGCGCTCAATACCATTCAAATAACGGAGCACGTCAGGAAGCCGTTTCCAACCATGTTCAGTGACAAAGCCTTTAAAGACTAAGTTAGACATCTGCCCTTTTATATCCGAAAGTGCCATTGCCATCGCAAAGTCAACGCGTCCTTTTAAGCGTTTATTGATTGCAAATACCGCAGTGAGTATTTGCTCAACTTGTTTCGCGATTTGTACAACTGCATCATTGAGTTCAGCCCGCACAAACTCTTGTAACTTGCCAAACCCATCTTCCGTCCACACAGGGCCACCATAAGTCGCAATGAGTTGATCAACACCACAGGCGATACAATCATCGATTAACTCTAAAACTTTTCCATACGGATTAAAATATAATCCCAGTTTAGATTTGTTCGGGAGTTTTTCATGTAAGTATTTAATTGGCGATGGAATATTCAGTAACAGTAACCTACGTACACCACCCCACATCGCTTGTTGTTGTTCAAATTCGGTTTCGAAAACGCGGATCCCAACACTGTTTCTTTCATCCACTAAGGCCGGATAAGCCTTAACAGAATACCCTCCTCGTTTCTGTTCGTAACGTTGAGGTAACTCACCAAAGCTCCAGATATGTAAGCCGCTTTGTTCAATGCCATCATCAACCACTTCGGAAAGGGTTTCTTGTACCTTTTCTTTGAGCCGATTTTTCAATTCATCCAGATCTTGACCTTCAGCGATGGTTTTATTTTTTTTCACCCACTACGCGGAATGTCATTTTCAAATGGCTAGGTAGTTGGTCTAATTGCCAAGCATCACGTTCAACAGTCACCCCTGTCATGCGACGTAATTCACGCTCAAGCTTATCAAGTAGGCTACCATCTGGTGTCGGTACTCTTTCAAGAAATGCCGCGGCATAATTAGGTGCAGGCACAAAATTCCGACGTACAGGCTTAGGTAATGATTTAATCAACGCAATAATCAGTTCTTGACGTAACCCCGGAACTTGCCAATCAAAACCAACATTGTGTACTTGGTTTAAAATGGCTAATGGGATATGCACTGTCACCCCATCTGCCTCCGTTCCTGGCTCAAATTGATAACTTAAGCGGAATTTCAGCTCACCTTGATGCCAAAAGTTTGGATAATCTAGCAATGAAACGTGCGCCGCATCCTCTTTGATCAACATATTTTTTTTCAAAGTTCAGGAGGTCGGGCTGCTGTTTTGAAGCAACCTTCCACCACTTATCAAAATGGCGAGTAGAGATCACATCATTAGGGATACGCTGGTCATAAAACGCAAACAAGGTTTCATCATCAACCAAAATATCACGACGACGAGACTTGTGTTCTAAATCTTCAACTTCCGCCAATAGCTTACGGTTTTCCCTGAAAAATGCGTGACGAGTAACCCAATCCCCTTCGACCAGTGCATGACGAATGAAAAGCTTGCGACACAATAAGGGGTCGATTTTCCCGTAATTCACTTGGCGCGCGGCGACGATCGGTAATCCATACAAAGTGACCTTTTCAGAGGCCATCACAGCACCTTGCGATTTAGACCAATGAGGTTCGCTGTAATGATGCTTAACAAGGTGCTCCGCTAACGGCTCTATCCATTCAGGCTCAATAGTTGCAGCCACCCGCCCCCATAATTTTGACGTTTCTACTAACTCGGCGACCATTGCCCATTTTGGGGGCTTTTTAAATAAACCTGAGCCGGGGAAGATAGTGAATCTTGCATTCCTAGCGCCTGTAAATTCTGGTTTTTTCCACATCTTTTTGACCGATATGAGATAGCAGCCCAGCAAGTAATGATGTATGAATACACCGGTAATCTGCCGCTGCACTATTAATTGGAAAACCTTGCTCTTTAACAACTTGCCTCAATTGAGTATAGAGATCTTGCCACTCTCGAATGCGTAAATAGTTCAAAAAATCTTGGCGGCACATTTTTTCTAAATTGCGCATTTGATAAAGCGGTTTGCTGCTCTTTTAAGTAATCCCACAGATTAAGGAATGCTAAGAAATCAGATTGTTTATCGTGGAAGCGGCGATGCTTTTCATCTGCCGCTTGTTGTTTATCTAATGGGCGCTCCCTTGGGTCTTGAATCGATAATGCCGCCACAATCACCATGGTTTCCCTGACTGCCCCTAGCTTTCTCGCTTCTATCACCATTCGAGCGAGACGTGGGTCAACCGGTAGTTGCGCCAATTGACGACCAATATCCGTCAATATATAACCGCGTTCACTCTGTTGATGCGCCTGAATAGCCCCAAGCTCTTCTAATAACTTCACGCCATCTTGAATATTACGTTTATCCGGAGCTTCGACAAATGGAAATGCGCTAATATCTCCTAAGCCAATTGAGGTCATTTGTAAAATAACAGACGCCAAATTGGTTCTTAGTATTTCAGGATCGGTAAACTCTGGGCGACTTAAAAAGTCCTCTTCAGAATATAAACGAATACAAATACCATCAGAAACACGACCACAGCGACCTTTACGCTGATTTGCTGAAGCTTGGGAGATCGGTTCAACAGGTAAGCGCTGCACCTTGGTTCTAACACTGTAACGGCTTATTCGCGCATAACCAGTATCAATGACATATTTGATGCCAGGCACGGTCAAAGACGTTTCAGCAACGTTAGTAGCTAAAATAATTCGCCGCCCACCATGTGGGTGGAATATGCGATTTTGTTCACTATTCGATAGCCTAGCAAATAGCGGTAAGATTTCGGTATGGCGCAATTGTAATTTTGACAAGGCATCAGCGGTATCGCGGATTTCTCGTTCACCGCTCATAAAGATCAAAATATCCCCTGAGCTTTCCTGTCCAAGCTCATTTACAGCATCAATGATGCCATCGATTTGATCGCGGTCGCTGTCATTATCATCCCCCATAATCGGGCGATAACGCACTTCAACGGGATAAGTTCTCCCCGACACTTCAATAATGGGTGCCTGATTAAAATGGCGAGAGAAACGTTCAGGATCGATAGTTGCTGACGTAATAATGACTTTTAGATCAGGACGTTTAGGTAATAATTGGCGCAGGTAACCTAAGATAAAATCGATATTTAGGCTACGTTCGTGGGCCTCATCGATAATGATCGTATCATATTGCAGCAGTAACCTATCATTTTGCAGTTCTGCTAACAAAATGCCATCTGTCATTAATTTGACTTGTGTACTATCACTCACTTGATCACTAAAGCGAACTTTATAACCAACAATAGTTCCGACTTCGCTTTCAAGCTCTTGAGCTAGACGGGTTGCTACCGCACGAGCGGCTAGTCGCCTTGGTTGTGTATGACCGATTAGCCCTTTAACGCCTCGCCCTAATTCCAGACATATTTTGGGGATCTGAGTCGTTTTACCGGACCCTGTTTCACCCGCGATGATCACCACTTGATGCTGTTTTATCGCATCATAAATAGCTTGTTTTTTCTGACTAACAGGAAGATTTTTCTGGATAGACGATTTTAGGTGGATTAAGCAGCTTGTTCGAAATTTTTTGTTTCGCTGTTTCAACATCCGCTTTTATCGCATTCAGTACTGCAACTCGTGATTTTTCATCACGAATTTTAACTATTCCTTGAAGACGCTTTTTCAGTAACCGTTGGTCACGTAATGAAGTTTGTCCAATATCAGCTTCTAAGGCTGTCAGCATGGATTCCACTTTTTAAATCCTTATTATTTAACTATTTTATGCCATTTTGTTGAATATAGGCTGTCATTACCATCATGATAAAAACGCCATCAATACCACAGAATAAATGGCAACATCAATTTTTTTGATATAACTCTTCTAAAATTCTTTCTTTCATTGATGATTAAAATCTGTATTATTAATTACGATATAAATCAATGAGTTTTAAGGTAAAACGATGAAAAAAGTATTGTTGTTGAAATCAAGTATTCTGGCAGACTATTCACACAGTAACAAAATGGCAGATTACTTTATTGAACAATGGCAAGAAAAAAACCCGAGCGATAGCATAACCATCCGTGATCTTGTCAGCAACCCAATTCCAGCGATTGATGCGGAAATTTTAGCAGCTTTCGCACCAGGCGACAGTAAAACTGAACAGCAGAAAGCGCATTTAGCATTATCTAACCAATTGATCGATGAAATCAAACAACATGATGTGATTGTCATTACTGCGCCCAATGTACAATTTGAATATCCCTTCCCATCTTAAAAATTACTTTGATTTTATTGCAAGAGCGGGAGAGACCTTTAAATATACTGAACAAGGCTCAGTCGGTTTATTAGAAAATAAACGTGCATTTGTGTTAACCAGCCGAGGTGGCATCTATAAAGATACGGCTTCTGACATTATTGTTCCATTTTTAAAACTGTTCTTAAACTTTATCGGTATCACCGATATCGAATTTATTTTTGCTGGAGGGTACTGCATTAGGTACTGAATCGGCTGAAAAAGCACAGCAAGATGCTCGTCAATGCATCGATACGGTTATCGCTTAACTGCAATTGACCTCACAATGATGTGCGTATGAACAAATCATGCGCATATTATTTTTTCTTCAACCATTGACCATTAATACCGCGTACATACTCCCCACTCGCGGCTCTTTCAACGAGTTTCTGCCCCGCTATTTTGCCCACATCCCTAGTTTTTAGATTGTTTTTCTTCGCAATTTCACTGTATTTGATTTCACGCTCACGGTTAATTTCAGTGACAAGCTCATCAACTTCCGCATTACCGTGGGTAACTACCGCTAAATAACCTGATAATGTTTCACCAACTAACCCTTGATTTTTTGCCTCATCAACGGTTAGTGCAGCAGCCGAAAAAACAAATAAACCGGATATCATCAACGCTTGGAAAATGGTCTTCATTGTGCTTCCACCTTACCAAAAAGATCACTATTTTCTTTAAGTAAGTCTTCAACTTGCTTATCAGCTTTAATGAGTATTTCGTGCTCAATTTTAACATTCATGTTGATATTAATGGGTTTATCAGGTGTCGCTACCTCAACCCCGCAAACAACCTGTCAGCATCATTGCCATCAATGTAAATACACTCGTCGCGATTATTTTCACTGTTAATCCTTATTCCTTTAGATATTTTTTTTCCAGCCACTCTTCTAAGTTACTGCCAAAACGTAGGCTACGCCATAATTGGAAGATATTCTCTTCATGTGTGTAATTTAAGTGGACTTCTCTTTTTTTAGATTCTTGAGGATTAAAACCTTGGATAATGGTTTTCATTGTCAACAAGCCTAAATTGGTGATATTCACATCGGTACGGCTGCGAGAAATTTCCAAGTATTGCAACCAACCTATCGCTGCTCCTGCAGACATATTATCAGCCTTAATTGACTCAACAAACTGAGTATCAAGACGCAAGGCCAACGGGCCACTATTTTCTAACCAACCATTTTTAACGATCCACTCTGGATTATTAAGGTAAAAAGGTAATTCCCCATCAACGCGACCAGAGGCCGCAAACTGAGTTACTTTGAGTATGGTAAATAATCGGCTTAATTCAATTTGATGTAGTCTGATTGTGGCTGGCTGTTTTTTGTGGCCAACGGAGTAAATCAAGCTCTACCTTCCCCCCTAATAAATTAAAACCAACTTGGCTCAATTTTAATGGCATTGCATCTGTTGGCGGGTAAGTACCTGATAAATCGGCTCGAATATCGGTTAGTTCAAACAAATTATTTAATTGCTTGATACGTAATTGTACAGCCGATTTTTCACCTAACGTCCATGTGCTATTTTGTAATTTCCAAGGTAAAACGAAATCTAAGCCACTCACTTCACCATCTTTAAGCCACATTCCCGTATTTTCTACACGCCAGTGCCCTCCCGCGATAAAACCGGTTTCTGGATCAATCGAAAAAGCGGCTTGTGAAAAAAGTTTTCCTTCACGCAAGGTGATCCCTAAATCATTTGGGATCAATGTTTGGAATGCACTCACTGATTGTTCTGGCCAACGCGCTTGCCCCCGAAAACGTTCGCCATCCCATCGACTAAAAATAACAATTGGCCCTACGTCTTTAGTACTTAAATCAGCTTTTAACTGAAAATCAGCCGGTGATTTACCTTTTAGAGCCGCATTAACAGTCGTTTTAGGCAAATAGCTTGCGGCTCCAAATTGCATTCGGTTACTGGTAAGTTGGAGTTCACCTTGGAAGTTCTCTTTAGCCGGATCACGTTGCCAAAATAAAGGTTTTGTTAAAATAAGGCGTGTTGCCGTCATCGAAAGCAAACCATATTTTATTTGGTCAAACCCAGTGTTTAACGTATTTAGGGTAATTAACGAATCTTGCCAACTACCTTGCCCTTTGATATCCCAATGCGCCGCTAAAGCCGGTAATTGTGCATTTCCCCAATAATTCCAAAACCACTTGCCTTTATCAAATATAAACTTATTCGCCTGACCGTCTAAATGAATGGCGAAATCCCCCCAATACTGCTCTTTCACTTTTAAAATAGCTTGGAGGCGCCCGGTGATCCCTTCCGCACTCAATGAAGTACCCGCTAAAGGTAAGCGTGCTTCTTGTAATAGTAGCGTCGGTGAAACACGCCCATAAGCTCGTAAGAGTGAGCCGGGAAGAAATGAAATTGCGGGCGAAATTAATTGACCCGATATTTTTGACGGCAAGTTGATATCTAAAACCATATCATCATATTTCAATTGCCCATTTAGCTGAAAATGAATATCTGCATCGAGTAAATTAATTTTATTAGCTGGTAAATTTAATACTAAATTCGCTTTACCTTTTTGAGCCTCGGTCATCATATTAGTACGCCCACTAATCACCATGTCACTCAGGCCCGACTGCCAATTCTCTATTTGTAACGAAATACCGCCATGTAATGGAACCTCACTCTCTTCCCACTGCCAACGCCCATCCTCAATACGGATCATGTTGGCTGACACTTGCCAAGGCAAATGAAAAATTTCTTGACCACTTTGCTTATCAAATAAAGACAATGTGCCTTGATCATCCAGCCACCGCAATTTCGCATACAGGGATTTGCTTGGCTGAGTTAATAAAAATTCAGCAAAGAGTATGCCTGATGTCGGAAGTGATTCTGTCGTTAGTGGTAAGCTTAACTCGCCATCGAGTTCAAGGCGCTGCTCTTGTTCTGGTAATTGAACGGAAAAATGTTCAATATTGAGTTTATGGTTAGCAGTGATATTGGTTGAAAAAGATAATTTATCACCACGATAATCTAAAGCTAATGGCGTCCCTTCATTTCGATACAGCCAAATACTGCCTTGATACTCTTCCCAAGGCGATACCTTGGCATTTTCAATGACCAATGAAAATGAAGGTAAGTTATCAATCAATTCAATCACCGATAGTGGTGTACTTTCGCTATCTTTTTCATCTGAAGACAACTGACTTAAACATTGATTATCTTCAGTTAACTCATTAATTGCTAAATGTAATGGAAAAAGCGAAAAACGGCTCTTTTTAGCATCAAACCACAAGCAGTCGCCTGCCTTCAATTGTATGCTATCAACAATTAATTGGTCATGACGATATACAGGCTGGCTAAATGACAGCGTCACGTTTTCGGGTAAATAAGATTTTGCAACAATAGGAAGCCAACGGGTTACTGTGACCCATAAAATAGATAAGAGCACAACGCATCCTACAACGCTTAAGAGTAATATTTTAAGTGCCCTTTTCATCAAACAGCTTCCTTGTTTTATCTATATCGATTGTGAATATTGGTGCTAATCAAGATCGTTATATCTTTAAACGACTACAATCACCAATTAAAGCGCAATAAAGGCGCACTTTCAGTATTTTTTTGATGATTTACTGTAATAATTATCTTATTCTGACCTTAATGCTTGGTAGCCACTTTTTTAGCTACCCCTTATTTTGGGTTCCTAACGAATAGTACACGGAGTTTCTTAGATGAAAATCGTTTCTTACAGTACTAAACAGTATGATCGTAAACATATGGATCAAGTCAATCAAGGATCCGAGTTTGATTTTAATATCGAATACTTTGATTTTCCATTAACAGTACAAACAGCAAAAAATGCTGTCGGCGCTGATGCCGTATGTATCTTTGTTAATGATGATGCTAGCCGTGAAGTATTAGAAGAGCTTGCGGCGCTTAATATCCGCATTTTAGCATTACGTTGCGCAGGTTTTAATAATGTTGATTTAGTCGCAGCACAAGAGCTTGGGATCCAAGTTGTGCGTGTGCCCGCCTATTCACCTGAAGCAGTTGCCGAACATGCCGTGGGGATGATGTTATGCCTTAATCGTCGTATCCACCGAGCCTATCAACGTACCCGAGATGCTAACTTTTCTTTAGAAGGGTTAACGGGCTTTAATATGCATAACCGCACTGTCGGTATTATCGGCACGGGTAAAATTGGCCAAGCCGCGCTGAGGATCTTAAAAGGGTTTGGTATGCGTTTACTCGCCCATGACCCTTACCCAAATCAAGTGGTCCTCGATTTAGGTGCAGAATATGTGGATTTAGATACTTTATACAAAAATTCTGACATTATCTCTTTACACTGCCCTCTCACGCCCGAAAATCACCATTTATTAGATGAAAACGCATTTAATAAAATGAAAAATGGCGTAATGATCATCAATACAAGCCGTGGCGCTCTCATCGATTCTGTTGCAGCCATTAGTGCACTTAAAGCACAGAAAATTGGCTCTCTTGGTATGGATGTTTATGAAAATGAACGCGAATTGTTCTTTGAAGACAAATCGAATGACGTTATCCAAGATGATATTTTCCGTCGCCTTTCATCATGCCATAATGTGCTATTTACGGGTCATCAGGCTTTCTTAACGGAAGAAGCATTAACCAGTATCAGCGAAACAACTTTAGGGAACATCCGCCAACTTAATAATGGCGAAGATTGTCCTAACATTGTCAAAGCCTAATAGAGGCAAAATGATAATGAAACGGATAATCCCTTTAACACTATTGGTTTTTTATTAGCAGCCTGCCAAACCCAAAATGTGAGTGCTGATAACAGCGATAATGTGACTGAGCAACAGTTAATCCATCATAATTTTGTACTAACAGAGGTTGATGGGCACCCCATCGTTGGTAAAGTCGGCGTTCCTAGTTTGTCCTTTGGCGAAAAAATGTTTGTCTCTGCCACTATGTGCAATGATTTTCATGGAATGGGTCGGATCAATAATGCAACGCTTGTTGTTAAGCATCTATCCAAAACAGAATTAGAGTGCGTTGATGAAGACTTATCAAAATGGGATCCATTAATTAAACGTATGCTAACCGAAGGTGCTGATATATCCTATAATGATAAAAAGCTTACTTTGTCACAAGGTAGGTATAAACTGGTTTATGTTTTGAAAGATTACGTTAATTAATTTTTCTTTATTTTCAAGTGACGACTAATTAAAAATCCCATTATTTGTCATGAATAATGGGATTTTTGCTTGATAATAACACGGTTTCAAAATAGCTAGCTTTACGTTGCTTGTGAAAACAGCAGGGTTACCCCCGTTATTTGAGCGATATTTTTCATATAATTCAGTATAGTGGTGCTAAACGGTAAGTCATTCACTATTGATAAACTGCGCAATAAAGGGAAGATAATAATATCATCCATAATATTGTTGCTATTACGCGTTTCTAACCATGCATCTAAAGCATCCATATGTGGTTCAAGCTCCACAATTAATGTATGCGTTTCTTTTAATAACGTATTCAGATCACCAAAAGCACGCTCTTCCCTTTCAATATAAGCGGCTCTCGCCTCTGGGGTCCTTAGCTCAGGAAAATCGGCTTGTGTAAAACGTGGAACAACCAATTTATATACTGTAGTTGAAACGGTGTTATACCATTTATCAATCTCTGGAGAAACAGCATGTTGAGCGATTGCTGGCTCTACTAGCTGATCGACATAATGAACTATATCTAGACTCTCTGGTAAATAGTCACCATCATCTTTTTGCAAAATAGGCAACATTTTGCGGCCAATCATTTTGGTTGGCGTCGCTTTATCATCTTCCATCAAAAATATCTGCTCTACAGCGATTTTTTTAAATCCGAATATCATTCTTGCTCTAACACAAAACGGACAATGATCATAAAGATAGAGTTTCATTATAAGATCCTCTTCATTTAAGTGGTGACAATCATATTGATTATTATGTTAGTATAGCGAAAGGCATGGATGTAACAAAATTGTAAAATTCATTAACTTTAAGTAACCCACCACTAAATCTGTTCTAACCGATGAGTTATGCAAGATATTTATCAGCGAACCTCTTCATTTCGCCCTTTTTGTGAACATTCAATTTTGTTACAATTTGCAGTAATTCAGGCCAACATCACCGACTTCTACCACTGTATTATACCATATATACAGCATAAAAAACTGGTCTAATCAGATCAATTAGTCTATAACTTCAAAAAATACCTGAACAATGGCGTTAGTTGTTAGTATGCGCTACCAGAAATGTATGTTTACACATTACATCATTTTTAATATTTAAGTTCAGTTATACTAAAACTATAAACACATATTTACCAATAGAGTTTTATCAATTAATTATGGCGAAACTGCTTTCTGTTAGCTTTTTTACATTAATAGTTATTTTTACTATGTCATTAGGGATCTATGATGAGCTTATCTATATCTTGCATTTTTTTGTTATTAAAATGTAATTTGTATTACTCTCCTTCTGATTAGAATGAAGAAATAAGTAATTGATTATAAATAGATTTAATAATTACAATCCTTTCTAACACTCCCCTCTCAAGACCGTAATTACAGTTAATTGATTAATTTCATTATATACTTATTGACTTTTTTCACTCTACTTTATTATTATTTTAATAATTTATTATAAGCATACGTATATTTACCACGTGAATTTTTATTCAATAATCCTCCGTAAAACAGCAATAAACATTAAATTTCCTTAATATTAATTAATGTTAATATTTTTATATACCAATAAAACCCTCAATAAAAATACTTACCGTGAAAATCAATAGCTTTTTAGATACATATCACTAACATCTAAGGTTATATATTAGAGAACGACATATCCATAATCGAGTATCGATAAAAGAAAAAATGAATAAGGTTTATTTAAATATAATCAAGCCTTAAAATAATCAAATACAAAAACTAAAAAACAAAAAGTAAAACAATTAATTTATATCAAATGTTTATATAGTAATATTTCTGTTATAATTATTATTCTCATTTTAATTAACACATGAGAACACTTACTAATATAAATTGTAAGGTCTTTTCAATATATGGCTTAGCTAAATTAAATAACCGACATATTGAAATTAATTGTTTTTTTAAGATTTTATATATTGTATAATTTTATAATGCATTAGCATTATACTCTACAATCCCTTTATCAATCGAGGGTGTCACATGGACATTCATTATTTTATTGGAATTAAGATAAAAACACGGCGAAAAGAATTAGGCCTTTCGGGGGCTGATTTAGCCAAAAAATTAAATATCAGCCAACAGCAAGTCTCTCGCTATGAGAATGGAATCAATAAAATACCTCTAAATCACTTAGTTAGCATAGCGATTGCGTTGAAATGCCCTATAGACTGGTTCTTTCAAGGATGTATTACTGAAGAGGATTACTCTATGCAAGATGAAACAATTAATATTAAGAGTCAAGAGCTAAAATATACAGCAGAGAGTGTTATTATTCACTCTAAAAAACTCGCTCTAATATTTCAATCTATATTATTACATTTATGATACATCTGTAATTAGACAATTATATTTCAAACCTAATCACCTAAACAAAAAAATAACATAGCGATTAAATCGCTATGTTATTTTTATTTAACCTACATGTTTTTATATGTTAATTATACTGGATTTCATATGTCGCATAACTTGCCATCAACCCAGTTGTCACATCACTCGCCTTCTCTGCTGTGTAACCAATATAATATTGGAAAATT
Source organism: Providencia stuartii (assembly GCA_900455155.1). Taxonomy (GTDB): domain Bacteria; phylum Pseudomonadota; class Gammaproteobacteria; order Enterobacterales; family Enterobacteriaceae; genus Providencia; species Providencia stuartii. The sequence goes on along the minus strand of UGUC01000002.1, from coordinate 1,136,008 downwards.
GCATCCTTATTATCTGATATTTTCGGCGTGACTTTAAGTTGCTGAGGATCTGCTGGAATAATTTTATTATCAGCATCTAGAATCGTGTTATTATTGATGGATAATGCAAAGTTAATATTTTTTGCACCATCAACTAACATATTTTTCAGAAGCCCCGCAGTTTCAAAGTTTGTTTTCGGCACCAAGTAACCATCCGCCCAAGTTACACTGATTTTATTGAGATCGGCATCAACAACTTCACCATTATGCTCAACAGATTGACATTGTGATAACTTGATAGTAAACATTTTTGATTTTAAATAGGCACCACCTTCACTATTATGAATTTCCATAAGTGAAATTGGAGCAAGATAGATATTCGCATCACTTCCTTGGTCATTCACGGAAACTACACACGAAACATCAACAACTTTACCCGCAAAAGATACCTTGCCTTCATCATAGTTAGTTTCAAAAGTTGGTAATGCATTTGCATAACCTACCGCTGAAAAAAGCATCAGTATTATCCAGTTTTTCATTGGGCTCCCCTATTAATCATAGGTTATGTTGAATTGCATCACAGCCTGCACATCACCAGCAGTCACTTTGTCTCCATACTGGTAATAGCGAGCAATATAGTTCGTATTAATATATTTATCGAGTGCAGTTGTTAACTCCCCAACCTTATAACTCTTACCCCAAGTTAATTTTACTCCCTTGTCGGTAAGAACTTGCACACCAATACCTTGTGCCGGGGACGATTTTGCAGTGTTATCCAGAACCCCATCTTGAGGGTTGGTATTCGGTGCATTTCTTCCATAGAAACTCATGTTTACAGAAACCGAATCGGGAGAAATACTCACTCCACCATTACACATTAAATTAATAGGGAACTTTTTCTCACCCGCAGTAGTTCCTCGACCTTTAAAATCGGTGCGCTTAACCGTATCTAGATGAACATCTTGGTTTTTACCTGTCATAATTTTACAAGATGGCGATACAATGGTAATGGCATCAGCCGATAAATAAGTAATAATCGCTGGTTCAACTGAATTAGGTTTGTAACCATAACGAGTATACTCACCTTGGGTAATTCGCCCTGAGCCTGTATTTTCTGCTGTCTTAATGATTTGTAACTTAAATGTTGAGCCAGCTAAATACACATTGATCTTTTGTCTATTACTCCCACTAACTTTAAACGTATCTGGGTAGGTCATTGCTACAGCCCCCATACGTTGGAAACGCAATCCTATCCCTGGGATATTCGTGTTATAGACTTTATTTGGCCCCTCAGTCAGCCCCTTTGCTGTTATAATGGCATCTAAAACAGTGCCACCATAACACTGTGCCCAATAACTGCCAGTTTCCTTCATCGGCCATGTTTTTTCTTGTATCACACTACCTACAGGAAGATCTGGGGGAGACAACCACTCGGCCAAATTGCATGTCGATATTCTCGGCTGGAACCCAACTATTTCGGGTGCATGTAGCATACGCGGGGATACTCGATAGCACTGCTGCCAGTGCTATTCCATTACGTAAAATTGTGTTTATCGACATACACTATCCTTACTGGTTCCTGCTTCCAGAGAAAATACACATTGCCCATTATCCCATTTCACAATAGCTTCTTTGGCATCTTCGTTACTAATAAATACCGTGCCACCTTGTCCGACAACACCAATTGACTCACCTTCAGCGTTAGTCACTTCCGCGCCAAATGGCATTGGCTTTTTATCGAGACGCACAACGTTAAAAGTCCGATTACGTTCAACTTTAGTGCCAAATTTCACCTTAACAATACTGCCTTCATAAGGAACGACTTGGCTTGATGTGTTTTCGAACACGATATCTTCAGCACTGCCTTTAGGGTCAATTTCAATATTATTAATACGATAAGGTCGTACATATGGTGCTAGTGCATAACCACCTCGATTGACGCGTACACCTGGAGCACTGATAATTGAAGCGCCTTCTGCACCTTCGGCTTCAATCAACGCCATTGTCGTTGCAGTATTTGGTGTGAGTACAACGCCCCCTGAATGCACAACAACAGAGCCATTCGCACCAACGCCAAATTGGCGATAACCTTGCCCTTGACTATAATTAGCATTGGTATTGACATAAGGAGTACGATAACCCGTATTTACTGCAACACTGTGTTCACCACCTCTAGCCGTTGAGGTATTTAGCCCATAAGTCCAGTTATTCTCATCATCTAGTGCCCCATTAACACCGAGCTGAGTTGAGCCAAATTTCTCATTATTAAATACGGTGTTTGAGGTTAATGTGGTACTTCTGCTGTCACCAAAATAGAGTGGAATATTTAGGTTTAGGCTAATACGGTCGTCTTTCTTTCCATGTGAGTTATTATTATCCGAGTAGACTCGCATAAAATTAATGGAATAAGAGAGGCGCTGATATTGGTTGTTATAACTAAACTGATACTGTTTCTCAGTGCCAGAACGTTCCCAATAACTTGATATACGACCTGTAAAATACAGCCCACCAAATCCATCCGGTAAGTTTTGGTTTACTGTATAGCTAAAACCATTTTTTTCACGCCAACGGTTATTTGAAAGACCACGTTTATCATAATCGATCGCATACAGCGCATCGTTAACATTAAAATAGTCTTTCGTTGAATAACGATACGCAGCCAATGAAATATTGGTATCAGTTTGCGATATCAGTCGGTTAAAAGTGATACGATAACTTTGGCCATTATCGGTTCGATGTTTTAACGCAGTTCGAGATTGCGTCACGTCCAGTGCTAACGCACCAATCCCCGTATTAATACCAGTACCAACTAAATAAGCTTGGTAGTCATCAAATGCCGTAACACCACCATAAAGTGAAAACGTATTATTTAAGCCGTGTTGGATCGTACCTTGCATAATATAAGGGCGATGATGCAAACCATCGGTATCAGACTTACCAGCAGCGACTTGATAACGTGTAAAGCCCGGACGTAACAGTTGTGCTAACGATGAATATGGCACACTGAAAGTACTTTCACTGCCATCTGCTTCCTTAACGGTGACGTTTAGGTCATTACCGTAACCGGATGGATAGACATCATTTAAAATAAACGGCCCTGGTGGTACTGAAGTTTGATATATGATCGAGCCATTTTGGCGTACAGTGACTAATGCGTTACTTTGGGCAACACCACGAATTTCAGGTGCATATGATGTCATTCCATCAGGATACATGCTGTCATCTGTCGCAATTTTTGCACCACGCAAGCTAATACTGTCAAACAGATCGCCATCAGTATAAAACTGACCTGCGGTCATTTTTGACTTCATACTTGCAATAGGTCGTTGTAAATAAGTTTGGTTGCTGTTCCAACTGGTGCTTCCTGAACGTTGCCAACTTAAGTTACCGATATGTTTTAACAACCAGCCATCGAATGATAACCCTGCATTTAATCCTAAATACGCACTGGCATCATTTTGCCCCTGAGCTCCGCTCGTATGATTATCATAATAGTTAGCCATATAGGCTACATTAAGTGCTGGTATTCCTTTTTCCCAGAATTGTGGCGCAACATACCCGCGTGATAAACGTTGTTCATAAATTTGGGGTACTGAAATATCTAAACGTAAATTAGATGAGTGAAATTTATCATTCACTTCACTCAAATTATTCCACTCTTTAAGAGGTAAGCAGGTGGATTCTTGTGAATTTAGTTGTGGGTTTAATTTTTCTGCATCAACACCAAAATTGCTCAACATAGCTGGCGTATAGCACACACCTAAATTCCCATCTTTTTGTTGAACAATATTTAAATCATAGCGCCCTTTCCAATTATCATTGGTATACACATCAACAGAATATTTACCTTCACTAATTGGAGCAGTATTGAAGCGTTCTAAATCAACATTATCTTTGCTGCCTACTATGAATCCACTGTTAAACTCGTAGGTTGTGCCTTCCGCCCCCCACGCGTAAAATGTTGGCATCATACATACAGTGACAAAGCAGGTCACAGAGAGTGTATTACTATATTTATTTATTAACTCTCGCTGTTTCATTTTTCTGTCCTATTTAACAGTTGTTTTAACTGCTATGTCCGCCCCATAATCATTGATATTGTTCAAAACAATGTTTTCACCTGCTTTAATTGCTTTTTTCAATACCACTGAGCTTTGGCTTTTTGGTGCCACCATAACCGCTTTATCAGTTAACCCATTTTTTCCATCTGTAGAAATTTTTGTAATGGTAATAAAAAATGGAGTTGGGTTATTTATAGTCAGATTATTTCCATTAGCACTCACAATTAATTTTTCAGGTGCTAATTCACGGCTACCTAAACCTACAGGACGATAAATAAATTTAAAACGAGAACGAATTGCCAGTTGTAAAAAGTTTTGGTCTTCTTTTCCTGCAGTTCGGACTGTCGGTGGAATATCTAAAATATTCAGCCACCATAAACTTTCCTTATCTTGTGGTAGTCCATTTTTATCCATTAATTTAATACGGAGAGTTTGACCACCCTTAGCATCAATACGAGATATTGGAGGCGTAATTTGAAATGGTGTTTTTATTGTATCTGGTGTTTCAGATGCATCACCGGTATCTAACCATGCTTGTGCGACAGCTGGTCTATCCGCGGTATTATTTAACTGCACTGTAATTTCTTTTTCATTTCCAGGATAAATAAATCGTGTGCCGTTAACAATAATGTTGTTCGCTAATGAAGATGCACTGAAAACGAAGCAGAAGAATAAAACAATTGCTTTCATTTGAACCTCTAAATAAAAGCGGCAGTTAACCTACCGCTTAGATAAATATTACTTTTAAATTAATTTAATATTATTCGTAAGTAATTTCGTAAGTTGCATAGCTTTCTACGATACCGCTGCTAACAGTATCTGGCGTAGAAGTTGCGTAACCTACGTAATAAGTGAAACGTGAACCGTCAGCAATATCAACTGTTTTTGCTTTAGGTTGAGTAGCACTAGTTGGGTTGATTTTGGTTTTTAAATCAGGATCAGCATTAGTTGCTAATACTAATTGAATATTTTCAGCACCCGTTGAATCAGTGTTAGCTAAATAACCTTCGTTTGCACCAGAAGCACCTACTAATACGTTACCACCAGTCCAGTTAACATTTAATGTAGTGTCATCAGCTGTACCTTGACAATTAGTCACGTCAATAACAAATGATTTTGGTTTCAGGTAAGTATTTGCACCTGCATCTTTAACTTCTTTTACTGAAACAGGAGCCAAATAAACTTTAGCGTCACTACCTTGGCCGTCAACAGAAATAGTACAAGAAACATCTGTCACTTTACCGTAAAAATTAACTTGGCCACCACCAGCGTTTTCAGTTCCAGTTCCAGCGTAAGCAGAAGATGCACCAATAATTGCAGTAGCAATTGCAGTCAGTAATACTTTTTTCATTGTCATTTCCTAATATGAGGGTTTTTATTATTACACTAAACAGAACTTATTAAGCACCTAGTCTTTTAATAAATAATTAGCGTAGGGTGTTGACCATATGTTTAATATGGTTACACATTTATTTCCGTGTATTTAAGCTACTGCTAATAATTTAATTAAAAATATAGTTCTATCTTAATCAGTCCATTTTTAGAATTAATAATCATAACGTGGTCTATATGATTTCGGAGAGAGGATACATAAAAACTTAAATTACATTAAATCGTTTTTATCATGAGATACAATAAAATTTAATAGTCTTAGCCTATCAAACAACTGCTATTGATCGAAAAACCTTATTGAATATACACGATGTATTACTCGTTTTACGCTAATTTATCAAATTGATTGTTTGTTTTTTATTTTTATGTTTTTAACAAATTCTAAAAAATGATCTTATAGTGATATTTTATAAAAGAGATAAATGCAAAAACTATTCTAAATAAGATTATCCTTATTGTGACTACTTATTCTAAATTTATATACTCAAAATAAATATTAGTCTAAATATGATATTTGGGTTTTAAATAATATAAATTAATTTTATGTTTATTCATTGATGGAATTAATTCTCATTTGAGAATATATTTATGATATAACGGTAATGCATCATAATTGGATTATTTACTCATGTAAGGAGTAAAACAATATGATTATATGGATAAAGGTGTATTTTTAGATTAAAAGCAAAACTTAAGCGATAAATCAGAAAGTAATAGGCTTTATTTTGATCTAGTAAGTAGAATAATTACTTGTGATTTGACTATATTTCAAAAGTTCTTTTTATTTCGCTATTTTATTCCTTGCCTAGCACCCAAAATGCGCTAATGAAGAAATAACAAAGGTTACTTATTGTTAGTAAATGTTATCAATTAATTTGATGTATGCACATTTTTTCTTCATATTTTTTGATCTATTCAAATTTTTTTAAATGTGTAACCATTTGATAACTAATGTTAAAAAATAATTTACCCTCCCCTCTATTGAGACTTAACTCAGATATCAAAACCATCCTTAAGAATAGTCCTAAAACTCACCTAAAGAGTATAAATAGCTTTTTATTTCACCAGCGCTGAACAAAAAAGATGCTCAGTTAAGGTTAGTTAGATCACTTTGCGCAATAATCTATCTAAAGATAACAAGATTAATGGAGCGAATAAGCCTGTTTAATGCAACTTATTTAGACCATAACATAAAGCACACATCGTATATTGAATATCTGTTATCGTAAGAAGTGAGAGTTAGATCTCTTTCAACTACACACACCGATCAAACTTTAATCGACATTGTTGTTAAGTTACTACTTTCATATTGTTAGCGACCAATCAATTAAAACTACCGTTAACCTCTTTAACAGCACCTTACAAAATTGCTGACTTAAACTACTACATTCCATTAAGTGAATGCAATTAACCTACTATTAGCCATAAAGTTAATTGCATTCAACGCCTTTATTGACCGAGATATACCATGCAAGCCCATTTTGTAGAGAATAAAATCATCACTCCGCTAGGCGGGTTTACCTTCAATATTCTTATTGTCTGGGTTATCGGGGGCTGCAAATGCGAGCTCTTTTAACCAGTCTGAGAGAATGGGCTTAGTTTTCTTAGCGTCAAGCTCTGCTCTTTCTTGCTTAGTGAGTCTAATAACCACAACTTCTGTTTTCATTTGATGCATTTTGGTCTCCTCCCTTTAGAGGCTTTACCATGCCATACTCAAGAAAAAGATAGGTCTTAATTACTTAATTTTACAAAAATAGAAGATAGCAATACAAACGACTACCAGAGTGGCATATTGATGTTGCTATACGCTGGTTATGTCATTTTCCGAGTGATAGGTTGGCGGGGCAATCAATGATGCTCAAATAGAGATGATGGAAAATTATAATAATTCTCAGTAAGTTATTCGTTGAGTTATCAACTTATACACTGTATGAATATGATTAATTTATAAGGTGAGATCGTCTAATGCCAATTTCTTTGCCCCAAACCCGAAGTGCCTTTTTACTTTCTCTATGGGTTATCGCTCCATGGTTTATTGCTATCCTCTATAAGCAACCCATGTTAGGGACTTTGATCTCTTTTGGTGCATATTTATTAGTTGTATCATTTCCTAAACTCCCCACGAAAAAACCTATTTATGTTTTACTGCAAGGAGCCTGCATTTTATCTGCTCTTGCGGTAATCGGTATTAACGTCACCCTTGGTAGCCTTTTTATTCTTTATTTGCTCTGGACTTGGCGCTTTTTTTCAAGGCTATGCCGAATTGCGGTCAACCTATCTACGTTTACCAATCGCCCTTGGCGTTTTAGCTTATTTCCTATCAATTGGTCAGGTCCCCGCTCAGGGTAGCTTATTTTATGGCATCGCATTTACACTCGGTACATTTTGGGGCGTCATTATTGCTTATATTCTGTTACCCCGTCATGACCTTCCCGCACCAACAACTCAAATTGATATGCGCACTCCCGCAGTACAGCGCTTCTCTGTGGCAATAGTTCTCGTTGCGCTCATCGGGAGTGCTCTTGCAACCCTGCTCCCTAGCTCTCATCCCTGTTGGTTACCTGCTGCTGGTTTAAGAGTGATGAAATCTGAACGGACAGCAACTTGGCAAAGGCTAAAACAACGTGGTGCAGGCACTCTGCTCGGTGCTGCTGTAGGGGGGCTTTTACTTGGTTTATCAAATAACCCACTCTTACACGTTTCCTTAGTGGGCCTATTGTTATTCGCCATGTTAATGATCGGTGCGAAACGTTATGGCTATTGGACATTTTGTTTAACCGCTATCGCATTAACATTTAACTTAACGGCCACTGCTGGGCCTATTGTATTAGCGATTGACCGAGTGTTACTGACGGTTTGCGCTTTGGTCATTGCCATCATGATGTTATTGCTACTGCCCAAATCGACAAAATAAGTTCTTACGCGGTGATATATTGGGTACAGTTTTGACATCTATCAGGAGACACTATGATCCCATCATATGAATTACTCGATGGATTCCAAATCCCTCAAATTGGTTTTGGAACATATTCATTAAAAGGTTTACATGGGGTTCGGGTTATTGAAAGTGCGCTATCACATGGCTATCGTTTATTAGATACTGCATTTAATTATGAGAATGAAGGTATTGTCGGCAAAGCCATTAAAAATAGCTCTGTTCCTAGAGATCAAATAACCGTCACATCGAAATTACCTGGCCGACACCAACAATACAATAATGCCATGCACACTATCCAAGAATCAGTGGCTCGATTAGGTTTAGATTACGTTGACCTTTATTTGATCCACTGGCCAAATCCGAAAAGAGGAACATTTGTTGAGGCTTGGCAAGCATTAATCGATTCACAACGTTCAGGTTTAATCAGAAGTATTGGGGTGTGTAATTTTCTCCCCGAACATCTAGAAACATTAGAAAAAGAGACGGGCATACTTCCCGTGGTCAATCAAATTGAACTGCATCCTAATTTTAATCAAGCCAAACAGCGTCAATATGACCAATCTAAAGGGATCATTACGCAATCATGGAGCCCATTAGGTCGTGCCGGTGATGTGTTATCTAATCCAACCTTACTCAATTTAGCGAATCGCTATAATAAATCGGTATCGCAAAATTATCATACGTTGGCATTTACAGTTAGGTGCATTACCAATACCGAAATCGGCGCATTCGTCACGCCAAATTGAAAATATTGATGTTTATGATTTCGAATTATCGCCGGAAGATATGCAAGCAATAAATAACTTATCTTCTGCTAATGGTCGATTACGCAATCAAGATCCTGCTGTTTATGAAGAATTTTAATACGTCACTGTTTTAAAATACGACAGCCCTATAAAATAGGGCTGTCGCGTTATTCAAACATATTGGCTAAATCAAGCTTATCTGATTAAGATGATGTTCTATCTACTGGCCGATTCATGATATGGTCTTCCCAATCCACCACATCTTTTTCTCTAACCGCGATATGGCGAACAGAGATCCGCTCACTGTGCATTGCCGCTTTTGACCCCGTTTTAAGAGGATGCCATGCAGGTAAGGTTTTACCTTCTAGCAATAAACGATAAGCACAAGTGTGTGGCAACCATTCAAACGTTTCTAAATTGTAGCGATTGAGCTTGATACAATCTGCCTCATAACTGAAACGATCTTCATAATGCTTACACTGGCAGGTCTTGATATTTAATTGATTACAAGCCACGTTAGTAAAATAAATTTCATCCGTGTCTTCATCCATCAGCTTATGTAAACAACACTGACCACAACCGTCACACAGTGATTCCCATTCATCGTCAGTCATTTCATCTAACGTTTTTACCTGCCAGAAAGGCTGAGACATAATACTTATCAATCCTATATCATTAGATCACTCGAGTCGTTAACGAGTGGTCATTAATTGAGAGCTTTAACATATCACCCGATGTCAACGGCCCGACACCCTCTGGTGTTCCCGTTAAAATAATATCCCCCGCACGCAAAGTAAAAAAGCGAGACATATAGCTAATCAGAGGTAATATTGGCGTGATCATATCACGAGTAGAGCCTGACTGGCGAATTTCCCCATTGATCTCCAGTGAAAGCTGGGCACTTTGCGGATCACCAAAGTTATTAACCGGAATAAAGCCTGAAATAGGACATGAGCCATCAAACGCTTTACTTTTTTCCCATGGCTGCCCTGCTTTTTTAAATTTTGCCTGCAAATCACGCAATGTTAAATCTAATGCCACAGCAAAACCCGCGATTGAGCGAGAAACTCTATCTTCATCAGCATTTTTTAAGGGCATACCAATCAAAACCGCTAATTCTATCTCATGGTGTACAGAGCCAAGATCTTTTGGAATAACAATCGGTTGGTTAGCGTCACATAATGCCGTTTCAGGTTTGATAAAAATCACAGGCTCTTCGGGGTGTGCTGAGCCCATTTCTTTTATATGTTTCGCATAGTTACTGCCAACACAAACCACTTTGTTTGCAGGGAAATCCAGTAAGGCACCTTGCCAGTCACGATGTTGGTACATAGTTGTAACTCCTATTATCGTTATTGTATTTTTTGAGCAACGCCATCAGCCATGAGGCAAACGCTCAAAGCAAAGTAATATGAACGATTCCAATGCATGATCGTGCGGAAGTTTTCAGTTACTAAGTATGCACGCCCTAACGGATCATCAGGGATAACAACCCACGTTTTTAAATTGGGTGATAACTGCGCAGATGCAGGGAGTTTAACGCCAAGTTGCTCCCACTGTGCAACCGTTTTGCCCTGCTCTGCTTTCACGCCTTCCAGTTGCTTATCAAAGTCGGTAGGTAGGCTCACTTGATAGCCCCAAGGTAGTGCAGACTGCCAGCCTTCCGTAGACAGGTAATTGGCAATTGAGGCAAACACATCCGCCTTATTGTTCCAAATATCCATTTTGCCATCGCCATCACCATCCGCCGCATAAGATAAATAAGACGTCGGCATAAATTGGCTTTGGCCCATGGCGCCTGCCCAAGAGCCTTTTAACTGCTGCTCTTCCGGTATATAGCCTTTATCCATAATTTCCAGTGCAGCCAGCAACTGTTTACTGAATAATGCTTCACGGCGGCCTTCAAATGAAAGTGTAGCTAATGCCGAGATAACATCTTCTTTACCTTGGGAGCGACCAAAACCACTTTCTAGCCCCACAACGCAACAATATATTGGGGCGGTACGCCATAACGATGGCTAATCGCATTTAAGAGTGACTCATTTTCCCAATATTTTTCCGCGCCTGCATTAATGCGTGATGCAGGTAGCACATTCTTGAGATAACTTTCTAAAGTCACCGTTGCTCTTTTTTCCGGTTGCCCTTTATCGGCCTTAACAACGCGTTCAATAAAATGAATATGGGCGAAACCACGTTCAATAGTGGCAGGTTGAATACCTTGAGCTAATGCATGCTCTTTTAACAACTCCACATAAGCAGGGAATTGCGATGGTTCACGCTCTTCGAGTGGAAAAGCTTTATTTAGCGCGATCACCTCTTTTGCAATCATGGCATCTTGCTCAGCCTGTGGTGTAACCAAAATAGGTTGTTTTGCTGAGCAGCTAGCTAAAAATAGGCCGCTAATTAAAGTAAATAATAACGTTGGTTTTATCACATCACCTCCCCAAGTAAATTAACATCTAAGTATTATCCTAATTTTATTCGCTGTAAGACTCTCGATATTCAGCGAGTAGGTTTTCAACTGGAGGTGGAAATTGCAGATAATACCCAACTTCAATTAAATCAGCTTTGACTTTCTCAATGTCTGCATTTGCCAGCTTGTCGCGGTTTGCAAGGGAAAGGGTCATCGCAAATTGAGGAGTACCAAATTGTTTCATGAGTTCTTCAGGTACACGAGAAAAATCATCCTTCTTCTCAATATAAAGATATGTTTGTTCACGGTTAGGACTACGATATATTGCACAAATCATTATATTTAACTCTTTTTCTTAGTTCATTGGCTTGCTTGAAGAATGTAGTAACTATAACATGCTATTGTTTTACAGAATATCGTCACCCGAAGTTTGTTTCGGATATTTTAATTTGCTGAGCCCGGATAGATGTCACAGTCGCCAATAGAACTCAAAGGCAGTAGTTTTACTCTTTCTGTTCTTCACTTACACAGTGAAGAACCCAAACTCATCAAAAAAGCGCTACAAGATAAGGTTAGTCAAGCTCCTGACTTCCTTAAAAATGCGCCAGTGGTTATCAACATTGCTGATTTAACCACAAATGCTGATTTATACAGTATTCACAAAGCAATTATATCGGTTGGCTTAAGGGTTGTCGGAATAAGCGGATGTACCGATCCTTTGCTACGTAAGAAAGTCAATGATGCAGGCTTACCGGTTCTCAATGAGGGGAAAAGCCAAAAAGCCGTTGATACTCAACCTAAGGCTGTTCATACACCGGTTGAGGTAGCCACTCCCGCCGAACCTGAGTTTAATTACCGGAAAACACGAATTATTAATGCCCCTGTTCGTTCAGGCCAACGAATTTATGCACCAAATAGTGATCTCATCGTAACAAGTAATGTGAGTGCAGGTGCAGAATTGTTGGCAGATGGTAATATTCATATATATGGCATAATGAGAGGCCGAGCACTTGCAGGTGCTTCTGGCGATACGGAAAGCCAAATTTTTTGTGTCCACTTGCAAGCAGAGTTAGTGTCTATTGCAGGTGAATATTGGCTGAGTGATCAGATCCCGTCTGAATTTCTCGGCAAAGCAGCGAAACTTTGTCTCGTTGACAACAGATTAAATATTGAAAACTTAATTTAGACCTTATTTACAAGGAATTATTCATGGCACGCATAATTGTTGTTACATCTGGTAAAGGTGGCGTCGGTAAAACCACTTCAAGCGCGGCCATAGCTACAGGCCTAGCTCAAAGAGGGAAAAAAACGGTTGTGATCGATTTTGATATCGGTCTACGTAACCTCGACCTGATCATGGGATGTGAACGCCGAGTAGTGTATGACTTCGTTAACGTCATTCAAGGTGATGCCACATTAAATCAGGCACTGATTAAAGATAAACGCACCGAGAATCTTTATATTCTGCCAGCATCACAAACTCGTGACAAAGACGCACTGACACGTGAAGGCGTTGAAAAAATACTCGACGAATTAAGTAATGACTTGTCTTTTGATTTTATCGTATGTGACTCCCCAGCCGGTATTGAAAGTGGTGCATTAATGGCACTTTACTTTGCAGATGAAGCGATCATCACCACGAACCCTGAGGTTTCTTCTGTTCGTGACTCTGACCGCATCTTGGGTATTCTCGCCTCTAAATCACGCCGCGCCGAAAAAGGGCTCGATCCTATCAAAGAGCACTTGTTATTAACCCGCTATAACCCGGGTCGTGTGACGCGTGGTGATATGTTAAGCATGGAAGATGTGCTGGAAATACTTTGTATTCCATTAATTGGTGTGATCCCTGAAGACCAATCTGTTCTACGTTCATCAAACCAAGGTGAACCGGTCATCTTAGACGCAGAATCTGATGCAGGTCAGGCATACAGTGACTGTGTTGACCGTATTTTAGGTGAAGAGCGCCCTATCCGATTCATTGAAGAAGAGAAAAAAGGTTTCTTGAAACGCCTATTTGGGGGGTAAATAATGGCTTTATTGGATTTCTTTCTGTCGAGAAAAAAGTCGACAGCAAATATCGCAAAAGAGCGATTGCAAATCATCGTTGCAGAACGTCGCCGCGGTGATAGTGAACCTCCTTATCTTGCTGATATGAAAAGAGATATTTTGCAGGTTATTTGTAAATACGTGCAAGTTGACCCTGAGATGCTTTCTGTACAATTCGAACAAAAAGGTGATGATATCTCAGTACTTGAACTCAACGTTACGTTACCGGAAGGTGATGAAATCAAGGCTCCTGAAAAATAATCATAGCAAATAGCCGTTGTTTTTAAGTTGTAAATAGCGGCTTGCTTTTTTATTTGTTCAACCAATTGAATTTAAATAATCATCAATGGAATGAATATTTGTTCTATGTGGTTTGGGTGTCTATTGCCAAAAGAAATACAAAATCCCCCAACTCTCCAATACGCCTCTGCCGATAGTTAACTTTCTGTCGAAACCGTAGCAGTGCAGTAAATAAATCGATTGATTAATGAGTGGGTGAGCTATTCAACGCTTAAGTGCCGTCACTATTCACTAGGTAAAAGGTTAACATTTCACTCCTAGCAAACCTAGGAGTGAAAATAGGCCATTAACGCGCTTGTTGAAGGAGCTTTGTAATTGGCTCAGCAAGCATTCTTCCTCGCCAACCATCAAGTAATTCAGGCTGATTAGGGATAGATTTGATCCCCCAATGTACCGAGAGCAACTGGTTTATTTGTCGCCTTGAAGCAAGCAATTCCGCATTGAATTTCTCATGCTCTGCAATTTCTTTAACAACACTCTTTATCTCTTTAAATAACGTTTTATATTGAGGTTGCTCATTCAAATTCGCCACTGTAGGGGGATATTCACTCTCATCCATTTGTTTGGCTTTTTCAACAATACTGAGTAACCGCCTTCCATGACAGCGGATCTCTTGCCCCGTCAGCCCTAATGCGTCTAATTCACCTAATGAACCGGGTAAATAACGCGCCACTTTCCAAAGATGCTCCTCTTTAACCACAAAGTTAATCGCCATATCACGCGCTTTTGCTTGATTTAGCCGCCATTCCGCCAGCATTTGCAAGCAAGCCAATTGCTCATTCTTTAACTGACAAACATTGGTGATATTACGGTAAGCTAATGCAGGATCAGTCACATTTTGTCTGCGTTCAACCGTTCTTTGGCACTCTTCTAGCGCAGCAGAAAGGTAGCCTGACTCTTCCACTTTCTGCATCAGGATCTTGGCTAACGGCAGCAAATAAAGCACGTCTGCCGTCGCATATTGGCACTGTTTTTCACTTAAGGGGCGCGCTAGCCAGTCGGTTCGAGATTCACTCTTATCAAGCTCTATGCCTAAGTATTCAGAAACTAAAGAAGCGAAACCACAGGAGATTGGATAACCCAAAAAGGCTGCAATAACCTGTGTGTCAACCATCGGTTCAGGCACACACTCAAAATCATGCAAAAACACTTCAAGATCCTCACTACCGGCATGTAAAAACTTAGTGAGGCTCTTATTTGTCAGTAAGGCTTTAAACGGTGAAAAGTCGCTAATAGATAACGGGTCAATCAGTGAAACTTGTTTTCCATCATAAAGCTGTAGCAAACCTAATTGTGGATAGTAAGTTCGAGTACGGACAAATTCGGTATCCAATGCCAACCAATCGGCTTCACTCGCCTGCTGGCATACCTGTGCAAGTTCGCTATCAGTTGTAACTAAACGATAATTCAAAACAAATTTCTCTTTTTATATTCTCATCACAGTAACGCCGGTAAAAACCGGCGTTACTCATAGGGGTGCAAACCGATATGACAACGTTACGCTGTTGATTTATCTTTTTGCTGTTTCTCTTCATCACGTAGTTCTCTACGCAATATTTTACCAACGTTCGATTTTGGTAGCTCGGTTCGGAACTCAAATAACTTAGGTACTTTATAGGCGGTTAATGAGCGGCGACAAAATGTTTTCAGATCATCTGACGTTAGATTAGGATTACTACTAACAACAAAGACTTTAACTGCCTCCCCTGTACTCGTACTCGGCACACCAATCGCGGCACACTCTACGACATCAGGATGAGATGAAATCACATCTTCCACTTCGTTTGGATAGACATTGAAGCCCGAAACGATGATCATGTCTTTTTTACGATCGACAATGCGGATATAACCTTCACTGTCTATTTCAGCAATATCCCCCGTCGCTAACCAGCCATCATGTAAAATTTCCGCGGTTGAATCAGGGGCGGTTCCAATACCCTTTCATCACCTGTGGACCTTTCACCCACATTTCCCCTGGTTCCCCAAGTGGCAACCTCATTTCCATCATCATCAACCAGCTTGATTTCTGTTGATGGAACCGGTAACCCGATACTACCACTATAAGCCGTCAGATTATACGGGTTTCCAGTGACAAGTGGCGAACATTCCGTCAATCCATACCCTTCTAATAAATGCTTCCCAGTCAGTTTTTGCCATTTTTCAGCAACCACTTTTTGAACAGGCATCCCGCCACCAACCGTCAACCTGAGTTTGGAGAAATCCAGTTGTTGAAACTCTGCGTTATGTAGCCATGCATTGAATAAGGTATTAACACCCGTAATCGAGGTGATCGGATAACGCGCTAACTCTTTAACGGTACCTGCCACATCACGAGGGTTAGTAATCAATAAGTTCACCCCCCCCGACATTAATAAACAGGAAGCAATTTACCATAAGAGCAAAGACGTGATAGAGCGGTAGTGCCGTAACAACAAATTCTGAACCTATTTTTAATACCGGACCATAAGCCGCTCGAGCTTGCTCGATATTCGCTAACATATTACGGTGCGTTAGCATTGCCCCTTTCGCTACCCCTGTCGTCCCTCCGGTATACTGAAGGAACGCAAGGTCATCGCCATTGATCTTTGGCTTGATATATTGCATGCGATAACCGTAATGCATCGCACGTCGGAAAGAGATAGCATCTGGTAAATGGTATTTAGGCACCAACCGTTTAACATACTTGACGACAAAATCCACTAATGTCGCTTTCGGACGAGAGAGTTGATCCCCCCATCCGAGTTAAAATAACGTGCTTAACCTTGGTATTAAACACCACTTTTTCAAGGGTATGAGCAAAGTTAGACACAATGACAATGGCCGTTGCACCACTATCATTTAACTGGTGCTCTAGCTCCCTTGGGGTATAAAGTGGGTTAACATTGACGACAACCATACCCGCGCGCAAAACGCCAAATAGAGCTATCGGGTATTGCAGCAAGTTAGGCATCATCAACGCGACGCGGTCGCCTTTTTTTAACCCTAACCCATTTTGTAGGTAAGCGGCAAAAGCACGACTTCTCTCTTCTAACTTGCGATAAGTCATCACCGCACCCATGTTGATGAATGCAGGTTGGTCAGCATATTGCGAAACCGAATTTTCAAGTAACTCTGCTAAAGAAGCAAAGCGATCAGGATCGATCTCTTCCGGCACATCGCTTGGGTAATTTTTCAGCCAGATTTTTTCCAAAGTATGACTCCTGAATTTTAGTATAGTAATATAACTCAAACACTCTTTTAACAAATTATTAACTCAGCGTACCAGTTTGAAAAATACCCTGTGCTAAGGTTGAGAGGTCTATCACTAAATAAATTTCATTCCTTCGAAACAAAAATAGGCGGACTATTCCGCCTATTTCGTTTTAGTATGTTATTCCAGAACGATATCTGGTGTAGATATCATAATAATACACTTTTTTGAATCATTTTTGGAAAAATTAACATATTTCCCACGTATAAACCTAATAAATAAACTGACTAAGCTCATTGCCGAATAAATAGCCTTTCACTTCTCATTTTATTCGGTTAAATAGGTTTGTACTGGAGCAACGCCCCCCGGATAGCCATAACCATAGCCATATCCGTAACCCCAAGGATGGTTATAGTAATAAGGGTTTCCGTAATACCCATAACCCCACGGGCCTGGTGGCGGCAAAATTACACTTTGCGCTAAATTCCAACGCTGGTAACCCGTTACGTCTAACGTGACATACTTATAGGGGATATCACCAATTTTACCAGGCTGCTCTCCGGTAATTTTACCCACCACTGTGATGTAACGACCATTATAGTCAGCAGGATCAAGGAACCCATTAACAAAGGCATAAATACGACCAGTTGATGCCGTATTTAATTCTGGTGCTGCATCATATTTATTCAGTGGGATCACGGCAATTTCTAATCGCGTTTTATTAGGCTGATTAAAAACAGAGATTACTTTCCCACCAAAACGCCCTTCCTGCCCAATATACATTTCAGGCGCATTTTGTACTGACGATAAGTTAACCGCTGGATTAGGTGACGAGCCTTGAATTGAGGCTGGGATCGACACACACCCCGTTAACGTTAATATGCCGACAAATAAAACCGCTTTAAATGTCGAACGGCTGTTAATTTTTATACCCATATACCACCTCCATTTAGCTTTAATTATAAATTCAGACGGCAAGGATTAACATTAATATCAACTAACATAACACGATATGTTCAATACTTTGAGAGATAAATACACGAATAATTCAATTATAGACTGATAAAATAAGGCTTGATGAGTCTCGATGCTAATTTCAATCATCGAATTAAAAAAAACATCCATTTAAGACAGTAAATATTGGTAGGAAAAAAGCGTAAAACAGAACTTGGCTATGCCTAACTTAACAATAAAATAAGCATAGCCAATCTAAAAAATATACCTATTCACGACCCGGCAGTTTTTTCCACGTCACTTCGTTACGTAAATATGTTGGTTCAACATTTTCGACGGCTTGTACCTGACCCGCACGCCATAAACGTTCAGCAATCGGTAACATATCTTGTGCCGCTGGCAATGTGATCCCACTTTCAATCAACGAAAGCGCACTGTCTTTTAATTGCGGATAAGCTTGCCAACCTGTTCCTGCTAGGCTCCATTGCCCTGCCAACTGAGCGATTGAATCTCTAAATAGCTCCGGCGCCATAACAGCTTCGGTATCCTCACCGAGCCATATACCCTCTGCCGTACGCTGATATTGAGCGCAATATACCTCTGTCATGCGCGCATCAATCGCCGTCAAAACCTGCTCATGTCCTTGCGTTCGATATGCCCCTTCTGCCAGTGTCATCAATGATGAAACACCGATCATCGGTAAATTGGCGCCGAGTGCTAACCCTTGGGCGATACCGACCCCGATGCGAACGCCCGTAAAACTCCCCGGTCCACGACCAAACGCTAACGCATCCAATTGGTTTAAAGTGACCCCCGCTTGAGATAATACCTCGTCCACCATTGGCAACACTTTTTGTGTATGCTCTCGAGGCGAAACGGCAAAACGCGAAATAATTTCTCCATCGGCATAACAATGCGACTGAACATGCTTCTGTTGCTGTATCAACAGCAAGAATACGGCTCGACATGCCACAACTCCGGCAAATGATTAGATTTGATGCCACTGTACCTGTACAGTGACCTGAAAATGACGTTTATAGTAGCATAAACTCAAAATGAAATAGCAGAAAAAACCGCTTATGACCTTGGTTTAATTGCTATTATTATGTTCTATTCGTTTTTTCTCAAGAAACTCAATTGCTTTAGATAAACTGCGAGTTCTTGGTGACGGCGGTAAACTATTCAAAAAAACCTTACCATATGGACGTGTTACTAAACGGTTATCGCAAATCACAATAACGCCGTAATCACTGGTATCACGGATCAAACGCCCAACACCTTGCTTTAAGGTGATCACCGCATCAGGAATTTGAACATCCGCAAATGGGTCACCGCCTCTTAATTGGCAATCCTCAATACGCGCCCGTAATAATGGGTCATCAGGGGCTGTAAACGGTAATTTGTCGATAATCACACATGTCAGTTCATCCCCTCTGACATCTACCCCTTCCCAAAAGCTACTCGTTGCAACAAGCACTGCATTTCCCGCCGCAATAAATTGAGCAAGTAACTTATTTTTACTGCTTTCGCCTTGCATAAGCACAGGTAACACGAGTGTTGTTCTCAGCTCTTCGGCTAATTCACGCATCATCATATGTGATGTACACAAGAAAAAGCAGCGCCCTTGGTTTTTTATAATCAGTGGTCGCAACATATTCGCAAGTTTTTGTGCCACCCCTTTTTGGTTTGTTTCCGGTAAAAAACGTGGCACACAGAGTAAAGTTTGGCTTTGATAATCAAAAGGGCTCGCCAATAGCAAGGTTTTCGCTGACGTTAAACCCAATCTATCGGTAAAGTAATTGAGTTGTTCATTAACGGATAACGTTGCCGATGTGAATACCCAACTTGCTGGCGTACTGGAGATCATTTCACTGAATTTTTCCGCAACCGTCAGTGGTGTTATCGCTAATAAAAAATGCCGGCCATAGCTTTCAAACCAATAGCTATAACCTGGAATTGTGACATCTTTTAGCCGATTCAAACGATTACGGTAGAGAGTCACCCGTTCAAAAACGGAATCTAATGTTTGCGAGCGCCCTAATGATGTCTTGATCACTTCATAACATAACTCGAGAGAATCATCGAGTAATGTCAACGCGCGCTGCACCACAGGGCTTTTCAATAGATCACGCAAGTTACCACGAAAGCTGCTCTCACCTAAATTTAAGCGAAAATCCAATGTGCTTTGAGTTAGCCTATCTGCACTTTTTTGTAGCTGAACCAGATCTTTTAGCTCTGTGCGATAGGCCATAACCATATCACGTGCGAGATCAAGAAGCTGGCGGCTACTGAGTTGTTGACCGAAATATTGGCTAGCAATATCGGGGATTTGATGTGCTTCATCAAAAATCATCACATCAGCTTGTGGCATTAACTCCCCAAACCCCGTATCTTTAACAACACGATCAGCCATAAAGAGATGATGGTTAACAACGATAATGTCAGCATCTAATGCTTTGCGGCGCGCTTTTAATACAAAGCATTCTTGATAACGAGGGCAATCACTGCCGAGACAGTTGTCATTAGTGCTGGTGACTAATGGCCAAACGGCATGATCTTCCGCGATATCGTGACAAGTGCTGATATCCCCAGACTCCGATTCAATGGACCAGTTGCGTAAGCGGACAACGGCAGACAATATTTCTGGCTCAAGGCTCCCCCCGCCTAATGACTGCTGATCTAAACGCTCTAAGCAAAGATAATTTGAGCGGCCTTTTAATAACGCTGTCCGCCCATTAAATTTCATCGCGTCTATAATCGTGGGTAAGTCACGGTGATAAAGCTGATCTTGTAACGCTTTCGATCCAGTCGAAACAATCACTTTTTTACCCGAACGTAAGGCGGGCACCAAATAAGCGTATGTTTTGCCTGTTCCTGTTCCCGCTTCAGCCACTAGCACATGCTGTTTTTCAATTGCCTCTGTGACAGCATGTGACATTTTGACTTGGGCTGCTCGTGGTTGAAAACCTGGGATTGTTCTCGCCAAAAAGCCATTAGAAGAAAAATCGTCGTGCACCGCAAACCTATTTATTGTTCTCTTTGAAGGCGTCTACTTTATCATGTCTTGATGTTGCCTGCTGAGCTAAATCATCCAATCGTCATAGAAAGGATTTTTCATCAATAAAGCAAGCTGTTATCCTTAAAAAGACTCACTAATGAAATGAACTAAGGAATAATGATGACGATTGAAAGAATTGACCCTGACAAACGTTGGTCTGAAGCGGTTATTCACAACAATGTTGTCTACTACACCAGTGTACCGGATAACTTAGATGCTGATATTATTGCTCAAACAGCGAATACCCTTTCAGCGATTGATATTCTTTTACAACGCGTGGGTTCTGACAAAAGTAAAATCCTTGATGCAACGATTTTCCTTGCTGACAAAGCCGATTTTGCGGGAATGAATCAAGCATGGGATGCTTGGGTTGTTGAAGGCAGCGCACCGGTTCGTTGTACTGTACAAGCGGCGCTGATGAAACCGGAATATAAAGTCGAAATCAAAATTGTTGCCGCTATTGAATAACGACACCTAGCAAACGATTTATCATAAAAAAATAGAGCGCCAATCATCAATTGGCGCTCTATTTTTTAAGACATTTTAATAAGCACCATCCCCAACAATAACAGGACGATACCTCCCCAACCTTTATAATTTAGCCGCTGATTGAAAAGGATCCACCCCGCGGCTACCGTCGCAATAATACCAAAAGCGCCCCACAACGCATAAGCAATCGACAATTCGATACCTTTGACTGCTTGAGCCAACGAGCTAAATGCGCCTAATACTGCCACTAAAGATAAAATGCCTAACCAGTAACGTTTAAAGCCGTTCGACATTTTTAAGAGGATGTTTGCAAGAATTTCCAGTACCACAGCAAGAACTAAAAATGCGCCGTGCCACCATTCAAATTGGACGTCCATAATCAGGCCTCCGTTTTAGCACGTTCTTGTGCCAAACCACCTGATTTAACCGCAGAGACCGCACGCCCCGCCGCTTCTTTCACTTTTTGAGCAGACTGAGTGACGGTCGATTTTTTAGTACCTGATTTAATTAACCCAATTCCTGCGATTAACAATACTAAGCCACCAATTTTCATAGGGGAAAGCGACTCGCCAAACCACAACACACTAAACGTCGTGATAAATAGAATACCGATCCCTTCCCATAAGGCGTATGCAACCCCAAGGGCAACTTTTTTCACAGCAACAGCCAGCAAAATGTAAGAAGATGCAATCATGACATACATTACTGCCATCCCAGTAAAATCACCACTCACGCTGGCGTGTTTCATCGATAATGTACCGATCACTTCGGTAATGATAGCTAATGCTAAAAATATCCAATATATCATTATATAATCTCTCTATGGATAATCGCACGACTGCTTATTTTTCATACAGAAATAGCAAACTTTTCGGCTAAGAAAAATTTTGTGCAATTATAAAAAACAAATAAATATCAAAGTGATGCTGATTTTATTCAGCAAAATGAATAATAGAGAGAGACGCTATAATGCACCGCACCAGTGGTGTTCACTGGAAAGGATCGCTGAAAGGAAAAGCCGATGGGTAGTTCTTCTTTGGGACTTACTGATTTTAATGCTATTCACGCTAAGCATGATATCTCATTCATTTCATCGGATGGACATCCATCCAAGTTACTCCGAACCCTCATATAATTGTTGATTACAGGTTATTTTTATCATGCCAAAAATATTAAGTCAATGAATATAAAAAGCTTTTTTAAATGAATATTTATTGCATAATTATGCAGGAAATAATCAACTAACCTTGACCTATTCTCAAGTTAAACGAATAATCAACCACAAACTTCTCACTAGATAACCATACTTTTTATTGAAAAAAATAAATTTTTCATTGTTTTCTTTTATTACGTAGTCCTATCCATTGTTTATGATTGACTTCAACGGCAAACAGGCATCTTATATTAGCTAACTGCTTAATTTTGGCCGAAAGAGAGATAAATGGACACCTTTAACCTCACCTCTAACAGTTTTCAAAACGATGCAAATGCCACGCCGCTGCCTTATGATGTCATCTCCATCCAGTCGCAAGTTATTTACGGCAGTGTCGGTAACAGTATTGCGGTTCCGGCACTGATGAAGCAAGGGCTAAGGGTCGCTGCTGTACCGACAGTGATTTTAAGCAATACCCCCCATTATGTGACATGTCACGGCGGCGAATTACCGGGTGAATGGTTTCGAGGCTATCTGTCTGGATTAGTTGAGCGCGATTGCCTTGGCAGCGTACGTGCGATCCTAACGGGATATTTAGGCTCTAGAGATAAAGCCCATGATCTTGCACAATGGTTATCAAGTGTACGTCAGTCATACCCTTCTATACCTGTCATTGTCGATCCTGTTATGGGGGATGAAGATAGCGGTTTTTATATTCCCCCAGAAATTGCCGATGTGTATCGCGATGAAGTATTGCCGCTTGCAACGGGTATCATCCCCAATAAATTTGAACTCGCAACACTAAGTGGTCAACAGATAAAGACCCTTGATGATGCAACTCAAGCTGCTCGTTTATTACTAAAAGGCCATACGCAATGGGTGATCATTACCAGTGCATTCCAACCCGATGATGAAAGTATTGAGGTCGTGTGTGTCACCAAACAGGATGTCGCGGTTATTCGCCATAAACGTTACCCTGTCACGCCAAAAGGCACCGGCGATCTATTTGGTGCAGAGTTAACAACTCAATTACTCGCGGGGCTGTCTGTTCCCGATGCGGCTAAAATGGCTTGTTTACGGATAGAGCAAGGTATTATTCATATGGCGGCGACAGGAAGAAGTGAGTTAGTGCTGTAAGATGCTCTCGCACCACGGATAAAAATAAGGCCAGCTTCCTTCTAGAGCAAGCTGGCCTACGAGATAAATCAACTATAGTTTATTCAAATTCGTTCCAAGAACGCCCATCACGAGTGATCATCGCAACCGATGCGATAGGCCCCCAAGTACCCGCTTGGTATGGTTTAGGGGCTTCATTATCCATAGCCCACGCATCCATAATGGAATCAACAAACTTCCAAGCCTCTTCAACCTCATCACGGCGTACGAACAGCGCTTGAATACCGCGCATTGCTTCAAGCAATAAGCGCTCATAAGCATCCGCAAGGTGTGTTTGATTAAAGGTTTCTGAGAAACTCAAGTCCAGCTTAGTGGTTTGCAAGCGATGTTTGTGATCAAGGCCCGGTGCCTTATTCATGATCTCAATATCAATCCCTTCATCCGGTTGCAGACGAATAGTGAGCTTGTTTTGCGGTAATTCCTGATAACTTTCAGAGAAAATATTCAGTGCTGGCTTTTTAAAATAAACAACAACTTCAGAGCACTTAGCAGGTAAACGCTTACCTGTGCGTAAATAAAAAGGTACTCCTGCCCAGCGCCAATCATCGATGTCAACGCGTAGCGCAACAAAGGTTTCTGTCATACTTTGTTTATTAGCGCCTTCTTCTTCAAGATAACCGGGAACCTTATTACCTTGAACAAAGCCCGCAGTATACTGCCCGCGAACCGCTTTTTCTCTGACATTAGTGTGATCAATTCGACGTAATGAACGTAACACTTTCACTTTTTCATCACGGATCCGGTCAGTGGTGAGATCAGCAGGTGGCGACATCGCGATCATGGTGAGAATTTGTAATAGGTGGTTTTGCACCATATCGCGCATTTGACCTGCCTGATCAAAATACCCCCAGCGCCCTTCTATACCCACTTCTTCTGCAACGGTGATCTGCACATGGTCAATGGTGCGATTATCCCAGTTGTTGATAAATAATGAGTTAGCAAAACGTAGAGCCAGCAGGTTAAGTACCGTTTCTTTACCGAGGTAATGGTCGATACGATAGACCTGACTTTCATCAAAATATTTCGCTACTTCATTGTTGATTTCTTGAGAAGACGCTAAATCTGTACCTAACGGTTTTTCCATCACAACACGGTTAGGCTGTTTATTTAAACCTGCATGTCCAAGTCCATGGCAAACTGCCCCAAAAGTGCTCGGCGGCATAGCAAAATAGTGGATAGCGGGATGGCAGTCTTGCTTCAACATTTGTGCCAAGCTATCGAAATTTTCGGTTTGATTAACATCCAAATTGCAGAAATCTAAACGCGCACTGAGCCTCTCCCAAAGTACTGGGTCGAGATCTTCTTTTAAAAATTCGCTGAACGCCTTTTCAACAAACTCAACATAATCGCTCTGGCTCCACTGCGCACGCCCTACACCGATGATACGGGTGTCTGGGTGAATGTAGCCTGCTTTCTCCAACTGATAAAGGGATGGAAGCAACTTACGACGAGCGAGGTCTCCTTTGGTGCCGAAAATAATCAAGTCACAGGCTTGAGCAGCATTATTTACCGCCATATTGGTTCTCCTCAATTTGCGGAATTTATTGTAATTTTGTTACAAAATTAGCCAGATGTTCCGCTAATGTACCCTTTTGAGGGTATTCAGTAAATATTGATGATACAGATCACAGTTTTTATGCTGAAAAAAGCAGCAAACCTAAACCATGTCATGTTAACTGAATGGTGACAGCATTTGTAATAAAATGACAAAACAGCTAACGAACTTACTGATATGAAAATTAGATACAGCTCATAGTTTTGTAAAAAATTACATCACAAACGCCTCTCATTCAGATAGGTTAGCCATTACCCATAGTATATTCCTTTTATATACACACTGCCTTCAAAACGATATTAATAAAATACAGCGTATCTTTATGGCAGAAAAATTTCTCCTTTTGATGAAATAGGCACTTTCGTTATATGAATATTTTAGAACAAATGAAGAACAGCCTCGATTTTTTAAGTAAATCAGAAAAGAAAGTTGCCGAAGTGATTTTAGGTATGCCACAGCGAGCTATTCATCTTAGCATTGCGAGCCTTGCTCAACTTGCTGATGTGAGTGAACCCACCGTTAACCGGTTTTGCCGTAAAATGGATACCAAAGGGTTTCCTGACTTTAAACTTCGATTGGCGCAAAACCTCGCTAACGGCACCCCTTACGTGAACCGAAATGTTGAAGAGAATGATACGGTTAACACCTATACTCATAAAATTTTCGAATCAGCAATGGCGGGTTTAGATAATGTCAAACATACTTTAGACATTGCGGCCGTTAATCGTGCGGTTGACCTTCTCACTCAAGCAAGAAAAATCAGCTTTTTTGGCTTTGGCGCATCGGCGGCTGTAGCACATGATGCGATGAATAAATTTTTCCGTTTTAATATTCCCGTCATTTATTTCGATGATATTGTCATGCAACGAATGAGTTGTATAAATAGTACTGAGGGGGATGTTATCGTTTTAATCTCGCATACAGGAAGAACGAAAGCCTTAGTTGATATGGCTCGCCTAGCCCGTGATAACGATGCCACTGTGATTGCCATCACCTCAGAAAACTCTCCATTGTCTCAAGTCGCTACCCTTTCAATTATTATTGATGTACCAGAGGATACCGACGTCTATATGCCAATGGTCTCAAGACTTGCTCAACTCACAGTGATCGATGTCCTCACAACGGGTTTTACCTTAAGAAGAGGTGAAAAATTTAGAGATAACTTGAAACGGGTCAAAGAAGCATTACGTGATTCGCGGTTTGATAGTGTGTAAACGTTAAAAAGTATTCTTTTCTTGCTGTGGGCTTTAATAGTTTTACAGACCTGATAGCATAAACGAATTAGCAGTATATAATAGCTGTGCTCGTGTCAGCATGACGACTTGTCGTAAAAAGGTCTCGAAAATACGCTAAATGATTCAAGTTGTATGTCGACATAATATGATAGGGGCTTACGCCACGAGCACTACATACCGCTTGAAGTATGAAAAGATTTCACTCAATAAATCAACACCATTACAGGTCAACGGAGTAATACATGACTAGACGGCTTAGAAGAACTAAAATTGTTACTACCCTAGGTCCAGCTACCGATCGTGATAATAACCTTGAAAAGATTATTAACGCCGGCGCCAACGTTGTACGCCTAAACTTCTCTCACGGAACTCCAGAAGACCATATTCTTCGTGCTAACAAAGTGCGTGAAATCGCTGCTCGTTTAGGTCGCCATGTTGCGATCCTTGGCGATTTACAAGGCCCTAAAATACGTGTTTCTACGTTTAAAGATGGCAAAGTATTCTTAAATGTTGGTGATAAATTTATCCTTGATGCCACTCTCGGCAAAGGTGAAGGTGACCAACAAAAAGTGGGTATTGATTATAAAGGTTTACCTGCTGATGTTGTACCTGGTGACATTTTATTGCTTGATGATGGTCGTGTACAACTGAAAGTCCGTGAAGTCCAAGGCTTACAAGTTTTCACTGAAGTAACCGTTGGCGGTCAACTCTCCAATAATAAAGGCATCAACAAACTTGGTGGTGGTTTATCGGCTGAAGCACTAACCGATAAAGACAAAGAAGATATCATCACCGCCGCTAAAATCGGTGTCGATTACCTTGCCGTTTCCTTCCCTCGTTCAGGCGAAGATTTAAATTATGCGCGCCGTTTGGCTCGTGATGCAGGCTGTGAATGCCAAATCGTCGCGAAAGTAGAGCGCGCTGAAGCTGTGGCAACCGATGAAATTATGGATGAAGTTATCCTTGCATCGGATGTTGTCATGGTTGCTCGCGGTGATTTAGGCGTTGAAATCGGTGACCCAGAATTAGTTGCGGTACAAAAGAAACTGATCCGCCGTTCACGTCAGCTCAACCGAGTAGTGATCACCGCAACTCAAATGATGGAGTCAATGATCACAAATCCAATGCCGACTCGTGCTGAAGTGATGGATGTCGCTAACGCCGTTCTAGATGGTACAGACGCCGTTATGCTATCAGCAGAAACCGCTGCGGGGCAATACCCAGCTGAAACTGTTGCTGCCATGGCACAAGTCTGTTTAGGGGCTGAAAAAATGCCTGGACTGAATGTCTCCAAGCACCGCTTAGATGCCGAGTTTGATTCACCTGAAGAAGCTATCGCGATGTCAACGATGTACGCTGCTAACCACCTGAAAGGGGTCAAAGCCATTATCGCGATGACTGAATCAGGCCGTACTGCTCGTATGATGTCACGTATCAGTTCTGGCTTACCTATTTTCGCTATGTCGCGCCATGAAAAAACACTCAATCAGTCTTCACTGTACCGTGGTGTTACACCTGTTTTCTGTAGCACTCACACCGATGGTATTGCGGCTGCGAATGAAGCTATCACACGCCTACGTGATAATGGTTATTTAATGACTGGAGATCTCGTTCTCGTTACTCAAGGTGACTTGATGGGCACGATTGGTAGTACGAATACTTGCCGTATTTTGGAAGTCGAATAAATCAATATCGGTGTAAAGGGAGCATTTGCTCCCTTTTTCAATCGATATAGATAATGCTGTGTATGCTTATTTAGAGTGAGTCATTTTCCAATTATTAAATACAGCAGCAATCACCGAAGCTATTTTGTCATAGTTTTCCCAAGAATTTTCAACATGGTATACTGATGGCAATGCTTGTGCTAAAACACGATGATAGTCATCAAAATAGCTCCCATTCTCTGTTGAATAATAAAATTCAGTAAATGCCAATCCATTCGGTCCAATGCCACCAAGTTCTCCTACGTTCGTCTTTGGCATCACTAAAATAAAAATAAGCACAACATTGTAATAAATATTGTGCTCATCATAATTTATATTGAATAGTTACCGTTTAATCTGTCCGATTTTTCTGGGAATCAATGATATTGCAAATTAAACTGTAACGTTCCATTAGCTTGGCCAGCTTGTGTATCATTCGAAGTTTGAATATACGCTGCTTGTAATGGAATACTATAATTTTCCGACGATACATTTTTTTCTTCGATCGTCATCATTTGATTTATTTTAATGGGGTCATTTTTATACTTAACTTGTATACCATACCCTTTCGCAGTATTGACGTCTGTTGGATTATTTAATGCGATTGTTCCGGGTGTCATACTATTATTGACAGGTGTTCCAGTAAAGGTGATTTTTATGGGTGACACGGGGTCACAACTAAGGTTGATTTGAAAATCTTTCACGCTATTTGGGCTAACACTCCCTACCCCTGAAAAACTCGATTTATCAATCTTATTAAAAGGCACAAGAATATTTTTATTCAGTACTTCACAACCTGTCGAAATAATATTAATCGGCGCTAAACTGATGTTAGGCTCCGTATTACCGTAGCTATCCGATGTTTGAAACCCATTATTATAAATAATTAACATCGCCGCTCGGTTAGCAGGTAGTACTTGTGTTTTTACATTATCTTTGAGCTTATAAAAAACAAGTTTTAAAGAAACGGTATACTCACCTGAACGCTGGGTAGTGCTACAGATCATCCTATTCGAAATATTACCATCAATGGTATTAACTCCATCAACATAAGCATTTCCTGAGCAAGGCGTTAACACTGTTCCATGTAGCGCATAGCCCACACCAGAATTATTAATTTCTTTAATATATCTATTGTTATAATTTTGTTCGTTACCATACATTCCAGGTAAATAAATCCCCACTTGAACTTGGCCCGTTACGTTACTCCAGCGCCAAACGGTATGGGTTCCTAAATCAATAGTTCCGACTTCTGAGCCAATTGGTGCTGTTCTTGAAACATAAATAGGTTTATTCGCTGTATGATATAATTCACTAAATAACGCTCTAAATTCGGCTAAAGCGGATTGTGAAAATAGAAGCGTCGAAATACCCCCAATTAAAAATAATTTATTCATGTCTGCTCCTATTGGCAAATTCGCTCAATAAATTGAATTTTGTCGTTACTTAAATCAAGCTGAAGTGGCAGTTCACACTGCTGATCCGCATGACTTCCCCATTTGACAACAATACGACTCTGTTCAGGTACACCACTTAAATAGACTTCACCATCATTAGCGACAATACCTGTTGTAACTTCTTCTTTATCAACTAAAACAGACACTTGTGCTCCAAATGGAATGAGTTGATCATGGTGAGTTAATTTAAGCATGACTCTCGCACCACGTTTACCTTTAAAGTCGGCTAATACGATAGCACCACGAGTTGGTACAACTGTTGTCGTGCTTAACCCAACATCGTTATTTCCTGTTAATGTTGAAGGGTCAACGCTGATCTTATTCCTTTCATAACGTGTAGCACTCGGTACAACAGCATATCCCCAAGAGTTAGTATAAAGCGACTGCGCATTATTGACTTTCAGGTCATTAATATCATTGGCTTTGACTAAAACCGCAGAGTCATAAATCGCTCGAGCTGGGGTGATACCACCAGAGTGTAATAGTAACGCGCCAGTTGCCCCGATATTAGCGGACTGATAACGTGGGTCATAACTATAGCCCCCGTTATACTCTCCTGATGAAACAATATAATTACCACTCACCGAACCGCTATTTTCATGTCGGCTATGGTTATAGTTTTGCGTGATATCAAATTGCAAATTGTTATCTTCTAAACGTGTACCACTCACACTGACAGAACTAATCGAATCACCATTCTGGCTAGTATTGTAACGATAATTGACCCAGTTATTTTTTTGTCCAAGCGTAAATGGAACACTAAAATTGATAGATAACATTTCGTTTTTACTATTAGTATGTTCCTGCTTAGTATAAGAGTAAGAAATACCATAGTTTATTTGTCGATAATTAGAGTTAAAGCCTACGGTTAAATTTTTATCGACGCCGCTTCTATCCCAATAATATTGTTGATAACCATTAATGGATAAATAACCAATATCTTTTAATGACTGAGAAATAGAAGCTTGGAACTGCTGTTTCTTTCTTCCGCTCTCATAAGGGTCATTATTTGATGCAGAAAAATCGTAATATTCTTTTGTCGAATAGCGATAAGATGCAAGAGAAAATGACGTACCTGTTCCTGGCATATATTTCGAATATTGCACTCGATAGGACTGACCTTGCGCATTCGTTTTATCAAGTAGTTCTGTTTTAGATTGAGTCACATCGGCTGAAATTGCCCCAATACTCCCCAAGTTGATCCCTGTCCCTGCGGTATAAGCTTGGTAGTCCTTTGATAAAATAAAACCACCATAAACCGACAAGTTATAAGGCAAACCATAAATAGCAGAGGCTTGCGCAAAATTAGGTTTCCGAAGCGCGTTATCAACATTGTATTTACCAATATCAATGCTGTATTTTAATGATCCCGCTCGCTGCATCATAGGAACGGCAGAAAAAGGTTGAATAAACGAACGGATCGTTCCATTTGCTTCTTCTATTTGTACATCCAAATCACCACTATATGACGTAGGATAAAGGTCATTTATTTCAAACTCGCCGGGTGGTACTGTCGTTTGATAAATCACGCTACCATTTTTGGCGGATCGTCACAACAGCATTCGTTTGAGCAATGCCTTTAACTACCGGCGCAAACCCACGTTGACTTTGCGGTAACATACTTTCATCGGAGGCTAGCTTTACGCCTCGATAAGGGTTACTTTCCATAACACCGTTATCCGATGCTGTTTCACCAATCGTTAAGTGACTTTTTAATGGACGAATATCCCTTTCCACATAAGTTTGTAGATTATTCCAATCCGTTTTCCCTGAAGTCCGGCTATAAGTACTGTGGTTTCTCAATCGCCACACATCAAAATTAATACCGCTGCGTAAGCCAATAAATGTGTTATTGGTATCGTCACGATCTTTATACCAATTTTGGCTGTGTCGGATATTATAATTTACGAAGGCGGCATTAATACCATCATCCCACTCTTTAGGATCAACGTAACCGCGGCTATAATTATCTAACCCTATTTGAGGAATACTGATATTAAGGCGGCCATTCCCAAAGTCATATTTATAGAACGCACCGGGTATAGTCGCGGCGATATCAGTGATTGCTTGATCATCTTTTGCATCGCTAAAAGCTTGGCTCGCGGTATTTTTAACCCCCCAGCTTAATAGCATCTTCTTTGCTATTTCAGGAACAAGCTTTTTATTTTGCTTATCAAAAATAAAGCGTAAATTTTGTTCATCAACAAATTTGTTATTAATATAAATAGCGACATGATAAGTTCCGGGTAGCTGCCCTCCCGAATATGACAGGTAATCTAAATTATTTACATCCGCAACGTGGCTTTCAATCCCTGTATTGATTGCATTAATGTCAAAAACATCATCTGCTTTAGTATTGTTAGAATATAATATAATACTGACTGCAATAAAAACTTTTGAGTGGTATAAACTTTTATTTTTAAAACATGAGGCAGACATTTTTTATACTCTTATTTAGATGTTTTATCAATAATCGCGCCATAGTCATTAATAAATTTAACAACAACTTTTTGATTATTATTTATGCTGTGTTTAACAATGTATTCTTTTGTATGAGGGTAAACGAGATCACCGCCTTGGATGTTTTTCCCGTCTACCAATATATCCCTAACTGATAAATGATAGGGAGTATCGTTATTAATAATAATACCGTCAGGTTTTTTGATAATTTCAACTTTATTAAAGTCAAATGGAACAATATCTTTTGATCTTAAAAATAGTTTAAATTGAGAGTTGATAACAATCTGTAATTGATTTTCAATTTTAACGTCTTTAGGTGGTATTGATTTTACATTAAGCAAATATAATTTTTCTTGGTTTGAACCAATAGGTTCACCTACATAAGAAATACGTGCAGCAGCATTACTATCTGGCTCGATGCGAAATAATGGTGGCGTTGCAATAAATGGTGTTTTTCCTTCACCTTCAAATGGACTTACCCAAGTTTGAATAAGGAATGGCTTTTCTTTATCACTATTAAAAATAGGGATATCAATTTCACGTTTATTTTCTTGATAGATAAAACGAGTTCCTCCCACACTGACACCCGCCGCAGAAGCAAAATGAGAAATAGAAAATAAAAGAAAAACTGCTGAAAAAATTATTTTTTTCATAATTCGGCCATTTTATTTATTAAAAATGAGAGGGTAACAGCGTTACCCTCTATACACACTATATTCAAATTGCCTCATGATTGACGTGCACCATCCCCTCCAAGAGGCATTAAATAACGATGCTTCTTAGAATATGTAGGTCTGTCTTTTAGATGCAACTCAAATTATTTAGGGTATATATTTATTATTGATATTGAATGCTATAAACAGCCGTACCATCTGCCTTACCAGCAGTTGCAGCACCTGTTGCTTTATAGCGAGCTACGTAATTCAATTCTACTGAATCACCTGCTGCATTGTTAAATTCAACTAATTTTGAATCTTCAAATAGTTTAATTTGTGTTGTCGCATCCTTTTCAAATAAAGCAATACCTACTTTGGTTGCGTGACCCCCAGCTTGTGCTATTTGTAAAATATCGCGGTCATCGTTATCACGAGAGCCACCAAATCTTACTGCCACTTTAGCATTTTCAGGGCAATCGATGAGTTTAATAGTAAAATCTTTTAAACCAGCAATTTGCCCTGCTGCTGCTAAACTTTTCACTGACACTTTACCAAGGTCAACCGTTAAGTTTTGAGAGCTACTATCTACTGCACAAGCTGAATCAGTTATTTCACCAGTAAAGTCAATTGTTCCTGAAGCAAAAACAGCTGGAGCGGTTGTTACAGCTAAAGCCACCCCTAAAGCAGTTAGGGATTTTTTTTAGAATACTCATATCGATTCCTATAATTAGATATTCTGATGTTAATTGCCACAGCACTAATAAATATTTACTCAGTGCATGAGTGCAAGCGAAATATAGCATCACAATTTAATTTAGTTAATATCTTGTTACATTGAATTTTTTGTTATTATATCGAAACACTTAATGTTTATTTTTGATTACTCATTTAATGATTAACGTTTATTTAATCTCAGTTAACTCTAAATGGTTTATAAATTCACCTAAAACATCTTGCACCAATGAATTTTTATTCACATACATATAAAAATCATAGTAAATATTTTTATTGGCAATT
Source organism: Providencia stuartii (assembly GCA_900455155.1). Taxonomy (GTDB): domain Bacteria; phylum Pseudomonadota; class Gammaproteobacteria; order Enterobacterales; family Enterobacteriaceae; genus Providencia; species Providencia stuartii. The sequence goes on along the minus strand of UGUC01000002.1, from coordinate 1,102,030 downwards.
TTTAGCTGTTTTAGTGAATGATTATTCAACTGGTTTTTTATTAGATTTTTAGGCAACCATGTATAGCCCGTTCCATTTTCGACAAGTTTAATAACTGTTTCTAGTGATGCAGCGCTGATAGTTTGTGCACTTTTAACGGTATCTTCCAATGAAGGATCAAGAACAACTTTTGTATATTTAGATAGATAATCCAATAAGTTAGATTCTTCAATACTCTGTAATATATGGTCAGGTGAAGTCACAATAACAGATTCAACCGTTTCTAAAAAAAATAGGATTTAAAGTCTCAACATGCTGATCTGTAATCAAAATATCATAATCTTTTAAAGCAAACACATCTGATTTAGATATGTTTTGTTTGATTATATCAATGTCATAATCTTTATGCCTTTTAATAAAATTAGCCACTTTATCTAAAAGATTATCTGTGTGATAAAGCGTGTCTATCACGAGTTTAATCTTTATATTGCATTTACTATTCAGTAATTTAGCTTTTGTTTCCAATAATATCGCTTTATTCGTTAACTCCCGAGATAACGCTAATAACATTTCACCTTTCGGTGTTAAAACAGCGCGTCTTTTTTCTAATGAAAAGATTTCAATTTCTAGTGTTTGTTCAAGTTTGCTGATTGTATAACTAATAGCGGATTGAGTCCGATGTAATACTTCAGCGGCTTGTGCAAATCCCCCGCAATCTACAACAGCTTGCAAGGTAATCCATTGGTCCAATGTCGTTCTCGTTTTTTCCATAGCGTCTCCAAATAGAGTTTTGGACTCAATTTTTATTATTTAATAAAAATATAGCAACATATTTCATCACCGTTAATAGGTATATGCACTTACAGATCATTTTATCATCATTAGTTAAATATTATTTAAGTCTGTATGTTTTTTAGTACAAATTTCATCTTAGTTAAAAAGAATCTCTTTTTTGAGCTTTATTAATTTAAACTTACTCTTATTTCTTCCATCATTTAATCATCAGTAAAAATAAAATATACAATAAATTTATTGCCATTTATTTTATATTTAAAACATAAAAACTATTCGTTAATATAGCGTTTTGTCTTAGCGTTAAATCATTAAAAAAACCCCAGCGTAATTTAAATTAATTAATTATTTTATTAATAAATATTTGGTATGATGTTTAACTTTAAATTAAATTATGATTTAACATTTAATGTTCTCGTCAAATGCTTGCAAATTTATGGCTTATTAAACACCTATTGAGAGTAAAGAAAATCAGGATATTAATCTAATAATTTTTTGTTATTGATTAGCAAATGTGGGGTTCTAGGGGAGAATGGCAGACAATATGACCTTTTTAATTAATACTTATTTCATCAAAATTTTATCAAACTAGTGCTCTATTAGATTAATCTTATTACTGTTCCAATAAGTTAACGGTTAACTATAGTGAGTTTATGAAAAAGAGAAAAAACTTATATTTCCATTATCATTCATCAATACACACGACTCTTTAGTTACAAAGAAAAATAACGCAAATGTATGAGCATCTCAATACAACCTTCCACCTCTGATTGCCTATTTTTACTCTGACAAATACGCTCTATCAACTAAACTCACATTATCTGCATTACAACAATTTATATCATTTCATAAAAATAACCTTTTACGTGTATTTCATTTACCATATAATTGATATTAACTATTGATAAGGATTTTTGACCTTTCCGCTCGATAAAAGGCTTCGTTTTATGCAGTTAAGCAGTTATAACCTTACAAAAAATAAGTTATAAATAAACCCCAAAAATATATAATTTACTTATTTATCATGGCGTTATAAAACATTTGATATAAGGCAAATCGATAAAATAGCGATCATAAATAAAGTATAAAAGATAAAAATAAATATCTTTTTTTCTATTCACTTCTCAATTAACTAAATTATTATCATAATTGGCCAATCAATAAAAGATTGGTGATTCTTAGGTAAGGCATTCCCCAAATATAAAAAAAGCACCTCTAACATAACAATTCAGTCGAGGTGCTATTCATAGAAAATATAATTATTTAAGTGAATTGAGCGTAAAACTATCGATATAGATCATCACGTTGATAAGGTTCAATTTCATCCCCCTTCCGTGTTTTCAATAACTTAAGTATCCAAGTATATTGTTCAGGATTTGGACCGACGAGATATTCCAGCTCTTCATTCATCCTTCTTGCAATATATTCATCATCCTGCCCATCAATATCATCCATAGGCTCACGGATATAAATATGCAGTTGATGAGTACGATGATCATACACCGGAAACAGAGGCACAATTTTCGCTTTACATACCTTCATTAGGCGGCCCACAGCAGGCAATGTTGCTTTATAAGTCGCAAAAAAATCGACAAATTCACTATGCTCTTCGCCGTGATCTTGGTCGGGAAGATAAAACCCCCAATATCCCTGCCGTACAGAAGCAATGAAAGGTTTAATTCCTGCTTCTCGAGAGTGTAGGCGACCACCAAAGTGGTAACGTGCTTTATTCCATAAATAATCTGCTACTGGGTTTTTTTGGTGGTGAAACATCGCCGCCATTTTATAGCCTTTTGCAGCAAGTAACATGGCTGGAGCATCTACAGCCCACCCATGTGGCACCATAAAAATAACATTACTGCCTTGTTGCTTTAAGTTATCAATAATCTCTTGGTTATGCCAATGTGTTCTTGCTAACGTTTTATCAGCGCCACGAATACATAACTCTGCAAGCATCACAAACGATTGAGGTGCAGTTTCAAACATTCTATCCACTAATTGATCCCTTTCCTGCTCGGTAAGCTCAGGGAAGCAATATAATAGATTTATCTTTGCGCGGCGCCTTGCGCTTTTTGCCAATTTTCCTACCCATTTCCCCACTTTTGCCAGCATGGGGTCACGAATTTTAACAGGAATATAGGCTAAAGCGGCAAAAACGCCAGCCCCAGCCCAAACTCCCCAGTATTTAGGATGTAAATAGGATTTATGAAAGGTTGGCACATAGCCTAATTTACTGTCGGTATCTTTATCTTTATTCATAATGTACCTAAAAGAACTGTTCGCGCTCTTTTATAGCTTAAAATGATAATAAGTGAAAGCGTTACAAAGAAAGCTGGCAGATACACTGTACCTGCCAGTAATGAAGAGTTAATTGAGTTTTAACTGTGGTTTAGTTTCTTTAACCATGGCTAAGTACTCTTTACGTTCTTTACCAGTTAAACCACCTGAACTCGGTAATTTCGCTGTCAATGGGTTAACCGCTTGTTGGTTGACCCACATTTCAAAATGCAGATGTGGTCCTGTTGAGCGCCCTGTATTACCAGAAAGTGCAATACGATCGCCCCGTTTAACTTTTTGCCCTGGCTTCACCAGTAATTGGCGTAAATGCATGTAGCGCGTGGTGTACTGACGCCCATGACGAATCGCGATAAAGTTCCCCGCGGCTCCGCTATATTTCGACACAATCACTTCACCATCACCTACTGCAAGCACTGGAGTACCCACTGGCATTGCAAAATCCACCCCTTTATGCGGTGCTACACGCCCTGTTACTGGGTTAACTCGACGTGGGTTAAACTGTGATGATACTCGGAACTGCTTGGCTGTTGGGAAACGCAGGAAACCTCTTTCTAAACCATTACCTTCGCTATCGTAATATTTACCATCTTCAGCACGGAAAGCATAATAGTCCTTCCCACCACTACGTAGACGAACACCGATCAACTGGCTTTGTTCACTACGTCCATTAAGCATTTCACGGCTCATTAACACGGTGAACTTATCGCCTTTTTTCAGTTTACGGAAATCAATTTGCCATTGAAGTGCTTTTATCACTTCACGGCCTTCACTGCGTGTTAAACCTGCTTGGCTGGCACTTTGCGCAAAACTGCCGTTTACCACCCCCCGCAAGGACGCTATTTGTCCATTCACCTGAACGGATCTCTTTCTTTTCTTCAAATTTATTTGTGCTACCAACACGGGTGTACACACGGGTCTCACGACGAGAAACTTCCCATGTTAAAGTGTCGAGCTCCCCCTGATCGGTCAGGCTCCAGTTTAGCGTTTGACCAATTTTTAGATTACGTAACGCTTTATGTTGATTAGCTAACGTCGCCACATCACCTGATTCAATACCGAATTGAGTCAGTATGCTAGTGAGGTTGTCGCCGCTTGCAACAACATATTCATGGGGGATTGGCGCACCATCCGTTTCACCGTCAGTGCTATCAGCGACGCCTTCATCAGGAAGTTGCTCGCTACTATCTTGAATAATATCATCAGTTGCATCAGTCAAAGGTACAAATGCAAGAGGAATAACGGTATCGACTGAACCTTCAGTATCTGTGTTAGTTGATGGTAAATGCGCTGGCCGCCAAATCGCGACGGCCAATGTTGCTACTGTTAATGTTCCTAACATTATTTTGTGAGACTTGGACAGGCTACCGTAAACCTGCGCAAGCCCTTTAGCCATTTGCTGCACTAAACAATTCCTTCTTGTTTAATTCAGGCAGCTCGCGTATTGCTTAGACAGTTGCGTTAAAAACTGCATATAGCTATCTGGTCCTATTTCCAGCCCGCTACCTAGCGGGTCGAGAGTTCCCATTTTGACTCCCGTATTTTTTGCTACGCTCTCTATGACGGCTGGCCTGAATTGGGGTTCAGCAAAAACACATTGTGCTTTATGCTCAACCAATTGAGTTCGTATTTTATGTAATTTCTGTGCACCAGGCTGAATTTCCGGGTTTATCGTAAAATGCCCCAAAGGAGCCAACCGATAGTGTTTTTCAAAGTAGCCGTAGGCATCGTGAAAAACAAAATAGCCCTTGTTTTTGGCTGGTTCTAAAATATTAACAATTTTCTTATCGTTTTGCGTCATTTTTTCATTGAATTTACGAAGGTTTACGTCCAGCTTATCTTTTTGGTCAGGATAAAGCACTACTAAACGATCGTGAATGTCTAACGCAGCCTGTTTTGCAATCTCGGGCGACAGCCAAATATGCATATTATACTCACCGTGGTGGTGATGTTCGTGATCCTTATCATGATTAGCTTCATCACCCTGTTCATGGTCATGCGCCTCTTCCTCATCCCCTTTCATCAGCAAGGGAATAATATTTGCTTGTTCTGCCAGCGCCAGACGTTTATCCTGTGGTAACGTCTTGAGTGGCTTATCTAAAAACATCTCCATATCGGGGCCTACCCAAACAAAAAGATCTGCCTGTTTAATTTTCCTCAAATCAGAAGGTTTAAGCGCATAATCATGGGGTGATGCACCATCTGGCAGCAAGACCTGAGTATCAGTCACACCATCAGCGATACCCGCGGCAATAAAGGCAAGTGGGCGAATAGAGGTCACAACATCCGCCTTTGCCGCAGTGACCAACGTTGTGCTAAGGACAGATGCCGCAACGGCGCCTAAAATAAATTGTCGGGCATTGAATTGAGATTTATGTATCATAGACGTCTTTTTCCGTGATTTTAATTTTGAAATGTTATAATATAACACAACATGAATTCTGCAAGATGTTTTTCACATGCAACCATTACTGAATTTAAATAAAATTTCCGTTTCTTTTGGCGAGAAACAGGTGCTCAAAGACGTCAGCTTTACCTTAAATAAAGGCGATATTGTCACTTTGTTAGGCCCTAATGGCGCGGGCAAATCGACAATTGTTCGGGTCGTGCTAGGACTGTTAGCGCCGACTACAGGTATCATTGAGCGAGCCGCTTCACTGTCTATTGGCTATGTTCCACAAAAATTACATTTAGACGCCACCTTACCATTAACCGTAAAGCGTTTTTTAATGCTAAAACCTGCTGTTCGTTCAGACCAACTGTTACCTGCTCTTGAACGTGTTAAAGCCGCCCATTTATTGACACAGCCAATGCAGAAACTGTCTGGTGGCGAAACACAGCGTGTGTTATTAGCACGAGCTTTATTGAATAAGCCCGACCTTTTGGTTCTGGATGAACCCGCTCAAGGGGTTGATGTGAATGGGCAAGTCGCACTTTATGACTTAATTAACCAATTACGCACAGAGCTTGGTTGTGCCGTACTTATGGTGTCTCACGACCTGCATTTAGTCATGGCGAAAACGGATAAAGTATTATGTATTAATGGGCATATTTGCTGTTCAGGGACACCCGATGTTGTATCGAACCACCCTGAGTTTGTTGCGATGTTTGGCTATCGTGGCGCATCACAACTCGGCGTTTATCGCCACCATCATAACCATCAACATGATTTAGAAGGTAACGTTGTGGCTCCTCATATTCATAATAAGGAGTGCCGTCATGATTGAGTTACTGTTACCCGGTTGGATTGCGGGGATGTTATTGGCGGTTGCTGCCGGCCCGTTAGGATCCTTTGTGGTATGGCGTCGCATGTCTTATTTTGGGGATACCCTTGCACACGCTTCTTTATTAGGTGTGGCATTTGGCCTATTGCTGAATATCAACCCATTCTATGCCGTAATTGCTGTCACTTTGCTGCTGTCTTTGATTTTAGTGTGGTTAGAACGACGCCCTCAGCTGGCTGTTGACACCTTATTAGGCATTATGGCTCACAGCGCCTTATCCCTCGGCCTCGTCGTTGTCAGCTTAATGGCCAATGTGCGTGTTGACCTAATGGCATACTTATTCGGGGATCTCCTTTCGGTTAATTACGAGGATATTATCACTATCTTTATTGGTGTGATTGTAGTCTGCGGCTTACTTTGCTGGCGCTGGCGGGCGCTGCTTTCCATGACGGTTAACCAAGAGCTCGCTTTTGTTGATGGTGTCAATATTCAACGCCTACGTCTGCTACTGATGTTAGTCACTGCATTGACCATTGGGATCGCAATGAAATTTGTCGGTGCGCTAATTATTACATCTTTATTAATTATCCCTGCCGCCACAGCACGCCGTTTCGCTAAAACACCAGAGCAAATGGCACTGATCGCGATTTTAATTGGTATGTTATCGGTGACAGGAGGTCTCACATTCTCCGCGTTTTACGATACGCCAGCCGGCCCTTCAGTGGTCTTAACCGCTGCAATCTTGTTTGCCTTTAGCTTATTAGTCAAAACGAAAAATTAATACCGACTGAGGCTTTTCTCTTACCGCTCAATAGGTGATACCCCATTGAGCGGTTTTATTTTATATCAACTTCACACTTTTGCTATTTTCAGTCTTAACCATCTCGTTAATTAAAATAAAAAATAAATACTTAATACTCTAATAATATTAAGTATCAAGGTATCGAAATGAATAAAACATTACTTGGGATGGTTATAATTGGGGTATCTGCAACACCAGTGATGGCCGCAGAATTTACCTGCCAACTGGAGAATAAAAAGTATGTTAGCGTGATAGTCGACCCGGGGAAAACACCACAATATCGATACGGAACTTTGGCTAAGCCAGAGATAACCTTACCGCTTAATGAAAAAGGAGCGAGAAATATTTTTGTTGGGCAAGGACATTTTATTGCTGGTGAATCTCTATATATTCGTTTTCAAAATGGCCCATACAGCTATTTGTTGTATCAAGGCGAGGGGCGCGGCTGGGCATTTAAGGGATTAGCTGTTTATAAAAATAACAAGTTAATCAATAAGAAAGAGTGCCAAAATTGGAATTCATTTGATTTATACGACATTTTAAATTATCAGATTCGTACAGATCCAGCATTAGAATTATATGATTCCCCTTACTCATTTGATCCTAATTCAAATGAGTAAATGATCGTGTAGCATCATATTCCCCCTTTATTTTTCCTATCCGTAAAGGGGGAAATTTCTGACATTAAGCACTTAAACTTCTTTCGGAGTTAAACCAAAGTGTAGATAAGCGTGAGCTGTTGCCATCCGGCCACGAGGGGTGCGCTGGATAAAACCTTGTTGGATCAAAAATGGCTCTAAAACATCTTCGATGGTTTCTCGCTCTTCACCAATAGCCGCTGCAAGGTTATCAACCCCCACAGGTCCACCCATAAATTTATCAATAATGGCGACTAACAGTTTCCGGTCAAGGTAATCAAAACCCGCGGCATCGACGTTCAACATATCGAGTGCTTGGCTAGCAATTAGCTCATTGATGCTGCCATCACCTTTGACTTGTGCGAAATCACGTACACGGCGTAATAAACGGTTAGTAATACGCGGTGTACCTCGCGAGCGCATGGCGACTTGTCTAGCCCCTTCTTCACTAATTTCTACACCCATAAACTGAGCGCTACGTTTCACAATGTATTGCAAATCATCGACATTATAGAATTCAAGGCGCTGCACAATACCAAAACGATCACGTAATGGTGAAGTTAAAGAGCCAGCCCGTGTTGTTGCCCCAATTAAAGTAAAAGGCGGTAAATCAATTTTGATCGAGCGCGCTGCTGGCCCTTCCCCTATCATAATATCAAGTTGATAATCTTCCATTGCGGGATACAAGATCTCCTCAACAACGGGAGATAAGCGGTGGATTTCATCAATAAATAACACATCATGCGGCTCTAAGTTGGTGAGCATCGCCGCTAAATCTCCCGCTTTCTCGAGTACTGGGCCGGAGGTCGTCCGTAAATTTACCCCCATTTCATTCGCGACTATCCCTGCAAGCGTGGTTTTACCTAAACCTGGAGGGCCAAAAATTAATAGATGATCAAGTGCATCACCTCGTAACTTAGCCGCCTGAATAAAGATTTCCATCTGCTCTTTAACTTGTGGCTGCCCGATATACTCATTGAGTAATTTAGGGCGGATCGCGCGATCAATCGCTTCTTCCTCATCATGGATCACTTCAGCAGAAATTAGGCGATCAGCTTCAATCATCGTTATTTTCTCTCAATCAAAGTGCTGCACGTAATGCATCACGGATCAATGACTCACAATCACTGTCTGGCTTAGCCACTTTGCTGACCATACGACTGGCTTCTTGTGGTTTATAACCTAAAGCGACCAGTGCGGTTGCCGCCTCCGCTTCAATATCAGCGCGGCTTGATACTTTGACATTGACATCCGGCAGCTTAATATCACTGTGTTGGTTAAACAGATCACCATTGAGGCCTTTAAAGCGGTCTTTCATTTCAACGACCAAGCGTTCAGCCGTTTTTTTACCAATTCCCGGTAGTTTAACCAATGATGAAATCGCTTCTTGTTCGATAGCAGAAACAAACTGTTGAGCCGACATCCCTGATAATATCGCTAAAGCCAGTTTAGGCCCAACACCATTCACTTTAATCAGCTCTTTGAATAGTGCACGCTCTTGTTTGTCATTAAAACCATACAATAATTGCGCATCTTCACGCACCACAAAATGGGTAAATACAATGGCTTCTTGACCGATTTCGGGTAATTCATAAAAGCAGGTCATTGGCATATGGACTTCATAGCCAACACCTTGCAATTCTAACAAAACAATGGGGGGTTGTTTTTCTAATACAATACCGCGTAAACGACCTATCACCTTGAAGCCCTCAGTTTATTTTATTGATAGCGCTGTTTATACCATAAAAAAGGCTGGACGTATATCCAGTCACTATCTTAATCGCCCACGCGTTAACACTAAGCGAGGATCGCCAACACGAAGCAAATTCTGATTAAAATGACAATGCGTTATGGCAATCGCTAAGGCATCCGCTGCATCTGATTGAGGATTAGCAGAAAGTTTAAGTATCGATTTAACCATATGCTGTACTTGGCTTTTTTCCGCGGCGCCTGTACCGACAACGGTTTGCTTCACTTGCCGCGCAGCATATTCAAACACAGGAATATTTTGATTAACACCTGCTACAATCGCTACACCACGAGCTTGGCCCAATTTCAAGGCTGAGTCGGCGTTTTTTGCCATAAACACTTGTTCAATTGCTAATACATCGGGTTGGTATTGAGTGATAATTTCCGAGACTCCCGCATAAATACGTTGCAGACGGCTTGGTAAATCATCAACCTGAGTACGAATACAACCACTTCCTAAATAAAAAAGTTGCCTGCCTTGTTGGCGGATAACACCATAGCCCGTTACACGTGAACCGGGGTCTATACCTAAAATAATCGCCATATCAAAGCCTATTAATATCCATTATTACTTTTAATATCATCTTATCTGTATCTTTCCGCGGCGACAATACTCATGCCGTGCCTTAATAATCGTATTGATAAACGACTATGACTAGCGAGTCTCTCTAAGCTGAGATAAAAAAGCACAGAAATAGCCTATTTCCCAATATCATTAGGCCCAAAAAAACAGACAGGAAAGACAAAATGCACAAAAGCGCTAGATGGCAAACCAGTAAGCCACGCAGAGTAGATAAAGGAGCAGCTATTATTAGAGATGCGTTAGAGAAAACAGGCTGAATTCAGCCCGCTTTCTCTACGCGAGTGATAGCTGATTACAGTTGTGCTGCTACTTCGTCAGAGATATCACCGTTATGATAAACTTCCTGCACGTCGTCAGAATCTTCCAACATATCGATTAGGCGCAGTAATTTAGGTGCTGTTTCAACATCCAGCTCTGCTTTAGTTGATGGGATCATCGAAACTTCGGCCGCTTCGCTAGTAAAGCCAGCTGCATCCAGAGCATCTTTCACTTCACCAAAAGTTTCTGGTGTGGTGTAAACGTCGATAGCGCCATCGTCATAAGTTTCAACATCTTCAGCGCCCGCTTCTAATGCAGCTTCCATCAAGGCATCTTCATCAACGCCCGGTGCATAAGTGATAACGCCACGCTTAGTAAATAAGTAGGAAACTGAACCATCTGTTCCGAGGTTACCGCCAGTTTTGGTGAAAGCATGACGCACTTCAGAAACGGTACGATTACGGTTATCACTCAAACATTCAACCATCACCGCTGTGCCGCCTGGGCCATAGCCTTCATAAATGATAGTTTCCATATTATCGTTTTCATCATTCCCAACACCACGCGCAATTGCGCGGTTTAAAGTATCACGGGTCATGTTGTTCGATAATGCTTTATCCACAGCAGCACGCAAACGCGGGTTAGTAGCAGGATCACCGCCCCCTAAACGCGCCGCTGTCACCAGCTCACGGATAATTTTAGTAAAAATCTTACCGCGCTTAGCATCTTGTGCCGCTTTACGGTGTTTGGTGTTGGCCCATTTACTATGACCTGCCATGAAATATCTCCAAAAACGTCAATAAAATAATTAAATAGCAAATTCTAAAATAGCTTGACGGTTACTCCAAGATTTCGTTAATTCCGCCGCTTTCTGCGGTGGAACCCAACAAAACTCAGTATGCTCCGTCAAAAGTGGTACTTGTTCAACACGCAGTACCATTTTAAACCAGTGCTCTTTGCAATGTGTTACACCGGGAGCATAACGATGCCTGAAATGCGCAAAAATTTCAAAAGTGACTTCACGCGCCAAGTCATACAGTTGCCCCTCTTGGGGGAGGAAGCCCGTTTCTTCACGGACTTCCCGCATTGCGGTTTCAAACGCACCTTCATGATCTTCTAAGCTACCCGTTACGGATTGCCAAAAATCAGGATCATCTTTGCGCCGTAGCATAAGCACATTACCGCTGCTTTCAGCGGTAATGATCACTAACACCGACTCTGGGCGTTTAAAACTATTCATGTCGAATAAATTAGTCTTCAGCGTTTTTTGCATCAACTGAAATAGCTAATTCTGTTAGTGCATCTGGATTCGCTTGGCTTGGTGCACTAGTTAGTAAACACGCCGCAGCCGTTGTTTTAGGGAATGCAATAACATCACGAATATTATCAGTTCCCGTTAATAGCATGACTAAACGGTCGAGACCAAACGCCAAACCGGCATGTGGCGGTGTACCGTATTTTAATGCATCTAGCAAGAAGCCAAATTTCTCACGTTGTTCGTGTTCATTAATACCTAGAATATTAAACACGGTTTGTTGCATTTCGCTACGATGGATACGCACAGAGCCACCACCGACTTCATAGCCATTGATGACCATATCATAGGCATTAGCAACAGCTTCTTCTGGGTTTTTGGCCAGATCTTCCGGTGAATAGTCACGTGGTGAAGTGAATGGGTGGTGCATTGCACTTAGGCCACCTTCGCCATCCTCTTCAAACATTGGGAAATCAATCACCCAAAGTGGCTTCCAGCTATTTAAGTCTGTCAGTTCAAAATCACGACCTACTTTCAGTCGCAATGCCCCCATTGAATCGGTCACAACATTTTTTGCTCCCGCACCAAACAGCAGAATGTCACCGTCAGCGGCCTCTGTTCTTTCAAGAAGTTGGTTAATAACGTCTTCATTTAAGAACTTAGCGACAGGGCTTTGAATACCTTCTAAACCTTTTGCACGTTCGTTTACTTTCATCCATGCTAGCCCTTTGGCACCATAGATGCTAACAAATTGACCATACTCATCAATCTGTTTACGAGTCATGACAGCACCGTTAGGCACTTTCAATGCCACAACACGGCCTTTTGGATCGTTCGCTGGCCCTGAAAAAACGGCAAACTCGACATTTTTAACGATATCAGCTACATCCACTAATTCCATTGGGTTACGTAGGTCAGGTTTATCTGAACCGTAGCGACGCATTGCCTCTGCGAAGGTCATTATTGGGAAGTCACCGAGATCAACACCTTTAACGTCCAACCATAATTGGCGGATCATGCGTTCCATGATTTCACGTACTTGTTCTGCCGTCATAAATGACGTTTCGACGTCGATCTGGGTAAATTCAGGCTGACGGTCTGCACGCAAGTCTTCATCACGGAAACATTTAACGATTTGATAATAGCGGTCAAAGCCAGACATCATCAGCAATTGTTTAAACAATTGTGGTGACTGTGGCAACGCATAAAATTTACCTTTATGCACACGGCTTGGCACTAAGTAGTCACGAGCACCTTCTGGCGTTGCCTTGGTCAGCATTGGCGTTTCGACATCGATAAAGCCTTCTTTGTCCATAAAGTTACGGACGAAGCTGGTAATTTTTGCGCGAGTGCGTAAGCGCTCTGACATTTCAGGGCGACGTAGGTCAAGATAGCGGTATTTTAAGCGGCGCTCTTCCGTATTAGATTGGTTGCTATCTAACGGCAGTGGCTCTGATTTATTAAAAACGTTGAGATCTTCAGCAAAGATTTCAATTTCCCCCGTCGCCATATCTTTATTTTTTTGGTTATCTGGGCGAGCGCGGACAGTTCCTGTAATTTGTATACAGAATTCATTACGCAATTCCGAAGCTTTTTCAAAGAGGTCTTTGCGCTCAGGGTCGAAAAATACTTGCACGACACCTTCTCGGTCACGCATATCGATAAAAATCAAACCACCCAAATCACGACGGCGGTTTACCCATCCACAAAGAGTGACCTTTTGGCCTTCATGAGCAATGTTTAACTGCCCACAATAGTTAGTACGCATACAATATCCTTTTTTACTCAGCTTGTTGTGCATTTTACTTGCTGCGGAAATTTGGCATTTTGCTGAACATTCAGAATGTCAAAAAGGCAGACATTATACAGGAAATTCTGTTGCACAAACAGTTACGTATTAGCGGACACAGCTAATATTTTTGTTTTTAATCATCTTTTAATCGATTAAAAGTTAATCGAAACACGTAACGATGACTGTACATGGCTATAAACAGAATTTATGACTGTTGGTGATTTTAAGTGACTCGGCGAGTTATGTACATATTGCAAGGCGGGTTTATTTAATTGCGTTATTCTGTTTCATGACCGCAACATAGACAATGGTGTTTGCGTTATCCATTATCCTTACGCGCTCGAAACAAAATGATGCTTAATTTTCAAACAAAATAGATAATAGGGTTATTCTAGCTCATCACTGCACGACGATGAATGTGATAACAAACAAAAACCTATTTAACTGCATACGAGCAAAATAATTGTTCAATTTGAATTGATTTAAGAATAATTACCTGCTGTTATTTATTATAATCATACTTATTTGAACTGCATATAAGGCCATCCGATGAAAAAAAGTCTCTTCGTTTCTTCTCTATTTCTACTGCTTGTAGGCTGCCAAACCGTGAAACCTGCTGATAACACAAAAACTTTTTATATTGATTCAACATTGGCTGATTGCGTTGGTGTTGCCCCCATGAAATGTATGAAAGTCAAACAAGACCCAAATGCCGAGTGGGAATTTTTTTATGGCAATATCCAAGGGTTTGAATATGAACCAGGCTACCAATACACTTTGAAAGTCAAACAATTTGACGTTGCTAATCCGCCTGCTGATGCCCCAAATGTCAGATATGAGTTAGTTGAAATTATTAATAAAGCCAAATAATTCATATAAAATTTTATATTACCCATTAGTGGACCATGATTCTGTCTACTAATGGGGAACCATACAAAACCCATTGTTTTCATTATATTTGAGTAATATTATTAACATCACATCATAGTGGCCCCAACACTTAAAACAAAGAGTTAAAGGCAATGGACAATAAAATTATCGATAAGTTAGGCTTAATTACACTTGTTGACCGCAAAGTAGCAATGGTTCGTTCTCATAATAAGACACTCTTCTATATTCCGGGCGGAAAGCGCGAACCTAACGAAAGTGATGAACAAGCCTTATGTCGAGAAATTGAAGAAGAGTTAACCTTAACCTTACATAAAGATTCTCTTCAATTTTATGATGAATTTATTGGCGCTGCTGACGGTAAACAAGATGGAACTCAGGTACGTATTCGTTGCTATTTTGCGCATTATAATGGTACCCCTCGCCCTGCCGCAGAAATTGCGGAGCTTGCTTGGTTTGATAGCCATGACCTAGCAAAATGTTCAGCCACTGCCGCGATCATTATGGCGAAATTACAACAAGATGGCCTAATTAATTAAGTTAATCACCAACAGATTACGTTGTTGTGGAGCCTTAATTTAAGGGTAAACTAATTAGACATTATACTATTAGTAAATTTTACTAATATCTATTAATATAGTGAATAGTTTTAATCAATCAGTGAATCAATTTGGTTAAGCAATGGAGTGAATAAATGGTCAGCTCTCTGTATGCTGTACTGGGCGCTTTGTTACTACTTAAACTATCGTTGAATGTTGTGAAGCTCAGAAATCAATATCGAGTATCTTATGGTGATGGGGGTTTCTATGAGCTACAAACAGCGATTCGCGCTCATGGTAACGCTATAGAGTACATCCCCATTGCTTTGATATTATTGCTTTTTATGGAGATGAACGGCGCGCAGGTTTGGATGATCCACTTATGTGGCTTAGTTTTAATCGCAGGGCGTATACTCCACTCTTATGGCCTGAAAAATCATGATATCTCTTATCGTCGCTCAGGCATGGCGGCAACCTATATTGCCATGACATTGATGGTTATCGCCAATATCTATTACCTACCTTGGATCCAAATTTTTTCCTTCAATCTTTAATTTTTATTATCAACGCGGCACTTTATTTAAGTGTCGTAAAACTTTTATTGCTGTTTTGACTGATTGATTTTCAGGTTACGCGCCTTTTCTGCTACAATCCGCAACTACTTTTGTTTTACATACACAGATCTTATGTCAAGTCAGGAATCCAACAATAAAGACAGCCTCTTTAGCGCTCCGATTGCCAACTTAGGTGATTGGCAATTCGATGAAAAAGTTGCCGAAGTCTTTCCCGATATGATCCAGCGCTCGGTGCCGGGTTATTCAAACATTATCACGATGATTGGGATGCTAGCTGGGCGCTTTGTCACCGAAAACAGCCGTGTCTATGATCTTGGTTGCTCATTGGGAGCAGCAACGCTGTCAATTCGCCGCAATATTACCGCGCAACATTGCCAAATCATTGCTGTCGATAATTCACCTGCAATGGTTGAACGTTGCCGTCGTCATATTGACGCTTACAAAGCCGCAACGCCCGTCGAGGTTATCGAAGGTGATATTCGCGATATCCCTATTGAAAATGCATCGATGGTGGTACTCAATTTTACGTTGCAGTTCCTTAATCCTAATGACCGCCAACAGCTATTAACTAAAATTTATCAAGGCCTCAAACCCGGCGGTATCCTTGTGCTGTCAGAAAAATTCAATTTTGAAGACAAAGAGATTGGTGAATTGTTATTCAATATGCATCATGATTTTAAACGTGCAAATGGTTATAGCGAATTAGAAATCAGCCAGAAACGCAGCATGTTAGAAAATGTTATGCTGACCGACTCTGTTGAAACACATAAGTTACGGTTAAAACAAGCCGGCTTTACGCATTGTGAAGTATGGTTCCAATGCTTTAACTTTGGCTCCTTATTAGCACTTAAAGAGGCACAGTTATGATTGATTTCGGGCGCTTTTATCAGCAAATTGCAACAGGCCCTTTAAGTCATTGGCTTGAAACATTACCCGCTCAACTTAGCGAGTGGAAAAACTCGCAATTACACGGTGGATTCAAATCATGGGAAAAAATGTTAGAAAATTTACCCATCATGACCCCCACCCAACTCGATTTAAAAAATAGCGTAACTGCGATACGTGACCCTGAATTATCCGCAGGGGAAACTCGCCGTCTTAATAGTATTCTTGAGCAATTAAAACCCTGGCGTAAAGGCCCTTTCTCTCTATACGGTATCAATATCGATACGGAATGGCGCTCTGATTGGAAATGGGATCGGGTTTTACCTCACATCTCCCCTTTAAAGGATAAAATGATCCTTGATGTGGGTTGTGGTAGTGGTTACCACATGTGGCGCATGTTAGGCGAAGGCGCCTCATTTGTCGTCGGGATTGATCCTACACAACTGTTTCTTTGCCAATTTGAAGCGGTTAGGAAATTACTGGGCGATGACCAACGCGCTCATTTATTACCATTAGGCATCGAACAGCTCCCCGCACTTAATGCCTTTGATAGCGTATTTTCAATGGGAGTACTCTATCATCGTCGTTCTCCTCTTGACCACTTATGGCAGCTAAAAAATCAATTAGTCAGTGAAGGCGAGCTAATTTTAGAAAGCTTGGTTGTTGAAGGGGATGAGTTCCAGTGCTTAGTACCCGGTGACCGTTATGCACAAATGCGTAACGTTTACTTTATTCCATCGGCTAAAATGCTTAAAGTTTGGTTAGAAAAATGTGGTTTTGTCGATGTGCGGATCGTTGACCAAGCCGTCACCACAGTTGAAGAGCAGCGCCGTACTGAGTGGATGAAAACGGATTCATTAGCAGAATTTCTAGACCCTAATGACTCAACAAAAACCATCGAAGGTTACCCTGCTCCATTACGCGCTATCCTCGTTGCACGTAAACCCTAAAATCATCGAATAAGGGTGACTTGTTTCACTCTTATTCTTTTCTCAATTTATTCTCCGTATTTTTTAAATCTGTAGTTGCCCAAATAGTAATAATACATTTATCAAACCCTGCAAACATTTTATCTCTCAATATTTATTGATATAATATACTTATACAAAAATTAAATAGCGGTTAGCCTTTATTAATGACAGACTCATTTGGATACGATCATGAAACTGCCCCATTTTTTTATTTTTCCTCTCTCTTTTCTCTTATTCGCTTGCTCCCCCCCCAGAAAATAAAATTCATACTGCAATAAAAAAAGAGATTGCCACACATTATCCTGATCCTGACTCAATACAATATAAAGATATTGTTGTTCATAGGAATGCCGATGAAGCCATCGTTTGTGGTGAGTTTAATGCAAAGAATAATCAAAATGAATTTATGGGGTTTAGGCCATTTATTAGTGAAGTCTATATCGGTGACGATATCGTAATTAACTCTGTTCGTGTTGGCAATCGCATTCGTAAAGACAGCTTTCCTGCCTTAGTTTGTGAGCACGGCAGTTATGAGGGTGGTATTAAAGCGCAGAACCTTCAAAATAAAGCGTTTATAGATAATATGAATGGGTTAGCTCAAATCGAAAACTATATTAACGATTCATCAGTCGGTAATCGAGTGAGAGCTCATCTCATTAATAGAGCAAAAGAGATTTACGACAATGAATTAAGCCCTGAAACACTCAAGGTCGTTGACTCAACAGAAGGACGTTTGGTTACTGTTATTGCCTATAAAAAAGGTGATGATGTCTATTTTGCTTCCATACTGAATCAAAAGATCTATGAGTTAGAGCCTATAAAAAATTCCGTCGTAAAATATATCCATGGGGCTGAAAAAGATAAGAACCTCGTTGTATTAGGAAATTATACGACTGAGGATAACGGTGGAAAACCCTCAAAGCTGCTACCATTGGCAATTGAGATCCTAGAAAATGGTGTTTCTTATGCAAACGCTGTTTTTCCAGCCAAATCCTAGTTCAAGGTAATTTTATTGGGCACGTTATTATCTTATTTTCTATAACGGCCCAATCAATTTACGTGTATTTATGGATAAAGAAGATTATCTTATACGCGGTTTCTTATGCCTTATTACCTCGAGAAAAACAGCATATAACTGTTCTCTTTAAAGCGCGAAACTATTCCCCTTTTTAATATCTTATCGATATTGCCTTATCATTTAATTCTTATTTAGCATGATCTCTAAAATGACTTTGAATACTGTTTTATGGGTAAAAGGCTATATTGAACGATTTATTACTTGCTATCTCTTTTCTGTATTGATTACATGACCTAAAATAAAAAGAGAGATAAAACTCTCCCTTTTTATTAATTATTATTGAATAGTTTCGTTTTTATGCCGAAATCTTTTCAGTGATCGAAATAAAATCTTTCATCGCTTCAACGGTTGGCCCATCAACGCAGTAATGAGTAAATTCATCATTTTCACTGTTTGATGCCATCGTCACCCCTGCTTTACGATAACTCATACTTGACGGAACTGATTTCCCCGCCGAACTGTGCAATTCTACCAGCCCTATTTCCATAAACTTACTTAAATTAGCCAGCCTAACCCCTGCACCAGCCATAATCACTGGGCCGTTAATTTCAATACTTTTTTCGTTTAACTCTTTAAGTAACGGTAACCCCAACTCTGCATTCTGCTGCTGCCCCGATGTAAGAATACGAGCAACCCCTAAACTTTTTAGTTGTTCAAAGGCTAATAAGGGATTCACGCACATATCGAATGCGCGGTGAAACGTGATATTCATTCCCGTTGCTATTTCCATCAATACCGCCATGCGGTCGATATCGATACGCCCTTCGGTATCGAGGATTCCGATAACTGCCCCTGGGAAGCCCATCTCTTTCACCATCCGCAGATCTTCACAGATTACTTCAAATTCATTCGTGTTATAGCAAAAATCGCCTCCGCGCGGACGAATAATAGGATGAACGGGGATATGAAGTTTTTCGCTTGCTAATTTTAGATAGCCATAACTTGGTGTCAGGCCGCCATCTGCTGCACCGGAGCATAATTCAATACGATCAGCGCCGTATTCTTGTGCAACTTGTGCACATTCGATACCGAAACAGCAAATTTCCAATTTTGCCATGACCACCTCCAAAACGTAGGATTAAAGCGTTGCTTTAACATCTAATTAATAACTTAAAGGAACTTGTTAATCGTTAACATTCGATTAATGATGCCACTAATTTTTGAACGTTACCGGATTAACATCACACCATTAACAGTTTTTTACGAATTGTTCGTAATAACGTTAATTACATCACTTATTTTTCGCTTTCAATAATCTGTTTCAGCGCGTAAGGGTGATATTTCAAAGTAATTATCCCATTTGTCACTGCTAATGTCGGATTAGGCAATCTTTCTAACTGCCCTTTCGGTTGACTCATTTTCAAGCTGTAGCCTTCTGGAAGCGGATGTGGCAGTAATGCCAATGCACTCTGCTCTAGCTGTTCTGGGGCAACATTAATGACCATCTCAACATGCTCCCATGTCTCTTGTGGGTACATTTTTCCTTTTGGAAAAGGCAATTCGACCACATAAACCTGTTGAGATGCGATTATTAATGGTTTGTTCAATTCGAATAAACAGATCGGACGCCCGTTAATTTCATTTTCAGACAGTAACTGACCGCATTGGTGGAGGCCTTTCCGCCAGCGCTCTGCTGTTTCATTATGATGACAACGGACAGAAACATGGTCTATCAGGTGATCGTTTAAGGATAAAGCTAATACTTTAGCCATTTGCGTTAATTTTTGCTCAAACTCAGGCAACGTGTTCCATAGATCTTGCAGTTCAGGCACATTGGCAAATTCAGTCATTCAACACACTCTTTTCTAAACACCGTTTATCTCTTCGCATTCGCGATATACTCTCAATTTTTCGTCTGTTGTGTTATCAACGCTATTGAAATATGACAGCTATACCGTGAATAAAACTGCCAGACTGTAGCACGACTCCCTTAAAATATGGTATAAAACCTGCCGAATTTTCTCTTCTTTCTTTTAGTTCTACGCATGTGATGGCACAATGCGATAACTATGGTTCGTTATTTAAGGTAATCCGGTGAATATTCAGGCTATTCTTTCAGATAAAATCAGTGCTGCAATGCAGGCAGCGGGAGCTCCAGAAGGCAGTGATGCCCTTGTGCGTCAATCAGCGAAAGCGCAGTTTGGTGACTATCAAGCCAACGGTGTAATGGGCGCTGCTAAAAAAATGGGCATCAATCCCCGACAACTGGCCGAGCAGATTGTCAGCCATTTAGATCTTGAAGGTATTGCAAGCAAGGTAGAAATCGCAGGGCCGGGTTTTATCAATATTTTCCTTGAGCCAAGCTGGCTCACCACACAAGTGGAACAAGCATTAACCTGTGATCGCCTTGGCCTATCCCCTGTTAAATCAGAAACTATCGTCATCGACTATTCCGCGCCAAACGTGGCCAAGCAGATGCACGTAGGCCATTTGCGTTCGACAATTATCGGTGATGCTGCCGCACGTACTTTAGAGTTTTTAGGGCATAAAGTGATCCGTGCTAACCATGTTGGTGACTGGGGTACGCAATTTGGTATGCTGATCGCTTACCTCGAAAAAATGCAAAATGAAAATGCAAGTGACATGGCATTGGCAGATCTCGAGGAGTTTTACCGCGAAGCAAAACAACACTATGACAGCGATGAAGTATTCGCTGAGCGCGCAAGAGGTTACGTGGTTAAATTGCAATCAGGTGATGAGTACTGCCGTAAAATGTGGCGTAAACTGGTTGATATCACCATGCAGCAAAACCAAGAAACCTATCGTCGCTTGAACGTGACGTTAACTGAAGATGACGTCATGGGCGAAAGTTTATATAACGATATGCTGCCTGGGATTGTCGCTGACTTGAAAGCCAAAGGGCTCGCAGTAGAAAGCGAAGGTGCTACTGTCGTTTATCTTGACGAATTTAAAACTAAAGAAGGCGAGCCTATGGGCGTTATTGTCCAGAAAAAAGATGGCGGCTTCTTATATACGACAACAGATATCGCTTGTGCAAAATATCGTCATGAAGTACTGCATGCTGACCGTGCACTTTACTATATTGATTCACGTCAGCACCAACACTTGATGCAGGCATGGACAATCGTACGTAAAGCCGGTTATATCCCAGAATCAATGTCTCTCGAACATCACATGTTTGGTATGATGCTCGGTAAAGATGGCAAGCCTTTTAAAACTCGCTCAGGCGGTACTGTTCGCCTCTCTGACTTATTAGATGAAGCGATTGAACGTGCGCAAGTACTCATCCGCAGCAAAAACCCCGATATGCCAGAAGATGAGTTAAACAACGTTGCAAATGTTGTCGGTATTGGTTCAGTGAAATATGCAGACTTATCAAAAAGCCGTACAACGGATTATATTTTTGATTGGGATAACATGTTAGCTTTCGAAGGTAATACCGCACCGTATATGCAATATGCTTATACGCGTGTCGCCTCAATCTTCAAAAAAGCAAACGTGACACAAGCGGATCTCACACTGCCTATCGTGTTACAAGACCCACGTGAAATTGCACTTGCTACACGTTTGATGCAATTTGAAGAAACCATCTTGATGGTCGCACGTGATGGTACGCCACATGTTATGTGCGCTTACCTTTATGATTTAGCCGGCCTGTTCTCAAGCTTCTATGAACACTGTCCTATTTTAAGCGCCGAAGATGAAGCTCAGCGCCAAAGCCGCTTAAAATTAGCGTTATTGACCCAGAAGACATTAAAAGCTGGGTTGGATACTTTAGGGATCGATACCGTCGAACGTATGTAAGCTGATATCTAAGTGTCATATTGATAATAAACCCTATGCTGTGCATAGGGTTTATTGTTTCTGTCGACTCAATTTCAGGAAATTTTTTTCGTGCTCTTTAGACCGCCTTATTTCAATATGAGCGTTAGAGCTGAGAGACGAAATAGCATGCCCCTCCAATACCGTAATAAAAAGCGGCCTCATTATATGAATCAGCGATATTATTTATTAGACGAAAGCCCCTCTCTTTAAAATTTTCACGAAGCTTCTTACCAGCTGTTATGACGTTTTTTACAGCAAATGTTAGTAATTATTTTTCTCTGGTTAAATGTATCATTATAGTCAGGCAAAGATGCCGATACTGTTTTGACACATTTAACCTTAAATTCATCTCTTGAAAATGAAATTATCATATAGAAGTATTAAACCAATCAATACCAGCGCTATCCCCGATATATAGTTAAGTGCAATGGTCATTTTTTTATTACGTTGGGACATACGAGCCAATAATCCTGCTGTTATATCGATCGGCAAAGCCGTGGCAAGGTGGCATGTATCGCTACCCCATGGGGAAAGGCCAAGACTCGACGTACATGAACTTCCAATGAATGGATTATTACAGGACTATTTGACTAATAATCCAGCTCAAATGGCCCTGTCATTACTGACAAAATTTTAACAACCTGTTAAATACTGCGGGTGGCATAAGGCGCTACTTAAGCGCTTTGTGTATGCCTAATACTATTGCCAAGCAAATGGGTAGTGAGAAAATTGCTACAATAAGAATTTCTGAACGCCCCAATGGGGCGTTTCAGTTATTTATTGTGGCTTAAATACTCTGCTTTTTAAAATCTCTTGGGCGGAAACCTAAAGCGAATAGCGCGGCGAAATAGCTCCCAGCACCAATAATCACCACAAAAATTAAGCGCAATAAACGCATGGCCATATTGCCTTCTTGCCATTCTGGCATAAAGTGCAATACACCAAACAGAACCGCTGACATCACGATAAGGGCAATGACGAGTTTAAAAATAAAACCTCGCCAACCGGCAAGTGGTTTGAAAATTTCTTGCTTGCGTAATTGCCAATAAAGGACACCCGCGTTAAAACACGCTGCTAAACCAATCGACAATGCTAATCCGGCATGCTTCATTGGCCCAATAAATGCTAAGTTCATTAACTGAGTTAGAATTAATGTGACAATAGCGATTTTAACTGGTGTTTTAATGTCCTGACGTGAATAGAACCCTGGCGCCAAAATTTTCACTAGGATCATCCCTGTCAGCCCTACACAATAGGCCATTAATGCGTATTGCGTCATCAATGAGTCATGAGCTGTAAACTTATCATACTGGAACAGCGATACGGTAAGCGCTTCCGAAAGGATCGCTAAACCAATCGCGCAAGGCAAGGCGAGCAATAAACAGAGGCGTAAGCCCCAATCCATTAAATGACGATATTCTTGATGGTTACCACTAGTAAAACTTTTCGATAGCGAAGGTAACAAAATGGTTCCTAATGCAACACCCAGCACCCCTGATGGCAACTCCATCAACCTATCCGCATAATACATCCAAGACACTGAGCCAGATTGCAGAAATGATGCGAAAATAGTATTGATAATCAACGAAATTTGGCTAACAGATACCCCAATAATGGCAGGTCCCATCATTTTCATTACTCGCCAAACACCACTATCGCGAAAAGAGATCCGTGGCAGAACTAACATGCCAATCTTTTTCAAATGCGGGAGTTGATACACCAGTTGCAAAATTCCCCCCACAATCACGGCCCAAGCTAATGACATTACGGGGGGATCAAAGTAAGGCGCCGCAAATGCTGCAAAGAAAATCATACTCACATTCAACAACGTTGGCGCAAACGCAGGAACCGAAAAACGATTCCATGTATTTAAAATTGCACCAGCTAACGACGCGAGTGAGATTAAAAAGATATAAGGAAAGGTGACCCGCAGTAGGTCTGTGGTTAATGCAAACTTATCGGCATCGGCAGCAAAGCCCGGTGCCGTCACATAGATAATCCAAGGAGCGGCAATCATACCGATCACGGTGACAATCGCCAGTGCGAGGGTAAGCATCCCCGAAATATACGCCACAAAAGTACGAGTTGCTTCATCGCCTTGTTGGTTTTTATATTCCGCCAGTATTGGCACGAATGCTTGTGAGAACGCCCCTTCTGCAAAAATACGGCGTAATAAATTAGGTAATTTGAAGGCGACAAAAAAGGCGTCCGCAGCTGCCCCTGCACCAAATACCCGAGCGATAATTGCGTCACGGATAAATCCAAGAACCCGAGACATCATAGTCATAGAGCTTATCGCTGCTAATGATTTTAATAAATTCATGATAGGTAGACTAAAAGAAAACAATTATGCCAGTTTATCAGCGTGGAGCATGACTGACTATGATTGGATGATAAAATCAGAGGTTACTTGCCCGAGTCCGAGAGCAGCAAGCTGATAATTTTGATACGCTGCACTCGAATTATTAGGCGTATACCGTTAATTAGGGTTTCACCGGTTTCCAATTTGCATCGGTTAACGCCGTAAGTACATGGTCACGCCACTGGCCGTCAATCTGCAAATATTGTTTGGCATACCCTTCTCGCTCAAAACCGAGACGAGCCAAAAGGTTACCGCTACGCAAATTGTGTGGCATGTAATTAGCCATAATGCGGTGCATCCCTTGATGTTTTTGCATATAACGGATAGCTTGTGAAAGGGCTTCATACATCAACCCTTGCCCCTGCCACTTTTCACCTAATGAGTAGCCTAGATAGCACGCATGAAAAGCACCACGCAATACATTACTGAAATTCGCCACACCCATCACTTCATTTTCTTGACTGTCTAAGAGTAAAAAATGATAGGCGTTTCCCTGACGATGCAGCTCGGTCATTAAATGTAAGCGACTATTCCAGCTTGATGGATTGAAATGTGAACTGTCTCGGGTTGGCTCCCAAGGTTTCAAAAATTCTCTGTTTTCGCTGTAGTAATCTGCTAATCGATAGCCGTCACGCTCATATGCTAACCGTACAACCATCCTTTCTGTCACAAGACGCACTTTTGGTTCATTTGTCCGATAACCAAACATCGTTAACCCTTTTAAAAATTAAATCGCCAGAAATGGCATAAGGATAAAAACACATTATCAATAACCATTAGGTATAACGATAAAAAAATATCATCTTCCCCTTTCTATTCTACTGATATTATTGATGAGAAACATTAAGAATCCTTCCCTCTTTATTATTTTTTACGATGGTGTGTCATGGCGCAGGTGTCACAGGCAAGAAGTCTAGGTAAATATTTTTTACTCCTAGACAACATGCTGGTTGTTCTCGGTTTTTTTGTCGTGTTTCCATTGATCTCTATTCGCTTTGTTGACCAGCTAGGTTGGGCCGCCGTCATTGTTGGCTTTGCTTTAGGTCTGAGACAATTTGTTCAGCAAGGACTTGGGATCTTTGGTGGTGCTATTGCAGACCGCTTTGGCGCTAAGCCAATGATAGTCATAGGGATGCTATTGCGAGCCTGTGGGTTTGTGCTCATGGCAATTGCCAATGACCCTTGGGTGTTGTGGCTCTCCTGTGTCTTGTCAGCATTAGGTGGAACACTATTTGATCCTCCAAGAACCGCATTAGTTATTAAGCTAACAAGGCCTTATGAGCGTGGACGCTTTTATTCTCTGCTGCTCATGCAAGACAGCGCGGGCGCCGTTATTGGTGCACTGATTGGTAGTTGGTTACTGCAATACGATTTCCATTATGTCTGTTGGGCTGGCGCGGCCGTCTTTGTACTTGCCGCTATTTGTAATGCTTGGCTACTCCCGGCCTACCGTATTTCAACGGTAAGAACACCAATCAAAGAAGGTATGAGCCGAGTACTCAAAGATACCCGTTTTGTGACCTATGTGGTCACGTTAGCTGGTTATTTTATGCTCTCTGTACAGGTTATGCTGATGTTCCCTATTGTTGTGAATGAAATCGCAGGCACGCCAACCGCAGTGAAATGGATGTATGCCATTGAAGCCGTTATTTCATTAACGTTACTTTATCCCATCGCCCGTTGGAGTGAAAAATATTTTCGCCTTGAGCAGCGTTTAATGGCTGGATTGTTTTTAATGAGTTTAAGCATGTTTCCTATCGGTATGACGAGCTCTTTACCTGTTTTATTTGGATTAATATGCTTATTTTATTTAGGCACTGTAACCGCCGATCCTGCACGAGAAACATTAAGTGCTTCACTGGCAGATCCACGTGCACGCGGTAGTTATATGGGGTTTAGCCGCTTAGGATTAGCTTTAGGAGGTGCTGTTGGCTACACTGGTGGAGGTTGGATGTACGATATTGGTCACCAATGGGATCTGCCACAATTACCGTGGTTTTTATTAGGTGTAATTGGTTTCATCACTCTTTGGGCACTGCATAAACAATTTAACCGTAAGAAAATTGAATCTGCTATGTTAAGTGGTTAATAACGGAGATATTTAGACTCTACACGCCCATAAATTTAAACTTTAACTAACAAAAATGTGGGTAAAAGGCCAATTAACCATAATTATAGGATAAGATAGTCAAGTTACTGTAAAAGGAGTGTTTATGAAACAATTTATATTGGCGGCTCTGATTGGCTGTTTGACTTTACTCACTGGCTGTAGCCAACTTACTGAATTTTCGATTAGCGAAAATACGGTTAATCAGTATCTTGCAAATAAAGTTAAATATAACAATAAAGTTGGTATTTCTGGCGTCGCGGATGCAGACATCCAATTAACCAACTTGAAATCAGAAATTGGTCGCAGTGAGCCGGGGAAAATCGCCTTAACGGGGGATGCCGCAGTCAACTTAGATACTTTATTAGGTAAAGCCGAGGCCAAAATAGCGCTTACCCTAACGGCTCGCCCTTATTTTGACGCTCAAGCAGGCGCCATTTACTTAAAAGAGCTGAACATCAGCCAATACACTGTCACTCCTGAGAGTATGGATACCGCTATTGCTGCCGTGATCCCATACCTCAACAGTTCATTAGAAACCTTTTTTGAGACACAACCGGTTTATGTGTTGAATCCAGAAAATAGTGCAGCTGAGGCAACGGCTAAAAAATTAGCAAAAGGGCTTGAAATCAAACCAGGCAAGCTCGTTATTCCTTTAGTTGACTAACATCCATAAAAATTTTCGATTGAAAACAGCACAAAAGGCAACGTTTTTAGACGTTGCCTTTTCTTTATCTACCTATATACCCGTTTATCAAAATGCTACGCGTTATACTTAATACCAATACAAAAACCTCTTAAGTGGCTTACCTCGTTTTTCTGATAGCCAATTTACATTGACAAGGTTCGCTTAGAGGCGGATTTTATTACACCAAAAGTGACGCTGTCACTCTGACTCTAATTCATCACGTAATGCAATCACTGCATCACGCGCAATTTGCGCCAGCGTACGATAAAATGCCGTTGTCGCATGAGCTTCCATTTTGCCTAGAAATGCACCATACCAACTCAATATAAAGCTATCAAATAGCTCAATTTGCGCCGCTGTTTCATCTTCTGCCGCTTGATCCTCAAGCCAAGATGCCGCCAATAAGAGCGCACCAAAGGCATCGGTTCTCGCGTTTGTCAGAGCCATCCCCCTCTCAACAAGAAATTCACGGATTTCCGCTTCCGCGATTTCATCATCATAATCATGGGCAAACACCGAAACCGCAGGTGTTTCTCCACCAAATAACGTTTGATAGTCGGCGGTAATCGCTGCCATATCAACCGATTTTGCCATGCGCGCCCAATACTCATCTTGCTCCAATGGCCAAGATGCCTTTAATTTATCTTGGGCTATCATATCCAGTAATGGCTTTACCACACTATCATCGGGGGAGCGCTGAAAGAGTGTTCCCAAAATACGGCAGACGATCGAAAATTCGTTCATGTCAGGTTCCTGTTTTCGCATTATACGGTGGCTTATCACCAGCATACTCTAAGTCATTTGAGGCGCAGCAAGGATAAGAAATGATGGCATGAAGAATATAAAGCAGTGCCATCAACCAAGCTGCAACCTGAAATAAAATAAGTATACCTTAATAACCGCGTTGCATATCAACAATCCCGACAGGTGTTTGCCCATTTTCAATGCGTTGAATATTGCTGCTGATCATGTCCATCGCTTCTTGCGGTAGTGTAATCGCGGCAATATGGGGTGTAATCGCAACGCGCGGGTGTGTCCAAAAAGGATGCATTTGTGGTAAAGGTTCACTGGCAAATACGTCCAAAGAGGCACCTGCAACTTGCCCCGACTCTAATGCTGCCAATAAGTCTTGTTCAATAAGATGCGAGCCACGAGCAAGGTTAATAATAAAGGCATTTTTTTGTAACTGACTAAATAAGCTTTGATTCAAAATTCCGACTGTTTGGGGGGTACTTGGCAATAAATTAATAATCACCCGTGTACCTTGCAGAAACGCCCCTAGCTGTTCTTGTCCATAATAGCTCTTTACGTTGTTGAGCTGTTTTGCGCTTCGGCTCCACGTTCTCACATGAAAACCAAATTCCACGAGCCTTTTAGCCACCGCTTGCCCCAATGCGCCAGCCCCCATTACCCCGACGACAAACTCATCATGGCGATAGGCTGGCAACGGTTTCCATTGACGTTGCGATTGAAATTGGCGGTATTCATCCATTCGACGAAAGTAATAGAGGACTTTCGCCATCGCATACTCTTCCATTTGTAATGCCATGCCCGTGTCTTCTAAGCGCATTAAAGGCACGCCAGCAGGTAATGTTCCTGGGTTCTCATGCTCTTGCTTCAAAATGGCGTCAACACCCGCCCCCAACGCAAATATACCTTTCAGATCTTTTCGCCCTGCTAGACATTCATAAGGAGGGAGCCAAACCATAGCATAATCGGCACTTTGTTTATCGCCCCTAACCCATTGACGAATATTGGCTTGTGGAAGTCTAGCTTTCATGCCGTCGATCCACTCATTAGCATCAAAAAATGGATGATAAAATAGAATATTCATGACAACTCCTCTTATGTTTACAACAGAGTGTGCCGAAAATGTCTCATTTTCAAGCGAATACAACGGTTGATGAATGTTATGATGAGCATTTTGTTAAGCCGCTAACGAATTTTATAATTAATACTTGAAGTTTAAGTCGATCACAGATTCACCATTCAAGATTAGATAATAACCAAATTGTTTTATATTTAACTAAACAAGCAGTAAAACTGTAAAAAGCGCAAATAGGGAGTTGACGCAAGCCCGGCTTTTCCCTATAGTAGCGCCCCGTTGCAACACAAGTTATATCGTTTGTTAGCAACCTGCATTTAAAAATACGGTGAGGTGTCCGAGAGGCTGAAGGAGCACGCCTGGAAAGTGTGTATACGGCAACGTATCGAGGGTTCGAATCCCTCCCTCACCGCCATTTTTAATCAAATCAATGCCCTCTTATGTTATTCCTGCTCTTCGGTTAATTTTCCAATCTGTTTATGTTGTGGTGATTGTGTTTGCGATTGATATTCGCGACTGATCTCTTCCCATAATTGTGCATTTTCAACGCCCGCGACTTTCGGGTCGAAAACCGGATCGATTCCCAATTTTTCTTGGCGTTCATAGTCACGTAGTGCGCGAAGTGCTGGCTTAGATAAAAAGACTATCGCGATTAAGTTAAGATAACTCATACTACCAAACCCAATATCACCAAGGCTCCACATCATGCTAACGGACTGCACACTCCCCATAAACAGAATAAGCAAAAAGACCATTTTTAGGACCAACTTGAGAATGGGATATTTGAGTTGACGGTCTAGATAAACAATGGTTGTCTCTGCGATATAGTAATATGCCATCAAGGTGGTAAATGCGAATAAAAACACGGCAATTGAGACAAAACCAGAGCCCGTTGATTCAAATACTGTTGAGACGGCCATTTGTGTCCACGCAGTTCCTGCAGCCACTCCCGGGACATGTTCAATCAGCGCCGTTGCTCCTCCATCGGGAAAAACATTGTACATATTGGTGACTAGGATCATGAGCCCTGAAGCCGTGCACACCACAAGAGTATCAATATAGATTGAGAACGCTTGAATCAACCCCTGCTTCGCCGGATGACTCACTTCAGCCGCCGCCGAACTAAACGTGGCCTCCCCCGCACCCGCGACATTAGAAAATACAGCGCGTCGAACACCCCACGAAACCGCGGTACCGACGATGCCACCAAAAAACGGCATCCATCCCTAAAGCGCTCCGAAAGATTAGGCTAAACATGGCAGGTACTTTGTCATAATGGCTACCTAAAATTATCACCATCATGACAATATAAGCGACCGCCATCAGAGGAACGATTTTATCGGCAGCACTGGCAATACGCTTAACACCGCCGAAAATCAACCACGCCATCAATAAGGTAATAATCACACCTGTAACGATAGGCGGAATGTTGAAAGACGTTTGGAAAGAGTCAGCAATGGTATTCGCTTGGATCCCCGGCACTAACACACCGTAAGATAGACAGATCACAGCAGCGACAATAATCGCAAATGGCTTTAGTTTTAACCCTTTTTCGATATAGTAAGGCGAGCCACCTCGGTATTGCCCATCGGAGCGTTGCTTATAGATCTGAGCGAGTGTCGATTCAATAAATGCGCTAGCACCACCTAAAAGCCCCATCACTACCATCCAAAATATCGCCCCTGGCCCGCCCGCCGCAATGGCAGTAGCCACACCAGCAATATTACCTACACCTACCCGCCCTGATAGCGCAAGACAAAAAGCTTGGAATGAAGATATGCCCTCTTTTGATGATTTATTTTCTTTGAGCAAACAGACCATTTTAATCAAATAGCGAAACTGAACACCGCGTGTAGCTAATGTAAAATAGAGCCCGACACCGAGCGATAAAATCACTAATGCGTTGCCCCAAATGTATCCAACGAGTGTGTTAACGATGGCTTCCATATGAGTACTCCTTCGTTATTGTCATTATGTATTTGTAGGGATAAAAAAAACCTGAACTTAACGCTGTTCAGGTTGTGAATAAATTAATGATTAATCATCCAAATGACTTTTGTTTGAGTATATTGTTCGAAAGCTTCTAATCCGTTATCTTTGCCGCCAAAGCCTGACTGCTTAAAGCCACCAAAAGGCGTCGTGATATTACCTTCACTAAATCCATTCACCGACACTGTGCCTGCATTAATTTGCCGAGCAACTTTCATCACTCGATGGACATTTTGACTATAGAATGAGGCCGCTAACCCATAGTGTGTATTATTAGCGAGGGCAATCGCTTCTTCTTCTGTTGCGAACGTTGACACGGCAAGTAAGGGTCCAAAAACCTCATTTTGGAATAATGACATCTCTGGAGTGACGTTATCGAATATTGTCGGCTCAATGTACCAACCACTGCCCATTTCACTGTGGATTTTTCCACCTGCAACAATGTTTGCGCCCTGTTTCACAGAAAGATCAATAAATGACTTCACTTTCTCAAAGTGAGCTTTTTCAACCATTGGCCCAAATGGAGACAGTTTCATCCATGGGATCACCAACTTTCCACTCGGCTAATGCTGCAACGAGTTTATCTAATAGCTTTTGACGGATACTTTCATGAACAATTAGGCGAGAGCCGCAACTGCAATTTTCACTCATATTCCAGAAAGCGGCTGATAGAATATGAGGCACAGCAGCATCAAGATCGGCATCTTCAAAGACCACTTGCGGGCTTTCCCGCCACATTCCAACACGATCTCTTTTAAGTTACTTTCAGCAGAGTATTTAAGGAATAACCGCCCCACCTCAGTCGAACCGGTAAAAGAGACAATATCGATATCCCTATGTCGACCTATCGCCTCACCCACTTTTTCCCCTAATCCGCAAATTAAGCTCAGAGCACCTTTTGGCACCCCAGCTTCATAAGCCAATTCAACCATTCGGTAAGCACTCAATGAGGTCAGCTCCGCGGGCTTTACAATCACTGAGTTCCCCGCAGCTAACGCTGGAGCAACTTTCCATGCAAACATTTGTGCGGGGAAATTCCACGGTAAAACAACCCCCACAACACCTATGGGTTCATGTACAATCAACCCCAACGCCTGATGACCTGTCGGCGCAACTTTTCCAAACATTTTGTCCAGTGCTTCGGCATACCAATAAAAAAGTTTCAATGGTCGCTGGCATATCTGTATTTAAGCATTCTGTGATTGGCTTACCCGCATCAACACAATCTAATGCAGCAAGCTCTTCCTGATGTAACTCAATCAACTGTGCCCAACGCAGCATGACTTGTTTGCGCTCTTGCGGCGACAAACCTTGCCAACAGCCATCACTAAAGGTTTTTCTTGCCACTGAAACTGCGGCATCGACATCTTGAGCATCACCATCGGCAATAAATCCAATAATGCTGTCATCAATAGGCGTTCTGGTTTCTAATTTTTCATTGCTCCCTTGGTAGTTTTCTATCAAGTTACCCGCCCACAATAAACCTGAACGAGCTCGCTCAAATACTGCTTCTTTGGTCACTTTCATGGCGTTTTTCCTTATTTTATCAAGGCGAGAAATTCACGTTGTTGTTGCGGTGAAATATTGGAAAGTGGCATTCTAACTGGCCCAACATCGACAGTACCCTTGATACAACCCGCTTTGGCTTTTTGGTTATAATCCCCAGATTCCATCGAATAAATTGCAGGGTAAATTTCTGACATGATCCGTTTCGCCGTAGACCAATCCCCCTTGCTGTGCGGCCTGATAAATTGCCACTTGCTCTGCTGGGAATACATTTCCAGCCCCGCAATCCAACTTTTCGCGCCCCAAAAAAAGAAATCGACAGGCTGATCATCACAGCCACAAATCACCTCAAAATTGTCGAATTGAGTTTGTAATAAACGTAGCGCTCGGCTGAAATCACCACTACTTTCTTTAATCGCGACAATATTTTTCACCTTAGATAGGTGTATGACAGTGTCGTATTCGATTTCGATCCCAATACGCGCAGGGAAGTTATACATGATGATGGGTAATGGTGTTGCTGAAGCAACCTGCTCATAATGCGCAATTACCCCTTGCTGATCCGGTAAACTGTATGGTGGCGGTGCTAACATCAAGCCTTCATAACCTAATGAAACCGCTTGCTCTGCACGCTTAATCGCCCTTCTGTCGATAGGTCATTAATCCCTGCAATCAAGGTAACTCGCCCTTTGGCGACTTTACTCACGGTAGTCAGCACCACTTCACGCTCTTTCTCGTTTAATGCGTAATACTCCCCAGTCGTGCCACACACAACAAGTCCTGATACACCTTGCTCAATTAAGGTTTCAGTTAATTGTGCTAGCCCACTAACATTTAATGAAAAATCACTGTGAAATGGCGTCACAATTGGAACAATAATGCCGTGAAAATTCATGTGAAATCTCCTTAACTTTTATATAAATCGTTCAATGGAATAAGGTGAACAATCGATCGGTGTCGGCTGTTCTTTGAATAAGCTATGTACAATTTTTGCCGTGATGGCCGCTTGAGTTAGACCTAAGTGTTGATGACCAAAGGCAAAAATATAAGGTCCTTTTTTATCAATCACTGGCAACGAATCTGAGAGAGTCGGTCTAAATCCCATCCATTCAGTTGCTTGCTCGCTATTTAGCGGTGTGTTAAGCATGGATCAGCTAGAGGAATAAAGTGTCGAGCACGTTGCATATTGGCTGGACGTTTCAATCCCGCATATTCAACCGTACCCGCAAGGCGCAATCCACCTTTCATGGGCGTCATGATAAAGCGCCTATCGATACTTGAAACAGGAACGCTTAACCTACTTGCCTCTTTAGGCAACATAAGGTGATAGCCACGCTCTGTTTCAAGTGGAACACGTATGCGGCAAACCATCTTGACCAATGATTTAGAAAATGCGCCTCCTGAAATCACTACTCGCTGCGCCGCCAATTGTCCTTGTGAGGTTGTCAGGCGCACTGTATTACCTGAAGTGGTATGAATGCCCGTAACTTCACACTGAGAAAGTAACTCCCCCCCCCAATCTCAAAAAGTGATTTGTTAATTGAGTATGTAGTGCATTGA
Organism: Providencia stuartii; assembly: GCA_900455155.1. Lineage (GTDB taxonomy): Bacteria > Pseudomonadota > Gammaproteobacteria > Enterobacterales > Enterobacteriaceae > Providencia > Providencia stuartii. Next base: position 1,067,904 of record UGUC01000002.1, on the reverse strand, counting down.
GATCTACGACATGCCCCGTATCTGGGTAATAAAGCCCACCTAATTGATTACCAGCCAAAGCAGGCTCTCGTGCCAATAGTTGTGCCTGAGTTAATAGTTGATTTTTCACTCCTATGGAGTTGAGGTACTCACCTTGCTTTTGCAGTTTTTCATAGGAAGCTTCCCTCTCTGCCACCAGCAGTGAACCTTGAATTTTTACAAGATCTGCCAGTTGCCAGTCATCGCTGAACGTTTGCCACGCAGCCAGTGATGCACCATTAATTGTGGATAACGCATGATGAATACGTTGAAAGGGTTTATGTCGCATATTTCCCAACAAACGTAGTAACCAAGGCGTCAATGGCAATAAATAACGCCAATCGAGACGCAGTGCCCCTAGAGGATCAAACAACATCGCAGGAATCGATTTTAAAATTGATGGGTCAGCTACAGGGAAAACTTGCTCCGTCGCGATATGTCCAGCATTCCCCATTGATGCTCCAGCGCCGACCTGCTCTTTTTCGACCAGCAAAACATCTGTTCCATCCGCTTGTAATGTTAGCGCGATACTTAAGCCAATAATGCCGCCACCGATAACAATCACTGAACGTTTCTTATCCATATCAATCTCTCACGACACCGTGATCCCCCAACGAAATGGATCGGTTTCATCGATAAGCAAGGTATTACGCCCACTGATATAGGCCGTACCTCGAATGGTTGGGATAATGCCATTCCCATCAGCCCAGAGATAACTGGCTTCAAATTGGCTACCGATGACACTCGCTTGACGCCAAATTGCCCCTTCGTTTAACTTGCCATCAGCGGCTAAACACGCGAGTTTGGCACTCGTGCCTGTTCCACAAGGTGAACGGTCATAAGCCCCTCCGGGGCATAACACAAAACTTTGGCTATCGGCCTGTGAAGACGCAGCAAAAAGTTCAATGTGGTCAATTTCTTGGTCATCTTTGCCATAAATATGTTGTTCAACTAAGGCCGCTTTTATTTTTAAGCACGTTTCAGTCAACGCCTTGGTATTGCGGTGATGGATCTCTACCGGTGATTGCTCAACCAGAAAGAACCAATTTCCTCCCCAAGCAATATCCCCCGTCACCATTCCCACGTCAGGAACCTTCACCGCGACCGATTTGCGGTAGCGATAAGAGTAAACATTTTGGATACTGACACTGCCGTCTGGGTGCAATGTCGCCTGAACATCACCCACTGGCGTTTCAATGGTATGTTCGCCAACCGTCATTTTTCCTAGGTAAGCTAACGAAGCAATAAGGCCAATCGTGCCATGCCCACACATGCCTAAATATCCTTCGTTATTAAAAAAGATGACGCCCGCAGTGGCTTGTGGATTTTGAGGTTTGCAAAGTAGCGCACCGACTAAAATGTCACTGCCTCGTGGCTCTAATATGGTGGTGGTACGCCATAGGTCATGCTCGTGCCTTAAACGCTGTAAACGAGATGCCATAGAGCCATTACCAAGATCAGGAAAACCATCAATAACTAATCGAGTTGGTTCACCCGCCGTATGTGAATCAATTACCTCAATTTGTGTATAGCGCTTGTGCATATTGCATCCTCTGCTCACTTTAATTGTTAACAGAATGCTTGATTTTTGTTAAAGGATCTTGATATCTTTCGTGCTCACTGATGCGCAATTCGGCACAATATAAAAATATTTCAGAGAACTAATCATATTTGTTGAACTTGTTGGAGGCCGCATGATTAATTTAAATAAGCTGCTATTAATTAGTCAGGAAAATATGCTGTTTCCCGTTGATAATATTGAAATACTTTTAAATCACCTCGGGCTGGTCATGCCATTAATTAACACATTACCGAATGTCACTTTTTTTGTTAAAGATCGTAATGCCAAATATCTTCTTGCTAATGAGAACCTAGCCAAACGCTGTAAAATGGCTACGACTAACGATGTCATTGGGAAGCGAGCCGAAGATATTTTTCATCATGAGTTAGGTCGCAGTTATAGCTCTCAGGATTATCTGGTGATGCAAAAAAAGATCAGCGTCATTAACAAATTAGAATTGCATTTATATAAAGCAGGCATATTAGGTTGGTGCGTCACAACCAAAGTTCCTATCTTCAATACGCATAACCAAGTGATTGGTGTGGCTGGGATTTCGGTAGATTTGCAAGATGTCAAGTCGGTCAGTCAAAAATTAAACAAGCAGTTGGGTCAGGTGGAACAATTTATTAGCGAACACTTTGATATGCCAATAAAAAATAACCACTCTTGCAGATATATCGGGCTTGTCTTTATCCCAACTAAATCGCCAATTTAAAGCCATATTCCACATAACTCCCCAACAATATATTCAAAAAAAACGTCTTGAACATGCGATTGAATTACTCGAAGAAGATTATTCGATTACTGAAATATCCATAAAATGTGCTTATGCTGATCACAGTGCATTTTGTCGGAAATTTAAAGAAATGACGACAATGACCCCAAGCCAATTTAAACGGATGAGGTTGAATATTGCCAATAGATATCGCGTTGAAGAACAACTTGTTTAAATAATCTCATCCCAATAGAAACTGTTTTATTACAGAAAACATCTTATTTTAAGATGTTTTTTTACTTTCGATATTCAACACTCATGATATCCAGATCGGCGATACTATTATTTCTGCAATGGATGATTTTTATACGCCACTTGAGCATTCTTTTTACGCCGAATGACGTTATTGATTCACTTTTTGATTAAAATTTTCTATTACTTTATAAAATCGACTTAATTAATTTATTACAATTACGAAACATAAAAGTAAATGAACAATAAATAAACACTTAATTTTACGATAATGAATTATTCATTTACAATCAATATATTATAGAAAGGTAATATCCACGAACACAGGTTATCATCACAAGAGAGAAATCTAACTTAGGATAGCTCTTATTGCAGCTAAAAAATAATCGCGTATTCATATACGCTATATTTGCACCATTATGGTTGTAATTTGCAAGGATGAATAAATGACAATTTATGATCTGAAACCTAAATTTCAGAACCTGCTACGGCCTATCGTACAAAAGCTTTATGACTCAGGCGTGACAGCAAATCAGGTAACATTGGCTGCAATGCTATTATCTATTTTGATCGGAGCACTGCTATTTATTTTTCCTAACCCACACCTGTTTATTTTATTACCCTTTGTTTTATTTATTCGCATGGCGCTGAACGCCATTGACGGTATGCTCGCACGTGAACATCACCAAAAAAGTCATCTCGGTGCAATATTGAATGAAACGGGGGATGTTATCTCCGATATGGCCTTGTATATCCCTTTTGTTTTGTTGTTCCCTCATGATTTTGGATGGATTTTACTGATCCTTTTCTTGTCATTATTAACAGAGTTTATTGGGGTTATCGCACAAGCTATTGGCGCTTCACGTCGCTATGATGGCCCTATCGGTAAGAGTGACCGTGCATTTATTTTCGGTACTTTTGGGCTATTAGTCGCACTCTTTCCCCAAATCACTTCTTCTAACTGGTTTACTGCTATTTTTATTGTCCTTTCATTGTTGCTGTTTTACACCTGCTACAACCGTATCCGTAAGGCCTTAAGTGAGCTTAATACACAAACGGATCATCATAAGGAACCATTATGAACGCTCAGACAGACTATTTAACTCAACGTCCTGTCATTGAATCTCAGTTTATCACCAGTGACCGTACCCCGCTGTTTTATCGTTACTGGCCAACAGAACAATCAACAGATAAAGCCATTATTCTATTTCACCGCGGCCACGAACACTCAGGACGCGTTGCTCATCTTGTCGATGAGTTAGACTTGCCTGACTACGCCATGTTCGCATGGGATGCCCGAGGCCATGGCAGAAATGATGGCCCTCGTGGTTATAGCCCATCCCTTGGCACCTCTATTCATGATGTGGATGAATTTGTACGTTATGTGTCATCCCAGTACCAGATACCATTAGCAAATATTATCGTCATTGGTCAAAGCGTTGGTGCCGTGTTAGTCTCTGCTTGGGTACATGACTATGCCCCTCCTATTAGAGGGATGGTATTAGCATCCCCAGCTTTTAAAGTTAAGTTGTATGTACCATTTGCGCGCACAGGACTTGCTTTGATGCAAAAAATGCGGGGTCTGTTTTATGTTAACTCATATGTGAAAGCTAAATTCCTAACTCACGACCAAAGCCGCATAGCCTCATTCAACCGTGACCCATTAATTACGCGCCCTATTGCAGTTAATATCCTGCTCGAACTGTACAAAACTGCTGATAGAATAGTGGCTGATGCAGGTGCGATTACCCTCCCAACACAACTGTTTATTTCTGGTAGTGATCATGTGGTACACCCATAAACCACAGCATCAATTTTATGAGCGCCTTAATACTCCCATTAAAGAGAAACATATTTTACCTGGCTTCTATCACGATACACTGGGTGAAAAAGAGCGCCATATCCCTATTGCCAAAATCCGTGAATTCATTGGCAAACTATTCTCAGTTCCTCGCTATCAACATGATTACCAATATGAAGATACTTGGAGCGTGAGTGCAGATGCTTATCGCGAATTAACGCAACCTCTGCCTGCATGGTGCCCTAAAAACCTTGGTTATAAGCTACTTAGCCGTTCTATGAGTACACTAGGCAAGGCTTCAGAAGGTGTCCGCATTGGTTATGACAAAGGTTTTGACTCTGGGTCGACCCTTGACTACATTTACCGTGATAAAGCACAAGGTAAAGGGTTATTTGGCCGAATCATTGATAGGCAATACCTCAATAGCATCGGCTGGCAAGGGATCCGCCAACGTAAAACCAACATCGAAAATATCATTCGACAAGCTATTCGTGAGCTAACTGAACAACACCAGCCAGTGCGTATTGTCGATATAGCCGCCGGACAAGGTCGTTACGTCTTCGACGCTATTAATGACTATGGCAAAGTGGAGTCCGTCTTACTGCGAGACTATAGCCCTGTCAATGTTGAGCAAGGTCGTTCACATATTAAAGAGCGCTATCTTGAAGATAAAGTGCGTTTTGAAGAAGGCAATGCCTTTGATACGAATGACTTAGCTTCCATAACGCCAGCCCCTACACTTGGTATCGTAAGTGGTTTATACGAACTTTTCCCAAGTAATGACCTGATTCGAGCTTCACTGAGTGGTTTATCTCAGGCGATCCCTTCTGGTGGCCTACTTATCTACACCTGCCAACCTTGGCACCCTCAGGTTGAAATGATCGCTCGCGTCTTACCAAGTCACCAAGGTGGACAAGCATGGGTGATGCGTTGCCGGAGCCAAGGTGAAATGGACGCACTTGTCGACGAAGCTGGATTCGAAAAACTTAATCAGTTAATTGATAACTGGGGCATATTCAGTGTTTCTATTGCTCGACGCCGTTAAGCGTATTTGAGCATAAACGAACCTGATATTTTGCTTGATAAGGTGGTGACAACCATCACTACCTTATCCCCTTTAATATTCAATAAAGCTGATATACTAATAGCTTGCAACAACTCACTGAGTGAACGCGATACTCTTTTTAATTCCCATCTCAATATCAATTAAACTAGCTAAACGGATAGACGAATGACAACCACACATAAGCCCTTGCCTTCCTCGCCGCGGCGAAAAATTTGGTTATACGGTTTCTTTTGGTTAGTCTTTTTAGCCCCTTTTTTCTTTCTTACCTATGGACAAGTCAACACTTATACGTCTACGCTAGCCAATGTTCCCTCCTATGTTTATTCATGGGAAACACATATTCCTTTTTTACCTTGGACGATTATCCCTTATTGGAGTATTGACCTGTTTTATGGCCTATCCCTTTTTATTTGCACCTCTTTAAGAGAGCAAACAATCCAAGGGCTACGCTTAATCGCTGCCTCATTAGCCGCCTGTGTTGGCTTTTTATTATTCCCCTTAAAGTTTAGCTTCCCTCGGCCTGACACAAGCGGTATCACCGGTTGGATGTTCGATAGCCTTGAATTATTTGACCTCCCTTATAACCAAGCCCCCTCATTACATATTATTTTACTGTGGTTATTGTGGTTACGTTTCCGAGCTCATATGCCGACTAAATGGCATTGGTTGCTACATAGCTGGTCGCTACTGATCCTCATTTCTGTCCTCACGACGTGGCAACACCATTTTATTGATGTTATCAGTGGCTTTGCCGTTGGTGTCCTTATTAGTTATCTATTGCCTATTGAAAGCCAATGGCACTGGCACTACACCGGCAGCCGTCGTAGCTTTAAAATGAGCACGAATTATGGCTTAGGGGCGTTTGCCTGTTTGTTACTCGCAATAACGCTTCAAGGTATCGCATGGCTACTCCTATGGCCTGCTATTGCGTTGTTTATCGTCGCGATTGGCTACTTAGGTCTAGGCGCTTCTGTATTCCAAAAAACTCCGATGGGTAGCATGTCACCTTCGGCGCTCCTCTTGCTACTCCCGTATCGATTAATTGCCGTAGGAACTTATCATTACTATGCCAAGGCGTGTCGACAACCTAGCAAAATTAACGATAAACTTATTTTGGGTGGACGCCCGCTTTATCCTTTGCAAGCTCAAGCCGTTTTCGATATGACTTGCGAGTGGCCTCGCAATTCCTATAGCCACGATTTAAATTATCGTAGCCAACCTCAAATCGATTTGTTACCACTAAGTGCAAAGGATATTGAAAGCGCCGTGCACACAATGGATGAGCTTGCAGAAAGTGGCACAATTTATGTTCACTGCAAATTAGGCTATTCGCGCAGTGCGACCGTCGCCGCTGCATGGTTAGTTCATAGTCAACAATCTAAAACGATTGATGATGCGATTGCGCTAATCACTCAAGCCAGACCAAAAGTGATCCTAAATTCAGCAACCCTTGAACAATTACATTATTGGTATCAACACTATTATTTAAAGCGAGCATCATCATGAATCATTTATCTGATAAACAATGTGGCGATGTCATGGTTATTTTTACAACAAGTTGGCGTTATTTTTGTTGTGCATCACTACTCGCTTTTATTTGTCAATTTATCTTATTTATTTACTCATTAATTGATAATCTCACCTTCTTTATTAGCACACTCCTTTTTATTGTGAGCCACTATTTTATTTTCCGGTTATGGTTTGACAGCCATCTTTTTTAAAATATTATACCAGCGACAAGAGCCCTATCATTTTGACCTTGCTCTACATTACCTTTTCCCTAAAAAACAACCCGTTGCCACTATGGAGCAGCGCTGGGCTGGCACAAAGAGATTATTCAATTACACACTATTATTGACTATTTTACTCTGGTTGTGGGTTTTAATTTCATTATTAACGGGAAATTAATAATGAAATTTAATTTATTATACACACTATCTTAAATATAACTTGCGCTATAACAAAAACTTCAATAATTCATTTTTAGATATATTCATACAGAATATTCGCAGGTTTTTTTACTTTTGTACCCGTAAACGTTATGATAATTGCGAGTTCATTGACACATAGCAGATTTTTTTGTGTAAGTTCCGCGTATCCTTTGGTTCTGTTTTCCGTTATTTAACCCTGTTATTTTGGTGGGGTACAATGAGTACAAAAAAAATTAATAGCTTGCGCCTATTTAGCGCATTAATAGATTCGTGTTGGAAAGAGAAATATACATTTGCTCGCTTTATTAAAGATTTAATTGCCGGGGTTACCGTTGGGATTATCGCCATTCCATTAGCAATGGCACTGGCAATAGCAAGTGGAGTTCCACCACAATATGGCCTTTATACTGCTGCTATCGCGGGTATTGTTATCGCAATCACAGGCGGCTCACGTTACAGTGTTTCAGGGCCAACGGCCGCTTTCGTCGTCATTCTCTATCCCGTCTCACAGCAATTCGGGTTAAGTGGGCTACTCGTTGCAACCTTAATGTCTGGTATTATTTTGCTTGCAATGGGGTTCGCTCGTTTTGGTAAGTTTATTGAATACATTCCTGTCTCTGTCACGCTAGGCTTTACTTCTGGTATCGCAATTACCATTGCGACCATGCAAATTAAAGATTTTTTTGGCTTACAAATGGCATATGTTCCTGAAAACTATGTCGATAAAGTTATCGCCTTAGTCAACGCTTTGCCGACACTCCAATTCAGCGATACTTTGATTGGTTTAGTGACACTCTTCGTTTTAATTTTATGGCCTAAGCTAGGACTAAAGTTACCGGGTCACTTACCTGCTCTCGTTGCAGGTACACTGGTCATGTGGGTGCTCTCTCTGTTTGATAAAAACGTTGCTACCATCGGCTCACAATTTAGCTATTTATTGCCCGATGGCTCAGAAGGTAACGGTATCCCCCCTATCTTGCCTCAGTTTATTTTGCCATGGCAGCTTCCCGGCAGCCCCCCCTATTAGCTGGTCGATGATCACCGCATTGATGCCCGCGGCTTTCTCGATGGCTGTCCTTGGCGCGATCGAGTCGCTGCTATGTGCGGTTGTTCTTGACAATATGACAGGCAAGAAACACCACTCTAACAGTGAACTTATCGGGCAAGGCTTTGGTAATATCGCAGCGCCATTCTTTGGTGGTATTACAGCTACCGCCGCCATTGCACGTTCGGCAGCTAACGTTCGTGCAGGTGCAACCTCGCCGATTTCCTCAGTGATCCACTCATTGTTAGTCTTGCTGACGTTATTGGTCCTCGCCCCAATGCTTTCCTATCTGCCCTTAGCGGCGATGTCATCATTGCTGTTGATGGTTGCATGGAATATGAGCGCCGCACGTAAAGTGATAGACCTGATCCGCCGCGCGCCTAAAGATGACATCATTGTTTTGCTTTTGTGTATGTCTCTTACTGTGCTTTTCGATATGGTCATTGCCATCACTGTAGGGATTGTTCTCGCCTCACTGCTGTTTATGCGCCGTATTGCTAATATGACTCGGATCAGTGAATTAGCAGAAACCGATGAAGCCAAAAGCCGTTTAGTGGTTCGTATCAACGGCCCACTGTTTTTTGCCGCGGCAGAGCGTATCTTTGATGAATTAAGGGTCAAAAGTGAAGGTTATAAAACCATCATCATGCAGTGGGATGCGGTGCCTGTACTTGATGCTGGCGGGTTAGAAGCATTCCAGAAATTTATCGACATAGTCAAAAAAGACACGCATATCGTTATTTGTGACATTCCATTCCAGCCGCTTAAAACCTTGGCGCGCGCTGGTGTAACGCCTATTGAGGGAGTGTTAAGTTTCCATAATTCGATTGATAAAGCTCTCGAGGAACTTGATTCCAAATAACCATAAATGAGCCACAACCAAAAAGCGCGGGAGTGGCTAATTTATAATGCTAATCTAGGAACAAACGCTAAATAATCTCGGACGGGGTATGCTGAGTTACGTTGTTTGTGACTGCTACCCTGTCATATGCCTAACCATCTCTGCTCTACCACCAACAGATCTCTATTTTCAATGGTTAGTATTAACAAAATAAGAAACCATACTCGGCTTATTAATGACCATTAAAGTGCGGAGCCTTGTCCACCATGTGTGAGTAGATACTGGTATAGACTATTCATGCCTAACCAGCGGTTTTCACACCACTCTGGGGCTAATAATGTTGGTCGGCGCGCACTGGCACAAATACGGTGATAAACCACATCGGTAGGTGTATAGCGGATCATTTCTCCCGCAACTTGGGTATAGTCAGTTAAGGTCATCGGCGCTAATCGCCCTGCTCGCCAACTTTTCGCCATAATACTCCCCTCAACAATATGCAAAGGGTGTAATTTGATCCCATCCGTACCACACTCCAGCACTTTTTCTAATGTCTGCAGATTCATTAAAGTGCTTTCACCCGGTAAGCCACAAATAAGATGCGTGCAAACCTTAAGTCCGAGTTGCCTTGCTTTCGTTACGGTTTTTTGATATTCGGCGAAACCATGCCCTCGGTTAATGCGATGAAGTGTTTTATCATGTGCGCTTTGTAAGCCCAATTCCAACCATATTTCATACCCATGCTCTCGATAGCCACTTAATAAAGAGAGCACTTCTTGTGGCACACAATCCGGGACGCGTGCCGACACATAATCCAATAATATTCGCCTGCTTAAGAGCTTCCTCATACAACTGCTGTAGTAAACACACTTCAGCATAAGTGCTGGTATAGGCTTGGAAATAGGCTAGATAACGGCTGGCTCGCGTGATTTTGGCTTTTTGATGACAAATTTGCTCACTAATCGATTGAGTCGATTGCGTTTCATCAGAGAAAGAGGAGACATTACAAAAAGGTGCAACCACCTCGCCCAAGAGTACCATCGCGGTTCGGGCAGCTAAAACCACCATGTAATGTTATTTTGTGAATTTTTCTCGCCATAACGGCGCTGAAGATCAGCGCCGAACATGGAGACAACTTGGTTCAGTTGCATTGCAAACCGAGATTAACGACTCGTATCTAACTCAGGGAAGCTTTTTACTAACTCATCAATCGCTTTGATTTGCTGTAAGAAAGGCTCTAATTTAGCAAGTGGTAGTGCTGACGGGCCATCACAACGAGCACTGTCAGGATCTGGATGCGCTTCAAGGAATAGCCCTGCTAACCCAACGGCCATGCCTGCTCTGGCCAATTCAGCCACTTGAGCACGACGACCACCAGAAGCAGCGCCAAATGGGTCACGACATTGCAGCGAATGGGTAACATCAAAAATAACTGGACAGCCATTTGAAGCTTGCATCATGACATTAAAACCAAGCATATCAACAACTAGGTTATCATAACCAAAATTAGCGCCACGATCACATAAGATGACTTTATCATTACCACCTTCAATGAACTTTTCTACGATATTGCCAATTTGGCCTGGGCTAATAAACTGTGGTTTTTTAATATTGATCACGGGCATCAGTTTTCGCCATTGCTGCAACCAGATCAGTCTGACGAGCTAAAAATGCAGGTAATTGGATAACATCCACCACTTCAGCAACAGGTTGAGCTTGAGATGGCTCATGCACATCAGTAATGATTTTCACGCCAAAGGTTTCTTTCAACTCTTGAAAGATTTTCATCCCTTCATCAAGGCCTGGGCCACGATATGAATGAATTGATGAACGGTTAGCTTTATCAAAAGACGCTTTAAATACGTAAGGAATGCCTAGCTTTTTGCGTCACTGTGACATAGTGTTCACACACCTGCATTGCCATATCACGGGATTCAAGGACATTCATTCCACCAAAAAGAACAAAAGGGAGATTGTTTGCGACTTTGATATCACCAATGCTGACCATTTTCTGTTGCATGCTCTTACCTTTCATATCGAGACAGTTTGCTGTCTGTGCATAAATTAATGTAACACTACTGGATGATTATCTAATGAATATATCTGAATTTTAATCATTTCAGAAATAGGATCTTCTGGGCAGTGTTCAATAAAATAGTTTAAATCATTCAACGCCACATGGTTACAATCTAAATGTGCAAGAATTAATCCACGGTCGCGAATTTCATAAGGGTCTTCAGGATCTAACGTTAATAGCGTCTCACAGACCTTTAACGCTAACTCCATTTTTTTCTCTTCCATTAAAGAGGCTTTCAGCGTGTCAAATAACTTACGAATGATCACACTGTTTTCCGCAACATCGAGTTGATCCTCACCCAACTCAGAGTAGGGATCCACGGTTCCTTTAAGCCACAAATTGAGCGTATGCCATGTCAAGGTTTCCCCATTGACTGGGTTAATAAACCATTGTGAACCATCCTCTTTCTGAGCCAGTAATAACAGCTGAGTTGGAAACACGGCAGGTTCGATATCAATCTCTAATTTCTCAGCAATATAAAGGAAAATGGAACCTAAAGAGACCGGTGTTCCACGCTTCGTTGCTAAGACTTTATCTAGCCAAAGCATGTCGGATAATGCATAGATGCCGTCAGCACCACCAAATTGCCATTGATGATAAAAAAGCGTTATTAGTTGATTAATTTTACTTTCATTATCCGCTTGTAAATCAATAACCGCTTTGGCTGCCTCAACCAAGCTATCCAATCGAGCCTGTACTTGCATAAGAGGAAAATCGATACGAATACTTTGGGAAACTATCATAATACCTTCACTCAAAGGTATTTTGTTAAATTCAATATTTGCTATGGTTTTCATCACATTTCCACTGATTTATTCCACTGCCCAAGCGAAATTCTATCTCGGCCACCATAATCTAGACAGGTTTCAATATTGCTATATCCATACTGTTTGAATAACTCACGAACTGCGGCACCTTGTTGCCATCCATGCTCAACAAGTAACCAACCTTGTGGGTTAAGGTATGATCTCGATGTAGACACAATATGGTCTAAATCTGACAGTCCGTGATTATCTGCCACTAAAGCGGTTAAAGGTTCGAATCTAACATCGCCTTGCTGCAAATGGTCATCATTTCCATCAATATAAGGTGGATTACTCACAATCATATCAAAATGTTGGCAAGACAGTGAGGTAAACCAATCACTTTGTAGAAACTGTACATTATTAAGCGCCAGACGTTGCTGATTACGCTGTGCTAAAGAAACAGCATCCAGATTAAAATCAATACCGATAATCACGCTGTCTGGACGTTCAGAGGCGATCGCCAAAGCAATAGCGCCTGTCCCTGTACCAAGATCAAGTATTTGGCAGCGCTGAGCCGGAAGCCGTGCTAAGGCCTGTTCAACTAGACATTCAGTATCAGGACGGGGAATCAAAGTGGCTGGCGAGACAAATAAAGGCAATGACCAAAATTCACGCTCACCAATAATATAGGCGATGGGTTCACCTTGCTCACGACGACATAATAGTGATTCAAGTGCTTCATACTCAGGCTGTGTTAACTCTGTTTCTGCAAATGCAAAAATAAAGGTACGACTCCGCCCTGTAATGTGTTGAAGCAGGATTTCCGCATCTCGTTTAGCACTATCACTCATCGGCAGCCTTGCGACTGCTTGGTCAACCCACTCGCCGTATTGCATTAATCTTGCTCAGACAATGCAGACAGTTGATCTGCTTGATATTCGTTGATAATCGGCTGAATTAACGCATCCAGCTTCCCTTCCATCACTTCATCTAAACGATACAACGTCAAATTGATACGGTGATCGGTCACCCTACCTTGAGGGAAGTTATAGGTACGAATACGGTCAGAACGGTCACCAGAACCTAATAAGTTACGTCGTTCCGAGGCTTCAGCGGCTTGACGCTTATCCATTTCTGCTTGACGGATACGAGCACCTAACACAGACATCGCTTTTGCTTTGTTCTTATGCTGTGAACGTTCATCCTGACATTCAACCACAATACCCGTTGGAATATGGGTAATACGGATTGCGGAGTCAGTTGTGTTAACGTGCTGTCCACCCGCTCCCGAAGAGCGAAATGTATCAATACGTAAATCTGCTGGGTTGATTTCAGGTAATTCCGCTTCCGGTAATTCAGGAAGGATAGCGACGGTACAAGCCGATGTATGAATACGTCCTTGTGATTCCGTTTCTGGCACACGTTGTACACGATGACCACCAGATTCGAATTTCAAGCGACCATAAACGCTTTCACCGGAAATTTTTGCAATCACTTCTTTGAAGCCACCATGCTCACCATCACTAGTGCTCATTAACTCAACACGCCAACGGTTAGCCTCGGCATAACGGCTATACATACGGAATAGATCACCCGCAAAAATAGCCGCTTCGTCTCCACCAGCCCCTGCACGAATTTCAAGGAAACAGTTGTATTCATCATCAGGATCTTTTGGCAGCAACAACAGTTGTAATTGCTGTTCAAGCTCTTCATTGCGCGCTTTCGCTTCTTTTAGCTCTTCTTGAGCCATCTCTTTCATTTCAGGATCATCTAACATCATCTCTGCTGTTTCGATATCTTCCTGAACAGTCCGCCATGCCGTAAAGCATTTGGCGACATCTGTCAGTTGAGCATACTCTTTTGATAAGGCACGAAAGCGTCCCTGATCAGCAATCACACCTGCATCGGCGAGGTGTGCTTGAATTTCTTCATAGCGTTCCTGTAATGCTTCCAGTTTTGCGACAATAGAAGGCTTCATTCGTTATATCAGACCCATGATTAAAATGTGGTTATTGATGGTTCAGCCCTAAGCTGTCCCTAAGTAGATTCAGGCGTTCCAAGTCACCATCTCCAGCGGCTTGCTGTAAAGATTTTGTTGGTGCATGGATCAGGCGGTTGGTCAATTGTTGGGTAAGTTGTGTAATAACTTGTTCAGGGTCTGCACCCTGACTAATTGCCGCGAGTGCTTTTTCTGTCATCCCCGCGCGGATTGCCTCAGCCTGCGCTCTGTAATCGCGAATTGTAGACACTGCGGCTTGCGAGCGCAACCAATCCATGAAATGGCTGCTTTCTTGTTCCACGATAAATTCTGCTTCAACCGCTGCGGCTTTGCGCTGAGCAAGGTTTTGCTGAATTATCGACTCAAGATCATCCACCGTATACAGGTAAACATCTCTGAGTTTTTCAATATCAGGCTCGATATCACGAGGAACCGCAATATCAATTAACAACATGGGTTTGCTGCGACGCACTTTCATCGCACGCTCTACCATGCCTTTGCCTATAATCGGTAACGGACTTGCTGTTGAACTGATCACAATATCGGCTTGAGCCAAACGTGTATCAATATCAGACAGCGTGATCACTTCCGCATTAACCTCATTAGCTAATAACTCCGCCCTTTCACGAGAACGGTTAGCGATCATCATCTTCTGCACACCATGCTCGCGTAAATGGCGTGCCACCAATTCAATTGTTTCCCCTGCTCCCACTAACAAAATATTCAAATGTTTGAGTGACTCAAAAATTTGCCTTGCTAATGTACAAGCGGCGAATGCAACGGAAACCGCATTCGCTCCGATCTCTGTTTCGGTACGAATGCGTTTAGCGACAGAAAATGATTTTTGAAATAAACGCTCTAATTCGCTCGACAAAGAATGGTTGTCTTGAGAAAGGGCGAACGCTTTTTTAACCTGCCCAAGGATTTGCGGTTCACCTAAAACTAAAGAATCCAACCCACTTGCAACCCGCATAAGGTGACTGACTGCTCGGTCACCTTCATGCCAGTACAGACTCGGTTTTAAATCTTTATCTGTAATATTGTGAAACTTGCATAACCACTGGATAAGCTGTTCTTGAGCTTGTTCTTGTGATTCAAGGCTCAAATACAACTCAGTTCTATTACAGGTCGACAGCACAACGCCACCGCTCACCTGAGGTTGCTTAAGCAACTCCTCAAGAGCATGGTCGATTTTTTCTGGTCCAAAAGCCACCCGTTCACGAAGGGCTACTGGCGCCGTTTTATGATTAATGCCTAGGGCTAATAGGGTCATTGTGCTTAACTACATTGCTCACATTGCTAATTATTTATCCAGTAGTATAACCACACTACTGTTATTTGTTTATCGACTATTGTAGATGATCTCCGCCCCGCTTTCTATGCCCCGCGAATAATGAAAACCATAAAGATGATCACTACCAAACTTTTTCCATAGAAAACTGCTGACGATTTAGCCGAATTCAACACTATTAGTATTGCTATTCTACACCGCTTTATATCGGAGATGTACCCTTTTTTATTATACTTATTAAGAAATTATCAATATCAATGAGATATGCTGCGATTGTCATCTGTCAACTGATGAATCAAACTATCGATACTCATTGACCAATTGTATAAATAGGCAAAACTTCTTCAATCCGATTGATCATTTAGCTGTTTTAACGCAATATTTTGCCCACTGTCGCACCATATTATCCAGTGAGTCATTTTTCTAAATTGCAATAACACGTTACACTTCAGTGGGTATCAGCTTTGATAAAACCTATTTACTTTTTACTCGATGATTTTTGAGAGTCGCTATGCAACTGTTCACTACTTGGTCTTGTTTCGCTCCTTCCACCGCAAAGCGTTTTTGGCGTTTATTGCCGCTTTCTTGCTTATTGCTGACGGCTTGTGTGACCACTCAACAAACAACAACGTCTGGTACAGGTTCCGCGTCTGATCCACAATGGAAAACCCATTTACAAGAAGTCAACGCACTTCGCAATTATCAAACTCGCGGTTCTTTTGCCTATGAATTTGATGGTAGTAAAACCTATGCTAAATTCTTCTGGCAGCAGTATACACCTGAAAAATATCGTTTATTGTTGACAAACCCACTCGGCAGCCGCGAGTTAGAGCTCACCGTTGAACCTGATTTAGCGCGTTTAACCACAAAAGATGGGCAAACGCATATGAGTGATGTTCCTTCCGAGCTGATTTATCAACTTACTGGCATGGAGATCCCGCTTGAGGACCTGACCGCTTGGTTAACTGGCTCACCTGGGCGCGCAACACAATTTACGCTGGATAAAAACCACCTCCTAAAATCTGTAACATTACAGCAAACCAATGGTGAAAAGTGGCAGCTTAACTATCTTTCTTACAATATGAATACCACTCCAATGTTACCAAGCAACCTTGAATTACGTCAGGGTTCGCGCCTAATTAAGCTAAAAATGGATAGCTGGACTTTACAAAAATGACGTTAACATGGCCTTCCCCTGCTAAATTGAACCTTTTTCTCTATATCACAGGCCGTCGAGCAGACGGCTATCACGAATTACAAACACTGTTTCAATTTCTTGATTACGGTGACGACATTACCATCACCACGCGGGCAGACGATCACATCAATCTACTCACGCCAATGGAGGGAGTAGAACCAGAACAAAACTTAATCGTCAAAGCCGCAAAATTATTACAACACTACTGCCGTGATACTTTAGGCTATTCAGAACCTCTCGGGGCAGATATCAAAATCAATAAAATATTGCCAATGGGCGGCGGTATCGGTGGAGGCTCTTCCAATGCGGCCACCACACTTATTGCATTAAATACTCACTGGGGAACAGCAGTGAGTGATGACGTGTTAGCGGAGCTAGGTAAAAGCCTTGGAGCAGACGTTCCCGTTTTTGTGCGAGGCCATGCCGCTTTTGCGGAAGGAATAGGTGAAATTTTGACTCCAGCCTCGCCTAAAGAGAAATGGTATCTGGTTGCACATCCAGGAATTGAAATCTCAACTCCGATGATCTTCACAGATCCGCAATTAAATCGAAATTCTCCAAAACGCTCACTAGCCGCATTATTACTGGCTCCGTACGCAAATGATTGCGAACCAATTGCAAGAAAACGTTTTCGTGAGGTTGAACAGCTCGTTTCTTGGCTGTTAGAATATGCCCCGTCTCGCCTTACAGGGACAGGTGCTTGTGTTTTTTCTGAATTTGAAACACAAGCGGATGCCCTTAAGGTGTTAAATAAAGCCCCATCGTGGGTGCATGGTTTCGTCGCTCAAGGGGTGAACGAATCGCCGTTGCACAAATTCCGCGCTGGGATAACCCGTGTATTGCACCAATAATAACGATTTAGCATCGGTTATTGGTCAACAATATCTCTCTGGACGCAAGCCTGAGGTTTTTCTCGTGCCCGATATGAAGCTTTTTGCTGGTAACGCTACACCGGAACTAGCACAACGTGTTGCTAACCGCCTTTACACTAATCTTGGAGACGCGGCTGTTGGTCGTTTTAGCGACGGCGAAGTCAGTGTTCAAATTAATGAAAATGTTCGCGGTGGTGATATCTTTATCATCCAGTCAACCTGTGCACCAACCAATGATAACCTGATGGAACTGGTTGTTATGGTCGATGCGCTGCGCCGTGCATCTGCTGGTCGTATTACCGCTGTTATCCCTTACTTCGGTTATGCTAGACAGGATCGTCGCGTACGTTCTGCCCGTGTACCAATCACCGCTAAAGTTGTTGCCGATTTTCTGTCCAGTGTAGGTGTTGACCGTGTTCTCACCGTTGACCTACACGCTGAGCAGATCCAGGGCTTCTTTGATGTTCCTGTTGATAACGTATTCGGTAGCCCTATTCTTCTGGAAGATATGTTGCAGAAAGATTTGGAAAACCCAATCGTTGTATCTCCAGACATCGGCGGCGTCGTCCGTGCTAGAGCAATTGCGAAACTGTTAAATGACACTGATATGGCAATCATCGATAAACGTCGTCCTCGTGCGAACGTTTCCCAAGTGATGCACATCATTGGTGATGTTTCTGGTCGTGACTGCATTTTAGTCGACGATATGATAGATACTGGTGGCACGCTGTGTAAAGCGGCTGAAGCTCTGAAAGAGCGTGGTGCAAAACGCGTATTTGCATACGCAACTCACCCGATTTTCTCAGGTAATGCCGTAGACAACATCAAAAATTCAGTCATTGATGAAGTCATTGTTTGTGACACAATCCCTCTTTCACCTGAAATTAAAGCATTGAACAAAGTTCGCACGCTGACACTTTCAGGCATGCTGGCCGAAGCAATTCGCCGTATTAGCAATGAAGAGTCAATTTCTGCGATGTTCGAGCACTAAGAATTAATTAACGAGGTAGCAATACCTCGTTTTTCTATATTGCTTTGAAAATCAAAGAAATGTCATAATTTAAGTAGCGCCCCTACGGTTGAATATCAACCGTAGGGGCTTTATTTATCCATTCATTTTTACTCACCATAGCCTATAGGCAACCTCGTTGGCTTAATTTTTCATATTACCATGGTGATAAAATACGCACGAAAGAAGAGAGAGTTAGAGGTGAATAAAAAAACAAAAGAGTGATTATCTAAAATATGAAATCACCCTTCGTTGCTAAATAAGATCAACTAATATTGTTAGTACCACATAAATTAAAAACAAATATTATGGATAACGATGGTTATCTTTATTTGAATGTGGATAATGTTTTATTAGCCAGTAACGGTCAGCAATTTTTTCTCTACCGCCAATTCTCGCTCCAGTTAACCAGATCATCGCACCAACAAAGATGCCAAACAAGGAGCCCATTGTGATCATGTCCGGTAAATTGAGACTAAATATATGGGAAGATAGGTTCAGTGCAATACTTCCTATCATAACGATTAGCCCTAACGCCATCAAAATATTACCAACCAAAACTGCTGTTTTACGTTTCATATCTACCTCCTATCTCAGTAGACTGATAAGCAAAGCATAATTGAAATATTCGAAAAAATTATATTGTTATATGATTATTATAGTGTAATAAGTAAAATTGTTTGCGATGGCTATCACATGGTGAGACTTTTCCCATAATTTCTGTACAAAAGATGCTTTTTTTAAAAATATTTTTCCCGAATAGTTTCATACGGAACTAAATAAACACCCCATTGCCCTATTTCAATTTTGTACATCCCCCTATCACAAGGTAAACTAGATATAATTTTTTGACTTAACTGACAGTGAATAATTAGCCGTGAGCAAAATAAAACTAATTGTTGGCCTCGCCAACCCAGGTGCTGAATACGCCCAAACTCGTCATAATGCTGGAGCATGGTATGTTGACTTACTTGCCGAACGCCATAACCAATCTTTAAAAGAAGAAGCAAAATTTTTCGGTTATACCGCCCGTATCAACCTTAATGGCAACGATGTTCGGTTACTTGTTCCAACCACCTTTATGAATTTGAGTGGTAAATCGGTTCTGGCTGTTGCTAACTTCTATCGCATTAACCCTGATGAAATTTTAGTCGCGCATGATGAATTAGATTTACCCCCCGGTGTTGCAAAAATGAAATTAGGCGGTAGTAATGGTGGGCATAACGGTCTTAAGGATATTCAAAACAAGTTTAGTAATAACCCAAACTTTTATCGTTTACGCATAGGTATTGGTCATCCAGGCGATAAAAACAAAGTTGTTGGTTTTGTTTTAGGCAAACCACCTGCATCTGAGCAAAAACTCATCGATGAAGCGATTGATGAGTCCTTAAGGTGCACAGATATCTTACTTAGTGATGGGATGGATAAAGCGATAAATCGCCTACATAGTTTTAAAGCAACAGCGTAAAATCAGTGTACGTAAAGAGTTCATTTCATCAAAAACAACTTTTTGTGTATAATCAGCGCCAATTTTCTAACATTCAGGAGCAGCGCTCGCCTGCCCCTTGCTATTTTTAAGGTGAGAAACATATGGGTTTTAAATGCGGTATCGTTGGTCTGCCTAACGTGGGTAAATCTACACTGTTTAATGCGTTGACCAAAGCCGGCATCGAAGCAGCCAACTTCCCTTTTTGTACAATTGAGCCGAATACGGGCGTTGTGCCAATGCCAGACCCCACGTCTTGACCAATTGGCTGAGATTGTAAAGCCACAACGTATTCTACCAACTACGATGGAATTCGTTGATATCGCGGGTTTAGTCAAAGGCGCCTCAAAAGGAGAAGGTTTAGGTAACCAGTTCCTGACTAATATCCGTGAAACGGAAGCTATCGGCCACGTAGTGCGTTGCTTTGAAAACGACAATATCATCCATGTGGCAGGTCAAGTTAACCCTGCTGAGGACATTGAGGTTATCAATACCGAATTAGCGCTCGCTGACCTTGATACCTGTGAACGCGCAATACATCGCATACAAAAGCGTGCAAAAGGTGGCGATAAAGATGCTAAAGCAGAATTAGAAGTATTAGAGAAGTGCTTACCCCATCTTGAAAACGCAGGCATGCTGCGTACTTTAGATCTTAGCGCAGAAGAAAAAGCACTGATCCGTTATTTAAGTTTCTTAACACTCAAACCAACAATGTATATTGCGAATGTTAATGAAGATGGCTTTGAAAATAATCCTTATTTAGATACGGTAAATAAAATTGCTGAATCAGAAGGTTCTGTCGTCGTTCCTGTTTGTGCCGCTATCGAATCAGATATCGCTGAATTGGAAGATGAGGAGCGTGATGAGTTTATGGCAGATCTTGGCATTGAAGAGCCTGGTTTAAACCGCGTGATCCGTGCAGGTTATCAGTTATTGAACCTACAAACTTATTTTACTGCTGGCGTGAAAGAAGTTCGCGCATGGACGATCCCTGTCGGTGCAACAGCCCCACAAGCCGCCGGTAAGATCCATACTGACTTTGAGAAAGGCTTTATTCGAGCTCAAACTATCGCATTTGATGATTTTATTAAATACCGCGGTGAGCAAGGCGCTAAAGAAGCCGGTAGAATGCGTGCAGAAGGTAAAGATTACATTGTTCAAGATGGCGATGTGCTGAACTTCTTGTTTAATGTGTAAGCCTGCGCTTTAGCCTTATATTATTTCACAAAGTATCAAATCATAATAAAACAGCATAAAATTCATGATATTAACTGGGTTTTATGCTTTTTTATGCCTCATTAAGTTTCATAAAAGCTCGTGACTAAATGAGTATGTAACTGGGTACAACTTATTTATCCTCCCTTTTTAAGTGAGTATAATAATATCAACTTACATAACTAGTTGAACTTATTATGCTTACTGATACAAAATGCAGAACTGCAAAACCTAAAGAAAAACTTTATCGTATCAATGAATTCAACGGTTTGTACCTTAAAATGAAACCTAATGGTAAAAAAACATGGCGATTCCGTTTTCAACTAAATGGAAAATCAAGCATGCTTGCATTAGGTCACTCCCCATTAATAACACTAGCTGAAGCCAGATCTAAATGTGATGATGCCAGAAAAACTCGTATAAGAAGGAATTAATCCAACACAAGCTAAGCAACTAGACAAGATCAGAAAAGCGAACGAATCTGCAAATATATTTCAAATCATCTCAAAAGAATGGTTGAAATGAAAGATTAGGCTGATGTGACAAAATACCGTCGCCTTGATATGTTGGAGCGCATTGTATTTCCTTCTATCGGCAATGACCAATAAGAGAAATTACATCTCACCATATTCTCAAAATATTGCAGCGTGAAGTTCAAAGAGGTGTTCCAACAGTTGCTGCTGAAGCTAAACGGACGATATCCTCGATTTTTGAATTTGCTGTTGCCACATTAAGAGCTGATAGCGATCCTGTATGGGCAATAAGAAAAGCTCTCCCAGCAAACAAAACTCAACATAAAAAAAGCCCTCACTACAGATCAAATAGGTCAATTACTCAATAACTTTGATAATAGCCGTGGCACCTTTCAACTGAACTATTGTATGTGGTTAATGTGGTGGACGCTTTCTCGTCCATCTGAAGTCGCTGAGGCTAAATGGTCTGAATTCGATCTTGATAATGCACTTTGGACAATTCCAGCTGAGCGAATGAAAGCACGAAGAGAACATATTGTTCCTCTACCTACACAAGCTATTGCGATTCTAAAATCTCTTTATGGTTTTACTGGCAGCCGTAAACATTTATTTCCCGGTCGGGATTCTTGTCATAAAACCGATGTCTACCAACTCACTAAGGCAATTTCTTAAAACGAGAGGTTGGAGTGCTATATATAGCCCTTATGCGACACGCACAACAGGCAGCACACGATTAAATGAGCTTGGATATAGACCTGATGCTATCGAAGCACAGTTAGCCCATATGGACTCAAATAGTGTTAGACATTCATATAACCATGCAACTTATCTTGAAGAGCGCAAAATCATGATGCAAGATTGGGCTGATAAACTTGATATTTGGGTAAAACGAGCCAATTTTGAATTAAAACCATGATGCATGGGTGTGTTAGCTTTGAAATATAACGATATTTATGAATTTTTAGAAAAATCTACAATTTAACCTACACTTAATTAATCCGTTGATTTATAGGTAGTTATTATTTATTTGATGTTTTTAGCATGATAACGTACAAAATTCATACCCATACTAAAAGAACACGCTTAAATGAATAGATATGATGTATCTAACAGCGAAGGAAAATTTGCTGACGGCTCTGATGAAGAGGTACTGGCTAACAAGCTAGGACTTTCAAACGTTGATGATATCAATGACGCAGAGCTTGTCCTGTTAGAAAAACTGTATCAAGTCATTTTTGAAGAACAATTCCCCACTGAGCAAATTACTGTATCTCTTATTCAGCGTTGGCACCGCCAATGGTTAGGGAATGTTTACGAGTGGGCTGGTCAATTACGCACAGTGAATATTAGCAAGGGTGGCTTTATGTTTACACCTGCGGGTCGTGTTGCAAAGTTACTTGCTCAATTTGAAAAAGAGTATCTAGCGAAGTACACGCCTTGCACCAATATGAGCCGAGAACAGGTCATAGAAGCTATTGCCACAGTGCATGTGGAGTTAATTCTGATACATCCGTTTAGGGAAGGAAATGGGCGCTTATCGCGCTTACTCGCCGATGTGATGGCGGTACAAGCTGGGTTTCAACCGTTAGACTACGAAAGTTGGACTCAACAACCCGAGCAATACATTGCAGCAATCCACGCAGGGCTAAACCTTAACTATGAACCCATGAAATATTGGGTTAATGAAGCCTTGAAAGAGAACTAAATCGCCAGTTTCAAATGCCCGAACTTCTCACGCTTAGCTTTCATCTCTTCTTCAAGGCGACGGGAGTCCTGCCCTGTTTCAATCGCTGTAGAGGTTGCTACCGATCGAATGAGTTGAGTACGAGTTGGTCTTGTTGCTTGAATTAATTCGTTCTTTTTCATGGTAGTCTCACTTCAAACTGACGATAATGCATTTTATCACCATTGTTTTATATGGCAACATAGATCACTTTTCTAGTTAAAAATTTTTACAGCACAATGTCATTTCATTTCCTTCTACCTTGAGCTGCTAGTTCAATTACTAGATGCGCAATTTTACCTTGGATGAGCATTTGAAGCTACCAACCATTAGAATGGTTTGAAAAGCAAACGTTTATCAATGAAACAATATTTGATATTGTTTCATTATCACATAACGAGGTTATAACCATGATATCAGATCTTGATGGTGGAAATTTCATTCTCAGCTCGATGGCTAAGGAAAGAGTCAAATCAGGTCAACTTGATAGAGCAACAATAGAAGGCTCTAAAGGCGAATATACGGTGATTTTTGATGGTTCAGAGCGTGAAGGTAAGCCATCTGTCTTATGTAGCTCCAGACAACCTTACGAAGCACGAATCTTCAAAAGCATAGATGGTGCGGCGGCAGAACTACTACGCATAGGTTTAAGTGAAGCTTCAATCAAAAACACCAGCAAATCGAACGCTAAATAATCAGGTTTAAAATGAATATGCAAAAAGAAACGATTTTTTCAGAAGTAGAAACTACTAACAGCAAGCAGCTTGCTGTTTTGAAGGCTAACTTTCCACAGTGTTTTGATAAAAATGGAGCTTTCATTCAAGAAAAGCTGCTAGAGATCGTCAAATCATCGAATATTGAACTCTCTAAAGAGTCATACAGCTTAAACTGGCTTGGTAAATCCTATGCCCGTCTGTTGGCTAACCTACCACCGAAGACGTTGGTAACCGAAGATAAAGACCATAACCAACTTGAAAAGAACAAGAACAGTCAGAATCTTTTAATCAAAGGGGATAACCTCGAAGTATTAAAACACATGGTTAATGCTTATACCGAAAAGGTGAAGATGATTTATATTGACCCGCCATATAATACGGGTAAAGATGGATTCGTCTATAACGATGATCGCAAGTTTACGCCTGAACAGCTTTCTGAACTTGCAGGTATAGATCTTGATGAAGCAGCACGTATACTGAAATTTATCGCAAAGGGTTCAAATAGTCATAGTGCATGGCTGACATTCATTTATCCCCGCCTTTATATTGCTCGTGAACTAATGAGAGAAGACGGAACTATTTTCATTTCTATTGATGATAATGAATTTAGCCAACTAAAACTAGTTTGTGATGAAATTTTTGGTGAACAAAACCACATCGGTGATATTGTTTGGAAAAATGTAACAGATAACAACCCATCGAACATTGCTGTAGAACATGAATATATTGTTGTTTATGCAAAAAATAAAGAACTGATTGAAACTGAATGGAAGTCAAACATCTCAGATGTAAAGGATTTGCTTGTTGAGATAGGCGATTCATTAATTAATGATATAAAAGATAACGATAAATTACAGGAAGAATATAGTAAATGGTTTAGAGAAAACAAAAGTCAATTGTGGCCTCTGGAAAACTATAAGTTCATAGACCGTAAAGGTGTGTATTCTGGGGAAAGAGGGGTTCATAACCCCGGTAAAGAAGGGTATCGGTATGATATTATTCACCCAATGACAAAAAAACCCTGCAAGCAGCCTTTAATGGGTTATCGTTTCCCTGAAACTACTATGCAAAAAATGATCGATGATGGCCGTATTATCTTTGGTAAAAATGAAAATAAATTAGTGGAAATAAAAGTTTATGCTAAAGATTATAAGCAGAAATTAAGTTCAGTTATTAATATTGATGGGCGAGCTGGGGCTAATGAGCTAAAAGAAATTTTTCCTGAAATGATTAAGCCTTTCACTAACCCAAAAACCATTAAATTACTTGAAGAATTAATTTCTTTTGCATGTGATGGCAAGGGTATTATTTTGGATTTTTTTGCAGGTTCTGGCACAACTGCACATGCTATTTTAAATTTAAACAAAGAAAAAGGGATGGACTATCAATTTATAACAGTTCAATTAGATGAGGCGACAAAAGATAGCTCTGATGCTTTTAAACATGGTTTTAAAACTATTTATGACCTAACCAAAGAAAGATTGATTAGAGTTTGTAAAGGAAGTGATAAACTTGGATTTAAAATTTACCAATTAATGACTGATTTCCGTGAAAAAAATGAATCAGAACTTTCGCTGTCTAACCATACTTTCTTTGATGATGCTGTATTGACACCTGAACAGTATGATGCCCTATTGACTACATGGTGTGTATATGATGGTAGTTTGTTAACAACACCAATTGAAGATGTTGATCTTGATGGCTACAAAGCGCACTTGTGCGATGGTCGTCTGTATCTTATTGCGCCTAACTTCACCAGTGAAGCCCTGAAAGCTTTACTTCAAAAGCTGGATTCAGACAAAGACTTTGCCCCTAATAAAGTCGTGTTTTATGGCAGCAACTTCGATAGTGCGAAACAGATGGAACTCAACGAGGCACTAAAAAGTTATGCCAATAAAAAATCTATTGATTTAGATTTGGTGGCGAGGAACTAATCATGTCAAAAGGGTTCACTTTCGAAAAGAACTTACCACATCAAAAGGCTGGTGTTGATGCGGTCATGAATATTTTTGTTTCTGCAACACCCCATCAGACGGATAATGTCGCTATCCGTCTGTTGGCTAATCCAGAACTTAGCCTTACTGAACAACAATACTACAACAACATAAAAAATGTTCAGAAGTTCAATGGTATTGAGCATTCAAAAGATAATTACGATGCTAAAAGCAATGTCATTGATATTTCTATGGAGGACAGGGACAGGTAAAACCTATACCTACACCAAAACAATTTTTGACCTGAACAAATCATTTGGCATTAACAAATTTATAATTATTGTTCCTACGCTCTCAATCAAAGCTGGAAACAGTTAATTTTTTAAAAAGTGATGCTTTAAAAGAACACTTTCGAGATGATTACGAGCGAGAGCTAAAGACTTACGTTGTTGAGAGTCAGAAAAGCTCTAGTAAAAATACAAAATCATATATGCCTCAAGCTATCCATGATTTTGTTGAAGCAAGTAATTTCAATAAGAAATATATACACGTTCTTGTGATCAACTCAGGGATGATTAACTCTAAGTCTTTAACTGACACTTATTGATGTTGGCTTGCTTGATAATCAGTTTGATACCCCATTTTCTGCGCTTAGTGCGATAAAACCATTCATTATCATTGATGAGCCTCATAAATTTCCTACGGGTAAAAAGACATGGGAAAATATTGAAAAGTTTAATGCTCAATATATCATCCGCTATGGAGCAACCTTTAGTGAAGGCTATAAGAACTTAGTTTATCGTCTTACAGCTGTGGATGCATTCAATGAAGATCTTGTTAAAGGTATTGATGCATACATTGAGGATATTGTTGGTGATGGTAATGCCAACCTCAAGTTCGTCAAATCTGACGGAAAAGAAGCTACATTTGAACTGAATGAAAATAGTAATAAAAAAACGTTTAAGTTAGCCAAAGGTGAATCACTATCTAAGACGCATAGTGCGATCCATGATTTAACTCTTGATGCTTTAAATAAGAATACAGCCGTGTTGAGTAATGGTATTGAGCTAAAAATAGGTAGCTCGATAAACCCCTATTCTTACGATCAGACACTTGCTGATAACATGATGCGTAAAGCTGTCAAAGAACACTTTAAGTTAGAAAAAGAGTACCTGACACAAAGGCCACGCATAAAGCCCCTTACTCTTTTCTTCATTGATGACATTGAAGGCTATCGTTGATGGTAATGATATTGCTGGAAGCCTGAAAAACTAAGTTCGAAGAATACGTTTTTGGCAGAAGCTACTGAACTGTTAAAAACAGAGAAAGATGAGTTTTATAGAAACTACCTTGAAAAAACTGTTGAGGATATATCTTCTGTTCATGGTGGTTATTTTTCAAAAGATAACAGTGATAAAGATGACAAAATTGAGCAGGAAATCAACGAAATCCTTCATGACAAAGAGCTTCTATTATCTTTAGAAAATCCTCGACGTTTCATTTTCTCTAAATGGACGTTGCGTGAGGGATGGGATAACCCAAATGTCTTTCAGATTTGCAAGCTACGTTTCAAGCGGCAGCACCACATCAAAACTCCAAGAGGTAGGGCGTGGTTTGCGTCTTCCGGTTAATGAATACATGTGCCGTGTGAAAGACCGCAATTTTACACTCAACTATTATGTTGATTTTACAGAAAAAGATTTTGTCGATTCTCTTGTCAAAGAGGTCAACGATAGCTCTTTCAAAGAAACTGTTCCAAGTAAGTTTACTCAAGAACTTAAAGATAAAATCCTATCTCAGTATCCTGAGCTTTCATCCAGAGCACTCATGAATGAAGTTTTTGATGATGAAATCATTGATGATAATGACAACTTCAAAGATTCTGATTCCTATACACGCTTAAAAGGTAAATACCCAGCAGCATTCCTACTGGAGTAAAACCAAGCAAAATCAAAAAAGCTACCGATGGGAAAAAACGCACTAAAATGCGCATTGGCAAGTTCAGCGAACTGAAAGAACTATGGGATTTGATCAATCAAAAAGCAGTAATCGAGTATAAAATAAGCAGTGAAAATGAATTTTTATCTATTTTCAAATCATTTATGCTCGAAGAAACAGATAGATTTACTAAATCAGGCGTGCATACACGCATTGATAGGATCTACATCCATAATGATACAGCAATGTCGAAAAGTATCGTTAGTGATGATGATAACTTTGCTAAACTAAACACAATGAGCTATCGAGAATTTCTTGATAACTTATCACAAACTATTTTTGCTAAACACGGTACTTTGCATAAGGTATTTTGTGATATAAAAGACACTATTAATATTACTGACTATCTGAACATTCAGACAATCAGAAAGATTAAATCCGGCTTTAGCAAGTATTTACTAAATAATTCTTTCAACAAGTTCAGTCTTGGCTATAATCTAATTTCTAGCTCTATTCATCCAACAAAATTCACAACCGTAGATGGTGAACCTCTAAACGAGGTATTATCAAGTGATCTTGGTGTGTTACATGACAATACAAAGCCGCCATTGGATTCTTATCTCTTTGAAGAAGTCTTTTATGACTCAGAGCTTGAACGACTCAACATAACTGATGGAGAGATACAGTCTGTAGCTGTTTTTACTAAAATACCGAAGAATTCTATTAAGATTCCTGTGGCAGGAGGATACACGTATTCCCCTGACTTTGCTTATGTAGTTAAAACTACAAGTGGTAATTATTTAAACTTTATCATTGAAACAAAAAATGTAGACGGCAAAGACAGCTTGCGGCTTGAAGAGAAGCGTAAGATAGAACATGCTCAGGTGCTATTCAATCAGATAAGTCAGTCCATTAAAGTTGAATTTAAGACCCAGTTCGCTAATGACGAAATATATGAAATAATAAAGAGCACTTTACCATAAATTTGTAGTAAAGGAGGCCTAGCCTCCTTTACTTTGTTGTAAGTATTGAAAATAAACTATTAAATACTAAATCCTACAAGGACATATTTCGAGTTACTACTAACAATCATGTTTCCGTTCTATCTTCAAATACTTATGCTTCCAATCACCATCAAGCTCATGTAAGCTCACAAATCCATCATGTTCTAGTGCACAAACACCTCTATGGGAGCTTACATAATCATAAACTGCCCTACTCTCTAAGCCTTGAATCATGTGAGCGAGTAGCTTACGTCGCATCACATCACGACGCCACGCCTTCCACTCCCCATTTTTTGTTTTTTCGCATTGTCGTATTAAATGGCTGCCCAACCGCATTCACGACAGAAAGCCCATACTTATTTTTCTTTCCTGTTTTTAGATACTCGCCAATGAGTTGATTTATGCTTTCGCGTAGCTCTGTTGTTTCTAATTTTCCAATGTTCCAGTATTTCTGATACATAATCGTCGGAATAGAGCTTTTGTAGCTTTTTTCACCATACTTCCCTTCGCTGACAGACTAACAGAGCCTGCGTTAAATATAGTACCGTAGCGGATAGTTTTAACGAGATTATCATCTACCCCTAGAGTATCTTTGATAAAGTCAGTTTCTAGTAACAGATAGTGAATCAAGTGCTAATTCCATTTTCCTTGAATTCTTGCGCTAAGATAGCTAACTGACACCCTTTAATATCATAATTGTACCCGTTGGCTTAAACATGCCCATTTTCATCTTACTGGGGTAAATATTGAAAAGCCTGTACCTATCTCAAAAGAACGGCTACCCACTTTGGGCGGTTTTATACGCTTGTCGATATTCAATAATCAATGGTGTTTTGCTAATTATCTTGACGCCCACCTCCATCAAATGAGAGATAAAATTAAAATAAAAGCTCTTATTCTTTGCAGTAGGATGGTCATTACAATATGCTTGTAGTTTATCAAGGTTGATCGGTAATGCTTCGAGTTGTTGATACACACCGATAATACGCTGTCTAAAATTGGCATTTTCGATGGCTCGTTTCGATGTTTTATGCTTAGGAGGCTTTACATTATAAGAGCTTTTTAACATCAATTCATACCAGTGTTTCGGGTTTCTTACGTTTATCAAAAATATTCGTCAAATAGGTATAGCGATTCTGTACGTTTAAGATAATCCTTTCGTTTACCGGGAAATAAGGCTTTAAGGACACTTTTAGATAAAGCAAATTCTCGGCACTTATGGGTTCCATAGCTATGTTGGATAATCTTAATAATTTTAGCTTGTTCTAAGCACTCTAAGCCGCGTTCTATGCCTAAATCGCGACTTTGCTTAAAAAATCATAGGGAATTCTCTTTCCCCAGTTCAGCGGAAAATGGCACAGAGTACGTCCACTTTTTATCTCCTTTAAACTCGCTTTTTTCTTCGTATTTTTGCTAACCGTCGCACTACAGATAATATGCCTGTAAGAATAAGGCAATTTCACTGTAATATTGAGGTTTATGACGTTGATCGACGGTATTATCAAAAGGAACGCTCAAAACAATCGCTTTATAGGCTTCAACTGTAGCTTCTGTGACAAGAATGTTATCTTTGGTGATATATGCTGCTGTCATTTCAATTTACCATGTTGTTAATAGTAAATTGAATTACGCAAATGCATTTTTAATGGGGTTACCGCTACCCCCCATTTTTTAGTAGATGATTAGAAAAACCGAGAAAGCGTCAAATACCCGTGCCAGCTACCTCAAAGCGATCAGTTAAGACCAACAACTCGCGGTCTAGGCGAAAATAGCTAATCCCAATATCCCCCATACTATAGCCATATATAGATAGCGTTATTATTCATACACATTATGCTTATGATGCTTGCTAAACTTGCTGTTATGCTGGTAACCAGCATTGATATATATTCATAATATTGTTATATGTTGAGCCGCCACACTATACTGCCGCAGCGACCCAAACACCATCACCCTAAATGCGGGTTATTAATACCCGTGTTTGAGAGCCCACTTTTCACGTAAACTCTTCTGCCAAAGAGCTGGAACTCCGAGAATGCCGAGCTTCTCAACCAATAAATGAAAGTCGCACCAAATTTCATCTTTATCGAAAAGATCAAATTGATTGCTTTTCAATCTATTGTCTAGACGTTTAAAGATTTTTTTAACCTCATTTGGGTAGGTTTCCTTCACATAATCGCGTAACTCAGGTAATGTCATGCCCGACAGTAGCGACTCCCAATCTAAATCCCCTTTTTTGGTGCGCAATGGCTTTTTATAGAACCCAATACGTTCCAGCAAATTGTGAAGATTGCGAATATCTCGTAATAATAGCGCTTTACATCTCGGTTTTATAACGAACTTCTAAGCGTAGGAAGCGGCGGTAATCCTGTATTTCGCGCCAATTAGTGATTATCAGTTGTAGATCTTTATCATGTAAAGTGTCTAAAGTCATCACCAACATCCAGCTTCTCATAGCAAGAGGCGTGATACTCTGATTTATTGCTACCAAGCCGTTGCCCCTTGAAACTCGCCTTCACTTGAGTAACGTTCGCCACAACATGCTCCCTTAAAACCAATATGATAGTCTGAGAGACGCATATCATATATGTCTAAAGCATAATCAATGCGAGTCACCCATGCGCTTTTCAATATTTTATACAGATAATTATCTAGGCGCTTCTTATTCCCTAAATAAAGCACTAATTTATTAATATCATCGAAAGAAAAGTGTTGAGGACTAAATTCAAATCTAACAGCACCTCTTCCTTGATATTTATCTGTTTTCTTGAAATCAATTTCAGTCGGCATATAGTGAATAATGACCATTTGCTCAGAGTTAGTTTTATTCCTCACTTCAATTTGGTATTGATAGAGTTTACTCATATTCTCATCTGTCACTTTCTTTCTTTCAATTGAATAAATAGGATTACCTTTCATCTTATTTAGTCTATCGAAAAACTCCTTGATATCATCAGTTTCAAGATCTCCTACAATGCTAATTTTATCTATTCTATGCATCATTTCGTAATGACCTAATTCATGAGGAATAGCAATTGATTTTTTCAAATTATCAAGCTTCTCTTTAGAGATAGACATAGCTACCTCCATTACTCACTTGTTCACTATTACTCTGTATATCATCATATAAAGGGGTTATAACAGGCTTATAGAACCACATAATTATTGCCCCTCCTTTTTTACGCATTTTTCACACCATTGAACTATTTCGCTCGCTTTCCAACGAACCGAGCGTCCAGATGCAGTCAATGAATATTGCGCAGGAAAATCGCCTGCCTTTATCCAACGGTATAAGGTCGCGCGTGAAACCTTCGTGATTGCTAAAACGTCTTTAATAGTTAAAAAGTGTTCGTGTTTCATAGGACATAACTCCAAATAGTTAAGGAGCTGTTCCTTTACAAGTTGACCAATCAGCTTAACGTCGAAACACTAAAAAAAACCACAAAATCGCGTAACAAATTGATATTAAATGAGAAAAATATTTTATTTTTTCATGGCAAATTGAGACTCAACCATATTAAATAGATTGAGTCTCAATAAGAATAAAACTTAAATATCACGTAACTATTTGTTAAGATTGAATATTAACATTGAGACTCAATAAAAATAGTTTGAGACTCAACTATTCGGTTACAATGACCATCAAAATAGTAATCACATATTTAAAGGCTACCAATGGCAAAAATGAAAAAAGAAGCATTAACTCAAAAGGTTAACCAGAACGATACTAATAGCCCAAGCGCTAAATCCCATTTAGATCGAAATACATTTATGGCGAGCGTTGGACTTTCACTAAAAAAAGTATATCTAAGTCATGATAGTCTAAAAAAACTCGCAAAAATTAGTGAAAGTAGATTCGGTGAGGACTTCGATGAAAAGGAAATAGTTACGGAATATTTGAGTGAGTTAATAGATTTTTGCATTAACAAATGCTATGGAACAGAAGAGAATATCCCAAAAAAAGAACACTCACCACTAAGTTTGACGGTACCAAAAACAATTGAGGGACTGACACTATCCAAATATCACCAAATGGCAACTTACTTTAAAAATAACCCTCCTATAGGGTCTGATGGTGATCATGAATGTATTGCAAAAGTATTTAACAATGCTAAACGTAGAGTTCCATATACTGAATCAATAGCCGACTACGTATCCGACTATTACAAGAATAAAACTTCACTTCAAGCAGGTAAAGACTGGGAACCTAAGGATATTCAAGCCATTCTTAGCAGAAAAAGAATCAATAAATACATTAATTCTTTAAACGAGGACTGCGAATGGGAAAAAGAGTGGGAATAAGCACATACCTTAAATACTTTTGATTTCAACCCAATATATTGATTCACTATACAACCGCCGTACCTTGTTACCTCGTAATCCATAACGGGTGCGGCTTACTCGCTCTTGCTGGTGGCTATCAAAGAAATAGAGATAGTCACTATCCATACGCTCCACCAGCGACCAATGCCACTGATCACCCAGAAGAATAAGCCGACGTGACGTTGTATGTGCGTCTAAGAACGCCTGACAAGTAGACAGTATTTTTTGTGTGGTAAGTCCATCTTTGTAACGAAATGGCGTGGTGACGTGTAGAGGGCTTGTGATGGGTATTTTGAGGTTAGGCGCTTAATCAAGTAATCCATTTCAGGAATATCAATACCTTGGGTTAAACACTTGTACAGTGACCAGTATTCGCTGTATTCACGCAAAAGATAATTAAATAACGGGCGGGGCTTAATGCGGTCGCCCATAGAACCATGTACTCATATTCACCAGACTGTAAATCCCCACAGAGGCAATCTAAATCCCCTTGCTTGGACGGTATCAACATCAACTCAAACCTTCTATTGATTGTACTGTACTTAATGGAATCACCAGCGCTGGTATTATTTTTTTAATTAATTAGTGGGTTTCCCACTGAATACTGACTTCATAAACATTTCATTTTGTGGTATTGAATAAAATTACGTTGCCACAGTTCAAACCAGTGCTCCGCCCTCTTCTTCATCAATATCCCCCATCATAAAATGATAAACATAACCCTGCGACCAACAAACATCGAGTTCCTTTTCAAGCTCAGGATAATAGCTTCCCATGTATGAAAAATCTGTCACATAATCAAACTGCCATTGCTCATGCAGCCGTAACAAACGTATTTCGACAGGATGGAAACCTCCCTGTTTCAGCACTATACAATGGGTCTCGAAAATTTAAGGTAACCGCTCCGAACAGTGGTTAAATCAATCGCTGAGTTAATCACTGAATTATCCAGTTCATGTAATAATAATTTGGCTAAAAAGCTTGTGCGATAGGCAAGCGTAGCCCTGACTGATGAATAGTCATATAAAGTGTGGCCTTTAAATAAAAAAGTGGAAATAAACTGTTAAGCACAACCCAATCATATATGGGTATAGTGCCATGCTAATATTTTACCATAACCACTAGCAAAGTAAAGTTATTTATTATTAATAATCAGGTAGTTACATACATTTAGCCATCATTGCTATTTTGATATATCTACCGTAATTTTTATTTATGGCGGGGGAATATTGACGTGGAAAGTGAATGAAAGAATAGAAACGTCAAATGATAAAATGCCAACCTAATAATAGGCTGGCATAGCGATTAACCGTTGAGTAACGTAACTTACAAAACTTTTTTTTATCATCAGTGAGCTGCACGGAATAAATTACCGTGACAGAACCCGCTTTTCCCGTTGCTTCGGCAGCACAGAGATAAACGCCTCGTTCTGCATTTTGACGTTGCGTTCGCACATTCTCAAGCTGCTCATACATCGCCCAACCGACATGTTGATTGACCACTTGTAACGCTAATGCTTTTGCACCATCACTATTACAATTAACGGTACTCTCATTACATCCTGTTAAACCAACCATCGCCGTTAATATGCTTGATTTCATCCACTGGTTCAGTTTCATTTTCACATTGTCACCTTACAGCAGAAAATTCACGGTTATTCCTGCTAATATATCGAGTGCAATCACAACCAACGCCACGTAATACCAAGCACGACGATTCGGTATTTTCACGATAAAGTAAAAACAGCAAACATCCCAAATGAGAATCAATGCTTCCACTTTATTCAATGTCACCTTTTTAGTAATAAAAAATTCAACGATATTTAAGAATAAAATCGGTAAAAACCAAAATAGCCAAAAGGTTTTTGCTAATCCAAAACCACCGCTTAACAAACGCTGTTTAAATAAAGCCGGATCATTTAATCCTTTCGCTTCGTTTTCTTCTCGGATTTTTTGCAATTTATTTTTGATAGACATAACTGTTCCTTCAATTAAATGAATTAAGGTTTTTTTCCATGGTGTTGACGCTAGAATGGGTGCAATACCTTACCGATAGGCAAGGGTAAATATTTAGGCTATTTCAATTACCGTCCATGATTATTAGAGGGTGGCTTGTTGATGTAACGACTCGGCCATATTGTTTCAGGAGCCGTGCCAATCACATCCGCAATAATCTGTTCAGCTCTTGGGTAAGCTCTCTCTAGCGCATTATTTAACGTCCGAGAGGAAAGACCATGCTCACGAGATAATTGCGCTAGTGTGACCCCTTTTTTATGCAAAGCCGCCACAATATCCGCACGGTGCCAATCCGCAGCGCTTCCTTTTCGGGGCTTTTTTTGAGATGCTACAGGGTTAGACATAGTAATAACTCCACTGTTTAATTCCTCGTCTATTAAAAACCAATTAAAGGGAATTATTAATAGATATCTTTATGATTTTAACATCTTTCTAGTGCGGTTATTTTATCCTTTTGATATATATGAGATTTATAAAAAATCATGACTGATAAAAAACAACTAACTGAAATGGATAATGCGCCCAAGCTCTGGTTTACCAGTGGGGAGCTTGCGGCTATAGGAAAAGAAAAAGCTGACGATCCAACACGTTACCCTGAATATAAAGAGATGGATATCCCTACCACCGCGAAAGGCGTTAGAGTCCGTCTAGAGTCAATCACAGCCCTTCATCCCCACTTTCGCAAGAAGAACCCTAATAAGCGTGGCGACCTCTATCATATTGATGCATTTAAGGTGATCCTAAACACGGATGAAAAAGAGCTCATCAAGCAAAACACGCTATCTTCTGAAAGTGCAGATCTTAACCTTTTACTTGAAATCTACAAATCACTGTCAGTTGAGAAAAGAAAAGCGTTATTAAAGAATGCGCTCACAATGAAACAGGAAGATTTAGATTAGTATCTTTTGATACCTTTTGTTATTTTAATAACTGTATTTTCGTCACTGACTCAGAGGCACTATGCAGTTATCTCACCACAACACGTTAGACAGCAGCTATGACCCATTGACAGCTAAAGCCATTGATTATGTCATTCTCATTAACAGAGCGTCACCGAGACGTTTACAGCACCATTTTCGGATAGGATTTCATCGTGCTGAACGGATCATTAATCAACTTGAGTATCTCGGTGTTATCACCCCGTTAAATCAGTATGATTATCGTGAAGTGTTGGGATACCCAACTCACTACGGCTCTTTTGATGCATCGGCCTTTACTGCGCCTATTGAGACGGTACAAACACCGTTATTCACTGAACCACCACTGGATACACAATCCCTAGAATACCGTTGTTTGATTCAAGCTATCGTCTGGCAGCGTATTGTGGTCTGGGGTCGAAGAAATCGAAATTGAGGGCGGTACAGCCAATATCTTGAAATCTGTTTCCCCCTTTGAATACCTGACTGATACTGACAGCGATGACATTTATCAGGATCCCCTCCGCAACAACGCCAGTTCTTACCGTTTTCTAGCCACATTACGCCCTGAAACCCCGCTGGATGTGCTACGGCAACATGGACGCATCAGCAATCAGCCCTGTTGGAAGCTACCTCGAATAGCACAAGAAGAATGGCAAGGTTTATGGATACCGAATGAAGCAGGATGGGAAAAGCCTAAGTGAGGAAAACATTCATCAAACAAGAGGAATTGGTGAGTGGCCTGACTTACCCCATAAAAGCATGAAACCGTTGGTGCATGGGCTGCAAGAGGATGGCGGGGATTATTTACGGTATTTGATTTATTGGAAAAGCCAAATTTAGCCTCACATTATTCAGAATTGTGCTAACAGTTAACCTGTTAGCACAATTAAATCTGACAGTCTGGTTTGAGCGAGGAGCGGAAATACGAAATATCAAATTACAGGCTCAGCAAATGTAAATTCATAATGTTTTTCATGCTCACTCATAGACATTACATAAAACAAAAGCTGTTTATTTTCACTATCTGACTTGTTAATAAGTTCTCTAAAAAGCGCAAGGTTAGCTTTTTGTATTGGGTTGAGGTTGTCGCGAACGTTTTTTATGTCTTCTATGCGATTAGCATTCAAATAGGCAAAGTATTTCTGGAAAACTCCAGCAACAACATCACTCACTTGAATAAATAAATTATCGTGCGAAACATCAAACTGATAGTCAAGCTTTACCAATTCATCATCATGCTGGAGCGAAGACTCAAAGCTCTCTTTTACAACTTCTTCAACATCAAAAATGTGCTTACTGTCAGGAAACTCCATGCCACGATATCGATAGAAGATAGCAAAAGCATCCACTAAGTAGTT
Organism: Providencia stuartii; assembly: GCA_900455155.1. Lineage (GTDB taxonomy): Bacteria > Pseudomonadota > Gammaproteobacteria > Enterobacterales > Enterobacteriaceae > Providencia > Providencia stuartii. The sequence continues at coordinate 1,030,380 of UGUC01000002.1, read as the reverse complement.
ATCACCACTATCATCTAGATCGCCATCTTCACTGGCTTTAGGCTTCTCTTCTTTAGATTCAAATCTGAAGTCTGTGGTAAGAGTGAAATCATCCATTTCGTTTTCAATACACATTTCAAGTAGTTCCCTAAGGCTATCCATGTGTAGTTTTTCGTCTTGTGTAGCAAGAGGTTTATAAATAAGGGTGCTGTAGTGGTCAAAAACTATGCCATGTAGCTCTTTAAGAAAGTTTTTTTCTTTTCCTGTAAAATATGGATAATCATAGGATTTCAAGAACCTTATGAACTTCTCTCTATTAGAAGAAACTACTTTATACAATTCATCTTTGTGGATATCTTGGTAAAACCGACAATGCTCCATAGAATTAAATCTAAGAAGATTCTTTTCAAGACAGAATAGAACGCAGTCTTCAATAATATCAAGGTAAGCCCAGTATTCCATATTGAGATTAAAATATTGAACATAGAGATCGCTTTGTAGCAGCCATTTAAAAAGCTCTTTAAGCTTGCGAGAGTTAAGCATAAAGATGAAGTCGCCAGTTGCTACATGGTCCCTCTTGATCTCTTTCGCTGTAGGTTGAAGCATAATGGATTTTTTAAGCGCATCGAAATCAGCTGTAGATGAGTTATTTAAGTGTGCCACGCCACCTAAAACAAAGTTGAAACTTGAATATTTATCTTCATCATGTTCAATGTTATATCCGTCAATTTTATCTGATAAAGCTAATTTTCTCACGTTGTTAGATTCATCATAATAGAAGGTATATTTTTTATTTTGAAGCCTATTGGGTAATAACATACAACATCCTTTTGATTGCTAATGGCAGTCTCTATAAACTTATATCATAAAAAGGCTGACTGTGAAATGGTCAACGAATATTGACTAAAACGAGTGTTAGCAATGACTGCTTTTGGCACCAAACTGCCTGTCAGATTATGTTATACTCTATGCAATAGATTAGTGTTTTATACTGATGTAATTTTACTTTGATAATCTTATAAGTACTATTTTCGCAGACACCTTGTTCTAAATGAGTACACCGCTGAGTACAAAATAAATAATTTAAAATTAAATCATTACAAATCAAACTAATAAACCACAAATTTAGGTTTAATGTGTAAGCCTGCGCTTTAGCCTTATATTATTTCACAAAGTATCAAATCATAATAAAACAGCATAAAATTCATGACATTAACTGGGTTTTATGCTGTTAATCCAAAAAGTCAGTGTTAATTCCTTTTTTATTCGCCAATTCCGCGTTAAAGCAACCGGTTATACATAATTTTCTAGCAAAACACAATTTAAATAACGCATCCGTAGCGTTTAATAAAACACTTTAAAATTTAGAATAAGATAAAACAGAAGCATCCTATTTTTATTTAGAGGACATAGATTCGGATATCTCAAGTAGCTTTTTGTATTGGGGAAAGCGTTCTCTGGTTACCTCTTGTTCCCCATTAGGATAAATAAAGGTAGCCATTGAATCTTTATTTTTCTTTTTTGGTCCAATACTGTAAGTTTTTATGGCTGATTTGTAATCAAAATTAATATTGATATTCTTAGCGCTTTTCACTTTATAGGTCATCGTTTCATATTTTGCAATTAACCAAAATAACTTCTCATGACCACCAATGAAATCTTCTGTAATCAACGGAAATAAGGTTAATATCTCATAAAAATCCCCTGACTTTTTTTCATAGCCACCATCAAATGTGGCCGGCGTATTATTATCAAGCACAAAGGTGGCTTCCATACCAAAGTTTTTTGATATTAACGGATCTATTTTTGATGGATCCTTGAGTTTCACTTCAAATTTAATATTACTGAGTTTCCAATCACATTTTCCTCCCCCAGATTTCGGAATATCCGCCTCTACTTGATTCGAGGCATTCGTCGCTAATGGATATTCTTCTCGATGAAACCCGGGGATAGTATACGTCTCCCTATTGGAGTTTCGGCGCTCTTTACGGCAAACCTCAGAACGATATACCGCATATATCGGGGATGACTCTAATTCTTGAGGGAGCGTTGCTGTAAAATGAAGGCTTTCCCCATTGATTGGAGGCGAAAATGACTGATTTTGCGCACACCCATGCAAAAAGAATACACTTAATAACGCAGTGAAAGCGGCTTTATGACACAGAAATTTCATAAGTATCTTCCTTAAAACGTTCAAGTGACTGCTTTAATAAATCATCTTGAGCAAATTTTTGTAATTTATCTTCAAATGCCATAAAAGTGGTATTACGTTTTGCATTCAGTAAATAAACATTTTTATGGTGTATTAACTGGCTAAAATCGGTGAGCACATTCCGCAAACTTGCTGTACCCCGCCAGACCACAATGATGTGAAAATTATTTTCCACAAAAAAATTTTCGTATCATAGTCACCTTTTTCATAATGCTAAACTTGAATCACACCTAAGAAAATAGTAGGTCGATCACCCTAAACGGTACATCCGTGACAATCGCGGGATATACGAATGCCTCATTAATCACAGGTGCTTTCGATAAATCAAAGCACTGTTGATAAAAAAATGAATTCACTCATATCCGTCGACGGTAGAAGATCCTGTAAATAATTCTGTGTATTTGCCTTTCATTAAAGGTGACCGTCTAGGCGTTAGCCAAACGTAATAATAAAACGGCTCATTGCCTGTTTCCAGTTTTAAATTGGCATGCTCCATTTTTTAGAAGCTGATTTAATCGCTAAGTAAATGACTTTACGCACTGAATCATCGCTGAGGAATACCTTACGTTTCTTAATCGCATGACGAATAACGTTATTTAGTGACTCGATGGCATTCGTGGTGTAAATGGCTTTGCGGATATCATCAGGGTAAACAAAAAATGTATTTACGTTTTCCCAACGCACATACCAACTTTTTCTAATTTGCAGGTATTTTTCGTCCCATATTAAAGCGAATTTTTCCAATGCTATCAATGTTGAAGCCTCTGTTGCGGTACGATAGATGGTTTTCAGCCCCGCAGTCACAGCCTTGTAGTTTTTCCAAGAAACGTAGCGCACCATATGAATGATGCACAGCTGGATTTGCGTTTGAGAATAAACGCTATTTATCGCATTAGGAAAGCCTTTTAAACCGTCAACGCTGGCAATCAAAATGTTTTGAACACCGTGATTTTTAAGCTCAGTGAGCACCGACAACCAAAATTTAGCGCCTTCATTTCCAGCCTTCCACATTCCCAAAAGTTCTTTATGTCCTTCAGTATTGATGGCTCATGCAATAAAAACAGACTTATTGATAGCACCGCTATCGTGACGCTCTTTGACAACAATATAATCAAGATAGACAATGGGATACAGCGATTCGAGTGGCCAACTTTGCGACTCTTGCACTTGCTCTTTAACAGCACCGGTGACTTTTGAAATCAGAGTCGGTGAGACATCAGCATCGTACATTTCCTTGAATGTAGCGACGATTTCACGGGGGTCATTCCTTTTGCATAGAGGGATAAAACTTGGCTGTCCATCTGAGTGATGCGAGTTTGATTTTTCGTAATCAACTGAGGCTCAAAACTGCCTTTTAGTTTTTTCTCGTCCATACAATCAATAATAAAATTTGGGCACCCATTTTAAGCGTGAAGCAAACATGGTTATATATTTATATCTACTTAGCTAAATATTTTAATGCAAACTGACCTCGTTCTGCTACTGCTACTGTTGTATCGGATGCCAGCAATTCTGCTAACTTAAGCGCATCATCCCCAATATTTTCTAACTGCTTAATTAGCATTTCTCCAGCAATACGACGAACCATGGGAGAACGATCAATTGCCGCCATTTTTAAATACTCAATAAATGAGATTGTTGTGTTTACTATCCTTTCATTTAAAACAGGAATACGTTTCCGTATACCATACCTTTTGTCTATCCATTTAAGTTTACTTCCTTCAGCCCAAACAAATTTGCTTTCTAATAAGCAACGATATGCTTTAGCTCGCAAGGCAGGCTGTATTGATAGCTCAGCAATTTCAGTCAGAAAGTTGTCTAATACATCAACACGACCAGCCTGTGCAAATATAGTCGCAACAGGTCCAGAAGCAGATAGGATAAGTCGCTTTTTAAGGGACTCTGCGACTCTATTCATTGCAATAATATTCAATAGAATTTGTTTTTCTTCATCCCCTATTCTTTCCCATGAATTCCAATAGGGAAGCATTATAAATAAGACATCAACGATAATCTCTGGGTCTGATTGTTCTGCGATTAATGGTAATACATCACGTGCAGCAATTCTGACTTCAGGCACCCAGTCATTCAGTTTTCGAAATACCAACGCAAGTAGAAAACTGTTTGGCGCACCACCAGTAAGCACCTTTAGTGCTCGCTCACGCTTGAAGCCATCAGCATTACATAAATCTAGCCATCTAAGAGAACCCATTAATTGGCTATTAACTTTAGTAATTTGGGCATTATTTTGTTGGAGCGATGAGTCGATCTCCCAGCGAATTAGACGTTCCCACTCATCAAGTTTTTTTAGTGATAACTTCGAGGTTGCACTAATGAATGGCGAAATATCAGGTCTAATTCTGTGGTAAAAATGCTCAACATTTAATGATTTTTTTACAGATGCAATAACATCTTGTTGAAGGCTATCTTGCTGTAACATAAACCCTCTCTTTGATAATATTCACTTCCATGCTAGGTAAATACACGCTAAAAGCATCTAGTCACTACTAGTCAAAACTGCATTTAGCATAAATGTAAATCAAAATTAAAGGTTAAAAGAAGAGAACTGATAATCAACAATGTATGCGCCAATAGGCCCAGTTTCTATTGTAACCCATACCATTCCTGTATTTGTCTGAGTTTTCGATTTAGGGTTACCAATACAAAGTAATTTCCACTGCTCTGTATAAGTTTCTTTGATCCATATACCATATTTACATTGGCTAAATCGGCTAATGCTAGGGCCTGGCGATGTGATTTCATATTCAGTTTGGTAGCGAATTGTTTTGTTTGTTAATAAATAGGCCAACACATCAAATACAGGAACGATTAATACAAGGGCCATAAATCCAGACTGAAGAAAGTTTTTAAATGCATGCTTTAGTGGGCGACGTAGAATGCTCCAAACTCCACTAATTACACTTACAATAACAGTAAATGTAATAGAAATAATCCATTTTGGAAACCATTCAAATAACACCATTCTCGAGCCTAATATTAGCGACCAATACATGAGCGCTATCCATATGACACAAGGAACAACAATCCAGTAAACAGACATTGTTTTGTTCTTATTGCCCTTACTGTATGATTTGAATTGGTATTCCATATAAATCTTAATTATTTCCCTAAATTAATTACAATCCGGCTGATTATAATTATTTATTTTCTTGTATGGCAACAAGATTATAACCAAAATCGCACGTACGAAAGCTTAAATCACCTCCCTTCGGAGACCTATCGTAAATAGTTAGAAAACTCTAAATTGAAGTGTCTTAATTAATGGGGAGTGGACATTTTCCTATTCAATCTCAAAGTTGTTAAAAACGTCATCAAGCGTCACAGAAACCATTCTAAACTTTCAATATGTTTTTAGAGTGCCCACGTCTTAAAATTGGTTTGAGGGGGCTTTGGTGTGACTGAACAGGCGGTTTTGAGTGGTAAACTTACCCGTTTAACATAGTGGGTCTTATCGAAATTTGAAAATATGCACCCTATTTTTTTATTTAGAAGACATAGATTCGGATATCTCGATCAGCTTTTTGTATTCAGGCTTCGTATCCCCATTATATATGACGGTTCCGTCAGGGTAGCTCATTGCTGTATCGCCATCTTGGCTTTTCCTTCCTTGCCAATGAGTTAAAAAATTTTTTTTATATAAAATAGTTAGGTTAATTTTTTTACTGTTATAAATTTTGTATGTAATAACATCATATTTTCCTATCAACCAAAAATTTTTTACGTGCTCACCCAAAAAACTTTCGCTAATCAAAGGAAATAAGGTTAATGTTTCATTCACATTACCTGATTTTTTTTCATAGCCGCCATCAAAAGTTTGTGGCGCATTGTTATCAAGCACGAAGGTGGCTTCCATACCAAAGTTTTGTGAAATTAACGGATCCATTTTTGATGGGTCTTTAAGTTTAACTTCAAATTTAATATTGCTCAGTTTCCAATCGCATTGACCCCCACCAGATTCTGGGATGTAAGCTTCCACTTGATTTGATTGCCCGATGGTCAAAGGATAGCTGGCTCGATGAAATCCTGGGATGGTATACGCTTCCATATTTGAGTTTCGACGCTCTTTACGACAAATTTCAGAACGATAGGTAGCAGATATCGGTAACACTTCTAACTCGCTAGGAACGGTGGCGGTAAAATGAATATTTTCACCGTCTAACGGTGGTGAAAATGAACGATTTTGGACACACCCATGCAAAAAAAATAGACTCAGTAGCGTAGTGAATACTGTTTTATTATATCGAAATTTCATTCGTTTCTTCCCTGTAGCGTGTAGCGCCTCTTCAATGCCCCATCTTGTACTGTATTTTGTTCGAACGCGTCTTTAAATACGTTTTCAAGTACCATAAAAATAATATTTCGTTGAGCATTTAGTGGATAGGCATCTTCATGATGAATTAGTTCCTCAAACTGCTGCTTTGAAGCTGTTAACTTAGGTGTTTTTGTTGGATATAATACATACCACAGCCAATTACTCTGCATTATTTTAAATTAAATGAACTTTATACAAAGGTGATTAATTTCCAGGCTGGAAATTATGCATGAAAAGCTACCCTTCCTTATTACAGAGGTATTAGCATGTCGATGGATCCAATTCCAAGAGGCGCTATTACATGCACCAAATACCGTGAATGTTTATGCTTATGGCATCAATGATTGGATTGCATTTTGTCACCATAATGGACTCACTATACCATCAGTTGGACAAGACTCAGTCGCGTTATATGTCCGCACCTTGCACATCGACCACCAACTTTCGACCTCAACCATACGGCAGCGTTTGACGATTGTCCGGCTTTATTACAATTGGCTGTGTGATAGAAACCCCGTAAGACACGGTGTCTGGCAAAATGGAGGAAAAGGTCAGCGGGGTATCATACCAGTACAGCATAAACTCCCATGGATACCGGATGAAGCCGACTGGCTCCATTTTTTATCCATTACGGCACAAACAGATATCCGAACTCGCGTCATGTTAGTGCTCGCTTGCGATTGTACTCTGCGCCGTGAAGAACTTTGTACAATTACAACCGGAGATATCGACCCTGCCAGAAGATTGCTTACTATTCGAGCAGAGAATACCAAAAATCGTTGTGCCTGAATTATACCATACTCTGAAGTGACCAGTGAACTTTATTCGGCTTGGCTAATCCAATGCAGAAAACTCAGCACAGCACGGGGCCTTCTGTTTTTATCACGCTCGCAGCGAAACTAGGGCGAACCAATCAGCGGTTGGGCATAGTCAAAAGTGTGTCGGTAGCCAAGCCATTTCATCAGAGACTTAATTTACTGTGAATGAAAAAGCGAAAAGTCTTATTTTTAAGCACTCACTGTTGCCTAATACACAGAAAATTTCGAAACCACTATGTTTTATGTTCAATCATTAAGTCTTACGAGGCATTGACTGGAACTATTTGTTTTCACTCACAGGTATTTCAGGGTGATACGTAATTTAAGGTGACTATTTAGTTTTAACAATTGCCAATTTAACTTAAGTGTAGAATACTATTTACCAACCCTATTGAAAGTCTATGACTTTTCATCTTTATTTGAACAAGGACGCTAAAATGGTAGACAAAGACACGACACCTGCCGCAGAAACAACAGAGAATACGCCTGAAACAAAGAAAACAATAAAACGGCTGACTCGTGTGTTTCCTGTCCCTAAAAACAAACAAGGATAACCCTTTACTAAATTGGATGAAATCTTAGGACATTTAACCGGGGAGTCGACAGGCAGCTACTTACTGGGTCGCAATGGTATGTGGCACAGCGGTATCCACATGACCAATACAACCACACCTTGGTGTGCGCTCAGTTCCAATAAATTTGAAGAGCAAACTGCATTTCCTATTAAATACACCGGCGACCAACCTATCCAATGTATGGCTGACGGGGAAATTGTTGCCTACCGCATCAATCAAGATTATATCCCAATACAATGGGGTGGTATGACACTGCAATTGTCAGGCTCTTTTGTTTTAGTTCGCCATGAGGTGCAATTAGGGGAAACCCAAAGCAGTGGACTGCGTTTTTACACGTTATACATGCATTTAGCCCCTCACCTCGCCTATCAAAAGTCAGGCTTACAACTCTGGGAACTCAAAAATACACTAAATGCCTATTCCTCAGAATGGAAAGGTACACCGAATCCTGCCCGTGAAACGTCACTACCCAGTGGCACGATAGTAGAATGGGATAATCAAACTCGCATGACTGTCGAAGTGAACCGAGAAAAGCGAGAGTATGGTCTCGTCACTCTGAAATCCGATGATGGTACAGTTAAAAAATATTGGATTTTAGTGGATAAAAATAATGTTCAACTGAAAAAAGGCGACATCACCCCGTCTTGGTGGAAATCGGTGCTTTCCATACCGACAAAGGAACACGCACAATTTGATAAAGTGATGTGCCCTTCCTCGCCTATTCCCATTCGTGCAGGGGATAGCATTGGTCATATGGGATTTTATCAAGCCCCCAAAGAGCGCGGTTTTGAGTCTCGTTATCAAGTTCATATCGAATGCTTTAGTGATGATGATAATTTGCCGTTATTTTTACAAAATAAAGAAGCAATTGACCGCGATACACCGCGTTATCTCAAGTGCTCTCCGGGGTTAATGCTTTGGACTCAGAGTGTTGATGAGCCTGATATGTTTGTTCGTTCAGAGCGTGTGGCGACCCATGAATCGATATATACATTGAGTAAACTAGATATTAAGCAAGATAAATACAAAAACAAATATTATTATCTCCCCGAATATCTAGCATATTTACCTATACGCCTCGATTTTGGGGCTCTCACATATCTCGACCTAAAAGAAGAAGACAAAAATCTTAAACAATTCTCGAGATTACTCTCTCAGTATGACCTTGCTCAATTAGGGTTTAAGACGGTTGTCAATGAAACTAACACCTTTGACTATTTACCGGGGTTGGGAACAATAAATGCCCCTTTTATTTCTTCCATTTTTAAAGAAATCATCGAAAAAGTCGAGCTTTCTTCAAGACCCAATAAAGCGATTATTGCCTTCAATTATAATCGATTACTCTTACAAATGACTTCATCGCAAACCATCGACTATAATCCTAACGAATATCGTTATATGTTTCATCACCCGATGTTTGCAGATGTCATTAATAAAACTATCGTAAAACATCCCAGTGATTGGTATTACACGGCAAAAGATGCGATTTGGCAGCCTTTTTTACAATATTTAGCTAAAGATGCTCCGCAATGGAAAGCATACAGCGAAGAATTTATTGAAAATATGACATGGATGCAGGCGGTCACAAAAGATAAATTAGTACCGTCACTGTGGCATATGCACCCATTGGTGTTTTTGGATGCGATAAAGACTGAAAAAACACATAATGTGATTTTTCCTCTACGGGTAAAGCCTAAAAATGATAAAGATGGTATATGGAAAAATTATTACTGGGCTGCATCTTTAACTGATAAAAATGCTTCCCAAGCTATATTTGGTAGAAATAGATACACTCATAAAGGGAATACTACTATAACAAGAAAACATGCAGCTAGAGACTTATATACTGAACCTAAAGAAGAAGTAATTGCCATATGCAATGGTGTTGTTAAAAGTATATCCCATTATTATAATGGAACATGGCAAATTACTATCGAACACAAAACTGTGGATGGTAGAGAATTTATTGTTAGATATGGTGAGGTTGATAAAAAAAGCATTCTTGTGAATGTCGATGATAATGTATCCTTAGGAGATACTATTGCTAAAACCGGATTTTTAGTAGATCTGAGAACTAATAAACATTTAAGTATAATACCTAATGAAATAGTTTATATGTTACATTTCGAATTTTATACAGATGTTACATTAGGGGAGCCTCCAAATAATACAGGCGCAAAAGAACCACCTTTTCACAGAAGAGGTGACTTAGTTGATCCGTTAGGTATATTACAAGAAGGATATAATAATACATTTGAAACAATAAATTCTATCAAACGGATTAATATTAATATATTAACTTTATCTGAAAGTGGTAAGGAATTCATTAAAGCATGGGAGGGGTTTGAACAATTCGCATATAATGATAGTAAAGGATATTGCACTATAGGTTATGGACATTTGATTGAAATGAAAAAATGCGAAGACATTATATTGGATGATGAATTTTCAAATGGTATAACTCAAGAAAAAGCGAATGAATTATTCGAAGAAAGATTACCTCTTTATATCGCAGGGGTTAAGAACTCAATAACTGTGGATTTGTATCAATATGAATTTGACGCTTTGGTTTCTTTGCTTTTTAATATTGGCGCATCAGGTCTTGATTCGAAAGCTCCAAAATTAAAAGAAAAAATCAATAATGAAGATTATGACGGAGCTGCAATCGAACTACTAGATATAACTAACGGAGGAATTTTAGGTTTAGTAAAAAGACGAGAGTCTGAAAATAAATTATTCTTAAATAATGTATATAAAACAGATCACTAAAATAAATGAGGAGGATATATGCTTAATAAAAAAAATAGTTTATTTTTATTTTTATTTTTGTCCTTTTTCCAAAAAGGATTTGCTCACAAAAGTGAACTGGCAAGTGAGTCATCATGGTATCTATATAAAATATCTAAATATAATTTATTTGGTGAAAGTGATCCAATAGCAGTAGATAGGATAAGTCAATTATATGGAGATGTTGAATTTAATATTAGTGATAATAGGTTGACTGTTAAAAACAATCTTTTAGAGAGCCCTGTTGTATGCAATATAAATTACGTGAAAGCGAAGGAAACCACGTTGTCCTATTTTTTTTCTCAAAAAACAGTAGATTTATATGATAAATTAATGGCTAGAGAAGGAATTGATTTATCAAAAAATATATACATCTATTACCCATTAAAGCCTAGTGAAACATGCCCACCTACATACAATGAGCCTATTGAGTATAGTGGTTTTTTATTTCTTAATATTGACAACTACATTGTGTTTTTTTCTAAAAATGAAAAAAAGAAAAAAGAAAAAAAAGAAGACTTTTCTTATTTTTGCCAGAATAAAAAAATAGGAAGCATTTATGACGGAGAATCTCAATATGTATGTAGCTTTAATGGGTATGATATTTTTGAATCCTACATCAAACTAATTGATGTGTCTGGTCTAGGTGTTTATTTAAAGAAAAAAATACCCATGGATAATGTGAAATATATTATTGACAACGCTAGTGTTACGTATAATTGGATTAATAAAAATAAGTTAAAAATAGATATAATTTCCGATGAGAAAATTGAAATATATTTAATTGAAAATACTCAAGGTATAAAAAACAATACGGAAGTGAGTTTTTCAGTTATTACTGGATATTGATATTTCTAATATGTTATTTTTTATTTAAAATTATGCGCTACTGTAATAGAATCGACAAATAATGGGGCACCGGGAGGTAGTAAGACGTAGGGAAGTTGAAAGAAATATTTTTTACGGGGATTATAGCCTATGGTTTTTAATAAAAAATATTTTCATGGTTGCGTTTTTTATATATTTGTTTTTTGTTAAAGCTGAAGCAACTGTAAAAAATAGAGAATTTTAGAATTATTCTTACTCATTTTATTATGGGTTACGGGGAGAGGCATCAATGGATTATTTTGATTCCATTCTAAATGATAAATATATCACCATTGATAATAAAAAATAAATAATGACTGTGAATTCGTTTACTATCAGGTTGAAAAAAGCCTGTTTTATATTGAAAAATTAACAATACCCTTTCATTTTACAAAGAAATTCCAAATAAAATTAGCATTATTACTACAAAAGATAAAATAACAAACTGTGCAGATATATTCAATGAATTCTTGTTAATTTATAATAATATCATCCTAATAGGTGGCGAACGACTAGTTATTTATTCAATAGAAAAAATGTAATAAAAGAAAATAATACTGAAACCAATAACTGTACATCTCCAGAACAAACATTAGAGGAGATATTTGAAGGAGTTGGAAAAACATAAAGGTTTAGATATAATTTCAGCCTACAAAAAATAAAAGTTTGACTATGATGAACAATACCTTGAAGGTAACCTAAAATTAAATGAAAATTTACAAAAAAATTATATTAATGATAGAGTTAATGTTAGTTACCTATGGAATTTGCCTAAGAAATTAATCATAAAACAACTATTTGAAGGTGGTGATACCAATATTGTTATTGAGGAAGAGTCGAAAGGAACAAAAATAACCATTTATGGTCACCCAAACTAATGTTCTCTAAAATTTCAATTCCACATAATCTATGTTATTTGGAATTGACTATACTTTATACCGTAATCGTTAATTTCAAGGCTGGAAATTATGCATGAAAAGCTACTCTTCCTTATTACAGAGGTATCCGCATGTCGATAGTTCCAATTCCAGGAGGCGCTTTTCCTATTAAATACACCGGCGACCAACCTATCCAATGTATGGCTGACGGGGAAATTGTTGCCTACCGCATCAATCAAGATTATATCCCAATACAATGGGGTGGTATTACACGGCAAAAAGATATGATTTGGCAGCCTTTTTTACAATATTTAGCGAAAGATGCTCCGCAATGGAAAGCATACAGCGAAGCATTTATTGAAGGCATGACATGGATGCAAGAGGTCACGAAAGATAAATTAGTACCGTCACTGTGGCATATGCACCCACTGGTGTTTTTGGATGCGATAAATACCGAAAAAACACACAATATTATTTTCCCATTAAGAACAAAACCGCTGAATAATCCAGATGGGGATTTTAAAGCCTATAATTGGCGTGATAGAAATAAGGGGAATCAAACTGTATTTGGGCGAAACAGAAATGGGGGTAGAAGAAAACATGCTGCCATAGATTTATATACCTATCCATATCAACCTATTTATGCTATTAGTGACGGAGTTATCTTTGATATTAGTAATTTTTATAGCTACACAGATCAAATATCAATAAAACATAAAACAGTTGATGGTAGAGAGTTTATTGCCAGATATGGTGAGGTTGATAGTAATACGGTTGACGTTAAAGTTGGACAAAAAGTAAAACAAGGTCAGTTTTTAGCAAAAACAGGGAAATTACTGACAGTGAATAAAAAAACAAAAAAACTTGAACCGGAAATGCTTATTGATGGTGTGGTTGTATTTATGCTTCATTTTGAGTATTACACCGATGGTTCTAACACTAAAGATAAATTAACAAATAAAAGCAATCCTCCATTCCAGAGAAGAGCTGATTTGGCAGATCCATTTGATTTACTAATGGAAGGATATATAAATACATTTGAAACAAGAAATGATTTAAGAATGGATGTTAATAGTATATCAATTTCTGAAAAAGGGAAAGATTTTATAAAAAAATGGGAGTCAAAAATATTAAAGCCATATAATGATTCTGAAGGATACTGCACTATCGGTTATGGCCATTTAATTGGTAAGGACAAGTGTGAAAATATGACGTTATCTAATGATTTTAAAAATGGGATTACTGATGAAAAAACTGATGAATTATTTGATTCCGATCTGATAAGGTTTGAGCTTGCAGTTAAAAAAGAAATTAATGTTAAGCTGTATCAACATGAATATGATGCTTTAGTTAGTTTATTATTTAACTGTGGAAGTAACTTTTTCTCATTAAATAAAGCACCTAAGCTATTAATGCTTATAAATTCAGAACAATATGAGCTTGCTGCTAATGAATTTTCAGATATAACTAATAATGGTGTTCTAGGATTGGTTAGGAGAAGGTCAGCTGAAAAAGACGTTTTTTTAAATGCTAATTATTAATTGGGTTAAATAATTATGAAAAATTTATTATTTTTAATTTTTACATTATCATTTTATAGCTATGCTATAAACACAGCACCAGAAATTGTTGAAGAATCTGAATATAAAGAATTGACATGGGTTTATAAATCAGACCCTGAAAGTTTGAAGGCCAATTCAAATGGAGTGTCTAAGAGTTTTTTTAAGAAATTTTTATCTAACAAAAATATCATTATAGATAAAGTTAATGTTGTGGTTGAAAATGAATGTAATTATAAATATACATATAAAAAAGTAAGCCCTATAAATTATTGGAAAAGTAATAATGCTGTTTCATTTTACAAAGAGATTCTTAAAAAAAATGAAATTACAATGGGTGATGAAATTGGCGTCATTACTACAAAAGATAAAATAACAAACTGTGCAGATATATTTAATGAATTCTTGTTAATTGATGATAATATCATCCTAATAGGTGGTGAACGACTAGTTATTTATTCAATAGAAAAAAATGTAATAAAAGAAAATAATATTGAAACCAATAATTGTATATCTCCAGAACAAACCTTAGAGGAGATATTTGAAGGAGTTGGAAAAATAACTCATTGTTATTATAAAGGTTTAGATATAATTTCAGCCTACAAAAAATACAAGTCTGACTATGATGAACAATACCTTGAAGATAACCTAAAATTAAATGAAAATTTACAAAAAAATTATATTAATGATAGAGTTAATGTTAATTACCTATGGAATTCACCTAAGAAATTAATCATAAAACAACTATTTGAAGGTGGTGATACCGATATTGTTATTGAGGAAGAGTTGAAAGGAACAAAAATAACCATTTATGGTCACCCAGACTAATGTTCTCTAAAATTTCAATTCCACATAATCTATGTTATTTGGAATTGACTATACTTTATACCGTAATCGTTAATTTCAAGGCTGGAAATTATGCATGAAAGGCTACCCTTCCTTATTACAGAGGCATCAGCATGTCGATAGTTCCAATTCCAGGAGGCGCTTTTCCTATTAAATACACCGGCGACCAACCTATCCAATGTATGACTGACGGGGAAATTGTTGCCTACCGCATCAATCAAGATTATATCCCGATACAATGGGGTGGTATGACACTGCAATTGTTAGGCTCTTTTGTTTTAGTTCACCATGAGGTGCAATTAGGGGAAACCCAAAGCAGTGGACTGCATTTTTACACGTTATATATGCATTTAGCCCCTCACCTCGCCTATCAAAAGTCAGGTGTTGTTTTAAATGGAAATATAACTCAAGGGATCGCACTCTGTAATACGCAGTGGGCGAGCTTACCTAATTCTCCCCATAATCAGCCGACAGAAAAACCCAATAATGCATTAGCCTACTATGACACCTTTTTAGAGCAAGAAAAAAATAATATTTCATCACTTGTAGCAACAGCCGAAGAAATGACTAAACTTATAAAATTGACTTATCCTACGGTGAATTTATGAAACGGTATTTAATTCTATTATTTATTCTATGTGGAACATCAGTGAATGCTGAGAAATTAGTTCCCGAACTCGTTCTAAACTCAAAAGAAAAAAAAGTAACGTGGAAATTGAGCTCACTTGGTGAGCAAGTCATGATGTACAGAACCCCATACTATGAGCGTAGTGAAGAATCTATACTAGAGTATGTAAAAGCGTATATAAAAGAAAATAGAGTCATTGTTACCCCTGAAGAGGTGATAATACGCAGTTCTCAATCAGATTTAAACCCTTGTCAGTATGCATATAATTATGCTCAATTATCAAGCGAAGATTACTGGGGGAGTATTAAACAATCCGAAGCATCTAATCGAACATTATCAAAATACGGAGTTAATACAAATAACTTAGTTGGTGTCATTGAAGCCAAAGAAGGTAGTTCAGGATGCCGACGTGATCAGGAAAAATTTTTATTGATTGGTGATAAAATAATGTTTTCATATGAAGGGCGCTGGGTATTTTTTTCAATCATAAAAAAACGAACCAGACCCAGTAGCTAAGAAAAATAAATATTGCACCTCACCAGAACAAACTTCAGAAGAAATATTTGAAGGAGAAGGACGGAGAATAGATTGTTTTTATAATGAATTTTCTCTTCTTAAGGCCTATACACAATACCGCCTAGATTATGATACTGACTATCTTGAAAAGAGTATTGAGTTAAATAAAAACCACAAAAAAGAGTACCCTGAAAACGGTGTTTTTGTTGATTATCAATGGACGTCTCCCGAAAAGCTTCTTATAGATCAACAATTTCAAGGTGGAAGTACAGAGATTGTTATTGAGAAAGAGCCGAATGGAACAAAAATAACCAGTTATGCTCGTCCAGATTAATATTTTCTAAAATTTCAATTCCATACAATCATGATTACTTGGTATTTGCTCCCCATAAAGTGATCTGTTGCAGTGGTGATAATGGTGTCTAATGTTGGGTTATTGTCCACTCCCCATTAATTAAAACACCCTAAACTAGAGTTTTCTAACTGCTTACGGTATGCCTCCGGTGGGAGGATTACCATGGGAGCCAATGATGTTAAAAAATTAAAAGAGCTTGTAGAAGAAAATGCAAAGCTTAATCCGGTCTTGCAAAGCATACTATGAAGGCACTTTTTGCAAAAAGGGTTGGTCGTGACTGAGAAAAAGTCCTGTACTTAATTATTAAGAGATACAGATTTATCAATTAATAAGTCTTGTAAGTTGACGTTATTGCCCCGAGCAACGTTTTACCGTCAGTGGTGAAATTGGCGTGAAAAAGATCAAGCGGTGATCAATACTATCTCCATAATCATAAACGAATTTATCGCATTTATTGTCACCTAGGGGTAAATCTAACACGTTGTATTAAAAAAGCACTTCCGGCGCGCAAAAAAAGAACATTAATTGATGTGTCTTAATTAATGGGAAGTAAATATGCTATTTAATATCATGATTTGATAGTTTTATTTTGAAATTATCTTATTGTTAGCTTTGTTAAAAAAAGCTTTAGATTAAAATTTATCGAACTATCTTTACTGAGTCTTTTATGTAAACAAGAAGTACTTGCCCCTACCTACACGAAGAATTTAAATACGTATAAAAACTTGTGTTTCCTTAATATTTATATCTAACACACTTAAAATTAAGTAAAAATAATGATTATCTCTTAATTAGAAACCTTTTATTTAGTATAATCTCTCTGTTGACATAAGCTCCAAGTTAACAATAATAGTTCTAATAAATTTAATACATGGATTTGTTTATGATTAGAACACCTAGTTTAGATTATCAACTTTCTCTTTTTCTAAAAGATTGGCCAACGGGTATTTTCAATAAATCTAAATCGATAAATAAGCCCAAAATAACATTTCCCCTAGCTGAGTTAGAACATTTCTTTAGCGATATATCAAATTTATCAATTGATAATCATAGTTTTTTTTCATTTAACCCTTGGGAAGTTTCTGGGTTAAAGCGTAATGAAGTTAGGAACTCTTCGGTACTTGCTTGGCTATTAACCCCTAATGGCTCCCATGGTTTTGGGAAAACACCCATATTAACTTTACTTAAGTATATTTCTCAAGCTACTAAAAAAAAGTTTCCTACCTATTTTAATTATTGTTACGTCAATGTTGAAATTAATCCTAGTGGCGATCCCACTAACCGAGTTGATATCCAAATACGAGCTGATAACTTTTACTTATTAGTTGAAGTGAAGATTGACGCGGATGAACAAAAAAACCAAATAGCTCGCTACTGTGTTGAAGCTGAAAAAACGGCCAATAAAAGACCATGGGGTATTGTCTATTTAACACCAGATGGCCGTCAGCCTATCTCTAATAACGAACTAACATCCGATGACTCAATTTTTTGCCTATCGTGGCAAACTTTATCTAGTCATTTAAGAAATGCTTTACAAACTCAATATCAATCTGTTTTCGCCACCAATAATCATTCTCCTATGCGGCAGTTTGCTGCACTTTCTGTCTGGTGTTTCCTCGACCAAATAGAACAATTTTAATAAGGATAGTCATATGACCAAATTTAATGAAGAAGAACGCAATGCTGGCACACTGATTCTCTCTAAATTTAAAATGTTTAACGAATCAGTCGCCTTTTTTGAACAATACATTGACTCTGCTTTTTGGAAAGGTTTTGACGCTTCAATCAAAAAATTAATAGATAATTATGAATGGACAGGAAAAGTAAATTTTTCCGAAAATGAATATATCTGGTTTTCACCTAAACACTGGCTACTTGATCCTAAAACTAAGGACTGTAAATATTGGTTTCAATCATACCTAACTCCTAACGAAGGCCTCGATTATTATTTATCGGTTATAACCCATACATCAACAGAGCAAGTAAGGTTTGGTATTCAATTTACAATAAATAGCCATTGGATTGGTGGAGCAGCCGCATTAAAAAATTATTGTAATAATCTTGACAAAGAATTGCTTGATCAAATTTTAGAGCTAGGCTTTGAAAATCAAGGAAAAGGAAATTTTTTCCTTCCTATTAACTTAGATCTGAATCTAATCATTGAATGTTGGAAAAACTATGGAGAATTTCCTCATACAGATGAGGCTTTTGCACCATTGGAAGAGCTGATAAAAAAAATTGAGAAATCAATTCCTCTTTTAGATAAACTATTTTCATCTGTAAAAGATAATTAAAACAACTTACGTTAATCTATATTATGTGCCTTGATATATGAGCATTTTTGAGTGTCTATAGCTACTCATTAGAGTACATGAAGCCACATTCTCTTATGGAGGTACTGTGGCTTAATACTGAGAGATGGATACTCTCGTTGCTCTGGGATAGCATTCCCCCAATAAAATAGTATGTTGCTTTTTAAATCAGATAAAAAATTGGTGGATAAACTCTATCCAACATCTAAAAAATAAGTCTTCTTGCTCCTTATCCTTAAGAGAAAGTGGCTATACAATCATTTTTCTTTCTATAAAAAACATTTTTGCCATCAATGCCTCATTATTGGATGTTTAACATTTCTTTTGCCAGCGCATTCCAAGCTTTTGCCCTGCGGCTTTGATGACTATTTTTCAATGTTGCTAAAGCGACTTCATAAGAGAGTACAGGCTCTATTACAGGAATAATTGACAAACCATCTGCACGTGTTTTATTCCACATACTATCTGGTAATAATGTTACACCAACCCCTGCCCTTACCATCGCTGTTACAAGATCTAAATGGCTACTGCGCCCAGCAATAACCGGTTTTTTTCCATAGATCCCACAAGCGCTCATGACTAACTCATTTATGCGAAAGTCCTCAGAGAAGAAAATAAACGGCTCATCAATAAGCTCTGCAAACTTCACCGAGTTACGCATAGCTAGCGGATGCTGTTCACTCACTAACAGCATCAATCGATCTGACGAAAAAACGTGTAAGTCAAACAATTCATTGTCGAAAGGCAGCATCACTGCCGCGGTCTCCACCTCGCCGTTTAACATCGCCTCCATCATCTTATGCGTGCCTAGCTCCAAAATTTTTAATTCCACCTGTGGGTAACGTCGACTAAATGCCATGATGATATCCGCAAAATAAGTTGACGCGATGACAGGTGGTAATCCTATATTCAAAATACCAGACAGAGGCCCTTCCTTCTCTTTTAACGCCTTATTCATGCTATTAAATTGTTTGAGTATTTGTTTTGCATGACTCAATAAAATTTCGCCTTCATCCGTCAGTCTCACTCCATCGTTTTCTCTCACTAATAATGTATAACCAAGCTCTTGCTCTAACTTTTGAATGCTACGGCTAATCGCAGGTTGGGTCACAAATAAACGTTCTGCTGCTCGGCTAAACCCATTTAGCTGTACCACTTCAACAAAATAACGCAATGAACGTATATCCATGTCTGCTCCTATGAGTTTTTGTTATAGATGGAATAATTATAAATAATTTCCACTAAAGAAAGATCTACGTTAGAACTAATAAAAAGCAGAATTATCGGCTAACGTGATCATTAGGAGATAATATAATGAATAAAACCGTCATCGAACATGTTTTAGCACGCTTAAATGAGATCGGCATCAATGATATTTTTGGCGTCGCAGGTGATTACGCATTCCCCATAGAAGATGCGGTCTGTGAAAGTAACAATATGCGTTGGATTGGTAATTGTAATGAACTCAATGCCTCATATGCAGCTGATGGATATGCTCGTATTAAAGGTGCCGCTGCACTTTCAACCACATTTGGTGTAGGAGAATTAAGCGCACTCAACGGCATTGCAGGCTCCTATGCAGAACATCTTCCTATCTTTCATTTAGTTGGTATGCCTGCCAGTGGTGTACAAAAAAACCATAAACTCGTTCACCATACGCTCGGCAATGGTGATTTCGATGTTTTTTATCAAATGAGTCAACACCTAAGCTGCGCTCACGCAATTTTAACCCCTGAAAACTGTATTGGCCGAAACCGAACGCTTAATTATAACGGCCCTACGTGAACGCCGTCCTGTTTATATTGGTTTACCCGCAGATTATGCGGTCATGCCAGTCGTTACAGATAAAAATACTGATACCCCTGTTATTCATAAAAGTAATAATGAGTCATTATCAGCCGCCGTTACGGCTATTTTAGAAAAGCTAAATTCAAGCCAAAAAGCCTGCATAATTCCTGGTATTTTAAGTGCGCGATTAGGCTATGCTAATGAAGTGCAAGCAATTATTGATAAGACTGGGTTACCTTACGCCACCATGTTTATGGATAAAAGCATTGTCAGTGAATCCAATCCAACTTATATGGGGATCTATAACGGCAAATTAATGAATACACAAGTAGGTGAATTTGTCGAAAGTTGTGATTGCGTGCTGGGGATTGGAGCTGTCCTTACCGATTTTAACTCTGGTAGCTTTACCGCTTACTATTCTCCCTGAGAATCGAATTAATATCCTTGCCGACCATGTGAAAGTGGGCTCTGCTATCTATCCTCAAGTCTATATGCAAGATGTACTGGTTAAGCTCAAAGAGCTTGCTCCTTCATTGCATCACCAAGGGATAAAAGCTCAAGGTCTCGGTACGCCAGTTCAGGGGGAAAATGGGCAAATTACTGCAAACTATCTTTATCCGCGACTTGAGCAGATGTTCAAAAAAGACGATATTATTATCGCGGAAACAGGTACAGCATCGATGGGATTAGGTTTTGCTCTGCTTCCACAAAATGCACAATTCCATAACCAAACACTCTGGGGCTCTATTGGTTGGGCAACACCTGCGGCTTTTGGTGCTGCAATAGCTGAACCTAATCGCCGTATTATCTTAATTACTGGTGAAGGTTCTCATCAGTTAACCGCCCAAGAGATTAGCCAATTCGCTCGCTTTGGCTTAAAACCCATTATTTTTGTCCTTAATAATGATGGTTATCTTATTGAACGCTTACTCTGTAAAGATCCTGAAGCCTACTATAATGACTTACCGCAATGGCACTATGCCCAATTACCTGCTGCACTTGGTTGCCAAAATTGGTATTGCCAAAAGGTCACCCGTTGCGATGAGTTAGATGCCGCAATTAATATGGCTGAATCGCAAAATCGTGCGGCATATATTGAGGTTGTGATGGATAGATATGCATCTTCTGAGCTGGCAGAAAAACTCGGTCAATCCATTGAATCTCTGTATTCATTTTAAGTAATGATTACCTACCATTAGCCATGTCATACAAACCACACGGCTAATGGTTGCCTATATTGCTAGTTTTATTTTAACAATCTTACTTTAACGGATTTACCTTTAATTTTTCCTTGCTGCAATTGTTTCCAAGCATGGCGTGCAGCAGACTGTTTGATTGCGACATATGCATGCATTGGATGAATAGTAATTTTACCAATATCATCCCCTGCCAAGCCAATATCTCCTGTTAACGCCCCAAGAATATCGCCAGGTCGCATCTTCGCTTTTTTACCACCATCAATACACAGTGTTACCATTGAAGCTTCAAGTGGTGTGATAGTTAAGCCGGTTGGTACTGACTTCCAGTTAAGCTTTATATTTAACATTTCTTCTAACACATTAGCGCGTTGAGCTTCTTCAGGAGCACAAAGGCTAATCGCTAACCCACTTTCACCTGCACGCGCTGTACGACCAATGCGATGAACATGCACCTCTGGATCCCATGACAATTCATAGTTAATTACCATTTCCAATGATTTGATATCCAACCCACGAGCCGCCACGTCGGTTGCAACTAATACACGACTACTGCCATTAGCAAAACGAACAAGCGTTTGATCTCGCTCACGTTGTTCCATATCACCATGCAATACTAAAACACTTTGATGGCACTCATTTAGTGCATCATACACCGCTTGGCAATCTTTTTTTTGTGTTACAAAATACCACACAAGATGCGGGTTGCTGTTGGCTTAACAGTTTTTGTAATAAATCTATTTTTTCATGACGAGCGACTTCATAAAACCGTTGTTCAATAGCAGGTAATTCATCAACTGAATTGATTTCAATCGTTATTGCATTACGTTGGATACGATGGCTCATTGCTGTAATTGTTTCTGGCCACGTAGCTGAAAACAATAGTGTTTGACGGCTAATGGGCGCATAGCTGATCACTTCATCAATATCATCAGCAAATCCCATATCCAGCATGCGATCTGCTTCATCTAATACCAATGTTTGTAATGTATCCAGTTTTACGGTTTCTTTGTTCAAGTGGTCAAGAAGTCGCCCCGGCGTGGCAACAATGACATGAGCCGCGTGGATTAAGGAATCTCGTTGCACACTAAATGGCACACCACCACAAAGTGTTAAGATCTTAATATTTGCCATATAACGTGCTAAGCGGCGCAGTTCGCTCGCGACTTGATCTGCTAATTCTCGAGTCGGGCACAATACCAGTGATTGTGTACTGAACTGTTTCGCATCGATGTGTTGTAACAGACCCAGTCCAAAAGCAACGGTTTTACCACTTCCCGTTTTTGCCTGAGCACGGACGTCTTTGCCTGCAAGGATCGCTGGTAACGCAGCCTCCTGAATTGGCGTCATTGTTACGTAACCTAGCTCAGTAAGGTTAGCAAGTTGTTCTTCAGGTAGCGTGTTAAGTTCAGCAAATGAGGTCACAATGAAAATTCCGAATAAAATGTAAAAAAGCTAATGGCTGGTCATGATACTATCCCTTCTCTGACGTGTCGTGAGGAATTTACATCAATCACTGCCAGCCAAGTTCGCAACATGGACATAATCTATCCATCAAGAAGAAGATCGCACTGGTTTCATTCGTAGTTCTATTTTGCGACTAAGCGCCTATCTTAAGTTTTACGGAGAGTAAGCCGAATCGTCGACTATCATTTTTATGTTTGCTGTTAAATGATACGCTATGATTTTAGTCATTGTTAACACTGAAATGACCTAGTATAAATTTCAGGAAATATTCATTGAAGCATATTATGAGTAATATTGTGGCTATCTACCTTTATCGCTATAAATCGAAGTAGTCATTTCGATATTAAAATAATGGTGCTTTATGTTTGAGATTATTAATGGTACATGGCGATATTTTTATATCATACAATTGATTTGATTTGTTCTCTTTGACGTAATCAAAAAGCACCTATTGGTAAGCAAGCTTTCAATTGAAAAACCCACAATAATGACTAAGCATGATAAATACAGCAATTCCCCTAAGGTTTGGAGGCTCCCCAAATACTCAATACGGTATCTGAATCTTGTTCAGGAGAAACAAGTCTCTCATTTGCTAGCATTAATAGTGATAAAAATTATTACCCTCTATTTATAAAATAATGATAAAACACACCTTCCCATTAATCTTCAATTAAAAGAAGGATCACCAAAATTAATACCAAATAATTATAATTTTTTAAAAAAACTATATAGTGACGTTAGCAAAGTCATTCGCCATGGTTTTGACACCATCTGCCATCATTCCTATATTTAAAAGCATAATATCTCGAAATCGCACGCTACCTCGCTCTATAAACATCAAGCTAAGAAACGATACAGCCATATTTTATCAGATAAAACAACAAGTAGAACACTCAACTAAATTAGTTATTTTTTCAAAAAATTACAAGGCTATCCGCAAATATCGCTGACAGTGAAAATAAATCCTTCAAGTAAAAATACTTAGCTATAAGTATTTTGATCTAAATACTCAAAAAAAACAATAATTTGAATATTTATCTCAATTAGAAACAATATAACAACACAAAAATCCGTTATCGATCACATTATCAATACAATATTATCAAATAGTATTATTGCCATTAGATAGTGTGTGGTTTTATAGCACAAACCACTAGTCTATTTAATAGCACCACAACATCACTTTATTTAAAACTAAGGGTATTAAAATGACTACAACATTCTCCGAAATAAACGATATTGCAATTGGAGCAGTAAAGACAGACAATAATAATGTTAATTCTTGGCAGGTTTCAAAAAAGAAAGGAATGATGAGAGGTATTTCTGCGACTGTCTCAGGCCAAGGCGCTGTTGTTCGATTACAAGGTGACATGGATTTTAGTATTATTAGCCTTGAATCGTCGACTAAGTATCAACAGCTACTTAATGAATATAAATTTGGCGCAGGTCTTACTGCTTTCTTTGCGTGGGTTTCAGCTAACTTTAGTGTCGAAACTCATAGACAAGAAATACACGCAACCTTAGATGAGCTATCAACTACTCAACAAATTAACGGAAAGGTTCATATTGATATGAATGTAACTGGCATATATCCTAATGTGGAAGTTACCGCGATGGCCTATGTTAATATTCTTAAGGTAACCAATAGTATAGGAAATGAATTTAGCCTTGCTAGCGCAGCAACCCCTAATATTGACACAGGTGCAGCTGATCATGATGGTAATTCACTGCCAACATCAGATAATAATTCGGTAATTTATTTATAGTAAGAAAAATCAATTTTACTTATTTGATTTAATCGTAAATATGATTTTATCTATAATTTAATTTATCTCATTTTCTCTTTGTATTTACTCAATGAGCAGTATTCTTCTGCTCATTGAGTCTTATGACTTAATTTTAATAATTTGCGCCAACACTTTTTTAATATAATTAAAATCATTACATAAATATAAATCCTATTACTTAGGACAGATAGATTAATTAAAAATGTTCGTATCATTTTTATTTAAACATTAGAATTGGAGAATTTATCCATGATTAAAATCTCTCGAGGCATCAGAAACAATAATCCCGGTAACATTGAATACAATGAAGCCAATCATTGGAAGGGGCAACTACCACACGATAAATCTATTGAAAAACGATTTTGTCGATTTGAATCTTCAGAATATGGTATCAGAGCACTATTCGCGTTACTGCGTACCTATCAACGTAGATACTCATTGCAAACCGTATCTCAATTAATTAGTCGATGGGCACCTAGCAATGAAAATCAAACAAGCGATTATATTAATGATGTTGCTAAAGCGCTAAATGTATCCCCCAATACATTTATTAATCTTGAAAACAAATCAATTTTAATAAAACTCGCTAAATCGATTATTAAGCATGAAAATGGAACACAACCTTATGATGATGAAACATTTGAAAGAGCGTGGAACTTGCTATGATGGTATCGGCACTGTTGGTTAACTTATCAATAAGCTGACGAAATAAGACTATATGGCATATTTAAAGCCACTTTCTCATCAGTATGTTTTATGAAAATTTCACCATTCTGTATAATTTAGGAGGCCATAGACAAAAACAATACATATATTGACTGAGCAAACTGTATGTGAGAGTTATTTGCCCTCATAATGCATTTTAATACTTTTATTTATCTTTGATAAATATTAACTACTCTTTTCCTAAAAAGAGGGGATGGTAATAGAGAAAAAACAATAGCCAACATTTTAGTATCTACTAGTGATAATTTATGTTTTTAGTTGGGCTATTTTCAATATTTTTCATTAGCTTTTGATAAACACATAATAAAAAGTATACGCATCTAGATAACCGAATTAGTTTAATAAAATAACAACAGAGAGTTCATTCTTTATAGGTTATACATCATTTAAATATGGTTGTTAATTTTTACATGAGGATACTTCTATGAGAACAACATTTATTGCTATATCAATGCTTTTCCTTTCAATGTCAGCATTAGCTGATAATAACGTACTTCGCCATGGTTATATCGATAATCCACCAAGCCGCGCTTTTCTTTGTTCATCCATGGGTGGCAATTTAAATAAAATGTGTGGTGCCGTTCAATATGAGCCTCAATCGGTTGAAGGCCCTAAAGGTTTCCCAGAAAGGGGGCCAAAGGATGGTCAAATCGCAAGTGGAGGTAATGCCAATTTTTCTCAGTTAAATGAACAGTCGAACAGTCGTTGGCATAAAGTGAATGTATCTAGTGGTAAAAATGTATTTTCTTGGACATTAACTGCATCACACAGAACGACATCATGGCAATTTTTTATCACTAAACAAAATTGGGATCCAAATAAACCATTAACACGTAATGATTTTGATTTAAAACCGTTTTGTGAACAACAAGATAGAGGAAATGTACCCAAAAATAACGTAAGAATAGAGTGTAATATTCCAAAACGTACAGGATACCAAATTATTCTTGGTGTCTGGACGATTGCGGATACAGCCAACGCTTTTTATCAAGTAATCGATGCTAATATGAAATAGTTTGGCTAAAAATAGCTTACCCTAATTGATGAAATAACCTATTAATAAAAAATAAGTACTTTTTATATTTTAACCTATCATACATTTAATAGTTAATGACTTAGTTCATTGAATATTAAGTGTATTTTTTTTGCCTTGTGATTTAGCCAGTAATTTAACCCTCTTGCATCTTCCTTAATAAAGTTTGAGCAAGCCAACTTACCCATATCTATTTGATTGGCATTATTTTCCTATGGTTTAACGATTTTTGATATTCAATGCTAAATTTAAAATCAATTATTACCCATAAAATGACCAAATATTACAATGAAATCATTATAATTTCCCTCAAGCTAACTTGCTAAACTCAACAACAATAATCAAATGATATCTATGAGGCATACAGATGGAGCTACAATCAATTATTCTGTTTAGTGCGACGGTGATCCCGCTTATTTGTACACCGGGTCCTGATATTCTTTTTATCTCTTCGCAAGGGCTATCGGGAGGCGTATCTGCTGTATGGAAAGCTAATATTGGCATTATCTCGGGCTATATTATGCATGCTATCCTAGCCGCTTTAGGTCTCGCTGCGATAGTGGCTGCGTCACCACGCTTATTTAATACTATTAAATGGGTCGGTGTCGCTTATGTCGCATATTTAGCCATAAAAATGATCTTATCTGCCATGAAACCAAGCCAGATAACGCTAAAATCAGCGTCATCTAAAGGTGTCATTCTGAAAGGTTTTCTAACTAGCTTTCTTAACCCCAAAGGACTCTTAGTCTACTTTGCCATTTTACCTAATTTTATTCACTCTTCGGACAGTGTTGCTATTCAGTCTATTATTTTATCAACGTCCTTTATTGCCTCATGTATCGTGATTTATGGCATGATTGGTATGGTATTTGCCACCGTACATAAAAAAGGAAATTACAGCGATAAGCGTCGCCGTCTAACGGAAGGCGTTGCTGGAGGCATGTTGTCACTCGCGGCGATTGGCTTAGCCAATAGCTAACAGGCCGTAATATCAACCCAAATTAATTTGCTACCTGCCACACGAGGCGTAATATGCCCTTCCCCAATGTCAGGTAGCCACCAGCCCCCTTGATTAACGGCCATAATTTTACAATTCGCCCCAGAGACATCCCATTCCCCAGCTAAGACATACACTATCCCTGCCTGCCCTATTGGCAAACGTTGTTCTTGTGCAATCACATGGCTTTTAACTCGCCAACGCTCAGGGTTAACCGATACGTTAAGTAAACGGACTGGGGAGCCTCTTAATTCAAGTTCAATCAATTGTTCCCCCTCAGAATGAAAAGCGTCACCAATTTTTGCCATGGAATGCTTAGTCTTTTGTTGATCTCGAATAGACAGTTGGCCATTATCCAAAGAAATACAAAATTGTTCACTTTCAGCGTGCTGTTTTAAAACACTCGATTGATTGATTTGTGTAATGCTTACTCGAAGCGAAAAGTCAGATGCGACAGGCCAACAAAAAACTTCAGCGCTGTTCCCACACTTATCTTGCCATTCTTCAATGGGTAACTCTGCCGCATCAAAACATTTAATTTTCATACATTCCCCCGAGCAATCAATTATCCGTTATGATAATTAAGAGTGGCAAACTTAGTGACTTAGGGCAATGTTTCGACACTTAAAATGTGACTAACCACGTTTCTCGGTAATCAATGAATAACATAAACGCCCTAATGTTTTCATCGCCTGTTCTAACTGTTCATTCCAAGTAAATGAAGTATTAAGTCTAAACGCATGGTTAAACTGATCGCTGGTTGAAAACATACTGCCAGGCGCAATGCTTATCCCTTCCTTAAGGGCTAATTGGTAGAGACGTACCGCATTAAAAGGTGGTTCGAATTCTAACCATAAAAAATAGCCCCCTTTTGGCGTATTCACTTTAACGGAAGGCGGCATATATTGTGCGATTGCGCCTAACATTTGGTGTTGCCGCTGCTCCATTGTCTGACGTAATTTCCGCAAGTGGTTGTCATATCCCCCCTGAGTAAGGTACTCCGCGATCGCCAGCTGTGTTGGAACGCTGGCAGAAACAGTACTCATCATCTGTAAATGCTGAATTTTTGTCGCGTGTTGCCCTGCCGCCACCCAACCGACCCGATACCCCGGTGCTAAACATTTCGAAAATGACGAACAATGGAAAAAGTTACCCTTAGTATCTAAAGCTTTGGCAGGGATCGGCTGTTGATTACCAAAGTACAATTCGCCATACACATCATCTTCAATCAAAACAATTTGATTTTTATTCAAGATCTCCACCAGCCGTTTTTTATTTGCTGGCGGCATCGTCCCCCCAAGTGGGTTCTGGTAATGCGTCATTAACCAACAGGCTTTTATGGGGTATTTTGCGGCAATATCTTCCAATGCGTCCAAATCAATCCCAAATAACGGATCTGTTTTAATGGCGATCGCTTTTAATTTTAGGCGTTCAATAGCCTGTAATGAACCATAAAAGGCAGGTGATTCGATAACCACCCAATCTCCCGGTTGGGTTACCGATTGTAGGCTTAATACTAGTGATTCCATCGCACCAGCCGTGATCACAATTTCATCGGGGGCAACATGGATCCCTTGGCTGGCATAGCGCTGAGCGATATTACGGCGTAATTGCTCGTTACCCGGCGGTAAATTCGCTGTCGTATTAAACCTCGCTAAACGCCGAGCCACTGACGCGAGAGTTTTCCCTAATTTCGGTTCATCAAGCAGTGCCGGTTCAGGGAATGCTGAGCCAAATGGAATAATGTCAGGATCTTTACAAGCTTGCAAAACACCAAAAATAGAGGCGTTGATCTCAACATTTTCATTAAGATGCAGGCCTTTTCCTCCCTTTGCTGCCGCAAAATTCGTATTTCGACGAGCAACATAGTACCCTGATTGTGGCCTTGCAGCGATCCAACCTTGGCTTTCGAGCAATTGGTAAGCCTGTACAACTGTCATTAAACTCAAACCTGATTGTTTTACACTTTCCCTAAGTGACGGTAATCTATCGCCAACTTGCCAGATATTATCTTCAATCTGTTGGCGTATTTGTGCAGCCAGTTGTTCGTATCGCGTCATATCCGCCTCAACTGTTATAGTTAATAACTCAAAAATTGTTACTATTATAGTTTATCGTCTCATGTTCTACTTATCCATACATTCACCTGACTTTTTTTTAACTATAAGCACAAAACTTTTTCGTTAGGTTTGTGGTTTTTTTCACAAGCCTGTCGTTTCAATGATTATTTTTGCTACGGAACAGCACCAACATTGCTAACGGAAAAACGAAACTGTGATGTGCGCATTATCAATTCCAATCAGGGGTCAATATGTTTGGACTAACTGCGCTGGAACTGGCTCGTATACAATTTGCGTTTACAGTCTCGTTCCATATTATTTTCCCAGCGATCACCATCGGGCTGGCGAGTTTCCTCGCGGTACTCGAAGGCTTGTGGCTGAAAACTCGGGATAGTGATTATATAAAATTGTTCCATTTTTGGTCGAAAGTCTTTGCGGTCAATTTCGGTATGGGGGTTGTTTCTGGCTTGGTGATGGCTTACCAGTTCGGAACTAACTGGAGCTTTTTTTCCGACTTTGCCGGTGGTATCACAGGGCCATTGCTAACTTATGAAGTCCTCACTGCTTTTTTCCTAGAGGCGGGCTTCCTTGGTGTCATGCTATTCGGTATGAACCGTGTTGGTGAAAAATTGCACTTCTTTGCAACCTGCATGGTTGCTCTCGGTACTATCATCTCAACGTTTTGGATCCTTGCATCAAACAGCTTTATGCAAACACCGCAAGGGTTTGAAATTATCGATAACCGCATCGTTCCCGTTGATTGGTTAGCCGTTATTTTCAATCCTTCATTCCCTTATCGGTTATTGCATATGACCACAGCGGCATTCCTTGCAGCCGCATTTTTCATTGGTGCTTCAGCAGCTTGGCACTTGCTTAAAGGCAATAAATCTTCTGCCATGAAGAAAATGTTTTCCATGTCATTATGGCTGATTTTAATTTTAGCGCCTCTGCAAGCCCTTATTGGCGATGCTCATGGGTTAAATACCCTAAAACATCAACCCGTCAAAGTCGCGGCTATGGAAGGTCATTGGGAGAATAAACCAGGTGAAGCCACCCCATTGATCCTTTTCGGTATTCCTAATATGGAAAAAGAGAAAACCGAATACGCACTCGAAATTCCCTATCTTGCGAGCATCATTTTGACCCATAGTCTTGATAAGCAAGTTCCTGCGTTGAAAGATTATCCACCCCGAAGATAGACCAAATGTCTTCATGGTGTTCTGGTCATTCCGTGTCATGGTAGGGCTAGGTTTGTTAATGATTGCGGCTGGTGTTTGGGGATTATGGCTGCGTTATCGCAAAAACCTTTATGAATCGAAAGTTTTCTTGCGTTTTATGTTCGTCATGGCGCCATCAGGGCTAATCGCTATCTTAGCTGGTTGGTTTACCACTGAAATAGGTCGTCAGCCTTGGGTCGTCTATGGGTTACAAAGAACTGCGGACGCTGTCAGTGCGCATGGTGAAATGCATATGAGTATTAGTCTACTGGCTTTCTTTGCTGTTTACGGCAGTGTGTTCGGTATCGGCTATATGTACATGATGAAATTAATTCGTAAAGGGATCCAGGAGGATACAGCTCATGGGCATTGATTTACCACTCATTTGGTTTGTCATCATTGTCTTTAGTATTTTGATGTATATCGTGATGGATGGCTTCGATTTTAGGAATCGGTATCTTGTACCCAGCCCTTAAAGATAGCCAAGATCGCGACTTGATGATGAACAGTGTCGCCCCCGGTTTGGGATGGCAACGAAACTTGGCTAGTATTAGGCGGTGCGGGGCTATTTGGCGCTTTCCCGCTCGCTTATGCCATTGTGCTTGATGCCTTATCGATTCCTCTAACTTTTATGTTATTAGCCTTGATTTTCCGAGGCGTGGCATTTGAGTTCCGCTTTAGAGCGGATGAGTCGCATCGTAAACATTGGGATCACGCCTTTATTTGGGGTTCGATTTTCGCCACTTTTGTTCAAGGCGTCGTTGTGGGTGCCTTTATTCAAGGCTTCCATGTTGAAAACCGTGTGTATATGGGCGGCTATTTCGATTGGTTCTCACCGTTCCCACTATTTTGTGGTTTTGGTTTAGTGGTTGCTTATGCACTACTGGCCTGCGGTTGGCTGATCATGAAAACTGAAGGTCATTTGCGCCAAACCATGTACCGTTTATTGCGACCATTAACACTCGTGATGTTGGCTGTGATTGTTATCATCAGTGCATGGACACCTGTTCTCAATGAGGCGATTTATAGCCGTTGGTTTAGCTTACCAAATCTCTTTTTCTTCCTGCCAGTTCCATTATTAGTCGTGTGGTGTGTTTGGGTCATGCTAAAAAGCGCCAAGCGACAAAAATGGGATAGCATTCCTTTCTTAGCTGCGTTGCTATTAATTTTCCTTGGTTTTACGGGGTTAGGGATCAGTATTTGGCCAAATCTCATTCCACCCGCCATCAGTTTCCGTGATGCGGCTGGGCCAATGGAAAGTTTAGGTTTTATGCTTGTTGGCGCTCTATTTATTATCCCTATTATTTTGGTTTATACCTATTGGAGTTACTATGTCTTCAGAGGAAAAATTACCCCAGACCAAGGTTACCACTGATCAGGCTATTTCATCACCTTGGTGGAAAAAGATAGGTTGGATGGCGATTATTTGGTTAGGAAGTGTACTGGCGCTATTTGCATTCTCTTCCGTATTTAGGTTGTTAATGACTGCCGCGGGGATGAAAGTCAAGTAATCCCCCTCACACAAATGCCACACTCGTTTCTGACGAATGTGGCATTTTTTTGGATATAAAAATGTTTGGTTTCCGGTTATTTATATTCAATAAAACCATGATATGATAATGATAACAATTACCAAATAATAATTTTATCATTATCATAACTAAAAGGAGACCGCCTGTGGCTAGTGACAAACCCGTCGAAAAGAATATTTACCGCCCGGCGCCACCGCAACTTGTTCAGGTCAAATCCATTACAGATATCAGCCCTTCTATTCGCAGCATTACCTTTACGGGAGAAAGACTGGGTGACTATCCAACACAATGTGAAGGTGGTCATATCAAAATTTTTCTCGCCCCTGATTTAAAAAGCGAGCCTGCATTACCAATACTCAGTGAACAAGGGCGCCGCTGGCCAGAAGATAAGCCACGCCCCTTTGTGCGTACATATACCGTTCGAGCAATCCGCCCAGAGGTTAAAGAAATAGACGTTGAATTTGCCATGCATGATGGCGCTTCAGGACCAGCATATTTATTCGCTCGCGATGCGGAACAAGGTCACTGGATGGGGATCACCAATCCAGGAGGGCCTGATCCATTATTACCTCATACGCAACACTATTTCATGGCAGGAGACTCAAGCTCATTACCAGCGATTGCAGCATTACTCGAAAAAATGCCTGCAAATGCGACAGGTAAAGTCGTTTTACGTTTAGATCACCAAGGCGATATTCGCGAATTAACTAAACCTGCTGGTATCGAGGTAATATGGATTTGTGGTGATATTAGTAAAAATAATGAGCTAATTAATACGTTCAAATCTTGGGATATCCCGACCGAAGATACGTCATTTTGGATTGCCGGGGAAGACCAAATTATTCGCGATTTACGCCGTTTTATTCGCCGCGAAAAAGGGGTTAGTCGTGAAAGTATTTATGCGATACCTTATTGGCGTTATGGTTACGATGAAGAAGGTTATCATCAAGAAAGACATCATGTGATGGATAATCCTGATGATTAATATTTAATCTCTACTGATGAAAAGTGATGGCACTCACCATCACTTTATTATTGTGTAAATATTCCACATAAACAATCCATTGAATAAAAACTTCAAAGTATGCTATCTGGCTATTTATCCATAAATTAAATATATTAATTAGCCAGCTGGTTTTTAAAAATTGATATTTTGAATTATGTTAGTCCTTTTCATTTTAGGAGGTTTGTATGCGTTTAGGGTTATTAGTTATTATTGCTGTCCTCGTGTCTGGATGCGCCACTTCCCCCAATTCTGCTCACAAGGATAGTCAACCGAAAAATGATCCATATGAAGATAGCGTATTAAATACAATCAAGAAAAACCAAGAGATTTATAAAGAGCAGCAGATTAGAAAACCCAACTATTAAAGCCCTCTCTTCGAGTACTTTTCCCTAAAAACAGCCATTAACGTGGCCTGTTTTTAGTTTCCAATAGCTCAATCTTACCCACATCCCCCTATTCTCCCCAAAAATATTTTTGCATTCATTGAATGTTATGTTATAACATAGCCTTAATTTATTATGGACTATAGGAACCTTCAATGAATAAGCAACCCCTTATTGCCGCTGCATTAAGTCTCAGTGCACTTTTTGTTAGCTTTAATACACAAGCTCATAGTCATGCTCACCCGCAATCCGAAAAAGCGATACAAGCAAGTAAAGGTATTTTTAATGATGTTGATGTAAAAGATAGAAAGCTCAGTGATTGGGATGGCATCTGGGAGTCAATTTACCCATTATTAATAACTGGCAAACTCGATCCCATATTGGAGCATAAAGCAAAAAATAATAAAGACAAAACCGTCGATGAGTATCGCGCTTATTATAAAAAAGGTTATCAAACGGACGTTGAGAATATCAGTATTGAGAATAACATTATTGAATTTACCCAGAATGGTCAAATCAGCCGTTGTGAATACCACTATTCCGGTTTTAAAATCCTCCATTATACTTCCGGTAAAAAAGGGGTTCGTTATTTATTCGAATGCCAAGACAAACACTCAAAAGCACCGAAATATATCCAATTTAGTGACCATATTATTGAACCGCAGGCCTCAGGGCATTTTCACCTCTATATGGGGAATGAATCCCACGAAAAACTATTACAACAAATGGATAATTGGCCAACTTATTACCCCTATTCGCTTAATGATGAACAAATTGTCCATGAAATGCTGCATCATTAATCATCATTAGATTTGCAAATAGCCCCAGTTTTATTGGCTAACAACTGGGGCTATCACATCACTTAATGGCTATAAGCTAATAAAGCGCGGTGGCACAATGTTGAGCGCACACAATCATCTACCGTGAAATTAACCATTGAGACCATTTCATCACTGCTAAAACGTTGTAAGGCATCTGCCAAACCAGATATAACGCCATCAGGTAAATCACATTGCGTCACATCACCATTCACTATAACAGTGACATTTTCCCCTAACCGCGTTAAAAACATTTTCATCTGACTAACAGTAACGTTTTGAGCTTCATCCAGAATGACAATCGCATTTTCAAATGTGCGACCACGCATGTAAGCAAAAGGTGAAATTTCAACTTTGGCAATTTCAGGCCGTAAACAGTATTGCAAAAAGGAGTTACCAAGCCTTTTCACTAACACGTCATAAACGGGTCGGAAATATGGCGCAAATTTTTCAGCCATATCACCCGGAAGAAAACCGAGATCTTCTTCTGCCTGCAAAACAGGCCTTGTCACGATGATTTTGTTGATATCTTTATTGATTAACGCATCTGCTGCCAGTGCAGTACTAATATAGGTTTTGCCACAACCCGCCTCACCGTTCGCAAAAATTAATTGCTTGTGTTTAATCGAATTAATATAGAGCTTTTGCGCATCATTGCGTGGAGTAATCGGCGATGTATCACGCCGCTCTTTCGCCATACCAATAGGTTCAATCCCCGTAAAATCAGCAAAAGAGGCCACACTTGCCATTTCGTAACGACCTGCGCGCTCTTTACGTAATGACCGTTTCATTTCACGACGCGTCTTTGTTGCAGCTTTCTGTCTACTCATAGTATTAACCCTTCCAGGTATCGTTAAAGTCAATTCAAATGACGGACTATTCAGAACAGAGAGGAGCTCCCTTCAAGCTCATGTTGGTTGAACATGCAATAAAAAAACCGGTTACTAATCTCACCATGACAATTTCATGATGGAGTAGTAACCGGCCTTGTAAAAACATTAACAAAGACTTAGTTCCCATTAGTTCCTCCCTGCTGGATCACACCCGTAAACTAATGAATTTATATGACACTATTATGACGAACCGTAAAAATATTACACACCCGACTTTTTATCATGTTACATTTATTCCTTATAAACAGACTATACCCCCGTCTATATTTTGTTTGCAACAATAAATTAACATTTATTCCCTACAATTATTCCGTATTTATCATAGCTTAAGAAGATTCTGACTGATATTTAACTAAATATGACTATATTTTATTGATAGGTATAGGAAAAATATTATTTTCCAGTGCCTAACTGAAATTTTCATATTTACCTCAATAGGGACATCATGATAAAAAAACACTTATTAAAACCAACCTTACTTTTCTCCTTTGCTCTACTTATCTCTGGTTGTCAACTACTCACACCAACATCTTCAAAATCTGATCTAGATGCACTTCGTGAACTCAAAGGTATTGAATTTCCTTCAACTAAAACGCCAGAAGGCACACCTGAAGGCGCTTATGAATTTCATTATGATAATGGCCAATTGGAAACCAGAAGTTGGGTTAAAAAGGGGTGTTTAGATCGTTACATTGAGTCATTCTATGAGAATGGTAACGTTAAAATGTATACGCCAGTTAAAAACTGTAAAGTGAATGGATTAGTACGGATTTACCATGAAAATGGTCGTAAGGATATCGAAATGACCGCTACTGACGGAAAACTTACAGGCCCATTTAAAGTTTATCACGACACCCCAAGCAACAACGTTTATGCTTCCGGTGTTTTCAAAGATGGTGAACCACAAGGTTTTATCTCTGAATTTGATGAAAATGGGCAGTTCGTTCAAAAATCCGCCGTTATTAATGGCAAAATTGTCAGCGAAAAATAATATAAAAAAACCCAAAAGTGATGAACAGCACCCCAAACGTTGTAGTACAACTTTGGGGTGTTTTTTTACTTTACCTTAAAAACACCTTTTAAGGCTTACAGTTACCTGCCAATTCATAGCCTGCGGCTTGTGCGGCTAACTCATCGCTGAACATCACTGCATTTTTATCGGATGTTGTTTTAAAACCAGAGCAATGTGCTAAATGGTATTTATGTGAGTTACGATTACCTTTTACTTGAGTACTGGTTTCAGATGCTTGAGGTTTTGGTGTCTCTTTTGTAGGTGCAGGCGATAACTTATCAACTTGCTTAATCCCTTGAGCACTATTTTTATGCCCAAGCTCCCATTTCATTTCCCCCGTGACAAAGGGGTTATGGTGCCCCATGATTGCAGCAATGCGTTCGTCACGTTGTTTTTCCCACTGACTCGGCGGATATTGTCTATCCCATGCCATCAATAGTTGTTGCTGTTGACGTGACATCGACAAGTTATAACGATCATGCATGTAAAAATAGACACGAGCCACTTGCCCCTTCACTTCATCTCTAGGTTCAAAAACGCGTTGTTTAAAATCAACTCGGCTACGACATTGACCATAAGGATATTGCGCATTAGAGGGAAGTTGAGCATAGCTAAAATTACTACGGTCACCATTTACTTCACCAATTGATGGTGCAAGGTTATGCATATCGGCTTCCATCTTACGAAAGATAGGATCTGTTGAAACACAGTTTTTACGTCCACCGTTCTGCCAACATTGTCTCTGATGACCAAATACCCATGCCGGAACAATATGTTCCCACTCAATACGCGTTGCCCTATTTTGCTGTTTACGGACTTGGTAACCACACGAGTTTAAATCGACTACCCCACCACTTTTACCGGCCCACTCCCATTTACAACCACAGTAAAGTGTTCCCTCACCTTGATTGTTTTGATCCAGATATACTTTAGTTTTACTTAATAATTTCGCTTCATCAAACTGTCCTGGCGCAGCGATAAGCGGGAAAGTAAATATTAATAAAAAGAATGACAGTACCCATTTTGGGTACAATGAAGCGAATATTTTATTCAAAATAACACCACTGATGTTTTGATAATAAACAATTAACTTAAATGCGTTAGTGCATCCTGTAATATACTGCATATTTTCTTATGCCAGTACCACACAACCGAATATAAGCTTTTTTGCAGCTAATGAATATTAGAAACAACCGACTTACCACGATAAAATTGCACAACTACTCCATATTAGAGCAATTCAGTTATGTTAATAATTCTAATTAATAACAGGAATTGTTTATTAATCAATCTAACAACTTATAGTAAAAGCTATTGAAAGAGATATCAGATTAATTTTGAATAAAGGCTAGGTTGCCATAGTAAATAAAGTCAATAAAACGCCTTCTTGAATATCACATTTACCGAAGGCGTTTCTTGTTTTTTTATACACTTGGGCGTTTACGATATAACCACAAACCAGGAAGGGATAGACCAATTGATAAGGCCCCAACAATAAATGATGCTCGTAAAAAGTTAGTCACAAGGGTTTCAAATAACTCAGGGGTATAACCTAAATGAGAAATTTTGACGACGGAGATCATTGCGGTATAAGCACTGATCCCCGGAAACATCGGTATCACTGCTGCAACCGTAAAAACTTTAGGATGCGCTAACCATGTTCGAGACCATTGAATACCAATCGCGCCAATAAGAATAGCGGCAATAAAACTTGCCCATTCAATATTTAAGCCAAGTGTCATCATAGTCATACGTGAGCCATGACCAATAGCCCCTAACAAAGCACAATATTTCAATGCTTTGATCGGCACATTAAATACCATCGCAAAGCCAACAGCAGGGATAGCCGCTAGTAACATATCCTCTAAAAGTGCCAGTAAAAAACTCATGCCCACTCCCTTAGTCCCCAAATTGCCATTGCAATCACAACACCAATACATGTCGCCAGCGTCAGTAAGCTCGCCATCATCCACCGCGCTAACCCTGTATTAACATGGCCTTTAAACATATCGGCCACCGCATTAATTAATGGAAAACCCGGCACGAGTAGCAATACACTTGCTGCCATCGAAATACTTGCTGTCGGAGCAAAAAATGGCAATTTTAATAATAATCCGGAAACAGACGTTGCCACAAAAGCAGTAATACAAAAGTTAATCAAAGGATTCATTTGCCGAGAAGTCAGCACCTGACGAATATACATTGCACAACCACTCGCAATCAATGTCACTAAGGAGCCATCCCATCCTCCCCCCATTTAATTTACTAAAACAGGCACAAGATAGAGCAACCATCAGCACCATTATCCAACGTGGATAACGTAATGGTTTTATTGAGGACAATTTCTTCTCAAGTTGTTTGCGATCCAAAAGGTGATGCTCAACTAAAATGACAGCATGCTGTACCTCTGTCACCACATGCATATTAATACCACGGTCAATAATACGACGCGTCGACGTTAAGCAGTGACCTTCAATTATGGTTGTCAGTACTAATGAATTCGAGGAAATAGCACTATCAACTTGATCTGCCCCGAGTGCAATCCCTAAGCGGCAGGTAAGCTGCTCCACCAGCATACTCTCCGCACCATGTTGTAATAATAAGAGGCCACACTGTATACATAATCGAGTGATCTCCCTTTGGTGTTTCGGTAATCGCATGAATACCTTGCAACTCATCGATAGCCTCCCCTTTCATTTTTCCTCCAATCCACTGCGATGATTTAGATAACGATTTAAACGTGATAACCTTTAGCAACATCATAAAGTGAAATAATAGCCTGAATTATGATCTCTTTCAGGTTAAAGCATGATTAGTCATCACGAACTTTGCCTTTTCATGATAAGAATAGTTAGATAAATCATAATGCTAGGATGAGTATTGCATGAGTAGCCCATTTTTCGCTAAAACCCCTAAGGGGCAGCGTCGTAATAAAGCATTAATTAGTGGCGGCTTCTGAAATTTTTATTCAATATGGATTTGAAGGAACAACACTTGATATGATCATTGAGCGTGCAGGAGGCTCTCGTTCCACGCTGTATAAAAACTTCGGTGATAAAGAAGGATTATTCGCTGCGGTCGTTGCATCAATGATTGACGATATTTTCGCCGATGATGAAAGTCATAATCCCCCCTTCTCTCCATAGCATTGAATCTGTATTGTCTTTTTACGGCGCACGGTTTTTACTGAATGTGATTAAACCACAGTCTATTGGTTTATATCGTTTGATCCTTGGTGAATATAACCGCTTTCCTGAAATTAGCCATGCTTTCTTTGAACAAGGACCAGTACGTAGTTATCGGCTATTAACTGAGAAACTCCTTGAATTACCTGAAGTGAAAGTTAACGAACAAACGCTATTAAGTATTTCATCTCGATTTTTAGAAATGTTAAAAGCAGATGTTTTTATTAAAACCTTCTGTGTCACTGATTTTAAACCTAGCGATGAATTTATCACGCAACAAATTGCGCTCTCAGTGGACATCATCGCCAGTTATATTCGTAAAATTAGCCAATAGCGGTCATCGTCATTAAGAAATCAATGCCGTAGCATATTTTTTCGCTGCGGCGATGTTATGTTCAATAAACACTTCAGGCCCATAAAATGCAGAAAGTAACGGCGCCATTTGTTCCATATCTTCTTTATCACTCCCATCTGGTTGTAACGTCACCACCATTGCACGGCAGTGTTCAACCATCGGCTCTTTAGCATGTTTTTAACCAACGGCGAACATATTTCATGGCATTCATATGTTCCTCAGACGGTTTTTCTTTGCTCTGTTTGACCGGCGGATAAACTAATACAAATTGCGCCCTTCTTGCCAATAACATATCCATTTCTTCTAACCATAAACGCGTTTCATCTAAGGTTTTTGGAAATGAATGGATTACACAAACTGGCCACTCAGCCGTATCAATAATCGTCTTATTTTGCATACCTAGCTCCCCCACAAAAAAGTGTACTTAACTGTACACTTTTAATTGCAACAGAGTCAAGAATGATTCTCATTTATCTTTTTGCAAATTATGCTATTCACGCGGTGCTATTATTACAGATAATTCCTAATATGCAGCAAAATTACCTACAGTAGAAAATATTGATTAAGAGAGGTGATGTCTTTTTGAATATGGAATGCTATTCTCGTTTTATTGTTACATCAAAAAAGCGAATAAATTATGAAAAAAAGATTTTCAGTTGCTTTCGGGGTTGCTGCACTATTAGCTGCATTTGGTGCGAATGCAGGAAAAAATTGCGATACTTATTTCCAAGAAATGAATGTGCTGGTTAAACAAGCTGAAGAGCAGTACAAAAATGACCCTAATGTTAAAGAAAGGATCACTGAGATGAAACATCAATTGGAAGAAGCGAAAAAAGCACTCGCTGATTATCCAGAAGATGCTCAAGAACAAGCATGTGAACAAGGCATTCAAGCTATTAAAGCAGCTAAAGAGGCAGTGGAAGGTAAATAATTTTTTTATCTCTATTATATTGATTTAATAGGGATGAATAAGCACCATCTGCTTTTTCGATGCGAATTTTAGCCTTGCTTTGGGCTAA
Organism: Providencia stuartii; assembly: GCA_900455155.1. Lineage (GTDB taxonomy): Bacteria > Pseudomonadota > Gammaproteobacteria > Enterobacterales > Enterobacteriaceae > Providencia > Providencia stuartii. Next base: position 989,241 of record UGUC01000002.1, on the reverse strand, counting down.
GATGGTAATAGATTTGCGTTAAAGATTAGAGCGTTAATAAGGCCAGTATAATACTGGCCTTATTGTATTGGCGGGTTATCTGACTACCAGTACAGATATTTTCGCATAAGAAACAATGCCTGATGCGTTTGACCCTAGTAAGTGCGTTGTGATACTCGGGTTACGTGAACCAATCACAATCAGATCCGCACCTATTTCTTCTGCCTCAGCTAACACTTTATCTCTCGGTGAACCAAAAGCGACTTTGTAAGAAATATCTTCTTGTGGGTAATCGATCTTAGCAATAATCTCTTTTAACTGCTCTTCTGAACGTTCAACGGCTTTTTTAGCAAATGAAGATAAAAGATCATAATGATAGCTATAGCTCATTGAGAACCTTGAAACATCAGGAACTGAGTGGAAAAGATGTATTTTTGCCCCCGACATTTTTGCTAAATAAATTGCGTGTTTTAATGCTTTATCCGTCAGAATATCTTCAGAAATGTCTACGGGAACCAAAATTTTATTGTACATGCGATACCCCTATTAATTAGTCATCATTCTATTATCCACCTGTGATCCCTTAGTGCGATGTGATAACTAGGATACACTTTGTGAATGTTTATCTTTTTTGTTCACCAAAAGTATAGTCTTAATAAAAACAAACTGCCGTGAGCTACCAGACGATTTGTTAAAGCAAGTTCACAATTTTATCAATATGCTAACTATCTTCTAAGTGCCATTTATGTAAGATGCGGTGCAAAAAAGGTGTGACAATTAAGCCAATACTAATAATGAATACGCTCTGTAAAAACAGCCCATATATTGCGATAAAAAAACGCCCACCTTGCGTGATTGGTGCAGGCTCTATTGCTTGCCCACTTAGCATGGATAATGCATTAAGCATTGACTCCATCAAAGAATGACCTTCAATAAAATAAAAGCCAATAATACCGGGTAACAGCCCAAGGAAAAAAACCAATAGCGACAAAAAATAAAAACGTAATACCCTGAATAAGAAATGTTCAATGCGGATAACTTCTTGCGAAAACTTTTCCATAAATAAGCTCACCATTCCCAATAAAAATAGGGCCTATTCGGCTGAACTGTTACACTCAATACCTGATACCCAACAAGATAGAAGAAAAAGGTTTAATCACTCATCGCTTTATGACGATCGTGTAAAATAAAAAATAATGGGTTCAATAAAACCTATGCTAAATATCAGCATAGGTTTATTTAAAAAATTAACGAACTACCAATACAGAGGTTTCTGCGTAACGAACAATGCCCGCTGCGGTAGAGCCTAGGAGGTGTGTAGAAATATTCGGACGGCGTGAACCGATAACAATAATATCGGCGTTAATGTCTTTTGCAGTATTAATCACTTCATCACGAGGTGAGCCAAACGTTATGGTATAATTGACATCAGATAGTGGTAAATCAATCGTATCCATCAACATTTTCATGTCTTCTTCTGCTTTAACGGTTGCACGGTCTTTTATTTCCATATAACCAAGTGCATACGCATTAATAATAGCAGAAGAGATTGGTAGCACATGGATCAAATGAATTTTCGCACCAGACTGTTTAGCTAAATTAACTGCATGGCGAACAGCTTTACTTGTCAGTTCATCCTCAGTTAAATCTATAGGAACCAGAATCGTTTTATACATAACCCCTCCTGATAGAAAAAAGAATTTAAGTTAACAACAAAATTATAATCAAATACGCAAGAATGTCTCTTAAACAACAAGATAAATGAGATCTCTCGCTACAAATTATTAACTATTATTCTCTTAACCATGGTGTAACGGTTAAACCAACCAACATTCCTTCGGGGCTAAGTAAGCGTGTAACCATTTGTCCCCAAGGTTCCATTCGCTCATTAACTAAAATGGAATAACCTTCATTAATAAAACATTGAGTGGCTTTTGATAAATTAGCGACTTCAAATTCTATCCAGCTTTGAGGAACAAGGTGCGTTTCCGGCCAATGATCGACACCAAAACAAGATTGTGCAGCTTGAGATAATGGCCATAACGCAAAGTGTTTAACGCCACTAAGCTGTTCTTCTTCGCTGGTGAAATAATCCTGATTACCTTCCATTGCCTTTAAAGGTAAACCTAAAGTTTTAACATAGAAATCATAACTTACATTAGGCTCACGTGTTATCGGACCAAAACCTGCAACAAATAAAATTTCTGAAGCTTGATGCGAACTTAACATATTAATCCTATATAAGACTGGTATGGAATGGTTTATGAGCTGAGAAACAATGAACAGTATTTACGCAATGCTTAACATTTTCTCTACCATTTGTTGAGCATAAATCGCCTGCTCACCACTGACGTCAGGCTCGCTACCATGACTCACCGCATCAATAAAATGGCGAATAGCCCCATCGAATCCACGTTGAACCAATATCGACTCCCAACTAGAAGGTTGTTTTTGTTTTATCCCCTCGTGACTTTCACTCATCCAATGATTCATGTTTGTCACTTGGTAGACCCCACCATCACAAATTGCTGCAACTTGCTCGCGTTGACTACCCGCTCGGCGATGCATTGATGTCGTCACTAAACATTCATTCACTTTCAGATGATGCTCTGCATAGCATAACGCTTGCTCCTCAGTTGCAATAATATTGCCTCCCAATAATTTTGCTTCGCTTCCCACGAGCCAGATAGCGGTATCTACAACGTGTAAATAATCATCTAGCATAGTAAAACGGACATTTTGAGGGCCTAGACTGTCACTACGATGTTTTTCCATACGTAATGAAGCAACTTGACTGAGGTGTTGTTTGAGTTCTTGATAAAAAGGTGAAAAGCGCCGATTAAACCCAACCATAAGCGAACGTTTCTGTTTATGTGCAAAGTCCACTAATTGCTCTGATTGGGAAAGTGTCTCAGCAAGCGGTTTATCAACATACACATGTACGCCGTATGATAACAAACTGTAAATAACTGAAAAATGGCTGGCGGTACTACTGTGTACAAAAACCGCATCACACTGCTGGGCCAGCTGTTTTATATCTGAATACAGTGGAATACGATAGTTATCACAGACGATTTTTGCTTTCCTTTGATTTGGTGAAAATGCCCCTATCAGTTGCCAATTATCTGTTTTACTCAGTATCGGTAAATAGGCTTTTTGCGCAATAGAGCCTAACCCTACGATACCAATGCGTAATGTTCTCATCAAAGATTGACCTCTGTGCTGACGGTGTAGGAAGGATACTGACAAGTATAACGAACAACTTATTTCGAGTACTAACTTGTTTTATAAAAATTTATTCAAATTATCCTTAAAAGAGCCAAAAATAACGCATTGAATTTTAATTATTTTTTATAAAAACGAATTTATAGGGGGTAAAATTCGCATAATAAGACATAAAAAAGGGTTGATTTATCAAATGAGAATGGTTATCTTTTACCTAACGAATACTTGAGTAAATTACTCAAGCTTTCGTAAACGACATTGCTCACATTGCTTCCAGTTTTAGCAGGCCAACTTCTCTGAGTTGGCCTTTTTTTTTCATTAACACGTCGCCACAAACCCACTTTATTGACGATATTTATCTCAGGTGAAGCGCACTCGATAAACTCCAAGATTTCAAGTGCCCTACATAGCTTAAACGATGGGTCGGAACAAAGGTCGGCACATCCCCTGTTCGCATATGAAGGATATCCGCTGGCGTTATCCATGCTGAATTCCCTTCAAATAACGGAAGTCCTGCATATTTATAGGCATCAAGGACAAACTGCGAACAAAAGAAGCCGTTAGCTTGGTCTACATCGCTACCTAACTGTACCGTCGCTAACGTTCTCAAACAAAAATTACGGATCGTTTGACCAATAAAAGGTAATTCACAGACGCGCTTTGTCACCATCCAAGGCGCTATCATCACTATCCCTTTAAAGTTATATTTGCCCCCTTCATTTTGCATAGAAAATTCACGTAATTTATGGGCGTGAATAGAGGTTAACCCCTCTTGCCGCAACACCACCATATTATTTGAGTCCGAGATAGCTTGATCGAGCGTAATGATCCTCACGCCACTGCCGACAGATTCCGCTACTTCACCAGCCCCCAAATATATTGAGGCATGACTCACCCCGCTAATACTAAAAAGACGGATACCCCATGAATTAATTCCCGTTGCGGAAGACAATAAAATATCGCCAGGTAACATATCAGCAGCGGAGAGCGCCTCTACAGATTCTTTAATCGGTATCGTATTGGCTTGTTGAATGCTAAATTTTAATCGGTTACTTTCTTCATCCGTTCTAAAGCCTGTCGAACATCCTGCCACTGAAATAACACAAAAACAAAAAATTAAATATTTAAAATAAGCCAACGGGAATACCTACCCTATTTCTATTTATACGCCAATTCAATGTAACCAAGTTCCATGACTTTTTCATCGGAAACGTCTCAATATTTTGTTTATTTGTAATTTTAGATAGTGACAATAATCACATATTGACCATTCTAATATGAAGATGAGGTAGCGGTCGTACTGGTTACAAGAAAAAGAGTAAGAAATGAGGTAGGAATATCATTTGGTGTTTTTAACCCTCTAGCAATGCCAGAGGGTCAACATTCACTCAATTAATTAGCTAATAACATATTCAGGATAGAATACCGTTGTTGAGTGGTAGGTTTTTTTCTCTGTCGCTTTATTATTTAATGCCGCAACTACAGGTTGATTTTGTAATTCAGCGGGCAGCTGTTCCGTCACATTTTCTTTTGCTACGACAGAAACTCGAATATTTTTCTTAGAACGACTTAACTTATAAGGCATTCCTAATAAGCGACGTGCTGCATTATTACTTACCATTATATCGACTCCTTAACTACAACATTTAAATTCAGCAATAAGCTGAATATCAAAAACATAGCCAGTGTTGACTGCATGGGTTATTTTAAATTTTACTCAAAATTCAAAAATAACCCTAATAGTATAGCATCGATAAAATATAAGTGAATGAAATTAAACTAATTAGTTTCACAAGGGAACTATCTGAGGTGGAATTTTTATAAGATATCAATATTATTAGCACTAAAAGTTAAAAAGTATCAATCTGTATTTTCTTAACGTTAAATCCTTATTTTCTTATGATAAACGCCTTCTTATTAAAATAAAAAGGCGTTTATCTTTTATAAATAGTGAAAATATTTAACTGGCACCACGTCTATTTTTGGCGTAAGTATCAAAAGCAACAGCTAAAATAATGATCAGTCCAGTAATAATTTGCTGATAATACGCTGAAACATTCATTAAAACTAAACCATTAATTAATATTCCCATAATGATTGAGCCAATAATGGTTCCTCCGATACGACCATATCCCCCCATTAATGATGTACCACCAATCACAACAGAGGCGATCACGCGCAGTTCAAATGTCATCCCCGCTACCGCTTCAGCACTCCCTAAACGTGCACTCAGCACAAACCCAGCCAGCCCAGCTAAACAGCCAATCACCACATACACACTGACAAGAACACGTTTAACATTCACCCCTGCTAACCGAGCTGCTTCTTGATTACTGCCAACTGCGTAAACAAAACGCCCCCAGCGGCTTTTATGCAGCGCTAAATAGCCTATCAATGCCACAATCGCAAAGATCCAAATAGGCACCGAGATCCCCAGTAGCTCCCCACGCCCCCACCAACGATAGCCAGCATCAAAACCTGAGATTGGTGCACCATCATTAATCACTAATGTCAGCCCACGCCAAATTGTCATGCCACCTAATGTGACGATAAATGGTGGAATATTCAGCCGCGTGATCCCAAGACCATGTAAAAACCCGATCCCTGTGCCTACCGCTAAGCAGATAGCTAATCCAACTAACCAGCTCATCCCTCCCCAAGCATTAAGATCTAAGCCGACTAAATTATCACCTTTAATCACAAACGCCGCTGTCATCGCGCAAACCGCCAGTATTGAGCCAACAGACAAATCAATACCAGCGGTTAAAATCACCAACGTCATCCCCACGGCCATAATTCCATAGATAGACACTTCGGTTAAAATATTAGTGATATTGCGTTCAGTCAGAAAATTACTGTTTTGGGTTTGAAAAAATAGCACCAGCAGCACCATAAAAATCAAGACACCAAAGCGCTCAAAAAAAGCGATGAAATCTATTTTTTTACGGCCGACCGCCGTAGAAGATTGTTGTTGTAACATGTAAACCTCTCATACGACCATTTCTGCTGGTGAGTTTTGATGGCAAATAGCCATCATCATCATTAACTTCTCTTCTGTTGCATCATCACCTTTAATCTCCCCCGTTAAGCGGCCCTCGCTCAACGTGATGATCCGGTCTGAAATCGCCATGACTTCAGGTAAATCAGAAGAAATAACAATAACCGCAACGCCTTTTTTCGCCATCTCAAAAATAACCTGATGAACTTCCGATTTGGTTCCAACATCAATACCCCGAGTTGGCTCATCAACAATTAATACTTTTGGCGACATGGCCATACACCGTGCAAGAATGACTTTTTGTTGGTTACCACCAGACAATTTACGCACTTCTTGCTCACTGCTGGCCATTTTGATTTGTAGTGCTTGTTTGTAGCTTTCTATCAAGGCGTTTTCTTTATTGCTATCCACCATCCACCCCATTTTAAGTAGATGTGATAACGCTGAAAGTGATAGGTTGTAGCGAATGGATAATCCCAGCGCGGCGCCTTCTTTTTTACGATCTTCTGGAACGAGTGCAATCCCCTTATCCAGTGCATTCATTGGGGTCGTTGGCTGATAAGGCTCACCATCAAGGATAAACTCACCCGTGGTATATTTATCTGCGCCGAATAAACAGCGTGCCACCTCAGTCCTTCCCGCCCCCATAAGGCCCGCAATACCCAGTATTTCGCCTTCATGAACATCAAAACTAATATCGTGAAGCGCGATACCATGAGGATCTAAAGGTGGCTTAGCTTTCGATAAATGTTTCACCGATAGGCGAATCGGTTTGTCTCGATGATATGTTTCGCTAGCCGGCCTACGTTCAAAAATCACATTCCGCCCAACCATCATACGTATGATCTCTTGTACTGAGGTCTCAGCCACATTCCCCGATCCGGTGTATCTGCCGTCTTGAAATACCGTGAACTTGTCACATATCTGAAAAACTTCATGTAAGCGATGTGTCACGTAAATGACGCTCACCCCACGGTTTTTCAATTCCCTAACAACACGATGCAGACTTTCTACTTCGGTATCGCTTAGAGCCGCTGAAGGCTCATCCATCACAATTAATTTAGCATTGAGCGTCAGTGCACGTGCAATTTCAATCATTTGCTGCTGGCAACACTTAACCGTGCCACTTGGGTCGTTGGCAAAATTGCCAATTGAAGATAATCAAGGATCGCTTTGGCTTCCTGATTAAGGACTTTTTCATTAACCATCCAACGCATTTTTAGCGCTTCACGCCCTAAAAACATGTTTTCCGCTACCGTCATATTCGGTAGCAAATTAAATTCTTGATAGATAGTAATAATCCCTTTTTGTTGGCGAACAATCGGGGTATCCTGTTATGGAAAGTAATTCACCGTTAAACCAAATATCACCACTGGTTTGCGGTTGAGCGCCTGCAAGTGCCTTTAAGAAAGTGGATTTTACCCGCACCATTTTCCCCCAATAACGCATGCACTTCCCCTGGCATCACTGTCATTTGGGCTTGACTTAGCGCCCAGATCCCTGAAAAGCTTTTGGCAAGATTTGTAATTTTAAGTAGTGGCTCTGACATAAAAACTCCTTTTCAGGAAAACAGGGCTCACCGAGCCCTGAATAGCACTGTAAATGACTATTTCAATTCACCAATACGTTCCGCTTGATCAAGGTTATCTTTGCTAATAATTGTGGGAGGGTAATCCGCGCCTGTGATCGCTTTTTTGTCACGAATATTATCGACCAATTGCCCCATCGCCATTTTTACTGCGTAGCCTGCGCGCTGATCAGCCGTTACAGCCATCCCAACCTTCCTTAATACGACTAAGTGCTTCAGGACTTGCATCAAAACCTGTCACTAAAATGTCACCCGGTTTATAACCTTGTGCGCTCAGCGCTTCAATCGCACCAAGGGCCATATCATCGTTAGCAGATAAGATCACATCCGGTTTTTTCGCGAGTGAAGGCAATAAACTTTCGGTGATGCGCATCCCTTCCGCTCGCATCCAATTACCATTTTGGTCAGCGACTAAGCGGTATTTACTCCCCCCTTCTTTTAAGCTATCGCGGATCCCTTTCGTACGTTCAATATTTGATGAGGAGCCAGGTTGCCCTGTAATTAAGATCAGATCGGCGCCATTTGGAAACTGCTTTTTGACATATTCCGCAATGGCGTAACCGCCTTTGTAATTATTAGCCCCAAAATGCGGCACTGGTTGTTGTGCATTAATGGTTCTATCAAGAGTCACCACCGGTAAGCCAGCGCTTTGAATTTCAACCACCGCATCGGCAATGGCATTGACATCATTAGGTGACACAATAAAGCCCTGTGCACCTCGTGTGATCGCATTTTCAATATCAGCAACCTGCTTAGGTGAGCTACCTTGCCCATCTAAGACTTGAATATTGACTCCTAACTCTTTAGCGGTTTTCACCGCCGATTTCTGCATATGCACTTCAAACGGGCTAGCCAATGTTGGCGGACTAAAGACAATTTGCTCATTTTCAGCCATCACACTCGGTGTTAAACCCAATACAGCAACCAGCGCGGTTAATTTCATGATATTTTTCATTTTGCCCTTCCCACTGATTATGAATACATGTTGTGTTTTGATGTCACCAATATTTAACATGGCGATAACATAGATATACATTAATGAAACATATATTCCAATTTTTATTATATGAAAATTTTGTTTTTGTTGTGTTGATAACGAAATTAAGTGGAAAGTCAGAAAATTATGTTACAAAGATCACAGATTTCTCTCATTCTATCCCCTGATTAAGGGGACTTCGTCGCCTTTTTTACCCCTTGAGATCTTGGTGATTTCTTTCGTAAAGAAATGAAATATTCATTCTATTTTATTAACCGATGGGATTATCTCTAAGCGAATTGCTATTAATGAATAAATCAAGAAATTCAAGTGTTCAGAATGAACAATTGACTGATTATTTGGCTAAATTAAGATTAACTATAAAATAATTTGCTTATCATTTTTATTTTTTTCTTTATTATCTAATACTGCTAATAAAATGAAGATATTAGCAATAAACTAATCAATTAAAAGGATTTATATGCTAGCTTTGACAATTTGCATTTGCCAAAATCGTCATGAAGTGATGATACCGACAACACAATTAAATAAAGAAAATGATACTCATTCATCTCATTTATTAGGTCTTAATGACCTTAATAATAACCCAAATACACTGTTTGATTTTTGGCAATCGTTGATAGATAACCTTGTTATCTCACGGTTATTTGATACACAGATTAATAATCATGCGTTGATTAAAAAAATGACCGATGAACAAGGGGTGTATAATAAGTTATTGTCTGAATACAAAGAAAAACTAGGGAAAGTTTTTTACTATAATACAAATAATTATCCAAGTGATATCCAAGGGGATCTTAAGGGGAATGTATTTTATGCTCAACATAGCATTATCCCAGCCATTAATCGAATTGATGATGATATACAACCTCATCTCGTTTCAGGCCGTAAAACATTGGTGATATTTAAGCCTCATGAAAAAATCAAAGAAAATGAGCAATTAAATATTAAGGTCTATAATGAGGATAATGAAAAGATATATTCAACCTACCTACTTCCACCATCAAAACTGCCTAAAATTGCAGGCACTGAGCAACGGTTTACCCGCTTAACACCTGACGATTTTACTATTCCTAAATCGTTTGATTTTACTATCAATGCATCAAAAAAGATTAAAGAATTGACTGAGAGCACAAACTACCTCAATCAACTTATGACCGAAAATGACATTATTAGAGTCGATATTGACGCTGAAAATTTATCTATTAACTTAGATAGTTTAAAAAAACGCCCGAATAAAAAACTCATATTGAATTTAGCGGATAATATCGATGCAAATATTAAATATAGAAATAATTCAATACCTCTCTCTGCACAGCAATCTTTTGTTATGATAAGCGATGAAACAGGTCGTTGGTTTACTCGTGACGAATCTAGATTGTCTTTTCACTATCAACAAGCGTTAAATATTGATAAATACAAAACCCCCGAAACCTTTGATGTGGAATTTACGACAAATGATGATATTAATCATATCTCTAAGAACCCCAAATTATTCCAAGATATTATTAAAAAAAATGACACTATTAAAATAGCAACCAGAGATTACCATTGGGCGAAAGATTTTATTATCCCCAATAGTAAACAATATGCCAATAAAAAAATACTTTTCACTTCTCAAGCTTATTTTAATAGTGATATTACCTATGGCGATAATGAAGTTAGAATTACTACGGGTGAAACTAAGCTTTTTATTAGTGATGATGAAGGTGTATGGTCAATTTACTCTCCGGATACCCAAAGTACGGTTAACTATGCCTTGCCTCAATCATTTGATATCAAGATAAATAAAAACAAGGAATTGCAAAAAATATCAAAAGATATTTGCTATTTTAACGAAGTTATCAATAACAATGATAACATCCATATCGCAACGCGTAATGCTAATTGGGCCCGTCATTTTACATTAGAAACTCATCCCAATTTTAAAAATAAAAAAATTTATTTTTCATCAGAGGCTGACTATGACAGTCATGTTTTCTATGGAGACCAAAAAATAACGATAAAAAAAGGTGATAGCCAATTATTTGTTTGTGATGAATTTGGTTTTTGGCGTACATATGAAGGTGAGCCTTTAATTAATGATGACAGTGATGAAATCAGGTATATCGAAAATGGCTGGTCTGTTGCTATTCCTGCTGAATACATTAAGCCCAAAATAAGGTTGGAATTCGATTATCATGGAAAACAAGGTACGCTATCTGATATTTATGTCGGAGCCCCAACAGAACTTCTGCTCCATACTATCGATATCGGCATGTTGACTCCCTATAGAGGAGAATTAGCATTTCAAAAAAATGCTGAATTACAACGCCAATATTTCCAACAAATCCCTATTAATCGTTTAATCGTCTCTCACTACGCTCCAATCCACTTAAAAGAGATTGTTCTTCCTTCAGGAAAACATTTAACTCATCGTTCAGATGATGATGGAGGTGGGCATAATGGGGATATGCGAGAGCAAATTTCTAAAGATCTTATTTCAGATGGCATTAATTTAGCCAATTACGGCGTTCATTCATCGGCGACAAAAGAAAATAACTACTTACCTACCGCACAAATTACGATACATAATTCCCGTGGTATATATAAAAATGGTTTACAAGAGCACGGTTGGTCAGGAGGAGCGGGAAAAGCCACATTATACAATACCGTAGATAATGAATTTAGTCATGAACTGGGTCATAATTATAAGATTGGTCATTACTTTAAGGGATTTAAAGGCGGTGTTCATGCAACCCCCGATAAACCTAATTCAACATGGGGATGGGATGCCGACAACAACTTTTTTATTCCTAACTTTGAAAAAAAGAAAACAAATAAGTACACGGTTTTAGATGCGCGTGATCCTAATGCAGAAAAAGCAGAACCCTATATGCAACATGCAATGCTAAAAGATGCTATGTCTGGTGGTGAGCTATACGATAAAGCGTACAATGCGTACACATTACATACCCCAACAACGGCTCAAGCTATTCAACATTTTTTCGAGAACTCTGCAATATTTAGCAAAACATCGTCAACAGGTTATCAAAAGTGGGATCCCAATACACAAACAATGCAAGAGTACCTACCCCCTCATACAAAAAATATTTCTTTTGTGGATGTACCAATAGTAGATAATCAAGATGTTACGGAGACAACTTTATCAGGGCTACTTAATAAAAATGACCATATAAAAATAGAGAGTTATAATTCTCACTACCCACCCAATATTTATCTACCTCAAGCGGATCACAGCAATAAAAATAAAGTGATTGAGATAGATTGCACTTCTCAATGGAGTATTAAACTACATGTTAATGGTAATAAACAGATAATCAGCCACAATACAAAAGTGTATTATATTTCAAATGGAGATTCATGGGAGCCGTCCTCTGAATTAACCTTCATTCAAAAACCCGTAAAACAAGGCGTTCCGGTTGTCACTTTAGTCGGTTTTTATGACCCACAAAATCAATTAAAAAGCTATATCTACCCTGCGTTAGAAGGCTCTTATGGGATGGTATACAACAACGATACTATCGATACGACTAAACCATATCTTGCAGTGACGCTACGTAATGGTGAGGTAAAACAATATCAACTTGATCAACACCGATTTATTAGCCAGTTAATGAATAAGTTCCACATTAATATTGAACGTCGCTTAGAGCCAGTAAAAGCAGAGTTATATGTTAAAGGGCAACGAGTCTCATCACAGCATATTGAACTAACTGATCAACCTCTTCCTACCACCATCAATGGTATTATTCAAAGTTAACTCTTGTGTACGCCTACTACAATACGTATAGGCGTCGTTTCATCGTCGCCATTAGCAATAATGGCGCTTTTAGCTGATATCACCACATTTAAATTGCGCTTCCTATAGAGCTATGTTATTCCCATTATTTCTTATTGATGCTTTTCGAGGCCGTTATGCTAAAGATCCTAGGTCGTACCACATCAATCAATGTTCGCAAAGTCCTGTGGGCTGCACAAGAAGCTCAACTTCCCTTCATTCATGAGCCACAATGGGGAGATGAGTTAAGCCTAAAATCTGCTGATTATCTTAAGCTTAATCCTAATGGGCTCGTCCCCGTATTAATCCACGAAAATGGTATTTTGTGGGAAAGTAATACAATTTGCCGCTATATTGCCACCAAAGCACAACGCTTTGATCTACTACCTGAAAGCCCAGAAGAAAAAGCAGACGTTGAAAAATGGATGGATTGGCAAGCAACTGAACTAAACAGCGCATGGCGTGCTGCTTTTATGGCACTTGTTCGGAAAAGTGATAGTTTTATTCAGTACCCTGAATTGATAGCTAAAAGTACTGATGAGTGGAACAGTAAAATGCTGCTGCTTGAAGCAGAGCTTGAAAAAAATGGTAATTTTATTAATGGGAAACAATTTACGGTAGCTGATATTACTCTAGCACTCTCTATACATCGCTGGTTGCTTACACCGATTATTAGGCCAAACACCCCTGCTATTTCACAATATTATCAGCAAGTATTAACGCGTCCTGCCGCTAAATTATATTTAGACCCCAATATCCCTTAATTTCAATAACCGATAATTAGTAAAGTAGAGTGTGCTAAATAAATTAGCACACTCCATTAATTATTTGACTAATTTACAAGTACGGCCTTTATCATCAGTAATGCGATTGTTAACAACATCATCTTCAGAAATTGTGGCTAAATTAAACTCATTCTTCCCATGAGACCACAACTGCATGTTTTCGCCAACATAACGAGCACCATTTGCTGCTGGAGCGCTTTTTAACACGATAAGTTCATCGCTATAAAGCATCACAGCGGTATTTTCATCAGGGAATGAAACCCTAATTTTCTGATCTTCACACTTATAAGTGTCCGTTTTTGCCGCAAAAGCAGATGACGCTGTTAATGCAGAAACAAGTGCTATAGCCGAAACTGAAATAACTTTACGCATTTTTTCTCCTTAAATCGCTTTGAGAGGTTCTTACCTCTCGGCGATATCATGACAAATCTCATTTTTTGATACATAAGATTCATCCGTAATTATTCTTTTTTCGTCATTTCATTTTATTTTTTTAATTTATCTAAGAGTTTCTACTTGTTATTTTAATAGCTTAAATAATCTATTGCCCTAAAAAAATAGTTGTTATAGAAGTATTCTTAGTTATAAAAAATATAATGGAGAAACGGATATGAAAACAATTGGTTTAATCGGGGGAATGAGTTGGGAATCAACTTTGCTTTACTACCGGCAGATTAATGAAGGCATCAAGCAACAGCTTGGCGGTCTTCATTCAGCAAAAATCGCTTTATATAGTGTCGATTTCGCTGAAATAGAACATATGCAATCGGCAGGGCAATGGGAGCTTGCGGGTCAATACCTTGCGCAGGCAGGAAAAAACGTAGAGCAAGCAGGTGCTGACTTTGTTGTACTTTGTACTAATACAATGCACAAAGTTGCCGAGCAAATTGAGAATAACATTAATATTCCTTTACTGCATATTGCTGATGCGACTGGCGAACGCATTATCAATTCAGGCATTAGAAAAATCGGTTTATTAGGTACGGCTTTTACGATGGAGCAACCTTTTTATAAAGATCGTCTTCATGAAAAATACAATTTATCTGTGCTCACACCTAACGACCAAGATAGAAAAATTGTTCATGACATCATTTATCAAGAGCTGTGCCTAGGAAAAATCACTACCGGATCTAAAAAGCAATATCAACGAATTATGGCATCACTGGTTGAAAATGGCGCGGAAGGGGTCATTTTGGGTTGCACAGAGATCACGCTATTGGTAGATCAAAATGATACATCGGTACCTATTTTTGATACAACGGCTTTACATGCTCAAAAAGCTGTTGATTTTGCTTTAAGCGAATAATAAATATTTATTTCCTTGAAAATAGCACCTTACTATTATTAGCTCAAAATAGAGTAAGGTGATCTTATGAGGTTAAATACTTTATTGATAATAGACCTTCTATTTTTGAAACAGATAAAGTGGGATAGATTTATCGTTTTTACTTTTAATTGTATTTACCTCATTTTTCGTCATTTCTTACCATGCACTAAGTGGATTTACTTAACTTTTCTTATGTTAAGAAAAATTATTTATCCAGTGATATTAGTTTTAATATCTATAACTGTACAAATCTGACATTTTTTAGATTCATTTATCGCCAAATTCACTATTAGATAAATATAAAATTTCCATATGATTATTTTGACTTTATGAAATACACTTTTTTAGCAGAATAATACTATTGAATTAATCATATTATTTCTGATAATAGCCTTACATTTTACGCTATGGATAATTGACTCATGAAGCAACCAAACTTTAGAGGAATCGCTTTAGGCAACTATATTAGAAAACTACGTACATCCCGAGGTATCTCTACAGAAGCCATGGCTGCTGCATTAAAAATATCAGAACGAAACTATATTCAATATGAAGAAGGAAGCGTCTCTATTTATGTGGAACACCTAATGATTGTTTCTAGTATACTGGATGTGGATATTAAACATTTGCTTGAAGTTTTTGAAAAACCAGGAAAACCAACTTGGATATAGATATTGACTGTCCTTCCTTCCCCCCTGAATATACAGCAGGGCTAAACGCCCTACTGTTTCCAATGTTATTTAATTTTTTTGTTATTCTTAGTATTATTCTAATGATCATTTTATGATAAAGACTAGCTAGTAAATTTAATAATTAATAGTTTTAGATGAATAATAAAATTTAACAATATGAGTTAAATAAGTTAACAAGCATGCGCTTTACAAAAAAAACAGTAATAATCGCTCAATATTAATGTGTTATTGCTACTTTTATTAGCAACTATGCCATCGTATTTTTTAATATCTAATTGATAAAGCAATGCATTATCAAAAATATCAACGAGATATACTGTGAATTTCTAGCTGTTTTTTAATGCGTTAATAATTTTTCACTGCCCTAAAATTTATTCTAATCCAATCGCAACATCAAAGCTAAACCACTTTATGGTGGCAGCCAATATTTTTGATTTCTTACCGACACACGATGTCAAAAACCCTATGCTTGACTGATAAACGCCATAACAGCATCAGCCAATGAAAAATCTACTTTTTATTCACTAATCACCATTGAATACACTTTTGATGACATTTAATCTTTATTTATTTAATATATGACTTAAGTTGATTTTTTATCTGGGGTATTGGGTGAGTAAATTACATAAATACTGCACAAGTCGGTATTCATTAGCCATTGTATTTTTCCTGATTTGGATGTTGATCCTTCCTAGTATGACGTTTGCCTCGATACTTGTGTTTAAATATCGAGTGCTAGATGTAAATCATGCCTATTCACTTATGTTAGTCGTTTTATTTGTCAGGATTTTTTTTATCCATTATTGTGATTCTATTTCTATCTTGCATGACATGGATACAACCATCGATATGGCGGGTTATCGCTTTATCTGTTGTGTTAATGCAATTTGTTTTATGGCTAGATTCATACATACCTTGGCTAACTAATCTCCGTCACTAATGCCGCCATTATCGCATGCCAACCGATATAATTTATTGATATATAAGTACCTCTATCACTATGAAAGCCACGCTTTTTAGAGGTTGTAATGCGCGTTGCTACGATACCTAAAGATTCTAGGATTTAACAGATTTGAGTTTGATCTTTTGACTATAACTTATGATTTTTCATTATGTTATGAACACCACAATAATTGAATTATCTTCCATTACTAAAGCTCCTCATTTATTAAAATGGATCAATTTTGACTTACCTGTATCGAAAGACCTCGTCCATCTGCTATTATGGCTGGCTTAGCAATTTCCTTACCGAGGATTGCCTTAAGTTTTTTGTTAGTGAGTTTATTGCCCGCATCCATAAAGCGCCTTATTTCTTATACAAAAGATACAGCAAGATGATAGGCCATGAGGACAATTAAAAACAAAAAACTTAAAAATCATTGAATTAAACAATAATCAGCAACGATACAGAACAGTAGAAAATGAACGCACAGAAAGAACAATATAACTTTAACAAGCTACAAAAAAAATTGCGCCGCGATGTAGGGCAAGCCATTGCCGACTTCAACATGATTGAAGATGGCGATCGGATTATGGTCTGCCTATCTGGTGGTAAAGACAGTTATACCCTACTTTCTATTTTGCAAAGCTTGCAAAAAAGTGCACCGATCTCTTTCTCGTTGGTTGCTGTCAACTTAGATCAAAAACAACCCGGTTTCCCCGAGCATATTCTCCCCGAATACCTTGAAAACCTCGGAGTCGAGTACAAGATTGTTGAAGAGAATACCTATGGGATTGTAAAAGAGAAAATCCCAGAAGGGAAAACAACATGCTCACTATGCTCCCGTTTACGTAGAGGCATTTTATATCGTACCGCAACAGAATTAGGCGCAACTAAAATCGCACTAGGCCACCATCGCGACGATATCTTACAAACTCTTTTTCTAAATATGTTTTACGGTGGAAAACTAAAAGGTATGCCACCTAAATTAATGAGCGATGACGGTAAAACATATTGTGATCCGCCCTTTAGCTTATTGCCGAGAAAAAGATATTGAGCGTTACGCCCAAGCAAAAGAATTTCCAATTATTCCGTGTAATCTTTGTGGTTCACAACCTAATTTACAGCGTCAAGTAATTAAAGATCTGCTACGTGATTGGGATAAACGCTACCCAGGTCGTATTGAAACGATGTTCAGAGCCACTCAAAATGTCGTTCCCTCTCACTTATGTGATACTGAGTTGTTTGATTTTAAAAATGTCGCTCATGGCGATACCGTCATCAATGGTGGCGATTTAGCATTTGATCGAGAAGAAATCCCCACACAACACCAAGTTGATGATGACGATAGACCTGAATTTACTGCGGAACGCCTGAATGTTATTGAGGTGAAATAACGCCATTGCCACCATCACTTTGTATGAAGGTGGCAAGATGCTTATTTGTATCATGTTGCGACACCTGAATGTCGCTACCCCAACAAATATCCGTTTTGCATTCTCTACAATATGAATGGATTGAAGGTAAATTTAGAATAAAAAAAAGCCGATGCAATATACATCGGCATTACAGTGGTCAATTATTCTGTACAAGAACTCAATATGAGAAAAACTACAATTATGGAGCACAACGTTCATCGCTCAACGTTGCATTCACCTGCGGAATTAATAGTGCCCCAAATCAACGTACCTTTTATTGATTTATCTCAAACAAGGGTGGGTTAACACAGATAACTTTCTTTTTAAAGCCAACGGCTTTTTCTCAACCACCAAAAAACAGTACCAATTAATACCGCCAATAAGAGACAAAATACGCTGAATGCAAACCTAAATTCACTGCCAGGAATACCTGCTAAATTGACCCCAAATAACCCTGTTAAAAAAGTTGTTGGTAAAAAAATCATCGCAAGTAGTGACATCGTATAAATACGACGGTTCATCATTTCGGTCATCATATTGGTGATTTCATCAGACATAATTGCTGTACGCGAAACAAAACCATCCAAATCCTCAATACAACGCCCTAAACGATCGGAAATTTCCTGCAACCGCCGCCTATCGGTATCATCAATCCATAATAGCTTTTCTGTCGCCAAACGCGCCAACATATCCCGCTGTGGTGCCATATAGCGACGTATCACAATAATTTGTTTGCGTAATAACGCAAGTTCACCGCGCTCAGGGATTTCACCATTCAAAATGGTATCTTCCATCCCAATTAAACGTTCATGTAAAGTATCGGTAAAGTCGCTGATTTCATCAGTAATCGCATCCGCAACTTCCACCAGCCAATCTCCGGTACTTTGCGCACCAACCCCTTCTTGTAAGTCAATAATAACTGAATCGAGCGAATTTACTTTTCTATGGCGACTTGAAATAATCAATCGACTGTTAATAAAGACACGGAAAGCGACTAGCTGTTCAGGGCGCTGGCCTGCATTAGTGTTCAACGTTTGCAATGTTAATAAAATGCCATCGCCAACTCTCAAAATTCGCCAACGACCTGCATGGCCACAAAGCGCGGCTTTAACTTGTTCGCTAAACAGCTCTGAGTTTTGGATCCATTGCTCACTTTCTCGATTTTTATAATCATAATGTAGCCAAAAAGGAGATTGTTGAGTGGCACTCGCGTTAACATCAAGGGGAATAAATCCACCCTCTCCATTTAATTGGAATGCATGTACAGGGTTTGAACTCTGAAATAATGAGCCATAAATCAACGCCATGCCGTTATCTCCTTCCTTTTAAGCCAGTTATCGTTATAGCATAGAGGGAATATGCCGGAAATATCAAGGTGAAAAATAGCGTTGGCCCAATTCACGGTTTTATCGTATCGATAATATAAGAAATATCTTAGATTAGATTGAATATATAGGTAACATAAAATATAGGTTGAATAACGCCTATTTTTGCTTATTAGCTTATCTCAAATAAGCCCTACCAAAGCTTGAAATATCAGTATGGTACTGTTAAATCACATTTAGAATATTTATTATTCTCCGTATTTTCACCATACCTGCTTATTATCTATTCATCATGGTAGTCATAACAAAATTCGCAAGTCCCTACTATCCAGCCTAACGCCTATATTAATATGGCACATCAAAGCGATGTATATTCTCTTCGCTTATTCGACGTAACATATAAAATTTTGTTTAATTAACAGACAGCTATCAGATAATACGTAAGAATAATGCGTTAAAATGAAAGTATAGTCAGTAGAAGCGAACGATTTGTTTTGCAACCGCCATTTTTGCTAAATACCAACATTACTTTGCCACAAAAGAACAATAAATTAACATCGGACTACATTAGTATTCACTTTGTAGTGTTTATTCCTTTTTTGGTCCTCCTTCTGTCTCTCCAGCGGAAGGAGCTTTTTCTTTTTTACACCAAAAAAAACAGCCCATATAAAAATATATAGGCTGCGTATGGCGTTAGTGTTCAATAATATAAAAACTATGGCTGTATGCCACATCTTCAGGGTTTTCTATTGGATACCCTTTTAACCATGGCTTAATCAAACGCCCATTCGTATACTGATATATTGGGGCAATCGGTGCTTCTTGAGCGATTATTTCTTCCGCTTGATTATAATAACGGTTACGCAACTCTTCGTTTGTCTCAATACTCGCAGAAGCCATCACCTCATCATATCTTTTGCTATTAAATTTGGGGATATTGCCACTGTGTTGAGCGGTTAATAACGATAAGAAGGTAGAGGGTTCATTAAAATCACCTATCCAAGATGCCCTAATGACGTCAAAGTTCCCCGTATTGCGGCTATCAATATAGGTTTTCCATTCTTGGTTGACTAGCTTAACTTCAGCCCCCAATTTTTTCTTCCACATTGAAGCCACAGCAATGGCAATTTTTTGGTGATTTTCCGAACTATTATACAGAAGAACCAATCTTAACGGGTTATTAGGCCCATAGCCTGCTGAATGCAATAGCGCTTTTGCCTTTTCATCTAACTCTTTTTGGGAAGCATTATCATACATCCCTTTTTGCGGTTTGAATCCGGCTGTCACGTCTGGCGTAAAACGATTTGCTGGCTTTTCCCCTGTACCTAATACTTTTTTAGCAATCAAATTACGATCAATCGTCATTGATAAGGCTTTACGCACTCGAGCATCGTTAGTTGGCGCTCTTTGTGTATTAAATGCATAGTAATAAGTACCTAATTGGTCAGGTGTGAAAACCTCATTAGGAATATCTGCCAGTAATTTTTGATAACGTTGTTTAGGGAAAGATTCTGTAATATCCAAATCCCCCGCTAAATAGCGATTTGTTGCATTTGACTCTTGGTTGATAGGAACAAAAGTCACTTTTGTGATCACAGTATTTGCATGATCCCAGTAGAATGGATTTGGTGTTAACACAATTTTTTCATTAACCATTCTATCCGATAATATAAATGCACCATTACCCACTAAATTACCAACTTTAATCCAATCCGCACCATATTTTTCGACCGTCTTAGCATGAACAGGGAATAAGCTAAAGTTAGCCGTTAAGGATGGGAAATAAGGAATTGGCTTATCAAGCGTAATTTTAAGGGTTCGTTTGTCAATGGCTTCTACCCCCAGTTGATCGGCAGGTAATTTCCCATCAATAATTTGTTGTGCATTATTAATACCAGCAAGGGCACCAAACCACGCAAACGGTGAGGTATTTTCAGGCATAACTAACCGACGCCAGCTATATACAAAATCGTCGGCTGTCACAGGGTCACCATTTGACCAACGCGCATCAGGACGTAGCTTAAACATCCACGTTTTATTATCCGTCGTGCTCCAACTTTGCGCAACGCCGGGGATAGGTTTCCCATGACTATCTTGATTAACCAACCCTTCGAATAAATCACGCATAACCTGAGCTTCAGTCAGCCCAACAGACTTTATCGGATCTAAGGATGCCGGTTCATCTTTTAGATGACGGGTCACCTCTTGCTTTTCTGCCAGTACTGTACCAGCAGGAATAACAGCCGAAACAGCAGGAGCAGCGGTAAACATCGCTGTAAAAATAATAGCTAAAGATGAAAGTGAGCGTTTATGCATTTTGGGATTCTGTTGTATTAGCAAATAAGGTTAACTGACAATTTCGTGCTACGAGACCGAAAAATCAGCTAAGCAAATATAAAAGATATTCTACATATTATGACTAATAAAATATCTTAGCTAGAGGTTGATGGCTTCACAAAACGACCAAGAACCCTTTAGGCATCATATTCTTTCATTGTTTAAAAATCTATATACTCTGCTCTAATCTGTTTCCGATGACAGACTCTTTTCTCACCACTTTAACCCTTTCTAGGTATTGTGCTTTCCCCATGGAAAATCACTTGATTTAAAATAATGAGATAAGCACTTAATTAGCAATCAAAGCAAATTGGTTGTGTTATGTTGCTATTGAATTCATCTAGTGCTAGCTTGGTCGCTAGCAAGCTCATCAATAATAATATTCGTAGTTTCACAAACTTGCTCATATATGGGAGAAAATAATATGTCACAGTCCGTCAAGTTAAAAGGTAATGAAGTCACCGTTGATGGTGTATTTTTACAGCCTGGCCATCAAGCAAAAGCATTTACCTTAGTGACTAAAGACCTTTCTGAAGCAACATTGGAAAGTTACAAAGGTAAACGTAAAGTTCTGAACATCTTCCCAAGTGTTGATACTGGCGTTTGTGCTGCATCTGTACGCAAATTTAACCAACTCGCCAATGACCTCAACAATACTGTTGTCCTGTGTATTTCTGCTGACTTGCCTTTTGCACAAGCACGTTTTTGTGGCGCAGAAGGTTTAGACAACGTTGTCACTCTTTCTACTTTCCGTCACCCTGAGTTTGCCAAAAACTATGGCGTTGCGATGACGAGTGGCCCACTAAAAGGGTTAACAGCACGTTCTGTTGTCGTATTAGACGAGAATGATAAAGTGATTTATAGCCAGTTAGTTCCAGAGATCACTGAAGAACCTGATTATGACAAAGCACTTGCTGCATTGAAGTAATCCTCAATAGCAGCCAGCCTAAAAACTGGCTGCTTATTCCCATCAACTATTCCACATAGAGCCAATTCAGTGGCTTGCCCTGTTTAGCATTCACTAAACTCGCAAACAGTTTATTTTCGCTCATCATATTGACTAACGAGTGAGAACAACAACTGAGGATTTTCATTGCCTGCTCTTTATTTGCGGGGCATGAGGATGTGAGGATATCAATAATAAGATCACGGGGTTTATTGCCATTTTTAACAAGGGCTTCCCATGTGAAACGATGGCGTTTTTCTAAATAGCGGGCTGCCGCTCTATTCATCAAATATAACTCAGCAGCCGAGACCGCTGACTCAAACATATCATTTTTATAATGACGTTGATTGAGATACTCACGTAGTTTTGTATTCACAATAAAGTTAAGAGCGAATTGATCCATAGCAACTCCTTGCAGGCACACGGGCGGCCTTGCGATATCGGTTATCATCAATCAAAATACAGCTTTAACGTTTTTCAAATGAATATCCAGTTATTCTCAGTATAGTTTGCTTTTTGTGCTAAAAGATACCCGCAGTGATGAAATCATCGCCAACGATCACATTTCTCATCAAAAAAAGTTATTCTTGCTCTTTTTTCTGGCTCAATCCATATTCGCGTAACTTATTCGCAATCGCGGTATGGGAAACGTCAAGGCGTTTTGCCAACTTCCGTGTACTTGGATAATCACGATATAAACGTGCGAGTACCGATGCCTCATAACGTTTTGTTATTTCATCTAACGAACCATTTAAAGAGTCAACAGCCACCGTTGGTAAATTATCTATTTCTGGCAAATCAATATCATGTGAATTGAGGACATCCCCTTCTAATTGAGTTAAGCCTTGATAAATGGCATTTCGTAACTGCCTTACATTACCAGGCCAATAATAGCGGCTTAGATAATCAACTAAGGAAGGTGCTAATCGAGGTTTAGGGATATTTAACTCTTTAGAAAAATTCGCGACAAAAACTTCGGTTAGCGGCAAGATATCTTCTTGTCTTTCACGTAAAGGAGGAATAGTTAAGCTCAAAACATTTAAGCGATAATATAAATCTTCCCTAAATTTTTTCTGTGCAACGAGCTCTGGCAGGTTCTTTTGTGTGGCACAAATGACCCGCACATCCACTTTCACTTCTCGCTCTTCACCGACGCGCCTAAATGTTCCATCATTCAGAAAACGCAATAGTTTTATCTGCATTTGCGGTGACATTTCCGCAATTTCATCCAATAACACCGTGCCACCGTTTGCCTGTTCAAAGAACCCTTTTTTCCCATCTAAGGCATTCGGATATGCCCCTGCTGCATAACCAAACAATTCACTTTCGACCACATCATCAGGCATTGAAGCACAATTCAGCCCTAAAAATGGCGCACTACCGCGTGCACTATGCAAATGACACGCTTTGGCTAGCATATCTTTACCTGTTCCCGTTTCCCCAACTAACAATAAAGGCTCATCTAACATTGCGATACGTTTAGCACGTTCGACAACATGTGACATGGCGGGGCTACTGGCAACGATAAGGTCAAAACCATCCACATCTGCACCCACAATTTGCTTGCGCTGTTTTTCTAATATCGCTATTGATTTTAGTAATAAAACAGCACCAGTACAGTGTGACTTGCCATTTTCATCCGCTAAGATGATTGGCGTGACTTGCATTAAATAGTCATTTCCTTTTACGGTTACTCTTTCCGTATAAGGTTCAGGCTCTTCTCGCTCAAACCAACGTTGTAAACCATGGTTACTAACCAGTTGCGAGAAAGTCTTTTGTTTTATCTTGGTTTCATCCACGCCAAAAATTTGTAATGACATTGGGTTAACCAATTCAATGTTTAGTTTATTATCGATGGATAAAACTGGTTCAGGGAATGAGTTTAATAGCGCCCACACCGCCTTATGCTCCCGCTCAGACGGCATGAAAAAGATACGACGTACATCAATTACGCCATTAATACGACGAATTTCTGCCATTAACGTGCTAAACACCTGAAAATCAACAGGCGTAAAATTGAGGTATATCCGTCTCTGCGCCGATATTTCAATGCCTTTAAGATCAATATTCTGTAGGACCAATAAATCAAGCAATTCACGAGTTAGACCGATACGGTCTTGGCAAGTCACTTCGAGGCGCATGGATAAAAACCTTTAGCAGAAACAATATAGATCTAATATTTTAGCTTGATTTACGGTAAGAATACAGCACATGTGTCACATATTGTTGACACTAATAATTTACAACGTGGGAAAATGGCAAAATTGCTATTACGACAATAAGTAATAATCAGGGATGGTTGTAGAGATAACCACTTTCTGTTTTTAGGCTGGCAAGTGTACTTTACTGTCAATCACACCTGCCAGCGATGAGACTTTTATTTAGCGTCTTTTTTGCTCGGAACCGCATTTTTTATTTGGCTCAGCAGTTGCCCTCGGAAATCAGCTAAACGCGGTTTATCATCAATCCACGGTAATGGGCGACACAACTCCATCGCTTTAATCCCTAATCTGGCGGTTAATAGCCCTGCACCAATGCCTTGTGCGGCACGAGTAGATAAACGAGCCGTAATATCTTGCGATAACCAGTCCATACCCACTTCACGGATCAGCTCTGACGCTCCGGCAAAAGCAATGTTAATTAATACCATTCGAAAGAGTCGAATGCGGCTGTAATACCCTAATTCAATGCCGTAAATTGCAGCAATTCTATTAATTAAGCGAATATTTCTCCATGCAATAAATGCCATATCAACAATGGCAAGTGGGCTGACCGCAATCATCAGAGCAGACTCGGCCGACGAGCGGCTGATCTCTTTACGTGCTTGTTCATCAAGAATCGGCTGAACTAATTTGCTATACAACTCAACCACTTCACGGTCATTGTGTGTTTCCTGTATCGTAGCCTGCCAACGTTGCACTGCGGGATGCTGCTCCGAAAGTGCCGACTGTTTTGCCAGTTTTTCACAAAAAACTTTCCCTTGCCCCATGCCATGGCTGTGTAGCAATTCCCTTGCAATATCACGCTCTTGAGCCCGCTCTTTTAAGCGATATAGACGCCGCCATTCTGTGGCAATTGATCCGACACCTGCAACGACAATTAGTCCTCCTGCGGCTGCTGTACCCAATGCAGTCCAATCTTGCGTGACCCATGACGTGTGGATCCAGATACCTAACTGAGCCATCACACTCACAGCAAAAATCCCAACTGCCGTTCCGACTAGCCTACGCCAGAAACTCCTTTTAGGCTTAAGCGCTTCGTTAATTAAACTTTCAACCTCACCTTCTTGCTTATCTTGCTCGGCTTCAATTTCTACGGGCGTAAATTTATGTTGCTCTTGCGGATCAAAGTGGCGTGCTTTTCTGAGTTTTTCAGCCTCTGCTGCTATATCTTCTTCGGAAAAATCAACTCGTTGTTTGATTGGTTCATTCATTTCAATTTATCTCCCAACAAGAACTCCAGTGCACTGTCCATCCGAATATGAGGTAACGGCTGATCTAACGGTGTTTGCCGAGGACGGAAGTTTTCAAACTCAAACCGCTGCTTTTGCCAAAAGACTTCACTCGGAAGCCTTTTTGGAACCTCCCCTGGATAGAATGTCATCGATTGACCATCGCTCAAACGTTCCCCTTTTAATGCTGGCAGCTTTTTCACCTTGATAATCAACAATACCACTCTCTGTGGCTTGGATAGACGCAAGACCAATACAATCCATGCTAATTCCTTCGAATGCTGCGTTTTGCCAAGCCTCTTGGACCAACTGCTGTAATAACGACACTAGGTTGGCATGTT
Source organism: Providencia stuartii (assembly GCA_900455155.1). GTDB lineage: Bacteria > Pseudomonadota > Gammaproteobacteria > Enterobacterales > Enterobacteriaceae > Providencia > Providencia stuartii. The sequence goes on along the minus strand of UGUC01000002.1, from coordinate 963,111 downwards.
GATCTGGCGTGACATGGTCAGACTTACTTGCAGCAAATAGCAGCTTATCTATGCAGGGGGGAAAACATACGTCTTAGTAGCGTTCGTTTACCATAATGGAAGCTACGCATTAGCTGTGTCAGAGCCATGCGCATATCGTTAAATGCGTCCGGACCACTGTTTAAAGGTTGTAAACAGTCCACCAGAACAATTTGCCGATCAAACCGTTGAAAATGGTCTTTATAAAAGCCTTTTACAACATTCTCACAGTAATATTGATAGCGACGCTGTAGCATACCAATGTTGGTATGCTTATCGGCTTGCGCCAGTTTTTTCTCACCATATTTTTCGATATTCGGCCATGGAAAAAACTGTAATGCTGGCGCTCCAGCAAGCTCCCCTGGAAGTACAAAACGTCCGGGTTGAATAAAATGTTGGCCTTGCGCTTTACACTCTTCTAAATACGTGGTGTAGGCCGTGGAAATTGCCGCGAGTAAATTTTCATCGGCGGGTGCGAGTGGGTCACATGACTCACATAATGTTAACCATGCTTGCGCAAGCTTACCTCGCTCCCCTTTTTGTAAGGTCTTCATTTGAGAAGACCATTCTAAGTAGCTTTGATCAAGCATAGGAAGGTCGAGTAACCATTCCCCTGGATAATCGATAATTTCCAGATATAAAGAAGAGTTATCAACAAAATGACGAAAAAATGAGTCTTCTGAGCGATAATGTAATTTCAAGCGTATTTCACTGACACCGCGTGTCGGCGTTGGCCATTGAGGGGGATGACCATATAATTGTGCGATCCCTTCATCATACGTAAAGCGCTGGATCGAAAAGTCACGCTGCGGTATCCGTTTTACACCCAGTAAACGGTTATCTCGTGCGGCTGAAAATAGCGGTAAACGCGCACCACTATTTACATTTAATAGCTGATTTACAAGAGAAGTAATAAATGCTGTCTTTCCACTACGACTCAGCCCAGTTACGGCGAGCCTAACATGGCGATCGACACTACGATTCACCAAATCCGTCAATTCATTTTGCAGCCGTTTCATATTTCTCCCACTCGCTCAAATATTATTGATGCCTAATTTAGCATAAATTCAGCATCCACTAATTTGTTGAGTGCAATTTGTTTTTATACGGTTCAATCAATAACCACTGTATTTTATACGATTATTTTACTATCCGTTTTGTTAAATAACCGATGACCCACTTACTGCCTACTATTTTGAGTATTTTGCCAAGAATACCTCCTGGCCCATAAGTTATGGCAAGTGTTGCAACTATCTTCAACCCTTTACTGAGTGCTTGTTTTTTGGCTTGTTGTTTGAGTTTACGTTTAATATTCGTTTGCATAGTGCCACCGCATGAATTTAAGCGTTGGATAGACATTTTAGGGAATAAAACAAAAGTTTTATTCCCCGAAATGTGAGGGCGCACATTAATTATAAATGACGAAACTTACTATTAACGGTATAGGTATCTGAGGTGACATAGCGCTCTATTTGGCGTAAGCGTAGTTCACCTGATTTTAACTGTGCATCAATTTCATTAAATAGTTTTGAAACTTCAACACTAACATCTTGACCTTGATAACCACTTGGAGCTTTAGGTAGCACAAAACACATGACGATATATAAGACCAGTGTTAACCCGAAGCTCATAAAGAGTGCCAATATGGCAATCACCCTGACTAAGGCAACCGGTAAATCAAAAAAATTGTGCGATACCGGCACACACTCCGCCAAAAACACGACGGTCAGTTAATCGATATAATTGGCGATTGCGAAAATCGGTCATTATTTTTGCCTCCAATTAGGATGTTCCGCATCCAGAATATCTTCCAACGTTTTAATGCGCTGTTGCATACGTTGTGTCTGCTCTGCAAGCTGAGTTAAACGTTGGATTTCATTTTCTGTTAGCTGGCTCCCCTGCCTGTTATTCTGTTTGTTGTAGTGTAACCACAACCAAAACGGCAGAATAAAAATGAGAAAAACAATCAGTACGAGAGACAGAAAAACATAGCCCATCACATTTCCTTATATCAAATGGTGGTATCCGCCTTCCCTAGCGCAGCCATTCGCTACGCTAAGGTTTAGGGATTACAAAATTACTGTTCTTTATTAGTGTTGATTTTAGCCTTTAATGCCGCTAATTGTTCACTAATTTCATCATCTGCTTTCAATTCAGCAAATTGTTGTTCCAATGATTTTTGTTTACCAATACCGTAGCTCTGAGCTTCACCTTCCATATGGTCAATACGGCGTTCGAACTGCTCAAAACGTGCCATTGCTTCGTCTAACTTACCACTATCGAGTTGACGACGAACATTACGGCTAGATTGTGCCGCTTCTAAACGCACCATCATGGATTGCTGTTTAGCGCGCGTTTTCTTGCAATTTATTTTCAAGCTCAGTGATTTCACCTTTCAAGCGCGTTAGCGTCTCTTCAACAATAATAAGCTCATGTTTTAAGGTATCAACCATTGAGTTGACTTTTTGCTTTTCAATCAATGCGGCACGCGCAAGATCTTCTTTATCTTTCACAAGAGCCAATTCCGCTTTTTCTTGCCAATCAGCAACTTGCTTTTCGCCCATTTCGATACGACGCTCTAAACCTTTTTTCTCCGCTAAAGTACGAGCCGATGTCGAACGGATTTCAACTAGCATGTCTTCCATTTCCTGAATCATCAGGCGGATCATTTTTTTGCGGATCCTCTGCTTTGTCCAGCAAAGATGCGATATTTGCATTAATGATATCGGCAAAACGTGAAAAAATACCCATTATTTATTTCCTCTTGATGGATTTTATCATTCAGTAGAGCCTCAACCCGATTTTGGCTTCCAACCAATACGTGATGCTCCGTTTAACTGTTTTCATCCGCCACATAACGTTGTGACAAGGACATTCGTTCTATTACGATTAATTTACTGCAATCAGCGTGCCAAACTTTCATAAAAACACATAACAATTTGAATTATAAACAATAAATTATTTTTGTATTCATTAGCGTCAATCTAGACTATATTTTAAATAGGCCAACAAAACCAACTATTGGTAAAAATAACCATGAAAAACACTAATGATACAATTATTGGTAACTCATCTAACTTTTTAGATGTACTTGAACGGACGTCTGAACTGGCTCAACTAAATAAACCCATATTAGTCATTGGTGAGCGCGGTACAGGTAAAGAGCTAATTGCCGATCGCCTACACTACCTTTCTCCTCGTTGGCAAGAACCCTTTATCTCCCTAAATTGCAGTGGACTCAATGAGAATTTGCTAGATTCTGAATTATTTGGCCACGAAGCAGGCTCATTTACGGGCGCTCAAAAACGCCATCAAGGTCGTTTCGAACGGGCAGATAAAGGCACGCTGTTCCTCGATGAACTTGCTACTGCGCCTATGTCCGTACAAGAAAAGCTTCTTCGTGTTATTGAATATGGCGAACTTGAACGTGTTGGTGGCAGTCAATCTCTGAAAGTCAACGTGCGTTTTAGTGTGTGCGACAAATGCAAATTTACCTGAATTGGCAAAAGAGGGCCGCTTTCGGGCAGATCTACTCGATAGGTTAGCCTTTGAAGTGATCCGTATTCCACCTTTACGTGAGCGAGTGTCCGATATCATGCTCTTAGCCGAACATTTTGCCATCGCAATGTGTGGTGAACTCAAACGCCCATATTTCAGCGGCTTTAGTCCAAAAAGCACAGCAAGCGTTAGAGCAATATCCGTGGCCGGGTAATATTCGTGAATTAAAAAATGTGGTTGAGCGTTCCGTTTATCGGCATAAAGATAATGATGCGCCTGTTGAAACAATTATTTTTGACCCTTTTGGTGAGAAACTCGCCACCCTCTCAAACCCTGAAAAGATACCAGAGCAAAAAATATCATTACCCTCTTTGCCATGTGATTTACGCCTTTGGCAGCAGCAAAGTGAAAAACAATTACTTGAGCAAGCTTTACAACAGAGCCAATTTAATCAGCGTAAAGCCGCTCAGCGGTTATCTCTAAGTTATGATCAGCTACGTGGGTTAATTAAAAAACATCAAATTAATCTTGATAATTTATCAACTAATAATTAAATCGATATGATACTAAAATAAATTAAAAGCTCTGTTATTTATCTCTTATGGTGTTAAATATCCGTTTCAGTCAACGTCAAAACGAAGCTGACTGAACATGGCATGATTGTCTTTAACAGTACTTAAATGCTATTTCTCGGCAATAGTAGCTACATTTGCAATTAATGAGTGATTAATCCATAAACTATCTTTTCTCCCTATTAATAGTATTATTCGTAGGGGGAGTAAGAACGTATATTTTTATTTGTTGTGTACAACATAATTGAGTAGATAAATAATGACCGAACTAAAATAGCCGATGTGATTTTTTAAATATTGTTAATCTTCATATATCACTCTACTATTACATTAAAGGATAAATGGCTAATATCTCGATTAGTAAATATACGTACATCTAATAAGTGTGAAATAAACTGCAAGTAGAGCTATCAAGTTAACTGAGTTTAATTTAATTAACATTACGAAAGCTAATCACTTAATTTTTATTTTATACGTTACTTGTCATTGACCGTTTTGTCACTGTTTATGGCTATATTTTTGAGGGTATAAAATGGCTATCATAAAAAAAATGATTTTATTCTCTTTATTGATAAGTTGCACTTACTCTGCACATGCAATCGGTATTATAAAAGCACTTTCTGCATGCGATAGTCGTTTTTTTGAAGAGATAAAACATAACCAAGAATTCGCAATGATCCCCCAAAATATCACTATCGCTGAATTATTTAGTCAATCAGGCATCAATATTCCTTTGCAATACACCACTAAAGATGGTTTAGAACTTACCCACTTTATCGCCATTGCTATTGATCTTGAGCGTTATAAAGAAATTTCTAATAACCGGATTGGGGGAAGGTTTTATTACTGGGGGTTTGAAACATCCATGCCAGAACAAGATGTCATTCAACATTTATCTCAGCACATCCCCCTGATTGAAGGGGCTGGCTATTTTGTCGCCAATTCAAAAATGCGAAATGCGATTTCTGAACCTTGGCAAAAAAACCTCACGCCAGTTAGCGGCCTGATCCCTGTTGGTGATTCCGCTGAAAAACTGTTTTTTATCGAAGCCAACAAGGAAAATAACACGGTTAAAATTATGTGTACTTTACAAGGCAATGTTGAAGAAAAGGATTTACAAGCCGTTGGGTTAATACACTAGCCGACCCTTATCCGTTTTGATATGTATAATCTATCTATTTTGAGATAAAAAAAAAGCCAGCACCCATGCTGGCTATAAAAAAACACTGGAAGCAATGTGAGCAATGTCATGCCTGACCACAAGCTTTTTGCTTAGGAGGCAAAGCGAATGATAATAGTTATCAGTACCATTTGTAAAGCAGTTTAATGAGATTTTTTCTCATTTAAGTATAATTAGATGAATTTTAATAATATTATTTTCCTTTTTCAGACTGTTTTCTATTCATGACGGCCCTGCTTGTCCTAAAAATAAACACTATTTTTGCTTATATCCTGTCAGCCCCTTTTTACGCTACAATAGGATATTTAAGGTTAACGATATCAGTGCTATGCGCTTAATAATTCTTTGGCTTCTATTTACTTTTTCACTGGTCGCTCAGGCTAACGATGTGTCATATCAGGATACTGCGGCGAATGATGTTCCCAAAAACATCCGCCAAAACGGCTTTATCTATTGTGTTAATGGCATTGTTACCACTTTCAATCCCCAGTTAGTCAGTAGTGGCCTAATTGTCGACCCCTTGGCAGCGCAAATTTATGATCGCCTGCTAGATGTTGACCCTTTTACCTATAGGTTAATTCCGGAAGTGGCGTCACGCTGGGAGGTACTGGATAATGGCGCAACTTATCGATTAACACTGCGTAAAGATGTCAAATTTCAGCAAACACCGTGGTTTACTCCAACACGTAATATGAATGCCGATGATGTTGTTTTTAGCTTCGCTCGCATGTTTGAAGTTAATCATCCTTATCACTACATTAATGGCGGTCACTACCCCTATTTTGATAGTTTGCAATTTGCCAATAGCGTACAAAGTATTCGTAAATTAAATGATTATACGGTTGAATTCCGTCTGAATGCCCCTGATGCTTCTTTTCTATGGCACTTAGCGACCCACTATGCGCCTATTTTATCGGCTGAATATGCCGATCACCTCGCTCAAATTAATCGCCAAGAGATGATTGATTGGCGCCCTGTCGGCACCGGACCATTTCGCCTTGATGACTATCAAGCAGGCCAATTTGTCCGTCTGTTTCGTAATGATAACTACTGGAAGGGTGAACCTCGCATGAAAGAAGTGGTTATTGATATGGGCGCAGGCGGTACGGGGAGAATCTCAAAATTGCTTACTGGCGAATGCGATGTGTTGGCTTACCCTGCCGCCAGCCAATTGTCAGTGTTACGTGATGACCCACGTCTACGCCTATCAATGCGTTCAGGCATGAATATCGCATATTTGGCTTTCAATACCAGCAAGCCCCCTTTGGACCAACTCAAAGTGCGCCAAGCCATCGCTTATGCCATTAATAATGATCGCTTGATGCAATCTATCTACTACGGCACAGCAGAAACTGCCGCTTCGATTTTGCCTCGAGCTTCTTGGGCCTATGATAATCAAGCCAAAGTGACTGATTATAACCCCGAGTTAGCCAAAAAAATGTTACAAGAGCTAGGACTTGAAAACTTGCAACTTGACCTTTGGGTACCTGTTTCATCACAATCGTATAACCCTAGCCCATTAAAAATGGCTGAGCTTATCCAAGCTGATTTGGCGCAAGTAGGCATTATCATGAATATTCGCTCTGTCGAAGGCCGTTTTCAAGAGAACCAATTAATGGATCGCTCCCATGATATGACTTTAGCGGGTTGGGCGACCGACAGTAACGACCCAGACAGTTTCTTCCGTCCTTTGCTGAGTTGTGCCGCGATAGCTTCTCAAACCAACCTAAGTCATTGGTGCAGCCCTGCTTTTGACGAAATACTGCATAAAGCACTGTTAACGGAGCAACTTGCCGCCCGTATTGATTACTATCATCAAGCTCAACAGCTACTGAGCGATGATTTGCCTGTTTTACCTCTCGCTTACTCTTTACGTTTGCAAGCCTATCGCTTTGATATGAAGGGCCTCGTGATCAGTGCATTTGGTAATACTTCATTTGCAGGCGTGTACAGAGATATGAATGAAAATAGCCAAAAAACAGGTCATAAACAGGAACAGTAACCATGATCATCTATTCGCTGCGTCGTTTACTTTTGCTGTTAGTCACCGTTTTTTTTCTCTCTTTGGTGAGCTTTAGCCTCAGCTATTTCACGCCTAATGCGCCTTTAAGCGGCGCATCGCTTATTGATGCTTATCTATTTTATTTCGATGGTCTACTCCACTTTGATTTTGGCGTTTCCAGTATTAATGGCGAACCCATTACAGAGCAATTAAAAGACACGTTCCCTGCAACAATGGAATTGTGTATTTTAGCCTTTATGTTTGCCCTGATCGTCGGTATTCCTTTAGGGATGATTGCCGCCTTTTGGCGAAATAAACCCGCAGATATTGCAATCAGCACCTTTGCATTACTTGGCTTTTCTGTACCCGTCTTTGTGTTAGCGTTAGTCTTGACACTGTTTTTCTCACTACGATTAGGCTGGCTGCCAGTGTCTGGGCGTATTGATCTTCTCTATAATCTAAAATCTGTTACAGGTTTTGCATTAATTGATGCTTGGCTTTCCGACTCACCTTATCGCCAACAAATGATCATAAACGTACTCGAACATATGATTTTACCTGTATTAACACTGGCTCTGGCTCCGACTACCGAGGTCATTCGTTTAGTTCGAAATAGTACTGAAGAGATAGCCAGTGAAAATTACATTAAAGCGGCTGCAACGCGTGGGTTATCACGACTTACCATTATCCGTCGTCATATTTTCCACAATGCGATCCCGCCAATTATCCCTAAATTAGGCCTACAATTCTCTACCATGTTAACACTGACCATGGTGACCGAATTGGTATTTAACTGGCCAGGACTGGGGCGTTGGTTAGTCACCGCCATCCGCCAACAAGACTACTCTGCTATTTCTGCTGGCGTCATGTTGATTGGGGCCTTAGTGATTACCGTTAACGTACTGTCTGATATTTTAGGGGCAATGATGGATCCGTTAAAACATAAGGATTGGTATGTCCTCAGATAATTTTTATCGTGAACAGAAGATGCCTTCCCCTACGCGGGTTGTCTGGAATATTTTTTCATCTGATATTCTCTCGATGATCGGTTTCTATGGCGTGCTATTTTTATTGGCGCTCTCTTTTATTGGCCCTTATATCGCGCCCTATACCATCGATCAGCAATTCTTAGGTTACCAATTATTACCGCCTTCTTGGTCTCACTATGGTAATGTCGCCTTTTTCCTAGGTACTGACGACCTCGGCAGGGATATCCTAAGCCGCCTCATTTTGGGCACAAAATCGACGTTCGGCGCGGCATTATTAATCACTTTTATTGCCACCCTAATAGGCCTGATATTAGGCTGTCTAGCAGGGATGACACGGGGCTTAAAATCAGCGGTTTTCAACCATATACTTGATACATTGTTATCCATCCCGTCTTTATTACTTGCCATTATCGTGGTTGCATTCATGGGCGCGAGTTTACAAAATGCTATGCTCGCAATCTGCTTAGCCCTGATCCCTCGCATGGTGAGAACAATTTATGTTGCTGTTCACGATGAGCTAGATAAAGAGTATATTGTTGCTGCTAGGCTTGACGGCGCATCAAATATTTTTATTTTGTGGTATACCGTATTACCTAACATTACCCCAATCTTAGTAACAGAGCTGACGAGAGCACTTTCTATCGCTATTTTGGATATTGCCGCGCTGGGCTTTCTTGATCTGGGTGCACAGTTGCCCTCTTCTGAGTGGGGAGCCATGTTAGGGGATAGTTTAGAGCTTATCTATGTCGCCCCTTGGTCAGTCATTTTGCCCGGTGCAGCGATTATGATAAGTGTCTTATTCGTCAATTTACTCGGTGATGGCTTACACCGAGCAATCAATGCGGGGGTTGAATAATGCCATTGTTAGACATCCGCAATTTGACCATTGAATTTATGACAGCCAACGGCCCAGTCAAAGCCGTTGACCGTATTTCGATGACCCTTACTGAGGGGGAAGTCCGTGGCTTAGTTGGTGAGTCTGGCTCAGGTAAAAGCCTCATTGCCAAAGCCATTTGTGGCGTCACCAAAGATAATATCCGTGTTACCGCCGACCGCTTTCGTTTCCAAGATATTGACTTACTTAAACTTAGCCCTCGTAAGCGCCGTCGGTTGATCGGTCATAATATTTCGATGATTTTCCAAGAGCCGCAATCTTGTCTCGACCCCGCCGAAAATATTGGCAAGCAATTGATACAGGCTATCCCAGGCTGGACTTATAAAGGTCGTTGGTGGCAACGTTTTAATTGGCGTAAGCGCCGAGCCATCGAATTATTACACCGCGTGGGGATCAAAGATCATAAAGACATTATGCGTAGCTACCCTTATGAACTTACTGATGGTGAATGCCAAAAAGTCATGATAGCCATTGCAATTGCGAATCAGCCACGTTTATTGATAGCCGATGAGCCAACCAATGCGATGGAGTCCACTACCCAAGCGCAAATTTTCCGACTGCTCGATAAGCTTAATCAAAACAATAATATGACTATCTTGTTGATCAGCCATGATATGGAAATGATGTCAAAACTCGTGGATAGAATTAACGTGCTTTATTGTGGTCAAACTGTTGAAAGCGCAACACCAGAGGATATTTTGCAACGTCCTCGCCACCCCTATACACAAGCACTGATTCGTTCAATACCTGATTTTGAAAGCCCGATTCCCCATAAAGGCCGATTAAATACCCTTCCGGGCGCCATCCCATCGCTGGAACATCTTCCAATTGGCTGTCGCCTTGGCCCCCGCTGCCCTTATGCACAACGGACATGTATCGTGGCTCCACCTCTACGTAATATCAAAAACCATCTGTTTGCCTGTCATTATCCGCTAAATACGGAGGAACCATCCTGATGGAAACGTTACTTGAGGTTCGCAATCTCACCAAAACTTTTCGTTTTCGCGAGGGGCTATTCCGCCGTTATGAATTAGAAGCAGTGAAACCATTGAGCTTTAACTTACAGGCAGGCCAGACATTAGCCATTATTGGTGCCAACGGTTCGGGGAAATCAACCCTTGCTCGTATGTTATCCGGCGTCACGGAGCCGACCGCAGGCGAGATTATGATCCGCGGTCACCGCCTCAGTTATGGTGACTATAGTTACCGTAGCCAGCGTATCCGTATGATATTCCAAGATCCCAGCACCTCGCTAAACCCTCGCCAACGTATTGGTCAAACCCTTGAGTTACCACTAAAGCTGAACACGGAACTGACCGGTATTGAGCGAGAGCGCCGTATTATTCAAACGCTTCGCCAAGTGGGTCTATTGGCCGATCATGCAGAATATTACCCTCATATGCTTGCGTCAGGACAAAAGCAGCGTGTCGCATTGGCAAGAGCGCTAATTTTACAGCCTGAAATTATTATTGCGGATGAAGCATTGGCCTCCTTAGATATGTCAATGCGTTCACAAATTATCAATCTGATGTTGGAGTTGCAGGCAAAGCAGGATATTGCTTACATTTATGTCACGCAGCATTTAGGAATGATGAAGCATATTAGCGACAAAATGTTAGTCATGGATAAAGGGGTTGTCGTCGAGCGCGGAAATACTGCTGAAGTGCTAGCGTCACCACTTCATGATGTCACCCGTCGATTGATTGAGAGCCATTTCGGCGAACCTTTATCCATTGAAGCATGGCGACAGGATATTTGACTGCTCCGAGGAGAACAGCAAAATACCCTTCTTTATGCAATACATGGTAAGATATCGACGATTCGTCAATAAAAAATGCGAAAACTACCCAAGACACGGTGTCTTCTGTTATATTCGCGTTTTCAATAGAAAATAAACAAGGATAATGCTATGGGTTTTTTAACCGGCAAACGCATTCTAATCACTGGCGTTGCCAGTAAATTATCAATTGCATACGGTATTGCTAAAGCAATGCATGAACAAGGCGCTGAACTGGCGTTCACTTATCAAAACGAAAAATTAAAACCTCGTGTCGAAGAGTTTGCTGCATCTTTAAACTCTAACATCGTTCTTGAGTGTGATGTTGCTGTTGATGCAAGTATTGACGCTATGTTTGCTGAATTAGGAAAATCCTGGCCTAAATTTGATGGCTTTGTCCACTCAATCGGCTTTGCACCAGCAGATCAGCTTGACGGCGATTATGTTGACGCGGTAACACGTGATGGTTTCCGTATCGCTCACGATATCAGTGCATACAGTTTTGTTGCGATGGCAAAAGCATGCCGTAACATGCTAAACCCAGATGCTTCTTTACTGACGCTTACCTATTTAGGTGCTGAGCGCGCTATTCCTAACTATAACGTAATGGGTCTTGCTAAAGCCTCTTTAGAAGCTAACGTTCGTTATATGGCAAATGCAATGGGTCCTCAAGGTATCCGTGTCAACGCGGTTTCAGCAGGCCCAATCCGTACACTCGCGGCATCAGGTATCAAAGACTTCCGCAAAATGCTGGCACACTGCGAAGCTGTAACGCCAATTCGTCGTACAGTCACCATCGAAGACGTGGGTAATACAGCGGCATTCCTAAGCTCAAATCTTGCAGCAGGTATTACTGGTGAAGTCGTACATGTTGATGGTGGTTTCAGCATTGCCGCAATGAATGAACTGGAACTTAAATAAGTTTTAGTTGATTGATGACAAACGCCATCTCCGGATGGCGTTTTGCTTTTAAAAACAACCGCATTTAACGAGCGATTGTGACATTCGCCTTAATATGTTTAAGATGAACGACAATCGTAAAAGTCACAATGACTAATAAAGACCAAGCTCCCCACTTCCCTGCATGCACAACCGACCACGCACCAATTTGGTTCGGGTATTGCCAAACCCCAAAAAAGGTTCCGAAATTTTCCGCTAACCAAATAAAAAAGCCGATCAGCATAAACGCAAGTAATAATGGCATTCGCCGCTCTTTATCTAAGGGAGTATAAAAAACGGTACTACGTGCATATAGGCCAAAAATAAAAGCCGTTAAATACCAACGGTAATCATCAATATAATGATGGCTAAAAAAATTAATGTATATCGCTAAAGCCACCAATGTTGCCATCCAATAAGGTGGGTAATGCTCAATACGCACTTTAAAAAAACGCCACGACTGAATAATATAACTACCAACAGCCGCATACATAAATCCTGTAAATAGAGGAACTCCCCACAGTTTACTATAGGCTTCATCGGGGTATTGCCACGAGGCTATTGTCGCTGAAGTTTTAAACAACTCCATGATAAACCCCACTAAATGGAAAACACAAATCGCTTTTAGCTCATCCCAAGTCTCTAACTTTGACCAAACAAGAAAAGCCTGAAATAGTACTGCAAACACCAGTAAAATATCATAGCGAGGTAAACCAAATAGCCCTTTAACAGGAACAAGAAACAATGCTAAAAAAAAGAAGCCCGCAAATAAGCATGAGCGCGCATTGATTAAGCCAAAAAACCAAAATTCTAAAACAAAACGCTTAAATCCAGTACTCTGATTAGGCGTATGCGCCATTAATACGTTATCAAGTTTATTTAATATTTTTAATTTGTTACACATACTTTCCATGTTACAAGCCTAACGTTATAAAGTGGCGACTCTGTGATAGTTGATTTTGAACGCGGATCCTAACAAGTTCCACACAATAAAAGATAAGGCATTAGTCTTAATTATTTACTAAAGTTACATCTAATCATCTGCCTACTCTAAAACGAATAAATACTGACATCTTAAAGCAAATGCTTTCTCATACGTCATGATATACTATGGGTGATATTAGTCTGCTGATTGCCAATATAACTATTTAGGAGTTTTATGATGAAATTGTATTATGCTCCCGGTGCTTGTTCCCTTTCCCCTCACATTATCTTGCGCGAAACAGGGCTGGATTTCAGCATTGTGCGTGTCAATTTAAAAGAGAAGAAAACCGAAAATGGCGAAGATTTCTTAGCTATCAACCCGAAAGGGCAAGTTCCTACCTTAATCTTAGATGATGGCGAACAGCTAACTGAAGGAGCCGTGATCGTCCAGTATCTCGCTGATCAAAAACAAGATAGAAATCTAATCGCGCCAGCAGGTACGATGAAACGCTACCATCAATTGGAGGCTCTGAATTTTATTTCTACTGAGCTACATAAGAATTTTGCGCCTTTATTCACGCCGGGCACTCCTGATGAGTATAAAGAGATGGCTAAAGCGACACTCATCAAAAAATTCCAATATGTTGATGATGTACTGGCTAAAAAAGCCTTCTTTGCCGATGACAGCTTTACTGTTGCTGATGCTTATTTATTTACCGTGAGTAACTGGGCAAAAATCGTCGGTGTTGATATTACTCATCTGAAACATTTAACAGAGTATCGAGACAAAGTCGCTAAGCGCCCTAAAGTCCAAGAAGCATTAGCTGCTGAAGGTTTGATCTGATTTTACTGTAGCGCTCCATAATGGAGCGCTACCTGTTCTATTTGTTTGCACACTTTAATCAAGTGCGGTTGCACAGAATTTATGTTCTGGTGTAACCATCTTATCCTGCGCCGCAACTAATTGAAGCTCATACTCACCCATTACTTTGGTTTGTAACATCACCTCATAAACAGCGGCAGCAACGTGCTCTAAAGCTTTAGGCAAACTTTCACCTTTTAATAAATTCACCAGCATCAAACCACTCGTCAAATCCCCCACTCCTACCGGCTGCTTTTCACCAAAATCAACCAAAGGTCGGCTCACATGCCAGCTATGCTCTGCGGTGACTAAAATCATTTCAAAACGATCGGCTCTGTAGCCCGCTCGACTTAGATGTTTGACTAGAACAATTTTAGGCCCTTTGCAACATAATTGACGTGCTGCTTCCACAGCTTGCTCTACCGTTGCAATGGTTTTTCCTGACAGTGTTTCTAACTCAAGTAGGTTAGGTGCGATGATGTCACTAGCTTGTAAGGCTTGTTGGCATAAAAACTCAGCGACTCCTGGAGCAACGATACATCCTTTCTCTGGATGCCCCATTACCGGGTCACAAAAATAGAGCGCCTGTGGATTTGCTGCTTTGACTTGTTTGACAATCGCAAGAATATCATTGCCTTGCTCAGCAGAGCCGATATAACCGCTTAAGACGGCATCACAAATGTCTAATTTATGAATTTTAGCTAAGCCGCTAACAATCTCTGTTAAATGTTGAGCGGGAAAAACTGTGCCCATCCATTGCGGGTACTGCGTATGATTGGAAAATTGTACGGTGTTGAGTGGCCATACATCGACGCCCATACGGCACATAGGAAAGACAGCCGCACTGTTTCCTGCATGACCGAAAACAACATGGGATTGAATTGAGAGAACACTTTTCATGGAAGACCCAAGGAATTGTTAAATCGAATGAAGCGAAATCAGTGATTCACCATTGCGTATATAGATTCAAAATAATTCCAAATAGATGTGACCAACCAATGAGGCAATACTAACGTTCATAGAAACAGGTATGTTCACAGTAACTCAATATATTTAGTCAATCATGCCATCTGAAAAATATGATGAATACAAATAGCCCGAGAACTTCTCGGGCTAGTAGGACAAAGGTTCGTCAGCGTTATTTCCAGTTGATTAAGCAGTCGTTTTTCTTACCACGACGGATCAGTGTGAAACGCCCAAACAGGCGATCAGAATCACTGAACACATACATTGGATCGGTCTGTTTTTGACCGTTAACTGCCACCGCATTTGAACTAATTGCTGTTCTTGCCTGTCCGCGTGAAGGCGTTAACTCTGAATCAACAAGCGCTTGCTGTAAGTCAGCACCATTTTCAAGTGTAATGCATGGCATACCATCTTGAGCCAGTTGTTCAAAATCTGCTTCGGTCAAATCAGACACTGCACCAGAGAAAAGGCTTTCAGTAATACGACGCGCCGCGGCTAAACCTTCTTCACCATGTACCAGTCGAGTTACATTTTCAGCTAAAACATATTGTGCACGTGGCGCTTTACCGCTGTTTTTATCTTCTTCTTCAAGTGCATCAATTTCGCTTAACTCCATGAAGGTAAAGAATTTTAAGAAACGATAGACGTCAGCATCAGCCGTATTGATCCAGAATTGGTAGAATTTGTATGGACTGGTTTTCTTAGGATCAAGCCAGACTGCACCACCTTCAGTTTTACCGAATTTAGTACCATCTGATTTGGTGATTAACGGTACAGTCATACCGAATACTTGGTTTTGATTTAAACGGCGAGTCAAATCAATACCCGAAGTAATGTTACCCCATTGGTCAGAACCACCAATTTGTAACTCAACACCATGCTCTTTATTGAGGTTTGCGAAGTCATAACCTTGCAGCAGGTTATAAGCAAACTCAGTGAAAGAGATCCCCACATCATCACGATTTAGGCGTTGTTTTACCGCTTCTTTGTTGATCATTTGGTTAACAGAAAAGTGTTTACCAATATCACGTAAGAAAGTCAGCACATCCATTTTACCAAACCAATCGTAGTTGTTGGCTAATTTAGCGCTGTTATCGCCACAATCAAAACTTAGGAAAGGCGATACTTGATTACGGATTTTTTCTACCCATTCTTGGACGGTCTCTGCGGTATTTAATTTACGCTCAGAGGCTTTAAAACTCGGATCGCCAATCAGACCCGTCGCGCCACCGACCAACGCCACAGGCTTGTGCCCGGCTAGTTGGAATCGTTTTAAACACAGCAAGGGAACCAGATGTCCCAAGTGCAAGCTGTCGGCGGTAGGGTCGAAGCCGCAATAGAGAGAGATAGGGCCTTGCGCCAGTCTCTCTGCTAACGCATCCTCATCCGTTACCTGGGCAACGAGGCCCCGCTCTTGCAATTGTTTAATCAGGTTATTGCTAGACATCAATGACTCCATCAGTTGAATTTTGTCTATCTATTTTTAGTAAAATGACCTCGAGCTGGGAGTGATTACCCAATCTCGTAGGTGTCGCTTGTCAGTTTTCGTAAACGAACCTATAGCATAAAGCGCCTAGCTGTGAAGTGCCAGCTAAAAAACATTTAATTACGGCGCTAATCTATCAATTTTCCAGCCATCCCCGTCTCGCTGATAAATAAAACGGTCATGTAACCGGTTGGCTCCCCCTTGCCAGAACTCAACACTATTGAATACCACACGGAAACCACCCCAAAAACTCGGTAGTGGCACTTCGCCATTTTGGAACTTTTGTTTTAGTTCTAAAAATTTACCTTCCAAAATGCTACGCGCTGAAATTCTGGATGATTGCTGAGATGCCCAAGCCGCAATCTGGCTATCTTTTGGACGACTATGGAAATACTTGACGACCTCAATAGGGTTTAAACGCTCTGCCACCCCTAAAAAACTCACTTGGCGCTCAAGTGGATACCATGGGAAATGTAAGCTGACTTTATTGTTTTTTCCTAAATGCTGCGCTTTTCGGCTCCCCATGTTGGTATAAAAGACCAACCCTTTTTCATCGAAGTGCTTTAACAAAACAATACGTTGATACGGCTGACCTGTTTCATCAACAGTCGCAACACACATTGCAGTAGGGTCACTTAAATTCGCTTCACAGGCCTGTTTTAACCACTTCTCAAACAGATCTAGTGGGTCAGCCGTTAAGTCAGATCGCCTTAAACCACCTTTCGTGTATTCACGGCGTAATGCTGCTAACTCTAAATTTTGTGCGTCATTCATCGTTTACTTATTTCCTTAACGCAATTATTTTTCATCGATATTCGCGGGATAAATCGCACCTAACACCGTTTCACGTTCAGCGCCTGTCACGGATGCAAGATTCCCCGGCAAATTAGCCATAGTTCGAGCAGCCAGCCATGCGAAAGCTAATGCTTCCATATCATCACCGCTTAAACCATATTTATCACTTGGCCCCACCTCTGTCCCCGGAAGCAAAGCCGCTAGGCGCTGCATCAAAAAGCTATTTTTTGCACCACCCCCACAAACAATTAAACGTTCACAGCCGCCACACAGTAAAATCTGCTCGGCAATTGACGCGGCGGTTAATTCACATAAAGTCGCTTGCACATCTTGAGGCAAAATATCAGGAAAGTCAGATAAGTGCTTATCTAACCATTGCATATTAAAATATTCACGCCCTGTGCTTTTTGGTGCCGACCGCCGGAAGTACGGATCACGTAACATCGCCTTGAGCAAAGGTTGATGTACCGTACCTGTACTCGCCCAATGACCATTTTCATCGTATGCACACTGTTTATGACGCCATATCCATGTGTCCATCAACATATTACCAGGCCCGGTATCGTAACCTTTGACATAAGCCCCCGGCAGTAAAGCGGTAATGTTCGATATGCCACCAATATTTAATATAATTCTTTTTTCTATTGCATGGCCTAATACTGCCAAGTGGAATGCAGGTACTAATGGAGCCCCCTGTCCACCATAGGCCATATCGCGACGCCTAAAATCCCCCACCGTCGTAATGCCTGTTAATGCAGCAACTCTATTGTTATCGCCCAGTTGTGTGGTAAAAGGTTGCGGGCCATCGGGTTCATGCCAGACGGTTTGCCCATGGCAACCAATTGCAATGATATCTTTTGCGGGAATGCCGGCTTTCGCCAATAATTGATTCACAGCATCGGCATAAAGTGACCCTAATTCACGGTCAATTTTTCCTATTTCAGATAATGTGGTTTCTTGGCCTTGGCAAATATTAAGAATTCTTTTTTTTAGCTCCACAGGAAACGCAACACTAATGCTTAATTGCTCAGCAACAAATTTATCGCTAATCGCTGCAAGAACAACATCAACCCCATCTAAGCTGGTTCCTGACATAATCCCTATATAACGACCTGACTTTATCATTATTGTTCCTTTAGGTTGCATAACGCTTTGTGAATTTAAGCTTCAAAAGATTGTGCTTTGATGGGGGAGTTTGTCAACCACACATTGTAATTTCTCGGGCTGACTCGCAGAAAAAAAGTCAGTACACGGATCCTAACGATTTTACGTTTAAAATATCGACAATAAGGTTATTTGGGCGCTCGAATATCTACCTAGCCAATTATAAGTTATAGTATAATTAACAAGCTAAGGTATTTATCAATGCAAACAAGGGTCGTCATTGGGTAATTAGAACAATTTTTGTGCAATTAACACACAATGATATTTGTATCGTCAATTTATTTAATGGAAACATTTAACAAAGTGTGCCTTACTTTATGAAATATTTCCTACTTTGAGATATTTTACCTAGTGTTTACACTTTGTTTAAAACAAAATCAGTAGTCTGATACCCGTTTTAGCCCTACATCATAATGGTCATCTTCATATTGTGATTATGGTTAAAACAACAATCCAATGCTATGTTAGTGCCACAGACAGCAAGTCTCATAGGAGTAATTATGCTTAAGAAAGTTTTCGTCGGTGTTGTAGCAGTCACTGTATTATCTGGCTGTGTCAATACCAGTACACTTTCTGGTGATACTATTTCAGCTAAAGACGCGAAACAAGTACAGACTGTGACTTACGGCACTGTGCTTAATGCTCGCCCTGTTACTATCCAAGCAGGTGATGATGGAAACGTTATCGGTGCAATTGGTGGTGCGGTACTAGGCGGCCTATTGGGTAACACCATTGGTGGCGGCTCTGGTAAAACGCTTGCAACCGCTGCGGGGGCTATTGCGGGTGGTTTAGCAGGCCAAGAAGCCCAAGGTGCGCTGAATAGAAGCCAAGGTGTACAGTTAGAGATCCGTCTTGATAGCGGCAAAAACATTGTCGTCGTTCAAAAACAAGATCCAAGTGTTTTCCGTTCTGGCCAACGTGTCATGATTGCAAATAGTGGCGGCACGGTCACTGTTTCTCCACGTTAATCTTAGTATATGTTCACCGGCAAAATTCTGACCGGTGAACATATCTTCTTAATTTTAAGGTTACCTAAACCATTGTTGTGTAGTCATCATACATCTACAGTTTCACTTCCTTATTGGACTTTGGATTTGACATCTTATGCAGTACCAACAGACCGTTGAACATCTGTAAATAACTGACAAATATTAATGTTTGCTTAAATTCCAATGATTATTTTTACGCTGTTTGATTTGTTCCTCAAAACACAATTAATCTAAAAAGTATCACTTGCTACTCAAGTTAACAGCAGTAAACTTTAAACACCCTTCTATCTTATAAATCAGTTAAAATAAAAATGATTTATCATCAAACAATAAATAAAGCCAATAATTTAGTTTCATACTAATTTATTAGGCGAAAAAATCAGAAGAAAAGTTCTATCAATAAAATAGATAATTAATCTTGTCATAATGATTTAAAGTTTAATAATGTACTTAGCTCATTAATAATTTCACTAATTATAAATCTCCTTGTAATCGTAAAATATTTTTCTCTAATTTCAGTAACAATAATGATAACTGACCCAGTTCATCCTGTGTAATATTTCCTAAAATCTCTTTGCGTGTATTATCAATTACCTCATCAACTGTTTTGATAAATGGCTCAGACTCTGGTGTCAGTTTTATTCTTTTTGCACGACGGTCATTCGCACAAGTGTGACGAGAAATCAGTTTTTTTTCCTCTAACTGATCTAACGTTCTCACTAATGAAGGTTGCTCAATACCAATCGCTTTTGCAAGTTGAATTTGCGACTGCTCCGGCGGTAGCTGGCTAATATTATGTAACGTAATCCAATGCGTTTGCGTTAGCTTAAGTGGTTTCAAACGATGATCAATCAGTGATCTCCACATGCGTACAACACGTGATAAATCAGCTCCTATTTGTGACTCCAATGTTCCCTCCTTATATAACACTATTCTGCCCAACAAATATACAACCCATAAATTATTCTTTAAATTATATATTCACTCCTTCTTGCTATGACAACTAATTATTAGAAAAAACCATGATAAATACCTATTTATAGTCATAGTCAATCATTTGATTTGTGATTTTAATCACCCATTAAATCCACTCATTTTATATATTAAACATCGTTTTATTTACTCACATAGACTATCAATGATCTTGTTAATAAGAATAGCCTTACTCCTCTTTCGAATCTATCTATTTTAACCCTTATAGTAATTACAATTAACAATAAAAAAGACAATTACCGATTACTCCTTTAAAAACAATTAAATATAGTTAATCTTAAAATCATGCCATTTTCGGTAGCTTTGCCCTTATTTGATTATTATTTTGAATAACTAAAATTTAATTGAAGGATATATGAAGTAATTAACTATGTTTTATTAATTTCATTTCAATTTAATTACGCTTCAACGAATAGTCGTTAAAAAACTTTAATTAAAAAGATTGATGGGGGATGAGTGCGTTGATAACAATTAAAAAAGCTCTTGTTGAGGTGAAGGTGAGTCATCTTGCTGAGTTTTGACGGCTATTGAACGAATATAGCGCTGACGACATAAACGTAAGATATTACGCTTTTGGCTATCGGTAAATTTTAACCATCCGAAACGTTCTTCCCTAGAGCGAAAGCAACCACGGCAATAACCTTGCTCATTGGCTTGGCAAATCCCACGACAAGGGCTTTGAATTTCAAAAAACTCGAGTTGCTCTGCCATACTGATATCACCTAACTAAAAACACCAATTAATGATATACTCCACTAATACGATTATATCTATTATTTGTTCAATAAATAAACCTATTTCATTGTGTTAAAGATAATAGGTACGTTATATTAGTCGTTAAAACGATTCAGTTTCATTTAGTTAATTCAAGGGAGTTCTCTTATGCGCTTACTACATACCATGTTACGTGTGACGGATATGCAGCGTTCAATTGATTTTTACACGAAGGTTCTCGGTATGCGTCTACTGCGTACCAGTGAAAACCCTGAGTATAAATATTCATTGGCATTCGTGGGTTACAGTGACGAAAGTGAAGGTGCCGTAATTGAGCTCACCTATAACTGGGGGGGTTGATAGTTACGAATTAGGCACAGCTTATGGCCATATTGCCCTCGGTGTCGATAACGTCGCTCAGACCTGTGAAGATATCCGCCGTGCAGGTGGAAATGTGACACGTGAAGCAGGCCCAGTCAAAGGTGGTAGTACAATTATTGCTTTTGTAGAAGACCCTGATGGGTACAAAATCGAGCTAATTGAGAACAAAAGTGCTAGCAAAGGCCTCGGTAATTAATTCATTTCGATTCTTAAGTCACTAGGCAGTTCATATGCTGCCTAGTGTGAGTTTATCTGCAAAACTTTTCGGTTTTTGGCATAATAACCAACAACCGGAAACCTAAAATGAAAGCCTAATGTCTGATAAAAATAATCCTAACGCACTGGTTAGCCGCTTCAGGGGCTATTACCCTGTTGTCATTGATGTAGAAACTGGTGGGTTTAATGCCAAAACGGATGGTCTACTTGAAATTGCCGCCATCACGCTCAAAATGGATAAAGATGGCTGGTTATCGCCTGATGAAACACTTCATTTTCATGTTGAACCCTTTGAAGGGGCTAATTTAGAACCCGCTGCGTTAGCTTTTACGGGGATTGACCCAACTAACCCTTTACGTGGTGCTGTTAGTGAGTATGAAGCACTGCATGCCATTTTTAAAATGGTACGAAAAGGGATGAAAGCGACCGATTGTAATCGAGCTATCATTGTGGCTCACAACGCCACATTCGACCACAGCTTTGTCATGAATGCCGCTGAACGTGCGGGTTTAAAACGTAACCCTTTCCACCCTTTTGCGACTTTTGATACCGCTGCATTAAGTGGCCTTGTTTTTGGGCAAACGATTTTAGCTAAGGCCTGTGTCGCAGCAGGGATCCCTTTCGACGGTAAGCAGGCTCACGGCGCTTTGTATGATACAAACCGCACTGCTCTTCTTTTTTGTGAGTTAGTTAATAAGTGGAAAAAGCTCGGTGGATGGCCACCGGCGGAGCAAGAGTAAAAAATAGCCGTATCCGAAATAGAAAGACCGTATTAGTCTAAACGCTTAATACGGTCTTTTTAGATACATTAATGACGAGATTACTCAGCTTTCGTCTCATCAGCAGGACGGTACTTGTCTGCTGTTTCTTTAATCAGTGACTGTAATTCACCACGCTGATACATTTCCATGATGATATCACAACCACCTACTAATTCACCGTCAACCCATAATTGGGGAAATGTTGGCCAATTTGCGTATTTTGGTAGCTCTGCACGGATATCTGGATTTTGCAGGATATCGACATAAGCGAAACGTTCACCACAAGCAGATAACGCTTGAACTGCCTGAGCAGAAAAACCGCAGCTAGGAAGCTTAGGAGAGCCTTTCATATACAGCAGGATTGGGTTTTCTTTAATCTGGCGTTCGATTCTTTCAATTGTCGTCATTTTTACTTCCTTAACATTAATATAATTAGTATATTTCTTGTTTTTCAATTAGATAAAAAATACAGAACAAAAAACATACTACATAATACTACATTTCACTCTTAATACATCAATGAGTTAAGCTGCGATTACGAATGAAAAAGAGGGGTGTTAAGCCCCTCCTTTGGTTTGCTTGTATTGTGACTTATTTATGATTCAAGTCAAATAAATCTACTACCCAGCACGCTCCCTGCTCTGTATCACTCTTTTCCTACCATACTCTCCCGCAATGATAAAAAACCAACGAATAACAGTCTCACTGAACTATCAGCCTATCTCACAAATTTATTTGGTATTAGGGAACAATCAGGAGAGCCACAGCAGTTATGAGCTAACTACACGTTAGTCATCCACCCGCTATTGAAAAGCCATACGTTCATCTCCCCGTTTACAGTTACGGTGAAACTCTGCTGATAAAATAATATCCCTATGATTTTACGGTGTATTTATCAGTAAGATTTGTTAAGATAACCCTATAATGACTAAGCCTACAATCAGGCAGCCATATCGTGCTATTATTAATATATTAAATAATAGTTCATGCCGCATAAATGTTCAGTTTATGCACATTAACAGCATGATCATGGCTATAAAAATATTCGCTCAACTTTATGAGCACTACACCCATATGTGTTGTTTTACACCTAAACAAGGAGTACGCAATGTCTTTTGAACTACCCGCTCTACCTTATGCTAAGAATGCTCTAGAACCTTATATCTCGGAAGAAACACTCGAGTACCATTATGGTAAACACCATAATACCTATGTTGTTAACCTGAATAACTTAGTCAAAGGTACTGCTTTCGAAGGTAAATCACTGGAAGAGATCATTAAAACCTCAGATGCTGGTATTTTTAACAATGCGGCACAAGTTTGGAATCACACTTTCTACTGGAACTGCTTAGCGCCAAACGCTGGCGGGGAACCAACAGGTAAAGTCGCAGAAGCGATTAACAAAGCATTTGGTTCTTTCGCTGAATTTAAACAGCAGTTCACTGATGCAGCAACCAAAAACTTTGGTGCTGGTTGGACTTGGTTAGTTAAAAAAACTGATGGCAGCTTAGCGATTGTAAATACCTCTAACGCTGGCACCCCTATCTCTGGTGATGACAAACCTCTTCTTACTGTCGATATTTGGGAGCACGCCTACTATATTGACTACCGCAATGCACGTCCTAAGTATTTAGAGAACTTCTGGGCGCTGGTTAATTGGAAATTTGTTGAAGAAAATCTAGCTTAATTGATTTTTATCACTAACAATAAGGGCGAGTATTCACTCGCCCTTATTCATTCTACCTTTATTTAAAAGGCAAAATTAGAAAATATGTACTGCAAAAGCAATGATCACAGCCAAAGAACCTAACGCTGCTAATAATCCAAATTTAAAATCTGTATCCATGAGTTCCTCTCATCAAACGAACAGTTAACCAGCAACATAACCATAACTTTAACATGGTTAAATAAGTATGACATGACGATTTATAAAAACCAGTGTCTATATCACAGGTTATAACATCAATTATTTCTTTTGTTTTTGCGCTAGATCAGACAAAATCGATAACAAATCGCTAAATTATTGCCAGTTAAGGTACTATGCCTCAATATGCTGGTAATTTTTAATAAGAATTCATGACAAGACCGCTTATTGGTCAGGAGTTTTTTTTCCCCATGGCAACGATTAAAGATGTGGCGAAGCGCGCTGGCGTCTCCACCACAACCGTATCCCATGTAATTAACAAAACACGCTTTGTAGCCGATGATACTAAGGCTGCTGTTTGGGCTGCAATAAAAGAACTCAATTATTCGCCGAGTGCCGTTGCTCGTAGTTTGAAAGTTAATCATACAAAATCCATCGGCTTGCTCGCGACATCGAGTGAGGCACCTTATTTTGCTGAGGTCATTGAGTCTGTTGAAAACAGTTGTTATGAGAAAGGCTATACTCTAATTTTATGTAATTCGCATAATAACTTAGGTAAACAACAAGCTTATTTACAGATGCTGGCACAAAAACGTGTCGATGGCCTACTCGTCATGTGTTCTGAATATCCTGATAAACTAATCAATATGTTAGAAGATTACCGTAACATCCCAATGGTCGTTATGGATTGGGGAACATCACGCGGTGACTTTACTGACAGTATCATTGATAATTCATTCCATGGCGGCTATCTCGCGGGTCGTTACTTAATTGACCGAGGCCATCGCGATATTGCGGTGATCCCCGGCTCTTTGGAAAGAAATACAGGGATTGGGCGGCTCACTGGCTTTAAAAAGGCCATGGAAGAGGCGAAGGTCACTTTACGTGACGAATGGATTGTTCAAGGCGACTTTGAACCTGAGTCAGGCTATAAAGCCATGATGCAAATTTTGAGTAATAAGCAAAAACCCACTGCCGTATTCTGTGGTGGTGACATCATGGCGATGGGCGCCATTTGTGCCGCTGACGAAATGGGGCTACGGGTTCCTCAAGATATTTCCATTATAGGTTATGATAATGTGCGCAATGCACGTTATTTCACTCCTGCGTTAACCACAATACATCAACCTAAAGAACGCTTAGGCCAAATGGCATTCGCTATGTTGCTAGATCGCATAGTGAATAAACGTGAAGATGCACAAACAATCGAAGTGCATCCACGTTTAGTTGAACGGCGCTCAGTGGCTGATGGTCCGTTCATCGATTACCGCCGCTAATTAAGGAGCTAGCCATTCGGCGTTGAGTGTTTCACTGTCTCCTAAGTATTCAAGTAACCAACTCAACGCCGGTGAGGTATTTTTTTCAACCCAAGTTAAACAACATGGGCTTGGCGGAAACGGCTGTGTTAATTGTAATGGCACAAGCTTTCCAGCTTCACAAAATGGCGCTCCGCGGTGTTCAGGTACCATCCCAACACATAACCCATTCACTAAACATGCCATTCCATTTTCCCAAAATGGCACGACTAAACGCCGCTGGTTATCTAGTGCCCATGTATCGCGTTTGGGTAGGTTCCTTGATGTATCTTCAAGGCACAGACTTGGGTATTCACGCATTTGGTCATCCGTTAATCCTCCCTTTAACTGCGCTAATGGGTGGTTAGGACTGGCAACACATAACCATGACATAAACCCCATATCGCGAAAACTATAGCGTTCGCCGATCGGTGAGGCGCGTGTTGCACCAATAGCCACATCGACACGCCCATCCGCAAGCGCATCCCAAACACCGTTAAAAACTTCAGGATGGATATACAACTCAATGTCTGGGAAGTGGCGATAGAAATCTAGGATCAATTGCTCCGTTCGTTGAGGTTTCACTATGCAGTCAACCGCAATACTAAACTGCCCTCGCCAGCCATTTGCGGCTTGCTGACACTGGTGGCGTGTCTGTGTCATTTTTTTGATAACAGATCGACTTTGCTTGATAAATATTTCCCCAGCCTCTGTTAAAACAACATCGCGGTGACGTCGCTCAAATATCGGTACTGCAAGCCATTCCTCGACTTGCTTGACCGTATAGCTAATCGCAGAAGGCACTCGGTGAAGCTCCTCTGCTGCACCACTAAAACTCCCAGTTCTTGCAACTGCATCAATCACTTCTAAGGAATGAGCTGACCACATAACGATACCTTTCAAAAATTTTGATAGCACATTCCAAATATTACCGTTTCACAATGTAAAAATACAACCTATACAATAGGGTATCTATTAACAATTTTGTAAATTTTAGATAAGTAATCTGCCATGACAAATACTGCGACAAAAAACTCCCCAGGCTTTATGTTCTACCTTGCTGGGTTGAGTATGCTAGGGTTCTTAGCTATTGATATGTATCTTCCCGCATTTGGGTCAATGCAAACTGCATTAAATACTTCTGAAGGCGCAATTAGTGCTTCTCTAAGTATCTTCTTAGGGGGATTTGCCCTTGCTCAACTGCTATGGGGGCCTTTATCGGATAAGCTAGGTCGTAAACCGATCCTCATTGCCGGTTTGTCACTCTTTATTTTAAGTTGTTTAGGGATGTTATGGGTCACCAGTGCAACACAACTGCTTATCTTACGTTTTTTACAGGCAATTGGCGTCTGTAGTGCAGCCGTTCTTTGGCAAGCACTAGTTATCGACCGTTATGACTCCTCTAGTACGCAAAAAGTGTTTGCGACCATTATGCCCCTAGTTGCTCTTTCTCCTGCTTTGGCGCCTTTATTGGGTGCATGGGTGCTTGAGCATTATGATTGGGAAATTATCTTTGTTGTTTTAATGGCCGTTGGGGTTTTATTATTACTTCCGACATTTTTATTAAAAAATGTTGCCCCAAAAGAGATCATTAGTAGTACATCAGGAAAAGAGTCCGTTTCATTTTTAAAATTACTCAGCTCACGTATATACAGTGGTAACGTTTTGGTTTACGCATCCTGTAGTGCCGGTTTCTTTGCTTGGTTAACGGGGTCACCTTTTATTTTAAGAAATATGGGTTTTGACCCAGCAGATATTGGTCTGAGTTATATTCCTCAAACTCTTGCCTTTATTATTGGTGGTTATGGATGTCGTTTTTTATTAATCAAAGTCCGTGCTGAAATCTTATTTCCATTATTATTGATCGGCTATGCTGTGAGTATGTCAATTCTGTTTGTAATGGCAATTTATACCACACCAAGCCTAACCATGATCTTAATCCCCTTTTGTTTTATGGCAGCAATGAACGGTGCTTCTTACCCAATTGCAGTTTCAAAAGCGCTGAATGCCTACCCTCAGGCAAGTGGTAAAGCTGCCGCATTGCAAAATACCTTACAACTGGGATTGTGTTTTGTCGCCAGTATATTAGTTTCCGCATTACCTTTTGATCCGCTACTATCCACAACAGGTGTCATGGCAATAACAATATTACCAATGATTATTGGTTATTTTGTTCAAAATACAAAAGATTGCACTGAATCATCACGGAAAAATGCAGAATATCAGCCTCAATAACTAATTTTGCTATCAGCCACTACTCTGTAGTGGCTGATTTGGAATAAAAAACCTAATTAAGTCGTCTTTTTAAAATCATCCACTCTTTATTTGACATTCCAATTCTGTATATTTACTTTCAAATTCTACTTTTCTGGCTAAAGTGACATTTTTCGCCATTGTTAAATAAAACTATCGCTTCTATACTCGGATAATACTTAGTCCGAAGTGATTTTTGAGTTAATAAATATTGATGGTTTAAACTCAGGGCGCGACGGTATAAATGCGCTCCTGTCTTTGTGAAGCTATTCTTCGCAACCCTACACTTTCAGCAAACTGAAATTCTATCTCAAAAACCTTCATCTCAAGTTGGAGAGCATATGAGCACTTGTGTAGATGAAACTAAAGCGAAAGTTTCGAATTGGCAAAGGATCGCAGAGTCTTTATTAAACCAAGCAGGCATAGAAATAAACGGCTCTCGCCCTTTCGATATTCAAATACATAATACCGATTTTTATAAAAGGGTTTTACAAAAAGGGTCTCTCGGTCTTGGCGAGAGTTATATGGACGGCTGGTGGGACTGTGAGCGCTTAGATATATTTTTCTATAAAGTATTGCAAGCGAAACTCGACACTAAGCTGCCGAATAACCTTACCGATATCATGAAAGTCGCTATGGCGCGCCTAAGAAACCTGCAAACCCAAAAACGGTCTTGGATTGTAGGAGAAGAGCACTATGATTTGGGTAATGATCTTTTTACCCTAATGCTT
Source organism: Providencia stuartii (assembly GCA_900455155.1). Classification (GTDB taxonomy): domain Bacteria; phylum Pseudomonadota; class Gammaproteobacteria; order Enterobacterales; family Enterobacteriaceae; genus Providencia; species Providencia stuartii. The sequence goes on along the minus strand of UGUC01000002.1, from coordinate 934,847 downwards.
GACCCTTATATGCAATATTCTTGCGGTTATTGGCATGATGCGACATCACTTGAACAGGCACAAATTAATAAATTGGATCTAATTTGTCGCAAACTGCAAATAGAGCCGGGTATGCGCCTTTTAGATATTGGTTGTGGCTGGGGAGGCTTAAGCGCCTATGCCGCTCGCCATTATGGCGCCTCTGTTACAGGGGTCACTATCTCTAAAGAGCAACAAAAACTCGCACAAGAGCGTTGTAAAGGCTTAGACGTTAATATCATTTTGCAAGATTACCGTGAGTTAAATGATAAATTTGATCGCATCGTCTCTGTCGGCATGTTTGAACACGTTGGCCCTAAAAACTACGCAACCTATTTCGATGTGGCACGTAGAAATATTAAAGACGATGGCTTATTTTTGTTACACACAATTGGCTCTAACAAAAATAAAGTCAATGTGGACTCGTGGATTGGTAAATATATTTTCCCAAATGGCGTATTACCCTCTATTCAAAATATTGGGAACTCAAGTGAAGGTAAATTTATCATGGAAGATTGGCACAATTTTGGGGCTGATTACGATAAAACGTTAATGGCTTGGTATGAACGCTTCTTAAATAGTTGGTCAGAACTAAGTAATAATTATACTCCTCGCTTTAAACGTATGTTTACCTATTACTTAAACTCTTGTGCTGGCGCTTTCCGAGCAAGAGATATTCAGTTGTGGCAAATCCTCTGGAGTCCGAACGGCGTTAGCGGAGGCATTAGAGTTCCTCGGTAACACAATTACGGAATATTCCTTCTTATAAAGGCTCTATTATTGAGATGAATCTCTTTATAGAGCCTTTAATAATGCATAAATATTATTTTAATTAGTCTTTCGACTAAAAAACGTTATTATAAGTGATTCGAACAACTCGCTATGTAGGAATTATGCTCAAACAGTATTATCCGCCAACGGAATTGAATGGTTTTATCAGTTCGATTCTAATTATCAAGAAATTTACAACACCGATTAAAATTTTTCCTGGTACTGGCGCAGAAATTTGGGTTTCTACCAAAGCGTTACGTCTGTCTACTGATCACCATCAACAAGTCAACAAATATCAGCTTGTTATTCCGCGTATCGACACTTTTACCGCAGAGCCTAATCATGGGAAGCTCATGGTATTGCGTGTACGTCATGATGCCGTGCGTTTTTTATTACCTAAACGCATCTTAACTTATACCGATATACCGACCGCGTTAGCCGATATATGGCAGGATCCTTGGTATAAAGAGTTATCGAAATCATCCTTTAAAGAACTACTTGATTGTTTTAATGCGACGAAAGTCTCAAAACAGCATCAATTAGTGGATGATATATTGGCGATCCTCTACCGAAATCCAACCAAAAAGATTAATGATATTGCTGATGAAATGGGATACAGCGCACGTTTTATACAAAAAGAATTTTTAAAAGAATATGGCATTACCCCTAAAAGATATCAGATAAATTGCCGTCTAGAACAACTACTTAAGGCAATGCTTGCCGAGCAAGATACCTATCGCTGGCTAGAAACAGGCTATTATGATCAGTCCCATTTCTATCGTGATTTTAAGCGTTATTTCACGATGACGCCGTCTGCTTTTTTGAAGTCTCATTATTCGTTTTTTTACAATACAAAAGCCAAGTTCCCTTTAAGATAGTTCTCGATACACATAAGGAGAACGGAATGAGTATTGTTGTATATGCACAAATCACAACAGAAAATAAGAATGGATTTTTAACCAAAGACATAATCAAAAATTTAGCTAAGCTAAGTCGTCGTGAGCAAGGATGCATTAAATATGACCTTATCACTAAAGAGGATGGTTACATCGTTTTTGAAGAATGGGAAAGTACCGATGCGCTTGAAATGCATAAAAAGTCAGCGCATTTTAAACGGCTCGTTGAAGCAATTGAACGTGATAATGCTAGCATTTCTATTAATTTTAGCGAAAAAGCATAGTGGCGCAAATTAATACTTGGTACTAAAAAACCCAACAAAAGTGCAAATACAAGGGATTTCCCCTTAAGCCCTTAAGATAGTAAAACTTATCAGACTTTTAATGCTATAACACCAGCTAACTCCTCGGTGCTATAGCATTTTCAGTTTCCCTCATACAAAGGGTTACATTTAGTTATCGCTTGCCTGTGTAATCGCTTCTTGAGCTTTTTTTTCCTGCTCTTTCTGCAATAAAACTCGTTCGACTGTATCAACTATCGCTTGAGTTTGTGGGTCTATTTCAATGTTCACTTTATCCCCCAGCCGTTTCAAACCTAATGTGGTTCTTGCTAAGGTTTCAGGGATCAGATGTACACAAAAACGGTTATTGATTACGTCACCGACAGTGAGACTGATCCCATCAATCGCAACAAACCCCTTGTGTAAAATATATTTCATCAATGCTTTGTCATAGATAGACAACCAAATTTGATGATTATCTTCTGATGTGAAGATTTTACTGATCTCTGCGGTCGTCACAATGTGGCCTGATACCACATGGCCGCCTATCTCATCACCATACTTTGCAGCTCTTTCAATGTTAACAACATCACCAACCTTCAATTCACCTAGGTTGGTTAGCCTGAGTGTTTCCTTGATTAAATCAAAGCTAACATATTCGCCATCTATTTTTGTTACTGTTAGGCAACAACCATTATGCGCTACGGAAGCGCCGGTCTCTAAGCCGACAAGCAGTTCTGGTGTAAATTTCATCACATGGGTACGAAAGTTAGCTCTCTCTGTAACCTCAACAATTGGGGCAGTCCCCTGAACGATACCTGTAAACATAATGATTCTCAGTGCTATGAATTGATAGTCTCAGTTTACCTAAACATTCTTAGAGATCTATCTAATTTGAGTGGTTTGGCTCAACCTATGTGTGAATTTGTGTAACATTATCATGCCGCTCCATATACAACTTTCTTTCATATTAAGAACAACAGATCATTGGCTTAAGTTATCAAAAGAGTTAAAATATAAAGTTGCTATTAACTATTTGATTTATCAAAAATCATTAGCATTTCTTTCTCTATATTCTATTAATCAGTATTTATTACTCTAAAGGTGTATGCGTGCAGAAATATTTTACAGAAGCGCGTAGCTTGCTCGCTCTCGGCATTCCGATCATTCTTGCTCAATTTTCACAAACGGCGATGGGTTTTGTGGATACCGTGATGGCAGGTAGTGTCAGTGAAACCGAGATGTCAGCAGTTGCAGTTGGATTTTCTATCTGGCTGCCAGCTATTCTTTTTGGTCAGGGGTTATTAATGGCACTGACACCTATCGTCGCACAGATGAATGGTTCTGGTCGCCGTCAGTTAATTGGTAATCAAATTCAGCAAGGGCTATGGCTAGCGTTCTTCCTTTCACTGGGTGTGATTTTTTTACTTTATAATAGTAAGTTAATTATTGGTAACATGCCGCATATTAATGAAGAGCTAGCAGATAAGTCTGTCCGTTTCTTACATGCGATTATGTGGGGTGCGCCCGGCTATCTATTTTATCAGGTCTTTCGTAGCCAATGTGAAGGTCTATCCAAAACCAAACCAGGCATGGTGATTGGTTTTCTCGGCTTGATGGTCAACATTCCCATTAACTATATCTTTATTTATGGGCATTTTGGTGCGCCTGCATTAGGTGGTGTGGGTTGTGGTGTCGCAACTGCATCAGTCTACTGGGTAATGTGCATTATGATGCGTTGGTACGTAAAAAGAGCGGGCTCACAACGCGATATTAAGGCGACACAACCCTTTGCTTCCCCTAACCCACTTATTATGAAACGTATTTTTGTTTTAGGTGCACCTATTGGGTTAGCGTTATTTTTTGAAGTGACACTATTTGCCATCGTCGCATTGCTGGTTGCGCCGCTGGGTGTCGTGGCAGTTGCAGGACACCAAGTTGCATTAAACTTCAGCTCGGTCATGTTTATGTTCCCATTGTCATTGGGTATCGCTGCCACTATCCGTGTGGGTTATAACCTTGGACAACAATCGACTGAAGCAGCGAAAGTCTCTTCTTATACCAGTTTGGCAGTTGGCTTATTAGTCGCATGCTGTACCGCGATCCTGACGGCAACCTTACGTGAACCTATTGCGTTAATGTATAACAAAAGCCCTGAAGTAGTTGTTCTCGCTTCAAGCCTCATGCTATTTGCAGCGATTTACCAGCTTTCAGATTCGGTGCAGGTCATCGGTGCAGGTATTTTACGCGGCTATAAAGATACGCGTTCTATCTTCTTTATTACCTTTACCGCTTACTGGATTTTAGGATTACCTGTGGGTTATGTACTCGCATTAACTGACTTTATCTTCCCTGCGATGGGGCCTAAAGGCTTTTGGATCGGATTTATTGTGGGTCTAAGTGCGGCTGCCGTGGGTATGGCCACCCGTATTTGGTGGATCCATAGGCAACCTGATAGCGTTGTTTTACTTCGTTCAACGCGCTAATTGATGGAATAACAAGCAAATTATTCGATTGGGGAATGTATTTTTGCTTTAGTCGCTGTAAATACGAGCAAACTATCACGAAAATACATTTTCCCCTTGCCAGAACGGCGGTAGGACGTTAATATTCGTTCCCGTTGTCACCCTGACAGTTTTGAAACGCGTCCGTAGCTCAGTTGGTTAGAGCACCACCTTGACATGGTGGGGGTCGGTAGTTCGAGTCTACTCGGACGCACCATTTCAAAAACGTCAATGAAATTGCAATGCGTCCGTAGCTCAGTTGGTTAGAGCACCACCTTGACATGGTGGGGGTCGGTAGTTCGAGTCTACTCGGACGCACCATTTCACAACGTCAATGATATTACAATGCGTCCGTAGCTCAGTTGGTTAGAGCACCACCTTGACATGGTGGGGGTCGGTAGTTCGAGTCTACTCGGACGCACCATTCAACGATGTTATTCACTGTTTCTCCCTTGTTTTCTTATCTGCTCCACCGTTTTTGTGACCACCTTCTCGTGTTGCGCAACAGCACCGATAAAATCTTCAATTATTTTGATCTGAAATATCTCTTCACTCAATTTTGCAAAATTTGATTTGTCTCACAGTTTTTTGTTGTCTATAATAATCGCACAAGCTGAAAGGTTTCATCAAAAATAAATCAGTAAGTTAGCTTTAGTGCATTAGGTTACAATCATAATAATTAGCATAAAAAATGTGATCTAATCCACAACATAATTGCATTGAACACCAGACTGTCGCCTATTCTTAATACAATGCGTTGCGCAACAAAACGTATTCATGAATCGACGACAATACCGATTTCCTTTATAACCTTTAGATAGACTGCCATGAAAAAAACGAAAATTGTTTGTACCATCGGTCCAAAAACCGAATCAGAAGAAAAATTGAACCAACTTCTTGATGCAGGCATGAATGTCATGCGTCTCAACTTCTCTCACGGCGACTATGAAGAGCATGGTCAACGTATCAAAAATCTTACGTGCAGTCTGTGCGAGAACTGGCAAACAAGCGCTATCCTGCTTGATACTAAAGGGCCTGAAATCCGCACTATGAAACTTGAGGGCGGTAACGATGTTTCTCTCGTTTGCTGGTCAAACTTTTACATTCACTACAGATACCTCAGTTATCGGTAATTAAAGACAGAGTTGCTGTAACTTATGCCGGTTTGACCGCAGATCTTAACGCGGGTGATACCGTTTTAGTCGACGACGGTTTAATTGGCATGAAAGTGAAAGATGTCACCGCGACAGAAGTGATCTGTGAAGTCTTGAATAATGGTGATTTAGGTGAGAAAAAAGGCGTTAACCTACCCGGCGTCTCTATTGGTTTACCTGCTCTCGCTGAAAAAGATAAAGAAGACCTGATTTTTGGTTGTGAGCAAGGCGTCGATTTTGTCGCCGCGTCGTTTATCCGTAAACGTTCTGATGTGGAAGAAATCCGTGCTCCACCTGAAAAAACACGGTGGCGAAAATATTCAGATCATCTCCAAAATTGAAAACCAAGAAGGTTTGAATAACTTTGATGATATCCTAGAAGCGTCTGATGGTATCATGGGTTGCCCGTGGTGACTTGGGTGTTGAGATCCCTGTAGAAGAAGTTATTTTCGCCCCAAAAAATGATGATTGAGAAATGTGTTGCTGCACGTAAAGTCGTGATCACCGCAACGCAAATGTTAGATTTCAATGATCAAAAACCCACGCCCTACTCGCGCTGAAGCAGGCGACGTGGCAAACGCCATCCTTGATGGTACGGATGCTGTGATGCTTTCCGGTGAAAGTGCTAAAGGCAAATACCCTGTTGAAGCCGTTACTATCATGGCAACGATTTGTGAGCGCACAGATCGCATCATGCCAACCCGTATTGATAACCAAAAACCAGGCCAACGCCTACGTGTCACCGAAGCGGTTTTGCCGTGGCGCCGTTGAGATGTCTGAGAAGTTAGACGTTCCACTGATTGTCGTTGCTACTTTCGGCGGTAAATCAGCCAAATCAGTCCGTAAATACTTCCCTACCGCGCCTATTTTAGCGCTAACCACTAACGAAGAAACCGCTCGTCAGTTGTTATTGGTAAAAGGTGTAGTACCAATGATGGTTGGTGGTTTCACATCAAACAGATGATTTTTACCGCGAAGGTAAACGTGCAGCTTTAAATAGCGGCTTGGCGAAAGAAGGTGATGCTATTGTGATGGTATCTGGTGCATTAGTTCCAAGCGGAACAACCAATACATCTTCCGTACACGTGCTGTAATTAGCAATAGCTTAAAATCCATAACGTCTTAAGACATCGTTTAGGGCGTAATTAAAACGGGGAGAACTTTGTTTTTTCCCGTTTTTGTTTTTTTAAGTCATGTTTCAATAAATGAATGCTTGTCATTCTGCCTGAGCACAATAAATGGTTGCCATTTTCGCTCATCCAACACTTATACTATTAGTCGAATAAGGTAGGATGTTTTGTTTTAACATAAAATGCTTCCGGTAGAGAATATTTTGATTTATGGCGTTATTGCAATCTATTATTCATTTGCTATATTAGACTAATATCTCAAAGAGAGTTTGATTTGATTGAATAATAGCCTTGAGAGTTGAGAATACATTTTTTCTTATTTTTCCTACTGTCTGGCTAAAAGTATTTCTAGCAAAACTGGAAATTAAGTACTAGCATAAGAAAAAGTAAGTACCATTCCTGAACACATTGCGTTGTTCATATGGAATAAGTAGATGTTAGAAACAATCTGATATCTATTTTACTGGTCGCTTACTTTGGTATTTTCAAGATAAATCTATCTAGAGGGTAAAATAATGATTCGTACTAAAATTGTTCTGGGCTCTATCGTTCTAGCTTCAGCATTACTGGCGGGTTGTTCTAACAGCACTGAAGTGCAAAAACTCTCTTCAGACGTGCAAACTCTGAATGGTAAAGTTGATCAACTGAGCAACGATGTCCAGACTATTCGCGCTGAAGTTCAAGCTGCACAACAAGAAGCAGCTCGTGCTAACCAACGTCTTGATAACCAAGTTCGTTCTTACAAAAAGTAAGTTTGAATTAGCAACGGTATAACAGTCTACTGTTTTATACCGCATAATCTTATATGTAGAGGGCCTAGATATTAGGCCCTTATTTTTTTACCTGTTATTCGTTTTCAGATCCCTGATAGACAGGTTGAGGCTGTGAAATAGTAAATTCATCAATCGGATTCAACGCTGGATATTTCCCCTGTTCATTGATGACTTCATCCGTTTGGCTGCCACTCACGCTGTACTCCGGTTCATATTGCCTTTCAACCCCCTGCTCCTTGTTAACCCTCACAGGCAACCCCTGAACGCCTTGCCAGCTCTTTTTCCACTAATGCTTTATCAATCTCTTCATTTTCAAGGAAACGTTTAAAATCATCAGAGAGCGGTATCGGCATTGTTTGTGGATCATCTGGAGGCTTTCTTGGAAAGAGGTTGGTGTACTTCGATGTAATAGCTACCATCAGCTTCTTTTGAATATTTAACCGGTTGATTGATCACTTGCACTCGCGTTCCTTTAGGAACCGTTTTAAACAGAGCTTCAATATCATCTGGGCGTAGACGAATACAGCCTGAGCTAACACGCATACCAATACCAAAATCAGCATTCGTGCCGTGAATTAAATATTCACCTCTGCCATATGCTAAACGTAACGCGTAAAGCCCCATTGGGTTGTCTGGCCCTGCGGGTACCACCGCAGGCAAAGTGATCCCTTCTTTGGCATAATTTTTACGAATATTTCGCCGTTGGCGTCCATGTGGGATCTTTAATGGATTGGCTCACAGATGTCACCATTTCCGGTGTATCACGCCCTAATTGACCAATTCCGATAGGATAGACCACCACTTCTTTACTACCTTCAGGATAGTAATACAGTCTTAATTCGGCGAGGTTAATAATAATCCCCGTCCGAGGTGTTGCTGGCAATAACATTTGCGTCGGAATAATCAACTCTTTGCCAGCTTCGGGTAAATAAGGATCCGTACCCGGGGTTCGCTTCTAGCATCGCCAGTAAACCAATTTGATATTCGCTGGCAATCATTTCTAATGAACGACCATCATTGGGAACAACATAGTGTGTATTTTCCCCGATAAGGCGCGTATTGCTATCTGGTAATGGATAATCCTTCGCTTGTACTGGCGATAGCAATACACTTGCCACAAACAAACTTGCCACAGTTAACGCTTTCTTCATACCGACTCCAGGGAATACCAAACTATGCTCTAATAACTTGAGGGGTAGCTAGGCAGCAAAAAAGCAGCCACGAGAAATTCAAATGGAGCTTAGCCACAACTCGACGATTCGAAGCGGATAGACATCGCTTCTCATTCAAGATGTACATAATAGCAACTATATTGCTTATCTTTAATACCCGTTGAATATTTTGTAAGTAGTAATCGTTATATCATTGATGAAACAATGAGTTAAGCTAAATCGAAGAGTTAATCATGAATACGAGGGATGGCTGCTCAGAACAGTTCAAAAAAAACAAGCAGGGAAATAGTATTCCCCGCGAGATAATTATTGTAGCTGTGTTGCTCGGGAAAGGATTGTCCGGATCATCGCATTAAGGCCCTGAGTACGCGACGGCGTCAAATGCTGCTCCAAAGCAAGTTGAGCGAAAAATGATTTGACATCTACTGACAAGATCTGCTCAGCCGTTTTCCCCTGAAAAAGAATAATGACTATTGCAACTAACCCTTTCACGATCGCCGCGTCACTATCACCAGCAAAACAAATGCTACCATCTGGCTGTTTTTGCATATCTATCCAGACTTGGCTTTGACAACCTGCAATCAAGTTACTATCGCTACGTTGTTGCTCTGTTAATGGCGTTAAGCGCCCACCAAGCTCTATCATGTATAGATAACGCTCTTCCCAGTCTTGGCAACGTGCAAAATTCCGTAGCAATTTATGTTCATCGGGTAAAGCTGGCATACTTCTTTCCTTAATTAATCACAAATGTCTCTAAGGCTAGTCAACCTGATTCGTTTTCTCTGCTGATTAGCAAATCGTTCAGTTAATAGGAGCAGGGTTAATAAATGAAAAAGCCAATAACATATTGGCTTTTTCAGTCAATGATAACAAAACAATCAGGCTTTAACGCCTAGCCTAACAATTTTTTAATGCGCTGTAATGCATTGAATAAGGAATCTATCTCTTCTTTGGTCGTATAGATACCTACCGAAGCGCGACACATTGCAGGAACATTATAGCGGTCCATCAATGGTAATGCACAATGGTGCCCAGTACGGATAGCAATACCATATTGATCTAAAAAAGAGCCAACATCGTAAGCATGATGTGCGCCGAGGTTAAATGCAATCACCCCTTCACGTTGATCGTTACCGTATAGGGTTAATGAGGGAATTTCTTTTAATTTTTTAGAAGCATAGGACATCACTTCCTTTTCATAAGCAAAGGCTTCTGCTCTCCCTAACGTGTTGAGATAATCAAAGGCCGCCCCTAAGCCAATAATGGCGCTAACATTGGGGGTTCCTGCTTCAAAACGCCATGGCGCATCCGCATAAGTGATCCCGTTTTTAAGACTGACATGGCGGATCATTGCTCCGCCCCCTTCCCACGGAGGCATCTTATCTAAAAGTGATTTTTTGCCATACAGAATGCCAATCCCTGTCGGCCCATACAGTTTATGCCCTGAGAAAGTATAAAAATCACAGTCTAACTCTTGCACATCAACAACAGTGTGCATCGCACCTTGAGCGCCATCGACTAGCACATACAACTCAGCCCCACAATTAGCCGCTAAAGCCCTCGCTTGCTGAATAATCTCTTTAACGGGGTTAACGGTGCCTAGCACATTAGAGATGTGAGTAAAGCTCAATAACCGTGTTTTGGCATCAATGAGTTCACCAAGTTGCGTTAACAGTAACCGCCCATCGTCACTAACAGGAATGACCCGAATTTCAAAGCCTATAGATTCGGCTAATATGTACCAAGGTACGATGTTGGCGTGGTGTTCCATCTCAGTAATGACAATATTATCGCCTTTACCGATAAATGTTCGCCCGAAGGTATTGGCAACAAGGTTGATTGCTTCGGTTGTGCCTTTAACAAAAACTATTTCTTCTGCTGAAGAGGCATGAATAAAATCGGCCGCTTTTTGGCGTACCTCTTCCATCATGCTTGTCGCTTGCGCGCTGAGGGTATGTATCCCACGATGTACCGCAGCATATTGATGCAACGTAAACTCGCTCTCTTTTTCAATCACTTGCAGAGGCTTCTGTGCACTTGCTGCACTATCAAGATAGACCAAAGGATGATTATTCACACTTTGGGATAAGGCAGGAAAATCCTGCCTAACTGCTGTTACGTTGTATGTCATACGCGTATTAGACCTCTGCTAAGCGTTGGCGAATATTCGCCATGACGGCTTGTTTGAGTTCTTCATTTTCAATCGACTCAGTCAACTCCGCTGCAAAAGCAATGATAATCATATGTTTTGCGGCTTTGCCGTCAATCCCTCTGGAACGCAGGTAAAATAACTGCTCATCATCAATACGGCCTACCGTTGCACCATGCCCACACTTCACATCATCAGCATAAATTTCTAGCTGAGGCTTAGTGTCAACTTCGGCTTTATCACCCAATAATAACGTGTGATTGCTCATTTGACCGTCTGTTTTTAAGGCATTTGGCGCCACTTTGATCATGCCATTGAACACGGCTTTACTTCCGTCCATGGCAATGACTTTATGTAATTGCCGGCTTTCACACTGACCTACATTGTGTTCAAGGTAAGTCCGAGTATCGACAATTTCACTGTCTTTTGGCAATAACAAGCTATTGAGTGAAAAATGCCCATTTTCACCCATCAGTTGTGCGCTCGTATGATGGCGCGTTAGTGCTCCACCCAGCAAAAAGCTGCTGCTTAATACTTGGCTATCGCGACCAACCACGATGTCATTATGAGCAAAATGCTGAGCCACATTGTTTTCGTTATTCAGTTTGAAGTGCTGATATTGCGCATTATCCCCCACTTCAACTGTTAAACGGCCCCCAGTAAAATGGGCTTTATCGTTAAAACTGACAAAATGCTCGATCACTTGCGCTTTGCTGTTTGCATCTAACGTGATGTGATAGCGATATTGGCTAGTATTCACCGTATCGCCATCACTACCGCTGGATATATTCAGTAGATAAAGGGGCTTTTGTGCAATTTGATTTGCACCTAGGTGAATAACAATTGGCTGTTGAGCAAGACTTTCCGTTAAATGCAAAAAGATCTCACTATTAACCGCATCGGGCAGCATATCTTGGCTATCTAATAGCGCAACTTGAAATGGCCCCATATCGATAGAGCTAAGTGTTGAGCTATAGCGGCCATCAACAAGTACAATTCGATAGGCATCAATCGGAAGCGCTAAAGCTTCACACGCTTTTTCGTCAAGATCTTGTTCGGCAAAACGATAATGTGTATTCAATACCGAATGCAACGGCGTATAGTGCCAATCTTCATGACGAAAAACCGGTAAACCGACTTGTTTAGCTTTTTCCCAATGTGCCGCCGCATGATGCGATTTCGCCCCAGAGCGTTGCTCAAAAAGTGTTGCAAAACGCGCCATCGCTTGCTCATTTAATGCAGCTACCTGAGCACGTTTTCCTGCTCTTTCACTGTTGGTCAATAAGCCAGCCATAACCTTGCTCCTCCAGTTTTTTCGCCAAGCTGAAATCACCTGATTTGATGATTTTCCCCTGATACAGCACATGCACAAAATCAGGTTTGACGTAATCCAGAATGCGCTGGTAATGCGTCACAATGATAAATGAACGGTCTGGAGAGCGCAGTGAATTGACACCATTGGCAACGGTTTTCAGTGCATCAATATCTAACCCTGAGTCAGTTTCATCTAAGATGCAGAGTTCTGGCTCAAGAGCAGCCATTTGCAGAATATCATTACGTTTTTTTTTCACCGCCGGAGAAGCCCACGTTAACAGAGCGTGTCAATAAATCTTGAGGCATCTCCAGTAAGTTAATTTTATCTTCAATAAAATCTTGGAAATCAAAACGATCTAAAGGTTCTTGCTGACGATATTCACGAACCGCATTGACGGCCGTTTGGAGGAAGAATTGGTTACTCACCCCTGGAATTTCTACTGGGTATTGGAACGCTAAGAAGATACCCTCACCAGCTCGCTCTTCTGGGTCCAACTCTAGCAAATCTTTACCTTTGAAAATGACTTCGCCACTGTCGATGTCATACTCTTCACGACCAGCGAGTGTTGCAGATAACGTACTTTTACCTGAACCATTCGGACCCATAATGGCGTGAACCTCACCCGGTTTCACTTCCAATGATAAGCCCTTTAATATTTCATTGCCTTCTACACTTACATGTAAATTTTTAACACTTAACATATCAACATGCCTTTAGCGCTTTTGCGCATATAAACCTGATTGTGATCAGCCCACACTGTGCTCTAGGCTGATTGCCAGCAATTTCTGTGCTTCTACCGCAAACTCTAACGGAAGTTCCGAGAAAACGTCTTTACAGAAACCATTTACGATCATTGAAATCGCATCATCTTCACTAATTCCACGCTGTAAGCAGTAAAAAAGCTGATCTTCGCCAATGCGAGAAGTGGTCGCCTCATGTTCTAGCTGAGCGGTGTTATTTTTGACTTCAACGTAAGGGAATGTGTGTGCTCCACACTGAGTACCAATAAGCATCGAGTCACATTGAGTGAAATTGCGTGCATTATGTGCGCTTGGTAAGATTTTCACTAAGCCGCGATAGCTATTTTGGCTTTTACCCGCTGAGATACCTTTAGAGATGATCGTCGAACGCGTATTTTTACCAATATGGATCATTTTAGTGCCGGTATCGGCTTGCTGGTTACCGTTTGTCAGTGCCACAGAGAAAAACTCACCAACCGAGTTATCCCCTTTTAAGATAACACTTGGGTATTTCCAGGTGATCGCAGAACCCGTTTCAGATTGAGTCCATGACATTTTCGAATTCTCACCTTCGCACAGCGCACGCTTAGTCACAAAGTTAAGAATACCACCTGCTTCACTGTCGCCACCGGAGAACCAGTTTTGAACCGTTGAGTATTTCACTTCTGCATCTTTATGGATGATGACTTCGACGACCGCAGCGTGTAACTGATAGCTATCACGGACAGGTGCTGAACAGCCCTCAATGTAGCTGACATAGCTTCCTTCGTCGGCGATCAAAATCGTCCGTTCAAATTGCCCTGTTTTTGCAGCATTAATACGGAAGTAAGTGGAAAGCTCCATCGGACAACGTACCCCTTTCGGGATATACACAAAAGTGCCATCCGATGCCACCGCCGCATTGAGCGCAGCAAAGAAGTTATCGTGACTAGAAACGACAGTACCAAGGTATTTTTGCACCAACTCAGGGTACTCTTGGATAGCTTCACTGAATGAACAGAAAATAATGCCGTGTTTAGCAAGATCATCACGATATGTTGTAGAAACAGATACTGAGTCAAAAATAGCATCGACCGCCACGGCCTTCCCTTCACGAACAGGAACACCGAGTTGGTTGAAGGCCTCTTCAAACTTCAGCCGTTAGATAATTATTGGTTTCTGTAACACCAGTTCCTTGCTTCGCACCGGATTGTGACCCGCAACTGTCATCACAAGAACCACAAGATGGCGCTGAGTAATAGCTGTAGTCTTGATAATCTAAATTTGGATAATGGGCTTTTAACCAGTGTGGCTCTTCCATTCCTTTCCAGTGATGATAGGCATCAAGGCGGAATTTTAGCATCCACTCTGGCTCATTACGTTTTGCAGAAATCGCTCGGACAACATCTTCGTTGATCCCTTTAGCCATTTCATCTGTGGCGACATTCGTAAAAAAGCCTTCTTTATAACGCTGGTCATTTAGCCAGCTTTGAACTTCATCGCCAATTTCTACATTGCTCTGAGACATAATCTGACTTCACATATTAAACACCGAAGCTTTCACCACACCCACAGGCATGTTGCGCTTTCGGATTATTGAATTTAAATATCCGATTAAGCCCTTCTTGGACATAATCGACAACTGTACCATCGATAAATGGCATGGCTTCTTTAGGTACATACAGACGTGCACCATCATGTTCAAAGAGTAAATGATCCTCTGTTGGGTTCTCGATCATCTCGAAAACATAGCCAAAGCCAGCGCATCCAGACTGTTTAACACCCAGCGAAAGCCCTTTAGTTTCAGGATTTTGCTCCATCAATTTTTTGATTTGTTTCGCCGCGCTATCAGTTAGGCTGACACCTTGCCAATTCGTTTCGTCTATAGAAAAAGTTTCTACGCTGTCATTCACATTTGCAGTCATATTGACCCCACAATTCTCATGGCTTTTCAGCCAGTTATCAGGAGATTAACTCCGTTTATCCTATGGTAACGATAACCTTTGTCACTTCAACCATTTGTTTTGAAAGGTTATACCTATTCTAGCTCATTTTTTACGCATTTTGCGCTTATTTATACGCCATCGCGTGTAAAAAATGTACACTAACTCATTAAAATATAACGATTAAAAAAAGTTACATTTTTTTTTAATATTATGTACTCATCAATACACTTAAATGGCACAAATTAATAAAGATACATTTATTATACAACTTAATCGGCAAGACAAAAATTGAAATTCTGATGAAATTGTTGAAGGAACCTCAAACCCTATTCGAGTTGAGGTTAATGGGTATCAATCGGAGAGTACCGCGGTCGTTAAACGAGAAGTACAACACAGTTGCCCTTTCTCATTGAAAATATCAATATTCCATACCTGCTGGCGGCGCCCTAGGTGAACAGGCTTACAAACGCCTTTCACTACACCTTGGGTTGCCGAACGAATGTGATTAGCATTAATTTCAAGGCCAACAACACGTTGTTCCCCTTCACTGCATAGGTAACCTGCTATTGAGCCTAATGATTCCGCCAGCACAACAGAAGCGCCCCCATGTAATAAAACCAAATGGCTGTTTTGTTCGTTGGTCGACTGGCATAGTGCCTTCAAGGTAATCATCACCATACCCCGTGATCTCAATACCTAGATGGCCTAACATACAGCCTTTGGCCATTTCTGCCATGTGGTCAAGCGTAAATTTACGTCTCCAAATCATTCAACTATCTCCAATAACGCCTGTATAGGGGTGTTTTATTTGTGTATTTTCCATACGTTTTACTTGGCTGCGACATGAATACCCTGTGCTTAAACAACGCTCTTTGGGTAATTTCTCTATCGCGGGTTTCCACGATAAATTATAGATACCTTTCGAGTTTTTGATATTCGCCACTTCATGACCATAAGTCCCAGCCATACCACAACACCCTACACTGATGTTTTTAAGCTCTTGACCATAACGTTTAAACAAATTTGCCCACTGAGTCGCACTATTTGGCAATGCGGTTGTTTCCGTGCAATGACCAAAGAAATACCATGGGGCAGACGACACCTGACGATGCTCGGTAGGCTCAGGCAATGTCACTAGCCACTCATGAGCAAGTTGTACGGTAAAACGGCACTGCTGCGCCCCTAAAATCTCACGGTATTCATCGCGATAACACAACACTAATGCAGGATCGACGCCAACCATAGGTAACTCTAATTTGGCGACCCGATTTAGAAAATCAGCGGTTTTTTGCGCTGTTTTGGCAAAGCGAGCAAGGAACCCTTTGACATGTTGCGCCTTACCATTCGGTGAAAATGGTAATAAAACAGGTTTAAAGCCCAATTTTTCGATTAATTTGACAAAGTCCGCCACGACTTTTGCATCGTAATAACTGGTGAATGGGTCCTGTACTACCAACACATGGTTTTCACGTTGTGCAGGAGACATCGACTCTAACTGCTCCAGCGTCACTGTCATCGCCGCATGCCCTGATAGCTCTTGCTTTAAGGTAGGTTGAGAAAACAGCGGGAGATCGACCATTCCAATCGTCTGCTCACTTAATTTCTGTACCCATGGCTGACGTAAGAAAAAGTTAAATACACCCGGCGCTTTCGACATCAAGGGGGCGCTATTTTCCACTCCCGCCACAATATGATCCCGCACAGGCCTTAAATATCGGCTGTGATATAGCGCTAAAAATTTGGCTCTAAATGAAGGCACATCGATTTTGATCGGGCATTGTGTTGAGCAAGCTTTACAAGCTAAGCACCCAGACATCGCGGCTTTAACTTCATGAGAAAAGTCATAATCCCCTTTTTTCGCCTGCCATGTATTGCGTGTTTTCTCAATCAAGCCGCGTAGTGATGGACGGTTTTCTTGTATTCCTTTTTCTAAGCTTTCTGGCGTGACGCCTTGGTTAGAAAGAAGCCGTAACCATTCACGAACGAGGGTCGCACGCCCTTTTGGCGAATGGATCCGCTGTCCACTTATTTTCATTGATGGACACATAGGGCTTTTCACATCAAAGTTAAAACATAGCCCATTACCGTTACACTCCATCGCCCCACGGAACGTTTGGCGTACCTGTACAGGTATTTGGCGATCATAGGTGCCTCGCTTAACTGCATCCACCTGTTTCATTGGCGCATCAATACCGGCTGGCGGACAGATTTTACCTGGATTCAGACGGTTATCAGGGTCAAAAGCGGCTTTGATATTCCGTAACTCGTTATACAACACTTCACCGAAAAACGCCGGGCTATATTGAGCGCGGAACCCTTTACCGTGCTCCCCCCATAATAACCCGCCATATTTGGCAGTCAGCGCGACAATGTCATCTGAAATTTGCTTCATCAACACTTCTTGTTGCGGGTCACACATATCTAAAGCAGGACGTACGTGTAAAACCCCCGCATCCACATGCCCAAACATCCCGTAATTCAGATTGTGGCTATCCAGCAGTGCTCTAAACTCTACTATGTAATCCGCTAGGTGTTCAGGTGGTACGCAGGTATCTTCAACAAATGGGATCGGTTTAGCAGCCCCTTTACTATTTCCTAATAAACCAACCGCTTTTTTACGCATATTGTAAATACGGTTGATGTCATCCAAATCATGACAGACTTGATAGCCAATCACACCCGCTTGGTGATTGGCCATTAACTCATCTAAACGCTGGCACAGGCTCGTGGTTAAGTGATTGATTTCGTCCTCATCATCCCCACTAAATTCAACAATATTAAGGCCCAGCATCTCTTTGTTTGGTACATCGGTGATTAATGCTTTCACGGAATGCCAAACGATATCTTCCCGTGCTAAATTCAGTACTTTTGAATCGACGGTTTCGACAGACAGAGCTTTTGCCTGCACCATAAACGGCGCATTACGTAGTGCAGATTCAAAAGAGTCATATTTAACGTTCACCAAACGGCGTACTTTTGGTAAAGGGGTAATATCCAACGTGGCTTCGGTAATAAAAGCCAGTGAACCTTCCGACCCCGTTAAAATACGCGTCAGGTCGAATTCACTAAGGTCATCATTAAACACATGACGTAAATCATAGCCCGTTAAAAAACGGTTCAATTTTGGAAACTTTTCTTCAATCAAAGGGCGCTGCTCTAAACAGCGTTCAAGTACGGTTTTGTAGATACGCCCTGTGACAGAATCCTCTGACGCAATCGTTTGGGCGAGTGCGATAGGCATAGCGCGTGTTTCAAGGCATTCCCCTCCCAGCAAAACCGCTTTAACACCCAGCACGTGATCTGAGGTTTTACCGTACACCAAAGAGCCTTGCCCCGATGCATCGGTATTGATCATCCCCCCTAATGTGGCTCGGTTACTGGTGGACAACTCAGGTGAGAAAAAATAGCCATAGGGTTTGAGAAATTGGTTTAGTTGATCTTTCACCACACCCGCTTCTACTTTAACCCAGCCCTGTTCAGGGTTAATTTCTAGAATGCGGTTCATATAACGTGACATATCAACCACAATCCCTTCGGTCAATGATTGACCATTCGTTCCTGTGCCACCACCTCGTGGGGTGAAGGTTAATTCTCTGAATTTTTCTAACCCGGCAACACGGGTTATAATTTGGACATCCGCACTCGAACGAGGAAATACCACCGCCTGAGGTAATAATTGATAAATGCTATTATCGGTCGCCATCGATAAGCGTTCCGCATAGCTAGTGCCATTATCGCCTGTAAAGCCATGTGCCTGTAGTTGGTGCAGAAATTCAATAACTAGTTTACTTAAATGAGGTGCTTCAGTTATACGCGGGATCATTATTAACGATGACTCTTGTTGTTTAGTGTTCGCATTACTCGTTATGTACTATCTTTATTTTAAGTAGCACAATAGTGCCTGATTGGTTTACGGAGCTTCCCCCTGCAAAACCCGTTTTCCTTAAAGAAGGTACAACCGCTGATGACATTGTCAGTGATGGAACCATATCACAATATTGTTTTTTTTTGATCGTGAAAAAGAAATTACGTTATTTTCACCTGAAAAAATGGCTCACTTGCAGTGTTTTTATTTGTTAAGGATTAGGCATTAATGGAAAAATCGCAAAAACGTCTCGACTTACCCAAACTTATTTTTGGCTTCGCATTTATCATTTTAATGATAGCGGCCTGTTTTTGGGTACTGAACCCGTTTATTCTTGGTTTTGTATGGGCTGGTATGATGGTGATAGCAACATGGCCACTACTCCTACGCCTTGAAGCAAGGTTGTGGAACAAGCGTTGGTTGGCGGCTTTAGTCATGGTCTCCTTAATACTTTTACTATTCGTTATACCGCTGGGTATTCTTATTGGCAGTATTATTCAAAATAGCACTCCGCTAATTGAACTCGCTAAGTCACCTAACAGTTTGCGCTTGCCTGATCTAGAATGGCTTAACAGCGTCCCTTTCGTTGGTGAAAAAATTTATTACGCTTGGCATAGTTTGGTTGCCAGTGGCGGTAATGCACTGTTAGCCAAAGTCCAACCCTATTTAGGACAAGCTGCTGGTTGGTTCCTCGCACAAGCCATCAATGCCGGCCGTTTTATGTTCCATCTCGCCTTAATGTTGCTATTTAGCGGTTTACTCTACCTCAAAGGCGAATCTGTGATGTTAGGTATCCGCCATTTTGCCGTTCGATTGGCAGGGATACGTGGCGATGCAGCGGTAGTCTTAGCCGCACAGTCAATCCGCGCCGTTGCATTAGGTGTCGTCGTCACCGCCCTTATTCAAGCTATTGTTGGCGGTGTAGGGCTTGCCTTATCGGGTATCAGCTATGCGGCTATCTTAACCGTTCTCCTCTTTATCTGCTGTGTTGCTCAGCTTGGCCCGCTACTGATTATGGTACCATCCGTCATTTGGCTATTCTGGACAGGGGATACAACATGGGCAATCATCCTCGCTGTTTGGGCTGCTGTTGTCGCAACTATGGATGGCGTTTTACGTCCATGGCTGATCAAAATGGGGGCTGACTTGCCGATGGTGCTCATACTTGTTGGGGTTATCGGTGGTATCCTCTCCTTTGGTATGATTGGTTTGTTTATAGGTCCGGTCGTACTTGCGGTGTCATACAGTCTATTAAAAGCCTGGATGAATGAGGTCGCCATACCAAATGAAAACCTTGAAGAAACAGAAAAGTTTCTCGAAGAAGAGTTTATGAGTAAAAAATAAATTTACTTTAAACTAACCAACAGTATGCTCTCTATTAAGCATACTGTTGGATTATCGATTATGTTCATTAATATTTAGAAACAATATTTAACAGACTAATGTTAGTATTCAAGCTCATTTGTGATATTATCTTTTTCGTTGAAACGAATTCTCTTTATGATACAGCGACTAATAAATATATTAAGAGTGTTCTTAGTGATTATAATTTTTAATTAATTTATTATCTTCACATCGAATTACGTTTTGATTAATACGAATCTCAATATCATGCTTATTTAATTTAATGCGTGATTATCCCAATAGAATTGCTGTGTGTAGTCTTTGCCTGTCAGCCCATGATAGGCTTTTTTTTTATTTTTTTCTCAACATGAATTTTGTTCATCATCCTAGGCCTCGCCGGCTGGCCTGCAACTAAGGCAATGACTTCATCTTTTATTACTCCCATTTTGAGTAAGTAATATCACCTTATAATTCTTTATATAGTTATTTATATAGCATCACTTATTGATTTAACTCAAAATGATTAACACTAATGGATCGGTTTATTAACTTTCTAATATTACTTAATCCGTGTAAACACCTATTAATTCTCATCCAGTATTTAAATTTACTTATATTAGATATTAATTAATAACTGATAGCTTCTATTGAAGTTGACAATCGGTATATTCAATTTGATTTATAAAAAAAGCCGACAATTATAATTGTCGGCTTGAGACTCTCGTCTTAAATAATAGATTAATTCATTATGAATCAGCTAATTTTAACCAAGTTTGTACAACGGTATCTGGGTTAAGAGAAAGACTATCTATTCCCTCTTCAACTAACCATTGCGCAAAATCTTGATGATCCGATGGGCCTTGACCACAGATACCGACATATTTGTTTTGACGTTTAGCCGCTTGAATCGCCATCGATAACATGGCTTTTACGGCATCATTGCGTTCATCAAATAGCTCAGAAACGACTCCAGAATCCCTATCTAAACCTAAGGTCAATTGGGTCATATCGTTAGAGCCAATAGAGAAAGCCATCAAAATGTTCAAGGAATTGGTCTGCCAGTAATGCGTTTGATGGGATCTCACACATCATAATGACTTTCAAGCCGTTTTTCACCACGTTTGAGGTCATGCTTCGCTAATTCAGCCACTACGGCTTCCGCCTGAGCGACAGTCCGCACAAATGGGATCATCACTTCAACGTTTGTTAGCCCCATCTCATTACGTACCCGCTTAACGGCTTCACACTCAAGAGCGAAACAATCTCGGAAGCTATCTGAGACATAGCGCCCTGCTCCACGGAAACCTAACATTGGGTTCTCTTCTTCCGGCTCATAAATATCCCCACCGACAAGGTTGGCATACTCATTAGATTTAAAGTCAGAAAGACGCACGATAACCCGTTTTGGCCAGAATGCTGCCGCTAACGTCGAAATCCCTTCAGTCAACTTACCAACATAGAATTCAATGGGATCATCATAACCTGCCATCATGGTGCGAATTTCATTTTGTAGCTCAGGAGTTTGTGAATCGAACTCCAGTAAAGCTCTTGGGTGAACACCAATCATTCGGTTAATAATGAATTCTAACCTCGCTAAGCCAACCCCTTCGTTTGGTAAACAGGCAAAATCAAATGCACGATCCGGGTTACCCACGTTCATCATGATCTTGACATCAAGCGCTGGCATTTCGTCAACGGCGGAACTATGAATTTCAAATCCTAGCTCACCTTCATAGACAAACCCTGTATCCCCTTCAGCACAGGAAACAGTCACCTGACTATTTTCCAGCAGGCGCTCTGTCGCATCACCGCAACCGACCACAGCGGGGATACCCAATTCACGGGCAATAATCGCCGCATGGCAGGTACGACCGCCACGATTGGTCACAATCGCAGCCGCTTTTTTCATGATAGGCTCCCAATCTGGGTCTGTCATATCAGTAACGAGTACGTCGCCAGCTTGGATCCTATCCATCTCATTTAAGTTATGGATCACTTTAACATGGCCTGAACCGATACGATGCCCGATAGCACGCCCTTCAACCAACACATTCCCTTGTTGTTTTAATTGGTAACGTTCCATCACTTGTTGATTCGAGCGAACGGTTTCTGGGCGAGCCTGAACGATGTACAGACGCCCATTATGACCATCTTTAGCCCATTCGATATCCATTGGGCGACCATAATGTTTTTCAATCTGTAATGCTTGGCGCGCCAGCTCTTCAACTTCGTGATCAGTCAAAGAGAAACGATTGCGTAGTGCTTCTGGCACATCTTCAATCTGTACTTGCTTACCGTGCTCTTGACTGTTCGCATAAACCATTTGTAATTTTTTCGAGCCAAGAGTACGACGCACAATAGCTGGACGATTATTCAGCAAGGTGGGTTTATGCACATAAAACTCATCTGGGTTTACTGCCCCTTGCACAACCATCTCGCCTAAGCCATAAGCTGAGGTGATGAAGACGACTTGGTCGAACCCTGATTCAGTATCAATGGTGAACATCACGCCAGAAGATGCTAAATCTGAGCGCACCATTCTTTGAACACCCGCGGAGAGTGCCACTCCACGGTGGTCATAGCCTTGGTGGACACGATATGAAATCGCGCGGTCATTAAATAAGGAAGCGAATACGTGTTTAATAGCAACCAATACAGCATCGATGCCTTGAACGTTCAAGAAAGTCTCTTGCTGCCCTGCGAATGAAGCATCAGGCATGTCCTCTGCTGTTGCAGATGAACGTACAGCAAACGAGGCATCTTTTTCACCTTCAGACAGTGTTTGGTATGCCGCACGAATATCACTTTCTAACTGTGGTGTAAAAGGGGTGTCGATAACCCATTGACGGATCTTTTCCCCCGCCGCAGCGAGTTGATTAACATCATCAATATCCGTTTCATCTAACAGCTGATAAATGCGCTGATTCACGCCGCTCTGCTCAAGAAAATCATTAAACGCCTGTGCGGTTGTCGCAAATCCGTTAGGTACGGATACACCAAGATCGGACAGGTTGGTAATCATTTCACCGAGCGAGGCATTTTTGCCGCCAACACGGTCAACATCATTCATCCCTAATTGGTTATACCAAAGTACATTACACGGAGTGAGGCCATTTGTGGACATTGAAAGCGATCCTTTATCTTTATCTAGCAATTTAGTGACAAGGTACAAATCGTAAAAAATCTCATTGGCGATAATTCGCCTCACGAAATAGACTAGCACAGACAATATCTGAATATAGACTGGTGAATCGTTCCAACTAGCAAGAAAAAATTTTTGTTCTAAAAATTGTTCAAATATTGGCTATACTTTCCCCTATAAACTATTTTTTAAACTTTAATCAAATATAATATCTCTCTAAAACCAACGAAAAATACAACAAAAGACACTATATATGAGCGAAATAACCGCAACTAATCATAAAACAAACCTCACAGAACGAACTGTTTTTTTTATTTCAGATGGAACCGCAATAACCGCAGAAACGCTAGGACATGCTGTTTTGTCGCAATTTCCCTTAGTTTTCAATTCCTATACGCTACCTTTTGTCACCACAGAAGCACGTGCGCAGGAAATAAAACAGAAAATTGATACGATTTATCAAGAGACTCAAAACCGTCCACTGGTGTTCTATTCCATCATTTCCCCCTCCGTAAAAAAAATTATTACCGACAGCGCCGGTTTTTGTCAGGATATTGTGCAAACCTTTGGTTGCCCCTATTCAGCAAGAAGTGGGGTTAGAGCCTGAGCCTAAACTCAACCGTACCCATGGCTTATCGCTACAGAATATCAATCAATATGATGCTCGCATTGCTGCTATCGAATACACATTAGCCCATGATGACGGTATTTCCTTGCGCAACCTAGACCAAGCACAAGTGATTTTGTTAGGCGTCTCCCGTTGTGGTAAAACCCCTACCAGCCCTCTATTTAGCCATGCAATTTGGTATTCAAGCCGCTAACTATCCATTTACGGCAGACGATATGGATAACTTGCAGTTACCCGCTGCACTACGCCCTTATACGCATAAATTATTTGGTTTGACGATAAGCCCGGAAAGACTAGCCGCTATTCGTGAAGAGCGACGTGAAAACAGCCGCTATGCATCATTACGTCAATGCCGCATTGAAATTGCTGAGGTCGAGGCACTATTTAGACAAAACAAGATCAACTATCTCAATACAACCAATTACTCAGTAGAGGAAATTTCTGCCAAAGTCATTGACACGATGGGGCTAAAACGGCGTATCTTTTAGTCGAAATGTATTTTTTAAAAAATCTTTCATTCAATCTCACGTTGTAGGTTGAATTCGAGCCATTTTCGTTTATTGTGATCCTAATCACTGATACGGCTCTGCCTATTAAAGCTTTTGAGAAGAAAGAATGCAAAAAACTGACGAACTACGTACTCAGCGTGTGGATAGCTTAATTACCCCACAGACACTCGCTGACGAATTTCCTATTTCTGAGAAAGTGGCTGAAAACGTGACAGCGTCACGTAAACGGATAGAGAAAATTTTATCGGGGGAAGATCCCCGTTTATTGGTTATTGTTGGCCCATGCTCTATTCATGATATTGATGCGGCTCTGGAATATGCTAATCGGCTGAATGTCTTACGTGAACGCTATCAAGACCGTCTTGAAATCGTTATGCGTACCTACTTTGAAAAACCCCGTACCGTTGTAGGTTGGAAAGGCCTGATCTCCGATCCTAATTTAGATAACTCTTGCCAAGTCAATACGGGGATACGGCTCGCCCGCAAATTACTTATTGATGTCAATCAGCTTGGGCTACCTACCGCAACAGAATTTCTCGATATGGTCACAGGGCAATATATTGCTGATTTGATCAGTTGGGGAGCGATTGGCGCAAGAACAACAGAAAGCCAAATCCATCGAGAAATGGCATCGGCACTCTCTTGCCCTGTTGGTTTTAAAAATGGTACTGATGGCAATATCCGTATTGCTATCGATGCCATCCGCGCAGCCAGCGCTCAACATATGTTTTTATCGCCCGATAAAAGTGGTCAAATGACCATCTACCAAACCAGTGGTAACCCACATGGCCATATTATTATGCGTGGTGGAAAGCAGCCTAACTACTCTGCCGGAGATATTGCAGCGGCTTGTGATAAGCTACGTGAATTTGAATTAGCTGAACATTTAGTCGTTGATTTTAGCCATGGTAACTGCCAAAAAATCCACCGTCGCCAACTTGAAGTCGCCCGCGATATTGCTGAGCAAATCAAAGGCGGTTCGACCGCAATTAGTGGTGTAATGGCTGAAAGCTTCTTACTTGAAGGCACTCAAAAAATTATTGCAGGTCAACCTCTAACTTACGGGCAATCCATCACAGACCCCTGTTTAGGCTGGGATGATACCGAGCAACTCATTGATATCTTGGTCCAAGCAGTAGAAAGCCGCTTTAAATAAGCTGACATTTTATTCCCCCACCGACTCTTTCACTCTCTCTGATAGGAAAGAGTCGAGTTCCTTTCTGCATAAATATTAACCTAAACCGATAAGCAACTCATGCATTGTAGTGATTTTGTCATCTAAATGTAAAAACCCCTTGATGTTACTTAGCAACTTAAAGATAATGATTCTCACTCTTAGTTTTATTATCAATTGGGCCAAATATGACTGATAACATCACTAAACCACCTATTGAAAATATCGCCAACTCAACCCTTCCGCCCGTAAAAGTTGACGTTATAGATAGTCATCAATTATTAGGCTCTGAAGGTAAATTAGCGATCCAACATCGCGGCGAGATATACCAGTTAAGGCAGACTCGTGCTGGTAAACTGATTTTAACCAAATAGTTTTTATTCAAAATTTATTCACAGCAAGCCACCCAGATCTTGTATCAAGGCAGCCAGCGATATTCACCACATAAGGAAAGGATTTCCTATGGAGTTTAAACTGATGTCTGTTACACCCACCATATCGTTAAATGGATCAAAAATAACCGTTTCCGCACTTGCGACAACACTCGCTATTTCAGGATTTAGCGCGGTTGCAACAGCAAAAAAGACGATAGGTGATACTGTTCATGTTACGACCCACCCTTTTCATCACGAAAATATTGCGGTGGCCGAGCAAGTCGATGTCATTGATGCTCAATCCCCTGAATATCAATCAGCAAGCTCTGCCTTAGATTTATTAAAAGGCCAACCCGGTATTTTTGTCTCTGGTACTGGTGGAACCTACGGTCAAGAGGTTCATCTACGTGGCTATGATTCTCGTGGTGTAAAAATCACGGTGGATAACGTCACTCAAGATTTTAATTCTGGGTTATACAATGCGACATTTATTGACCCGTCACTGGTAAAAAAAGTCTTTGTCCATAAAGGTGCTTCATCCGTTGCTCATGGAAGTGGCGCGCTAGCGGGTGTCGTAGCGATGAAAACCGTGAATGCAAAGGATTTATTAAAGCAAGGGCAGGCATTAGGAGGGCCGCGTTTTCAGTGGGGTCAACCGCAATGACCACAGCTACCTTGCTGGGGCATCGGTATATGGACATACTGGCCCCTCTGGATATGCTATTAAGTTATAGCCAACGTAAAAAATATTCACTCGCATCTGCGGATTTTCCAACTCAAGATAATCATGAGAAAGTGCATAATTGGTTATTAAAAACCACTTGGTATGCACACCCTAATTATCATTTTAGCCTTACAGCTACGTGATTATCGTAATGATGGGTTAGGTCTCAAACAACCTACAGTAAACAACTCCGCTGATACGCGTTTTAAAAACACGCCCCACGAGCGCGATAGCCACCAGCGGGATGTTTCAATTAGTCAATATATTACCTCAAACCGTTTCCCTAACTGGCAAGCAAATTGGGATCTGTACTATACCGACCTCTCTTTGAGTCAGTTAGATAGAGAAAAAGCTAAGGCTGATAATCAATATCAACGCGAAAAGCGTACGCAATATACCTATGGTACCAAATTGACTAATCACTTTATTGTTCCTATTGAGGGCTGGGTGAATAACCAAATAGAAAGTGGTATCGAGTATTATCAACAACAGCAAAAACCCAATAAACACGCGATCAGCTACCCCCCTGCTCGACTAGCTAATATTTCGGGCTGGGTTAACAATGATATGACGTTACACCACCTGCCTATTACACTCTCAGCAGGAACCCGTTTCACAAGCTATGAAGCTTCACGTCAAGGGTTTGCAAAGAATAGAGATACGAATTGGTCGTCACGTTTTGCGGTCAGTATCACGCCGGCACATTGGTTAAACCTATACTCCTCTTACTCCGAAGGTTATCGGACGCCTCGTATGGCAGAGCTGTATAACAATTCTAATCACTTTTCGGTGATGGGCGGCTGGCTAACTTCCGATTTTAGACCTACGCCTGACTTACAACCTGAGACAAATAAAACAGTAGAAGTTGGTTTAAAAGCAAGTTTTGATGATCTGTTATCAAATGGCGATGAACTGCAATTTGGGTCAACGTATTTTGATACTAAAGCAAAAAAACCATATTGCCGTTGAAGGTCGTTACACTAAAAAATACCATTTCATGAAAGGGCAATATCAATGGTTCCCTAATGAAATTTATTTTAGCAATGTTCCTTCCGCTACAATTCGAGGTATTGATAGCTTTATTCGCTACAAAACCCTCTGGTTTGATTTAAATATCAGTCATAACAAAACAACAGGTAAAGAGGACGGCACAGGCTATTCTCTCTCTTCCATTCGCCCTGAAACGCTACTCATTCGCTTCAATGCCCCTATTGCAACAACTGGCCTTAGTCTTGGCTGGGTAGGTGAATTTGCGGCTAAAACACAGTTCCAAGGCAATGCTAAGTACCAATTAAAACAACATAAATCTCAGCATGGACTCGATCGTTACCATAAAGAAGTCATCCAGTATGCAGGCTATAGCCTTCATGACTTTTATGTGAACTATCAAGCTGACCAATTTATAAAAGGGTTGAATACGACATTAACGATGAAAAACGCCTTTGATCGTCAATATGTCTCTTCGATGGGGGTTCCCCAAGAAGGCCGTAATTTCTATTTCAATGTGAGTTATCAATGGTAACCATTTAATAATTATAAAATAAATAATACTCGCCGGTTTGTTTCCCTGCATACAGATTTAGGCAAAATCGAAACTTAGGGAGCAAACCGGTAACACTTTATGGAGTATAACAATATGTCTCATGTTTTACGTTTATCCGTTCTGACAAGCGCAATACTTTCCGTTATGGCAAGCGCTCATGCAGAAACAACACCATCAAATCGCAATGATGTGATGACCGTCTATGCAACAGGTACTGAAAGAGATAGCTTCGATGCCCCAATGATGGTCACTGTGATCAAAAATGACTCACCTGAAACAAAAACGGCAAGTACGGTCAACGATATCTTGCGTAAAATTCCGGGGATCGGTGTTACTGGTACTAGTCGCACTAATGGTCAAGATATCTACATGCGTGGTTTTGACCGTCGCGGTATTTTAACCCTCGTCGATAATGTACGCCAAGGTACTGATACTGGTCACGTTAACGGCACATTTATTGATCCTGCACTGATAAAACAAGTCGAAATTGTTCGTGGCCCTTCAGCTCTACTGTATGGTAGCGGCGCGATGGGAGGTGTGATCGCTTGGGAAACCGTAGATGCTAAAGATCTATTACGTGAGGGTCAAAACAGTGGCTTTCGTGTCTTTAGCCAAGCTGCTACAGGGGATCATAGCTTTGGTTTTGGCGGTACATCTTTTGGGCGTACTGAGCAATTTGATGGTTTGTTTAGTTTTGTTACCAAACAAGTCGGAGATGTTCGCTTAAGCAATGGCGATGATATGGAAAACAAAGAAACCATCTCAAACCTACTCGCCAAAGGGACATGGCAGTTTGATGATAAGCAAAAGCTATCAGGGCAACTGCGCTATTACAATAATAATGCATATGAACCCAAAGACCCACAACAAATCGATATTACTAAGGATAATCTAAAGGTTAACCGCACTACACGTCAACGTGATGCCCAAGCGACTTACCAGTTAAACCCAGAATCAAACGATTGGTTAAATCTTAAAGCAACCACTTACTATTCTGACGTTAATATTACCGCTAAAGGTAAAAATACTCACTATGAAGGCCGTACCCAAAAAACTTATGGTCTGAAAGTTGATAATAAAACACACTTGTATGATTTTACCTATCGCAGCCCATAACTTTACTTATGGCGGCGAAACATACAAACAAAATCAAACACCTTACGCTTCAACAACGCAATTCCCTGATGCTGATATCACCTTTGCTTCAGGTTTCTTGCAAGATGAAATCGCCTTAAAAGATTTACCTGTATCGTTTATTGTTGGCACTCGCTATGACCATTATAAAGCAAACCGCTAAAGATAATGAGGACGTGAAAGAAGGCAAATGGTCTTCTAAAGGCGCCGTTAGCATTACACCAACAGACTGGTCAATGCTATTTGCCTCTTATTCAGAAGCTTTCCGAGCACCTTCTATGATGGAAATGTATAACGATGAAATTCATTTCCAAAATGGGGCCCAATAGTAAATAAATGGCGACCAAATCCGAATCTCAAACCAGAGTCTACACGTACTGCTGAATATGGGGTTGGGCTACGGTTTTGATGATCTATTCACTGAACGTGACAATCTACAATTTAAAGCAAGTTATTTTGACACTAAAGCAAAAGACTATATCAATACCTATGTGAACGTTGACTTTAGAAATCCTCAGAATAACTACACAACCTCCATCAATACAAAAACGAGCTAAAATTTGGGGGTTGGGATGCTTCAATGGACTATAAAAACGGACTATTTGGGTTGGAATTTAGCTTATAACCACACCGAAGGTAAAGATGAATCAAATGGTAAATCAATTACCTCCATTAAACCTGACTCGCTAACCAGCAACCTTAAACGTACCAATTTCAGACAGTGGTTTTTCTGTGGGTTGGTTAGGTGAATTTACTCGTCATACCGATTTCAACGATGCATCCAAAGCACCGCGCCAAGCAGGCTACGCTGTTCATGATTTTTACGTTAGCTACCAAAGGTGGAAGGCCAATTAAAAGGCCTAGGAACCAGTGTCGTTTTAGGCAATGCCTTCGATAAAGAATACTACTCGTCACAAGGCGTCCCTCAGGATGGGCGTAATGCCAAGCTGCTCGTCAGCTTCCAATGGTAATTTATAGTTAATTAAGGAAGATACACTGTGAGTTCAACACTTTTCGAGCGTTACCAACAAGCAAAAGCAGAAAACAAAGCAAAAATACGCTCGTGATCTGGCTGCCTACCTTAATGTTTCAGAAGGTGAACTATTGCATTGTCGTGTAGGTCATGACAAAGCACAAAGACTGAATGTTGATGCCCCCAACACTGCTGAAAAGCGCTAGCATCTGTCGGTAAAGTTAAGGCCATCACCCGCAATGAGTATGTCGTTCATGAGCAAGTTGGTCGCTATGACAATGCAAAATTTAGCGACCATGCAGGGTTAATTTTAAATCCACGCGCCTTAGACTTACGCATGTTCTTCTCTCATTGGGATGCCATTTTCACGCTGACTGAAGATTCAAAAAAATGGTGAACGCCATAGTATTCAATTTTTCGATAAACAAGGCGATGCGCTGCATAAAGTCTATACTACAGATGAGACTGATATGGCGGCATGGAACTCTCTCATTGCACAATATGCAACGTCAGACAATCCACCTCTTGCTATTGAAGCCGCTGTGCCATTCTCTGAGCAGCCAATCAGTGATGAATTGAAACAGCAGCTAGAACAAGAGTGGCGCAACATGACCGATGTCCACCAGTTCTTTATTTTATTGAAAAAAAATAATCTTAGTCGCCAACAAGTCTTCCGTGCCGTTAGTGATGATTTAGCATGGCAAGTTCCTGTTGATTCATTCAATCAATTAGTCAATACCGCGTTTGATGGACCAAAATGAAATCATGATTTTTGTCGGTAATCGTGGCTGCGTGCAGATTTTTTACTGGTCAATTAAAAACGCCTTATGCCATACCAAGCAGAAGGTTCGGACATTAAATGGCTCAACATTTTTAATCCAGACTTTACGTTGCATATGATTGAAAACGGCGTTTCAGAGTGTTGGGTAACGCGTAAACCCACTCAAGATGGTTTTCGTCACAAGCCTTGAAGTCTTCGATAAAGACGGTAATCAAATCGTACAAATGTACGGGCAACGTACTGAAGGTACTCCAGAGGCAAGAACAATGGCGTAATCAGGTTATGGGCGCTACCGCACATTTAATCGTTAGGTAAATAAAAATGAAACAATGGCTTCTAATTGCAGTGACATTAATCATGAGCTTTTCCGCTCAATCAGCCGAACGGATCATCACGTTAGGTGGTGATGTTACGGAGATTGTTTTTGAACTTGATGCAGGCGCTCAAGTGGTTGCTCGGAGATAGCACCAGCCTTCATCCTGCTCAAGCTGTTAAGCTACCCGATGTCGGTTATATGCGAATGCTCAACGCTGAAGGTGTGCTTTCTATGCGCCCAACGCTTGTGCTTGCCAGTGAACTAGCAAAACCCTCAATGGCACTTTCCCAGATAGAAAAAAGTGGTGTAAAAAGTCATCAAGGTGACTGGTAAGCCTGCATTAGAAGCCATTCCAGAAAAAATTACAACGGTGGCTAATGCTGTCGGTAAAACAGAACAAGGTAAACGGTTAGTTGGAGCAATTTAATCAACAGATTGCCAAAGTAAATACCTCACCCATAGATAAAAAAATTCTGTTTATCATGAGTCATGGTGGCGTAATGCCGCTTGCTGCGGGGCAGCAAACCGCTGCGGATAGTCTTATCAAAGCGGCGGGAGCTAAAAACGCCATGAACGGGTTTAATAGTTACCGCCCATTATCACAAGAAGGTGTGATTGCAAGTCAACCTGATTTGATTATCGTCACCCATGAAGGCATCAAATCATTAGGTGGTGAAGATAAAGTCTGGAAATTGCCAGGCCTGGCAATGACACCTGCCGCAAAAAATAAG
This sequence comes from Providencia stuartii, assembly GCA_900455155.1. Lineage (GTDB taxonomy): Bacteria > Pseudomonadota > Gammaproteobacteria > Enterobacterales > Enterobacteriaceae > Providencia > Providencia stuartii. Next base: position 902,781 of record UGUC01000002.1, on the reverse strand, counting down.
GCACTAATCGTTGTTGATGATATGGGAATGCTTGGATTTAGCCTTGGTACCCCTAAAGTCATGCAACAGATACGCGAGGCATTAGAGAAGTTTCAATGAGTCGAATTAAATACCCTCTGTTCGCTATCATTGCGTTATTGTTCGTTTTGATGGCGATTGCCTTACTTGCCTCCAACGCTGGCGCAATGAATGTATCGTTTAAAACTCTGTGGCAGACGCCTGCCACAGACCCTCTTTGGCAGATCTGGCTCAATATCCGGCTACCACGTATTTTGCTAGCGATTTTAGTCGGTCTTGCTCTTGCTGTTTCAGGTGCCATCATGCAGGGGTTATTTCGTAACCCGCTTGCTGATCCCAGCTTATTAGGGATCAGCAGTGGCGCTGCCTTATGTGTCGCTGCATTTATTGTATTCTCTTTTTCATTACCTACCGCCCTACTTAACTATGGGCATATTGGCGCCGCTTTCGTCGGCAGCCTTATTGTTTCAATTATTATTTTTAGCTTAAATCGCTACTCAAATGGGAATTTAGCACGCTTACTTCTCGCTGGGATTGCGATCAATGCCTTGTGTATGTCATTCATCGGCGTACTAAGCTATATCAGCGATGACCAACAGCTGCGTACTTTTAGCTTATGGATGATGGGAACACTTGCGAATGTCGACTGGACTTCCTTAACGATTGCCGCCAGTGTTATCTTACCGACCTGCTTTGTCTGCCTTTGGCAAGGTAATAGACTTAATCTACTGCAACTAGGTGATGAAGACGCTCACTATCTCGGGTTAAATGTGGAGCGAACAAAATTTATTTTACTATTCCTTAGCGCCTTACTGGTAGGTTGTGCTGTTGCAATGAGTGGCGTGATTGGTTTCGTCGGCCTCGTGGTGCCCCATTTAATCCGTATGACGCTAGGCCCTGATCACCGCTGGCTAATACCTGGCTCTGCGATTGTTGGAGCGACCTTACTTTTAATTGCCGATACCATTGCTCGAACTGCGGTTTCTCCTGCTGAAATTCCTGTTGGATTACTAACAGGGCTCATTGGCGGGCCTTACTTTTTATGGCTAATTTTACGTCAACCAGCAGGGAGAGTTTAAACATCATGAATACACAAACTCTACTTGAAGCACGTAACCTCAGTTTTCACGTTGCCGATAAGGTATTAATAAAAGATATCAGTTTATCCATACAGCAACATGAAATGGTCGTCATTATTGGTCCAAACGGTGCAGGAAAATCCAGTTTATTAAAACTACTGACTGGTTTTCACTCTCCTACTCACGGGGAGTGTCTGTTAGAAGGTTTAGATTTACGCAAATGGCAACATAATGCATTGGCGAAAAAACGTGCGGTGATGAAGCAACAAAGTAGCTTATCATTTGCCTTTACTGTTGAAGATGTCGTGGCGATGGGGCGTAGCCCGTATGGCGCTGAGCATAAGCAACAAGCCATTGAAGAGGCGTTAGCACAAACAGATTGTTTGGAATTACGCCAACGCGATTTCCGTCAGCTTTCTGGTGGTGAACAACAACGCGTTCAGTTAGCACGAGTACTTGCTCAAGTCTGGCAACCCAACCATAGCCCTGCTTGTCTTTTTCTTGATGAACCAACTTCAGCTCTTGATCTTTACCACCAACAACATAGCCTACGGTTATTACACCAATTAACACGTGAGCGGCCTTTTGGCGTGTGTTGCGTCTTACACGATCTTAACCTTACCTCCCTGTATGCTGATCGCGTGTACTTAATTCACCAAGGCCAACTTGCGGCGGCAGGTACGCCTGAAGAAGTTCTGACGACAGAAAATCTAACTCGTTGGTATAAAGCAGATTTAGATGTGATCTCACATCCTGAAACAGCCACCCCACACATCTACTTGCGTCGTTAGTCACCTATTAGGTTTCTTGGGTCTTCTCAAGAAACCTAATAGTCTTCCCTTTGCATAATTTCATCTCCAGCTAACCTCTTTGCCAAAACAGGACATGAATGCCACGCCATGTATTTCTTGCTTATACCATGTTGAGTCAAGTGATTTTTTTAAATTGTTAAAGATACGTTAAGTAAATTGACTTATTTGATAGTTCAACTAAAGTTAAACAGTCAACCATTAGCATCAAAAATCACAGATTATTGAGCATTAACCCCCGTCACTATTACCTCGGTATTTCCTAAGTATTGATGGTAAAAATCAGCACACCCATCACAACTTAAGTTAAATTAATTTTTCAATATTTTACTTGGTTAATAATTTCGAATACATCCAACAAAAAAATTGAACTTAATATATCCGACTGCTTTTTTGATATATCAACCCCTACCATTTACACTCAGCCATTTGATTTTAATAGATAAATAACATACACTCTTGTATGTATAAGTTTGAGTTATTAATAAAATCTATCGTATCAATAACTATTCTCATTAAAAAAAAGCACGTTATGCCTATCGATATATCGGAAAAATGGGAAGAATAGACAGTAATTTCTTTAGTTATTATTAGTTATTAATGAACAATAACCCATAGAAGTGGGAGGTAAATATGTCTGAGAGTGTAGTCAACGATATTGTTAAATGGCTGGAAAGTCAGTTACAGCGCAATGAAGGCATCAAAATCGACACAATTGCCGATAAAAGTGGTTATTCAAAGTGGCATTTACAGCGTGTTTTCAAAGAAATGAAAGGTTGCACGCTTGGCGAATACGTTCGTAAACGCCGTTTATTAGAAGCTGCTAAATCATTACGCAATGGTAACCTGCCAATTTTAGATATCGCTCTGCAATATGGTTTTAGCTCACAAGCCACTTTTACACGTATCTTTAAAAAACACTTTGACATTACCCCAGCAAAATTTCGTCAAAGTGGTCAGTTGCCTGAATGTAAAACATTTATGTCTTGCAACTGCAACAACTAAATAAATTTCAGTTGTATAGTTGAGTATTAATAGTCCCCTTAATTATTTTTTCATTCCCTAAACATTGAAGTCTATGTCCGAGCCGGTAAATACCGGCTCTTTTTTTTGAAATTTGCCCATATCGCTAACAAGTTTATCCTCAATACCGCCTTATATAGCAACAAAAGAAAGCTATCTTCTCTTAAAAGATCATTTCAGAACGGATAATAGAGTGATGTCATGCCTTTAAAGCACACACGTCCAGTGTGTATTTTTTGACATTTAGTGAAAAAAAAACATAATCTGCGGCAACTCATTTATGAGTGTTATAGTTAAATTATTATTAATATTATTTTCTTATTGTTATAAAGGCTGTTTTTGTGGGACATTCCAGATTATTTGCATGGTATAAAAATAGAATGCAAAATAAAATCTTAAAAATAAAACACTATTTTTTATACATTATACCACTCATCATTCTTATCGTTTCATCAAAATTAATGTTGAAAGGTTCTGGGTATGCTCATCCAACTCCGAGAGACATTACGCTCGTCTGTGCTCTTTATATTATCCTTTACGCTTCAAAAAAAGCTTATTATTGGATAGGTGTACCAATAGCAATATTGTATGCTATTTATACGCCTATTGGACTGACCTTTGATAAACCAACCTACCAATATTTTGCTTCGGTTATTGCAACTGATGCTATTGAGGGCATTGAGTTTTTCACACAAATTCCATTTACTCATTATCTTTATGCCGTCCTCATTATTGTTGGAATATTCGCCTTCCAAAAATTATGTACAAAATTAAATATTAATTATTATCGAAACAAAACACTGATGATCATTCTGGTGATAATTGCCTTGATTAATCAATCGCCATTTGATTATTTCTACAATATTTATGAATCCATATCTAAGGTTAAGGGTGAGGTTAGCGCACTACATGATTTTACCAAATCCAGCGAATGGGGGAAAATCAACGTTAAATAACAACAGCCGTTATGATGACTATGTATTAGTGATCGGAGAGAGTGTTCGCCGTGATTATATGGGTGTCTATGGATACCCTATAAATAACACCCCCTTCTTAAGCCGTGTGAACAGTACCATTATTGATGGGTTAAACAGTGCTGGAAATAACACTATTGGCTCATTAAGATTAATGTTAACACAGTCAGATAAAGAAAAATTAGAACCTAATTATGGCTTAAATCTAGTTGGACTCGCCAAATCAGCCGGTTTCAAAACATACTGGATATCGAATCAAGGTTATATCGGTAAACACGACACTCCAATTACCTTTATAGCAAAGCATGCTGATGTAAAAAAATTCAATAAACTCGGCGCCTTCAATTCTAATGATGAAAGTGATTTTTCCCTTATTCCTATCTTTCAAAAAGAATTAAATGCCCCTATCCAAAAGAAACAGAAAAGATTATTTATTATACATCTTTATGGTTCACACCCGAACCCATGCGGTAGAATTCAGGATTATGAAAATCATTTTATTACCCAAGATAGGCAATATCATAATATCTCCTGCTATGTTGCAAGCATTAATAAAACAGATGAGATCCTTGAGTCAATTTATTCATTGTTAGAGACGCAATACCAACAAAAAGAACGTAAATTCTCAATGATTTACTTTGCTGATCATGGTCTTTCCCATCAAGAAGAGGGAGACCAAATAAAGCTCCTACACGGAAAAACAAAATATGCGTATCGTGTTCCATTAATCCAGCTTTCTTCCGATCACCAATCAACTCAATATATTGTTGCTAACAAATCTGGGATGATGTTTATTGATGGTATTGCTAATTGGTTAGGCGTTTCTAATCCACTTCTAAATGAAAATTATCATTTATTTAATTCAGAAAATTATATAGAAGATTTTGGTTTGAGTGAAAAAATAGAAGACAAACCGGATGACGCTATTAATATTCATGGTAAATAACGCTTAATGTTACCTACCCCTTACCTATTTTTATTTCGGGTTAGGTAACATTTAAGCAGCATAGAAACAAAGCGTATTTAGCTTAACTCATGCACTAGCCAGCTTTCAAGATCAGATAACTGTTCGGTTAATTCAGGCCATATTTGATGCATTTCTAATATTAATTTACGAATGGTTTCTGTTTGGTAAACTTGATCGGTAAGTTTCTGGCTTAACCATTCTAATGGGGATGGGTCAAGACTGTCCGTAAAAAATTGGCAACGTTTAATAACCCCTTTTTCGATATCAAAATGAAATTCGATACCTCCCCATGGGAAACGTGTATCACTATAATGGGTAAAAGCAGGTGCTTGACCGAAATTCCATTCCCAACTACTTTGCTTCGCAAAAGTTTCACGAAAATGCGGTAAGTCCGGTAATTTCTCAGGTGAGATAAATTCAGCCTCAACGGTTTCACCATAATAATCGAAAAAGCTTTTTACGATACCCTCGCACACTTTTTCATGACTGATATCTGATACCAGTTCACATAAATTCGTGACTCTTGAGCGAACTGAAGTGATCCCTTTAGCCTGTAATTTTTTTAGGGTCAGGGTTAAGATAATCTGCAAGCCGATTTAAATCAGAATTGATAAGTAAAGTACCATGATGGAATCCTCTGTCACGGGTTTCTCGGTAAGCAGATCCTGATATTTTCCTTGGCCCATCATCGGTGTTTAATACCAAATCATTGCGACCAGAAACCTCAGCATTGATCCCCACCCTTGCTAAGCCATCCACAATAATTTTTGTCGAAATACTTTTATCATATTCTGGTTTGCCCGCCATGAAGGTAAAACACGTATTGCCGAGATCTTGAAAAACGGCACCGCCCCCGCTACTACGGCGAGCTAAGCGTACATTATCCTCTTCCATACGACGCGTATTACACTCTTTCCATGGGTTCTGTGCTCGCCCAATAACGACCGTGTCAGCGTTACGCCATAAAAACATAACACGTTGATCGGCGGGCATTTGACGAAAAATCGTCTCTTCAACCGCAAGGTTAAACCAAGGGTCGAAAGATTCTGAAATCAGTAAACGTAAGCGAGACATTAAGCTATCCTAGAAACAAAAGTTGCAACTAAGATAGCATAATTGAAGACAAAAATGAGGGGATCACACGGGAAATCAGATACGCCGCGCTTGCCAAAACACTTTTCGCCAATACACATTATCCATTGACGAACGGATCACACCCTTACTGGTCGATGCATGAATAAAGGTATTATCTGTATCATAAATTCCGACATGTAAACCATTTTCACCGGACCCCGTTTTAAAGAAGACGAGATCACCCGGCATCAGATCGGATTTATCAATACGCGTTCCCAATCGTGTTTGATCTATCGTTGTACGCGGCAATTGGATAGCAAAACGGTCGCTAAATGTACGGTAAACAAACCCAGAGCAATCAATACCGCTTTGACTCATCCCACCATAATTATATGGCGTACCATACCATTGCTCTAACTGTTCTTTAAGTTGTGCAATGGTCATTATAGGGTCAGATAATTGCGTTTTTAGTGGCGGTGGTGGCGTTCTTTTTACCGACGTGGAAGAGCAGCCAATCAACACTAATGAAAGCAATAATGGTAGGTGTTGCCATTTTATTATCATGTTGCACCCTTAAATAAACAATCGACACGCTTAATTTATTATCATAGTTGCTCAAATATGAAAAATAAATTATCACGCAACCAAATTATTCTACTTTTGAGATTGCCCTTTTGTTGGACGGCTAATTAACCAAACACCAAGGATAATAAATGCAACGCCCCCTGCTTTTAGCCAAGTCGCGGGTTCATGATACCAAGGTAAAATAACCGCCAATAGATAAACAAATACATAGCTTAAACTAATCAGCGGATAGGCTTTATTAAGCGGGATGGATTTTAGTGCAAACAACCAACATAACATTGATAAGGCATAGCAGACTAACCCCACAAACACTATGCTAAGATTTGCCAGATTTGCGAGTAGCCATTCAGATTGTAGCCAATGCCATCCTAATGTAAACGAAGGCAACCCCACTACACCTGCTTTTAAGCTTAATTGTGCAATGGTGACTAATAGCGCACTTCCTATTACCCAAAAATAGCCTTTGTTCATCCGCTTATACTCATCAAGAAAATACCAAACATAATTGCCGCCACACCTAGCCAATGATTAAGCCCTGTCTGCTCATGGTAGACAAACTGACCAATCAAAGTAACCAACACAAAATTAATACTAAGCATTGGATACGCAATGCTAAGCGGCATGCTTTCGAGCAATTTAAGCCAAAACAGCATGCCTAACCCAAGCATTAGCAATGCCAGCACCAGCCAACGAATGGCTGATGCCGTTTTATTATGTTTATCACCCTGCCAGCATACCACCGCTTGCTTTTGCGCTATTTGCCCAAGGCAAGTGAGTACACTAACTAAAAGCAGTAATAATAATTGAGCAATCATTGTTTGTGATACACCACTATCGCAATTCGCGAATTACTGATCACCTCATCTGGCTTAGGAATATCCGGTAATCCTTCTTTACGTCCAAGTAAGAAAACCACTGTCACTTGGCCTTCTTGGCGAGCTTTTGCCAACCAAGCCGCAAATTGATCAGGCTTCACTAAACGGTGTTGGCTATCCGGGTATTCCAAACCATAAGTCAGCTCACCGCTGCTATTATACAGGTAGATATTAGCGTTTTTCGTTTCCCACGCTAACCCGGCTGCAATGCCCACATTACTCGCCATAAGATATTTGCTATCCATCAACAAGTCATGGTTTTGGTGGATAAAGCTCTGTGGCAGTTTGGAATTTATCGTGTTATTTGGCAATGCACTACCGATACACAGGCTCACCGCCAACGAGCAAGAGGCGGCCCATAGCCAATATTTGGCATTTAACACGGTACATAGATAACCGATGATACCCCAAATCGAAAAAGCAACGATACCAAGCACCATTTTTGACCATTCGTCGGCTTCGTATAACGGGCGCTTAATCACCGTACTGACAACAATGACAGCGATTACGGCGAGCACCCCAATCGCAACGTTGATCATGCCATTGGCCTTTAATGCTTTCATCTTCCCACTGCGTACACAATCCACCCCATATTTAGCCATGAGCAGTGCTAGTGGAGCCATAAATGGCAGCATATATGTTGGCAATTTGCCGCGTGAAATGCTGAAGAAGATCACAGGCACAATAAACCAACAGAGTAAGAAAAACATATCTGGACTTGATTTGCGCTCTCTCCAACCTTTCAGCAAAGAGCCAGGTAATAACCCAACCCAAGGTATACTGCCTAATAAAATAATCGGAATGTAATACCAAAAAGGAGCAATGTGTTGCGCATCATCGGCGGTAAAACGTTTAATGTGCTCTATCCAGAAGAAGTAATTCCAATAGTCAGGCTCCTGTTTAGCGATGGCTAGTGCCCAAGGTAAACTAATGATAACCGCTGATATAATCGCCAATGGCCCATACTTCACCATCTCAAGAAAGCGCTTTTGGTAGATTGTGATAGGCAACATTACAATCACAGGAATGGCAAGCGCAAGGAACCCTTTGGTCATAAAGGCCATCCCACACGCTAAACCAAGACATATCCATGCAGCAAGTTTTTCTTTTACTCCCCGCGCCTTCATTGCCCATAGGCAACAATACATACTGGCTGCTATCCAGAGTGATAGCATAGGGTCAAGTACACTATAGGTGCCGACAGCAAATACCAAGAACATCGACACATAAATAAAACTTGCGACATAAGCGACATGGTTGTTACGCCACATCATTTTTGCCATTCGGTAAACAAGTAATGCACTGAGCAAAATACAAAATACCGAACCAAAACGAACTGCAAAGTTAGTATCGCCAAAAATCATTTGGCTAATATTGTTGATCCAATAGCCTGCTACTGGCTTTTCAAAATAGCGTATATCCAGCATATATGGCACGATCCAATCACCGCGTTGTAACATTTCACGGCTGATTTCTGCATATCGTGTTTCGTCAGGTTGCCAGAGTAAACGGCTATTTAACGGTAGCAGATAAGTTAAGATAAAAAAAAGAGCCAGCAGAGAGGCTCCTACTTTGCTCGCTCGATTATTCAACATGCTTATACTATCCCTCTTCTTGGCAGCCAAGCCAACCCTCACGCCCTGGGAATGGCGCTCTCACGACTTTCCCTTTAGGTAAAGTGCTAATGTCTTCTGGCAGCAAATCACTCAATGTACAGAATTGGATTTCTTCTTGGGCAATTCGTTCCAATAATTGTGAAAATTGTTCTGATTTAGACATACCTTCAACTTCAGTATGAATGGTGTAAACGGGAACACCTTGATCCTCTTTTATCGCTTGAAGGATAAAATCATTAAAATTTTCATCACTGACAACGGTGCCAACGACTTCATCATAAGTCGGTAATGTGACTGGAATTTGTACCGTGCCTATTGAACCATCACGTAAAATGGGTCTAAATGGATACTTACCGCGACAATCGCTGTTGTAGTTAAAACCAAACTTTTGTTTAACCTTAAGCACACGTTCATCGCCTCGCCAGCCAGCAACTGCCGAACACGTAACAGGCTGACCGATGGCTTGCTGCAAAGCATCAACCCCCAATTTAACCTGCTCCGTTAATTGGGCTTCGCTCCATTTAGCCACTTTGGCTTGCCAACCTTGGTGATCCCAAGCATGCAACCCTACTTCATGACCTGCATCTAGCGTTTGTTTCATCAAATAGCCTAAATCTTTGGCTATTTTTTTACCTGGCCACGCTGTACCCGCCAATAAAATATCTAGCCCATATAGGGAGGCGGCATTTGACCTCAGCATTTTCCACAGGAATTTAGGACGCAAAAGGCGCCATAAATGGCGCCCCATGTTATCGGGTCCTACACTGAAGAAAAAGCTGGCCTGAATGTCATGCTGTTTCAGCACGTTGAGTAGTTGTGGTACACCTTCTAATGTGCCTCGATAGGTATCCACATCAATTCTCAAGCCAACTTTTTTCATTAGTTCTTACCTAATTCTTCTACCGCACCTTGCAAGAAGAAATCCAGTGTCTCTTCAATAGTATCTTTCATATCGATTGTTGGAACCCAATCAAGCAGACGACGTGCATTTTCCACGCTTGGTTTACGGTGTTCAACATCTTGATAACCTTTACCATAGTAGCTGCTACTTTCGATTTCACGGAAACCTGCAAACGGAGGGAAATGGCCGCGTAGAGGGTGTTTTTCGAAACTTTCAAGTAACATTTCAGCTAATTGGCGAATGCTTGCTTCGTTTGTTGGGTTACCGATATTGATGATCTGACCGTCGCATTTGCCGTCTTTGTTTTCAATAATACGGAACAGTGCTTCGATACCATCTTTAATATCAGTGAAACAGCGTTTTTGCTCACCACCATCAACCAATTTAATTGGCGAACCTTCAACTAAATTCAAGATTAACTGAGTGATCGCACGAGAGCTACCAATACGTGCTGAGTTCAAGCTATCCAAACGTGGCCCCATCCAGTTAAACGGACGGAATAACGTAAATTTCAAGCCTTCTTTCGCGCCATATGCCCAAATCACTCGGTCTAACAGCTGTTTAGACACAGAGTAGATCCAGCGCTGTTTATTGATAGGACCAACAATCAAACGTGACTCATCTTCATCAAACTCTTTATCATCACACATACCATAAACTTCAGAAGTCGATGGGAAGATAATACGTTTGTTATATTTCACGCAGTAACGCACGATTTTCAGGTTTTCTTCAAAATCTAATTCAAAGACACGCAGTGGGTTACGGGTATATTCGATTGGTGTTGCAATCGCCACCAATGGCAGAATAACGTCACATTTCTTAATGTGGTATTCGATCCATTCGGTATGAATACTGACGTCACCTTCGATAAAGTGGAAACGTGGGTTACCAATAAAGCGGTCAATCGCCGATGAGCTGATATCCATACCATAGATATCATAATTATCATCTTGCAATAAACGCTCTGTTAAATGGTTACCGATAAAACCGTTAACACCTAAGATCAGAACACGCTTACGACGTTTAATTTGTGCAGTCGGTTTTGGCCCTACACGAACATCAGTCACGATACCCATTTCATTTGCTAGACGGTTGCCTTGCATATATAAACCGGAGTCACCCTGACCACTAACAACTTCAATAGCCCCTTCGCCACAAGCAATACGCAGAGGGTCACTTGATAATACTGTACCCGCGCGTTTACCTTGATTATCATCGAGCACACGTGCACGCCAAATTACCATTTTACGCTCACCTAAATAGGTAAATGCGCCTGGGTATGGCTCAGTAACAGCACGAATTAAGCAATCAATTTCTTTTGCAGAACGGTTCCAGTCGATCAAGCCATCTTGAGCGGTACGACGACCGAAATAGCTTGCTTGGCTCTCATCTTGCGCCACTGTTTTATAGCTACCTGCTTCAATCAATGGCAGTGTTTTATCTAACAGTACTTCAGCCGCTTCACGAACTTTTGCGTGTAACGTTAATGCAGTATCAGTATCGGTGATTGTGACTTTTTCTTGTGCAACAATGTCACCAGCGTCGGCTTTAGTGACCATTTTGTGCAACGTCACGCCTGTTTCTTTCTCGCCGTTCAGCAATGCCCAGTTAATTGGCGCACGACCGCGGTATTTAGGCAGTAAAGAGCCATGCAGGTTAAATGCACCTTTAGGGGCCAATGCCAGCAATTCTTCACTGAGCATATCGCGATAATAGAATGAGAAAATTACATCAGGTTTTAATTCGCGAATACGTTCAATCCATAGCGGATGGTTTACGTTTTCTGGCGCGTAAACAGGAAGTTCCATGTCCGCGCTGACACGCGCTACTGAAGAGAAAAAGTGGTTTTCGTTAGGATCATCAGTATGAGTAAATACTGCTTGAATATCGAAACCTGCTTTTTTTAGCGCTTTCAGCCCTACACAGCCAATATCATGATAGGCAAAAACAATAGCTTTCATTAGTTTTCTTCCTGGTTTTTGTCAGTCTTAGCCTTAGCACCGACGACTTTTTGAATAAAATAACGGGGTCTCGCGCGCACATCATTATAAATCCTGCCGATATATTCACCAAGCAAGCCCATAGCAACAAATTGTGCACCGATAAACATAAAGAGTATTGCAAACAGTGTGAATACGCCGTCAGCGGCCCATGTTGCACCAAAGAGCAAACGTAATACGATTAACAACACTGCAAGCAAGAAACCGCCTGCTGCAATAATACTCCCAACAACACTTAACAAACGCAAAGGTGCTGTTGTTAAACACGTCAACAGGTCATACATTAAATTAATCAGCTTCATAAAGCTGTATTTAGAATCGCCAAACTCACGTTCAGCATGCGCTACATCAATTTCAATGGTTCTACGAGCAAACGTGTTGGCTAAAATTGGAATAAATGTACTTCTTTCATGGCATTGTAACATCGCATCAATAATATGACGGCGATAAGCACGCAACATACAACCATAATCGCCCATAGAACGACCGGTCGCTTTTGTGATCATCGCATTAATCATTTTAGATGCCGTTTTACGGAACCAAGAATCTTGACGGTTAGCACGACGCGTGCCAACAACATCATAGCCTTGTGCCGCCGTTTGCACTAAGCGAGGGATCTCTTCTGGAGGGTTTTGTAAATCAGCATCCAGTGTAATCACCAAATCACCATCCGCTTGATTGAAACCAGCCATAATTGCAGAATGCTGCCCATAATTACGATTCAAAATAATCGCGATAACATGGTTATCAGGATTTTCTGCTGCCTCAGTCAACATTTTTAGCGGAACGGTCACTACTCCCATCATCCACTAAAATCAACTCATACTCTTGCGTAAGTTGTTTACACGCTTTAATTGTACGCTCAAGTAACTGAGGTAGGCTTTGCTCTTCATTATAAACAGGGATTACAACAGAGACTTTTTTTATCTCTTCAAATTCATCTACAAATGACACTATTTTGACTCCAAAAGGATTTCATTTATCGCTTTAACAACCCGATCAACATCTGCATCAGACATATCAGGGAAGAGAGGCAGGGAACAAAAGGGTCGCGGTGTTCCATTCTGACTCTACGAGTGAGAGCTCTGGGTATTTCTCACGGTAATATTTCTGTGTATGTGCGGCACGGAAATGTAAACCTGTACCGATATCATACGCTTTTAGTTTTTCCATAAAGCTATCACGATCAATACCGCATACACTTTTATCGACACGCACCATAAATAAGTGGTTAGCATGCAAATGTGAATATTCAGGAACTGAAAGCATTTGTAATGGGGAGTCTTTCAGTGCGGCACGATAACGCGCTACCAATTGTGCACGACGTTGATTCATTTCTTCAACACGAGACAACTGAACAACAGCAATCGCTGCATGAATATCAGATAAATTATATTTTAAACCAGGTTCAACCACTTCTGCTTGTGGTTTTCGACCTTGCATTTGTCTATCAAAGGCGTCAACCCCGAGACCATGGAATTTTAAGGTACGAACGCGCTGTGCTAATTCATCATCATCAGTGACGACTAATCCACCTTCCGCACACGTCACATTTTTAATTGCATGAAAAGAAAAAATAGCGGTTCCCTGCTGACCAATCCATTCTTCTTTATAGCGCGTTCCCACCGCATGAGCCGCATCTTCAATCAACGCCACTCCCGCTTTTTGCGCGATAGCACGCAAAGCGTCAAGATCACAAGGAGCACCTGCGTAATGTACAGGAATTATCGCTTTCGTTTTCGCAGTAAGCGCTTTTTCTACCGCATCGGGTTGTACCATTAATGTATCACGGTCGACATCAATCATAACGGGTGTCGCGCCTAATAACTCAATCATATTAATGGTGGATACCCATGTCTGCGACGGGGTGATCACCTCATCGCCTGGGCCGATACCCAATGCCATTAAAACAACATGCATACCCGCAGTGGCTGAACTTAGCGCTATTGCATGCTTACAACCATAACGTTCACAAAAATCTTGTTCCAACTGATGGTTCTGAGGCCCTGTCGTAATCCAGCCTGAACGTAGAACTTTCTCTACTGCCTTAACCTCTTCGTCACCGATTGCCGGTTTTGAAAACGGAAGGAAATTGCTCATATAATCTGTAGCCTAATTTTTTATTAAGAAGAGAGTATTCTAGTTAAAGTTACTTTAACCGAACATCAACACCTGAAAACATTTCTTATATCGTAAAGCATAATGAAACCGACGATTAAAACAATTTTTCTGCTACTCGTCAAAACTAATTACTTGCCAAGTTTTCGTTTCGCTATCTGTACTTGAAATAATTTTACTTGCAAATATCTCAGATAAATTAAAGTCAGTCATCACTTGCTCAGGTTTACCTGAAAAAATAATTTCACCTTTTTTTAACATCCATATACGACTTGCATGTCGATATGAATGACTCAAGTTATGCCCACTCATTATAACCGTTCCTTGGCAATCACAAAAATATTTCACCCATTTATCAAGCTTGGATTGTTGAATAATATCTAAATTGTTTGTTGGTTCATCAAATAGAATAAATTTTCCACTTAAATCTTGACGATCCCAAACTTGCAAAAAAGTTGCAATAATACGGACTCGCTGCCATTCACCACCCGAAAGTTGTGTAATAGGTTTCATTAACAAGCACGCTAATTGGAAATCTTCAGTTAATTGGTTAAATAACGCTATTTGATACTCATTTGATGAATAAAACAGCGCCAGATATTGAAAGACTTTTAAAATAGGTTGCGTTGATACTTGCTGAGGGAAATAGGCTCTCTGCTGACGCAAAGCTTGCACCCGATACTCGTTGAGCGCCCGACCATTAATATTTAATTGTCCTTGAAAAGCTAAAAAACCACTCATTCCACTGAACAAAGTACTTTTCCCCGCCCCATTTGCACCAAGTAAATGAATTTGCTCTCCCGCAAACACAGTTTCATTAATATTGATAAGTCGGCTATCAATGGAAAACTGAATTAGCTCAATGATAGGTTGTCTATTCATCATTTTATTTTATCGCCATTGATTGTTACGCGTTAATAGCCAAATAAAGATAGGTGCCCCTAATGTCGCGGTTATCACACCAATAGGTACCTCAGCATTAGCAATCAGTGTGCGTGAAAGCATATCGGCTAATAATAACCCTCCCGCTCCTGTGATAGCACACCCCGGCAATAATGTTCGGTGGTCGGTCAATCCTGCCAACCGTAAAATATGGGGAATGACTAACCCAACGAAACTAATAGCACCCGCAATAGCAACGCTCAAACCAATTAGCACCCCCGTCACGATAATCAGAGCAAGACGCCAGCGATGGTGAGAAAAACCGAGTTGATAAGCTTGCAATGATCCAAGTGATAAGTAATTGAGTGTATTACCTTGGCAAATTGCCCACAATAAAAAAGGAATACAAGCAATGACTAGAGCAAATTGACGCCAATCAATACCGCTAAAGCTTCCCATCATCCAATAGAGGAGTTGACGTAGGTCTAGGCTGCTACTCATATAGACCATCCAAGTCATTATCGCACCACAAATCACACCAAGCGCCACGCCAACTAGCAGTAAGCTCGTGTTATTAAAATGCTTTCGTTTGGCAAAAAACAGCAGTATCGCGGTTAACAATAATGCACCAACAATTGCACCTGAACTTATTAGCCAATACTGAGTTACCCCATGAGAGAGCAAAACAATCAGAACGACGGCGACACCAGCACCATTGCTGATCCCCAATAACCCAGGTTCAGCCAGTGGGTTTTCGAATAAGGCTTGCATGATAGCCCCTGTTACCGCAAGGGCTGCACCAATGGTAATGACTGCCAATAATCGAGGAAAACGAATTTGCCAAATAAATAATTGTTGCCGATTCGCTCGCCCATTGGTTTGGCCATAACCCTACTTCACCGACACTCAAAGCCAAGACACTGACAACGATTAAAAAACAGACCAATACACACAGTAACCGTATATCGGCGTGCCTCTGACGTTTTTGAAGGGTAAGCAATTGATTATTCATTAAGTAGAAAATATCTTAAATATTAACAGTATTGCCCAATTATAGCTTTTTGTGCAAGCGATACCAATGCAGCAAATTTATACTGCACATCCATTTTTATTTGAGCATTTGAAGGGACAATATGAAATCGACTTTATCAACATCAACGCCCGACTTCACTTCCACAACTAAAATAGCCGATACACCCCTTAAGCCTATCAATCAACCCAAAAACAAGCCTCTTTGCTGCATCAATCCAACGAGTGACTAATGTTTTAAAAAAATTTTTAGGATTACCTTCGCAACACCAACATGAATCTATTGAAATAAAAAATAAAAATATTGATGTATTAAATTACAAAAAATTAAGCGATAGCGATCAAGAAAATGCGCTCCCCCCTTCTCAATACAAAACTCCGGCTGAATTAAACGCAATGCAAATGCGGATAGCGCAACAACAAACAGCAAAACTCATTGAAAAACAGAATATAGATGCTATCAATGAGTATATTGGTATCGCTTATGAAGATCGCCTTAAATACCAGCAAATTAATGAGATTGGTACTGCTATCTTATCTCATCCAAATTACTTACATGAAACAGGACCATTTCGAATATCAGGCAACAAACAGAGAGTTGAAATAATATTAGAGCATCTCGCTAGCAATAAATCTATTGATATCTTTTTTATTCAAAAAAATAACATTGACGTATCTGATCTAACATCAGCATATAAAAAATTAGTTGGCAACGTTTTAGATAGTTCATCGAGTGAACAAAAAACATTATCGACTCTCTTCACAAAATATCATGATGCAATCGGAAACAAAGCTACAGTGAAACGTGCTATTGAAACAAACCCAACATTGGCAACGAGCGAAAATAATATTTTAGCCGTTTCTGATACAAAAATTTTAGACTCACTGCCACCGCTAAAAAAACTGCCATTGATATTGCAAATAGCGGTGCCCCTACTTACCGAAATCAGCCGTCATGCAGAAAAACACCAGATGACCCCAGAAAATTTATCGATCGCCTTTGCCCCGACTCTCGATAGAACCGATTATTCTAAAACAGCGGGAAATCCTCTTGATCAACTCAAACAAATAGGACTTGCACAATTACCTATTAATTATTTTACCGCATTGTTGCAAAGATAAGCGACCGAATATAAATTTTTCCACCTTTAAAGCTATAGCTTACCGATACCATAGGTAGCCTATTTAAAATATCGATAAATACATCAGTGTGATCAATCCTCAATACCCTCTAAATATTTTCTAGCTGATAGTGTGGAAGCCCTATTCTGCATCCAGATAGATAGCATAAAATATATTGAAATAATGCTGTGCCATGAAAAACAAAAGACCGCCTAAACGGCGGTCTTTTTACTCGCAATGCAAGTCTACTATCACTCTTTTGGTGTCGCTTTTTCGACGCGGCTCTTCAATTTTTGGCCAGGACGGAAAGTGACAACACGGCGTGCAGTAATTGGAATATCTTCCCCAGTTTTTGGGTTACGACCGGGACGTTGATTTTTATCACGTAAATCAAAGTTACCGAATCCAGATAATTTCACTTGCTCACCATTTTCTAAGGAGAGGCGAACCTCCTCAAAGAAAGATTCCACAAGGTCTTTAGCATCACGTTTGCTAACACCCAGTTTTTCAAACAAATTTTCTGACATTTCAGCTTTAGTAAGCGCCATAGTTTTAGTCCCTCAAGGAGGCTTGGAATCGCTGTTTTAATGCAGCAATACACAGATCAACGGTCGCGGTTATCTCTTCTTCTTCCATGGTACGCGTTGTATCTTGGAAGACGAGACTGATAGCGAGACTCTTATAACCGTCTGCTATCCCTTCACCACAATACACATCAAACAAGTTTATGCCAACTATATGATTTATGCCAACTTTTTTACATTCTGCCAAAACATCTGCGGCGGCAACGTTTTCTGGCACAACAATCGCAATGTCGCGACAGTTCGATGGATAGCGTGAAATCGCCTTCGCATCAGGGATTGCACGGTGTGCTATCGCATCACAACGAACCTCAAATACCACAGTTCGACCATTTAAATCGAGTTTACGTTCTAGTTCTGGATGAACAACACCAATAATACCAATATGTTCATTTTCCAGATAAATCCCAGCACTTTGACCAGGGTGCAATGCCGGATGTACTTCAGGTTTAAATGTAATTTGATTCAGTTTGCCAGTCAATTCCAAAACAGCTTCAAGATCACCTTTTAAATCAAAGAAGTCCACAACTTGTTTATCTAATGACCAATGTTCATCGAATCGGTTACCCGCAATCACGCCAGCCAGCATGGTTTCCTGACGGATTTGATATTCTGCTTGATTATCAGGGATAAAGCGCAAACCTGTCTCAAATAATCGAATTCTATTTTGTTGACGATTTTGATTATAGACTACCGTAGTCAAAAGACCTGTTAAAAGTGACAAACGCATCGCCGACATATCAGCAGAAATTGGGTTTGGTAACACTAATGCTTCCTGCTCTGGGTGAAGCAAAGCTTGCACTTTCGGGTCGACAAAGCTGTAAGTAATTGCTTCTTGGTAGCCTTTATCAACTAACATCGCCTTAATACGCTTAAGCGGCAGATTAGCTTCTTTGTGCTTAGTCATGACTAAATCTGCACGCAGCGGTACATCTGGAATGTTGTTATAACCATAAACCCGTGCAACTTCTTCAACCAGATCTTCTTCGATCTGCATATCGAAACGCCAGCTTGGTGCAACCACATCCCAACGCCCTTCAGAAGCTTTCACTTGGCAACCTAAACGGGTCAAAATATCTGTCACAACATCATCCGCAATCGCATAACCAATCAATCGATCGAGTTTATTGCGAGTCAGAGTAATATGAGCGACTTTCGGTAAATGAGCTGAGCTTGTGACATCAATAATGTCACCAACTTCACCACCACAAATATCCAGAATCAATTGTGTCGCACGTTCAATGGCTTTGAACTGTAATTCAGGATCAACACCACGCTCAAAACGGTGAGAAGCATCAGTGTGCAAACCATAATTACGTGCACGGCCTGTAATCGCTAGTGGATTAAAAAACGCACATTCTAGAAGGATGTTTTTGGTTTCGCTGTTAACACCTGAATGCTCACCACCAAAAATACCCGCAATACCGAGTGGATTTTTTCTCATCAGCAATCACTAGCGTATCAGCGTTCAGCGTCGCTTCGCTACCATCTAACAGAACCAGCTTTTCATCTTGTTTTGCCATACGCACCACGATAGCGCCATTTAGGCGATCGAGGTCATAGGCATGCTGAGGTTGACCCAGTTCAAGCAATACATAGTTTGTGATATCAACAACAGCATCGATTGAACGCACGCCACCACGGCGCAATTTCTCTTTCATCCACATTGGGGTTGGTGCAGAGACATCAATATTTTTGATAACTCGACCAAGAAAACGCGGACATGCTTCAGGTGCTTCAACGCGGATTGGGAAGGTATCGGTTGTAGTGGCTTTCACCGCCTCAATCTTAGGCGCTGTCAGTGCTTGTTTATTGATTACAGCCACATCACGTGCTACACCAAGAATGCTTAAACAGTCCGCACGGTTTGGCGTAATGCTAATTTCGATGATGCTGTCATCAAATTTCAAATAATCACGTAAATCAGTACCAATTGGCGCGTCTAATGGCAGCTCAATAATACCGCTATGATCATCAGAAATACCTAACTCAGAGAATGAACAAAGCATCCCTTCTGACGGCTCGCCACGGAGTTTTGCTGCTTTGATTTTAAAATCGCCGGGTAGAACTGCACCAACCGTTGCGACAGCTACTTTCAAGCCTTGACGGCAGTTAGGTGCCCCACACACGATATCAAGCAAGCGATCGCCGCCAACATTGACTTTTGTGACTCGTAGTTTATCTGCATTTGGATGCTGACCACATTCGACCACTTCACCAACAACAACACCTGTAAATTGCCCCGCCACCGGTTCAACACCATCAACTTCCAAACCGGCCATCGTGATTTGTTCAGATAATGCTTCACTGCTAATGGCTGGGTTCACCCATTCACGTAACCAAAGTTCACTGAATTTCATGAGAAAGTCCCGCCTTATTTAAACTGTTTGAGGAAACGAAGATCATTTTCGAAGAATGCGCGCAAATCAGAAACACCGTAGCGCAACATTGTAAGGCGCTCCATTCCCATGCCAAATGCAAAGCCTGAGTAGATTTCTGGATCAATACCCACATTGCGTAATACATTTGGATGAACCATGCCGCAGCCTAACACTTCTAACCACTTACCATTTTTCCCCATAACATCCACTTCAGCAGAAGGCTCTGTGAATGGGAAATAAGATGGACGGAAGCGGACTTGGACTTCTTCTTCAAAGAAATTATTTAGGAAATCATGCAATGTGCCTTTTAGGTTAGTAAAGCTGATATCTTTATCAACAATCAACCCTTCTGTTTGATGGAACATTGGCGTGTGTGTTTGGTCGTAATCGTTACGGTAAACACGACCAGGTGCGATAATACGGATTGGCGGTTGTTGCCCATTCATGGTACGAATTTGCACACCGGAAGTTTGGGTACGCAGCAAACGCTTCGCATCAAACCAGAAAGTATCATGATCGGCACGAGCTGGGTGGTGGGCAGGAATATTTAATGCATCAAAGTTATGGTAGTCATCTTCGATTTCAGGCCCCGTCTCAACACTAAAGCCTAACTCACCAAAAAACTCTTCAATTCGCTGAATGGTACGGGTAACTGGGTGTAATCCCCCATTTTCCATACGACGCCCAGGTAATGAGACATCAATTTTCTCCGATGCTAAACGTGCATTCAGTATTTCAGCCTGCATGGCTGCTTTACGCATATTCAGTGCATCTTGAACCTGTACTTTGGCTTCATTAATCACAGCCCCTGCTGCTGGACGTTCATCAGCAGGCAGATCACGCAACGTTTTCATCTGTAGTGTGAAGTGGCCACTTTTGCCTAAATATTCAACACGAACTGACTCTAACGTAGCAACATCTTGGGCCTGTTCAATGGCTGCTTTTGCCTGTGCAACCAACTCAGCGAGATGTGGCATTATTTCCCCTTTATGACCTTACGGTCGTTTTGCTAGTTATTCACCGATTTATTAAGTTCTCACTTGCCATTTATTGAATGGATAAGCACTTAACTGATTTTACTGTATTTTTCTTCAATCAAAAACAAAAAAGCCTCCTGACGGAGGCTTTAGCGTAACTTTTCGTTTCTTTTCTTACGCGCGCAAGCCCCCGAAACTCAGGTGCTAAAGTAAAAGAAGAAACGAAAAGCGACGATTTGCATATAATTAATTCACTAAACAGACTGTATTACTTAAGTATTAACATAAAACCACATAAATGAAAAGAGGAAGTCTCCTTCCTCTTTTCAAGCAAACATTAAGCTAAAGCGCCTTTCGCTTTTTCAACTAAAGCAGTGAATGCTGCTTTGTCGAATACGGCGATGTCTGCCAGGATCTTACGGTCGATTTCAATTGAAGCTTTTTTCAAGCCATTGATGAAACGGCTGTAAGACAGACCGTTTTGGCGAGCCGCTGCGTTAATACGCGCGATCCACAGTTGACGGAACTGACGTTTACGTTGACGGCGGTCACGGTAAGCGTATTGACCAGCTTTGATTACCGCCTGAAACGCTACGCGGTAAACACGAGAACGTGCACCATAGTAACCTTTCGCCTGCTTCAGAATTTTTTTGTGACGTGCACGGGCGATTACACCACGTTTTGCGCGAGCCATAGCTATCTCCTATCGTCTTTAATCTTATTAACCAATGTTTACTTATGCGTAAGGCAGGCAGGCAACTACCAGACCCAGATCGCCCTTAGATACCATTCCTTTCGGACGTAAATGGCGTTTACGCTTAGTAGACTTTTTAGTCAGAATGTGACGAAGGTTTGCATGCTTGCGCTTAAAGCCACCGCCTGCAGTTTTTTTAAAGCGCTTTGCTGCGCCACGTACAGTTTTAATCTTTGGCATTTCTTTAATTTCCAACTTCGCATTGTGATAAACTACGAATTAATTAGGCGAATAGCATCTACATTGCTGTAAACACAATTACTTGATGGCCTAATTATTTCTTCTTAGGTGCCAGCACCATGATCATCTGACGCCCTTCAATTTTTGAAGGGAATGACTCCACAGACGCCAGCTCATCCAAATCGGACTTAATACGGTTAAGTACATCCATACCGATTTGTTGGTGAGCCATTTCACGACCACGAAAACGCAGTGTAACTTTGGCTTTGTCACCATCTTCGAGAAAGCGAATCAGGTTGCGTAGTTTGACCTGATAATCACCTTCATCTGTACCAGGGCGGAATTTAATTTCCTTCACCTGAACAACTTTTTGCTTCTTCTTCTGTTCTTTTTGAGACTTGCTCTTCTCATAAAGGAATTTGCCGTAATCCATGATACGACAAACTGGCGGTTCGGCATTTGGGCTGATTTCAACAAGGTCTACCCCTGCTTCTTCGGCTTTTTCTAGTGCATCACGCAGGCTCATAATGCCGAGCTGTTCGCCGTCTAAACCGGTTAAACGGACTTCATTCACACGAATTTCATCGTTAATACGATTTGGACGTGCTGTTGGGATTCTTTTTCCGCCTTTAATACTTTATTCCTCCAACTGGATAAAGAGATTTGCTTATATTCTCTAAAGCATACACCCTAGTTACCGTTTAATCTAATAGATTCAATACATTGATAACTAAAGTGCCATATTCTTTGCCTACGTCACCTCGGGTAATTACCGAATGATAAGGCGATTCGACCGCGGATTTTAATGCTTATTGCCCGATTACTCAAGTAGATAATCAATTTTTTCGCACAAACCCATGTCTTTTCATACTATCAAGCCTATATTCAGAGCATCCAATATAGGTTATTAGATATTTTCAATGATTGGTTCAACAGGATATAGCACCCGCTTTTATGCGGGTGCTGTTCATAATGATAAACTTACTTTTTCTTTGGTGCTAAGACCATGATCATCTGGCGACCTTCAATTCTTGAAGGGAATGACTCCACAGACGCCAGTTCATCCAGATCGGCTTTAATGCGGTTAAGCACTTCCATACCGATCTGTTGGTGAGCCATTTCACGACCGCGAAAACGCAAGGTAACTTTGGCTTTATCACCATCTTCCAAAAAGCGAATCAGACTACGTAGTTTAACTTGATAGTCGCCTTCATCTGTTCCTGGACGGAATTTAATTTCCTTCACTTGAACAACTTTTTGTTTTTTCTTTTGCTCTTTCTGAGACTTACTCTTCTCATAAAGATATTTGCCGTAATCCATGATCCGGCAAACAGGTGGCTCAGCATTAGGGCTAATTTCAACTAGGTCAACACCAGCCTCTTCCGCTTTCGCAAGTGCTTCACGCACACTCATGACACCGAGTTGCTCACCGTCAAAACCGGTAACTCGAATTTCAGTTGCACGGATTTCTTCGTTAATACGATTTGGACGTGCTGTTGGGAGTTTTTTTCCGCCTTTAATACCTTATTCCTCCATCTGATTAAGCTGACGACTGCGAATTTCTTCTAGCAGTTTGTTTGTAAATTCATTGACATCTAGGCTGCCTAAATCTTTACCGCGACGGGTACGTACAGAGACTTTACCTGATTCAACTTCTTTATCGCCGCAAACTAACATGTAAGGAACACGACGCAAGGTGTGTTCGCGGATCTTAAAGCCGATTTTCTCGTTACGTAAGTCCGCTTTCGCACGAATGCCAACACTTTGTAGCTTGCTGACTAATTCTTGAACATAATCCGCCTGAGTATCAGTGATGTTCATCACAACCACTTGTTGTGGCGCCAACCATGTTGGGAAGAAGCCTGCATATTCTTCTGTCAAAATACCGATAAAGCGCTCAAGTGAACCTAATACCGCACGGTGGATCATCACAGGCACAATACGTTCGTTGTTTTCACCAACATAAGATGCATTGAGGCGGCCTGGCAAGAAGAAGTCTAACTGTACAGTACCACACTGCCATGCGCGGTCTAGGCAGTCATACAGTGTAAATTCAATTTTAGGACCATAGAATGCCCCTTCGCCTGGCTGGTATTCAAACTCAATACCTTGATCTTTTAACGCCTGAGCCAGATCCGCTTCTGCGGTATCCCACATATCGTCAGTACCGATACGTTTTTCAGGACGTGTAGACAATTTAACAACAATTTTTTCAAAACCAAATGTTGCATAAACGTCATAAATCATTTTAATACAGTCGGTGACTTCACTTAAGATTTGATCTTCAGTACAGAAGATATGAGCATCATCTTGTGTAAAGCCACGTACACGCATTAAACCGTGTAACGCGCCGGATGGTTCATTACGATGGCAGCTACCAAACTCAGCCATTCTTAATGGCAGATCACGGTATGATTTCAAACCTTGGTTGAAAATTTGTACGTGACCTGGGCAGTTCATTGGTTTCACGCAATACTCACGGTTCTCAGAAGACGTTGTGAACATCGCGTCTTTGTAGTTTTCCCAGTGCCCAGTTCTTTCCCAAAGTACCCGATCCATCATAAATGGACCTTTTACTTCTTGATAGTTATAGGCTTTTAGTTTAGTACGTACAAAAGTTTCTAATTCACGGAAGATTGTCCAGCCATCATTGTGCCAGAACGCCATACCCGGCGCTTCTTCCTGCATATGGTATAAATCTAATTGCTTACCAATTTTACGGTGGTCACGCTTAGCCGCCTCTTCAAGGCGTAATAGATAGGCATTTAGCTGCTTTTTATCTGCCCAAGCGGTACCGTAAATACGTTGCAGCATTTTATTATCGCTGTTACCACGCCAGTATGCACCCGCCACTTTCTGTAATTTAAAGTGGTGACAGAAACGCATATTAGGTACGTGTGGACCGCGACACATATCAATATATTCTTGATGATGATATAAGCCAGGGCGGTCGTCTTGACTAATATTTTGATCAAGAATTTCAACTTTATAATCTTCGCCACGGGCAACAAAGGTTTCGCGAGCTTCGGCCCAAGAAACACGTTTTTTAATTACATCATAATCTGTTTTGGCAAGCTCAAGCATACGCTTTTCAAGCTTTTCCAAGTCTTCCTGCGTCAGCGCATAATCTAGGTCAATATCATAATAAAAACCATTATCGATAACTGGACCAATTGCCATTTTGGTGTTTGGCCACAATTGTTTGATTGCATGACCTAGCAAGTGAGCACAAGAGTGACGAATGATTTCTAACCCTTCATCATCTTTGCTGGTAATGATAGCCAAATTGGCATCATGCTCGATCAGTTCACAGGCATCAACCAATTCACCGTTTACACGGCCCGCAATACACGCTTTTGCGAGACCTGCTCCAATATCACGCGCAACATCCATCACAGAAACGGCATGGTCGAACTGACGCTGACTTCCATCAGGAAGAGTAATAACAGGCATTAATAAATCCTTATCAGCAGTGGTGACCCACACGAAAGATCACTTGCTTGATTATTCCAAGTTTATAAAACAATACGTTACGATTAATTCCTCACTTCACTATGCGAGATATGTACACAAATGACTAACTGACTATGCACATTAAAAGTAACTCATTGACAATGATAACACAGACTGATTTATTCGCGATAGATGAGTGGTTATTATCGCCGAATAGTTCAAGCCTGCTCAAATAGAGCGATGGACACAACTTGAATAGTGCAACATAGAAAATGGTGAGTTTATATGAAGTACCAATCAATACGAAAATGAGCGCAATAAAAATACTGAGTCTATTTTCTACAATTAAAACAAGATATGCCGCATTGCCACAACAATATAAATAGGTATAAATACTAAAATAATCAACCCTTGGCTTTGCTCAACTGGAAAAATATTTGGATTGTCACCACAGGTTGCTAATAGCTGCTTCCCATTAAAGGCCGCCTATTTTTCAAAATGACGAGTGAAAAAACTGAGCCTATATATCAGCGCAATGATAATCACAATTCAGTCAGCCCCTTTTTCACTAATGCTGACTTTCTATCCGATTTATTTAATCGTAGGTTTGCTCAATATTCATTCCCGTTTCGATTGGTTTAATTAACTCAATTGTGCGCGTGGAGGTATATAGCGGAATGTATAGGTGGTATGCGTCTTTCCACCAGCCTGCCTACACTCCCCATATATACCATAATGCTGTATATCCACTATCACTTATCCGATAGCCCAATATTTCCCTTTTTGCCTTACTGTTGAGGCGATAAGATATTATTGGAATATCACTGATATCGCACTTGCCGCAAGCAATAGCCCCATAATTAAATTAAACTTTTTCAAAACATTAGGGTTCTTCAATCGTTCGCGCAACTCACTACCAAACATAGCCCAAATCGTGACAGATGGAAAATTAATTAGGCTAAAAATAACCGCCACAAGCAACATTGAGCTATAAGGGTTCGTTGAGTCTGTGTAGAGGGCCATACCCGATATCGCCATCATCCATGCTTTTGGGTTTACCCATTGAAACAGCGCTGCTTCTAACAACGTTAGCGGTTTTTCATTACTGTTTTTTGCTGATCCAACTGAACGGCTGATTGTCGTCTTCCAAGCTAGCCATAATAAATAGGCTATCCCTAGATACTTCAAAATATTATAAACGATCTCTGACGACTTAATTAAAGCCCCCACTCCCATTCCCACTGCAATTAGCATCACCAAAAAGCCTATTGAGACCCCTAATGCGTGTGGCATAGTTCGCTTTAGTCCAAAATTCATCCCCGATGCAAGTAACATGATGTTATTGGGGCCTGGGGTAATGGACGTGACAAAAGAAAACATCGATAACGAAATGAAAGTTTCAATATTCATAGTGTGTGCATCTATTGAGCAAATGGTTAATAAAAAATAGCAATGGATTGTTTACTCAATGCATTGGCCTTCAGGCCGCTGAATACTGAGTGAAGAGCAGTGTAAAGTGATCTGAATTCACTTTTTTTATCTCTGCGTGCGCATGCCTCGTTTTACGTCATCAACCAGTAAATAGATACCTCTAGTCGTGATACGCTCCGCTGATAAATAAACAAGACAATATGATAAACAACGATATTTTGCGCTAGTTGTTAAGAACAAAATGCATATTTAACGGTTATTTTAAAATACACACCGTATTCTTAAGTTACAGCCAGCGTCGTGTTTGTTGGCTATAACGTTGCCACTCCTCTTGAAAACGTGCTGATAGGAACTTTTCTTCTTGAGGGATAGTATACAGATCGGTCACCAGCCAAAATACAAGGCCTGATACAAGAAAATACGGTGATTGGGTAAACAGTGCCAAACTGACACACAAGGATGTAAACGCCAAATAGAGTGGATTACGAGAGAATTTAAATGGCCCTTCCGTGATCAACGCTGTTGCCTGAACGATGGGATTAGGGGATGTCTTGTAACGATAAAAATAATATAAACTGGCGGCTATCCACCCAAAGCTTTCCAACGCAACCAGTATCGCCAATATTCCCATCCAACCAGAGAAACTCCAAGACAGGCTATTTTTCGTATAAAGATAATAGAAGGCGATAGCGTTGAAAATTAGCCAATTTAAGAAAGGAAGTCTAAATATGCGCATGATACGCTCCCTAAATCAACACGGCATACTTAGACTAACACAAATCATGTAAGATGTTTTAAATAACAAATTTTGCTTTCTATCCTTGCGATATTTTCTGCACTATTTTGATTAAATTAACGCTAATTATTTCCCAAAAAGAACACACTTTTTAACCCTTCTAAGCGTGCATATTCTTGTTGGCAAACTAATTTCCGTACTTGTACTGGCATACTCTCAACCCGTGAGCGTATGGCATTCAATTGGTCGTCCAGTCCATTCATACCTTTAACGTTGACAACATCTTCATTTGTCTTTAAATATTCGGCAAAGGTTTGCAAATTACTTTCTAAACTGTCACATGCATTATAATCCGCACCCCAGCTTGGCATTAGCGCATTAATAGATTCAGGCAAAATACTTGCTACACTAGGATAGATGTCCTGCTTCCATTGCTGCGGAAAAACAATAAGCAGTGCAGCTATTGCGACTCCCATTAGCATGACGAATGCCGTCAGAGCCGTCATTACATTTTTCATTTACAACCCCAAAACTTACCTGTTTGACTTTAGTTAGCATAGTGCATAGGGCGTAAAGCAATATTTATAATAAAAAATAGTTTGTAAAGAAAACTCTAGCAATATTAATAGGCTAATAAAAGTAAGCAAATTAAGATGATACGTTTACACTTAAGTGCTTATAGAAGATAGTTGTACTTTCAAACTCCTGTTGAGCATTCGATACAAAATGAGGAATTTCGCCCACCTCAATATAATCTAGTTGGCGATACAGATGTGCAGCAACATCACCTGTACGAGTATCTAATACAAGTAATGTTCGTTGATGGCTTAGCGCTACCTGCTCCACAGCGAGAAGCAACTGTTTAGCTATGCCTTGCTGACGAAAAGCTGTGTGTACCATGAGTTTTTCAACTTCTGCCCGATGGCGACCATTTGCCTTTGCGCAAAATGAAAGTTGAATTGCCCCTGCTAACTGTTTGTCGACTAATTTTACGAGTAATAAACGTTCACCGGTTTGCAAGCCTTGATCAACTGTTTGCCAATAATTGCGCGCTTCAACCTGTGTTATTGGAGCAATAAATCCAATCGAAGCCCCACTGTTCACACAGTCGATTAATAACCAATCTAATTGTTGTTCCAATCCACCAACAGTCGCTACACTTTGAATAGACATAATGTTTCCCTATAACTTTCACCTGTGTTATCACCTATTCGCCGCGGTGTATTGACTATGAATAAAATACCATTCCATCATACGGCTTTTTGCGGCAACTCTTTAATCTATCTATTAATAAACCAACATGAATTTCTAATTGATGACCATCTGGATCTAAAAAATAGAAGGAGTCACCTTCACTGCGGTTATCTTTCCAGACAGTCACGCCGGCTTGATGCAATTTTTCAACGATATCCGAAAAATCCTCAGCTGACACCGTAAAAGCATAATGGGTGTAATCACGACGCTTTGCAGCAGCAACCTCTTGTCTCATCGGGTCATAAGAAAGGCATACCCATAGTGCACCACAGGTTAAATAAGCCCCTCGCTCCCAACTTGCATGTAACTGCATTCCTAATACCGTCTGATAAAAAGAAATACTTTTTTGTATGTCACTAACGGCTAGAGTTAAATGATTGATTCCAATTAGCATTTTTTCTCCCTCGCTCACTAATAAATAATTGTACACGTATTCTTTTAATGAATTTACATAACCAGTAAGTAAATAACAAAATTAACGGTATAACTTAACCATATCGAAATTTTGACAACCTACTAATAGATGCCCTTTCCCTTTTTATGTCCCCCATAAAAAGGGTTTTTTTTATCTTAAAAATTGAACATTTTTTAGCTCACTGTTATATCTCACTGTTATAAAAAGAGTAAATCAACTTATTCACAATAGAATGCGAATGTTATCCACAGTTAATGTGTACAACTACTTCTTTTTAAATCTTAAAAAAATCATCGCAATAAGATTGGCAACTTTATCGCGTGATATATCAGAGATTGTGTAGCGAGATAAGCGGTTTTACGGGGCATCTGTGCATAATTTTTGCTATAGTGCCAATTCGCACTGAATTTTAACCTCCATTAAGAGCTTAATTTGCCTATTATGAATGATTTTCTTCAGCTATTTCAGGCCATCGGTATTGGATTGGTTTTAATACTTCCTCTTGCCAACCCATTGACAACAATTGCAGTGATGCTGAGTTTGTCTGGCAACATGACCAAAGAGCAGCGAAACCATCAATCACTTTTGGCTTCTATTTATATTTTCGCGATCATGACTATTGCCTTCTACGCAGGGCAATTAGTGATGAATACATTTGGTATTTCGATTCCCGGATTACGCATTGCTGGTGGGTTAATTGTGGCATTTATTGGTTTTGGTATGCTATTCCCTAGCGGTGAGAATAACGATGATACCAGTGCCTTAACACCTGATGACACAACCGTCTCTAAAAAACGTCAAAAATCACCTAATATTGCGTTTGTTCCCCTTGCCATGCCGAGTACTGCCGGGCCAGGTACCATCGCTATTATCATTAGCTCAGCGGCCTCTTTACAAGGTGATGTTGGCTTTGCCCCTTGGGTATTAAAAGTCGCTCCGGTAATCACCTTTTTCATTGTTAGCTTAATTGTTTGGTTAGCATTACGAGGTGCCACTTCTATCATGAAATGGTTAGGTAATGGTGGAATTGATGCGATATCAAGGGTAATGGGGTTCTTATTAATTTGTATGGGAGTGCAGTTTGTTATCAACGGTATCGTTGAGATTGTCGCGCAACTCCCACATTTAGTGGCGGCACATCATTAATTCATGGCTAATGAATTATAGGCATTTTTGACTTTCCATAAATAACGCGGAGCTTGAGGCGCTGGGTGTTTCGTTTGAACGTGTTGATAAAACTCTTCAGGTGTCAATCGATTAATCATCGCGATAGCTCTGCCTTTATCATTATCAAATGTCCTTAACAAGGCGCCAGCACCATTGACGTAAGCCACGACAGTCGCATAGTACATCGTTTGGGGATTGTTAATCCCAGCAAGGTGTTGCTCTTTTAATATCCGAATATAAGCTGTGCCAATATCAATATTTTTTCTCGGATCTTTTAAATCTCGCGTTGAAGGCTCCCCAGACTTCCCTTGGTAACGATATGCATCACGCCCCGCAGTTGAAGCTTTGATTTGCATTAAACCAATCGCATTCGACTTACTGACGACATCTGGCCGGAAATTTGATTCAACCTCAATGATGGCCCGAATTAAGGTTTCATCAACATTATAACGACTCGCAGACTCTCGAATGAACTCATCAAATGGCGTACGAGGAAAGGAAATATTTTGCTGCACTGTTGATAAATTGCTACTTTTATTTAACATCCGTTGTGTTGATACTTGTTTTTTCTGGTTCACTAGAGCAACCCGCTAGCAACAGAAATACCAATGCGCCACTGATATTTTTTTTCCACCGAGATATCCTCTGCTAATAAAACTGACGGAAGAATAACTAATAGTAAGAAAAATAAAATAATTTTTACTTAACTTTTACTTCAAGACATGTTTTAGTCATTGAAAAAAGTAATCACAATAATAGAAAAATCACACACTTTTTGTCTTGACTTTATCCAATTGATATTGATAATCATTATCAATTGACTTTTACTCCTGCTATTCTTTTTATGCGTAACAGGGTAATTAAAAAATCCACTAAGCCAATGATGTCAGGGTCTGAATAATGAAGAAAACACTATCTCTACTGTCTAAACCACTACTTTCTGCTGTCTTTGCTTTATCTACTATTTTACTAATCAGTCAACCTGCATTAGCTAAAAAGTTTAAGGTCGTCACAACTTTTACCATTATTCAAGATATCGCACAAAACGTCGCAGGGGATGCCGCCGTTGTGGAATCGATTACCAAGCCTGGCGCTGAAATCCACGGTTACCAACCAACACCAAAAGATATCATGAAGGCCTATGATGCCGACCTGATCTTATGGAATGGCTTAAACCTTGAAGTCTGGTTCCAACGCTTCTTTGAAAATTTCCAAAATGTTCCTGCTGTTGTCGTCACTGAGGGGATTGACCCTATGCCAATTCGTGAAGGCGAATATAAGGGGAATCCGAACCCACACGCATGGATGTCACCTGCAAACGCCCAAATTTATATCGAAAATATTCGCAAAGCATTGGTTAAGTATGATCCAGAAAACGCAGAAATCTACAACCAAAATGCGAAAAAATATGCTGAACAGATTGCACAACTTGATGCTCCACTGCGTGAGCGACTCAACCGTATCCCTGAAGAGAAACGTTGGTTAGTCTCAAGTGAAGGCGCTTTCAGCTACTTAACAAAAGATTATGGCTTTAAAGAAGCTTATCTCTGGCCAATTAATGCGGAAGAACAAGGAACGCCACAACAAGTTAAAAATGTGATTGATACTGTACGTAAATATAATATCCCTGTGGTATTTAGCGAAAGTACAATTTCAGACAAACCAGCACGCCAAGTTAGTAAAGAAACTGGGGCAAAATACGGTGGAGTCCTTTATGTAGATTCACTATCAACCGCAGATGGCCCAGTACCAACCTATATCGAACTGTTAAATACAACCGTTGACACTATAGCGAAAGGATTTGATCAGTAATATGAGTAACTCGAAACGCTTTGAACACCCTAATTTGGTTGTGGATGATGCCACTGTCACTTACAACAACGGTCACACTGCAATTTATGATGCAAGTTTTGATATTACAGGCGGATCAATATGTGCATTGGTTGGCGTCAACGGCAGTGGTAAATCCACCTTATTTAAAACGATCATGGGGTTAGTCACCCCATCATCTGGCAGTGTCACGCTCAATGGTGAGCCAATCAAAGAGGCTCTCAAAGAAAACATTATTGCCTACGTTCCTCAAACAGAGGAAGTGGATTGGAACTTTCCTGTGCTTGTCTCCGATGTGGTGATGATGGGGCGTTACGGCAAAATGGGCTTTTTTCGTATTCCTAAAAGTGAAGACAAAGAAGCGGTAAAAAAAGCACTTGAACGTGTAGATTTGGCAGGGTTAGAGCATCGCCAGATTGGCGAGCTTTCTGGCGGGCAGAAAAAACGCGTCTTTTTAGCTCGTGCGCTAGCCCAACAAGGTAAAGTGCTCCTACTTGATGAACCCTTTACAGGGGTCGATGTTAAAACAGAAAACGCCATTATTGACCTGTTACGTAGCCTACGTGATGAAGGCCACCTGATTTTGGTGTCTACTCACAACTTAGGGAGTGTGCCTGAGTTTTGTGACCAAGTCATTTTGATTAATCGCACCGTACTCGCAAGTGGTCCGACTGAAACCACATTTACCCAAAAGAATTTGCAAGTGGCTTTTGGTGGTGTGCTACGCCATATCAATCTTTCAGGTCAAGAGCTGCATGACGACGACGATCCACGCTCTGTCACGGTGATTACCGATGATGAACGCGCCGCCGTTTTCTATGGTCATGACCACAATGCCCCCGTTAGAACAAACCAGCCTAAGGATCCAGTATGATCGAGTTGTTACTGCAACCTTTCGAGTACAACTATATGGTTAAAGCCATTTGGGTAAGCGCTATTGTGGGTGCCGTTTGTGCATTTCTTTCAGCTTACCTAATGCTCAAAGGTTGGTCATTAATGGGCGATGCCCTCTCTCATTCCGTTGTACCGGGTGTTGCCGGAGCTTATGCGTTAGGCTTACCCTATGCCGCCGGCGCCTTTTTTACGGGGATCCTCGCGGCCCTAGCCATGACCTTTATTAAGCATATTACTCGGTTACGTGAAGATGCCGTTATCGGCTTTATCTTTTCAACTTTCTTTGCCGCGGGGCTATTAATCGTCTCTTTAAACCCAACCTCAGTGAATGTGCAAACCATCATTTTCGGTAATATTTTAGGTATCGCCGACGCCGATGTATTGCAGGTTGAAATTATTATCGCCATCTCCTTTATCGTGCTACTGGCTTTATGGAAGGATTTACTCGCCGTGTTCTTTGATGAAAGCCACGCTCGTTCAATTGGCTTGAATCCATTGCGCTTAAAAATTATCTTTTTTACTCTACTAAGTGCTTGTACGGTAGCTGCATTACAAACGGTTGGTGCAATCTTAGTGATTGCTATGGTGGTAACTCCCGGGGCAACAGCTTATCTACTCACTGACCAATTTAAGCGTTTATTAATCATTGCAGTCGCTATTGGTACTGCCACCAGCGCGATCGGTGCTTATGCCAGCTATTTCCTCAATGGAGCAACTGGCGGCTTAATTGTGACGCTTCAAACGGTTATTTTCTTGTTGGCATTCTTCTTTGCGCCAAAACACGGCATTTTTGCTTCTCGTCGTAAGGCAAAACAGGAAGTCGAGAACCTGCATAAAATAAAACAACAAGGAGCCTCTAATGAGTGATTTTATTGACTTACTAACGGCACCTTTTATTTTCCCGTTTATGCAGAAAGCGATTATTACGGCTATCGTGACAGGTGCTGTCTGTGCGATTTTATCTTGCTTTTTAGTGCTTAAAGGCTGGTCATTAATGGGGGATGCCATCTCCCATGCTGTATTACCGGGGATTGTTATTGCTTCTGTTGCGGGTATACCACTTGCTATTGGGGCATTTGTTTCGGGCCTGTTTTGTGCATTTGCCACCGGATACCTCAAAGAGAATAGTCGTATCAAAGAAGATACTGTGATGGGAATTGTCTTTTCAGGCATGTTCGCCGTCGGCTTAGTGATGTTTGCCAAAATCGATACCGAGCAGCATCTTACTCATATCCTATTTGGGGATATTCTTGGTATTACCGATACCGAATTTAAGCAAAACCTATGGTTTGCAGGCATTACCATCGCTATTATCTTACTAAAACGTAAAGATTTTATGCTGTATTGCTTTGATCCTAATCAAGCGCGTGTGATTGGCCTGCCTGTGAAGTTGATCCATTATGGTCTGCTCTCATTGCTCGCCCTTACCATTGTCGCCTCGCTTCAAGCGGTTGGGATCATCTTAGTCATTGCGATGCTTATCTCCCCAGGCATCATCGCTTTTGTCCTGTGTCGAAGCTTTGGGTGGATGCTCTTTGTGGCCGTGATTGCCTCCGTCACCTCTAGTGTGATTGGAACCATTGTCAGTTTCCACATTGACGGTGCTACAGGCCCTTGTATTGTTATTACTCAAGCCATCTATTTCATCATTGCCCTGCTCTATAGCAAAATGGTCTTAGCGCGCAAAAAAGCGAAATTACCGCAAGAAAAGTTACAGTCGGCCTAATGCGCTGTTAGCGATAATAAGCAAAATAAAAAGCCACCCAATCATCTTAAGGGTGGCTTTTGTCTCTATGTCATCAAGAGATGGTGTTAAGACGCTACATCCACTTTTTCTAGTACCACTGGAATGTTTTTGTAAGCCGGAATACCACTTTGCGGGTCAAAATTATCCAACGCAATTAAGTTATTCGCTTCTGGGAAATAGGTCGCCACGCAGCGATCAGCCATATCATGGATAACCACTTTTAAGTTATCTAAGCGGCGATGAGTGCGCTTTTGTTCACTATCCAGTGCAATAATATTGACTCTATCGCCTGCGGCTAAGTTCTGTTTCTTAGCCTGTGCTTCGCTAATAAACATCACATCACGTTGGCCAAAAACACCGCGATAGCGGTCATTGAGTCCATAGATAGTGGTGTTATATTGGTCATGGCTACGTACTGTCGCCAAGACTAATTCGCTATTCACCGCTGATTTAGGGTCTTCAATAACGCCTTGCGTCGTAATGAAGTTTGCTTTTCCTGATGACGTCAACCAGCGTCGCTCTGCAGCCGCATTGGTTAAGTGAAAACCACCGGGCACACGGATCCGCGCGTTATAATCTTCAAAACCCGGTAACACCGCCTCCATCGCGTCACGAATTTTATCGTAGTCATCGATAAACTCATCCCATTCCACTTTAGTATTTGGCAATGTAGCCTTAGCCATACCGGCTACGATGGCACACTCTGATTTCAAGTGAGGGCTAGCCGGTTTTAGCTTACCGTGCGAGGCATGTACCATCGACATAGAATCCTCAACGGTAATACTTTGTGGTCCGGTTTTTTGTTCATCCCGTTCAGTACGCCCTAATACGGGGAATAGGAATGTGTTTTTGGCTGTCAACAAATGGGAGCGATTAAGTTTAGTCGCTGCATGCACTGCTAAGTCTAATTTTTTCATACCGCTATAGCAGGCATCCTGATCCGGCATCGCAACCGCTAAATTACCGCCCATACAGATCAATGCACGCGCACTTCCTTGAGAAATAGCTTGCATACTCGCGACAGCGGCATGGCCAAATTTAGCTGAGGGTTTAAAACCAAACCGTTGTTCGATTTTATCGAGAAAAGCTTGGCTTGGTTTTTCGGTGATCCCAACAGTACGGTCTCCTTGTACATTGGAGTGCCCACGTAAAGGACAGATGCCGGCCCCTTCACGTCCAATATTCCCTTTGAGCAGCAGCAGATTCACTAATTGCTGAATATTTTGTGTACCGTGCTGGTGCTGAGTGATCCCCATTCCATAACAAATAATCGTGCTATCCGCCTCAATATATAATTGGGCTATTTGTTCGATTTCATCACGAGTCAGACCGCTAACACGTAATATATCTTCCCAACGCGTCGACATCACATCATGTTTGAGTGCCTCAAAACCGGCAGTGTGAGACTGAATAAACTCATTATCTAATATAGGCGATTTACCTTGTGCGACCGCAGCCTCATGCTGCTCAATAACAACACGCATCACGCCTTTTATTAATGCGGTATCGCCACCGATGCGTACTTTATAATAGTGTTGAGCTAATTGAGTTGACTCTAAAGTCAGCATCTCAACAGGATCTTGTGGGTACTCAAACCGTTCCAACCCACGTTCTTTTAACGGATTGATCGCGATAATTTTTGCACCACGTTTTGACACTTCACGCAATGAGCTCAGCATTCTTGGGTGGTTAGTGCCGGGGTTATGACCAATACAGATCACTAAATCGGCTTTATCAAAGTCTTCCAATAACACAGTCCCCTTACCCACCCCAATAGATGCAGCAAGTCCAACACTCGTTGGTTCATGGCACATATTGGAACAATCAGGGAAATTATTCGTTCCGTACTCTCTTGCAAACAGTTGATATAAAAACGCAGCTTCGTTTGAGGTGCGCCCAGAGGTATAAAACTCGACCACATTAGGGTCGGCATAACCAGATAAATGTTTACCTATTTGTGCAAAGGCTTCTTCCCATTCAATCACTTCATAATGGTCAGTTTGCGGATTATATTTCATTGGATGCGTTAAACGACCTTCATTTTCTAAATCGTAATCATCCCACTTTAATAATTCAGTTACTGAATGTTTTGCAAAAAATTCAGGTGTGGTTCTTTTCGATGTTGCTTCCCATGACATGGCTTTTGCGCCATTTTCACATATATCGAAGGAGGCATAATGTTTCGGATCAGGCCATGCACAACCAGGGCAATCAAACCCCTGAGGCTTATTCATTTCAAACATAGCAATCACATCATGACCAATTTCCATTTGGCCTCGAATAGCTTCAGCCACGGCTTTTACCGCGCCCCAGCCAGCGGCAGGACCAGTGTAATTTTCAATTTTCTCTTTCATTTTCATTACTCTTTTTAATTTAAATATTGCAAAAAATAAACATCGAATAATTACAATCTAATTATGTATAAAATTAATTTTATTATATTCATTAGAAAATATAGCAAATAATAGTCATTACAATAAGGCTTTATTTTTTAAAAAAGAAAAATAACATTTGAAATATATTCATAGTCTTATTTCAATATTTATTTATGACTAGTTATTAATTTAAAAACAATATATCGATAATAATGAATATCTAAAATAATCCATTCAACATAATGTTATAGTTGAGCCATTTCGTGATAGGCTCTTCTTTTTAAATAATTATTGCTGTTAATTCCTAAACTGTCGCTATAGAATCGTGTTAGTGAAGACCAAAGCAAAGCGAGGTGTATCATGTGGCAAGCAATGTACCGTTTATTAAGCGAACACTTAGGTGAAGCAGAACTTCATAACAAAGAAATACTTTCTGGGGGTGATATTCATCACACGATGAAAATCGATTACGGTGACCACACCATTTTCGTCAAACAGAATCTGCGTGAATTTCTGCCTTTATTTAAACAAGAAGCCGAACAGCTTGAAATGCTTGCCAAAAGCAAAACCATCACCGTGCCTAAAGTGTATGGTGTAGGGAGTAATAAACACCACAGCTTTCTGCTATTAGAATATTTTCCTTTAAAAAGTTTTGATGCAACTAACGCATGGCGTTTCGGCCAGCAATTAGCCCACCTACATCAATGGGAAGAGCAACCGAGCTATGGTTTTGACTTTGATACAATGTTAGGCACCATCACTCAGCCAAATGGTTGGGAAAAACGGTGGAACTCTTTCTTCGCCGAAAAACGTATTGGTTTGCAATTACAAATTGCCGCTGAGAAAGGAATGGTCTTTGGCGATATTCAGCAGATCGTTGATATTGTCAAAGAGCGCCTGACAGGACATCAACCGCAACCTTCCTTACTTCATGGGGATTTGTGGCCTGCCAACTGCGCTATGACACAAGAGCAGAATGGTATTTTATATGATCCCGCCTGCTATTGGGGGGATAGAGAATGTGATATGGCAATGTTGCCTTTATACCCAGAGTTACCCATCCAAATTATTGACGGATACCAAAGTGTGTGGCCTTTACCTTCGGGCTTCCTCGAAAGGCAACCTATTTATCAACTTTATTATCTACTTTGCCAATCCAATATTTTTGGCCTTGAAAAAAGCTATTTGCACGCACGTACCATTATCGATGAGTTAATTGGCGAGAAATAATGACGGTGTTGGCCCAGCGATGCCTGACTGGGCCAGATAATTACCAATTCAGCAACTTTAATGCCAAATAGATAACTATACCGAATGCGATTGGCGAAAAATAAAGAATAAAGAATTGGGTAAATATGGTGTGTCGAGGGATCGTCACTTTAGCCTCAAGCTCTTCTTTCGAGACTTCATTTCCTTTGGCTTTTTCCAATATCACGTGATCTTCGAGGCTTTCACGAATAAATTTAATTTGTCGATACATGCGTAAGCCAGAAGCGCTTAGTGCTAAGCCAACAAAGATAAAAAGAAAGATAATGATAAAGCCGATATTCGCGCCTGAAAAACCATTGGCAACTTGAGGTACTGGGGAGTTGTTCCAGAAGACATTAAGAAACGGTGTACTTTGGCGCGTCATTTCAGCCATTAATTTAATAAAATCATTGGCTACTGCATTAATACCCTCTCCTTCTAACCCTTTCATACCCGCCAATTTGACTAATGACGCTAAAGTGGAAATCAATGCTACAAGAAAAACAATCCAACCGATAATACGCTTGCCGATTGCGACATAACTTGCAGTCTGGTAATTCATTATTGACCCTCTAAAAATTTTTTTATAACTAATCATAACTGAATTTTTATAAAGCCACCAAATTTACCACAAGGAATAATACGGATACTCGCAATTTCAGATTATTTAACTTGCGCTTTCGTGACTGCCCATTGTCGTCAGTGGCAAAGCTGCCCACTTCTTAGACCGCAACCGCGATATGACGGATTTAGGGGGCTTCTCATTCCCATATTCCCGTGTGTCGGATATGGATTGCTGTGTTGATGTCTCAACCATGTTATCGAGCATTTTCAATCCATAACTGAATAGTTTCATAAAGATCCAACTTTTGGGGAACGTTCACACTCAAGATAAAGATGACCGTTTCGATATATATAATCAGTCAGTGACTTGCTACAATACTCATCGCAATAAAGGGCTATCAGTTTCAGATGATATGCAATACCTTGAATTGATACGGTGACAAATTAATTGGGTCAATCCTGTTACTGCATACAACACCTTGAAACATGGCAAGGTCACACATACATGAATGGAGTTTTGACATGTACCACAACTTATCCATCCAGTCTGTTATCTTTGATATGGATGGCTTGCTGATTGACTCTGAGCCTTTTTGGGCGCAAGGGGAGCGTGAAATTTTTACTCAATTAGGCATCGACCTATCCATCGCTGATAAACTACCCGATACACTAGGCTTACGAATCGACCATGTCGTAGAGCTTTGGTATCACGCTTCTCCGTGGCAAGGACATAGCCTAAAAGAAGTCGAACAGATGATTATTGATCGTGTTATTGGCTTAGTTGAAGAGCAGCGTCCCCTCCTTCCCGGTGTGCATCACGCATTAGAACTATGCCGTTCAATGGGATTGAATATCGCCCTTGCCTCTGCCTCGCCGCAATACATGTTAGAGAAAGTACTGAACTTATTTGAGATCCGTGATTATTTTTCGGCGGTTGTTTCGGCGGCTGATTTACCTCACAGTAAACCGCACCCTGAAGTTTATCTCAATGCAGCTGCTTTACTGGAGACAAAACCCATCCACTGCGTATCACTAGAAGACTCCTTTAACGGTATGATTGCTGCAAAAGCGGCAAGAATGCGCTCAATCGTTGTTCCTGACCAACAGCATTTTCATGATCCGCGTTGGGGATTAGCGGATGTTAAACTCGCATCACTTAATGAACTCACCGAAAAATATTTGCGTTAATTATCTATTGCCGCTTTTTTCGCCCGTCCCTATCACGTTTTGATAGGGATATTACATAAAAGTATAAAACTCTGATGTTATTTGCTAATAACTAAGAGTTTTTTGCATTTCTAGCCCTATCATATTCTTTTTAAACGCTTTATACTGCCCTCCTAACTGTATAGATAAACAGATGGTAATTTATCCACCATGACCGCTGAAGGGCACCTGCTATTTTCTGTCGCCTCATTAATAATGGCACATAAGCTAGAGATCACACCTGAGCTTGCTCAAGGTGATTGGCTGCATATGGTGCCAGGTGCGCTATTGGGGGCATTACTCCCCGATATCGACCACCCTTCATCGATACCCGGCCGGATGTTAAGGATCCTTTCCCTGCCGATTTCCAAATTATGTGGGCATCGAGGTTTTACACACAGTTTAATCGCATGGCTACTATTAGTGCTCGCCTGTTACCAATGGCTACCGGCCAACTGGCCTATTCCTAATGATTTGATCCAAGCATTTTTACTGGGTTATATGAGCCATTTAGTGGCTGATATACTCACCCCTTCCGGAGTTCCCTTCTTATGGCCTCTGCCTTTTCGTTTTTGTTTTCCGTTACTGCGTAGCAAGTCAAATAAACGTGCAGAACGTTTTATCGCAATCGTTTTGGCTGTTTGTGCTTGCTTTATACCCGTTAGTTATAGCTTTGATTTTCATAGTCAATTTGAAAGCATAATAAAATATATTCATAATCAAATAGATATACGCATGTCTACATAGTCATCTATTTTGTAATATACTGTAAGCATCATTCATCATAAGTTATTACTTTTCAGTATAAGAATTGTCTTTTATCTGCTGATAACATATAACCAGTTGTTAGGATGAGCTAATTCCTTATAACCTTTAAGGTTTACAGCGCTAATAACATAATTCAAAAAACTGCGATTGGAGTTCGGAATGAATATTCCTTTAATTATTAATGTGCTTGTCTTTGTAGCACTGCTCATACTACTGGCAAAACTAGGGGCAAAAGGCTGGAGCCTGTCGAAAAAAGTTCTATTAGGTCTGGTTTTTGGTGTGGCATATGGCGTCGCTCTCCATTTGGTGTACGGTACTAATCACCAAACACTGAAAGACTCTATTCTCTGGTTTAATATCGTGGGTAATGGCTATGTACAGCTATTGCAAATGGTGATTATGCCATTAGTTTTCGCATCGATACTGAGCGCGGTCGCACGTCTGCACAAGGCATCATCGTTAGGTAAAATCAGTTTCTTAACTATCGGAACACTGTTATTAACCACTGCAATAGCCGCACTTATTGGTATTTTGATTGCGAATCTTTTTGGCTTAACTGCCGAAGGTTTGGTTCAAGGTCAACAAGAAACTGCTCGCCTTGATGCAATTCAAAATAATTATGCGGGCAAAGTGTCTGATCTAACTGTTCCACAACTTATTTTATCATTTATTCCTAAAAACCCATTTGCTGATCTGACGGGCGCTAGCCCAACATCTATTATCAGCGTGGTTATCTTTGCTGCCTTCTTGGGGGTTGCTGCTCTGCAATTACTCAAAGATGACCAACAACGTGGTGAAAAAGCGCTCGCGGCTATCGATGTGCTGCAAGCTTGGGCAATGAAACTCGTCCGTCTAGTTATGCGCTTAACACCTTATGGTGTCATGGCGTTGATGATCAAGGTTGTTGCAAGCTCTAACCTATCAGACATCATTAATCTAGGCACATTCGTGATAGCGTCGTACGTCGCACTAGCACTGATGTTTATCGTTCACGGTATTTTCATTGCGGTAACAGGCCTCAGTCCTATTAAGTTTTTCAAAAAAGCAGGCCCTGTATTAACATTCGCGTTCACAAGCCGTTCGAGTGCCGCCAGTATTCCTCTGAATATTGAAACTCAAACTCGTCGCTTTGGTGTTCCTGAATCTATCGCCAGCTTCTCGGCTTCATTTGGCGCGACAATCGGTCAAAACGGTTGTGCTGGTATCTATCCCGCTATGTTAGCTGTTATGGTTGCCCCCACCATGGGCATTAACCCATTTGATCCACTGTGGATTGCGACATT
The DNA here is from genome assembly GCA_900455155.1 of Providencia stuartii. Taxonomy (GTDB): domain Bacteria; phylum Pseudomonadota; class Gammaproteobacteria; order Enterobacterales; family Enterobacteriaceae; genus Providencia; species Providencia stuartii. The sequence goes on along the minus strand of UGUC01000002.1, from coordinate 860,465 downwards.
AGTTGGGATTGTTACTGTTAGCTCAGCAGGGGTTGCTGGTGTTGGTGGTGGTGCAACATTTGCCGCGCTGATTGTACTCCCTGCTATGGGGTTACCTGTCACACTGGTTGCCTTACTGATCTCCGTCGAACCTCTGATTGATATGGGTCGTACCGCCCTCAACGTCAGCGGCTCTATGACAGCGGGCACGGTCACTAGCCAATTAATGGGTGAAACTGACAAAACCATCTACAACCAAGAGGATGATGGTGAGCTAAAACACGTCTAATTTACATTAGCGTAATTTAAGATAAAATTATCCACTGACTGCACCCCAAAAGTTGCAACACGACTGATTAAGGTGCAGTTTTTGTTTTTTAAAATTCTAATCGAATTTATTTATCGTATAGATAATGAGAAATATCAGAATGAAACACTGAAAAATCTTGCCAATCGGAAATAATACGTAAGATAATAGCGTTTGAGCAACGATTCTAGGCCTCCTGCTTATGTTGCGTCAGCCCGTTTTCTGCGGGTCATTATTTCCAAAATTTTTTAGTGATTTTATATATGACCAATATTACTCATATAATAAAAACTGATCCTGAAAATAATCCCTGTGTAAGTTGTGGTGCTTGCTGTGCTTATTTTCGCGTCTCATTTTATTGGGCAGAAAGCGAAAGTGGTGGTGGCACGGTTCCTCAAGATCTCACTGAGCAAATAACACCATTTATGAGTGCAATGAAGGGCACCAATCAAAAACACAATACACGCTGCACAGCATTAACCGGTACGGTTGGTGAATGTGTCTCTTGTGCTATCTATAGTCAAAGGCCTACCCCTTGCCGCGAATTCGAGCAATCATGGGTTGATGGCGTTCATAATGAAGCTTGTGACCGAGCTAGAGCGGCTCATGGTCTGCCCCCTCTTGAACCCCATCTGCCACAAATCGCTTGTTAGCCGTCTATGACCCAGATTATTCTGGGTTATCTCACTTATCCTCTAAAATAATAGCTAAATGCTACCACGTTGAACGTACTCTGCCATTTTGAGTCGCCCTCTAGCATTGGGAAAATAGATCGATTCATTGTGCTCAATTGACAGAGCATCGTTTAAAAACCAGCGTCTTGAATGCAATCTAGCCGAACAGAAGAAGCTTGGGTCTACAGGTCAATACCTCTCGTTATCGCCTGTAGCCCATAAAAATGCGGTAGTGTCGCTACCGCTATTCATAAGCGTTACTGCTCTCTCAGCGCCTGCATTGCTTGCATCGCTAATTCAAATGAATATAAGCGGGCTTGATGATCAAAAATTTGCCCATTAACCATGATTTCATCCGCTTGAGTTTGACGTAATACGGATGCTAGCCCATGGCGAATTTTGGCTTTATCCCCCACTAATGACATCCCGAGTGCTTGTTGCACGCCAAATTGTTCAGCAGGCGACCAAATTTTCCCCATATCTTCCACTGGAGGTGGTAATTGTGCAGGCTGACCTCTACGTAACATCACAAAAGCTTGCTGCATAGATGTAAATAAAAACTCCGCATCACGAACAGTATCAGCAGCAATAATATTAATACAAACTATTGCATATGGCTTAGCGAGCCTAGATGAGGGCGTAAAGTTTTCCCGATACGTCTGTAATGCCTGTAATAACAAATCAGGGGCAAAATGAGAGGCAAAGGCGAAAGGTAACCCCATTTGGGCTGCAAGTTGCGCACTGTATAAACTTGATCCTAGCAGCCACACAGGTATCTTTTCACCATAACCGGGAACTGGCCTGACAGGAGGATTAGGATCTGTTGCATCAAACCAATTCACCAACTCAGCCACATCGCGAGGGAAATTATCAATATCATGACTCATATGGCGACGTAACGCTCTCATGGTTTGTTGGTCACTCCCAGGCGCTCGACCGATCCCTAAATCAATTCGATTAGGATATAACGTATTCAATGTGCCAAACTGCTCAGCGATCACTAGCGGTGAATGATTGGGTAACATCACGCCCCCAGAGCCAAGATGCAGTGTTGTGGTATTGGCGGCAAGGTAACCAATCAACACCGAGGTGGCGGCACTGGCAATTCCCGTCATATTATGATGCTCTGCAAGCCAATAACGGTGGAAGCCAAGTTTCTCGGCCAATTGGGCTAAATCTAAAGAGTGAGAGAAAGCCTCCTTCGCAGAAGCGCCTTGTGGAATAGGTGCGAGATCTAATATTGAAAATGGAATTTGTATCTCAGACATAACGGCTCACTTTGTTGCTATTTTGTTATTTAACTACCATGCTAATCGATTATCATGCCGCCTTCCAGCCACTCAAGTAGACACCGCACAAGTGATGCTTTTTTATAGTCCTTGTCGATACGAGCGGGGCTAATTAAGTAGAAAATATGGAAAAAGTGCAGTAATTGTGAAGCTTCGGTCAAAGGAGGTAAAAGCGATTGCGGCAAAAAATGAATTAATTGATTATCTGAATCAATACAAATAAGAGGATATATCAATGAACAAACTAAATTCTGGTTTACTTGCTCTCATGTTAATGTCTGTTGGATTTGCCGCAGCAGCCAACGGCCCTGATAACCGCTCTTCACGCCCACATATGGGGAACCACCACAATGTGTTGTTTAGTGTTGCTCAACAAACAACGACACCGAATGAGACATTGAAAAAATTAGCGAATGACGCACCAAAAGCGGCTGATGGTAAACGTTACCTTGTTAAAATGAGTATTGTTGAAGTGCCTGAATATGTGCCAGCAAAACAGAAACCCACATCACAACCAACAAAGAGTGCACCAGCACCAGAGCCTGCTGCACAATAAACGCTAAAATAAAATATCTATAGATGCGACCTTTTAGATTAATATGCAGAATCAAATAGCATCTATTCTTCATATTCGTTATCTTAAACTAACAATAATTAGTTCTATTAATCCTACGATTGCCTCTATGTTATAGAGGCTTTTTTTTCAAATTAAATAGACTCTGAAACTAGTAAATTTGCCTATTTATTTCTAATCTTAAGAGGCAATAGCGAGTATTGCGACATTCTGAGTGTCCACTTTATACCATTTTTGGAGTCAATCATGGGTTATTTTGAACTGAAAAAATCAACAAAAGACACCGCTCAGCCTTATTATTTTGTTCTTAAAGCGGCCAATCATGAGATTATCGCCAGTAGCGAGATGTATTCAACTAAACAAGCGGCATTAAAAGGGATTGCTTCTGTCCAAAAAAATGCAGCAACGGACGAAATCAAAGATCTTACCGTTTAATTTCCATCCACTCGTTTTATCAAATTATTGTGAATTAAACGCCCTTGTCCGTTTGAACGGGGCGTTTTAAGCTAATATCAAAAAATTAAGCGCAGTAATGCGGTCACCACAGAAGCAGATAACACAATGACAATAAAAGGTTTTTGATACCAAGTAAGCAATCCGGCTACACACACACCAATTATTTTAGGTATATCCGAAAAATGGTCACCTTCAAATACTGTCGAAGTCATCGCAACTGAAAACAAGATCACAATAGCTGCTGCTGAAAACAGAGCCTTGCTATTATCTGATAAAATAATTTTTCCTTTGAGCAAGGCACCCGATGAGCGCATTAGATAAGTGCCCACTGCCAGCAATAAAATTCCACTCAAAATCAGCCATGGGTTATCCATCATTATTAACCTCTCACATATATAACTAAGCTTAATAAGGCCAGTAATACGGGGATCCCTGCTGGTAAAAAGGGAGTAGCGATCACGGCAATCACAGGCACCAACGATTGCCGCTAACCGCAATCGCTTATCTTTCAATGCGGGTAATGAAAGCGCCAATATAATTGCGGGGAACATCGCATCCATACCAAGTGTATGAGTATCTTGAATAAAGCTTCCTACACCTTCACCAATCAATACGCCTATTGGCCAACAAATTAATATCCCTAATCCGCATAACCAAAATGCCGCTCTTTTTTCTTTTTCAGTTTCCTGAGATAACCCAAATACCACACTTTCATCATTCATAATATGATAGCCCAATAGCGCTTTTGGGCCTTTCCCCGCTAACTCACTGACGGCAAAGCTAAATGGAATATGCCGTGAATTCACGAGTAACCCCGCCAAGGCAGCAGAAATAGGGCTTCCGCCTGAAAAAATGACCCCAATAAAAAGAAATTCTGACGCCCCTGCTAACACTAAAATAGAAAGAGTCAAAGGAACCCAAAAATCAAATCCTTGAGAATGCGCTAGTGCCCCATATGAGATGCCGACAATTAAATCCGCAAGACAAACCAGTGCAATGTTTTTTACCGTGCTATGATTAAGCGTTGAGGTTAGCATAATGAATCGTTCGATATATAATACGTTCGTTCATTATGTCGGTAGTTATCTAAAAGTGCAATCAAAATAGGAAACTAAAACTTGAGCTCCTTCACTCCACCTATTGAGTTAATCGCCAAAGCATTAGTCAGAGAACGACAAAAAAGTGGTCTGTCACTCTCCGAACTCTCTCGTCAGGCGGGCATTGCTAAATCGACACTCTCGCAACTAGAGGCCGGAAATGGCAATCCAAGTATTGAAACTCTATGGGCTATCTGTGTCGCTTTAGATGTGCCGTTTTCTCGATTAATTGAAGATAGACATGAGCCAGTCACCGTCATTCGCCATGGTGATGGTATTCAAGTCAGTGCTGAACATGCTAATTATCTCGCTTTTTTACTTTCAGCAGCACCCGCGAACTCACAACGTGATATCTATACTGTGGTTGCTGAGCCTGGGCGAGATCGTATTTCAGAACCTCATATGCGTGGTGTGAGTGAACACATTATTTTGATGAGCGGTCGTGCCATGGTTGGCCCTTTAGATAACCCAACAGAGTTGTTTCCCGGTGACTATATCCACTACCCCGGTGATGAGCCGCATATTATGCGAGCACTTGAGCCAAATACCATGGCTGTCATGATCATTGATAAACAAAATTAGATGTCTACCATTTGACGCATACTCAATAGATAGAGCCTCAGTTATCACATAAGGCTCTATCTGAGTTTTTATCTAATTAAACGCTAGCAAGCGCCTATTCCCAAAAGTAGACATTTTTCTCTTGCCACCCTTTTCTTTTCATACAACTCATATATTCGCGATGGCGGCTATCTTTATTCACATCCAAAACATAACTTTCCGTCTTGGGAACTTTTTCCTCATAAGTTTTCTCTTTACCGCATTCATCGTTTTTCTTGCATTTTTTCGTAATTGTTTCATACACCGTTCTTTGGGCGACTTCGTTACGAACTGGAAATCGCTTAAAAGAATCAAATTCACATTGTGAATCTGCCTCTTGGTAAGTCCATTCCACAGGGCCTATTGGTTCCCATTTTGATGTACAAGCACACAGTAGAAAACACAGCAGTATAACGGTTAATTTCAATATCTTATTCCTATGCTAGATGTAATAAAAAATAAATCATCGACAGCCACAATAAATAATACTACCCACATTCCATGTGTTATAATTTTTAATCATGTCTATTGGAGATAGTTATGCAACACTACGACAATATTGTTAAACACGTTGACGCACTATTAGCAGAAAACTCAATCTCAAATATGAATATATTACTGGCACAGCTTTCTCACGACGCTCAATTAACACAAGAGCAACGTTTCGAGCAGCAACAACGTTTAAGAAAAGCGATATTTAAACATCATGAGTCTTAGCTTAATTGTGATGAGTTTCAATTATTGTTACTCATCACAATATAAGTAAAACTTCACCGAATTATATTAATGAAAACAAGCATGTCAATAAAATAGGCCACTTAAGTGAAATATACAATCATTTGTTTATATTTGACTATGCGTATTTTGGTAAAATATTTTAAACACTATATTAATAATTTATTTATTCGTCGCAAAATCACCATTTTTAATAGAATAAAAATAAAAACGTTCTCTCTCTTTATATTTATAGCTAAATTTTAATCTTAATACTTCACGTATTCTAAAAATTTTAAATTGCGTCTCTTTTAGGGGAGATGATATTTATGGCTAGATTTATTTTTGATGTTCACAATATCCATCAAGGTATCTTGTGATTTAACGATGAGATAAAACGATTCTATCGGCAGGTAAGAATACAAATAAAACCTTGCCGCGATTATCGCGACAAGGTGAACCATCAACTAGAAATTATCCTGTTGTAAATAGGACCATGCATATTGTGCATACAGTTCAGCTCCCGTTGCCATTGCGTCTTCATCAATATTAAAACGCCCATGATGGTGCGCCCACTGTGTATCTTTATCAGGGTTTCCTGAACCTAATAAAGCAAAACAACCTGGAATATTTTCGATATAAAAACTAAAGTCTTCGCCACCTGTCGTTGGTTTTTTCAAACATCAACGCATCTTCACCAAATGCTTGTGTAATGACAGATTGCGCCAATAGCGCACTACGCTCTTCATTGATCACAGGCAGTGTTCCATACGTATAAATAACTTCTGCTGTAGCCCCATACATCGCTGCGGTATGTTCTGCATAACGTCTGATAGCCGCTTCAATACGATCCCGAGTTTCGATATTAAAACAACGTACCGTTCCGTCTAATACTGCATTCTCCGCAATAACATTAAAACGCGTTCCCACGTCCATTTTACCGATACTGACCACTGCAGACTCAAGTGCCGATGTTTCCCGTGAAATGACAGCTTGTAAGTTCATCACAAAAGAAGAAGCCACAACAGCCGCATCGACCGTTGCTTCAGGCATCGAACCATGGCCGCCACGTCCTTTAAACTTCACGACAAGTAAATCCGCCGACGCAAAGGTTCCCCCCACATTACAAGAGACTTTCCCAGAGGGGGTTGTAGACCAAATATGCATCCCAAAAACGTTATCAACATTGTCAATTGCACCTTGCTTGACCATTTCACGTGCACCTTGAGCAATCTCTTCCGCCGGTTGGAAAATCAACCTTACGTTGCCTTTCAAATCTTCACGAATTTCATACAACGCTTTTTGCCGCCGTCAGTAACATAGAGGTATGCGCATCATGACCACAAGCGTGCATTTTTCCTTGATTTTGAGACTTTATAGTCTAATGCATCATTCAGCTCAAGTACGGGTAGCGCATCGATATCAGCTCGTAATGCAACGGTTTTTTCCCGGTTTACCGCCCTTAATTTCCGCGATAATGCCTGTTGGCTCTGTTAAACGATATTCGATACCGATTTTACTTAACTCTTCCGCAATCCGTTTAGTGGTTCGTACTTCTTCCCATGGCAATTCAGGGTGTGAATGCAGGTCTCGACGAAATGCAATCATATCTGCGGTATGTTTTTTGATTGCTGCTGTAATTGTTGTGTTTACCATTTTTCTACCTTTACCTTCTTATGCACAGACGCCTTCATCTGCTTAATCACATAATACTTCTCTTCACTTTAACACTCTGTTAGCGAACGAACCGTCGCGAACATTACATCGGCTCCTAGCGCAATTTGTGCATAATCCGTCCATTCATCAGGGTGATGACTTAACCCATTACGGCTAGGCCACAAAAATTAGCCCCGTGCGCGTAATACCGGCAAAAATCATCGTGTCATGTCCCGCACCACTGACCATAGTGCGATAACGCAAACCTTGCTTTTGTGCATGTTGTACCATCAATTGATGGATTTCAGGGGCTAATTCGGTAGGAGACACATAAAGAGGCTGAACGATATCACTTTGAATATTGCCTTTAGCACTCTCTTGTTTCACCAATGCAATGATCTGCTCGATGGTGTTACGCAAAGCGGATTCATTTCTTGAGCGAATGTCGACGCTAAAAGTCACTTCACTTGGGATCACATTTGCGCCATTTGGTAAGACGTTTAATCGCCCTACTGTTGCAACCGTATTATCCCCAGCGGCAGTAGCAATATCAGGAATTTGGCTAATTGATACGGCTAGCGTTGACTAATGCGTCAGCGCGCATATCCATTGGTGTCGTTCCTGCATGTCCCGCCTTACCGCTTAGCTTCACTTCCAGTTGTGCAATACCAACAATAATATCTACAATTCCAATATCTTCATTGGCCTGCTCTAGCACTGGACCTTGTTCAATATGCAATTCTAAAAAAGCTTTGACTGATGAAGGTGCCAGCACCGCCTCTGCCGCCTTATCTGCATTAAAGCCCGCATCTGCCATGCGTTGCGCTGCCGAAACACCCTGCCTATCTTTCAGTTGATATAGCGTTTGAGTTCCGATAAGCCCAGTAATGACACTTGATGCCATCAAGCCACGACCAAAACTCGTACCTTCCTCTTCGACTAATGCGATCACTTCAAGAGGGTAACGGGGTTGCAATTGTTGTTCACGAATGCGCGCAACCACATCTAACCCTGTCACAATTCCTGCCGGGCCATCAAAAGCGCCGCCATGGGGAACAGAGTCAAAGTGTGAACCAATAATCACAGCAGGCAATCCCTCCTCTGAGCCTTCTAAACGACCATAAATATTACCGATGGCATCTTCTCGAACTTGCAAGCCAAGTGCTCGCATTTGCTGTTTTATATAATCACGTGCTTGCTTATCTTGCTCGCTATAGCTCATTCGTGTCGTTCCTTGACCCGGCGTTGCTGTAAATTCAGCCAATTGTTCTAAATGGCGTTGTATTCTTAATGTACTTGTTTCCATCATCATTTACCCTGCAAGCGGTGTAATAAAACCAACCATAATCCCAGCCAATACCACAGAAACCATGGTTACTGAGATAAATCCACCGACTAACATCGGCCCTAACATATGTCCGGTCAAAATTTGACGCTCTTTCTCATCTTTGGTCAGCGCATTGATGGCTTCATTCGTAATGATATAGTCGGCAGGGAAGCCATACAGTGCGGTTAACGACACGGCAAAGGCCATCTCTTTAAGAGACACCCAGTATTTTTTCCCACAATCCACGAAGCTAAATACATCCCAATAACGGCTGCAATGATCAGCACCAACATAGGGTAGACAAGCCTTAATAACATGTCTGGGGTTGCATGATTCAGGGTGTCAAAAATAAATAGCATTAACGCCATAATAGCAAAACCAAAGCCATTCGCTTTTTGTAACGGTTGTCTTTCCAAAAAGCCCAGTGACGATGCAATAACGCCAAATAGTAAACATAATACAAACGGGCTAATACTCACGATAGGTGCTGCCCATGTAGAAACTAAATAAGCAAGGTACCCCACCGCTGCTAAGCGCAAAAACTTGAAGTAACTGGTATTGTAGTGAGAAGGAATTTTTTTAAATAATCTCGGCATCTCATCTTCTGAAACGACTGTTTTCACTTCAACATTATCGGCCCCTTCAACCGATAATGACGCCTTCCACTGACCATGACGATATTGCTCAAGCACTCGACGCCCTTCACGTTTTAACATTACCGCTGTCAATGGATAACCCGCAAACCCCTGCATAACGTAAATAAGGATGGCAAAAACCGATAGGTCAATAAGACCCGCATCAGCAGCACCTTTAGACATGATCAAGGATGACACGATACCACCGACTAATGGAGGGATCGCCACTAATACCGTATTCAGGTCAAATAACACCATTCCGACAGCATAAATAAAAACAATGATGCCCAAGATCCCTGATAACGAAATTAAAATGGTTTTCCACTGCCGCAACAGCTCTTTGAGTGATAGCAGCGTTCCCATATTAGTAATTAACAGATACATCAACATCACCGCCACGACTTGCGGTATTCCGGCAATGCTGACGATATCTTTAGGGAAGAATGTCCAATAACCGAATAGGAATAAAAACAGCACATACAAATACGGAAGGGATCCACGCTTTGGTTCTTACTGCAATAGCATCCCCAATGTATAAAATCAAAACGATAATAAACAGTGCTAACATCTGTGACATAACTTTTCCCCGTCAATATCTGTTTCTAATTCAATTTTCTTTAGATGATAAATTTTATTATTTATTTTTATACAAAATATATTTTTAGTGATGGTGTGATATATAGCCAAAATTAAGATTATTTCGCTGCCATTAATAAAAAACAGCAGTAAAAATCATAATATCATCGAAAATCAATATGTATAGATAACGTTCTAGAAGAATGGGCGAATAGCAAAATAGAAGACTCATCCCCTTAGCAGTGACAAATGACACCATAGCGTCATATAACATTAGAATTAGTCTGTTTTTTAGCTAAAGAGCAGCGTTATCGTTCTAATTAAAGCTCATTAACAATGAATAACACTTTAGTTTATTTATTAATCAACGGGATTATATTCTGTTGTCAGATGGAGAGTTTGCAAAAAATATACTTATTATTTTTAGAAAAGAATAATTTTGTAGGCAAGTAAAAGCAGTTATTCCAAACAATCTACTTTATTACTAATTTGTTAAATTTAACCCTCGAAACGTGTTTTTTTACTCACAATAACCATAAAATGACGACTAACCATCACTAAGATCACATACTATCTGGTGATATTTTAGCCAAAAATAATGGGGGATTTATTGTCGAGATAGTCTTTAATAATATCATAGCTAAAGTGCGTTAGATTTCTTTAGTCATCCTTTTAGCCATAATGGAAAAATAACCACCTCAAAATACACCATCGTGGAACGACAGACTATTTATTGCTGTTGATCTCGATTTTACAGATCAATTGGGGGAAATATTTTTACGATTGCCGCTCTCAACACAGCAATATCAGAAGATGATTATCGAATGCCTAACAACCACATTTTTCACCTACATCTATCTACCCTACTCGTTGATTACGACTGAGTGAGCCAGTGGTGACTCATCATGCCTAAAAAAGTAAAAATGAGTGCGCCTATGACATGAATGGCGATTGTGCTCAATGCAACCATTAACTTCCCTTCTTGGATCAACGTTAATACTTCCAAAGAGAAAGTGGAAAATGTAGTAAACGCGCCACAAAAGCCGGTGACAATAAATAGTTTATAATTGGGGCTAATATTGGCATTGGCAAAATAAGAAATGGCAAAACCGATAACGAATCCCCCGACAAGATTGACAAAAACAGTTCCCATCGGAATATTTGGGTATAAGTTATTCAGCTTCAGCCCCACAAACCATCTTAGCCAACCACCTAAAATTGAGCCTAATGCGATAGAAAAAAGTGATGCATACATACGAAGCCCCTTATCGCGCTTAAGGGGATAAATGAACGGGATCTCTCTCATTTATACCCCAAATATTCAGGGCACATAATACCTGTACCCTATCATTTAAAAAGGTGAACGTAGGCATCATCAGCCCTTTATTTGGACGGTTTTTAAACAGGAGGAATGCCATCTCCTTTTGTTAGAATATCTGCAATTAACAACAAGGTAAATAGCCCCAGCTTTAAGAATTTCTCTTGTTAAACACAATGTAACGTTAATTTCTTTGCACTACCATTAATGACATTCCTATTGCTACATATCGTTATTTGATTAAGCCATGTAATATGGTTTAAAAACCATCAATAGATGTATTTTCTTAATCCTAATCATCTTCTTTATTTGATCCCTGCTCCGCTTAATATGTCAATCTTAGCGTGAATGGCGCATAATATTTTGGATTACTATACAAGGTAAATTCCTTGTTCCGTTTCATGTCGCGAGCAAATCAATGATCAATTATAAAATTGCCTGCATGACGTCACATTAACTCTATGGGCTAAGCGTAAAAATGGATAAAAACCGCGGTTTATTGCAATTAGAAAATATTGGATATGTTATTGATAACAAAACAATACTAGATAAAGCTCAGTTTGATTTATCGGCTGGTGAATTTAAACTCATTACGGGGCCTTCGGGATGCGGTAAAAGTACGCTACTTAAGATCATCTCTTCATTACTTTCCCCTACCTCAGGGCAAATTATCTTCAATGGCAATGACTATTCAACCATCCCCCCTGAGGAATATCGCCAACAGGTTTCTTATTGCACTCAAACCCCCTCTTTATTTGGAGCCACCGTTTACGATAACTTATTTTTCCCTTATCAGATACGTAAGCTACCGTTTAATAAAGATAAAATTTATAAAGACCTTGGTTACTTTTCTTTACCCGATTCAATATTAGAAAAAGGCATCAATGAATTATCTGGTGGAGAAAAACAACGTATCTCGTTGATTCGCAACCTTCAGTTTCTACCAAAAATATTACTGTTAGATGAAATAACCAGCGCATTAGACGAAGCAAATAAAGTAAAAGTTAATGAGCTAATCCACCAGTTAGCGACACAACAAAATATCGCTATTCTTTGGGTGACTCATGATCAGGATGAAATTGCACATGCTGATGACATTATTACCCTTCCCGTCCATAATGCAGATAAATAGGAATGAGTCATGCACCAACCCACTATTACCAATGAATCTCTGGGCTTTTCTATTATGCTTGTTTTGGTCGCTATCTTTATCAGCCATAAAGAAAAACTGGCATTAGAAAAAGATATTATTTGGAGCACTCTACGCGCTATCATCCAGCTATTGATTGTTGGTTATATTCTAAAATACATTTTTAATGTCGATCATGAAGTTCTGACTATCGCGATGGTGATGTTTATCTGTTTTAATGCGGCTTGGAATGCCAAAAAGCGCAGTAAATATATTGATAAAATCTTTTTGACCGCTTTTATCGCCATTACCTCTGGAACACTCTTAACCCTATTAATACTGATCATCACAAAAGCAATAGCTTTTACCCCGATGCAAGTTATTCCAATCACAGGCATGATCGCAGGGAACGCCATGATTGCTGTCGGTCTGTGTTTCAATAATCTAGGCCAACGATTTAGTAGCCAACAACAACAAATACAAGAGATGCTAAGTTTAGGTGCAACACCTAAGGTGGCCTCTATCGCCATTATTCGAGACAGTATTCGCGCATCCTTGATCCCGACTGTAGATTCCGCAAAAACCGTCGGTATTGTCAGTTTACCCGGTATGATGTCTGGATTAATTTTTGCTGGGGTTGATCCATTAGAAGCAGTGAAATATCAAATCATGGTCACTTTTATGTTACTAGCAACAGCCAGCTTATCGACCATTTTGGCAGGTTATATGACCTATCTTAAGTTTTACAATAGCCGCCATCAGTTATTAATCAATACATTAAATAAATAACAATAAAGAAAACGCTTGATAATAGCGACGTTATCAAGCGTTAATCTTTATAGCCAGTTAATTTACAGCTTTGCTAATATTCAAGCCTTTCCTGTAGATACCTAATAATATTAAACAGTTATTACTTTACGTTTTAAATGTTAATAAAAAGTAAAATAAAATATCTATTTACTGACAATATCTTGTCCATAAAGATTCCATGACCGATAAAGGTAACAAATCATAATCACCTTCTACGAGCGGAATCGATAGTGCAATCCTGCCATCTTGATTTTTATACGTTTTTACGGCAAATCGCTTATAACCCTCGATTTTTGCATTTTTAACACGCAGTACTTCACCACAAACATAGCCGACCTCCCCTTTATCAGCTGTTGAGCGAATAAAATTATACTTAATATTCCTAAATGATGCGGATTCAGGATAAGACAAGTAATCTGCCACATTGTATTTGGCCAATTTAATCAGATCTGGGTTTGGCTTATAATTAACCATTACCCCTAATAAAAATGAACAACCAATAAGTAATACAGTAATGAGCAATTTAACCATATTCATACTTTTCGCTCTTGTATAACACAACGAGTAATTTGATAATAAAGACAGATCACTTGAACAGTAGGTATCTTAATCAAGTATTTCTAAATAATATGGATTGAGGTGCTATTTCTAATAGAGATATACATCCTATTAATTACTTAAAGTTACCTTACTATATAAATTAAAATGAACTCTCATCGATTAAAAAAATCCTTACAATATAATAGATAGTAACAATTAAATGCTCGCCATTTCAGTCTTTACGCATTCCTTCACACAAACCGAGAGTAATCCTAACAGTAATAATGTTTAAAAATAAGAGTCAGCAATACAGCAAACTGTTACAATTTGTGTCTTCCTTCCAAAAAGAACTCTTGGGTATAACACTCAAAATAGTTATTTAATTTAAGTATTAATCATATTTCATTTTCAAGCATGAATAAACATAAATAAATTATTCAATTAGATAATATGTATTACAGAGTATTAACCAACCCTAAATAGGAGTAAATTGATCATAAAAAAATAAAAACTGTCCTCTCAATTGCAATATATTCTGCAACCTATTCTGTTTTTTAGTGTTTATCACATGATGCTGTTGCTGATATTTGCTTGTATGTATCTTGTTTTCAAGATAACCGACATGAAGAAAATCCTCAGCTAAATGATCAGTCACCCTCTTTAGTTGTAGTGTGTTTCTTTATGTCTTTTTATACAAAGTACTCACCTGCATTCTGTCATTAACGTTCTCTATCAATTTTGAACGGGTACGATGATGCAACTTTCCTCTCTCGCGTGGAAACATGCTGTAGTACTACATGCCCATATCCATAAGCTAAATGTTACAACAGACACTAAACATAAAAATAATTTACATATAAACTCAAAAACCACTACTCTTATTGCGAGTATTCGTATTTCTTAATGCCATATTCATTATGAAAATTAATGATTTTGAGGGGGGGTTAGCGACTAGTAAGAAAGGGGCGATTAAATAAAGGCCATACCAGAAAACAACAGCAAATACAGAATATTCCTATAAATAGCCCTTTGATTGAAAAACTAAAATTTTACGGCTAATTTTGACAATAGATTTTATTTTAGTCCGGTAGCATCTACGTGTCTCTCTGATAGGGTGTACCATGACAAACATTCAATTGCTATTACTTGCAACCAACAATTTTAACGCAAGTGCTCCTCTCTCCCATACACATGCATCGTATGTATATCAATTTTATTACGCGCAGATTGCTCACAAGCAGTTAAAGCTTAATGATTTTATGAAGGGATTTATCGAACAAGTTGAACCTATATTGAAAAATAATAGCGATTTATACGATCGACGCGACGAAATCTACCAATTAATTCAAAGCTACTTGCAGCAAGCAGAAACGCGTTTTATTCAAAGAAAAATGCAAATTAATAAAGAATAATATTAAAAAGCGCCTCCTTAGTTTTCACTTAAGAGGCGCTCATCGAAAAAATGTGAGTTTCATTAAATAGACACAAATTCAAGTGCCGTGACTTCTTTTAACGCTCCCCTCCGCTTTTGCATGGCACACAAGCTAACTGTTATTTAATCAATAAGTTAATCTTGTGCTTATTGTCACTCCTCAAACTGTGTGTCAATCACGACAGATTGCCGTTGAGTTTGCATCTCTCCATCAACATCATATTTGGTCAAAATTTGACAATTTGTTGGTGCACCAAAATGATTATATTGACATTTTCTCTCAGAAATATAGCCCAAATTACCTAACATTTTCTGCTCTATTTGAATATCCGCATAACGGTTTATATCAGCTAATGGCTTGAAGAGAGTTTGCATATATAACTGATTTTTATCATAGTAATTCATTTCCTGTAACTCACCTAAATTACTATATACTACCTTATCAACGGTGCCGTTATCCTCTTTAGAATGGATACTCTTAATGTAGTTACGTTCATCATATTCAAAATACGTCGTACCATAAGAGTCTTTTTGGGATATAAAACGGCACTGTTCGTCTAAATCGATGATAATTTCCCCTTCATTGCTGCTGCCCTTCAGTTGGTTATTATCTCTTTTGAGTTGAATATGCTGCTGTATGCCATGAGAAATTGATTCAAAGCTTTCAATGCAACTCTTTTGATCCAATTTTAATTGGATATCCTGTGTCACCGTCTTATCTTCGGTATAAAAAGTCGCTTTTATCTCTTTCACTGGGCCTTTTACTAATACCCCACTAAACAATACATATATATTCTGTACTGCTGGTAAATATCCTTTCGCTATCGATGCCGCTGATACCGTTGATGTTGATAAACCCAATAATGTTAACAAAAAAACAACAAACTTCATCATTATGCGCTTTGCCTTGCTTCGAATTTATAGGGAAAAATAATTTCTTCTTGTTGATGCGGAGAACCACTATCAGGATCAGCTAACCATTTTTGTAATTTTTTCGCCGTTTCTTTCGCCATTTTATTGTAATCAATACGCACCGATGTTAACGTCGGGTGAATATAATCACAATTAGACGACCCTTCAACACAAGCCACTGCCAACATAGAAGGCACTTTAATTAACCTTCTTTGGCATTCAAACAAAACACCTAGCGCAATCATTTCATGACTGCATATTACTGCATCTAATTCCGGCTGCCGAGTTAACATTTCACTAATCGCTTGACGACCAAAATCCATTGTCGCCACATACGGTGTCGTAATACTTTGCTCTGCGCTATGATAATGATTTAGCATCGCTTTAGTCCAACCACTCAGTTGTTGGCTCTGTATTTTGCTATCCATCTGAGCACCAATATAGCCTATTTTCCGATATCCCTTTTGCAACATGTAGTTGGTTAGAAAAAATACGGCTTCACCAATATTACTTCTTATATTTAATGAGAATAGATGACTCGACTCCCCCGCCACACCAATAACAGGAATATCAAGGTTTTTGAGATAACTAAATACGCTCTCTGAATTAATCCCACCAAAAATAACCACAGCAGCAGGGTTACTTTGCAGTAACGTAAATAGGACTTCAGACTCTTTTTTCTGCTGATAGTTATGACTACCAATAACAACCTGATAGCTATTTTTATTGAGGACCTCTTGTAATGGTTGCAGAAATGCAGAGCTTGCGTAATCCCTTAATGAAGGCACCAATACAGCAACTGTACGACTTTGACCTGATGCCAATATACCTGCGGCTGAATTTGGTATATATCCTAGCTCAGTGATTGCTTCATTGATTTTTTCTCGCAGTTTATCTGAGACCAAATCAGGTGTACGCAACGCTCTAGATACAGTCATTGAACCAACGCCTGCATATTTAGCCACATCCTGTAGCGTAACTCGTCCTGTATTCTTTCTCTTGCGTATTTTTTCCATAAAAAATTATTTTTTGCTCTATTCACTCTTATCTCACTATAACTTACCACAGGTTAGTTTTGTTCATGAGTGGACTTTCGTGTTCTTGAGTTTTTATTGGCTTTATTTATGCAAAATGATAGCGCTATCACGAAAATGAATAATTCGACTAGATAGCGCTACCATTGATCACTACTATGCCCTTAGTTAGAAAAAAAGCTAAAAATAGTTTTACACCACCAGGAGCAAACTTAATGTTAACCACATTATTGACCCCCAATGTCATTCAGGTTGTTGAAAGTGCCACCGATTGGCGCGATGCGATCCAAATCGCTTGCGAACCACTCCTCAAAAACCACCGTATTCAACAATCTTATGTTGATGCCATCATTCATTCACATGAAAAGATTGGTCCTTACTATGTACTGGGCCCAGGCATTGCAATGCCACATGCTCGCCCTGAAGACGGCGTCAATCAGCTATCTCTTGGCCTTACCGTTATTAAACGCGGTGTTGAGTTTGGTGCCGATGGCAACGATCCTGTTAAGTTATTAATTGTTCTTGCCGCAACCGATAGCAACAGCCATATCGGCGCTATCGCTAAACTCGCTGAACTTTTTGATAACCAAGAAGATATTGACAACATCATGCAATCAGAAAACGTCGATGACATCCTCAACATCATCGCGCGTTATTAATTATTAAAAGGAAACAATATGAAAATTACAGTCGTATGCGGAAATGGTTTAGGCACTAGCCTAATGATGGAAATGAGCATCAAAAATATTTTAAAAGATCTTCAAGTCAGTGCCGAGGTTGACCACGTTGATCTTGGCTCAGCTAAAGGTACCGCCAGTGATATTTTTGTTGGCACCAAAGATATTGCCGAACAATTGGTTGCTCAACAAGTTGCTGGGGAAATTGTTGCTTTGGAAAATATGATAGACAAAGTGGCAATGAAAGAGCACTTAAGTGTGGCTTTACGTAATCTCGGCGCACTATAAGCGGAGGCTGTATGTCATTTTTTCGTTTTCTGATGCAAGATGTGTTATCTGAACCCGCTATTTTAGTGGGTTTGATAGCGCTTATCGGCCTTATCGCTCAAAAGAAACCCGCCACCGAATGTATTAAAGGCACCATCAAAACCATTATGGGTTTTGTGATCTTAGGAGCGGGTGCTGGCTTAGTTGTTAGTTCATTAGGCGATTTCTCCGCTATTTTCCAACACGCATTTGGTATTAATGGCGTCGTTCCAAATAACGAAGCGATTGTTTCTATCGCCCAGAAGAGTTTTGGCCGTGAAATGGCAATGATCATGTTCTTTGCCATGTTAATTAATATCTTAATTGCACGCCTCACCCCTTGGAAATTTATCTTTCTCACAGGGCATCACACACTCTTCATGTCGATGATGGTTGCCGTAATTTTAGCAACAGCGGGTATGGAAGGCACTCTATTAGTGGTTGTTGGTTCATTAATCGTCGGCTTTTGTATGGTGTTCTTCCCAGCCATTGCGCATCCATACATGAAAAAAATCACTGGCTCTGATGACGTTGCAATTGGTCACTTTTCAACGATATCGTATGTCCTTGCAGGTTTTATTGGTAGCAAATTTGGCAACAAAGAACATTCTACTGAAGATATGAATGTGCCAAAAAGTTTGCTTTTCCTACGAGACACACCAGTTGCCATCTCATTCACTATGTTCATTATTTTCATTATTACCTGCTTATTTGCGGGAGGAGATTATGTTCGTGAAGTCAGCGGTGGCAAAAACTGGTTTATGTTCTCATTAATGCAATCCATTACATTTGCTGCGGGTGTTTACATTATTCTGCAAGGTGTACGTATGGTAATTGCGGAGATCGTACCCGCATTTAAAGGGATTTCGGATAAATTGGTTCCAAATGCTAAACCAGCGCTAGACTGCCCTGTTGTTTTCCCTTATGCACCAAATGCCGTGTTAGTCGGCTTTTTAAGCAGTTTTGCTGCGGGTATTATCGGTATGTTCATACTGTATGCGTTGAATATGACCGTCATTATCCCAGGTGTCGTGCCACACTTCTTTGTTGGTGCAGCAGCGGGAGTCTTTGGTAACGCAACAGGAGGTCGCCGAGGCGCTATTTTAGGTGCCTTTGCACAAGGTTTACTCATTACCTTCTTACCTGTCTTTTTATTACCTGTCCTTGGTGACATTGGTATCGCTAATACCACATTTAGTGATGCAGACTTTGGTGCTATTGGTATTCTTTTAGGCATTATTGTCCGCTAACCATAGTGCCCCGTAATACTTCCGTTACGGGGCATATTTATTTAATCAAGTTTCCCGACTAACGCCCCTTCTTTAAATAAGAATTCCTGTAATGATATTAAATCATCCGGCGTCACATGAATGACCCCCTCACCAGGAATATCAATTTCTGCGATCATAAATAGTGCCAGTGTTGTTAATGATGGCAATATGAGGATCAGCCAGTTTTTACCTTTAGTTCCTCGAATGTTATAACCAATTAAAACGTTAGAACAAATCGCAAAGAAAATTAATAAGAACCATGCTGCATTCGGTATTTGATGCCGCCAACTCGCCATCGTTTTTTGTTGTGAAAGATAAAGATCACTAAATGCAGTTAATACCGAGGCGATCACTGGATTTGGTGATTGATTTGCCTCTTTAACCGCAATTTCCCACAAGGTAGCTTGTTTTTCTAATGAGACTCTCCGCCATTGATTATTTTCATCGCTGACACCTGATTTAAAAAATTCAATTCTCGCGTCTAGGTACTGCTGCAATAAATGGATTGCTTCACGTCTGTCACTGCTGTTTAATAATTGCGCTCGTTGGTAAGCATTCCCTATCGCAATCGCTTCATTCTCTTCTGTTTGCTGACGATTGTTGTAGCCACTGATCGAGATTGAGAGAACAAAACCAATCAATAAGCCTAATAACGATAAGATAGCCCCTAATATAATTTTCGCTTCGTCATCAGCAATATCATCATTCAGCTTCTTACGCTTAAAGATAAATTTACCGATATAAGCTGAAATAATGAGCAAGGAAAATGTAATTATAAACAATAAGATAGAGTCAATTGGTGTATCATTAATAAACTCGGAAAAATTAAACATAAAACATGTCCAGACAAGTAATTTTCCGATGATATAACACATCCAGAATAAATTTTTCTAGCTTTTTCACTGGCAAAAATCAGTTTAGATTTTAACGCTAAAATGTCATCATCAAACGATAAAAACATGATAGTATTAACGATGCAATCATAAAAAAACAGTCGCTTAACCTACTGTTTTTTAGTCACTTTTAGATATGTAATTTAACTTCAGTACAAGACAGATTTAAATGACAGCATCCTTCTATTTTTAGAAGGATAGAAGAGTGTTTAGATACGGTGTTATTGAACTAAAACCGAGTAACTTTTGATAAAGTATTGCGCCTAATGTGTTCTCATCATACTCAAGGCTCGATGCAAGCTCATCAACGGCAGCGTGCATACTGTGATACAGCATAGAGCTAACCAGCCCAATTGGCTCTGCTGACCAAACACCTTGCGCCTTTCCATGTAACAAGATTTTTTTCACTTGTGAAATTGCCCGCTGTTCATGTACGTTGCTACACGTATGAAAACTTTCATGAAATAGCATGTCATGAATACGTCTTTTTTCAACATAGTATTGTACGCTGCTTTCACACCACTGGCTTAGCATCGCTTGACTGCCCACCTTCTCTTTCAGTGCATCATCAATTTTTCCCAAATACCATGTCATATAACGCTCACGCAAAGCCTCTAAAATCTCATCCTTCGATTTAAAGTAGTGGTAAAAAGTACCTTTCGCCACATCGGCTTGGCTAACTATTTCACTCACTGTTGTCTCTAAAAAACCTTTCGTGAGAAATAAATGCTCAGCAGCATTCATTAAATCATCCAATCTCTCTTTTGCGGGTTTTGTTCTCGGCTTTTTCATTGGCTCCGTCATCAGCTTAAACCTTTTAAGTTAATTAGAGATAATGCAAAGAGTAATAGATTTTATGGTTTCACACAAACTTCCTACCGCTTTAAGCTAGCCAGAGAAATAACATGTTTAATAAACAAACAAAACACGAGATCTTACCCATCATTGCAGAACACCACAAGATTGTTCTCTTTTAGAGCATAAAATTATCCATTATGGAGTTCATTAGCATTTGATTAATGATATCAATATACTTCTTCTTATATTGATACCGATGCAGTAAAAAAATAAATAATTCTCTTATTGAAGGGGATCAGAGATGATAGTTAGGTAATCATTAAATGGTAATTAAGATAGCAGTAGAATTATAATCGTTTTAAATAACAGTATCTTCTTAAGGTAGGTATCTCGATAAGCCTCATTTTGGGCTTATCGTACAACTTATTTCTGATAAGAATGATTTTTCTATACTTCAAAATATTATTCTTTATTTCTATAGCGTTTTTGAATTGCAATCAACATCGAATCAATAACCCAACTGAGCTTCTTTGTACCCAGGAAACCTATCATCGCACCACAAAACTCGGCAAGTGATGACCAAGCATCAGAATAATTTAAATAGACAAGTAACCATTGAAGCGCTCGAATAGCACTGGACTGTAATAGCACCACATATTACAGCTTCTGCTAATGATTGCCATGTACTTTTACTCTCTCGCCACTCTCTAACAAATGCAATCAACGTTGCTAACATAACACCACTTAATAAAGGTAAATTGAGTTGAACCCAGCGGAAAACTTGCGCCCAAAAATCGATATTTTTTTCATGCATAATGGTACCTCCTAAATGGAGTGCTAGTTTATTGTCAATAAATGAAGCCCCCTTATTGTTTATATAAAACTATCGAAATAATGGGCATCACAATCATATGATATTAAATATTAATTATTTCAATAGTCATTAAAATTAATTTCACATTCTACTTATGTATCGTAATAACAAAAGAATAGTATTACAAACATTGTGAAAACCAAGCCAAATAAGATTAAAATAAAATCACAATCATTAATTGTTTACATATCTTAATTTATATTATCTAATATAAACTAGCATACAGAATGGATCCTTACACAAACTCTTCTCGACCTAAATATGCTATTTCTTTAGTCATTAATAATTATTACTCTTCAAATGACAACACAAAAAATATAACCCTACTGACAACAAAATATTACCTTTATGATTATCATTTTAATTATCTTTTTTATGTATTGATAATACACGCCTAAAATAATCAATAGCAACCCTATCGATTGTAAGAGTAAATGATTTCCAGCCTGCCCGTTGATGATATCTAAGATAAAGCTTGATACGACTTGACCAATAATAGCGAAGCGACTGTTCAAGGAGTGGGAATTTCGCTGCTACCCTGCTTTATCGCCGCCCCCTATATTGAAAAAGGTATGCTAACCCCTTTACTGACGGATTACTCATTGCCAGAACACTCTATTTATGCGGTTTATCCTAATAGACACTATTTACCCCATAAAACAAGAATGGCTATCGATTTTCTGTTTGAAAGACTGAATCCCAAGAGCGAATATGGCCAGCGTTATGAAATTAATTATTATGCTTCGCGATAACAGTCTGAAAGCCGCACTCGCGGCTTTGCAGAGCCATCGTCAAATTTTAAAGATGATGTTTTGCGACAAATGCTTTTTCTTCATCGCGTAAAGTTAAGACTTCATAACCGGTTGCGGTCACTAAAACAGTATGTTCTGATTGGGCCGATAATTTTTTATCTCGCGTCACAAACTGTCCAACCATCTTTTTTGGTCTTAATTTTCATACCACCTTGGTTGATCATCGGCTCTATTGTGAATGTCATCCCTTCTTTTAAGGTAACCCCTTGCCCACGTACACCATAATGTAGCACTTGTGGAGCTTCGTGCATTTCACGGGCCTATACCATGACCACAATATTCACGAACCACGCTATAACCATTTTTTTTCTGCATGGTGTTGGATTGCAGAACCAATATCCCCTAGTGTTTGCCCCTGGTTTGACTTGTTTGATCCCTTCCCACATAGCCTCATAAGTATCCTTAACAAGTTTACGTGCTAATGGTGAGGCTTCGGGCATCACATACATCTTACTTGAGTCTGCAATAAAGCCATTTTTCTCTAATGTGATATCAACATTGATAATATCTCTGGCTTTCAAATGTTCATCAGCTTTCGGTACGCCATGGCACACCACTTCATTAAGGGAGGTATTTAATACATATTGATAACCATACTGGCCTTTGCTGGCTGGTCTCGCCTGCAATTCATTAACAATATAATCTTCAACCTTGTCATTAATTTCCATGGTCGTAATACCCGGCACAATAAAAGTATCTAACATCGCAAATACTTTGGCTAATAAACGGCCGGATTCACGCATCAATTCAATTTCTTCAGCTGTTTTGATTGTGATATTACTCATGGTACTTCCCTTTATGGTTAACAGTTTCTTTTTCTAGCATTTCGCTGATAAGCGTTGTGAAGGTTTTATCGGGATTTAATTCGGCTTGGATACCTATTTTTATCCAAAATTCAGCCTGAGAATTGATCGAGCGTGACATCACTTGGCTAGCACGGCGCAAATAGTCATGCAGATCATCTGAAATTTTCACGATTCCCAAGACAGCACCTCATTAACATATAAAATATTACGATTTATATATAAACCATATAATAACTAAGATGAGAAAGATAGTCATTCAATGGGGAACCGCACAAATGAACTGTTTTTTCATCAAACCGTTAAACCGTTTTAATTTTCTAACTTCAAGCCGCCGTCAAAGTATTGTTCGTTACAACGTTGTATTGTTATTGTTAGCTAACTCCATTTTTGTATTGGCTATAAGATGTTAAATTGATTAAATATTAAACTTATCTTTATTTTTACTGATTGTTTTTAGCGGATAGATTTTAAATAGGCTTGGATAATTGTTCGGAGAACAATATGTATAAAAAAATTTTAGTTCCTATTGATATTACAGAGAAAAATTTAGCAAACCTTGTACTTCCTCATATTCAATACCTTTCGGAGGAAGAAGGCGCTCATATTCATTTTTTAGCCGTTATTCCTACTATCCCTTTTTATACCTCTATGGGCTTTGGTTTTGCCGAAAAGGCAGATAGCGAACAAGATAAAGTAACAAATCAATTAGTTGATATTATTAAAGATTTTAATCTTCCTAAAGAAAAGTTTACCGCTCAGGTCGTCATGGGAACGCCTAGGGATGAAATTTTGCGTATTGCCGATGATATTCAAGCAGATTTGATTGTTATTGGTTCTAGACGCCCTGGAATGTCAACGTATTTCTTAGGATCAACAGCTTCGATGATCATCCAAAACTCTAAGATTTCTGTCTTAACAGTACGATAATTCACTAACCCACTTCGGTGGGTTTTAATTTAATTCTTAGTAACAAACTAAAAAATATAAACTTTTAAATCTCATTCCTTTCAATTTTCCTATTCCTTCTCTCTGAAGAAAATAAAAAAACGCCTTAATGGATAAAGGCTTTCTCATATCAGAAATAATTCTCACTCTTTGCTGTTATTTATTTTTTACCACTATAGTGGGGTAATTTACCGTGAAATAATGATAATCCCTTATTTTATGATTTTATCCATCAAACGATAGTCACACTATTTTCAGCCCATTTTGTTTCTCATATGAAACTAAAAATGACCATAATCTCGACACACTGCACATTTCAAAACAAATATTTTACATATGAGTAACATTCGATTGACTGTTTATCGCTCAGCCTATTAGGCTAGTTTTAAATAATAAACAATGTTTTATATATGAAACAACACTATTTTGCTGTGGAGGAAACAATATGAGTTGGGTCGCGATTTGTGATGTCTCGCAAGTACAAGAAGAATTTCCTTATTCAGCCCGAGTCAATGATACCGAGATCGGTGTTTTCTTAGTGGATGATCAATATTACGCCATGGAAGATGTTTGCCCTCATGCCTATGCCCTACTCAGTCAAGGGTTTGTTGAGGATGGCAAAGTGGAGTGCCCACTTCATGAGGCTGTATTTGATATCAAAACAGGAAAATGCCTACGTGAGCCAGGTGGTCGCGATCTCAAAACCTACCAGACTCGCATTAATAACAACCAAATCGAAATTAGCTTTATTGAGGAGTAGAAATGGAACCGATACAGAATTTCAACCCTTACTTACCTGCTAATCACCAAAATTATACCGGCTCGTGAAGGCGGTAAAGGGCAAATCCAAGCACCGGGAACGGCGCCAAATATCGTTTGGCAAACTCGCTCACGTCTCCCTGATGACTACGAAACCGCTCTCATTGCCACATTGGAAATCTTATTTGATTCAGGTATTGAAACTCTCGAGCAAATTATTAGTGCACTCAATCAAAGACAACTCTTTGATAGACAAGGACAACCATGGAATGAAGCCAGTTTTCGCGAATTTCTCCAAGTAAACGGGTATTAATCTCCTGCCAGTGACGCAGAAATAATAATAACCAACGATACCCCACGACAACAGGAAGCAGATTATGACAACTCATGCACAACTTCAGAACTATCAAGATTATTTAGACGTTGGACTTAGAGGCCAGTGGTATCCCGTTTTATCCAGTTGGGAAGTCACTAGCAACCCAATCGGTATCACCCGCTTAGAAGAACAAATTGTGTTATGGCGTGATCAGCAAGGTCAAATTCATGCGCTTGAAGACCGCTGCCCTCACCGTGGTGCACGCTTATCAATGGGCTGGAACCTAGGTGAACGTATTGCCTGCTGGTATCACGGCGTTGAAGTTGGAGGCGATGGTATTGTCAAAGATGTTCCTGCTGTTAGCCAATGTCCATTAGAAGGTCAAAAGTGCCTAAAAACCTACCCAGTTCAAGAATATCATGGCGCAATCTTTCTTTATTTTGCCATTACTGATGAAGAGCCACCGACGCTAGCGTTTCCTGAAGAGCTGGCGGATAGTGAAAATCATAGCCATTTCTTATGTACAGCCACTTGGCATTGTAATTATCAATATGCACTCGAAAATGTCATGGATCCCATGCATGGCACTTATCTCCACTCTTCTTCGCATTCAATGGCGGACGGTGATAAGCAATCAGAGATGATTTTAGAACCGACTCAAAATGGGTTTATCTTCCGCAAAAATGACCAAATGGGGGTGAATTTTGATTGGGTTGAATTTGCCAGTACTGGCGCGAACTGGCTACGCCTATCCATCCCTTATCAAAAACGTTTCGGACCGGGTGGTCATTTCTGGATCATCGGAATGGTTGTGCCAGAAGATCGCTTCAATACCCGGGTCTTCTTTTGGCGTATCCGTAAAGTAAAAGATTGGCAACGTGATCTCTGGCGCTTTATGTACCGTAATCGCTTAGAGGGATTACATTGGGATGTTTTAGAGCAAGACCGTATTATCCTTGAAAATATGGCGCCTAATGCTCGCCAACATGAGTTCCTTTATCAGCATGATGTTGGGCTATCTCGCCTACGCCGTATTATGCAACGTGAAGCCAAAAAGCAATTTGACCAAATTTATAATAAGGAAACGTCAAATGCATAATTTACTGGCAGGCAAACGCATCGTCATTACGGGTGCAGCAAGAGGCTTAGGCTTTGAATTTGCGAAAGCGATCGCACAACAAGGTGCTCACGTTATCCTATGCGACATATTAAGTGATCGCCTACAGCAAAGCATTACCCAGCTACGCCAAGCCGGTTTGACTGCCGATGGTTTTAACTTAGATATTGCCGACCCCGAGGCCATAGCGCATGTTTTTCAGCAGATTGGTCAACAAGGCAATATTGATGGCCTCGTTAATAATGCCGCCCTTGCCACTGGCGTTGGCGGCAAAACATTGGATGAGTATGACTTAAATCTATGGGATCGCGTCATGACCGTTAATGTAAGAGGCACATGGTTAGTGACAAAGGCGGCACTCCCATTTTTGCGCCAAAGTAGAAATGCCAAGATAGTGAATATTGCTTCTGATACAGCTCTATGGGGTGCCCCTAAGCTGATGGCTTACGTCGCGAGCAAAGGGGCAATTATTAGCATGACACGCTCAATGGCAAGGGAGCTTGGCACACACCGGATCTGTGTCAATGCTATCGCGCCTGGCCTAACTAAAGTTGAAGCCACCGAATATGTACCAGTTGAGCGCCACCAGCTTTATGAAAATGGGCGTGCTATTCAAGGGGAGCAAAAGCCCGAAGATGTGACCGGTACTGTCTTATATTTGCTTTCGCCAATGGCCGATTTTGTGACGGGCCAACTGATCCCCGTCAATGGTGGGTTTGTATTTAACTAAAGACGCCGCTTAATGCGGGGAGGTTAACGCTTTGAGTTCAACATGCAAATATTTGATCCCCGGTTTGGAAAAAGGATTGCAGCTTTTGTTACTCCTAGCACAGCAGCACCGAGAGCTAACCTTTGCTGAAATTTTACGTCTAATCGATATGCCGAAAGCGACGGGCCTATCGTGCAATACAAACTTTGGTGCATTTAGACTTTATCGAACAACACCCAAGGACAGGGGCTTTTTCACTCGGTCGCAAAGTGCTTAGCTTAGGTTTAGGGTACATTGCCTCACTCGATCTAACACAGTTAGGCCAACCGATCATTGAACAATTACGCGACCGTAGCCAGTGCAATAGTCACCTCGTCATACGCGATGGGCGAGACATTATTTATATTGCTCGGGTTAGTGCTGCCGAATCAAAAATTAACCACGTGAGTGTTGGTACTCGGTTATTAGCTCACCGCACCTCAATTGGTCGGATGTTACTTAGTGGCTTAAGTCGAGAGGAGTTCGATACCCTCTATCCTGATGATGAGTTACCTGATGATGCGGGAAGTAAACAGGCATTTTGGACAATGATCCAAGCAGACCGGCTGCGGGGTTATGTTATCGGTGAGTCTTTTTACCGTCGGGGTATCTCTTTCCATTGTTTACCCTGTTTACAACCGAGACCACCGGTGTCGAGGCGGCGATTAGTATTATGGTGCCAATGGATAGCATTCCCGCGCAAGAACGCCAACGATTACAAAAATGAAGTGAGCGATGCAGCCCAAAAAACTTACTGAGTTTATTGGCGGAATAACCTCCGCTAAAGCGGTATAGCGTTACCCATAAATAAAACTAAATATTAGGTTTATTGCCATAAGCCTCAGGCCTCTGCTTGCCCAAAAACAAGGTCGGCAATAAAAAACGATTATATAGAGGGTCAAATTATGTCAGTCATTGGTATTGAAAAATTAGAGTTTGGTGTTGATAACCTTGCCGCTTGTCAGCAATTCTTGCAGGATTTTGGACTGCAAACATCACCCAATAACCCTTCTTATTTTACAACACTGTCCGGTGCAAGCGTTGCCCTTTCATCGATTGATGATCCCCGCTTGCCTACACCTTTTGAACCAGGCTCCACCTTACGACGGATCACTTGGGGCGTAAAAGACCGCGTTACACTCGAACAGGTCATCAAACAGATTGAAGATTGTGCAGGCTTTCAACTCACCTCTGATGGGGCACAGTGCCTTGACCCGAACGGTATGACGGTGGCTTTTACTATTAGCCAACAACAAGATGTTACCGTCGATATTTCCCCTATCAACCAGTGGGGAGATATTCGTCGTATTGATGCGCCAAGCCCTGTTTATGACAAAGCAACCCCCATTAATATTGGTCATGTGGTCTTTTTTGTTGATGACCTACAGGCCACAGAAGCATTCTATTGCCAAAAACTGGGCTTCCAAGTGTCTGACCGTTATATCGACCGTGCGGTTTTTTTACGTACACAAATTAATGGTTGCCACCATAATTTATTCCTACTCAAGCTGCCTCATCGCGGGCGGGGCCTGAATCATGTGGCATTTACGGTTCGCGATATTCATGAGGTGATTGGCGGTGGCCTCGCCATGAACCGCCAAAAATGGAGTACTTTTTATTGGCCCGGGTCGTCACCCTATTTCGTCTGCCTACTTCTGGTATGTCAATAGCCCAACGGGCGGTGCGTTTGAGTACTACACCAACGACGACTATCTAACCGAAAAATGGCAACCCCGTGAACTAGAGCACTCTCTCGTTTCCTTTACCGAATGGGCGGTTGAAGGTGGTATCGACCACGAAACACGCCGACAAGTGAAAAAAGACAAGGAGTGATGCCATGACACAACTTATTGATGGCGGTATTGTCATTATCGGCGGCGGGCAAGCCGGTGGCTGGGCCGCAAAAACATTACGAGATGAAGGCTACCAAGGCATTTTATCTGTTATTAGTGATGAGCCACATGATTTCTATGAACGACCGCCTTTATCAAAGGCAGCTTTGAAACAGGAGGGCACCCCTCTATCACGCCTATTTAGTGAAGATGAAACGGACTCTCTGAATTTGACTTGGTATCGCCCTGTTCGTGCGACCCATATTGATTCCAACAAAAAGCAGGTGCAGCTCAGTGATGGTCGCCATTTAGCTTTTGATAAATTATTAATTGCAACGGGAGGCCGGCCCCGTTTTCTCTCTTCTGCTTGGCAATCGCATCCACGCGTATTTGCACTGCGTACTTGGGATGATGGGCAACGTTTACGTGAAGCGCTGTTGTCCGCTAAAAAAATGGCCATTATTGGCGGTGGATGGATTGGCTTAGAAGTTGCGGCATCTGCACGCCAAATGGGCATTGACGTTACCGTTTTTGAACGCCAAGAGCGCTTATGTCAGCGTAGTGTACCTGCATCTGTTTCAAACGCACTCGCGCAACGCCCACCAGCAAGCGGGAGTAGAAATCATAACCGATTGTGGCGAAATTTTGCTCGATGAAAGTCACGATGATTTACGGATCAGTTGTGCTAAGCAGCCTAGCCAATCCTTTGATCTTGCTGTTATGGGGATCGGTGTTGAATTAAATCTTGAGCTAGCGGCAACAGCAGGCCTTGAAGTCACACACGGTATTGTGATCAATGGACAAGGGCAAACATCTCACCCCGATATTTATGCTGCTGGCGATGTTGCTTGTCATCCCACATTATCCCTGTGTTTACAATCTTGGGCTTATGCACAAAACCAAGCCATTACCACCGCCAAAGCCATGCTTAATGCCCACAGTGAGGATTTTAATGACCCTGCATGGTTATGGTCAGATCAATATCAAGACAATATCCAGATTTTAGGGATCCCAACCCCACTAGCAACCCAACATATCCAACGCATCACACCAAATGCTGAAGTGCATTTTTCACTGAATGATGACAACGAATTAGTTCAGATGGTCGCATTTAATGACCCTCGTTCCATCAAGCTAGGCAAAAGGTGGATGCAAAACAGCCGCAAGTTATCCCCATCGGAACTTGCAGATCCTAATTTTTCACTGATGTCACTGAAGTAAATGTGCAGGTAGGAGAAATAATATGGCAAACCAACCGATACCCGTGCCCTCAGTGACACAAGAAAATGAAATGGCATCACCGCAAGAAAGCGTGAACTGGTTGATCCCAATCGCACTATTTTCCTGCGTACTGTTAGCCTTTTTCGACAAAATTAGTATTGCCGCCCTATTTTTCTGATGAACAGTTTCCAAAAAGCTCTAGGAATTGATTTTGATCCCACACGTCTTGGGCTATTGATGAGTGCATTCCTGTTTGCCTATGGCGTGTCATCCATGCTGCTCAGTGGGATTGGGCGATAAATTTCACCCCACCAAAATGCTGCTATTTATGATCAGTAGCTGGTGTATTTTAATGATTTTTATGGGTTTTACTCACCATTACGCCACAATGGTTTTTCTTCGAGTATTACTAGGTATTGCTGAAGGGCCATTACTTGCCATTTCCTATGCCATCGTGCGCCGTACTTTTCCACAAAAAATGCAAGCAAGAGCGACAATGCTTTGGTTATTAGGCACGCCTATTGGTGCGGCTCTTGGTTTTCCAATTTCCTTGTACTTACTGAATAATTTTGGCTGGCAAAGCACCTTTTTCGTTATGGCGGCTTTCACTGTACCCGTATGGTGGCTAGTCGTTATCGGCATTCGCCACCCCAATTTAGTCAATAAGCAAACACAAAACGTGGATGGCAAAAGTCTCTACCAAAGACATGGCAGAAGCTAAAATTCAACGTAATACCCTGTTACGCAATAGCCATTTTTGGATTATCTGCTTATTTAATATTGCCTTCTTAGTTTACCTCTGGGGCATGAACGGCTGGTTACCAAGTTATTTAATCAAAGGCAAATCAATCAATTTAGAGCACGCGGGGATCTTATCCTCACTCCCCCTTTATCGCCATGTTATTTGGTGAAGCGATAGGAGCATGGATTTCTGACCGTTATGATCGTCGTGCCTTAGTCTGTTTTATCTCATTACTTGGCGCCGTAATCGGTCTTTCAGGTGTGCTATTTCTCACCAGTACCTACAGCATTATTTTAATGATGGCCTTTAGCATGTTTATGTGGGGGCTGGTGCTCCAAATATATTTGCTCTTCTGGCCAAAGCGACACAAAAGCAAGTCAGTGCACTCGCTGGCGGTATTTTCAATGGATTAGGCAACCTTGCGGGTGCCGCCGCACCGTTGTTAATGGGGGTATTAATCACCCTCACCCACAATATGGATAGTGGCCTGTTATTTATTGTCATTATCGGTTTGATCGGCAGCGT
Organism: Providencia stuartii; assembly: GCA_900455155.1. GTDB lineage: Bacteria > Pseudomonadota > Gammaproteobacteria > Enterobacterales > Enterobacteriaceae > Providencia > Providencia stuartii. The sequence goes on along the minus strand of UGUC01000002.1, from coordinate 828,764 downwards.
ATTACTTATCCCCCTTATAAAAAGATACTGATTTAACTACTCAATATCAGGAGATATCACTATGTCACAACAACTGAATCAAATAAAACCACAAGGCATCTCGATGGCGGATTGGGTTGAATCACGCATCGCCCGTTTTGAAGGCCGCAAATATGACTGGAATGCATTGAAATTTCAGGCGGATTTTGACCCTAAATACCGTCGGGCGCAGATGCGTTACATCGGTACGGGGGGCGACAGGGGTTGCCAACGATGCCAATACCGTTCCCGCGGAAAACTTTACCTTCTCAACCATGGTACTGCCCTCAAAGTGTGAAGGACCGCTGCACCTGCACCCTGATGTTGAAGAAGTCTTTTTCATGCTCAAAGGAACCATCACCTTATTTATTAAAGATGGGGATGAGGAGTATGAAACCGTGCTCAAGGAGCGTGACCTAATTTCGGTTCCAGCTGGGATTTACCGTGGTTTATTTAATCATGGTGAAGAAGAAGCGTTGATGTGCGTAATGATCGGTACACCTAAGCCTGCCATTCCGACTTACCCAGACGATCATCCATTATCAAAAGTCAAACGTAGTTAACAGGAGAATTCAGTGATGAAACTGCCTATTGAACATTTACCCACTATCCAAACCGCTGAATTCGGCTCATATCATTTGAATTGGCGTGAAGCCGGGAACGGTGAAGCGGTGATCTTACTTCATGGTATTAGCTCAGGCTCTGCATCGTGGATTTATCAACTGACAGATTCATCACTGACCCAGCAATACCGCTTGCTGGCATGGGATGCACCAGGCTACCTCAATAGCCGAGCCCTGACTACCGACACCCCAACCGCCAATGACTATGCAGAAGCATTAGCGGCCTTTATCGATGGCTTAGATCTTCCTCAAGTTGTATTGGTTGGTCATTCACTTGGTGCCATCATGGCCTGTGCGTTCGCTGCAAAATATCCACAAAAAATAAAAGGTTTATTTTTAGCCAATCCGGCGCAAGGCTACGCAACTAAACATAAAACTGAACAGAGACAGGTTTATGAACAACGACGAGAAATCGTCTTCAATTCAGGTATTGAATATTATGCACAGCACCGTGCCGCCGCCCTACTAAGCCCATCTGCCAGTGAACCACAGATTGATTGGGTAAGGCAAACCATGCGTAAACTTAACCCTCGCGGTTTCTTAGCCGCAGCATGGATGTTGGCTCACGATGATATTAGCCGTTACCTCAATCTTTATTCAGGCCCCGTCCAAATGGTTGTTGGCCTTGATGACACCATTACGCCGCCTGAAAAAGTGCACATGCTCGCTCAGCAACACAGTTGCCCCCTTACCTATATTGAACGAGCAGGACATGCAAGTTATCTCGATGCATCTCAGCCATTTAACCATTACCTGAAGCAATTTTTGGCGACCTATGCCGTAGTAGAAGTTTGATTAAGGAAAGCGCTATGAATTTACAATTAGAAAATCGTGTCGCCGTCGTCACTGGAGGAAGTTCAGGAATTGGCCTAGCCACAGTCCGACTCCTGTTAGCCGAAGGATGTCATGTCGCCTTTTGTGGTCGAAACCAAGATAAACTGACCGAGGCACATCACGCATTACAGGCGGCCTATCCACACGCTAAGTTGCTCGCTGTCTGTTGCGATGTGCTGGATAAAACGCAAACTGAGGCATTTGCACAGCAAGTACAAACACATTTTGGGCAAGTCGATTTACTGATTAATAATGCAGGTCAAGGATATGTGGCTCACTACGCTGATACGCCTGAAGAAGCTTGGTTACAAGAAGCGCAACTTAAATTGTTTGGCGTTATCAATCCCGTTAATGCATTTATGCCCTTGTTAGAACAGTCAGATATCGCGTCAATTACCTGTGTCAACTCGCTATTAGCAAGACAACCAGAGCCTCATATGGTAGCGACCTCTGCCGCTCGCGCGGCTTTACTCAATCTCACGCTTAATCTATCGAAAACCCTTCTGCCGAAAGGCATTCGTGTCAATTCTATCTTGCTCGGCATGGTGGAGTCAGAGCAATGGCGTCGCCGCTTTGAGGCGCGTAGCGACAAAAGTCTTGATTGGCACAGTTGGATTGGTGAGATCGCCAAAAAACGCGGCATTCCAATGCAACGCTTAGGGAAACCAGAAGAGCCTGCTAGAGCATTGGTGTTTTTAGCTTCACCAATGGCTTCATTTACCTCTGGTGCGGCGTTAGATGTCTCCGGCGGTTTTTGCCACCACATTTAAGGGAACGATGATGAAAACACTGATGCTTATCGGATATGGTGCTATGGCGAATGAAGTGATCCAACGGCTTCCTGCTGGGATTGAGCTAGGCTGGATAGTGGCTCGCGAACATCACCACAATGATATCAAACAACGCTTTCAAAACCGTGTGATACCACTAAGCTGCCCGACGCACGCCTCACAAAAACCAGACTTAGTCTTGGAGTGTGCTAGTCAACATGCTGTCAAACAGTATGCCCCCATGGTTTTAGAAAAAGGCTGGACGCTAGCCGTGATTTCAACCGGCGCATTGGCGGATGCGCAATTAGCACAAACGCTAAGCCAAAAAGCTCAACAACACCACGCTATCTTTATCCCATTATCAGGGGCTGTTGCTGGTCTCGATGGACTACGTTGTGCAAAAGAAGCCGCAATCCGCCAAGTGACCTACCAATCACGTAAAAGTCCTGCCAGCTGGCGCAATGGTCCGGCTGAAAATTACATCGACCTTGATACGGTTACAGAGCCAACGGTTTTTTTCCACGGAACAGCACGCGAGGCGGCACTGAAATTCCCCGCAAATGCCAATGTGGCGGCGACGGTTGCCCTCTACGGTATCGGTATGGATAAAACAAAAGTCGAACTTATGGTCGACCCGACGACCAAGAAAAATAGTCATCGCATTGAGGTTACTGGTGATTTTGGCCATTTTTGTATCGAATTAAATGGTAACCCATTACCTTCAAATCCTAAAACATCCCTGCTATCTGCATTAAGTGCCGTCGAAATTTGCCGTCGCATTGCAGATCAAGATGCCATTATCTGACTGGAGAATTCCCATGAAAAAACTCAATATATTTGTCGGTGGACGATGGCAACAAGGGCGCGGTAATGAAATGTGCTCTCGCTTTCCGGGTGACCAACACATTGTCGCCACGCTCAACAGCGCCAGTGTAAGTGATGTTGAAGAAGCGGTTCAGGCGGCAGAGCGCGCATGGCGAGCGCCAAGTTGGCGCAATATGCCCCCACATCAACGCGCGACTATTTTACACAACGTCAGTATGCTAATCGAAGAGCAAGCAGACGAGCTAACCCGCTTACAAACTCTCGACAATGGTAAACCTTGGGCAGAAGCTCGTGGGCTAGTCATGAGTGCCGCGGCAACAGCCCGTTATTTTGCCGCCGTATGCGAAGTCAGTGGCGGAGAGCTGCCTCCTCGTCGCCAGCCCGATATGATGACATTAAGTACATATCAACCCCTAGGTGTTATTGCCGCTATTACACCATGGAATTCACCGATTGCTAGCGATATGCAAAAAATTGCACCTGCACTAGCCGCGGGCAATGCTGTGATATTAAAACCCGCCGAGGCGACCCCGCTTATCTCATTGAAACTCGCGGAATTATTTGAGCAAGCGGGTCTACCGAGTGGCTTACTCAGCGTACTCCCCGGTAAAGGCTCTATCGTTGGTGATGCACTTGTCCGCCATCCTTTAGTGAAAAAAATATCCTTTACTGGCGGCACCAATACAGGCCGACAACTCGCACATATTGCGGCAGAAAAACTGATCACAACGTCACTAGAGCTTGGTGGTAAGTCTCCTACTATTGTCTTAGAAGATGCGGATCTCAACCTTGCTGCACATGGCGTTTGTTATGGTATTTTCAGTTCAATGGGGCAAGCTTGTATTGCAGGCTCTAGGCTGTTCGTCTCACGTGCTGTTTATGAACCTTTTATGGAAAAGCTCACTGCACTGACTCAACAACTCATTATCGGAGACCCTCGCCAAGAACGGGTTCATGTCGGCCCTTTGATATCCCCCGAACACCGAGAAAGTGTTATTCGCTACGTCAACCAAGCAATCGCTGAAGGTGGCACAATTCGCCTTGGCGGAGCTATCCCCCAAGACCCTAACTTACAAGCAGGGAATTATTATTTACCAACCATTATTGAAGGGCTGAATAACCAAGCTTCTGTCTGCCAAGAAGAGATCTTCGGGCCTGTGCTGGTCGTTATCCCTTTTGATAATGAAGCGCAACTCATAGAAGAAGCCAATGATTCTATTTATGGCCTTGCTGCGGGGATCTGGACGCAAGATTACACTCGCGCCTTTAAATTAGCAGATGCTTTAGACGTTGGTACTGTTTGGATCAATACCTACAAAGTTTTCTCCATTTCAACACCTTTTGGTGGGTTTAAAGAGAGTGGACTCGGTAGAGAAAAAGGCCTTGAAAGCCTCAAAGCTTATATGCAGCAAAAAAGTATTTTTCTGGCACTAAACCCACAACCAAACCGTTGGTGTGAATAAATGACCATGCATCCGTAAATATCTTCACGTTGCAAATTATTGGTTATCGAATTCTAAAGGAGAACACTATGTATGAGACAATCACGGTTGGCGAGGCGATCGCCAGAACATTAGAACAATACCAAGTCAGTACCGTCTATGGCGTTATCTCAATCCACAACCTGCCGATTGCAGATGCAATTGGTCGCCGTGGCGTGATTGACTTCACCCCTAGTCGTGGGGAAGCGGGTGCCGTTACCATGGCTGATGCACATGGTCGTTTCACCGGACTTGGCGTCGCCTTAACCAGCACAGGAGCCGGCGCGGGTAATGCCGTGGGCTCAATGATTGAAGCCATGAATGCTTGCTCGCCAATTATCCATATTACAGGGCAAGTAGAAAAAGCGTATCTGGATATGGATGCCGGTTTTATTCACGAAACGCGCGATCAACTTGGCTTTTTAAAAGCCAGCTCTAAGCAAGCATTTCGCGTCCATAGCGCCGAACAAGCGGTTGCCGTCTTACATAAAGCCATTCAAGTTGCACAAACCGTTCCTTGTGGCCCCGTCTCTATCGAAATACCGATTGATATACAAAGCGCACAAGTTCCCTTATCGCTACTCAGCGCACCACTGACAGTTCAACCTTTACCAGAAGCAACGGCGGATCAAGTCGATGCGATTTGGCAAAAATTACAGCATGCACAACGCCCTTTATTATGGATTGGTGGTGGTGCGCTACACGCCTCTGATGCGATTAAAAAATTGGCAGATCAGGGGGTAGCCGTGATCAGTAGTACGCATGGGCGAGGTATTTTATCTGACGAACATCCATTTAGCTTACGCGCTTTCCATAACGCAGATGCTATTGATAAATTGATGCGTTCTTGCGATATCACACTCGTCGCTGGCTCTCGTTTACGCAGTAATGAAACCAAAACGTGGTCATTACCCTTGCCACAACCTTTAATTCAAATTGATATCGATCCGCTAGCGGCTAATCGAAACTATCGTGCAGATTTGGTGGTTACTGCCGATTGCCATAGTATTCTGAACGCATTAGCCAGCAAACTCGAGCAAGCTAAGCGAACAATTTCACCACAATGGCAACAACAAGTCCAAGAAGCCACTCAGCAAGCCGAAGCACAACTCAGAGCGCAATGTGGACCATACAGCCAATTAAGCGATGCGGTTGAGCAGGCACTGCCAGATCACGGTATATTTGTGCGAGATATCACCGTTTCAGGTAGCTTATGGGGAAGCCGCTTACTAAAAGCGACTCAGCCATTACACAATATTCACTCTTTGGCTGGTGCGATTGGATTAGGCTTAGCAATGGCTATCGGTAGCGCTAAAGCGAATCCTCAGACTCCCGTTATTGGCTTAGTTGGCGATGGTGGTTTAATGCTAGGTATTGGGGAGCTTGCTACCATGGCACAAGAGCAACTACCGATTGTGCTTCTTATTATGAATGACCATGGATATGGTGTTATGCGCGGGATCCAAGAGAAATATTTCGCTGATCGGCAATATTATAATGAGTTACTCACTCCTTCATTTACGCGATTAGCAGAATCAATGGGAATTAAAGCACTAACCGTTGATAAGGCAGAAGATTTCAAATCTACGTTACAACGTGCCGTCGAATTAAAACAGCCTGTCGTTGTAGAAGTCCTTATGGAAAATATTGGTAAAATGAATTTCTCAGGGCCTCCCCAGAAAAAACTATTTTAATTCACATTGCTAAATGCTTAATAGCGCATAGAGTGTCTATGCGCTATTTCATTAAGCTTATTTAGTTTGGCTTCTTGCCATATGTTGATTAATCACACGTTGTACAGCATACGATTGGCTATTTTCTGTGAAACTTAATGCCGTCGCGGCTTTTTCATGGGCATCCATATTTGAAAACGTTTTCGATAGGCCATTAATCGTTGGCTTTTCAATATTGGCTTTTTCAGCATGCCTAGCCATCGCAATTTGGTTAGCTTGAGAGGTACTGTTTTCTGTAAAACTTAAAGCAATCAGCGCATTTTCATGCGTACGTACCTTATCGTGAGCCTGTGATTGTGCTACCGCTGAAGAACAAAAAAAGAATGTTGCTATAATAGAAAATAATACTTTATTCATAAAATAACCTTAGACTGATTAATATAAAATGATTGATAAAAACCCAGCAGTCGATAGATTTTTATCCATAAATTAAAATGCTAATTAATAAAAATAAAATAAAACATATAGCGAGTTCAGATTTTAAAAACGCAATCATAAAATTATTAATAAGCATTAACTAAATTCAAACTGGATGGGAAATTAAGCGAATAATATTCGTTTGAAATTTTAGACTCTCACCATCGTGATTAATATGGCGAATAACAAACTCAAAAGAATATCAGCCTGAATAATTCCTCACCAACAGAAATAATTTACTGGCTACTGCATTTTTCCTTTATATCCTAAGGAATCAAACCTAATATACTTCGCTAGCGGATCACTGAACATTGATCTTTATGCAAATAAACAATGCGTTTTATGCAATCTCCTTTTTACCCCTATAAACAGGTAGTTTATTTATCCTACGCTGTAGCACCATACTGTTTGCCTTAAAAATTACTTTTGTTCTAGAGACACTTAATCACCGTTTTAATATTAGAGGTTACTTGCATATTTTATTTTACTGTAATTCAAGTTAAGTGCTATATTAGGCTCGATGGAAAAATACATATATCAACAACAAACCTGATATCTAAGGGATTACTATGAAAAAGTATTTGTTGCCAATTAGCCTTTTTGTAAATGTGGTATTGCTGATCACCATTATTGTCGTGGGAGCTCTGTTTTTTAACTTAAAAAGCAAAATTGACTCAACTGTCGAACAAATTAAAAATGGGCAATATGCTGAATTAGTTAAAGATAATACAGCAAACTTAATTCCCGAAGGACTAAAAAATTTCAAGAAAATTGAACCCAACCAAAGTCAATGCGACTATTTTTATCAACAAATAGATTCACTGATAGGTTATTTAGAAGAGAACCCGACAATTGCAGGTTCAGAAAAATATGTTAAGCAGCTAAACAACCTTAAAAAATCAGCAGAAAAAACCCCTTCTACACTGAAAGAAACAGCCTGTGAAAAAGGGATTTCAACGATTAACTTTATTGGCGAAAAAATATCTACGGCAACTGAATGATGTGTGCCACCCACAATCGCTATTTAAATTCAATTTTAAAGGTGACTATGTGAGCAAAGCCGGAAGGTGGCTTCCCTACTGACTGGCTTTTTTCAACAGCAGCGAGCGCAGCGTTATCCAATAGTTCACTACCTGAACTACTCACAATACGCGCTGACGTTATTTCTCCCGTCTCCGTTAACCTAAATTGGACTTGAGCAACACCTTGTTTCTTCATACTTTTGGCGCGCCGAGGATAGCGTTTATGCCTTTCAACTTCTTGGCGTAATTTTTCCCTGTATGCATTGATTTGCTGAGTATCTGCTAGGTTTGACATCCCATTTTTAGGTTGCCCCACCTTCCCCATCGAAGGGGAAGATGCCGCCGTTTCCCCTTGTTGTGACTGCTGTGGTGTTATTGCCGACTTGGTTATTTTATTGGTAGATACTTTTTGCTGTTCAACCTCTTTTTTCTCGCTTAAACGCTTATTTGGCTCTTTGACCTTTTTTTTAGGTCGCTCAATTTTCTTCTCTTTTTTTGGTAGCACTACCTGTGCCGTCTCTACGACAACAGGCGGAACAATCTCCGCTTCAGGCTCAACCATGGGTGTCATATCTGAGTCTGTTGGCGCAGTTTCTTCAATAGCGTGTGTTAACGCAATCGACATCACTGGCGCATCCATTACCGCTTGATGCTGTTGATTTTTTTCTTCTTGAGCCAGATGAATAAAGCCCATAATAATGACAGCGTGCAGCAAAACAGACAGAGTAACAGTTAAAAAATGCGTCTTTTTCATGAGAATCTTAAGATGCCCTTCTTAGTACCACAAGAAGGGCATTTTGCTTTAAAAATGGCTTGTAAAATTCAATCGTAACGTTCTACCTGGAGCAGGCATCATGGTTCGAGTGAGTGGATCCACATAATATTCATCAAGAATATTTGTCGCTAACAATTCCATTTTGACGTTGTCTGAAATGCCATAACTGACGTAAGCATCGGCAACAAATACAGGCTCCCAGCGCATTGGGCTATTATTTAAAGGCGCGTAGTTGGCCGGATATTTATCCATCATTTTCTTTTCGTCATTATTTTCAGCACGGCTGTGATAACGCATGCGGCTACCAATTTCTAAACGCTCATCCAAAAAACGCATCCCTAAATTGGCATTAATACTGTATTTAGGTTGTAATTGTGTGCGTAAAAACCCACCAGGAAAGCCCGCATCAACACATTCAGACATATTAAACTTGTTAGTTGGATCTAAAGCAGCAATGGAGGCACTATCACACACCTCATTTTGCAAACGGTAATCAAGCCCAATATCCCCAAAATAATTACCATTGTCATAACGAGCTTGTAGCTCAATACCTGATGTTTTGTGCTTATCTACTTGTGTAAACTTGAGATAGATATCCCGTTCAAACGCGTTTTCAATGACCGTGTGATAATAATTAATACGCACGTCAGCAAAACGTTCTGCACCCAGTAGACTTTGTAAATTACGCACATAACCCACTTCCACTGTTTTACCGCGTTCAGGCTCAAACTTCTCGGTGAGTGACGCATAACCCCTTGAGCCAGAAAAACCTACCGTATCCTCAAAGATACTAGGCATACGTACCGTTTCCGTATAGCTCGCATAAACTCGGTCATTATCAGTTAAATAGGCAGAAGCGGAAAAGGAAGGCGCCCAAGCATGTGCTTTCTTTTTCCCCTGATGGCGGAATCGTTCTTCTTCGGATAAATAGCGAATATCTTCCTGTTCATCGCTAGAGCGAGATTGATTGGGAATATATTGATTAACCACTTTTCCTGTAAATGGATCGACAGTCTGTGCTTTTGTATCAATCGTACCATTATAAAAAGGGTTGGTTTCTCGGGTCAGTTTATTTTTTCCATCGGGTCGCCATTTAGCCTTATTTTTTTCATCTATGCGGAACTCCCCTTGCCCATTTGCAGATCTGAATCCCGCATAATCGAGAGAATGTTTTTGTAAATTTAGCGCTTCCTCAACAAACCTTTCTAAATAATAAGGCGAATCCATGACGTCATCTAATTTTTGCCCTTCAGCATTGGTAAAACGAGTCAATGTGTCATATTCATTTTGTGTAATTGTGCGTGAAATATCATAGTTTTTGGAGAGTAGTTGATGAGGTCTCGCAAAGTTAACATCTTTCGCATCGCGTCGTTTATCTAATAAATGATCTTTCGACCAATAACTCGTTCGTTGAGCACCAGCCGTCACATTCAACCAATCTGTTGGCCGCCATTCAAAATTAAATGCGAATGTATTCTCTTGCCTTTCCCCTTCTCTCGGTACAGCTCGGAAAATCGTCGATGTAGAACTCCCTGAATATTCAAAAATATCATCCTCTGTATCAACCGTTTCTTTGCTAAAACTCCCCATTAAAGTTAAATCAAGGCTATCTGTTAATGCCATTTGGTTAGATAAATTTAAGCCTTGTCGTTTGTTCGTTGAATTCAAGGATGCACCCGGTACTAACGTACCATCAATATTAGGGTTGCGAGGCATCCACCCATATTCAAACCCCATATCACGCTCTTTAGGCTCTCGAGGAAAACCGCCTGAAGTATTCGTATCACTCGTTGTTTTGGTCATCCAGTAACCAAGTTTCATATTTACGTATGGATTATCTTCAGGATTTAAATAATAGTCGGCATGAAAAGCTTGAATATTAAATTTCGCGAGTGTCCATTGCGGCACTTTTCCATCTAACTCCATGAAACTGATCCTTGACGGCATGATTTCCCCATAGTGGTTCGTCGTATGGGTATATCCTAATGACACCTTTTGTGAGTCAGATAAAAATAGATTCGTTTTCACTAAATAACTCTCCATTTCACTGGAGGTATTAGTTACCTCTTTACCTGGTGCAAACACGTTCGCAGCAAAAGGCAAATAGGGGTCAACCGGTTTAGATGGGTTCTTCGGGTCATAACTAAACACATCATCTTTATAGCGATTAGCTCCACGTTTACCCGCAAAGTAGTTTCCTTGGTCTCGATAACTATAAGCCGCCATGATATCGAAACGTGATTGCCGAGTTCCCACCGCGACCCTAACTGCATTATCTTTAAAATTAAAAAAGTTTGCGTCTCCACGAGATTTAGGCGTAACTAGCAGCCCTGGATCATTAAACAGCATTCTTGCTTTGTTACCATTTTTTATATTATCCATAATCGCAGGGTCATCTCGATAGTCATGCCCATAATCTAAATTAGGTACTCTTGGTTTTGTTGAATTACTGCTGGTTTCCAATTTTAAATCAAAACCAAACGTTTCATCTGGAGCAACGACATCATCAATATTAAGTGTCTTTATCGCAATGCCCCCACCAACCGATGTTTTCACATTAGGGTTTAAGGATGCACTTTTTTGAATCGTTATACTGCTGATCATATTTGGGTCAACATAATTACGATTATTGGCTCCGTTATATCCTCGCCACACTGTTTGGGCTTGCTCTGTGCCATCGACAGTGACTGGTACTCGCCCTTGACCTTGTATCCCCCGAATATTGGGATCTAATGCACCACTATTACGTGCATCTCCACTATACACCCCTACCGCACTATTGAGCACATCTGCTGGGTTAGTTCCTTTATAACGTTCAACAAGATCTTTTCCGAGGTAAATATTGGATTCATTTTTATCATACTGATCGTCATAACCTTTTTGATCGCGTTCCTTAATTGTTTCTGCGTTATCTTTAACAATAATAGTACCGAGGTCTTCTTGTTCTTTTGCTAACACTAAACCGGAAATTAAGGTAAGCGAAATCCCTGTCACAATATTCATTGTGATGATTTTTTTTTATTTTCATTGTTAACACCTAAAATATTAAAAGCGTTTTTCTAATCTAATTTCAATTTCACTTTGTTGATATGAATACAGTGCATCAATATTACTTTTATTGACTCTATACCTATAAGAAATGGATGGTGTCATTGTGGCAATACTGTATTTAGGTAAACTTAACTTAGCCAAATACAGTTGTTCATCATCCATTCGATTTTGACTTCCCAACGCATATTGCGGAGCATTAAATCGAGTTTGCTTATAACTGGCGATCCCCAATAGATGATAATACTGACTAACGTCTTTAAATATTCCTCCTCTTATGCCATATTGTTTATAACTGTCACTATCATAAACCTTATTCACATACCCACTATCTACACCACCAAATATCACTGCATCTGAGCTAAGAGCATAAATCCCTGTGATATAAGCCTGACTCTTATTACCATCTTGGCTTTGATAAGGTGAACGATAGTTTATTTTTTGGTGATCAATCACTGTACTCAGCGAAAACTGGGGTAAAAAACGATACTCCGCTTCCATTCCCACTCCAACACCATAATAGTGTCGCCGCTCTCCTACCCATTTAAATTCACTAATTGGGCCAATAGCGAATGATTTTTTTTGCATCCTGATATTGATAATAAACCCGTATGTGGCTGGTATTTTCATTATACTCGGCAGCACCATCATACTTATTGCCATAGGTATATGCTTTAAACAGTAAACTGTGATGCTGGTAAAGTGAAAAGGTACGTTTAATATCACCATCATAGATAAATTTGGTGCCTTTATCCGCCAAGCCAGCACCATAACAAAACTGCTGCACTGCATTTCTGTAGCAACGCTGTCTTTTATCCCCCGGTACTTGATTAATATTAGAGTTGTAACCGTAACCTACCGAAAAACTTCCTGACCAACTATTTCGTTTACTTAATTCCATAGTAAATTGTGAAATTGTAGCTAATACACTTTGTGGTAACTGCTGCTGATACTTTTCCAATACCCGTTTAAACTGTGAAGATGCCTCATTATTTTGTTGATCTTCAAAATAAGTTCGAGCTAATTCCAGCTCGACACGCAAAAAATCAGGTTTTAGCGCTAAAATAGTTTGGTAGTGAAAAATAGCCTGAGCATAATCATGATTTGCACGTGCCATTTGTGCTTTAGCAAACTCAACAAGTAAAACGTCATATCCACTTAATTGTTGGTAATATGATAATAAACGTTCTACGTCATCGTATTGCCCACGATTTAAGGCAATATAAATAGCCATTCCCATCTCATTAAGCGTATTACTAACCTGATATTCTTTACCATCGAAATTAATTTTGATGTCATCTTTAATAAACGGTTTATTATTTTCAATAACGGGAGGTTTTCGACTAAATTCCGCTTTATCTTTTAATAAAAAGCGATAATTATCAATATCACTTATCTCTCCGATGGCGACACTACTATAAAGTAACAACCATAGGATACCCGCTCGAAATAACCCCATAAATCTCAACCAATGTTCTATTAAAGTAATCGTAATAGGTGGAAATCCTTTCCACCCGCAATATAAGTTATTGCACTTTTGAACCGCCAAACGAAGTGTCTTTTGTATGGTCACTATCAAAGGTGGTTATACCCGCGACAACATCCGCATTTTTGCCAAAAAACTGCCCTGAGCTTTTACCCTGAATTGAACCATTTGCTATTGCACTACCAGAAAATTGCCCTTTGTCTTGAATGTTACCATTCATAGTAATATTAAGAGATTGACCATTTAGAGCGCCTGTATATTTTTTCGAACCAAAATCAGCATTAAATACACCGCTTAATTTACCTGGACCATCAAATTGATTGATACCAGCAATGGTATATTCCGCCTGCCCCGCGGTTGGTACCGACTCTGTGGCTTCTTTACCTGAGAAGAAAGCAGTATGAGTTTGGTCACCTACACTCCCCGTTTTAGACCAGTCGCCAAAATAGACTTCTGCATTAGCAACTTGTGTAAAATGAAACTCCCCCATCGCCCCTCCATGGCCACCACTTGATGCAGGTAATACATTGACACCTTGCTCATTCTCTGGTGCTAATGATTTAAAACCAGAAAAACCAATTCTTGTACCGTTAGCGATGGTTTTCAAACCGACACCAGGATCACCAATAACCCCACTATGGGTGCCTTGTGCAAACTGTGTTTTTCCAACATTCACCTCAACTCCATTGGAATCATACGCTTGGCTCTGTCCTGAAACCGTCTCTCCACTAGTACTAAACGCAACACTCGATAAAACAATTGTTAATGCTGTTAATGATAGGTTTTTCATAATATTCCTTGCCATATAAATGATAAATGCATATTAAATATAACTATCTACTCACAACAGATTCATTAAAATAAATGATCGATTCGGAGTATATATCAACCCCACTCAATTGCAAATAGTTATTATTATCATTACCATTTGTAGGTATTTTACTTCTTTTTACGCTATAACCATGGCCAAATCGAATAAAAAAATAACAAATATCATTAAAAAACAGACGATTAAACAATTATCCTAACTTAGGATAAATTTAGGCCTACAGAATGGAAAAATAGCAAAATTAAGACTATTATATTGCCTATATAAATTTCAATTACCTTTCATATAATAACCACAATGAAAACATAAGAATTTATTATGTGATCTGCATCATAAAGCCTCATACATTGATTCTTTCCCCCACTCCATTTCCTTTTTTTAAGCACAATGACTGCATAAAAATTCAACAAATAAACATACAACATTGCAGATGCGCTCCCCTATCAGTAACTGTTATTTGCAATAACTTTCAATATTATTTTTGATGGCATAGCAACACTTTGAACATCAGTAAATAACAGTAAAAATAATGAGTTGATTATCACTCAAATAAGGATTCAAATTTACAGAATAAAATATCTATGTTAATTTTCATTTTTATAAAAATTTTCCTGCCTGCTATTTATTGTGAAGACCATTATTTAATAATATAAATAATTTTAAAAACGTAATAAATATAACAGCTTCACTCCATTAGCTATAAAAAGGATTTTTAATATTTATAGAATTAACCCAACCTAATTATTCTTAATCTCCCCCGTATTAAGAGACTATTTCTGCATAGCCATTAATAACCCCTGAATCATCACCACACCTGTTTAAATCAGAGTATATAACAACCTAGAATAGACTCTCAAATAGAAATCATTATCATTAACATTGATAATTTATTTTATGAAATTTAAATAAAAAGATATACTTTAACAATAAAGCCTAAAAAAACTTCAACCTTAAAATCAATCAATTACCACATAAACCCCATATTTAAAAATAATTAAAGAGTATATTTACATGGCGAACAATACATAAAACCAATAATACCACGCATCTAATTATCCATTCGATTTATATAAACCGGTAAAAAACAGATAAGCGCTTATTCGAAATTTTTGATATAGATCACTATTATAAAGAATCGTTATTTCATTTTATCATACCACTATTTTTAGACTCACTGCGTCTCTCTCAATTAAATGAGTTAAGTATAAAAATCAATTTATATGTAAAATAAGTTAAATCTGTTATTACCCCATTGACCTTAACCTTAGGGGAAGCTTTATCGTCAACCTAACTTAATCCCCTTTTAATAAGGTATTTATCATGAAAAAAATGCTTCCTATCGCTGCAATTTTAACCATTAGCATCGCCTCCTTTAGTTCTTTTGCTAATTCAAATCATTCTATGCATGCTCAAGCTCCTGCCAGCAACGAAATGCAAAAAGAGTTAAACCAATCTATGGATAAAATGCATGCAGATATGGCCAAAGGTATGAATGAAGAGAATGCAGATATTGCATTTGCGCAAGGTATGATCGCTCATCACCTAGGGGCAATTGATATGGCAAAAATTGAATTAAAATATGGCACCGACCCTGAAATGAGAAAGCTTGCAGAAGAGATTATTAACGCCCAAGGTCCAGAAATAGAGCAAATGCAAAAATGGTTAGAAAAGAATAAAACGAAATAATAATCCCTTTGATTGCATAGCCCTCAAAAAATTGAGGGCTAATGGGATAACGTTTATCAAATGAACGGTCTTTTTCAATTTAACAGGTATATATTACTTAATGGCTTCAATACACATTACTAAGATCAGTCAAATACATTATTAATAATCGAAGTGACTACCGCTGTACTTAATGCAATAAGTACTAAGTCATTACCAACAATACTCCATTCATAGCCTGGATAATGAGGTAATTGTACAAGCATAGAAGGTGGAACAACCTTTTTAGCTATCCCTGGCGGCAATGGTTTCCCCCTAGCTAAGTTTTTGGCAATACCGGGTGGTAACGCGTGATAGCCTGTAATACCACTGTCTAAAGCGAGTGCTCTTGCTTCATTGTAAGTTAATGATACTGATATTGAATTACTCTTATTTAAGGATAAATGATCTGCTTTTTCTTTTCCGTTACCATTATGACCTTTGTTAGGCTTATTTTTTTGATGCTCTTTTCCTTGCCCATGACCATGACCATGACCGCCATTGGGATCTGCATAGGAAGATAAAGAGACCATTGAGAAGCTTGCAGTTAATAGCAATAGGTTGCACATTCGAAAAAGCTTATTCATATAAATACCTCCACCGAGCTGGTATTTTCAAAATACACATCAACACCCCTCCTCACCATAGGTAATATTCCTATAATAATCTCCCTGTACAAAATATCATAAGCCTTATTCTGACTTCGCATCAAGGCTAACAGTCTTTTATTCTGCATGATAAGTGAAAATCACTAAATCTTATTGAGGGTGTGCTAGAAAGGATAAGGTAGAAATTTTAAGTTATATTAAAACGTATTTTTAAGCTGCCTATATGGCAGTGAGCTACCCAGATGATTTCGGTCGAATTATAGCAATTTTCTAAGCTGCCTATACGGCAGTGAACTCAGCACTATAGAAACTGTTGTCATTGCAGCTTTTCTAAGCTGCCTATACGGCAGTGAACGCCAGAAACAACAGCAACAATCACAGTCGTGGTTTCTAAGCTGCCTATACGGCAGTGAACTATAAATTATCAGTAAAAAAACTTTATGCAACAGTAAATTATAACAATTTCCCCTTAAATACCTTCTTTTTTATCAGGTAACATAACCTATTGTTTTAAAAGGATATAAAAACTTTAAAAATTTAAAGGGTAAAAAACAAGGAAAATCACTTGCTGATTAGACGAAAAAATTAACCCAACCTTTTATACATTAAATACTATTAAAATAAATATTTCACACACACCTAACAGATAGTTTGATGGCCCTATAAAATCATTAGTTAAGCTGAAAGTCGCTTTTTACCTTTTAGAAAAAATAAAATCCCGGTTAACCAAATAAGTAAAGTTAAACATACCTATTGACCAATTATCCCCTAGCCCTTTCTGCATCACCATTAAAAATAAAATAACCATCAGCTATACACTAATGGCATTAAAATAGAGTTACCCAAATGATTTTTATCGAAAAGAAATTCTATAGTGTTTATATTTTAGCTAGAGCGTCATCCATAAATATAAAAGAAGGCTCTTTTCGCTGATATTGATTAATCATGGGAACAAGGCGTTGAAAATGTTCGCTCTTACAATGTGCATCTAAGGCTGCTTGATCAGGCCACTCTTCGATAAAAATAAAATGCCCTCTATCTTTTTGGTCAACATATAAATCATAAGCAATACAGAGAGGCTCACGCTTAGTCGCTTCAACTAATTCACGGTAAAGTGGGAGTACGATATTTATAGCCTCAAGCTGGATAAAATCTTCTGCAATTACTTTTAACATATTATTACCCCTAAGTTACGTCAAAAATGACAACATAATCATAACTCAGTACATAATAAATCTATACTGGTGTATCTACTTCCCTTATTAGCAACATCATGGTTAATTTTGCAAATGTGCGACTGCTCACACTAAAAGTAAATATAGAAACAGCTTTGTATACCCACTAACAGAAGATGGCCCTATTATTCCCAAGTTTATTGAGTCCATCGACAATCCTGCAAAGAAAAAACTGATTGTTGTTCATTTAATTGGTAGCCACTCTCCATTTTGTAAAAGGATCTCAAATAAGTATGATGAATTTTATAAAAGCAAAGATTTATCTTGCTATGTTCAAAGTATAAAAAATACTGATTTACAGTTATCTCTATTACATGACATATTATCAAAGTCTAAAAACTCATGGTCTATGTTATATTTTTCAGATCATGGGCTTTCTTTTATTGATAATCAACAAGATCTAATCCATGATGATAAACATCGTCAAAATTTTGAAACGCCTCTTTTTATTACTTCTTCAGATTCAAATACGAGAGAGATAATATCAGCGCAAAGGAGTGGACTGAATTTATTTCATTTATTAGCTGAATGGTTAGGCATCCATGAAAAAAAACATACAATCTTCCTGTAAAATGATATCTAATAATGAGTGTAAAGATCAAAATATAGCTATTGATTTTGACCAAAAAATCATTTATTTCAATGAATTATTAGATGACAGTATTAAATAATGATTGAATGGCGAACCTTTTAGTAGGTTCGCCTAATTTATTGTTAATTATTTGAATCATTTAAATACCTTTATCTCTCCATACTAACACATCACGTTATACACAATATCAGTTACACCATAATCAATAAAATATTTTAATGATTACGCTATAACAACCTTAACCTATAAATTACCCATATAGTAAAATATCATCTCTTATTTTTAAGAGCATTAAATCAATCACTTAAATAAAAGATGATTTAAGAGACACCCATCACATTAAGTAATGGAATATGAACTTCGCCTACATAATTAAAATAAAGTAGTCATGATTATCAAATAGAAGGAAGTAATCATGAAAAAACTATTATTTATTATTTCAATTCTTTGTTCATCGGCTTACGCGACTAACACTGTTACTTGGTGCTCACCTGAACCAAATCCTGTTACAGGCAAACCAGATTGCATAACTTATACACCAGGAATGGGAGGGATTGATTCAGGCGGCGAAGGCCCCTAATGCTGATTGAATAATGCTATTGGTTCTAACCCTCTTTTCCTTTGGAGGGTTAGGATAATACCACTCTACCCTATTTCAACTTCTCATACCCTTAAATCTCATTAAATAATACTTAGATTTAACTAATTAGATGATTAATCAGCAAAGATGACGCAAAATTTAATAAATAAAGAACTAAATTATTCAATTTTGCTGCAAGTCAGTATGATAAAAATATTATTACTGAAACGATGAATGAGTTCTCTGACACATCATTCAATAATCGATCAGTAAATATTCTTTATCTTTATGTCCGAGGTGATTATGAAAAATCTAATCATACCATTAATATATCCAAGTATATTAGGCACTGTATTAACGTTATTTTCATTCTACGCGAGCGCCCATGGCTATATAAGGATGCCAGAAAGTCGCGCTTATCTATGTAGCTTTAACGACTATCTTAAGGAGCCAAAAACACCATTAAACAATGATTGTGGATTAGGGCCAGAATATGAACCTCAGAGCATTGAAACTCAAAAAGGCTTTCCAGAATCTGGGCCTCCTGATGGATTAATAGCTAGCGGAGGTGGTATAGAACGTTTCAGTCCTCTTGATGTGCAAACACCTACCCGTTGGCATAAAATTGATATGAAATCGGGTCTCAATACCTTCACTTGGTATCTAACTATGGCTCATGCAACCGATAATTGGCGGTTTTTTATTACAAAAAATGGCTGGGACCAATCAGCACCATTAACTCGTTCAGCTTTTGAGTTAACGCCATTTTGTCAAAGAGATGATCATGGAGCAATGCCATTGATCGAAGTGGATATCAACTTTATATGTGATGTGCCCGCTGATCATGAAGGTTACCATGTTATTCTTGCAACATGGGATGTTGATAATACCCAAAATGCTTTTTATCAAGTTATCGATGTGAATTTAAGTAATTAACATTCAATTTGTTGAGAATAACACATGAATGACGTTTATAGATGAGAGCCCATATTTTGGGCTCTTATTAGCACTCTATACTCAAATAGTGAAAATACCTCTTAGCTCAGTTAATTTAACTAGCTATTAAGTTTTCCTATCATGTATCTTACTAATAGGATGTATAAAAAACCTACTTCGCCCTGATTTTAACATTAGATGGTGATTATACCGATGCCTATCCGTAGTAAATTTAGTTGCTATTGTTTATAAAATGCAAATTTCTCATATACTTTTTATTAAAGTTGTCATCTAGGAACAATGCAATAAGGAGAAATAACAATATGATGTCTATTTTGGCTGATTATAATCAGATTTTTCTTAACATATCCTAGCTAGGTATGAATAAATGAATCATTCACGACAAAAAATCATATTAAATACACTAATCCAGCTCACACAAGGAACTAATAATGAAGTTAAACTCACTGCGATATCCATCCTTGGTGATTACAAATACGCAATTCAAAATGAAGAAACCTTAAACCGATTAATAGAGCTTTGCTTTGATCCTAATAAAGAGGTCGCAATTACCGCGCTTAAATCACTCGGAAAATTGTCAATTCATTTTCAATAGTTATATTTTTTTAACTATCTGATTTTAATGTAATTCTGAAAATATCATGTTTGCTAATTTTATCAGCGATCATTTATCTAAAGCATCAATAACTTTTTCAATTGCCGCAAACCAAATGAAATGATGCCCCATTGCTAATACCTTCGGATAGTTTCTAGCTGAGGCACCTGAGATTGATATGCACTCTATATAAAACAGAATAAACATACTGTTCTGTAAAGGATTTAAATAGGGTTTAAAGCTTCTTCGCTAAAAGAATTTTTCCGTTAAATTGTATAAGTGGTGTTTATTTCAATCAATATACTCTATTTAGCATGAATATATTGATAAATTTAAATAGTTAAATTGATAATGATACCGTTATATTTATCATAAAATTCAATAGATGATGTGATACAGATAACGCTCTAAATATTTCATAACATACAGCCTGACAAATTGAATACTATTATATATTCAGGAGTTTAGTGCGTATTCGTTAATAGCTCCATTCATCATTCAAACATCTGTTTATAAACAGGTATTTAAAAAAATGAGATAGTGAATACATTAAAATTATCATGATATTTCATTATTTCTCATTCTCTAATAAAGTAATAAAAGCCATAGCTAACGTGTTATTTAATGTACCTAAGCATCGTGCGTGTAAAGGGATTAATGTTGGCTTTTCTAACTCCAATACTATGTGAGAATAATTCCCACCTCTCTTTATGGGATCTTGGCTTCGAACAGTCGCATTACCAATGACATCCTGACAAGCAAATGCCAATACCGTTCCATCAGTGATGATAGTATTATTACTTGCTTCTTCCTTTGTAAACACATAGGCATAACTATGTATTTCAGTCATTAACGTGTTAGGCTCTGGACTAAATTTAGCCATAATATTTTTTTGTAACTGAAATTTTTCTGGAAAATCTCTTTCCCAATCATAATAAGCCCCTGTTATTTGGATTTCATACAGATCCAATAATTCGTTAACTTCCTTAACAACAAGTGTCATTAGCTTTTTAAAGTCATCATCATTAAGCATCTCTTTTGGTAAATGCTTACCATGATAATAAACTTGGACAGAATTATGACCTGATTGCCTTGCTATTAAGATGGATTCTCTAAGATTTTGAGTTGGTCCATCCGCCATGTTAATAACCAAAATAATACTGTCTTGATTAAATGCTTGTTTAACCTGCTGAATGAGTGAGTCATTCTTTCCATGAGTTACAAATGTTGCCCCTTCTAGCTCCTTAACTAAGGTATGCCTATAATCATCGCCAAGGATCATCACTGAGTTTTCAGCTGAGAATGCAAAAGATGAAAACAGCAACCCCAGTAATAAATATATTGCCTTCATTGACACGCATTTCCTCTTACTCTAATACATTAATGGTAATCTTTTCATACTAGTGTATTTTAATCAAAGATTATCTCACTTGACTAAGCAATAAATACAATGAGTCGTACCCAATATCATGGGTTAAGCGCCTCAAAAATTAGCCATCCCCAGTGTGGAAAAAATAATGACCATTTACTAAAGAGATTAATTGATAAGATATCCATGAGCAAGTTTGATTTGTAAGCCTATAAGCCCGTGTTTACGTCAATTCAGTGTGTTTTTATTTAACATACTGTTATATTTATCACTCTAGGTAATTTTAAGATATTTATGATGTTTTTATCTAACATTATGTATTATTAATATTGGTGATAATCTTATTCTAAATCCAGAATTATGAGGTCAATATTAAATGTCTAAGTTTCAATGTAGCTGCGGTCATATAATTAGGGATAATACAGATTATCTTAGTTATAAGGCTTATTACATCTCTGATCAAGACTTCTATGATTTTCTTGATGAACTAGAAGGGGAGTCTAGAGATAATTTTGCTTCTGTAGCATACAAGTATGTAAGAGATATCTATCAATGTACTAAATGCAATAATATTTTTATCTTTAGGGGTGATTTTTTTCATGAATTTCAAGCAACACAGCCTGATAGCCACGCTCTGTTGATATCTAACATGCGTGATAAATGGCCTGGATTTTTAAGAGGATACTTCATAAAAGGAAAAGGTGAGATTTATTGGGAAACAAATCAACAAAGTGATTACCTCACAGGCCTTACCCGTGAACAGGTAGAGTCGACGTATTATCATAAGTTAAATGAGTTTCAATCATTGGGAATACTAAGAGATGCCTTTTTGCATGTTGATGGTGTAATGCTTCACGAATATAATCGATAAACTTTGCTGTTTTAGGTTATGTCAAATATATGGTTCCCGCATAATTTGTTTTACTTTCACTATTTGTTTTGGTTTTACAATTTCCTCTGGTGTTGCCAGCGATAGCGGGAGTTGCATCCGGAGTACACCAAAAAATCATCCATGAGTGCGATATCGCCAATTTCTAAGCTGCCTATGCGGCAGTACACGTAATCACGTTCTCATTCGCCATTAAGGATTTTTTCTAAGCTGCCTATGCGGCAGTACACGGCATGTTGGCTTTCTTTCATCATGATGATTTTTTCTAAGCTGCCTATGCGGCAGTACACTACTGGATGATCTCATGGTTTATCTTGATGGCTTTCTAAGCTGCCTATGCGGCAGTACACCATGAGGCGCATCAATGAATTTAGTTTCAATCTTTCTAAGCTGCCTATGCGGCAGTACACGCGGGTGATACCGTTGAACAAATGAAGCCACTTTTCTAAGCTGCCTATGCGGCAGTACACAACTCAGTTGCAGAGCAAGGAAGCAGGCTAATTTTCTAAGCTGCCTATGCGGCAGTACACTGGCCTTTTACATATACAGGAATGAAAGATGATTTCTAAGCTGCCTATGCGGCAGTACACAATAATGGTGATCCACCCTGATTTTGTATCGTGTTTCTAAGCTGCCTATGCGGCAGTACACCGTCATTGATGCGATCGGGTTAGGTAACAATTTTTCTAAGCTGCCTATGCGGCAGTACACATGACACTACAGGAAATGGAGAATGGACGTAGTTTCTAAGCTGCCTATGCGGCAGTACACACCAAGCGAGGCCATTACATCGGTGATTGTTATTTCTAAGCTGCCTATGCGGCAGTACACACCAAGCGAGGCCATTACATCGGTGATTGTTATTTCTAAGCTGCCTATGCGGCAGTACACTATAAATTATCAGGAAAAAATCTTAGCGCAACAATAAATTACAACGATTTTATGCAAAATACCTTCATTTCTACGACATAATATAACTTATTATTTTTAAAGGGAAATTTTTTGAGCAAAAAATAAAGGGTAAAAAAAGATAAAAATATCGTACCTTCAGTCACTCATCACAAACGAATAGCAGGTTGCCCTATTTCATTTTTCTACGATACTTTATGTTTTCAGTTTTATGCCATACTGCCAATTACTTAACCAAAACATAATGTTCAACACTGCAAAGAACCGGAGTTTTGTGATGAATATTAGTTGCATGGTATAGGTCACAAGTGATATCTACCTTTTTACCTTGGATCTCTTTTAGCTGATTAAATTGATCTGAATTTCTTGGTGCTAAATGCAAAGCACCTATCCCCCATTCAGTGGGCTCTCCCTCACTATCTTCCGGTTCTTTTGATGAGACAGAAATTATATTATCTGTTCTTAATGTTAAGAACCCATCTGGTTTTTCTAATCTAATAACGCCTCTTAACTTTACTGGCGAATTATAATAATAATTAAATTCAGATATATCTTGCTCATCTACTGGTTGGCTAGCAGCAATATTTCTATAAATAATCGTTGAGCGATGATACCAATCTAGCAAGCACGACTTTGTATCGCAATTTTTAACCCGCAATTCCCAATTCTTTTTAACTAACCTCTTAAATTCATCGCTGTTTCCAGTTACTAACTTTGCTTGCAGATAATCAACATATAATTCATCATCTGCTTTAGATAGCTCAGGAGTATTGCATATTAGTTTTTCCACATTACTCTGAGCCTTAGCACAATCAAAACTTGCAGCGTATGTGATTGAAGGGAACACAAATATTAAAAATAGAAATAATCTAATCATTTAAATTCTCTATCGCATTTTCATCGGTAGAATGATTCTAGCATTTTAACTAAAAGCGAAATACTCTGTTTTTCTATCACGACTCACCACTGCAATCTCTAATTTTAGAATTTTGTTGTAATATCTTTGGCATCCTCCATAAAATAGACAATAAAGACCAAAGCAGATAATATTCCACTTATAAACAATCATTATCATTTATAAAATAAACACTAGCTATTCCGCTGCAACCAATAATACTAGCAGAATTACCTATTTTATTTTCTTGCACGGCTCACTTGATACGTCGTTTCTAGCCTCTTGCGAACCCCTGCTAATTTGTCAACATTATCAGATTATGGTTCATCTATCCATTTCACAAAGCTAATCGTCACTCGCTTCATAAGTGAAAACCGCGGCATGATACTGACAATAAATATCATCAATATAAATTGGAATAATAGCTATAAATAATATGTAACAATTACTGTCATAATTTATTTACTCTTTAGTGAGTCATTTGAAGATAGCCATTGCTATAAATACGCCTCCACTAATCTGAAAAATTATATATCTAAGAGCAAAACATTCTTTTTTGAAAGCATCCTACATTTTCCAGTCAGCTTGAATTTAATTTATTATTGGCAGGAAAAGGTTTCACCTTACCCTCGTTAAAAAAACGCATTATATCTTTACGCCCACCAATATTGGCGCGTGTGGAATTAATCTTACCTAAAATAACGAGGTTACTATGAGCTCAGATAACATTATCAATACACAAGTCGTAGATGACGCAGCCGCCATGCCGGATATCTCTAATAAAAAAATTATGATGGGTTTTTGGCACAATTGGGCCGCGGGTGCCAGTGATGGCTATCAGCAGGGGCAATGTGCCAATATGAATCTGACAGACATTCCTGAAGAATATAACGTGGTGGCCGTGGCCTTTATGAAAGGCGAAGGTATTCCAACCTTCAAGCCATACAATCTGTCGGATGCCGAGTTCCGCCGTCAAGTCGGAGTATTAAACAGCCAAGGTCGCGCAGTACTCATTTCCCTAGGTGGTGCCGATGCGCATATCCAATTGAAAACTGGCGACGAAGACAAGCTAACTAATGAAATTATCCGTTTGGTGGAAACCTACGGCTTTGATGGCTTAGATATCGATTTAGAACAAACAGCCATTAGTTCAGCTAATAATAAAACAGTTTTACCTGCCGCATTGAAAAAAGTAAAAGAACATTACGCCGCCGAAGGGAAAAACTTTATTATCAGTATGGCGCCAGAATTCCCATATTTACGCATCAACGGTGCTTATCTAGATTATATCAATGCCCTAGAAGGATATTATGATTTTATTGCTCCGCAATATTATAATCAGGGTGGCGATGGTATTTGGGTTGATGAAACCACGAGCGGTAAAGGTGCTTGGCTCACCCAAAATAGTGACACAATGAAAGAAGACTTTTTGTATTACCTGACTGAAAGTCTAGTTACTGGTACCCGCGGTTATACAAAAATTCCACCCTCTAAATTTGTTATCGGTTTGCCTGCCAACAACGATGCTGCTGGCTCTGGTTATGTGATTGATAAACAAGCTGTCTATAATGCTTTTGCGCGTCTTGATGCCAAAAACTTGTCGATTAAAGGCCTAATGACTTGGTCGGTGAATTGGGATAATGGCAAGAGCAAGACTGGTGTGGCCTATAACTGGGAATTTAAAACTCGTTATGCCGCACTGCTCTAAAGGAAGCTACCTTGCAGCCGCTGTCACTACAATGTCATTGGCACTGACGGCCTTACTAGCTGGCAGATATAAATGGCCATTTGTGTACGTGAAATGACAATATAAAGAGCCAATTTAAATAGGGTTAGTTATGTTTAAATATTTGGATAAGTATCTAACTTATGTATCTATATTAGGAATTATCATCCCATTTTTATTAATATTTTTCCTGAAAAATCCAAAATCCGTAAGCTTTTTTAGACATTCAATCCTTTTATTGCTAACCCTGATATTGGTACTTTCTGCAATATTCTTTATTCATTTACCGTGTATAGGATCCTTAGTGTTTCTTTAGCAAAGCGCATATACATAAGCCTCACTTCGGTGAGGCTTTATTTTGATGTTTTTGGTTAGTTGAGGGATCACTCAAATACTAATAATCACTGTAGCACATTGTTATATTAATCATCAGCTATGCGCAGTGATAAAAGGGGGTTGATAATAATGCTATCAAAACAGTAATACACCCGATAATATTAAAATAAGCCTTATCAAGGTCATTCATTGAGCAATATGTATAATTAAACACTCACCACGCGGCACCATTTTTTTCTATCAGCCCTGACGTTGTTCATCTATAACTGAACAATTCTGTTTTTGATTTTTCATCAATATTCAAGGTAAAAAATGACATATTTAATAAGAATAGCGATGCTATAGCACAAAACATAACCACCCGCTGAGCAGATGGTTCAGACTATTGCGCAATCCATTTCGCATTTAAAAACCAATAAAACTTATTGTAATTTAGTGTTGGGCTTCTGTAATTGCATTAACAATAATTTGTTCATATAACTCGTGTTGGTTTGCAGGTAATATCTGACGATGCATTTGTCGACGTTTGTCACTATCAAAAAGTTTTTCAGCTATCCACCCCGTTAAATATAAGGCGGATAAACACCCCCCTGCTGTACCGATATTACCACGAATAACCAGAGGCTTATCTTCAACGTCTGCTCCCATATTAATAAACGCATTTCTTGCATCGGGATGTGTCGTTGCTTGAATGTCATTCAATAATCCAAGCTTATGTAAGATAAAGGAGCCTGCGCAAATAGAACCAATGATTTGTTGCTGACTGTTAAGTTTAAAGGATTGCATAAAACTTTCATCGGCAAGTGCATTTGGCACACCTTGCTGACCGCTGCTGAATAAAACGACATCAGCTTGATTTGCAAGTGAGACGTGACCATCGGTTTCGACCTTTTGCCCAAGAGTAGATGTGTGAAAGGGTTTAGTGCCCAACACGCTAACATTCCAATCCTCACGGCAGCGACCAAAAATATCACGCATCAAAAAGTAATCGATATCAGTAAATTCATCAAAAATAATAATAGCAACATTAAACATTTTTATTCCTTATTAAATAAACCGCTATTTCCATGATAAATATTTATGTTGTTAAAGGAAGCGATTGCTGAGAGGGAAGCATTTACGGATAAATTTATATCCGCACCTAAAATACCTTTGTGTATTTGCCTTGCATTTAAGATAGTCATCTATGCTGTCACTAAGCTCAATAATAAAGCGATGCATCGCCTGCCTTCGGCTTCAAATTGACATACGCCACTGTTTAGAGGCTGACTTGGTAGCGTGATAAATTACTTTACAGACAGAATCATTGGCAGGAAATTTCACTAAATACAGTGTACAGATAGGCAATTATCTTACTGAATATTTTAAATCCTTCAAAAAACGATTTGTCATGAAGTGACCGCATTTTGAACGACTATCCAAACACAGTCATGAGTCAATATCGTTCTTTTCTTCAGAAATAATTCAAGAGCTAAACGAACCATAGATCATTATGAACGCCTACTGCTGACAGAAACCTGATCTTCTGTTTTGTCCTCAAAAATTGGAGAGCCAGTTGCTAGGGATCATTCACTATGACGGGTTATAAATATATAGTTATTTAAACCCTGAATTGCTAAAAGGCTTATAAATGAAGAATAAACACACCACTCAAGACTATATGCAGAAATTTATGATAAAACAAAATGAGGTGATAGTCCCTTACTTAAGGCAAGTGATTCATCCTACCGAATTAAAATCAGTATTTTGTATTTATGAGATGATTGAACAAGGTGAAAATATTTATACCTACTTAGTTAATGGAGAGATGGTTGTTATATTTGAAATTTCTCGAATCGACCACTCTATCACTCATGACCGAACCCTCCCTATTCGTGAATACGCTCAAGAAATAAAGGGAAGGCAATGGCATAGATATATCAGGGAATTACAAGCATTCGCTGAGCAAGAAGACTCTCAAGTCAATTAAAATATCACACAATGTATTTATTTGGTGAACATTGTTAGTTAGCGTCATTAAAGAAAGAGGGGCATGCAGTATCGGTTGCACCCTCCTTTGCTCAAGATGATGGCATCCCCCTTTTCTTTATATCTGCATATGTGTAGCGATGTTGCTTTTTGTTGACTTGTTATTTTAACTATTGCTGTTCCCGTATGGCTAGTTAATATAAATCCTATTCAGACTTAAATAAGATTTATATTGTTATATTTGAACGCAATCAGCACACGGGAAAGATTTTTGATATAATCGTATATATTTTAGTGACATACCTCTTGTTAACATTATTCTTTATATCTTTTCAATACTGGATACCTTCCCTTTTTAATCAGTATCACTTATTTGCTATTCAAATAAACACTTCTGTCTTACATAATTCTGCGACCTTAAAATCATGTGCTATCTGAATAACCAATAATTTTGTTAGCGAAATGAGCAGGTTGGTCGATGATGGTATTATCTATAGCTGAGGTGATAACACCTTCGACTTTTTTATGCCTAGGAAAATCGCCACAGTGAACTAGTCTATCTTTATCTTGATGATTGAGATGGCTGCTATCTCCGTTTACTCACACAATTGTCTTAAGTCAAAAGGCCTAAATCAGAAACTTAACCAACCATCTAACTCAATAAGCGAATATTCTTTGGTCGCCATTCCATTAGCCATCTCTATGACCTCATTCTTTGGGGTAGTTAACTCATAACCGTTAAGCAGTAGGTAAACACAACTCGCCATCATAGCGGTTCGTTTATTCGCATTAGCAACTGGGTGGTTTCTTATCCAGCTTTTAATTAAAGATGAAACAAGAACAAACATATCATCTGTTTGCTGGTAATAGTTCACATGACTTGAACTTGATTGGGATAAACTAAGATCATTGAAGTTCAATACTTCTATTGGCTCATTAAGAGTTTGCAGCACTATCAATACGCTGTTGATACTTTTTAAGTCATCAACTGGCAGATAAGTAATTCCTGCAACAAATTTCCCTGTGATATTCAGC
This sequence comes from Providencia stuartii, assembly GCA_900455155.1. Taxonomy (GTDB): domain Bacteria; phylum Pseudomonadota; class Gammaproteobacteria; order Enterobacterales; family Enterobacteriaceae; genus Providencia; species Providencia stuartii. Next base: position 799,505 of record UGUC01000002.1, on the reverse strand, counting down.
ACTCACTTTACCTTAGCTAATTTTCCATGGTTTTTTCGTGGCAAGCAAAACCAAGGTCAAATGCATTTTTAATTTACTCATCCTTAGTGTGATTTTTGCTCGTGGCTGGCCTTGGTATTGCGATTTTACTTTTATTACGAGCAGGTATATTTACTTTTGCAGTGCGTGCCCCACATCAACATCATTGTAAGCCTACGAGCTATACACCATATCTAGATATATGATAGCTATTACTCCAGATAAGAGTGAAAGTTAAGTTTCATTAAGCTAATAGCATTGTTTTACATTATCATACGTATCATTCTCGCTCTGGGAGATTAGCGCCGCCTCATTACAGACGACGATATTTTGTTAGTGCGTTACTGATAAACCGTTTAGCCCATTCTTCCTGCCAAGGAAAGAGCAGTAAATGGAATATACGAGGGTAAGCCACGCTCAGGATTACGTGGGTCGTTAATCATCCCCCAATCAATGATAAATTGGGCTGGATTGTCTTTGTCACATGCTCTTAATGCAGGAAATAGCTCAGTATTTTTAAATCAAATGGGAAGGAGTTGGCTTAGTCAATTCCTTACATTTAGGGGCTATTTAATATAATCCACTTAAGCGCTTCGACAATGGCAAATGAAACAAAACCAATATTTTTTGGTTTTTTATTGGTAATACATTAAAATCAACGTTTATAAACAACAAAACAATGTGGATAATAATGATATCTATGGACAGAGTTCTACACAGCTTGGTCTGCGTCAGTTTTTTTGTAGGTTGGTACTTAATTCAGTATGCCTTACTGGCATTTCCTGGAATAACCACCTATAACGATGCCTTAGCCGCTTGGCCACTATTTACGATTCTATTTATCTTACCTTATTCCCTGTTCTCTCGAGCATATTACCAGACACGAACCGGGCTAATGCCTTTCGGCACAGTACGATTTTCAGATCTCAAGCTTCCAATAATAGCAATGGTCATATTATCTGTTGCAACTATGTTTTACGGAGAAGATGAAACATCGATACTTGAGATGCTCGCCCTATCACCATTGCATCAGTTTATTCTGGTCGTGTCAGTCGTTTTCGCAGCGCCAATTATTGAAGAAATTATTTTCAGAGGCTTTTTACTGAATGCCGGAATGGGCTACGGCCCAAATGGCAAGCATGTGATGATTATTATCACCTCTGTACTATTTGCAATGATACACCATCAATATAATTCACCTGCCACATTTATTATGATTTTTGTGATGTCCGTTATTTTTTGCCATGTCAGAATTCAGACTAATTCGCTTATGGCACCAATTATTTTGCATATGATTAATAACGCCGTGGCAATGCTTTTATTGTTTCTTTTAAACGACACCCCCTAAGGAGCATCCTGCCCCCCACTTAAATGTGACTAACACATTTTTATTTAAAATTATGGTGCTTACCCCTACGGAAAACAGGTTCAATTTAGTTTCTGCAGATAAGCACCATTTATCTAAATTACTCCTTAAAAATGCATAAATTCTCAGTGAATAAAACGTACGTAAAATAGGTGTTTTTGCATAACCTATTTTTTCGCTAAAACGGCTATTTCCAGTAATTAACCCATTAGTTTTTTATAAGCGTCGGCAACTTCTTGTGAAATCATGTTTGCAACTTCGGTTTTGATAGGTTCGCCGCCTTTGCTGGTTAATTCAGTTCGGGTTTTCACCATCCCTAAATGTTGTGTGGCCATTTTAAGCGCATCACCTTAATAGCGAGTGATTGCCTCAACGCCAAACTTCCCCTCCTTCCCCCCACAAATAACTGGCAAGATGCACCGGCTAAAGTCCCCCAATCCGGTTTAGCCATCGTGTTTATCTTCTTCGCTGATTAAAAAGCCTACTCATAAAAATAGATTTTTGATTGTCCCGCTGTCACGTCATTAGATGCTCGCAAAGTTATTGCCGCCGTTCAGCGCCTAACCAATACAGATTATTGGTATCGCAAATTAAAAGCCCATCGTACCCAATGGCTTGAAGCCTTGATGATCGCAAATATGGATGTTTGCCAGAATCGCAACCCCTACGCCAGTAAACAAGCCATTCGAGCTGTGCAAGCGCAACGTTTATCTAATATGCAGTATTTACAAGGCATGGATATTGAAGACGTTGAAACGGGTGAGCGGTTTGATCTGTTCGATAAAGTGATGGCAAGTGTTTCAAACCCTGAAATTCGTCGCATGGAATTAATGGCGCAAATGGCCGGCATTGAACGTGTAGCGAAAGAACGTGGCGATATCGGTATGTTTATTACCAGGACCTGCCCTTCTAAATATCATCCAACAAAACTGCGTAAGCGTAAGAAAGACGTGATCGCTGCGCTTAAGGGTAAATGGAAAAATGAAGCTTACACACCAAAAGACGGGCAACAATATTTAGTCAAAGTTTGGTCGCGTATTCGTTCAGCCTTTAATGATAACAATATTGATGTTTATGGGGTTCGTGTTGTTGAGCCGCATCATGACGGTACGCCGCATTGGCATATGCTGTTATTTGTTGATAAAGCCAGTCGAGCAAAAGCTATTGATATTATGCGCAAACGCGCATTGAAAGAAGATGGTGATGAGGCCGGCGCACATAAATACCGTTTCGAATGTAAGCACATGAATCGCGGCGGTGCTGTCGGTTACATTGCAAAGTATATCGCTAAAAATATTGATGGTTATGCGCTTGATGGTGAGATAGACCACGAAACCGGCAAAGATTTAAAAAGTATGGCGGCTGCTGTTACTGCTTGGGCTTCTACTTGGCGCATACCGCAATTTCATTTCTACAAACTTCCTTCAAAAGGTGCTTATCGCGAATGTCGTCGGCTTCCACGAGGCGTTTCTATTGCTGATCAACTTGGTGATGTGGCTGAACGAGTTCGCGCTGCTGCCGATGGTGGTGATTTCTTTGAGTATGTGATGTCGCAAGGTGGTCCATGTATTCGCCGCAAAGAAGAGACGATACGAGTTGCACGTGAAATTAGTGATGTGAATGTTTACGGTGAAGACGTTCAGAAAGTCGTGGGTATTTACAATCAGCTTGTTGCAAACAAGCCAACACTCAAAACTCGCGACAGACAATACAAGATTGTGAAGAAAAACACCGATGCTGCCGGCGATGGTCTTTTAAAAAGCGCCATCGGCGCGCCTCGGAGTCCTGTCAATAACTGTAGATCGCGGATCACATCCAATCTTTCAGATGTGCAGTTTTACGAGCCAGAGCGCTGCTCTGGTGAAGTATGCAGCATAGAGGAATACGGTTTTGCCTTTATTGAAACAGACGCTCAGAACGCAGCAGGAGCCGAAATATCACAGGGTAGACAACAGCGGCAAGTATCACGAATTGAATTAAATGAGGGTGATAAAGAAATTCAGTCGAAAATAGTTACTTTTGCTAATGAGGTCGGCATTAATTTCGATATTCCACAGATTAAAACAATGTTCATTAATGGTTTAGGCGTAAGTGATGGCCTACATTTTATAAAAGTTGGCGGGGATAGGTTGAGATTGAGTTTAAATGAGTATGGGAAAGGGCTGCAAAAGCAGGAGTTAGAAGCGCAGAGAGAGGCGATTAGTAGGAAATATAGGCAGAGGTGTGTGAATGTATTAGCTCGAATTAATAAATTAGTAAAATAATTCTGACCCACTATTATTCATGAATAATGAGTCAGAAATCTTTAATTAATTATTTTAGGGCTGAATTAATAGCGTTAATTAGGTTAGTACAACCTTGAATCTCATTTTTAGTTAAATTAGTGATTGAATGGTCTCGTGACCATTTTAAAAATGCCTTTGCTAACTTATACTTAGAGAAGTCTTTGCCTATTTCCTTTTGGAATATATTAATAATCGGCTTATCAATGGCGCCAGAAAAAGATGTTGTTATATCCCAGTTAAGCTCATCTTTTGCAATTTGAACTAATGTATCTCTAAGTAGGTCTTCAATTTCAGCTTTATCAATCTTAGGCCTAGTAAAAATCAGAAGTACGAAGAATTCTTTTATTACCAAGACGATGAACTAAAACTTCCTGTTTTGCAGCTTGATCTCCTGCATTATCGGAGTCAAGCAAAGCTGCCACTTTAAGATTATGTGAGGTTAAAATTGTAGCGAAATAAACTATTTTACTAGCTGTGTTAGCTGGCACAAGAGCTATCTTGTCATCTAAAAAACTTCTCTCCTCCATCTTTCAATAAGTTAGAAATTGCTTCGATATACCAATAATCTGTCAATCCTTCTAGGATTAAATTACGTTGATGAGCAAATAGACTTTGAGCTAGGTCATAACCAAGAGCTTCTTGCAATGGTAATAATGCAGCAGGATCACTAGAAGATATTGTTGTATGAACTTTAGTGCCAATAGCTCTATCGGTCAATTCAACAACTCTTACTTTATCGAGTTCATCCGGCCCTACTAAAAATGGAGAATGAGTTGAGTATAATGTCTGATTATTTTCAGAAAGTAGTGAAACTGTCTTTCTAAATTCTCTTTGCTTTAAAGCGTGAAGGCTTACCCCGGGTTCATCTAAAAGTAAAATAGTATTTTTATGCTTTCCTTTTGCTTCTGCAAAAAATACTATAAAAAAGGAAACTAACCATTGAAATCCTTCGGAACGCTGGTCTAGCTCAACTTCAACACCAATATTATCCTCTACCACTACTTTGAGATATTGTCCATCTGCAACTAATTTAAGCCTGCTAGCTTCAGCTTTATTATCTTCAGGATTCCATACTTTAATTATTTGACGAGTTAACTCGACACTAGCAGCATTTAGTTCATAACTACGCCTATCTAAATTTTCGCGATAAGCATCCATATTTAATTCAGTTGAGTTGTTGGTAGATTCTGATACTTTTCCGAGTTCAGAAAGCTCCTCAGCTGTAAACCCAAGCAAACTAAGTAGGCAACTATTACCATAATCATAAGAGTCATCATCCATAATGTTTGAGGTCAGGCGTTTAGCTAAGTTCTCCAAATGAATAATAGGCTTAACTCGGAAGTAGTTGCTATATAATACAAAAGTAGGTTTATTATCCCAAAGATACGAAAGAAAATTATCTTTTTCTATTTCAGTACTTAATTTATCTTCGATCTCTTTATGGCGTTTAATTTCTTTTTCATTTTCTTCATCAATTAATGTGAAATTATTCTCAAGCCACTCTAATAGTGTTCTAATATTTTCAATAGACAGTTTTTGATTTTCAGTAAAACCACTCGTTATCTGAGTAAGGCTATCAGTGTAGGTTTTATTATTTTCATCCTCAAGAAGACTATCTAAATAATGAGCTATTCTTCTTAGGTTATCTTTAACTTCGCCATAAAGTAGTGATTGCACCCCAAGTAAATTATGAGTTGCATGATTATCCATATATCGAGTAATAACATAACTAATTTCTTGATTTCTTAATTTTTCAGGTGCGTGCTTTAAATCAGACTCTTCTAATTTAAAAGTTGCAGTCACTACCTTGATATATTCAGGTTTTAGCTCTCCCCTACTGATTTTGGTGTATTCAGCTCTAGGATAGTCACGAAGCGGTTTAAACCCCTTCATCTCTTTAGGGGGATTTATTTGTTGAATGGCTTGGAGAATAGCCGTTTTCCCGGCCTCATTTGGGCCAACCAAAATTGTTTTAAACTCATCCACATCAAATTCACCAGTATCAATAATGCTACGATAATTTTGTACCCGAACTTTACTTAAACGCATAATCAATCCTTTAAATATGTGTAACTAGTCTTTTTATTTTAAGAAGCCTAACTACATAGTTTTGTAGTAAATAATGAATTAAGATACTACCTAGTATTTTATGAGATAAAGTAAATTATAAAACATGAAATAATACTGTAAATAATTTTTATCACCATAACCTTCATCATAAATTCCGCAATTCTCTGCCCCATTCTGCAAGATTAAACAAGGATCGTGACCTGCGTAAAGCGCCTGCACTAGCGCGGTTCTGACGATCTCTTGCACCTGCATGAAAACCGACCTATTTAGTGGGCAGGCGTGGCGGGGCTACGATTGCGCGGCGACATGTTTATTGTTAATTATCCGTCCGCAAAATCTCAGCGTCACAGAGGCGTTAAAATCAATTATTCATGCCACAGCAGCAATTATTTTTGCGCTGATTACAGTGGCGTACAGCGCGCTTAATTCGCTAATTAGTGAGGGGGGGGATTTCTGCGGATTCGTCTTGGTGGTGCGGTAATCCCCCGTTTTTAACCGAGGTTATAAGTAGAATCAGGTCATTCGTTGTAGATGTTGCATTGGGGGTATAGCCATTCAACGCCATGTTCGGCCGTTCGTGATTATAAAACCATTGCCACCGTGTAGCATAGTCTTGTCATTCATCCAGTGATGAAAACAAGTATTGCCCTAACCACTCATAGCGGACTGTCCGATTATAACGCTCAATGTAAGCATTTTGCTGCGGATTACCTGGCTGGATAAAGTTTATTTTGATATCTTGCAGATTAGCCCATGATATCAATATATTACTGGTGTATTCTGGCCCATTATCACAGCGTATGGAAACCGGTTTTCCTTTCCACTCAATAAGTTGCTCTAGTACTCTTACAACCCGACTCGCCGGCAGGGAAAAATCCACTTCAATAGCTAATGCTTCACGATTAAAATCATCGATGATATTCAATAAACGGACTGAGCGCCCATCCGACAGTTGATCATGCATAAAGTCCATTGACCAACATTCATTGCTCGTTTCGGGTACCGTCAGTGGCTCGGGCTTATCCCGTTTTAGGCGTTTCTTCGGCTTTATTCGCCTGTTCAGTGACAACGCACAATAAATTCGGTAAACCCTTTTGTGGTTAAATCTTAAGTTTTTTACGTTTCGAAGGTATAAAAAGCACAAGCTAAATCCCCAGTTGCGCTGGCTATCAGTGATGCGTATCAGCCAGTCAGCTATTGCTTCATTTTCTTTACTCAGTTTAGCTTGATAACGATAGCAACTTTCGCTCACTACAAATAACTGGCAGGCAAAACGTACGCTGATATTCCGTATTTTGACAGCTTCTTGCGCCATCCGCTTTCGATGCGATGGCTTCACCACTTTTTTGCCATAGCTTCCTGAATGATCTCAGCTTTCAACCTTTCTTCTGCATACATTTTTTTGAGGCGGCGATTTTCCTCTTCCAGTTCTTTCAAGCGGGTCATCATGGAAGCATCCATCCCACCAAAGCGTGAGCGCCACTTATAAAAACTGGCGTTGCTCATACCATGTTCGCGGCACAGTTCAGAAACAGGCGTTCCCGCCTCAGCTTGCTTAAGGATGGTGATAATTTGGCTATCGGTAAAACGTGCTTTTTTCATAGAGATCTCCTCAGTTCAGATTACGAGAAAATTCTACTTATTAATACACCGATTTTTCGGGGGGATTACCGGGGCGCTTTATTGGCTAACATGTTTTTTTCACAGCATCTTAATATTCGACCGCATCGCGCCACTGATAATTAAATCCAAAACCCCAACAATGACGACAACACAATCGACGATATTCAGTTAGTTCATTAACGTCTGCGGTCGCAATATTCCACCACATTTTTAATACAGCATCTTGGGTTATCTCGGTTCTGCGTTCTCGCTCTGCTAGCGCGTCCGCGATTGCTCTTGAAACCTTAGCATTTCTTAGCATTCGAGTAGCATTTACATAAGCTGTATTGCCTTCGCCTTTATAACCGGCTCGATTTAAGTCGATAAGATACTCGTTAACGAGTTTGACTTGTGAGTCATTAAGCCCGTAGTTGCGCACATCAAAGGTATTTTCATCATCGTGCGCACTATCTTGTTCTCTACTCTGCGCAGTTGGTATTGCGCTATTACATATAGACTCTTTTGCACATTCTTTATCATGCGCAGTGCGCAGTTTTTTGCGCAGATTGCGCAGCCGGCTTTTTAATATATCGACGTGCTGTTGCGTAATTAAGTTCCTGGTCTTCACACCACTCTTTAGGGGATATTCCTGATTTAGCATGTTCGGTGAGGAACTGTTGCTGTAGCGTCCCCCAATCCGGTTTAGCCATCGTGTTTATCTCCTGTATAAATCTCTATCAACGCCACTAAAAGAATGGCGTTTGTAGAGGTCTATTGTGATACTCGTTGTTGTTCAATTTCCCGTGTTGCTTTCTTACATAAAAAAACTACCAATAACTAGTTGATGGCTATTGGTGTTTGACTTATGTACAATTAGTTGCAATTAACCAAGTAAAGAGTGCTAATTATGAATGAATATCACATGACAGGGATTGTAATTGAATTTATGTTAATCATGTGCACATACTATTGCTTCAAAGATATAAAAGAAGCATCCCCATCGGGAGCAGCATTTAGAACGCTAATTGGTGTCTTTCTTTTTCTTGCCTCAGCATATGAGGCAATGCTACTTTTTATCACTCTTATTATTTGAACTCTATCACTCAGTAACTCATGTTGCTTTATTGTCTAAAATATCCACTTATAGAGATAAATCAGACCTTCAATTACTCCCCATCCTTTTAGTTATGGCTTCTAACTGCTTCAATCTCTCGAATAGCATTTAACTGCTGATTAGCTTTATCAATTGTCGCTAATAACGATGGTATCCATAAAATAATCTGTGAATATGATAATGTTTTTCCATCACTATCCGGTGGTAATGGTGCCAAAACGGGTTCAGTTAATGTTGCTGGTATTGGTGTGCATTGCGCTGGAACGTAACTCGTTTGTGTACTCGTACAACCCGTTAGCAATAGACTGGGGCACAAGAGGATCACAAACAGACTCTTTTTTGAGTATCGTGCGATATTCAATGATTTTCTCCTGTGCTTTAGTATCGGCCTGAATGCCATTTCGGTATGCAACTGACGCAATTTGATTAAACCGGTTAAATGCACGCCGCGCAAGTTCTCTTCACTGCGTTTACTGAATTTAAATTTACTCATTTTCCACCTTCTTAATGAATCTTTTTTCTAGAGCGCTAACCACAGCAGTACCAGACCATCCAGCTAGACCAGCCGCCCCACCAGCAATTTCAAGTTGCCATGAGTAGTAACTTGCAGCTAATAGAACCAATGCCCCAGCGAACATTGATACAATGATCTGTGCAATCATTATCCAAAATCTAAATGGCTCACCTTTAAGGAATTTATTTGCATAACTTGCAATTCCTCCAAAGAAAGCCATAAAGCAAACCAAGATAATGGTTAGCCAATTTATGTTATTAGGGTCTTTATACATACGCATACCGCCCCCCCAAATTGGGGTGAGGAAACCTATTACAAAATAGGTGTAGGTTTGAATTAAAACTTTGTATTAGCCGTGTCTGGCAAACTCTTTATGATATTTATTTCGAGCTTTAATAATTTCAATCTTTGCAATATTTAAGTCGGCAAAATACCCTACCACCTTATTTTTTCCATCGATTCTAAATTGAGCTCTCCATTTCCTTTTCTCTAGATCCCAGTAAACACCCTTTACACCGGATGTGTTGTTTTTGGGAATTCGACGGTTTCTTGTCTTTTCTAGTTGGGTTGCGATGCGGAGATTTGAAATTCGGTTATCTGATGCATTAGCATTAATGTGGTCAATTGCACCATCTGGAAATTCGTTATATGAGTACGCCCAGGCTAATCGATGTGATTTATAGCTCTTGCCTTTTATAACTATCCTTCCATAACCAAAAGAATCACTAGTTCCAGCCACCATCCCTTTCTTAACTCTGCTCGATACATCAGCTTTCCATATAAATACTCCAGTATCAGGATCGTAAGAAAGTAATCGCTTTAATTCCTCGATAGTGATCATTCGTTTTCCCATATTGAATTTTAAGTGATAAAAATCCCACCCCCATTGGAGTGTCCGATATTTAGTTAATAGATAGCCGCGCACAATCTCTATGCGTCAATTAAGTGTGTATGATTAGAATTCTGTGGCGGCTGTATACAAAAAAGGCCGCACTAGGCGCCCTCTTGAATGAAAATTTATAAAACAAGCATCAGGGTAAGAAGAACTACTAACATGACTCCTTGTATTTTAGCCATTATATTATGTGCATAATAAGATGAGCTCTTACGAACCGCCTTTTCACGGCTCTCAAACGAGAAAGTCACACATGATAATGAGTAGATTCCATAACAAATAGTAATACCGACCTGTACGAGGATAACTGAAAAATATTTACCCACTAGCCAGTGGTCTTTTCCATTATTAAAAAAAATGTTACTTACTGATAAATATACGAAGACCATTACACCAATACAAAATAAAAGCCACATCACTGTATCTTTATAATTCTTTTGCATTCTACGTCGTTCCAAAACGTTACATTTAAATTTACTTTAACTTAAGTGTTTCAACTTTAGCATGCGAACTATCCGGAAATTCCGGAGAATTGAACTTGTAAGGGTCACTTACACGTTGGAATTTGTGTTGATGCATGATAGAACATAGAAACCTAACTTAAATGGAATTCACTATGTATCATGACTTGGAACGCTTTTTAACTTGGATGTCTACTTTAGGATTTATATTACCTATCATAGCTTTTTATTTCATGAGAGGTGCTCGAAGTGAGTCGCTCGCAACAATGACATTAAAACTATTTCTGGGAATTATAATCATTGCATCAGTGTGCTTATTTTCTTGGCTGAACGGAGCGAATGCCATTCGTTTCTCTTAACATATCAGATTGAATTGAAGTGGGTTAAAAGAAAAGGACATTAGATGATGTTTTGGTCGACGGATATCTGGTGTCCCTAATCACACAACTCTCCAAAATGAAGAGTGTGTATATAAAAAACCCCGCAATTGCGAGGTCTTGAATTGGTTTAATGCGACTAGGTATAGAATGTCCATTCTTAGAAAATAATAAGTCAGTTCCGGACAAAATGCAAACTTTACTGTTTATTTGATCAGTTCATTTAATTACCTTGCTAAATGCTTGCTCTGCGGCACTCTCTTCAATAAAACACTTATTCGTCAACTTTTCATAGAATGGCTTCCAATTTCTACGCCACGTTCTTTCGTTAAGGTCTGGTACTAAATGCTTTATTGCATTAAATGCTACTGACGACGGCACACGGCTGAAACCTCTACCTTCACAGCGAGGACAATCTTTAAATACGGGGGCGCCTTGTAATTTTGTTTGTTCTTCATCAAGTACCTTACCCCTCCCTTTACAACGGCAGCGATGTGTTAATTGGCCTTTACCATTGCATGATTCACAAATCACTTTTTCAGTTTCCACGACATCGCGTTCCGTATTGGTATATCGCTTGGGTTGGCTCTTGGAGAATGACGGAAAAATAGCCTCCCTTGTAGAGTACTTTGTTGTGATGACTTTTTTATCAATCATCCCTTTACCACTACACGCTGAACACTGACAAACCGACCCCGCTGAACGGGCATAATCTTCAAATGCCATCTTGGCCAGAATAATTAAGCAACAACCCAATTCCTTACCCGCGGCTTTACGAACTAGTTTAGGTGCTACTTTAAGTGCATATTGGGTCAGCGCCTCTACTGTAGAAAATTTATCTTCTTCGCTGATATCATTCTTCGCTAGAAACGCTGTCATGCCAAACTTAGCCTGTGACTCGGTCATCCCCATAGCCGCCATAATATCTGTGCCTGTTATTCGGTCAGGGGACGTGCAACCTGCTACATTACCGAATGTAGGTGACTTAGGGTGAAAGTTTTTAAGTGTATTTTCGAGTTTCATTGGTTCACCACCTATTACACATCAACAATATTTTTTAATGGCTATCAGATACGACATGCGCGCAGCTCCATGACTTCTCTTTTGGTTTGCTCAAGCAATTCCGCTTCGGTACCGTGAATTTGCTGCCATGTTTTTGGGGCCGCATGAAAGCCGGTGTCATAGCTAGCGCGGTGGTGAGGCGGGCATAACGGCAATACATCTTTATGACTAGCACGCTGCGCTATTCCCTGCCCTGTTCGTGTATGATGGATTTCCGCAGGAGTTGCCCCATATCCCATATTGCGGCAGCAAACACAGCCAAGTTCGGCTACATCTGATAACCACTGCTTCTCTTCTTTGATCTTCGATTTTTGGATCATTGGTCTTGCCTCTAGGTAAATTCTAATAACTGAGCCGCCGCATTTTCAGCAGCTTCTTGGGTAGGAAATTTACGGAATAGAATGAAGTTCCAAAGCACATCGAGTGTGGCTTTGTAGAGTTCGCCAAAGGCTAGGTCGTCCATTTTGGCAAAGCTAATTGATTTAGCGACACGACGTAGGCTACCGTCTGGCATTTCAAAAGCATCAAAGGATTTGGTTGCTGGGATATTGTGAGCGCGTTTTTGTGCTACATCGTCTAAATAAACATCTGTAGCTGACTGGAGGGCATCATCATTATCGGTGTATAAGCAAGGAATTTAACGTAAACACGCACTGCTATCTGTTTCTAAGCTGCCTATACGGCAGTGAACAAATAGTTGCTGGCGCTGGTTATCTTCCTACATTTCTAAGCTGCCTATACGGCAGTGAACGTTTGCTGCTTGCTCGTTCTGACGTGCATTTTTTTCTAAGCTGCCTATACGGCAGTGAACTCTACAACCTCAAGCAAGCAGAAGCAGAGCGATTTCTAAGCTGCCTATACGGCAGTGAACTCTACAACCTCAAGCAAGCAGAAGCAGAGCGATTTCTAAGCTGCCTATACGGCAGTGAACGTTTTACTTCGTATGGTTTGGTTGAGTCTATTTTTCTAAGCTGCCTATACGGCAGTGAACCATTATTGAAATCAATCGTGAGTTGGCAAACTTTTCTAAGCTGCCTATACGGCAGTGAACCGAGTAATTTGTCACAATCAGCATCGTCATATTTTCTAAGCTGCCTATACGGCAGTGAACGCTTGTCAGCCTTATCCCCCTCAATAACTTGATTTCTAAGCTGCCTATACGGCAGTGAACTATAAATTATCATGAAAAAAACCATGTTCAACAATAAATTACATCTGATTTTATGAAAAATACCTTCTATATTTCAGTGATTCTTAACACATTGATTTTTAATCAATAAATTTCAAGTGAAAAAATAAAGGGTAAAAAAGAGGAAAACAGTGCATCTTCTATACCCATCAAAATTAATAGTGACACGTTAAATTTGAACTATCTGTGAGACTTTGTGACATCAATTTTAGCCCGTGTCACCCATGAGTTACCCAGCATTTATGAGCCTCACTTAAATAACTATCAGTAGCTGATCATTACCTCCCTTACACACTTTTTATTCAGCGCTACCGAGCGGACACAATGAACAGCCATCAATGCTCACATAAAAAGATAGTTGGCTACGTTGTACTGCTCCCTGCCTGACCTACATATTACGCACTTTCTTGGGAGAATCTCTAATCCCTGTTCACCAAGAAATAGCTCTATCTTAGTCACACCTAATTCCTTTTGTCGTTTGCGTTTTTCTATTTTTCGTTATGCGGCTTTTGCCATTAGTCCCGTTTCTTCATTTTAACTACACTAATGCACGGAACAAAAACGTTCAATAGATAGCTCATCGACCCTAGCGCCACCTAAATTTGCCAAAAATGCTATTGTTGAAAGCACATCTTTTTCGCTTGTTGCGACAAAAAGAGTTATGAAAGATTGTTGGTTCCATAAACCACTTGCTTTATAAACCGATTTTTTCATTTTCACTCCAACTAACTACATTCAATAACCTGATGACAAAACGGCTTTATATCCTCTACAAGGTACGTAGTTATATGATGGGAGCGATTTTATTTTTTCCAAGTATGTAAGTTTCATACTTTCATTACTCACAAATATTTTAGTCTGCCTCTGAAAAACGCCCAATGTACCTCAGGTGCCTTTTTAATCTTACCAGCACTCGCTCTCTGTCTATTTTCTATTTTGATGCAGTGCTCGTCAGCAAGACGTCTTGCTGCTGAAAAAGATCAACTCATGAAAGCAGGTATTTATATTAAGCAAGCTAAAAACAGGTAAAAGCTAAAGAGGAAGCTGTAAAAAATTTCCTTATTTAGATTTTAATTTTACGTTTCATGATTTGAAGGCCAAAGGAATATCTGATCTGGAAGGAACACTGAGCGAGAAGCAAAATATTTCTGGCCATAAAACACCATCACAAACGGCGCGATATGATCGAAAAGTAGTAATCGTTCCAACGGTCGGAGGGCAAAAGCGTTAGTGAATGGGGGAGTTAGTAGCGAAAGTTAATAGCGAAATAATAGCGAAAGGTGATTTCAGTCACAAAAAAAGCCACCTAAAAGGTGGCTTCTTTCTTTCCCTAACTCGTTGATATTCAACTGAGTTTTTATTTGGTGCCCAGGGCGGGACTTGAACCCGCACAGCCTAAAGGCCGAGGGATTTTAAATCCCTTGTGTCTACCGATTTCACCACCTGGGCTGAATTTTGGAGGCGCGTCCCGGAGTCGAACCGAGCTACACGGATTTGCAATCCGGTGCATAACCGCTTTGCTAACGCGCCTTCTTCTCAATCTCTTACTGAGATTTGGAGCGGGAAACGAGACTCGAACTCGCGACCCCGACCTTGGCAAGGTCGTGCTCTACCAACTGAGCTATTCCCGCCTTTCAGCTTTTGCTTTTCAAACTGGCTGATTTACTTATTTTTTTTCGTAAACCTCGTTGCCGTTCGATGCGTTGCATTCTACTGATTTCACATTTTGAGTCAACACAAATATTTAAAAAAATCACTCAAAACCGTTCGTTCGCTGTTTTTTCAATCATTTCGATCAAGCTTCGCTCAAATCTGACCATGCTGCCTTCAAATATTGATACATTGACCAGAACGTTAAGATAGCTGCAACATACAATAATGCGATAGCAAGATTCTCAATAAGCAAATTTGGACGCCACAATAACCCAACTAAAGAGATCATTTGGGCTGTTGTCTTAAATTTACCAATCCATGACACGGCAACACTACTTCTTTTGCCTATCTCAGCCATCCATTCTCTTAACGAAGAAATAATAATTTCACGAGCGATCATCGTCGCGGCGGGTAAAGTGACATACCAAACATCAAAACTTTCCGTAACAAGCACTAATGCTGTTGCCACCATCACCTTATCGGCAACAGGATCTAGGAATGCCCCAAACTTGGTTGTTTGCTTCCATAACCTTGCTAAATAGCCATCAAACCAATCTGTTACTGCCGCAATAACGAAAATTAATGCGCAAACAAAAGGCCCCCAACTGACTGGTAAATAAAAAGCCAGCACAAAAAACGGTATCAGAATGACTCGGAACAGGGTCAACCACGTAGGAATATTTAATTTCATCATGCTCAGTAACTTTTTGACCAAATTGGATTTAATAAGTATGGTGCCTTAAGACACCTACTGTTTCAATGCATTATAAATCTTTTCTGCCAACGCGTATGAGATCGAGGGCACTTTTGCTATCTCTTCTATACTTGCATTTTTCAGCGGCTGTAAGCCCCCCATATATTTTAGTAGCATTTGACGACGTTTGGGTCCTACACCTTCAATAGATTCGAGCGCGCTGGTATTTTTAACCTTTGCTCTACGCTGGCGGTGGCCTGTAATCGCATGATTATGTGATTCGTCTCGTATATGTTGGATCACATGCAGTGCAGGTGAATCAGGCGGCAACGCAACCCCTTCCCCTTCTGGCTTAAAGAATAGCGTCTCTAACCCTGCTTTACGGTCACTCCCTTTTGCAACCCCAATTAACAATGGTCGATTTTTATCCCAATCCACATCCAGAGAATTAAACACATCTTTTGCTTGGCCTAATTGCCCTTTCCCCCCATCAATAAAAATAATGTCAGGCACTTTACTCTCATCAATATGCTTGCCATAGCGGCGAGTAAGAACCTGATGCATCGCAGCATAATCGTCACCTGGGGTGATCCCCGTAATGTTATAGCGCCGATATTCCGACTTCACTGGACCATTTTTATCGAAAACAACACAAGATGCGACGGTTTGTTCCCCCATCGTATGGGAAATATCAAAGCACTCCATTCGAGCGATTGAATCCAACCCAACTGTTTTCGCTAGTGATGACATCCGTTGATGGATTGTGGACTGCTGTGCAAGCTTGGTTAATAACGCGGTTGATGCATTCGTCCGTGCCAGTTTCAGATAACGCGCCCTCGCACCACGAGGTTGAGTTTGAATTTGAATTTTACGCCCAGCGATGTGCGATAGTGAGTCAGCCAGCAATGTTTTCTCAGGTAACGCAAAATCTAACAGGATCTCTCCGGGCAATGTTCGATTTTCACTTCCTTGTAAATAGAACTGCCCAAGAAAAGTTTGCACCACTTCTTCAAGTAATGTGTCAGCCGGTATTTTAGGATAATAACTCCGGCTTCCTAACACTTTCCCCTGCCGTATAAACAACACATGAATACAAGCAAGCCCTGCCTCGAATGCTACACCAATCACATCAAGGTCATCGCTATCACCTGAAACAAATTGTTGCTCTGTTACCGCCCTCACCGCTTGAATTTGATCGCGAAACCGTGCCGCTTCTTCAAAACGTAACGCTTGACTGGCCTTTTCCATCCGTTCAATCAAGCCAGTTAATACTTGCTGATCTTTACCTGTTAAAAATAAACGAACGTAATTAACTTGTTGTTCATACTCTTCATCGCTCACTAATCCCTTAACACAAGGGCCTAAACAACGCCCGATTTGGTATTGTAGGCACGGCCTTGAACGATTTTTGTAGACGCTATCTTCACATTGTCGGATAGGAAATAGCTTTTGCATCAAAGCCAATGTTTCCCTTACTGCATAAGAGTTAGGAAATGGCCCAAAATATTCACCTTTCGCATGCTTAGCACCACGGTGCATCGATAATCTTGGATGCGTTTCTTTACTCAGAAAGATATAAGGATAGGATTTGTCATCACGCAGTAAGACGTTATAGCGAGGCTGATAAAGCTTGATATAGTTGTGTTCGAGTAATAGCGCCTCTGTTTCTGTGTGTGTAACCGTGACGTCAATGGAGGCGATATTTTTCACTAACTGTTCAGTTTTTTCGGCTGCTGACGTTAGTACGGAAATAACTGGAAAGTCGTTTTTTTAAATCTTTTGCTTTACCGACATAAATAACCGTTCCCCCCAGCATCATACATTCGATAGACGCCGGGTTGGTTGGTCACTGTCTTTAAGAAAGCTTTTGGTTCAAACTGTTCTGACACCCTAATAAACCCTGTTTGGCTACAATTAACCCATAGCTAATGGCAATATGGGTTAATTCTACATCACTACGGATATTAAGTTTACCAAACATTCGATATCGATAGGTATTTACTGTTTTAGGGCTTAAATTTAGCACCTGTGCTATCTGTTTTGTGGGGATCCCTTGGGTGATAAGCAACATGATTTCTAACTCACGCGTTGACAATAACTCATAGAGATCGGTCTGTTCATGCTGATTAATACGTTTTAAAGCAATAGATTGCGCAATGTCTGGTGAGATAATTTTGCTGCGCGCATTGACCACCTGTATAGCTTCTAAGAATTCATTTACTTCAATTTTGGCACTTAGTATACCTTGGATCCCAAGATCGAGCGCTTTGAGTAAGAATGAATAATGAGCGTGGATATTATAAATAATAATACCAACATCAGGCTGTGTTCGTCTTAGCGTTTGTAGCGCCTTTAATGATTCAAATTGGCAGTTATCGTTATTAATTAAGATAATGCTGGCTTTTTGTTGCCGATTCCATGAGATGGCTTGTTCGATTAAAGGAAATGAAGCCACAATATGACATCGTTTGTGTCGGCTAAAAATAGCCTCAAGCCCACGAATTAATATATTATTATTATCAATAATTATAATATTAATCATCTTTCTCTCTATATTTTATGACGACTCACCCATATAAACCTCCATAAATAGCAATTTTACAAAATAAAATATAGTCTTTTCGTTTCGTGATTAACTGATTGCTTTATTATTCTACGAATCAATACATGCTAAAAATAACGTCAAAAAAGCGATATCCTTTTAAAATAAAATAGCCATGCAAATACATGGCTATGACATTATTATAAATAGAAACTAATTGGTTATTTCTGACCGACTAAACGGCAGATACTCTCTGATACCAAATAGCTTTTCTCAAACGAGCTGAGAGGCAAGAATTCAAATCGCGAGTGGAAATTTAATGCGCCTGTAAAGTAATTCGGCGTTAAAACCCCTCGAGCAGAGAGTGCAGAACCATCTGTGCCCCCTCGCATAGGGATCACTTTAGGCTCAACATTTTGAATTTTTAATGCTTCAAAAATTAAGTCGATAGCCGTACGGTCATCACCGAGCGAATCACTGATATTGCTGTACACATCTTCGATTTTAAAATCAATTTTTGCTCTCGGATGGCGCGCTCGGATCAATTCAATCGCTTCACCGATATAACGTTTACGAGCTTCATAGCTGTTTCGGTCAAAATCGCGGATCGCCATTTTGATTTTTGCATTATCGGGATTTGCGACTAAATCAGTCACATAGAAATAACCTTCGCGCTGCTCGGTATGTTCAGGAGTATCAAAACGGTCAAAACAGCCGATAAAATCATGTGCGACACGAATAGGATTCAATAGTACATTTTTTGCCGACATAGGATGAGCCGTCACCCCTTTAATTGTCACCTCAATTGACGCTGCATTAAAGGTTTCATACACCACCTCCCCGAGGTCACAACAGTCAATGGTGTAGGCAAAATCTACTTTGAAGCGAGATAGGTCCATGATTTTTGAGCCACGTAACCCTATTTCTTCATCAGGAACAAAGGCAACATAGATATCACCGCAATCAAAATCTGCCTGTTGCAGCTTATCCATTAACTCCATAACCACGGTAACCGCGGCCTTGTTGTCCGCACCGAGTACGCTCGTTCCGTCACTAAAGATAATCTCTTCACCGATATAAGGGGCCGCTTCTGGGTGCTCTGACGCTTTAAACCAAATATCTTCTTGGGCATTCAAACACAGATCTTTGCCTTCATATTTAAGTGTTTGAGGCTTAATAACTGGCGATAGACCAACATCGACTGTATCTAAATGGGTGACAAAACCGATTTTAGGTGCTGAAGGTTTATTGCCCGGACGTACAGCATAAAGAATTGCATGTTCATCGATATAAATCTCTTTTAGGCCATAACTTTCTAGCTCTTTTGCCAGCAATTTCGCTAAATCACGTTGCCCTTCTGTACTCGGCACAACCGTTGCCGCTGCATCACTTTGACTTTCGATTGCAAGATAGCGAAAAAAAACGTTGTTCGAGCTGTTTACCTAATTTATTCATTTTTCTTGTTCCTTTTACTCAATCCAACAACTGACTTATGGTGTTGGCTGCCATGTATAACCACTGTCAAATCCAATTGGAATATCGAATGCCCAGAAGAGGTATAGCGTTGCGGTCAATGTGATCAACAGACCCACCGTAAACGGTATCATCATGGAGCAAAGAGTACCAATTCCTGCATTTTTGTAATATTTCTGACAATACATCAGGATCAACGGATAGAATGGGAACATGGGGGTACTGACGTTCATTGCCGAATCACTGACTCGGAAGGCCGCTTGGGTAAGTTCCGGAGAGATGCCGACCGCCATCAACATTGGCACAAGTACAGGAGCCATGATCGCCCACTTAGACGTGGCTGAGGTGATCATAATATTTAATATTGCAGTCAGTAGAATGACACCAAAAACAGTCAATCCTGAAGGCATATCAAGGGTACGCAGTAATTCCGCACCAGATAACGCTAATAATGTACCTAGATTCGAATGTTGGAACGAATATAAGAATTGCGCGGCAAAAGAAAGCGAAGACAATAAAGGGGATCAGTGACTTAGTAATATTTTCCATCGCTTTCACCACATCTTTCGTAGAGGTGAAAGATTTAGTCATATAGCCGTACACGATGCCGGGCAACGCAAAGAAAATAAACAGCAGTGGCACAACGATTTGCATGATAGGCGCTTTCGGGCTAGTTAAGCTGCCATCTGGACCACGTAATAATGAGTTTTCCGGCCATAATAAGGCAAACAGACCCGCTGCCAAAGCCAGCACGACAAGACCCGATACGCGAAACGCTCTATTTTCTAATGGCGTGATCTTACCGAGGTCCTGATCGGCATCGGTATCCACATCTTTGGTGGTAATTGGGCAGTTTTTATTTAACCATGGCTCAACAATTTTTTCGGTAATAAACCAGCAAGTAAAAATAACACCAAATGTGCCACCAAGGCTAAAGAAGTAATTACACAGTACGTTAACACTATAGCCAGGAGCCATCATTTGCGCAGCATCTTGTGTGAAGCTTTGCATAATAGGATCGATGATAGAAGGCGTATAACTTGCAGTAAATCCGCCCGCTAATCCTGCGAATGCAGCCGCAATACCCGCTAATGGATGGCGACCACTCGCGTAAAACATCATTGCAGCGACAGGCATCAAAATAACGTAAGCAGAGTCAGAAGCAATATGGGAAACAATCCCCACGAACACTACCGTTGGCGTCAACATTTTCGGAGTGATAAACGAGAGCATTTTTTTTCAGCGCAGTATTGATAAAACCGCTGCTTTCAGCAATCCCTATCCCCAATGTTGCAACTATTGTTATTCCAAGAGGAGGGAAATTAATAAAATTTTTCACTGCCGCTGTGATGAATAATATGATTTCCTCATAGTTAAACATATTAATGACAGTGATTTTTTCTTTCGACACTGGATGGTAATAATTAAAATCTACAAATGAAAGTAAATAAGATAAAAACCAACAGATTATCAAGGCATAAATAAACAGCATTGTAACGTCAGGCATCACGTTACCGATACGTTCAACACGGTTTAAGAAGCCCTTTTTTTTTAGGGAGTGTATTTGTTGTCATATTTGCAAGTACTTAAGTTATTAGAGTAATAAACTTTTACACACTAAATAACGATTTATGAAAAGTAAAATACTTTCTTTCGATTATTTAACAGGATAAACCAGTTGTGATGACTTGCATTAAGATAATTTATCATTATAAATTATCTTAATTATTTAAACTCAGCAGGAATATGCTTTTGTTAGGGATAACTTCTCAGATTTCGCAAATTAACGATTATTTTTTATTAATCAAAAGATAAGAAAAAGGAATGAATAACATTCCTTTTTTACCATTAATTTTTTTTGAAATATTCTACTCTCGTTTTAGTTTTTCGGTATTGGCGATATAAAGGGCAACCACTAAGACTAAAATTGCAGCAGAATGAAGTAGTGTTGTCAGTGGATCGCTGTGATCAACAATAATTAAACGTATTACAGCCGTAATGCCGATATAGATAAAATACCTTAATGGAAAATGGTAACCAGACAAAAAATACTTAGTAATCAGTGCAATAAACTCGAAATAGAGGAAGTAAATCACAATTCCTTCTAATAGTTCATATGCTGTTGCTTCCTTTTGCCCACTAAACATTAAGGAGGCCATGGTGTACGTTTCTTTTGCTAAAAAGAAAACCAGTACAATCGCTAATGCGATCAAGCCAATATTTAATACCCATTGCAAAACCCACGCAATATTACTGGCGTGCCGCATATTTCTCATACTATTCATTCGTTATATTCCCTAGATAGTGATGCATATTGATATGGTAAGCTTGCGTGCACTTCCCCGCATCAAATGCACAGAATTAAATCGCCTTCTATAAAAGGTTATAAGTCTTTTAGGTTATTGTAATTCATATTTAGGGTATTAACATTATGGAAGCAAAATAAAATAGATTAAATTTAACTAAGCCAGCAACGGCTGGCTCTCAAACCTTTTATTTAGCCATTAGCTTCATAATATCTTGTTCTGTCAGCATGGGTGTTTTTTCAATAAAGTTGTAGTACTTAGGTTTACTCTCAACAAATATTTGCATGGCCATCTCTGCATGCTGACTTTCTTCAAATAAAGCCGCAGAAACATAGTAAGAAGACGGTGAATGCAGATGATAAAATAGATGCGTTCCGCACCGTTGGCAAAATGCGCGTTCACCCCATTGTGATGAGGCAAAACGCGTCACCGCCTCTTCCCCTTCAATAACGACATCATCATGGCAATCAACACTAAAGCCTGGGCCACCATTCCAACGTTGACACATACCGCAATGACAAACACTTATTTTATCGATAGGCTGATGGGTACTAATTTTTACAGCGCCGCAGAGGCATTGCCCTTGATACATGGTATTTCCTTTTGATGATTCACGTTAGTTTAGTGCTCACTATAAGATGAGACACGATAAAAATACAAGGTGATCATTGCTTGTCACCAATTCGGAATTGGCGACCATTAAAGCGGCGATCTGTTGTTGTTTCAGTCAGCTCTACACGCCTTACCTCGGCTTGCTCACGCATTGATTCTATATCACCAAGATCTTGCATCTTATTTTGTTTCAATGGATGTTCTATTTTTACATTAACCTGCTCGTATGAAGTGACCGTTTCTGCCGCCTCAGCAAATAATGACGCGCTGGTTAGCAATGCGATAGCAATAAATAACTTTGAAAAAAAACGTGTTCTCATTGAAATTCCCTCCTGCTCAACCTTCGTTTTAGCGCAATACCATGTCAAAAAATAGTACCGACAAGTAATCATTTGGGGAATTTTGTAAATTTTTTAATAGCAAAATATGCCTTTTCTATAAAGGCGCTGTACGGTCGCTTATCACAATAGGGAGAACGTTTTCCCCTATTAGCGATAAGGATTTTCGAAAGGAAGTTAATTTATTCTGATGACTTTGCATTCACTTCTTTTAATAGATACCAGCAGAAATACAGCAATACGATGATCCCTACCCCAAGTAGCACCCATAACGTGATAGTCATCCAGTCAAACTCATTTATCACAAAGTCATTTGATGTTAATTGCTCTTCACCACCCAGCTCAATAATCTCTTCGGGCACATACAATTTAGGATAACGATGCATTAATTCATCGATTGTTAGTGGTTGACCAAGTAACTCTTGGTAGCTGATATTATCAATACCGGCAAGCTGGCTCCCCCAAACTAATAGATAAGGCGATGCTCCTTGTACGTTGAACATTAAATTAACGGCATCGCGTTTCCCTTCAATATATGGTGGTTTATCATCCCAGCTGCCTTTTAATGCAGTAATTCTGAGTTTTTTAACCATTAAATCATTTAATACCAACTCCGGATTGCGGATTTCTTGACCATTTTGTATTTGGTTATAGGCCACTATATTTGTTAGTGGTAGCCATTCTTCTCCAGAAGTAGAGGTATATTCAATGTGTAAAGGCAACACGCGGTTTGCTTGCCGCAATTGGATCACAATCGCACTTAAAGGCTGTGGCGAGGGTAAACGATATATTAATTGGTTTAGTGACACCCCTTCATTATTGGTAATAAAGTGGCAGGTCTCTTGCCGCCTTGTTGAATGAACAACCATAGAGGTCCCTTGCGCCATTGTTAAATCAGGGATCTTCGTCTCTTTAGCTGCCACAATAATGACCATCAAATAAGGGGCTCTTAGCGCAACGTAATGCCCTTCTAATAACTTAATTGTATTGCTATAAATCCCCCCAGAGTTTGAATTCAAACTCATGACAGGCTGATAAGCAGAAATATTCACCCAATCCTGTTTATTATCGCTAGCATAAATAAACACTTTCCCTTGCCAATCTTGTTGATTATTCATCCACTGTAAAGAAAGTGTCTGAATCGGAAAATCTTCTTGATTATTATTTTGTCGCGTTAATAGATAAGATTGATATACCGCATCTTTGGCTTGCTGCATTGCGGGCAATTCTATGCGTGTTAGCTTACTTGGTTGCGTTTCAATCAAAAGATATTGTTGATCGTCGTGTGTTTCTTCTTTCGAATTGACTTGGTCTGCACGAATAATTAGTCGCTGCAAAGCAAAGCTAACTTGTGAAATTTTACGCCTCTCTTCTGTATCATAAAATAAAGCCGATGGAACCTCCTGACCTGTTCCATTAAACACTCTGACATCTTGTAATGTTTGAGGATATGCAGAGTTGATATAGGCTTCAGAAGGAAGCTCAAGCCAAGCAAACGAACTATTATCGCTAGAATATTTCAATTCTATGCCCTGATAAAAGTCATAGGGCGTTAATGCTTTTTGCTCTTGTGCATGCACGAAGCTAGACAATAAAAATGAAAAAGAAAGATAAACGAAAGTCAGCCACTTCCCTTTGCTTTTAGTTAGCTTCATCTTCAACCTCATTAGTTCCTTTATGTTGGGCTGTTTTTGGTGGCAGTGGTGAAAAATACCCCACCACTAAAATCAACACCGCGACAACAATAAAGCTTATTGCACGAGATAAGCCATCCTGCCCATAAATATCGACTAAGAATAATTTAGCAATAACACAAGCAAATATTCCTGCCCCCAAGAACCAGCTCATACGGTTTTGTTTAATGCTGGCAAAAATCATAAAGCCTAAAGCGACTAGTGACCAACTAATAGAGAGGACAGTTTGGACTAATCGAGAATTAAAGAGCGCATCGACATTCCAATTAATTTCAGCAAAATCGGAGATGATCCTGATGATTATGCCATTAAACCATACCCCACTCAGAACGATAGCCGAAAAGCCTAGTCCCCTAATGATCCAAAGGTCAAATTCCCTAATTTTCTTTAATTTTTGTATTAGCCCACGACGCATTAATAATAATGAAGCAATGCTAAATAAACCGGCTTCATCCAATGGGTTGATCAGTGGAACATAATTCCAGAATGTCAGTTTCCCATCTTCAAAATTGGCAATAAATGAGAGGCCGATTAAAACAACAATAACAGGTAAAAAACTATACCAATAAATTATACCGTTGCGTTTCATTGGCGGCATTTTTTGGCTTTGCAACCAATACATCACTAAAATTGTTAGGGTTATCGCCATCACATAGATAAAGTAACCAAGCTCATTCATTCCCCAAGGTAAAATGGCAACAAACCAATTCACTTGTGTCGCAATAAACGCCAAGATCAGCCAAAACGTTGCACCGTGTAATATACGTTGCAGCCAAATATTACGCGCTTTCTGAGCATGTATCACAAATAAAATCGAACTACCTAACATCACTGGCCAAATCAGAGAGCCATCTCCTCTCCCCATTGGGTTTTGGTCATTAATAAAATCCAAGGCCAGATAGTAATAGCCAATTAGCCAAATAAACGATTGGCATAACAATAAAGGCACCCAATCAGTCTTAATGGCTAACATGCGCCATAGCCAAGCGGAAATAATGACTAATGCCATGATGATGAAGCTTTCAGACTCACCGCTCCAAGATAATATATCGGTGATAACAGGGAGCCATACAGTCCAAATCATCAAGCCAAGAATTAAGAAAGCATAGCTAAGCACTTTGTAATTTTCTGATGTGCCACGTTTTACGTGAAATATTGCACCGGCACTGAAACAAGCCGCCAATAAGACAGGCACCAAATAAGTACTTGTACGGCTCCATATATTGAAGGAAAAACCAGCTAATAAGATCAAGGCACTCACTGAAATAAGCCATGGCCCAATTACGATTAGTTTTTTATTTTGCTGAGAGAAGCCATAGTACAGTAATAATAACCCTTCGACAGACCAAAGAATTGATGTCCATTCATAGGTGAGCGCCAGTGGTATTGCCAACGTAACGAACCCAATACCAATGATAATATTGCCTAATGCTAAATTTTTCCCCACCACAGCATAGCGTTTATGGATCCTTAACCCAGCGAGTAAATAAAGTAAACCGAGTAATAGTGCCGAAAATGCTGGCGCAAAGCTGATTTGCCAAGAAATTGCACACTGCATTGCCATACTAATAAAAGGTGGAACAAGCAGTAATGTATAGTCGACAACTAATTGCTTCTCGTGTGGGTAACGTAATGCAAATAATTGTGTTAACACATTAAACACAATTAAGTTAGCAATCAGAAACAGTTGGCTAGAAACATAATAGTCAATTTGATAATACTGTACTCCCCATAATAGTGCGACTGCATAGGTCATGAACATGCCAACTAAATTAAGTGGGCGCCATGCTTGCCATACACTAATCACTAAAATGGCGATTGATAACATTAAATAGTAGGAAAAGAGCAGAATATGATTTCCGCCACCAGTAGATAGCAAAATAGGCGCTAAATACCCGCCTAACGAGGCTAAAACAGCCAAACTGATCGCTCGTTGTAACAATGCAAGCAAAATACTGGCCGCACAAATCAAGATCATTGCAACGAATGCCATACTATAAGGTAGCATTGTATACAGTTTAAAAGCGGCAAAAACGGTAATGTAAAAACAGCCTATTGAGCCACCTTGTAAGATCAAGGCAAATAAAGACTTTTTATGGCGTAAATACCACCCCACACCAAGTAAAGCTAAACAAGCTACTGCGCTCGCTATCAGGCGTACTTGTGGTGATAGCATGTTGTTTTTGAATACTGAATTTCAGTAAATAAGCGATACCAAAAAACAGCAAAAGAATACCAATTTTTTGCTAGTGGGTTCCCTTTCCAAATCCAACTAAAAAAGTGACTAAATAGAGGGACTACCTCATTATTTTGGTCACTCACTTTATTGTTTGAAGGATGATCAACGTTGTTTGAAGGTTGAACAACGCGATTAACATCCACTGTTGGTTGGAATTGCTGTTGAGGCACTTTCTTCTGTTACTTGGGAGTTTAAGACGGGTGGAGCCGTAGGCAAAGGCTCCAACTCATTAGAATAATGAGAGAGCTCTTCCGAGGCGCTTTTGATATTGTTGTGGTTTTTCAGAGGCAACAATCGTTTCTGGAGGGCTCAGCTCCGTTTGCTGATTAATCTCCCTATCTTGATAGCGCTTTAGCGTTTGCTCTAATGATAGAATACGTTGATTTTGCTGGAATAATTGGTATTTCACTCGCTGGACAAAAACTATTGCGATAATCGCAAGTATAGGTGAAACAGCTGCTAAAATAGCAATTATTAACCCTATCAGTATCAAGCCATCCACAAATAGCTTTCCCTCATCTTTAAACCTACGATTAAAAAATTTGCAAAAAAAGCGTATCCCTCTCTTCGCCTAGTGTAGATAGCATTCTAGCTATTGCCAAGCTGCTGTAATAAATTATTACAAATTAAAGTGCTCGCTAGGTTATGCCTAAAAACGGTAACTCAAAAAAGAGTTTGTCCTACAAGCTAACACACTATTACTCTTATTAAGAGGAACCATAAAATAGCTTTTTTGCTAATGTAATACGTTTATTGACTATTTTTTATCTCTCTTGATTCTCTGTAACTCTTTTTTTGTTTTCATTGATGTTATTTAATAAAAACTCATCTTTTTTTCGCCTTTCTTTATAAATTTATGTTATTTATATGTTTACATTATTAAAAAATAAATACGCATTAATAATGTAAGAAAGAGTATCAATAAAAGAAGTATATACAAAATAATTTAGATTGCATATAAATAGTTTTATTTCGATACTCAAATTAGGATTAATCGATTCCATCAATCGCAGCTTAAATATGCTGGAAATATTTTTATTTCATATTATGAGGACATTATGCTGTTACATATAATAATGGCTGCACTTGGACCAATCATCCTCGGTTTAGCGGTCGGGTGGCTATCCGGGAAATATGGTTTTATAAAACGTGAGTATTCACAAGCGTTTGCAGACTTTGTGGTTAAAATTGCGCTACCTTTTGCTTTATTTCTTGCCGCTGCACAAGCGCCACCTTCCGTACTGCTAAATATTGATTATCTATTAGCGTTGGCGGTTGGTTTAATCGCTTCTTATATTATTGGCTTCGTGGTTGGTAAGTTATTCTTTCGTCATAATAAGAAAGATGCAGCAATGCAAGCCTTATCGGTTTCCTTCCCTGATATGGCTTACTGTGGGCCACCTGTTTTATTAGCAACGGTCGGGTCGTCCGGTCTTATTGCGATGGTGTTGGGAAATTTAATTTATACCATTATTATTATTCCTTTTACCCTGTTGCTTATTAGTGGCAGACAACAGAATAATGGTATTTTAAAATCGATCGGCAAAGCGATTGCACAGCCATTAGTTTTCTTACCTATATTAGGGGGCGCTATTAGCCATATTTGGCGTTAAATTACCTGAAATTTTGCAAAATTCGGTCAACGAATTAGGTAAAACCGCTGGTGGTGTCGCGCTGTTTTTCCTTGGCTTATTACTTTCAGGTATTAAGCTGAAAATCAGTGTTGAGATTGTGTTCAACGTCTTTGTGAAAAACTTTTTGCAAGCCGCATTAATACTAGGAACGGGTATTGCATTGGGGCTACAGGGCGATATGTTAAAATCAGCCTTTATTATCGGTATTTTACCAACAGCAACGGCGGTACCGGCACTGGCTATCAGTAATAAGGCTTACACGGACACCTCCGCTGGCACAGTTTTTACTCAGTACATTAGCCTCCCTCATCTCAATTATTGGCGGTATTACTATCGTCGAAATGCTCTAACCTACTCAGCAGGCTAGCATTAGCCTGCTTTTCCTTCCTGATTTTGTTCACCGATTATTTGCCATAGAGATCACAAAAAAAGTATCATATCTATATATGATTTCTTTTCGCATTCAGGGAATAAATAATGAAAATTAGCGATGAATTAGCTTATGCAATCGCTTCCGTTACAGAGGTTGCGGCATTAGCCGCGCATAATTGGGTAGGTAAACAAGATAAAAACGCAGCAGATAAAGCCGCCGTTGAAGCCATGCGTAACCGCCTAAATGAATTAGATTTTCACGGTCAAGTCGTGATCGGTGAAGGTGAAATTGACGATGCGCCCATGCTATATATTGGGGAGCAAGTGGGTAATCCCTCAGCGAAACAGAAATTAGATATCGCTGTTGATCCTATTGATGGTACTCGTATGGTCGCCTGTAATGAGCACAATGCCATTGCGGTTTTAGCCGCAGCGCCAACGGGTACCCTGTTACAGGCTCCAGATATGTATATGGAAAAATTGGTTGTCGGTTACGAAACCAAAGGTACAGTACATCTCAATAATCCATTAGAAAAAAATCTTGAAAACCTCTCCTCAGCACTGAATAAACCGATAGCTCATTTATCAATTGCTATGCTTGATAAGCCACGCCATCAACATATCATGCAAACAATTCGCAATTTTGGTGCGAATGTCATTGCAATCCCTGATGGCGATGTTTTAGCTTCCTTATTAGCTATCTTACCTGAGCATCCTATTGATATGATGTATGGTATTGGCGGTGCACCTGAAGGAATTATTAGTGCCGCCATTGCACGTGCTTTAGGTGGTGATATGCAAGCTCGTTTAGTCTCTCGTACTCAAGCTAAAGGAGATAATGCACAAAATAGACTCTTAGCTGAGCAAGAGGCAGCGCGCTGCCGCCAAATGGGCGTGAATATTGGGGAAATTCTCACATTAGACTCAATGGTGAGTAGTAATGATGTCATGTTTGCAGCAACAGCCATTCCCCCCCACAGTGTTAATGGATGGCATCGCGCATCATGCCCACAGTTACACCTCGAATACGCTGCTAATTAATGGTCATAACCGTTCGTTAAAGATTATTAATAACCGACATTTCCATTAATCTCATCTGATCGAACTGGTATTAAACCTACCAGTTCTTTTTCAAAGCGCCTTTGTAAATCTACTTAGTTCGACGACATAATTGGCAATAATTTTCACCTTCACATTTTGACATTATTCTTCTAGGTTATAGAAGGATATTTTTTAATCATCTGTATCATGATCTAATAATGGAGTATTTATGAAATTGAAACTTTTTATCGCCACAGCCGTCGCTCTGTCAACCCTGTCTGCTTTTACAGCTCAAGCTAACTCAAACGCTAACGCTAGCACTACGTTTTCAGCGTCTGTCGCGAAAAAACTCAATAGCTATGAGGATATCATGGTAGGTAAAGTCTGGGTAACCACAGAAGCGCTTGATCAAGATAACAAGCAAGTTGACCCCGCCAATGAACAAGTTGCCAATTTCTTTGGACTTGCCGAATACTTTCCAGATGGCACATTTAAAATGATGACGCCAGAAGGTAAGCCAAAAATGCAGGGTGACTGGTCATTTAGTGACGATGGTAAAAGCCGCTCAATTACCGCGAAAAATGATAAAGGTGAAGTGCTATTTACCCGCGTAGTTGAAAACATCACCGTGACGCCGGAAGAATATACTTATCGTATTTATCCAACACCGGATGATAAATCAAAATACGTTGATATTGTGCATAAAGTGAAAAACTAATTGCCCCAATATGCGGTTGTTCCCTTGCATGGTATTACAACAACATATTCCTGACCCCATCATAGTAAAAAGGATGGTGACATAGTAAAAAGGCCATAGACAGCTCACCGTCTATGGCCTTTTATATAGGTTAAACTGCGTTATTTATCTTGTGCCAATGTCATACGGTTCAACATTGGAGCAGTAATCACCATCAAAATCGCAATCACACCCGTTACAATACCAATTTTCAAGAAGACATCACTGTAAACGGATAGTGATTCAAGTGAACTTGTCACCTTCCCTTCTGGTACAGCGGCCAAAGATGCTACGTAACCGGCAATAAATGCAGCAGCAGAGTTAGTTAAGAACCATGCTCCCATGATAAAGCCCATCAAACGCTGAGGAACCAATTGCGCTACCATCGCGAGGCCGAGACCTGAGATCATCAGTTCACCAATACTCTGGAAACCGTAACAAATTATGAGCCAGCCA
The DNA here is from genome assembly GCA_900455155.1 of Providencia stuartii. Classification (GTDB taxonomy): domain Bacteria; phylum Pseudomonadota; class Gammaproteobacteria; order Enterobacterales; family Enterobacteriaceae; genus Providencia; species Providencia stuartii. Next base: position 768,762 of record UGUC01000002.1, on the reverse strand, counting down.
GCAGACACTATCCCCGCCTCGTTGGCAAATTTCGCACCTAATGGCAACACCAAGAAGGCTGCCGAGCATAGCAACATACCGATAGCAAACTTGTGTGGCATCGGTAAGTGATCGCCCATTTTATTGTAGATTGCCGCCAGAATTGGGCTACCAATAATAATCCAGAATGGGTTTAATGCTTGATATTGTGCTGGTTCAACAGAGAATATTCCAAATATTTCATGCTCAACGTTGTGTAACGCAAAGAAGTTAAGCGAGGTTGGCATCTGACTGTACAGAACAAAGAAGACGATAGCTTCTAACATCAGAATAAGTGCAACAATCATGCGACGACGTGCAGAGCCATTTAGCGCTAAGGTTTCTTTAATAAAGATAACAATAATCCCTAGCGAAATGATACCCAATGCTGCACGAGCGATCTCCAAATTGTGCAGTAACCATGTAGAAATCACGATCAGAGCCACAACCCCTACAATAGTCACTAGCAATTTAGAAATCACTATTGGAGCAAAGTCAGGTTTAGAACCATGATCGGCAACCCATTTCTTACACATAAAGAAGTTAATCAATGTGATAACGAGGCCGACAACACTGAGGGAAAAGGCAATATCCCAACCATAATGTTTTGCCAACCAAGGCGTTGCTAACATCGAGAAAAGAGAGCCGATGTTAACGGACATATAGTACATGGTGAATGCACCATCCAAACGCGGGTCATCTTTTTCATAACAAGTGGATAGTAACGATGATGGGTTAGCCTTAAATAAACCATTACCAACAGCAATCGTTGCTAGCCCGATATACACCATGGAGACATCGTGCCCTGAATATGCGACGAAAGCATAACCAGCAATTAACACTAACGTACCGAGAACGATAACGCGTTTTTGTGCCGAGAATTTTATCGCCTAACCATCCCCCCAATAGCAACAAAGCCATAAACTAATGCAGCAAAAGCAGAAAACAAAGTAATTGACTCTGTTTCTGACATGCCCAGCACTTGGCTTAGGTAGAGAGGGAGGATCCCTTGGAGACCGTAATAACCAAAACGTTCCCAAAGTTCAATAGAAAAGATGAGATAGAACGAGCGAGGTTGCTTAAACGCGTTAAGACTGACTTCCTCTTTGTTGTTAGTTGTGGACACTAGTTACCTCTATGACAACCTGTACATAAGCAAAAAAAGCTAAATGGGGTACTGTTTATACCCTCAGCATTGTTATTGTCTCAAGAATTCCAGTTTAAAAATCCAAAGTTGTCCGGTTAAACGCGTTAAATTCACTAACTTCCCGCCGATACATTAACCTTCAAATTCGACATCACTGTGTGTAATAGGATGCTTATGAATCACAAACATAAAATTCAATGAGTTAAAGCAGATTTGATTATTTATTCAACATTGATAGTGATAAATACCGCTAGAAATGCGAAAATCAATTAAGCAATATACGCTATTTATGCACCAAAAATAAAGATTTAGCTAGTACTAATTACCCCATAAATAGTTCGATATCGTGAATAAGGTCACTTTTATAGCTAATTTACACAGTTAATACTGGATATTAATTAACCAATTGATACGTAAATGTTAAGCATTTTGTGCTAATTTTAAAACTAAGATAATTAAATTTACCTTAAGCTCATTTCAATTAATAACCTTATATCTTTCCCTCGGTGGATTGTTATATGACAGTGCCGTCCGACTAAAAAATCTATTATTGGATACTCTATTTGGGATGAGTTGTTTGATATTTAATCACGCCGATGGGAGTCGTATGGAACCACACTCCATCTATCTATTCACAGAACTAATCAGGTGGGATTTGAAGGAAGTTAGATAAAAAAAAAGCCCAGCAAATCGGCTGGGCATAATGCATTCTACTTAAGGATCTTAGTTACTTCGAGTAAAACTACCATTTCATAGCTGCATTATTGCATTACTTCATGTAAAGAAATGAATGTTGAGGGTAAATATATGAATGTTTACGCAAGCAAACAGAATATACTTATTACTAAGACCACCAGCTCATACAAAAGGTTCATAATTTTTTTATTTTTTTTATCACCAGAAATTCCTTTTGCAGCACAAATAGCTATTTTGCGATAACCACCTGAAAGAGATTGTTTATTGCGCTAGGGAAAACAGCGAGTTAACCTTATGGTAGATACGTTAATAAAAGGATCTTCAGTGAAAAAATTTTTTGTTGTCACTGTTCGTTATTTGCAGTGCCTTTGCGCTTAACAGTTATGCAGCACCTTTGTCTCCCCCTCAAGACAAACAACTGTTGCTCAAAAGTGCGCAGGACGGACAAGCCGAAGCTCAGTTTAACCTTGCTATGCTGCTTCAATCCGAAAAAACAGTTAACGGAGGCCGCTAAGTGGTATCGTTTGTCGGCTCAGCAAGGGTTTACAAAAGCGCAAATTAACCTTGCGTTGCTGTATCAACAAGGCAATGGTGTCGATAAGAGCCCAGAACAAATGCTGTTTTTGGATGAAAAAAGCGGCTGAAGCAGGCGACCCTCTAGGCCAATTAAATATGGCTGAATATACTCTGAGCGGCGTTGATAAATTATTGCCTAAAAATAAACAACAAGCCGAAGCTTGGTTGGTTAAGGCGGCAGCACAACATTTTTCAACCCGCAGAATTAATGCTAGCTTACTGGTATGAAAAAAGGCATTGCCGTTACTGAAGACCCCCAAAAAGCACAACAAATCTACCAGTCGCTGGCAAAGCAAAATAATCCCCAAGCTCTTTATTTATTGGGTTATCAAGCCGCCACTGGCATGTATGATAAAGCCGATTATCAGCAAGCCTATCAATATTTTTCACGCTCAGCTCAATTGGGTTTTTCACCCGCACAAAATAGCTTAGGTATGCTCTATTTGCATGGTCAGGGGGTGAAAAAAGAGGTGAAATCTGCGATTAAATGGCTAACACTGGGCCTCCGAACAAGGTGAAATTTCTGCTCAATTTAATTTAGCATTAATTTATGCGAGGGGTGATGGTGTGCCTGCTGACCAAGCAAAAGCCTGTCACTGGTTTATTCGCGCAGCCCAACACGGTAATAATGACGCACAATATGCCACGGGAGCATGCTACCAATACGGTATGGGCGTCAAACAGGATGATAGAAAAGCACTTTACTGGTATAAGCTAGCCGCCTCTCAGGGAAATGAAAGAGCAGAAAAGAAAGTGTTGATCCTCGAAAATAACCTTAAAAAATAATCCTGCTTGTCTGCATAAAAAACGGTTTGCTGTTTGTTTATGCAGACTTCATGATGTTATTACCCGCTATTTTTGAACGGCACGGTAGATTCGTTGAGGCCGCCCTACTTTGCCGTACTCAATTTCCGCTTCGATTTTATGTTGAGCTAAGCAGTACTCTAAATAACGGCGTGCCGTTGTACGGCTCAGTTTAATTGTTTCTGCAATTGTCTCGGCGGTATATTCCGCATCGGGTTGTGCAAAAAGTGAGAAGCACTTTTTCGAGTGTCAACGCATCAATCCCTGTTGGTAGTTCCTCTTTGGCCTCCCCCCGTGCATAAGTATTAAACATATCGTCGATTTGGCTTTGATTCGTTTTGCTCCCTGCCTGTAACACTGATTTACGTTGAATATAGCGGTCGAGTGTTTGCCCTAAGCGCTCATAGGCAATAGGCTTCACCAAATAATCGAACACACCTAAGCGGATAGCTTCTGAGACAGTTTCCATATCGCTCGCCGCCGTGGTAAATACGATATCGGCATTGTTTCTTTCTTGGATCAATTCATGAACCAGATCAATGCCTTTACCGTCAGGCAAATAGTTATCGAGTAAGATGAGATCAGGCTTCATATATTCAATCATTTTTCTGGCCTGAGCCAAATCACCTGCAACCCAAACTTTATCGCAAGCGGGATAGGATTTTATATACTCACCGTGCATTTCTGCTAATAAGAGTTCATCTTCCACAATGAGGATTTTTATCTTAATCATTTTGCATCTTCACTTTCGGAATAAAAATTGAGAATAGAGTACCATGTGGTTGATTATCTTCAATTATAACCACACCATCACACCTTTTGACATACGAAGCCACAAGATACAAGCCAATGCCATGCCCATCGACTGACTTCCGTTTTTGTTGTCATACCTCTTTCAAACCACCTTTCTTTCATTTCAGCAGGGAAACCACAGCCCTGATCCGCGACTTCGATCACAAACTCGCTCCCTTCATCAGAAAGGTACAACTCAACCTGCTTATTACCCTCATTATTTTTTCAAGCTTGCTTCAAACGCATTGTCCAGAAGATTCCCCAAAATGGCACAAAATTCTGTACTGCTAAGTAACGGCGGTAACGAACTCAATTGGCACCCTTCTATAAATACCAATTGCACCCCAAGCTCTCTAGCACGGTGATATTTACCAAACAGTAACCCAGCGACTTGCTTATCGGCAAAATTGCTTGCGTAATGAATCAATCAAACTGCTGTTGTGACTCAGATTCCCCTTTGATCATCGCTAGGTGCTTGATCATATTCCTTCATTTGTAGAAGGCCGCTCAGCGTTGACATCCAATTAAGGTGTTCATGACGCAAAGAGCGCAAATTCTCAACGTATTGACGTACTTGTGTCAATTGGGAATTGAGAGATTCAATATCATTTTGGCTACGAAAGCTAATGACCGCACCAATTAAAGTGATTTTCATCGTGTAATGCAATGCGGTTTGCAATCACATTTAACCCATTGAAGGAACAAATGACATCATGTTGTGTGGTAGAGATATCATTAATAAAAAATGTTGCCGGCGTCACTAACTCACTGATAGCGCGCCCAACCAAATGGTTAGATGGTTCACTTAGGGAGAGCATTTTGCGTGCGTTGTGATTGATATTAATGATGCGCCCCTTCACAATCAACGGCAATCACCCCTTCGAAAAACGGCTTCAAAGATCCCTTTTTGCATAACCACCATTTGCGCGATCTGCTCAGGCTCCATCCCCCAGCATTTGCCGTTGGATCAACCGAGTAAAGGCCCATGACAAAAAAAAGCAAGATGACCAAAACCCCAAAAAAGGTGGCACCCGTTTGTACAAATAATTCACTACGGGAAGTTTCAATTTTATTGGTGAGGTACCCGATAGAACACCACCCCAATCACCTTATTATTTTCATCAAATATCCGGCGTTTTTTGCGCGTAACAGCATTCCCTATAGACCCTTCTCCGTCAATAAAATAGCTTTCACCTCGTTCCAATGCACCGGGTTTATTCCACTGCATTTTAAAGCCAACCTTTTTCTTGGTTTGGGTGATATAAGCGCATCGAATTTTCATCCCCTATCACCACATAATCATAATCTGAATCTTGATTTAGTTGATCTGCAATCACTTTGAGGCTTTGAATGTCTTTGGTTTTGACGGATTGGACGATACCTTCCATCGATGCAATCAGCTTCGCCTGACTCATGGCAAGAGAGCGAATATTGGCCATTAAACGGTTTTCTGCCGTGTCCGGTGAAATACTTGCCTAGGCTAAAAGTCAATACGACAGAAACGAGTAATAGCAAAAAGAACACCCGCACTGAAAAGGATATCGATTTATTTTTTCTAAATAGAGAACGTTGATGCTCTTTTGCCATGAGATACCCTATGTTACCTACTGAAAAGTAAAAATATTGTTACACGAAAAGCAAGCCAATAACACACACTAGACTCGATTTAGCGAGCAAATAAACACCATATTAATAATTAAATCCATTAAAACCAAGCAATAAAAAAACATATCCCATAATAAAGTGCATAAAAACCATTAAACAAATACAAACTCCTTTTAGAAACATGAAACAGGTCAAATATAATAATGCTATAAGCATTAATATTAATATCGAAAAGGATAATTAAATAAAAAGCTAATGAGTTATTTATTAAATTAATATTAAGAGTTTTATTTAATTAACTTTAACATTAGTAACAACTTAAAAACATCTCTATATGAGATGCAGGATACTAATATGTTCGAAAACATAACGTTTCACCAAGTAAAACGTCATGAGAACAGGAAACTAGCTGAAATTGCTCCAGTTTTTAAAAGAGAACGACCTCGATATTGATTCAAGCATTGACGTTTTTATTACAATTACGCGCAATGATAAATTAATTGCATGTGGTGGCCTCGCTAAAAATGTTATTAAATGTGTGGCTATCAGTGATCATGTTCGTGGTGAAGGTCTTGCATTAAAATTAGCCACTGAATTAGTTAACCTTGCCTACGAAAATAATACAACCCATCTCTTCATTTATACTAAAACTCAAAACGAAAGTTTATTTCAACAATGTGGATTCCATACTTTGGCTACTGTGCCAAATATCATGGTATTAATGGAAAATAGTTGTTGTTACTTAAAACGCTATATTAAAAACTTAAAAAACTACCGTAAAGAAGGCAAAAAAATAGGTGCTATCGTGATGAATGCCAATCCATTCACTCTGGGTCACCGCTATTTAATCGAAAAAGCCGCTCAGTCTTGTGATTGGCTACATTTATTTGTCGTCAAAGAAGATACCTCACGGTTCCCTTATAGCGTTCGCTTAGCACTGATTGAAGCTGGCACCAAAGGAATTGAAAATCTCACTATCCACAGAGGCTCTGAATACATCATCTCAAGAGCGACTTTTCCCTGCTATTTCATCAAGGACAAAGCCGTTGTTGATAATTGTTATACCGAAATCGATATCAAAATTTTCCGTCAATATATTGCACCAGCACTGGGGATCACACACCGTTTTGTGGGCACTGAGCCTTTTTGCAAAGTCACTAATCAATATAACGAAGACATGCGCTATTGGCTCGAAACTCGCACGCTTAGTTATCCACCTATTGAGCTGGTTGAATTTCCGCGAATGGTCTATGACGGCACGGCGGTATCCGCCTCACAAGTTCGTAGACTGCTTGCTAAAAAAGATCTTGCGGCGATCAAGCCGATTGTTCCCGAGGCAACCTATCGCTATTTAGAGGATATGTTAGCTTCCCGTTCAACATCGGCCCCTCACCGTATCGAAAATTCTGAATTAGTCACAGGTGAACTATGAAAAATACTCCACGCAGCGGTTGCAGGCACGCTTGAATCAAGCGATGTCATGGTACGAATAGAACCCTTAGAAGACACGCAGGAAGTTTCAATACAAATCAGCAGTAGTGTTGAGAAACAGTTTGGTGATGCGATTGAAAAAATTGTCCTTGAATTGATTGAACAACATGAAATTGAAGGCGCTCAAATCATTATTGATGATAAGGGTGCCCTTGAATGTGTTCTTAGAGCGCGCCTAGAAGCCTTGCTTGCAAGAGCATGTGATATCACTGCATTGCCTTGGGAGGACAAATAATGACACCGGAAAGAAAAACTCGGACGCGTAGAAGCATGCTGTTTGTCCCCGGCTCTAATGCCGCAATGCTGAGTAACTCATTTATTTACAAAGCCGATGCGTTGATGTTCGACCTTGAAGACTCCGTCGCCTTGCGCGAAAAAGATACGGCTCGTCGTTTTGGTCTATCATGCGCTACAACACCCTTTATATCAGGATGTTGAAACCATTGTTCGTGTCAATGCACTGGATTCCGCTTTCGGCGTCGCAGACTTAGAAGCCGTTGTTCGCGGTGGTGCTGATATTGTGCGTTTACCCAAAACAGATACAGCACAAGATGTTATTGATATCGAAAATGAAATTTTACGTATTGAGAAAAGCTGTGGTCGCGAACCTGGTAGCACCGGTTTGCTTGCTGCTATTGAATCACCGATGGGGATCACACAGGCAGTCAACATTGCTCACTCATCACCCCGACTTATTGGCATCGCATTAGGTGCCGAGGACTATGTCCGCAATTTGCGTACCGAGCGGTCTCCAGACGGTATTGAACTCCTCTATGCTCGGTGCGCCATTTTACAAGCTGCACGCTCAGCCGGTATTCAAGCATTTGATACCGTGTACTCTGACGCCAATAATGAAGAAGGTTTCTTAAAAGAAAGCCGGCACACATTAAGCAACTTGGTTTTGATGGCAAATCCTTAATTAATCCTCGTCAAAATCGAACTCCTTCATAACCTTTATGCGCCGACACAAAAAGAAGTGGATCACGCCCAACGCGTTGTTGATGCCGCCAATGCCGCGGAACAAGAAGGCCGTGGTGGTGGTTTCACTGAACGGAAAAATGGTTGATGGCCCTGTCATTGACCGAGCACGCTTAGTGCTTTCACGAGCGGCATTATCAGGTATTCGAGAAGAGTGAGGCATTTGAAAAATGACAACGATAACACAGCGCCAGGCGCGCGTATCAGGCCTATTTTGACCATATAACTGACGACGCCCCTCGTCAATTTAAAGATATTGGCAAAGTACAACAACAAGGTTCAAAAACCCCGCAATCGCAAACTGTGTTGATGATTTGCAAGGTCGCCATCCGCCCGTTCAGGTTTAAAAGATGGCATGACCCATTTCATTCCACCATTGCTTTTCGTGGCGGCGATTTGACCATCAACCTTGTCATGCAAGTGATTGCAGAGATGGGATTCCGTAATCTCACTCTGGCTTCTAGCTCGTTGAGTGCTTGCCATTCCCCATTAGTAGAAACATATTCGCCATGGTGTTATCCGCAAAATTTACACATCTGGTATTCGTGGGCCATTAGGCAGAAGCCATTTCCCGTGGTGAATTAGCTGAACCAGTACAAATTCACTCGCATGGTGGGCGAGCTAACCTGATCCATAGCGGCGAACTGAATATCGATGTGGCTTTTATTGGTGTTCCATCTTGTGATGAATACGGTAATGCCAATGGCTATACCGGTGAAGCTTGTTGCGGTTCATTAGGTTATGCAAAAATTGATGCCGAAACGGCAAATAAAGTCGTGATGCTAACCGAAGAGTTACTCCCTTATCCACATAACCCTGCTAGCATCAAACAAGATGAAGTCGATTATATCGTCAAAGTAGCGCGTGTGGGGGATGCCGACAAAATCGGTGCCGATGCAACTCGTATGACCTCTAATCCGCGTGAATTACTGATTGCGCGAACAGCCGCAGACGTCATCGAAAAATCAGGCTATTTTAAAGAAGGTTTTTCACTACAAACGGGGACTGGCGGTGCTTCACTTGCCGTCACTCGTTTCCTTGAAGACAAAATGCGTCGCCATAACATCTGTGCAGGTTTTGCATTAGGGGGTATCACATCCACGATTGTTGATCTGCATGAAAAAGGCTTTATTCGCAAGTTAATTGATGTGCAGAGTTTTGACCGTGCTGCGGCAATGTCACTCGCCCGCAACCCGAATCACATCGAAATCAGCGCCAATCAATACGCTTGCTTTTGACTCGAAAGGGGGCCTCTGTTGATATGCTTGACGTTGTTGTACTCAGCGCCCTCGAAATAGATACACGCTTTAATGTCAACGTGTTAACTGGCTCAGATGGCGTGATCCGCGGTGCATCTGGCGGACACAGTGATACCGCGGTTGCATCAAAACTGTCAATCATTGTTGCACCTTTAGTACGTGGTCGCATTCCAACTTTAGTCGATGAAGTGATCACTTGTGGTTACCCCCGGCTCTAGCGTCGATATTCTCGTCACTGACCATGGTATTGCCGTCAACCCTGCCCGTCCTGAGCTAAAACAGCAATTGGAAAGTCAGGGCATAAAAACGGTCTCCATTGATTGGTTACGCGAACGTGCTGAACTGTTAACGGGTAAACCTAATCCGATTGAATTTACAGACAAAGTCGTGGCAGTAGTTCGTTATCGCGATGGCTCTGTAATTGATGTCGTGCATCAGGTTAAGGAGTAACACCATGTTTTACCCACTGCCTGATACGATAGAGCAACCTGAAATTTCTTTATCTGAATTGTTGGCAAGCCGTGATGTTCGTCAGGCTCGGCAACAACAATGGATTGGTCTCCATCAGGTAACCCTGATTTCGTTTACTGTCGTTTTTCCTGGACCTGTTAAAGATAATCATCTTGTCAGGCAAATCTTTAATCAGGGATTAAATGCGCTTAAACAGGTGGCTCAATGCAGGCAGTGGGTACTTTTAGCACAACAATCTTTTCGCTTTACCAACAGGCCCTGAATGTTTCGTGGCAGTCGATGCCGATGCCATTGAGGTTAAAACTGCCTTAATTGAGGCAGAAGAGTTATCAGCGGTCGGTCGTCTGTGGGATTTTGATGTCTTTGATGCACAAGGGCGGCAATATTCGCGCTCTGAGCTGCAACTTCCTCCTAGACGCTGCTTAATCTGCGAAAAAGAAGCTAAGATCTGTGCGCGAGAGCGTGCTCATTCATTAAGTGAAATTATTCATCAGATAGAGGTGCTAGCCAATGCGTCCAATCACGATTGAGCAAACAGAGCAACTCACACAAGAGATCGTGCACTACTACAGCCAACTCGGCTGGCAAGCCATGATGGCAGAAGTCAATTTAACCCCCAAACCAGGGTTAGTTGATAAATTCAATACTGGCGCTCATAAAGACATGGCGCTGACCGATTTTCATCTTAGTGCTCATGCTATTGCACAACATTTTCCTGACTTTTTACTGGCAGGCGCCAAATATAAGCAGTACCCCATCGAGCAAGTTTTGACGCTTATTCGCCCTATTGGTATAGCTTGTGAAAAGTCGATGTTCCAATCCACCAAAGGGGTTAATACCCATAAAGGATCAATATTTTCTCTTGGATTACTACTAACCGTTATTGGTCGCCAATTAGCACTGCATGAACCCGTTTCAGCCATGAGTATCAGTGATGGGGTATCACAAATGTGCCGAGGCATTACCGCGGAACTAAAACATAAAACGATCCGTCCTACAGCAGGCCAGCGGTTATATCAATCTTTCGGTTTGACAGGCGCGCGCGGTGAAGCTGAAAGTGGTTATCAATTAGTCGTCAATTTATCGCTCCCCTACTATTTAAAACAACTTGTTGAAGGTAAACCACAAGAACTCGCATTACTTGAAACGTTAATCCTATTAATGGCGAACAATGATGATACCAATGTTGCCAATCGTGGTGGATTGGAAGGGTTAGCATGGTTAAAAACACAAGCGCAAACTTTACTCGACCAAGGTGGATTAACAACCTCTGCTGATTTAGAAAAAATTAAATCATTCGATAATCAATGTATCGCAAAAAATTTAAGTCCTGGAGGAAGTGCTGATTTACTTATTTTAACGTGGTTTTTATCTCGGTTACCTTATTCAAAAGACAGGATCCATTTTACTCATTAATAAAAAATAAATTTAAATCAACATAGGAAAATTAAAAATCATTTTAATAAAGATATGTTAATTAAATATTGATTATTAGTTTAACGAATTTATAACTTATTTGGTATTGAAGAAGAGATTGACACTCTTCAACGAATCTCTGCATGCCAAATTTGTCATTAAACAAATTCATAATATTAAAGTTCATAAAATTTAATATTAATTAAGTTTAGTATTAATATTAAGGAAACTGGCCTATGCAAAAAGATAAAATATGGAAGCTATTTATTCTAATAGCGATTCCCATAATCATATCGCTTATTCCCACGCCGGAGGGGCTACCCCATATTGCTTGGTTACTATTTGGTCTCTACTTAGCCGCTATCGTCGGGCTGGTACTAAAACCTTATTCTGAACCTGTAATATTGTTAGCCACCATTGCTGCAAGTGCGACGATCATCGGTGTGACTGGCACTAAAGATGTCAAAGTGGAGCGAGGTCTTAAGTGGTTATGCTTCGGGTACAACATGGTTAGTCTTTGCAGCGTTTACACTCAGTGCTGCTTTCGTGATCACTGGGTTAGGTAAACGACTTTCCTATGTTTTAATTGGTAAATTAGGTAGTACGACATTAGGTCTTGGCTATGTGACTGCCATCCTTGACTTAATTATCGCGCCTGCAACCCCCTCCAATACCGCGCGTGCTGGTGGGATTGTTTTCCCTATCATTAACAGTGTGGCTGTGGCTCTGGGTTCAGATCCCGAAAAAAGCCCTCGAAAAGCAGGTCACTACCTTTTAGTGAACGTTTATATGGTGACAAAAACCACCAGCTATATGTTCCTAACAGCTATGGCTCCGAATGCGTTAGCACTGGCGATGATGAGCGATATTATGGGGATTAGTTTGAGTTGGGGAGGCTGGGCGCTTGCAGCCGCAGTTCCGGGTCTTATCATGCTCATTTTAACGCCATTCATTATCTATAAGCTTTATCCACCTGAGTTAAAAAAGGTCAACAACAAAGAGATCGCCGCAAAAGGTTTAGAAGAGCTTGGCCCCATGACGGTAAGAGAAAAGCTGCTGAGTATTGTGTTCCTATTAGCTTTAGCGGGTTGGATCTTTGCCGATAAAATTGGTGTCAGTGCTTCCACTGTTGCGATTTGTGTTATGGCTTTGACATTAATTCTGGGCGTTGTGACTTGGGATGATGTGCTAAAAAATAAAGGTGGCTGGAATACCTTGATTTGGTACGGCGGTATCATCGGGATGTCTGGTGTACTGACAAAAGCTGGCTTTTTCGAATGGTTAGCCAATGTTATGGGTCAACACCTCTCATTCGGTGATCAAACCATGCTCGCCTTCTTTGTGATTATGTTTATCAGTGTTGCGATACGTTACCTCTTCGCGTCTGGCGGTGCTTATGTCGCTGCAATGGTGCCTGTGTTTGCAACTGTCGGTATGGTTGCGGGTGCACCACCAATGCTGCTAGCCCTCGGTCTACTCTTCTCGAATGCTTACGGTGGCAGCTTAACCCACTACGGAGGCGCGGCAGCACCAATCGTCTTCGGTGCTGGCTACAACGATATTCGTTCTTGGTGGATTATAGGTGGTATCGTTGCATTCTTAAGTTTACTGGTACATATGACAATTGGTTTAGGCTGGTGGGAAATATTAATCAGCTCCGGTTTAATTTAGAAAATAATAATCTGAATACAAATTAAATTAACAATGGGATCTGAGCTTATGAGATCCCATTTAAATATAAAATGCCCTCTTCCTATTATTTTGCTGTGCTACCGGCAGCGATTGTTTTTATTTCATGCCATCAACAGCATAAATAATAAATGAGCAATACTCTAAATAGGAAAATACATGAAAAAAATACCTTGTATGTTGATGCGTGGCGGCACATCTAAAGGCGTATTTTTATTAGCAGATGACCTACCAAAGAATATCCAAGAGCGCGATGAACTCATATTAGCTATTATGGGATCGGGCCACGCACTGCAAATTGATGGTATTGGTGGTGGTAGCCCTCAAACCAGTAAAGTGGCAATCATTAGCCGCTCCCCCCACCCTGATGCCGACATTGATTATTTATTTGCTCAAGTTTCAGTGACGGAACGTATTGTTGATACCGCGCCTAATTGTGGCAATATTCTCTGTGCCGTTGGCGCTTACGCCATCGAAAAAGGGTTAATGCCTATAACAGGTGATGAAACAACAATCCGAATTCGTAATATCAATACGAATACTTTCGTCAACGCCACAGTACAAACACCAAATGGTCATATTGTTTATGAAGGTGATACCACCATTGCAAGCGTTCCTGGTCATGCTGCCCCTATCGCCCTCACATTTTTAAATGCGTGTGGTACAAAAAACTGGAAAACTACTCCCCACGGGCCATGCCATTGATACTTTCGATGGCGTCGAAGTCAGTTGTATCGATATGGCGATGCCAATTGTGCTCATTGACGCCCCTCAATTAAACAAAACGGGTTATGAGAGCGCGGCTCAACTTGAAGCGGATAAGGCGTTTATGCTGCGCCTAGAGAGCATCCGCCGCCAAGCTGGCCTTGCGATGGGATTAGGTGATGTCAGCCAAAAAGTGATCCCCAAGCCTGTTCTGGTTTCCCCTGCAATTCATGGTGGAACGGTTAACGTTCGCTATTTTATGCCTCATAAGTGTCACGGTGCATTAGCTGTTACAGGCGCTATTGCAATAGCGACAGGCACCATCTTAGAAAATAGCGTCATCAAGCGTTATTTAACAAAAAATGTCGATATGCAACATATCTCGATTGAACACCTCAGTGGTCATTTTGATGTTTCGCTCAATCAGCAAGGCGACTTCCCAGAAGGGTTACAAGCTTCCATTATTCGAACGGCGCGAAAGCTATTTTCCGGGGATGTGTATGTTCCTTAATCGGTTATCTCTCTGACACATGACGCCTATCTATTATAGGCGTCACCTTTCTCTAACTAGTGTGACTGAAATTCCCCTTGGATCACATAAGAAACTTGATGAGCCTCATCAGGTGTTGGCAATTCTAATTTACTTGCCATACGCTCCATTACCTTTTCTGGCACGGCGTAGTCACGTTGACGATTTTGTTGTTGCCACTGCTTGTAGGGAACTTCCAAATAAATAAGGTGGATTTTCGCCTGATAGCGGGCAAACAAACCGATCATACTGGCTCTTAATGACGCACTCAGTGAAGTTGCATTCCAAATAAAGTCCTTTTTTGCACGTAACAAGACTTTCGCCTGCTCCTTCGCTTGTTGAGCGACCCAACCTTGCGCATTTTTATCGGCAGGATCGATTTTATGCGCGCGACGAATTTCATCAAGGCAGACCACTTCCCATTGCGGATAATGCTGAGCAATAAAGTGATCTTTTCCCATTCCCGGCAAGCCACACAGCATAACCACTTCGCTTCCTTGCTCCTCAAAAGGCTCGTAATCCGTAGTGCCACGCTGGTGATGAAAATAGTGGAAACGCCCAGCCGCCGAAGCAAAAGCTTTTGGTTGCGTCCAACACCCCTGTTCACGACAAAATAGCTCAAATATTTCAATGCGAGACAAGAGTTCCGACTGATCTTGGCATATGCGCCCCAATACGTCCGCCTTTGCTAATAAACACAGCAGTGACATATCAACACGTAAAGAAGCAGCAAATAGCGCCCGCTCAGGGTCGACTTTTTCCATCAACCATAAAGGTAAGCCATGATAGCGAACTAAAGCGGCGATTTGTTCACGTATCGCAAACGGGGTTTCAACCTCTCGATAAAGAATGCGTCGAGCAGATAATTCACCTTTTTTCGCATGACCAGGAGAGATAATACGCCCGTTTTTCATCTTCTCGTGTTGTCGTACGCTTTTCAACATCATGCAGCAGTGCTGCTGCCCAAACGATATTTTGCTGTAAAACAGGGAGTTGTTGGTATTCAGGTAATGCTTCGAGTGCTGCTAAAACCATTTGTGTATGTGTTGCCACATCACCTTCGGCATGATGCAGCGCATCTTGCGGTACGCCCTCGCATATCACGCACAAAATCAAATTGCGCCTCTAGCTGTGACCATGCGCGTTGTTCAGTCAATTGCCAACTCATACTTCCCCCTTTTGGCGTTCGAACGCTAACTTCGCTCGCTGCCAATGTCTTTTCCAATGAATATCGGTTTTAACATGGTTTTTTCGCACATATTTAAAGAGACATGCTGCATAAAATCAGCGACCAAAAAACGGCGGGCTATCGCGAGTCACAATGCCTTCCATACTACAAGGTTGCTGAGTAAACGTATCACAAGCCCCAAAAGGCTATCTTGTGAAGCGGCCTCACTAAGCTGAGCCGCATAAGCCTGTGGCCCAAGTTGCCTATCAATCTTGAGGGTTAGCTCCGGCACTGTTGGAAAATCAAATAAAGCGGCATAAAACTTCACCTCTTCCCAGCTAAGCCAATAGTCACCTTGTCGCACGGCAAAAAACATAGAAAGTAATCTTCAATATGTTGATATTCAATAGAGTGTATCGCATAGAGGTTTTCGCCAAACAGTTCGATATCCCCTAAATCGTTTTTTAATTAACTGCCAGCGCTGGCGGATCTGTTGGCTCCATGCTGACTGTGTTGGCGCAGCATGCGAGCGAGCAAAAACCCCATATTGGCTTAAGCAATTATTTTCACCATCGAGTTTTTCGGTATGTACCAGTTGTTCAATATTCTGGATGTGCGACCACCAATCGCTATTGATACGATCATCACTGGTGGTGCCAGGTGAGAACGGATAGTGATACGTTCTACCATACTTTCTTGATTGCATATTCATCATGCTTTCTCTACAGAAATAGGAAAAACAACAAATCCTTTAGCAAGATTTGCCTCTGTGTTGTGTGAGAAATCAAGAGTTGGTATTACATATCTCTTCCGCGGAACGGCCTCGTTATGGGGTGTTACTTATTCAAAAGTAACAAATTCATTTAAAAACAGGCCGATTCTAGCCTAACTGTCAAGTAAAAGGCTATCAATTTAATCTGAATCTATGACGGTAATGGAGTGGCTTTCATCGCGTATCAGCCCACTTTCACTTTTGCTGTGTCGCGCTGTTTAGCCCCTTTCCCTCAATTTTAAACGTTAAAAATGACAATGTGCCCCTTATCTTAAGGGGCACACCGATGCATTAAAAGGCTAACCTGTGGCTTAATATAAGCCGAGTACAGCACCTACCGCTAAGGTGAAGAAGCTAAACAGCCAAATCCAACCGAATGAATAGCGCAGATGGCGCCCCATATCAATTCCAGCAAGCCCCATTGCCAACCATGCAGCTGGCGAGAATGGGCTAACAAATGTTCCGGCGTTATTACCAATTGCCATTGCATATACGACCGAAGAGGGGTCTACACCAGCCGTTTCAGCGATTTGCTGAATAATAGGTAGCAGAGCAAAGTAATACGCATCGGTACTGGTGAAAATATCCATCGGTACGCCGAGGATGCCAACAAAGATATGGATTTTAGAGACCCATTCTGTTGGTAATATTGCCGTTAAATCTTCAGCGATCGATTTTAGCATTCCCCCATCCGACAAAATACCGAGGAAAGCACCCGCAGCGAGAATAATCGCGACCATGCCTAACGCTTGTGGGGCATGTTCAGAGAGAACCTTCATTTGATCTTTCGGATTAGGAAAATTAACCAGCAAGGCGATTGATAACGCAATCATAAACACATAAGGCGCCGATAACAGTCCAAATGCCAGACAAATAATAGAAGCGACAATTAACCCACCGTTAATCCATGGCTTTTGTGGCTTGTTTATTTGTTCATTCACATCCGCTATTTGCTCATTAGCAGGCAATAAAGAGTCCATCAGATACGGACTTGTGCCTTTAAGTGCAGCAGCGGCAATACGGCGTTTCTCACGTAAACCCATAATTACTGCGAATACCACAGCACCAGCCATACCGATGATCTGCACAGGGATCAAGCTTTGCCATAACGTTGCGGCATCAATGCCTGTCACCGCAGAAGCACGGCCTAATGGGCCACCCCATGGCACCATGTTCATAATCCCCATACTGGCGCACATCAATAACAACATTAAATAAGGGCTCATGCCGAGCTGGCGATATAAAGGCAGCAGTGCTGGAATAATAATCAGGAATGTCGCGGCACCAGAGCCATCTAAATGCACGACACCCGCAATTAGTGTGGTCATCACACACACAATGATCACATTGCCTCGCGTCATTTTGACCATCAAACGGATAAGAGGATCAAAAATATGCAAATCTTTCATCAAACTAAAGAATAAAATAGCGAACAGGAACATCGCCGCCACTTTAGAGACTTTATTGATACCGCTTTCAAAAAAAGCTGAAATTTCAGGGATTGAATACCCTGCAATCAGGGCGCCAATAAAAGGAATACAAGACATTGCAATGATAGGGCTAACTTTTCCCATCATAAGCAAGGTGACGATGGAAAGAATGATCAATATACCGATAATTGTTAACACATTGAGTTCCTTATTAGAATTATATTTTTAAGGTGAAAATTAAATACACTTAAACGAGTATTAATTTATTCCATTGTATATTTTCAATGTTGCGATATGCATTTTGAATATACGGTAAATACACATCTATCTCCCTGACCTTATATAAATCAAAATTAATTTTCGCAAGAGCTAGATCATTTTTTTGCTGAATAACAACCTAAAAATTAGCCATAAAAATCAGCGTTTAAGATAAAAACTTAGAGCAAAACTCTATTAGCACCATTAAAACCATTAGTTAAAATTAATACCAATATTAATTGTTTTTTATTTACTTAATTGCTAAGCTGGCGATTATAAGAGGGTAATTATTTTTAATTATCAAACTAGTTTATGTTTTCTATTTTTTTTTTAGTGTTTTATTTTCACAATGAGGAGAAACAGACAGAAAATTATACTTTTTCACATAGTTCTCAAATTTATACTTATCTACTTGCATTATTCTGTGACTAATAGAATTGAGCTTTAACTGTAAAAAACCACATGAACAGCACAAAATGATACTGAACTTACTTGTATCATGGATAAATTAATCATGATCACTAAGGAACAAGACAGATGAGCTTCCTATTTTCCCCCGCAGCTTTGGGGCAAATTTCCCTAAAAAACAGGATCATTGTTCCACCGATGTGCCAATATTCCGCCATCGACGGCATGCCAACCGCTTGGCATCATTCACACTATATGAATCTCGCGCTTTCAGGGGCATCGTTAGTTATTGTCGAAGCTAGCGCAGTCACCCCCGCTGGGCGTATCACCTATAAAGATCTCGGTATCTGGAATGATGAACAGGCAACCGCCCTAAAAAATATGTTAGCAGATATCAGGCAATTTGCTGATGCACGCTTAGGTATTCAAATCGCTCATGCAGGTAGAAAAGCCTCAACGGATCTCCCTTGGCTGGGTGGTCAGAGCCTCTCTAAACAAGAACAAAATGGCTGGGAAACGGTCTCTGCGTCAAACTTGCCTTTTGGTCATTCACACCCGCCAAGAGAACTGAGCAAACAAGAGATCCACGACATCCAACAACAATTTGTCGATGCGGCTAAACGTGCAGAATATGCGGGATTTGATGTTATTGAAATCCATGCAGCCCACGGTTATTTATTGCATCAATTTTTATCGCCAATCGCGAACCAGCGCCAAGATGAATATGGGGGCAATTTTAAAAACCGCAGTCGTCTATTAATCGATGTATTTCGTGCGGTTAGAGATGCAGTTAATCCCAATATTGCTGTTGGCGTTCGAATTTCTGCAACCGACTGGGTTAGTGGTGGATGGGGGGTTCCTGAATCCATTGAACTTACTGAACAACTCGAAGAACTAGGCTGTGATTATATACACGTCTCGTCAGGGGGGTTATCGTCTGAGCAGCAGATCCCTATTAGCCCCAATTACCAAGTGCCACTCGCTCAAGCTATTCATGAGCATACAATGATGCCGGTGATTGCCGTCGGCCTTATTACTGAGCCTAATCAAGCCGAAGCGATAATCGCTACTGGGCAAGCGGATTTTGTATCAATCGGTCGAGGGATACTTTTTAACCCTCGTTGGCCTTGGCATGCGGCAGCACAACTAGGGCAAAATATCAGTGTTGCACCACAATATTTACGCAGTGCGCCTTATCAATATAAAAAGTTATTTAGCGCATAATAATAGTCACAGCGGTAACAAGACACTTACCGCTGTGATATATCTTAATTAACGCTCAGCTTTTGTACACTGATTAACAAATTCAACCATTGATTTTTGAAAATCAGCTTCTGCTGTTGCTGATTTCGCTAATTCACCTTCAATACGTTTATATTCTTTCAAACCGTATTTTTCGATTGTTTTGTCATATGCACAGGCACAAATTGCGCTAATAGCATCTGCGGTTTCACCGGCTGGACTCCCAGACGCTTTCACACAATCACTCACAAAAACTTTTTTAGATTCAGCGATTTCGGCTTTATCATCCGAGCATGCTGCTAATAATGTCATAATGCCTGCCATACCCAAAATTAATGCGATCTTTTTCATCTTTAGCCTATTATAAATTTAGTTTGCATTACTATTAATCTAAAAAATTTAAATAAGAGAGTCATATTTAGATTAATTACCCATACCTTTCTCATGTAAATAATAATAGCTGCTTTAATTTAAAAAATCTCTATTATAAGGACTATTTTTAGTAAAAGTCTTATTTTGATAATGCTCGAAAAGAGCGCCATCGATAATAAAAGAGAGCACTTAAAATAAGAATACAACCTATTATTTGGATCATTGGCATCCGTTCATGATACCAAATGGCAGCAACAAACACGGTCATCACCGGTTCTAAAATCATAATAATGGCAGCGTTCGCGGCAGTGGTATTTTTTTGCCCAATCAACTGCAAAATAAAACGTAAGCTGGTTGCTATCACCACACTGGCAATAAACCACATCAATATCGATGGCGCTAACGTGGTTGGCCACTCCTCTAATAAAAGAGATAACGTCAAACCAACCACGCCCGTACAAGCCAACTGAATAGCCGTTAAAGGTAAAACAGGAACACTACGCGCATAGACGCTGGTATAGCAGAAATAAATGGCTTGAACGATTGCGGCAGCTAAAAACCAAAGTTGACTACTCTTAAACTGAACTTGCCCCTTAAACAGGGTTAAACACGCTAAGCCTAATACTGCAACAGGTAACGCTTGCCAAAAATAACGTGTCGGCCGTATTTTTAAAAGCACCCAACCCACTAATGGCACAAACAGCATGGCTAGGCTCATGATAAACGCGCCCTCACCTAGCGAGTCTGTTGTAGCAACGGCATAAATCCATAAAACGAGGTTGAGGGCCATCCATCCCCCCGTCATCAAAATACTCGGTAGTTGTTGCAAGCGAATATGATGGCGTTTCCCCCAACAAAAAGGGGCTAGAATGATCGCCGCCAATAAGAAACGACTACCTAAAAAAGCAAATATTGGCATGCCTTGTACAGCTTCACGAGAAAAAATCCATCCCCATGCGGCAATAAAAGTGGTCAGCACTAAAAATAGTTCGGCTTTCCTTTGCGACTGCATATTTTATTTTACCTATCAATCACGACATTATTGTCATCATCATACTGTCTATACCATTTATGCCAATCTCTATTTTGCCTCCTTGATTAAATAGGGCTTTGAAAACCTCTTCATTTCCTCTTAACACGCCAATGACATTAATAAAATACAGTTATCAATCACTATTCCTTCCTATTGACTGTTTTCTCATCGAATAAATGGGGAAATATGCCATTAAACTGGTCAATTTTTCTGAAATTTTGGGGTGACATAATGCAAATAGATAATTAATCAATGGCTTGATGCAGTGAGCACATTACGCATCAGCTCAAAAAGGTAGGTCGATATGTCAATCACACATAAACATCCATATAACGATTCAGAGAAAATTAGTCAGATAAAAAGCGCTATTAATACACGCAAATATGCTCATCCTGCTGAAATTAGCTTGTTATGGAAAAATGCCATGAACTCATCGTTCAATCTCAGTTGGTCTAAAGTAATGTTAACGGCGTGTATCTCTACCGCTATTGTATTACTGTTGACATCCTACTAAACAAAAAAATGGCCGGGATCTTCTCCGGCCATTGCGGTTTTTGTTTGAGTAATGAATTACCAGAAACCTAAGACTTTCCACCAAATACTGCCTAAACCAATCCAGATAATAAGGTTGACGACACTCATCACAAATCCGGCTTTCCACCACTCGCCGAGTGTTACGTAGCCTGAACCGAAAATAATGGGGGCAGTTCCTGTGCCGTAATGGGTCAGAGACATCATCAAAGAAGAGGAGAATGCTAAGGTTAAGCCGAGTAACATCGGTGGAGCGCCAAGCGCTAAACCAGCCGCAAAGAAAGCAGCAAACATCGCGGTAATGTGGGCGGTTGTACTCGCAAAGAAGTAGTGTGAGTAGACATAGATAAGCACAAGGATTAATGCTCCCCAAACCCAACTCAATCCCATATTATCGATTGAAGTCCCTACTGAGATGGACATCCATTTAATTAAACCTAGCTTACCTAAGAAACTTGCCATCATCACCAAAGCAGCAAACCAAACAACGGTATCCCAAGCCCCTTTGTTTTTTAATACATCATCCCAATTGATGACGCCCGTGGCTAATAAAATACCCAGTCCAATAAATGCGGCGGTTGTTGCGTTAATCTTATAAGCAGGTCCAAATACGTGTTCGGGTACACCTGCCCACATCACCAGTAATAGCACAAACACACCAAGCGTAATAACTTCTGGTAATGAAATTGGGCCCAATTGTTGTAAACGCTGTTTTGCAAAATTAGGCGCATCAGGGGTTGAAGTAATTTCAGGTTTATACATGAAATAGATAACTAACGGCATCAAAATTAACGACACCAAAGCAGGTGCAAATGCTGCTAGCGCCCACATTGACCAAGTTAATTCATTTGCTCCTCCAGCTTCGCTGACAATCAAACTGACAATTAAAGGGTTTGGCGCCGTCGCGGTAATAAACATCGCTGAAGTAATCGGGTTAATATTATAGTTAACCAAAGAGAGATAACGCCCTATTTTACCGGCAGTACCATCATCGGCCTTAGAGCCAAAACTATCCGCAATGGAGCGCATAATAGGGTGAATGATCCCCCCGCCACGCGCAGTATTACTTGGGGTCACTGGCGCAAGTACTGTTTCTGCAATCGCCAGTGAATAAGCAATACCTAATGTTTTTTTACCAAATAAGGAAATAACATAATAGCCAATCCTCGCGCCTAATCCGGTTTTATTTAGGCTCATTGAAACCATAATAGAAATACCGATTAACCAAATCAGGTCATTTGAGAAACCACTTAACGCATCCGCTATCGCATCCTTTGTGGAGTTTGGATTAGTCACTCCCGTTGCAGCCACTAAAGCAATGGCAATAATGGAAACACCGCCAATAGGAAGGGCTTTACCAATAATTGCGGCGATCGTTCCAACAAAGAGTGCTAATAGATGCCAAGCATCGGGATTAACACCTTCGGGAACAGGGATTAAGAACCAAATAATAAGTGTGATTGCAACTGCTATCAATGTAGGTATAGGTTTTAATGGGGTCAGTTTATTCATATCGGGCATCCATACATGTTTTTAAGATGGAAATAAAAAATTCTTAGCAATATATTTTTTATCATTACAAATATGTTAACTAAATATCTTTGGCAGACATTGATCGTTATCATTGACATAGCTATTTTTACATATAAAAAACGATTTAAATTTAGTAACAAAGAGTAATTAGTAATTACAACAATTTACTAATAGTATTTAACAAGGAACCATCATAATATTAACTTTTATTTTATAAACGACAACGACAATGTATAACATTCATATAAAAAGCACGTTTATTGCCTTAAATAATTAACCATACAAAAAACATTGTTTATTTAATTTAAAATAGACGTTGAAACATCAACAATATACAAAACCCAATGATTTATTTATATTACAATAGGTAAAAATGCAGGCTGAATCGAATTATTCATACAAATAATCTTAATTTTGCTAAATAGCATTAAATAACAAATTCAAAAATTTCGAGTTAAATGTACAAATAACACGCTATTCATCAATATGTACTTAGATGTTTTAATAACCTTATATCTTATTAGATAGTCTAGTAGGAAACTATTTACCACTACATTACAATTATCACTTGATTAAACTTCATACATATTGTGGTTATTTAATCTAATCTTAATCATGGACACTCTGAACTAGATAACTATTCTAAGGAAATATAGATGATAAAGCATGATGTAAATTGTTATAAAGAGCACCAACCTTGCATTATTTTATGTACAACAAACAGCCAAAATAATGCGGTCAAGATTGCTCAACAGTTATTAGATAGACGCTTGGCGGCCTGTGTTTCATTACTGCCTGAGATAACCTCCATTTATCAATGGAAGAACGAGATCGCACAAGATAAAGAGGTACTGTTACTCATTAAATCTACTAATAAAAACCAAGCTGAATTGTTTTCTGCTATCAAGGAAATCCACCCATACGAAACTCCTGAATTGATTAGCCTCGATTTGGATCAGGTCGACAGTGGATATTTGGCGTGGTTAGTTAAATCAGTCAAATAAGCGTCATCATGGTGTTAAATAGTGAGGTTGTTCTCAATATTCCACTCTCCGTGGCGTTACCGATGGATTCGCTAACTGGTCTGCTATGGTAAGTAAAAAATAAATGCTATACAGAAGTTCTCGTTTTCGCTTTATTTGCCCTCTTTATTGAGGGCTTTTTTCGATGATTTTTTTTGGTCGGTCGAAAAAATGACCCCTTCGCTGGCTGGGGCCATTGATAGATTAATGCAACTATAGCTGGCGAACAGGGGCATCCCCTGCAACATAATAATCAGCCTGACTTGCCGGTAAGGGTTCACGCCCACGGATTTTATCCGCCATCTTTTCGGCGATCATAATTGTCGTTGCATTCAAGTTACCTGTAATAATCAAAGGCATGATTGAAGCGTCAATCACTCTTAGATTTTCAAGGCCATGTACACGACCTGCACCATCAACGACCGCCATTTCATCGTATCCCATCTTACAAGAGCCACAAGGATGGAATGCCGTTTCAGCGCGCTCGCGGACAAAAGCATCAAGCTCGTCGTCTGATTGAACATGCTTACCGGGGCTAATTTCCTCACCTCGGTACGGGTCTAATGCTGGCTGAGCCATAATTTCGCGGGTAATGCGAATGGCGGCACGGAACTCTTCCCAATCCTGCTCACTCGACATGTAATTAAACAAAATACTCGGGTGTTGGTAAGGATCCGTTGACTTTATCCTCACACGCCCTCGACTCGGCGAACGCATAGAGCCTACGTGAGCTTGGAAACCATGTACATTTACTGCATTACTGCCGTTGTAATTAATTGCAACAGGCAAAAAGTGGAACTGGATATTTGGCCATGCAAACTTATCACTTGTCCTGATAAATCCGCCCGCCTCAAATTGGTTACTAGCACCGATACCCGTTCCTTTAAACAACCACTCCGCACCGATAGCGGGTTGGTTATACCATTTTAATGCTGGATAGAGCGAAACGGGCTGCTTACACTCATATTGCAAATACATCTCAAGGTGATCTTGCAAATTTTGCCCTACCCCAGGCAACACATGCACCGCGGGGATATTAAACTCTTTGAGCACATCTTCTGGCCCTACACCTGAACGCTGCAATATTTGAGGTGAAGCAATGGCGCCAGCACACAAAAGCACCTCTTTACGGGCTTTGGCATGCACGGCAGTTTTACTGCTCCCTTGGTAGAATTTCACGCCAACCGCTTTTTTCGATTCAAATTCAATAACATCTGTAGTGGCGTGGGTAATAATGGTCAGATTTTTACGTTTTCTAGCCTGATCGAGATAACCTCGAGCCGTACTCGCACGACGCCCTTTTGGTGTTACCGTTCTATCCATTGGACCAAAGCCCTCTTGTTGATAACCATTTAGGTCATCTGTTCTTAGATAGCCAGCCTGAACCCCCGCTTCAACCATGGCATGAAACAAGACGTTATTACCATTTTTAGGCGTAGTCACACTGACAGGACCATCGCCACCATGATAATCATTTGCACCGATATCCCGCGTTTCCGCTTTGCGAAAATAAGGTAAACAATTGAGGTAACTCCAGTCTTCTAAACCTGGAGTTTGCGCCCACCCGTCAAAATCCAATGCGTTACCTCGGATATAACACATACCATTGATCAGCGATGACCCCCCAAGCCCTTTTCCGCGCCCACACTCCATACGGCGGTTGTTCATGTAAGGTTCAGGATCAGTTTCATAGGCCCAATTATAGCGTCGACCTTGTAATGGATATGCTAATGCCGCTGGCATTTGTGTACGAAAATCGAACCTGTAGTCCGGTCCTCCAGCTTCAAGGAGCAGCACAGTAACATCAGAATCTTCTGTCAGGCGGGTAGCAAGAACGTTACCGGCTGAACCAGCACCGATAATAATGTAGTCATAGACCATTGTTATCTCCTCTGTTTCAGTCAAATTAAAAATAAGAAATTAAAATACGGATGCAAACTCCCCAAGTTCGACTTGTATTGATTTGATTTGAGTATAATTTTGTAGTGTGACTAAGCCATTTTCACGGCCAACCCCTGAGTGCTTATAGCCCCCGACAGGCATTTGCGCGGGTGATTCACCCCATGTATTAATCCAACAAATTCCGGCTTCTAATTGATGAATGACACGATGCGCGCGGGATAAATCACAAGTCACGATCCCCGCTGCCAAGCCATATAGCGAGTTATTCGCGCGTTCAATCACCTCATCTTCAGATTGGTAACTGAGAATGCTCATCACAGGGCCAAAAATCTCTTCTTGAGTGATTTGCATATCATCAGAACAGTCGGTAAATACCGTAGGTAATACATACGCGCCTTGAGCAAACTCACCTTCTGTGAGGCGTTCACCTCCACAAAGCAGTTTCGCCCCTTGTTGTTTACCAATTTCGATATAACGCAACACATTTTCCATATGAGCAAAACTCACTAGCGGGCCAAAATTGGTTTCATCATCAATAGGCGAGCCTATTTTGATACGTGCAACACGTTGTTGGATCTTCTCTTCGAATTGCGTTTTTAAATGTTCTGGAACAAAGACCCGCGTACCATTAGTACAAACTTGCCCCGAACTGTAAAAATTAGCCATCATGGCAATATCAGCAGCCTTATCCAGATCTGCATCATCAAAAATAATCAGTGGTGATTTCCCCCCCCAACTCCATCGTGACATCTTTTAGAGTTGACCCAGAGGCATTTGCCATCACTTTTTTACCTGTAGGCACGCCACCTGTGAAGGAAATTTTGGCAATGCCCGGATGCTCCGTCAGCCATAGGCCCACATCAGCGCCTCCTCCTGTCACCACATTAAACACACCGGCAGGTAGCCCTGCTTCTGTGTAAATTTCCGCTAATTTGAGTGCGGTCAATGAGGTCACTTCACTTGGCTTAAAGATCATGGCATTACCTGCGGCTAAAGCAGGAGCAGATTTCCAAAGTGCGATTTGGATAGGGTAGTTCCAAGCACCGATACCAGCGACAACACCTAACGGCTCACGGCGCGTATAGGCAAATGAACTATCGCGTAATGGGATCTGTTCGCCTTCTAAAGCGGGGATCAAACCGGCGTAGTATTCGAGAACATCCGCCCCCGTCACAATATCCACATAACGCGTCTCTGAAAGTGGCTTGCCAGTATCTAATGTTTCTAACTGAGCCAACTCGTCATTACGTTCACGTAAAATATCAACTGCTCGACGTAAGATGCGTGAACGCTCTATTGCCGTCATTGATGCCCATATCTTTTGCCCTTGTTTGGCACTTTCCACCGCCCAATCGATGTCTTCATGTGTCGCCGATTGTAAACGAGCGATCACTTCACCGTTCGCTGGGTTAATTGCATCAAACTGCCCACATTCCGGTTGTGAGCTATCTACATAACCACCATGAATATAAAGTTTATGTAATTGTGGTTCGTGCATAATATCTCCCTCCTATTAAAACGTTTCTTTTGGTTTAGCTATCCCGCGGCCGATTGAGCTGCATATCGATATACTCATTCGTGATGGTCAACGCATCCTGTAATGGGAAAGCTTCATTACTCAATGCACTACGTAACCATAACCCATCAATTAACGCCGCCAGCCCTTTTGCGGCCATACGCGCGGCGTGCTTATCGAGTACTCGAGCAAACTCATACGTTAGGTTGGAATACAATCGCCTATCATTCACTTGCTGCAACCGATTTAAATTCGGTTGATGCATGCTACTTGCCCAAAAGGCTAACCATGTTTTCATCGCCGCCTCACTGATTTGCGAAGAATCAAAGTTACCTTCAACGATGGCTTGAATGCGCTGTTTAGGTTGGGCATGACTCAGCATTCTTAAACGCATTGCCACGGCGATCCCAAGTTGGTACTGAATATGACGCATGGTGGCTTCTAACAGACCATTTTTATCGCGGAAGTAATGGCTGATGATCCCTGTTGATACACCCGCCTTTCGAGCAATTAACGCGATACTGGCCTCTTGCATGCCCACTTCATTAATCACTTCAAGTGTGGCTTGAATTAACTGCTGCTTACGTATCGATTGCATTCCTATTTTCGGCATAACCTCTAGACCCAAAAAAATACAGTGAACCCTGTTATTAAACTTTTTTTTAATTGAACATTCAATCAATATTAACTATATTTTATCACAATTGTTTTACAAAATTAGGAGAAAGATAGATGTAAAAAAACAACTCTTTGCAATTAATTCAATTAATTAGCAAAGAATGTAACTTTTAACTTTTGAATAAATAAAATTGTGGAAACTGCCGATGACAACTCAAAATAGTCCAAAAAATCAGCAGAAAGACAAATTAAACTCTGTGGTTTTTTTCACTTCTGCTGGTCTAATACTAGCATTTTCATTTTTCACCATACTCATGACAGAAACCGCCAACCAATGGATCGTCGCAACTCTCGGATGGGTATCAAAAACGTTTGGTTGGTACTACTTGTTAGCCGCAACGCTGTATATTGTCTTTGTGATATTTGTGGCGACATCACGCTTTGGTAATATCAAATTAGGGCCGGAGCAATCAAAACCTGAATTTAGCGTATTAAGTTGGTCTGCCATGCTGTTTGCGGCAGGGATCGGTATCGACCTAATGTTTTTCTCTGTTGCCGAGCCTGTCACGCAATATATGCTGCCACCCACTGGCGAAGGGGAAACATTAGAAGCAGCTCGTCAGTCGATGGTGTGGACTCTCTTCCACTATGGCCTGACGGGCTGGTCTATGTATGCGCTGATGGGGATTGCGCTCGGTTACTTTAGTTACCGATATAATTTGCCTTTAACCATTCGCTCTGCCCTTTACCCTATTTTTGGTAAACGTATCTATGGGCCAATCGGCCATACTGTCGATGTTGCCGCCGTTATTGGTACAATTTTTGGTATTGCGACCACATTAGGTATCGGTGTGGTACAGCTTAACTATGGTTTAAAAGTCCTGTTTGATCTCCCCCAAGGGCTTGGCGTACAAGGTGGCCTGATTTTACTTTCGGTCATTATGGCCGTTATTTCCGCCACATCTGGGGTTAATAAAGGGATCCGTATCTTATCCGAACTGAATGTTTTGCTCGCATTAGGGTTGATTTTATTCATTTTGTTTGTTGGTGATACGGAATTTTTACTCAATGCGTTAGTGCTTAACGTGGGTGATTACATTAATCGCTTTATGGGAATGACGCTTAACAGCTTTGCTTTTGATAGACCAACAGATTGGATGAATAGCTGGACGCTATTTTTCTGGGCTTGGTGGGTTGCATGGTCGCCGTTTGTGGGCTTATTCCTCGCACGAATTTCCCGTGGACGGACAATTCGCCAGTTTGTCATTGGCACGCTGATTATCCCTTTCGTGTTCACCCTACTTTGGTTATCTATTTTTGGTAACAGCGCCTTATACGAAATCATTCATGGCAACAAAGAATTGGCAGAAACGGTGCTTGCCGCCCCTGAAAAAGGCTTTTACTCCTTACTAGAGCTCTATCCCGGGTTTGGTTTGACCGCATCGGTGGCAACGATCACTGGCCTACTATTTTATGTGACCTCTGCGGATTCTGGGTCACTCGTACTCGGGAATTTCACCTCAAACCTAAGCGATATCAATAATGATGCGCCTAACTGGTTACGTATTTTCTGGTCAGTGGCGATTGGTTTATTAACCCTAGGTATGTTGATGACCGATGGGGTTGCCGCACTACAAAATACGACCGTGATCATGGGGTTACCTTTTAGTTTTGTGATCTTTTTTATTATGGCGGGGCTGTATAAATCGCTAAAAGTCGAAGATTTCAGGCGCGTCAGTTCACTCACCACCAATGCGCCAGCGCCTTTATATGGCAATGGTAAGTTAAATTGGAAACAGCGGTTGGGCCGTGTGATGAACTTCCCCGGTACCACTTACACTCAACGTATGTTGGATCTAGTGTGTACGCCTGCCATGCAAGAAGTGGCAAAAGAGCTATCACTACGCGGCGCTAATGTGGAATTTAATATTCTGCCCCCAGCCGAAGATGAGCGTTTAAATCACCTAGAGCTCGTGGTTGATTTAGGGGAAGAACAGAACTTTATCTATCAAATTTGGCCGCAACGTTACTCTGTTCCCGCCTTTACCTACCGCGCACGTTCAGGTAAATCCCATTACTATCGCCTAGAAACTTTCCTTTGGGAGGGAACACAAAGCAATGATTTAATGGATTACACCAAAGAACAGGTGATCAGTGATATTTTAGATCAATATGAAAAACATCTTAATTTCATTCACTTAAGCAGAGAAGCGCCAGGGGCAACATTAACCTTTCCTGAAACTAATTAATCGTTTTACTGCAAAGGGGCCATTAGGCCCCTTTTTAAGCTGCAACAATACACGTGTTTTTGAAATAAATTTCATGACAAGTGATTAATCTGTTCATCATTTGACCAATAAATATGGCGTATTTTGTTCATTAATGGCGCGATGCCAGATGGCTAAAATTCCCCCTATTCAAGGAGAAATGATGATGAACAAGACACTATTTGCCCCTTATTTGGATGTGACCGTTGATGCGATTTGGAATGACCCGCTTTCTCCTAACGGCAAACCAAACCCTAAATATAGCCAAGCTGCAATTAGTCACAGCGTTGATGGTGTTTACTTGGCTTTTTTAACCGCTGATCCTAATAATAATGCCGCATGGGGAGCATATTCGAGTATGCCTATCGCTTGGGCTAAGCCATTTTGTGATGCGTTAATTGAAGCCAATATCAAAGTGATTGTGTCATTCGGAGGTGCAGCTAACTATGATGTCTCTGCAAGGCAGACTGTTGACCAATTGATTGCAACTTACCAAGAAGTCATTGATATACTTGGTGCCTCACAACTGGATTTTGATTTTGAAAATGATTTATACGATGCCGATAAAACCTTTACCGCACTATCAACCATCGTGAAAAATAACCCTGATATCACCTTGAGCCTAACGTTACCTGTTATGCCGTATGGCCTTGTCGAAAAAGGGTTAGCGCTAGTACAAAAATCGGTTAACGCAGGTTTAAAAATGAAAGTGAATGGTATGGCGATGGATTATGGTCAAGGAACGGATAAAAATATGGGGCAGGCCGCCGTAGATGTGGCAACCAGTCTAAAAAATCAATTAAAAACCTACTACCCTACACTGACAGATGCTGAGCTGTATGATTTAGTACAAGTCACACCGATGATCGGCCTTAATGATGATAGGTCTATGTTTAATTTTAACGATATCAATACATTAAGTAATTTTGCAAAAACTAATGGTGTGAACTTAATTTCAATGTGGAGCTTAACCCGCGATAGGGTCGGCGTCGGCGAGTCCGCATCAGCCTCT
The DNA here is from genome assembly GCA_900455155.1 of Providencia stuartii. Taxonomy (GTDB): domain Bacteria; phylum Pseudomonadota; class Gammaproteobacteria; order Enterobacterales; family Enterobacteriaceae; genus Providencia; species Providencia stuartii. The sequence goes on along the minus strand of UGUC01000002.1, from coordinate 737,502 downwards.
TATTCAGGTAACCCCGAGCAAACCAAAGATTTTGAATACACGGAACGCTTCACTAACGCACTGAAATAACGGCCCAAGGTGAGGCGATACATTGCCTCACCTTATTTTCCTGCTTGTTCAATCATGTGTTTAAGCTGTTGCGGATCATGCAACCATGCTGGCTCACTAGTGCATCCCATCGTGGTGAAAGAGCGATGACAGACATCATTACCCCAACTATCCCACGCATCATTTTGTTGTTTTTGAGCAAGTAAATCTTCATAGCTGCGCTCCTCTTCAGCGACTTTCTTGTTTGGATCAAACATGAAGCGTTGCTGCTGCTTGATAGCATCAATACCTTGATAATCTTCATCATACACACGGTCAGCAGGCGCTTTTTCTGTGAAGGTATAATCCGTTGCTATGGCTTGGGGAGACATAATAAATAGGCTAAATATCAATAAATTTTTAAGCATCATCATATTTTCATTACAAAATAATGCCAAAATTATAAATATGACAAATGAGATGGCGAGTTTTATCAGTAAAAACTCGCGTGATTGGTCTTTTTATCCGCAAATAAGTGATAGTTTAATCAAGCATCAAACGATTGATTTAATTAAACTTTAATATCAAATAGTCAATCATATAAAGCTCAATGAAAAATAACTGGTTTAAACCCTGACTATGACGGATAAGCGTGGTATCCCATTTTTTCTGAAATCTGACGTCCGGCAGCCTTTAGCAAACGGATATAATATTCCAACTGCTGTTCATCAAAACGAATTGTAGGAAAGGAGATTGATAGTCCTGCTATCACATGCCCTAAGCGGTCATAAATAGGTACGGCAATGCAACGTAACCCTAACTCTTGCTCTTCCCTATCCTCTGCATAATGTTGCTCTCGCACCACCGCTAATTCAGCCATTAACGCCTCAATACTCAATAGTGTTGTATCGGTTTTTTTGACGAATTCAATCTGCGCTAAAATACCTGTTACTGTTGCTTCATCCTGCCATGCTAAAAGCACCTTACCGATCGCAGTACAATACAATGGATTACGCCGTCCAACCCGTGAGTACATGCGCAAGTTGTAGCTAGAATCAATTTTATGAATATAAATAATCGCATTATCATCAAAAGCACCAAGGTGCAGCGCTTCATGGGTTAACTGTCCAATATGGCGCATCTCCTTATCAGCAATTTCAATTAAATCAACATACTCTAGAGATTTAGCACCCAACTCGAATAGTTTAAGCGTCAATGAATATTTATCCGCTTCCCCTTCCTGTGCCACATAACCTAATTGTTTCATGGTTTGCAAGAAACGATAGGTAGTCGCTTTTGACATCAGCAGTCGTTGTGAAAGCTCAGACACACCAATCTCTTTTTGTTCTCCTAATGCATTGAGAATACTGAATACTTTTACTACTGACGAAACGGCATCCGTTTGCGTGACCTTATCCACCATTCACCTTCCTATTTATTCAAATCAATATGATAGCCATATCAGATGGTTTGATGTGCTGACTTTATGTTTACTCAACAGCATAAAGATCACTTTCATGAAAAACAAGAACGGTGATTTGATATTTTTAAAACGGCGTTTCATTTTTATTTGAACTTGTCTAAAAAATAGGTTTTAATGCTGTTAGCTAATGAGGTTTGACTCAATTCGGTTATAAAAAATAAAAACGATAGGTGGTAAAAATGGCTACAGCTTTGCAAGTTGCCGTGATTGGCGAATGTATGGTTGAGTTACAAAAATCAGGGGAATTATTTAAGCAGACTTTTGGCGGAGACACCCTAAATAGTGCACTCTACCTTGCACGTTTAACCCACAAACAAGGTGTTGTCACTCACTATTTAACGGGGCTTGGTCAAGACCCCTTTAGCCAACAAATGCGAGAAAGTTGGCAAGCCGAAGGGATCAATACCGACCATGTCGTGATCGCCGAAAAACACCTTCCCGGTATGTATTTAATTGAAACATCAGAGGATGGCGAGCGCCGTTTTTTTTTATTGGCGTGATAATTCAGCGGCCAAATTTTGGTTGAATGAGCAAACCGCCGAGCGAACTCAACAATTACTCAATCAACAGCAATATATCTATCTAAGTGGGATTAGCTTAGCCATTTTACCTGAACCCGCTCGCCAATTACTGTTTACACTGTTAGTAACGGCTCGCCAATCAGGTGCTAAGGTCATTTTTGACAATAATTATCGCCCTGCATTATGGCCTTCTGTCGAGGCGGCACAGCAAGCCTACCAACAAATGTTATCACTGACTGATATTGCATTTTTAACTTTTGATGATGAGCAACTGCTGTATGGTGATCAGCAAGAAAGCCAATCCATTGCACGTGCACAGCAGCAGGGTGTTGAAGAGATCGTTATTAAACGCGGAGCAAAACCCTGCTATATCATCATTCACGATCAACAATTCGAAGTGGCTGCGAATAAAGTGACTCACGTCATTGATACCACCGCCGCTGGCGATTCTTTCAGTGCAGGCTATCTTGCCTGTCGAATTCTAGGTGGCTCTCCTGAAGAAGCGGCTCGCACAGGCCATTTACTTGCAGGAACCGTGATCCAACACCGAGGCGCCATTATTCCGCGTGAAGCGATGCCTATCATAGAGCTAAACAATATCAAAGGGATCTAAACATGAATCAATTAATCGAAAAACTAAAAAAAATCAGTGTGGTGCCAGTGATCACAATCAACAAGGCGGAACATGGCGCGCCTCTCGCACAAGCGCTAATGGAAAATGGTCTACCTTGTGCTGAGGTCACCTTTCGCACTCCCGCCGCAGTACAAGCGATTAAAAATATGCGAGCAGCACACCCCGAAATCCTTATTGGGGCGGGCACGGTATTGACCACGCAACAGGTTGATCAAGCCATTGACGCTGGCGTGGATTTTATCGTAAGTCCAGGTTTTAACCCTAAAATCGTCGCTTATTGCCAACAAAAAAATGTCATTATTATCCCTGGGCTCAATAACCCAAGCTTAGTTGAGCAGGCATTAGAATTTAATTTAACCACAGTGAAGTTTTTCCCAGCAGAAGCTTCTGGTGGCGTAGCGATGCTAAAAGCAATGAGCGCGGTTTATCCTGTTAACTTTATGCCAACGGGTGGGATCAACCCCAAAAATATCAAAGAATATAAAGCACTACCATCTGTATTAGTTTGTGGTGGCTCGTGGATGGTACCTAATGAGCTGATCGATAATGAAAATTGGCAAGCTTTAGGCCAATTAATTGCTGACGCTGCGAGCCTTTAACCAACGCCTCTGGCGCTCTTTACACTATCTTAAGTCAAGAGCGCCAACTTATAGAAGCGTAGCGATAATACGCAATAAATTACAGTCACATTATTGATACTCTCATCCTTTAGCTAGCCACTTCCCTGTCTGCTCTTTTAATCGTAAATAGCCTACGACTCCGTTAATGATTTTAAACGACCGCGTAAACGTTTTATGGCTTGGCTATGGAGCTGACTGACTCGCGACTCTCCGACCTCCAAAACCGCACCAATTTCTTTTAAGTTCAATTCTTCTTGATAATAGAGGGTAAGTACCAGTTTCTCCCGCTCTGGTAACTGCTCAATTGCCTCAATGATTTGTGCGCGTAGATTAGACTCCATCAGTAAACTTAATGGATTGCCTCCATCACTTTCATCAATAGCAGGCTCACAGCTTTCGCCATGAATTTCATGCCATTCATCATAGGAATAAAGTTGACTGTTGTTGGTATCAAGTAAGGCTTGACGGTATTCTGTAACGTCAATATTGAGTGCTTGGGCAATTTCACTTTCCGTCGCACTGCGACTCAATGATTGCTCTAATTCTCCAATGACTTTAGCCATTTCACGAGCTTGTCGGCGCACACTACGTGGTGCCCAATCTCGACTGCGCAATTCATCTAGCATGGAGCCGCGAATACGCTGCACTGCATAAGTGGCAAATGATGCTCCTTGAGAAGCATCGAAGCGCTCTAACGCATGCAATAACCCGATACCGCCAGCTTGAATAAGATCATCAATATCGACGCTCGCAGGCAATCTCACTTGTAATTTTAGGGCCTCATGTCGTATTAAGGGATAATAACGCTCCCATAGGCTATTTTTATTAATTACACCTTCGGCAGTATACAAATCACTCACAACCGGAATCACCCTTTAAAACTTATATAAAGGTATTCATTATGCTAGTGACTTAATAATTCAATCCGTTGAGTAATGAGGTAAATTAGCGCTATTTTCCCTAACACAAATGTTTACTGGCGAAATGGTATCGCGCCGAAATGAAATTCATGCCGCCATCATAATACAAAAAAGGCCAGAATATTCTGGCCTTATAAACGAGAGAGTGAAACGAATTAACGTAACAGGCTCAAAACACCTTGTGGAACTTGGTTTGCTTGTGCCAGTACTGCGGTACCCGCTTGTTGCAGGATTTGACCACGGCTCATGTTAGACACTTCAGTTGCAAAGTCAGCATCTTCGATACGGCTACGTGCCGCACTCAAGTTGTTGACTGAGTTGTTTAGGTTATTGATGGTAGATTGGAAACGGTTTTGGATCGCACCTAATGAAGAACGCATTGCATCAACTGAATTGATTGCATCATCCAGATCTTTCAATTGTTGAGCTGCTTTTTCAGCCGCTTTACCAGCTTCTGATGTCGAAGCTACAAATTTAGCAACCTCTTTCGCATCAACAACTTCACTACCTTTGAATGAAATAGTTTTTGCTTCAGTATCAGATGAGCCAGCCTTCACCGTCATATCTGCTTTAAATACAACCGGTACATCCTTATCCTCAGCATCCTTAACTGTAGCCTCTACATAATACTGACCATTTTGATCTACTTTAGCGCTAGTAACATCAACTGTTTGATCCTTACCTGCATAATTAACTGTAATCTTACCTAATTCTGTGGCCTCTTTACCAATACCGTTATCGGCCTTAGAAATCGCTTGTGCGTCCATATTGGTCACAATAGTATCAGCAGATTCAGCTCCAACTTTAAACCCTTTAACTTTTAATGTTTCACTATCCACTTTTTTCAGATCAAAGCTGATTTTCTCTTTATCATTAGTACCAACTTGAATAGTCATGGTTGGTTTATCACCGCTCAGAACTTTAACACCATTGAACTGAGTTTGCTCAGAAATACGATCTATTTCTTTTAGACGCTGATCGACTTCTTCTTGAATTGATTTAATATCTGACTCAGAGTTAGAGCCGTTTTTGGCTTGAACGGTCAGTTCACGAATACGTTGCAAGTTAGAGTTAATTTCATTCAACGCACCTTCTGTGGTTTGCGCCATTGAAATACCATCGTTAGCATTACGAGACGCTTGAGTCAGCCCTTTAATATTAGATGTAAAGCGGTTAGCAATCGCTTGACCCGCAGCATCATCTTTTGCGCTATTGATACGTGAACCTGAAGATAAACGCTCAATCGCTGTCCCCAAAACGCCTTGTGAGCGGTTTAAGTTGTTCTGAGTGGTCAGAGATAAAACGTTGGTATTGATAACCTGTGCCATAATATATGTCCTTGTTATTCCGTAATAATAGAGTTAGCCAATCTGTTAGGCTTTACAGTTTGTTGCCAGCAATACCATTATCGGCGGCATAAAAAAGGGCTTTAGGGCTTTCAACAAAAAATTTTTATCTGAAAGCCAAAAAACCAGCAACCACAGCACCTCGAGCGATAAATTATTTTGTCAAAATACATTTATAAACCGCAAATTTTAACTTATTGATTATCAATAGAGACAAATACCCTGTTTTGTAGGGTCAACTCCTGCCATCATTATTTATCGATTTAGTCTAAGATTTCCGTTCTTCTCGCCGATAACCCTGTAAATGAGAATAATTTTTTAGGAGAGAATAATGGCTGGTATAGCGACACTCGGTATTGGAGCTAACTTAGATTTAAATAATCAGATGGATCAAATAGAAGCAGTTGAAAGACGCCGCTTGGAACCATTAACCACTCAAAAAGCCAGCTATGATGCGCAAATCAGTGCCTTTGGTAAAATGCAATCGTCACTCGAAAAATTAAAAAAAGCGGCTGAAGATCTTAAAAAATATGGTGATATCAGTACCACCAAAGTCAATGGCGAATATAAGAGTTTTGATGTAAAAACAGACGGCAAAGCGGTAGCGGGTGTACATGATGTATTAGTCACCCAGTTAGCCAAAGCGCAAACTATCGCCACTAAAGGCCATGATGATAATAAAAAATTATTAGGGAATGGCAGTGCGGAACGCACCATTACCATTACTCAACCTGCAGAAAAGAAACCGATTGTCATTAAATTAGACAATGAACATACCTCATTAATTGAAATAGCAGATGCGATTAATAAGACCGATAAAACGGTTACCGCAGCAGTGATTAAAGATAAAACGAATAATTATCACCTTGTTGTTACCTCCAAAAAAGAAGGTACAGACCACCGTATTAGTATTAATGTTGAAGGTGATGACGAGCTCGCAAAAATACTGAATGTTAAGTCAGAACTAGACAGTGATGGCAATGTCGTTTTAAAAGATAAAGAAAACATTGGCATGGGAGCAAAAAGTTCCCCCGCAAAATGCCTTGTTAAATATTGATGGTTTTGAACTTGAATCACAAAGCAATGAAGCAAAAGATCTCTTTCCTGGTTTAACTCTGACACTAAAAAAAGAGAGTGAAGATAAAAAGCCCGATCATCTGATCGTTTCTGAGGATATTGAACCTGCTAAAGCAAAAATTAAAGCCTGGGTAGATGCCTATAATGAATTCCAAACGCTTGCAACTGAGTTAACTAAATACACCCCAACAGACAAAGGTACCGCCCCAGATAAAACCAATGGTCCACTGATTGGCGATTCCACATTAAGAGGCATTCAGAGTCAGTTGCGTACCCACGTCCGTGCGGCACAAAAAAGTGGTGAGATTGATACTCTTAATAAAATGGGGATCAAACAAAAACTTGATGGCACGCTAGAAATTGATAATAAGAAATTTGAAGAAGCACTCAAAGAAAACTCTGCTAGTGTCAAAGCCTTTTTTATGGGCGATGGTAAAGAGACAGGTTTCGGTACAGAAAAATTTTGAGTATTTGAAAAAAACCCTAGATACAAAAGATGGCACACTGCATAACGCGACTGATGGCGTACAAAAGAAAAAGAAAAACCTTGATAAGCGTATTGAACAAACTAATAAGCAGATTGAAAACACCATGGATTTATACCGCCGCCAATTCCAAAATTTAGATAAAAATGATGAATTCACTCAATAGCACCAGTAACTCATTAGGCAGACTGTTAGGTTAATAATTATGTATCAGCAAAAAGCAAAACAAGCCTACCAACAAGTCGATTTGGAAAGTGAAATTGCCAATGCGACCCCATACCAACTAATTAGCATTCTCTATCGAGGGGCGTTAAGCGCCCTCAAACGTGCTGAAATTTTTATGCAACAAAATAATATCGCTGCAAAAGGCAAAGAACTTTCTAAAGCAATCGATATTATTGACACAGGTTTGAAACAGGCGCTCAACCATGAGGCCGGAGGTGAAATCGCCGATAATCTTGCAAGTCTTTATGACTATATGATCATGCGCCTATTAAATGCTAATCTTGAAAATAATGTGGCTTATATCCAAGAAGTTTACCAATTACTCTCCGATATCGCGTCAGCTTGGCAACAGATCGGGGGCAAATGTGGATGAAAGATAACCAGGTGAATAATAAAAAACCTACCGATTTATATGAAATCTATCGTGATGTCTTAGCATTAAGTGAAAATTTAGTCGCACTCGCAGAAGCACAACAGTGGGAACAGTTAGTTGCCCACGAAACAGAATATGTTTATGCCGTCGAAAATTTAACGCAGCTAACTCATGAGTTTGAAGCACACCAACCCATCACCGATGAGTTGGTTAGGTTATTACATCAAATTATTGAGAACGAGCAGATCACGAAAACGCATTTACAACAGCACTTAGATTTTTTAAGTAAAGAAATGAAGCAACTGGACCAAAAACGAGCACTCAATAATAGCTACGGCCAATTTAATGAGCCAGATACGCCAATAACAATAAAACCCATTGAATAGCCATGTGTGTCAGGCGGCCTACCTGACACTTATGGATCGATTACTGTCTTAAACGCTGCTGTTTCTTTAGTTTTTTCAACAGCATATTGCGTTTTAAGGTCGATAAATGATCAAGAAAAACCTTTCCATGCAAATGGTCAATTTCATGCTGCATTACAATCGCTAAAAATTCATCAGAATCGGTGATAAACGCCTTCCCGTCTCTATCTAGCGCCTTAACTTTTACGCGCTTAAAACGTGCCACATCAGCATAAATTTCAGGCACGGATAAACAACCTTCTTGGTAGCTCGTTTCCCCTTCACTTTCAATAATTTCAGGGTTAACAAATACCATAGGCTGATCACGGTTTTCAGAAATATCAATCACCATCACCGATAATGTTGCGCCAATTTGCGTCGCTGCTAAGCCAATACCATTATCGGTGCTGTACATGGTATCCAATAAATCATCAATTAATGGCTGTACTGCCGCAATGTCGGTGACTGGGTCACATTTAACGCGTAACCGCTCATCGGGTATCTCAATAATAGCTCTTACTGCCATATCTCAAAAATCCTATCTGTCATACTCTTTATTCAAACTATTACGCATTATCGTCTTTTTAAATTGACGATAAGATGCAAAAAATGGCATTACCCACTAGCTAAAAAAATCACATCAAGATCAACTAGGTTAACCTAAAAATAAAACACCCTATAATTTCACAGAAAAATAACATGTTATCTAGAAAAAAACACTAAAAATAATAGCCGCTTATTTTTATTGCTACATCGTTTATCGTCGCCCCATCGCAGCTTAGCAACCCTAACTATGCTAAGGTTTTAACCATATGATTAATTAATAGTATAAATTAATAAAAATCGTTATCTCAGAAAATACATTCAAAATGCTAATATTTTAATCTCCGTTATTTATGATAATAGTAAAATTAAAATATCATGGCATATTGCTTTTATTTTATCATTTATAAAGTGCATAAAACCGCGCTTAATTCATACCAAATCACTTTTTACGATATCATTGAGAGTAATATTAGAATATTCAAAAGTGGCCATTAACTCTAATATAAATTAATGCCTCTTTTTGAATGTAATAGAAGCAAAAATTAGAGGCGTTTATTTCATTAATAAGGATATCAACATGAAAAAAACGTTATTGGCGAGTTCAATGGCGGTATTAGCACTTTCACATTCAGCACAGGCGGCCCCCCCTATTTCCGAGCGCAACAGAGGTTGCCTTCGATGTCGCTGAGTCACTAGCTGAGTTCCAAAAAGCCGCTGAATTATTCAAACATTACAGGGCAGAACAAGCAAAAAATATCGAAATACCTACCCTAGAAGAGTTAGTGTATCAACAACTCATCAAACAAGATAAAAAAGTGACGCCGACGATCACGGAGATTGATGAAAAGATCCAACAGTCGATTAATATTAACAATGATTATATTGATAACCGATTGATTGAGCATCACCGTGATTTAGACAATAAACTTGAGTTACTCGATTCACAACACAGTACAATCCAAGCTGAAAATCAAAATAGGTTTGCCCATTTCCAGCAAAATCTCGATAACACACAAGCCTTCAATAAAGTACGTTTTACCCAGCTAGATAAAAAAATCACTAAAATGGAAAAACAGGCCAACTCAGGTATCGCTTCTGTGGCGGCTATGTCTAATATCCCTTATTCGTTAAATACACGTTTTAGTGCTGGCATTGGCTTGGGTCATTACCGTAATGGCAATGCTATTGCTGCTGGAGCACAATACCAATTAAAAAAGGATCTGAATCTGCGTAGCTCTATCGCATGGAATAATGCCGATAGTGCGGTTGTTGGTGCAGGTATCGCCATTGGTTGGTAACTCATCATTTTTGATGATACTTATGCTTAAGTAAAAAATATCCTCCGGCGTAGCCGGAGGTTTTTAATATGCGCCGATAAGGCTTTGTTACCTGCCGCGCCCTAACAGGCGCACAACGGCTCTGACATTCTTCTACTCACATAACTTTCTTAAAATACTGCCTACCGCTCTACGTTTTTCACCGTGAAAAACTTGTCTTCCATATTTGGGTGCAAATTCCATCGTGTATGCGCTAAGCTCTTTTCGTCTCCCATTGGAACCCCCTTTTGATTTCTTGTTTGACTCTTGCCGTTGCCAGGCCGCAAGATGTTTTAACAAATCAAAAGGGGGTTTTATATCTTATTCAAAGCTGAAAGCTTTACGGCCCCCCAGCCTAGCTGGGGTTTTCTATATACAATGAACTGTTTCCATTTACTGAGCGCCTTCTCAACTTTATGCTTCAATTGAAAGTAAAAAGAAACAGTTAAAATATTTATTTATCCACCCCAAAAAATGTTCAAAACAATTTAATCAACAGAGTAGTTGTCTAAAAAAACACGTAAATTACCCCCTCAACCCAATATATGATGACATAGCTTATCTTTAATTTATTAATGTAGCGTTCCATTTAAGTTTTTCACTCGCGGAGCCAATACCTCTGTGTCTTCTTTTGCAAGGCATAATTGACCCAATATCTAGCTCTATGACTTTTTGTGCTCCAACAAAGTAATAAAAGAAAGAGACTCTAGGAGCATACACAAGTATGTAACGAGGGCGAGCGTCGCCAACACACGAGGGTGCAAACAGTGGCAAGCTAGCGCTATAACATTAGTGTTCCGATAAAATAGCAAAGGCAAGAAACCCTAGGAGCATACATAAGCATGTCACTAGGGCGAACGAGTGTGGACAATACCGTTAGGTGAAAAAGGTGACGAGCGAGGGCGACTGCTAAACAGGAATCGACATCACCTCTTGGTACGCCGCAACCAACTTATTACGCACTTGGATCCCCATTTGTAGGCTCAAGCTGGCTTTTTGCATATCCACCATAACATCATTTAACGAGACATTACTTTTACCTAATGTAAAGTCTTCTATCTGTTTTGCCGATTGGTTTCTCACGGTATTGATTTGATTAACCGCTGAAACCAGATGATCGGCAAATCCAACGGGTTCAACCACCGGTTTTTGATGGTTTGCGGCCTGTAATGCCGTTGTCTGTAGCTGCGACAACACCCCTTCAATTGCTTGGATTGTCATTTTCTTCTCTTCAATGTCTGTGCGAACAACCATCGCTGTTTTATATAGCTGCATACCCTAACACAGCCTTTTTAACTTGAAGCCGATAAATAACACCAAAATGATAGGCTGATTCCGTCATTAGATTTATCAGAGTCATCAATAATAGCAGCGTAAAAAAGTGACGTTACGAAGAGGGAATAACATTGTTTCGCCAAAAGTGTTTTCATCTGTTGATTCTGCAAGGCAGGGAATATCTATGAGTGCCGCATCGAAAGAGACGGGAGAAGCTTCAAAAAGGGTTTGCATCTATTGCAGCGCGCTTCAAAGCATCCCCAAAAATCCCATTAATGATTGCTGGCGCCGCAGCGATTGCCGTCGTTGTCGCCCTACTTCTTTGGCTACGCAGTCCGGATTATCGTGTATTGTTAAGCAATCTCAGCGCAAAAGATGGCGGTGATATTGTCAGCCAATTAACCCAAATGAACGTACCGTATCAAATTGCGGATAACGGCAGTGCAATTTTAGTACCCGCCGAAAAAGTTCATGAACTTCGTCTGAAATTGGCACAATCAGGATTACCTAAAGGTGGCAATACAGGCTTTGAACTATTAGATAAAGAGCAGTTTGGGATTAGCCAATTTAGTGAGCAAGTTAACTATCAACGTGCATTAGAAGGTGAATTATCACGCACGATTGAATCACTCAGTCCTGTTCAAAATGCACGAGTGCATTTAGCTATCCCCAAACCGACATTATTTGTCCGTGAACAGAAACTCCCCACCGCTTCGGTGACCGTCGGCTTATTGCCCGGACGCATGCTAGACGAAGGACAAATCACGGCAATTGTCCATATGGTATCGAGCAGTGTCTCTGGCCTAACGGCAGCTAACGTGACCATCGTTGATCAAACGGGTCGCTTGCTCACAAATAATGATAATAGCCAACAATCTGCCAACAATGCGCAAATTAAAATGACCAAAGAGATGGAATCCCATCTAAAACAGCGCATTGAAGACATCATTTCGCCTTTAGTGGGGCGCGCTAATGTGCATGCCCAAGTCACGGCACAAATGGATTTTTCGAAGGTTGAACAAACCTCCGAAGAGTATAAGCCTAATCAAACGCCAAATAGCGCAGCCGTACGCTCTCGCCAAAATAGCCAAAGCTCGCAAAACAATACCAGTGGTGTAGGTGGTGTGCCAGGTGCGCTATCTAATCAGCCACCAAGTGCGCCAAGTGCCCCTATTTCTACCGATAATAAAGGTGCAAATTCGGCACAAAATAGCCCTTCTAATAATGGCTCTAGCCTTTCACAAAGTGATGAAACCACAAACTACGAAGTCGATCGCAAAATTAGCCATACCCAACGTCAAATTGGCGTTATCGACAGACTATCCGTAGCTGTGATCATCAACTATTTACCGCAAGATGGTGAAGATGGCACACAACAGATGAAACCATTATCACCAGAAATGATGCAGCAAATTGAGTCGTTAACCCGTGAAGCGATGGGCTATTCCAGCACACGCGGCGATTCACTGAGTATCACTAACTCATTGTTTACCAACGATACTGTCGTTGAAGAACAACCATCCATGCTTGAAAACCCTCAATTTATCGCTCAAGTGTTGGATTACGGCAAAATCATCTTGATAGCCATCATTGCTTGGTTGATGTGGCGTTTCGGCGTCAAACCACAATGGGTGAAATATCGTCAAACTCAACAAGCCCAATCGGCGGCAGAAGTGTTTGTGGCGGCTCAGCCTAAAACCCCTCTCGTGGTCGATGAAGAAATTAATGAAGATATGGACGAACAAACCCGTCGTCGCTTAACTCGCCAACGTGTGAGTGCAGAGATCCAAAGTCAGCGTATTCGTGAAATGGCTGAAAAAGATCCACAAGTCGTGGCAATGGTTATCCGTCAGTGGTTAGGAAAAGCACAATAATGTTAAGTGGAACCGAAAAAAGTGCCGTGATGCTAATGACTCTCGGCGAAGATCAGGCCGCTGAGGTCTTTAAGCATTTGAACCCAAAAGAAGTGCAGCAACTAAGTATGGCTGTTTCAAACATGCGCCAAATCTCTAACAATGAGTTAGCAGAAGTGCTCACTGAGTTTGAAGAATCGGCGATTCAATTTGCGGCATTAAATATCAATACCAATGATTATCTCCGTTCGGTACTGGTTAAAGCGCTGGGTGAAGAGCGCGCAGCTAGCCTACTTGAAGATATTTTCGATAAGCAAGAGAGCACATCAGGTATTGAAAGTCTTAACTATATGGAGCCACAAACTGTGGCCGATATTATTCGTGATGAGCATCCACAAATTATCGCAACCATATTAGTTCACCTTAAGCGTAACCTTGCGGCCGATGTTTTAGAACTGTTCGAAGAGCGTCAACGCAATGACATTATGTTGCGTATCGCAACCTTTGGTGGTGTGCAACCTGCTGCTTTAGCAGAGCTGACGGAAGTCCTCAATAATCTGCTTGATGGACAAAATCTCAAACGCAGCAAAATGGGTGGCGTAAGAACAGCGGCTGAAATTATTAACTTAATGAAAAATCAGCAAGAAGAAAGCGTTATCAACGCAATGCGCGATTACGATGGTGAATTGGCACAACGCATTATTGATGAAATGTTCCTATTTGAAAACCTTATCGAAGTCGACAATCGCAGTATTCAACGCATCCTACAAGAGATCTCCAACGACTCTCTGGTTATTGCGCTCAAAGGCTGCAATCAAGCTCTACGCGACCACTTCCTCAACAATATGGCTGTTCGTGCGGCTGAAATTGTGCGCGATGATTTGGAATCCCGTTCACCAGTACGCATGTCTCAAGTGGAAAACGAGCAGAAAGCTATTCTTATGGTTGTCCGTCGCCTAGCAGAAAAAGGCGAGATCACCATCGGTGGTGGAGACGATGTCTATGTCTAAATCCCCGATTAATCCAGAAGTATGGCAACCTTGGCAGTTGCGCGAACTGAATCAATGGGATCTCAACGCCTCCGGTGTCTCTTCACCGGAGGAACTCCCTGAGCCAACCAAACCAGCAGTACCGTGTCTTGAACCCCAAGAGGTACTCGAACAAATTAATATTCTTGATAACTTAAAAGAAGAAGCTCAACGAACAGGTTTCCAACAAGGTTATGAGCTAGGTAAAAAAGAAGGCTATCAAGCTGGTTTTGAGCAAGGCCAACGCGAAGGTGCAGAGCAAGGCCGCCAGCAAGCACTGGCTCAAGAGCAACCAATTATTGATACATGGCAAAAGCTGCTATCTGAATTTCATTATTCATTAGATAGTTTCGATACGGTGATCACCACTAAGCTTTTACAAATTGCTTTAACTGCCGCAAAACAAGTGCTCGGTCAATCCACCATTTGTGATGGCACGGCCTTGCTGGAAGAGATCAGCCATTTGTTACAGCAAAAACCGCTGTTTTCTGGGCAACCTGAACTACACGTTAACCCAGCTCACACAGCATTGATCGAGCAACATTTAGGCTCGCTGCTGAATTTGAATGGCTGGCGCTTAGTTGGCGATCCGAAGCTGCATCTTGGTGGTTGTCGTGTCGTCGCTGAAGATGGCGAAATCGATATGACAGTGGCAACACGCTGGCAAGAGCTATGCCGCCTCTACGCGCCGGAGACACTCTCATGACCGTACGAATGAGTCGCTGGATTGCTGCACTTGAAGGTTTTGAATCCCGAATGAAAGGGATCCCAATGATACGCCGCTATGGACGACTGACAAAAATAACCGGGTTAGTCATGGAGGCAGAAGGGATCAAGATGCCATTAGGCGCCACCTGCTTTGTCGAACGAGCCATTAACGATCGCCATGACGAAGTGGTTTGCGAAGTTGTCGGTTTTAATGGCCCACGCATGCTACTGATGCCACTTGCTGACCTAGAAGGGATTGCGCCGGGCGCGCGCGTCTATGCACAAACTAACGGTGATGATGGACAAACCAGTCGTTTGTTGCCATTAGGGGATGAACTATTAGGACGCATTCTTGATGCGCAAGGTACACCGCTCGATGGAAAAGGCCCATTAGACGCCAAGCAACGGGCGCCATTGATCACGCCTCCTATTAACCCATTAGAACGCACGCCTATCCATAGTGTTTTGGATGTGGGCGTACGCGCCATTAACGCCTTACTGACCGTTGGGCGAGGCCAACGCATGGGGCTATTTGCAGGTTCAGGGGTCGGAAAAAGTGTTTTTACTCGGCATGATGGCGCGTTTCACTCAGGCTGACATTATTGTGGTTGGCTTGATTGGTGAGCGTGGTCGTGAGGTCAAAGATTTTATCGAAAATATTTTAGGGGCCGAGGGCTTAAAACGTGCCGTTGTGGTTGCGGCACCTGCTGATGTCTCGCCACTATTACGTATGCAAGGGGCTTCTTATGCGACACGGATTGCCGAGTACTTCCGTGACCTAGGAAAAAACGTATTGCTGATCATGGATTCCCTCACCCGTTACAGTATGGCTCAACGAGAAATTGCCTTAGCCATCGGTGAACCTCCTGCAACAAAAGGCTATCCACCTTCTGTTTTTGCCAAATTACCTGCATTAGTCGAACGGCAGGTAACGGCAAAAATGGTGGCTCTATTACCGCTTTTTATACCGTATTAACCGAAGGGGATGACCAACAGGATCCTATCGCAGATTCTGCCCGCGCCATTCTCGATGGGCATATCGTGCTATCAAGATCACTGGCGGAATCAGGCCACTATCCGGCTATCGATATTGAGGCATCAATCAGCCGAGCGATGACAGAGTTAATTGATAAACAACATTATCGCCAAATCCAACGCTTCAAGCAGCTCACCTCCAGTTATCAACGCAACCGCGATCTGATTAATGTGGGTGCGTATGCAACAGGCAGTGATCCGCTGTTAGATATGGCAATCCAATATTACCCCCGTATGTCGAAGTTTTTACAACAAGACATTGATGAGCGCTGCGATTATCAAAGTGCTTGCGAACAATTGGTGCATGCTGTTCCAAATGAGTAATGAGGGTTAAATGAGTAAAAACAATGCGTTAGATACATTATTGAGTTTAGCCGTTGAGGCCTCAGAAGAAGCCGCAAAGGTGTTGGCCCAAGTTCGACAAACGCAGGTACAAATGACTCAACAACTCAATATGTTAGAGAACTATCAGGCTGAATATCGGCAAAAATTAAACCAAACACTGCACAGTGGGATAGATGCTGATAAATGGCAAAACTACCAGCAGTTTTTAGTCACATTAGAACTCACCATTGAGCAACAGCAGCAACAGCTTTCATTATGGGAGCAACGTGTTAGCGAAGCTAACCGCCATTGGCAAGAAAAACAACAACGCGTCAATGCATTCGACACTTTAATTCAACGTGCTGAGCAAACTAAAAACCAACGTTTAAACCGCCTAGAGCAAAAGCAGATGGATGAATATGCTCAGCGCGCAATGTTACGGAGAAATCAATAAATGGACGTCAATAATACAGGCTCTCCAGCCATTACGGCAGCAAATGGCGCTAAAAACGGCCATACGCAGCCAAATCAATCACGTGCTGATGATAACCAAGAAGCGGTGGTGCCTTTTCAAGCCGCGTTGGAAAGCCAGCAACCCACGCCACAAAAAGCGTCTACGTCTGAACCAACGATGGACAAGCAGGCTAATCAAAAGCCTACAAGTGCTGATGAGCGTTTAACAACCAAAGCCCATGAGCCATCCACGGGAAAAGAAAAGGAACAAGCAGAGCAGGCAATTGAGCAACTAAATTATAGCCGCCACTTACGCAACGGTAGCGAGCAACCTGCTTTACAATCGCAATTATTGGCGCAATCAGACGCTGTTGAGCAAGTGTGGTTAGCTAACCTGAAAAATGCCGTTGATCAGCAAACCCTGTCGTCAGCAACAACAAAATTTGCTGATGGTCAGCGAGCGGCTTTAGTGCCATTTGCCCAAAAAACTCAACCTTTAAATGACTCGTTGGTGGCGATGGCAACAATGGATGAGCCAATTGACCTAAGTGCTCAAATGCAATTAGCCGGCGAAGAAGAATCGCCATCATTAGGGGCTTTCATTAAAAATGAGCGAGAGCCGCGTAAAGATCAACCACTTTTCTCACTCAATGAAGGCCGCGAGAGCTTAACCAAAAACTTATCCTCAGACTTTATGCCATTAAATAAAAAACTGGCGGATAAAGAGGCACCAAGCTCCATCGTACCTACCTTTGCGACGGCAGATAACGGCGCCCTAATTAAAGGGGCATTTACCCCGACAACGGGCAGTGATGCCATTCAAATGGCACCTTCATCACCCACTCAAACGGTCAGCTTAACGCCGCTGCCTAACAGTTCTCAAATAGTTTCGACGAATGTGCCCGTTATCCCCATGCAGCCGGGAGTACCATTAGGCAGTGAAGCCTGGCAACAGCAATTGAACCAACATATGCTGTTTTTCTCACGCCAAGGGGTCTCACATGCACAAATTCGCTTACATCCGGAAGAGCTTGGCTCGTTAAATGTTCACCTACGCATTGAAGATAACCAAGCCGTTATGCATTTTGTGTCGCCTCACAGTCAAGTACGTGCTGCGATGGAAACCATGATGCCAATCTTACGTAATGCGTTACAAGAAAGTGGCATCCATTTGGCTCAAGGCTCGGTTGGGCAAGATAACTTTAGTGGTCAATCGAATGCGGATACGCACTCAGAGCAAGGTCACGAAAAAAATCTGTATGGCGGACAAACGCTTAGCAGCGTGACAAGTACTGAGATGGCGGCAGTGTCACCGACGACTTCCACCATTCGCACACGAGGTGGGATCGATACATTCGCTTAATTTTTAAACGAGAGGTGGTGATTTCGTAATTAAAGCGCCGAGTTACCCCCTTTTTGTTTCGTTTTTCCCCCCTTTAGTCTGGCTCAATCAAGCCATAATGCTAAAGATAACAAAGTAAAAAACCCCGAAGTGGGTTTGGTCTTCATAAATAGGAATTTTGCTAACATGTCGTCTTCAAGCAATACATCTAAGAATTCAAACAAAGGGTTGCTCGTGCTGTTCGCCCTTCTCGCCATTGCCGGTGCGGGTTTTGGTGGTTATACATGGTGGACAACGCAACAGACGGCAAATTCAGTTAATGAGGAAGAGAAATCACCTAAGCTATCCCAACCTATTTTTATGGATTTAGAACCTTTTACCGTCAACCTTCCGGGGCTGAACGAATCCCCCGATCGGGTTCTGTATATCAATATCACGTTACGATTAGCAAATGAGAAATCACGCAAGCAACTGCATGATTTTCTACCTGAAGTCCGTAGCCGTTTGTTGTTATTGCTATCAGAGCAGAAGCCGAAAGCACTCAGTACTCATGACGGTAAATTGCAATTAATGCAAGCCATTAAAAAAACTTTGTCTCCAACTGTGATCCCCGGCGAAAACGATCAGGAGATCACCGACGTGTTATTTACGACATTTATTTTGCGGTAATTCAGATGAGCGATAATATTTTATCTCAGGCTGAAATCGATGCGTTGCTCAATGATGACGCACCATCGTCAAATGAATCAGCGACACAACCTAAAGACAAAGAGCAGGTTCGCCCTTACGACCCGAATACCCAACGTCGTGTTATTCGGGAGCGGATGCAATCACTCGAAATTATTAACGAGCGGTTTGCACGCCAATTCCGTATGGGGTTGTTTAATATGTTACGCCGTAGCCCTGACATTACTGTTGGTGGCATAAAAATCGAGCCTTATCATGAATTTGCTCGTAACTTACCTGTTCCTACAAACTTGAACCTTATTCATATGCCACCGTTACGCGGCACGGCATTATTCACATTCGAACCTGCGCTGGTGTATATCGCGGTCGATAACTTATTTGGTGGCGATGGACGCTTTCCTGTTCGCTCAGAAGGCAAGGAATTTACCAATACTGAGCAGCGCATTATTCATCGTATGCTGAAATTGGCTTTAAGCGCTTACCGTGATGCTTGGAGGCCTATCGCTGATATTGATGTGGAATATGTTCGTTCCGAAATGCAGGTGAAGTTTACCAATATTACGACATCGCCTAATGACATCGTGGTCACGACACCTTTCTTAGTCGAGATAGGAAATACCATTGGTGAATTCAGTATCTGTATCCCTATTGCCATGATTGAACCGTTACGTGAACGGTTGATTAACCCACCTGTGGAGCAAGGACATCAAGAAAATGAAGCTTGGGTGAGTAATTTAGTCACCCAAGTCAAGCGCTCAGAGTTAGAGCTAGTCGCAAATTTTGTCGATATTCCACTGCGGATATCTCGCTTACTGCAATTGCAAAAAGGGGATGTTATCCCTATTGAGAAGCCAGATCGCCTCATCGTTAGTGTTGATGGCGTGCCTGTGTTGACCAGTCAATACGGAACCCAAAATGGCCAATATGCATTGCGTGTAGAACATTTGATTAACCCTGTTTTAAACACTCTAGATGAGGAAAGTACCAATGAGTGAGGCGAAGAATTCTCCTGATGCATCAACCAATCACGACAGTGAGGACTTATGGGCTGAGGCACTGGAGCAACAAAAGAAAGCGGAATCCGCCTCTGCCGGTGCACAGGCGTTTGCAAATCTTGATGGGCAAAATGCACTCAATCAGCTTTCTGATATCAATCTTATTATGGATATCCCCGTTCGCCTCTCTGTCGAACTGGGGCGCACAAAAATGACGATTAAAAAGCTATTAAGTTTGTCACAAGGCTCTGTCGTTTCTCTCGATGGATTAGCCGGTGAGCCATTGGATATTCTCATTAATGGTTACTTAATTGCACAAGGTGAAGTTGTAGTCGTTTCTGATAATTACGGTATCCGTATCACGGACATCATTACACCTTCAGAGCGTATGCGCCGTTTAAGTCGTTAATAAGACAGCGGAGACTAGACTGAAATGAAAACAACACCTTTTATCAGCCAGACCGAACAACCTAGCAGCCAAATATCCCCTGCGATTAGCAATAGCGATAGTTTAGTGCAAGTTTCAGGGGCGTTAGGTGGCATCATTTTGTTGATATTGGCCGGTGCTTGGCTAGTGAAAAAACTTGGTTTTGCGCCTAGAAATTTAGGTAAACCCTCATTAATAAAAGTCAAATCGAGTTGCTCACTAGGCAATAAAGAGCGTGTTGTTGTGGTTGAAATGAATAACGAATGGCTGGTGCTTGGTGTCACGGCACAATCTGTTAATTTACTCCATCAATGCCCAGCTAAAAATGAAACTGCACTCACTTCAGTGACTGAGCCACTCACATTTCAGTCTATCCTAAAGAAAAAACAAGATGCCGCCAACCATGCGGCTTCAAATCTCTCTAATTATAACTAACTGGAAGCGCTCATGTTTTCTGTGAAATCCCCAGCAATGATCGCTTCGTTATTATTGATGCTGCCTATGCAAGCTCTAGCATCATTACCGCCTGTAATCAGTCGAACATTACCCGATGGTGGGCAAAGTTGGTCGTTACCTGTCCAAACCTTACTTTTTCTAACATTGCTGGGTTTTATCCCTGCACTGTTATTGATGATGACAAGTTTTACGCGCATTATCATTGTGCTAGGTTTGCTGCGTAATGCGCTTGGAACCCCTTCTGCACCACCAAACCAAGTACTATTAGGCCTTGCGTTATTTCTCACATTTTTTGTGATGTCGCCTGTTGCCGACCAAGCCTATCGTGAAGCTTATCAGCCATTTAGTGAAGATAAAATCAGTTTAGAAACCGCTTTAGAACGCGGCACAGCCCCCTTTCGTACTTTTATGTTAGGGCAAACTCGAGAAAGTGATTTGGCTCTTTTTGCACGCATTGCCAAAGTCGGTGAGATCCAAGAGGCAAAAGATGTTCCAATGCGGATTTTAGTACCTGCATTTATCACTAGCGAACTAAAAACCGCATTCCAAATTGGTTTCACTATTTTCATTCCATTTCTGATCATTGACTTAGTGGTTGCCAGTGTCTTGATGGCGCTTGGGATGATGATGGTGCCACCCGCCACTGTCTCTTTACCGTTCAAATTAATGCTTTTTGTTCTGGTTGATGGATGGCAATTATTACTCGGCTCTTTATCACAAAGCTTTTTTAATTAAGGGATCACAATGACACCCGAATCGGTTATGGCACTGGGCACTGAAGCAATGAAAATTGCCTTAATGTTAGCGGCCCCACTATTATTGGCGGCACTCGTTGCAGGGTTGACGATCAGTTTGTTGCAGGCTGCAACCCAAGTGAATGAGATGACGCTGTCATTTATCCCTAAAATTTTGTCGGTCATCGCGGTAATTATTATTGCAGGACCTTGGATGCTCAACCTATTACTGGATTATATGCGTACGCTATTCAGTAATCTGCCCTTTATTATTGGCTAATCATGTTAACGATTACCAGTGAGACACTCACACTCTGGTTAAGCCAAGGTTTCTATCCTTTTATACGCCTTTTAGCGCTGTTTGGTACAGCGCCCTTTTTTAATGAAAAGCAATCCATTACTAAAGTACGAGTTATCTTAGCGTTTTTTATAATCTTAATAGTTTCTCCGCAACTTCCTGTCGTCAACATTCCTTTATTTTCAGCGATGGGGTTATGGGTCATCGTACAACAGATCGTGATTGGCGTGGCTATTGGACTGACCATGCAGATGGCATTTGCGGCTGTGCGCCATGCCGGTGAAGTGATTGGTTTACAGATGGGGTTATCTTTTGCAACGTTCTTCGACCCAACCGGTGGACCAAATATGCCTATTTTGGGGCGTATTCTAAATTTAATTATGTTGCTGCTTTTTCTCTCATTTGATGGGCATTTATGGTTAATTTATATTCTTATTCACTCATTTGAATTGATCCCAATTCAAGTTTCCCCTCTTAGTCGAGATGGCTTTTGGTCATTGGCTCAATTTGCGAGTAGCATTTTTATTAATGGATTGATGTTGGCATTACCATTTATCACGCTGTTTCTGATACTTAACCTTGCTCTCGGTATTCTTAACCGAATGACTCCGCAGTTATCGGTGTTTGTGGTCGGTTTTCCACTGACTCTAACTATCGGTATCAGTATGCTTGGGTTAATTATTTCGATTCTTCCTCGTTACAGTGAACGACTGATTCATCAAGCTTTTGAGCAGCTATCCTTGATGTTTGGGTTACTTGGGGGGGTGATTCAGAAGATGCGAATTATTGAAATATTCATGGTCATAAATAATTAAGTAGGATAGAAACATCCTACTTATGTTCTTTTATTGAGTTATCAAAAAATACATTTTCAAAAGAATGATAACATTATCCGCAATAACATCTCTTTTAAATAAAATATTATAAAAATTTCAATCATCATAATTATCCCTCGTTTTATACACTGCACCAGACAAGGGAAAATAGTAACAGTAAAATTACCGAGGTATTATTCACAAAAAATAACACACAGAGATAAAAATCATAATTGAATTTTAACTAGTCTTAAATACTATTAAGACAATAAAAATCTAATAATGGTTATTCTAAAAGCTGCTCATATAGCAGTGAACATATATAAATAACAGTAAAATCACCGATTTCTAAGCTGACCTACGTCAGTAACTATGTTATTCCCCAATAATTCAACCTAAACATCAAAATGTATATTTATGGCTATCTCAGTCTATTCTCTAATTTAGTATTAAAAACAAAAAAGTAAAATCTTTATTTAAAAAAAACTCATCAGAGAATTATCATAATTTGTTAATCTATATTTAGGATATATTTAATTTTCAAACCACCTATACAACAAGATAGGTAGCCTACTGACTTGTAATCAAAAAAGTGAAGCGACAGCGTCTGCTTTTCTCCGAGGTCAGTTATCGATGATGGCTTTTTAGCCCATTAACTTAGCTAAGCCTGGTTAGGTTGGGCTTCTTTTGACGGTGCAATCCAAAATATCCCTAGTCCATTGATTGGTGCTCTTATCAGGTACACGTTGTAATCTTTCGATACTACGGCGTGATTCAGAGGCTGAGCCGAAAAACGCTAATAGCGATATCGAGGTGTTTCGAGTTAATTCGAAAAAAGAACTCCGCTTAAAAGGTGGAATTTTGCCCTATTCTATTTATGATCGGCTGTCCGAGGTTGACCAAGGGACTATTGTTGATAATAAACGCTTAGGCCGCACATTAGAATTGATAAAATTGGTTCAGGATAAATGGTAATACGCGTTCTCAAGGCGTTCCTCCGGATAATGGGCCATCTAACCGACAGAAAAGAAGCCACAACATACACTCAATCATGATGATATACTTGAAGCCTTAACTCAACCTCAAACTCGCACTAAGGAAATATTTGTTTTATTTCAGTAGGATACTTATCTCAGAACTCAATTGATAATCGTTATCAAATTGGTCATAAAGATGAAGTCTAAGTGATTGGGGCTAACTAATATGGTTCTTTTCGTGAGCAAAGTGCCTCATATAAACCAGTTGTATTTACAAAGCCGATTGATAAATCCTCGCCTTTATTATCGGTGACTTTGGACGAAAATAAAGAATTAGAAGCTACCTTTGTATTTTATAGAACAAGCCAAAATGGTCACCTTGAAAAATATTATAAAATCAAGCAGATGTTTCATTTTTCTAAGCTGCCTATGCGGCAGTGAACGAGTTGGCGATCGCCTTTGGGTTCGTGAAACATTTTCTAAGCTGCCTATGCGGCAGTGAACAGCACGAAAGTAGAAGCGCACACCTGCTTTAATTTCTAAGCTGCCTATGCGGCAGTGAACATTTCAGCCATGTTTTGCCACTTTTTAACTTCTTTCTAAGCTGCCTATGCGGCAGTGAACTCAGTATTATTCAATTAGACGAAACGCAAGGTTTTCTAAGCTGCCTATGCGGCAGTGAACGGAAAACATGATCCAGCGGGTGTAGTACATAAATTTCTAAGCTGCCTATGCGGCAGTGAACTATAGCGTATCAAATAAAAAATAAGTCACAACAAACAGTTAAAGCTATTTTTATCAAAATACCTTCTTTTTACAGTCTGCTGCAACTTATTGTTTTTATGTTTAATTTTTAAAGAGCAAAAAAACAAGGGTAAAAAAGGTCAAAAATGTGGAACGGTGGCAACCTCTTCGCCTTTCCCCATAGACTGACTTAACCCATAACAATTAAACGTGCCTGCCTTTGCTTCCTTCGCAGCAACACACCGAATAAAGAGTGGAAATGGACGATGCCCATCGCCTTCTGTTTTAGACTTTGTTTGCTGACTTTCCATCCAAATAAAAGGTAAACGACTACGCGTTTGAGGCTCTTTTATTGCGCTTAAACAGACCTCAATAGGCTGCCCTGATTTTACTGAATACAGTTGAGCTTTCTTATACCTATCCAGTTCAAGACGCTTTGCACCTTTTACATGTTGACGCACATAACTAATTGGCGTGGCATGCTCTGGCACCGCTTGAATCGACTTAATATGCACATAATCCGCTAGCCTCATTAGCCAGTGACTGATATTTAACTGAGTCAGCGTTTTTTCAGTCTTTGCGAGCAAACGCAATTTTTTTCCTAACCGGAAGCCAACACTTCCATATTCAGGAAATGCAACCGCAACTTCGCTATCACCGGCCTCAGACTTATTTTCTACCAACGCAATATGTATTTGCTGATAGACCTTTTGCCATAAAAAGTCCAACGGTATCGTCGAATCAGGCAGTAATGTGATCTCCTGATAATAGTCCATAGTTCACCTTATTTGTCACTTTCCCCAAAGACACCACCACGCACCAAGACCGCCATAACATAGTGTTCATCTTCGAGTCGTGCCAATTTTTCACCACGAGCCCATTTATCAAAATGCGTATAAAAGTCCTGTTTATCGCTAGGAGTTCGATATGCACGACCAAGGTTAGTCACGGCCCCATAAGGTTCAATAGCAATTGCCCCCGCACTATTAACTTCATCGTTATAATCAGGATACCAAGTATCGATAGAGCGTAGAGCATTGCCTATTTTTTGTGAATGCATCGCCGCATGACCGTTCACATGATAAAGGATCTTACTTTTATCACCTTTACCTTTATCCAATACCAACTCTTCACTAGGATAAACTTCCTGAGACTGCCCGAGTTGGGCATAGGTGGTAATTTCAAGAAGTAATGCCCCTTCACTGTTTGCCAGTGCAGCAGCAATTTTAGCGCCTAACTCATTCACTTTATCATCTTGCTTTTCAAAACTACGAATGCTGTATTGTGTCGCATCAAATGTCCATTGCTGCTCTTGCCCTTTATTTAATACTTTCACTTCAACTTCAATTTTTTCAGCGCCCACGCGGTTGCGCCATAAGAAGCGTGCATTAGCAATATTATGCGCATAACGGCGACCAAGCTCACGGAAACCTTCCCTAGCAATATATTCTTTTGCCGCTTTAGTATAACTTTCTTTAAAAGAGGCATTATTACAAGCAGATGGCGTCTCTACACCCCCCAAAATTTTGAGTGTAAATTGATGCTTTAACGTATCTTGTTGAGTGCCTAATGCACAAGCATCAACTGTTTGTAAGTTGGCTTTTTCTACTTCAGCGTTCAATTTTAATGGGTCGTTTTTAACTGGACCTTTTAAACGATTTGAAATGGTACCTCGGACTGACTTTTCTTGTAGCACGAGCGGTGTACATTGTGATTTATGATCCCAACTCGTACCATAAAAATAACCATCTGAAGGAACTAATTTTTTTTCAAATGCCAGTACTGATGCTACATCATTATTCTTCGCCATTGTTACTCTCCGCTCGTAAAATATTTTGATTCAACTTGTTGGCATAAATAGAGACTATTTTCTAAGTTATTACTGTATTTCCATAATATTTCATTGGGATGGCCTATCTTATTGACCATGACAAATTGACCAAGCGTCACAAGACTTTCCGCAAACCGATGGGGAACGTTTGGGTCTCGTTGATTTTTAGCCTGACCTAATGGGGAAATACCTTGGTAACCTGTCGCTATTGGTACAATCCAGCCCGCTGTTTTACGCTGAACTTTCCACTCATAGTGTTTGTTTTTTGATTCATTTTGAATGTCTACTTCAACGCATTGATTATGGACAGTCACATAGTCTAAAAGCGCATCCATGGCATCTTGACCATCTTCCATTGCAGATACCATTAAGTCTCTACGCTCAATCAAAGCGTAGCCGGGCATTAAACTATTGAATAAGCTACGTCTATATTTCCCCATATCATCATTGGCAGGCAAATAATGCATCTGAGGCAGATCCACAGACAAAATATCGCCACCAGCCAGTTTCATCATTGGGATTAGCTCATAAATCCGGTCAACGATTGATTTATCCGTTAACACATTACCGTACTCATCATTTCTATCTGAAAATTCAATCAGTAATGAAACGTCTAAATGACACCGGGCTTCTTCAATAAACGCTGAACGGTTACCCTCTTTATCGAGTGGGTTACCCGTACCGACGATTGAACTTACAAAATCACTAGAACCTTTATACGTTTGTAAATTACATTCGTGGCTGATAACCGCGATTGACTCGAGTTGTAATTCTAAAAAGCCTATCTTTCTTAATTTAAGCTCTAGCGCATGCATAAACCCTAGCCATGCTGTCATGGCAGGAAAACCGATAGTGAATGGACTTGATAGTGCATTAGCATTATGTACTTTCAGATGTGAGAGCTTTATTAGATTCATTGAATTGTTCATCTCAATAATTCCTTATATCTCGCAACAACATCAACAATGGCATTAAACTCATCGTTACCTAAAAATAATGCTTTTTTGCCATTAACTACCTTGTAGCCTGCAATAAATTGACGAGCAATTTCTGGAATTAATATTTCGAGCCAGTCATCCGTATTATCTCGTTGTTCTTGATTATCTGGAAATAACCATGTTTTTTGATAGTTGGAAATCTTATTTGGTAATGTGATATTTTCCTGTTCCAAAGCACGGCGAACTTTCCACATCATGACGATAATATAATCCACATATTCTTGAATTCGGTTATCTCGGTATTCAATAAAGCGGTTACCTCGTTTATCTTTCGGTAAATTAATTAATCCATGGAAAGCTTGAAATGTTTCCTTGGTGTGCCATGGATTTATCGCGTCAGTAAAAAAATTCGTTTTTGGTAAACGTGTTTCTCGAATATTCAACACTGGGGGCAAAGAAAGCAATAAATGGGCTTTCCCTGCATTTTGATTATTTAAAACTGAAATATTTTGTGGTTTAGTGCCACCAAAACCAATGGTTGTGAGCCCATAAATCTCTTTAAAACCTACCTCGCTATATTCCCCTTTACGTTTTAGATCACGTAATGTCTTAGTCTGTTCAGAAAAACGAATATCATCAATGCGGCGGCGCATTTCAAACAACAATCCTGAAGGGGTTAAAATAGACAATAAGTGATAGTCTTCGTCATCAAACCACACCGGAAAATAGACTTGTTTGATTTTTGAACTCGTCACCACCGAATCATCCGTTGCGCTCATTGCCAAAAAACCATTTCTTATCTCTTGATAAGACTCGTTATTCAGAGTTAATAACGTTTTTGCAAGTTGCGTTTCCGCTTCAATATGCGCTAATAACGTTGCCCCATCTTGCATCTGTAATGTAAGAAATTTATAGACATCTAATGCCGCTGCATTACCTAATGCATCAGGCTCTACAGCAACATTGCTTGAGCGTAAAAAGCCATCATTCGCTTGCTTTGCATTAGCGATAATTGCACTAACATAGCCATTTTTATTTTTACGTGCGCTAGGATGGCTAAAGGTACACGGGTGAGTCGAAAGCGATATTTGCCCTGCTCGTTTTGCCGCATTCGGTAACCATTGCGATAAAGCAAAAGTATCTTCACACTGTTGCTCTATTTGTTGCACTTCTGCTTCACTCATAGAAGCTTTTAGATTCTTTTTAAGCCAGCCTTCTTTGCGCTCAGCAAAAAAGGCTTCTATTGCTGGATCTAACATATTTTGGCCCTTGTGACTTAACTTATCTATTAATCTAGCTTATACACAGATAGCTCCCCACTTATCTCAAGCTATATCCTATTTCCCCATCTGATAAACATCACGTTCAAAAATAAGTAGAAATACTCCTTTTTTGCTAAGTGATGCAAACTACCTTTTTATTGGGTATACCCCCATCTGGTCATCATAACGATATCCATCATGTACATTTAAACATTTTAAAAACGTTATCTCGCCATAAAACCGTGAAAGTGAAGTGATTTGCTCTGCTTCCTCTGTCTGGGATTCGAGAGATTTCGCATAATCCCGAACTAACCAAAGCCTCTTTTTCATTGACTCAGGGAACTCTATGAAATGAATTCCATTCTGAGCCCCCACATTAACCCAACCATTTTCGCGATGATATTCACTAAATTGCATTTCCCCTCTTGGTAAGATTTCCAACACCAATCGAAAAGAAGGGGCGCCGCTACGAAAAGATGCTATCTGTTGAGATATTGCTGTCATCCACCAATTACCATGGGTATAACCCCAAATATGAGATGCTGCATTACTGGGTATTGTTTGATGATTTGAACGTCGAGTGGTTCTTCTTGATGATGTTGCTGAATTTTCTGCCCGTTTAGGCGGGAAAATATGCTCAATTTTAAATGTATACTTTATCGCTGCATGCTCTAAACAGGCCAAATTAGTGTGTTTTTTACTTTCATAATTTGCTTGCTTTTGTATTCGAGGGATCGCATCAACTGATTTGTTCAATTGTTGTTCATCAACCAGTTCGTAAAGATCATGAGTCGATAACCCTAAATTAATATATCTATTTTCATAGCCGGGTCGAGAAAATGGATTATCATTGCCTTCTTCAAACCCTTTTAAGTTGTATTGCAATAACGCCATATTAGGTTGTGCCACTTCCCCTTCTCGATGACGACGAACACGCCCGGCGATTTGAATAATAGAACGCCAGGATGAAGGCTCTACCACCGCCCAATCAAAATCATGATCGCGCCCTACTTCTTCTACTGGTGTAGCAACTAGAATAAATATCAGATGCTTAGCTTTCCCCTCTGCACTGACTTGTGCGAGATGTTGGCGAATGATCGCATCATTTAGCGCATCAGGTTCTTCTCCTGATTTTTCCTTACGTTTTAAAACACTATCTAAATGTTGTTCCTGTTCATGCCGTAGCAATAGAACTTGCTGGCTATGGTAAGCCATAGTGCGGATCTCAACCTCATCAGGGCACTCACACTCAAGTAAGAAACGCGTTAGATCAATACAAGGTAAAATATTGGCAACACGGATTACGCCAAATGAAACTTGGATACCCGTGCGTTTATCAAGAAAAGCATGGTAATGATGTTGGGTTAATACAGCATTGAGGAT
Organism: Providencia stuartii; assembly: GCA_900455155.1. GTDB lineage: Bacteria > Pseudomonadota > Gammaproteobacteria > Enterobacterales > Enterobacteriaceae > Providencia > Providencia stuartii. The sequence continues at coordinate 707,960 of UGUC01000002.1, read as the reverse complement.
GTGATTAAAATAACATTGCTGACTCTCTTGCGTATTATCCTTTGGTGTAGGAACTATTAATGCCTTAACGGCGTGCAGGTTGCTGCCCTAACACTTTGGCTCTTTTATCAATAAACTTGCCATGGTACTGCTGATAAAAGTAAGGGGTATTTTCATCATTAGCCACAAGCGTAGCAGCTAGCGTTGAAGATTTACATTTCTCTTTTACGGGGTCATATTCCCCCTCATCAATCCACATACAACCAATCTCTAAAGACTGTTGACGGCTTTTTGCATGAGCATGCCACCCAGATTGATAAGCATGAAAGTAAGCCAAAGCAGTATCTGGGGTTATTGTAGCGGAAGAGATCATCACTTTACGCCCAAGTAACCCAACCATATGGATCAGACGCCCGATGGCTGCCGAGTCAGCCTCAATAAAGTCATCGACCTCATCAATCACAAGATCTGAAGACATTAAACGTAAACAAGGCAGAATATAACGGCCGCCACGAATGGTTTCAGTAGCCCCTATAATATGGTCGATAGTACAAGCTAATACAGGAGCATAGAGTAAAGCCCTATCTTTCTCCCTTGTCAGTACGGTGGATAATACTTCTTCTGGCAAAATACCTAACCATTTATTCTCATCCCATCTGAGCATTTCTTCATTTTCATCAAATAACATTTCTTGTGATTCAGAGCCAGTTTGGTGAGGCTTCAAATCATTTGATTCGCTATTAGTCTGATGTGAAGAGGTGTCATTCGAGGCTTCTGATGCATTTTCATTCTCTTTTACATTCTGATGCAGTTGAGCCACCGCTTTAGAGCCAATTAAAACCGCAAGCTCCCTTTCGCCTAGCCCAATCTTTGTTTTGATCTTTATACTCATCCCCTGTTTGTAACGTTAATGTGCGTAACCCTAACGCTAAAATATAACGTAGACTCTGCTTATCTTCAGATAATGCTTGCATGATTTTGGCATTAGCCCGCGTTTTACCGCAGCCAGTACTCGCCATATTGACAATAAAATAACCTTTAATGTCATCATTACGCTCTTTGCGGTATTGATAAATTGAATTAACCGCATCTTCTTGCCAACTAAATTTCCCTGTGCTGTTTTTATCATATGCAAGCTTTGGAACATCACTAGCAAACGGCGGTTCACTTTCAAAATAAGGTAATGTTTCTGCAATATCTCGAGCAGTTTCAGCGACCTTGACGAGATGTTCATCAAGTTTCTGTTTAAATGTAACTTGCGGAATATTGTTAATATTGCGGATTTTGTGTGTGTTGGCATAAAGTGCAATATCACTGTGCCATTGTGGGTCATTCCCTTGAGATGAGTAATTATGATCTCCTAGCATTAAGCAAAGGCGAGCATAGTGAGCGATAACTCGCCAACTCCCATCTGCCATTGCTTGTTGGAACAAAGGGAGTTGATTTTTTAAATCAGTTGCCGCTTGTTGAACGGCTTGGACCCACGCTTTGGAGTTACTCAATAAGCCATTAGGGAATTCAAAACACATCTTGATGCGTTGTTGAAATTGAGCATCGTCATTCCCGTTTCTATAGCCCCAACTTTGTTTTATCTTAGCCAATAATTGAGTATGCAAATTAATGGCTTTGTCCTGCCAATTACAAAGCTCTTGCTCATCTAAGAAAGGTAACTTATGGTGAGTTAAAATTAGCCAAGTCAACAACGCTGCCGCATCGGGTAATTCAGCGAGTGGATTTGATGCTAAACAATTATCGTTTACGCATTGCTGTAGCTGTGATTCATCCCATTCTTGGTGAATGAGCGCATCAAGCCATTTTTCCTCACTCCCTTCCGCTGAATGGATTTTAACCAATGAACTAAACAATATTGAGGACACCCACTCATGCCGAACAGGGTCACCTTTAAAAGGCATTTTAACGGCTGGATTCAGCTTATCCTGAAATAAGCGGGATGCTTTCCCCCAGTCATGGAATAAAGCTGCTAACCTAGCAACAGCGGCAATTAAAGAGAGATATTTCCAATCATTTTCAAATTCGCTGCCTAAAAATGATTTTTCAGTACGGTTCACCGGAACATGCCCCTGTGAATTAAATTTATTGCGATTCCCGACGACCCATAAGAGTTGAGAGCGTGATCGAGAGCGTATCCAATGACAGCTTACAGCAGTATTGCGACTGGCGCTTTGCCTCAGCATTTTTTTGACTGTTTGTAAGCCGTCTTCAGTGATGAGGGTTTGCCATGTGTTATCACCAATACGGTTAGCAAATGCATCCAATACACGTCGTGTTCTTTTTAGTGCATGTTTTTCACATTGCGAAACAAAAGTGACCATCATAATTTAGGCTCCTGAATTTGTTGCTCTGAGCCGGTTTGTAACGCAATCGTTTTAACGGTATCAAAAAGAAAGTCTAAGGCGTGATTATCGATGAAAGATTGTAAGATTTGCTGGCGGAACTCTTGCTCTGAGGCTCCCTCTTTAGCGCAAATAAAGGACCAAGGGAGAACGATGGCATCTTTAATTAAATCTGCGACATCAAATACCAGCGCGCCGCGTCGGGTTTTGCCATGCATAACCGCAAAACCGTGAGGGATCCCGAGTACCCATAAGCAACTCGCAGCCAAACCATATGCCAAATAATTACCGTGGTTTAAAAAGGCATTCGCTTTATCCATGGCTTGATGTTGACGTGTGAAATTTTTTTGCCCCGTGTTATTTGCTGCATATTTATAAAGTGCCTTCGTTAATTGGGCTTCTGTGAGTAATAGCGTCTGAGGGTCATCCGCCGCCTCAGTTCGTGTATGAAAGGTTTCTAAGGCATTTTGGATCAACGTATCATTATAAATAAACCCTTCATTCTGCAATTCTCGGGAGCTTTGCCAAGTCTTCTGTAAATAGCTGATGCGAGATCGTTGTAACGTTTTAGCGGCAGCTAAACGCTTTTTATCATCGAACCAAAAACGCATCCAACCTTGCAAATATTCGGTTGGCCGATATTCACTTTGTGGTGTTAACCATTCTACTTCCGTTGACATATATAAAGGTGTGCCACCGCCACCACAAAAACCAACCAGTACCCCAGCCTGTGAAAGCATTCTCATCGCAGCTTGAGTAATAGAGGTGCCAGTGCCTAATAGCAAAACTGTTGTATTCGCAATGGGAATATTGAAATAGAGGTTTTCATTTTTCGCTTCGGTGAAGTAGAGAACTCGACCATCTTTTTGCATAACGCGGCAATGCTCTAAATAGTACATATTAGCGCGCTTGGAATGAAGGATAGTTTTTAAATCAGCGGGAGAAAAGTCATCCATGTTGAATTAGCCTTCCATTGACTTGGTTAAATCATATGACTATTTAAATACAGTTTAACTTAAGTGTTGTCTATAGCTATTCATTGTTTGTAAAGAGTACATGGTGATTTTGGGAAGCTGATCGCAAAGCGTTTTATCAAAAATAACTTATTAATTGTATTTAAACGTACATGTTAATACTTGTTTATTTAATCTATATTAATAAATGGATAACTGCCTATACGTTTATGTATGTGACCTACGGCCTTCTAAGCCGTTGGCCTTATGTCTAATCTTCCTATACCAATGTGAGTTTTATTTTCCCTTTATTACTGCGCTGGCGGGAGTTGAACCCGCGTCTTATTTCTAAGCTGCCCATCGTCATAAACTTCTTTAGCTTTCGCTTGCTCTGTTTCTAAGCTGCCTATACGGCAGTGAACAAGAGAGTTTGTTAGATTGACTCGTCGGTCACTTTCTAAGCTGCCTATACGGCAGTGAACAGACGTAATACGAAAATCATTGACCAAGAAGCTTTCTAAGCTGCCTATACGGCAGTGAACCGGTTCCATCGAAACCAAAGTAATCCGCATCATTTCTAAGCTGCCTATACGGCAGTGAACGGACCGCCTAAAACCCCGTCACATCTGCAATTTTTCTAAGCTGCCTATACGGCAGTGAACAACTGCTTTAACAACTGACGCATTATCACAAGTTTCTAAGCTGCCTATACGGCAGTGAACTGAATGCTGTTTATCTGGTGATTCAAAGTGTTTTTCTAAGCTGCCTATACGGCAGTGAACTGGCTAAAATTCATTTAGTTTTACAAGGTAAATTTCTAAGCTGCCTATACGGCAGTGAACAATTAGCTTACCAAACAAAATCCCTAAATAACAATTCGTTAGCCTATTTTTTAGAAAAATACCTTCTTTTTTATGACACTTAGTAACTTATTGTTTTATTGGCTAATTTTTTAAAGAGCAAAAACAAAGGGTAAAATAAAGAGTAAATCATCTTAAGAGAAATGCAATATAGGATAAGAGAAAAGAAAATAATTGTAGGGAAAAATAACGATACGGTAATTGCGCCAGCCTCAAATGAGTTGAGACTGGCACACGTCTTAACGACCACCAAATAATGACATGCTATTTAAATCTTTAAAAATATCTTGCGATGCTTGGAACATAGCCATTTCTTTATAATAGTCTGTTGTGACTCCAGTCCAATTTGTATCCAACAACTCACTTATGCGCTGACTATTTTGAATACTTCTTGTATCTGCTAGAAAGTTTAACTGATCAATTTCTTGTAGTTGCAACCCCTGCTTCGACTCAATATTTGAGATTTTATCTAACGCTGATTTAACCGCTGTATTGGCGCTATCTAATGCTTTTTGAGCTGCCTCTTTTTCGCTTTGTGTTGCTTGGTCTTGAGGCGTTTTCAGCGCAGCAATGCCTTCATTTAACGCTTTGAAAACATTCACGACATTATTGCTATCCGTTGCAAACACTTGTGCGCCAGTAAAGTAAGTGGTCATTTCGCGATCGCTGGATACATTCTGCATAATCGCTTTATCGCCGCCTTTGTAAATCACATCGCCCGCAGCATTCACCTCAAATGGTGGCTTGTCAGATTTATAACCTGCAAAAATATAGCGACCATTACCATCTGTCGTATTGCCTAACGCTACCAGCTGATCTTTCAAACCGCTTAATTGCTCCGCAAGTGACATTCTGTCACTATCACTCAAACTACCTTGGTTTGAAGCTTGAATAATTGTTGTATCAATCTGAGTGGTAACCTCTGTCATCTGGGTCAACACGCTCATCTGTAGCAGCATGCCTGTTTTGGCAAAACCTCGACTTGCCACATATTGCTGGTTGCGGTTTTCAGATTGATTAACACGCACCGCCTGCGATGAAGCTTGGGGGTCATCCGACGGCTTGCTGACACGCTTACCGGATGCCAGTTGGCTACCCGCATCCATCCAACGCGCTTGAGCATTATTCATATCTTGCAAGCGCTGGTGATAAATCATATTCGTACTTAAACGCATAATAGAATCCTTTTAAATGACTAGAATTTAGAACGCTCTCATTAGGGCATTAAAGAGGTCATCTACAGTTTTTAGCACTTGCGCATTCGCATTAAAAAACTGTTGGATTTTTTGCATTTGAATGCTTTCTTCGTTCATATTGACGCCCGAAACCGCTTGCTCTTGCTGATAGAAACTTTCTGTCATTTTGTTTTGTGTTTCAGAGTCAATCTGTGCTTGCTTGGTTTGGTTACCCACATCATTGACGATAGTGGCGTAATAATCGGAAAACGTTGATGTGCCCCCAATTAATTTTTGGTCTTGAAGCTTAACCAGCTCTTTTAGGTTATCATTATCACCAGGCCCGCTCCCTTTCTCACCCGCCGCCGCAAAATTTGCCGCATCGCTTATCAAAGATTGCATGCCATTGATGACGCCATTAACTGGTTTGACTAAAAACGAATCACCACTTTGGGCATTGTTTTGGGTAATTTTCAGCTCGATACCATCAAACTTCAATGTATCTGGGGTTGAGCGATCAACGGTAACGGCAAAGCCTTCAGGTAGTCGAGTGACATTCCACTCTTTACCATCAAAACGCATCTCATAATTATTGCCAGTGACTTGAGAGACATCGCTATAGTTAAAATCAAATTCTGCTTTACCGCGGTTAAAGGTATTACTGACTACATTACCTTTGCCGATTTCGAAAAAGTCCTTACCCGGATTACCATTAGCATCAAAGCCTTTCTTATGTACTTCGTTGAATTTACTTGCGAAGACCAAGGCCAATTTATTGAGTTTTTGGTATGCAGGATCAATGACCTCTTTGCGAGAGCGTAATACACCGCTGAGCTCACCACCACGAAACGCATCGTCTGCAATTTCGCGCACTTGACCATTAGCACCAACAAAACCAATACTAAAGCGGCTGTCATCCTGTGAGGAAGGAACGGCCTCAAGGCGGTTCGCATTTTCTCCAGTCACCAACGGTAAACCATTTGCAAAAGTGACGTTGTAGTTTCCATTTTGCTCAATCACTTTTACGCCAATCAATGAGTTGATCTCACTGACTAGGCGATCACGTACGTCCAGCAAATCATTAGGCTCTGAGCCGCTCACAGAGCGCACCCGCGCTATCTGTTGGTTCAAACCAGCGATTTTCTCTGCGTAGGTATTGATGTCTTTCACCTTAGTTTCAATTTGGCGATTAACATCACGCTCCATTTCTTGTAATCGTCTATCTGCTTCCTTGAACTGCCCTACCAGTGCATTTGATTTACCTAAAAAAACATCGATTAATGTTTTATCACTCGCATCACTGCTTGCGGCATCAAGCGCTGTAAAAAAACTCCCAATATTGCTCGAAATATCTTCAATATCATTAGTGAGTAAGTCATCGACTTGGCTGCTGTTTTTCGCATAAGCTTCATACTCACCACTACGAGCGCGTGATTGACCATATTGCTGGTTAATAAACTCATCAAACTCACGGCGAACATGGCTAAAATAGGTGCCGTTACCAAAATAACCGTTAGGTGTCATTGTGCCGGGATTCTCCCCGAAAACAGCACTTTGGCGATGATAGTAACCCACACCTGCGTTAGCTAAGTTATTTGAAATCACACTTAACCCACCCTGTGCGGCATTCACACCACTAAGTGCATTATTCATTACATTGTTCAGCATAAGCTTTTCCTTTATCTGCTGCTTATCGCCATGGTTCATCGATAATAACCGTCGCAATATCAACCCGAACTTTTTATTTATATTTCAAATAATTCGAGGTGCAGTTAGGTAACAAATCACTGTATCCTTGCAGCACCAATAAGCATCATCAATCGTGCTGTCACTTGAAATATGACGAATATAGTTAGTTATCGGAAAGATGCCGCAAATGTTTAGTGTTTACGGCACCTTTCAAGATGAAAATTTAAAAAATATCACTCAGATCGACGGTATAGGCTTGAACCGCTCGTGACGCCGCTTTGTCTGCTGTCTGATAGCCACGAATTTGATTGATCAGCGTAATTAATTTATCGGCATAATTAGGGTCTGTCGCATAACCTGCTTGGTGTAAGCGACGCGCCGCTATCTCAGGGGATTGCGCGTGTTTAACATCACGATAGCGTGGGTTCTCAGTCAATAAATTAATGTAATCGGCTATCGCTTCTTCATATGAGCCATACACACGGAAATCGTCTCGCATTTTGATGCTTTTGCCATTAATCACTTCCGTTGTCATAATATTGGTTACTGGCCCTTGCCAACTTTTACCCGCTTTAATACCAAACAGGTTATGGCTGGTTTTGCCTTCCGCCGTTAAAATTTCTCGACGCCCCCAACCACTTTCTAATGCCGCCTGAGCAAGGACCAAAAGGTGCGATATACCACTTTTCTGGCTGGCAACTTTTGCAGGCTCTATTAGTCGACTAATAAAGTTTTGACTATTTAAAGAGAGGGATTTGACCTTCTGCATGGATGACGATAGAGCATCTCCTAACGGAGCAAAACGACGGACAATCTGCGCCATTGCTTGATTAGGTAGAGAGTCTATCAATCGATCATCCATGTTAAAGGGCTTCACTGGTACGTCTTCTGAAGATGTATCACCTTGCATTTGAGTTAGCTGCTGATACATCATTTCACCAAAGCCTAACCCTTTTTGTGACAGGTCTTGCGCAATTTGCTGATCATACATACTGGTTAGCATACGCGTCTGATCGGAAGAAAAAAGACCATCTTGCGGTAGTGCATCACGCATGCTTTTTAACATCATTTGTACAAACGTCGCTTCTAATTGCTGGGTGACTTGACGCAACCCTTTATCTGGCGAATCAGTTAATTCACGCTTTAAATGGCTGAGCGACTGCAAATCAAATGCGGCACCTTGCATTAATTGCATATCATTCATCAGATGATCTCCAGCTTAGCGCGCAAGCATCCAGCGCTTTCCATGGCCTGTAAAATCGACATTAAGTCGGTTGGCGTCGCCCCTAAAGTATTAAGTGCTTGTATCACTTGATTAAGTTGTACGCTGGCATTGACTTTTTGTAATGCGCCGCCTTGCTCCCTCACCCCCAATATTCGTATTACGGGTAACAACGGTTTGCCCGCCTGCAAAAGGCGTGTTCGGCTGACTGACCTGAGTTTGCCTCTCTACCATCACCGATAAACTGCCGTGTGCTACCGCACAGCTTTCTAATGTTACACTGCGATTGATCACAACTGAGCCTGTTCGCGAATTTAAGATCACTTTGGCTTCGGCAATTGGCGTACGTACATTCAATTCTTGAATTTGTGCAAGAAAACGCACCTGATCACTATTGTTCATTGGCACACGTAGCTGAACTGTGCGTGAATCTAATGGTGTTGCGGTGCCTGCACCACGTAATCGGTTAATTGCATCACTAATATCTTGCGCTAATGTGAAGCTATCATCGTTCAGTTGTAAGTTAATGATGCCATTTTGACCAAAGCTAGTAGGTAGCTCACGCTCAATGGTCGCCCCTCCAGTGATCCGCCCACCAGCTAATTGATTGACTTTAATACTGCTTCCCCCCGCACTCGCGCCAGCTCCACCAACTAAAATGTTGCCTTGTGCCATGGCATAAACCTGCCCATCAACGCCTTTAAGTGGGGTCATTAGCAAAAGTACCACCTCGTAAGCTTTTCGCATTCCCCATCGAGGAGACCACCACATCCACGGCTTGTCCTGCGCGAGCAAAAGGCGGCAATTTCGCGGTAACCATCACGGCTGCCACGTTTTTCAACTGCATGTTAGTGCCAGGTGGCACGGTGATCCCCATTTGAGATAACATATTGCTCAAGCTTTGAGTGGTAAAGGGTGTTTGCATGGTTTGGTCACCGGTGCCATCCAGCCCTACTACCAATCCATAACCAATTAACGCGTTGTCACGTACACCCTGCACTGTTGTCAAATCCTTGATACGTTCGCTATATGCCGATGTAGCAAATAGACAAAGCAGCGTTAGCAGAAGAGTCACTAATTTATTCATTCGATTATCTCTATGGGTTTACAGCTCAATTTCTACCTAAATTAATAAGGCGAAACGTTTAAGAAAAAGCGTTGCAACCAGCCCATGGTTTGCGATTCATTAATATAACCATCACCAACATATTCAATACGCGCATCCGCCACTTGTGTGGAGCTGACATTGTTATCTGCGCCTATTGTGCGAGGGTTTACCACGCCCGAAAAACGAATCGACTCCGTTCCTTGATTAATCGCTATCCGTTTTTCGCCCACTACATGCAAGTTACCGTTAGCTAAGAGTTGATCGACCGTGACGGTTATGGTGCCTCTAAAGGTATTGTTGGCATTGGCCCCGCCTTTCCCTGAAAAATCACTACTGCCTTTCACATCCAGCTCTGTATTACTGCCGCCCAGCCAACCTTGCATAAAACCAGGCAAGATTGCGGCTAAGAACCCCGTTTTACCGCTGCGATTTGCATTCGCGGATGAGTTCTTACTGGCGCTCACATTCTCTTGCAAATTAATGGTTAAAATATCGCCTACATTGCGAGGTCGCCTATCTTCAAACAGTGGTTGGTAGCCGTAATAGGCGGGCTGAGCACTTTGAAAAATAGCGCCATTGGGTGCGGGGGCTGTGGGTGCTGTCGGTAACGCACTTGTTTGAGTATCCACCAGAGGACGAGGTTTGACATAAGCACAACCACTTGTGGCTAATACCAAAGCAATCACCAAAACCTTACTCGGTGAAAAGAATGAATCGCCCTTAATTTCAGGGGTAAAACCGTTTTTTCGTCATCATGGTACTCTTTTGCTGCTGTGTCTGTTTTATCATCACATCAAATGCCTAGTTATCACCAAATGACAACTTACCTTCTCGGGCAAATTGTCATTTGGGATCAGGCCGCGCGTTATGCCATCAAATTACAGTTGCGTTAAGCGTTGTAGCATCTGGTCGGAAGCTGAAACCGCTTTACTGTTAATTTCATAGGCGCGTTGGGTTTGGATCATATTCACCAATTCCTCAGCCACATTGACGTTCGAGGTTTCAAGCATATGCTGATACAGCAAACCAGCACCATTCGTGCCCGGCGCGCTTTCATTTGGCGCTCCTGAGCTAGCGGTTTCCATGTACAGGTTCTCACCCATACTTTCCAAGCCCGCATCATTAATAAATGTTGTTAGCGTAATTTGCCCAATTTGCTGTGGTTGGTTATCCCCATAGACCGTGATTGAGACCGTACCATCACGTGCGATGGTGAGGCTATTGGCATTATCAGGGATGGTGATGGCAGGTACGATTTGGTAACCACTCGAAGTGACTAGCTGACCATCTTGGTTTGGCTGCAAAGCACCGTCGCGTGTATATGCATCCGTACCATCGGGCAACTGCACATGTAGGAAACCTTGTCCTTTGATAGCAATGTCGGTGGTGTTTCCGGTTTTATTCAACGCACCTTGGCTATGAATACGCATTGTCGCCACAGGGCGTGACCCTGTACCCAGTTGTAAACCTGATGGTAAAGAGGTCTGCTCAGAGCTCATTGCCCCCGGTTGACGAATATTTTGATACAGTAAATCTTCAAATACTGCACGTTGACGTTTGAAACCATTTGTACTGACGTTTGCCAAGTTGTTGGAAATAACATCAAGGTTGGTTTGTTGGGTATCAAGCCCAGTTTTAGCAATCCATAATGAACGGATCATCGTTATTCCTTACTGAAAATTAGCTAACGGCAAGCAGTTGGTTGGCTTTTTGTGCATTTTCATCGGCACTACGAACCACTTTCATCTGCATTTCAAAATACCTAGCGTTGGCAATCATCGACACCATTGCTTCTGCGGCATTGACATTGCTGCCTTCAATCACCCCAGATGTCACGGAAGCTCGCTCACTTTGTGCAAGCCCATTACCATTCGCCGCCGCGGCTTGTGGTGATAGATGAAATAAGCCATCTTCACCGCGAATTAAATCTTGCGGCTGAGCTTCAACCACTTTTAAGCGCCCTATCTGCCCTAACATTGTTGGCGGGTCGGTCGCCAATAAGGCCGTCACTGTGCCATCTTCACCGATGGTCAGTTCCGCATTCGGCGGCACATTGATCGGGCCACCATCTCCTTGTAGACGGCGCTCACCAATCACCAATTCACCGTCAGGTGAAATTTGAATGTTACCGTTACGGGTATAAGCTTCACTACCATCTGCAAGTTCAACGGCTAGAAAGTGTTTGTCGTTTAATGCCACATCCATTGGCCTGCCCGTATAGTTGAGCGGCCCTTGGCTCATATCCGCTCCGGGCGTTGAAGCAACCACCAACGTTCGTGTTTGCTCGCTATCTCCATGAATAGGAACAGCCCGCATCGCCGCTAATTGCGCTTTAAAACCCGATGTGGAAACATTCGCAATGTTATTAGAAACAATCGCTTGGTTTTCAAGCGCATGTCGTGCGCCTCCCATTGCGGTATAAATGACATGATCCATAGCCACCCTCTACACTTAGCGTAAGTTAACCATCGTTTGCAGCATCTGATCTTGGGTTTTGATCGTCTGTGCGTTCGATTGGTAGTTACGTTGCATCACAATCATGTTGATCAGCTCTTGGCTCATATCTACGTTGGAAGATTCCAGCGCACCGCTCGTTAGCTTACCGAATTGACCGACGCCCGGTACGCCATCCATCGGGTTACCAGAGGCATTAGACAGTGCCCAAACGTTACCACCTTGTGATACTAAGCCATTCGGGTTAGCGAATGCTGAAAGTGCCACTTGCCCAACAACACGTTTTTGTTGGTTTGAGTAATTCGCCACGATCAAGCCGTTATCTTCAACTTTGAAATTGGTGTACTCACCTGCCGGATAACCGTTAACATCAATCGCACTCACCGATGATTCGCTGACTTTTTGCTGGCGTGTTTTATTTAGGTCAATCTGCAACGTACCGTTATTGGCACCATTTAGACCTTGATAATCAAACGCAAAAACGGCATTAGTTGGGCTATTTAGGCGGCCATTTCCATCAAACTCCATATCTCCTAATTTCTTAGCCACTTTATCGCCAGCATCTTTTGCATAAGCCGTCCATTTGTTATCGTCTGTTTTGACAAAGTAAACGGAGATTTCATGGGTATTACCTTGGCTATCAAATGCGGTCATGGTGGTACTGAAGTTATAGCTGCCAGTATCATCTGGGTTATTGATATCAAAAGGTTTGGATTTAACTTTGTCTTCAGAATTCAGGTTGATAGTCAGTTTTGCCAAATCAGAGGCTTGAGCATCCATCATATCTGTTGGGATATTTAGCCCTTGAGGAACACCACCACTTTGAACGACCACATTACCATTCTCATCCAAACCAGCCGGATAACCTGTCACCGTCATTCCTTGGTTGTTGACGAGGTTGCCGCTTTTATCGCGAATAAATTGCCCATCACGGCTATAAAAAATATCACCGTTTTGGTCTTGCACACGGGAAAAAACCATTTCCTGAAATGGCCACATCCGTCGGTCTGTCAGTACGAGTGATTGGGCCATCTTTAAAGTTTTGGGTTACCGCGGCAAACGTTAACCCCCAGACCTACACCTGAACCGGCAAACATATCGGCAAAAGAGGTGGTTGCACCTTTAAAACCATTAGTTGCGGAGTTGGCAATATTATTACCAATCGAATCAAGCCCCGCTGAGGCAGCATTTAAGCCACTAACTGCTTGTGAAAAAGACATGTTTTCTCCATGACGGTTGGGGAAATAAAATTAAGATGATGGATAGACTTTAAAAATGCTGCTAAGCGGCACACTTTGTCCTATACCAACATCCAATAAAGGAGCATCTGTACCCGGCGTGACACCATTAACTCGGGTATATCCCAATTTGGTGACTTCAATTTCTGCGCCGTTACTGACAGCCCTTACATCAAAGAAGTATTTGCTGTTCGTATCAGCAACGAGTTTTCCATTGTCATCGCGCCCATCCCACGACATGTCATAAATGTCAGGTTTCACTTCTGTGTCGTAAGAGATGGTACGAATAATGGCTCTATTTTTATCGCGTATCGTGATCTCAACGCTGTCAGCCATTTTGGGAAGGAAGAAACCAAACGGCGATGAGATATAATCCCCTTGGGATACATCATCATCTCCGCCATTGTCATTGGCTGCGGACAACGCACGGCTAGTTTCATCATCAGGTAATGGATTTGTTGGTTTAGAAATAGCCGTATTATCACTGTCATTTTGCGTTTTTAATGGCGCAAGAACGATTTCATTACGCGGTATCAAAACCCCTTTTCCGACCAATTGAGTCGCTTGCAATGATTGACCAGAACCAATTTGGCTTGAAATTCCGCTGACTTTGTCACTCAGCTTATTCATACTTTCAAGGGTCGCGATTTGTGCAAGTTGGCTGGTCAACTCTGCGTTTTCCATCGGCTTAGTGGGGTCTTGATTTTGCATCTGCGTCACAATCATTTTTAAAAACGTGTCACGCATATCATCCGTTTGACTCTTATTTTTATTTGGAATATTACTTTTCAGCGGCTCTGGGCCTGCTGTGGTGTTATCCAAAGAGTCATACATGGTGGCTGCTATGCCCATTTAGCTTCCTCGTTACTGGCCTATGGTTAAGGTTTTCTGAAGCAGCGTTTTAGCTGTATTCATCACTTCTAAATTTGCTTGGTAGCTACGCGATGCCGAAATGGTATTGATCATTTCACCGACCATATCGACGTTAGGCATACGCACGTACCCCTTCTCATCCGCCAATGGGTGACCGGGTTTGTATTCCATACGTGGTGGCGTGGGATCTTCAATCAACTGGCTCACACGAACACCGCCAACGCCATTACGGCCTTGAGGCGTCATTTGGAAAACTACCTGTTTAGCACGAAACGGTTCGCCATCAGGGCCTACAACACTTTCCGCGTTCGCCATATTGCTAGCGCTCACGTTAAGACGCTGTGATTGCGCGGTCAGTGCAGATGCTGAAATATCAAAAATACTGAGTAACGCCATTTTTATTACCCCTGCTGTAACACGGCCAACATACTTTTGACGCGGCTATTAATAAAAGTGAGATCTGCTTGGTACTTCAATGTGTTATCTGCGAATTGACTGCGCTCTATATCCATATCGACGGTATTACCGTCCATTGAGGTTTGATATGGAACACGATATTTAAGATCCAATTCGGGCTGTTTCATGTTTCGACCTTCGATATGGCCTTTTGATGTCACCGCCAAAGCAACGCCTTTACCTTTTACAACGCCATTTTTCATGGCTTGCTGTAACTGGCGGCTAAAATCAATATCACGCGCCTGATACCCCGGTGTATCCGCATTAGCAATATTTGCAGCCAAAATAGTTTGCCTTGCCTCGCGTATTGATAACGCCTGTTGCTGAAAAGCAAATGTGGCATTTAATTTATCAATCATGTTCAACCCCAATAAATTTTGCTTATCTCTCTCTTATCGTTATCACGATAAAATAAGCACCAATGCGTCACGCCATTCGCTAACTGTAATTTTCAAAGAATAGCAATGCAGAAAACGCTGAAATTTAAAATTCGACGCGCTTATATTAGCCGTATAACAAAAAATCTAATGGCAAGATAAAGGCAAAATTATTGACCTATTTGGCCCATTCATTATTGATGAGATGCGTAAACTGCGAGCAATTAGAAAAGTATGTTTTGATGAGGAGGCAACTCAATGAATGGTTTTCATACAACGCTATTTGGCTCGTTAATTTTACTAACGACAACAGCGCAAGCCTCTTTACCGCAAGACATTAATAACTATTTTCGTAAAATACACACCAAGCCGAATCAAGTCTCTATTGAGATAAAAACACCTATAGAACGTTGGCCTAGTTGTGAAAAGCCCCAAATTCTTCCTCCTGTCGGTAATCGTAATATGGGAAATGTTTCATTACCGGTGCAATGCGGTAAGAAAAAACAGTTTATTCAGTTAACTGTTAATGTCACCGGACAGTATTATGTGGCAACACGTAATATCGCTCGTGGGGAAAAAATTGAATTTGTCGATATTGGCACCCAAAAGGGGTTACTCCATAAGCTACCTACAGGGGCTGCCACCGATAAAGTGGCAATACGCGGCAGCATCGCATTGCGTGATATCAATGCAGGTCAAACATTGACACAATCTATGATGCGTCGACCTTGGGCCGTTAAAGCCGGACAAAACGTTTATGTCTTTGCAAATGGCCATAATTTTTCGGTTAAATATGAAGGACGAGCCATCAACAATGCCGCCACCGGGGAAAACACGCGTGTTCGATTAATCAACGGTCAGGTTGTTAATGGAGAAGCCTTAGAAAATGGCAGTGTGCGGGTAGCGCTAAAGTAGCGAATTTTGATTGAGACTCAATAAGATAATCGATATTATGCGCCTACTCATATCAAAGGGTATCATTATCATTCTCAAGTATTAGAATAGTCTTAAAGATAAGCATTAGATTAAAGAATTGGTAATTAACGCCGATATTCCATTTATAAAAATACTGGAACAGGAAAAACACTATGGCTATCGAGCAAACATCTGCAATTTCAGCGCTAACGCAAGTGACAAACCGTGACCCACAAGATCCCACGGCGCCCCTTCGTGAGAAAAAAGTATCAGCGACTGAATCCGTTAAAGAAAGTACTTTTTCACCAAGTGAACTAAAAAAGAAGTTATTGCAACCTCAAGCCAGTGATATCAACAGTGAAAAAGTTGAACGAATTAAACAGGCCATTAAAGATGGTACATTGCAAATGAATACCGAGAAAGTTGCCGACGGTATTTTACGTGATGCCCATGAATTCATGCTATCAATGAAGTAAGACAATGAATATGAATGATGATTTATTGACGTTGCTAGAACAACAGCTCACTCATTTACAATCACTGCAAATAGTGATGAAAAATGAGGAGTTACTGTTAGGCTACCATCGTGTTCCCCCATCACCGTTTCAAGAAGCCACCGAGCAAAAGCGTTATTTGGTTGCCGCTATTGGACATGGTGAAACACATCGTCTACGCCTTGAGCAAGAAATGGGAATTGTGGCCCCCTACGATGAAAACCCTGCGCTTCATAGCCTGTGGGGTGAAATCAAAGCGCTGACAACAACATTAAAAGAGTTAAATTACCGTAACCACCAAATGTTGCAGTTACATATTGAACTGAATAACCAGCGTCTTGCTTTTGTCAAAAAACATAATAACCAATCCACTTATGGTGCAGACGGTTTAGAAGAAAAGCGTCCAGTATTAGGTAAGAAAATTTCTATTTAGGCGACGGTGATAAACAAGATCACCGTTCTGTTCGGTAACGTGCAGTCATGCGCTTGTAGGCCATATTGAATATACTCTTTATCTTCTCTTGTTTTTCGACTAAATAAATCACGCCATTTTTATGTCTATAAAAGAAAAGTGGTCACCTATATCCACTATCGCATTAAGTGAACATAGGTGACCGTTATACGAAATGATTAGCTAGCGCTATCCAATATCAGCCTGCCTTTTGTAACCTTAATGAAGTGCTAGCGTAGTTTTATTACCAAGGCAATTTAGCACTCAAACAAGATGAGGCTCTGATTTTTATTCCTGTCATTTTAAGCCCAAAAGCGCAATAACCACAGAAAAGTGTGAATTAAGCGTTTCATGCCTCCACTACGCTATTAAAGCGCTCAAAACAGTAAGTTAAAAAAGATAACCCGCTCTCTTATGCATCAAAGCAGTTGTATAACAACTGCTTTGATATCCGTATCAGGAATGCGTTAACGCTTTGCTTGTGCATGATAAAAAGCGCTTCTTACGGCATCGCCCATAAGGCGAGACTTTAACTGTTCCTTCTGCAATTTTAAGCAAAATAACGTAATAACCACAGAAAAGTGTGAATTAAGCGTTTCATGCTTCCACTACGCTATTAAATCGCCCAAAACGTTAAGTTAAAAAAGATAACCCGCTCTCTTATGCATCAAAGCAGTTGTATAACGACTGCTTTGATATCCGTATCAGGAATGCGTTGACACTTTGCTTGTGCATGATAAAAAGCGCTTCTTGCGACATCGCCCATAAGGTGAGACTTTAACTGTTACTTCTGCAATTTTATGCAAAATAACGTAATAACCACAAAAAAGTGTGAATTAAGCGTTTCATGCCTCCACTACGCTATTAAATCGCCCAAAACGTTAAGTTAAAAAAGATAACCCGCTCTCTTATGCATCAAAGCAGTTGTATAACAACTGCTTTGATATCCGTATCAGGAATGCGTTGACGCTTTGCTTGTGCATGATAAAAAGCGCTTCTTACGGCAAAAGCGATAAAACCTCATTCCTATACTCAGCAACTTAGTTACCACTGATCATCGATGTCATGCGAATTTTCCGGCGATCGTTTAGCTCAAGATTCGACATTACCACCAGTTCAGGCAAGCTTCTGCGTAAAAAGCGAGATAAGATCAAACGTAGTCCATGATTGACCAATAATACCGTCGGTGCGCCCATCGCCTCTTGGTGCTTCACGGCCTCTTCGGCTTGCGTCTGAATAAATTGCGCAAGGTTTGGCTCTAAGCCACCACCATTTTTGGCCGCTTGTAATAAAATCTGCTCAAGCCCCGCATCTAGACCAATGACTTGTATTTCATCCGCATTGCCGAACCATTGCTGAGTGATTGCCCGCCCTAATGCGATACGTACCTGTGATGTTAGATAATCCGTATCTTTTTGCTCACCATTTTCACCCGCCATTTCTGCAAGTGTTTCGATGATTGTGCGCATATCACGGATCACAACATCTTCCATTAATAGATTCTGTAATACCCGATGCAATGTGGTCAAAGAAATGGTATCCGGTATTAAATCATCAGCCAGCTTCGGCATCTCTTTCTTCACTCGGTCATAAAGCATTTGTGCTTCTTGGCGACCAAACAATGTGCTTGAGTTTTGTAGCAAGATCTGATTAAAGTGCGTAGCAACGGCAGTGCTTGCTGAAACCACGGTATACCCTTGGATTTGCGCTTGTTCACGCAAATCATCATCAATCCAAACGGCAGGTAGGCCAAAGGCAGGCTCTTTGGTTGCATCTCCGGGTAGCGTACCTGCGGCATTACCTGGGTCAATCGCCAAGCTTCTTCCTGGTTGCGCTTCACCATGTCCGACAACCGCACCTTTAATAAGGATACGATATTCACAAGGCGCTAACTCTAAGTTGTCACAAATATGCACTACAGGTGGCAAGTAACCTACCTCTTGCGCAAATTTCTTGCGTAAGCCACGAATTCGTCCAAGTAATTCACCTTGTTGGTCATTATCTACCAGTGGAATTAAGCGATAGCCCACCTCCATGGCAAGTAAATCTTCAAGCTGAACATCATCCCAAGTGGCTTCAACGACCTTATTTGCCTCTTGGAACTGTTTCATTTGCCCATCATCTGTCTGACTTTCTGGCTGTTTAGCTTTGCGAACCAAATACCAGCCTAGCCCTGCTAATGCGGCAGTAAACAGTAAAAATACAAAGTTTGGCATACCTGGGATTAAACCGATTAACCCCAACACACCGGCACTTAGCCACATCACCCGTGGGTTATTAAATAGCTGAGTGACCATCTGCTCACCGACATCTTCATCGGTTGCGACTCTGGTCACAATCACCCCTGCCGCCGTTGAGATAATCAAAGCTGGGATCTGAGCGACTAAGCCATCACCAATCGTTAGCAAAGTATATGCACTCGTGGCATCGCCCAATGTCATATTATGTTGGCCAACACCAATAATTAGCCCACCGACAACGTTGATCACCATAATCATGATCCCCGCGATGGCATCCCCACGCACAAATTTACTTGCACCATCCATTGAGCCATAAAAATCGGCTTCTTGGGTCACTTCAGCACGGCGCTTTTTGGCTTCATCATCATTGATAATGCCAGCATTTAAGTCCGCATCAATTGCCATCTGTTTACCTGGCATACCATCAAGGACAAAGCGTGCGCCTACTTCGGCAATACGCCCCGCACCTTTGGTGATCACCATAAAGTTAATTAACACTAAAATGATGAAAACCACTATCCCTATGGCAAAGTTTCCCCCCACCAAAAAGTGACCAAAGGCTTCAACAACACGCCCAGCCGCATCAGGCCCAGTATGCCCCTCCAGCAGAATAATGCGCGTTGACGCAATATTTAGTGATAGACGTAATAGTGTGGCAAACAGCAAAATGGTTGGGAAGGCTGCAAAATCAAGGGTACGCTTAGTGAACATTGCCACTAATAGCACCATGATCGATAAAGCGATATTAAAGGTAAACAGTAAATCTAAGATAAAAGCCGGTAATGGCAGTACCATCATCGACAAGATCAGCAAGATGAGAACAGGCCCAGCAAGAATTTGCCATTGCGTTCCCTGTAAGTTTTTAGGCAATTTTAATAATGCAGCCAAATTAGCCATCGCGATTGTTTTCTCCAGCAAAATCCAGCGCCGGTGGCACTGGTAAATTTTTCGGTTTTCTTGGTTTTAATCCACCCTCACGCCGCCAGCGACGTAGCTGGTAAACCCATGCTAAAACTTCTGCCACCGCAGCATATAGCGCTACAGGAATGCTTTGCCCGATTTCGGCATGGCGATACAGTGCACGCGCTAATGGGGGAGCTTCTAATTGTAAAATTCGATGTTCTTGGCCAATTTCTTTAATGCGTTGAGCTATCACGCCTGCGCCTTTAGCGAGCACTTTCGGTGCTCCCATACGTTTATCATCATATTTCAGTGCAACCGCATAATGAGTTGGGTTCGTCACTATCACATCCGCTTGAGGTACATCAGCCATCATACGATTCCGCGCAATTGCACGCTGCTGTTGGCGGATTTTGGCTTTTATCTGAGGGTCACCTTCTTGTTGTTTAAACTCATCTTTAATTTCTTGGCGACTCATGCGTAATTTCTTCAAATGTGAACGAAATTGATAAAAAACATCAAATGCCACCATTGGGATCAGCAAAAATACGATTAGGTATCCAGCAAAAATCACTTTATGCATTGCATTCCCTAAAGCGGTTACGGGAGATTCAGTCACAAGATGCAAAAGTGATGACCAGTTTTGCCAGAGAAAAATAGCTGCCCCTAGCCCGACAAAGAGCGATTTCAAAATGGCTTTAAATAATTCAGAAAGCGCATTCATCGAAAAAATTCGTTTTAATCCACTGATAGGATTAAGTTTTTTCAAATCAAATTTAATTAATTTGCTATTAAATAATAACCCTCCAACCAGCGACGATGCAGAGATCCCAACTAACGCCAATCCACCAATAACAGGTAATAAAGCAAATAATGCTTCGCCCACCATGCGCCCAAAGTAGCTCACCATTAACAAGGTGTTTTGTATGTAATGCCCATCGAAAATAAAACCTTGACGAAAAATTTGCCGTAGTTCATCAGCAAGATGCCCACCACTGAGCCACAGGAGACTGACCCCTGCTAACATCATCATGAGTGAACTGAGCTCTTTTGAGCGAACTATCTGCCCATCATCTTTCGCCTTCTGTTTTTTATGGGGCGTGGGTTCTTCTGTTTTTTCTACATCACTTTCGTCGGACACGCCGTTTCCTTGCTCGCCAGCAGATTAGAAGTTTGTGCTATAGCATGACAGAGTGTAAAAAAATCAATGCAAGAAAATAGACGAAGTTCACAAGGGTTATTTGCCAATTGAGTAAGATGACATCTGTTTTGCGAACCGTTACGTAACGCCTAGTAATAACACCACGCCGAGGTGGCGGTAGGGGAAAAGATAGGCTATTTTTCCCTGAGAATGAGTCAGAAATAAATACACTAAATCCTATTTTGTTAGGTAATTTCAAAGGGTAAGCTACCTACCCACTCTTTAGCTTAAAGGTCATAAATATATGGATAGTTGTCATCTCGTCGCCCCAGATGTTTCAGCAGAGAATGCAGAAAAAGAAGCGGAACGCATGCTGAACTGGCTCAAGCAACAAGGGATTATCGACCCTGATTACCAACTCATAGAAGATGATGAGGTGATATATCGCCCCACCCCTGAGTATAAACAGCCTATCCTCTATATTATTGATGACAAAATTGTGCCCACTCAGTTACCGGAACATATATTAAAAAACTATCTCACCATTACCACTCAACGTACCGTATTTCATGCAGGTGGAAATGGTCTTGGTATCTACTGCCCTGTTTGTAAAAACGAACAAAGCAACCAAAGTGAAGATTGGAGCGATGCTGTAACTGCATGGTATGAAGGTAATCCGCATGATTTGTCATGTGTTAATTGTGATTATCATGCGCCAATTGGCGACTGGCATTATGACCCAACCTGGGCATTTGGCGAGCTTGGTTTTAGCTTTCATAGCTGGGATATGAGTGATGCGTTTATTCAACAATTTACCAAAGCATTTGGGGGGAGAATCATTGATGTCTATCAGCATGACTGAGCATCATCGTCTGATTACACCGATTAATTTGCAATTCGCTCTTGACCCCCTGCTTTTTTAGCAAGGGGGGAACTTCAACAAAGATTTAAAAACCTAGCTCGTCTAATAAATCATCAACTTGTGATTGTGATGCCATCACATTAACACCTTCCTTGTTAATTTGCGGGCCATTTAGCAAACTGTCATTTTGTTGCTTCACTCGCATCTCTGGTGGCGTATTTTCCATAAGCAGTGCCAACAGCTGTTTTTCTGCCTCTTCAACCACTTCCATCATTTTTTTAATCACTTGCCCAGTTAAATCTTGAAAATCCTGAGCCATCATAATTTCAAGCAACTCGGCTTTCGTCGTACAGCTGTCATTAATCACACGCCCCAAAAAAGCATGGGTTGATTGATGGAGTTCAGGTGTGATTTGATTCGTATTCACCCCTTCCCATTGCTGTTGTAGTTTGATTGCCTCATCATGCATTTCTACTTGAAGTGGCTTGATTATATCAATACCGTTTAGGGTTTTTTCTGCCGCTTGAGCCGTCATTTGGGCGATATAACGCAAACGATCTTTACCATCAGGAATGCTAGCCACCGCCTGCTGAACACTTTTTTCTAAACCGAGTTCACGCATACTTTCGCGTAGCGTTCTCATCAAGGTGCCAATCCGCGTAATGACCTGTTTTAAATCTTCATTACCTGTAGGATTGCTCGTCGTTACTATTTGCTCTGTCATCACACTCTCCTTTTACAGGTTCGTTTATTGCAATCCCATTTTTTCAAAGACTTTATTCAGTTTCTCTTCCAATATAGCCGCGGTAAATGGCTTCACGACATAACCACTCGCGCCCGCTTGTGCCGCCGCAATGATATTTTCTTTTTTCGCTTCTGCCGTTACCATCAAAACAGGAATGTGCTTCAACGCTTCGTCGCCACGGATCGTTTTCAGTAGTTCTAAACCATCCATGTTTGGCATGTTCCAATCTGCTACGACGAAATCGATATGGCCCGCACGAATTTTTTCTAATGCATCAACGCCATCTTCTGCTTCTTCTATTTTATTAAAACCAAGTTCTTTTAATAAGTTACGGACAATACGTCTCATTGTGGAAAAATCATCAACAACCAAAAAACTGAGATCTTTAGCGGCCATAACCACTCCTTCAAAAATACAATAGTAAATTCTGTAACCGCTAAGCGGAAACAGATGAAAGTCGAGCCAAAACGCTTGGGGCAATTTTGGCGATATCCTGAATTTCGTCCACGGCATCCAGCTCAATAGCGGCACGTGGCATGCCAAATACCACGCAACTACTTTCATTTTGTGCGTAAGTCACCGCACCTTGTTGGCGCAAGTTGAGCATACCTTTGGCCCCATCCATCCCCATTCCGGTCAATAGAATGCCAACACATTTGCGCCCCACACATTTCGCAACAGAATCAAATAACACATCGACAGAAGGACGATGGCGATTAACCGGCTCGGTTTGTTGCAAACGAATCTGATACCCTCGCCCGTTATCAACCACCAGCATGTGAGAGTCACCCGGCGCAATATAGGCATAGCCCTTTTGCAAAGGCTCATTGTGCTCCGCTTCTTTTACCGTCAATGAGCATAACTTGTTTAGCCTTTCTGCAAACGAACGCGTAAAACCCGCAGGCATGTGCTGAGTGATCACGACTGGCGGACATTCGCGAGGCAACATTTCTAAAAATTGACGGATGGCTTCTGTTCCTCCCGTCGAAGCGCCCACGGCAATCACTCTGCTATGGCAAACATAAGCAGATAATGGCTTAGCGATATTGGCTGGCTCTGGAGTTGCTTTTTCTGTGCGCGCAAAACGGTTTCGATGTGTTATTTTCGACATGGCGGCAGCACGAATTTTTTCACCAATCACATCTCGATAGCTCATCATCGTTTCACGAATACCAATCTGTGGTTTGGTAACAAAATCAACCGCGCCCAGCTCTAACGCTTTTAATGTGACCTCTGAGCCTTTAGAAGTTAATGTTGATACCATCACGACAGGTAATGGGTGTAAACGCATCAATTTCTCTAAAAAATCAATTCCATCCATACGTGGCATTTCAACATCGAGCGTTAACACATCGGGTTCATGTTGTTTAATTAAGTCACGAGCTACATAAGGATCAGGCGCTGTGTCAACTACCATCATATCGGAGTGACTGTTAATGATTTCACGCATGATTTGACGCATTAGTGCTGAGTCATCGACACAAAGCACTTTAATTTTTTTCATCACCCCCTCCTCGCCGGTTGTAGGCTGTAGACGGTTTGTCCTTTAATTACAAATCGTTGTGATAATTGAGATAGATTTTCTGAATGGCCGATAAATAACAGTCCATCCGGTTTGAGTAACGGTGCAAATCGTTCTAATAATTTGATCTGCGTGTCTTTATCGAAATAGATCATGACATTACGACAAAAGATTGCATCGAAACGGTGTTGAAGCTGCCAATCGCTATCACTGAGATTTAAATAACGAAATTCAATCATCTGCCTAAGCGTTTGTTTCACTCGCGCATAGCCTTCAAAGTCGCCAACGCCTTTCATAAAATAGCGTTGACGTTGCAACGCGCTGAGGGCTTTTAACTCCTCGATACGATAAACACCTTGTTTTGCTTTACTTAACACTTCGGTATCAATATCACTCGCAATAACTTTGGCATTCACCGCTTGTGAACCGAGCACATCACTTAATGTCATCGCAATGGAGTAAGGCTCTTCACCGGTAGAAGAGGCCGCACACCAAATATTGATATTGCTACTTTTACGAGAGCGTACAAAGTCAGCCAATGTCACGAAATGGTGAGGCTCTCGGAAGAAGGCGGTTAAATTTGTCGTCAACGCATTGACAAATGCTTGCCACTCTGGGTGTAAAGGCTCGCGCTCCAGCATACGTAGGTATTCAGAAAAATTATTGACGTTACAATCACGTAGTCGTTTTAGCAGCCTGTTATACACCATGCTTTTTTTATTCATGGTAAGAACGATGCCTGATTTTTTATGAATAAACCGGCAAACCCGACCAAACTCTTCATCGGTCAATGGTTCTATTTGTGGTGCAAAAAGCATCGTACTTTGTCCTATTTGATAAAAACCCAGAAGCAGCCGGTCATCGGCTGCTTAGTCTTAACAATAATAACTAGCTAACCTGTGCGGCTTTTGTTTCTGACACTTCAAAAAAGGCAACTGTATCGACTAAGTTATTTGCCTGATCTTCCAAGGCAGCCGTTGCACTTGTAGATTGCTCCACTAATGCAGCGTTTTGTTGCGTCACTAAATCCATTTGGCTCACTGCGGTTGCGACCTGTTCGATACCACGACTTTGCTCATTAGAGGCAGAGGCGATATTGCCCATCAATTCGGTGACCTGATTAACTGCTGCCACTAATTCATTCATGGTTTGTCCGGCCTCATTAACTAATTGAGATCCTTGATTAACACGACCCACAGATTCATCAATTAGTGTTTTGATCTCTTTTGCCGCTTCTGCGCTACGCTGAGCTAAAGCACGTACTTCCCCTGCCACCACGGAGAAGCCTCGACCTTGCTCTCCGGCTCTTGCCGCTTCTACTGCCGCGTTTAAAGCCAAAATATTTGTTTGGAAAGCAATGCCATCGATTACGCTAATAATGGCGCTAATTTTTTGCGAGCTATGTGAAATTTCCGTCATGGTATCAATAACATCAACGGTAATATCACCACCTTTTGTTGCTGTTTTTGATGCTGATATTGCTAGCTCACTGGCTTGACGTGCGTTATCTGCGTTTTGTTTCACCGTCGCCGTGAGTTGCTCCATGCTAGCCGCTGTTTCTTCTAGCGACGCTGCTTGCTGTTCGGTGCGAGATGATAAATTATTATTACCCAACGCAATTTCACGAATACCGGTATACATTTGGTCGGTATTGGTACGTAAATTAATGACGGAGGTCGCCAGTGATTCTTGCATTAATTTTAGTTGCTCAAAGACCTCACCAATTTCGTCACGTGTCGTCACTCGAATATCTTGGTTCAACTTACCTTTCGCCAATTTCATAAAGTGATCGCTCATGCTCATCAATGGATAAATGAGTTTTCGTTTCATCCAAAAATGGGCTAAGCCAGAAACCGCTAAAATAATAAAAGTCACCGCAAAGAACATGAACCATGCCACTTTGTTATAAAAATTGGCGGAATCTAATGAGTTTTGGCTATCGGTATTCAATAAATTCAGGTATTGATCGATAACTGCGGCCATCTGTTCTTGATGTTGTTGTGCAGGTAATGCGACATAACCAGGAATATCATTTTTATCAATTAACGCTCTTAACTCTTTTAAAATAGCTAGAAACGCTTGATATTTTTCGTCAATAACCGCGAGGTTTTCGTGTTCACTCAATAATGGCTGAGCTTTAAATTTTTCGTAGTCGTCAGCAGCTTGTTGTAAAAATTGCTCAAAAACCGCTTTTGCGTTATTAATACTCGCGGTATCCGAGTCCACTTTCATATGCACGACAATTTGAGTCAATGTGCTACGAGCCTGCATCAAATCTTCATAAGTTGTTTCGAGTAAATCACGTTTTTTCGAACCAAGATCGATACGCTCTAAAGAGGAGAGCTCACTTGATACTATCCCTAATGAGAGTGCGCTCGACACAATTTGCATCCCACAAAACATCACGAGAAGCAGATATAAACTGACTGAAATCCGTATACTCTTACCAAACATATTTTATCCCCACATACGCCAGCCAAGATTTCCATGCGTTACAGTCACTATCGCAGTGATGCACAGAAACGCTGCCAAGTGTAAAACTTGGCAGCGCTAAGCTGAGCTGAGTCTTTAGAAAGTTTTCCCAATTGTCATCATCTTGATGATTTTTCGATGATATTTTATTTAGATCCGGTGTCTTCACGACATTTGAAATGGTTCTTGCCGCAGGCTCAGTTGTTTGTAACTCTTTTTGTTTCATTGCAGGCAAACGGAAAATAGAGATTAACTGAGCAAGTTTTGCGACTTGTTCTTCCAAAACATTTGCCGCAACCGCTGACTGTTCAACCAATGACGCGTTTTGCTGTGTGACTTTATCCATCTCTTCAACAGCAATGCTGACTTGTGAAATGCCTTTGCTTTGTTCATCTGAGGCCAACGCAATATGCGACATGATGTCGGTAACACGGGTCACTGACTCGACAATTTTAGTCATTGTCTCACCTGCATCTTCTGCTTGGCGCGCGCCTGTATCCGTTCTTGATACAGAATCTTCGATGAGTGCTTTGATCTCTTTGGCGGCATTTGCACTACGTTGTGCCAGATTACGCACTTCATCGGCAACAACTGCAAACCCACGACCATGCTCCCCAGCGCGAGCAGCTTCAACCGCCGCATTTAGGGCTAATATGTTGGTTTGGAAAGCAATACTATCAATGACAGCCGTGATATCTGAGATTTTTTGCGAGCTTTCTGCAATATTCAGCATGGTATTTACCACGTTGGATACCACTTTCCCGCCCTCTTTCGCAATCGCTGAAGCTTGGCTTGCATATTCGCTTGCTTGGTGAGCGTATTCTGTATTTTGCTTAACCGTCGCCGTCAACTCACTCATACTTGCCGCGGTTTCTTCTAAACAAGCCACCTGTTGTTGAGTGCGTGCAGAGAGATCATTATTACCCGCAGCAATTTCGCTGGTGCCTTGATAAATAGTCTCACTACCATCTCGAACGCCGCGTACGGTGTTGATCAGCTCTTTTTGCATATGCTCTACGCCACGCGCTAATTCACCAATTTCATTTGTTGCTTTAGTATCAACACTTGGGGTTAAATCACCCGCAGCAAAAGTGGTAATTCGTTGAATTAAAGCTCTTAATGGTTCAATGATGCCTTTGCGTACATAGCGATAACTAAAGAAGCCAATCAGTGCTAATACGATTGATAAAACAATAATCATATAAAGTGATTCGCGATAATTTGCTTCTGCACGTTTCACTTCACTTTGGAAATCTTCCGAAATATCCGCAAAGTAAGCATTAAACTGTTCTTCAAATTTAATTTGATACCCAGATGTACGGTGAGCATAGAATTCATCTAACTGCCCTTTTTGAGCATATTTTCCTAGCTGGATCAGAGCGTCCCGATAAGTTTCATAGGTGGAAAAAAGCTGTTCAAATTTCGTTTTATCATGGCTCGTTTCTGCCATCAGGTTGATATATCGCTGATAAGCAGCATCTGCGGCTTTGAAATTACGCTCTGCCGCTTTAATTAAATCTTCGGCAGAAGCATCATCTTGGTAGGTACGCCCTTCCAATAAAAAAGCATTGACCGAGCGATTTAAATTAGAGCGAGCTTGTAATAAATTAACCCAACTTTCGGTTAATACTTGTCTTTGGCGTTGGAGCGAATTCAAATATTTAATACTGTCACTATTATCCCCAAGTTTATTGAACATCAAACCGCTGGATATTAATTGCAACAGAATAAAGATAACAATGACGGACAAAAGTCCTGATACGATTTTAATTCGGCTATGCATGATGTTTTACTAACATAATGTTATTGTAATTTGGATATCGGTCATAAGGCTAAAAACTTTAGCCATAGTAGATAGAATATTTGAGGCCAAGTTATTACTCGGCCATGTTGTCAATCAGTGCCATCTCATCACTGGTTAAAAGCTTTTCTATATCCACTAAAATCAGCATTCTTTCACCGACTGTACCTAGCCCTGTCAGGTACTTAGTAGATAATGTCACCGCAAAATCAGGCGGAGCTGCAATTTGTTCTTCGTTTAAAACCAATACATCGGAAACACCATCAACAACAATTCCAACAACACGATCTTTTAAATTCACCACAATAACGACGGTATTATCGTTATAAGTGACATTTTGATGAGAGAATTTCACACGCAGGTCAATAATAGGGATAATCACACCTCTTAAATTGGTCACCCCTTTAATAAAGTCTGGTGTATTGGCAATACGAGTCACTTGTTCGTAACCTCGGATTTCCTGTACTTTTAATATTTCAATGCCATATTCTTCTTCACCTAAAGTAAAAATGAGATAACCTTCCCCATTTTTTTCTTCATCAAGTTTATTTAAATCATCATCCAACATTGACATGGTGTTTAGCCTCTATTTAGTGCATAACGGGTTGTGCAATTTGCTGCTTCTTTTTGAGCAGAATGCTGTTATTCATTTGTTGTAGCTCGGCAACATCTAAAATCAGAGCGACCGAGCCATCCCCCATAATGGTGGCGGCGGAAATACCGGGGATTTTTCGGTAATTACTTTCAATATTTTTAACAACGACCTGCTGTTGCCCAATTAACTTATCAACCAACAGTGCAAAACGGTGTCCGGCATGTTGAATAATCAGCACAATACTGTTGGTTAAATCACGCTCTGCGCCTGTGATGCTAAACACTTGATGCAACTCAACTAATGGCAAATACTCACCACGAACCAATAACATTTTTTCCTCACCAGCAAGGCGATAAATATCTTCTTGGCGTGGTTGCAACGTACTGATAATGGCACTTAAAGGAACAATAAAAACATCCTCTGCAACTTTAACCGACATACCATCGAGGATAGCCAATGTGAGAGGCAGCAAAATGCGAATAATGGTTCCTTTTCCTTCGGTAAAACCAATCTGAATACGGCCCCCCATATCTTGAATATTGCGTTTCACCACATCCATGCCAACGCCGCGTCCAGAAACATCGGTGACCACTTCGGCTGTAGAAAAACCAGGCGCCATAATTAACATGGCTATCTCTTCATTACTCATGCCATCATGAACATTCATGCCTTGGGAGCGTGCTTTCGCCAAAATGCGTTCACGGTTAAGCCCCGCCCCATCGTCACGGACTTCAATACAGATGTTGCCACTTTGATGTGATGCAGATAAGGTCAAAGTCCCTGTTTCCGGTTTACCATTTGCCACACGAACTTCTGGTTTCTCGATACCATGATCGAGGCTATTACGTACAAGATGGTTAAGTGGATCTACAATCCGTTCAATCAAGCTCTTATCAAGCTCTGTTGCACTTCCTTCCACCTTCAGCTCTATTTTTTTGTTAAGCTTAGTGGCGATATCTCGCACCATTCGAGGGAAACGACTAAATACATAATCCATTGGCATCATGCGGATCGACATAACAGACTCTTGCAACGCTCGCGAGTTGCGCTCTAGCTGCACAATCGAACTCAATAAGTCACCGTATTCGTTATGGTCAAGCTGCTGGCTATGTTGTGTCAGCATGGATTGAATGATCACCAGCTCGCCGACTAAATTAATCAGTTGGTCCACTTTTTCCACGGCAACACGAATACTACTGGAGTCCGCTTTCGCTTTTGCCGGAGGCGCCTTACGTGCTGTTGCCGTAGGTTTCGATTTCGTCGTCTCTTCAGCGTCTGTTTGTGGAGCCTTAGGTTTCATCGCCGCTTCAGCTACTGCCGTGGTAGCAACATCTTCGGCAGGTGACTTGGCAGCTGGCGGTAAATGGGCTAAACAAGTTTGAGCATCAACCACTTGATGTGTAATTTGTGATTCATCGACCACAAAACAGAGCACCCCACAAATATCGTCAATCACGGTATTTGTTCCAAGCCAAGCTTTTAAGCTATCTGCCGTTTTTTTCGGTGTCATAAAGTGTGCCAAATAAAGCCAATTCTTCTGCTAATAAATCGACTTCATTGGCTTTTAGCTGACTTAGCGTGATAACAAAGTAATGGGTATATTCATCACTTGCCGCTATTTCAGTTACCGTCGGCTGTTCAATCGGAGTCGGTGCTTGGATTGGAAGTGCCTCAGTGACCACTTCTTCTGCTTTTTGTTCAACACGGCCAAGCACCTCACAAATATGTTTAAATGCCTCTTCATCAGGTAACGAGTCATTTTTATAAGCTTCAAGTTGTGATGCCATCACATCTTTAGCGTCTAAAAAAACATCAATAATATCTGGCGTTAAAGTCAGTTCATCGTGACGTGCTTTATCGAGCAGGTTTTCCAATGTATGCGTGGTGTTTTGCAACTGTGTGAAACCAAAGGTCGCAGCGCCCCCCTTTTATTGAATGGGCACTACGGAAAATGGCATTTAACTGTTCGCTATCTGGGTCGAAAGGATCGAGCTCAAGTAAATGTTGTTCCATATCCCTAAGTAGCTCATCAGCTTCATCGAAAAACGTTTGATAAAACTCGGTAATATCCATGGTTCTTATCCAATTTAGCTTAGGTTTCACTTAACGTTGTAAGTCTGTTTTTAAGTGTCACAACGAAAATTAATTTGAAGGCGTTAATACTGCTGCTGAATGAGTTGCCCCATCCGCCTTTTTTTCTGCATTCTCTATTGATGATGCCTCAGCGTCTTGCTGCGGTTTGTTCAATAGTTCATTCAGTGGCGTTGCACCATCGTATTCATGCAAGATCTGTTCAGTCTCAGTTTCATTTAATACAATAATGCTAATACGGCGATTGACTGGCGCTAATCCATTGTTTTTATCCAGATGAATACTGGAAGCCATCCCTACAACACGTAAAATTTTGTCTTGGTTTAATCCCCCAGCGATAAGTTCACGACGCGAAGCATTTGCCCTATCAGCTGATAATTCCCAGTTGTTATAGTTGGCTCCATTCGCATACGGCAGATCATCGGTATGACCTGATATGCTAATTTTGTTTGGAACATCATTGAGTAAAGGTGCTATGGCACGCAAAATGTCGCGCATATGTGGCTCAACATAGGCAGAGCCCACCATAAACATTGGGCGATTTTCACTATCAACAATTTGGATGCGTAAGCCATCATCAATCATGTCGATCAGTAGATGAGGCTTCAGTTCATTTAACCGTGGGTCTTTTAGAATCGCTTGCTCAAGCGATTGCTTTAGTTTTTCAAACCGATAATTGGATTGATCTTCTATTTTGTTATTCGGCTCAGGTAAGATATCCCCATCACGAAACACGATATCTTTCCCCCCGCCCGGAATTGGATTGGTGGCATCACCACTTTTAGTGCCTGAATTAATGGCTGTTTTTAATGGGGTACGAAAATATTCGGCAATCTGTGTCAATTCTTGTGGGCTAGATATGGAAATTAGCCACATCACTAAAAAGAACGCCATCATCGCCGTCATAAAGTCTGCATAGGCAATTTTCCAAGAGCCACCATGTCCATTTTGATGGCTTGCAACGCGCTTTTTGACTCGAATAATATGGGCGTTATTTCCTCTCATTGGCTCATTACTCCTCGCTCTGTGCTTGTGAACGATGACTAATTTTGACTTCGCGAACCTTATCTTCTAGTTCCATGAATGAAGGGCGATCAGCGCTGTACAAGACTTTACGACCAAATTCGACAGCAATTTGAGGGGCATACCCTTGTAACGCGGAAAGGAATGTCACTTTTATACATTCCAACATTTTTAATTGTTCATTGGTGCGTAAACGAATCAATGCAGCCAGCGGTAAAATAAACCCATAAGCCACTAAAATACCAAGGAAAGTACCAACCATCGCATGCGCAATTAATGCGCCTAGTTCACCCGCAGGGCGATCGGCTGATCCCAATGCGTTAACCACACCCAGTACGGCGGCAACGATACCAAAAGCCGGCATTGAATCCCCAACCATATTTAAACCAGAGGCAGGCACCTCACTTTCTTGGCGAAAAGTCTCAAGCTCTTCATCCATCAAGGCTTCAATTTCATGACTTTGTAGATTGCTTGTTACCATTAGGCGTAAATAATCCACAACAAACATCAGCGTTGTTTTATCTTTTAATACACGGGGATATTGCGAGAAAATTTCACTCTCTTGAGGGTTTTCAATGTCTTTTTCAAGCGCCAGTAAACCTTCTTGACGTGATTTATTTAATAACTGAAATAGCAATGCCATCAAATCCATGGACATCGCTTTGTTGTATGAAGAACGGCGGAACACGCGGGGTAACACTTTGCATAAGGCGATAATCGACTTACCACTGTTACCAACAACGAATGCACCGAAACCGGCACCTAGAATAATGACAAATTCAGCAGGTTGGTAAAGTGCCCCTAAGTGGCCACCAAGCATCAGATAGCCGCCGATGACTGTACCTGTAACAATGATATATCCGATGAGTATTAACACAATATTCCCTTCAACTCAGTTATGTAACAGATGGCAGTTAAAGGGAATATTAGGAAGGACAGATAATTTATTATCTGTTTACCACATCAATCCAATTACATTACCGCTTTAGTAATGCCATCCTGTCGATATACCGTAATATCGGCGAGATGTTCGGAAAGTTTACGTTTTTTTATTGCCCGTGATGGCGGCTGGCATAAACTGCAAGTAAAACTATTTTCTGGTATATGAGCATAAGTAATAAATGAGCCATGACAGCAGCTACACACCGAGCTTTGCAACATGCCACTCTCAACGAAACGAACTAGTGTCCATGCGCGTGTTAAAGCTAATAATGGTTCTTCTGATTGCGGTGCGCATTGTTCCAAATATAGACGATAAGCTTTCACAATGGCATCAACACCCTTGCAGTGCCCTGTGTTAATTAAAAACTGATAAGCGTTATAAAACATGGAAGAGTGAATATTTTGTTCCCAAGTCATAAACCAATCAGTTGAAAACGGAAGCATACCCTTTGGTGGTGGGCATCCTCTTAACTCTTTATATAAACGGATTAATCTACCTCGGCTAATTTGGGTCTCACTTTCTAACATTTGGAGACGAGCGCCTAAAGAAATCAGTTCCATCGCAAGGCGAATATCGCTAGCTTCTTTAACAATACTTTTTTCAGTAGTGCTACTCATCATTTTCTCGCTGTTTCATTGTCATGTGCCTTGTGCGTTTGCAACAAGTGAGTTGAAAGTAATATACCTGTATGAATTTGTTGTAATTCATCCACCCTTGAGTCACGTGTTAACTTCTCTATCGTGTCACTATTTTCAAATCTAAATTGGCAGATAAGCTGGTTTGTTTCTGCTAATTTAACTAATTGAGGCAAGGAAAGATCTGCTAATGTAGTCGCCATTGATTCAGAAATACCAAGACGAAACATCGCGGAGGCCTTTTCTTGAGAGATAAGTTTTTGAGCAAGCAGCAGATAGGAAAGATTAATATCGTATATATGCTTCAGAAAATCAGTCGTTGAGGTCATTTTTTTTCCTTTTAAATATTATCTACATCTGTGTGCAAATAGGACAAACATGAAGTTTAAACGTACCGCTATAACCTAATTTTTAATAATAAGAAAAATATACTAGGCGACAGTCTCCATTACCGATTCATGCCACTCATTAAGCGAATACCTATTAAGGAGTATAAAATACGTGAAAGTTAAAACTTAAATTAAATCTATTTCCTAAATACTTACAAAAAATAATGAACCAACTAAAATCTTTATCAAATGTAGGAATTTGCCGATATCAATTTTAGTCGTTATTTATTATGCACCACAAAATTAACTATTCAAGATGCTGATGTTTCTTTTTACCCTATTAGAACGATAATCCGTCGATTCATAAACAATTCTTCATTATAACTATATCTTCTACTTCCATATCTCAAATAACCACGACATATAAGTTTGACATAACCTAAATTGCAACACCTTAGATAACCTTTCTACTCATATTTGTTTAAAAGTCAACTAAAAAGACCAAGCATAATAGACAAAACAGGATATTGATCTATATCAAAGAAAGTTATTGGGAAACTCTTATCTATTTTAGGTAAACGTTCAAATTGAATGAGAAACAGATTTAATTTTATCCATTAAATTTCAATTAATTCAATAAAGTAAATATTATTCATTCAAAATTCCTCAACCTCAATTGTTTGTTTTTTATACTGTAATTCAAATGATGCATTATAAATCCCACTTAATATTTAATAAGTTTCATTAATCAATTAAATGATATTGATTATTATTTACTCTTCCGCTTTACTGGTAATTTTTTCTTAACAAAATACAATTTATTTTTTCAAAAACCGCTATTTTTTTATCTGAGAAATAGCAATATCAATTAATGTTTAAAGAGAAATTCATTATTTACCTCATTTATTCTTTATTGGTTGGGCAATAATTTTACTTTTGGCAATTTGTCATTGGCGTCTATTTTTTTTAATAAAATGATCAACCTACATTTCCAACGTCGCAAATAGTGAGATCAAGAAAATAAATTATTCGGGTTATAAACATTATTTTTCTATTAATTTATTGTTTCAATATTTAGAGATTTAGTTGCATAAAAACATAAAAATTCAAGCATTATCTGATTACTAATTTTCTTTCAGAAAGGTAGAATTTTACTCCCTTTTAGGTAACAATTAGTAACATTAAGTTATAGTTCACAATTGATACTATCTATTTTTATTTTAACAAATTGACTATTTTCAATAATCGACATAAGTAAAACCTCTTAGCAACTGCAAAATGGATCCAGCTATCTCCTCTTTTCATTTCAAAATTTCATTTCAAAAATAAAATAGGATCTAATAGCCAAATTGTTGAATTTATGAGCAAAAATAGAATCTCAAAAATGAGATAAACATCACAATTAGTTTCATACTTTCTGAAAGTTTTCCAATTAACAGGATAGTTTCAAATAATGCCGCTGAATAGAGCTTCATCAAGTTATATAAACTGTTTTAAAAGTAATCACTTAGCTCTTTTCTATCTCACTAGCTTAAAAATTTTTTTCATTGCCTACCCACCTTGATAAAAAGGCGATAAAGCGCCGAAAAAACCGCCTTAAAACGATAAAAAAGTCCTTGCTTTGACTTTGTTTACAACATTAAACAATTGATTAACTTTATGATAACAAAAATAACAATCGCGACTATTCGAAGATAGTGAGCTATTTTCCACCCCAAAAAATACCAATATTATCAATTAATTAAATTATTCCTCATATATTAACCATCTCAATAACAAAAAATAACAGATAATAATATTGCTTTTATTCTTTTTATGATGAATTAATTTATACGTTTGCGCTGTCAGAAAGTAAAAATTCAAGATTAATATAACGATAATCCCTACACGAGGTTCCTATGATACCGACAGTGAAGAACGTATTTCTTCTAACTATTGGCTCCTATTCAATGTCATCCAGTCTTAATGCAGCAAACTTAGCAACAACCACTTTTCAAGTTTTAATGACGGTAACCAGCTCCTGCCAAGTGAGTGTTAATTCTGATATCAACTTAGGCTCCGTCAGTTTAAACACTAGCAATCCATCGTCGAAAACCACATTGAGTGTGACCTGCTCGAAAAACATTCCTTTTAGCATTGGGTTGTCACCTTCGGCGCTGAATAGTGGTACGGATGATGGCACAGGCACTTTATCTTCAGTGACTAATTCAATAAGCAACACCGATAAAATTCCTTATCAGCTCAAACAATCATCTGCAACAGGAAGTCATTGGGGAAATACCGCAACATCGTTAACGCAAGGAAATGGAATTTCCGGAACGGGCAATGGAGAGGTGCAAAATTTTACAGTTTATGCGGTAGTGACAAACACTAATTTCACGCCAGATACCTATTCTGACGTTGTCACTGTTAACGTCAATTATTAAGGCTTCGTCATTTCAAAATCACTATAAGGAAGATCAAACGAATGGCATGCAGACTTTCACCATTATTTATCTGTTCATTCATCTGGTTATTCTACTCAAGCCAGCTTTATGGAGGTGGGTTACAAGTCACACCTGTCACACTGACATTTAATCCCCAACAGAATTCCGCAGGAATTTGGCTAAGTAATAATGGAAAAGAGCCGATACAAGCGCAAGTGAGGACATTTCTCTGGTATCAAAAAAATTCAAGCAATGAGCTAGTGGCTACCAGAGACATTATTATCAGTCCTCCTATGATCAAACTGAACCCCAATGAACAACAATTAGTCAGAGTGATCCGGAACAACAATATAATGGGGAGTGAAGAACTAGCCTATCGCCTTTCAATAAATGAGTTGCCTACCGGGCAGAATAGCAGCAATAAATTACAATTTGTTTTGCATTATTCACTGCCTATTTTTGTACAACCCTTAAATATGCCAAGTGCTACCGTTTTCTTAGAATGGCAGCTCATAAAACATCCATCTAAAAACACCCTGATTGTACATAACAACGGCAATAGCCATGCCCAACTATCCAATATTCACTTCATTGACTGCAAAGGGAAACATACGATCATCAATTCCGGCTTGTTAGGATACGTATTGCCGCGCTCAACGATGCAATGGGAAGTAACACTGCCCGAAGTTTGCTCCAAACCAAACAATACAATAAAAGCTTTGATCAATGGTGAACAGCAAACCTACCCTATTTAATATTTGTTACCTGCATTTATTAGCAGAAATTTCCCTGCTATTTGCTGCTTTTTATCCTATTTTGGTTACCGCTCAGCTAAATGCTTACCCTACTTCCTTTGAACATTTGATTGATGATACTTCATCGCTACCCGGCACTGAGCTTTATCTTGAGGTCATCATTAATCAAACGCATTTTGGTATTGCTCGCTTTGGTTATCAAGATGACACACTGTGGGTAAGTGCTGAAACATTAAAACAATTACATTTCAATCTCCCCACACAACATAAAAGCCTTATCGGCTTGCATGAACTAACCGAGATTAGTTATCGCTATCATGCCGATCAGCAGAGATTGATTATTGACGCCCCACTTTCATTATTAACTCTTAACGCTACCACTATTGACTTAATAGCGTCAGAACAAGTGCAAGCTCACGCCTCAAAAGGCGCTTTATTAAATTATGATTTGCATCTAGCGAAAAATATCACCAATTCATTAAGCAGTTTTTCTGAATTACGATTATTTAATCCATTTGGCCTATTGAGCACGACACAGCAAAGCCACAATACACTGGGACACCCTGAATTATCCTCCTCATTGACGCGCATAGATACTGCTTGGCGCTCCTCATTTGAAGACAAACACCTATTTTTGAATTTAGGGGATACCGTCACTCGTGCTTTAACATGGTCACGCGCCACACGGATTGCAGGGTTACAAATAGCTACTGATTTTTCCTTACAGCCATATATGCCAACTGCACCATTGACGACTTTTTATGGTTCGGCAACGGTGCCATCAAACGTGGAATTATATATTGATGGTATTAAACGCTATAGCGGTGAAGTGCCAATCGGTCATTTTGCATTAAATAGCTTACCGACGGTCAGTGGTGAAGGAAAAGCGCAAATTGTGTTAACTGATTCATTAGGTAGAGCCACGACTCAGAATATTTCATTTTATAATGACCAAACATTATTACGTGAGGGGCTTGTTGATTGGTCAGCTGAAATTGGCTTTATACGTGAAAATTATGCTATTCGCTCATTTGATTATGCTAGCAAGCCCGTTATAAGCACAACGGTTCGTTATGGGGAAAATAATTATTTAACAACCGGCACTCATGCCGAATTGGCAACCGATTTGTTCAATTTGGGGATTGAAAGTCATTGGATACCACAAATAGGAGGAGGAACACTTTCAACCGCTATCGCGATAAGCACTGACTCTCGCACTTCAGGTTGGCTCTATTATGCGGGTTATCATTGGGCTAATAATCTCATTAATTTCAGCGCCTCAACCACTATAACCACAACTCAGTATCATGATATTGCAACAAATTATTCTGCGCCACCATTGGCGTTTAAGGGTAATGCTGTTTTTGGCTATAATTCGGAATATCTTGGTAGTTTTAGCCTGTCCTATTTTGGCTTTCGCCCCCATAATGACCCGACAATAGGTTATTTGGGTGCTCATTGGTACAAACCTATTAACGATACGCTATCTATTAGCGCCAGTATTAATAAAAAACTTACCGATGATAAAGAAAGCATTATATACCTAGCAGCCACAATGCTACTCGGGAATAAGCAAAGCATTCGCATCACGAGCCAAAAAAATCAGAATGCTCAAACGTACCAGATAAATACAAACCAATCGGCCCCTTCAGAGGGAGGGTTAGGCTGGAATATTACGGCAAGCAAGCAGGATAGTGAAAATAATCACCAAATCGATATTAATTATTTTACCGATAAAATACATCTTAGCTCAGGGTTTAATAACCTAAACCAAACCCACTCACAGTATATTGGTGCAAGTGGTGCTATCGTCGCAGCTAATAATCAATTTTTTATTTCAAAGCCAATTATGAATAGCTTCGCCATTGTATCAACAAATGGTATCGGCAACCTTCCTATTCGGTTAGAAAATAGCGTTATCGGTACAACAAATCATGATGGGTTACTTTTAATTCCTTCACTTAATAGTTACCAGCGAAATGTGCTAACGTTAGATCCAACTCATTTACCTGCCAATATTCAAGTTAAACAGACCCAAATAGACGTTATCCCCAAATATCATTCAGGTGTTCTCGCTAAATTTGATTTAATTAAAACGCACCCTGCATTAGTGATCCTCGCTGACCCAAATGGTGTGCTATTACCTGAGGGAAGCCAAGTTGCATTAAATGGCCAAAAAGAGAATTTAGTGACAGTGGGATACGATGGCATAGCCTATTTCGATACCTTAAAAACTGACAACCATCTGCTGATCCATTACCCCAAAGGAGAATGTACTGTCACATTTACCTATCCAAAAACCGATGAGCTTATTCCTCAGATTGGCCCATTACACTGCCATCCTGAGTCATCCCCTTATTTAGATTAAAATCCGTCAAACAAGGATCAAATGATGTCTACTCACATTACTAACAAATACAAAACGCTGAGCTTATTATTCACTTTCTTTGCAATATTTCTCAATCAACCTCGCCCCGCTTATGGCTTAACTTGCTCCATTTTAAATATCGACACACTTAATTTCGGCAACATCATGCCCTTAACTAATAATACTGCAACTACCTCACTCACTATTCATTATAGTTGTACGAAGGAGTTACTCGATACGTTTCTTGGCGCCACACTATGTTTAAATATAGGTAACTCCAGTACCTCTAGCCAAATCGTTTCTCGGCAAATGTCCCCCATTGGAATAAATGCCCCCATAAGCTATCAGTTATATCAAAATGCAAATTATAGTCTTATTTGGGGGAGCCAATATATTTCTGACACTAGCCCTGTCATGATCAAACTGAATATCGGTCAAGGGTCAACGCCAACAACAGGTTCGGTGACCGTTTATGCCCAATTATCGCTCAATCCATCAACCGTGATCCCTGCCACTTATATTGATACCTATACCTCATTGACTGCTAGCTCAACTTTAAATATCGGTCTGCTCAGTACGCCAAATAGTTGCGGTTCCATTATTGGCCCCACTTTTCCTTTTACTGTGACAACCACAGTTAATAAGCAATGCATTGTTTCCGCCAGCGGCGATATTCATCTCGGTAATGTCAAAAGCCAGACAACCAACACCACAGCTAATGGTAATATTTCTGTTACCTGTACAAATACAACCCCTTTTAGTATCGGTTTACTACCTTCAAATAATAATTTGCAAGGTACAGGTTTCTTGCAAAGTCCAACAACAACCGATCAAATACCTTATCAACTTAGCTCAACACCAGGACCCAATGGGATAATATGGGGTAACAATCTCGTTAATTTGGTTTCTGATATAGGCTCTGGTATCGCTAAGCTCTACCCCGTGTATGTCACCGTTCCTTCTGCTAACTACCAACCCGGAAATTACAGCGATACCGTGACAGTTAATGTCAGCTATTAGTTTTATGGCAAAACAGAGTTAGTTAGACATCATCAAGATATTCCTATTTTGATAAGAGCTTAGAGTTTGTTCTAATTCATTTTCCCATATCATATGCTTTAAAATTCATTAAGTAATAAATAAGGTGTGAAAATAAAATATAAAATTCATCAATATCTTTTAATTAAAGCAATCGCCCTATGAGTACAAAATTCCACGCTGGGAATGATCTTTGAAGATTTGCTTATTAAATAATGAACATAACCATTTGTTATTATGGGTAAAAATTAAAACAATCAGAATAATTGTTTTATAGGATATACTTTTTTAGCATTAAAATTTACAACTAACAGACTTTATCCTCTACTTGACAAGCATTCTAAGTGTAAGATTTTTTATCATTGTAAAACAATGAGTTAAAGAAATTAAACGCTAGGAATTTTCTGGAACGTTTTTTCGCTCAATGTACATAGATTTTTGCTAATATTTTCGATAGTTAAGCGTTTTTCATCAAAATAACGAACAAAAGCGAAAACATTTTATACTACTTAAATACTAAAAATGGCAAAACGAAAGCAATAAATATCGATATGACAATTATTTTACGCTGAGTCACTTATCCTAGGCCGTTCGGATTATTCCGATACATTTACATCCCCACCCTCGGCATATATTATTTTCCCTAACCGAAATCACCATGCGCATTGGCTGATATTAATGATATTGAGCAAGGAATACATTGCTCTTATTGCAATAAACCATCGTTATTAATCACCTGACTTGTTATTATAGCTCAGGATAATAAAAGGACATATTATGCCAACTCCATGTTATATCTCTATCGAAGGAAAAACGCAGGGCAATATCACTGCGGAGCATTTACCCCTGAATCGGTCGGTAACATCTATGTAGAAGGTCATGAAGACCAAATGCTGGTACAAGAGTTTTCCCACATTGTGACCGTACCAACTGACCCACAATCCGGTCAGCCTTCAGGCCAACGTGCTCACAAGCCATTCCGTTTTACTGTGGCATTAAACAAAGCGGTACCACTGCTGTATAACGCACTGGCGTCCGGTGAAATGCTGCCAAAAGTGGAACTGAAATGGTACCGCACGTCTGTTGAAGGGAAGCAAGAGCACTTCTTCACCACCACACTGACCGATGCGACTATCGTCAACATCGATTGCCAAATGCCACACTGCCAAGATCCGGCCAAAGCGGATTATACGCAGCTGCTCGAAGTATCACTCTCTTACCGTAAGGTGGACTGGGGAGCACACCGTAGCAGGCACTTCTGGTGCTGATGACTGGCGCGCACCGCTGGAGGCGTAATAGCTTCACTCGACGAGCCTAAATAGGCTCGTCTTTCTCTATTTAATGTCATGACGCCTACCCGTTAATTCGGAGCCTATTTATGTTCTCAAAAGACCCCAAAAAACCATCTATAGATCCGATAGCCTCGATTCAAGACGAAGTCATCAATCAAGCTAAAGATGCCTTAATTTCTCAAGCGTCCGCCAAAACTCAACAAGCCATTAATGCGGCGCAAACAGCGTTATCTGTAGCCTCTAATATGACCTCACGCCTTGATGGTGTTTCTGCTGCACTCACACCCGGCGGTGGGTTTACTGGTGGACTACAAGGAGCAATATCTTCAGAAACAGGCGCTTATAGTGAGATGGCTGATAAAGCACAATCCACACTTCTCAGTGCTCTAGGACTCAACCCTGATCCAAGTGGATTAGTATTTACCTGTGAAATCGGATTATTACCTCCGGGAACATTACAAGTTACCGATTTTTCATTAACGGAAGGGCTTTCTTCACTCTTTAGCTTGAGCATTAATGCCGTCAGCCTACTCCCAGTGATAGATTTCCAAGAACATCTTGGTCAAGTTTCATCACTTACCGTCAAACGTGACGGTAAAGTTGTGCGTACCGTAAAAGGTATTCTTGCAGGGGCTGCTCAAGGTAATACCGATGGAGTGAAAACGTGGTATCATTTTGATATTCGTCCTGAAATGTGGATCATGACCCTCAACCAAGACAGTCGTATTTTCCAAGACCAAAACGCCCCCACCATTTTTAAAAACCTTATTAGACGAAGCGCACGTCAAATCAGACTGTCTTTTTTACCGTGAAGCTTTACATCCGGTACGGACCTACACCACACAAAAACGGGAATCCGCTTATGACTTTTGGTGTCGCTTAGCCTTTGAAGAAGGGATTAACTTCTGGTTTGAAGATGAAGAGATGTTCTATAGCGATGAACATATGGGAATGACCGCGGGGATCCACCTCACCTACAACCCACAAGCCGATACCGATATAACGGATAGCACCGTTTCAACATGGCAATACGGTGAATATCTATGCTCAGATGAGACGATCCAAAAAGATAATAATTATGTTCGACCTTCCTACCCTATGATGCATAAAGGGAAATTAGAAAAAGGTGGGCAACATAGTGTGTTTGAAAGTTATGGTCGTTTCCAATTAGATGCGGAAGGCGAACCTTTAACAAAGGTCCGATTTGAGCAATTACGTAGCGGTAGTCGCATGGGGAATGCCACGACTAACTGTTTTGCCTTACGTCCGGGAAAAATTTTCACCTTACAAAATCACCCAAATGCGCTGATGAATGACAGTTGGCAAGTCATCACTGTCACTCACCATGGCGTACAACCACTCGCCGATAACGGGGGTGGTGACGGAACTCAACTAAGTAATAGCGTTACATTTATACCTGGCCGTGAAGAATGGCGCCCGCCTCATCATTACAAACCAACTGCCGATGGTGATGAATTAGCCACCGTAGTTGGTCCTCCAGGAGAAGAAATTTACGTCAACGAATATGGTGCCGTTAAAGTCCATTTCCATTGGGATCGCTATGGTAAGCCTGATCATGGCGCCTCCTGTTGGGTGCGTGTTGCTATGGGATGGAGTGGCAATGGCTACGGTTTTTCTGCCGTACCTCGTATTGGCACTATTGTGCAGATAAGCTACTTAAACGGGGATATTGATCGCCCCATTATCACGGGATGTACCTACGATGGGCGTAATGCACCACCAATAAAATTTCCTGAAAATAAAACGCGTACGACCTTCCGTACGAAAACCCATAAAGGAAAAGGTTTTAACGAGCTACGTTTTGAAGATGAGGATGGCAAGCAGGAAGTGTTTATTCATGCCCAAAAGGACATGAATACGAAGGTGCTCAATGACCGTACTACCCATGTATTACATGACCATATGGAAGTGGTTGATAACGACCAAGCGATGCTGGTGAAAGGCAATCGCACTGAAAGCATTAATAAAGACAATACAGAGACTGTTGGGCAAAGTAAAACTATCAATGTTACCAATCAGTTATCCATTAATGTCGGTGATGTCATTGAACTCCGCTGTGGAGCCAGCGTGTTGCGGATGGATAGTGCAGGCCATGTCACAATTAATGGACATAAGTTTAATTTTGAAGCATCCGGACCTGTACAAATTACCGGTAAAGATGTGGACTTAAACTAGAGGATAAGAAATGGAATTTCGTAATCTTACGCCTTTTTCAGTTCTTAATTATAAAATGCTCAATGTGGAAGATATTGAGCACCATGTAATTGCTATGAAGGTTGGGTACGCTCTGGTCCCAACAGAAAATAAAGGGGAATATGTTCCTTCTTTACTGACTGATTTAAATTTTGAGTTTGAAGATCAATTTATTAGTAAACCAAACAGTTCATCTGTTCTCGTAGAAAGTGACTTAGCCCCCTTCAAACCTCATTGTGATGTACTAATCAATGGCATAGCGTATGCACCAGACAACACGCCCGCTGAATCCATTACTGTCTCTTTTACCATGACAAGCCGAGATAATAAGGTACTAATTGAAAAATCCCTACGCTGTTTTGGGGCTCGTCAGTTTGTACTCGATGAAAAGTCAGGTGAATGGAAGTTAACTTCTCCTTCTCCCATACGGCAATTGCCGATTGATTATCGTTATGCATTTGGTGGTGAATGTAAGGTCTATGAAAATGAAAAACTGGCTAAGCCTATTCCCGATGAAGCGTTATTTCCTGAGGCGCTACGTGCTGAGCATCCTGAAAAGGATTTCGCACCGATAGCACACAGTACCTATGAATACAATCCGCTAGGACAAGGATTTATCACACCATGGTATCAACAATCTAAAGAAATCACTGTACTTCCTGCCCCACAAATCGAATCATTAGAATATCCAATCACCACTGAATGGTTGACGTCACAATTAAATAATGAGTTGCAACAAAATCCTGTCGCTGGATTTGGGGCGATTGGTCGAGCATGGTTGCCTCGGCGCTTGCTTGCTGGAACCTATGATGAAACTTGGTTAAACCAACGTCATCCTTATCTCCCCAGTGATTTTGATTTTGGTTATTGGAAC
Source organism: Providencia stuartii (assembly GCA_900455155.1). GTDB lineage: Bacteria > Pseudomonadota > Gammaproteobacteria > Enterobacterales > Enterobacteriaceae > Providencia > Providencia stuartii. Next base: position 663,096 of record UGUC01000002.1, on the reverse strand, counting down.
TGTGCACCAATCGACCAACAAATTACTTACCCAAAAACTGATTTTTCACTAATACTCAAAAATTTAACACCAAGTGGTGAACTCAACACAACATTACCGGGACATCGGCCTTTTGTTTTATTGCGCATGTTAAATGGCCTTTTTATCCCTCTACATCTCAATTTAGATACGCTGTTAATTGATACTGAGAAATTACAACTGTCCTTAACCTATCGCTTAATGTTTGAAGCTGATTTACCTATACGTGTATGTGAAGCACGATTTGAAATGGATCCAAATGCCCCATTAGTTCGTCTTGCTGAAACTCAAGAGGAGTTGAACCATGGCTGATAATTATTTAGCTCGCCAACAAGGTGAATGGTTGGTGATTAGCTTAACCCCTGATGTCTGTAAAACGCCTATGGGTTCATCAACACCGCCAATTCCATACCCTGTTATTGCAAAATTAGAAACTGCAGCCTCTGTCGTGCCATCCGTCAAAGCCAATGGTCATCCCGTTGTTGTTTACGATCAAAGCTATATTCCAACCACTTTAGGTGATGCGCCAGGAGTAGCTAATGGTGTGAAAAGTGGTACTGTCGGCGGCAAATGCTATCCCATCGAGCATTCAAAGAGTGTTCGAGTAGGAAAAAAACCTATATTGCGGCATGACGATAAATTTTGGATGAATGGGAAATAGGGATATAAAAAATGAAAGTTTATCTGACAGACGAAGTCCCCGAATTAGGGAAAGATAATCGTTATACAAGCATTGAGACCATAGATAAACAATGGGGAGATAGTATATTATCCACTGCCCCGCAAGGTTCTGCTGAAAGTAATGGACAACGCATTAGTTATGTTGGGTTAGAGTCTGGTCTAAATTTACAATTCCACTCGTCTTCCTCAAATGACTATGTCACAGTTTCATTAAAAGATAATGAATACAATGAGATACCAGGTTCACCTGTTCATTATATCAGCAATCAGACTTACGATGAATTTATCCAGAAACATCAACTTGATAACATACCGTTATCATCCCATTTTTTTCCTCCCTCAAATGGAATAGAAGCAAATGGAAATACGATAGGTATAATCACGCATATTGCCCTAACCGATAATCAAGAAGTGGGAAACGCGAATCCTATTGTAACTAGTGAAGGTCAAGAAGAAACAGAGGTTATTTCTCAAATCCTGAATCAAGCCATAAATCAAATCCCTTCGACGCAATCCGAAAGCACTAAGTGGATATTAGAAACACAAAAAAAAGGTTAGAAAAACCGTTAATGATTTAGCAGACGACCCTATCGGGGGGGGCAATAGGCGCAGGCAAGCAATTCTATAATGATATTGTGGATATTGGTGAATTGCTAGTGACAGGCCTACATTATTATTCTGCTTTTGAATCCATAAAACTGGCGATAATAGGGAAAATTTTTGGGATTGATTCGTTAGCTGACTATGCAATAAAAAATGCTAAAAATTCACTTGAATCGGCTAAAAATACGGATTTAGATCACTTGAAAGCAGAATTAACGACTCCAGCAGAAAATGCAGGAGCTTCAATCTATGAGGTTGCTAGTTATGCAACAGGCGCGGGTGGACTAGCAAAAGCCACCGTAAAAACGACAGCTAAAACGGTAAAAAAAGCGAATAAGGCGCGCAAAGATCTCGATGTTCCGATGGGGGATATAAGCACACCGCCCTCAGCAGGGGGAACAATTAAGGGAAAAGGCAAGGATAACCTGAATACGCCAGAAAAAACACCGGAACCACCGCAAACCAAAATCAATGAAGATAGCCAGAAAACCAAATCATCAGATGGCGGTAAAAATAATAAAAATGATGATGTACACACATGTGGTGATCCCGTTGATATGGTACGTGGGGATCTTATCCAAGTATGGCAGGCGATTAATATCCCAGGGGTACTCCCCATTGAATTAGTGCGAAGTTACTACTCGACTCAAACACACCGCGGTATTTTTGGTAATAAATGGGCAGATAATTGGTCCATGCAGCTTGAAGTTAATTCAAAAACGGTTGAGTTTCAAGATAGTGAAGGGCATTCCTACTTATTTGACACTCCCGAAGAGGAGGTTTATGCCCGTAATATGCGTGTACCTCACTATTTATTACAAGGAAATAAGCGTACAGGTTTATGGATACAAGATAATCGTCGCCAACAAAAATATCATTTTAAACATCAGTTTGCGGCTGTTCATAAGTTAGCATCAATATCCAACTTGCAAGGATTATCATTGCAATTTGAGTATGACGACAAACATCAGCTTAAGCACCTTACCCGTTACGATGGTTTAGAATTACATTTACATTATGCTCATGACCAATTAATTCACATTGATTTACACCATCAAAAGCAAATTAAGCGATTGGTGACTTGTGCTTACGATAAATATGGTTTTTTGAGTGAATGTGATGCTTTCCAACAAAACCACTTATGGCACACTTATACACCTGAAGGTTGGATGACCTCATGGCGAGATACAGATCAAACAGAACTCACTATTCGTTATGATAAACAAGGACGGGTCATTCAAACTCATTCAGATAGTGGGTATTGGTGCGATCGTTTCTTATATGATGACACATTACAGATTAACACTTATATAGACGGTGAAGGAGGTCATTACCGCTATTATTACAATGAAGATCAATTGGTCGTGCGCACACTTGATCCCCTTGGACGAGAAACACGTACAGAATGGCAAGATTTCAAAAAAATCAGTGAAACCAATGATATTGGTGAAATAACTCGCTATGTTTATCATGCCGATGGCTCATTGGCACAAGTTTACCTCCCAAATAAACGCCATATAGGTTATGAATATAATGATGATGGGCAGCTCACTCGCTATGTTTCTCCCTTAGGAGATATATGGCAACTTACCTATGATGATATGCATAATTTATCAGCCATCATCGATCCACAAGGTCAAATACAAACTTACGAATATAGCCAACACGGCGAACTGCTCAAAGCCATTTCTCCCGATGGTGCACAGTGGCAATATGAATACAACCCCGCACATCAACTGATTAAGAGCACTAACCCATACCAAAATAGCACTGAATATCAGTTTGATGAACTCGGTCGCTTACAAGCTTATACCGATGCACTCAAGCACACTACCCGCTACCGTTATAGTCAAGAGCATGACGGCGTTAACGGCAGTGTCAGCGATGTATTATTACCTGATGGCACCCATCAACACATTGAATATGACAGCGAGCGCCGCATTGTTGCGGTCACCGACGGTGAAGGTCGCACTACCCGCTATCGGTATGGCCCGTTTGATTTGCTCATGGCAATGGTACGCCCCGATGGCAGCGAAATTCATTTTGAATATGACGCATTAACTCGTCTGAAAAAAGTGATAAGCTCACTCGGTGAAACATATACCTATGAGCGTGATGCGGCTGGGCAAATCATTCGAGAAACCGATTTTACTGGACGCGTACTTGAATATCGTTACGACCGCTTAGGCCGACGCATTGCCACCCGTTACCCCGATAACCACGAGCTTCGCTGGCGCTATGCCTCCTCGGGGTCATCATTGAACAAAGTGAATGGGTCGACGATGGCATTAACACGCAATGCCTCTCCACCACCACCTATGAATACGATACCCATTTACGCCTCGTGAAAGCCACTAACCCCGATTCCGTGGTCGAGTTCGAATACAATGCCCACGGCCAGTTAACCTGCGAACGCATTAATGGCCGTGAGGTACACCATCAATGGGATGAAGCTACACATACCCTCACCCAAACGCGCTTTGGTGAACGTGAACTCCATTACGCTTTCGGTCAATTGGGGGAATTAACTTCCCTACAAGTGGGTCAGCATGCCCCCTTACGCTTTAGCTACAATGCCGTGGGGCAAGAATATTTACGCCGCAGTGACGCCGGCTTTGTGAACTCCAGTCACTACAATGCAGCCGGTTTATTAGCACACCAACGGGCTGGACGCGGCTCCGAGAACTTCTTACGTGCCATGCAAGAAGCGCCGCATTTGCCTCCGGTCTGCACCGATGTGCACCGGTCATTCCACTATGACCGCGCCCATAATGTCGTGGGTATTGAAGATACGCGTTGGCAGCGAACCCAATACCGTTATAACGCCAATGACCAAATCACAGAAACCCAATACAGTAATCAGCACCGTAGCCAATACGAGCGTTTTCAGTACGACGCTAACTTAAACCTGATTGAACACACTGTCGTGCCTGAAGGCGCTCAAGTGGCTCTCCATCAGTTATCCCAACAGCAACAAGCCGGACGCGTTATTCGCCGTGGGTTACCTCGTGGTTATCAAGACTACCATTACGATGTGAATGGGCGATTGGCTAAGAAAGTGGTACATCAACACGGCTATCGCCCTCAAGAGTGGCGCTATCTGTGGAACACCCAAAACCAACTTATCACTTGCTTTACCCCCCAGTGGCGATGTCTGGCGTTACACCTACGATGCCTTTGGGCGGCGGCTCAGTAAAACTAAAACGGTGGATAGCGAAAAACTCAATGCGCATCCCGCCTTCCCCGTGTTAAAACCTCGTGTGACCGCGTGGCACTACTTGTGGTCCGGTGACCAAATGGTGGAAGAGGCCCCCGTCTATGCCGACGGAACTGTGGCATATGATGCGGGTATTCAATGGCTCTATCAGCCGGGGGCCATCACCCCTACTGCTCGCTATCAAAATGGCAAATTGCACTATGTGGTCACTGACCATCAAGGTACACCCCGAGAGATTTTTTACTGAAAAAGGGATAGCCAGTTGGGCAGGACGCCTCAATACGTGGGGGCAAATGGCATTTTGGCAGTCTCAAGACGGTCGAGCCGACAATGACCCAAATTATACCGAATGCCATTTTCGTTTTGCCGGGCAATATGAAGACCGCGAAACGGGCTTGTATTACAACCGCTTTCGGTACTATGATAAAGACAGCGGGCTGTATATTTCGCCAGACCCGATAGGGCTATTGGGTGGGTTGAATCCTTATGGGTATGTGCACTGTCCAACAGGGTTTATTGATCCGTTGGGGTTGGCTTGTTGTCCTGGAAAGATAACAGGTGATCCTAAAACACTCAGAGAAAAAATTAACTTAGCTCGTTCAGGTGATATTTCAGCTCAAGCCGAATTAGCTTATGCTAAATATATGCGCGATCAAGGGCATAATGTTCATTTTAATACGCCTCCTAATCGTTCTATATCCATGGCTGATTTTACTGTTGACGGTGTTCAAATTGATACTAAATTATTAAATGGGATCGGTGGGAATGCAGCTAAAAATATTACAAAAGGAGTGAGGCAAGTCGGTGATGATGGTGTAGTTCAAGTAATTAGAAATTCAAACTCACCTGTAAGCTTAGAACAATTCCAGGGATTTATTAATGGATACAAACCACCTAACTCCTCCGTCAGAATTGAGCTAATCGATCAATCAATCTTACAACCTTATTGGAATTTTTGAATATGGTTATAAAAAGTAATATATTAGTTGAATATATAAATAAAGATAAAATATTCGATACACTTAATAATTACTTATGTGTATTCGATTTGGACTTTGATATATCTGATTATGATTATTTTGATATAGAGGAATATAAATTACTCGCCGTAAAATATAAGGATGTTGTAAAAGACGACCAAAGATTAATTGATATTTTTTCTAAAGTTAATTTTATGTATGAAGTTGATATAGGAACATCGTTGACATCTATAGAGAGTCGATATTTACCAGTTATAACTGATTTTATAGCCCAAAAGTTATCAGAAAAATTACATTGTAATGTCTTAACATCGTTTAAATCTTTCAAGGGTGATGATGATTGTTATGTTAGTTTTTTTTGCGATGGTAAGGAACAAGTAAATCTATCATCATTTGATGTATCAATTTGGGATGAGATTGAATGGTCTAAATCTAACTAATAAATAAACCAATAGATTTGATAATCTGTTGGCTTATTTTTCTTTAATAGCCGCTCGGTTAACCCTCAGCGGCTTTTTTGATTTGCGACTAACTCATTGATCTTGAATTTAATCTCATTGAGTTGCGCTTGCTGTTGTTGGTTCTGCTGCTTAATCGTTCGGGTGTCTTCACTGTCGGGGATTAACACCAAACAGCCGTTTAAAATCTTCACGGTGAAGGTGAAACCTGTATCAAAATCGGCCTCTTTTAGCCACTGTCCTTTACGGTGTATGGGCGGCGGTGGGTTGGCTTTGCTGCCGATCGGGACATAACCTACGGTGTAATAACGTTCTATTTTTTGAGATTTAAGGGCTACATCAGCCCCAATTTTGGTACATCAACACGGCTATCGCCCTCAAGAGTGGCGCTATCTGTGGAACACCCAAAACCAACATGATGCAGGTATTCAATGGTTCTATCAGCTGGGGGCTATCCCCCCTACCACTCGCTATCAAAAGGGGCAATTGCACTCTATGGTCACTGACCATCAAGGTACACCCCGAGAGATTTTTACTGAAAAAGGAATAACCAGTTGGGCAGAACGCCTCAATACGTGGGGACAAATGGCGTTTTGGCAGTCTCACGACGGTCGAGCCGACAATGACCCAAATTATACCGAATGCCATTTTCGTTTTGTTGGGCAATATGAAGACCGTGAAACAGGCTTGTATTATCACCACTTTCGGTACTAGGATAAGGATACCGGACAATATCTCTGCCCTGGCCCGATAGTGCTACTGGGTGGACTGAATCCTTATAGTTACGTACACAACCCAATGAAATATATTGCCCCTTTTGGATTAAATACTTCTTTATCCGGTGGCGCTCATGCTTCAGCTCAGCCCAAGGGGCATTACTCAACCAGTATTACAATACAGCAGAAAATGCAAATGATGCTGTAAATAGCTAAAAAACAGCAGGAAAGCTTCCTAATAATTAAGTAACGAATCTCAAGTTGAAGCCGCAGGTTGGTCTAGAGGAAAAGCTCTCGGTAATTATGTTCCTGAAGGACAAATAGAGGGGGATATTTTCGCCGACAGTACAGGTATTTTACCTGATTCTCCTGGAAGAGTATGGTATGAAGCCGATATTGGTTTGGACAATAAAACGTCTAAAGCTAAACAACCCGAAACACGCTTATTGTATTCTAATGATGGATTAACTTATACATAACCTCTAATCATTATGAATAATGCTGAATCATTAGATATTTGTAATTGTAAAGGGAAGAAATAGTCATGAAGAACATCATATTAGATGGTAATCAGCAAAGCACTCCTCTAGAAGTCTACAAAGTATTTTGTAATGAATTTGATTTTGGTCCTTACTTTGGAAATAATCCTGATGCATTATATGATTTCATGATTCCAATTGATGAATGTGATAAGCCTTTAACTATTACTTGGAAAAATAGCAATATTTTTAAAAGTAAGTACCCAGTAGAATTTGAACAGTTACAATCTGTTTTCAAAAAAATTTCAGTTTTTGAAAAAGCTTAACAAAGAAAATTTCAATTTTGAGCTTCTATGAGATGGATTTTTTCATCTATATAACTGATTAAATATCTAACCAGCAGCTTAAATATCCTGCTGTTTTTTTTTGTTGTTAATAGCAGCTCAGTTTCCCCTTTAGCCGCTGATATACTCCGCCATCAGCTCGCGCATAGTGTGTTTGATGGTACTGAGTTGCGCTTGCTGCTGTTGGTTCTGTTACTTCATCGCTCGGGTGTCTTCGCTGTAGGGGATTAACACCAAACAGCCGTTTAAAATCTTTACCGTAAAGGTGAAGCCTGTCTCAAAACCCACGGCTTTTAGCCACTGCCCTTTAAGGTGTATTGCCGGCGGTGGGCTGGCTTTGCTGTCACTCGGGGTATCTCCCAGTGTGTAATAACGCTCTGTTTTGGGAGGATTGCAAGCGTCCGGTGAGCCCCACCTAGCTAACCTTACTTTAGTCACGATGAAAAATTCCTGTACGATGCGAACTTAAACCTCACCGAGCACATGACGTTACCGTCGGATGTGCAAGGGGCGATGTTGCAGTTATTCCAGCAACAACAAGTAGGGCGTGTCACACGGTGGGATATGGCAAGGGAACACCGGCTTACGATTCACAAGTTCAATGGCTGTACGAACCGGGAGCTATTATACCGACGGCGCGTTATCAAAAGGGGCAATTGCACGCTATGGTCACAGACCATCAAGGTACACCCCGAGAGATTTTTACTGAAAAAGGGATAGCCAATTGGGCAGGACGCCTCAATACGTGGGGGCAAATGGCATTTTGGCAGTCTCACGACGGTCGAGCCGACAATGACCCGAATTATACCGAATGCCATTTTCGTTTTGCGGGTCAATATGAAGACCGCGAAACGGGCTTGTATTATAACCGCTTTCGGTACTAGGATAAGGACAGTGGGCAGTATATTTCACCAGATCCCATAGGGCTACTGGGTGGGTTGAATCCGTATGGGTATGTGCACTGTCCGACAGGGTTTATTGACCCGTTGGGGTTGAGTGGGACATCAAAAGTCAGCACTGTTCAACAGAATAAACAAGTTGGTGATGGCGTTAGGGATGATATTGCCAGAGAGTTAGGTACAACTCGTATTGAAGAGAATTTTAGGGTGACCGGTGGCCTACGACGAATGGATGTTGTACATAGTGATATTCGTGGTGATATAGGGATTGAATCTAAAGTCGGGAGAACAAGTTTAACTTCTAGGGTTAGGCAAGAGTTGGCTAGAGATATAAAAATCTTAAGACGTAATGATCCAGAGTTAGATGCTATTGAATGGCATTTTACTCGCAGCCCAACTACAGGAAAAATCGGGCCAACAGCAAGACTTGAAGAAAAACTTAATAAATATGGCATACCAATAATTTATAGGGATTAATATGAGTGTATTCAGTAAGTTATTTGTTGAAAATGGATTTAAAAAAATTAACGAAAATAATGTTTATCAGCAATCAGACTCATTTATCAAGTCAGTCAATTTGCAACGAAAAAGCTCAGGTGATAAATATTTTATTAATCTGGGAGTGACGCCAATTATGACCGGAGTGGAACCATATTCAAATATGGAAATAGATTCTTCAATGCGATTCAGAATTCATCCACAGGATGGTTTTCCCATTAATACAATTGATGATCCTGAGTTTTTAAAAGGGGTATTGAATGGGCCAATAAATGATTTTTTTGAATCTTTCATATCTATTGATGACCTATTTTCACCAATAACAACTAACATGATAGAAAATCGAGATCTTCCAGAGAATTTAAAGAATACAACGGGTGTTATGTCACTAAGTTTATTATGTGCTCGATATTGGGTATCAAAGAATGAAATTGAAAAAGCAAAAGAAATGGCAACGTATGGCTTAAGTAAAGTTAGACTAGGCGGCCAAATAAAAAAATCATTCAAAGAAATATTAGCATTGTAAGTCAGGTAAGCCTATTTCAGGGTTTACCTGTTTTTAAAAGCGACTCATTTTCCCCTTTAGCCGCTGATATACTCCGCCATCAGCTCGCGCATCGTGTGTTTGATGGCACTCAGTTGTGCTTGCATTACGATGTGAATGGGCGATTGGCTAAGAAAGTGGTGCATCAACACGGCTATCGCCCTCAAGAGTGGCGCTATCTGTGGAACACCCAAAACCAACTTATCACTTGCTTTACCCCCAGTGGCGATGTCTGGCGTTACACCTACGATGCCTTTGGGCGGCGGCTCAGTAAAACTAAAACGGTGGATAGCGAAAAACACAATGCGCATCCCGCCTTCCCCGTGTTAAAACCTCGTGTGACCGCGTGGCACTACTTGTGGTCCGGTGACCAAATGGTGGAAGAGGCCCCCGTCTATGCCGACGGAACTGTGGCATATGATGCGGGTATTCAATGGCTCTATCAGCCGGGGGCCATCACCCCTACTGCTCGCTATCAAAATGGCAAATTGCACTATGTGGTCACTGACCATCAAGGTACACCCCGAGAGATTTTTACTGAAAAAGGGATAGCCAGTTGGGCAGGACGCCTCAATACGTGGGGGCAAATGGCATTTTGGCAGTCTCAAGACGGTCGAGCCGACAATGACCCAAATTATACCGAATGCCATTTTCGTTTTGCCGGGCAATATGAAGACCGCGAAACGGGCTTGTATTATAACCGCTTTCGGTACTATGATAAGGACAGCGGGCAGTATATTTCACCAGATCCGATAGGGCTATTGGGTGGGTTGAATCCTTATAGTTACGTACACAATCCAACGAAATACATCGATCCTTTTGGGTTAGTATGTTGCTTCTTTGCAAAGAACCCTAAACAAGCTCATGCCATCATTCAAGAAAAGTGGGGGCATACCATGTCGAAAAGAGACATGAGAGAGCTACAGCTCACGGTTGATAGAATAAAGCTAAGGCAACCTAAATACTCAAATGATGGAGAAGTATTCAAAAATAATCACCAAATGGGTAACCCAAATAGTCAAAGATTGGATACAGGTAGCGGTCCATATAAAGAATGGACTGTTAAAACCCCCGATGTTGGGACTAATGGCGCTAGACGTATTGTTGTAGATTCTAAATCAGGTCGAGCATATTACACACATGACCATTATGATTCATTCATAGAAATAGATCTCAAAGGGTGGAAATAATGCATATTGAAAAAGAAATCACATTAGATTGTTCTAAGTTTAGTAATGAAAATATTTTCTATGATGAACTAATTCGAATATTTGGTTTTCCTGATTTTTTCGGTAGAAATATAAATGCGTTAATAGATTGTTTGTCTGGACTGAGGTATCCAGAGGAAGGAATGATTAAAGTTAATATAACTAAGAATGGCTCTCTTCTTTTAATCCTTAAAAATTATAGTTCAGCAGATGATGTAGCACAAAAAATACTCATGTATGCCGTAGAGTTTGTAAACTTTAGATCTCGACAAAAACACCTTGTTCCTGCGATATTATTGTGTCTTGAGTGCTAGGTATCTTATATCATGACAAGTAAGCCAAAAGATTTTCCAATCTTCTGGCTTACTTGTTTTAAGAGCTGCTCAGTTTACCCTTTAGCCGCTAACATACTCCGCCATCAACTCGCGCATGGTGTGCTTGATGGCACTGAGTTGCGCTTGCTGCTGTTGGTTCTGCTGCTTAATCGCTCGGGTGTCTTCGCTGTCGGGGATTAATACCAAACAGCCGTTTAAAATCTTCACCGTAAAGGTGAAGCCTGTCTCAAAACCCGCGGCTTTTAGCCACTGGCTTTTTAGGTGTATCGCCGGCGGTGGGCTGGTTTTTACTGCCACTCAGGGCATACCCTACCGTGTAATAACGTTCTATTTTTTGAGATTTAAGGGCTACATCAGCCCCAGTTTTTGGTGCATCAACACGGCTATCGCCCTAAAAAGTGGCGCTATCTGTGGAACACCCAAAACCAACTTATCCGTTGCTTTACCCCCAGTGGCGATGTCTGGCGTTACACCTACGATGCCTTTGGGCGCCGGCTCAGTAAAACTAAAACGCTGGATAGCGAAAAACACAATGCGCATCCCGCCTTCCCCGTGTTAAAACCTCGTGTGACCGCGTGGCACTACTTGTGGTCCGGTGACCAAATGGTGGAAGAGGCCCCCCGCCTATGCCGACGGTACCGTGGCATATGATGCGGGTATTCAATGGCTCTATCAGCCGGGGCCATCACTCCTACTGCTCGCTATCAAAAGGGGCAATTGCACTCTATGGTCACAGGCCATCAAGGTACATCCCGAGAGATTTTTACTAAAAAGGATAGCCAGTTGGGCAGGACGCCTCAATACGTGGGGGCAAATGGCGTTTTGGCAGTCTCACGACGGTCGAGCCGACAATGACCCAAATTATACCGAATGCCATTTTCGTTTTGCCGGGCAATATGAAGACCGCGAAACGGGCTTGTATTATAACCGCTTTCGGTACTATGATAAGGACAGCGGGCAGTATATTTCACCAGACCCGATAGGGCTATTGGGTGGGTTGAATCCGTATAGTTACGTACACAATCCAACGAAATTTATTGATCCATACGGACTGAGTAGTTTTGATCCATTTATGCATGGAGAAATTACTGATTTTCCTAAAGACCTGCACTTTGGCCAAAATAGAATAGCCCCAAACTTTAGTAGTATTGGTAGTCAGGCCGATCCTTTAATAGCTGGAAGACCTATTCTCGATGTTGCGAATGATATTAAAGTTGGACATATTAGCCCCGATACCTTTGTTATTTCATACACAATTGATCCAGCTACAGGTAAACCTGTAACTCTTAATAATCGTGGCTTAGCTGCTATAATTGAGTCTGGTAAATACCCACAGCACGCAATATATGTTCCATATGAAAAGGTGCCAAAACACTTAGTTAAAGATATTTTAGATAGGCCTCCATCTAGATCTATAAGCATCACACAAAATAAAGATGGATCTGGCCTAAACAAAATAATTTGTTGTAAAAATTAATAAGGAAAAATATGAAACTACTATTAGCGTCTGAAAAATTAGCGTTTAAAGTATCTACTACGGATCTTGAGGTAATTTATACAGAATCAGGTGGGGTAAAACTGAGGATTGATATTCAAGATATTGATAATTTTAAAAGTGATACGTATCGTGAAATAGAAATTCACTTTTTAATGGTGGCTGAATTAAGATGTGTTTCTATGAATTTTTTTGATGCTTATTCTGATAATTATTCTATAGAAGGCCAAGGAATCATAACTAATAGAATTAACTTTTGGGAGCAAAATGGATACCACCCTGATTCAGGAATTTACCAAGTAATGAATTCTGATATATTGAAACATAAAAAAGTACTTTATGACCCATTAAATAGATTTAATTTAAAACATTATTTAATTACTGGAAATGATAGTTATGTTGAAATAGTTTCATCCAATTATCAGTGTAATTAAATATAGTTATTAGGCCAGAAGAACCTTCCAATCTTCTGGCTTCTTCGTTTTTAAGAGCCGCTCAGTTTTGCTTTTAGCCGCTTGTATACTCTGTCATCAGCTCGCGCATCGTGTGCCGTATGGCAGTTAGTTGCGCTTGCTGTTGTTGGTTTTGTTGCTTAATCTCTCGGATGCCTTCGCTGTCGGGGATTAATACCAAACAGCCGTTTAAAATCTTCACTGTGAACGTGAAACCAGTCTCAAAACCCGCTTCCTTTAACCAATGCCCTTTAAGGTAAATCGCCTGTGGTGGACTGGTTTTGCTGCCGTTTAGGGCATACCCCACCGTATAATAACGCTTTGTTTTTAAAACATTAGGTACCGTGGCATATGATGCTGGCATTCAATGGCTCTATCAGCCGGGGCCATCACCCCTACTGTTCGCTATCAAAAGGGGCAATTGCACGCTATGGTCACAGACCATCAAGGTACACCCCGAGAGATTTTTACTGAAAAAGGGATAGCCAGTTGGGCTGGCGCCTCAATACATGGGGTCAAATGGCGTTTTGGCAGTCTCACGACGGTCGAGCCGACAATGACCCAAATTATACCGAATGCCATTTTCGTTTTGCCGGGCAATATGAAGACCGCGAAACGGGCTTGTATTATAACCGCTTTCGGTACTAGGATAAGGACAGCGGGCAGTCTATTTCACCAGATCCGATAGAGCTACTGGGCGGGTTAAATCCGTTGGGGTTGGCGGGGTGTTGCCCTCCTACAGCCACCAATAAAGATGATGCGATTTTAGGCCCACATGGTATTTTGAAAAATGATAGCCGGCCTGGACAATCACACCACCTAAATCAAGATGCAGCATATCGAGATGTAATCCCCACTAACAAAGGAGCTGCGATAAAATTAGAAGGAAATGCATTTACTGAACCAAATACACCTCATTACAATGCTCATAATTCATTGGAAACATTCTGGAATGACTATCGCAGAGGAGGTGCTTTATATGGAGAACTTCCAACCAACTTGCAATACACACTAGCACTTAAACATTCACTCCAATCAGCGGGATTAACAGCTTGTCAAATTACTCAAGCTGTGAGAAGTAGTATACAGAATAGACTTCAATTTGGCTTATTAGGAGGACAGAATGTTCCGAGGATACCCGGCAGGATTAATCAGGTAAAACCATGAGTATACTATCAGAAAAAAAGAATCGATTGCTTAATATAAAGTGGTTCGCGAATATTGGTCAACCATTAAAAGAAGATAATGTAACCTCAGAGTTATCACTAGATAAAGCTAATATTTTATTAGCTAGCCCTGAATGGGAATCTGTAACATTAGAAGAATCAAATAAAATTTCTAGCTATTTAACTATAAAACACAACTCTATTTTCCAAGAGTGGAATATAGTAGCTAAAGATGCTAAGATATTTTTTGACAAAAATTTAAAAGAAAGAATACCTGCTATTAGAGAGTTTGATAATATTTTACTAATGCAGTGCTTACAATGGGAGCTTACTCATTATTTAATAGAATCTTATTATAGTAACGTGCTAAAAAAACCATTATTTTTTTGAACAGTTAATAGTTATTTATGAATCAGGTCATATTCCTTGCGGCTGGGAAGGTAATTGGCCTTCAGGTAAAATTATTGTTTATTAAGAGACTGTAATTTTAAGTGTATTAGCCTGCTTTTGATATATTTTTAGTCACCAAAATCAGGCTAACATTCACATGTTACTCGATAACCAACTCCTGCAATCGCAGCTTGATTTCATTCAGCTGCAATTGCTGTTGTTGGTTCTGTTGCTTAATGGCTCGTATATCTTCACCACCGGGTATCAATACCAAGCAGCTGTTTAATATTTTCACCGTGAACGTGAAACCCGTCTCAAAACCTGCGTCTATTTGCTCATGGCAATGGTACTCCCCGATGGCAGCGAAATTCATTTTGAATATGACGCATTAACTCGTCTGAAAAAAGTGATAAGCGCACTCGGTGAAACATATACCTATGCGCGTGATGCGGCTGGGCAAATCATTCGAGAAACCGATTTTACTGGACGCGTACTTGAATATCGTTACGACCGCTTAGGCCGACGCATTGCCACCCGTTACCCCGATAACCACGAGCTTCGCTGGCGCTATGCCTCCTCGGGGGTCATCATTGAACAAAGTGAATGGGTCGACGATGGCATTAACACGCAATGCCTCTCCACCACCACCTATGAATACGATACCCATTTACGCCTCGTGAAAGCCACTAACCCCGATTCCGTGGTCGAGTTCGAATACAATGCCCACGGCCAGTTAACCTGCGAACGCATTAATGGCCGTGAGGTACACCATCAATGGGATGAAGCTACACATACCCTCACCCAAACGCGCTTTGGTGAACGTGAACTCCATTACGCTTTTGGACAATTGGGGGAATTAACTTCCCTACAAGTGGGTCAGCATGCCCCCTTACGCTTTAGCTACAATGCCGTGGGGCAAGAATATTTACGCCGCAGTGACGCCGGCTTTGTGAACTCCAGTCACTACAATGCAGCCGGTTTATTAGCACACCAACGCGCTGGACGCGGCTCCGAGAACTTCTTACGTGCCATGCAAGAAGCGCCGCATTTGCCTCCGGTCTGCACCGATGTGCACCGGTCATTCCACTATGACCGCGCCCATAATGTCGTGGGTATTGAAGATACGCGTTGGCAGCGAACCCAATACCGTTATAACGCCAATGACCAAATCACAGAAACCCAATACAGTAATCAGCACCGTAGCCAATACGAGCGTTTTCAGTACGACGCTAACTTAAACCTGATTGAACACACTGTCGTGCCTGAAGGCGCTCAAGTGGCTCTCCATCAGTTATCCCAACAGCAACAAGCCGGACGCGTTATTCGCCGTGGATTACCTCGTGGCTATCAAGACTACCATTACGATGTGAATGGGCGATTGGCTAAGAAAGTGGTGCATCAACACGGCTATCGCCCTCAAGAGTGGCGCTATCTGTGGAACACCCAAAACCAACTTATCCGTTGCTTTACCCCCAGTGGCGATGTCTGGCGTTACACCTACGATGCCTTTGGGCGGCGGCTCAGTAAAACTAAAACGGTGGATAGCGAAAAACACAATGCGCATCCCGCTTCCCCGTGTTAAAACCTCGTGTGACCGCGTGGCACTACTTGTGGTCCGGTGACCAAATGGTGGAAGAGGCCCCCGTCTATGCCAACGGTACCGTAGCATATGATGCAGGTATTCAATGGCTCTATCAGCCAGGAGCCATCACTCCTACTGCTCGCTATCAAAAGGGGCAATTACACTATGTGGTCACTGACCATCAAGGTACACCCCGAGAGATTTTTACTGAAAAAGGGATAGCCAGTTGGGCAGGACGCCTCAATACGTGGGGACAAATGGCGTTTTGGCAGTCTCAAGACGGTCGAGCCGACAATGACCCAAATTATACCGAATGCCATTTTCGTTTTGCCGGGCAATATGAAGACCGCGAAACGGGCTTGTATTATAACCGCTTTCGGTACTAGGATAAGGACAGCGGGCAGTATATTTCACCAGATCCCATAGGCCTGCTGGGAGGGTTTAATCCGTATGGGTATGTGCATGATCCTGTTGGATTTATAGATCCATTTGGGTTGGCGTGTTGTCCATATATATCTGCGCTGAATACTGAAGAGAGAAAAGTAGTTGAGGGGTTGTCTGATAAAATAGCTTCTGGAAAATTGCATACTAGAGTTAGGCATGGCCATTTTGAAAATGTTAAAGATATCGAAAATATAATTAATAATCCTAAAGAGATCTTTAGAAGTGGAGGTAAGAATCCTAGGTTAATTTTCCATGATGGAGAAAATGTTGTAATCGTGGGAACTAAAGGTTCAGAAAAAGGTTGGGTAGTAACTAACTATGGTCCTTTGGGTAGTGAAGGACGAGTACCTTTAGGTAGTATACCAAATACTCCAAGAGGTGGAGTTGTTACTTCTGAAAGTATCGTGTCAGGAACAATACCAAGTAAATCAGGTACTGTTCCAAAAGCTGAGTCTATTTGGAAAAGTGAGTGATAACATAAAATATGTATTATATAAACACCGATGGTGAAAGCGTTGAAATAAAATTCACACCCAAAAAAAAGATAAAATCAGTAGCTAAATGGACATTTGATAAGGTCATCATTTCCAATGATATTTTTGCTGATGATTTAAATAACTATTTTTCACCTGAATACATTGGTAGTAGCCATTATATAAGTGATGATGGCTATACCTTTGATAGATCAGACAATTTGTTGGTTGGGGCATTTTTGTACGTTCCCGATAAAAATTATTTTAATCCTGAAGTGTTAAATACTATACTATCCTTTGATTCTACAGATGCATCTATTGAAATTATAAATCCGATTAAATTTAATGCAGTATCACCATGTGATTTTAGATATCTAAGTCGCGACGGAAATTATTTACTATGCTTATCTAATATAAATTTGAACGGAGATATTAAAAGAATAAAGATTCACGACTTTTTTGAATTTATATTTTTAAATAAGAAAATGGTAGGTTTTTTGCTAATTATGCCCTTTGAAAATCTAGTTTTTTTTTGATGACTTAAACTATGAATGTGATAATAGTAGCAATATAACTTTATCTTTGGATGAAAAAAGTATTTTTCTAAGCTATTTCGATTTAGTTGATGAAGATGGTTGGGATAAAATAAATGATGGTGATTTATTTATGCTAAGTGAAATAAATAAAATTAAAAATAAAATTACCAAGATGAATGTGAAACATATTCAATTAAAGTCATTATATAAGCAATGTGAATTTATAGTAAATAATTACTATACTAATTAATTGTTTATTGAAATATCAAATCCAGAAGATCATTAATTTCTTTTGGATTTGATAAAAGTTATACAATCAAGCTTTCTAGCCTCTGACATACTCCGCCATCAGTTCGCGCATAGAGTTTTTTATCTCACTCAGTTGCGCTTGCTGTTGTTGGTTTTGTTGCTTCATCGCTCGAATGTCTTCACGGTCCGGTATCAATACCAAACAACCGTTTAAAATTTTCACGGTAAAGGTGAAGCCGGTCTCAAAACCCGCATCTTTTAGCCACTGGCCTTTAAGGTGTATCGCCGGCGGTGGGCTGGTTTTACTGCCACTCAGGGTATACCCACCGTGTAATAACGTTCTATTTTTTGAGATTTAAGGGCTACATCAGCCCCAGTTTTGGTGCATCAACACGGCTATCGCCCTCAAGAGTGGCGCTATCTGTGGAACACCCAAAACCAACTTATCCGTTGCTTTACCCCCAGTGCCGATGTCTGGCGTTACACCTACGATGCCTTTGGGCGGCGGCTCAGTAAAACTAAAACGGTGGATAGCGAAAAACACAATGCGCATCCCGCCTTCCCCGTGTTAAAACCTCGTGTGACCGCGTGGCACTACTTGTGGTCCGGTGACCAAATGGTGGAAGAGGCCCCCGTCTATGCCGACGGTACTGTGGCATATGATGCGGGTATTCAATGGCTCTATCAGCCGGGGGCCATCACCCCTACTGCTCGCTATCAAAAGGGGCAATTACACTATGTGGTCACTGACCATCAAGGTACACCCCGAGAGATTTTTACTGAAAAAGGGATAGCCAGTTGGGCAGGACGCCTCAATACGTGGGGACAAATGGTGTTTTGGCAGTCTCACGACGGTCGAGCCGACAATGCCCCAAATTATACCGAATGCCATTTTCGTTTTGCGGGTCAATATGAAGACCACGAAACGGGCTTGTATTATAACCGCTTTCGGTACTATGATAAGGACAGTGGGCAGTCTATTTCACCAGACCCGATAGGGCTACTGGGTGGGTTGAATCCGTATGGGTATGTGCATAGTCCGACAAAATTTATTGATCCGTTTGGGTTGGCGGGGTGTTGCCCTGGGCTCACAGCATCCATTAACTGGAAGGGTTTCAATCCTCAGAAGAGAGATTACCAAATTGATGGTGTGACACATAATAACTTATCTGGTTTACAATATCATTATCTTAAGCATGGTAAAGAATTCGGTGATATCATTCAGCCTCAATATTTAAATAAAGCCAAAGAGTTTTCTAAAAAACCGCTTACGGAAACCATGCAGGAAGCTAAGGTTAATAACATTATTATTAAACATGATAAGAGTACTGGTGAGATCTTTGTCGGTCATGCTGGTAAAAGAGAAATTCGGACTTATTATATAGATGATGGTCGGGATAGCGATGCATTCCAAACTGCAATTGAATTAGCGAAGAATTTATAATGAAGATTGAATTTTTATATTCAGAAGTGATTGATTTCTTGAAACTTCATGCATTATTTAAAGAGACTGTTGATGGGCGGGTTAAATTTCTTTTTGAGCTGGGTGAAATAGAAGGTGAGCAACCACTAGAGGCAATAAAACAAAAGTATAATGATATAATACTTGATAATTTTAATTATTCAAAATTACTAAAAAATAGTTTTTTTGAAGAAATTATCAAAGATATTACAGGAAATGAAATAATAATTATAGATCGTGATGACAATTTAATTCGTGGTGTTCCTTGTTCCGCCTGTAACTATATTGTTTTTGAAGACAAAGAAGATGCATTTTATGAAATTTGTCCGGTGTGCAGATGGCAAAATGATGGTAGCTCTGGAGATGACTATAGTAGCTGTAACCATAGTTCCATGAATGAATACAAAAATACTGAATTTTTTAAACATCAATTAAATATAGAGAGTAAAAATTACGTGAAGTTTAATAACCAATAGAATATAAACAAGTAAAAACGATTATTTTGAGTAATAGACCGGAAAGATCCCCCCATGATTTTCCGGCTTTATTTGAGAGCTGCTCAGTTTACCCTTTAGCCGCTCACATATTCAGCCATCAACTTGCGCATGGTGTGTTTGATGGTACTGAGTTGCGCTTGCTGTTGTTGGTTCTGTTACTTCATCGCTCGGGTATCTTCGCTGTCGGGGATTAATACCAAACAGCCGTTTAAAATCTTCACGGTAAAGGTGAAGCCTGTCTCAAAACCTGCTTCTTTTAGCCATTGCCCTTTAAGGTGTATTGCCGGCGGTGGGCTGGTTTTACTGCCGTTCGGGGCATACCCCACAGTGTAATGACGTTCTGTTTTGGGGCTTGGTACCGTAGCGTGTGATGCAAAAATTCAATGGCTTTATCAGCCAGCGAGCATCACCCCTACAGCTCGCTATCAAAAGGGGAAATTGCACTCTATGGTGACAGACTATCAAGACACACCCCGAGAGATTTTTACTAAAAAGGGATAGCCAGTTGGGCAGGACGGTAATCCCCCCGTTTTTAACCGAGGTTATAAGTAGAATCAGGTCATTCGTTGTAGATGTTGCATTGGGGTATAGCCATTCAACGCCATGTTCGGCCGTTCGTGATTATAAAACCATTGCCACCGTGTAGCATAGTCTTGTCATTCATCCAGTGATGAAAACAAGTATTGCCCTAACCACTCATAGCGGACTGTCCGATTATAACGCTCAATGTAAGCATTTTGCTGCGGATTACCTGGCTGGATAAAGTTTATTTTGATATCTTGCAGATTAGCCCATGATATCAATATATTACTGGTGTACTCTGGCCCATTATCACAGCGTATGGAAACCGGTTTTCCTTTCCACTCAATAAGTTGCTCTAGTACTCTTACAACCCGACTCGCCGGCAGGGAAAAATCCACTTCAATAGCTAATGCTTCACGATTAAAATCATCGATGATATTCAATAAACGGACTGAGCGCCCATCCGACAGTTGATCATGCATAAAGTCCATTGACCAACATTCATTGCTCGTTTCGGGTACCGTCAGTGGCTCGGGCTTATCCCGTTTTAGGCGTTTCTTCGGCTTTATTCGCCTGTTCAGTGACAACGCACAATAAATTCGGTAAACCCTTTTGTGGTTAAATCTTAAGTTTTTTACGTTTCGAAGGTATAAAAAGCACAAGCCAAATCCCCAGTTGCGCTGGCTATCAGTGATGCGTATCAGCCAGTCAGCTATTGCTTCATTTTCTTTACTCAGTTTAGCTTGATAACGATAGCAACTTTCGCTCACTACAAATAACTGGCAGGCAAAACGTACGCTGATATTCCGTATTTTGACAGCTTCTTGCGCCATCCGCTTTCGATGCGATGGCTTCACCACTTTTTTGCCATAGCTTCCTGAATGATCTCAGCTTTCAACCTTTCTTCTGCATACATTTTTTTGAGGCGGCGATTTTCCTCTTCCAGTTCTTTCAAGCGGGTCATCATGGAAGCATCCATCCCACCAAAGCGTGAGCGCCACTTTTTGGCTATCGGTAAAACGTGCTTTTTTCATAGAGATCTCCTCAGTTCAGATTACGAGAAAATTCTACTTATTAATACACCGATTTTTCGGGGGGATTACCTATACCAATAAATTATCATAATAGGTTATTATTTTTATCGCTCAAATAAAACTCACACTCTAAATAAAAATGGAGGTCTGAGGTCTGAGTGCTTAGTGAAATTGAAGTATATTTAATATATTACTACTATTTATATGCTCTTTATGTACAAAATCACTTATCTGGTATCCCCCATATAAATACCACGAATACCTCCCCATCATGATCACTTAACATGATGGGGAAATTTAAAAATAACAATTAAACTCTACTTTATAACTTAAAGTAAAAATATAAAATACTTAAACATGCTAATAAGACTAAAAAATCATTAGATGAGTTTTATTTCAGGAGCACTTATGATTATTCAATGAGAAATAAAAACATTATAGTATTTATCTTGAACCATATTCATATCTATATCAAAAGCATTTAGATAAACCCCTTTAAAAAACTCAAACAGTGTAATTTTAAAAAAACCTAAAATTATAATCAAAACATCAGTAGGGATCGCACAAACACCGCACTCATATCTAGATATTTGCTGCTGAGATACATTCATAATCCCAGCTAATTCCCTACCACTTAAAGAATAACTTTTCCTCAATTTTCTTAATTCTATTCCTACAGCTTTAATAAACACTTCCCTATGGCTCAAATCTAATTCAATTTGTTCAAATTCTAAATTACTAATTTTCATTTTTATTTAACCCCGAGTACAGAACGAAACATAAAGTCTGAATCATTCAATATTTCTTCGGTAATCTAATCAATTATCCTGATTAAATCAAATTATCCTAAAACAATATCCATTGATTATAGAAACCCAAAAAACAACAAATAAGTGTAAAAACTAATGGATTCTCTTGAACTTATAAGCCTTAATAGCCATTAATCCAAAAAAGACCATCATTATTGAATAGTAATAAAAACCAAAAGAAAACTCAGGAGGGAATATATTCAGATTAAATATTCGATTTTTACAAAAAAAAGCATTTAAATTTAATTGATAAAGTATATATTACAAAAAAAGGTAAAAAATCATTAAGATTTATTCAATATCTTATAAATTAGGTTAAAAAACAGTCTACGGTGTAATACTTATATTAAAAAACGAAATATTACGAAACACTCAGCATCAAACTGACATAATACAGGCAGTTTACTCCCCTCTACGGCTTATTCAAAAATCTGATTTAGACATTCTCATTTATATTACTTTACTCATTTTATTAGATACATTTTTCTCTTGAAAAGAGTATTTCATCTCTTCATCAAATAAAATTTCAGCAACTCAGTTAGAGCAGAGCTTACTTCAAAATCAATATATATAAATTGAATTTTTTTACCTCATAATAAAAAATGAAGGCACTTAAATTCAATTAGAAGATATATAATAAAATAAAAACCAAGTAAATTCGAAAACAATAAAATAGATATTGATCATCGAAAAAATTAAATCATGCTATATCTCAATGCTAACTGAGCGCATCATGATGATAGCTGAAAATTAATAATCATCTAAAATAATACTATAAATCTGAAATTATTCACTTACTACTTATCCTAAAATAAGACAGCGACAACTAGATTCACCCTATCCTTTTAAGTGATCATATGAACAACAATTTTACGGAAACATATAGCCGTAATAAATACGCCTATTATTCCCTAATAACCACATTTTAATTCACAGCCTGCTTGGCGATACCGTTGCTGAGTTTCACTCGATAGCCCACTATCGCTAATAATTGTTTTAATACAAGATAGGGTTGCAACAGCATGAGGTTCGAACATATCAAACTTTGTGTGATCCGCTAGCAAAATAACCTCTGGTGAACGCGCTATTAGTTTGCGTTTAACTCCCACCTCAAACATAGTAGCATTCGTTATTCCCATCTCAATCGATAATGCATCACAAGACATAAAGACACGATCAACGGCAAAAGCATTTAACGTCTCTAATGCTAGGCTTTCACCTACCGTAAAATAACCAGGCCTGATTAACCCCCCAATGATATAACTTTCTACATTTGGAAACATTCCAAGTTGGTTAGCTATTTTGATGTCATTACAAATGACTTTAACGCTAATATCCCCCAGACACTTCGCTAATTCTAAACAAGTAGAGCCTGAGTCAAGAAAAAAACAGTCGCCTTCATGAATTAATTTGCGAGCAATGAGTGCGATTTCACGTTTAGATGCACAATTTAAAGAGCGTCTGACATCAAATTGAGACTCTTTATCTGTCGTACTGTCGTCGAAATTTAAGTGCCCATGAGTTCGCGTCATACCAGGATAATGTTCAGCGATATATTGAAAATCGCGACGAATTGTCGCTTCTGCACAACCAAACAACTCCACCGCTTGTTGTGTTGAAAGCTCTCGACATTTCCAAAGATAGTGCAGCATCTGTTGGATCCGATCAGATTTATACAGACTCATAAGCGACTTCTCTCCGAATTTAATTGCTAAGTTGTTTTATCGTATTTTCATAATCGTCTGTCGAAAACAGTGCTCTTCCTATGACAAGATTATTAATACCAACCTTTTTTAATGACTGAATTTTATCTGCACTGATCCCACCATCAGCCCAATACTCCAGTTGGCTAAAGAGTGGTGGTATTTGCTGAATTTTATCCACTATTGATGGTATAAATTGCTGATTTTCACCATCCGGCTCGCTAGTCATCAACATCAAAGCATCTAATTTATTAATGAGGTATTGATAAGGAGCAACTGGTGTACTTGGATTTAATGCTATGCCTGCTTTTGTCTTTATCTTTTTTATTTCAGCAATAATTTCTGAAGGGTTTTGCACCGCCTCAGGATGAAAGAAGATCCATTTTGGGGCTAAAAGGAGCAAGCTCCCTTATCCAAAATAACGGTTGAGACACCATTAAATGAATAGATAATGCATGTTCTGTAGCTTGTGCAACTGCTTTTACCAACTTAATACCAAAAGTAATATTGTTGATAAAATTGCCATCTTCAATGTCCAGATGTAATGACCCAATATTCTGATTAGCCAGTTTATTAATAATTGAACCCAGCCAAAGTGGGTCAGCAGAAGCCAAAGACGGGTGTAATATCATCATCACTCCTTCATGGATAAATCAATATGAATTTAGCAACCGCAAAACATCATCATGGGTTTTAGCACAACGAATTTCATCAAGTAATAATGGATTATCAATAAGTTCAGCGATGTACTGTATGAGTCGAATATGATCATCACTTTGAGTTGCGCAAACAGTCATTAATAACCATACAGGGTCACAATCTTCATGACCGAATACAACGGGCTGTTTTAAGGTTGTGAGAGTAATTTGGTTATAGATAGCCCCCTGTTCCGGACGTGCATGTGGCATAGCAATGCCCGGAGCAATTAAATAATAAGGCCCCCAACTTTGGGTGTTTTTAATGATGCCTTGTAAATAGTTAGGCTCAGCAGCACCATGAATAATTAAAGGCGTACAAGCTATGCTAAGCGCTTCTTTCCAATCGGCTGCAACTTGATTTATTTGGATCCATTTAGCATCATCAATCATTGTATATTGACTCCTTTAAGGTTCGGTATATGCTTGATTATTGAGTCCTCGCCTAACTTTTGGCGAAGCTTGCGAGGACTCTTAGTATCACGAGGGAGATAAGTATTTTGCTTATCTCCTTTCTTATTGCCTTATGCTATGCACTTTCTCCATAAATCTTTCCACTCGAGTTTGATCAACAAAGTTGGCAAAAATGCCATCTTTTTTAAAAGTCGTCGCGGTGACACAGCCATCAGCAATACTCAGCTGCTCTTCAACGTTTTCGAGGCAAACCCCAGTGTTGGCAAAGACCACAGTATTCGGCACCGTATCTTTCACTTGTTTCAAAATTGCACTATCTGTTTTTGCTCCAGCAGTTAATCCCGAAACACATAGTGCATCTGGTTTTATTATTAAAAACGGTAGACTTTGCTATTGAGCAGATATCTCGTCCACCTAGATATACCGCGGCTTCAGGTACAATATTAAAAAGCGTTTTTACATCCCCTGCCCCAATACGATGTTGATGGCGAATAGTTTCACCAACATTGGTATTCCATACGCCAAAATCACTTGCATAGGCACCCGTAAATATTTCTCGGATAAATTTCGCTCCTGTCGCCATCGCTAAATCGAACGAAGCGATCGGATCCCAAAGAACATTTACACCAAATGGTATACGGATCTCACTCATTAATTGACCAATGATCCGTGCCATTGCCGCGGTTGTCTCCGGCTTCACTTTAGTGAGATAAGGCAGGCTAAATTCATTTGAAAACATAACTGCATCAACACCGCCATTTTGTAATGCCATTAAATCCTCATATGCCCTATCA
Source organism: Providencia stuartii (assembly GCA_900455155.1). Lineage (GTDB taxonomy): Bacteria > Pseudomonadota > Gammaproteobacteria > Enterobacterales > Enterobacteriaceae > Providencia > Providencia stuartii. The sequence continues at coordinate 637,399 of UGUC01000002.1, read as the reverse complement.
ATTACCCATTGCATACTATGCTGCGCATTAAAATCAGGATCACCAGGTAATGCACGTAAATGGCACATAGCAATGACTGCTTTTTCTGTTCCAATAACATCCTTCAACCAACTCATTTCTATACTCCTTATTCAGGTAATTCACGATTACGTAAGAAAATAACGACACAGGCAACAATGCCAACAGTTAACACGACACCGATAAGACCAAATGACATTAATTCGTAAATAGACCAACCAAACATATTGCCAACTGACAGTGCGCTAATCTGCGCGCCATTTTCGGCAAAGTTAAATCCGCCATTACGTGCCATTTCGGTAAAGAAAGGGGCAAACTGCGTTGCGATGAGCAAAACGGTGCTCATAACAATCACACCACTCAGTAATGTGCGTAATAAGTCACCGCGGTGGATCACCGTGGCCATACAGATAAAGAAAGGAGCAACTGGCAAGTCAGCGAGTGGTAATACATTGTTCAATGGCAGGATACTTGCCAAAATCAACATGATAGGGATAAGAAGCAAACCCACTGCAATTGTGGTTGGATGACCCAGCGTTACGGCGGTATCTAGGCCAATAAACACTTCTCGATCATTAAAATGTTTCTGGAAAAATTTACGAGCGCCTTCAGAGATAGGAAGTAAGCCTTCAACAATTAAGCGGATCATGCGAGGGAATAGCACCATGATCGCGGCAACCGTAATCATTAAAGTCGCACAACCTTTAAAGTCTTCTCCTGCTGCAAGCCCAAATAATAATCCCAGTACAACACCGATAATAACCGGATCACCCACCATGCCATAGCGTTTTTGAATAGCTTGTGCATCGATATTCTTTCCTTTTAGGAAAGGGATCTTTTCATAGATAGCATCAAGAAGTACAAATAGAGGAACTGAGCTAGAGCCATACCCTTGAGGAATTGAAATACCCTCCAAACCAACAATCGTCTGTACGCGTTTTGCCGTCCAATCTGCCATTTTTAGCGATAAGATGGCATGACACATAGCACCAGCGATACCATAAACTAAACTCCCCGTCGCAATTTGAACAACTGTTCCGGTAATTGCATAGTGCCAATAATTATAAATATCAACGTTCATTGTTTTCGTTAGGCGAGTAAACAATAACGTGATATTAAGTAAGAAAATAACGGGAATAATGACTGCACCAATCGCCGTTGCATAGCCAACACCGGATGCTGGCCCTGCCCCTACATCAAGTACATGTAGCGATAAGCCAAAACGTTCAATCATAATTTTGATGGGGGGGCTTAGGCTATCAATAGCCATCACGATCACTAGCCCCATTCCGACAAAACCAATACCGACGGTAACCCCAGCTTTAATGGCCTGTAGCCATGGAATGCGAAAGATTAAGCCAATAATTATCATGACGATTGGGACAAATACTGTACCGCCTAGAGAAAGTATATAGTCAAACATAACGTCACCTATGAGGTTTATTGTGATAACAACGTTTTAATTTTTTGTTTTAATGCATCGTCATTAACTCCTGTTAGTAAAGCGGCTCCATTCAAAGTCGGTACGCCATAATCTGTATCCGTTTTCATTGCGGTGATGATCAAATCAACACCGTGGCTGTTTAGTGGGATTTCGTTTAAACAACATTGTGAAGTCACCACTAAGATGCCTTCACTAGCTAAGTAATCTTGGAGTTTTTGAGCAATCATTGTGGACGTAGACATACCCGTTCCACATGCAACGAGGACTTTTTTCATTTTAATGTAACCTCTTGGTTATTGTCTGAGTCAGACTCGATAGGAAACTGATTAGCGGGAAGTGTCGCTAATGCAGCCAATAACCGGATGCAGTCACTGAGATCTCGTAAGCTAGCAACTTCAGCCGGTGAATGTGTGTAGCGGCAAGGAATAGATAGGCTTGCGCAAGGAATGCCATCTTGTTCAACCTGAATATATCCCGTTTCTGTTATGACACCTGGTGCAACTTCTCTTTGTACCGGAATATGATTTTTGGAAGCTGTTTTTTCTAACATATTGATTAAGCGAACAGGAGTTACTAATCCCGCAAGCGTGCCTCTACCGTGATAGTTTAAGCAAGTAATGCCGACACCCTTGTTAATCACTAAATCCGAATAGTCTTGAAGGTCGGGCGTATCACAAGAAGGCGTAATATCGATCCCAATAGCAAGGTCGGGTTTTACACGGCGTAATACTGGTAAAATCCCACGAATATTAAATTCCTCTTGCACTGACGCGACAATAAATAGTGCGATTTCTAGCTTTTTATCTTTAATCGCATCAGCTAAACCAAGTAAAGCAGTGCATCCAAGTCGATCATCTAATGCTTTACTACACACCATGTCATTGCCTAATTCTTGAGGCGGGTTATACAGTGTGATTGGCGTACCGACTTTTATGCCCATTCTTTCAGCGTCAGCCTTATCTTTCGCTCCGACATCAATCCACAATTGATCAATCGAGGGTGATTGCGTACGTTCATCACCTTTAGCAAAGTGATAGGATTTAATACCGATACATCCAGGTATTGAGCCGTGCTCTCCCGCAAGACGGACAACAGATCCCGACATCGTCACCTGTGCAGGCCCACCGACTCGTTCAAAACGAATAAACCCCGACGGTTCAATTTTTCGCACCATAAATCCCACTTCATCCATATGCGCAAATACCATTAAACGCAGCGCTTTTGCGTCGTCACTTCCATAACGAGCAACTATATTACCGAGGCGCTCCTGCCAAACTTCCTTAGCGCTCTCTGTAAAATATTTTTGCATAACATTGGCAATAGGGGCTTCATGACCTGAAATACCGTCCAAGGTCAGTAAGGAAAAAAGTGTATCTCGAATGGAAAATACCATAATGATGATCCTTCATTGACTAAAACGACATAAAGATGAGCGATTTATATGTAAAAAAAGACGGGATTATTGTGATTAAAATCACAATAAACCATTAAAAATAACAAATAGAAACAATTTTGTGACAAATATATAACAATTTCGCTCATGCTGATTGCACTAAATTTTTAGGCATTGATGGCTTTTAAATACTTAACAATGGTGATAGTGAATAGATCTTAGAAGCGTAAATGTCGATTTATCATGGATATAAAGCGCGTATATTGCCTTAATGGACTATGTTAGTTTACACGTCATTCCACACTGAAAGCTGATAACATTTAACTATTGAGCTAAGTGAGCGTTTAAGCAGTGATATTTAATGAAAGGCAAATCGGCAGATTTATAGGGGATTGCATATCACTTTGTAGTAAATTTGCCTATCTTCATATTCATAAGTTGCGATGAAAATGTAATTACAAAACAGGGGTTTTTTAGTTAATTCATACTAAACCGCCTTTTAATATTTGTGTTAGTCATTTACCTGTAGTATTTTCTGTAAACCCATCCAATACTGATGATCATTTATGAACCCATTTAAAAAATTGATCACTGGACAATACCCTCTTATATCTGTTGCTATATTTTGGTTTATTTCTCAATTTTTAATTGGGGCGTTATTGAAAACGATCCCGTTGTGGTTGATTAAACACCCTGAAGAATCCCTTTTATATTCAATAATTGCGTCATACGGCTTAAAAGTTGTTCTCTCCGTTTGTGTTCTATCTGGGCTCATATCCTTTTTAAGAAGAAAATTCTCAATTATTTACTTGCTGACTACTATTTTTATCATTCTGCATATTATTTTTAATGGATATTTATTTTTTACATTCGCACATTCTATTTTGTCATCCCTCTAACATTGGGGGTCGTTATGGTTATCACAATAAATTAAGGCATTGAACACCCTTGGTGGTGGCTCGATACTTTTTCATAAAATTAATATTTAACGCTGACCATATATTGCAGCCGTAAACTAGCTGGCAAGTAAGCACGATTTCTATTGCTTCGTCGCCACCTAGCATTGAAGCTATCGAGAGCATTCAAATCGCAATAGAACCTGCAAAATCTAAATAATGAGTTAGAATGTGCCATACTTCGATTAATGTCCTCTGCCTCGATTTCGATACCACCGTGGAAATTGTGAAAAAAGATACTCATCCACAAGATATATACGATAGAAGAAAATAAGGAAGATCACCTAATCTAAAAGCATGTTGGATTAATATTAATTCACACACCTTATCAAATCATCTACTAATTTAAAATTAGGGCGTACTGTAATTGGAATTCGAATCGAAGTGTCCATTCGTGCAGTAATAACAGCTCGATGATACTTTACGCCACTAATGTAAATATCTATTGTTTTTCCAGTGTTTTTAACAGAAAAATCACTCAGCCCAGTACCGCTTTTTAGCATAATAGCTAATGAGTCGTTTGTATCTATATATGTATTGAGTTTCGCTGATTCTATATTTTTACAAGCTATAGAGATTTCACTCTCACTGGTTTTAAAAGACAAGCACTCATTATCAGGTTTGCATTGGTTAGCCGCTATTGTCGATGTAGAGAATAATAAAGCAGCAACAGCTAGTAATTTCATAATCATAAACTCATTTTTTAAGTTACATGGATTATATCAGTTAATCATAGAGAGGGTATGATTAGAATCATTTGTAAATAGCATAGTGAGGAGTATTAGGAAAAGAAAATAACCGTAGAAAATGAGGAAGTTTACGCAGCGCATATATATTTATGGGCTATCATTCGAGCTAAGCGCTAGATATCCAAGAAATATATCAGCAGTAGCCTACCGCACCAACACACTTTCAACGAAGACTTACATCACACTTGGGCAATTTGGGGAGGCTCTATCCGCGCTTCAAGAAATGGGCGACTGGGAAAACATTGATGATATTTTAAATGCGAATGGCACGAATATGACACGCAAGATAATTTAAAAATACTCACTCACACATAACGCACTGATTTAATTAGTGGGTCGTGGGGGGTTCGAACCCCCGACCAATTGATTAAGAATCAACTGCTCTGCCAACTGAGCTAACAACCCGATGCACTCATTTAACGCCTCTCATTTAGCACAGTCAACATTATTCTGCTAATTTTACTTAACCAATTAAATTTTGGTTGCTAATGTTAACTTGGTGTTATATTCAGATTAAGATATCACCACTCTGATTACAGTCAGTTAAGTTTTTCTTACACTGACTGAGATTTGTGTCACAATATTTTATGCAAACACTGTCACACAATTAAAAATACACTGTGACTGCACATAACCACTTCTTTGGATAGATACTATGGAAGAAAATCAACCCTCAACATCAACAAATCCTCCCACAGAGAGGAATCAGCTAAAACGTAGCCTCAGCAACCGACATATCCAACTTATCGCTATCGGTGGCGCGATCGGAACGGGCCTATTTATGGGCTCAGGTAAAACTATTTCGCTAGCTGGCCCTTCTATCATCTTCGTTTATATGATTATTGGGTTCATCTTGTTCTTTGTTATGCGAGCGATGGGTGAATTATTACTTTCCGATCTTAATTACAAATCATTCAGCGACTTTTCTGCCGACCTGATTGGCCCATGGGCTGGCTTCTTTGTTGGTTGGACCTATTGGTTTTGTTGGGTCATTACTGGTATTGCTGATATTGTGGCTATCACATCCTATGTCAGCTTTTGGGTGCCTAATTTCCCTGAATGGGTGACCTCTTTCATCTGTGTTGTGACGCTGTTAACACTTAATTTAGTCTCAGTCAGATTATTTGGTGAACTGGAGTTTTGGTTTGCCATGATCAAAATTGTCGCCATTATCGCGTTAATTATCGTTGGCGGCACTTTAATCGCAATGAACTTCCAATCACCGGCTGGTCATACGGCATCACTAAGCAATATCTGGAATGACGGCGGAATGTTTCCTATGGGGATTAGTGGCTTCTTTGCTGGTTTCCAGATAGCTATTTTCGCTTTTGTTGGTATTGAATTAGTGGGAACTGCTGCTGCGGAAACCCGCGATCCCGAAAAATCATTACCAAAAGCAATTAACGCCATCCCTTTTAGAATTATTGCTTTCTATGTGCTATCGCTGATAGTTATTATGGCGGTAACACCTTGGCGCACCATCTTGGCGGATAAAAGCCCATTTGTAGAGATGTTTGTCCTGATCAGCCTTCCTGCCGCAGCAAGTATTGTCAACTTTGTCGTACTCACCTCTGCGGCATCCTCTGCCAATAGTGGCGTTTTTTCTACGAGCCGCATGCTATTTGGCCTATCAAAAGAAGGCGATGCACCAAAACAGTTTAGTCGCTTATCGAAAAAAGCCGTGCCTGCAACGGGGTTAATATTTACCTGTATTTGCCTAAGTTTCGGTATTATTTTGATCTACTTTATCCCAGATATCATGCACGCTTTCACGTTGGTTACTACCGTGTCAGCAATCCTATTTATGTTTATCTGGAGCATGATCTTATATAGCTATCTCAAGTTCAGAAAAAACCGCCCACAACTTCATCAGGCCTCGCATTATAAAATGCCAGCAGGTATTGTGATGTCGTGGATTTGCTTGGCTTTCTTTGTCTTTATGGTGATCCTGCTCGCCTTCCAGCACGATACAAGGCAAGCTCTTATCGCAACGCCTGTCTGGTTTATTATTCTATTCATTGGTTACCAAGTAGTTAAACGTCGTAAGCAGACCCATTAAAGACCAGATAGCAAAGTGTTCCCATAAAATTAGATACTTTGTTCAAATAACTTATCAGGCCTGATTTCAATACACTTCTGAACTCAGGCCTTTTAACGTTTATCTGTGTCGTAATGGCTTATCCATTCATATCCATAGCCTACCGATATGGCATATTTCTGCGCCAAATATGCTCAGCTCAAACTTCTTCATTTGTGCGGAGTACATTTTCAATGCACTTTTTCCTAGCCATGCAGGCACCTTCTGTTAATGACGCCATTGACTTAAATTAGCATAGAGAATTTATATCTACGGACTATTAAGAATTTGAGCTGTTATTTATTAATTTATTTTGATATTACTTTGAAAGAGGTAAGTCACGAACTTGCCAGTAAAGTTCACTTTATCTTCTAATGGGCAACGTTAAATTAAAGGTAAAAAATGGCAGATTTATCCACATTTAACTCTTTTTCATGATCCTACTTCAGAGCCCAAGCAGAGCCGTTCACTGGCTTTGTATTGAAGCTAATATTCCCATCAATATCAAATACACATGGTTGACGCGGGGAGAACATCTTTCTAATGAATTTTTAGCCGTCAATCCGTTGCATCAGATACCCGCAATGCAGCACGACGATTTTTGCCTTTCCGAAGCAACGGCAATCATGAACTATCTTACAGATATTCACGGTTGCAGTGATAAATGGTTTGGAGCAACCCATCGAGCTAAGGCTGTCATCAATAAACATTTGTCTTGGTATCATACGAATCTTCGTAAAATATCAACATTGGAATATTTTCTTCCCGTACTGTTAATGCCTGCATATCTTGGGATGGCAAAACCATCGGTCAATGAGATTGAAGCCAAATTAAATGCACTTCATGATATGTTTGCAAATTTAGATTTTCTGCTTGAAGGCAAAAATTTCTTAGCAGGAAGTGATATTTCCGCCCGCAGATTTACTCTACGCTTGCGATATTTTTGCTTTAAGGATTGACCCCAATTTTAAGCAAATGATAGAAAAATACCCCAATATCCGTGGCTGGTTAACAAAACTTGAATCAAGGCCAAGTTATGAGCTTTCACATAAAGCATGGGATCATATTGTTCCGCAAATATTGGCACTAAACGGTGGGTCTAAGGGGTCTCCAGAGTGGATTGCGGATACTTGTGAGAAAGTCATCGGGTAACAAAAGCAGATAAGCGATTTAAACAAGCCTAAAGGAAGCAAGCTGAGCGCCTTACTCAAAGAAAATACTCAATTGGCTTATTTGTTCCGATTATTTTTACTGTCATTTACCGTGAAAAAACAACCAAAAAACTCAAATTTGAATGCTCATGAAATGAGACTATTTAAAAAATAAAATCAATGAAAAAGATCCATTAGTCATTTTATATTTGCTCATAACCCCCCCCAATAGTTGGTTACCCAACTATTGGGGGTTACTTTATTTTATCAATTATTTCATTTTATATTCCGCTTCAGCCTCATCAAAGCGGGCTTGAGCAGCGGCACTTGGCGCTTTAGTTATCATACTGACCACAATAATTGCAATTGTTGCAAGGATAAAACCAGGGATGATTTCATACAGATCAAACCATTTATATTTCATCCAGACTAATACGGTAACGGCACCAACAACCATCCCCGCAAGTGCACCTGTACGAGTCATTCGTTTCCATAACACAGAAATCAAGACGACTGGCCCAAATGCGGCACCAAAGCCAGCCCATGCGTTACTCACTAATGCTAACACCTTGTTATTCGGGTCACGTGCAATATAGATAGCAATCGCAGCCACTACCAGAACCATGATCCGCCCTACCCAAACCAGCTCTTTTTGGCTCGCATTTTTACGCAGGAACGGCTTGTATAAGTCCTCGGTTAACGCACTTGCGCACACAAGTAATTGACAGCTTAATGTACTCATAACCGCCGCTAAAATAGCGGAGAGTAAGATACCTGCAACCCATGGGTTAAACAGTATTCCTGCAAGCTCCATAAAAATACGTTCGTTATTTCCCATCACCGATGAGGCTAGCGCAGGGTTAATTTCGAAGTAAGCAATACCAAAGAAACCAACCGCAGTTGTTCCTCCAAGGCAAAGGATCATCCATGTCATACTAATACGACGCGCAGAGCGAATCGTGCGATGTGAATCAGCAGCCATAAAACGCGCTAAGATATGAGGCTGACCAAAGTAACCTAGCCCCCACCCTAATAATGAAATAATCGCAACAAAATTCAAACCCTTAAACATATCTAAGTATTCAGGGTTTTTCGTTTGAATAACATCGATTGCAGTATCTAGTCCACCTAATGAGAAAATGATCACAATAGGCGTTAAAATAAGTGCAAATATCATCAATGAGGCTTGCACTGTATCAGTCCAACTGACAGCTAAGAAGCCACCAAGGAAGGTATAAGCGATAGTTGCTAACGCACCAAGCCACATAGCTTTTTCATAGCTAATATTAAAAGTACTTTCAAACAGTAATCCCCCAGCAACAACACCAGAGGCACAATAGATAGTAAAGAAAACAAGAATTACAACAGCAGAGATAATGCGTAAAATTTTACTATTATCCTCAAAGCGACTGGTAAAGTAGTCAGGTAGCGTCAATGCATTATTATTTTTTTCCGTTTGAACCCGCAAACGCCCAGCAACAAATAACCAGTTAAGATATGCCCCCAAGCTCAGCCCGATAGCAATCCAACTTTCTGAAATCCCAGCGAGGAAAATAGCACCAGGTAGCCCCATCAACAACCAACCACTCATATCAGAGGCCCCTGCTGAAAGTGCTGTGACTACACTACCTAAACTTCGTCCACCGAGAATGTAATCATCGAAATTCTTCGTTGAACGATAAGCTAAATAACCAATAAGTAACATGCCAGTAATATATACGATGAACATAATGATCATCGGAGTGCTTACAGTCATCCGTCTTCTCCATAGAATAGTTATCTTCTTTGGTTGTTGCACTAAATTGCACGCAAGCAAATTAAATAATAAATATAGTGTGTGTTGTGTTTGTATTTAGTTGCACTTGATTAAAAATGCTACCTTAGCATGCTAGACAATCTCATTTCCGATTAACAAGAAATTAACGTTATTTTGTTCAATAAACGATATCCGTATCACAAATGTTAAATTTTTGATGCGAGAATTAATCAATTCACTCACAACTCATCTAGCAAAGCTAATTAATAAGATATTGATTTTTAATCAAATTTAGCAAAATCCATTTCTAACCATCTCATTTTACAAATAAAAATACGATATATTTCACAATTCCTTTAGAATAGGCTTTAACAACGTTGCACAAAGTTGCAACATCGTGCTATTGATGTGTAACTTTTTTTGTTTCTAGTAGCTAATTATTTAGAGGAAATGGGATGAGTAGTACGACAACTATGGGTGTGAGACTTGATGAAGCGACTCGTGAACGCATTAAAACTGCTGCTCAACGTCTTGACCGCACGCCGCATTGGCTAATTAAACAAGCCATATTTAATTATCTTGAACAGCTTGATAATCAACAGTTCATCCCTGAGATTTCCTCGGGACAAGATAACAAAGATGGCCAAATATCAGAAGAAGAATCCGTTACTGAATCGAATTATCAGCCTTTTTTGGATTTCGCTGAACATATTTTACCTCAATCGGTTAAACGCTCAGCGATTACATCTGCTTATCGTATTCCTGAAACACAAGCACTGCCGATGTTGCTACAACAAGCACAACTCCCCGCAGAGCAAGCAGATGCCGCCCATAAGTTGGCTTATTCCATCGCAGAAAAATTACGTAATCAAAAAAATGGGATTGGCCGCTCTGGTTTAGTTCAAGGCTTATTGCAAGAGTTTTCACTCTCTTCACAAGAAGGTGTTGCACTCATGTGTTTGGCTGAAGCTTTATTACGTATTCCTGATAAAGCAACACGAGATGCACTCATCCGCGATAAAATCAGTACAGGTAATTGGCAATCTCATTTGGGCCAAAGTAGCTCCATGTTTGTTAATGCAGCAACTTGGGGATTACTATTTACAGGCAAACTGGTTTCGACTCACAATGAAGCCAAGCTATCTAGCTCATTGAACCGTATTATTAGTAAAAGTGGCGAACCATTAATTCGCAAAGGCGTTGACATGGCAATGCGCTTAATGGGAGAGCAATTTGTTACTGGCGAAACAATTGCACAAGCATTAGCGAATGCAAGGAAGCTGGAAGAAAAAGGTTTCCGCTACTCTTATGATATGTTGGGCGAAGCGGCGTTAACAGAAAAAGATGCTCAAGATTATATGGTATCCTACCAACAGGCGATCCATGCTATCGGTAAAGCATCGAATGGCCGCGGTATCTATGAAGGACCGGGGATCTCTATCAAGTTATCAGCCTTACACCCTCGTTACAGCAGAGCGCAATACTCTCGCGTAATGGAAGAGCTATACCCTCGTTTGCTATCACTCGTATTACAAGCCCATCAATATGATATTGGAATTAATATTGATGCTGAAGAGGCAGACCGTTTAGAAATCTCCCTCGACCTACTCGAAAAACTTTGCTTTGAGCCGCAACTTGCAGGTTGGAACGGTATTGGTTTTGTTATTCAGGCGTACCAAAAACGTTGCCCATTCGTGATTGATGCAATTATTGATCTTGCTGAACGAAGCAAACGCCGCTTGATGATCCGCCTAGTTAAAGGGGCTTATTGGGACAGTGAAATTAAGCGCGCTCAAATTGATGGTTTAGAAGGCTACCCTGTTTATACGCGTAAAGTGTATACCGATGTTTCATACCTCGCATGCGCTCGCAAATTGTTGTCAGTACCAAATCTGATTTACCCACAATTTGCAACTCATAACGCCCATACGCTGGCTGCAATTTACCAAATTGCAGGTAAAAACTACTATCCAGGTCAATATGAATTCCAATGCCTACATGGAATGGGTGAGCCATTATATGAACAAGTTGTCGGGAAAGTTGCTGATGGTAAACTCAACCGCCCTTGTCGTATCTATGCACCTGTCGGAACACACGAAACCTTATTGGCTTATTTAGTCCGTCGCTTACTCGAAAATGGGGCCGAATACCTCATTTGTGAACCGCATTGCTGATGCGACCATTCCACTTGATGAACTAGTATCTGATCCTGTCAAAGACGTATTAGAGTTATCGAAAGCAGAAGGACAAATTGGGTTACCTCACCCTAAAATAGCCCTTCCTCGTGACTTGTATGGAAAGAATCGTGTCAACTCAATGGGGCTAGACCTCTCCAATGAACATCGCTTAGCATCGCTTTCTAGCGCACTTTTAACCGCAGCGATGCAAGAAAAATTAGCTCAACCACTACTTGGTGGGGAATATCAACTGGCTAAATCAGCCGAAAATGCGCTTCCAGTGATTAACCCAGCATGCCATTCTGACATTGTCGGTCATGTTCGTGAAGCAACGTTGGAAGAAGCAGAGCATGCATTAAACATCGCCAATGATGCAGGAGCTATTTGGTTTGCGACTCCACCGTCAGAGCGTGCAGCTATCCTCTTACGTGCCGCAGACATCATGGAGCAACAATTACAGCCTCTACTTGATGTACTGGTTCGTGAAGCGGGGAAAACCTATGCTAACGCGATTGCAGAGGTTCGTGAAGCCGTTGATTTCTTGAATTATTATGCAACTCAAGTCCGCGATGACTTTGATAACAATACCCATCGACCGTTAGGCCCTGTGGTTTGCATTAGTCCATGGAACTTCCCTCTAGCAATTTTCACCGGACAGATTGCGGCAGCTCTCGCAGCAGGTAACACGGTATTAGCGAAACCCGCAGAGCAAACACCACTGATCGGCTCAATTGCAGTATCAATGCTCCATCAAGCCGGTATTCCACGTGAAGTATTGCAATTTTTACCGGGTAAAGGGGAAACGATTGGTGCGAAATTAGTGGGTGATGCAAGAGTTCGTGGTGTAATGTTTACAGGCTCTACGGAAGTTGCTGGATTGCTGCAACGTAATATTGCGGGAAGGCTGGATGCTCAAGGACGTCCAACCCCACTCATCGCAGAAACTGGCGGATTAAATGCGATGATCGTCGATTCGTCGGCCTTAACAGAGCAAGTCGTGACAGATGTTGTCGCTTCTGCTTTTGATAGTGCAGGTCAACGCTGCTCCGCCCTACGTATTTTATGTATCCAAGAAGATGTCGCTGATCGCACAATTCGTATGTTAAAAGGTGCGATGGAAGAGTGCCGTATGGGCAATCCAGAGCACCTTTCTACGGATATCGGGCCGGTTATCGATAATGAAGCTAAAGAGAATATTGAACAGCATATCCAGCAAATGCGTAGCAAAGGTAAAGAGGTCTTCCAAGCTGTATTTGACAATATTGATGACCTACGTGAGCAGTCCGAAGGTACTTATGTTAAACCAACACTGATTGAGTTAGACAACGTTGGCGAATTGAAAAAGGAAATTTTTGGCCCTGTATTACATGTGGTGCGCTACAAGCGCGAACAACTCACCGATCTTATTGAACAAATTAATGCGGCAGGATATGGGTTAACACTTGGTGTTCATACCCGTATTGATGAGACTATCAATCAAGTCGTTATGAAAGCAAAAGTCGGTAACTTATATGTCAACCGCAATATGGTAGGTGCTGTAGTTGGCGTTCAACCATTTGGTGGTGAAGGCCTCTCTGGTACCGGACCTAAAGCCGGTGGCCCACTTTATCTCTATCGGTTGTTAAGTGAACGCCCTGATAATGCGGTATCACGTACACTCGAAAGACAAGACAATGAGTTAGCAATGGATGCCAGCGCAAGACCACAACTCCTCGAACCTTTTGATGCCTTCTCGTCATGGTTGGAGAAGCAAGAAAATCGCATCGAACCGGCTATCTTTGAGCAGTTTGCACGTCATGCACAGGCGGGGACTTCGCGTTTATTACCTGGGCCTACAGGGGAAAGAAACACTTATACTTTAACGCCTCGAGGCACTATTTTATGTCTCAGTGATAACGAGAAAGACTGCTTAGTGCAATTGGCGGGAGTTCTTGCGAGTGGCTGCCAAGCATTATGGCCAGAAAGCGAAATACACCAAAAACTGTATAAGTCGCTACCTGAAAAAGTGCGTAACGCAGTTTCAATCACCAAAGATTGGCAAGAGTATAACGGACATATTGAAGCGGTTATTTACCATGGTGACAGCGATCAACTCAAAATCGTCTGTGAAACGGTTGCCAAACGTAAAGGCCCGATTATCTCTGTTCAAGGCTTTGAACGAGGTGAAACTAACTTACTGCTAGAAAGATTAGTTCATGAGCGCTCACTAAGCATCAACACCGCTGCTGCTGGCGGTAATGCAAGCTTAATGACAATTGGCTAATTAACCACAGCCTGAGCCTAAAAAATATTGGGGTCAGGCTGTTTTTTTGGTTTTCAGAATACCTCAATTGATCAGACTCCCTACCCTCAATAACACGCTCCTATTCACGCTTTAATCACTTACCATTATTACTGGCGCTTTATGATATTGGTTAATTAAGAGCGAATTATGCTCAATAAACAATAGTCATTATTGCTTATTCTTTATATGACTTAATTGGTCAAAATAATATCTATATTCTGATTCAGGAGTATTAAACTAATAAATATTTGGCAGTGTAATTGGTAATTGAATAATAAAAGTGGGCTTATTTAAAGGGAAAAGCAAAAAGGTGCCCAAAATGGACACCTGACATATTTTAACTATAACATTTTAAGCAAGCACTTGACTTGCTCTGATGCTATTGATTAATTTTTCTCTGATTCCCAGTATAAATATTGCTCATATTTACGGAGCGCAATATTATAATTACTGAAAGCCGATTCAGTCATTTTATCGCTTAATTGCTCTTGGATTTTGCTTGTAGTGAACTCTTTCATTGAGAAGTTTGATGATGAGAGTAGTTCATCTAGGCGGCGCAAACGAACAACATATTCACGAACGGTACTATGGCTCATTTCAGTCTGTAAAAACAAATACTGCTTAAATGACATAATATCAAAGAAGTCAGTATTACTATTGCAATAAATTTCGCTGCAGAAACGACAAAGTGCAGTAAATTTATCCTGTAACTCAAGCCAAGTATTTTCATCGACCAACTCAGTCATCTCAGCAATAGCTTCTTTATTCAAGATACTATCGTTAAAAACGAGAGAGATACGATCCAATGTTTTATGACAATGTGCACAATGTGTTTGGCTGTGTTTAAAGTCTTTAATATAACGACTCAGAGGCCGTTTCTTAACAATAGAAGCAGACATGATGATAAAGCCCTGTGTGTAAGTCTAAAATTAAAATTGTAGCGTGACATGTCACGTTACATTCTGATTATGCCCATAGCATTATTATTATCCGCTATGTTGCATAGTGATACAGATATACCTATATCAAGCTATTTACTTTCACTTAAGGTAAGCATTCATACTAAAAAAACACCGTATGCACTACTTCCCTCTGTGAAATGCATTCTATCGCGTCTATCGCTCTTTGGCGAATTTCTGCGAAGACTAGAGTTTGGTACGAATTTGATTTAGCGTCAACCTATTAAACCAGTCTTTTATTGTCTTTGCATAAAATCAAAGCACGATGAAATTTTATAAGACGCTCACCATACCAACTACTAGGACAGAAACTTTACTGATATTCACCAGTGCATTCAATGGAAATTTAATTTAAAAATCAGTTCTATAGATAAATTGACGCTAAAATAGCAAAAGTGTGACGCAAATCACTTAGCATAACTAAAATTTAACTATTTATGCCGTAGTTGTTTATTTTTTAAATAGTCCATAAGCTACTATAAACACTAAGATGTAAATTATTTTTTACATTTATATGACAATTACACATATGAATTTATTTTCTGATTATATGCAAAATAGTTATAGTTTATAGCAAAAAAGTCTATTAGGTTTATAGAACTTACTTAATGTTCTTCCAGAAAACCAGTAACTTAATGATATACAGCAAGTATATTCCTCTACGTACTTACTCATAGAAAAGGATAGTGAGTTCATCGAACGATGAAAAAAGCATCATAGAAAATGTCACGCCATCCACATTTTCTGTGGGTAAAACCCCCTTCAATCTGTGGATAACTTTCTTGGTAAGTGATGAAATGGCACTTTGCATTATCTGAATGAAAAACAAGCGACTCGCGGCAACTGTTCTAACGGCTCTCAATATCCAACAAGTGGATCAGGTACACATATCGTACTTTCAATAACACATTTTCATCGTTCTTATTCCAAGCCTTATTTAATAAATAACTCGTATTGTTTAGACTAAAAAACCAAATAGTAAATTTATAACGATAAAAATATTTATTTTTGATTAACTTATAAACGATTTGTCGAGTTATTTTTTAGGATTTGTCACGTTTGATATTGCAGCAATCTCTTATATACTCGATTTTGCTACTTCAATAACAAATAATTTTAAGGTTGATTATGAAAAAGTTAATTTTTAGCTTGCGGTATGGGTTTAATGGCATTGACTATCACTGCTTGCTCTGAAGAAGAGAAAAAAGCAGAAGTAGTTGCAGGTGCAACTGAGACTTGTAACGCATATTTTGCTGAAGTGGATGGTTTAATCGCTAAAGCTTCTGAAGATCCACAAGCAAAAACTCAACTGGACTCAATGAAAGGCCAGCTGGAAGAAGGTAAAAAGCAAATTGCAGCATTACCTAAAGATCAGCAAGATAAAGCTTGCCAACAAGGTATTGATGCACTGAAACAAATGAAAATCTGTATTAGGTCTGCAATAATCAGATATCTTTGAAAATATGGAGCCATTAATCCTTGGCTCCATCACTCATAGCGAATCTCTTCATATCTTCCAATCGATGACATCCACGAAACGTATTATTGTTTTTTGAAAGTAATTTCATCTCTATTTACCTACTATAAATTATACGGAAAAAACAGTCATTGTGTGGCTATTAGACGCTATTTTAGATAATACGAAACTAACCTATTAAGATTCATTTTAATCGTAATCTAAATAACCACGTAATGATTAGATTTAAGGTTCTTTTTAAATAGAGATTATTCAAAAGGGGAAAATATGAAATTTTATCTAACATCCACACCCACTAAAGCCTACGAAAGTGATACCTTTTTAAGAAAAATTAACAGTAAAGATAAGTTTATTGTCACTGTAGAGTCCGATAATAATGAATTAAAAGTTACCCCTCAAATAGCACCTAAAATAAACTATATTAAAAACACCCCTTTTGAATTAAAGAAAACATTAGAATTTGATATTAATCATATTCATGATAGCGTGAATCATTCCATCTCAGCATCTTTCCAAGATACCCTATCGAGTTTGACTCGAGGGAAGCTTCCGTTTTTTAATCAAAAAGAAAAATCGAAGATCTATGAAAAGATTGTTGATGAATTTATCTTGCAAGAACAAAAAACCTATGTTTGCTCAATTATTAACAAAGAAATAGATAAAATAAACAGTCAAATTTTAACAAAAAATCAAGTTAACGATAAAAAAGAAAATATTATTACTAAAGCGGATAAAGCCAAAATATTTTCACAGATAGAGCAGTCTCATGGCATATACCTTGGTGTCGACTTTGATACGCTAGCTCAACCCTCAATTAAGGGAGCCGTTATCTCTGTCAAAGAGCTAGAAAGCAAGCTACACACTCTCGCAAAAGAGTTCTCGGACGGAAATAGCCTAGTGAGAGGCCAAATTAAAGAACTATGTTTAAACACAATTAGTGATTATATTTTCTCACACTATTACCCGAATATCTCATTAAGCAAGATCAGAGAAGATACGGCAACCCTCATCAATAATATTGTTATCGAGAAGTCCAAGCAACAACCATTAATTTTTGTTTGATAAATAAAAGCAGTAAAGTAATCTTATATCACTTTACTGCTTTATTATGCCCCTTATATTACAGCCAATTACCAAACCGTTTAATATAAAACTGTTTCATTAACTGAGCGACAATACAATAACTGACTAGAGTTAACACCAGCCAAGGGAAATATTCAATTGGTAATGGCTGTAATCCAATCATTTCACCAAATGGTGAGAATGGAATATATAACCCTAGTACCATAATAAACCCGGTGGTTAATAATACAGGTAATGCTGCTGTACTTTGGATAAATGGGATCTTTTGAGTCCGTAACATATGAACGACTAATGTTTGTGATAATAATCCCTCGACAAACCAGCCTGATTGGAATAATGCTTCATGAGCAACCGTATTGGCCTGAAATACATACCACATCAGTGCAAATGTAGTGATATCAAATATGGATGATGTTGGCCCAATCCAAACCATAAAAACGGCCAATGTTTTTTGCATCCCATTTACGGGGACGTTTTAAAAACTCTTTATCCATTTTGTCCCAAGGTAAAGCCAACTGGGAAATATCATACAATAAATTTTGCACTAACAGGTGGGATGGCTAGCATCGGCAAAAAAGGAATAAATGCACTTGCAATCAATACCGAGAAGACATTTCCAAAATTGGAACTCGCGGTCATATTCAAATATTTAATGATATTGCCGAACGTTTCCCTTCCTTTAATTACGCCCTGCTCAAGAACCATTAAATCCTTTTCTAGCAGAATAATATCAGCGGATTCTTTCGCAATATCGCTGCCTGTATCAACAGAAATTCCGACATCCGCATCACGAAGTGCGGGCGCATCGTTAATGCCATCACCTAAAAAAACCTACTGTATGGCCATTCGCCTGTAGTAATTTTAAAATTTTGGATTTTTGTAAAGGTGTTAATTTACAGAATACCGATACCTGCTCTACTTTTTGTTTTAACGCCTCATCGGTCATTGCCTCGACTTCAAGGCCAGTCATAATTTCACTAATACTTATCCCAACGTCACGGCAAATTTTTTCCGTAATGATGGCATTGTCACCTGTTAATACTTTTACAGTTACCCCATTGTCTCGCAATGCGGCAATTGCTGAAATTGCACTTTCTTTTGCAGGGTCGAGGAATGTCAAAATACCACGTAATTCAAGCTGCTGCTCAGCTTGGGCTGAAAGAGGTAAACAAGCCTCATCTTCATTTAAATGACGAGTTGCAAGTAATAAAACGCGAAAACCTTGACGATTATAGTCACTCACTAACTCACTGATTTGCTTCCTAGCTTGTGAATCTAATAAGAGCGATTGACCATTTTGCTGATAGCTTGTGCATACCGCTAGCATCTCTTCCGCCGCACCTTTGCATATCAACAGAGCCTCACCTTCCGCTGTTTTTACCGTGACAGAAAGTTTACGACGAATAAAATCAAACGGTAACTCATCGATTTTTTGATAAGCACGTAACTGTTCAATCTCCTGTTTCCCTCTTCCTCGGCGAATAATTGCCTGATCCATCATATTTTTCGTGCCGCTTTGATTAAAACTATTTAACCACGCGAGCTGAAGGATTTGGTTATCTTTCTGCCCTGCACTATCTAAATAATGCTCTAATATGATCTTATCTTGCGTTAACGTGCCTGTTTTATCTGTACAAAGGACATCCATTGCCCCAAAATTTTGAATCGCATTAAGCCTTTTAACAATCACCTTGTGTTTAGACATGGCGATCGCCCCCTTGGCTAAATTAGAGCTAACAATCATAGGCAGCATTTCAGGTGTGAGGCCGACTGCAACAGCAAGAGAGAATAGTGTCGCTTCAAACCAATCGCCTTTTGTAAAACCGTTAATCAACAAAACAATCGGAACCATCACCAACATAAAGCGAATAAGTAACCAACTCACACTACTGACTCCACGATCAAATGCAGTTTGTGCACGGGTTCCTACGATTGATTTTGCTAATGAGCCAAGGTAAGTTTTTGCCCCTGTGGCAACCACAATACCTCTTGCTGCCCCACTGGTAACATTGGTTCCCATTAAACAAATATTGGAAATCTCCAATAATTCATTTTCCGTTGGTGAAACCGTTTCAAGACTTTTAGCACTAACATCCCCCAAAGTGTCATATTTCTCTACAGGAATTGATTCCCCTGTTAATATGGCCTGACTGATAAAGAGGTCGCGAGACTCAACGAGTTTGAGATCTGCTGGAACCATATCCCCTGCCGATAACAGTACAATATCTCCCGGCACTAAACACTTTATTGGAATTTCTTTACGGACTGAGCGCCCTGTTTGGTTATCACGACGAAATACGGTTGCTGTCGTACGAACAAGTGACTTTAACGCCTCCGCGGCCTTATTAGTTCGATACTCCTGCCAAAATCGCAATAATCCGCTTAGCAAAACCATCGTGACAATAATAATCACGCCCGTTAAATCAGTCTCTTCACCGTGTCGCTCTGGGATCAGGTAATCGGTGAAAAAACTCACTACAGCCAACGTCATTAAAACAAAAATAAAGGGATTCTTAAATGAAGAGAGTAGCTGTTTCCATGCTGGAGGGGCCTTTTCATGAGCGACTTCATTTTCCCCCACAGAGACTAATCGGTCGAGTGCTTCATTCTCGGATAAACCAAGTAAATGAGTTTGATACGCATTCAGCACTTGCTCTACTGTTTTGTTTGCTTGTTCGCCAACAATAAATTTTTGGCGTCCAGTCACTTTGGCATTTTTGCCAGTTCTGTGTTGATGCCTGATTTCAGTCATAACGTTTATCTCTACTAGGCACTTTGCGTGCGGCTTAAAACGCTATCTAACTGAAAATAAATTATTTATTCATAGTTAGATAGCTCCTGTATTGGCTCCATGACGGAGGGTGATCGTCCATTGCGGCTCCTTTTGTTAATGATGATCTGGCATTCAGGCTGGCAGCTCTGATGCGACTTTCCAATTGATTGCGCTAACACTCTGTTCAAGACTGATCCGACACACTAGCGCTTCAATTTCTTTCTGTTCCGCTGGCGTCGCTAAAAACTCCGCGAGCACCTCTAACTGTTCAGGTTTCAATGTATCGGCACTGCTTAATGACTGTAGACGAATATTTAACCCATTGATGGCCTGTAAAATTAAAGTTCTCACTAAGATTTCGTCTTCTTGATGGCACATCACGCGGATCTTATAGCGCTGCGCTATATCAATCGCCTGCTGCTGTGGCTGTTTGTTAATACGTTGTGCTGCCTCTCGCAGTAAGATATTGGCGCACAAGATAAGCATGGTTGCCATGGTCGCTAAAGAATATTGGCCAAGTCCACATAACACACCAATCCCCGCTGAGCACCAAAGGGTTGCCGCCGTATTCAAACCACGGATATTCATTCCTTCACGCATAATGACACCAGCGCCAAGAAAACCGATCCCTGACACGACTTGTGCCGCAATTCGTCCGGGGCTATCAGGTGAAGTTGTCACTGAGCTTAAAATAAATACAGCCGCCCCAGTTGCAACTAAGGCATTAGTGCGTAGCCCTGCCATACGTTGACGCCATTGACGCTCAGCGCCGATTAATGCTCCTAGGCACATTGCAGAAACTAAATTGAAAATATCAGGAGTAAATAACATGATTGTTCCTCCAAAAATAATTTGGATATATCAGTCATATTTCAAGCCACAGTGTTTTTAACAATATTTATTCACCGCAGAGGCATCATTAGCTATACCTCTGGCAATGTATTCTCTTGCTGCTCCACTGCATCTCAAATTATTTTGGGTAGATGAAAATATGGAAAATAAATTCCATATAGCCTTAAAGTGAATAATAAAATAATTATTCAGACGTTATAGGCATATACCCGGAGGAAATAATGAATAGAAATAGAGCTTCATGATTTTTACTCACAAAATAACAATAAGCTATTGATAGCTCATCACTTTATATTAAGGAGTATCGCGTGCATTTACGCTCGATACTGCCCGCCATGGTGGCAAGCAGTTAAATAGAAAGGTAATTAATTACTTGCCAATAAATTTAGTGTTTGTGTTACAACTCTGACTGTCCAAGTAATTATCTCCTAAGAAAATTTGCAAGAAGTATAGATTGCGTCATTTATGAAGTAAAGCTTTAAAAAAATATTTAACAAATTTAACTTTCAATAGGGCTGACAAATACGCCTTCACCACCCTCTTTTTCGTTAAAAAACCAAATACCGCCCGGGTACTCTGGCAAGGAAACTAAATACATTGTACCTTCATTAAAAGGCTCAATTAACAATATCTTCCCTTCACGACGACTCTGTCCGTCTGTTTTAACATAAACACGATCATGAATTTTCATTGATGGCGGTCTCCAGTAAAAAAAATCCTCTGAAGCCTAGTTTAGCGGGTATGAAAAAGCCCGTCATTAAAAATGACGGGCTTTAGAAAATCAGTTAAGCAATTAAGCTTAGATTGCAGTTACGTTAGCAGCTGCTGGGCCTTTCGCACCATTTTCAATGGTGAATTCAACTTGCTGGCCTTCTGCCAGAGTTTTGAAACCAGCGCCCTGAATGGCAGAGAAGTGAACGAAAACGTCTTTGCTACCATCAGCAGGAGTGATGAAACCGAAGCCTTTAGACTCGTTGAACCACTTAACTTGACCTTTCATTTTGTCGGACATTTGACTTTTCCTATATAACATCAAAAAAACTTGCCTTTTCGGCATATATGGGCCAGAGTCAACTATTTAATCAGGAAAAAACCAAGATGAAGCGTCACGGTCAAAGGCTATCTGGGATAACTTTCTTCTTTAGAACACAAACTCAGTAATCGTACATCAAATAGGACTGCTAAACAGGCCGAGACTCATTAACTCATGAGTTAAGGATAATAGCAACTATTTTATATAGATTACCCCTAAAAAAAATGCTGTTTTTTAAGTTACGTCACTTTTCACGCGGTTAACCGAACAAATTTTTTCGCATTTTGTTGATAGATTAAAAGATTTATTGAACAAATATCCCATTTGTCAGTGAGATTATTCTTATACAGTGACAATTACACTCAAAATTTTTTACAACTGATATATAACAATTCAACTTACGCATGATACTCTTCAAGGTATAGATGCCTTTACAGAGAGCTATCACATTATGGATATCATCAAAAAAATACTTATTGAAGATTTAGACACCATCAATAAAAAAGAAAAACGCGATGGCAAACCTTACTTCAACAGTCAATTCATCGCAAATCATCCTTACCTGTGTATCGGTATGGTCGCGGCCTATATTCCATTAGCAATTTTGGTTTTATATGCCCCTTATTTTGGTCTGTATTGGATGCTAGGTTTTACCGCACTATTTGTTATTTTAGCGGCTGTCTTATTATTTGATATTAAACCTGTTTACCGTTTTGAAGATATTGGCGTGCTCGACCTGCGTGTTTGTTATAATGGCGAGTGGTTTGTTACCGAGCAAGTTTCTGATGCATCAATTCAAAAGATACTTGATTCAAATGAAGTCAATCATGCAATTAAGCAAGAAATAACCCGTTTGCTAGAACTTAAAGGGATGCTTTCATTTTATGATATTTATCATATTGCCTATCCTGAGATCCCATCACAGGCAAAGGCCCCTTTAATGACTCAGAATAAAGCGCAATATCAATAAGCTAGTATGAAAATCAACCATAATGCACAGTCAGTAATCAAACAGATTATTTTTGTGTTTTTATCGTTGACAGTCTGAGGCGATACCGTTAATATTCGCCTCGTTCTCAGGAACACAACAATTCCTCCATAGTTCAGTCGGTAGAACGGCGGACTGTTAATCCGTATGTCGCTGGTTCAAGTCCAGCTGGAGGAGCCAAATTTTGAAAGCCCGCTTTATAGCGGGCTTTTGCTATTTAAGAAACCGCATTTTTTTAAGAATGCATTACGCCAATGCTGAACCCCCTGCGCATTTCGCTGATATTGCCTTATCGGCGCTAGCACCAAACTAAAAAAGGCAAAGTAGCCTTCGCACAATTGGTTACGTCCAAATTGATTCAAATGAGCCGGGCAACCGCCTTGGCAAACCATTTTAACCGAGCATTGTTGGCACTCTTTGCGTCGACTCTTATTTTGCCCAAAAGGCAACGAGATAGATGCCTCAACAAAATCACTAAATCCTTGCTGCCCATTAAATTGACCAAGATAGTAACTTTGATTTGCTTGATGATCGCAAGCGTAAATCTCGCCTTGAGTTTCCATCATCATATTCGTGCCACAGCGTTCTGAATGAACACAAGTACTGCTCACCTGAGTAAAGTATTGGCTATATACCTGTTCAATGTTCATCACAAAAACACGCCCGATATGCCCTGACGCTTGCCACTGTTGATACACTGAGCTTAAAAATAGCCCCCCAATTATTCGCACTGAGCGTGAATCCTTGATGGATAGCATCCCCCTCCAGCATAAGGGGTTGAAATTGAATATAGCGAATACCAAGTTGTACAAAATGAAGGTAAATCTCTTTGCCTAAATGAGCGACACCATCGTGTACCACCGTCAATATATTGAATTCAATGTCAAACTGTTGCAGTAGTGCGATCCCTTTTATTACGGAGGCATAGCTGCCACTATTTCCCCTTCTATCATGACGGTATTGATCATGGATAGATTCGGGGCCATCAAGGCTCACGCCAATAACAAAATCATGTTGCTTCAAAAAACGGCACCAAGAAGGCGTTAATAGCGTCGCATTCGTTTGCAACGTGTTAATAATACGCACTCCGTGAGGCGCATATTTTTGCTGTAACGCAATCGCGCGCTTATAAAAATCTAACCCCGCTAATAACGGCTCTCCACCTTGCCAGACAAAATTGATCTCTTTGGTGTAAGCCGGCTGGGCAGCTATATAATTTTTAATAAATGGCTCCAACATGGCTTTGAGCATTGGCGCCGCTTTCTGCTCATTATGCTGGGGGTAATAACAATAATCACACTTTAAATTACATCCCGAACCAACAGGCTTTAATAAAATATGAAAAGGAATTGCTGATTTTAATGATTTCCCCTGCAATCTGGGAGGATCATAAAAAGAAATTTTCATATTAACCCTCCCATCATTTCACCTTTGCAGGCTCAATACGCTTATTTGTCTTCGGATCTATGCCGATATAGTTCCCTGTAGACTCATCGACACCGATGTAATCGATAGCCTCTCCTTTCGCTTCAATAATCATGCCGGTCTTGGCAAATTGTTCGTATTTCTTTTGCAGCTTTTGCACAATTTCAGGGTGTTTTGCCGCTAAATCACGGGTTTCAAGTGGATCTTCTTTTAAATTGAAAAGTTGCCAAGGAGCCATTTCTGCTTTTGGAGAGGCTTTCACTAAACGCCTTAATTTCCAATCGCCTTCGACTAACGCCGCTTGATTATGTAATTCGACACCAAATAGCTGCCGTGGATTAACAGTCGATTTGCCAAGGAAATGGGATTTAAAGCTCGTACCTAACATCGGTAATGGATGGATATTTTTGATCTGCTTATTAGCATCAATACCAGCAAATTCATATAGCGTTGGGGCAATATCGTAAACCGCCATCGGTGTTTTATCTATACTCCCCGCCTTACCAATACCCGGCCCAGTGATAATTAAATCGGTATTGATCCCCCCTTGAGCACTGGTCGTTTTATGGTAATTGGCATAAGGTGCATTACTGACATTCGCCCATTGAGGCCCCACAGAGACAAACGAATTCTTACGCCCAAGATTTTCATAGCTATTATCAAACTGTTTCCAATATTCAGGGTCTGACTCATAATAAAAACCGGATGCAGGGTTTGCACCATTATCTGTCGCAAAAATAATAATCGTATTTTTATCTCTCCCCGTCTCTTTTAGCGTATTAATAACGCCACCAATTTGATCGTCCATATAGGCAATCATTGCAGCATATACTTGCATCGTTTTAGCTGCATAGCGCTTTTCTTCAGGGGTTAATTGTTCCCATTCCTTATCCAAATTTAATTTCGGCATCGGTGTTTTATCGTTAATAATCCCTAATTCTTTCAAGCGATTTATTCTTTGCCGATAAATTTTGCCAAATCCTTCGTCATATTTTCCGTCAAATTTACGGATCCAGTCATCAGGCGCTTGGATAGGATCATGAGGTGCGGTGAAAGCGAGGTAAGCAAATATTGGTTGATCACTCGGAGTCTGTTTAATCCACTGTTCCAATTGCTGCGCATAGTTTTTACTTGAATAAAAATCGCTCGGCAACGAAACTTTCTCGCCATTTAACGTATAATACGTATGGAAACTTTCAACCGTTCCAAGCGGTTTAGCATCATCAAAATGACTGGTTCCTCCTCCCATAAAAGCAAATGCTTGATTAAAACCTCGGTCTGTTGGCCTCGCACCTTTGGTATAACCTAAATGCCATTTGCCTGACATCAACGTGTTATAACCCGCATCTTGGAAGCGTTCAGCCATGGTTACCACTCTATCCGTTAAGCGTAATTCATAACCTGGCTTGCCGACCGTATTTTCATACCACCACATCCCTCCCATTCCCGCTTGTTGGTTTGTGGCTCCAGTCATTAACATTGAGCGTGCAGGAGCAGACATCGGCGAAGTGTAATACTGGCTCATCCTGACACCTTGCTCAGCCATTTTTTGCAAATTTGGTGTTGGGATTTCCCCTCCAAAAGGGCTAATGTCCGAATACCCCATATCGTCGGCAATGATGATCAGAACATTAGGCCTATCATCGACTTCCCCCAATGCCACACCCGACATCACGGAACTTAATGCAATTGCTAGCAGTGTTTTTTTCATCACATCACCATATTGTTAATTTATTGTATCATTAACGTTAAATATAGTTTTACTTTATGACTATCGTTCTTAGGTATGATATCTATAGGTAATGTTTTTCGCCGACATAACCACCGCATTGCTCACTTAGCAATCACTTGGCATTTTTTTTCATATTTATACTTTACAAGCATGAACAGGATGGGTAATATGCGCCTCGTTCTCAGGAACACAGCAATTCCTCCATAGTTCAGTCGGTAGAACGGCGGACTGTTAATCCGTATGTCGCTGGTTCAAGTCCAGCTGGAGGAGCCAAATTTTGAAAGCCCGCTTTTTAGCGGGCTTTTTCGTTATGCAGACTTGTTCTAACATTATTTGAATAAATCGCGTTCGTTAGCTAATAACTCTTTATTTCCCTTCTCTATGGTTTGCCTAAAACGTTATGAGAGATCTAAGAAATCAATAATGGTCAAGTGCTTTTTATTCATTTCTAACACTCGATTTTGTAAATATTGCTGAGTGATTTCATAACGGTCATTGTTAGCATATTTCACATAAACCATTCTTAGTAAAAAATAGAGCACAAAAAGTGCCAAGTTGAGTCCTAAGAATAACAGCAGCATATGTAGATTAGCTATAAGTTCAGGAGCAAGGGAAAAAGAAAAAGGCATTAGTGAGAATGTCATAGTGAAACCAAAGAGAATGGCGAATTTTAATGAAAACATTACGCTATATCTTTTGAAGAAAAAAAAATATATTGAAGTAAATAGGTAAGCTGATTGACTCGTATTATTAATGAGACCAATCACCGCTTTTTTCTCATCATGGATAATCTCAACATCATCCCCTTTTGCAACAATAAATGGCGCTTGGCTCCTCATAAAGATACTATTTTCCTTTCTTCGTTCATGAGTACCACAATAGTAAATATTGCCCTTACTGTGAATATAATGGTAATTATTGGATACATCAATTTCTACCCTTTTATCAGCAACATAGTTACTTATATGTACATTCTTATTAGTAGTTTCCTTTTCCTCAACTTCAAAATGACTAACATGCAAACCTAATTTTTTTATACGATTAATATTTATATCAGGATTACTTTCTATATAATAATGCTCAGT
Source organism: Providencia stuartii (assembly GCA_900455155.1). Taxonomy (GTDB): domain Bacteria; phylum Pseudomonadota; class Gammaproteobacteria; order Enterobacterales; family Enterobacteriaceae; genus Providencia; species Providencia stuartii. Next base: position 609,987 of record UGUC01000002.1, on the reverse strand, counting down.
GAAACTCAATTTATTAATTATCTTTCTTAACAGAAAAAACATATAGAAATAGGCTTTTTTATTGAATATTCCAGTTTCACTTTGTCCCTTTTCTTTTTGTAAATTTAGAATCGCCGAATTAAAAGGAGAACATAACATTATCCACAATCCTTTTACCCCATAAATCAAACCTATGTAAACAATTGCCATCAGAATAAATGCTATTCCTGATAGGAATATATCTGCTTTTATAATCATTATCAGGATCGCCATGATAATTAGCACAAAAAAATTAAAGATAAATACAAAATCTCCCTCTCCTCGCTCGTAATCAGTCGTCAATTCACATCCATTTTCAGCGATTAACCAATATAACCAATAATCACCACTATCGAGTTGACTAACACAAACCTTTAATTTTTCATTTTTTTTGATACTGTCTAATTTGGGAAGTATTTGGGGAAATTGAGAGCTATAACAATATAAAACCTTATTTGATGCTATGATCCTTATAATGTCATCACCACAAATTTGTTGAATATCATATCGGTCAAACTGTACCTCAATGACCGTAGTATCCTTTGGCACATGCTCCTCCTTGTTCTATTCCATTTTTAGTTTTATCGTACGTTAAGATAACGTGCCTACTATTATTAAATCAGTTATCCATACTAAAATATGCAAACCAAGCCACAAAAATAGCAATGACCATTCATCGCAAATACCACAATTATAGCGATCAGTTTATTTTTAGCACCTGTCAGATCCCTTATTCGATGAAAGTTACAGCAATTCGATCACATAACAAGCAATCGAACTTTTATTGCTGTTTCTTCTTTGACTTTTAGAATCAGTAACGCTAATATTCCTCCCGCTTTAAGGCGTTCCTCCATAGTTCAGTCGGTAGAACGGCGGACTGTTAATCCGTATGTCGCTGGTTCGAGTCCAGCTGGAGGAGCCAATCTCTTCTTATTTAATTCATCTTAATTCACCCAACCTTATCTTAAATTTATATTTGTTCTGTCCTATCATAAAACCATTCTTTTTCAAGATAATTGTGAATTAACATAGCTATTTTATCGTTTTCGTTTTATCATTCTGCTCCGGCTTGAGCATTTCGCTCATTACTCTATTTACCCTTTACGGAGCCGGTTTCATGACAACTGCAACAACTTTAACGATCCGCCGCCCAGATGATTGGCATGTTCATTTTCGCGATGGTGATATGCTAAAAACTGTTGTGCCTTATACCAGTCAATTCTTCGGTCGCGCCATTGTCATGCCAAATCTCGTTCCCCCTGTCACGACAATAGAGATGGCTAAAGCATATCGTGAACGTATTATTCAAGCAGTTCCTGAAGGTGATCGCTTTACGCCATTAATGACGTGTTATTTAACTGACACCACGAATGCTGATGAACTAATACGCGGCTTTCATGAAGGGGTATTTACTGCTTGTAAACTGTACCCTGCCAATGCAACAACCAATTCAAGCCACGGAGTCTCTGATATAAAAAATATCTACTCTGTACTTGAGGCAATGGAGCAAGCAGGAATGCCATTATTGATCCATGGAGAAGTCACATCCAGTCAGATTGATATCTTTGATCGCGAAGCTCGTTTTATTGAGCAAGTCATGGAACCTCTTAGAAAAACATTCCCTAAATTAAAGGTGGTTTTTGAGCACATCACCACTAAAGAAGCTGCCCAATATGTACTAGGGGGCGATGACTATCTAGCAGCTACATTAACACCACAACATTTAATGTTTAATCGGAATCACATGTTAGTTGGCGGTGTGCGCCCACATTTGTACTGCCTGCCTATTCTAAAACGCAATGTTCACCAAGAAGCATTGCGTGCAGCCGTTGCTTCAGGCAGTGATCGTTTCTTCTTAGGAACGGATACAGCACCTCATGTTCAACATCGTAAAGAGTCCTCCTGTGGCTGCGCTGGGGTTTTTAATGCTCCAACAGCACTTGCAGCTTATGCAACAGTTTTTGAAGAACTCGGCGCACTTGCTCATTTTGAAGCCTTCTGCTCATTAAATGGTCCTAAGTTCTATAATTTACCTGTTAATGATGGCTTTATTCAGTTAACTAAAGAAGAAAATATAACCACCTCATCCATTGAGTGCGGCCATGATGCACTGATCCCTTTCCTTGCAGGTGAGGATGCTCGCTGGTCTGTACGCGTTGTTGACTAATCATATCGACGGGAAGCTCATCACTTCCCGTTAGTCCTTTTCCCTTTTTTGTCACTTTTTTGCATAATCTGTCATTTGGATGCAAAAAAAAAAGCGTATTTTTCTTTTCAATTGGCAAAATCCCCTTATACTGATTGATACTCGTTATGAGTTTTTCGCTCTTAGTCAGTTATCGATATATATTTATCACGCAGTATGATTAGGAGGTGTTTATGAATAGAAAAAATGAAGTGATTCAGACTCACCCTGTTGTTGGCTGGGACATCAGTACTGTTGATGCCTATGATGCAATGATGTTGCGTTTGCATTATCTCCCAGAAAAAAGTGAAAACAGTGAGAACGCCATTGTTGATAAAACAATGTGGTTAACAACCGATGTAGCCAGACAACTTATTGATATTCTACAAGCCGGTATTGATAAAATAGAGTCCGGTGATTATGTAGAGCCTGACTTTAAAACGCACTAGTGAAAATAATGGATATTTGGTAATAACCAAATATCCATTAACACCATCAATAATTCATATCTTTTTAGTATATTAATTTTTTATACTCCTAATAATTAATATTCATAATATAAAAATAATAATAGTTATTTTTATATTAATTGCAAAAACAAACTAAATTAATTATTTTTTATCACTAGTTTATTGACTTTAATATCCATTCCAATTTATTGTAATCCTCTTTCGAACAAGGATGTTCCTTATGAGAATACTCATTATTGATGAATGTTATTATACTCGAATTGGTATTACTGAATACTTATCTTCAAATAAAAAACTTGAGTTTATTAGTGTAGGATGTATTGATGAAGCTATTCATTGTATTAACAATAGTAAACCCAATATCATACTCGTGAATTTAACTTATTATTGTCACCATTCCAATTACTGTTTAACTTTAAAAAAGCTATTAAGCACATCAAATGAGATTAGATTCTATATCTACATTAATGCCCCTTATCCAATATCTGATAAGCCACTATTACTTAAAGATAATTATTTTATTATGTCTAAGAAAATCATTATCCCTACGTTAGATAAAGTGATCAATGATGCGGAACAAATAGAAAAAACAATAAGGCTAACTAATAATTCAAACTCATCAATATTTACACTAAAAGAACAATGCATTATTAATAGTTGGATGAATGAAACACCGAATCATATTATTTCAAAAAAACTGGGGATCAGTAATAGCACCGTTTATTCACAAAAAAGACATATTGTCACCAAAGTCTATGTTAAAAATCGTATTGAGCTATTTTTTATTTATAATATTTTTAAATATCTCTATTAAAAAAAGCCCTTAATCGGGCTTTTTTATGAGTGACTAATTATCGTTATTTAATAGGCCATCACTTAAGCGATGACGTGATTTATTAAATATTTTATTGCTGACTTCACGCCCTGCTCGACGTGCACGTTGCACTTCTTCTGGCAGTTTCATCTCCTCAGTACAGGCAACACTACAGCAGCCTTCATATTTTTCTGCGCATGAAGGGCACTGAATAAATAATAAATGGCAGCCATCATTACGGCAGTTCGTATGCGTGTCACAAGGTTCACCACATTGATGGCAGTGAGCCAATACTTCATCAGTAATGCGCTCCCCCATGCGGTTATCAAACACAAAGTTTTTTCCCTTTAAAACGTAACGGTAAACCTTGCTCTTTGGCTTTACGCGCATATTCAATAATACCGCCTTCAACGTGGTATACGTTCTTAAAGCCATTATGCAGCATGTAAGCACTCGCTTTTTCACAGCGGATCCCACCTGTACAATACATGACTATATTTTTATCTTTTTGTTCCTGTAGCATATCTACAGCCATTGGCAGCTGATCTCTGAAAGTATCAGAAGGCACTTCAATCGCGTTTTCAAAATGACCAACCTCGTATTCATAGTGGTTACGCATATCTACAAATACGGTATTCGGGTCATCAATCATCTCATTCACTTCATGTGCTTTAAGATATTGCCCTGTCTTTGAGGCATCAAATGAATCGTCAGTAATCCCATCCGCAACCACACGATCACGGACTTTCATGCGTAAGACCCAGAAAGATTTACCATCATCATCAATAGCGATGTTAAGACGTAAATTATTCAGTTCAGGGCTAGTGCTATAAATCAGTTCGCGCAACGCTTCGACATTTGATGAAGGCACGCTGATTTGAGCGTTGATACCCTCTTTAGCGATATACACACGACCAAACACATTAAGTGCTTTGAACTTCACATACCACTCGTTGCGAAATTCTACTGGGTCGTGGATGTTGAAATATTTATAAAACGAAATTGGTGGTACGTGGCTCAGTCTCCGCCAACATACGCTCTTTAAGAATTTTATTTGAAATTTGATTATGTAACACTGGCATGGTGTTCTTTAAACCCTTATAACTCATTGAGATTAATTTAATAAAATGTACCAGTGTCCACATAGTGCCCACACTAGCCATTATGACTATTATCGCTGTTATTTTGTGAATAAAAAACCCTGAATGTTAAAAGGTTTTATATTGAATATTACAATGCCCTCTCGATAGTAAGTTGCACCATAAATTTATTTCACATTGAAATTAAGTTATGTTATAACATTTTTCGCCTATTTGACTTACTCGTTGAAATGTACCGCTTATGAAATTCAATGTGTTATTCCTCAGTTTGTGTTTAGTCTTTTCTTTCAAGAGTTTTGCTCACCCCCATAGCTTTTATCGATATGCAGGTCATACCCGAAATCAACCAACAGCAAGTTATCGGCCTGACATTCACGTGGAAGATGGATCCAATGACCTCTGCGGATATTGCTTATGAGTTAAAAAATAGCCAAGAAGATGACATTCAATGGAAAACGCAAGCGGCAACATTAATGGCAAATATTCTTGCTCAGGACTATTTCACCGACTTTTATTCACAAGGTAAAAAAATAGCTTTTCAAGCGATACCAAGCCATTACCGCTTACAACGTGAAGGGCTACAGCTTATTTTTTCATTTACTGCGCGATTAAAACAACCCGTGCCGATAAAAGGATTGGATATCGAGTTTATGACTTATGACCCGACATTTTTTGTCAGCATGACCTATCCCAATCAACAGGCGGTTATTCTATCTAACACGCTAGACTCCCAATGTAAAATGACGCTCAACGAGCCTAATGTCACTGATGAGTTACGCTTTTATGCCTACTCGCTCGATATCAATCAAAACACCTGAAGATGACACCACATTAGGGCTGCAATTTGCTCAAAAGGTGAAGATTGCATGCCAATAATTCAACGTAATAAACCCAAGCACCTAAACTTAATCATCGTTGGCGTAGTTTTCATCGCTCTCTGCGCCGCCGCTTATCTCTACCAAAATTGGTCAGTTTGGTTACAAACCAGTGTTGCTTGGCAGCGCCAGCTCAATCTTTTACTCTCGGAACTACTGCAATCGACTCAGCGCGACCCATTACAAGCAGGTAGCTTGCTAGTCGCTGTCAGCTTTTTATATGGGCTCCTTCATGCACTAGGCCCAGGTCATGGTAAGCTGATCATTAGCACCTATATCGCCACCCACCCAACACGTTTAAAACAAAGTGTTATCCTTAGTCTACTCGCTTCTTTATTACAAGGTGCCGTGGCGATTGTGTTAGTTTCAGCTGTATTAGTGGTTTTCCAGCTCTCTACTCGCCACTTGAATATGGTTAGCTTATACAGCGAAAAACTCAGTTATGGTTTCGTTGTTTTGCTGGGTGCCTTATGTTGCTACAAAGCATTTCATCAATGGCGAAAAGCCAGAAATAAACGGACAGCATCAGTCTTACATATCCAGCGCCTTTTGCCGTTAAATTCGACCTCAATATCCGCTATCAAGACACCGCCTAAAATGGCTCCTCTTTGCCAGTGTGGTCACCAACATGTTGTCTCAAGTCAGCAGTTACAAGCCTCTTTACGCACCCAAGCCATTTTGGTGCTATCTATGGGGCTGCGACCTTGCTCCGGTGCATTATTGGTATTGCTTTTTTCTTATGTGATTGGGGTGTATACGTGGGGGATCTTCGCTGCACTAGCCATGGCAATGGGAACCGCATTCACCATCAGCCTTATTGCTTTGTTTGTTTATTTTATGCGTCATCACGCAATGCGGCTGACCAAAACTCAGGGGATCTCTTTTTCGCCTTACTGCCGCGCGCTCCTTTATTTGTGTACAGGGTTAATTTTTATTCTGTTAGGTGTCTTGATGTATCAAAGTTTGATGCTCACTGAAACAGCGTCACCTTTGCTATCGCCACGAATACGCTGATCAAAAGACGAAAAAAAGGAGGGCTCCCCCTCCTAGGCATCTGCCGAAGTTACGATGAGGTAGCCACATCGTAAAGCGCAATGTCAACTGTCTAAAACTTATGGTGACCAGCGCAAAGTGCGCTGGTCTGTTATTACTTTTAACCGATTAATTCAATTCGAGCCGGTAAGCCTTGTCTCACTGAGGCACCGGATACCCAATCTAACCAAGTATTCGCCACTTCACGCGTCGGGTCGGCAAAACCTAAATCATTTAGGTTAATGCCTGAACCATTCGCAGCGTTCATTGGCATTGGCTCACCATCAAGGTAATGCTGTTTAGCCCCCATTTCTTTATGACCATAACCATGTTCGATGGCTAAAACCCCCTGGCATAACACCGTCTAACACACTGATTTGTGCTTCAACATGACCACCTGGCGTAGTTATCTTGACCCAATCTCCATGCTTAACCCCCATTTTTTGGGCATCATCAGGGTGAATAGCCACAAGATTGGTAGGTTTCACATGGCGTAAACGTTCAATCATTGTCGTTGAGCTACTCATGACATGGGATTTAAATGACATAAGCTTTAACGGCCATTCTGTTGGTGGGAAAACCTTATTCACATCTTCCCCATTCGCTAAACGAGGCGGATAGTAAGTTGGACAACCACTATAGCGCTCCCCCGTAATCGCATGACGGTTCACCGCCACCGTTGGGTTCCAAATCTGCAACCCTTTCTTCCACTGAGGCCCTGTTGCATCACCATCCCACGCTTTTTCATAAGGCGCAAAACGACCACCGCGAGTATAGATATAGGCAACACGACGGATCTCTTCCGGTTTGAGTGTTTTTTCCATTGCAGGCAAAATCCGTTCCACACCACTGATTTGGATGTCTTCATTTGCTGCTTCTGGCACTGGTTTTTCACCTAACCATGCCATATTTGCAGCGACACGCAGGTAATAATCTTCAGCACAATTAAGTGGATATTTATTTCCATCCATATCTTCAATCACGTTTGTCCACCAAACCCAGGAAGGTCGAGCGCTTTCGCCACTGCGATACAAAATGCTTCCATTGAAATAGGCTGACCGTCGGCCGTTTTCGCGGTACGTGCTCCAACAATTGGCCAGCGAGCAGTACTGGCTTTCACTTGAACCCCCGACCAAGCCCCACTAAAGCCCCAACTTTCAAAGTTATGGGTATCCGGCACAATATAATCCGCCAGCGCTGTTGTCTCATTCATAAAGGCGTCAATACCAATGATAAGTGGAAGATGTTTTGGGTCTTTCAGCTTTTCTTCCATCACCTGACGAATGCCTGCAATACCGTAAACAGGGTTAGTCATGTTGGTGATCCATGCCTTAAGTGGATACGGATAACCCATCAACGCTGACGCTAATTGTTCAGTTAACTGACCTTTAGCAAACGGATACCATGGTGCTTTTGCAGGATAAGGATTTTCACCAGCAGCAACGCGAGCCTTGAATTCATCTGATTTTTCATAGGATTCGTTACTACGAGATAACACAACACCTTTTGGTTTCACTTTGCCAGCGTAGCTCGTTATCTTGTAACGAGGACCATCGCTTTCACCGTTGAATTTACCACCACCTACTGATACCCCACCTTTCAAATTCAAGTTACCAATAAGCGCATTCAGCATAATGACCGACCACGCGGTATAGAATCCATTACCCCCCATCATACCGCCATGCGAGATCACCGCAGCTTTACGATCATAAGAGGTTAATGCACGCCCCAGTGACTCAATGGTTTTAACTGGAACTTGGCAGCGTTCGCTATACTCTTCCAACGTCATGCGCTCAGCTGCTTCTTTCAAACATTGGAAACTAGATTTAACCGTGACTTCGCTACCATCGTGCAATGTCACCTGACGCGTGACAAACAGCTCTGCCTGCGTCACATCATCTGCGGGTTTTAGCTCACCTGACGCATCCTGAACCAAATATGCTTTTTTGCTGTCATCATCTTCCGCCATCTGACCATTAAGATGTGAAGCGATCAATAATTGCCCTGCTAATGGATGCTCGTCATCAGTGATCACTAAATGAGTAGAGTTGGTCCAGCTCTTTTCGCCAACTGCTTTCATCGATTTTTCGCTTGGTACGCGCAAATATGCGGCATTGTAACGCTCATTTTCGATGATCCAACGGATCATTCCCATGACTAATGCCGCATCCGTTCCCGGCTGCACAGGAACCCAATGCCCATGATCATTCGCCAGAGTCGTTGTAAGTGGCAATGCAGGGGCAACCACAACATAGTTAAAATTGTCACGTAAACGTGCAGATGCCAGTTGGCGACCTTGGCGTTTAAATGGGTTACCCGACTGTGCTGGCGATGTTCCAATAAATAGCGCAAAACGAACATTATCCCAATCCGGTTTGACGTGCGCATTTTTATCCAGATCATCCATTAGTGCACCAGAGCCAGCACGGTATGCCAGACCACAATAGGAGCCATGGGCACCAAAGTTTTTACTGCCAAAAGCATTTTGGGCAAAGCGGCGTATAAAACCATCACGACCATCATCCCCCGCGTTAGTCACCAGCAGTTGGTTGGCTTTGGGGCCTAATTTAGGTTGTGATGGATCGAGAGGCGTTTCAAGGTCACGGATCGCCCGTAAGCCATCAACATGCCCTTCACCAAATAAATCGCCCCCTTCAACCACTTCTTTGATTAATTGTTCAAAACTGATACGTTCCCATTTACCTTCACCACGTTTACCAACACGTTTCATCGGCTCTAGGATACGCAATGGGCTAGTTAACCCTTCCATTAAGGTTGCACCGCGAGCACACGCCGTGGAGCGATGTTCTAACCCACTTTCGCCGCCCATTTTATTAAACGCCGTTTTCAGTGGCATACCATACGGGAAATGTTTTTCGTGAGACAGAGGGTGATATGGATTCCCCGCAATACGTAGCACTTCGTTTTTTGCCGTATCGACACGAGCACGGATCCCACATTGAGTCCAGCATCCAAAACATTGGGTCATCGCAATAACTTGGCTAGGATCCTCTTTCCAACCACCGTTAGCTTGCCCCTCTGGGCCGCAATGAGTTGCCATGAATACGATCTAATGTGACTTTACCGGAAGTGCCATTGGCGAGGCCATCAACTGCACGCTTAGCCACATCACGGTAAACCTGCACCAAATAGTGCTAAACCACCGACAACTAAACCACCTTTGAGCCACTGACGTCTTGAGAATTTAGCCATGTTGCACTCTCCTAGCAAACCAACGAACACCTTCACGAATAATAATAATCAGAGCGATCCACAAACCAAAACGTACCAAGTAGAGCTAACAGTCCGTCCGTTCCCATCGGGAAGTGATATGGATTAACTAACACGTTATATTTTGGCACCGCTTGAACTTCCATTAGGAAAACCCAGCGCAAGCTCCACGTTAGCCCCATCGCCACTAATGCCGCTACTGTGATATAAACCATTGAGCGTGTAGCCTTTAATGTCATGATTGACATTGCCCAATGCCACAACCCACAGTGCGCATATCCCCATGAGCATCCACCAGCCAGGGCTTGCGACCTCTAGTTGATGGACGAACAGCAATACCTGAAACAGTGTCACCCGATAACCACAATGCAAAGCAGACAGCTAACAGAAGCAAGCTAATTGCCTGAAGACGTGCTAAGCGCTGCTGATATTGAGGTTCACGACGAGCCCCCAAGCTAATTAACGCAGGAACCGCTTGCATTGCACTAAAGAACAGCAGTACAGGGATCCACCAGCTAAACCAAATAGGTCGTGCGATCAGCACCGAGGCTTCACGACCGGTATATAACAATAAACCTACCGCAGACAGCGCTGACAGTAAGGCCACCCAACGTGTTGCTTTAAATTCTTTTTTCCAAATTAATTTCACCAACAATGCAACAAAGTAGAGGCCGCTAAAAGTGGTAAACAATGGCAGTAAAACTGAGCCCCACCACATCCATGACCAAATAGTTGGATGAGCATAGAAGTGCCAAACACGCGCCGTTTGGTGTAAGTCGGCGGTCAGCGCTAATGGAGCCGTGATCCCCATCGTTATCGTGATAAAGACGGCAATCATCTCTAATCGGCTATTTTCACTCTTACCTTGCCAGTGCAAGTAACAAGCATAAAGTGTCGCGCAAGCCGCGATACCGATAAAAAAGAAGTATTGAACGGCCCAAGGCAACCAGAAAAACTCTTGTGGCTGTGCCATAATTTCCGAAATATAGGTCACTTGTTCGCTCATCAGAATACCTCCTGCCATAATGCGGGTTGCCCTTTACCGGCTAGCGGTTCAACAAAAGCATCATCCAAGCCTAAATAAAACACTTGAGGTAATGTGCCACTTTCCGGTTTCAGCACTTTAATTTCGGCTTTATGTTCTTCGAGCATTTTCCGGATCGTACTGTTTGGATCTCTTAAATCACCAATAATTCGCGCGCCACCAACACAGGACTCAACGCAGGCTGGTAGTAAGCCGACTTCAAGACGATGCGCACAAAATGTACATTTATCTGCGGTTTGGGTCGTATGGTTGATAAAACGCGCATCATATGGGCAAGCTTGTACACAATAAGCACAACCAACACAGCGCTCATTATCAATAACCACAATTCCGTCTTCCCGTTGAAACGTGGCTTGTACTGGGCAAACGGGCACACAAGGCGGGTTATCACAGTGGTTACACAAACGTGGTAATAGGACGTTTGCCACGCCCTCCTGCCCTTTTAAAGAAACTTGATATTGGTTAACCGTCGTACGAAACTGACCTTGCGGTGTCTGATTTTCAACAGAACAACTAACGGTACAGGATTGACAGCCGATACAACGGCGTAAGTCAATCAGCATGCCATAACGTTTTTCAGGGTTACCTTCGCGGCGAGTTGGGGAGAAATTGAGTCCAGCTTCGGCAATCGGTATTAACGATGCCCCCGCGGTGACTGCCCCTAATTGTTGTAGAAATTTTCGTTTACTCAGATCCATAATTGGCTCCAGTAGGACATTGCTAATGCAAAAACAGATGGTAAATATTAGTATGCTTTTGGTTTTACAGGCTTTATTTACCGTTACCTCAACCTATTTTTGATAACCACGGTAATTCTTATTTCTCTTTAAAAACGGTGTGTTATCTTTAATTAGCTTTATTGTATGAGGGGCTGCGTAACGACCCTATTGTGGTTTACCACATACCCGTAACTAAATTGATCTAACGCAACGAATAACCCAAATATGTTAAAGAAATCATCTATGTCTTTGTATCGCCTACTGTTCATCTTGCTTCTTGCTGGCAGTTTTCCTGCTATGGCGGCTGAATGGAAAATCGGGGTGCTTGCACTACGCGGTGCAAACTCAACACAATCCCACTGGCAAATATTAGCCGACACATTAAATGAGTCTCTACCGGGTGAACATTTCACGTTACAGCCACTTAACTTGGATGAGATGCGTGACGCAATTGCAGAGCGTAAGATAGATTTTCTGCTGACAAACCCTGCTCAATTTATCCAACTCGATAGTCGCTATCATTTACGCTGGTTACTTTCATTGCGTTCATCCGTAGAGCCTGATAGCGCCACTCGTAACGTTATCGGAAGCCTTATTTTAGTGCGGGCAGACAGTGATATTAACGAGGTAAAAAACCTAATTGGTAAAAAAGTGGGGGCAATTTCTCCAGACGCTTTCGGCGGCTACCTTTTAGGTTATAAGGTACTCAGAGATATGGGGTATGACGCAGAAAAAGATTTTCGTATGCAGTTTCTCGGTTTCCCCGCCGATGCGCTCTTATATGCCTTACGCGATAGCTCACTTTCGGCTGCTATCATCCCTGTTTGCTTATTGGAAAATATGGACAGTGAAGGATTAATTGATAAAAACCAGTTTCGGCCTTTAATTGAGCATGCGAGCACTCTACCTTGTAAGACCAGCACTGAGCTTTACCCTAACTGGTCATTTGCTGCCTTGAATGATGTCCCCGATAATTTAGTTGATAAGGTGACCAAAACATTACTTTCATCCGATAAATCTGGAATGCGTTGGGGAGCCCCAGCATCAGTGAACCAAGTCGAAACCTTGTTACGTGATGTAAACCAACATCCACAGCAACGGCAAATTTGGCAAGACATTATAAGTTGGTTGATCCAGCATCAACTGTCGCTAGGCCTCGTCTTACTCTTTTTTATCTTACTTGGGGTCAATCATGTTTGGATAGCCTTCTTAGTTCGCCGCCGTAGCCGCCAATTAGAAGAGGCTCACAATCGCTTACGCCAACAGGAAGCGAATTTAGAAAAAGCTCAGCGATTAAATATATTAGGTGAAATGGCCTCAGGGTTTGCCCATGAGCTTAACCAGCCACTTTCCGCGATCCGCCACTACGCACAAGGTTGTATTTTACGTCTCAAAAAAGAGTCAGATGATCATCCCCTGATTAATGCCTTAACAAAAATTGATAATCAAGCGCAACGCGGGGCCGATATTATTCGTAATCTTCGCCTATGGGCTGGGAAACCTCACCAAGAGGTCGCACTGCAACTGAGTGAGCAGCATGTTATACCGACGATACAACATATTTGGCAATTACTACGGGTATCGCAACATTATCCACAGGTCAAACTCATGTTACCGGATAGCCGTGACGTTTCATTGAAGCTACCTGAAACACTGCTGGATCAACTGCTATCAAACCTCATTAGTAATAGCTTGCAAGCCGGCGCGACAACATTATGTTTTAGCTTTCACTTTGCCCCAGAACGGTTTTTACTCGTACTACAAGATGATGCAGGCGGCATGCAGCCTGAACAACTGACTCAAGGGATCACGCCTTTTGCAACCACTAAAAAAGAGGGATTAGGGCTAGGTTTAGTGATCTGCCAGCGATTGATCCAAAGCCAAGGGGGCGACATTCGCATTGAAAATAATGTGAGTGAGGCTGGCTTAAATGGGCTAAGAGTAACCCTCATTTTCCCGTACCACCATGGAAAATCGAGCGAAACATAGCCTTATTCAGTAACGATAAATAGGACTTTCGCATACTATTGATAACATTAACTATGTTAATATGTAAAAATACATTCATCATGAATTTAAACATTGATATCCCAATTTGATGAAGTGAGGTTCTATTCATGCCTGTTATCCATCTGGTGGACGACGATCCGGCAGTTACCGATGCTTGCCAATTTCTCCTTGAAACGCTCGGTTATACCGTCGTTGTTTGGAATGACAGTGAACAATTTGTTCAGCAAGCCGACCTTCACCAAGAGGGCGTGGTACTCCTCGACATGCGTATGCCAAAACTGGATGGTCGCCAAGTTCACCAACTGCTCAAAGCCCAACAAAGCACATTAGCGGTGATCTTTCTCTCTGGTCATGGCGATATTCCTATGGCCGTCGAACAAGTCAAACTAGGCGCTGTCGATTTTCTACAAAAACCAATTGATAGCCAGCTATTAGCAAAAACACTTGAGCAAGCACAAGAAAAAACCCAACAAGCCACGGCAAGTTATCTTATTCAGCAGCGTTACCAAACACTGACACCAAGAGAAAAAGAGATTTGCAAATACGTTTTGCAAGGCTTAATTAACCGGGAAATCGCCGATGTGGCCTGTGTTTCTGTTCGAACCGTCGAAGTGCATCGTTCTCGCATGATGGAAAAAATGGCAGTACGGAATTTGGCCGAACTGATGAGTACCCTACAGACAGCCAATTTATTAAATGAATAATTTGTTATACTCACCATACTTTAGGTGGCAACGCTGTTAATTAAGTGAATTTACTCAAATTACAGCCTTAGGTCTCTACTGACCTGCCCCTCAAATTATTTAGAGTATATAATAGATACTATTGATAATTTGATTGCTTTTAGCACTGGCTTGCTTGCTCATCTCATGGCCTTCTAGTCGCTAAAATCAATCTGTTAATCGCTGTTGTCATAAAAATTTAAACAACTCACAACAGCCTTCAGTCACTAACCTAATTTTTTGGAAACCAATGATACAAGCTCCAAAGTTTGATAAAAGTTTATTACACCCACGTTACTGGCTCACTTGGTTTGGTATCGGTCTGCTTTACGTACTGGTTCTTTTGCCCTATCCCATGATTTATTGGATGGGAACCCGTTTAGGCTTATTGTCCAAACATTTGCTAAAAAAACGCGCCCCAAATTGCCGATCGCAACCTAGCGCTCTGTTTTCCTGAAATGAGCTTAGAAAAACGCCAACACTACATTGATAAAAATTTTGAGTCCGTGGGTATGGGGGGTTTTTGAAACAGGCATGGCATGGTTTTGGCCTGAATGGCGCATACGCCGCTGGTTCAAAATCGAAGGGCGTGAACATATGATTGCGGCTCAATCGACAGGCCGTGGCATTATTGTATTAGGGATCCATTTTCTGACATTAGAGCTTGGTGCAAGAGCTTTCGGTATGCTTAACCCCGGCATTGGCGTTTACCGCCCAAATGATAATAAATTAATGGACTGGCTTCAGACCCGAGGACGCCTACGCTCTAACAAATATATGTTGGACCGCAAAGACGTCAAAGGGATGGTACGCAGTCTCAAACAAGGAGAAATATTGTGGTATGCCCCCGACCATGATTATGGTCCTCGAAATAGCTCGTTTGCCCCACTATTTGCAGTAAAAAATGCAGCAACCACCAATGGCTCAGCGATCTTATTGCGCTTAGCGAATCCGCTTATTGTTCCTTTTATTCCGCGTCGCTTACCCGCAGGAAAAGGTTATGAGTTGGTTATTCAACCTGCTGTCGATGATTTCCCTATCGATGATGAAGTCGCGGTTGCAACCAAAATGAATCAACTTATTGAGCAAGCGATATTATTAGCCCCCGAACAATATATGTGGCTACACCGACGTTTTAAAACGCGCCCCAAAGGAGAAACTTCTTTGTACGGTGATTTAGACAAAATCCATCATTAGATAAAACACAACGGCTGTCAGTTATCTGGCAGCCGTTGTGTTTTAAGCATAAACAGTTGAGCAAGGAGTCTATGTTAAACAGAAACAGTTATTGGAAACGTAATCTTTATGTCGTTTGGTTCGGTTGTTTTTTAACCGGTGCGGCATTTAGCCTGATCATGCCTTTTCTTCCGCTTTATATTGAGGAGTTAGGGGTTACCGATCACAGCTCATTAAACCTATGGACAGGGGCCGTTTTCAGTATTACGTTTTTGTTTTCCGCTATTGCCGCTCCATTTTGGGGGCGTTTATCTGACCGCAAAGGCAGAAAGCTGATGCTACTACGCTCAGCACTCGGTATGGCAATAGTGATGGTGCTCATTGGTTTCGCTCAAAACATTTGGCAATTATTGATACTAAGGGCCTTATTAGGACTACTCGGTGGATTTGTGCCCAATGCAAATGCCCTCATCGCCACACAAGTTCCCGTGAAAAAAAGTGGTTGGGCAATGGGCGTATTAGCGACGGGCGCCGTTAGTGGTGCCCTGATCGGTCCATTGATTGGCGGGTTACTTGCTGACCAATATGGCTTACGCCCCGTTTTCTTTATTACTGCAACGGTCCTCTTTATTTGTTTTATTGTGACCTTATTCTATGTTCGTGAACGTTTTACCCCTGTTTCACGTAAAGACGCGCTGAATAACAAACAAGTATTTGCCTCCCTCAAAAATAAGAATTTGGTGATTAGCTTATTTTTTACCACCATGATTATTCAAGCTGCGATTGGTTCCATCAACCCTGTCATTACACTCTATGTTCGTGATCTTGCAGGCACGACTGAGAATTTAGCCTTTATTAGCGGGGTAATTGCCTCAATTCCAGGGGTTGCAGCGCTACTCAGTGCGCCTAGATTGGGGAAACTAAGTGATCGTATCGGGCCAGAAAAAGTGCTACTTGCAGTATTAGCGGCCTCTATTTTCGTTTTATTCCCTATGGGATTGGTGAGTAATTACTGGGAGTTGGGGGCGCTGCGTTTCTTGCTCGGTGCATTAAACGCCGCTTTATTGCCCGCAGTACAAACATTAATTATCTATAACATCTCACATCAAGTGACAGGGCGCATTTTCAGCTACAACCAAGCCTTGCGGGATGTTGGGAACGTGACTGGCCCGCTAATGGGCTCGTTTGTGGCCGCAAGCTATGGCTTTAGAGCCGTCTTTTTCTTTACCGCTGCCTTAGTTCTATTTAACTTACTTTATTCATGGTACATCATTAAACGTCAATCTCAGGATTGTAAATCACCATCGGCCTGATAGAAAAGAGAGGGTTAAGCCTTCTCTCGCTGTTGAACAAAACATCCCATCACGTTCACTGTGAATAATCGGTAGAGTTATTTATTCATTTCCCTCATTTATTGTAGGTATAACAGCATTTTATGCAAAAAACACAGAAAACATAACATAAATTTATGTTTTATAAGACTATGTTTCTTTTATAATCACCTCTTTTCTTGTCAACAAAATTCCTGTATTGTCGCCTACCTTATCGTGAAAAATGCGAGTGATATCGACTTTTCACCTTAAAAAAACACTTTTCACAATAAATATATTCTGTTTTTCAGTGTTTTTATAATAATGTATGTTAAAAATATGTTTACAAAATGAAGTTAACATATCTCTAAATTTTGGCACCTACCACTTTGTCAGGTGTTTTTTCAAGCACAACTAATCAAAATATAATTTATCGGAGTTCACAGATGAGTCATTCTGCGACTAAAACAAAAACCTTTTTTGGGCATCCATACCCACTGAGTTCACTCTTCCTTACCGAAATGTGGGAAAGGTTCTCTTTCTATGGCGTGCGCCCACTGCTCATCTTGTTTATGAGTGCCGCACTGCTACAAGGGGGAATGGAGTTACCTATTGAGCAAGCTTCCGCTATCGTCGGGATCTTTGCTGGTGGGGTTTATATCACATCACTTCCTGGTGGCTGGCTAGCAGATAACTGGCTAGGGCAGCGCAGAGCGGTTTGGTACGGCTCGTTAATCATTGCATTCGGCCACTTATCGATCGCAATGTCAGCGTTTTTAAGCAATACCTTCTTCTTTGTTGGTCTCCTATTAATCGTGTTAGGAACTGGTTTGTTTAAAACCTGTATCACGGTCATGGTGGGAACACTCTATAAAAAAGAAGATACTCGTCGTGACGGTGTGTTTCTCCTTGTTCTATATGGGGATTAACATGGGGTCGTTTATCGCCCCGCTGATCATCGGCCCTCTGCATGAAAAATACGGCTGGCATCTTGGCTTTGGTCTTGGCGGTATCGGTATGCTGATTGCACTCTTGATTTTCCGTTTCTATGCCATCCCACAAATGCGCCGCTACGACAAAGAAGTCGGGTTAGATTCAACGTGGAACCGCCCAAACTGTCGAGCGTAAAAATGTCGGTAAATGGGTAACGCTCGCTATGGCAATCCTCGCGGTGTTGGTGATCCTTATCGACAATGGCGTTATCCCATTTAATGCGGCGACAATCGCAAAAAGCTCAGCCTACATCATCTCCACGTGTGTGGGTATCTACTTCTTTTTCATGTTCTTCTTTGCCGGCCTTAATAGCAGTGAGCGTTCACGTCTCCTCGCTTGTTTGATACTGCTCATTGCAGCAGCTTTCTTCTGGTCAGCGTTTGAACAAAAACCAACCTCATTTAATATCTTTGCGCGTGACTATACCGATCGCCAAATGGGCTCATTTGAGATCCCAACCATTTGGTTCCAGTCTATCAACGCATTGTTTATTATCCTGTTGGCACCTGTCTTTAGCTGGTTCTGGCCTTCTCTTGCCAAACGCAATATCAACCCAAGCAGCATGACTAAATTTGTCATCGGTATCTTATTTGCTGCGGCAGGCTTTGCGGTCATGATGATGGCAGCCAACCAAGTTCTTGCCACACAAACAGGGGTTTCGCCGTTCTGGTTAGTTTCGAGTATTCTTTTACTCACTCTCGGTGAGCTATGCCTAAGCCCTATTGGCTTAGCAACCATGACTCTGCTGGCACCACAAAAGATGCGTGGCCAAGTGATGGGGCTCTGGTTCTGTGCAAGCGCATTAGGTAACCTTGCTGCTGGTATCATGGGCGGAAACATCAATAAAGAACAACTAAATTCAATGCCTGAGTTGTTCTCACATGTTTCAATCGCATTAGTTATCTGTGCAATCGTGCTAGCTGCATTAATCATTCCAGTTAGAAAAATGTTAAAAAATGCAGATGATAACGAAGTAAACGCAAAATAATTTTCCGTTAGTTATCAATCATCCCCACGCCCGATATGCAGAATTGCCTATCGGGCGTTTTTATTTCATCCTTAAAACTATTATGTTAGTGATTAATTAACGCTATACTTTTCCCCTATTTAACCTGCTTTTGGAAACCGTTATGAGTCTTTCAACACTGCCTGTTTTCTATGTTGATGCTTTTACCAATACCCAGTTTCAAGGCAACCCTGCCGCGGTCGTATTACTTGATGAATGGTTACCAGATAACCAATTGATTGCGATTGCGGCTGAAATTAATTTATCAGAAACCGCATTTTTAGTTGGGGATCATATTCGCTGGTTCACACCGGCGGTAGAGGTCAATCTCTGTGGGCATGCCACATTAGCGGCTGCATTTGTCCTTAATCAGTTTAGACAACACCCCATTAACCCTTTTATTTTTAAATCCCTCTCAGGGGAGCTGATGCTTTATAAAAATGGCAGTGGGTTTACTCTCGATTTCCCTATTCTCAACACACAACCTGCTTCAATTGCAGATTACCCACAGCTAGCCGATATTTTGGGGGTTGAAATTGAAGCATTGTGGCTAGCTAAAGATCGCTATGTCTGTTTCTTAAGTAGCCCTGACCAAGTGGCACACTGCTCTCCAAATATGTCTGCTTTAGCTGCACTGCCTCTACCTGGCCTAACAATTACAGCAGCAAGTCATGAACCACATATCGACTTTGTTTCACGCTATTTTGCCCCAGCTAAAGGCGTGGATGAAGATCCCGTCACAGGTACCTCGCATTGTGCCATTGCCCCATTATGGGCGGCTCGCTTAAATAAAAATCAGTTAGTCGGCCATCAAATATCGGCTCGTGGTGGTGTCGTACTATGTGCGGTTGAAGATCAGCGGGTAAAATTAACGGGTGAGGCAACACTGTTTTTAACGGGTCATATACATCTATGATCACTAATATATTTACCCTTGAAATATCATCGGTGTAATTTATTTTTAAAAGCATATTACACTGAGTTGATAGATGAAAGGCAGCTAGGCGACGACGCATATGCCACTAAATACATACAAATGTATGCCATTATTGCATCAATGCCGTCAGCAATGCTGCCATTTGAAGTATGACGAATATCGTCTCCACAGCAATTATTGTAAGGCCATATTATGCGTTCTGACGTTGATGAGATAATCACGCAAAAAATTGAAGGTTCTATCACAAGTGTTTCAAAGGTTATTTTTCCAACCACCACTAACCACCACGACACCTTATTTGGTGGTACCGCTCTCGCTTGGATGGATGAGGTCTCTTTTATTACCGCAACACGTTTTTGCCGTAAACGCTTAGTGACAGTCTCAACCGAAAAAATCAATTTCACTCACCCGATTCCTTCTGGCACCATCGTCGAATTAGTCGGTAAAGTTAGCCGCGTTGGTCGAACAAGTTTGACTGTCAATGTGTCGATATTCTTAGAAGATATGTATCGTGAAGGACGCGAAGAAGTGATCCATGGTCAATTTAATTTTGTTGCCGTTGATGATAACGGAAAACCAACACCGTTATTTGATATGGAATAGTGTATATCTAGGTAGCAAGCTGTCAATCGAACCCGTTCAACAGGCACTCACCTGCTACCTAGCTGTCTAAAAACAACACGTTCAATCTAGATAGGAAAATTTCCGCGTATATCTTGATCAAATGCTTTTTTTTACTTGATTAGCTAATGATAGAATCCCCTCCCTTCGATAACCTCTCCCGATAGATGGCTCGATAAACATGTCAAGAGAATGACGGGTTCATTTTCTATTCTGGTTTAACTTTAATCATTATTTAAGAATCACTGTGAAAATACTTTTTTCTATTTCTTTAACAACCGCGATTTTGTCAGCCGTTTGGGCGTGGTTAGCGAATTCGTTAGGGCTGATTGGGGTGGGCTGGTTTTTTTAGGCTGTACCGCTTATTTTGCTTATCCAAAAGAAGGCATTAAAGGGTTGTTCATTACCTTCTTCACTACCGCCAGCGGAGTCGCATGGGGTCTCATTATGCTCCACAGCGATACCTTGTTTAATGGTATTCCTAATTTATTGGAATATTTGATCACGGGTATTGTGGCTTTTATGATGTGCATTCAAGCAAGGCAGCAATGGCTATCATATATTCCCGGCACATTTATTGGCGCATGTGCTCTTTTTGCCTCTCAAGGCGAATGGACAGCCGCCCTTCCTTCATTATTGGTGGGGGTCTTATTCGGTTATTTAATGAAAAAAAGTGGCTTATGGTTATCTGAAAAATTAAAGTGACATTTCAATTTTTACGGGGTTGCCGTTTTATCATGACATTGATCAGTTAGTTGTGCTGATTTTTTACAAATAAGAACGACAACCCTCTACTAAAGATTAAACTTTGAAAAACAGCTAAGCGCGCCCATCACCAACATTTATCATTAATTTAAATCAAAATCACAATATAAAAATAAATTTATTACACAAATTTTCGTTATTATCCCCCATTACCTCTTCTGTGATTGACCAAGTAAAACCCCATATAAACGATAAAACACACTCTCTAAGAAAAAATTAGCTAATAAAATCAAACAATTAAATAACTCCACAAAATTCATTATAAAAATGCGACGTAAATCACATTTCGGCGCCATTTACTCCCCCCACTTGTAACTTAATAACTATATTTACTTAGTCGTAAAACGAACATCAAAATGACACAAAGGGGAAACTTATGAGACATGGTGATATTTCAAGTAGTCCAACATCAGTGGGTGTTGCGGTTGTGAACTATAAAATACCTCGTTTGCATAATCGAAAAGAAGTTATTGAAAATGCAAATAAAATCTCAGATGTTATTGCAGGAATGAAAACCGGTTTTCCAGGACTTTGATCTGATTATTTTTCCTGAGTACAGCACTCAAGGCATTATGTATGATCATGAAGAGATGATGGAAACGGCAGCAACTGTACCGGGTGATGAAACACAAATTTTTTCAGCTGCATGTAAAGCAAATGGTGTGTGGGGCGTATTTTCAATCACAGGTGAACAGCACGAAGAACATCCCTTAAAAGCCCCTTATAACACACTTATCTTAATTGATGACAAAGGGAATATTGTACAAAAATACCGCAAAATTATCCCGTGGTGCCCTGTCGAAGGTTGGTATCCAGGCGATAAAACTTATGTTTCAGAAGGACCTAAAGGGTTAAAAATAAGTCTAATCATCTGTGATGATGGTAATTATCCTGAAATATGGCGTGATTGTGCAATGAAAGGCGCTGAGTTAATTATTCGCTGCCAAGGCTATATGTATCCTGCCAAAGAGCAGCAAATTATGATGGCAAAAACCATGGCGTGGGCAAATAACTGTTATGTCGCCGTGGCGAATGGAACAGGTTTTGACGGTGTTTATACCTACTTTGGTCATTCCGCTATTATTGGTTTTGATGGTCACACATTGGGCGAATGTGGTGAAGAAGAGATGGGCGTCCAATACGCGCAACTTTCCGTCACGGAAATTCGCGATGCGCGTCGATATGACCAATCACAAAACCATCTCTTTAAAATATTACATCGTGGTTACACCGGTATTTATCAATCAGGTGATGGTGATAAAGGCCTCGCAGAGTGCCCGTTTGAGTTTTATCGTAGTTGGGTTCTAGATGCAGAAAAAACTCAACAGCAAGTTGAAAGTATAACCAGAGAGACTATCGGTGTTTCAGAGTGCCAAGTTTACAATTTACCAACCGATGGCAATAAAATAAAAATTGTAGGCTAATGAATAAACTATAAATTTACTAAATATAAATTGTTATTTTTAAACGTTGTCGTATGCGTCAACAACGGGGAATATTATCGTATTTTATATAAATAGTTTTTCTTGATTTACTACTTAATAAATTATCACTATTTAGGAATAATCCATGCCCTTTATTAATGATATGCTAGCTGAAAGTCATAAAGAAAAACACATTTCAGAGCCCCAAAAAAAGATGGGCCATTTCCGGTTTATTTTTGATCCTGATAAAGTCATTCAATATATTGAAAATACTATTATTGGCCAAGAGGAGGCTTTAAAACAGTTAAAGGATATTCTTTATTGTATTAAAACCAATATTTTTGATCCCGAAAGGCCACTAAGTACCATGCTATTTCTTGGGCCAACTGGTGTTGGTAAAACAGAAACAGTGATCGCTTTAGCAAAAGCGCTTAATAATGGTAAAGCGCATTATTGTCGCATAAATATGAATACGTTGTCTCAAGATCATTATGCCGCATCTTTATCTGGTGCACCTCCCGGTTACGCCGGGAGTAAAGAATCATATTCCTTGTTTGATATAGATAAAATCGAAGGAAGCTATAGTACACCAGGTATTGTCTTATTTGATGAAATAGAAAAAGCAAGCAAAGAAGTGATTAGAACACTGCTCAATATTCTTGACACTGGTGAATTGAGCCTTGCAAATGGCCAGAAAGTTATTAACTTCAAAAATGCCATTATTATTATGACTTCCAATTTAGGCTCTAGAGATATTTTAAATGAAAAACAGGGGTTAGTACATTTATTCACTAAAAAATATTATCAGCAAAAAATACTAAAATTGTTAGAAAATAAATTTGAACCTGAATTTATTAACCGTATCGATAGAAAAATTAGCTTTAATAAAATAGATTCAGAACAAGCGAGTAAAATTATTGATATTGAACTTTCAAAACTCAATAAAAGAATCGCTAAAAACGCCGTCACAGTAGTACTGGATACTGCAACAAAAATGAAAATAAATTCAATGTGCGATCGTCGCTACGGGGTAAGAGATATCAAGCGAATATTTAAAATTCATATTGAACCATTAGTTGCCGATGTAATATTACATGAAAAAAGCAGAGAGCACATAGAATTTACTGTCGAAAAAAATCAATTCTCCCTCAAGAGGTGATAAATGAATGGCCTATTACTCATTTTTATTGGTAGCGTTTTAATCATTAACGGTATTTCTATCATTAAAGGATATGACAATAAAGAAACAGGAATATTCAATGGCATTATTGGTTTTTTCTGCTTAATTGGCAATATTGTTTTAATGGTAAATGCTAAAGAAAATACTGCATACCTTGCCATTGCCCAATCAATGTTATTTACATTCACTTATATTTTTCTCAGTTTTATAAAGATATATTCACTATCAGGGAAACTATTTGGTTGGTACTGCCTTTTTGTCTTTTTTAATGCTTTATTCTACGCCTACTACACAAGTGCTGATGCTCGAATGATTGCACTATGGTTGCTTTGGGCTATTCTATGGTTTCTATTTTTCTGCGTATTTTCACTTAATAAAACCATTAAATATCTCGGTGAGTTAACTTTGGTAATCGGTATTGTGACTTGCACCTTACCTGGGCTAATGATGGTAACTAACGCCTGGTAAAATAACGTCTAAATAACAACATCCCCTAAATTGCTAGGGGGTGTTAACGATTTTTAACTTATATTTAAATAATTATACGTTTAAGAAAATGCCTAAAAATAACCGGCTTTAAATGCCATTTTTAAGGGGTTGTTAATTGATTTTTATTTATTCTTTACCATGCTTGATATTTCAAAAAAACTATCCCAATCCAGCATTAGCAAAAAAAACCAGCATATCGAAAAATACTATATAATATGCTAATTACAATATAATAAACTTATAAAATACTCCCACTCCGTCACCATCTGAATTTAACTCACCCCATGCCTTGTTTTATATTAAAAATACACATAATCTGCGTGATATCGATTCATCACATTGAAATATCTTCCATCATATAAAAAACGTTAAAACACATTGATATTCTATGTTTGGCGACGTAGAGTATTTAACGTAAAATTTATTGGTTAACCCTAACAACGATTGTTGATAATGTTATTATTCGCTTGATCTATGTCTTCATATAAAAACGAATCACTATCTTTATCTTGCTCACTGACACAATAAGATATTAATAGCACTATGTATAAAATCTACTCATTACTGTTACTTTTCATTCTTTCTATTCACTCAAGTTTCGCGGAAGTTCCAAAAGAGACGTTAAGAATTGTGGAGAATGAAGCCAAAAAAGGTGATATCAAAGCGCAAGTTATGCTAGGTATTGGCTATTACCTAGGCAAAGAGATAAAACAAGATTATCCTAAAGCTAAAAAATGGTTAACTATGGCGTCCAATAAGGGTAACGCAGATGCACAGCTTTTTTTAGCCGATATGTACTTAAATGGTAATGGCGTTGAACCTAACATTGAAACTGCAATCAACTGGCTTGAAAAATCCGCCAATCAAGGCAATGCAGAAGCCCAGAATTACCTTGGGCAGATATACTATCAAGGCGTTGGAGTGAAACAAAACTACATTATTGCTTTTGACTGGTTTAAAAAATCAGCCGATAAAAAGTTCCCACCAGCACAATACCAAGTCGGTAAAATGTATGAAAATGGCGAGGGTACAGAAATGGATGATAAAGCAGCGAGCGAATATTTAAATAAAGCCTGTAAAGGTGGTTTAAAAGAAGCTTGTAAAAAGTAATCTATTCGTTTGATTCACTGCTACAAGCCGTAGCAGTGACACTTTCCTCCCCTACTTTCAACACAGAACAGCTATCCCCTTTCATTTTTAACCAAAATAGCTAATTACATTTAAAATATTAATGATTAATTTCAATATGCTTTGAAATGTTCTAAACTTATAAAATAAAAGATAAAAAGGAGGATTTATGTACAAAACTATTTTAGTTCCGATCGACGTTAGCGAAGATGCACTGACTGATCTCGTCATACCCCATGTTAATGCAATTCAGAAATTAAATGACGCTGAAGTTCATTTCCTTGCTGTCACAGCACCTATTTCTAACTATTTGCGCTATGGTGGAACCATTCTTCCTAGTGATTTCCCTGACGAAGAAAAGCAAGCCGAAGTGATTCTCGATGAATTAAAAGAGAAAGTTAAACGCTTCTCTATCCCAGAAAATAAGATCCACGTCACCTCTTCTGTCGGCTCCGTGAAAGATGAAATCTTGGCTATCGCTGAGGAAATCAATGCAGATCTCATTTTAACCGGCTCTCGCCATCCAAGTATGTCAACATACCTGTTAGGGTCTAATGCAGCATCTGTCGTACGCTATGCAAAAACTTCAGTTTTAGTCGTTCGATAATAAAAATGCGATAGCAAAAAATAGATTTTTTAATAAAATATTCAGCCTTTAAACTCATCAAGATCATCTTTTTACGATGATATCAAGAGATAATAAATACACACAATTTATAAGACTATTACACAAGATTATCAGTTAAATTGAAGGCTCATAAACATTTTCGTGGCTTTCACGCCCTGCTTTTTAGCAGGGTTTTTTCTTCATTAACGATGATAGTTTCAATCGAAAACGCTTAAAAGCCACCCCATCAAAATCCACCTCTCCCTCTTCGATAAAACCATAGCGCCTAATTGCGCCCAGTTTTTTTCGACTTAATGGGAGGTGGATAGTTATCGACGTTAATGACAGTTGAGCCGCCGCTTGCTCAACTATTTTTTTAGCAATATTTTTACCGTATCCCCAGTAATCTGGATGAAGCACTAACGCTAAATCTGCGTCTCCATTTTCATCTTGAAAACCACCCCAGCCGCCAAATACGCCATCAAAAGTTAATGCCCACACACCAAAGCCATGTGTTTGCCAGTGTTGCTCTTTCTGTTTGACCCATTCCTTGCAAAAAGTCTCATCAAATTGATTATCACCTAGCGGCATATGCGCTAATACAAGCGGGTGAGTATTTAATGCGATGATGTCATGACAGTTAATTTGACTTAAACGTTGTAATTGGATATTCATTTTGTCCAGTTTTATCGATTTATCTTGTGTAAAAAACAAATGCTAACACACACACTGGGGTCCATTCCGTGAGTTTTAACATGCGAAATATAAAGTATATATACAGATGATATTTATTGCCCGCAAGGCCACGGGCAATAAATAGAGGCTATTTTAGTTTGATTGATCTAATGCTGATTTCATCACTTTTTGGAAATCTTCCCAAGAGCAGTATCCATTTTTATCTATTGGGCAATTTTTCATTTCTAGCGTGACATGTTTTGGTGGCGTTTCTAAAGACAGGTAACTATTATTTCTAAGTTGCTCTGCTGTTTGATATACATACTCCACTTTAACATAGTCTTTCTTATCGCTCTTATCATGCCAACGTTGGAAGACCAATTTTCCACCAATAGGCGTATATTCATATTGATCAGGTAGTTTATAAGGTTTGAAATCCATTGCTGACATTAAGGAAGCAATATTTGAGTCATGCCCAACCAACATAATAAATTTAGCAGTCTCACCTTTATCAGCGGAAACAAAGCCCTTATTGATATAATTTAATAATGGGTGAGCCACATTCTTCGCAATCAATTTGGGGGAAAATAGCGTTTCCTGATAACCATTTTTAAGGGTATTTAATTTAGTCCATTTATCATCCGTGTTGACCATACCCCAAGCCACTTGTGATTCAGGAAAACCCTCATAGTATTGCAAATCGATAGCATCTACTGCCGAGTTCGCTATTTTAAGTGAGCCAACAACCCCCGGTTCTTTATTCGCTTCAATAATAAAACTGTTTGTTTGCGATGAAAGCTCGCAGAGTTTATCGGTCTTACATTTCTCCGAATTTTTAATGTCGAGCACGGTATCCAATTCATCATAACCAGGTTTAAGGTTGAGGCCCTTTAAATGCTCCTCCATAGCTAATAATGCTTTTTGTTTAAACTCAGGGCTATCGTTAGTAATGATTGGATTAAAAACAGGATCCATCTTACCTATTTCAGGTTGGTGGTGGATCTTCACTGTGCACCCAGGAAATGCGCCCGCAGTGAAAAATTGAGCCGTTGCAATGGTTCTTTGTAAGCTATTCGTGTAAACGAAAAGATCTTCATTACCCGTTGGGCATAATTCATCGGGAACTAATTTATTTTGCTCAATCCATTCTCTAAAGTAGTGCCCCATATACACTTCTAGTGCACCACCTTTTGTTGTTAAATAGCCACTTTGCGCATCCCAAGCTGGCCATTTTTTATCGGTAACTTCGGTTAAGATCCCCGTATTCACAATCGGTGTGCGCAAATTATGACGACTTAATAATAAAACTTGGTCAAGTTGCATATTTTCGACATTATCGGTATTTGCAAGTACTGGAGTCATTGGGGTAAGCAATGCGGCTGATAAACAAACTGTTAAAACTTTATATTTCATCGAAAGCTCCCTACCATTTTGTTGTTGTATATTATCGTTATGATTCCTGCCGTTAATATTCTATAAAAACAATCCCATTATGATTATTTTTCTATAAAATTAACATTCCGTTATAATGAAGTAACTGACTTTTTTTTCTGCGATTAATATCTCAAAAATAGACTTGGCCTGCTGTTTTTCCCTCAATTAAGGATAAATACGCTATTTCTATGAAAGCTATTTTAAAATTGCGCTACGGCATATTAATCAATACACTCAAAGAAACGACATTGGGCTAAAGGCATCATTCATGGGTATTCAACCTGCTACTCCTGCACAATACCAGCAAATTATGGCTGTTTGGGAGTCATCCGTCAGAGCAACGCACGATTTTTTACCTGAAAATATATTACAGACGTTAAAAGTGGCAATCCGTGAACAATATCTTCCCCAATTGGCAACTTATGTCTCAATAGATGAAAATAACCAAATAAGTGGGTTTATTGGCGTTGATCAACATAAACTTGAAATGTTATTTATTTCAGCGGCTCATCGGGGTAAAGGAATAGGTAAACAACTCCTCAATTTTGCCATAAAAGAGCTGGGCATTAATGAAGTTGATGTCAATGAGCAGAATCCACAGGCTGTTGGTTTCTACCAACATATGGGGTTTACACAATTTGCTCGTTCTGAAACGGATGGTGAAGGTAACCCCTTCCCCATTCTCCACATGCAATTAACCACAAAATAATACAAGGTTTCACATGTCAATCATAGAACTTGAAACGCCTCGCTTACGTTTAAGACGCTGGGCCGAACAAGATAAAGAGCGTTTTTTTGATATGAATAGTTCACCGGAGGTAATGCGCTACTTCCCTTCGGTATTAAATAAATCACAAAGTGATCAAATGATGGACACGATTATGGAACGATTTGCCACCCAAGGAGGATGGGGCATATGGGCCGTTGAATTAAAATCGGACCATTCACTGATTGGGTTTGTTGGATTAAATATTCCAGAATATCCGCTTCCTTGCTCCCCTTGCACAGAAATCGCATGGCGATTACTTCCGCAATATTGGCGGCAAGGCTATACAACAGAGGCGGCCAAGACTGTTATTCAATTCGCTTTTAATCAACTTAAACTAAAAGAAATTGTCGCATTCACTGCGGTCGCCAATACCCCTTCTGAAGGCGTGATGAAAAAATTAGGGATGACCAAGGAGGCTGAAAACTTCGCTCATCCAGCACTCCCTGAAGGCCATTGGCTACAAGAACATGTGTTATATCGCCTACAAAACCCTTATTTGTAAATCGATACAACTATTGGCAAATATCTATCCAAGCACCTTTGGTCAGCTCGAGCATCCGTTGAGGCGATATTCTCAGCGCACTGTTTACAGAGCCAGCAGCAGGCAGTACCTCACTGTATTGTTGCAATGAAATATCGCAATATACAGGGAGTTCGGAAGGCAAACCAAATGGACAAACACCCCCAACAGGGTGACTGGTTAGCTCTACCACCTCATCGGCTCTGAGCATTCTCGCTTTCGAGCCTAAAGCCTGTTTAACCTTTTGGTTATCTAATCGAGCTTCTCCAGCACAAACCACAAGCACAACCTCATTTTTCACTTTCAATGATAAGGTTTTCGCTATTTGGTTAGGCTCAACATTATGAACGATGGCAGCTTGCTCAACGGTAGCCGTCACGCCATCGGTTTCAATAATGTCGATATCCGGCGCATGTTGAGCCATAAAGCGTCTAACAGATTCAATACTCATAGTCGTACTCTTTTATTGTTGTTTGCAAGTGATTGTTAATGTATGTCGCTGACTTCGCTCCGATAATTGAAGTCGCTGTTCTAAGCTATGCTGCTTTTTATGTTTGTTTTTCAGAAAAAGTGCTGTTTCAGTTCAATGGGTCACACGCACATTGATTTGCTGAATAACGAAGCGCAAGGTTTATATGGTGATACAGTTCATTGGTTAACCTATCATATTCTGCTTCTAACCCTTTTTCATAAGCTAAAAATGGGGATGAATCATTCCATGACCCCATACCACCGAATACCCAAGCGCCACATGCCACATCAAATAATCGTTCACAAAGCATCTCATTATCTTCAACTGGCTTTTGGAGTTTTTCTGCTTGCGATTTAAAAATAGCAGCAAATCCTGTTTCACCGATTTGTTCAGCTAATTGTTCAATTTTTTGCAGCGTCAGCAAAAATGCCTGCAAGTTATTCCCTTCATTTTGCAATGATGACAGAGATTGCTCTGATACTGACTCAACAAATATGGCACTTTCATCTGCCCATTCTAAAGTTAAAACTATTGAAGTAGGCTTATCGCAAGTGATGACGATTTGTTGCTGTTGATTAAAATAGTATTGGCTGTTTCTTGTTATATTTAAATAACGGCGTAACTGTTCGATAAAATCATCCACCTGAGTTTCTCGGATAACTTCTGCGCCTTGTTGGTTACATAAAACCCAATATTTCACATAAGACATTTTACGTAATAATGAACGGTCTTTTTCTCGTTTTAATGCTCGAACGGAACAGTAAGCAATATATTGGTCAGCCCGCATGTTTTTTTCCTCTGCATATGCACGAACCATTAACACTAACAAAAAAATCGCCAAAAAAAAGCCACCGCATTATTGCAGTGGCTTTGAATTAAAAATGGAAAGCGTTACGATTTGTTTTTTTCCGTTTCCGCCTCTTTTGCTTCAATTTCTCGATACCAACGAGGGTGATGTTTTTTCGCCCAACGACGACTGACTTTCCCTTCAATCATCCCCTTAATCGAGCCTTTAACCCAAAATGCCATATACATATGAATCAGAATAGCGTGAATTAAGATGATTGCCGCCGCCGCATGGATAAATAAACTCCAGCGTACTAACCACATTGGGAATAAATGCGCAAAATATGGACGCCAGATAATGATCCCTGTTGCTAAGAGTACAAAAATCATACTCATGATGCTCCAGAACATCATTTTTTGTCCTGCGTTATATTTGCCTACATCTGCAACATGGTGTTCGTTACCTTTAAGAACCTCAACAATGTTCTTGATCCAAGGTAAATCTTGTTTATCTGGAATGTTATGTTTTACAAAACGGAAAAACATAAACATCAACACCACAAAGATTAATACACCAAAAAATGGATGTAGGATCCGCCCCATTTGTGGTGTACCAAAGGTTTCAGTCAACCATTGCAATGTTGGGAAAAAGAGGCGCTATCCCAGACAAAGCAACTAAAAAGAAGCAGATAACCACGGTCCAGTGGCATGCTCGGTCAATAAACTTTGTCCGAACAATCATTTTGCTCTTTTTACTCATGACCATCTTCCTCCTCTTCATCATCCACTTCTTTATTAGGGCCAACTCCAACATAGTGGAAAATCAACCCTGCAAAAGTGGCAATAAAGCCGACTACTGAAAGTGGTTTCAAGACTGCCTTCCACAAGTTAATCGGTGTATCAATTTGTGGATCCTTTGGTAACCCATGATATAACTCTGGATTATCCGCATGTTGGAGTACATACATCACATGTGTACCGCCCACGCCTTTAGGGTCGTAGATCCCCTGCGTTTTTAAAACCACGTTTTTGTAGTTTATCGACACGCTCAGAGGCATATTCCAACATCTCTTTTTTAGTACCGAAATGAATAGCCCCTGTTGGGCAGGTTTTCACACAGGCTGGCTCTTGGCCTACCGCGACTCTATCCACACACAAAGTACATTTATAAACTCGATTATCTTTCGGGTTTAAACGAGGAATATTAAATGGGCATCCCGCAATACAATAACCACAACCGATACAGTGCTCAGATTGGAAATCCACAATACCATTTGCATATTGGATAATAGCGCCTGCTGAAGGGCAAGATTTTAAACAACCAGGATCCGTACAGTGCATACAGCCATCTTTACGGATAAGCCATTCTAACTTGCCATTTTCAGTCGTTTCGCTAAAACGCATCACTGTCCATGACTTAGCGCTCAAATCCAGAGGGTTGTCATAAACCCCCACACAATGGCCGACCTCATCACGAATGTCGTTCCATTCCGAACACGCCACCTGACAGGCTTTACAACCAATACAGGACGTTACATCAATGAGTTTCGCAACTTCAAACTTGTCATCACGCGCTTGTGGTGGAGGCGTAATACTGTTGGTCGCGGAACGTTTAATAATGTCTTGAGATTGCATTCGTTCCCTCCCTTACGCCTTCTCTATATTAACCAAAAACGCTTTATACTCAGGTGTCTGAGAGTTTGCGTCACCAACGGATGGTGTTAACGTATTCGTAATGAAGCCTTTTTGCGTTGCACCTTCAAAGCCCCAGTGGATCGGTACCCCAACCGTTTCTATCGGTTTACCATCGACCATCAACGTTTGTAAGCGCTGTGTCACAACGGCTACTGCTTTAATGAAGCCACGTTGACTGCTCACTTTGACTCTATCGCCATTTGCAATACCTTTTGCCTTCGCCAAGGTTTCACTGATCTCAACGAATTGTTCAGGCTGCACAATCGCATTTAAACGCGCATGCTTCGTCCACGTATGGAAATGCTCCGTTAAGCGGTAAGTCGTTCCGACATAAGGGAACTGCTCATGGTTTCCAAGGCGCTTTTTATCGTCCTCAAAAATACGTGCCGCTGGGTTAGAAACGACATTTGGATGTAGCGGGTTCGTACCTAATGGGGTTTCAAACGGCTCATAATGTTCAGGGAATGGCCCTTCCGCCATTTTATCAATTGCAAATAGACGGCCTAAGCCTTCAGGTTGCATGATAAATGGCCCAGTACCGACTTCAGGTGCCGAAGCATTAAAGTCAGGAATATCATTACCGACCCATTTTTTCCCATTCCACTCGATCAACATCCGTTTTTTATCCCATGGCTTACCTTGTGTATCACAAGATGCACGGTTATAAATCACGCGGCGATTCAATGGCCATGCCCACGCCCAACCTAATGTATTTCCGAGTCCTGATGGGTCACTGTTATCACGGTTTGCCATCTGGTTCCCTTTTTCGGTCCAGCAACCAGTATAAATCCAGCAAGACGAGGCCGTAGAGCCGTCATCGCGTAACAGCGCGAACGAGCTAAGCAGTTCACCTTTTTTGGCTTGCAAATTACCGTCAGCATCATACAAATCGACCAATGCAACGCCATTGTTCTCTTTCGCAACTTCTTCTGATTCAGGATGGAATTGGCGTTTGTAATCCCAACGCATCTGCATTAATTGATCACGACCTTTCCCGCCTTCTTGCTCATAAAGCTCGCGGATTTTATATAAAATACCGGTTAAGATCTGACCGTCATTACGTGCTTCACCCGGTGCGTCTGCTGCCTTCCAGTGCCATTGCAACCAACGGCCTGAGTTAGCAATCGAACCATCTTCTTCGGCGAAACAGGTTGATGGCAAACGGAACACTTCAGTTTGGATAGATGCCGTATCAACGTCATTCATCTCACCATGGTTTTGCCAGAAATTAGCCGTTTCCGTCACCAAAGGGTCAACAATAACTAAGTACTTCAATTTACTTAAGCAGCTAACTACTTTGTTCTTGTCCGGGAACGATGCAACAGGGTTAAAACCTTGGCAAATATAGCCATTAACTTGATCTTTACTCATCATGTCAAAATACTTCATGACATCATAAGCCTGATCCCATTTTGGCAACCAATCATAGCCCCATTGATTATCTTTTTGCGCAGCATCACCATAGAAAGACTTCATCAAACTGACAAAGAATTTTGGATAGTTACTCCAATAGTTAACCTGATTTGGCAACGTTGCTTTTGGTGTATTAGCAGCTAAATAGCTGTCTACTGTCACCATTTTTTCAGAAGGCAAAGTGAGATATCCCGGTAGACTTGTTGATAACAAACCGAGATCCGTCAGCCCTTGAATATTTGAGTGACCACGCAGCGCATTCACCCCACCACCAGCCATACCCATATTGCCGAGCAGCAATTGGATCATCGCCATAGTACGAATATTTTGTGCACCAACAGTATGTTGAGTCCAACCTAACGCATATAAAAACGTTGTTGTTCTATCGGCAGCGCTGGGTTGAAGCCAAAATTTCGCAGACTTTTAAAAAGTCATCTTTTGGTGTACCACAAATTTGTTCGACGATTTCGGGTGTATAACGAGAAACGTGCTGTTTGAGCAAATTCCATACACAACGAGGATGTTGTAAAGAGTCATCACGCAACGCATGACCATTTTCATCAAATTGATAGTTCCACGTGGTCTTATCATAAGCGCGTTTTTCCGCGTTATAACCACTAAATAGACCATCTTCAAAGCTGAAATCATCCCTTACCAAGAGTGCCGCATTGGTATAGTGTTGTACGTACTCTTTATTAATTTTGTTATTTTCTATCAGATACAGTAGTACCCCAGACAAGAAGGTAATGTCAGTACCTGAGCGAATAGGCACATAGTGATCAGCCACTGATGCCGTACGCGTAAAACGTGGATCAATGACAATCAGTGTGGCATCGTTGTTATTTTTCGCCTTCAATTGCCCAGCGGAATCCAACAGGATGTGCTTCCGCAGCATTTTCCGGCCCATCACAACGACGACATTAGCATTTTTGATATCAACCCAGTGGTTGGTCATCGCACCGCGACCAAATGTTGGAGCAAGACTTGCTACCGTTGGTCCGTGTCAGACACGCGCTTGGTTATCAACCGCTAACATCCCGAGGGGAGCGTGCAAATTTCTGAGTTAACATACCGGTTTCGTTGCTCGCCGCGGATGCACAAAGCATCCCTGTCGATAACCAACGATTTACCGTTGTTCCTTGTTCATTTTTTTCGATGAAATTTGCGTCTCGGTCATCTTTCATTAACCGAGCAATACGGGTGAAAGCTTCATCCCAACTTATACGCTGCCATTTATCAGAGCCTGGTGGCGCGATATTCAGGATAACGTAGTCGATTTTCACTATGGATGTAATCAAGTAGGCCCGCCCCTTTAGGACATAAAGCTCCACGGTTAACAGGATGATCAGGATCTCCTTCAACATGGAAAATAGCGGATTTAGCATTCATGGCACCATCGCCCATGCTATAGATTAATAATCCACACCCTACAGAACAGTAAGTACAAGTATTACGAGTCTCTTTAGACCGTAGTAATTTATATTCACGTACATTGGCCATTGCCGTTGCTGGCATAAAACCTAACGCTGCTACAGTAGTACCTGCCATCCCGCCGGCACAGATTTTAAAAAACTTTCTGCGACTGACGTTCATTGCTTCCCTCTTTATATTTATTGTCATTACCCTAAATAATCCAAGCATGCGATAGGTGGCTAACAACGCTATTTCGAGACAAAGATAAATTCTATAACTCGAATTAATCGGTGCAGTCCAACACTAAGCAACTTGAAACAAAATGGGTATAAGTCGGTCGCAGAATATCAGCGTATGATAATTATATATTGCCTAAAATCAATGAATGTGAAAATAAAAGGTAAATTAATATTAACTGAGTAGTTAATCTCCAATTAAATATACTACCAATAGAGTAGCTATTTTAAATATTGATACAGATCAATTAACGATAAATTTATAAATTGCAAAAATACAATTCAGATCAAAATATAAAAACCACAAGACCAAACAAAAATAAAACTTAAACCAAATAACGCGCTATTTATCATTATTATTAAATTTAACTTTAGGAATACGTAATTTTACTTTAATTCAAATAATCATCCAACTAAAAACAAAAATCCCTTTTCATTAATAAGCGTTAACTAATTATATTAATTTAAAATTAAACGCTATTTCCAACCACTAATAATAATACCAGCACCAATAAATACTACTACAGCCCCCCACCCAGTCCGTTGTGTTTAATGATACACCATCGACTATACGCAACCATATCAATGCAGTTGCAATATAGATCCCCCCATATGTTGCATAAATTCGCCCACTTGCTTCAGGATGGAGCGTCAGCAACCAAACAAACAACATTAAACATAGTGCAGCAGGCAAAAGTAACCATGCACTACCTTGCTTTTTCATCCATAAATACGGGAAATAGCAACCTGCAATCTCAGCTAACGCCGTTAAAAAGAATAAACCAATAATGTTTAGTGACATAAAAGTATTCTCTACATTAGAACCGTTTTTTAAACACGGGAAGATTGCATTAATTGATTATTTGCCTTTAATAATTCAATACATTCCTGTGCACCACGCTTTAACACCTGACCTTTCATGCAAACAATATGTATCGGTAGCTCTAAGCCATTCGGCGTATTTTTAAACTCTAATCGTTTCAGTGAACCCTGCTGTAATTTATCTTTAATTAAAGAGAGGGGTAAATTTCCCCATCCCATTCCAGCTTCAACTAATCCCAATGCCATTGAAAAATTATCTGTTCGCCAATAATTAGTCGCAACTACAGCACGAATATCGCTGAGCTGATGCTGAAAACTAGTAATAATTATTTGACGAGTTTGCACGAGATCTTCCATATATAAGGAAGCTGAATGCCCAATTGATGGATGTTTTGATGAGATGGTTGCGACTAAAGACTCATAGCCAATACAGTGAAACTGCTCTTGTGAATTGACCGATATACCACCAAATGCAATGGCTAATTGAATATGATTTTGATGCAATAAAGGTAAAATATCATCTTGAGGCGCGGTCATTAATTCCACATGCATTAATGGGTAGCGCTGACTCAATATTTTTAGCGCATCAAATAATAAATCAGGGTTAATTCCTTCCGCAATTCCAATCGTTAACGTACTTTCTACCCCTTGAGTCAACTCGCGAGAAAATACATTCAACTGCCATAGATTATCCACAATATTACGTGCATAAGGTGCTAAGGCCAGCGCTTTTTCGGTTGGTTTAGGCTCCCTTGTATGCCTTTCAAACAGCAAAAAGCCCAACTCCGCCTCTAAATTGGCGATAGCCATACTCACCGCGGACGGCACACGGTGTAATGCCCTTGCCGCTGCTGAAAAAGATCCTTTTTCTAATACCGTTAAAAAGATCATTAAATTATCACTGTTAAATGGCATCTCTAACCTTTCAATAATATTGATAGTAGCTGACTTTTATTATCATCAATCTTGATTTAATTTACCAGACCTGACGACACAGTAAATGAGATAAAACATGCAAGGTATTAAGCGTAAAATTGTTTTTATCACCGCCTATGAAGTGATTGGCTGGGTGATTTCATCATTAGCACTCGCATTTCTTTCGGGGAATTCAGCGGGTACAACTGGGCCATTGGCTTTGGTAATAACCACCATCGCCGTTAGTTGGAACTTTATTTTCAATGTCGCTTTTGAATATTGGGAATCCAAACAGAAATCCCGAATTCGCACATTTCGCCGCCGGTTTGCCCATGCGGTTTTATTTCAATTAACC
Organism: Providencia stuartii; assembly: GCA_900455155.1. Classification (GTDB taxonomy): domain Bacteria; phylum Pseudomonadota; class Gammaproteobacteria; order Enterobacterales; family Enterobacteriaceae; genus Providencia; species Providencia stuartii. The sequence continues at coordinate 572,625 of UGUC01000002.1, read as the reverse complement.
TTGGTGATCTTTCTAATTCCATTGATTGCTTGGTGGCTATCAATTAGCTTGTTACAAGCTCTGATATTGGATTTTGCTTTAATTATTTTTATCCCTATCTACACATTCTTTTTTAATTGGGCCTTTGACAAGATATTTGGGCTTCCGGCATCTGCCTTGCCGCAACAGGAGCACAGTCATTAATGGAGCTAACTCAAATAGCCATCCTAAATAAGGATGGCTATTTGGTTGTTGACGAAATAGTTAGAATAACCCGCAAACACTAGCCAATCATATTATCATTCACTGACCATCCCATCATTACTCCACCCACTTCTTCAATAAAGTGACTGTTGTCGTTCAAACAATGCCGCTTTCTACCTTCCAGCCAACTGAATGAGAGAGCGTTTTCCCTTCCTTTGAAGCGGATAACATTCCTCGCTGGTAACATGCCTCCATCATTTCATGGGTATACAGAATCAAACTCGCGCAATTCCTTGGCGACGATAACTTTGATCAACAACCATCGCTTCAAGGTAATTCCACCGAAATGAGGCCATCATGAATTGCCCTATTTCTCTGTAACGGTCATAAATGACTTTTTGGCTACACTAGAACGTTTTCACCGTTTTAATAGCCCCTAGTTAAACACTGAACTAGGGGATTCTGTTATTCCAGATCCTCCCCATGACTCGCGATGACTTTTTGATACCAGTAGAAGGATTTTTTTTTTCTTTCGTTCACGTGTTCCCCTACCTTGATCGTCAAGATCAACATAAATAAAGCCATAGCGTTTACTTAATTCCCCAGTGGACGCAGCAACCAAATCAATACAAGACCATGCTGTGTAGCCGATTACCGGAATACCATCCCCAATAGCCTCAGCCATAGCACGAATATGGCTACGTAAGTAGCTAATCCGATAATCATCATTAATTTCCCCGTCTTCCGTCACTTCATCTTTTGCACCGAACCCATTTTCGACTAAAAAAAGTGGTTTTTGATAACGGTCATACATCATATTCATCGTGATACGTAAGCCCAAGGGATCGATACCCCATCCCCAATCACTAACCTTTGATATAGGGGTTTTTCAAGGACTTAACGACGTTGGCTTCGCTGCTATTCTGCTCGCTCATTTCTGCGGAAGTGCAACGGGAAGTGTAGTAACTAAAAGAGACAAAATCGACGGTATTGGTGAGAATCGCTTCATCTTCTGGCTCTACAACAAGCGAAATGTTCTTCTCTTTAAATAAGCGAGTCGCATAAGCTGGATAATATCCACGTACCTGTATATCCGTGAAAAAGAGGTTCTCGCGATCTTTATTCAGTGCCGCCCATACATCATCAGGACGACATGACCAAGGATAAAATCCCCCTCCAGCTAACATACAGCCAACTTGGTTGTCAGGATTAACTTCATGCGCAATACATGTCGCTAAAGCGCTGGCCACTAACACATGATGAGCCGCCTGATATTTAACCTGCTCAGGATCTTCATCAGCCTTGAAAACAAGCCCCGCGGCAGAAAAAGGGCTGTGCAACATAATGTTGATTTCATTGAAAGTAAGCCAGTACTTTACTAAGCCATTAAACTCTTCAAAACAGGTTCGCGCATAACGGCTAAAAAAATCCACCATTTTTCGGTTACGCCATGAACCATACTCAGTCACCAAGTGCATGGGAACATCGAAGTGGCATAAAGTAACGAGTGGCTCAATATTGTATTTCTTACACTCATTAAACAGATCACGATAGAAAGCAATGCCTTCAGCATTAGGCGCCAACTCATCACCATTAGGATAAAGCCGACTCCATGCGATGGACGTTCTAAACACACTAAAGCCCATTTCCGCGAACAGTGCGATGTCTTCTTTATAGTGATGATAAAAATCAATAGATTGGTGACTGGGGTAATATTCATCCTTACGTAAGCTATAGCGTTGTTCCAACCCCAGTTTAACCGGCATCCGATGACTACCATAAGGGATCATGTCCACCGTGGTCAGCCCTTTTCCACTTTCACGGTATGCTCCCTCAGCTTGATTGGCTGAGATAGCTCCCCCCCAAAGGAAATTCTTGGGGAATTTTGCTGTGGACATACGTGTTTCTCCTGATTTATTCATTCACTCAGATAATTATTTGTTACGAACGAGATAAAGCCTGTGCTACCTGTTTTGGTTTATCATCCTGTTTTTCAACAGGAATATCTTCAAACCCAAGTAGCAGTGTCACAATAAATGACATTACCACCGACAAGATCATGACTCCAAATACCCAAACGATACTCATCGGATTTTGTGGATCAAAAAACTGTACGCTGGTGAATAGACCCGGAGCGGCCATAGAGTGACTTGCTAAACCACCGATTCCAGCAATTGCACCACAGAAAAATCCAGTGATTAAACAAGCGATTAAAGGTTTCTTAAGACGTATTACTACGCCATACAGTGCAGGCTCTGTGATCCCGGCGACAATCGCTGAGGCAGCAGCGGCAAGTGCCGTCTGACGTAATTCAGGGTTTTTCGTCCGCCAAGCAACCGCCAGCGATGAGCCACCCAATGAGAGGTTGGCACCGATTTCAGATGGCATCACCATGCCTTCTTTTCCTGTCTCAGCAATTGTCTGAATAATGGTTGGAGTAAATACTCGATGCATACCAGTCATGACGAGCAGTGGCCAAATAGCTCCCATAATGGCGACAGATAACCAACCAAGATAGTCATGAATAGTGTAAACCAGCGCTGAAATGCCACTCCCAATCCAGACCCCCATCGGACCAATCAGGATAATGGCAATCGGCGAAGCTATCAGCACAATGAGCATCGGTTTAAGGAAATTCTTTGTAACCGCAGGGGTGATTTTATCAATCCACTTTTCAATATAAGAGAGGATCCAAGTCATGCATAATGCAGGGATCACAGTATAGGTGTATTTTACTGGAGTAATTGAAATTCCAATAAAATCGACAGGTTGACCTTGCGCTGCTTTAGCCATTAATTCAATAAATGCTGGATGCACCAACACCCCTGAAATAGCAATGGCGAGCGACATATTGGTTTTGAATTTCAGTGCAGCAGAGGCGGCAACCATAATCGGTAAGAAGAAAAATGGCCCCATCACCAATGACATTGAGCAAAATAAATGTGGAGGAACTTTTTGTCAGAATACCAGACATCTCGAAGATCATGGCCAGTAATTTTACCATTGACGCGCCAATAATCGCAGGGATCAGCGGTGACATCGTGCTGATTAAAGCATCGAGAATACCGCTTCCTACACGGCGAAAGGACCAGCTTTTTTTAGCGATAAGTTGAGTTTCCTGCACAGCTCCTTCTGGTAGCAACTTGATCACTTGCTCATAAACCTTTGAAACTGTATTACCAATGATGATCTGATACTGTAAGTCCATCTTCACTACACCCAGCACACCATCGATACTTTTTAAGCGTGCAAGGTCAACAGGCTTATCGCTTTTCAATACAAGCCGCAGACGGGTCATACAGTGAGTAATAGCAGTGATATTTTCACTCCCGCCAATAGCATCAACAATTGCACGGGAAACAGCCACATAGTTCTTTGACATAATTAAATGCTCTCTTGTAATCACACTTTTCATTCAGCGGTATGCAGCTATGGTATGCAGCTATACCCGTAACGAATACATATTCTGGTTTTTTGCAAACGCACCTAAGCCTATGTATTAATAGATATTTAATATCATTGCTTAAGTGTTTATATTACTGGGCAACAAATAGGTAACCGGTTACATATAATATTTAATATATTTGAAAGTAGTTCAAGATGTTTATTATTTTAATTGTTTTTTATGTGACAGTTTTCACGTAATAGGATTGGGTTTTGGCTGGGATCCGCTTTGGTAGTGACATAGACCTCTGCATCTCCCTATATAAAAGTGTAAAATGATTTTGATATCAATTTGTCAGGATAAAGATATGTCTACAATGCAGGAAGTAGCGAAACGGGCAAACGTATCAAAAGCGACAGTTTCGCGAGTACTATCTGGAAAAGGCTACACCAGCGAGGAGACCAAAGTACGGGTCTATCAAGCCATTGAAGAAACCGGCTATCGTCCTAATTTACTAGCCCGTCACCTTTCAACCAGCAAATCCGCCTGCATTGGTTTGGTGGTGACCAATAATCTTTATCAGGGCAGTTATTTTAATGAAATCCTGTCACAAGCAGCAAAAAAACTAGAGGACAACGGCCGGCAACTGCTCCTTGTTGATGGAAAGCACAGTGCAGAGGAAGAGCATGCTGCGATTCAATTTTTGCTCGGATTGCGTTGTGATGCGATTATTGTTTATTCACGCTTTCTGAGTATTAGCCAGATAGATGAAATAATTGATCAACATACCCAACCGATTATGGTTGTGAACCGTAAACTGAGAAAAAATCACAGTCACTGTGTTGTCTGCGATCATAGGGGCGCCAGTTTTAATGCGACACAGTATCTCATTTCCCGAGGGCATAAAGAAATTGCCTTTATCACTGGTTCAATGGACTCGCCAACCGCGATTGAACGCCTGTCTGGTTATAAAGATGCCTTATCTGCCAATGGTATTGATATTAATGAGTCACTAATTATTTCTGGTCACTGGACACCATCTTGTGGTACTCAGGCCGTAATAAAATTACAGCAGCAAGCGACGCCTTTCACCGCTATTCTAGCCAGTAATGACGATATGGCCATTGGTGCAATCAAAGCGTTGGATGATGCAGGTATAACCGTTCCATACCACGTTTCCGTTATCGGTTTCGATGATATTCCATTAGCCCCCTTCCTAAAACCTGCTTTATCCAGCATTAAAGATCCCATAAGTGCAATGATTAATGAGGCGATCCATCGCACTATTTCGATGCTTGATGGTGGCTATTTTTCAAAAGAAAACATCTTTACGTCTGAATTGAAAATAAGGGATTCAGTCGCTGATGGCCCTTATTTGTAGCGACCCACTATTGATCTCGTATGAATTTGGTGGCTATCAATGAGTTTGTTACAAGCCCTGATATTGGATTTGGCTTTAATTATGTGTATCTCTATCTACACATTCTTTATTAATTGAGCCTTCGACAAGATATTTGGCTTACCCAAAACCAGCATTACCACAAAAAGCGCAGATAACTTAATAATACCAATACGCCATCCATCATAAGGATGGCGATTACTTAACTCTTAACAAAAAATAGAGAGAATCTTTTCGCTAGTGGCAGAACGACCAGTACGGTAGGAAAAGCAATTATCCATGATAACATCCAAGAACTTAACCAAGGTGCTAGCATTTCACTATTCAACCCTAACGCTTTAACTGTACTGATTAAAGAAACAATACCACTCATCACTAATGACAAGAAAAAAGGGATCAAAAAGATCAGTGCTCTGGTGGGAAGTTTAGGTATTCCAAAGAGGGTATTTTTATTTTGTGAAGACATCGTGCAGACTCCAAATAAGACGAACACAACAGCATATAACTGTTGCATGACAAGTTATATGCGTTGATTAACGTAAACGCTTACGAGTCCTTAGACTAAAAATCAGCCTGTATTCTATATATAACAATTTTGTTGTCAAACTGGATTACCATTTAATGGTTTTATTTTTATCAATAAAATGAAAACTAACCTAAATATTATTAACAGTAATCCAGAATAATAACGCTATATTATCAATTTTGATTACCACTGATCACCGCCACGAAAATCACAGTAAAGCGAAGCGGTAAAATCAACCTCACCATCCGCTTTCCAGCCCATGACTCCGCCTTCTTCTTCAATAGAACGGATATAGCTCCCTTGTTTCAATTCAAACAACTTACCTTTCCAGATTTGCCATCCAACCGAATGATACAATTTTTGTCCATCATCCGAAGCCGACAGCAGCCCTAATTGATAACACGAAGCTATAATTTTATTGGTTTGCAGCATCAATTGCCGCCCAATACCTTGGCGACGATAACTTTGTTCAACCACCATCGCTTCAACATACCCTACAGAGATAGGCGTATTATCTAGGGCCATATGGCGTTGAATAATTGCAACATGACCAACCAATTTTTGTTGATCAAAAGCCATGACGTGCATTCCACCTAAAGTGTGCGCGAAATCGTCATGCGAAAAATCGCCTTCAAAACCTTCAATTAATAAATCGTAAAGCGCTTCTTTTTCACTCAGTGTCAATTGGCTGGTATGCAGACTGCGGTATTCTATGCCCATAAAAACCTATATTAAAGTCGATTAAAGATACCGATACATTATAACGCCATTGAACCACCAAAAAGCGAAACAATCGTGCACTTTTCTTCACTTAACAGCTTATTATGGCACCGTATGTCGCTCGATTTGCTTTTTAATAAACGAATAAAGTTGCTGAAACTCTTCTTGTGAAGAAAACACTCGTGTAGGGAAAATAATAAAATCATTATCTCCAACATGGACAAATATCAAATCTTCTTGCACATCAACCTTGTTAACTCGAGGCCATAACACCTTATACATACTGTTATCTTGGATGAACTCAATAAAATAACGGTTAATTTTAATATGTCTAATATATGTCTCATCGTTTTGCTCTTTGTGTTCATATTTTTTCATAAAATATTTTTCTAACACACTAGAAAGAAGGAGCGCCATCACTGCTATGACAATAAATGCTAGGGCTGTGCCACTCATTCTTTGTAAGCGAGCCATACTCGGGTCTATCTCTGTCGATAACAACAGCAATAATGCAATAGCAAAAAAGAATAATAAACCGATGACAAGACTATACAAGCTTAGATTGGCTATATTAAGAACCCAATGATAGGGTTTAGCCACGCTTATCACTTTGTTTGCTTTTATATACTTTTGTATTTTTCGTATTTCAGAAATAGAAAGTGAAAACTTGATGTCATAACGGTCTTTCATCTCACTAATGCCCCCAAACATTGGCTTTTAATCTATCTTGGCAAGTATCACTATAGAGATATAAAAATGATATTTCCTCATGAAATATCACCCATAATAGTCTTATTCAGACACGTTAAGTTATGATAACAACAATATTTTCACCATTCTATGAAAGGAAAATTGACTAAACCGTATTGGTGAGTTTACCTCTAACAATAACCTTTGCTGGCTTCGCTGTTTCATCCGATGCCCTTCTCACCGCCATGTTAATCACTTGCCAAGAGATTTCTTGCAAATCGTGCGAGATACAAGGGAAATTAAAACCATAAATTGATGAATAAGAGACCTCATCAATACTAAACAGTGAAACATCATCACGTAATGAAATTTGATGCTTAATACAAGCCTTGATGATCCCCAAAGAAATCTGGTTATTACAGCCGACAAAGAAATCAGGGGCACTGTTTTTTTGTAGATAGCTATCCGTTACTTTATAAGCTTCATCCATCAGAAAATCTGCATATAAAATTTCAACCTTATCGACACTTCCTTGTAATGCAGCTTTAAGCCCTGTCACCCTATCCCGTGCGACATTAGAATCTTCGGGTCCTGAAACAATGACAACACTTTTTGCCTCTTGTGACTGTATAAAACGCCCGGCTTGCAAACCACAGTCTAAATTATCAATATAAACACCACTACAGTGCTTAATATCAACTTCTCGGTCGACTAAAATAACGGGGATATTTAGCAGCTCAAGCTGCCGAAAATAATCGGGCTTATAAAAACGATCAGACGAAACCACAGAAAGAATGATGGCGTCAACATTATAACCTATCAACTTTTCAATGATACGCGCCTCATTTTCCTTTGACTCATAAGAATCAAAAACCAATGTGTCGTACCCTACTTGATAGGCTTCTTGTGTCATCAACTTCGCTAAACCACCAAAAAATGGGTTCCCCATATCGGGGCTAACAATACCAATCGTTTTTGATGACTTAGCACGTAAATTGCGCGCTACGGCATTAACGACATAACCGATTTTGTCTGCCGCCTCTAAAATCCTTTTCAGCGTCTCGGGATGAACTTTATCTGGCTGAGAAAAAGCGCGTGATGCGGTGATTTTGCTGACATTAGCAAGCGCTGCGACATTTTCTAATGTCACTTTCTGTGACTTATGATCGGCCAATTTCATCTCCTTATTAAATTAAGTATCATTTCGTACCATTATAGTATCATTTAATCGTTTCAGTCATGCAAAACCGTAATATTATTCGACCCCTTCTAAACGTCGTACTCTTGGGTCGGTAAAAATATCAAATTCATCACGACTTTCACTTGAGAACTCAGAAACAACCGCTCCCATACTGCCAGCTTTAAACCAATGTAATGTATTAGGTTTTATCGTATACTGCTCTCCCGGTTTGAGTAAAATAAAGCGGTCACACTGATACCACTGCTCATCACCTTCTGGTTTAGGGCAAATCGGTTCCCCCGATTCATTTTTATTCAATGTTAACGAATCATCATCAACAAATAGGTATACTTCCCCCCACCGACAACGAAAAGTTTCTTGCTTACCCATTGAAGAGCCAAACGGTGGATGCCGATGCTCAGGGCAAACCTGATGGGGAAACAGCACCAACTCTTTAGCACAATAACGTTCGCTATTACAATAAGTTAACAGTTGTAAGCCTGAACGTGGATAGTCTGGTAATCCAAAACTGGCGATCTCAATTCGTGCTTTTTCTTCTTCTGTGAGACGGATATGTGCTTTTTCCAGAAAATTAACGACTTGCTGCCGATAGTGTGCTTTATTCATGCTCTGCTCTCCTCAATGATACCGATAACATTATAACGGCATCACCCCCTCAAAAAATGTGATCAGGTAGCCTATTCTTCCGCTTTTGTTTACAAAAATGCCACTCATTTAATGAAACTATAACCTGCGTCACATAAAAATAATAAAATTCGATCTAATATCCGCATCATAAAAATGATATCGATACCATAAAAATGAGCCAGAGGTAATCATGAAAGCATTAGTACTCGAAAAAGCAGGGAAAATTTCTATTCAAGATTGGCAAAGTCCTGAAGTCCTTGGAGAGGATGATGTCGAAATTAAAATTCATACCGTAGGCATTTGCGGTAGTGATGTTCACTACTACCAACATGGTCGTATCGGCCCCTTTGTCGTTGAAAAGCCAATGATTTTAGGCCATGAAGCATCCGGCGTAATTACCGCTGTTGGTAAAAATGTCACTCATCTAAAAGTTGGCGATCGCGTATGTATGGAACCCGGTATTCCTAATTTACAATCCACGCAATCGCGCGCTGGCCTGTACAACCTCGATCCCGCTGTACGCTTTTGGGCGACTCCTCCTGTTGATGGTTGCCTACGCGAGAGCGTTATTCATCCCGCTGCGTTCACTTTTAAATTACCTGAAAATGTCTCTTTTGCTGAAGGCGCAATGGTTGAACCACTCGCTATCGGTATGCAAGCCGCGACCAAAGCTGAAATCAAGCCCGGTGATATCGCACTCGTTATTGGTGCGGGAACTATCGGTATTATCACCGCGTTGTCTGCACTCGCTGGCGGCTGTTCAGATGTCATCATCTGTGACCTCTTCGATAAAAAACTGGAAGTCGCTAAACAATATCCAGGCCTACACCCTATCAATAGCAAAGATACTCAAGCTATCGCCGATAAAGTTAATGAACTCACTGAAGGTAATGGGGTGAATGTCTTATTCGAATGCAGCGGAGCGAAAGCGGTGATCGCTAATATCACTGAGCATATGGCACCGGGTGGAACTGCCGTATTAGTTGGTATGCCAATTGATCCTGCGCCTTTAGATATTGTTTCAGCGCAAGCGAAAGAAATTACGTTTAAAACCATTTTCCGTTACGCAAACATGTACCCACGTACTATCCGCCTACTCAGTTCCGGTAAGCTCAACGTAAAACCTTTGTTGTCAGCCACTTATAAGTTTAAAGACAGTGTTGAGGCTTATGAGCGTGCAGCTGAAGGCCGTCCAACCGATATTAAGATTGTGCTGGAAATGGAGTAATACATGACATTGTATGCTGGGATCGATTGCGGTACACAAAGTACCAAAGTCGTTATCGTGGATAGCGAAAGCGCACAAATTTTGGGTGAAGGCTCTGCGCCTCACCCACTCATTAGCGAAGCATCTGGGCGCCGTGAACAGCATGCTTCTTGGTGGACAGACGCACTTGTCAGTGCGTTTCACCAAGCGCTCAATAATGCCAGTATTGATGGTAAAGAGATAGCCGCAATCGCCGTTTCAGGCCAACAACATGGTTTTGTGCCTTTGGATGCCCAAGGCAAAGTGATCGCACCGGTTAAACTGTGGTGTGATACGGAAACAACGGCAGAAAACCAAAAGATCATTGATGCTTTAGGTGGCACTGACGGTGCGTTATCTCAACTCGGACTCATGCCTCAAACAGGTTATACCATTTCTAAAATTTTATGGTTGAAAACTCACCACCCTGAACTTTGGGAACAGTTAGAGACGGTATTACTGCCACATGATTACCTCAATTTTTGGCTAACGGGCGTTCGTGTGGCTGAATTTGGTGATGCATCTGGTACTGGCCTGTTAAATATTCGTACCCGTGAATGGGATGTTCATACCATCAATCTAATTGATGATTCAGGCCGTCTACAACGAGCTTTACCTCCACTTGTCACTGCTGAAACCTGCATTGGCACCGTACTTCCTGAAATCGCCCATAAACTTGGCATTTCGAGCCAAACGAAAGTGGCATCAGGCGGGGGTGACAACATGATGGCTGCAATTGGTACTGGTAATATTATACCGGGTATCATCACCATGAGCTTAGGTACCTCTGGCACACTATTTACCTATTCGAATACACCTGTTGTCGCCGATTCAGAAATGATTGCCGGTTTCTGCTCTTCAACCAATGGTTGGCTGCCTTTGATTTGCACAATGAATGTCACATCAGCCACCACGACGATACAAAAATTTTTGAATCTTGATCTTAATGGTTTTAATCAGGCCTTAGAGCAAACAGAGCCGGGTGCTAATGGGTTACAAATACTGCCATTTTTCAATGGCGAACGTGTTCCTCAACTGCCTCTCGCTAAGGCGAGCATCCATAATATTGATAGTAATAATTTAAATGCACAAAATTTGAGCCTTGCTATCGTAGAAAGCGCCACTTATGGTTTGCGCTTTGGCATTGATTTATTCCGTAAACAAGGGATACAAACCAACGAAATCCGCCTAACTGGTGGCGGGGCTAAAAGTGCCAAATGGCGTCAAATTGTCGCGAACATTATGAATTCCCCTGTTATTTGTGTGACTAACAGCGAAGCTGCCGCACTGGGAGCGGCTATTCAAGCTGTTTGGTGCGACACCTTAACAGAGCAAGATAATAAAACAGAATTATTAGCAAAAATTTGCCAGCGTTTCGTTCACCTTGATGAGAGCACGCTGGTCAATCCTGATAGTGAAAAAGTTTCTCGCTATGAAGCTTTATATCAAGACTATCTTTCGTTACTCCAAACTGAATATCCAGAGGTGGCTGTATGACAAACTCAGCGGGCATTCAGGCGGATGAACTTTTACATATTACTGGGGTTAAAAAATCGTTTGGGCCAGTCGTTGCGCTGAAAAATGCGCAATTTAGCCTGAAAAAAGGATCTATTCATGCTTTATGTGGCGGCAATGGCGCAGGTAAATCGACCTTTTTAAGTATCCTAATGGGGTTCATTCAGCCTGACTCAGGCGACATTTTTGTGAAAGGAAAACGGTGTCACTTTCATCAACCAAAGGATGCACTCAATGCCGGTATAGCGATTGTTCAACAAGAACTGAGTTCGATTCCTGATCTGACAATTGCAGAGAATATTTGGTTAGGTCGCGAGCCTAAAAAACTCGGTTTCGTTGATTTCAAAAAAATGAATCAACTGACAGCAGATTTAATGGCTGACCTACATTTTGATCTTTCGCCAACAGAAAAAGTGCGCAATCTTAGTGTTGCTGAACAACAACTGGTGGAAATTGCTAAAGCACTTTCTCACTCAAATGCTGACATCATCATTATGGATGAACCAACATCCGCAATAGGTGAAGAGGATGCGCAAAAAATCTTTGATGTGATTACGCGTTTAGCTCAAAAAGGCAAAGGGATTATTTATGTTTCCCACCGCCTATCCGAGATATTCCAAATCGCAGACACTTTTTCGATTTTCCGTGATGGCACATTTATCACTGAAGGGGCGATTGCCGATATTACTCGCGAACAATTAATTGAGCATATTATCGGTGGCGAATTTAAAGATGAATTCGCCAAATTCAACCAACCAACTAATGAAACTATTTTAACTGTCGAACAATTAAGTTGGCTCAATAAAATAAAAAATATCAGCCTCACCCTGAAAAAAGGCGAGATCCTTGGAATATATGGGCTGGTTGGGTCCGGCCGTAGTGAGTTTCTTGATCTTATTTTTGGTATTGAACACGCCTCATCGGGAACCATTAAAATTAATGACATCCAATTAGGGAAACACTCACCTCAAGATGCCATTAAAGCGGGCATTGCTTATGTCACTGAAGACAGGAAAGAAACGGGGTTAATGCTGGGTCGTTCAATTAACGAAAACATTAATATCGCTTCATTCTCTGATATTAGCCGAGCGAGTTTTATCAATGAAAAGAAAGAGCAAGCTCGTGCAGATGACATGATCAAACTCTTCAACATTAAAACACCAGATGCCGATCAACTTGCAGGAAATCTTAGTGGTGGTAACCAACAAAAGGTTGTCTTAGGCCGTTGGGCGCTTCTCGACCCTGAAGTGATGCTACTTGATGAACCAACCCGTGGAATCGATGTGGGAGCCAAAAAAGAAATCTATCGTTATATGTCGGAGTTCGCTTTAAAAGGCAAAGGGATCATCATGGTTTCTTCTGAACTGTCAGAAATTATCGGTATGAGCGACCGCATTATTGTATTCCGTGATGGTGAATTAGCTGGTGAGTTATCGGCAACTGAAGCAACTCAAACAGAATTAATGAAACTTGCTGTTTAATTCAGCACATTGGTTTTTATTCAAAAAATAAAGAGAAAAACTATGAATAGTACTTACTCTACGCCAACAACGGGGATGTCCTTTTTAGCCCGCAATAAGAAAAACATGCACAAGTACGGCATTATCATGGCTTTCTTTGTACTTTGCCTAATTGTTGCTGTGATAGGTGAAGTGCAAGTTGCGCGCGGCGAATGGACTAACAACTATTTTCTTAGTCAAGACAATATGTTGATTGTCTTACGCCAAATATCAATTAACGGTATCTTAGCGATTGGCATGACCTTCGTCATTATCACCGCGGGGGTTGACTTATCGGTTGGCTCAGTCCTCGCTCTGAGCGGTATTGTAGCAGCGCGTTTTGCAACCACAAATGCAGGCCTATCCATTGGCGACACCGCGAATGCCGTTATGATGCCAATGATCATCGCATTAGGCATTGGTATCATCTGTGGTCTCATTAACGGAACTATTTTAGCAAAATTCAACCTACAACCGTTTATCGTGACCATGGGGATGCTCTCCGCTGCCCGTGGCCTAACCCTATTAACTACCGACGGCAACCCCGTATCACAACTCAATAATGACTTTAGATGGTTAGGTAATGGCTATATCTTTGATATCCCCGTGCCCGTCGTCATATTAATCGTGATCTTTGCACTCGCTTGGGTATTGCTAAATAAAACAACATTTGGTCGTTATGTCTATGCGGTTGGTGGCAATCCTAAAAGTGCAAGAACATCCGGTATTAGTGTCATCAAAGTCAAAGTGCTGGTTTATACCCTGTGTGGTGCATTAGCGGGTATTGCTGGACTGATCCTTACCGCAAGAACTGGCTCTGCACAAACCAGTGCCGGAGGAGCCTATGAACTAGATGCTATCGCTGCCGTCGTTATTGGCGGAACCAGTATGTCTGGTGGCGTTGGTACACTGGTTGGCACCTTCTTTGGTGTGCTAATTATCGGCGTTATGAACAATGGATTAGATTTGTTGGGTGTCCCCTCTTATTACCAACAAATCATTAAAGGTGCGTTGATCGTCATCGCAGTTCTGCTCGACCCTTCACGTAAACAAAGACGTGACTAATTAAAACAACACTGACCCTCACTGTGAAAGGTATCATAATGAAAAAAATGACTAAAATTGCAGCTCTTACCACTGCACTATTCATGAGTAATATGGCGCTTGCAGCCAAAGAGGAGCCTGTCAAAATTGCTATTTTGATGTATGGCATGAAAGCTGAATTTGTTCAATTAATGGAAAAAGCCGCCAAAGAGCACCCTGCGGTTAAAGAGGGTGAAGCGGTGATCACCGTTTACGATGGTCGCTATGATCCGATGGTGCAAAACAACCAAGCGGAAACAGCAATTCAGACTAAAGCAGATGCTATCATCATCAACCCAATGGATTATGAAGCGAACATTGATGTCGTCACTATGGCAAATGATGCCAAAATCCCTGTGATCGTGACTAACGCACGCCTCAACACGGATAAAATGACCGCTGAAGTTGTTTCTGATGACGTTTTAGGTGGTTATATGGAAGCAAAAACCGTCCTCGATAAAATGAACTGTGAAGGTAATGTTGTGATTATCGAAGGCCCTAAAGGGGGTAGCGGTGAGATCCAACGCGGTGAAGGTAACGATAAAGCTATCGCTGAATGTGGCCCCGGAAAAATTAAAGTATTAGAACGCAAAACAGCTAACTGGTCACGTGCAGAAGCAATGCCACTCATGGAAAACTGGTTACAAAAACACCGTGGCAAAATCAACGGCGTCATCGCTCAAAACGATGAAATGGCTTTAGGTGCTATCGAAGCCATTAAAGGTGCCGGCCTTGATGTAAATAGCTTTGCTATTGCTGGTGTGGATGGTGTTTCTGATGCAATCCTAGCAGTGCAGAACGGAGAAATGGTTTCTATCCTACAAGATGCCAATGCTCAAATGCAGGGCTCGATTGATATCGCAATGAAGTCAGTCAAAGGCGACAGCTACCAACCCAAATCAGCCATTTGGAAACAATATGCTGATCAACTGCAATGGAATGACGGTAAAGATAAACGTTACCAAATCCCTTGGACTGTAGTCACAAAAGACAATGCGCAACAACTGTTAGACGCACGTAAGTAAGTTATTTTTATCGCCACTCATACTTTGGGTGGCGATATTCAGCTCACATTATGAACAATCGGTAATTTCGTTATTTCCAATTCCGCTTCCCCTATTTTCGTGCATTCGACCTTTTCCCCATCCTTATAAATAAAATAGTAACGTTTATGATCCCCTGCCTTTTTCACTAATGAATCACCATTTAAGAAATTATAAATTTTATAGTTTACATTGTGTTCGTTATAACTAATGGCCGGGTGAGAGACAATAAAGCGGCTTCCCCACTTCAATGTGCTAATTAAATAATTTGTATGTAGTACGGTCATCACTCCCCTTTCAGGGCATTTAAGATCATATTCTTTCATCGCTTGCACGGGTAAGCAAATCGCACACAACATCGCAATCGAAATCCCCTTTTTTAGCATTTTCCCTCCGTATTATTAGCTTATTAATATATTACTCGCATCACCACTCGGTTTTTTATGAAAACATTGCCTCTACACAATTGCAATATTTTTCCTGTGAAATCATAGTGCTATTCTATTTATAAATAGAAAAAATCGATATTACATATAAGAAATATAGGTCTAACAGGGAAAGGCGTTGGAAAAGAATTAGGGGCGAATAAGAGCAAAATAAAAAACGAAAATACCCTACCACCTAAATGTTGAGATGGCCTCACAGAGCGTGAGGCCATCAGTGATATTATTTATTTTTCCATATCAATGCTGTCGGCATTGACATCTTTAATATGATCCCGCGTTAAACGGTAAACAACCGGACTTAACAATAATAGAGCAATCAAGTTCGGTATCGCCATCATCGCGTTTAAGGTATCTGCAAGTAGCCAAACAAAATCAAGAGATTGGGTTGCACCAATCGGTAATGCAATAAGCCATAACACCCTAAAGACCTTAATTGCCCTCACCCCAAATAAATATTGCACACATTTTTCACCGTAAAAACTCCATCCTAGGATAGTGGTAAAAGCAAATATGGCTAACGCAACGGCAACAATATAATTCCCACCGGGGATCGCTGATTGGAAAGAAGATGCGGTTAGTGTCGCCCCTGTTTCACTTGTTAACCATCCACCAGTAATAATGATAGTAAGACCTGTTACCGAACACACGATAATGGTATCGATAAAAGTACCTAACATTGCGATCAACCCTTGGCGGATCGGGTTTTGAGTTTTTGCCGCAGCGTGAGCAATAGGTGCACTTCCCAAACCAGCCTCATTGGAAAATACGCCACGCGCAACACCAAAGCGAATTGCCGCCCATACAGCAGCACCTGCAAACCCACCCTGAGCCGCAACCGGTGTAAATGCTGAGGTAATCACTAAAGAGAATGCAGCTGGGATCTCCGTAAAATTGAGCCCTAATACCAATAAACCTGCACCAAAATAAGCCACGGTCATGAATGGTACGAGTTTCCCTGCAACATCAGAGATACGACGCAATCCACCAATTAACACAGCACCAACTAAGATTACAAGTGCCCCAGCAGTCAACCATTTATGCACGCCGAAGTTACTTTCCAGCACATCGGCAACAGAGTTCGCTTGTACAGTATTCCCAATTCCAAAACTGGCGCAAGCACCAAAAAGAGCAAATAATGTACCTAACCAAATCCATTTAGGCCCTAAACCATTTTTGATGTAATACATTGGGCCACCAACATATTGTCCATACTTATCGACTTCTCGAAAACGTACCGCAAGCACAGCTTCTGAGTACTTTGTGGCCATACCAACCAATGCCGTGATCCACATCCAAAACAGCGCGCCTGGCCCTCCCATCACCACAGCGGTGGCAACCCCTGCGATATTACCAGTACCGATTGTCGCCGATAATGCTGTCATTAACGCATTAAAAGGCGATATTTGCCCTTCACCCCTATCCTCATTTTTCTGAAACAGTAACTTAAACCCTGTACCCAATTTACGGATTGGCAAAAATGCCAATCGGAGCTGCATATAGATCCCAACACCGAGGATCCCAATCAACATGGGAACTCCCCACACAATACCGTTAAGTTCTCCTAACCAAGCTGTTATCAGTTCCATTCTGCCCTCACATAAGCTGTATTCACTTTATTCTTTATCCGTCTGTCACAATTCAATAACATTTCTGTATAAAATTTAATAAAGACGATAAATCTATTAAGTGCGAGAAAAAAATGTCTTAAATAGCAAGATAAGTTAAAGAATGTGAGTAATGTCACCTCGTTGCGATTAGAAATTAAGCTTTTGTTAGACAATATGTGAGCTTTGCTACTCAAGAGTTCAAGAGTAGCCTATTAACATTTAATGATATGAATGACAGGTTTTAACGAATATTCTTATTTTATCGGAACAATATTCAATGATTAAATTAATTTTAATTTAATCATTATTTCTCAAAACGCTATTCCATCCTATGAAAACGATTACAAATTAAATAAGATTATGTATTATTCAGTCAGTATATGCTGACGTTATATGACTATCGAATATAATGAAATTCACCCTTTCAGAAAGGATTCCACGATGATTGGCAAAATTCAGCAAACAAAACAATGGCTATGGGGATTGTTTTTCTTATTGTTCTCTATTCCCACTTTTGCGAATACACTTTCTATTCCCACGATGACCAGTCACGTCGTGGATGAAGCACATTTATTAACAACAGAACAGCGCGATAGTTTAGCTCGACGGTTAGCGCTATTTCAGCAACAAACTGGGTCGCAAATTGCCATTTTAATCGTAAAGAGTACTTCCCCATTAGATATTGAAAGCTATGCAGAAAAAGTATTCAATCAATGGAGGATTGGTCGTATAAATATTGATGACGGTGTTCTTTTACTCGTCTCTGTCAATGACCGTACAATGCGTATCGAGGTGGGTTATGGGTTAGAAGGGGCAATCAGCGATAGCCTTGCAAAGCGTATTTTAGAATATGATTTTATACCTGAATTTAAGCGCGGTAATTATGCAGGAGGTCTCAACCGTACTATTGATTCCCTAATCGCCTTAATAAAAAATGAGCCACTCCCTGACGCCAAAACTCCTAGCTTTTTTATTTCTAAACAACCTGCTCCCTTTGGTTTATTAGATGCTTCACTTGCTATCGTACTAGCGGCAAGCGCTTATATCTGGCTTTTTATCATATATCATCTTATTAAATTACATAAACTTAAGGCTGCAATTCCAATCGCTATCATTCTCTTGTTAACTGCTTACACTGGCGGCTTTAATAACCCCGCAGGTAATGGCATGAAGTTTGGAGAAGATTTTTTATATACAGAATTACCACGTTGGAGCCAATTCCTTTTTCTCAAAATACTACCCACCTGGATGGTGTTCATCCTCGCTTTCACTATGTTTGTTGCGATATTTCTACTTTTATTTTTGGCTGTTGCTATTATTTATAAAATACTTGGCCTCATTATTAAGTCAGAAAAAAAGCGTCTTTCGATTACTATTGCCTTCTTATTTACTGGTTTTATTTTTCTATTTGCACTCGTCATATCAGAAGGTGATTTTGTTATTTCATCCGTTATTTCAAGTAGTGTTGGTTGCATCATTGGCATTGGTCATTATTTTGGTTTTATCAATGTGTACATTGGTGGGAGCAATAATAATGGCCGAGGCGGCAGTGGTGGAAGCCGAGGCGGTGGCGGATTTAGCGGAGGTGGTGGCGGGAGCTCCGGTGGAGGCGGCTCTTCAGGGTCGTGGTAAATTTCCTTAAGACTACGCCATAGTAGCCATTCACGGGATACGCCTAACACCAGATTTCAAGTTAGGTTGCTAAAATAACAATTTATACCCTCTTATAACTGGCTTTTAAAAATTAAAAGCCAGTTATACTCTGAGAGGGCGATTCTTGGACACAGACTAAAGATCCTTTATAAAAATTTCGCTATCAATAGAATGACACTTCCGTCGTACTATCTTTGATTAACTTAATGTCCTGACCATTTTCATTTATTGTTAGTTCAAAATGACACTTATGTGCAATATTTTGGCTATTGTAATCACATTTAGAGTCTACTTGTAGAATAGTCTGACCTAGCACACGAATTTTCATTAACAGATCAAATGGCTTAGTGATATCTTTCCCATATGTAATAATGGTTTCAGATATTACTTTATTATCTTTGTAATATTTTATCGTTGTTGGTAGTTTAAACTCATTATAATTATTTTCGCTAAACTTTGTTTTATTATCTGCCAATACAGAGCCGATAATAATCCCTTCTTTGTTATATCGATATATCAGTTTTCCATTATTATCCTTTCTTGATAATATCGTACAGTTATTACCGATTTCCATTTCTACAGGGCCATTATTATCCCTACCAACTAATTTATTTTTAACTCTCTCAACAAAGAGATAATTATGTACACCACTGAGGTATTCGTCCTTTTTTTGGTTTAAAGCAAAACTATCTATGCAGCCATCACGACCAATTTTTAACAATGACTCATAGTTAATAGACTTGTCTTTATTGTAAACGACGGACCTAATTTCTTTAACATTTCCTTTAACTGGATTAAAATCATAGAGTTGTGCCATGTTGAACACAACAGGATTATATTGTTGCTTTTGAAATGCCAAAGATTCAGAAGCGATAAAAAAAGTAATTAGCGGTGTAATTGCCAATAGGTATTTATTACTCATTTTTAATTTTATACCTCTAAACGACTTGTATGCTGTGGTTTATTTTCAATAATCATTAATTTAATTTATTATCAATATAATATTTTACATAAAAATCAGTTAGTTAATAAAAAACATTACACGTAATAATAGCATGTATGCTCCTAAATATGCTAATGGTAACCACCTAAATAAATAAGATTTATCTCATCTTTTCGAGCCATCCGATGAGCAAATTTGAGTAAAACTTAAGCAAAAAGACACTTAAATTAGGAAAAATAACTTTTAATTATATTATACTTACGAAATATTCCAAGCACTGTAAAAATATCTTTACTCTTATAAATCCGAAGTCATAGTATGCATAGAAACAGGTACTGTTGTTAAGGTTAAATGGTTTTAATTTTCACACCCCAGAATATTGATATAAGTAAAAATAACTATATTTTCATTTGCTCACCATCAAGCGTAATAAAATAGCTTATCGCTCATCATTTAATTTGATAAAAAAATTACTACTCATTAACATAAATGTTCAATGCACAATCATTATAAATCGATAACATCAGAACATGTGCAAAGTGAGATGAGTGATGATGGCATAGCGACAAAATCATCCTTTCCGCAATTCCCCGTCTTATCACACACCAATCTATATCATACGGTACTTTTTATGGTCGAAGTGATTTGCGCAGTTCAGAAGATTAGGTACCTAAATGTGAAGAAATTGCCATAACACTATTCACCTCTTTATATGGCAATATGGCGCCACCCGACGTTCATAGATGAAGAGTACACCGAGGACACGTCTTGAGCGCTTATGTATCCCCTCTTTAGCTATAGAGGTGATGTTTTACAAGCAAAGGTCAAAAACAGTTATTTCAATCCATCAGTAGGGGTTGAAACTAGCATAAATTTATATCAATGTTCCTAGTCAGTGTGGTACGTTTATATATTACGATATTGATAATTCGACAAGGCAAAAGATGGAAAAGAAAAAAATATACTTTATCTATATGCCTAGCCCTATACTTGGCAGAAACCCTATACAAGGGGTAACAGGTTCCGGTATTTTCGGCGCTTTGTTTAATTTATATACCGAAGATAACTATATATTAGCCCTACAAAAAGCGATAGCACAGAAAAATTTAGACTGGCATGTTTACCGAGATGACACCGAATCAGATATAAAAAAACTTATTGAACAAGGTGCTAGACTTCTGGTCTGCGCCCCAGGTTTGAAATACATGTTTTATAGAAAAGGATTCGACAGAAAAAACATTATTTATCTCGACACTTTTGAATATGCGAATAATGTCACAACACCTGTTATAGATAGAATTGCCGAATTAGAAAATTTGCAGTGAATATACATTTATTCATCTTTATTTACGCATGTGGAAGTACCATACGCCATCTCTAAATCAACATATAAATGTACTGTTTTTTCAACAACATAAAACACCAACTCTATCAACACATCTATCATTAAGACCTTAAATTAAGGTTGTTTCTTAAGAAAATAAGAAGGAACTAGTTAAATTGAAAATACTGTTTCATTTTTTTTGAAAAACACAAAAATGCAGTTAACAGCAAACATAATGCAGTTTCCTCATACTTCCCCCAAAGTGCCCCCAACCTTTCAAGATCACTATCATAACGAATAGGACCTTCTGGGATGCTGGCCCACCCACCACTAAAATTAGAATATAAGAATGAAATAAGAAAACAAAACCATCCTAATAAGGTAAATATTCTGGCTAACCGATTTCTTTTAAATGATAAATACAAAGCAGCAACTTGAATGACTAATACTAATAACATGATTGCGTTAAAGAAGTAAGTTTCAATTTTCAAGTAAAGAGGAATGTTCATCTTGTAAACAACAAATAAAAAAGATGTGTTTTTTAACAAATAAAACAAAAATGAAGATATATTAATT
Organism: Providencia stuartii; assembly: GCA_900455155.1. GTDB lineage: Bacteria > Pseudomonadota > Gammaproteobacteria > Enterobacterales > Enterobacteriaceae > Providencia > Providencia stuartii. The sequence continues at coordinate 550,959 of UGUC01000002.1, read as the reverse complement.
ATAATAATTATCTGAATTATCCATAATGAAATAGGTTTTTTCACTTAATATCCTTATCAGCTTACTAAAAATTTTAGACAAGAATACAGGATATTTAACTTACTGTCACCATTTCGTATTTCATAACTTCCTTTCATTAGTGGGCTGTAATTTTTTCATAATCTAGCTTCAATAAATGATAACTTTCATATTGAGCCAGTACATTCCTATAACATTTTAATTATCGTTATTTGACCAAAGGAGTATAAAATCAATTAGATAACCTACTGACTGGCATTCATTTAATATGTTTAAAAAAGTCGCTAGGAAAGATTTTATTCCTCTGCCCCATAGGTCATTATCAGATTACGTTTAAAAACACCAAACTTACATCATCTATAAGATAACACGAAGATATAAGTATACTCTACAAGTGACGGCTATTTGTTGTTGTAAACTTCAAGTCATGACCTATAACAGAAGCCCATGTGGTAGATTTATAAGGCCACTTCACTATAGTGACCTTTTGTTAAACTCTCTGAAAATTATTTTTGCTCGCTTTTTTCAGTAGGATCAAACGGTAGACCGTTAGCAAAAATAAAGGATAAAGCAACAATCAAAAATGTAGCGACCACGAATAATTTGTCTATCACTTTTTTCATATCGATCCCCCTAGTTTTAATCTATCAAAAATTATGACAAGTTCTATGATTTAGCAAGTAGCCTTTCATTGAGACAGCATTAAAGAAGATATATGCCAATAAGCCCGTTGTACGGGCTGTTTGACGAAAATAACTTGACGCTAAAAATGACTTAATACTTCATATGTTATTGATTGTTCTGAGCTATCAAGCACTTTAATTTTTGCGCCTTTGTATGAAATAATATTACTTTTCTTTAAATCATACTGGATATCATTATTAAAGCCTTGGTTTTCAATATTAGAACCTATTTGCCTATAGCCTATATTTACAGAGTCACCATTTTTCCCATTGAAAATTAATGCTTCTTCAAAGGAATTTCCTGCAGGATTACTTAATTTCACCTTATCAAATTTAGCCTTATCGCTACAGATAAAGACATTAAATTCGGTGACGACACATAGCTCATGACTCTCTTTTTTTACTAATAATGAAGTCCATGGTTGCCCAATAACTTCAACGACCACACTACCAGAATCATTCGTATTCGTAGGCATATAAAAATCACCTTTATCGCTTTCCCCTACCTTTTTAAAGGTTCCTGGCGTCACTTTATAGGCTAAATCTATCTGAGTTGAATCGAGCACTTTGATCCCATCAATCTCACTAATTACTCCATCCCTTACTAAGGGTTGCCCAATACTTATCGTGTTTACAGTTCCTATTTTTGGCTCGCTCACCTTATGTGAAGAAGGGGTATAGTTATATTCCGTAACTGCGCATCCCGATAAGGCAACCATACAAACACATAAGACTGATAATTTTCTCATTTAACTAAATACCTATATGGACAGAATAATAAAATATTTTACATACCGAATGTTACATTTATTAATAATGACCAACAAGTTATTGTCGAGTAACAGTAAAATGCGATTATCTTTTACCACCTGGTTATTCTTAATATTGCAGTTAATCGATGATTTTACCCCACTCTTTCATAGCAAAATTCCATTTATGTTAATTAATATACCGACAAACAATATGATGAAAGAGGTGAGTGACGCTGATATTGAGTTAAACGTTCGTTGTGCTAGCTAATATTGCACCTCTCCCATAAATCGAGATGCTTTATATGTTACTTTAGCTGCACAAGTCCGAGCATTTTAGTTTTTACAAGCTTTCTTCCTAAAAAGATGATAGAAAGGGTTTCTGTCACAAGAATAAAAGGCTTGATGGTCAGAGAAAGCATTTAGCTGTCTGTGGCATTGAAAAATATCTGGGTATATTGGGGCAGAGGTTGCTTTGAAAATATTGGTACTTTTCCGAGCTACCGCAACGTCTATGTAATCTATTTTATGTTTTAGGCACGACACAAAAGCGACCATGCCCAACCTCACATTGAAGATATCCAACCTATTAACGATACACAAAACGTATAGAACCTATTTATTACACAGGAGCAGTTAATGCAAAACGAGGCAACATACTCGGTTGAGCACGGCGTCAAGGTATACCTTGTGAACTCATTTACCCAGAATAATTCTGGCGGTAATCCTGCTGGGGTGGTTCTCAATCCCCCAAACCTAAGCATTGCACAAAAAATAGCTATCGCACGTCAAGTTGGTTTTTCCGAGACTGCATTTGTCTATACTGGCGAGGAGACGGATTTTGAAGTGGATTTTTTCACATCGGAAGGGGAAGTCGATTTTTGCGGGCATGCAACACTAGCCGTTTTTTTCACTCTAGCCTCACTTAATTTGCTTACACCAGGCTCTTATACACAAAAAACCAAAGCTGGTATTCTAAACGTAACCGTCAGTCCTGACAGTATCGTCATGGATCAAGCTTTACCTATCACGCGGCATGGGCCTGATGTTGAAGATATCGCCGCTGCCATCGGTATACGGCCCGAGGCTATTACAGGAACTGGCTTTCCCATTGAAATCATTTCAACAGGTTTGCCTGATATCATCATTCCCGTGCAGGCTGGCCAATTAGATATTCTGCACCCCGATCATGACGCTATCGCAAACTTAAGTCGTGAATTCGGTACTATCGGTTTCCATGTCTTTGAGCTGAGCCACCATGCCCCCATCACGGCCCACTGCCGAAATTTTGCCCCTCTATATGGCATAGATGAAGAATCGGCAACTGGCAGTGCCAGCGGCGCGCTAGGGTGCTATTTGGTCAATCATGTTTTACCTAATGAAACTCACTTTCTGTTAGAGCAAGGGCGAGCAATGGGCTGTTCTTCGATGATCCAAGTGACGATTGATAGACAAGCACAGGCGATTCGTCGTGTTAGAGTTGGAGGGCAAGCCACGATGATTGGTACAAAAATAATTAGTATTTAATCAAGCACATCACAATTATCGTCCAAGTAAACCGTCGATAACGTTTTGCACTAATGGAGAAACAGCCATAGGCATTTCCACTCATTACCAATTAAATTCAGGTATTAATAGATTTGAGCGATTATAATAAAATGAATCCCTAACAAAAACTGCCACCACTAAGACTAGCGCATTTATACATATGTAGGATTGTAAGATAAATATTTTTACATATGAAGAGCTTTTTCTATACTGAGTTTTGACAGTTTTTTTACTTTACAGGTGCATAAATTAAGGAACCGCATATGACAATACTAGTTACAGCTCAAGAGCAAATTATCGTGGGGCAGGAAAAAGTAATCGAAAGCTTGGCCCCTGAAGGTACATTTGCAGCTGTATTTGAAGATGATGGAGAAACAGGATACTTCTATGCGCTAGATGAATCTGCTGAAGGCAACCCAATTCAGGACGCCCTCCATATTTACAATGTAGAGGATATTTCAGATAGAAACATTCCATCTGATGTCAAAATTGGCTGGTCAGAAGATAGTCTTAAGTGCGTTCTGTTAATTAATAATTACCCACATGGTATATTTAATTTTGAGACTAAAAATGGGTATTGTCGTAGTGGTTTTCCGCCACCAACAAATCATAAATGGTCTATTTTAGGACACGAATGGAATGATACTGTTCATGATTTTTTTAAGTAACGCGTCTGGCATTTTTTAGTTATTACTTTTTAAAAAACGATATCTCAACTGTCCACTTCCCCTAAAATAAGATAGCTATAATTAGAGTTTCTGCCCAAAAATTACAGAAGCCGTTATGAAAACGTTCGTTTTACTGAAACGCAAATTGTCAGCAACTAGAAAATTCTAAATGGGTGTGTCTCAATTAGTAGGGAGTGGACATCGTCTGTATCGGCTTGGATTAAGCATATAATCAGAAAAGAATTACAAAGCCGTGGCATTGAGTTAAAGAACTGGCCGAATTGGGTAGCTAAATAGCTACCCTTTTTTATGGAGTCCGAAAACTCTACGAACTCCTCAACCAATGGCAAAGAATTATTAGTTTAGCAGGTGGTTCGTTAATTCTCCTCCAAACGTTGAGCTAACCAAACGTTGTGCCAATTCAGTCAATTGATCCTTTCTTTGTACTGAGGGTGTATCTATATCAAGGAAAGCGCAATTACGAGCTTCTAAATAAGCCAGTAATTTCAATTGATCTGCACTCATACAATAAAAAGAACAATACCCCCATAACTACCAGTAAAGCTCAACTATCAAGTCAGTGAATTGGGTTCGAAGGTTTTGATTAACTAATTAAATGCAATAATGACGACTGCATTTCCAGTGTAATACCCAGGTGTTACCGTTCCTGATGCATGTAATTCAGAAGTGAATGTAAATGAATTCGCCGCATTATTTCCAGAAATGTTCATGTTCACGCCATTCCAGCCATTTTGATTGTTAATTAATGGATTTGAATAAAAGTTAGAAGTCGAATTTAAATATACATAACGCTCACCCGTGGTTGAACGAGCAAATAAATTGATATTTGTAGCCTGTGTACAAGTGATATTGCCAGAAACTGAGTTTGTTTTACCATTCAAACTTGTGTTACTGAGAGCCCCGTGATTAACAAAAGCAGGCAAAGAAATACTACATGTTTGATTTGTAGGTGGGATTTTACCACATACGCTACCTGGCCACTGGATTGCATTCCTAACGCCTGGGGTTGGTTTATGGTTAACATAGAATAATCCAATACAAGTTGCATTTGGGCTATCAATGACAAACGATGCACGATAAGGAATTCCTTTTGCGCTACGAAAAGCCGCTGCGACTTCTTCCGCTGTTCGATACTGGTTAATTCGAATGCAGTTACCATAATCCAAGCAAGATCCACTCAACGACGGCGCACCAGATGCATACAGAACATCAGGGCCTACCCAACATTCGGTTGATCCATAACAAGGGTTAGTAACACCACTTGCTTCACTCCAAGAAAGAATGTCCATCGCAACACGAGGCCAAGCTCCAGAGGTCATACTCACAGGCATTACATACGCAATCGCATTGGCAGGGCGAGAAGGAAATAGAGACGCTAATGCGATGATTAATAATAAAATACTCAAACGGCTTGTATTTAACATTCCGTATATTTTTGCTTTTTTCGCATACATAATGATTTACTCATAATCTAATTTGAACGTGGCACTCGCAGCCCATGAACCAAGCACAATTGATTTATTTTGCAATGCAACTGGCTCAGCTCTCACATACGCTTGAAATCGTAGGTCATTATTATTTCCGGTATACAACCCTTGGGTATAACTGCCACTATTAATTTTGATTGCCGTACCGGAAATACTTTCAATACCAACCGCCACACCTGTTGCTTGGCTTCCAGCATCTAACGCTAATAAACCAGGTAAAGCCAAACTTTCTGCGCCCATAAATGTGACTTTCACTTCATGGCCTAATGCTAAATCGCAATTGATTAAGCGAATGGTAAAAGGCTGGCTATTTGTTTGAGTATTCAGATACAGGTATTTATCCACTATCGTACCGAAATCTAATTCAATCGATTCGTCGCCAGGATAAACGTCACAAGCATCTTCAATTAGCGTGCCATCAAATTCCACATTTGCAGAAAAAGTGGCAGTGACCCCCAAAAACCATAAGCCAAAGGCAAAGCTCATATTACGTTTAATATTCATAGTTATGACTGCCGCCTCCTATTCAAAAATAATGGTTAACGTGCCTGATGCAGTAAAATTATCCCCTACGAGCTCGCTTCCTGATCGCATGACAGGAACTGCTGAAAGGGATGGTAGTGAAGCCGCATTAATCAAAAAGGGTTCATTCAATGGTTGAGGTTGGCCATTTTTCTGAATTTGAATTCCTAATTTGCCATTATTCAACGGTGTCACCGTTCTTAATGTCGCATTATCAAATCCACTTCCCGCAGGTGTTCCTCCGAATATCAAGCTGATATCCCACGGTTGTGTCATATCGCCAACACAATTTAATTGAAAAGGAATAGGTTGCTTGAAGGCGGTACCATTGATTTTTCGTACACCGACTTTACCAAATGAAACTTTTATCGGGTCGTCATGGCTTAATTGGCAAACAGGAGGAATAATTAACGTGCCATCAAATGCCCAAGCCCAATTTGCTTGCGCTGAAGATATGGACATCACCATTATAAATCCTGCCATCCAATGCTTAATTTGATTGTTATTCCACATAATCATTCTCACTGATACTCAATTTTCAGTGTTGCCAGCGCTGTAAAAAATCCGCCATCGGTATTCGTAAAATTGGCATCACTGTTTTTTACTGGAGCAACCTCCAAGGTTGGCAGCGCTGTATATAACACATTGAAAGGCTGGTTAATAACTTGCTTAGCATTGTTCACATAAAAGGAAAGCCCGAGTTTTGGGTTACTCGTTTTTAATGCGCCATTGCTATTAAATGATGTTCCATCGCCGACAAGCGTGAGCTTTATAGCGTTTTTCGCTAGATTTGTGCAGCTGAGTCTCATTGGTACAGTACGCTTGTATTGAACTCCATCGATACGTGGAAGCAATATATCGCCAAAATGTATAGTTTCTTGCTGGTTGTTATTCAAAATGCACACAGGCGGTGTCACCAATAATCGACCTTTTAGCTGGATACCAAGTGTTGCTGCTTGGCTTTGGCTAAACAGGCTAAGAATCATGCAGACCGAGAGAAGATAACGGAATAATTTCATTGATATCATCCTATTGGTAATCCAATACCATCGTGAGATTGCCCGTAAAATCCCCACCTGATGTTAAGTTTACGCCTGTAGGTTTAACAGGGACGGCATACAAAGCAGGCGAACTCCCATAATTAAAATTGAATGTCGCACCATTACTAAGGCGGGTTCCATCACGGTAAATGGCAATACCTAAATTCGGGAGATTGGTCGTCACGGATGACTCACCATTAATTTGCCTATCAGTCCATTTCAGCGTCATCTTTAATGTATTCTTATATAAGCCATTACATATCAAGTTATAATTAATAGGTGAGCGCCCATAAGCACCATCAATCTTTGCCTGATGTATATCGCCAAAATCTACAGAGGTCGTTGTTGCACCGCCAAGGGTACATTCCGGCTCACCGTATACCGTCACGCGAATTTGGATATTAGAGCTTAGATTTGCAGCGATAGCATTGTAAGAAAAGCTGAGTGAAATCAGAGTACCAAAGAGAATTACCTCAGCTAGAACACACGCTTTCAAGCCTATAGTAAAAAAATAAGCTCCTCTCATCTCCATGCTCCTATTCATAACTTACCTGAAATCTAATTAACGCCTGATAAGCTCCAGCATTTAGTTGAGCAGAGGTACGTACTGGCGTTACATAGTAAGTTAATTGGTTTTGCCCAGGTGAAACCAACTGTGGTGTACTGTACTCACCTAAGTTAATTGGTGAACCCGCTGCATCACTTAATTGCAGGCCAATCCCCTGAACACCGATAACAGCTGCCAAGCGCGGGTCTTGAATATCTATAGGAGCCAAAAAGCGGACCTTCATTGACGGCATTTGTTGGCTCCACAAAAGATTCCCCTGTGCAGTGCGGCTGCGGCTTTCACCACTTAAACAATCCTCTAAACGCAGCTCAATCGCAACAGGGTTACCTGTTTGCCCGACATGCTGAAGCTGTCCTGTTCCCACAGTACCTAAATTAATAGTTTGATATGCTGATAACATTGCTAAACGACAAGCACTTTCCGTCAAGGCTCCATGGACATATAGCGTGCCATGTGAACCATCTACATCCCAGTTATCAACTTTATTTAGGGCTGTTCCCATCGCCATGTTACTGAATAAATTCAGCGCTAAACTTCCTAAGCCCACATAACGGAGCATCCTGCTTGTGTTTGTCATGATATTCTCCTGCTATCTCATCGCGCATTTCAAATCAGTCTATTTTTTTTCAGGTACCACATGGCAGCTATTTCCCTGACATGTAAACGACAGTGTTGGACGACCACCGTAATCATTGATATAGGTCAGCACAGGTTTATTACCTAATGCGTCTGCACTGACGTTCAGTGCTTTGCTGCTTTTTGGTGCCACCATCACTGGCTCAAACCCTGTGACCGTTTGTCCATTTTTGTTGGGAACAGCATCGACAAAAGAAACGTAATAGGCAGTTGGGTTATTAATCGTATACTGGTTACCCTGACGCGTAAGAGTTACTTTTTCCTGCCATGGGTTATCCATTTGCTCACGTGTCGGAATGATTGCTTTCGGTCTATAAAACAATTTGATACGTGTCTGTAACGCCAGTTGCAGTGTATTGGGCTTATCACTTTTTGGTGGAATCTCACGCAAATTAAAGTAATACACGGATTCTCTGTCTTGCGGCAGTGCAGCAGCACTTGGCAGCGCTTGGATTTTGATTTGGCTTTTTGCCCCTGGTTCAACACGCTGCACCGGTGGCAATACCGTAAATGGGTCGCTTATTTTTTCACCTTTCTCATTCTCCACCCAACCTTGAGCGAGATAAGGTAATTGTTTGTTTTCATTACTGATATTTAAACTGATCGATTTTTCGTCTCCTGTAATAATCGCTCGAGTTCTGTCTAAGGCAACTGCTGCTTGAGCAGAAGATAGCGTTGTTGAAGTCAACACAACGCTAGCCAATGCGAATACTGCTCTATGGGCATTTTTTTTGTTCATCAATTTGTTTTTCATCATGTTATTCATCATATTGTTATCTTCTATGGTTAAGGAACACTCATCGCTCTTTGCGTACCACCATTTTTATTATTTTTGTAACCAGCGACTTAGTTCCTTTGGCGCCGTTCTTTCAACAACAGGCACAACAAGTTCTGCTGTTTTCGGCATTGCTTCTAATGCACGACTGGCTGATTGTGTCTTTATGGTCGCTGGCGATGCGGCTTTTGCTCCCGGTTTGTGGCACGGTAGTAACCAGCTTGCCTGTAAATAATCATCTTCTGGCAAGGTATTAGGGAGTGTGATTTCACACTGCACTTGGTCATCCCAACGAACTTGCAAGGTATCTTTTGCATTTAAACCAGTGAGATAGGTATTTCCATCATCACCCACCATACCGACTTGCTGACCACGACCGTTTAAGACTATTGCTCCGAAAGGTGGTGTACTATTGTCCGATAGCCTTAACAACGCCATCGCACTATTTCCTGCGACAACATCAAATTGACGGTAGCCAATTGCCCCTTCTGTTAAAGTGCCTTGCTTTATAGATTGAGACACTTGTGCTTCATCTGGTAATGCATTCAAATCAACGCTAATTTGGTTGCGGTAATAGCTATTCACGTCACTAATAACGGCTTGTCCAAAGCGGTTGGTACGTACAATGGAGCCGTAACCACGTAATGGGATATTAGGCACACCATCGGTATCAACAAATATGCGAGTACCACCAATTTGACTACCACGATGTAGTACGGCACCTTTCTCTGTTGCGGTGAAACCACCTTGCAAAGAGAACCCTGCAGATCGATAACGGTCTTGTTGGTAAGTTGCGTTTGCGTTGAGCTGTGCTAAGTCTCCCTGATGAGTGTAATAGCCACTCACGAGCGCACCTGAACGCGCCCATCCGGTACTTAGCTGATAGTTATTTCTCTCATCGATGGTACTGTAGTAACTCACACGCTGTGAGTTATCATTTTTATCCCAACTACTGTTATAACTAACGGAGCTTTTTTCACCCCAAGGCACTGTGAGTGACGCATATACGCCATCATCATTACTTTCACGATAACGATTTCGATAGGCCGTCAAGTTGAGGCTAAGATTCTTCCATTTACCAATATCAAAATAGCGCGCTAACGAAATACTATAGCGGTCGTTATCGGGTTGATCCCAATAGGTTTGATGGTAATAATTGATGAACGCACTCCAGCCCTAACTCTGAAAACTGTTGGTTATAAGAGATGGTATACATTTCTTTGCTGTTGTATTGGCGAGCACCTGTTTCCTGCGCATCCAAATACTCAGACATACTCATAAAACCTTGCTCAGAGAATCGATATCCTGCAAATGTCACTTGGCTGTTATAGGTATCAAAACGTTTAGAGTAACTTAAACGATACGAGCTCCCCACGATACGTTTTATCGTCAATACCACTTAAGTTGGTTAAATGCGCCCGAGCATGAGTGACATCAAATGACAATGCACCGAATACCATTAAGTCACGACCAATCCCTATAGCCGCGGATGCATAGTTTTCTGCACCAATTCCACCACCATACAGTGACCAGCCGTTGTTAACCCCCCCAAGAGAATTCGCCACTTGCAAAGGTATCGCCACTAACATGATGGCGCCAATTTGTTGGGCGCCCTGCGGCTAATTTGTAACGCAGTTGCCCCGGGCGTGTTAAATACGGAACACTTGCAGTATTTACAGTGAAATTCTGTGTTGAGCCGTCTTGTTCTTTAACTTCAACATCGATTTGCCCAGCTAATGCATCATTTAGGTCTTGGATACGAAATGGGCCCGCAGCGACTTGAGTTTGATAAATAATGCGTCCTTGTTGGCTCACGATGACGGTTGCATTACTTTTTGCTACCCCAGTAATTTCTGGTGCGTATCCACGTAGATTAGGTGGTAGCATATTGGTATCGGTAATCAGGCTAAGCCCTGTAAACCTGAAACTATCAAAAATATCAGAGGTTAAATAATCCTCACCTAAGGTGAGTTTTGCGCCTAAGGATTTGATTGCTCGGTAGACATAATAACGAGTCCAATCTAGTGATGTGGTCGTGCTTTGCCCTTGTTGCTTATCAATACGCATTTGCCAGTCAGCACGAACACGCCAAGCACCCAAGTTAACACCAGCAACCCCATTACCGCTGGTACTGTAGTTAGTTTGTTGTCCTGAGCGGGTTTGTTGGCCCACTTGTGCATTTAAGTTGTAATCAAACAATGCGCCGGGTAATCCTTCTTCCCAGCGTGCAGGAGGATCCCAATTCTCAGCGGTATATTCGAGGTAGGCTTGCGGCAAACTAATATACATAGCCGAAGTCGCAAGGTCGGCTTTAACTTCAGTTCCGGGTAAACTTTCAAGTGATAAACACTGTCCTTCGTGCCACCACTTCAATGTCGACATCAATTCAGGTTTGATACCGAATTTTTCAACTAAAGCAGGGCTCAGGCAAGGGAGGCTTTCATTCGACTCACCTTCAGGTGCATAGTAAAAGACAGTTTCTTCCGGCATGCTTTGCTTGTTTAAGAAGACCGTAAAACTGTATTCACCAGGCATGAGATAGCCTGGACGCGCAAATTGGCTTAGATCAATGTTGTTACGATCATTGACGTCTAGCATATCCATATTAAATGTAATATCGGATGCGTGACCACCAAAGCTAATAGCCAACGCGACTAAAAGCCCTAATCTGCAAGGCCGAGTTATCTGTAACACAGGCGTGTGAATGAAATTCAGGGTCATCATCTCGACCTTCTTTTGCGTTCTTTTATCCGTAATGTCATTTCGCTCACGAAGCTCATCCTACAAAGGGAGTTTCATTTATAAGAGGAGCCGACTATTCATAATCCAGTTTGAAGCGTAATTGACTGTAGTATTGGCCTGATACCAATGGGCGGTTATTCGCCACCAACCGTAGCCGATAGGTGAGATCTTTTGTTCCAGCTGTTAGTGCGCTCACTGACATTCCTTGGCCTGGTATGGCAATTTCACCATCTCCCTCACGTTGAATTTGTAATCCAACACCTTGAGCTTGTCCGTTTACACCAAATAACCCCCTGTCATGGGGGCCATCGAATGTTACGCGAAAGTATTGCCAATTCGGTTTGTCAGGATTTTGGCGTTCAAGAACACAATTCACTAATCGGATAACAAAAGGGCGAGCCGGTCCTTGTCCATCACGGCGAATTTGAGTCAGTGCAATACTTCCCATATCAATAGTTTGATCACGGCTGCCGACATCAATTGCACATGCTGTTTCAATAATGCTTCCATTCATACTCACTGAGCCTTGAGCATGTGCAGTTGATACCGCAGTCAACGTGCCTATACTTAAGATCAATGAAAACACTCCACTGGTTATCGAATGATTCATTGCTTCCTCTCTTACACCCAATTCAGTCGGAATGAACCAACAAATTAATTTGTTGGCTCAAGATGAATTACTCGTAAGACAAAGTGAAATCCGCTACTGAGCTAAAGTCACCGGCAGTGATAGTGTCGATATCGCCACCATTACCTTTTAAGTAAGCAGCGAAATTCAGTGTGTTGTTACCATTTTGAATTTGTTGGAATGGTGTAGCTGTTCCTAAAGTCACCACATTGCCGCTACCATTAGTGATCTGAACACCAGCGCCAGCACCAGTACCAACAATACCCAGTGTTTTATTGGTATTGTCGAAAGATGCAGCAGCACCACTAAAGGTTAATTGAACACCTTTAGCCAGTTTAGTGATATCACAATTATCTAAAGTGATTTCGAATGGACGTGGAGTTGATTTACCGCCATCAACTAATGCCATGTTAGAAATTTGGCCTAATTCAACTGTTTGGTCGATTGAGTTAGGAGAGATTGAGCATGGTGCATCGATAATAGCGCCTTTGAACGTTATTTTACCGTGGCCTTGATCCGCTGCATTTGCTGCAGAAGCTAATCCCAGAGCCATAAAAGTTGCCATTGCAATAGATTTCATTTTCATGAATATAAAGTCCTATGTTTTTTGTTAAATAAAGAATGAGTGTCAATTTTTATTGCTCATTGCTCATTGCAGACACTCTATTTGCAATGAACTGGAAAAAAGCAGAGCACTAGCATTTGATTTAAAAAAAATCAAATGCTAAAAATTAAAATTTAATTATTAATAATTAAAATAACATATTTAGTCTTCTATCAAGAAAACTTGAATTGGTACTTTAAATAACTCAGATAATTGAGAAAGAAAATCAATGTTAATATGGTTAACTCCTGATTCATAACGGGAAATTTGCTGCTGACTTACGCCGATATATCTCCCTAACTCCTCAGCAGTTAAATTCATTTCTTTTCTGTATCTTTTTATTTTCTTTCCTACAATAATATTAAATGTTGGTTTTATTATATTTCCTGACATAAGGTTAAGCCTATTTCATAAATTGACTAGTTCCAGAAAACCATCCTTCAGCTTTAAAATAACATTCCATATTATGGATATAATTTATTGAGTTATTTTGAAATCCAACGCCATCTAATAAACAATTAATATCAATATCAAGCGAGTTCGCAATTTGCTTAATCTGCTCTAGGTGTAGTCGAATAACTCCGCGCTCAATACGTGAAACATGTTGCTGAGAGCATAAAAGTAAATCAGCTAACTCAGAACCACTTAGCCCTTTAGCTCGGCGAGCTTTATGTATATTGCTCCCAACAATTTCTTTAGGAGATAAGTTAGATTGCATAAAATCCTCCTCATGAAACTGAATGATTTACTAATTTAACTGTTGTCAAAATGCACCAAATTGACAACAGTTGCATATTGATAGTTAAACATTTCATTAATTAACTGAAATTCTTGATTTTATTTTTTATTTTTAAAACTATCGGTTGATTGTTCTAAATAAAACATTTCAAAATATTACAATGTGTAAGTTTGAAGTGTTATGGAGAGCTTGAGCGTGTGAAAAAATTAATAAATTCAATGATCTTTTAATAATGGAATGTACTTATTTTTAGTAATATATACATAGCGTTATTTACACGCCACGTATTTGACGTGTATTTTCATTTAGCTTAAGATGCACCTAATTCATTAAGTTTGTCAATTTGGTGCATTTTGACAACCCTTTTAACGCCTTTATCTCACCATACTCCCCGAAATCTTGCTGGGTTACTTGCTGTGTATCTTACGGTATGTTGTATATTCGTGTGCCCCAAATAATCCTGAATTAAACGCGTATCGGCGCCTCTATCCGCTAATGCATAACCACATGCATGTCGTAACATGTGGGGATGAATACCTAGAGTTAGTTCAGCTAGCTCACCAAGTCGTGAAAAAAGTTGATAAAAGCGCTGACGAGTCATGGCAGTCCCTCTTTCAGATAAAAATAACCACTGACTTTCTTTCCCTTTCCATGTATTTCTAATTTTTAGCCAAGCTTTAATGAGAGGGATCTCTTCATCAATCAGTGGGTGATTAACTGAAAAACCATTCTTTAAACGATGTACATAAAGCTCATTACTTTCTAAGTTAAGATCAGATAATTTTAGCGATAGGGCTTCGCTTGCCCTTAGACCATGTATAAAGCACATATAAATTAAGCAAGAATTACGTTCGGGATGTCGCGACAAATGACAAGCAGCTAAAAGTCGAGATATTTCCTGTTGGGTTAAATACTTACGAGTGGACATGAACGTTTCCCCATTTAGTCAAAAAATGGGCAATTATATCTAAATCAATCGACCTGACATATTAATTTTTTTAGATAAATATAATTTTTTCAGCCCATATACAAAAATAAAAAACAACTTAAACCCATATTTAGGGTAATAAAGGAGAGATTAACTAAATTTTATATTTAGTTAATTATTTTGGCACTATTGCAAAGTTTGATTTTTATAAAAAATGAATCGTTATAGCCACAATATATTGGATTTTTGATCATCTGAATGACAATCTATAGTAGAGAAATTAATCTCAGTAAAACTTTGCAACAGTGCCTATATAACTACCTTATTTACCGCATTCTGTTTGAATAGCCACCGACTTGATAGACACCTTTTAGTTAGACAAAATAGCGAAAAGAGAGGTGTTTATGAGCAGCAAACAATATCCAGAAAAATTGAAAATTGAAAATTGAAAATTGAAGCAAATCACGAAAAAAGGACATAGTGTAGCCCGCACGGCTAACCGACTGAGCACAACAACGCATAGTCTTTACGCATGGATTAAAAAATATAGCCAGACTCTTCGCAATATCAAATTATATCTATTGAAAGTGATGACATTCTGCGACTTAAAAAAGAGTTACAAAGAGTCACTAAAAAGCAGGATACATTAAAAAAGCCGCGTTGTACTTTGCAAGTCAATCCGACTTAAATATGCCTTTATTAAAGCCAACCAACATGGTTATGAAAGTACGGACTACGCTTGTCACTCTCAGCCTGAATAGTCATTGTGGCCATAACTTTACCTGTAGCTGTTTTAACTCTCTCAGGGGATTTTATTACCGTTCCTGATGTGGTGATTCTGGTTGATTTCGCTTTTCTCATTTTTGATTTACTCACCTTCATACCATCATAGTAAATGCTGTATAACTTGCTTTAATTTGAAACCGAAGATGTACCTACTGCATACTCATAAAACACTAGTGATAACAAAGATATTAATCAATCCAATCTAATTTTGGTCAATGGCAAGCATTAGGTTTTATATAGCCCAATCAATAGTACCACCGTGGTTTATCACAGTACCATTTTGGTACGCTATTACTATGAGTCTTTTTGATATCAAAATAACCACACCGTGTTTGCTTATGGTTATTAAAAATAATTTTCCTATTAAAAGCCTTTTCTCAATTAATAGTATTTAGTAGGCTAAAATGAAAAACATGCTAGCTAGGGTAATATCTATGTCTCAAGATTTTAACGTTTACCTCTCTTCTAAATCACTCCCATCACCTTTCGAGTGGCAGGCGGAAATAGCCAAGGTTAATAAATCACTGATTATGGATACTGATTTTGACTTACTCACCTTTTCTGGTTTTCTTCCTTATCAATTAGATAACGAGATTACCGGCTTTGAATACGGCTCATGGTTTATGGATGATGATCATAAAAAAGAAATTAATATACCTACAGCTGATTTCTGTATTTTATTCTCAGTTGGTAGCCGACCGCTTGAATTGATAGCAGCTGTAATATCCGCATACTGCCTTGTAAAGCTAACTGATGGAGTCCTGTCAGATCCCCAAGCAGGTATTCATATACCGCCATCTCAGATTGACTCTTGGATGAAGGCGATGTTGGCAAAGTAGCCCTAGCACTCTACGCCCATCAATATACTGAGCATGATTATACGTTCCCACGAATAGAGTTCTTATCAACGTGTGCTAGCTGTGTCTCAATCCAGCAGTGTTATAAGCCTTGCTCATGTAGGATGGTGCTCATTGTATGCCTGAATCCGTGGCCTGTGGGCTCGCCCACTATACCCCCATACGCCTAATCATCGTATTCAGTGCCATATCTGGTATGTGCTTTCTATAATCAGTACGGCTAGGGAATATGTACGTATTTGATAACTACCACTGATGGGATGTATCTGTTTCAGCAAATCAATCACCTGCTCTGATAGCGGCACAATATGAGGTCGGCGTGTAAGCACACTTAATTAGCATATCTGTTAGCTTCATAACTCCACTAATATTGTAGAGGGAATTCTATATAAAAAACTATGCAACAAATTATTGTAGAGATTTAGAAAGACGTTAGTAGACTTCGGTGGAGTGAGATTTCGCTGGAACGCTTGATTTAACTGAGGTTAGGAGACTTTAATAGACGTGATTGGAAGTGAAGATGGCGGAGGAGGAGAGATTCGAACTCTCGGATGGTTTCCCATCGGCGGTTTTTCAAGACCGCTGCCTTCAGCCGCTCGGCCACCCCTCCGCAATGACGTGCACTATAAACATCTGCGCTTTCGATGTAAACCCCCTATTTTATCAATTGCTATAAAAATAGGCACTTAATGTGTTAATGGGCTAAATTATCAACATTTCCAACAGGTCGCTTGGGTTATCGCCTATTTTTTGCTAAATTTGCACTCTATTTTTGTTTAGGTTGAAATCTGTATGTTGCTTTTTAACGGCCAAGAAATTGAGACTGACCCTCAAGGCTACCTTATCGATAGCCAACAATGGAGCGAAGATCTTATTCCTCTTCTCGCAGAGCAAGAAAATATCACTTTGACAGAAGAGCATCTTGAAATCATTCGCTTTGTTCGCGCATTCTACTTGGAATTTAATACATCTCCTGCCATCCGTATGCTCGTGAAAGCCGTTTCACAGCAATTTGGGGAAGATAAAGGAAATAGCCGCTACTTATATCGACTATTCCCTAAAGGCCCAGCAAAGCAAGCAACAAAACTTGCCGGCCTGCCAAAGCCCGTGAAATGTATTTAAATGGCTAGCCAATTAATAGCGGACCGAAAAATCCGCTATTTTTTCAGTGTGCCAATTTTCACTAAAATAGTGATCAATCTTTGCTCCTGGAGGGCCACCTGCATTGAGCCATTCTTCGACAAAACGGATATCTTGGTCTGAACCATAGATACCCAGTGCGACACTGCCATCTTCGCGATTATAGACATACCCTTTTATGCCATTTTGATTCGCCCAATGATACGTTTGGTAACGAAAACCAACTCCTTGTACACGACCATAGATATAAAACAAACGTCCGGTTGATGTTGTCATTTTGGCCCCCATTATCAGTGCATTATTTACTAAAATACGATTTATTACAGTTGTCTTTTATTCATCGAACATATAATCTGGAATTGAGGCACTGCTTTTCAATGTTGCATATAAGACAGTGTATTGCGTTATGAGTAATTGTCCATACATTGGCTTGAAAACGCGGAACACTGCCCCAATATAAAGTTATAGCATAAGCAAGGCTTTTAGGAGGTGGCTATGATGATCACCAGTAAATATGGGATCGGGCAACAAGTTAGACATAAACTACTCGGCTACCTAGGCGTTGTGGTCGACGTCGATGCCGAATATTCGCTCGAACAACCACACGATGATGATATTGCTTCAAACAGCACATTACGTGATCTGCCTTGGTACCATGTTGTTATGGAAGATGACAACGGCGAAGCTATTCATACTTATTTGGCTGAAGCGCAAATTACTTATGAAACCGCTGATGACCATCCAGAGCAACCTTCCATGGACGAATTGGCAGAGTCTATTCGCTCACAATTACAGGCACCGCGCCTACGTAACTAGTTGTTTATAAAATTATTAACTTGTATCCAACAGTAAAGCAGCCCAACGCTGCTTTACTGTATTGTCATGCTTACTTTTCTAAACCTAATAAAGGGATTTCTTGTTTTGGGCATCTATCCATAACAAATTTCATGCCCGCAGCAAGTGCGATGTTTTTCGCATCTTCACTAATAACCCCCTTTTGTAGCCACAGTACTTTGGCTTTAATCGCAACGGCTTCCTGTGCGATCCCCACCGCGGCTTCAGCATTACGAAATACATCCACCATATCTATTGGTTGAGGAATATCCGCTAATTTTGCGTAGACTTTTTGCCCCTAATAGCATTTGCCCTGCTAATTTAGGGCTGACAGGGATTATGGTATATCCTTGCTCTAATAAGTACTCCATCACTTCATAACTTGGACGATCTTTTTTATCACTTGCGCCAACTAAGGCGATCGTATTGACACTACGTAATATTTCAGCAATTTCTTGGTTAGTCATCAAAATAACTCCCTAAATCAGTAAACTATTAATCTACAATATGATATATGTTGTAGTGTGTGCTAACTCAATTTTTCTACTATGAGTACCACGTTGATGTTGCTGGCAAGATGAGAGAAAACATGGATTATGTTTTCAATTACCCCAGAAAGTTATGAGATAGTTTTTCTCTCATTATTGCGATAAAAACCAGCAGATCGCGACAAACACGTCATTATTAATATGCTTAGCGTGATACCACGCCACCTTTAAGGGAACATCATGGAATCAACTACTCGTACAATAAAAAAACACTAAAAATATAGCACTCGTTGCCCATGACCACTGTAAATCTTCATTATTAGCTTGGGCAACAAAGAATAGCGAACAGCTTAAATCTCACCAACTGTTTGGAACGGGTACCACCGCGAAACTGATTAGTCACCATACAGGGCTTCATGTTACTGGTATGCTTAGCGGCCCTATGGGCGGTGACCAACAAATAGGAGCGATGATCTCCGAACAAAAAATCGATGTTTTGATCTTTTTCTGGGACCCTCTGAATGCTGTTCCTCATGATCCAGACGTGAAAGCCTTATTACGTTTAGCGGCTGTTTGGAATATCCCTGTAGCCACTAATCCAGCAACAGCAGACTTTATTATTACGTCACCCTATTTTAATGGTGCAATTGATATAGTGATCCCTGATTACCAGCAGTACTTACAAGAACGCACAAAATAAGCCTTCAAGAGCCGGATAGTTTATCCGGCTCTTTGCTATTTAAGGTTTTTTCTGTCTAGGCACACCTAACTGTTTTAATTCACTAACGAACTCTGATGGTTCATCGGGGTTATACAGTAGCCATACTTGCTGTTTTGCACGCGTCATTGCCACATATAACAGTCGCCTCTCTTCTGCATGCTCAAACTCCTCATGTTTAGGGAGTAACACTTGTTCCATAATGGATTCGCGTGCCGCCGCTGGGAATCCATCCTTCCCACTGTTCAGCCCACAAATAATGACATGATCGGCTTGCTTCCCTTTAGAGGCATGAATGGTCATAAACTCAATCTTAAGCTTTGGCCAGCGTGTTTGCGCTTTATTTAAGATTTCTGGTCGCAGATAGTGATAACGTGCTAAACATAAAATAGTTTCATTTTCCGTGACATAACCACTCATCTTATCGAATAAACGCTCCAGTGCATTTTCATAAAGCAAAACGACTGACTTTTTATTGCCTTTAACGAGGCTATTAAGTGGTTTATCGAGCTGCGTTGGATTTTGCAATATAAAGCGATTCGCAATTTCACCAATGCGCTGATTAAATCGATAAGTGGTGTCTAATGCGCACAGCGCTCCTTCGCCAAAATTGTGTTCAAAAGAGGTTGTCAGATCAAGCTCTGCCCCGCTAAAACGATATATAGCCTGCCAATCATCACCAACAGCAAAAAGTGACGTTTGTTTATTCTGTTGACGCAATGCCTGTAGCAGTTTTGCTCTTAACGGCGAAATATCTTGAAATTCATCGACCAATATGTGTTTCCAAGGGCTAATAAAACGCCCTTTCTCTAATAAATTAACAGCTTGATGGATCAACCCAGAGAAATCGATAGCCCCTTCATCTTTTAGAGCACTTTTCCAAGCCTTTAATAAAGGTGACATGAGACGAAGGCGTTTTTGAAACAGATCTCTAAACTGCTCGTCGGCAGATTCGATCATCTCTTTCTGGCTACCGCCATGCATACGCATTAAACTTAACCAGCGCTCTAAGCGACTTACTATCTTTTTACTGATTTTTTCATCTTTCCAGAATTCACCTTCCGGCACATCCCACTGTAGCTCCTCAGTTAGCCACTCCCGCCAGCCTTTCGCTTGCGCTTTTTTCGTACTGCACTGTGTACGCCATTCATTCAATAACAATTCACCGCGTTTTTGAGAGTCAGTTTCGAATTCACTGATAGCAGGTGATTTATTGCTTCCTTCACGAATGATATAGAGCGCTAGCGCATGAAATGTTTTGGCTTCAATATCCTCCTGCTGCAAACGCTCTTGGATACGTTCATTCATTTCTTGCGCCGCTTTACGACCAAACGCTAATAATAAGATTTGCTCAGCCTTAGCGAGCTTTCTTAAAAGAAGCCAGCCGGCTCTCGCGACTAATACTGACGTTTTCCCACTCCCCGCCCCAGCAAGTACTAAAACGTTATCTTCTCCATTAATGACGGAGAGTGCTTGGCTTGAGTTTAACGGGGAGGTTTCAACATGTTGGAAAAAATCACTATAGCGTGACAGGATTGATTCACTCCATTGTTGGTTAACCTGTTGCCGACAACGTTCTCCATCATTGAGCCATTGCAAACAGTAGTGATAAGGGGCAGCACAGTTTTCAAATTGACTGACTCGCGCTAACGGCAGAGGAAGGGAAGAAAATTGCTCGCTGATCTTTTTACGAAAGGTGTTTAATTCACGCAAGCTAAACCAATTATCCTGCTGAGTTTGCTGCTGTATTCCTTTTGCGAGGGCGACAAGCACTTGAGCACTGACCTCACTCATTTCAATGCTCCATTGTTGCCATTTATCATTTAAATAGTGATAAAAGCGTTGCGTTTGCTTCCATTCGGTTCCATGCAAACGAACAACTTGCTCATCAGCTAGTTCAAACTCTAACTCCCCCCAAACAATTCCCCTTTTGCAATGAATATCAATTAATTGGTTAAAAGGGATAAGATATTGATGTTTTTCACCACTCACCTCAATGCCAGCATTTAATAAGCGAACCCGATTATAGGGATGCTGAGCCAGGCGCTGCCCAATCTGTGTTGATTTCAGTTCCATACATCCTGCACCTGAGTAGTTCAATCATGAAAATAACGGCTGCTTGATTCCAGACAGTTTTTTATTACTTACAAACACGCTATCCTATATAGACTCTAAATATTCGAGTTGTATCTAGGCGGCAGGTTAAACTGCTTGTTTATTCGTCGAAAAGACGCCCAAGGAGCCTATAAACCTTGAGCACTTCAACACGTAACAGCTAGGCAACTTAAAATATAACGAGTATAGACTACGAAATGTTCGCCTCTGAGGTACTTTGTGTTAACGCTGCTTACCAGTTATCGTCGTGTTTTATATAACAGTCATGCTCTATATTATATCCGAATCTTAATCGCCCTGACAGGGACGACACTGATCCCTTGGTTATTGGGGCAAGAGCCTAAAGTCACAATCCCTCTGACATTAGGTATGGTAGCGGCCGCCTTGACCGACCTAGATGATAGGTTGACTGGCCGATTAAAAAACCTAGCTATCACCCTACTTTGTTTTTTTATTGCCTCAGTTTCGATTGAGTTACTGTTCCCGCATCCCGTTCTGTTCTTTTTTGGGTTGGCACTCTCGACCTGTGGGTTTATTCTCTTAGGAGCGCTAGGTCAACGCTACGCCACTATTGCATTTGGTGCGTTATTGATAGCCATCTATACCATGCTTGGGGTGCCAATATTTGATACTTGGTACCAACAACCCGCCCTATTACTTATTGGGGCTATTTGGTATAACCTTCTTACGTTGATCGGCCACATTCTTTTCCCTGTTCGGCCTTTACAAGATGCGATCACTCAATGTTATCAACAGTTAGCCGCCTACCTCGATGCAAAGGCCAACTTATTCGACCCTGATCTTGAAGATGACTACCAACAGTCAGTCTATGATTTAGCCTTAGTCAATAGCACCTTAGTCAGTACGATGAATCAGGCTAAAATTGCGCTGCTCAGTCGGCTCAAAGGCGATAGAGGCCAGAAAGGAACACGTAATACCCTACAATATTATTTCGTTGCACAAGATATCCATGAACGGGCTAGCTCATCACACATACAATATCAGCAACTGAGTCGTACGCTACGCCATAGCGATATTCTCTTTCGTTTCCAACGACTACTTAGCATGCAAGCGCGGGCTTGCCAACAGGTAGCACAATCTGTTTTGTGGCGTAAGCAGTACCAACATAACCCGCGCTTTGAAGGTACTTTTGCTTACCTTGAAAACTCACTGCAACTGTTAAAACAACAGTCACCTGCAATTCATGAAATTAAGGCGCTGTATAATCTACTCAAAAATCTAAAAGGGATTGATGTCCAACTGAGAGGGCTTGGCCTCGAACAAGGTTCACGCCAACAGAATAATAAACAATTTGAACAACTTTCAGATGAGTCACCTTCAGGCATCAGTGATATCATCGCGCGCTTCAAGCACCATTTAACACCGCAATCCGCCCTGTTCCGCCATGCAGTTAGGATGTCTCTCTTATTATGTACAGGCTATCTCATCATCCAATTATTTGATTTAGAAAGAGGATATTGGATTTTATTGACTAGCTTGTTCGTTTGTCAGCCTAACTATAGCGCAACAAAACGGCGGCTCGCACTCCGTATTATTGGCACACTGATTGGGATCCTCGTTGGCTTGCCGCTATTAAAATTTGTTCCTTCTATGGAAGGGCAGCTCACCTTAATTGTTATCTCTGGGTTACTGTTTTTTGTTTTCCGCAGTAGCCAATATGCGCAAGCGACACTATTTATTACTCTGCTCGTTCTATTTTGTTTCAACCTGCTAGGGGAAGGATTTGAAGTTGCTCTCCCTCGGGTCATTGATACGCTAGTTGGTTGTTTTATAGCCTTCCTTGCTGTTAGCTTTATATGGCCTGATTGGAAATTCCGCCAGTTACCGCAGGTTGTGCAAAAAACCATGAACAGTAACTGCCGCTATTTAGATGCGATTTTACAGCAATATTACCAAGGTAAAGATAACAGTCTGGAATACCGTGTTGCACGCCGCGATGCCCACAATAATGATGCTGAGTTTGCTTCTATCGTTTCCAATATGGCATCAGATCCTAAATCGTATAAAGTCACTCAAGAGCAAGCCTTTAGGCTCCTCTGCCTCAACCACACCTTACTGAGTTATATTTCAGCATTGGGTGCGCACCGAGAGCAAATGCAAAATGAGGAAAACCTGATTATTTTGAGTGATGCTATCTGTTATGTAGAAACATCATTACAAGTCATGAGCCTAGATACCTTAATGGATGAGAAATCAGAACGTCTACGAGAGAGCATCACTCATCGCATAGATAGCATATCGACCAGCGATGATGAAAAGACAGTCCTTATTATGGAACAAACAAGGCTGCTGCTTGAACTGATCCCTGAAATAAAATCCATGATCAAGCAAATTAATATTCCCGTTACTTCGCCTCTTGCAAATGGCCATCATTCAGCCATATAGCGGATAAATCAAACTGATGAGCGGGTGTCAAAAATACAGCGTTAATTGTTACACCCGCTTGTGCGACCTTTAGCCTAATACGGTTCAACCAACGCTGTTGTACCAATTAATCAACTCTTGTTTAATTTGTGTCGGCAGCACAGCACTGTGATAACCTTCGATTGCACCAGCCAACCCAATTAATAATTTGATACTAGGGGAAAAAACGACCAAGCTGTTTTAACTTCAAAAAACACGCTTTCGCGCCTATTTCACGTAAATCGTCGGCTTTATGAATACCTATTTTCCCTAATGCCCTTTCAACCGACATATTCATATTAGGTAAATCTTTTATCCGAGTGACGGCAGACTGCTTTTGCTGCCGCTCTTCAATAGCTGAACGATAGGCTAAATCAATGCAGTGCAATAAAAGCGCTTCATTCTCCCAAATCTGCTGAGGTAACTGATAATAGCGCAGCTCTAGTGGGATCCCTTTTTTACTGAAAACTAACCGTTCAAGTTCAATTGATTCAAAGTAGCTCCTTGCAAAAAGGCAGCCACGTAAATATAAGAGCCCATCAAGCGCTAAGCCAACAATAACGTTATCAACAATCAAACAATAGCCGCCAAAATAGTTTTTCTTTTTAAATTCACCAAAACCTTTTAACAGCTGATCTAATCGAGAATCATTTTTTTCCGTTAAAGACATACACCCAAACTCCTTATGAGCATTCATCTACTTCCATCCTTGTGTGTGAAACTATAAATACCTTAATTTTACAAACAATTAGCAGAAGTACATTCTGAGAGGATCCGCTAAAAACTCCAAGAATATTGCAGATAAAAACAACAAAGTTGCGAAGCGCTTTGAAAAAATAGTCTTGATATTGGATAAATATACAGTTACTGTATATGCATACAGTTTGATTGCGAGGTGAACTATGGCTATTTATTCTTGGAACAAGGCAACTGAACATTCTGTTAACCACAGCACACAAGCAATGCCTTCAACACCGCCTATTGATGGCTCGATGCAACAAGGCATGGTGAGTGAGCTGGTTTACGATGAAAAACATCCTATTATGGATTACATTCTACTGCCGATGTTGCGTCAGTTCGGGGCGCAATCTCGTTGGCTGCTTTGGCTAAGCCCCAATAAAAAGTTAAGTCGTCACTGGTTAATGCAATCAGGCTTGCCTATTAACAAAATTATGCAACTCAGCAATATGGCGTCGATAACGACGATAGATGCGATGGAAAAGGCATTAAGAAGTGGTAATTATAGTGTTGTTTTAGGTTGGCTACCGGAATTAAATAAACAGGACTTTGCTCGCTTACAAACGGCAGCACAAGAAGGACATTCTATCGGCTTTATTATGCGCCCTCAAAAAACACATAATATCGCAAGTATCCATTCTGGACAGCAAAATAACCTAAAAATTCACTCTAACTATTATCACTAGCCAAGATTAAGAATATTCTTAGTAAATTTGACATTCGGATATCTCAGACTCAGAAAATACCGAAAAAATAATTGAGATCAATGTGATAGATAATAATCAACTCAAAATAGGATTACGTTTATCTCTCTGATTTATCCGCTAAAAAATGTTTTTTTACCATGATTTTTGCTTGCTCTACTTGTATCTTTTTTAGTTCGTTGTAGACTTTAGCTTGTTAAGGTTATGGCATTATTTTTTACTTTTTATAAATTTTTGTAGATAATGTCAGCGAAACCTAGCAAGTATTTTAAACCAATGGCGAATAATAAGGCTCTTTGAAGCCATGCCTATATTGGATGATAACGAGGCGTAAAAAATGAAAAAGACAGCTATCGCAGTAGCAGTGGCAGTAGCAGCTTTCGCAACTGTTGCGCAGGCAGCTCCAAAAGACAACACTTGGTATACCGGTGCTAAACTGGGTTGGTCTCACTATGAAGATACCAGCTTCACTCCAGTTGATCGTGAAAACACTGTAGGTAAAAGTACTGACCGTGATACTTTCGGTGCTGGTGCATACGCAGGTTACCAATACAACCAGTACATGGGCTTCGAGCTTGGTTATGACTGGTTTGGTAAAATGAAATACAAAGGTGCTGGTAACAACGGCGACCTGAAATCAATGGGTGTTTCTCTGACTACCAAACTGAGCTATCCAGTAATGGACGACTTAGACGTTTACACTCGTTTAGGTGGTATGGTATGGCGTACTGATGTTAAAGCACACCAAACAGGTGAAGAGCGTTACAAAGAAAACGATACTGGTGTTTCTCCTGTATACGCACTGGGTGTTGAATATGCAATCACTCCAAACTGGGCAACTCGTTTAGATTACCAATGGGTTAGCAACATCGGTGATAACGACAACCTGGGCGTACGTCCTGACAACGGCATGCTGAGCGTTGGTCTGGCATACCGCTTCAACCAAGAAGCAGCACCAGTTGTTGAGCCAGCTCCAGTTGTTGAGCCAGCGCCAGTTGTTGAGAACAAGCGTTTCACTCTGCGTTCAGACGTTCTGTTCAACTTCAACAAAGCAACTCTGAAACCAGAAGGTCAGCAAGCACTGAACGAACTGTATAACGAACTGAGCAGCATCGACCCAACTCAAGGTCGCGTACTGGTAGTTGGTTTCACAGACCGTATCGGTTCACAAAACTACAACCTGCCACTGTCACAAAAACGTGCTCAGTCAGTTGTTGATTACTTAGTTGCTAAAGGCGTTCCAGCAAGCGCAATCGCTGCTGAAGGTCGTGGTAAAGAAGATCCAGTAACTGGTAACAAATGTGACAACGTTAAAGGCCGTGCAGCTCTGATCGAGTGTCTGGCTCCAGACCGTCGCGTTGAAATCGAAATTCAAGGTACAACTGAAGTTGTCACTCAACCAGGTGCTTAATTCTTAGCCCCTCGTTCGAATTTCGAACTGAATACAAAAAACCCCATTTCGATGGGGTTTTTTTTATGCTAAAAATCATCAGCTCACTAAACACAATCTGTCATTGTTACGATTAAATCAATCGTGGTCGAAAAAATAATGGCGGGTTACAAAGCATTTCGTTGGGAATAAAACGATCGTTGTTGATCAACGGGCAACTTGAGATAATCGTCTCCCCTATTTCTTGGTACTTGAATTCCCTAGAATCGCCTGTAGGTCTTGCTTTAACGAACTCATTTGGCTCTCATACTTATCTTTATGCTCGGCATCTTCGATCAACTGAATGATCGTCTCTGATAATGTTTTATTGCGTTTCACTGCAAGGTTAGATAAACGCTGCCAAACAGAAAAGTTAAGGTCGATAGATTTTTTTCTGGTATGGGGATGCTCAGCATTGAAATGACGTTTACGTCTTGCTCGAATGCTTTGCTTCATACGGTTATCCAATTGTGGATTCATATGCAAAGCGATCCATTTTAAAACCTCTGTGGGCTGGTTTTCCATTTTGAGCAATAGCGCGATAGCCTCACTTTCGGCACTTCTTTCGATATACCGAGTAATTGGCTCACCACTTCGGGACTTCTTCACCAGATATTCCCATTTCCAGCCACATTCTAAATTTTCAAGCTGCTGATATTTCATATTTTTTCCTGACGAAGATCGAACCTGACCTATATTAGCAATTTTAGATGAAGATACGCAATTTAAGCACCACCGTCGACCTATTATTGACAAAGAAGATAACAACTAGGCACAAAATAGTGTACAATCAACGCTCACCTATTAACAATTTAATGAACAAGCATGTCCACATTTGAATGCATACTTCTCGTATATGGGATAGGCGGGGTGTGCTCAGCGCTTATAACACTACTCCTGACTAAAGACCCTAATATCTTTATGAGATTGCTCAGTGCGCTCTTAATTGGCTTAACATGGCCAATGTCTTTGCCTGTTGTGCTATTATTTTCTTTATTCTAACTGATTATACGACAATTATTGCTGCAAGATTGGCGCTCAAACGCTAATATAGCAACCTTGCCCTATGGGTAATAAATTGGCCTGAAAACAACATATACTCTAAATAGTTTGCAGTACAGCGAATTGCTCAAAAAATGAGCCACTACTAATGTACTAAAGTCTGTGAGTCGTACATATGTATGTCGTCAATAACGGGGCAGCCTACAATAAAAAGAGTATAAAATATCCAAACCAAATTCAGGCATACGCGCCCTGCTCACCGACAGGCATTTTACTTATAATCATATTAATAGCAGAAAAATTATAGTGATCAGTCAAGAACTAACATGGCAAGGCCTAATACCTGACCTAACGCCTTACCAGGCAAACTTTGTTTCTTCAGATACCCTGACTCCTGCTTCTTTGTCAGAAATCCAGCCAAGGCTATTTGATAGCATTGAGCGCTTTATCAAAGAGAATTCACGGACTCGATTTATGTTTATCAAGTCCGACGACAGTGAGCATTATCTAGCAACATTTGCTGAGGCGATCCGCCCTTTACTGACCCCATTTTCGCCCATTAATGGTGATTATCAACTCACTGAAAATAAACTTGCTTTCAAATGGTGTCCTGAAATTGAGGGGCGCTTCTCAAGCCGAGCAAATATTGCCTGTCGCCATTGGATTGAGCCGGAACAACTGTTTGGGTATATCACACCATCATTACATCCAGTGCCGGGTTTATTACATCACGTTAATGGTGGAGTATTGATATTATCGGCATCATCATTGGTCTCTCAACCCCTGATGTGGCAGCGGCTACAAAATATGATAGCTCGCCGCCAATTCGAATGGTTGCCTTTCTCCGATAATCAACCATTACCGATTGAAATTGAACCTCAGCCACTCGATATCAAGTTAATCATTGTTGGTGACCGGCTTGAGCTTGAAGAGTTTGAGTACACTCACGCAGATCTCTTTGAACATGCTATTTATGGGGAATATGAACCCATAATGTTCTTTGATAATGAAGAACAACTCGCCTTGTGGATGCGCTATATAAAATCAATTATTAATGCTAACCATCTCCCCGAAATCGCACCTGATGGTTGGCCTACGTTTATCACTCAGGCAACACGGTTTTGTGAAGATAAATTTAATCTGCCTCTTGATACACAGTGGCTAGCCCGCCGATTGACGGATGCCTCTCACTATCAGTCAGGCAACTTAATGGACGCCAATGCCTTTAATCAGGCTGTGGAAAACCGCCTATGGCGCCATAGTTTCCTGACAGAACGTTCACAAGACGATATTCTGCAAGAACAGGTTTTTATCAAAACCGAAGGCGAAGTGATAGGACAAATCAATGGATTGTCCGTCTTGCACTATCCTGGGCACCCAGAAGCGCTGGGAGAGCCTTCGCGCATTACCTGTGTCGCCCATTTAGGTGATGGGGAATTTGTCGATGTTGAACGGAAAGCCGAGCTTGGCGGCAACATTCATGCTAAAGGCATGATGATCATGCAAGCTTATTTAAATTATGAGCTAAAATTGGAGCAGCCTCAGCCATTCTCAGCCTCGATTGTTTTTGAGCAATCCTATGGTGAAGTTGATGGCGATAGCGCCTCTCTTGCCGAACTTTGTGCGTTAATTAGTGCATTAGCGCTCCAGCCTATCGATCAGCAAATCGCCGTCACCGGTGCTGTCGACCAGTTTGGTTATGTGCAGCCTATAGGTGGTGTAAACGAAAAAATCGAAGGCTTCTATGATATTTGTGCTCAGCGTGGTTTAACAGGGCAACAAGGGGTAATTATCCCAATGGCTAATGTGCGCCATCTCTGTGTCAAAGAGGCTGTTGTCAATGCCGTACAAGAGGGGCAATTCCATATTTGGCCTGTGGAGCATGTTGCTCAAGCGATCACATTACTCACTAAGCAGCCCTATTTTGAGCAGCAAGCTGAAGGTGATAACGTACACCTGTTAGCTTTAATTCAAGAACGCATCAATCAAGCAAATTCACCCGAAAAACCAAAACTTCCATGGTTCCTAAAATGGCTTGGTTGAATAAAAAAATATCAGATCGGAGTTGTTCAGCGTACAAGTGTAAGCTATCCTGTATTCTTAAACTTAATTAAGGCTATCAGAAGAACATGGTTGATAAACGCAGTTCCTATACAAAAAGTGATTTAGAAGCTTCTGGAAGAGGCGAATTATTTGGCGAAAATGGGCCTCCATTACCTTCAGGTAATATGTTGATGATGGATCGTATCATCACCATGACTGAAGATGGTGGTACCTTTAATAAAGGCTATGTCGAAGCTGAATTGGATATCAATCCAGACTTATGGTTCTTCGGCTGCCATTTTGTTAATGACCCTGTTATGCCTGGCTGTTTAGGCCTAGATGCCATGTGGCAACTCGTTGGTTTCTACCTCGGGTGGCTCGGCGGGGAAGGCAAAGGTCGTGCTCTTGGTGTTGGTGAAGTAAAATTCACGGGGCCAAGTACTTCCAACGGCTAAAAAAGTGACTTACCGTATCAATTTTAAACGTGTTATTAACCGTAAATTGATTATGGGTCTTGCCGATGGTGAAGTACTGGTTGATGGTAAAGTCATTTACGTGGCTAATGACCTAAAAGTGGGTCTATTTAAAGACACTAGTGCTTTCTGATCCCGCACCTAAGCGCTAAAAAACTAAAACCTCCGCAATGGCGGAGGTTTAAAATTTGTTTGAAGTGAATTAAAAAACCGTTTATTTAGGTTCTCTAACGAATAAGTTAGGCTTTGTTCTGCCTGATTATGCAGAGAGAATCGCCCTGTCCTCCATGGCTTTACGCCAGCCTCCTAACCAGTGCGATCGTGCATCTACAGATTGATAGGGGCACAATTCTTTGGAACGACCTGCTATACCTGCTTGATAACCTCTTGATAAAGCTCTTTCTAAACGGTCTCGCTTCTGTCTTTTCATGCCTTACTTCCCTCATTGTCTAAAATGGAAAAGAAAACAGCACCTAAGCCCTTCATAGCGTTAAGTTAAGTCACTAGTGGGATTCCGCTCACCCGACCCTTTCTTGATACTTAGGGATAGCTTGCCTTGCCACTCACAGACAATTCAAACTATGTAGGGGATCATCTCATTTAGGTACACTATAGAAATACAGCCCGACAGATTAGAAAATCAAGTAAAGAATTTCATATAAATGTCATAAATGCTATAAATGTGATTTATATTTTCAAATTATGACAACTCGTTGATTTTAAATAAATTAATATCAATTTTATTATATGTATTTATATTGAAATATTTTATAATTGAATGATATGCAACCAATTTTATAAAAAAATGCACCTTAGCCAATGACGGCGTAAGATGCACTTTATTGATGAAAATAGTGAATATTACTTAAGATTTATTGGCCTCTTTAGCAATCTCACTCGCAACTTGCTGCCATCCATCAGCCAGCGTACGGACTAATTCTGGATAGCCATCTTCTTTTTGTTCAAGCTGTATATCGAAGTTACGACGGATGATCTCTTTGCCACGCGACCAAAGTCCAGAACCCTTGAACTAATACCTTGCCATCGTAGCGGCCATTAAAACTTGTTAGCGTAATATCCAATGTGTCCGGCGAATTCTGCAAAGGTTGTAATGAGACTAAACGCCCCGGCAACGCAGAAGACAATTCACTCACCATGGATTGTCCTAACTGTTGTTCTAATGGGCTAGCCCATAAATGGGAGCTAGCATTATTGTAACTGACATCTGACGTTTGGTAAGTAATACCATTTGATGTCAGAACATCCGCCAGCATGATGCGCTGTAACCAAATTTGATTTTGTTGCCCCATCACAACCGCACTTTGTGTTGCCGGCGATTTCACCGGCAATTGGTAATACACTTTTTCAGGGGTGCTGCTACAAGCCGCCAGCATTAAAACAAATATCGATATCAGATATCTCATTATTTTTTCACTCCTTTCGGTACAGGATCCTTAGACGGCTCAGCTTCGAATACCAAGGCATTACTCTTATTATTCAAAGTACGTAACAGTGGCTGGACTTCCCTAAGCACCTGATCTAAACGTTGCATATTATCGACCATCTTATTATATGCAGGAGACCCCGGCTGGAACCCTTGCATCGCACGGTTCATTTCATTCAACGTTTTTTGCAAGTCTTGAGGGAGTTTCTGGAACTCTTTACTTCCCATCACTTTATTTAGCTCAGCGAGCATAACTTGCGCTTCTTTGATCGTTTTTTGCCCTTCAGCCAACGTTTGAGTCGTTTGATTCAGCATAGGCTCAATCGGCATCGCATTGATTTTATCCAGCACAGAAATCACTTTTTTGCTGAATTTGCGCTAAGCCACCGCTCGTCGTTGGGATGACTTTATAACCAGCCACCACAGTTGGCCCTTTATATTCAGGCACATTAGGCACAAAGTCGAGATCAACAAACAGTGCCCCTGTTAGCAAGTTCCCAGATTTTAACGATGCACGAAGCCCATCCTTCATCGCTAATTTCAACTCATTTTTCAAGTTAAAATCAGCACCAACATCTTTTGCAAAACGCTCAGGCTCAATATGAATTAATACAGGAATACGGAAATCGTTATCCAGTTTTTGGTCGAGGCCTTTGGTATAGAATGGCACTTGAGCAACCGTTCCTAGGCGAATACCACGGAACTCCACCGGTGCACCAGGCTGTAGCCCACGTACTGAGTCAGAGAAGAACAGAACGAAATCTTGGTATTCAGTATACAGAGAGTTTTGAATACTACTTTGGTTATCAAAGAGTTTAAATTCTGTATTTTCTTTTACACCTTCTCCCGGCGCCCAGCCAGCAGGTACATCAAAGCTTACGCCTCCTGTCAGCAAGGTGGCAATAGAGCCAAGCTCAACATGGATCCCTTGCGATGACATATCAAATGCAATACCACTGTCCTTCCAAAAGCGCACATTCGTACTAATTAACTTATCATAAGGTGCGTTGATGAACAGTTGATAGCGCATATCACGCTTACTCATGTCGAAATTACTGGTTTCAACTGAGCCAACACGGTAACCTCTAAACAGTACAGGGTCGCCTGGATTGAGTTGCCCAGCGCGGTCACTCACCAAGATAACGCGGATCCCTTTCGCATCCGGTGATGCTAAAGGCGGCGAATCAAGCAGTGTAAACTCGTTATGCTCCTTTTTAGAGTTACCCGGTTGTAATTCGATGAAAACTCCCGAAAGTAATGTGCCTAATCCTGTCACACCTTCACGGCCAATTGTCGGTTTTACGATCCAAAATGCAGAATCCGCACGTAGGAGATCTTTCATATCGCTATTTAAGCGTGCTTTGATAACAACTCGACTGAAGTTGTCATCCAGCGTCACGCTTTCAACAATACCAATATCCACACTACGGCTCTTGATTTTGGTTTTACCCGCTTCAATGCCTTCTGCATTGTAAGTAATTAATGTCACTTCAGGGCCTTGATGGCTGAAGTGATAAAATAGTATCCAAGCACCAATGAGAACAGTAACGATAGGGATCACCCAAACAGGTGACCAACTTTTCAATTTACTGATTTTGGCATTGGCCTGTGGTGTTTCTTGTTCACTCACCCGATGGCTCCTTCTTGTTCAACAACTTTTACCGCACTTTTCTTTTCACAACGATCCCATGTTAATCGAGGGTCGAAAGTCATCGCAGCAAACATCGTTAAAATCACAACGACACCAAAGAAAATAACGCCCTGTGCAGGGACGATACTCATTAATTGCCCCATTTGTACCAATGCGGCCAAAATAGTAATGACAAACACATCGATCATTGACCAACGCCCAACATACTCCACCAATTCATAAATAAAGTGCATTCGATGTGGGTCTCGGTTGCCATAACCTTGAGAGTCAAGGCATAACCACGCGATACCTATCATTTTTAACGAGGGCACCATAATACTGGCGATAAAAATAATTAATGCGACAGGATAAGAGCCATCCCCCCACAATAATATCACGCCGTCCATAATCGTTGAGTCCATATCGCTACCCAACATATTGGTCGTCATCACCGGTAAGACATTCGCTGGAATATATAAGAAAAACGAGGTCAATAGCAGCGCAACGGTCCACTGTATACTTTGATGCTTACGTACGCTACCACGAGCGTAACAGCGCGGGCATTGGGATTGTTCCGCCGGTAAGATAGCCGTGCACACTAGGCACAGCCTTACGTTTTGGCTGATCCCAGTTCGCCCTACTTCTAATTTATGGGCTAACTTAGGGGCTGCTTCAATTTTGTTCCACATCCAATGCCGGTCAAGGCATTGAAATGCCCTAACTTGCAAGAGGCAAAATAGACAATACGGCAAAAAGCTTAACCCAACACCAATGTCACCATAAGCAATCAGTTTTACAAAGCTAACCAGAACCCCTGCGAGGAAAATTTCCGCCATACACCAAGATTTCATTTGAAATAGGATACGGCTGATCCACACTTTGATTCTTTTTGGAACATACACTTGTAATCCCAATAGTATGATTGTCACCATACAAAAGGCAGGGATGACTAATGAAAATAACAGAAAAAAGAGGGCTAAGCTGCTGTAACGCGTTGTCGAAATAATCTCGATAATTTGAAATATAGAAATTTCATTTTCAATCCCAGCCGCACTCATTTTGACAAATGGAAACATACAAGCGACGAGCAGCATAATTAATGCGCTAAACGCATACGCTGCCGGCTGCTTGTATGGATAGCGCCACTTTGACACCAACACTGTATGACAGCGTGGGCAGGTTGCTTTAGTTCCCTGTTCTAATTCAGGTACCGCAACCAGCATGTCGCATTGTGTGCACAGCACATGTTCATGAGACTCATGAGAGCACAAGGTGATTCGCCCCTTCTTATTTCCTGAACGATAAACTAGCCATTTTTCAGTAGCTCAAGCTCTTGCCAGCGGTCGAACGCTTGCTCTAGCGCTTGTTCCTTTTCAGCTAATGTATTTAATGTTTTTTCGGTTATATCGTGAGGCTGGTTAAAGAAATCAGCATCACCAATCGCCGCTTGAAGTGCTTCAATTTCACCTTCTAGCTGTTCGAGCTTCGATGGTAATTGTTCTAATTCACGTAGTAAATGGTAGCTTATCTTATTATTTCGCTTTGTAGGTTCTTTTACCTTAGGCGATTTATCTTGCTCCGCTATTTTACTTTGTTGTGAATTTTTCAAGCTCACGGTTTGTGCTTTTTGCTGTTGGGCATCAAAATAGCCGCCAGCGTAACGGTTAATCACCCCGTTACCTTCAAAAATCCAACACTCTGTTACGCTATTATCAACAAATTCACGATCATGACTAACCAATAAAACAGTGCCTTGATAGCTATCGACCAACTCTTCAAGCAGTTCTAGTGTTTCGACATCAAGGTCATTGGTCGGTTCATCGAGGATCAATAAGTTGCTTGGCTTTAAAAATAAGCGTGCAAGTAACAAACGATTACGCTCACCACCAGATAATGCTCGTACCGGTGTCATGGCGCGTTTGGGCGGGAACATAAAGTCTTGTAGATAACCGAGTACGTGGCGTGGTTTACCATTGACCATCACCTCTTGCTTCCCTTCTGCAAGGTTATCCATGACCGTCTTATCAGGATCGAGTGCGGCGCGGTGCTGATCAAAATAAGCGACTTCTAATTTAGTTCCACAGTGCACTCTGCCACTATCTGCTTTGAGATCACCCAACATCAATTTGAGCAGGGTTGTTTTACCGCAGCCGTTTGGCCCAACTAAAGCGATTTTGTCTCCACGTAACA
Organism: Providencia stuartii; assembly: GCA_900455155.1. Classification (GTDB taxonomy): domain Bacteria; phylum Pseudomonadota; class Gammaproteobacteria; order Enterobacterales; family Enterobacteriaceae; genus Providencia; species Providencia stuartii. The sequence goes on along the minus strand of UGUC01000002.1, from coordinate 515,588 downwards.
CTTGTGCACTAAAGTCTTTAACCAGTACTTTATCATTGATTTGGTAATTCACATTTTCCAGTTCAAAGACAATTTTCCCTGAGCGAGACGCTTCCTCAACCTGCATTTTCGCACTTCCCAGCACTTCACGGCGCTGAGAGCGTTCTACGCGCAAGGCCTTGAGTGCACGAACACGCCCTTCATTACGGGTACGTCTCGCTTTAATACCTTGTCTGATCCACGCTTCTTCTTGGGCCAACTTGCGGTCAAATTCTGCATTTTGCATCTCTTCCACACGCAACGCTTCTTCTTTTGCCACCAAGTAATCATCATAATTGCCCGGCCATGAAGACAACTTGCCTCTATCCAGATCAACAATACGTGTTGCCATATTGCGAATAAATGAGCGGTCATGGGAAATAAATACGATACTACCTTGGAAATCTTTCAAAAAGTTTTCTAACCATAAAATGGTTTCGATATCCAAGTGGTTAGTCGGCTCATCAAGAAAGAGGACTTGTGGATTACTCACTAATGCACGACCAAGAGCCGCTTTACGTAGCCAGCCCCCAGACAGTGATGACAGTTGAGTATCCGCTGGCAAATCCAATTTTTTCAAGACATCACTGATACGGGCATCCAATAGCCATAAGTTACGGCTATCTAGTACTTCTTGTAATTCAGCTAATTTATTTAAATTCTTTTCACTCGGATCGGTTTCCACCAATTTAGAAACATGGTGATACTCTTTGAGGTATTCTGCCTGCTCTGCTACGCCTTCGGCAACAAAGTCAAAAATCGTCCCTTCAATATTACGGGGTGGGTCTTGCTGTAAACGAGCAACCACGAGATCTTGTTGGTAAAGCAGTTGCCCATCATCAAGAGGCTGCTCTTTAGTTAGGACGCGCATGAGTGTCGATTTACCCGCACCGTTGCGTCCAACTAAACAGACACGCTCATTTTCTTCGATATGAAGTTCCGTGTTATCCAATAAAGGGGCATCACTAAACGAAAGGTATGCACCCGATAAATTAATTAAAGCCATTGATGTTATCCTTTATGCTGCATGGCGGATCAGCCAGCAGTTATGAATCTGACGATTACGAGCAAAATCTTCTGAACGCGTTTTGGCGGTAATTTCTTCTGCTTGTAGTCCTAACGCATTCAGAGCTTCGATATCCATTTTAAAGCCACGCTTATTGTTAGAGAACATGATAGTACCACCACGACGTAACATGCGTTTTAGGTGAGTGATCAACTGAACATGGTCGCGCTGTACATCAAAAGTACCATCCATTCGTTTTGAGTTTGAAAATGTTGGCGGATCAATAAAGATCAAATCAAATTGTTCTGGGCTATTCGCCAACCAGTTTAAGCAGTCAGCTTGGATCAAGCGATGTTGGCGACCCGTTAAGCCGTTAGCCTGTAAGTTTTTCTCTGCCCACTCAAGATAGGTACGCGACATATCAACTGACGTGGTACTTTTCGCGCCCCCAAGCCCTGCATGAACTGTTGCAGAGCCGGTGTAGCAGAAGAGATTAAGAAAATCTGCACCACGACTCATTTGTCCTAACATGCGTCGAGCAATGCGGTGGTCTAAAAACAGCCCTGTATCAAGATAGTCGGTTAAGTTCACCAGCATCTTAGCGTTGTATTCTTGCACTAAAAAGAAATCCTCTTTTTGTGCTAGCTTTTCATATTGCTGTTTACCTTTCTGACGTTGGCGTGTTTTTAATACCAACTGGTTAGATGACAGCTGCAATACATTCATCGTCGCCGTGATCACATCAAATAAACGTTGGCGCGCTTTGCGTTCATCCACCGTTTTCGGTGGTGCATACTCCTGTACGACCACTTTGTCACGATAAACATCGATAGCCACATTATATTCTGGCAAATCTGCATCATAGATGCGGTAGCAATCAATCCCTTGCTGTTTAGCCCACTTGCTGAGTTTTTTATGGTTCTTACGTAAGCGATTAGCAAAATCAGGAGAGATTTCACCGACCGTTTCCGACGGTGTTTCTGCCAATAAATAATTTTTCTGTACGCAATCCAATGGGCCATTTTTGGCCTTAAATTCACGTTCAGAGCGTAGTTGTAAGCAACTTAACAGTTCAGGAGAGGCACTAAAAATAGATAAACGCCAACCAGGGAAACGCGCCTTCACAATACGGCCTAATTGGCTATGTAAAGCAATCAATGCAGGCTCACTTTCAAGACGTTCGCCATAAGGCGGGTTACTTAAAATGGTTCCCTTAATGCCTGTTTCAACAGGGTTTTCAAGCATAGCAGCATCGCCATGATTGAAACTCACTAATGTTTGAACGCCCGCCCTACGTGCATTAGAGCGCGCCATATCAAGCACTCGTTTATCGATATCAAAACCATAAAAACGCGATGTTGTCTCTTTTAGGCCTTGACGAAAACGCACTTGCGCTTCCGTGATCAGCTCACGCCATAATGCAGGGTTATATTTTGACCAAGCATAGAACCCCCAATGTTCACGGTACAAGCCAGGCGCTCTGTCTGCTGCAATCATAGCCGCTTCAATCAATAGTGTGCCGGAGCCACACATAGGATCGACAAGGGGGGTGCCCTGCTGCCAGCCTGAGCGATTGATAATCGCAGCGGCTAACGTCTCTTTTAATGGCGCTTGCCCTGCCAAATCACGATAACCACGGATATGAAGTGCATCACCACTTAAATCAAGCGCTACGCTAGCTTTCTCTTTATTCAAGTAAACATTGATACGAATATCAGGCTGCTGGCGTGCAACATCAGGCCGCTGATCTAATTTACGTACGAAGCAATCGACAATGGCATCTTTAACTTTTAAAGCACCATATTGGCTATTGCGGATCTCTTCGTTTGTACCACTAAAGTGAACTGAAAATGTGTCCTCAACTGAGAATACCTCAGTCCAATCGATAGCTTGTACACCAAGGTATAAATCTAAGTCGCTATAAACATCAAATTCATTCAATGGTAATAAGATACGGGATGCCAGCCTACTCCAGAGTAGACTCTGATACATCACCCGTTCATCAGCCTGAAAATAGACGCCCCCTTGTGCAACTCGGCACTGACTAGCGCCCAGAGCTTCCAATTCCGATTTCAATAGTTCTTCTAGGCCACGAGCTGTGCTGGCAAACAGAGAATTCATAGTATTTTTTACCAATTTGGATGAAAAATTGTTGCGCATTATAGCTAATCTTATGGACTTGTCATAAAGTTGCTCAGCAACAATTATAAGGATTAAATAATGATTACGCTTTCACGCCTTTATACGCACCCAGTCAAATCAATGAGAGGGATACGCCTGTCTCATGCATACGCCGATACCAGTGGGCTAATATTTGATCGCAATTTTATGGTAACAACGCTGGAAGGTAAATTTATCACGGCAAGAAAATACCCTCAGATGTTACTATTTACACCAGCAATGTTAAATAATGGGCTTTATCTCAAAGCACCCGATGGTGAAAGTGTGACGGTATTGTATCAGGACTTTGATGAGAATCAGAGTCCAACTGAAGTCTGGGGCAATCATTTTCATGCACTCATTGCGCCTGAATCAGTCAATACTTGGCTAAGTCGTTATTTTGATGAGCCTGTTCAACTACGCTGGTTAAGTCCTCACTTGTCACGTCGCGTCAAAACCATGCCCAATGTGCCTATGTCGTTTGCCGATGGCTCCCCCTTCTTATTAATTAATGAAGCTTCGGTACAAGAGCTACAAAGGCGTTGCCCCGCCAGCATTAAGCTTGAGCAATTTCGCGGTAATTTGATTATCACCGGTGCCCAACCTTTCGAAGAAGATACATGGAAAACGATTCAGATTGGCGATGTCGTTTTTAGCTTAGACAGACCATGTAGCCGCTGTATTCTAACGACTGTTAGCCCTGAAAAAGGCATTAAACATCCACACAGCGAACCATTAGCAACACTACAAACCTTCCGTACCACGGAAAGTGGTGATGTGGATTTCGGGCAAAATGTCGTTATCCATAATACTGGAATTATACGAGTGGGTGATACCGTGACGGTTCTTGAAAAGAAACAACCTAATCAGTATATCCCAAAAGAGCGAGAAACGGATAATAAAGCGAAAACTCCTTCTACGCCATTAAGTACGGTCACAGTCACTTTTGAAAATCATGATTATGAAGGAAATAACCAAGAAGTGATCCTTGAACAATTGGAATCAAAAGGGATCACTTTACCTTATTCCTGCCGTGCTGGTATTTGTGGTCAATGCAAAATAAAGTTGATTGAAGGGGAAGTCACACCATTAAAACAAAGTGCAATTAAAGCGGATGGTTATATCTTAGCCTGTAGTTGCATTCCCAAAAGTGCCATTAAATTAGCTTTAAGCTAATTTTCTAACACCATCATCTCAATAATAACGATTATTTTATTGATGGTGTTATTGGCGAATATTAAAGAATATCCATATTAATAGATCATGGACGATCAATTAAATGACATTCTCATACAGTAAGCGATTAGACTTGCGTTTATATTGCCTCATGCGATCATTCATGATCTTAATTGGATCACAAAAGCGTAATTTACGATCAGGCAATTCTAATTGTGCCTCCGCTAATAAACACAAACTTGCCGACGTACCAGCCTCAGCAATAATAAATGTCGCTATATGATGGCTATTTTCTAAACACACTTGAATAAGCTGACCTTGCGCAGGTACTTGAATATCATGAAAAGGAGAAAAATACCAACTTTTCGGCATTTGCGGTTTTAAAAAGCGAAATGCCACTAAACTGTTCAGTACTAATTCAGCCCGTTCTTCATGAGATAAGATTTAATTTTTTAGCCTGCTCATCAAATATATAAAACTCCGCAGCATCTTCAATGCTAAAAGGCATTTCATCACGTGCGAATGCTGTCAGCATTTTTGCGGGAAAACATGAGCGAAATATCATGCCGTTGGCGAGATCTAGCATCACCCTATCATGGTCATGATCAAAATACCAACGCCAATGATCATCGGGTTTTATTATCATAAACGATCCCTTAGCGATTTACCGGTATACTCACCATACTTTAAGTTGCCAATTGAGTCGTGCTCAATTACCCTAGCTGTTGCATTATTTTGCTCTAAGGATTTTTTAAACGAATAATTCGCTTACTGCCTAAAAGCAACTCAAATGAGTTAGAGTATAAATATATTTTTAAGATACTAGCTCAAAATAATTCGATCTTAAAAATGCAAAACAAAATGATTTAAAAATAGACAGCCAACTCAATATAGATTAAAAGGGAGCATAAATAAAGCCCCCTTTAGGTAAATTTACAGTTAACTATATATGGTTCACAATATCTTTTATTAATTTTGGCCCATTATATATAAAACCAGAATAAATTTGGATTAATGATGCCCCCGCGTCCATTTTTTCTCTCGCAGCAGTTAATGAGTCTATACCACCCACTCCAATAATAGGTAACTGCCCTTTTAATTCACGAGAAATGATCCGAATAACCTCTGTGCTTTTTAGTTGCACTGGGCGTCCACTTAAACCGCCAGCTTCATTACAATGATTTAAACCTTGAACTAAAGAACGATCTAACGTGGTATTGGTTGCAATCACACCATCAATATTATGTCGAACTAAGCTATCGGTAACTTGGATTATTTCTGCTTCGGTCAGATCCGGTGCAACTTTAACCGCAACAGGAACATATTTTTGATATTTCGATTGTAACTCCAGTTGCTTGGCTTTTATTCCACTTAATAAATCATCCAACGCTTCGCCATATTGCAAAGTGCGTAAACCTGGCGTATTTGGTGATGAAATATTAATAGCAATATAACCGGCATGTGCATAAACTTTATCCATGCAAATTAAATAGTCATCCTTGCCTTGTTCCACTGGGGTGTCTTTATTTTTACCGATATTAATGCCAATAACCCCACCGTAAGTTGATTTTTTGACATTTTCAACAAGGTTATCAACGCCTTTATTGTTGAACCCCATACGATTAATCAGTGCTTCCGCTTCCACTAATCTAAACAATCTAGGCTTATCATTACCTGATTGCGGCCGTGGCGTCACCGTTCCAATCTCAACAAAACCAAAGCCCATTGCTCCAAAAGCATCAATACATTCACCGTCTTTATCTAAACCCGCAGCTAGGCCAAGTGGATTTTTAAAAGACAGTCCCATACATTGAACAGGTTTAGTAGCAACAGATTGGCGGAGAAGGAATTTAAGCGGGGAATTATTTAAACATTGAAGCTGCCGAAACGTCAGTTCATGGGCTTTTTCTGGGTCGAACTGGAATAGAGCCTTGCGGGCAAGGTGATATAACATATCCAATAACCTATTTCTGTCTATACCCACCATATTTTAAGTTGTAAGCACAGCGATAACACTTGCTGCCGACACCTCAAACTATTTTGTGTATAAAGCGATTAAAAGACACAATGTTCCGCGCGTCAAAACACTCAACAAATGAAATTTGCTGAGGCCATTTTTAACAGGGATACATTTTCATCCGATAAAACGCGACATAGATTACCCTATTTTACGCCTTTTTTTCTATAAAAAATTCATTTATTCGCTACTTGCAAACCAAAGTTGCCTTAATCGGCAATTGAACCGTTGCTGTCAATGGAATAGCACCGCATACAACCTAATATGATTGCCTGATTTAAAAGAAAAAGCCCTTGAAACGACGTTCAAGGGCTAACAACACAGCTAATATCAGTAAAGAACTTAGCTTTCGAGCGCTTTCGTCACTTTTTCGAACAGATCACCTGAAAGGTTATCCAACGCTTTGAGTTGCTCTAACGTATTGCGCATCAGGCCTTGGCGTTTATCGTCAAAACGTTTCAAACGGATCAACGGTTCAATCAATCGCGATGCGACCTGTGGGTTACGTGTATTTAAATCCACGAGGATCTCATACAGGAATTGATAGCCGCTACCATCTTTCGCATGGAAAGCTGACGGGTTACCGGAGGTAAACGCCCCAACCAAAGAACGCACACGATTTGGGTTGCTCATACTAAATGAACGGTGATTCAGCAAGCTACGTACTTTCTGCAAGACATCCGGAGCAGGGCTAGTACCTTGTAATGTAAACCATTTATCCATCACTAGGCCATCGTGGTGCCAACGCTCATCAAAGGCCGTCATTAATGACTCAAGGCACGGTAACTGAGACTCACTCGCCGCCGTTAATGCGGCTAAAGAGTCGGTCATATTATCGGCCGATTTGAATTGTTCTGACACTAATTTGTCTGCGAGTGCTTGATCATCGCCTGCTGCAATATACTGTAAACACACGTTACGTAATGAACGTTTCGCAATATCGCTGTGGTCAACACGGTAGCCATCAATTTTAATCGATTGATAAACCGCGAGGAATTCATCAGCCATTGCTGTCGCCAGTTGATGAGCGATAAAGTTATGCAACATGATGGATGGCATCAGGGTCGATAGTTTGGAAAAATTCTGCCATCTCATTTTCAGAAGGCAGAGTCAAAATCAGTGCCGCGAGTGCCGGATCGATGGTGTCATTAAGTAACACTGCTCGGAATGCATCAATCACATGCTCAGGGAGAACGAGCGCGTTGCCCGCCTGATAGTTCGCAACGTTGATCTTCACATAGTTACCGATTCAGTTGCTGAGCCGCATCCCCAACGTGAGAACTCATTACTTGCATACTGCATCAGAAAAGCGAGTTGCTCATCACTGTATGGATAGTCCAATTTAACTGGCGCAGAAAATTCACGTAGTAATGATGGCACAGGGCGGCTTGGCACATTATCAAAAGTGAACGTTTGTGATGCTTGCGTAACATTCAATACAGCGTTTACGCTACTGCCAAGATATTGCAGAGGAATAACGGCCCCATCTTCACCATACAACTCAATATCGGAGTGGAATGTGTAACGGCTGCTTTTCTGACTGATCCGCGGTCGGAGGTGTCATTTGGCTCACATGCAGCACATACTGTTGCTTTTCAGGGAAGTACTCATCACGAACCGTTAATACAGGTGTCCCTGATTGACTGTACCAACGACGGAATAACGAAAGATCCACATTCGAAGCATCTTCCATCGCTTGCACAAAGTCGTCACAGGTTGCGGCGCTGCCATCATGACGATGAATATACAGTTGCATACCCGCTTGGAACATTTCTTCCCCTAGCAGAGTATGGATCATACGAATAACTTCAGCCCCTTTTTCATAGACCGTTAGCGTATAGAAGTTATTCATCTCGATCACTTTTTCAGGGCGAATTGGATGAGCCATTGGGCTTGCATCTTCAGCAAACTGAGCCGCTCGCATCACTTTGACATTATTAATGCGATTGACAGAGCGAGAGCCAAGATCTGAACTGAACTCCTGATCACGGAAAACGGTCAAACCTTCTTTTAGGCTCAGTTGGAACCAATCGCGACAAGTGATACGGTTACCTGTCCAGTTATGGAAATATTCATGACCGATAACAGATTCTATATTTAAGTAGTCTTTATCGGTTGCGGTTTCATTTTTAGCGAGCACATATTTTGAGTTAAAGACATTCAGCCCTTTATTCTCCATCGCGCCCATATTAAAGAAATCAACCGCCACTATCATGTAGATATCAAGGTCATATTCAAGACCAAAGCGATCTTCATCCCATTTCATGGCATTTTTTTAGGGATTGCATCGCCCATGGTGCACGATCAAGGTTGCCTTTATCAACAAACAACTCTAATGCGACCTCGCGGCCTGTGCGCGTCACGAAAGTGTCGCGAAGAACATCAAAATCCCCCGCAACTAACGCAAATAGGTAGCTTGGTTTAGGGAACGGATCTTGCCATTTCACCCAATGGCGCCCATCATCAAGTGTCCCTTCGGCAATACGGTTACCATTCGATAGCAAGTAAGGATAGCGCTGTTTATCGGCGGTAATTGTCGTCGTATAACGCGCTAACACATCCGGCCTATCCTGATAATAAGTAATATGGCGGAAACCTTCTGCTTCACATTGAGTGCATAATGCATCCCCTGAAACATATAGGCCTTCTAATGCTGTGTTTTTTTCAGGGCTGATTTCATTCACTATGCGTAACGTGAAAGCCTCAGGCAATGATGCCAATATCAGCTTACCATCTTGCTCTTTATAATCAGTCCAAGGCTGACCATCCACTTCAATAGAGACCAATTTAAGGTCTTCACCATGCAGTTCCAGTGTAGATGAGGCTGGGTTAAGGCGTTTGACTTGGCTAATTGCCGTCACGACGGTTTTTGCGGGATCGAGGATAAAATCAAGATCAATTTCAGAGATAGTATAATCAGGTGCTTGGTAGTCCTGACGATATTTCGCTTGTCGCAATTGGGTCATATGAAACCTTTTTTATTCGTTAATTCGATATAGTCGTTTACCAATTCTTCTTTATATTACTATACGCTGCTGCAACATAAATGCTATATGAGAAACACTCTCATCATACTATGTTAACGATTTATGACTATCAGTATCGATAAATGTTAACAATTGGTTTGTTCGTTGATGCTATAACGCTGTTAAATAGAAAATTACGTGTTAGTATCGTTTCATGCTCAATGACTGGCAATGAGTATATTAACGCTTGTTAATCAACTCTAATCGCTAATGTGCCATTCTGGTCAATGACGTATACTCTAAATCATTCGAGAGCCATGGCAAATAGGCCATAACCGTCACCGATAAGGCGACAACTCGAAATGTGATGAGTATAAATAAATATTGGAAATGCTCACAGACACAAGAGTGATGCAATAAGGCTTCTATCTTCTGTCAAAGTGAGTATACTTTTCCAACTTTAACGATTTAGCTAATAAGTAGATAGCTCCGCGAGGACGCCTGCGCGCCATGAATTTAGACGCTACCCCTATTATTACATCACTGCTTGACACTGATGCTTATAAGCTTCATATGCAGCAGGCCGTATTTCACCATTACAGCCAAGTACCGGTTGTCGCCGAGTTCCGCTGTCGTAGTCGTGAAATTCTAGGTGCCTATGCCGATGAAATCCGCCAGCAAGTCCAATTGATGGCTCACCTTTCACTCACCGATGATGAGGCCAACTATTTAAAAGAGCTTCCTTTTTTCAAAGACGATTATCTTGCATGGCTAAAAACGTTTCGCTTTAAACCTGAACAGGTCAATATCACCACTGCGGATGATGGGCAGCTCGCAATTCGTATTAGTGGCCCATGGTGCGAAGTGATTATGTGGGAAGTTCCCCTCCTCGCCTTGATCAGTGAAATAGTTCAACGCGATAGGCATCCACAGGTGACCCAAGAAGATGCCGTTACTCAATTGAAAAAAATTACTGACGGTATTTTATGATCAAGCGGCCGAAAACCATATCGACCTTAGCCGCTTTAAACTCATGGATTTCGGCACGCGCCGCCGTTTTTCCTATGATGTCCAATCTGCTATCGTCTCCTTGCTTAAAGAGGAGTTCCCTTACCTTGTGGGCACGAGTAATTACAAACTGGCACATAAATTAGGGCTAGCCCCCGTCGGCACCCAAGCCCATGAATGGTTCCAAGCGCACCAACAAATTAGCCCTGAGTTAGCCAATAGCCAACGTGCTGCACTCCAAAGTTGGCTTGACGAATACCCCGACCAACTTGGCATTGCATTAACGGACTGTATCACGATGGATGCATTTTTGCGTGATTTCGATGATAACTTTGCGAAGCGCTACCAAGGATTACGCCACGATTCAGGGGATCCTATTGAATGGGGAGAGAAGGCCATTGCGCACTATGAGAAATTAGGCATTGACCCAATGACTAAGACGCTCGTGTTCTCAGATAGTCTCGACTTACAAAAATCATTAGAGCTGTATCGCTATTTCCATAAACGCATTAACCTTGTGTTTGGGATTGGCACAAGGCTCACTTGCAATATTCCCGGTGTCGTACCTCTGAATATTGTGATCAAATTGGTTGAATGCAACGGCAAACCCGTCGCGAAATTATCCGATAGTCCGGGTAAAACCATTTGTGAAGACGATGAATTCGTTAATCAGCTTCGCAAAGCGTTCGATCTTCCTAAAATGGAAAAGGCTTGCTAATTTGGCGATGCACTGTGTGATACCTTAATGGGAATAGGTATCACACCAATTCCCCTTTCAGCGTACGCAATAACACGATAACTTGTCGCTTAATAATATATTTGCTTGCTATTCTAACCCCAACTAGGTTATAGCTAGAGGCTATTGCACTTTTTGGTACAAAAGTATCGATTTTTTACTTGTTTCCTGCCTCACGGCAAGTAACATAGAAGTTTAACCTTGAAATAGAGAATTTCGGGAAAAACAAATACTTTCATTGGTCTATAAGATGAAAAATGGCTTATTTAGCCCAGTGAAAATGTCATCGTTAATTTCGTTTATATAAAAGAGAGTAATTTTTATGATCGTAGCGCCTGTAGTCGATGTACTGCAAGGCCGTGTGGCGGTTGGCTCTGAAGTCACCGTTCAAGGCTGGGTACGTACAAGGAGAGATTCAAATGCTGGTTTTTCTTTCCTCGCCGTTTATGACGGTTCCTGCTTTAACCCATTACAGGCTGTCATCAATAATAATTTACCTAATTATAACGACGAAGTCCTGCATTTGACGACAGGCTGTTCTGTTGAAGTCACGGGGATCGTGAAAGAGTCACCGGGCCAAGGCCAATCTTTCGAATTAGAAGCAACAGCCGTTAACGTTGTTGGTTGGGTTGAAGATCCGGATACTTACCCTATGGCTGCAAAACGTCATAGCGTTGAATACTTACGTGAAGTCGCACACTTGCGCCCTCGTACCAACTTAATTGGTGCGGTAGCTCGTGTTCGCCATACCCTCGCCCAAGCGCTGCATCGTTTCTTTGATGAGCAAGGCTATTTTTGGGTTTCTACCCCAATTATTACAGCTTCAGATACCGAGGGTGCAGGTGAAATGTTCCGTGTTTCTACACTGGATTACAACAACCTGCCACGTAACGACAAAGGCGAAGTGGATTTCAGTGAAGACTTCTTTGGTCGTGAATCCTTCTTAACCGTATCCGGTCAATTAAACGGCGAAGCTTATGCCACCGCATTAAGCAAAGTCTATACCTTTGGCCCAACATTCCGTGCAGAGAACTCAAACACCAGCCGCCACTTAGCGGAGTTCTGGATGGTAGAGCCAGAAGTGGCCTTTGCTAGCCTAGACGATGTTGCGGGTCTTGCTGAGCAAATGTTGAAGTTTGTCTTTAAAGCTGCGCTGGATGAGCGCCGCGATGACCTTGAGTTCTTCGCTCAACGTGTCGACAAAGAGGTTATCAACCGCCTTGAAAGCTTCGTTAATTCAGATTTCGCTCAAGTTGATTACACTGACGCAATCAAGATCCTTGAAACCTGCGGTAAGAAATTTGAAAACCCCGTTTACTGGGGGGTTGATATGTCTTCTGAGCATGAGCGCTATTTGGCTGAGCAACATTTCAAAGCACCTGTGGTTGTTAAAAACTATCCTAAGGACATTAAAGCTTTCTATATGCGCCTTAACGAAGATGGCAAGACAGTGGCAGCAATGGATGTACTCGCCCCCGGTATTGGTGAAATCATCGGTGGTTCACAACGTGAAGAGCGCCTTGATATGTTAGACGCGCGTCTTGAAGAGCTTGGAATGAACAAAGAAGATTACTGGTGGTATCGTGACCTACGTCGTTACGGCACCGTGCCTCACTCAGGCTTTGGCCTCGGGTTCGAGCGCTTAGTGGCTTATGTAACAGGTGTCGGTAACGTCCGTGAAGTGATCCCATTCCCACGTACACCACGCAATGCGGCATTCTAATCACTACAGCTTTTCCAAATAAGCTTCCAATATCGAGCCTATCATGGCTCGATATTTTTTATCACCGTCATTCTTTTTAGTCGATTTGCGAAATACATCACAGCGTTACCAACTGAGCACAATTTCTGCACCCTTTTTAAATTGATTTAGCTTAGATCGGAAAATTCCGCTTTTTTCATCGTTTTTTGTTTTCTCTATAAGCAAATCTATCACTTATATTTATCTAAGCTGTTCAAAAAAAGTTCAATTTGACCTTTAAAAAAGTTCCCTAAATTTTGTAATTATTTTTAAACTGGTCATACCTGTGGTTATTTTTCACTCTATTTTTTACATTTTGAAACACCTTGTTACCATTTGTTTCAGAATCTTTATTTTTGTAGCACTTTGAGGGTAGATAAATTTATTTACCAATGGAACACTGGACGCCGACATAGACGACACTAATCTCTCATAAATAGTTCCAAATTTTTTTGAGAATTATTTTTGGCAGTGGCAGGTGTCCGAATAACACCAATGAGGGTAATAATAATGATGAAACGCAATATTCTTGCAATGGTTATCCCAGCTCTGTTGGCTGCAGGCGCAGCAAACGCAGCTGAAGTATACAACAAAGACGGCAACAAACTAGACGTTTACGGTAAAGTTGACGTTCGTCACTATTTTGCTTCTGCTGATAAAGGTAAGAAAAGTGAAGATGGCGACGACTCACGCGTTCGTTTAGGTGTTAAAGGTGATACTCAAATCACTGACCAACTGACTGGTTTTGGTCGTTTCGAGTGGGAAACTAAGACTAACAAAGCTGAAAATGAAGGTGAAAACAAAAACCGTCTGGCTTACGCGGGTCTGAAATTTGCTGACTTCGGTTCAATCGACTACGGCCGTAACTACGGTGTAGTATACGACACGAACGCATGGACCGACGTGTTCCCACTGTGGGGCGCGGACACTATGGCTCAAACTGATAACTTCATGACTAGCCGTAACCGTAACCTGTTAACTTACCGTAACAACAACGCATTCGGTTATGTTGATGGCCTGAGCTTCGCTCTGCAATATCAAGGTAAAAACGGCGACAACAACAAGTCAAGCGCTGGTATGGCTAAAGACAACGGTGACGGCTACGGTTTCTCAACTGCGTATGAGTTAGGCTGGGGCGTAACTCTGGGTGGTGGTTATTCTAGCTCTTCTCGTACTCCAAACCAAAAAGCTGGTGTAGTTACATCTGAAGGTGATTCTTACTACAGCGCAACTGGTAAACGTGCTCAAGCATGGAACGTTGGTGGTAAATTCGACGCTAACAACGTTTACTTAGCCGCTATGTACGGTCAAACTCAAAATACATCTCGCTACGGTGACCTTGATCTGATCGCTAACAAAACTGAAAACGTTGAATTAGTTGCTCAATACCTGTTCGACTTCGGTCTGAAACCATCTATTGGTTATAACCAATCTAAAGGTAAAAACTTAGGTAATGGTTACGACAACCAAGATCTGGTTAAATACATCTCTGTAGGTTCATACTACTACTTCAACAAAAACATGTCTGCAGTTGTTGATTACAAAATCAACCTGCTGAAAGACAACGACTTCACTAAAGAATACGGTATCAACACTGATAACGTTCTGGGTCTGGGTCTGGTTTACCAGTTCTAATTATTGTTTAAACAATAATTCAGACAACAGTGAAATCTGTTTTGAAAAGCAACGCTTCGGCGTTGCTTTTTTCGTCTGTATAGCGAGCTTGCACAACCTATTGTCTTTCCACCTTTTAGTTACCGCTAAGCCATTAAATCTCGCATAAAAATCAATTCTTAAGTTAATCTGTGGGGAAGTAAGTGAAAACCGCTGTATTTTGTGCGATTAATGGTCATATCCCATGCAATTTATACCTGCATCACAAGATCTTGCCAATTTTTAGTAAAACGGTTGGCAAATTGTTTTCTGCGCGTTAACCTGAGCACTCAACATTTTCGGCTTAACAACTGAGCTTTGGAATCGACAACATGTTTGAAAAAATTACTGCTGCCCCTGCTGACCCTATTTTAGGCCTTGCTGATAGTTTCCGTGCTGATCCTCGTGAAAACAAAATTAACCTCGGTATCGGCGTCTACAAAGACGAGTCTGGTAAAACCCCTGTTTTAGACACTGTAAAAAAAGCAGAGAAATTCCTGCTTGAAAAACGAAAATACCAAAAACTATCTTGCCATCAGTGGGGATGCCAGAATTTGGTCGTGTCACCCAAGAGCTGTTATTTGGTAAAGAGCATGAAATTGTCACCTCTAAACGCGCTCGTACTGCACAAGCGCCTGGAGGTACGGGTGCCCTACGTATTGCCGCTGACTTTATCGCTAGTCAAACCAATGCTAAACGTGTCTGGATAAGCAATCCAACATGGCCAAACCACAAAAATATTTTTGAAGCCGCTGGCTTAGAAGTGTTGACTTACAACTACTATGATGCCGCAAGTCATGGTATGGACTTTGATGGTATGCTCAACAGCTTATCTTCTGCGGTCGCGGGTGATGTTATCGTTCTGCATGGCTGCTGCCATAACCCAACAGGTATCGACCCAACAGCTGAGCAATGGGCTAAACTCTCTG
This sequence comes from Providencia stuartii, assembly GCA_900455155.1. GTDB lineage: Bacteria > Pseudomonadota > Gammaproteobacteria > Enterobacterales > Enterobacteriaceae > Providencia > Providencia stuartii. The sequence continues at coordinate 500,178 of UGUC01000002.1, read as the reverse complement.
CCCTATGCGCGGAGAAAGGTTTACTGCCAGTATTTGACTTCGCTTATCAAGGCTTTGCTAAAGGGTTAGATGAAGATGCTGAAGGGCTGCGTATCTTTACCCAACAAAACCCAGAAATGATCGTCGCCAGCTCTTACTCTAAGAACTTCGGCTTATATAATGAGCGTGTCGGTGCCTGCACCATTATTGCGAAAGATAGCGATAATGCAGAGCGTGCGTTTAGCCAAGCAAAAGCGGTTATCCGTGCTAACTACTCAAACCCACCAGCACACGGTGCAGCCGTGGTTACGACCATTCTTTCTGATGACGCATTAAAAGCAGAGTGGATCCAAGAGCTGACCTCAATGCGTGAGCGTATTAAACGTATGCGTCAGTTGCTGGTGAATACACTGGAAGAAAAAGGCGCTAAACAGGACTTCAGCTTCATTATCAACCAAAATGGTATGTTCTCCTTCAGTGGCCTCAATAAAGAGCAGGTAGAGCGCTTACGTAGCGAATTTGGTATCTATGCAGTTAGCTCTGGGCGTATCAACGTCGCAGGTTTAACGCTGGAAAACATGGTGCCACTGTGTGAAGCCATCGTAAAAGTGCTGTAATGGCTTAACACGATAAAGTTTTTACAATAATAGAACGCCTCTCAATAAATTATGAGAGGCGTTTTTTCTTTTTTAAATAACAGAAAACTAGCTCGATAAAATCACAGAAATAGCCATGTCCCAACAGGTTGGGGCATGGCTTCATAGGGTGAAAGCAAGCTTAGATGATGATTAAGTCGTCATCACCAAACAGGAAGATCATCCTGCAAAAATGGATTGGTTTTGCGCTCCATGACCAAGATCTGACATTGGCCCGTGGCCTGGGATAAACTGATAGTCATCCCCTAAAGGCAGAACCTTGTTTTTGATTGAAGCAATCAACGCCTGATGGTCTCCACGAGGGAAATCACTTCGCCCTACCCCCCCTTTAAATAGCACATCCCCCATTGAGATAAGTTTATCTGCATGGTTAACAAAAATAATGTGACCAGGGGTATGACCGGGGCAATGCAATACATCAAAGGCCATCGTTCCACAATGGAACAGTCTGCCCCCTCTTCTAACCAATAGTCAGGGGTGAAGCTAGGACCACCTTCAATATTAAACATCGCATGTTGCTCTGCTAGCGCTTCAATCCAAAAAGCATCTTCTTTTTGTGGACCATAAATAGGGGCTGAAAAGTGCTTAGAAATGATAGCCGTTGCACCGATATGATCAGCATGCCCATGCGTGAGCAGAATTTTAGTGAGTTTTAAACCACGTTCTTCGATAGCGGCAATGAGTTTTTCAGCTTCACCACCGGGATCGACTATCACTGCTTCCATCGTATTTTCAATCCCAAATCACCTGACAATTTTGCTGAAAAGGGGTGACTGGGATAATCATATAGTTCATTAAGCAATCGCTCCGTAATCTGTTTTAATTTATACCCTAAATACTTCAAGAAACAGCGCAAGGCAAAGTAATCCCTGCGAGTGCGGTTGACTTGAAGTACGCTGAGCATAGGTACAGATTACCATGTTCTTGCCGGACCTGTATCAATATGGATGAAATTACTTTTTGGATAATAACCAACGCCGCCAGCTTCTCATTTTCAGTGCCGCTTTACGGATATGGCTCAATTGTATCCCTTCGATATGGAAGTCCATTGCTTGTCCACGAGTGATGGTAACTCTTTTTCGCCACCCCCGAGCTGCTACGGCGCAAGGCATTATTTGTTTCAAGTGAACGGTAACCTGAAATCAATTGAAATAGGCTTATTCGATCCTAACATAACCTGTAACATATAAATTTGGTCGAATAACTTAGGATCAATGGTTTTGACTTTATCGCAACGGTAATCACGGAATAAGTGATTTAATCGAGCTAACTCAGATTTGTTATAATGGCGTCCATCAAAAAACTCTGTTTTTAAAAATTCCCCAGTATTGAGGTTTTGAAAACGCAAAATTTTTGGTTTTAGGCGTCGTCATAGCAGCAAAAACATGGCTAGGCAATAAACTCAGCCCAAAAGCGGCTGCACCAGCACCTAACCACTTGCGGCGATTTTGGTCGATAATATCCATAGATGGTAACTCAAATTTCAATGGGTTAAAACATACCCAGCCGTTCGAGCTACAACTTAGCGGCTAACTTCTTTCGAATCACTTCATTGCGCGCCTAGCCTGCATCTCGAATGAGAGAGTATAGGAACAAAATTTATACTATTGTTCAGTCTAAACAAATGATATTTAACTTTAATGTATAAAAATGTAAAGAAATAAGTAAATAAGCGCAAATTTGGCATATTTACGCCAAAAGAGTGAACTTGGTCACTCATAATAAAACAGAATATCTTCTTGTTATTGAGTAATCATTGAAAATATAGGTTTTGATACTTAAGTGTAACCCACTATCAACTAATTATTAGTGATAATAGAAATATCAGGGAGGAAACCTCCCTGATATCACATTTAATGTAAGATGTTTTTTATTGCGGGTAAATATTTTTCAGCATTATTGATACTATTATCATATTGGTAAATATCAGCGCGGTACTGAGGCTGTTGCTCTTTGTCTACCCACGCCGTTTGATAATAAAGATAAACGGGGATCCTATCCGGAAATATTCACATAACGCGTACTTCCTGCTTTTACTGCACCATCAATACGCTTTTGCTCCCACCCTGCATCACCTAACAAGATACTGGCTAATTCGCTAGCTTTATTTACCCGTACGCACCCCTGAACTGATAGCACGTGCACTCCGATTAAATAAGCTGTGGTTCGGTGTATCATGCAGGTAGATTGCATCCGAACTTGGCATATTAAATTTATAGCGGCCTAATGAGTTGGTTGGCCCCGGTGCTTGACGGATCCGATAAGGGAAATTCGCTGGAGTGATAACATCCCAATTGATGGAGTAGGGATCAATCTCAAAGGAGTCTTCCCCCCATCCGGAATAGACCGTGTAACCTTTGCGGCTAAAATAGCTAGGATCCTGCTTCCCTCTTGGTGCAATGTCTTTACGAGCCATGCTGGTAGGCACGCTCCAAGGTGGATTGATCACCACATTATTTAATGCACTGCTCATTATTGGCGTTTTACGATCAGGCCGGCCAACAATCACTTTCGAATCTAAAATCACTTCATCATTTAGGAAGAAATTTAATGAAAATGCAGGGATATTCACCAAGATCCCAGAGCCATTATTTTCAGGAATAATACGTAAGCGTTGAATATTCAACGCCATTAGCCCTGCTTTTTGCTGAGGTTTCATATTCAGCCAAACTTTGGTGCCTTTCCCCACCATACCGTCAGCTTCCAAGCCGTAGCGCTGTTGAAATTTTTTGACAGCTTCAACTAGCTCATCACTGTACAAACGCGCTTGTGCGGTCGCTTTGGCGATTTCTGCATCTGGCGCTGCGGCATCTAACTCTGTATTAATCGCCGTTTCATCAAGTAGCCCTTGGCGATACAAGATCTCACGTAAAGCGATAACATCATCACTCGATTGACCCGGTTTTAGGGTTTTGGTATCCACTAAAGCCAACCCATCGTCATCCATTTTTAGTTGCCTCAACATTTCTTCGCGCATAGGCTGATACAGGGAATGTTGAGGCGCTTGTAATTTGACCCATTCATTAAGGCGGTTTTCGGCGGCGGCATCCAACCATGGCTTCATTTGCTCTGCCGTAGGTGCCGCTATTTTGTAAGGCTGTTTCCGGTATAGCCAAAATTGTCCATTAGCTGAAACACCAGAAAGATATTGTAGATAACCCAACATGGCATCAGACAAAATCACATCACGGCCTAATTCGCTCAACTGAACATGTTCAAGGGCGGCTAACCACTCATTAAATTGAGGTTGTACCCCTGAAAGTGCCAGCTCCGCCAGTTGTTGCTGAAACTGTTCGATAGCCGTTTCATCTTGCCATAACAGTTTCATCTGCCGATCTGCATAAATCTTCGCGAGTTGTGAAGAAAAAACAGGTTTTATATCGGCAGGTAATGCTCCCGTAATTTGCGCTAAACTTTCAGTTGGTGTGATAGTCGCCACAGGGGCTGCCACCACCTCTTGCTGCAATGGCGCTTCTTCTGTCAAAATTAGCCCATTGTCTTGCGCTGAAAATACAGGAAGTTGTATCGACAACAGCCCACAAATTACCGAAAGTTGCAGAGCTTTCACTCTTTTCTTTGCCATAAATCCACCTTAAGTAACCACATGGATAACAATCATTTTTTATTATATTGAATATTAATTGTATTTAATTTCGAAAAGAATGTTATAGGAATTGGCTAATTTTGTCTTTAAATAACGCGAAACGATTTTACGCTTAACCATTAAAACAGAATAAATACAACCAATGAAAAATAGACGTATTTACTGCTAAAATACCTAAAAACAAATCATAAAAATGAAATAATAACTAGATTGTTAAATTAAATATGACTTAAGTGTGATGATTTCCTCTTTACACCTCTTTTGACTATTTCATGGCGAATGATACATTTACCTCTTATGAGTTAATCTTTGTGAGATACTAAAAAAGGCGCTATGCGCCTTTATATTATTCATGTTATGTCGATTAACCTAATTAATATTCAGAGTTAATCACAACCTCTTCTCCAAATTGCCCTGCTTTAGGTAATGGTTGGTAGGAGGAGTTTGCGGCACGTAAAATACGAATACCACGGATATTTAATTCACGAGCTGCGGCAATATCGGCATCAGCATCACCATAATAAATTTTTAATTTATGGTCACGCATCCAACTGACTTTATTATTTTGTCCCGGTTCATCCCCCCGCAAAAATGACTGGGTTCATTTTATCTGCCGGGATACCAAGCCCTTCTTGTACATATTGGCTAACGGTTTCTGTTTTTGTCTTCGTGCGGCCAGTAATAAAGTAAACAGTATCACCACGTTTTAGATGCATTTGGACTAACTCGATGCCGACTTTTTTAGGCATGCTGAATTTATCCCATTCATTATTCATCTTTTCCCAAAATTCCCTATTTTTGAGATAACTAAAATCATTTGGAGAATATTCTAGTTTACCGCGATAAAAACCAGGACTGGAAAAAAGTACGGTATCATCAATATCAAAACCAACAGCCATAGGAGCTTGGCCTTCAAGGCTATTTTTAATTTGCTCAACAGAAACCCAATGAATTGGTAACTGTTCAGCTAACTCTGCCACAGTTACCCCTGGGCTAACAACGTCTGGCATTAATACTTTTGCCTGTGACGTTGCCGTAAAGCTGAATGCTAACGCGATGGCACTTAGGGTCAATGTCGTTTTTTTCATGTTGGATCCTTACTGATTTATTGACGATGCAGGCATCATGAAAGCAAGCCATAATTATACGAAATATAATTTATTTGGAATGCATCACAAGAATTCAGATAATAATGTCTTTTCTCTCATAAAAATGAGATTAATGTCTCATAGTGACTTTCTTATTCCGATCCAATTAACCACTATTCAGCAAATTTAACTTATGCGGATTTTTATTAAAAAAAAAAAACGGCATTATTTCTAACGCCGTTTTTAGTGACTTAAATAGGTTAATTACCCTTGAGGCAATTGTGCTTGTGAACTTGGGTTATCTTGACCAAACCCTTTTAATCCAACAACGTGTACGTGCTCTCGATTATCAAACACTTTACGAACCAATTTATAGGTCGTTCCTTTTTCAGGACTGATATTCTCAGGTGCTGCAATAATCAGCTGCATTTCTAACCGCTCACACAGCTCAAACAAGGTAGCGATAGATTTTGCATCCAGTCGAGCGGCCTCATCAAGGAACAGCAAGCGGCAAGGAATGATATCTTTTGCACGTAAGCGACGTGACTCCTCTTCCCAGCTTTGCACCACCATAACCAATATCGACATCCCTGTACCAATCGCTTCACCTGTCGATAATGCACCACTTTCCGCCTTCAACCACCCATCGGATCCGCGGTTAACTTCAACTTCAAGTTCAAGGTAATTACGATAATCAAGTAACTCCTCACCGATAGTTTGCGGTAAGCGTTGCCCCATATCGATTTGTGGGTTCAAGCGTTGATAGAGCTTAGCCATCGCCTCAGAGAAGGTTAAACGCTGGCTGGTGAACAGGTCTTGATGCAATTCGCTCTCTTCTGAGAGCACCGTCAATAACAGAGAATGGCTTTCTCGAATATTGACATTCAAGCGTACCCCTTTCACCTGACCAAACGCAACGGCCTGCAAGCCTTGGTTCAACATGCGAATACGGTTCTGTTCACGCTGAATGGTCTTACGAATAATGTTAGCCACACTCTTCGAACTGATCGCCAGTTTTTGCTCACGAGCCGTTAGCTCTTCTGTTAATCGAGCCAACTCAATTTCCATTTGCTCAATCGCATCGATGGGGTCATCAGTACGAATGATATCTTGACGAATACGCTCGCGAAGATGCTGATAAACAGCAATAAAGAATTGGATCTTACGCTCTGGGCGTTTCGGATCTTCAGATAAACGCAGTACATCACGTAAATGTTCATTATCTGCTACCGCTAAACGTAACGCACCCAAAGCCTTATCCGACATTGAGCGTAAACTATCACCGTCGGTATAAGCCAATTCTCGACGGTGTAAACGCCGCTCAACACCATTGTCTTTCACCAAGCGCATGACAGCACACCAGCCAGCCTTAGCCGATACCACTTGTTCGCGCAATAGATAATAATCTTTCTCTAACTTGCGAATACGTTTTTGCAAGTTTTCCATTTCCGCTTCACATAAGGTCTGCTGTTTTTCTAGCTGGTTAATTCGGCTACGATTCGCCATGACAGATTGATGTAGCTCATCACGACGAATACGTGCACGCTCTTGCGCATCAGGATCCGCTTTAACACCAATATCCTGCATTTCTGCTTCTAGCTCTTTTAACATCTCTTGTTTGGTATCAAACGAGCTGCGAAGCGACGCTAAAACTTGATTGAATTGTGCTGATTGTGATTGCTGCTGACGTAACTGCTCACGAGCGCGGCTTCTTTCATTTTCAGCTTGCTCTAAGCGTTGGCGGAGTTTTTCGTTAAGGTCGGCATTCTCATTCACCATCCCCGTCGAATCACTGTAGCTAAAGTGGGCGCGACGCTGCACCACTTCCACCAAGGCAAAGGCCTGTTGTTTCGCGATTTGCTGACTATGTTTCGCATTCTCATAGTCTTGACGTAGCTGATCATGTTGCTCAGGGTCACTCAATAACGCGGTAACGATAGGCTCTAGTTTTGCTAACGCCTGACCATGTTTATTTAAGAAATGGGCAGCTTCTTCTGCTTCTGAAAGCTCATCTCGAATTTCGTCAGCGCGATCCGCTAGCGTTTCATCCATCAATAACCCAACTAAAGGTAATAGTCGGTTTAATGCAGATAGAGACTCTTTACCCATTGCAAACTGTTGGCGCTGTTGCTGAGTTTGCTCTTCAAACTGAGCCAAATTACGCTCTATCTCAGTACGTTTTTGGTTTAAGGTGCGGATTTCGGCTTCGGGGTCGGCTTCAAAAGCTACCGAAATATGTTGACCAATAAAACGACTAAAAGCTTGATGTGCACGTTGAATTTTTTGTACGTCAAACGAGAGCGTTGCGTAGCGCTCAGCTAAGTTATCACGCTCTAGTGTCAATGCTTCTAAGCGTGTTTCACGGGCTGCTCGGCCAAATAAGGGCACTTCCGGATAACGAGAAAAACGCCATTGCCTATCTGACGAGCGTACTAATACCGCATTTTCAAACTCTTCTGCATCGAAAACACTGTCATCGAAGGATTGGGGATCCCCTTCAATAAAGTAAACATCTTCTGGGCAATCTTGCAACGTTTCTAATTGGCTGCGCACCACCGAAAGGTCTTGAACAACAATCCCATTTCGAGCAGGACCATACAGCGCCGAGAAATAAGGGGCATCTTCAATAGTGATATCGTCGTAAATTTCCGATAGCAACACCCCACCAAAACGTTCTGCAAGGGCAAGTAAACGGCTATCTTCCGCACCACTAGGTTGACTGAGGCGCTCAATTTGCTTCTCTAATTCGCGACGTTGGCTCGCCACCTCGTCACGCTCAACGGTGATTTCCCTTTCCTGTTCAAGCAGTTGCTGCATGTACTCTGTAACAGCACCACTTGATTCAAATGATTGTTTGGCTTGTTCGTTAAGCTGAGTCAACGCTTCTTGTGCCATTAACCATGCAGGCGCTTTAGCCGTTAATACTTGAATGCGTTGACGAATTTGCTCAAGCTCTTGGCGCATCTGCATACGACGTTCGCCGCTTTCGTTGACACCAACACTTAATTCTTCTTGCTGCGCTTCCAATTCGGCCATTAGGCCATCTAATTCATCTGGCTCATAGCTTTTGTTATGTCGCTTACAAAATTCGTTTAATAAGCGCTCTGCATTTTGCTGACTGTCTAAGCGTTGTTGTAATTCAGCGAGTTGCATGCGCAATGGTTGCACTCGCTCTGCCAAATGTTGCTGTGAAGACCAATCGCGTAATAGCGCCCTTGCTTGCTGGTAAGCCTCGCTACGACTGACTTCACCTACCATACTTTTAACAAGTTGGTACGCTTGCTCAAACTGACTGTGTGCCGCATCCGCAACACTGATTTTTTGCTCTAATGTCAGTAACGCTTCTGTGGCCTGCTGCTCGCGAGCTTCAAAGGTTTCTAACCACTCGTCTGCATTTTCTATTGATAAGTCAGGTAATTGGCACAATTCACGCGCCCGAGTCAGTGCCTGCAATGCTTGCTGATATTGAATAGCACGGGTTTGCTGGACATCAAGCGCCTGCTGATAATCAGCCAACTGGCTTTTTAATTCATCAACTTCAATTTCAGCCGCTTCAGCACGTGCTTCAAACTCTTCTTGGCGCTCTGTCGCCTCAGCAACCACTTCCGACTGCTCTTCAAGACGGAAAGTCAGCTCTTCAATATCGGCTTGGTAGCGATCGATTTTCTCTTGCTGACGCAATGCCGTCTGAACAAGGTTTAAATGGTCATTTGCAGCCTGATAATCAGCCTCTAAATCAGACGATGCATTATTTTGTTCGTTCAATTCGCGGGCAATTTCAACGCTACGAACTTGCTCTTGCCTCAACTGCTTACGGCTCGCCAATAGTTCACTACGCGCTGCCATTGCTGAATCAAGGTGAATACGTCGTTCATTGGAGTGACGCATATAATCGGCTGACACATAATCTGTAGCTTGGCTGATCAGATGTTTGAATAAATCACGATCCGATTGGGTTACGCGGATGGCTTCTAGTGTCAGGCGGTTTTCACGTAGCGCAGCTTCCATGTCTTGGAAAGCCTTACGTACTCCACTGTTTTCTGGCAATAAATAATCACGTAGCGAGCGAGTGATGGCACTAGAGATCCCGCCATACAATGACGCTTCAATCAGACGATAATATTTGCTACGGTCACTGGCTGAACGTAAACGCTTCGGTAAAACACCGAGTTCAAACAGGACTGAATGGTAATCCGTGATTGAGTTGAATTGCTTAAAGTGGAGGCCTTCTTGCTGTTCTAAACGCTCTTTTAATTCGTTGAGAGCGATAACTTTTGCTTGGCGTCCATCCACTATTTCGGTCAAAACTTCGGTCGGTACTGTCGCGATTGGCACACCTTGGATCATGAAAGGTTTAATATCGACTTTCTTATCACGACCCGCAACCTGTTGCAGCCTCACCCCAACAATGACGCGCTGATGTTTAGAGTTCAGAACATCCAAAACAGCATAACAGACACCCGGGCGTAGCTTACCGTGTAAGCCTTTATCGCGTGAACCTGTTGTTGCCCCTGCTTCGGTGGTATTACGGAAGTGCAGCAAGGTGAGATCGGGGATCATTGCGGTAATAAATGCCGCCATCGTTGTTGATTTACCTGCACCATTTCCCCCTGACAGCGTGGTCACCAGCTCATCAAGGTCAAAAGTACGCGCAAAAAAACCGTTCCAGTTAATCAGCGTCAGTGAGCGAAACTTCCCGCGTTCAATCATACTTGTTCATCCTCATCACTCTCAGCCGCATCTTGGTCTTCGTCTGTCTCTTCATCTTCACTATCCTGTAAGGATAACCCTTCTTCGAGGGAGATGGCCTCACCGTCACGGATCATACGTAATTGGGCTTCTTGAACGTTATCACCACTACGAACGTCAGCACCGAAACGGAATACCGATTCAGAAATAATAAATCTGTTCGAGTCGTTTTGAATAAAATGTACCATGCCTAAACGACGTAAGCGGTTCAGGGAGGTTCTCAGCTTTTCTTGTAGCTTTTGTTTATCCAAATCAGAACCGGTTGAGCGTTGATTAACAAATTTCAATAATTTGCTTTCATCCGCCAACGATAGTAGCTCTTCAAATAGCTCTTGGGCGGTAAAAATGCCTTGGTTAGTCAATCGTTCAGGACTTAAGTAGAGATAGCAAAGAATTTTCCCTACCATCATATCCAGCTCAGATAATACCGAGCGTGGGATCAAAGTTGTTGAACGGGGACGTAAATAGAAAAAGCCTTCCGGTGCCCGAATCAGTTCCACATTGTAGCGTGCATAAAATTGCTCTAACACCTCTTGAAAGTCCATCAAGAAGGCATGGTTATCAAGGTCATCAATACTAATATGACGCCCTGAACGCAATTGACTATCTAGCTCTGGGAAAATGGGGTTGGCCAATGCCTGAGCCAGTTTAACTGGCATAAATTGTTCAATATTTGTCGATGACATGTGCCTGCACCTTGGCTCCGTAATCATTAATTGCTAGCCACTCTGACGGCAATCCCGCCAAATCAGCCTCTGCGATACCTAATTTAACAGCCTGATCAATAATAATGCGTGTCACATCAAAGTGACGTTTCTGTGGATACTGCTTTAAGTACTCTTGTACGACTCGGGCAACATCCAGTGGCTGTTTTTCGCGTTTATAGAATGCCAGTTCCGCTTCCATAAGCTCGGCTAACCGATCGTTCACCTCGCTAAACTCTTCAAATTCAAGGTCTGGAGGCAATTCCCCCATCACCTCTTCATCGTTCAAGGCCAACTCTTCGTCACGCATATCAAATAGACGGTCCGCATTCGCGTAAGTCAGCGCCCATGGGCTATCAAGATATTGTTGAACGGATTGGCGTAAACGCTGCGAGAAAATACGGTTTTTATCCATATCAATTGCAGTACGGATAAATTTATGGACATGGCGGTCGTAACCAATCCAGAGATCGATAGATTGTTGACCCCAACTAACAATGCGGTCTAATTTGTTTTGCAAATCGTAAACTAGCCTATCCACCATATCGGAAAAGACTGGCGCATTCATATTCGCTTCTTGAATACGTAATAAATTCGCCTGTAATTTATCTCCGGCGGCTTCTAACGTATCCTGAAGCTCTCGCAATGTACCGGATGTCTCTGATAACAACTGTTCACAGTTTGCGATAGCGGCCTGCCAATCTTGGTTGAGTAATGCCGCAATATCTTCTTTGATACTATTTTGCTGCTCATCCATCCACGCGCTGAGATAAATCAATACTGTCGAATATTTCAGCCACTGAATATTTCAGGGGGGCGAATACAAAACGGTGCCAATAAAATTCATCGCCGCCTTCTTCGGCTGCCTCTGCTGCCCTTTGTAGCTCACCTGCCACAATGGATAGCTGCATAGACAACCTTAATGTAGAAAACTCACGCTGACGAATGTAGTAGTCGCTTATCCCAATACCAAGTGATGTCAAACGGTAAATGGCGTTACCTTCTGTAATATCACTGGTAAAACGGTTAAATATTTTCTGGCGAACCATATCATTGATGGCGTTGTTCGCCCTGACAGATAATGATTCCGTGGTCTGTTCAAAACCTTTACACACTTCACGGAATGCATCAATCAACTCCCCTTCATTCATTTCACCGTTAACGCGTTCGCTGTTTAATACCGCAACCGCCAGCAAGAAAGCTAAGCGCTCTGGAGGCAGTGAAATCGAAAAATCATTTTTTCGTGCCCAGGACACGAGTTCAGGGACGGTCTGGGAAAAATCACTCATAAATCGTCCTTTATTATTGGTTTTCGTGCCATGACATGAATATAACGCCCCATGCTGATGTAGGGTTCCTGACGACAATATTGTTGTTCTAAAGCCAAAAGCGCCGGAAAATCTTTTTGCTGTAACTGCCGACTTTGCAGGTAGTCATGAAAGACTCTGACGCCACTTTTGCCAATAATCTCCATTTTGCAATCAGACAACCATTCATCGACTTGTTGTGGTAGTAATGGATTTTGTGGCGATAATGAACGTTTACGTCGACGTTGGATATGCGGTGTAGCAAGATGAAAATTACCTAAAATCGCGTTTCGCATTACTAAACCATTTGCATTATAGAACATGACAGAAAATACGCCTTCTGGCCTAATTATATCTACCAACTGTTCAATTGCATATTTCTGTTCACTAATCCATTCAAGTACCGCATGAAATAGCACTAAATCAACCGTACCTTCAATATGTTGGCGAATATCTTGAACTGCACAATGAATAAAACGCATATTTTCGCTAATCCCTTGTTCTTCGGCAAGTTCATTAGCGCGTTCAAGCATTTCTTCGGATAAATCGCAAAGTATGACCTGATGTCCCATTGCCGCCAGTTTGCGCGAAAAGTGACCTTCGCCACCGCCTGCATCTAAGATACGCAATGTTTGCCCATTAAACTGAGATAAAATCAATTGGGTTAGATCTTGCCAAACAACCGCTTCGCGTATTTTACCTTTTGTCGTGCCATAGATATTTTTTGCAAATTTATCAGCAATATCATCAAAGTTGCGGTCTACCATGTATTATCCGGTACTCTTTAAATTAGCCATTCATGCCTGTTAACACAACGCCACCTTCCCAGCAAATGTTAAAATCAGCCAGTTCTTATTTCGCCGTTAATGAAATAAGATCAAATCCAGAATATGATTCAATATTAATTCGGCTAAAATAACGCTGTACATCTGCTTGATGTTTAAGGCTGCTGAAACCTAAATGATATACGCTCAATAACTCGATGTGCAGGGTTTGAACCGCTAGGAGCATCGATAGCTCTGTGACTCGTGCGAATGAGTGTAGTCAAAAATACAGCAACTTGAAGTATGACGATTATAACAGATAACGGCCTTATTTTGGCATAGTGCGGTCCTGAATTCAGCAGTCAGAACAATTAATTGACGATAAACTCCAAAAAATAGGTTCACTTATGCTATTTCTTTTAAAAAAATACTTGGGCGCCTTACTTATGCCGCTCCCTCTACTGCTGCTGATCGGGTTTATCGGCCTTATATTGCTGTGGTTTACACGCTGGCAAAAGAGTGGCAAGGCCTGTGTATCCATGAGCCTTATTGTTATTGCCCTTTTAGGGTTGCAGCCTATTTCTGACAGTTTACTTGCCCCTGTTGAAGGGAATTTCGATAAACGCTATGAACTGATCACAGAAAATCCCCCCGAGAATGTTCACTATATTGTCGTGCTCGGTGGTGGGTTTACCTATAATCCAGATTGGAGCCCGAGTTCTAACTTGCTCAACAATAGCCTGCCTCGCGTCACTGAAGGTGTCCGTTTATACCTAAAATACCCAGGAAGTAAGCTTATTTTTACAGGAAGCAAAGCGAATAGCACTATCAGTAGTGCAGAAGTTGCGGCCATGGTTGCTCAGTCACTTGGTGTACCTGCTAGCGATACGATTGCATTAACAGAGCCAAAGGATACGCAAGAAGAAGCATTTGAAGTGGAAAAAATAATTGGGAAAGAGCCGTTTTTGCTGGTGACCTCGGCGAACCACTTACCAAGAGCCATTTCCATGTTTACAGCACGCGGCATGCAGCCTATTCCTGCCCCTGCAAACCAATTGGCCATCAAAAGTGCACTCAATCCGTGGGAAAAATATTTCCCTTCCGCATTCTATTTTAGCCATAGCGAACGGGCTTGGTATGAATTAATCGGCTCTATTTGGTTTTATTTAAAGCCAGATAACACCGAAGCACTAGAAACCCCCATTTTAACGCCTGAGGCCATAGAAGCAGAATAAATAGAACAATAAAAAAGGTGTGGCTCAGAAATGAGTACACACCTTATATGGCTACCGATATTTATCGTTGCTTATTTAAATTGCTTTCTTACTAGCTCGAGATCTTCTGGAGTATCCACACCAGCACCCGGTGCTTTTTCAGCCACTGCCACATGTATTTTTTCGCCATACCAAAGCACTCTTAACTGCTCTAGCATTTCGATTTTCTCTAATGGGCTGGCTTCCCATTTAATATAACGACGAATAAACCCTGCGCGATAAGCGTAGATCCCAATATGACGTAAGAAATGATCACCGATAGCATTTTGGCTAACGGCGAATTTATCTCTATCCCATGGAATGGTCGCTCGAGAAAAGTAGAGCGCATAACCTTCGTGATCTGTCACTACTTTTACCGCATTTGGATTAAAGGCTTCTTGAGCATCATGAATAGGCACTGCCAATGTTCCCATCTGCGCTTGGCTACCTTGAAGGTTCCTTGCAACCTGGCTAATGATTTCAGGTGGGATCAAAGGCTCATCACCTTGTACATTCACAATGATTTCGTCGTCCGCAAAGCCATAGGTGTCAATGACCTCTGCTAAACGCTCTGTTCCTGATTGGTGGTTAGGATCAGTCATACAAGCTTCACCGCCTGCTTGGATAACTGCATTCGCAACGTCAGGGTGATCGGTCGCCACAACGACACGTGACGCCCCTGACTTAATGGCTTGCTCCATGACTCTGACAACCATCGGCTTGCCATGGATATCAGCAAGGGGTTTCCCCGGCAGTCGAGTAGAAGCATAACGAGCAGGAATAATAACAGTAAACATAATGATTACTGCCCTTCGTCTAATGCAACTTTGCGAGCTTCACTTTCCAACAAAACAGGAATGCCATCACGGATAGGATAGGCAAGGTGATCGAATTTGCAAATCAGTTCAAGGTTTTCTTTGTTGTAACTTAATTTGCCATGACAGATAGGGCATGCAATGATTTCAAGTAAACGGTGATCCATGTTTTCTCCCAAATGGATTTAACTCACTTCGGGTCAGGATAACACAAGCCGATATCACCGTTAACTCTAATCTTTTTGAATACGCTCTCCTGCGAGAAATTGAGAGGATAGAGGTGCAGGAGAAACGGTACTGTTAATGATTTAATTAATAAGCAATAACGTCAGCAGCCGTTATGCCATCTGAATTGCGAGTAACAGAAAACTCGACATTTTGACCTTCAAATAATGATTTGATTTTTTTATTTGCAATTGATTTACGTGTAACAAAGATATCATCACCGCCATTTATTGGTGAAATGAATCCATAACCCTTATTTGCATCAAACCATTTAACTCGACCCATATGTAATTGAAAATTCATATTAAAACTCCTTTTGTTCTGAGAACAATAATTCTATTTATTGTTGTACTATTACTCTTTACACGTTATACCCCATGATAAATTGCCGATTTATTAAAACGCTTTAAGAGCAAGTAAACGATTACTACCGGATGTACTGTTGTTATTAATCTGTACACACTATTAAATTAACGGTCTTTCGCATACCAATCATCCACTGTAACTTAACAGCCTATTTTGACATTGAGATGACAAAACTGATGAATAAACGTGGAAACTGCGAGGAAATAGAGACGAACTCAGTTGACCGTGAATAAATCAAATATAGATACTCATTATTAATGAATTACATTTATATACATAATAAAGAGATCTACATCACGTTGGAGATATTATTATCACAGTAAATGTTTAAAGACAAGTTTTTTTATAGCGCTCTACCGTGTTTTTGATCTCACTGAGGATCTTTGCTTCCCCTGACGCATCGAAAGAAGCGTCCACAGGCAGATACCACCAATTGGCTTGGGCGAAGGATTGGCATTTTACTGCGTCTTTTTCGGTCATTAGCAGGGGTTCATTATTAGGTGTTAATGCTAACAGAGAGTGTTGTTGATACGGCTGATGATCTGCAAAAGCATGCGTTTGCACCAATTCTAACCCTTTTTTTTCTAAGGAGGCGAAAAAGCGAGGAGGATGACCTATGCCAGCCATAGCAACCACCGTTTTAAGTTCACTCACTGCACACTTTTCACCACTGAGTAAATTAACGGCAATATCCCCTTCTAATGCCATAGCGACTTCATTAGCGTTTGCTTGCCCACCATTAACGATGACGGCATTCACACTCGTTAAACGCCCCGCTCTTTCACGCATTGGCCCAGCGGGTAACCACCAGCCATTGCCAAAACGGCGTTGACCATCAATCACAACGATTTCGTAGTCTCTCGCTAACGCATAATGTTGCAAACCATCATCGGTGATGATCACGTCCAACTCATGGTTTTCCAGTAATGCTTTCACCGCCTCACTGCGTTTGGGGGCCACCGCGACAGGCGCTTTGGTTCGGTAGTGAATTAAAATAGGTTCATCACCGGCTTCAGCCGTTGTCGTCGTTGATGAAATCACTAGTGGATAGTGATCTGCTTTTCCACCATATCCCCGAGAAACCACACCAACGCGGTAACCTTCCCGAGTTAATGCTTCTACTAGCCAAATAACGACAGGCGTTTTACCATTCCCCCCTGCCGTTAAATTGCCAACAACGATTACTGGAACTGGTGCCTTCCAAGAACGGAATAACCCAGCTTGATAACTTATACGCCTAACTAACGCGATCGCCCCATACAGCAGCGAGAACGGCAGTAGTAAGATATAAAGCCATGACTGACCAGCCCAGATTTTTTCTATCATTGGCTAAACTGTATTTTATGTAGTTGAGCATAGGCCCCCTCTAGCGCTAATAACGCTTTATGGTTGCCACGTTCGATAATGCGACCATCTTGAACAACTAAAATTTCATCCGCATTTTCAATGGTTGATAAACGGTGAGCAATCACAAGAGACGTTCTATTTTTTTGCAGTTCGTCCAGTGCTGCTTGAATAGCTCTTTCTGATTCAGTATCCAATGCAGACGTTGCTTCATCTAGGATCAAGATAGGGGCGTCACGCAACAGTGCGCGAGCAATGGCAATACGTTGGCGTTGCCCCCCCGAGAGCATCACACCATTTTCCCCAATCACCGTATCTAAACCTTTATCCAGTTTCGCGATAAAGTCCATCGCATAAGCCATTTCTGCGGCTTTCTCAATTTGCTCGCGGCTAAAACGCCCATCCGTTGCATAAGCAATATTGTTTGCAATGGTATCATTAAACAAATACACATGCTGTGAAACCAGAGCCACTTGGTTACGCAATGACTCAAGGGTATATTCCCTAATATCGTGCCCATCAATACGGATAGAGCCTTTATCGATGTCATAGAAACGTGTAATCAAATTGGCAATAGTTGATTTCCCTGAGCCTGAACGCCCAACCAAGGCCACCGATTTGCCTGCTGGTAAAGTAAATGAAATATCATCTAATGCAGGATGTTCTTTAGTTGCATAAGTAAACGTGACATTTTCAAATTCAATATCACCTTTCACATTAGATAATACTTTGGTTCCCTCGTCTTTTTCTTGTTCAGTATCGAGAATAGAGAATAGTGTTTGGCATGCTGCCATCCCACGTTGGAACTGAGAGTTAACGTTAGTGAGCGATTTCAATGGGCGCATTAAAGCAAACATAGAAGAGAAAACAACGGCGATTGTCCCCGGTGATAACTGTTCACGAATTTCAGGGAAACTTGCCGCATACAGAACGAACGCTAACGCAAAAGAAGCAATCAATTGAATAATCGGGTCTGAAATTGCCGAAGCAGTGACCATTTTCATTGATTGGCTACGCATATTATTGCTGACTTTATTAAAGCGCTCAGTTTCAACTTTTTGTCCGCCAAAAAATTAAAACTTCTTTGTGCCCTTTTAACATTTGTTCAGCACTAGCCGTAACATGCCCCATCCCCGTTTGCATATTTTTACTGATCTTACGAAAACGCTTAGAGACGATGCGGATTGTAATAGAGACGATTGGCGCGATAACAATCAAAATGAGGGAGAGTTGCCAGCTATAGTAGAACATCATCGCAAATAAACCGATGATATAGGCACCTTCACGAATAATGGTAATTAATGCACCTGACGATGATGCCGCCACTTGCTCTGAGTCATAAGTGATACGTGATAAGAGGGTCCCTGTAGATTGCTGATCAAAAAAGCTGACAGGCATTCCCATCATATGGCCAAATAGCTTACGGCGCATACTCATTACAACTTGCCCAGAAACCCACGAAACACAGTAGGTTGAAACAAAGCTAGATGCACCACGAACAATAATTAGACCTAACATAGCGAGAGGAAGCCATTTTAAAACGTCATTATCCGCTTTCTCAAACCCTTCATCGAGTAAAGGCTTTAATAAAGAAATCATAAACGCATCCCCTGCTGCGTTGATGACTAGAGCGATAGCTGCAACAAATAAGCCTGCTTTAAACGGCGAAATAGTAGGCCATAACCGGCGAAACGTTTGTCGTGTCGAAAGGTCTTTATCAATCATGTTTTTATTACCAAACTTAATGTAAGCGCACTATTCTACTCGGGAAATGGCGGATCACCAAACCAGAGATGATACCATCTAGGGTACATTTCGATTCGATAGCGCAAAATATTTAACTTTTCTTTTTTAAACCAGATAGTTACCTGACCTGACTCCGCTGTATTAATCCATTTAATATTATTATTTTTGTACCGTAAGTACACTTTATCTGACGGTATTTTCCAAGGACTGTATCTTGCTGAAGAGACTAATACCGTTGTTGGTGAAATTGTTCTAATGAATAGTGACGTTGATGACGTATTGCTGCCATGATGTGGCGCAAAAAACAATGTCCGCATTTAATCGATGTTTATATAGTGCGGTAATTGCTTGCTCACCCTGCTTTTCGATATCACCTGTTAGTAAGATTTTATGGTAGCCATCGGTTAACATGATCACACAAGAATCATCATTATGAGACTTTTCAGCAAGCTTTTCAGGCCAAAGCACTTCAAAGTGCAGCTCTCCCCATTGCCAACGTTGACCTTTAGAGCAAGGAAGATGTTGCCCCCCTCCAAAACTGCTTCGCACATTTAACCAAGGGTATTGTTTTTTTAGAAATGGCACTCCGCCTATATGGTCAAGGTGCTTATGGCTTAGAATAAGGCCTATCGGGATAATCCCTTTTCGTTTTAAGTATGGAATGATCTGTTTTTGGGCGTTACTTCCTCCTTGCCAACGATTACCTGTATCATATAAATAGGAGACGCCTTTTTGCTGTATTACAACGGCTAAACCATGACCAATATCCAGAGTGGTTAAGCTCCATCCTTGCTCTACTGATTTATCAACCGCACTTTCAGTGCCGATGCACAATGCACTAAAACAGCCTAATAACCCAATATAGGTTCGATGCCAGCCAAATGAAATAAATACACCAATCAACCAGCAGAATATAGAAACCCACAATGAAACGGACTGTAGCTCCATCCAAAAATCACTGAGATACACTAATGGCTTTATTCCTATTGAAATAATGCTATCAATTAACTGCAAAATAAAATGATGGATTGCAGCACTTGGAAACAGATATAGCAGAAATGAGAGTAAGATAAGCGGTACAACCAACCAAGAAACAATAGGAACCAACCAGAGGTTTGCCCAAAAGCTCATAAAATTGATCCCTTGAAATAATCCCATTTGTATTGGTGCTAATAAGATCAATAAACCCGTTTGTAAATGCACGAAAGGAATTAACCAACCAAGGACTTTTGTATGCTGTGTAGAAGATGATACAGAAAATAACTTGAACCAATACAGTATCGCCAATACCGCAAAACTGGATAACCAAAAGCTGTCAGATAGCATAGCTAAAGGGTCTGCAAGCACAATCAAACCAATGCTCCATACCGCCCATTGCCATGAAAAATAGAGGCTCTTTTGCTGTTTGATATAGATCCACAACCCCAATGCAATTAAAGCACGTGTTGCTGGAATAGCGAAACCAGAGACCCATCCATACAGAAAAGCAAAAATGCCTCCAAATATAATAGGTATTTTGGGGCTAATAACGTAGCTGGGAAGCAAATACAGTAAGCACCGAGCAAGCCAATAGCCTAGTAAATAAGATAGCCCGATGTGCAAACCGGATATGGCGATAAGGTGGCTCACACCTGTACTTTGTAATAGTGCGGATAACTCAGGCGTTAATAATGTGCGCTCACCAAACATTAAAGCATAAGTAATCGCAGCATTTTTTAATGAAAGAATTTCTTCCTTATAAAAATCTATTACCCTCTGCCGCACAGAGCAGCGAGAGTCGATCATTGTTGTTTGGGTGTTTTTTAATTTACCAATAATACGTTGTGATAGGCTATAACGTTGTTGGTCAAAGCCCCCTTCATTTAAGGATGCATGTAACGGTTTTAATAGGCTATTAAGTTGCCAAGTTTGCCCCGCACAAATAGTAACACCTGACCGATGTTTCACTTGCCATACCGCATATAATGGCGGAAACACGGTGACCCCAGCAACTTTATTAATTCTGACTTTAATGTTTTCTTTTTCTTTATTAAATAGTGGTACGCTGATAATAGTAACGTCTAATAATTGGTACTTTTTTGACAGTAGGTTTATTTTCTCAATAACATCATTAGCGTGCCAACATGCCCACAAAAATGCGATAGCTATTAATAGAAAAAACTTCAGATAACGATGTGCTTTTATAAATAACAAAAATAGAAACAAGATACCTGAAATAATGAATGAATTATTTATTGTGGGGATATGATGAATAAATAAAATCGGTAATGTGCCAATAAATATCGCGATCGCCGCTAAAGTATAGGAAAGTGATCCTCCCCGAAATAGTGTCAGTATACTGCCATACATTTCCTCACCTCTTAGTGCGCCACATGAATGAGCACCATAACGAGGCTTACCCTTTTCTGGAAAACATGAATATCAGCGATACGAGCTGCTTCCTAATACTTGATGATATCACTCAATCATATTTTTTTATTTAGGAGGGGCTTCGCAAAACTATTTTGTTTTTATTGTTAATTTAAATAATTATTGAGAGAGAGTATCGCCGTTTGGATTAAATTAAAAGTAAATGATATCGTTGTCTATATAGCTTCATCTATCTCGATTTTAGCTAAGCTAAATATCAACAACCTATATAATCTAACTACCTAAGTGGGTCATTCATGTTCGGGTAACTTGTGTCTGCATTCCAAGCCATTGCTATACCATAACCAGTTTTATTACGCTCCTAACCTATGGTGCTCTATTTTTTAGCCATTAGCAGATTGCTCCAGCCCTACGACAACACTTAAAACGTTTTCCTGCGAGTCAGATAAGCAATTAAGCAGCTCACGGCCCCCTTTACTGAGCGTGTCGTTTTAGCCAGAAACGCTATCAATACGTTAAAGACCCCCAATAAAAAAACGGTGCTGTGAAACACAAGCACCGTTTTGAACTAATAATTAAGATTTACAATCAATTATTGACCATAAATATTTACACGGTCACGTAATTCCTTACCTGGTTTAAAGTGAGGAACGTATTTACCTTCCAACTCCACTTTGTCTCCAGTTTTTGGGTTACGCCCAACACGCGGAGCACGGTAGTGAAGAGAAAAACTGCCGAATCCGCGGACTTCTATACGTTCACCACCAGCCAGAGTATCTGCCATATGTTCGAGAATTTCTTTAACAGCATCCTCGACCGTTTTTGCTGACAGATGAGATTGCTGGCTAGCCAGTCTTTCGATTAACTCAGACTTGGTCATAGTACCTCCCTAAACTACCGTTACGAAGGGGTAACGCCTGTTACCCCTACCTTAATTATTCGCCTTTAGCTGCTTTGAAAGCTTCAGCCATTGCGTTGTTACCGAAGCTAGTATCTTCTTGCTTGTTCACAGTAGCGATAGCGTCTTTTTCATCAGCTTCGTCTTTTGCACGAACAGACAGGTTGATTACACGGTTTTTACGGTCAACACCAGTGTATTTAGCTTCAACATCATCACCAACTTTCAGAACCTGTGTTGCATCTTCAACACGGTCACGAGAAGCTTCTGATGCACGTAGGTAACCTTCAACGCCCAGAGTCAGCTCAACAGTTGCACCTTTAGCATCAACTGCGATAACTTTACCAGTTACGATTGCGCCTTTCTTGGTTGCTGCTAAGTAGTTATTGAATGGATCTTCAGCTAACTGCTTAACGCCCAGAGAGATACGCTCACGCTCTGCGTCGACTTGCAGAACAACGGCTGCGATTTCGTCACCTTTTTTGTATTCACGAACTGCTTCTTCGCCTGCAACGTTCCAGGAGATGTCAGACAGGTGAACCAGGCCATCGATGCCGCCTTCCAGACCGATGAAGATACCGAAGTCAGTGATTGACTTGATTTTACCTTCAACACGGTCACCTTTGTTGTGAGTTTCTGCAAATTGCTGCCATGGGTTCGCTTTGCATTGTTTCAGGCCTAGAGAGATACGACGACGTTCTTCATCGATATCCAGAACCATAACTTCAACAACGTCACCAACGTTAACAACTTTAGATGGGTGGATGTTTTTTGTTAGTCCAATCCATTTCTGAAACGTGAACCAGACCTTCAACGCCTTCTTCGATTTCGACGAAGCAACCATAGTCAGTCAGGTTAGTTACGCGACCAGTCAGTTTAGTACCTTCTGGATAACGTTTAGCGATTGCAACCCAAGGATCTTCGCCCAGTTGTTTCAGACCCAGAGAAACACGGGTACGCTCACGGTCGAATTTCAGAACTTTAACTGTGATTTCATCACCAACATTGACGATTTCGCTTGGGTGTTTAACACGTTTCCAAGCCATATCAGTGATGTGCAGCAGGCCATCAACACCGCCCAGATCAACGAATGCACCGTAGTCAGTAAGGTTCTTAACGATACCTTTAACTTCCATGCCTTCTTGCAGATTTTCGAGCAGTTGATCGCGTTCTGCGCTGCTTTCAGATTCAATTACAGCACGGCGAGAAACAACAACGTTGTTGCGTTTCTGATCCAGCTTAATAACTTTGAACTCTAGCTCTTTGCCTTCCAAGTGGGTTGTGTCACGAACTGGACGAACGTCAACCAGTGAACCTGGTAAGAACGCACGGATACCGTTCAGTTCTACAGTGAAACCACCTTTTACTTTACCGTTAATAACACCGGTTACAGTCTCAGCTTCTTCGTAAGCTTTTTCCAGCATCAGCCATGCTTCGTGGCGTTTCGCTTTCTCACGAGAAAGGATAGTTTCACCGAAACCATCTTCAACTGCATCCAGAGCTACGTCGATTTCGTCGCCAACTTGGATTTCTAGCTCACCCTGAGCATTTTTGAATTGTTCTACTGGGATAGCAGATTCAGATTTCAGACCTGCGTCAACCAGAACAACGTCTTTATCGATGGCAACAACAGTACCACGGACGATAGAACCAGGACGGGTTTCAATATTCTGCAGGGATTCTTCAAAGAGTTGAGCAAAAGATTCTGTCATATTAATGATCTTCAAGAGTTTTAAATTAACGTCCATTCAGCTTCCGGCCAAATGGGGGTTGTTTTACATACCCCACAACTTTCCTTGTCATAAGGTGATTACCATGTTAAGCGAAAAAAATCAACATAGTATTAGATGCGTATACTATCTACATTATAAGCTAAAATACAGCCAATTATTAAGATAATTGCAGAATTTTTTTCGCGTAGGCTTGTGCTTTTTCAATGACTTCCTCAATTGACATACTTGTGGAGTCCAAAATCAAAGCATCCTTCGCGGCAACTAAAGGTGCAACCGAACGGTTACGATCACGATAGTCGCGTTCTTGTATTTCGGTTAAAAGTCGTTCAAAGTTAACATCAAACCCTTTTTCCTGCAACTGCTTCATGCGCCGATGAGCGCGCTCTTCGGCGGAAGCGTCAAGAAAAATTTTGACGGGAGCGTCAGGAAAAACAACGGTTCCCATATCACGGCCATCTGCAATCAAACCAGGCATCGCTCTAAATGCGCGTTGGCGGCGTAATAGCGCTTCCCTTACACGCGGAAAAGCCGCTATTTGCGAGGCGGTTTTACCCACATCTTCCGTGCGAATTTGATTTGAAACATCTTCGCCTTCTAAAATCACTTTTAACTGGTTTTCTTCTGGCACAAAGCGTACATCTAGGTTTGCTGCTAAAGGTACTAACGCATCTTCAGACTGAATGTCTACATGATGATGTAAAGCCGCTAATGCGAGAACACGATAAATCGCACCAGAATCTAAGAGTTGCCATCCAAACTGGTTTGCCAGCGCTTGGCATAATGTACCTTTACCAGCACCACTTGGTCCATCAACAGTTATTACAGGGGCAATTGCCACCATAAAAGGTCTCCTTCTCTGCACGTGGTTTCACCACCTGCAATTAAAATCTGTAGTGGTATTATACCTACTCGACGATTTTGTGAAATAAGCAGGTTCTGATGAGTCGCAGAAAAATGGTTATGCAGATATATAAATGGCGGCTAATTATGGATACTGACTGACATTGCCTCAATGCAAAGTCAGTCAGTCGAATGATTAAAATTTAGCTCAGACGGGCTAATTGTTGGAAGTAATCTGGGAATGTTTTTGCCGTGCACCCTGGATCTAAAATCGTAACAGGGGTATCAGACAAGGCAACGAGCGAAAAACACATAGCAATTCGGTGATCGTTATAGGTTTCAATTTCAGCATGCTGTAATTGCGCTGGCGGAACAATACGGATGAAATCGTGCCCCTCTTCGACTTCAGCACCGACCTTACGCAGTTCAGTCGCCATAGCATACAGTCTATCCGTCTCTTTCACGCGCCAATTATAGATATTACGGATCACCGTTTCCCCTTGCGCAAACAGTGCCACAGTACCAATGGTCATCGCCGCATCTGGGATAGCGTTCATGTCCATATCGATTCCGTTTAACGTACCTCGTTGGCATTCAATAAAGTCATCCCCCCCAACGAATTGTTGCCCCCATTTTCTCCAGTACATTGGCAAACTTGGTATCGCCTTGGAGACTATTACGACCAATACCTGTCACTCTGACAGTGCCACCTTTAATAGCTGCCGCGGCAAGAAAATAGGATGCTGATGACGCATCACCTTCGACTAAGTATTCGCCGGGTGATTGATACTGCTGTTGCCCTTTAATAACAAAGCGTTGATATTGGTGATTATCCACTTCAACGCCAAACGTTGCCATCAAAGCTAAGGTGATATCGATATAAGGTTTTGAAACCAATTCACCTGAGATAGTAATGATTGTCTCTTTCTCAGCCAACGGCGCGGCCATCAAAAGTGCGGTCAAAAATTGGCTAGAGACAGAGCCATCAACCGATATTTCACCACCAGAAAAACCACCACGTAAGCGAAGGGGCGGATAATTTTCTTGTTCTAGGTAATCAATCGTAGCGCCACCTTCACGTAAAGCATCAACTAAATGCCCTATTGGGCGCTCTTTCATGCGAGGCTCGCCTGTTAACACAATATTGTTATTCGCTAACGACAATGCTGCGGTCAATGGGCGCATTGCCGTACCCGCATTACCCAGAAAAATTTCCAGTTCGTCAGTATGGCATAACCGCCCACCGACTCCTTGAACACGGCAACGTGTTTTATCTTCAGACAATTGGTAATTAACACCAAGCTGGCTTAATGCATTCAGCATATGGCGAATATCATCACTATCCAGTAAGTTTGTCAGTAACGTTGTGCCATTAGCCATCGCCGCTAATAACAGCGCTCGGTTCGATACACTTTTAGACCCTGGCAGGTTGATCGTTCCGTTAATTGAAGAGATAGGTTTGTAATGTCAGGGATTGCATAAAGCGCAGGTTCTCCAGTACTGTTTGCCTAATTATTTATTATCGTTTTCAAAAATGAAGATAGTTAAACCCGACCCAATGCGCGGATTAGGTCGGGAAGATGATTATGCGTGGCGACGTTCAAAGTCTGCCATGAAATCAACAAGTGCTTGGACACCGGCTAATGGCATCGCATTGTATATTGATGCACGCATCCCACCTGAAACGCGGTGACCTTTTAGTGACAATAGCCCTTGTGCTTTCGCTTCTTCAAGGAATTTGTCATCCAATGCAGGATTTTGCATTTGGAAAGGTACGTTCATCCAAGAACGGTTTTCGACCGCAACGCGGTTAATATAAAATTCACTATCATCGATTGCGTTATACAACAATTGTGATTTTTCATAGTTGCGTTTTGCCATTTCCTGCAAGCCGCCCTGCTCTTTCAACCACTTAAAGACCATGCCTGATAAATACCAAGCAAAAGTCGGCGGTGTATTAAACATCGAGTCATATTTTGCTAAGGTTGTATAATCAAATATTGAGGGTGTCTGCTTTGAAGCTTTGCCCAAGAGATCTTCACGGATAATAACAATAGTAAGACCCGCTGGACCAATATTCTTTTGTGCTCCTGCATAAATCACGCCATAACGGCTAATATCAATAGGTTTAGACAGAATCGAAGATGAATAGTCCGCAATGATCACTTTGTCTTTCGGGAAATCAGGTTCTTCATGGATAGCTAGGCCATCAATAGTTTCATTAGGGCAATAGTGAACATAAGCCGCATCTGAGCTTAATTGCCATTCGCTCATCGGTTTCACACCCACAACACCGTCTTTTTCTTGTTTGACTTGGATAATGTTAGGAGTGCAATATTTTTGTGCTTCTTCTGCCGCAGATTCCGCCCAATAGCCACCAACAATATAGTCTGCCGTGGTTTTATCGCCCAACAGGTTCAGCGGTAATGCAGCGAAATGACCGCGAGCACCACCATGGCAAAATAGCACTTTATAATTTTGCGGAATATTTAATAAATCACGTAAATTTTGCTCTGCTTCCTCCGCTATCGCAATAAAATCCTTGCCGCGATGGCTAACTTCCATAACAGAAACGCCTAAGCCTTTCCAGTTACAAAATTCCTGTTCAGCACGACGCATGACTTCAACAGGTAGCATGGCAGGACCCGCACTGAAATTATAAACCTGACTCATTGATTTCACCCTATCTTCAATTTCAACAATGTTTGTTAAATTAACTCAGTAACTATGGTTGTATCATCACCTGTCACTTGCTGCAACGGTTATTGTCGAGTTGATGGGAAATACGATAAGTTGAATTTATTGATAAAAAAGAGAGGAATTTTGTTAATCCCGTCACAACAAATACCACCACAATATTATGAAGCGATAGTGGACGAATAAAAAATATAATCCCGATTATGGCCTGTTTTGCATAATCGGGATTTGAAAATATTTTGCTCTAGCCAGTTAGGCATTAATGATACGGCTGATTAAGCAATAACCTTATTCACAATCTCTATTGCTTCTTGTTCAATTTGGCGTAAATGCTCTTCGCCACGGAAACTTTCACAATAGATTTTGTACGCTTCTTCCGTGCCGGATGGACGAGCGGCAAACCAACCATAATCGGTCATGATTTTTAGCCCGCCAATAGAAGCGCCATTACCCGGTGCCGTCGTTAAACGTTGAGTGATCTTATCGCCCGCTAAAGAGTCCGCAGTGACCATCTCTGGCGACAACTTACTGAGTTTCGCTTTTTGCTCATGGGTGGCTTTGGCTTGAATACGACTATAAATAGGCGCACCAAATTTTTCGGCGAGTTTGTTATAACGTTGCTGAGGGTTTTCCCCTGTCACCGCGGTAATTTCCGCCGCTAGCAAACATAAAATGATACCGTCTTTATCTGTCGACCAAGGTGTGCCATCAAATTTAAGGAAAGACGCTCCGGCACTCTCTTCGCCGCCGAAACCCAATTTTCCGTTAAACAAGCCATCGACGAACCATTTAAAACCAACGGGTACTTCGACAAGTTCACGTCCAATATCGGCAACAACACGGTCAATCATGGCACTTGAAACGAGTGTTTTCCCGACAGCGACCTCTTTCCCCCCATTGTGGGCGATGCTGGAATAGGTAATCGATCGCGACCGCAAGGTAGTGGTTTGGATTCATTAACCCTGCTGGGGTGACGATACCATGACGGTCATAATCAGGGTCGTTGGCGAATGCTAAGTCAAACTTTTCTTTCATCCCTAATAGGCCAGCCATCGCCCAACGCGATGAGCAATCCATGCGGATCACGCCATCATGATCAAGCGGCATAAAACGGAATGTTTGATCTAATTGATCATTCACCAGTTCAAGATCTAATTGATAATATTCAGCAATCTTGCGCCAATATTCGATGCCAGAACCACCGAGTGGGTCGACACCTAATTTTAAACCTGCTTTTTGAATCGCCTTCATATCCACCACTTCACCCAGTGCGGCGACATAAGGCATGACTAAATCTTGTTCGGTGACATAACCACTGACCAGCGCATCTTCAAAAGAAATACGCTTAACACCCGTAAGGCCGTTTGCGAGTAATTGATTTGCTTGCTTTTCGATAACCGATGTTAAATCGGTATCAGCAGGGCCACCATTCGAGGGATTATATTTTATACCGCCATCTTCTGGTGGGTTATGAGAAGGTGTAATGACAATTCCATCCGCAACATCTTGATGGGATTGATTATAACTGATAATCGCATGGGATATGGCAGGCGTCGGAGTAAACCCGTTATCGGCTTGGATAACCACATTGACTTGGTTTGCAGCTAACACCTCAATAACCGTAATAAATGCCGCTTCAGACAACGCGTGGGTGTCTTTGCCGACAAAGCATGGCCCTGTTAGCCCTTGCTTTTTACGTAAATCAGCAACCGCTTGAGCAATAGCAAGAATATGATTTTCGTTGAAATTTTTCCTACTTGCACTGCCTCGATGCCCCGATGTTCCAAACTTCACTGCATGTTCAGGGTTACCGACTTGTGGTTTTAGTTGATAATATTGAGCGGTTAGTTGTGCAACATTAATCAAATCTTTCTGAAACGGAAGCTGCCCTGCGCGTTCATGTATTGTCACTTGTTATCTCCCAATGCACTGGTGCCCTATTTGTGACACCAGCGATGCCTCAATTTTTCGATTAGATAGTATTACAAACTTTCTCAATCACATTGGCAGGGAACTGCATTTCCTGCATGATTGCTTCAACCATGCTGCGTTTGCGATTGGTATTTGTGTTGGTGATCACCCAAAATGGCGTTCCCGGAATATGCCGTGGTTTTGACTGCTTACCTGCGGCTAACAGTGTTTGCTCATCGCCAGCAAAATAGACACGCGTACGACCATGCATTGACTCTGTCGCATTAGCAAAAACAGTGGCGTCTAAGCTATAGAGTGTCGATAAAATTAGCATAAAGCGGTCGATGGCTTTGCTTTTTTCTGCATAAGCATCAGAGAGTAAAAGCTCCCTCATCACCCTAACTGGATTTTGCGGCGTAATGGCTGTTTTTTTTGTCTCGACCGCCTGCTGCGGCGGCTGTTCGTTGCCGAGTTCTTTAACGACTTGTACTGGCTGACCGGACTTTAAATTTAACATACGGCGCAAAATATCCGATGCACTTTCACCGATATGCAGTGTGTGGCTGGCAATATAGCGGTAAAGCTCTTCATCAACTTCTATCGTTTTCATTTTTTCCCAGTACTTTTTTAACTAAAATTTGCGTTGGGATTATAAGATAGATTTCAAGAAAACAAAACAATTAAAATTTCAATAACTTAAAGTAAACAGCACACTAAGTTCAACGATATTTCAGTAAGTTATCATCTGATTGGTGGTTTTATGTTTAATCAGAAAAAAATACAATAATGAGAAGAATGAGACCTTAATATTCCATTTATTCTTTTATTGATAGCATTGAATAATTAATCGACCCGTTTGGATTTTGCTAATGTACATGCCATCATATCGTTAAAGAAGATAAATAAGCTGAAAATGAACTATGACAAACCTGCTAAACCATACTATTCATAAACCTGAAACTCCGGTATCGTCTACCCCTGTCGTGCTGATCCACGGATTATTTGGTGATCTCAATAATCTCGGTGTATTAGCCCGCGATTTACAAAAATATTTTGTCACCATCCAAATTGATGTCAGAAAACCATGGCGACTCATTCCGTGCCACGACAATGGAATATCGCCAAATGGCACAAGATGTCATGACACTCTTACAATCCCTTGGATATGAAAACGCCATTTTGATTGGTCACTCCATGGGCGGGAAAATTGCGATGGCAGCAACCGAAATTGCCCCTCATTTCGTAGAAAAAGTTGTGGCTATTGATATGGCGCCTGTCGCTTATCAAGTTCGCCGCCACGATACCATTATTGCGGCTCTCGAAGCGGTGACCCACGCTGGCGTCAAAAGCCGCCAAGACGCGACGGTCGTCATGCGCGAATACCTTGATGAAGAGAGTGTCATTCAGTTTTTACTCAAATCATTCCGCCAAGGCGAGTGGAAATTTAACCTGCCTGCCATCAAAGAAAACTATGAGTCTATTATTGGCTGGGAAACCGTTCCGGCTTGGGATAAACCTGTTCTATTAATCCCCGGCGGTAACTCCCCTTATGTGCAAGCCGAATATAGAGAAGAGATTGCCGCACAGTTCCCAAATGCGAAAGCATGGGTCGTCGCGGATGCAGGGCATTGGGTTCATGCAGAGAAACCAGATCATGTACTTAGAGCCATACACCGTTTCTTAGATTTGCCCGAATACCAATAAATTCAAGCTTTATTTATAATGAAGGGAATATATAACCCTTCATTATAAACCAAATAAGAACCAATAATATATAAGACAAACTTCAATACACTGATAACTATTATTTCTGTATTATCTCTGTGAAAACTATCCATGCTATTTCATCTATTATTGCTAACATTATTTTATCAGCAATAAATATCAACCATCCTATATGACAAGCAATAACCCAAAGGAATATTCACAGAAAAAATGGAAAGTGAAAATACTCCAGTCAACACTCTACTTTATTGGCATCATCATTAAGTTAACAAGTGATATTAGTCAAGACGAGTTTAATACCATCACCGCAGAGAAAGAAAGTTTCCGTGATACATTAAAAGCGCTTCAAAACAAGCTTAATATAAAGTGTAAATATAAAAATCAAACCAATAAAAACATTAGTAAGATAGATTCTCCTTCTATTATTTATGATAATGATAACGTAGCTTATCTATTAGCTAATTTTAATCATGAACAAGTTCTTATTCAGCGATTTGGTAACCATCCTCCAGAATTATGGAATATGGATAAGTTTATCCAAATGTGGAGTGGTAAATGGCTACAGGTTAAAACCAAACAAAGCCAATTTGATATTACTTGGTTTAAAACAGAATTTTTGAAATATAAATATATTATCGCTAGCGTTTTATTATTTTCATTTATTTTGCAAATACTCGCATTAGTGACACCAATTATTATCCAAGTCATTATGGATAAAGTGTTAGTGCATAATAGTATGATGACATTGGATCTGCTGATCTTTGGTCTTATTATTGCCGCCATCCTTGAAGTGACGCTTAAAGGGCTGCGTGAGTATGTTTATAACCATACCGTTAACCGTATCGATATGACTTTAGGGTTAAAGCTGGTCAATCATTTACTACATCTGCCCCTTTCGTTTTTTAAAACTCGGCAAATTGGTGCAATCGTTACACGCGTTAAAGAGCTAGAGACTATTCGCGAATTTTTGACAGGAAGTTTTTTTACACTCTGTGTTGATGTGCTCTTTTTATTTGTTTTTCTTTATGTCATGAGCCTATTATCCTCAACCTTAATGTTGGTTTTTTTTATGCTCAATTCCCTTCTATTTATTAGTTGCTTGGTGGCTGACGCCTAAAATTGAGGCCGCGGCCCATAAGCAATTTGCAAATATTGCCATCAACACCTCATTTTTAACCGAAAGTATTAATGGTATTGAAACAGCCAAAAGCCTCTCAATAGAGCCCAATTTTACTCGCCGCTGGGATCAGCAAACTTCTGATATGAGTCATACGACATTTGCGGCAGGCCAAATCAACTCCCGCTCTGAACATATTGTGATGGTGATTGAGAAATTAACCAGCGCCGTTATTTTGTGGATTGGTGCCTCTGAAGTCTTAGCCTTACAGCTTACTATTGGTCAATTTATTGCATTTCATATGATGGTCAATCATGCAAGCCAGCCTCTTGTTAAGTTGGTTAAGCTCTGGGGGGATTATATTAGAACCAAAGTTGCCATCGAAAAATTAGCGCAAATTATCAATTTGCCGACAGAGCAAACAAAACAAGCGGATAATAATACCTTAAAAGGCCATATCCATTTGCGTAATATCTCTTTTCGCTATCAACCTGACATGCCTTATATTCTCGATAATTTTAATTTATCGATTCAGGCTGGTGAAACATTAGGCATTGTTGGTACATCTGGCTCAGGGAAAAGTACTCTTGCACGTTTATTACTCCGATTATATACCCCTGAGAAAGGAACGATCCTATTAGATGGCACTCCTCTTTCATCGATGAATATTCATTCGCTCAGAAGGCAAATTGGTATCGTATTACAAGAGAACTTTCTTTTTAACCAAACCGTTTTCGATAATATTGCGCAAACTTATCCCAATGCGTCAATGGATGAAGTCATACATGCCGCCAAAATGGCGGGGGCCCATGATTTTATCTTAAAATTACCGATGGGTTATGACACCATATTATCCGAAGGAGGCGCATCACTGTCTGGGGGACAACGCCAAAGAATTGCTATTGCACGTACACTGCTCGCCGACCCTAAAATTATTATTTTTGACGAAGCCACCAGCGCATTAGATGATGAGTCTCAAGCTATTATTCAAAAAAATATGCAGCTTATTGCTCAGGGCAGAACGGTAATTACGATTGCTCATCGCCTTTCTACTATTCGTCATCACCAACGTATTATCGTGATGCAACAAGGCAAAATTGTTGAACAAGGAAGCCATCAACAATTACTTGAGCAAGGCCAGTTTTATCAACATTTATGGGCGTTACAGCAATCTTTTAAATAATGACACGGATGTTAGTTATGAAACAAACAGCAGCAACGACACGGTATAACCATTTTTTACCGTCACATTTAGCACTATTAAAAAGCCCGCCGTCTTACCTAGCCTTAACAACGGCCATCATTATCAGTATTGGCATTTTATTTGCGATTATTTGGTCATATATCGGTAAATTAGATATTCAAGCGACGACACAAGGCCGATTGGTCGTTTCCGGGCGAACACAAGTTATTCAAGCCTTTGAGCTTAGCCGCTTACAACATATTTATGTGGCTGATGGACAACACGTCAAACAAGGCGACCCATTATTAAGTGTTAATGTCTTAGGGATCAATCAAGATATTCATAATCTTAATTATCAAATTCATTTTCAACAAATTGAAAAATGGGTACATCATGCGTTATTAAATCAAATCTCCCCTGAGCTCACTCCGGAGTTTGCTAAATTATTACCTACAGAGCAGCAACGCCTTTTAGAAAGCTATCAAAGCTTAAAAAATGAATATGATGCGTTACTCAATGAGATTGATAATGAAATAACATTGAATAGAACTCATTATTCGGCAAGAGAGCGTGAATTAAAAGACGTTAATACTTTGATCATCAATATACAAAAACGCCTTGATGCCCATCGGGTATTAAATAATCAGCAACTGATTAGCCAAAAAGAGTTTTTGGAGCAAGAGCGTGAACTGTTAATGGCGAAAAAAGAGAAAACCTCAAAATTATCCGAGCTAGCGATCCTCAATAGTCAACATTCCGCACTACATGAAAAACGTCACCGACTACAGACACAGAAAGCCCAAGAGTGGTATGAAAAATATCGCCAAGCTGAATTTAAATTAGTTTCAGCGGAGCAGGAATTACTAAAAAACCAAGAAAGAGAGCAGTTAAAAATTATTCGTTCCCCTGTAGATGGTACAGTACAACAACTCGCGACCTATACTTTAGGTGCCGTATTACAGCCAGCTCAACAATTGATGGTGGTTGTGCCCAATAATGACGTGCAATTAGCCGAAGTCAAAATTCTCAATAAAGACATTGGATTTATTCGTGAAGGCCAATTAGCAACGGTCAAAATAGATGCTTTCCCCTACACACGCTATGGCACTATCGATGGTGAAGTCATTTCGATTTCTAGAGATAGCACCCAAGACGAGCAATTAGGTTTGGTTTTTTTAGGACAAATAGGTTTAAAGAAAAAGAGCCTATTGGTTGAAGGCAATCACATCGAATTAACCCCTGGTTTATCGGTCACTGCCGAAATTAAAACCGAAAAACGTCGCGTCATCGATTATTTACTTAGCCCTATTCAAGAATATACCACCACCGCCATGAGGGAAAAATAATCCATGACTGCGACTGAAACAAATTATGGTTTAGAGGCTTTAGTGTGGGTGGCAAACCATTATCAAAAAAATGTCACTAAAGACCAATTAATGCATGCTATTGGCATGAGCTCTGATTCACCGACCGACTGGGAGCTTAGAGAATGTGCCCACATTATAGGCTATGAAAGTGAGCTTGATGATTTAGACAAACAGCAAATTGCTAACCTTCCCCTTCCCGCACTAATTCGTATTCACGATGTTTGGTGGGTGCTGGCAAACAATCATGAGGGGGCGTTAGTGTTAATTCACCCCACACAAGGTGAGCTTTGTCTGTGGCATGAACATAATACAGAGGTAAATAGCCGCTTTGCCGTGTTATTAATCAAAGAACAATTTGAAGCCGAGCAAAAAAGAAAGTTTGGTATTGGCTGGTTTATCCCTTCAATATTACGTCAGCGCGCCCAATTAAAGAATGTTTTTATCCTTGCAGCTGTCGTGCAACTTTTTGCCTTAGTTAGCCCATTATTATTTCAAAATGTCATTGATAAGGTACTTGTTGGACGTAGTTTAAATAGCCTTCATGTCTTGGCAATAGGCATTATTAGTATTGCCTTTGCAGAGCCGCTTTATAGTTTTCTTCGGAATAAAATTTTTAGCCATACCAGTACACAAATTGGCGCTGAATTATCAGGAAAACTCTATCGGCACCTAATGGCACTACCATTGGGCTATTTTAAGCGGCGCCCTACAGGAAAAATTATCGCTCGAATTCGTGAAATGGCCCATATCCGCCAGTTTTTAACTGGCTCTACCTTGATGCTATTTATCGATTTACTCTTTGTTAGCCTTTTTATTGCCATTTTGTTTACCTATAGCGCCATTATGTCATGGCTTCTCATTGGCTCTTTGGTCATCTTTTTTATTTTATGGATGATACTCGGCCCCATTATTCGGCAACAAACAGAGAAGTCCTATCAAGCCGATGAAAATGGGCTAACCTTCTTAACAGAGGCTGTCACAGGGATTGAAACGATTAAAACGACAGCAACTGAAACCTATTTTTATCGTCGCTGGCAAAAGTTACTCAGTAAACAACTTATTCAAGGTTTTAAAGTCACCTTGCGTAGTGAGGTCGCCTCACAGCTAATGGCTCTCGTCAGTAAAATTACCACAGCGCTGTTGCTTTGGGTGGGTGTCAAAGAGGTGATGAATGGGGGGATCACCCCCGGTGAATTGGTTGCCTACAATATGTTAAGCGCTCATGTCACTCAACCTGTACTTCGATTAGCGCAAATATGGCAAGATTTTCAGCATACCATTATCTCTCTTCGCCGTGTGGGGGATATTTTGGATGAGCCTATTGAAAATGAACGAAAAGGCATTGTCAGTTCGGCATCTATTCAAGGCCGTATTGAGTTCCAAAATATTCGTTTTCGTTATCAACCCGAAGCCCCAGAAGTGCTGAGCCATCTTTCATTATCCGTTAAAGCGGGAGAGTTTATCGGTATTACTGGGCCTTCAGGATCTGGAAAAAGTACCTTAACGAAACTACTGCAACGGTTATATATTCCACAACATGGTCAAGTGATTGTCGATGGGATGGATCTTGCGGTTAGCGATACGGTTGCTCTGCGTCGCCGCATGAGTGTCGTACTTCAAGAAAGTATGTTGTTTGTCGGTACTATTGAAGAAAACATTCGTTTGAGTAAACCACAAGCCAATCATGATGACGTTGTGGAAGCGGCTAAACTTGCAGGCGCCTATGACTTTATTATGTCACTTCCTGAGCAGTTTAACTCCCCTCTGTCAGAGCGTGGACTGAATCTTTCGGGAGGGCAGCGCCAGCGCATCGCACTCGCTAGAGCGTTACTGACAAAACCGGATATTTTGATTTTGGATGAAGCTACCTCGGCATTAGACTACGAGTCCGAAGCCGCCATCATGGCGAATATGCCTTTAATCACACAAGGACGGACAGTGATCAGTATTGCGCACCGTTTGAATACTATCATGCATGCGGATCGCATTTGTGTAATTTGCGACGGTAAGGTGGCTGAAATGGATAACCATCAAAATTTGCTTCAGCAAAATGGGTTATATGCGCATTTATGGCGGCAGCAAACTCAATAATAGTACCGTCAAAGCACCAGCATGCGCTCGGCTGGTGCTTTTTCCAACAAACAGCTCTTTTTTTTACTATCAATAACTTTCGCTCGACATGCGCTATGGTACAAGGGAGTCAGCTAGGGTATTATTGCGCGCTGGATTATTGGTATACGCCCTTTAGCAGTAAAAATATATGGCAAAAGAACAAACTGATCGCACCACCCTTGATTTGTTCGCTGAGGAACGCAGGCCTGGGCGACCTAAAACAAGTCCGCTGTCGCGGGATGAACAATTAAGAATCAACAAACGTAATCAACTTAAGCGTGATAAGGTCAAAGGACTACGCCGCGTTGAATTAAAACTTAATGAAGATGCTGTCACGATATTGAATCAATTGGCGAATGAAAAAAACATGAGCCGTAGTGAGTTGATAGAAGAGATGTTAATGTCACAGCTAGCGCTAGTCTATGAGCCTTCTGGTCAATAGTTTCGTCTTCATAAACCACACAAATTCGACAGATTTATTCACGCTTTTTCGCCAAAATAGGGTCAAAATTCTAGGTACTTTAGTTCAAATTTAGCCCTATCTGGCTTTAGTAAACCAGATTGGAAAAACAAGAGGTTATTCACTTTATGGCAGTCATAGGCATTTTCTTCGGTAGTGACACTGGTAATACAGAAAATATTGCCAAGATGATCCAAAAGAGATTAGGCAACGAGAACGCGGAAGTTCATGATATTGCAAAGTGCAGTAAAGAAGATATTGAAGCATTCGATATTCTGCTTCTCGGTATCCCAACTTGGTACTATGGTGAAGCCCAATGTGATTGGGATGACTTCTTCCCAACACTCGAAGAAATTGACTTTGAAGGTAAACTTGTTGCTTTATTCGGCTGTGGCGACCAAGAAGACTATGCGGAGTACTTCTGTGATGCGATGGGAACCATTCGCGATATTATCGAGCCACGCGGTGCAGTGATCGTCGGTCATTGGCCAACTGATGGCTACCATTTTGAAGCATCTAAAGGAATGGCGGATGATAACCACTTTATCGGCCTTGCTATTGATGAAGATCGCCAGCCGGAACTCACCGAAGAACGTGTTGATGCATGGGTACAGCAAATTTCAGAAGAGATGTCTTTGTCTGAAATTTTAGGCTAATCGACTAATTAGAAATAGGCTTATTAATACTATTATAATAATGCGACAAAGCATGGTTTCTATTTTTTATTTCCATGCCTATAATTGTAAATCAGTTTAGAAGACAACTGAATTTATGTTAAAAACGTCTCATTATTGTTAAATTTATGATTTAAGATACAGGACAAACCCGCATGACAGACAACAATAAAGCATTGAAGAATGCTGGACTCAAAGTCACTCTTCCAAGATTAAAAATATTGGAAGTACTTCAGGAGCCTGAGTGCCATCACGTCAGTGCGGAAGATCTCTACAAAAAGCTGATTGATATGGGCGAAGAGATCGGTCTGGCTACAGTTTACCGCGTATTAAACCAGTTTGATGATGCAGGTATCGTGACACGTCATAACTTTGAAGGCGGTAAATCCGTTTTTGAGCTGACTCAACAGCACCATCATGACCACTTAATCTGCCTAGACTGTGGAAAAGTCATCGAGTTCTCTGACAAATCCATCGAAGAGCGCCAGACCAATATCGCTGCACGCCACGGTATTAAACTATCTAACCACAGTTTGTATCTTTATGGTCACTGTGCTGATGGCGATTGCCGTGAAAATGCGGATGCACACGATCCAAAAGAGTAATTACCGTAAATCTTTGCCTTTAACTGACTATAGATAGTTTTTAAAAAGGCTGTGGGATTTGAGTCCAGTACTCACTGGGCTCTAGCCTTCCCCACTTCATATTAATGCCTTACTTATCCTGTTTTGAGATCTTTCAAGAACCTAACGAGTCCCCTTCAATCCTTTGTCAGCTGAGTAAAGATTAAGTCGTATGGTTGATAGGGTTCTGATACCCAAGCTCGGCGGGTAATAGAACGTGATTATTGTATGGTGACGATAAAACCGTGAGGGAGCCTCTTCATTCGCTCCCTCACCACATACCCGTTATTTTTGAGTCACGATTTCTACACGACTCGCCCTCGCACCGTCTGGACTTTTCGCTCTTATTTTGACGTTCCCATTGACTTTGGGTGGGTTATCCGCCGAATAAACCTGCCAGTTATCGCTATCTGCCAATGCATACTCGATAATTAAGCTAGGGTAACTGATATTCGCCAGTAGCACACCGTTTTCAATTTTTGCACCAGGAACAGGGATACGGTAGGCAACTCCGGCTCTATCTAAGCGGCGAAGCTCTTTTTGCCCTACGATAGTCGCAAAACGGTTCCAATCATCTGCTAATTTTTGCTGTGAAACATATTGGGTTTTACCACCAATATATTCACGCCCTGATTGATAATCATTTTCCCATTGCGCCTTATGCCACGCTCTTTCTGCCAGCGGCAAAATGCGAGGGAATAACATGTATTCGACCTTATCATCCGTTCTGACGGCTTCACTCCACAATTGCCCTGAAAGACCATATACGCCCGGCCAAGGCTTGTCGCTTTTCGCACTGAAAGAATTCCCATCTCTATCCACTGAGGTTTCAGCATTTTGAGGGAGGTTATTCGGGGCAAAAGCAAAGACTTTTTGTTCATCACTCGCGCGTGTTGCCCAGTAGTAACCACTTTCACTTGGGTTAACTTCATAAGGCATATCAAAATAGACATAGTCTGGGTTGGAGATAACCACTTGGTAGCCTTTGTTTGCCCAATCATTTGCCGAGTCAAAGCCTCCCCAATAGAGAGTATCCCAGAAATTAACGCGAACATTGTCAGTGGCGAAATCTTTCGCACTCGAAGCGTCTTTTAAACCATCCTGCCATGCTTGCATTGTTGTAACGCCTTTTTGTTGCAAACTTTTACTCACCTGTTTAGCAAAATGGCTGGAAAGATGGTCAAAATCGCTGACATCCCCTTGCTGAATTAAAGCCTGACATGCTTTCGATTTTGCCCATGGCTTATCTTCGCGCTGTTTATCAATAATACCTTTGCCCGGCTCAATAGGGCCGCGTTTATCTTGGAAGCCTGCACCTAAGCGAATATTTTTCGCCTCATCACCACCAAAATGCCATGTTTTCAGTGGAACACCTGCTTCATCGTGCATCTGCATCACTTCACTGACGACTTTATTGACAAAGTTCTGTGATGAATCTAAGCAAGGGTTTAAATAACTACGCTTATCATAAAAACTGTACCGAAGTGGTTATTGAAGTATCTGATGGGTCAACTAAGCGGTACTCATTTGCCCCTTGTTCATCGCCCGCCGCGCTTAACTTATTATAACGCGCCTCCATAGCAACAACGGCTGCACGTGCATGGGCTGGCATATCAATTTCAGGGATCACCTCAATGTTGCGATCTTTGGCATAACGTAAAATTTCAATATAGTCATCACGCGTGAAATAGCCGCTCCCCATATTATTATTGTCAGCCCCCCGACCCGAGTTGCGGCAATAAACATTTTTGCTCAGTTAAATCATGGCAACGCTGACTTCCCACTTCCGTTAATTCAGGTAAACCGGGGAGCTCTATCCGCCAGCCTTCATCATCGGTTAAATGAAAATGGAATTTATTTAATTTATAGCGTGACATCTGGTCAATTAATCGCATCACCACCTGTTTACTGTGGAAATTTCGTCCAACGTCTAAAAAGACCCCACGATATTCCATACGTGGTTTATCATTCACGACCATTGCTGCCACTTTCGGTGTGTCACTTTCAGTTACCGCTGACAATAATGAACCTACACCATAAAATAACCCTATACGGTCATAACCAATAATTTCGGCTCGTTGCGGTGTGATCACTAATTTGTAAGCACCACTCACTTGATCTTCAGTAGAAAATTGCTTAGGTGCGATTTTCCCTTCAATGGGGAACCCGTGACTATTTTGTTTTAGCTTGCTCAGTTGTAAGTGTTGTTCAATAACAGCTAACTCACCTTTCGTTAGCCCATTTAGTTGTAATTTAACGCCTTTACTCAGATCAACATCCTCTGACTGCAAACTGATATCAAATGGCGTAGGTAAGATTTGCCCTCGCAATTGCTGCTCAGATAACGGTTTCATCGCTAAGTTTTTTTGATAGCGGTTTTCTGGTGTCATTAATAGATTGTTATCGGCGTCGGTTCGTTTCCAATTTTTCAGTTCAAAGGGGGTAACAAAGGTTGTTGGATCTTGAGTATCAGTGCTCTTAAGGTTGCGTGGGGATGCATCTCCCGATGTCGCGTACCACCTAGGCATAAAGTCTGAATAACTAACCTGCCAATATTCTCCCGTTAGCGGTAATACCACTTTTTCGTGGGCTTTAATCCCTTTAAATTGCTCTGTTGGTGTAATTTTATGAAGGTCGCCTGTAATATGTGTGATCTTAAATTGCGGGTTATCTTGTTTTAGAATCTGTCTAATACTATGAAAATAAAGCGCCCAATCGTTGGATTCAATCGCAGTATCGCCATTTGTTAAGGTAATATCGACACGGTTACATGCAGCCCAATCGGCACCCAGTGCAGCACAGTGAGTACCATGCTCACCAGCTTGGTTATCAAGCACATTTATTTTCACATCTATATCACTTAATGCATCGACGACTTGAGCCGATGATTGTTCAGCATTTACTGCGGTAGAAAAAAGTGTTGCTGATATGAATAATGCTAAAGGACTTAAATAATTCTTTTTCATTGTGACCTCAATATTAAATTCAAAATCAACCACTGCTATTTTATTTTTTAATAGCAGTGACCGCGCTATTAAAAAATAGTAAATGGCATCATGACCATAAACTTAATATCTTTTTCATCTTGAAATATATTGCCGAACCCACCACCATAGCTTGGAATATCTGTATGGTTGTCATATTTAGTAAAATGTAATTTAAATAAGGTATCTTTCGCCTTACCTGTCTGAACGGTATATAAAATATCAACGTTCCAAGCCGTTTCTTTTAATTTTACATCTTGAGCATATTGTGTATTCGTGCTGGGTTTAGCATCCCATCCATAAATATATGATGTTCCTACTTTCCAACCAGCAAGATCCCATTTAGCTAAATCGTACATCACCCCCGCAAAGAGCGCTTTTTCATTATTCGCGTTATAATCGGAGCGCCCATCCCACCAAATATCTAATCGCCCATTTGATGTCGCATACCCCGGGGTCATACGCTGTAAAAAATAGCCCTGATTCCCCTTTGCCTTCACATAAGTGCCTTCTAATCGAAAATCAAACTGATCATAGGTATAGCCAAACGTCACGGCTTGCAAGAACGCCAATCCATCGTAAACATCATTAATGCCACCATTGGTTACCTTATCTTTTGCTCCATAAAATTGATAAGACATCCGCAGGTCACGTGTAGCCACAGGAACAGCATAAGAGGCCTTCGCAAAATACTGGTCCATATAGCCTTTTGCTTGCCCATAAGCCGCCTCTAAAACAAGGTTATTTTTAAAATCATATTTAAAACCAAGGGATTGCAAATAACTGATCCCTGTTTGGCCATCCGCTTCACGGAAGTTATACATATCGCGATACCAAGGCGCTTTATAACGGTCTGTCCACATAT
This sequence comes from Providencia stuartii, assembly GCA_900455155.1. Taxonomy (GTDB): domain Bacteria; phylum Pseudomonadota; class Gammaproteobacteria; order Enterobacterales; family Enterobacteriaceae; genus Providencia; species Providencia stuartii. The sequence goes on along the minus strand of UGUC01000002.1, from coordinate 458,019 downwards.
ATGACAGACTCAAGGCCCCTTGTTGTGCGAAATCAAATACCCCACCGATTTCGAAACCCCGATAAGTTCCGGGCATATAGCTCCAGTGAGAAGCTAATAGTGTTTGTCCTGTTGGTTGGATATAACCGCCTCTGCCCCAAAACGGACCATATTGCATTTTAGCCGCTGCTTTATAAACGCTGACACCACTTCGATCACCGGTCCATTTTTCATCCCAACGCGTTTTTGCATCACTAAAACCAATTTCATTAGGCGCCGCTGGGCCACTATTGGATAATTCTATGGCTGTAAATGCGGCTAAATCTAAACCGATGACATCCTGAAAATAACCTGAAGAATAATCAAGGCTGGCATTCACGGTTGAATGTTTAAGGTTGTCGACATATTTCTTATATTTATCGCTTTCTGGATTTAACTCTTTCCTCGAACGGTCACGTTGCCAATAATACAAACCGCCTTTAAGGGTTGAATTATCTAAAAATTGCTCAGAAAAACTTATTGGTTGATAACTAATAGGAAGGAGTGCTATTCCTATTTTAAGCACGAGTATTCCCCTGCCACGATTGACATTTTTATTAACCATTCGATGTTTCCTCAGTTTTTTATATTATTTTTCAGTGATAAATTTCAGTAGCCGCCCGTTAAGTAATGATTAGTTTTGATAAACAAAATACGAGTACCTACTTAGCCTATTTTTCGCAACGCGAATTATCAAGGCTAAAAATATATTTATTCCTAAAATATGAGCCAAGACACATTAATTTTTCTATTCATTTACAGTACTAATTATTCGAGTTTATGGTGTTTCTCGAATTAATATCCTGAATTTAGGATAAAATGCAGGCAAAACACTATGGACAGAATGGGCACTTTGGACTTATTTCAACATAAAAAATAACTGCATTTGAATGTAATCGTTTCATTCAAACTTGCTAAGTTGATTCATAACTGCTTTAGTTGATGAATAGTTTTTCACTCATAAACAGATCAAGTGAATGATTTTAGTGAGGGAAAATAAGGCGATTCAATAAGAGAAATAAGAGGGATCCGTCACACGTGAATATAGAGAAAAGTCAGCAGGAAGGTTGGCGTACACTACTCACCGGTAAGAATCTCTGTTTAACACTTGCCTTATCGGGGGGAATTTGCCTCCATGCGATTAATGTTTATATCACCATTACCACATTACCTTCCGTTGTACGGGATATTGGCGGCATTAATTTCTATGCTTGGAATACCACACTGTTTATTCTGTCTTCGATTATTTTGTCCGCCCTTACCTCACGGATCCTCAATTATTTTGGCCCTAAAAAAAGTTATGGGCTGGCGACGTTGATTTTTCTTGTAGGATCCGTTATCTGCGCTATCACCCCCCTCAATGCCAGTGATGCTCCTTGGCAGAGTGATCCAAGGGGCTGGTGGCGGGATTTTACTCACCTTATCTTACTCAATGGTACACATTGTATTTCCTCAACATTTATGGTCGAGAGTGTTAGCGATGATGTCGAGTATGTGGGGAATGGCAACATTACTAGGGCCAGCACTGGGTGGCGTATTTGCAGAGTACGATATATGGCGAGGAGCATTTTGGTGTCTGGTCGTAGTCGGTATCCCTTATTTATGGCTGACTTGGCGGATTTTGCTGGCAAAAAATCCCCATGAAAACTGCCCTCAACAGCCGATTCCATTACAGGCCCTTTTACTGCTTTCTTGCGCCGTGCTCGCCATCTCTCTAGGCAGTTTGAGTCAAGGACAAATTTATCCCTATTGGAGGGATGTTTATTGCCGTTTTACTGTGTGCTCGATTAATGGTTATTGAGCGTCGTGGTCATAATACGCTTTTTTCCTTCGGGAACATTTCGCTTTTCTGCACAATTAGCGCCTATTTACCTCACGATGGCATTGTTTGGGTCTAAGTGTACAAACAGAGGTTTTTGTTCCCTATTTTTTACAGATATTGCATGGTGTGGCTCCCTTGTTATCAGGCTATTTAGCGGCCCTAGTCGGTGCGGGTTGGTCCAAGTGCCCGCCATTGCTTCCTCATCACTAAAGCCGACGGTTGCCGTGCGAATTATTCGTTTCGCTCCACTATTCACACTGGTAGGCCTAACCACTCTTGCATTGTTCATAACAAAAATTATTGCTATTGAAGCATTTCAGGTATGGATTATTTGTATTGGTCTATTTATCACTGGCGCAAGTATTGGTGCAGCATGGCCACATTTGCTCACGCGAGTATTGCAAGTCTCGGCTGGAAGTGAATCTCAAAAAGCGTCGTCGGCAATTACGACCTTACAGCTATTTTCCACTGCTTTTGGTGCCTCTTTGGCAGGTATGATCGCTAACCTTGCAGGGCTTTCTTCACCTGGAGGGATTGAAGGTGCACAATCGGCATCAATATGGCTCTTTTATACTCTTTTCCTTAGTACCTTGCTTTGCGCTAATTACCGCTAATATTGTCGCCAATAGGGTGGATTTATCTGCGAAAAGCTGCGAATAGAGGGTCATTCCCCCTATTCGCTAAATTTTTTAGTGTGGGTTAGTATTTTTCAAAAAGTGCCTGAATACGTTTAGGATCTTTTGGTTTCAGTCAAGGCTAATTGAAGTTAAAACACGTGCTTTTTGCGGGTTTAAGCGCTCTGAAGCTACAAAGCCATATAAGTTATCATCCACTTCAGCGTTACGAGTGGTGTAGGCCTGTTGGTACACGGCTGGCACGAACGACAACCACATCCTCTTTAGCAGCAGTGGGCTAATGCATCAAAAACCGTTTTATACATGTTGCCATTCCAACCCCCGCACTCACTATTCCCTCAACTCCCTCATCACGTAACGCTTTCACAGGGGCAGCAGAGGCATTAGCATAGTTATAGACAATGCCAACTTGAGGTAATTTATCTAATTTACTGACATCAAAGGCTGGCTTTATTATCTCTAGGCTCTGCTGGTTTATAAAAAGTCACTTTGCCATCATGGATAAAACCTTGTGGGCCTGCATTTACTGCCTCAAAACGCTTGCACTTCGGGTTGTGTTCATCTTAACGACATCACGCCCTTGGATCACTTTATCATTCATTGCCATTAAGACACCGCGATCCCCCCGCTGATTTATCCGTCGCTACCACCACCGCATTATATAGGTTGAGAGGGCCATCAGCCCCCAGTGCAGTCGATGGTCTCATTGCGCCAACCAATACAATAGGTTTTTGACATGATGTTGTTAAATCGAGGAAAAAGGCAGTTTCTTCTAACGTGTCTGTACCATGAGTGATCACAAATCCATCTGTTTTATCACACTCTTGGTTGATTTTTTTCGCTAACGTTAACCAGACTTGGTCATTCATATCTTGGGAGCCAATATTGACGACTTGCTCGCCATTAAGATTCGCTATTTTTTTGATTTCAGGCACTGCATTGATGAGTGCATCAATACCGACCTTTCCGGCTTGGTAGCTTGAAGATGTTGCTGATTCACCACCTTCCTGCTATCGTTCCTCCGGTGGCTAATACGGTAATATTTGGTAGTGCAAAAACGGATGTACTTGCCAATGAGAGCGCTGTCGCCAGTAATATTTTATGACTCTGTTTCATCCTATAACCTCTCTTTAAATAAACTACCGTTATTATGTGGATTTGAAACTGCATTTCCGTGATACCGATAATTATTTTAGGCAAAATAGTGGGGGATTAGGATAATTTTGCGTGAGGTGTGTAACAAAAATCCGTATCATAGCCCCCCTATAATTCTCCCTATTGATAAGTAACAAAATCATGAGCCAAACATTTATTCCTGGCAAAGATGCCGCCCTTGAAGTTTCCATCGACGCATTTCAAACAAAATTGAAAAAGCTCGGTTTTGATATTGAAGAAGCCTCATGGCTGAATCCTGTTCCTAATGTTTGGTCAGTCCATATTCGAGACAAAGCATGCCCTCTGTGCTTTACGAACGGCAAAGGCGCGGAGCAAAAAGGCCGCTTTAGCTTCTGCGCTCGGTGAATATTTCGAGCGTTTATCAACTAACTATTTCTTTGCCGATTTCTATTTAGGAAAATCGATCGCTGAAGGTGATTTTGTTCATTATCCCAATGAAAAATGGTTTCCTCTTACCGAAGACGATAGCTTACCGGAAGGTATTTTAGACACTCGCTTACGTGAATTTTACGATCCTGATAATGCTTTGGCAGGCAGTCAGTTGATCGATTTACAATCGGGTAATGAAGAGCGTGGTATCTGTGCACTGCCTTTTACTCGCCAATCCGATAACCAAACGGTTTATATTCCTATGAATATTGTCGGCAACTTATATGTCTCTAATGGTATGTCGGCAGGCAACACGGCAAATGAAGCGCGTGTTCAAGGCTTATCTGAAGTCTTTGAACGTTTTGTGAAAAACCGCATTATTGCTGAACGAATCAGCTTGCCTACCATCCCAAATGAGATCATGGCTCGCTATCCTAATGTGGTTGAAGCCGTTGCCACACTTGAAAAAGAAGGCTTCCCTATTTTCTGTTATGACGCCTCTCTTGGTGGTCAATTCCCAGTCATTTGCGTGGTGCTATTTAACCCACAAAATGGAACCTGTTTTGCCTCTTTTGGTGCCCACCCTGATTTTGGTGTTGCTTTAGAGCGTACCGTAACAGAACTCTTGCAAGGCCGTAGCCTTAAAGATCTTGATGTGTTTAATGCGCCGACATTCGATGATGAGGAAGTGGCTGAGCAGACTAACCTAGAGACCCATTTTATCGACTCTAGTGGTCTTATTAGCTGGGATCTCTTTAAAGACGATGCCGATTACCCCTTCGTCGATTGGAATTTTAAAGGCACAACACAAGAAGAATTTGCAACACTTATGGGCATTTTTAATCAGCTCGACGCCGAGGTTTATATTGCTGATTATCACCACTTAGGGGTTTATGCCTGCCGTATTTTAGTGCCGGGTATGTCTGATATTTATCCTGTCGAAGACTTGCATATTGCCAACAATGCGATGGGGGCACATTTACGTCATACCATTATCACGCTGCCTGATAGCCAATGGGAAAAGCAAGATTATCTGGCATTAATAGCGCAATTGGACGATGAAGGCCTCGATGATTTCACGCGTGTACGAGAGCTACTTGGCCTTGCCGTAGGTAAAGATAATGGCTGGAGTAACTTGCGTATTGGTGAGTTAAAATCCATGCTGGCGCTAGCAGGTGGTGACCTAGATCAGGCATTAGCATGGGTAGAATGGACACAAGACTTTAATAGCTCCGTTTTTACCGCTGAACGAGCTAACTATTATCGTTGTTTGCATACCCTGCTACTACTGAGCCAAGAAGAACAACGTGATGCGTCACAATATTATAGCGCTTTTGTCCGTATGTATGGGCAAGAGACCGTCGATGCGGCATCCGCTGCTATTGCTGGCGAATCTTGTTTCTATGGTTTGTGGTCCATCGATGATGAATTAACTGCGCTTCCAGCTCACCAAGCGCTACTTGCAGCCTATGAAAAACTGCAAAAAGCAAAACGTGAACATGCCTAATTGTTTTCTAAATCATCATTTTTAGATAGTGGCCTTCGGGCCATTATCTTTATATAAGTTAAATTAATTAAAATCACCGCTCATTTTGCAATATTTAAATAACAAATCACCGGTTTTATTTACCTATATTCCCTGAGCAAAGTCAGAATATAAAAATTTTTAATAAAATTTAAAAAATATTTAATTTATAAAAATCAATTAGATAAATCGAAATTTAACCATTTTTCAACAATTTACGTCGATTTCTTACGATGGTTCATGATCCATATCAAATTTCTTAGTTATGCCGTTTGTTACTATGATTGCGTGCTATAATTAATCAACTTAGTAAGAGAGTGTTAGTATGAAAGCTGACAACCCTTTTAATCTTTTGCCTCCCGCTGTAATGGCTCAAGTTGCAGATGACTCTGGTGTTTACAAAGCCAATAAACATCCAGCAATAACATACTTGTCAGCATTCACTGCCGGTATCTTTATCTCAATCGCATTCGTTTTTTATATTACTGCGACCACTGGCGCACAAGCCGCTCCTTTTGGTTTTACGAAACTTATCGGTGGTGTCTGTTTCTCTCTTGGGTTGATGCTCGTGGTTATTTGCGGTGCAGATCTATTTACATCCACGGTGTTGACCATTGTGTCAAAAGCTACAGGGCGGATCACTTGGGGGCAAATGTTCCTAAATTGGTTTAACGTCTATGTTGGCAACCTTATCGGCGCGCTCTTCTTTGTTGCTTTGATTTGGTTTGCTGGTCAATATACCGCGGCAAATGGTCAATGGGGGCTTAATGTCCTACAAACCGCAGACCATAAACTGCACCATACATTTATTGAGGCTGTTTGTTTAGGTATTTTAGCTAACTTAATGGTTTGTCTCGCTGTTTGGATGAGCTATTCAGGTCGTAGCCTAGCCGATAAGCTTTTGGTGCTTGTGCTCCCTGTCGCCATGTTCGTTGCGAGTGGCTTTGAACATAGCATTGCAAACATGTTTATGATCCCATTAGGTATCATGATCAAAGAGTTTGCTCCAGCTGAATTCTGGACTCAAATTGGCGTTTCACCAGAACACTTTTCTCAACTCAGTGTTAGCAACTTTGTTACAGACAACCTAATACCCGTTACTATCGGCAATATCATTGGCGGCGCACTTTTAGTCGGCCTAATTTACTGGTTCATGCATTTACGTGGTGGTCAAAAACATTAATAGCCACTACTTTCACGAAAAGATTTATTAAGATCCTTAAAAGATCCATTGTTAAAAGGTAAAAGTATCATGTCAGAATTAAATGAAAAATTCGCTTTAGCATGGCAAGGTTTTAACCAAGGTAACTGGAAAGAAAACGTCGATGTGCGTGACTTCATCCAGAAAAACTACACTCCATATGAAGGTGATGAATCTTTCTTAGCAGGCTCTACCCCAGCAACAGATGCGCTGTGGGAAAAAGTCATGGAAGGAATCAAAATCGAAAACCGTACTCATGCCCCCGTTGATTTTGACACTGATGTTGCATCAACGATCACTTCCCATGATGCGGGTTACATCGCCAAAGATTTAGAACAAATCGTTGGTCTGCAAACTGATGCACCTCTAAAACGTGGACTTATCCCATTCGGTGGGATCAAAATGGTGGAAAATTCATGTAAAGCCTATGATCGCACTTTAGATCCTAGCCTGAAAAAAATCTTTACTGAATACCGCAAAACCCATAACCAAGGCGTTTTCGATGTTTACACTCCAGACATTCTAAAATGCCGTAAATCAGGTATCTTAACCGGTCTGCCTGACGCATATGGTCGTGGTCGTATCATCGGTGACTACCGTCGTGTTGCTCTGTACGGTATTGATTTCCTGATGAAAGACAAATTTAATCAGTTCACTTCACTGCAAGAAAGATTAGAGAACGGTGAAGACCTGCAAATGACCATTCAATTGCGCGAAGAAATTGCTGAACAGCACCGTGCATTAGGCCAAATCAAAGAAATGGCTGCAAAATATGGTTATGACATTTCAGGTCCTGCGACTAACGCTAAAGAAGCGGTTCAGTGGACTTACTTCGCTTACCTAGCGGCAGTGAAATCACAAAACGGCGCAGCAATGTCATTTGGTCGTGTTTCAACCTTCTTAGACATTTATATCCAACGTGACCTTGAAGCTGGTAAACTGACAGAGCAAGAAGCACAAGAGCTGATTGACCACTTAGTCATGAAGCTACGTATGGTTCGTTTCCTACGTACTCCTGAATACGATGAGCTGTTCTCTGGTGACCCAATTTGGGCAACAGAATCTCTAGCAGGTATGGGTCTTGATGGCCGTACACTGGTGACTAAAAACACCTTCCGTTTCTTGAATACACTGTATACCATGGGCCCTTCTCCAGAGCCTAACATGACTATCCTGTGGTCAGAGAAACTGCCAATTAGCTTCAAAAAATTCGCCGCAAAAGTCTCTATCGATACTTCATCAGTTCAGTATGAAAACGATGACTTAATGCGCCCAGATTTCAACAACGATGACTATGCTATCGCATGTTGCGTCAGCCCAATGGTAGTTGGTAAACAAATGCAGTTCTTTGGTGCTCGCGCTAACTTAGCGAAAACCATGCTGTATACCATCAATGGTGGTATTGATGAAAAACTGAAAATGCAAGTAGGTCCTAAACACGCTCCTATCATGGACGAAGTACTTGACTTCGATACTGTGATGGATCGTATGGATCACTTTATGGATTGGTTAGCAACTCAGTATGTCACTGCATTGAATATCATTCACTATATGCATGACAAATACAGCTATGAAGCGGCTCTGATGGCACTGCATGACCGTGACGTTTACCGCACAATGGCTTGTGGTATCGCAGGTCTATCTGTCGCTGCTGACTCACTGTCTGCAATTAAATATGCGAAAGTAAAACCAATTCGTGACGAAGACGGCATTGCAATTGACTTTGAAATCGAAGGTGAATACCCACAATTTGGTAACAACGACCCTCGCGTCGATGATATTGCTTGTGACTTAGTTGAACGTTTCATGAAGAAAATTCAGAAACTGCCGACTTACCGCAATGCAGTACCAACTCAATCTATCCTGACAATCACTTCTAACGTGGTTTATGGTAAGAAAACAGGTAACACACCAGATGGTCGTCGTGCTGGCGCACCATTCGGACCAGGTGCAAACCCAATGCACGGACGTGACCAAAAAGGTGCTGTGGCTTCACTGACTTCTGTCGCTAAACTGCCATTTGCTTACGCGAAAGATGGTATCTCTTATACCTTCTCTATCGTACCAAATGCATTAGGTAAAGATGATGAGGTTCGTAAAGCGAACTTAGCCGGTCTAATGGATGGTTACTTCCACCATGAAGCTTCTATCGAAGGCGGTCAGCACCTGAACGTCAACGTAATGAACCGTGAAATGCTGTTGGATGCGATGGAAAACCCAGAGAAGTATCCTCAGTTAACTATCCGTGTTTCTGGTTATGCAGTGCGCTTTAACTCACTGACTAAAGAACAACAGCAAGACGTTATTACTCGTACTTTCACAAGTTCAATGTAATAATTAGGTTAATAAGTCAATTAAAATAACTAAAAAGCCCCAGCCTTATGGGGCTTTTTTAGAACTAAACCTGAATACTTTAAGTCAATTCCCCACTAATAACGATATATTTAAGTATAACAGGTATTTTTGGAGTTCCTGCTATGTCGACAACAACCAATATTATTCCAACCGCTGATTTAAGCACCACTGCGCCTCCTGCGACGCTGGGACGTATCCATTCCTTTGAATCTTGTGGTACTGTTGATGGCCCTGGTATTCGCTTTATTGTCTTTTTTCAAGGCTGCTTAATGCGCTGCTTATATTGTCATAACCGTGATACTTGGGACACCCATACCGGTAAGATGGTTACCGTCGAAGAGTTAATGAAAGAAGCTGTTACTTATCGGCACTTTATGAATGCCACAGGTGGTGGCGTAACGGCATCGGGCGGCGAAGCGATTTTACAAGCTGAATTTGTTCGTGATTGGTTCCGTGCATGTAAAGCGCAAAATATCCATACTTGCCTTGATACAAACGGCTTTGTACGTCGCTATGATCCCGTGATTGATGAGCTAATGGAGGTGACCGATCTTGTTATGCTCGATTTAAAACAGCTCAACGATGATATTCACCAAACATTGGTCGGCGTTTCTAATCACCGGACACTCGAGTTCGCTCGTTATCTTGCCAAACGTAACCAAAAAACTTGGGTGCGTTATGTCGTTGTTCCCGGCTGGAGTGATGATGACCACTCTGTTCATCTGCTCGGCGAATTTACCAAGGATATGAAAAACATCGAGAAAATCGAATTGCTCCCCTACCATGAGTTAGGCAAACATAAATGGGAAACCATGGGCGAGGAGTATAAACTCGATGGCGTTAAGCCCCCTTCAAAAGAGATCATGGAACGTGTCAAAAGCATCCTTGAAAGCTACGGCCACAAGGTCATGTATTAAACATCCTAATGGCTCTACACTCATGTAGAGCCATTATCATTTATTGTGTTTTAAACAGCATACCAATAGCTGCGGCAAACATTATCAAAGCGGTTCCTCGAAAAATCACTCTCTTCGATTTCGTACTCGATAAAAATTTACTTGCCTTCTTTGCACCAAAGATAAATATCATGCCAACTAAAAGTAATATTAATAACGTAGTTGGAACTAATACTGTGCTCCAAATCGTTATAGTAATTTCATTTAAAGAAATGACTAACGGTAATATTGCCATATAAAAAGCGATTGTTTTTGGATTACTTAATGTAATGGCAAGACCGGAAACACTCACAATAGCTAACTGCTTTTTTGATATAGCACCTACAGTATTTAATGGTTGGGCATCGTGGTGCCAAAAGACATAAGCTAACCAAAATAAATACAGTGCAGCAAACCAATAAATTAAATTAAAGATCGCGGCTAAGTGGTCAGCAACGAATACTAGGCCGAATATCGCAAAAGAGAGATAAATAATATCCCCTAAAATTAATCCACTCAGTAGTGCAAACCCCATTGTTACGCCACCCTTCAAGGTACGTGCGACGACTGCGGTCATTCCGGGCCCTGGAATAACGGCAGCAATCGCCAATGCACTCGCATAAGAGAGCAATTGTGTTATGCTTATCATATGATTAACCTACAGTAGAATGGCGAGATATAACGCTTATTTAAATAATGATAAATTACCAGTTAATTTATTGATGCTATTTTTATTCCCTACCAAACCAATAGCTGCTAATTGAATTTCTTGATCTAGAGTGTTAGTTAATTTTTGAGTGTAGTCATCATAACTTTTACAAGACTGAGCAATTAAACTAAAAGGTAATATATAAATATCTTCATGCTCTGCTATTTCTTTTTGAATTTGCTTTATTCGCTCAGGCGAGCTTTTTAATATAGGTAATGATGCACTGATGACCCCAGGATAATAAATATTATCTGCACTCATTAAATCATTCCCTATTAATTGGGTAATTTTGTTGCCTATCCCTACACCAATGATACTTGCAGCATTCATAGCAAGCCCTAATGCTAGATCTTGATTGACGATGATGGCACAACGATGAATAGATGCATCAAATTGCATAAAATCCCCTTTTCATAATTTTTGATAACATAAGGTTCTTCTGGTCGTGAACTGTAACAATTATGTCATCAATAAATAGAAATTTGCTGCCTATCTTATCTGTAGTAAAGTAGCCAAAAGAAAAAAATTACCTATGTATAAACATATTCCGAAAGGAAATACCCGCTATGGCAATAGATAAGACAGAAATCAAGATTCTTAAACTCCTTCAAGACGATGCACGTATTACAAATCAAGTACTCGCTGATAAAGTCGGTATGTCAGCATCCCCTTGCTGGCGACGCGTCCGTAAATTAGAAGACGATGATGTGATCCAAGGCTATCGAGCTATTCTTAACCGCAAAAAAATTGGTTTAGGTGTTATGGTTTTTGTGCGTGTCACTATCGACAGCCATAGTGAAACGGAAGCAAAGAAATTTGAACAAGAAGTCAGTGAGTTAGAAAATGTTGTTTCATGCTACAGCATCGGGGGAGATGCCGACTTTTTATTGCAAGTGGTTTCCCATGATTTAGATTCCTATGCCGATTTCGCGATGTCTGTGATCCGACGGCTTCCTGGTATTAAAGAAATGCAAAGTATGTTCGTGCTTAAAGAGATCAAACCCTTAGTTTCTTATCCTGTAACAACCGTTAATAGTGAAGCATAATAACCAGCAACGTATCAGTGGGTTGTAAAAAAAAAACGCCACTAATAAGTGGCGTTTTCTGTTTTAGTTAATTTAACTTGATTAACCGATGTACTCTAGGCCTTTCATATATGGGCGCAATACTTCTGGTACTTCAATACGACCATCTGCTAATTGGTAATTCTCCAATACAGCAACCAACGTACGACCAACAGCAAGACCAGAACCATTCAGTGTATGCACCAACTGTGTTTTCTTGTCACCTTTACTGGCGGAAACGTGCTTGCATACGGCGAGCTTGGAAATCCCACATATTTGAGCACGAAAGAAATCTCACGGTAGGTATTCTGAGCTGGTAACCAAACTTCCAAGTCATAGGTTTTACGTGAACCAAAACCAATAATCACCAGTGCAAAGGATCACTTTACGATAGGGTAATTTCAGTAATTGCAGCACTTTCTCCGCGTGACCGGTTAGCTCTTCCAATGCTTCCATCGATTTCTCAGGATGCACTATTTGTACCAATTCGACTTTATCAAATTGGTGCATACGGGATAAGCCCACGCGTGTCACGGCCATAAGAACCCGCTTCTGAACGGAAGCATGGTGTATGCGCAGTCATTTTTAGTGGTAATGCATCTTCATCAAGGATTTCATCACGTACTAAGTTGGTGACCGGCACTTCCGCTGTTGGGATCAATGCATAAGTACTTTCCGCTTCTTCTTCAAGCGGCTTAGTATGGAAACAGATCTTCACCAAATTTAGGTAATTGACCAGTGCCATAAAGCGTATCATGGTTAACCAAATACGGTACATACAGCTCTTGATAGCCATGCTGTTCAGTATGCAAATCCAGCATAAACTGAGCCAGTGCACGGTGTAGACGAGCAATTTGCCCTTTCATCACCACAAAACGCGCGCCTGTCAGTTTAACGGCCGCAGGGAAATCTAGACCACCGGCGAGTTCGCCAAGGCTAACATGATCTTTAATTTCAAAGTCATATTGGCGTGGTTCACCCCAACGAGCAACCTCAACGTTATCTGAATCATCTTTCCCATCAGGAACAGCATCATCAGGCATATTCGGGATACTTAATGCAATATCACGGATCTCTTGTTGCAGCTTATCTAATGCTAACTTAGCAGCATCTAATTTTTCGCCTAACTGGTTCACTTCCTGACGTAAAGGCTCGATATCTTCACCACGCGCCTTAGCTGCACCAATGGATTTCGATCGCGAATTACGCTCTGCCTGCAGGGATTCAGTTTCAACTTGCAAAACTTTGCGGCGTTCTTCTAATTCACGCAGCTTTTCCACCATCAAGGGTAAAACCCCTGCGAGCCAGTTTTTCAGCAACCGCGTCTAGCTCCGTACGCAGTAAATTGGGAATCGAGCCATGCTTATCCTGTGATTATTGTTAGTCCAATATTGAAAGGGAGTATAACACATTCCGGCATTATACTCGTTACCACCATCAAGCCGCCTATTGTGAAGGCGACCTAAATAATTTTATAAAAAATATTTCTTATAACCTTAACCGCATTGCCCACATTAGCGATAGCGTTTTGTGGGCTATTTTGATCCTGTTGCGCTAACCAGTTTAATTTTTCTGCTATTTTCGCTTCTAAACCACGATTCGTTGGGTGGTAATATTGGGTATGTTGCATTTCAGGTGGGAAATAAACCCTCACCGGCTGCATAAGCATTTTCTTCGTCATGAGCATAGCGATACTCTTTCCCCGCCCCTAATTCTTTCAACAGTTTTGTCGGTGCATTACGTAAATGGGCAGGTACATCATAATCAGGCTGCATTTGCGCATCCGCTAACGCGGCTTTATAAGCCGTGTAAACTGCATTACTTTTTGGTGCACATGCCAAGTAAACAATAGCTTGAGCAATCGCACGCTCACCTTCCGCAGGACCAACCCGAGTGAAGCAATCCCATGCGGAAATAGCGACCTGCATCGCTCGCGGGTCGGCATTCCCTACATCTTCAGATGCGATAGCCAGCAAGCGCCGAGCCACATAAAGTGGATCACCACCTGCGGTAATAATCCGCGCATACCAATATAAAGCGGCATCGGGAGCCGAGCCTCGTACTGATTTATGCAAGGCAGAGATTAAATCGTAATAACGATCACCTTTATTATCAAAGCGCGCCTGTACGTTCACCGCTGACTTCTTTTAGTAATTCAGCCGTTAAAATACGCTGACCATGGCTATCGGTTTCCGCCATATCCGCCATCATCTCTAAAAGATTGAGGGAGCGACGGGCATCACCATTAACCAACTCGGCAATTAATTGACGAGTGGTATCGGGTAAAATCACATTTTGCCCGCCTAAGCCTCGCTTGGGATCCTCCATGGCTTGCTGCAACACATCTTCAATATCGCTTACCGTTAAAGATTTCAGTAGATAGACCCGTGCACGCGACAATAATGCGGAATTGAGTTCAAACGAAGGATTTTCTGTGGTTGCGCCGATAAAAGTAATGGTGCCATCTTCAATGTGTGGTAAAAACGCATCTTGCTGACTTTTATTAAAACGATGCACTTCATCAACAAATAAAATAGTCCTACGACCCGCATCTCGATTTTGGCGAGCTTTCTCTATCGCTTCACGGATCTCTTTAATACCGGACGTAACGGCAGAAATACGTTCAATATCTGCCTGTGCATAGTGACCAATAATTTCGGCTAATGTGGTTTTTGCCTGTTCCTGGCGGCCCCCACAAAATCATTGAATGTAAATGACCTGCTTTTATTGCTCTGGGTAATGGTTTACCTTCAGCAAGCAAATGTTTTTGGCCTATATACTGTTCAAGAACCTCTGGGCGCATACGCGCTGCCAGAGGTTGAAATTCATTTTGTGAAAAATCGAGTGATAGGTTGCCCACTATTTCCTCTTATTTACCACCTGAGCGTTGGTCATCCAATGTGACCCCTTCCGGCACAGTGAATGTAAACTTACGCTTATCGACATTACCATTTTTTTTGTTCTTTCAATTGGTAAGCACTTGTTTGCCCATCTTGCTCAACGGCTGAAAACTTCTCAATGGTGCCTTCTGGAGAAACCGTAATTGAAAAACGTTTTAATGTGCCATTACTCAACTTGGGTTTTAAGTCGAATGTATTACCTTGCTGAATAATAGAGTACTGTTTCCAATCTCTTGGGTTATTACGTGTAATCAATAAAAATGGGGTATCTTGAGTCGCATCCGCTAAGTTAGTGACAGTGACTTGCTCAACAAACGGGTTATAAAACCATAAATTTTTGCCATCAGACACTAAAACACTTTCATCAGGTGACGTCATATTCCAATTGAATAAATTAGGGCGCTGAAGCCATAATTCCCCCACACCTTCTTGTACGAGGTCACCTTCTGGGCTGGTGACTTTTTGAGAGAAGCTAGCGTGGAAGCTATTGACCTTATTCAGGCGATCCTGAAGGTCTTGGCTGGCATCTGCCAGTACTGAGCCGATATGTAAACTTAGGGCCAACGCCCCCAATAACATCATTTTTTTCATCGAACAAAGACCTTTTATTGATACCTTAATAGGCGCTATGCCTTTATTATTGCTCTCGCAACTCATCGACAACAAGGTTAGTAATCAGCTTGCCGTGGGGAAAGCACTTCGCGATTTCCATTATGTCCCGGCTCACTGACAATCCCTTGCGTTTCCATTTGCTCAACAATTCGCGCAGCGCGGTTATAACCAATGCGGAACTGACGTTGAACACCTGAAATAGAAACGCGTTGTTTCTCTACAACAAACTCGACGGCTTGATCAAACAGAGGATCCAACTCTTCCTCTGCGCTATCATAACCGCCCCCTTCATTTTCATCGCTGCATTTGGTAATGCTATCAATATATTCTGGGCGACCGCGGGCTTTCCAATCATTCACCACCGCGTGCACTTCTTGGTCACGGACAAATGCCCCATGGACACGAACAGGAATCGATGAGTTAGGTGGTAAATACAGCATATCCCCCATTCCCAATAATGACTCTGCGCCACCTTGATCGAGGATAGTCCGAGAGTCAATTTTACTTGATACTGTAAAGGCAATACGCGTAGGTATGTTTGCTTTAATTAAACCTGTAATGATATCCACTGACGGGCGCTGAGTTGCCAATACTGAGGTGGATACCTGCTTGCACGTGCTTTTTGCGCTAGGCGAGCAATCAACTCTTCAACTTTTTTCCCTGCCGTCATCATCAAGTCAGCAAATTCATCAACCATGACGACAATATAGGGTTCTTTTTTCAGCATTGGATGCTCAGTTTCCATGCTGTCACTCGGTTTCCAGTGTGGGTCAGGAATAGGTCGCCCCATCTCTTCGGCAGCTTTAATTTTATCGTTGTAGCCAGCAAGATTACGTACGCCAAGCGCCGACATTAAGCGATAGCGACGTTCCATTTCATTGACGCACCAACGCAATGCGTTAGCAGCATCTTTCATGTCAGTCACGACTTCTGTCAGCAAATGTGGAATGCCTTCATAAATAGACAGTTCCAACATTTTCGGGTCGATCATGATAAAACGGACATCTTCAGGTTTCGATTTATACAAAATACTGAGGATCATCGCGTTGACCCCTACCGATTTACCTGAGCCTGTTGTCCCCGCAACGAGTAAGTGTGGCATTTTCGCCAAATCCGCAATAACCGGATCGCCTTCGATATCTTTACCCAACACCATTGTTAACGGTGATGCACTATGCCTAAATTCGTCACAGTCCAGTACTTCTCTTAAATAGACTGTTTGGCGTTTTTCGTTCGGTAATTCAAGCCCCACATATGGCTTGCCGGGGATCACTTCAACAACCCTCACCGCCGTGGTAGAAAGTGAACGGGCAAGGTCTCTCGATAAAGTGGAGATCCGCGCCGCTTTTACCCCCGGTGCCAAATCTAGCTCGAATCGAGTGATCACCGGCCCCGGAGAGAAGCCGACCACTTCCGCTTTCACCCGATAGTCATTTAAGCGAGCTTCAATCAACCGTGCTGTCTGCTCTAATTTAAACATGTCAACAGGCTCTTCTTGCGTTGGTGGCGTAGTTAACAAATCCAAAGAAGGCATAGGCGTCGTTGGTTTTGGCAATGGTTGATCATTGCGTACCAAGAACGGATGGAACAGGCTGTCTTGCTGCGGCTCCGGTTGTTGTGGTTGTGGTTGTTGCTGCTGCTGTTGTGGTTGTTGCTGCTGCTGTTGCGGGTTGTTGCAGCGGAGCAAAAGTGTGCGACTGATTAGCAGAGATATCCGGTGTTGGAGCGACATGTTTTGTCACCTCATTCACTTGAGGTGTATTGTTTGTATTCTCCACGCTCGTTGCACTAAATGACGGCATAAATAAAGGATCTGCAGGCTCTTCATTAACCAAATCATTAACTGGCGAAAATTCATCTAATACCGAAATATGTTCACTCAGATCGAATTTAGGTTCAACTTTATAACCCGCATTCTCATCATCATCTTGCGCTGAGAAGGTATTTTTAGACTGGCTAAAGTGATGAGTATTTTGCTCAGTTTGTTCAACAGAAGCGGGCGCAGAAGACCAACGATGCTCTATTTCAGGTGAGTATAATGAACCACTTTTTCTGGCGTTGGCGTCACTTCAGCCTGATGAGATATTGGTGACTCAGTCTCATCATGATGCTCAATATCACTGCCGTACCGTTCGCGCTGTTGCTGGCAAAAATTGCTCACGGAGCCTATTTTTCTTGTTCTTCATCTTGTTGTGGTTCATTCTCTGACGCAGCAGACCATTGTTGATAAATCTGCTCACGTTGCAAAGCTTCTTCTTTACGGCGCTGAAGTTCAGCATCACGTTGAGAAGGAATGCGAATGCCATATAGCTCCCGACGGGTTGGTAACCGAACAGGATTTGGGCGAGGCAATTCAGGCTCCATATTTTGTTTAACCTGAGCGTGGCGCTCAAGAGCCGCAACGGAAATACCAGCGGCTGCCAATGCAGCGGGATCGGCTAGCCTATCTGTTACTGATCGCCCACTTGCCTGTGAAACCGCCTCACTGATAGAAGAAGCTGGCATCGATACATTTTGCTGCCCTGTTGGGTTTGCTAATGATGGATTATCAGTATGTTCTGTCGGTGTCGTTGCAGCAGGTTGTGCCTCTGCCCCCCAACGCTCATGTGTATGATGATTGGCAGGTTGGTTAACCACACCATTCTCTGGAGATACATTATGGCTTTCAGGTTGGTAGCCTGTTGGCTCCGCGACTTGTGCCTGGAGGCTCACTGGTTTTGAATTGGAAATCCCTATCATATACAACAGGTTGATAATCATCCGGCACTTCAAAATGATAAGCTTCTTGCGGCTCAGAAGCTGAAAACGCAAGGGGTTCTTCAACTTCATCAAATAGGTTGATTGGCAGCCAAAGGAGCCGCTTCTTCTGTGGGTTGAACCTCTTCGGTTTCTACTGCGGCTAATTCACTAATTGAGGGAGCGGAGAACAAAACATCGTCACTGTCTACATTATCAATCGCTTGGCGCTCTGCCTCCTGCGCCCGCTGTAACGCATCTTCTGTTTCTTCAACATCATACGCATCATAATCATCGCCGCGCGCACGATTAGTCATTAATGTGATAGGAATTAATACCGCCGCACCAATTTTTTCGGCAATCGTCAACCATGACCAGCCCGTAAACAGTGTAAAGCTAATTGCCCATAAAAAGAGCAATGCCAGTGTTGCACCTAAAGAATTAAACCATGGCATGATCGCATTACTAAACACACTGCCAATCACCCCACCGGACGCAAAATTCGGTAAGTCGTCAAAGTTAAGCGCAGCAAGACCGCATGATGAGAGGATCAGCGCTAACCCCACCAATTAAGCGCAATGACAACGAAAAGAAGTCAATATAACGACGTTGGCTTTCATAATGGTAAATCGCCCAACAACCGAGTAGCAGTAGAGGTGGAATTGCAAATGCTAAAATCCCAAAAGCCGAAAAGAGAATATCCGCACTCCAAGAGCCAACACTTCCCCCCAAATTTTTAACCGGTGCATTCCATGTGGTTTGCGACCAGCTTGGATCTGAAGGATTGAAACTCATTAATGCCACCATTAAGAAAATGGCACTTAAACAAATGGCAAGCAAAATGACTTCGAGTAGCCGTCTTCCACTACTGAGTTTTTTTAATCGAACGTGTTTGTCTTCTGTATATTCTTGGCTCATTACTGTTTCTTTACTGACTGATGATGTCACCCATGCCGAAACGAACTCACTTGAATTCGCAATGATGATAAGCACATATTGAAAGCCATTCTAACACCAATCACCTTCTTGTGCGTGACTTGTTGCCTCTCAGGCAAACTAAACGACTGTAGACACAGCAAGATGCAGTATTTCATCTTACAGTTGAGGATTCAATTTCTATTTTACGTTAAAAATCTTAATTATTTATGGCTTTAATATCAATAGATTAAAACGAAGAGTTACAGCTATTTAGCCTATTTTCAGAAAAAAATCATATCGACGCTGTGCCTTTAATCGGAAACAGAGTCAAAAAAGCGCTAAGAGAGATAAAATATTGGCCTCTAAAACGGAACAACGCTGAGTAAACTCAGCGTTGAAACTGCAGTGCGACAACCATAAATGATGTTGTGCAGAAATGAGACTATACAAGCCTATTAGCGTGTTTTAATAACCAAGCGGTTACTTTGCTTCACTTCTTCCATAACGACGTACGTACGAGTATCGTTCACACCCGGTAGACGTAGAAGAGTCTCACCAAGCAGTTTACGGTAAGCGGACATATCTGGCACACGCGTTTTCAACAGATAATCGAAATCACCAGAAACTAAGTGACATTCTTGGATCTCTTCAAGCTTTTGAACCGCTGTGTTGAATTGCTCAAACACATCTGGTGCACCACGGTTTAGTGTAATTTCAACGAACACCAAGAGTGAAGCATCTAAGTAGTGAGGATTCAAAAGTGCTGTATAGCCAGAAATAAACCCTTGTCTTTCCAGACGACGCACACGCTCCAAACATGGCGTTGGTGACAAACCAACACGCTTAGACAGTTCTACGTTTGAGATACGCCCATCTTTCTGTAGTTCGTTAAGTATATTCCTATCAATACGGTCAAGGTCTTTTCCTGGACGCTTTTTATTATCAATCATCTCTTTATCTCTCTTTCTCTAATTGTTATTTTCCACACCTATAAAACAGCACCATCCTCGCTCATACTTTATTTATTTAGGTATTCGTGTTCAGGAGCAAATTTTATGCGCAATGCTGAAATCGACGTGAACAGAACCCCTGTTCACAATGATCACCTGTTTGTTAAGTTATAAGTGCTGTAAAGTTAACTTTCCGGCAAGAACAAAAACACACCATTTGCATTGGTCTACTAGATAATTAACTCTTACATAGATGTTTTCGCAAATGCACAGCCGATTGTCAAAGCAAATGAATAAAAATCAGTACAAGATTTCGATTTTTTTTCTATTTAAACGTTTCGCTGTCCGGATTCAGGAATATTCCTAAAAATCCTACCACGTGACATAAGCATACTTGCCATACTAAATTTTCACTTTAATCACTATTATCTATCGCAAAAATAGCTCAGCTATAATTTACTTAGTATTTAAATCACTTTTTTTAGCTTGCCAATTCTCCTACAATCCCATTATCGCTATTTTTATACTGAAAATGAGGTATTCATGAGCACAGCCATACATCGCAAGCTAATCATTTTGGGTTCTGGCCCAGCAGGATACACAGCGGCAGTTTATGCTGCACGCGCAAACTTAAGTCCAGCTCTGATTACTGGCGTGGAAAAAGGCGGTCAGTTAACCACTACGACTGAGGTTGAGAACTGGCCGGGTGACCCTGAAGGCTTGACTGGTCCAAGTTTGATGGATCGCATGTATGAACACGCGACCAAATTCCAAACAGAAATTATCTCAGATCATATTAATAAGGTTGATCTTAAGCAGCGCCCTTTCCGTCTTTTTGGCGATGAAAACGAATATACCTGTGATGCCCTGATTATTGCGACAGGTGCATCGGCGCGTTATATCGGCTTACCTTCTGAAGAAGCCTTTAAAGGCCGTGGCGTTTCTGCTTGTGCAACTTGTGACGGCTTCTTCTATCGTAATCAAAAAGTGGTTGTTGTCGGCGGAGGTAATACTGCGGTTGAAGAAGCCCTTTATCTATCCAACATTGCCTCAGAAGTCCATTTGGTTCACCGTCGTGATAGCTTCCGCGCAGAAAAAATCCTAGTTGATCGCCTAATGGATAAAGTGAAGAACGGCAATATTACGCTGCATACCGACCGTACACTTGATGAAGTACTCGGTGACGATATGGGCGTGACAGGCGTCCGTTTGCGTAATACCAAAACCGATGAAACTGAAGAATTAGAGGTGATGGGGGCATTTATCGCGATTGGTCACAGCCCAAATACCGCTATCTTTGATGGCCAGCTAGATTTAGAAAATGGCTATATCAAAGTGCAATCCGGTACACATGGTAATGCAACGCAAACCTCTATCCCAGGGGTCTTTGCCGCAGGTGATGTAATGGATCATATTTATCGTCAAGCAATTACATCAGCAGGTACAGGCTGTATGGCTGCCCTAGACGCAGAACGCTACTTAGATGGTTTAGCGGATAAAAAATAGTATAACCACATCCATCCTGATCATTTTAGGCACCTCAAATAGGTGCCTTTTTTGCCCCCTCTTTATAGGATAAGTTCCTTTTTTTTCAGAGTAAGTTCATAGGGGAGTTTCCTCCATCAATCTACAATAATCAAATTATTGATACATTATTTTTGACAATTCGCGCTAGGAAATATTATGGGTCAACAAATACAACGAGAAGCTATCAGCCGCTATGCCTACCTTTTTGTCGCTCTACTTGCTATTATCCAATCGACCTTGATTGTATTGTCAACAGACTCTTCATTCTCGTTCATCTATAATTTAAGCGCCCCATATACCTATCTTCCTTTTATGGTCGCAATTTTTGTACCTTCTGCTGTCAGTTACTTAATTACGAATGCCAAATCAGCTATTTTCTATACTAATATCTTGATCATTGCTGTATTAACAGTCTGGATCACGCTATGGGATGCAAAGAACTTAGAATTAAGTTACAGTCAACCTCAATTTACTGCCTTTGCTACCTTAATTGTTCTTTTTTTCTTTTTGCTACCTTGGTTGCAGACACGTCAGTTAGTGGGTAGATGGCATATTGATTATAGCCACTTACTCGATTTTTATATTAAAAATACGCTATTAATGATTATTGCCACCGTCATTGGTGGGCTTCTGGTTATTTTACTTTATCTCGCCAGTTTTTTATTTACGATTGTCAATCTCTCTACTCTTAGTCAGCTTATTGATAACAATTTTACTTTATATTCAGGTTTCACTTTAGGATTTAATATTGGGCTGGTTTTTTTTACGCTCAATATTTGAGTTTCGCTTTAGCCAATTTATCCATTATATCGCCCGCTTTTTCCTGATAATACTCCATCTTATTGCTGCCATATTTGTCGGTGGTTTTTTATTTTCATTTGTGATGAAACTATCGATATTAGAGGTGGGGGCTAGCGCAATACTGTGGTTCTTGGCTTTAAATATCATTTTAATTAATTTGACCTATGGGAATGGACACCACCAATACCAACGTTTTACATGGCTAAACACCTTAACGCTGTCTAGTATCATTTTATTGAATTTTTTCTCACTTTTTTCACTTTACGGCATTTTAGTGCGTGTCAACCAATACAGTTGGAGTGTCTCTCGCCTCTATGCCTTTAGCATCGCACTCTTTTTCACCGTCATTATTTTCGCCTACAGCTTTGCTATTATTCGCCGAAGAACGCTTTGGGCAAAATCTTTAGGTACCATAAACAAAGTAGGGATTGTAGGGCTAATGGCTGCCATCCTTATGATTAATAGTCCGATTGCTGATTTTAACCGTATTACCGCAAACAGCATATTAGCCAGTATCGAAAATGGTAAAATTGACGTTAACCCTCGGCTCGCTTTTGCCTTAAAAGAACTCGGGCCCAAAGGCCAACAAGCTATCGAAAAGCTCAAATTAAATCCCAATTACACCGCTCTACTCTATACAGATATCGATATTGGTAATGAAAAAATGAGTAAATCCCCCAAAGAGGCCATAATTATCGCAAAAAATAGTGCCGAATTGCCGGAAAGTTGGTGGTCCCAAACACGCGAATCGAGCTGCATCAATAATTATCATCCACCTCATTGCCTAGGTTTTATGGCAGATATCAATCAAGATGGACAAAACGAGGTTATCATATGCCGTGCTTCCCCTAAGAGTGATTCTTTAGCCTGTACTATTTGGCAATATCAAATTACTGATTGGAAATTGATTGATCACCAAATCAGTCATTATGATTCGGTGGCACAGCGAGATAACGCATGGGATAAATTATTAAATGGTCAATTTAAATTAGTGCCTAAAGAATGGCTACAAGTGGTACCAGAGCAATAATATTTATGCGTGATGAATGGCTTTACTCGTTTATGTAAAGCCATTCGTTGTTATGAACCTACAGCTTATCCCTTGTATGCTAAATGCCATACATCTTGTAAAACTCACCGACATCGCTCTAACAGGTTTAACTACCTTATTGATTTTAGTTTTGCGTGGATGACAATTATCATTTACCTTTATAAAAACATATTGATAACAATCATCTGTGCTATTTTAATAACACACTTTTATTATGCAACATATCGCGAATAAGCTGCTATGATAGGTAAAAACTCCGTTAAGCTTTAATCCATTGGCTTATTTTAGCTAGCGGCACACTCTCAATATAAAACTATACCTGCACACTGATCATTATGGATAAAACAAGACAGACTGAATTGGTACGTTGGTTGAAACAGCATAGTACATCCGCAAAACGTTGGCTGCGTATATCTATGCTATTAGGCGTTTGTTAGTGGTCTGCTGATTATCGCACAAGCGTGGTTCTTGGCGGTAATATTGCAAGCTCTGATTATGGAACACACTCCACGAGAGCAACTTCTGACCCCTTTTATCCTACTCCTTGCCGTATTTGTGCTACGCGCACTCCTAACGGTTATTAGAGAGCGAGTGGGCTTTCGTTGTGGTCAAGTTGTACGCCAAGAAGTACGCAACATGGTCTTAAATAAGCTACAAGCGCTAGGCCCTGTATGGGTAAAAGGTAAACCAGCCGGTAGCTGGGCGACTATCGTTCTAGAGCAGATAGAAGATATGCAAGAGTACTATTCGCGCTATCTACCACAAATGTATCTTGCTGGCATCATCCCTATTATGATCTTGATTGCCATCTTCCCATTTAACTGGGCCGCCGCCTTAATCTTGTTTGCAACCGCCCCATTGATCCCCATTTTTATGGCCTTAGTGGGACTCGGTGCCGCAGATGCTAACCGACGTAACTTTGTTGCTTTAGGTCGCCTCAGCGGTAGTTTTCTCGACCGGTTACGCGGCTTAGATACATTACGACTGTTTTTCCGTGAAAAAGCAGAAGTGCAACAAATTCGTGAATCTACCGAAGACTTTCGCTCAAGAACCATGGAAGTCCTTAGAATGGCTTTCCTCTCCTCTGGTGTGCTTGAGTTTTTCGCCTCAATTTCAATCGCTATCGTAGCCGTCTATTTCGGTTTTTCCTATCTTGGCGAATTAAATTTTGGAAGCTATGGGTTACCAGTCACCATGTTTGCCGGTTTTCTGGCATTAATTTTATCGCCTGAGTTTTTCCAACCTCTACGTGATTTAGGCACCTATTATCATGCCAAAGCTCAAGCGGTAGGCGCAGCAGAAAGTTTGGTGACATTGTTAGAAAGCGATGGCGAACAAAAAACAGAAACTGGGGATAAGACACCGCAAGATAAACCCATTCAAATTGAAGCAAATAAGTTAGAAATCTATTCCCACGACGGTCAACGTCTTGTCGGTCCTCTCGATTTTACTATCGAGCCACAACAGCGTATCGCTGTTGTCGGGCAAAGTGGTGCTGGGAAAAGCTCTTTACTCAATCTTTTGTTAGGTTTTCTTCCCTATAAAGGCTCGATTAAAATTAATGGGGATGAGCTAAAAGAGCTTTGCCCAGATAAATGGCGTGCATTAATTGGCTGGGTGGGTCAAAACCCTCATTTACCAGAGCAAACGCTTATCGAGAATATCTGCTTAGGCAAACCGACTGCTTCAGAGGCTGAAATACAACAAGCCATTGATGATGCCTATGTTTCCGAGTTTCTCCCTATGCTACCTGATGGCTTAAATACACGCCTTGGCGACTATGCTGCTAGGCTATCCGTTGGGCAAGCTCAACGTGTTGCTGTCGCGCGTACACTCTTAAAGCCATCGCGTATTTTATTACTGGATGAACCAGCTGCTAGCCTTGATGCGCACAGTGAAAAACGGGTCATGCATACCCTTAATCAACTAGCTCAACAGCAAACGACAATTATGGTCACCCACTTACTCGAAGAAACGGTTAATTACGACCAAATTTGGGTGATGGCAAATGGTCAAATCATTCAGCGTGGTCATTATGCACAATTGAGCCAATCGGAAGGGCCATTTGCCCGCTTGTTGGCTCACCGTAGTGAGGAGCTTTGATAATGCGAGTTCTATTACCTTTTTTGGCTCTCTATCGCCGACACTGGTTTTTGATCCTGCTCGGCATGATCTTAGCCATCGTGACTTTACTTGCCAGTATTGGGCTACTTACTCTATCAGGGTGGTTCCTCGCTGGGGCGGCAATTGCAGGTTTTCCGGGGCTTTATTATTTTAATTATATGCTGCCTGCTGCTGGTGTCCGTGGTGCCGCTATTTTCCGGACCGCAGGTCGCTACGCCGAACGACTGGTTAGCCATGATGCCACATTCCGAGTTTTGGCCCATTTACGTGTGTTCGCCTTTAGTAAAATATTACCGCTCTCACCGGGGGGGATCAGCCGCTTCCGTCAAGGGGAAATTCTTAACCGCCTTGTGGCGGATGTCGAGACCCTCGATCACCTATATTTACGTGTTTTATCGCCGATTTTTGCTGCTTTTGTCGTGATCTTTGTCCTGATTTTTGGGTTGAGCTTCCTTGACCCTCGCCTAGCGTGGACACTCGGTTGTATTATGCTGTTTTTATTATTTACCTTACCGTTTGTCTTTTATCGTGCAGGTAAGCCCATCGGACAAGAGCTGACTTACTTACGTGCCCATTACCGCACTGTCCTGACATCCGCTTTACAAGGGCAAGCGGAACTGACTTTGTTTGGAGCGCTTCCCCGTTTTCGCCAAACATTGGCAAATATTGAAAGCCAATGGCAAGTGCGCCAACAACAGCAAGCCAATCTAACAGGGGTATCTCAAGCCATTATTCTATTTGCCTCTGGTTTTACTGCTACTTTGTTGTTGTGGATGGCGGCAGATCATGTGGGGGGGAATACTAACCCAGGAGCACTCATTGCTTTATTTGTCTTCTGTGCACTGGCCGCTTTTGAAGCCTTAGGTCCTGTCGCCGTTGCCTTTCAGCATATGGGGCAAGTGATTGCTTCTGCTGAACGTGTTTCTCAGCTAATTGATGCCAAACCAGAGGTAACATTCCCTGACAACGGTTTATCCCTTCCCCAATTGGAAAGCCTTGTTGTCGACAATATTTCATTTACTTACCCCGAGCAACCTTTCGCGGTTTTAAAACAGGTTTCGCTTTCACTGCTACCGGGGCAACACATCGCCTTATTAGGTAAAACAGGTTGTGGGAAATCAACACTTTTGCAATTACTCACTCGAGCATGGGATGTTGATAGTGGTATGATCAAAATTAATGGTCAAAATATTAGTGACTATAGTGAACAAGCACTGCGTTCGCTCATGTCAGTCGTTCCACAACGGGTACACATTTTTAGTGATACCTTGCGTAATAACCTACTGCTCGCTAACGATAAGGCAACCGACAAACAGCTCATTGAGGTGTTAGACCAAGTTGGTCTTGGTAATTTGCTGGAAAATGAGGAAAAACTTAACGCTTGGATGGGTGAAGGTGGTCGACAATTATCGGGTGGAGAGCAGCGCCGCTTAGGGATCGCTCGAGCGCTATTACATAATACGCCATTAATTTTAATGGATGAGCCAACCGAAGGGCTTGATGCACAAACAGAGCAGCAGATCCTTGCCCTGTTAAAAGAGAAATGTGCCGATAAGGCACTAATTGTGATCACCCATCGCATGCAAAGTATCGAGCAAATGGATACTATTTGCGTGATGGATAACGGTGAAATTGTTGAGCAAGGCTCACATCAGGCGCTTTTAGATTTAAAAGGCCGCTATTTTCAGTTTCGCCAGCGCCATTTACAACAGCAGGCCCTGTGAGGCACATCATGTACCAGCTCGATGATGACTCCTATCTGTTCCCGCCCGTCCATGAAGCGATGCGGGAACCTAATGGCCTGTTAGCTATTGGTGGCGATTTAGCGCCAGATCGGCTGAAGGCTGCCTACTATGATGGCATTTTCCCTTGGTTTAACCCGGGCGAAATGCCATTATGGTGGTCACCCGATCCTAGAGCGGTTTTAATGGTTGGCGAATTGCACATTAGCCGTTCGATGAAAAAGTTATTGAGAAAGCAAAAGTATCGCGTCACTGTCAACCATGCCTTCAAAGATGTCATCGCAGCTTGTGCGATACGTGACGAAGGAACATGGATTTTACCTGAGGTGCGTGAGGGGTATCAGGCACTTCATGAGCAGGGGATCGCTCATTCTATTGAGGCGTGGTATGGTGAAGAACTGGTTGGCGGCCTGTATGGCGTGAACATGGGGCACCTATTTTGTGGGGAATCTATGTTCAGTCGGATGAATGATGCCTCCAAATTTGCTTTTATTACATTTTATTTTCATTTTTTGCGCTATAATGGGCAGCTTTTTGATTGTCAGGTACTTAACCACCATACCGCCTCATTAGGCGCAAAAGAAATATCCCGTCGGGATTTTTTACATATTCTTTATCGGTGGCGTAACAAAGCGATTGATCCCGCCTGCTGGTTACCGCAATCGATTGAAATACCGCCATTATTCGAATAGCGAATTTTGGCTTTACGTTATTTTATGCCCATACTGTTCAAGAAAAATCGCTTTAAAATGCAACATTTCTTTACTTAGTGAGGGTTTTTGGGCATTATCTTGCCCGTTAAAAATCATGGTTATTAGACTTAGAGGATTAGATGGCCAAAGAAGACAATATTGAAATGCAGGGCACAGTACTGGATACCCTGCCAAACACAATGTTTCGTGTTGAACTGGAAAATGGTCACGTTGTGACTGCCCATATTTCTGGAAAAATGCGTAAAAACTATATCCGCATCCTGACAGGCGACAAGGTAACTGTAGAGTTAACTCCGTACGACCTGAGCAAAGGCCGTATCATTTTCCGTAGCCGCTGATTCTATCTCTTCAGGCAAGGCCTGATACAGCCACAGGTGCACAAGACACCTGTGGTCTATTTGTTGTCAGAATACCGCATCCTCCGGAGAGGCCTTGTGCACGCTACTGAAGCTATATGTCAGTGTGTTACTTTTATTATCAAGCCCGATACGTACTGAGCCGCCATTAGTTAACGAACCAAACAGTAGCTCATTTGCTAATGGTTTTTTCAGGTTATCCTGGATCACACGTGCCATAGGTCGGGCTCCCATCGCCTTATCATAGCCTTTTTCACACAACCAGCGGCGAGCCTCTTGGCTAACTTCAATCGAAACACCTTTCTCATCAAGTTGTGCTTGTAGCTCGACAATGAATTTATCCACCACCTGTATGATGATATCCATGGATAATGAATTAAACCAAATAATGCCATCAAGACGGTTACGGAACTCAGGCGAGAAGACTTTCTTAATTTCAGACATCGCATCCGTACTGTTGTCTTGCTCTGCAAAGCCAATTGAGCGGCGCTGTGTTTCTTGAACCCCTGCATTGGTTGTCATGACAACAATCACATTACGGAAATCGGCTTTGCGCCCATTATTGTCTGTCAGTGTGCCGTGATCCATAACTTGTAGAAGGATATTAAACACATCGGGATGCGCCTTTTCAATTTCATCAAGCAGCACAACAGAATGTGGATGTTTAATCACCGCATCCGTCAAAAGCCCGCCCTGATCAAACCCTACATACCCAGGAGGTGCACCAATTAAGCGGCTCACGGTATGCCGTTCCATATATTCAGACATATCAAAGCGCAATAATTTTATATCCAATGCCTTAGCGAGTTGGACTGTGACTTCCGTTTTACCTACCCCAGTAGGGCCTGCAAATAAGAAGGAGCCTACCGGTTTATGATCTTGGCCTAATCCCGCTCGACTCATTTTAATAGCTTCTGTTAATGCGGTGATCGCATCATCTTGCCCAAACACTAGCATTTTCAGGCGTGAATCTAACGTTTTTAAGCGCTCTTTATCGCTCGAAGAGACGGTTTTTTCTGGGATACGTGCGATACGCGCAACCACAGATTCAATCTCAGGCACACCAATGGTTTTCCGACGTTTGCTAGGTGCAACCAAACGTGTCCGAGCGCCTGCTTCATCGATAACATCAATCGCTTTGTCTGGCAAATGCCTATCCGTGATGTATTTAACCGACAAATCAACCGCGGCTTGAATGGCTTTTGCCGTATAACGAACATCATGGTGTGATTCGTATTTCGGTTTTAATCCATTAATGATACGTACCGTTTCTTCAGTTGTTGGCTCTACAATATCAATTTTCTGGAAGCGGCGTGCCAACGCCCTATCTTTTTCGAAAATATTACTAAACTCTTGATAAGTCGTTGAACCAATAACACGGATACGGCCACCTGATAACAATGGCTTAATTAAATTTGCCGCATCAACTTGACCACCAGACGCTGCACCAGCCCCAATAATCGTGTGAATTTCATCGATAAATAGAATGCTTTTACTGTCTTTTTCCAGCATTTTTAGCAGTGATTTAAACCGTTTTTCGAAATCACCTCGGTATTTAGTGCCTGCTAATAAAGAACCAATATCTAATGAATAGATAGTGCAGCCGTTCATGACCTCGGGGACATCCCCTTGCTCAATGCGCCATGCTAGCCCTTCCGCTATCGCTGTTTTACCAACGCCAGATTCTCCCACCAGCAATGGGTTGTTTTTGCGACGGCGGCAAAGAACTTGGATCGTTCTCTCTAGCTCTGCCTGACGCCCTACCAGCGGGTCAATTTTGCCTTGTTTAGCCAGTTGATTCAGATTGGTTGTGAAATTATCCATATGATCATCAGAAACAGGCTGTTCTTCATGATTGACGTTGCTGTTTGGCGTATCTTGCTCGGATGATGCCGAAGCTTCCCCTTTAATCGTGCCGTGGGAGATAAAATTGACAACATCTAAACGGCTTACATCATGTTTACGCAATAAATAAGCTGCCTGTGACTCCTGCTCACTGAATATTGCGACCAGTACATTCGCGCCACTTACTTCATTACGACCCGATGACTGAACATGGAAGACCGCACGTTGCAGAACGCGTTGAAAACTTAATGTTGGCTGAGTATCGCGATTATCATTTTCAGGCAACAGTGGCGTCGTTTGCGCAATAAAGTGCTCAAGCTCTTGTCGCAGAACAACAAGGTCAACTTTACAGGCATCCAATGCTTCACGTGCTGACGCATTACTCAATAATGCCAGCAACAGGTGCTCCACTGTCATAAATTCATGTCGATTATCTTTCGCTTTTGCAAATGCGACGTTTAGACTCAGCTCCAGTTCTTGATTGAGCATAAGCACCTCCCAAAATTGATATTAGCGAGTTCACACTTTTTCTATTGTGCACAACAAAGGGTACTCATGTTCGCGCGCATAGCTGTTAACTTGTGCCGCTTTTGTTTCCGCAACCTCTGCCGTAAAGATACCGCAAACCCCTTTCCCCTGAAAATGGACATCTAACATTATCTGTGTAGCGCGTTCTTCATCAAAAGAAAAGTATTTTTGCAACACTTCAACAACAAAATCCATTGGAGTGTAATCATCGTTATTTAATATAACCTTATACATCGAAGGGGGCTGTAAAACTTGCTCCACTTCATCTTTAAAAACAACATCTGTTTTAAATGTACCAAGAAAATCGCTCATTACTTGTCGTGCTCGGAGTTAAGATTTATTAAGCATAGCCTTTATTATCAATGATTTCTATTAATCAAGATAACAATAAAACATAAATAAAATCATTTGTTTTATCAATTGCTGTTTCCGCTTAATAACAGTGTAACACGCAACCTAACGCAACTCATATGGCCTAAATTTTGTGATCTGCTTCAAAATTAATAAACTGGAGAGCGTTAGCCATATCAAATTTTTATCACTTCGCCAAAAATCAGCAAATTGATCGCTTGACGTCCGAAGGCAATTCACTACAGTATGATTTGCAGACAGTCAATATGTGTAATTATACTTAGTCGATGCATAGTGGTTATGCATTTATGTCAAACACAACTTGTAAATACGAAGGACGATGTATGGAGACAGGTACAGTTAAATGGTTCAACAACGCCAAAGGCTTTGGTTTCATCTGCCCAGAAAATGGGGGCGAAGATATTTTCGCTCATTATTCTTGTATACAAATGGAAGGTTACAGGACATTAAAAGCTGGTCAGAAAGTCAATTTTAGTATTAATACTGGCCCAAAAGGGAACCATGCCAACCTCATCATTCCGATTGAAAGCAGTACGTTGAATCATACAAGTGCAGAGGCAACGCCTCAAGAATAACCCCCGTGTAATAGAGCACAGTTAATTACTTTTCATTTAGCAATAACTGGTTTGCATGATTGGTCGTTAACTGTGTCTATTTTTTAATATCAATCTTTTGATATCAATGGGGACGGCCGTGGGTTTGTAAAAAAGAGACATCACCATAAAGTGATTTAAGCAGTGCGAATTGCTCTTCATCATAGAATTGGCAATTACCGCTACCAAATGCCTTCGCAACTTCAATCATAAACTTCACCGATGCGGCAATATCCACTTCATGACTAGCGCCTGTTGAACAACCCGGCACAATTGTCTGCGTACAAATAGCCACACCAACAACAGGGGCTGTTGTTGAGACTGCTGGCTGCATAATACTATTGATGTGATGTAATCCGTTGCCGTAAGGCGTGATATCTTGTACCGCGAGTGGGAACGTCACCGCGTTCTGCCCACTGCTCCACTCCATCAAATGAAGTAAGTCCTCAGAAACAGGCAAGATATAGCCATCTTTTACCGTTGGTGACAAGGCATAACCTTTATGGTTGATCAGCCTATTTCCCTTTGTCGTGTCCACAGATAAAATAGCATCCGCTTCTGGGATAGCCTCATTTTCATTCATCGTCTCATCGTTGAGTGGTGAGTCCATAAAATCAACGGGGCTATGAGGACGTGTTGGCGCTGTTGGGCAAATATGCGTCGTAATGATCACATCCCCCATGAGGACATCACCCTTTTCTCTCATCTCGGCAAGTTTTAATGCCGTCGCAATGGCAGCAATAGCGCCATCAGCATCAGAAACCAGCCCAATACGAGATGGGCGCGCTCCGATACCCCCTAAACGCCCAATAATCCCCAATGTTGGGGCATGGTTACCTTGGCGTTTACCATGAGTACCTGGGATCACGATACGCACAAAATCACTTTGCCCTTTTCCATCTCGCACTGTTTTTGATGATGCTTCAATGGTAGTAAAGTTTTTAAACAAAGCGACAATATCATCCCCATTAACAACGGCGCTATCGATTAACTCGTAAGCACACAGGGTCTGCTTTAAACTCATATATTTCCCTTGTTATGTACTACTTTTCAGCTTATTTCTCTCGATCTCACCACTCTCCTTTAATGGTTGGTGTATAACCGTCAAAAATTAGCCTATTTCCTGGTGAAGGCGCATACACGCACAATAAATATAATATTTTTATTTTATGATTCACTACTACGTTTTAACCAATAAGGGTCACCTACCATACTGCCAAGGTAGGATGCCTTATGACATATTTTTGTCGCTAATTGCGCCAATAATTCAGAGGTAATTTGCGATGCAGGTAAACTCAAACATAAGGCATAGAGTGTACCTTGCGCAGGGTCATACACGGTACTTGAGACAGAGGCGACCCCCGGAACGGACTCATTAATTGAAAATGCCCAGCCTCGTTCCTCAATTTGATTTAACTCTTGGCGTAGCTTGTCTTGCTTTTCTTGCGGCTCTTGGCAAATGATCACTTCACGTTCACTCAAAGAGTAACGAGCTAATAACGCTTTACCTGTAGAAGTTCCCGCTATAGGCAATTTTGTTCCCGGCTGAGTGATCACTTGAAGCATGCTATTACCAATACGTGCATGCACGACTCTTACCTTATCTTTGTCTCTTAAAGAGACATAAGTGGTGAACCCCGTTTCTTTGGTCAGTTCATCGAGTGATTCAAGCGCCATATCAATCAACGGGTTCATACCCCGAGCGCGATGCGCTAACTCCATAATGATCAGCCCCGGACGATAAATGGGCGCATCATTTTTCTTTTCGAGCAAACCATGCTCTGCCATCTGTTTTAATAAACGTGATGCTGAGCTTTTTGGCATTCCCAATTCATTCACTAACGTTGTCACCGTCAGTTCATCGCCGGAGCGAAGAAACAACCGATATACATCGACAACACTTGAGAGAATACTCATAACTCACCTGTAACCTGAGAATTCTGCACCAACGCCTCATAGCTTTGTGGTTTTCTATCTCTTAAATAAGGAATGTTCAAACGCGTATGAGCCTGAACACGAAAATCAACCTCACCAATGAGCAACGTTTCACCATCACAACTGGCTTCACTTAACACTTGCCCACGAGGCCCTACAATCTTACTACCGCCAAATAAATGAAGATCTTCCTCATTCCCCCAACGGTTAACTGCTAATAAGTGGCTACCATTCTCCAAAGCGCGGCACGCGGTATTGATATCCCACATATCCTTATCTTGAATACGCCATGCAGAAGGCACGAGCAGCAATTCAGCACCATTTAAGGTTAAGATACGAGCCACCTCAGGAAACCCCATGTCGTAACAGATCATCACACCAATCTTACCGAATGGAGTATCAAATACCGGATAGCTATTACCACTGCTAAACCATTGTTTTTCAATGCCAAATGCGTGGACCTTACGGTAGACCCCGCTGACACCTTCACAACCTGGATTCCACACCCCAACAGCGTTATAAACCTCGCCTAAGTAACTTCCACGTTCAGCAAAGCCACTAACAATAGTGAGATCCAATTGCGTCGCTAGTGCGCTAAACAAGCGATAAGTTTCGCTGCCTTCATCATCGCTGAGATCCCATAGTTGGGTCGCAAGCAAATCGCCTCGATAGCCTGTTGTAGCCAGTTCAGGAAAACAGATTAATTTGGCACCTTGCTCCGCAGCTTGATGGCAGAATGCGGCCATCCGCTCTAAATTATGCTGCTTTTGACCAAGTAAAGAGTTAAATTGCGCAAGAGCAACTTTAACGCTGCTATGATCCATTGCTCTCATCCTTAATCTAAATGGTTAACTTTACGAAATTGCAGCGTATCGACACCTTTTATTCGAGCTTGCAGCAGCATCATCATCCAATAAAGGACTCCGCTAACTAGCAAAGAGTTAAGCGCTGGCACACCAAAATCAGTATCCCAAGGGCCTAATGCCGAGCTTAGCCAACCGACAACAACAGCAATAGCCCAAACAACCAACGTAATGGGATTAACTGCCTCACACAGAGTTGGAAGTTCACCCGCTGCTCTGGTTGTATCTAACTCACGCCGATCACGCTTTAATAAATAATAATCAACCACCATGATCCCCGCCACAGGTGGGATTGCTATACCTAAATAAATCAGAAAACCCACAAAATTATCTAAAATACCGAGCATCGAGGCGATCGTACCCAAAATGCCGATAACCCACGTTAGATAACGACGGTCAAACCGTTTTTTGAAGATGGCATTCAATAAAGTCGATAAACCTAGTGATGAAGAGTAGAGGTTAATATCATTCATTTTGATAGTGGAGAAGATAACGATCGATGCTCCAACCAACCCAGTTAACGTCAACATTAGGTCAAAGACTTCATTGGTACGCAGGGCAAGTGCCATCAACACTGAAATCATATTGACTAACAGCTCACCAAAAAAAGTCCCGATAAGGGTCATCCAAAAAACCTCTTTCGGGCTTTTCATGAAACGACTAATATCGGGCGTTGTGATAGCTGAAATAATAAACCCACCAGCAACCATCGTAATGGCTGCTGGTAGAGTCATAAAAGCCCCCGCAGGTTCAGTGCGATTAATAAGCGCTCCGATATCTTGCCCAGAAAGCAAGCTATAGGTTGCCCAAGCTAATGCGAGTAAAAATAGCGGCGTTGATATATTTGCGGTAATAGATAAAAAGCGATACCCATATACCGTAATAATCGTCACCGCGATACCTGTAATAAGCGACCAAGTCCCTGGTGTTAGCACATTCGTCGCTTTATACATTCCATCCGCAAAGAAGCCATTTTGTACGCCAAACCAGCCCATCAGTGAAATCGCAATTGCGCCACCAATTAAAGCAGAGCCTAACTTACCAAATCCAGACCACCTTGATAGTAGACTGATTGACATTCCTTCACGGCACGCAGCTGCACCTAAAGCCCAGCTAACAACTTGTAAAATCACTGAACCTAACATTGTGGCCCAAAACGCTTGCCAAAACGTCAGTCCATAACCCAATGCTGCACCTAACATCACCTGAGATACACAGGCTAGTGAGCCAATTCGGATTATAAGAACTTCGTAGAATGGCCTGCGAGCACTGAAGGGCACCCGAGCCAGAGAATAATCTTCACCTGTTTTATTCGCCATTTAGTATTCCTGCTGTGTGGATCTTTGCTATTAAGTTTATTGGCTTTATTTTATTTGTTCCATTTTATGGAACTAGGTTTCATTTATTCTACGAGACAAATGATATCCATGTTCGATACCAAATCGCAAGTAGAATTTAACTTTTTACATAGCTTTTTGTGTATGTAGATATAACTATAACGGGAAAACTAAAGGCTGGGGAGATAAATTGATATAAAAATAAGGATGTTGAAGTACCTCTGACCATTACAGAGGTACTTGAAAAAATACAGATAGATCTCTTACTACTCTCTTGCTAATGCATCAATAGGGTTTAATCTTGCTGCACTTCGCGCGGGTAAGAATCCAAAAATGATACCAATTGCTGTCGAACAGATAAATGCACTGATCAGCGCCATAGGTTGAAAAACGAAAGTCCAGCCGGGCAACGCCATTTGCGCCATGACACTAATGCCATAGGAAAGCCCAATCCCCATTAACCCACCAATCAAGCAGACCAGTACCGCTTCAATCAAAAATTGCTGCATCACATCACTTGTGCGCGCACCAACCGCCATACGGATACCAATTTCTCGGGTCCTCTCAGTAACGGAAACTAACATGATGTTCATCACGCCTATACCACCAACCACCAGCGAAATAACAGCGACCAAGGTTAGAAACAGTTGCATGGTACGAGTGGTTTTCTCCGCTGTTTTCACAAGCGTATCAATATTGTAAGTAAAAACGTCCTTCTTACCGTGTCGCAATGTCAATAAGCGGGTGATCTGTTGCTCCGCTGTTTTGGCATCAACCCCCTCTTTAACCCTTACGACAATACTATCCAAGTAAGGTCGATTTAAGATTTTGCTATTTACCGTCGTATCCGGCAGCCACACTGACAGCGAATTACTTGAACCAAAAATTGATTTTTGCTCCGCGAGAACACCAATGACGGTAGCTGGCATATTCCCAATCAAGATGGTTTCCCCTACCACTTGCTTTTGGTTAGGAAAAAAGCGACGTTTTGTGTTCGCATCAATCACAACCACTTGCGCCCTACGCTCTACCATATCTGCAGTAAAGTTCATCCCTTCGGAAAACTTTTCAGCGTAGACCTGAAAATAATCACGCCCAACCCCTAATAACTGGGCTGAAGCATCTAAATTCCCCTTACGCAATCGAGTTGATTTAGATAACTCCCCCGATACGGCTTGCACATAAGGTTGCTTGGCAATGGCGTCAACATCGGATGGCTTTAAAGATTGCCGATTCTCTGCATCATCACTACCAAAATCCTCCCCAGGGTAAACCGAAATGGTATTCGTGCCGATTGATTTTATATCATTGAGAACCATGCTTTGAGCGGCATCACCGATCACCATAATAGAGACGACTGACGCAATACCAATGATAATGCCTAACATGGTGAGTAGTGTGCGCATTTTATTAACCACCATGGCGCGCCAAGCCATTAACAGTGCTTCGCTAAACCGTCCATAGATTTGCCCTAACGACATTTTCCTAGGTGATGTTTTCTCCAATGAAGGTACGTTTGGAGCTTTAGCAGAGCCTGAGTCACTAATAATTTCGCCATCTTTAATTTCAATAATGCGTTCAGCCTGCTGAGCGACTTTGGGGTCATGGGTAACAATAATAACGGTGTGCCCCTGCGCACATAATTCTTTGAGGATTTTCATTACCTCTTCACCAGAATGGCTATCAAGGGCACCAGTTGGCTCATCAGCAAGGATAACTTGACCACCATTCATCAACGCACGCGCGATACTTACCCGCTGTTGTTGCCCTCCCGATAACTGACTTGGTCGGTATTCTGTTCGTTCACCAAGCCCGAGTTTCGCTAATAATTCAATGGCTTTTTTACGGCGTTGAGTCTTACCTGCCCCCGCGTAAATGGCGGGAACTTCAACATTTTGCTCAGCCGTTAAATGGCTAAGTAGATGGTAGCGCTGGAAAATAAAGCCAAAGTGTTCACGGCGTAACTCAGCTAGCTGATCGTTATCAAGCTGGGAAATATTTTGCTGAGCAACAAAGTATTCCCCTGAGCTAGGTTTATCCAAACAGCCGATGATATTCATTAAAGTTGATTTCCCCGAGCCAGATGCACCAATAATGGCCACCATTTCCCCAGCATCAACAGTTAATGAAATATTTTTCAATACCGTAATTTCTGTTTCACCAGCAGGATAACGTCGCGTGATCCCTCTAAGTTCTAATAAGGCTGACATATTAACTCTCCGCGTTACGGCCGGTGATCACCTGTTCGCCTTCTTTTAGTCCATCAGTGACTTCAACATATACATCATTACGGCTACCGATTTTTATTTGCCGTTTTTCAGCCTGTTCTCCCTGCAACACTTCTACCTCATAAATTTGCGGGGAAACTTCATCCCCTAAAGCAGAGAGCGGTAAAAGTAATACATTTTTATGCGATTCAAGATCAATTTTGACCTGTGCCGTCATTTGTAATTTCAGTAAATGCTGGGGGTTGGGCACTTCAAAACGTGCATAATAAAAAATAGCATCGTTGATTTTTTCAGGAGTCGGTAAAATATCTTTCAACACCCCTGAGAAGCGTTTATCTGGCGCGCCCAATACAGTAAATGACGCTGCCTGACCCGGTTTAAGATGAATAACATCCGCCTCTGACACTTCAGCTTTAACTAACATTGTATTCAAATCAGCTAATGTCAAAATGGTTGGCGCTTCCTGAGCCGCTATCACTGTTTGACCTTGTAATGTTTTGATAAACGTGACAATACCATCCATTGGCGCGGTAATTTGTGTATATTTCAAGTTTGTTTTTGCCGTATCTAAGGTCGCTTGGTTGCGCTTAATTTGCGCCTGATATGTTGCCACCTGCGCCTTTTTCACAGCGACATCCGTTTGCGCTTTATCTAAATCTTGTTTTGAGACGGCTTGGAGCTTAGATAAACTCAATTGGCGTTGATAAGTCACTTCAGCTAAGCGTAACTCTGCTTTCGCTAACGCCAAATGTGATTCCAGCTCATGGATCGTTTCTTGAGATTCTGTCACGTCGTTTTGTGCTTTTTGTGGATCAATGACCGCCAGCAAATCACCTTTTTTGACTTTATCTCCCTCTTGAACATACAGAGTTTGTAGCTGCCCACTGACCTGCGCACCGACATCAACTTTGCGCACAGCATCCAGTTTACCTGTTGCTTGAACTTGTTTATTGAGATCACCTCGGGCCACTGCGACTGTTTGAAAAGCCTCTTTTTTATCTTCCGTGAAAAAAAAGAATGCGATACCAATCGCAATTAAAATAACCAGTAAAGAAACCAGCCACTTCTTACGTGAATTTGCTCTCATTCAATCTATACCTATACCAATAAAGAGAGGGCTACGCCCCCTCATAAAATTTACCTATTTAGCCGAGCATTCGTGAATAATTTAGTAAGCTTTACCTCTTGCTAACCACGCTACCCGAGAAAACATATTTTTGAGTTGTGATGGGATAGAATCTGGCCCTAATTCTGCTGCTCGATTGACAATAGCGATAGCAAGATCAGGTTTGGATGTTTTGGAAATTGCTTTAATAATCACACGTCGAGTCGAAACTTTCGCGTTATCCGGTATCCCTGATATCTCATGATAAAGATGTTTAAAGCCTTCGCGATATAAAAAATGCTCCATATCCGGTGCCGGCAATCGGGTTAATCGGTCTCGTTCCGTGTCATGCATTTTTTCAGCGTAACTCAGCGCGGTGGCGGCATACTTCTTACCAGCCTCATCGCCATCAACAAGTGTATGCCATTCTATACCCATTTTGCTGGCAAACTTTAACAAAGGCTTAAGACCGCTTTGTGCAAACTCAATCACTTTGATGCCTTCTGTTTCAAAGTAATAGTTACACTGCCGCGCTAATTCATTCATTAACCAAATTTCAGTCTCGCCTTCAACCAATAACCAACAACGCGCAAACATCGCTGATGGCCGGTTAAAGCGGATGTGAAAGGAGATTTTCCGAATTTCCTCCGCAGATAGCTCATTCTCACCTAAGCGATAAGCCGAAACTTTGCCGGAATCGCGCACCAAGCGGCAAAGATTTTCAATCGGCACTTGCGACAGAAGCTCCCCGGAGTTCGTTGTGGTCAAGCGTTGTAAAGAAAAGAGATTGAGCAGGCCCCAAGCAATCGACAACATAATTGGATGCAGGCGTGTTTCGGGGTCTTCTACAATAACCAAAGGGCGTGCATATTTATCGAGTTGGATATTGCCTTTTGACTGCAATAAAGAAGAAAACATGCCTAAGATAATTAAACGGATATTACGCTGATTTGGTTTTGCAATAATACGGCTAATATTATCTAAAGCATGCCAGCCTCTTTTGCGTGGTTCAAACTTAATTGCTGCTTTATGCTCTTGAAACAGATGGTTACTTTGCCCCGCAAAATAATGACTGAGCAGTTGCTGCATCGCATCCACCCCTTCAACCAACTCCTCGTCGCTCAAGCGTTGCGGATTATTGATTAATGCACGAGTCAGTTCTTCCATTCGCGAGTTAAAAATATCGCGTACCTCTTTTTCACCCGCAACAATCGTCTCAGTATTTAATGTGCGCAAAAAACGGGCATCACGCAAACGGATCACTGGATATAAGCGAATAATTTCTTTGATATATTTACCGACATTATCCAATGACAACTTATTTCCCCCTGCATTGAGGAAACTGCGGTCAACGCTAATGCTGCCGTCTTCTTTTAGTTCAGCACTAACGCGGTAAAAGATATGCTTAAGATCATCACCGTTATCGACCCAAACGGAGGTAAGATTACGAAAGCGAAATGAGCGATGTCGGCCTGGGCGGTTTTCACAAAATTTCAACACTATCTGCAATGAGCGAAATCGAGAGGCATCATCCCCTGTTGGATGATGAAAATCATGCTTATTAAATTGGTAATTTTCTTGTTCAGGCGAAAGTAAAATCGTCAGTGCATCCAAAAGGCTCGACTTTCCCCATGAGTTTTCACCAATTAACACCGTATTATTATTTAAAGCTAATGAGAGCCGGTTAATCCCTCTAAAACCGTAGATTTCCACTCGTTCCAGATACATACACCCTCTCCTTGCTATTAATCTATTTTTAGAGCTTACCTCTTAACTGCTGGTATGACTATAAGACAGCTCGAAAATTAAATATATTTTTACACTCAATAACTAAAGTTGTATTTCGGCAACAGACGCGGCTGGCTCGTCCGTAAAGCCACTTGACGACGTATCAACGGCAGATAACAATAGAGCTGACTAAGTTGAGCCTCCATTTATAGTGTTATAAAATAGTTAAACTTTATTTTTTAGTCTTTTTATCCTATTTTTTAGCCATAACTGGAGAAAAAGACGCTATCTTAGAACCATCTGCCAGACTGATAAAACAGCAAATAAATGAAATTAATATCAAATATAATAATTAATATATAACCCCTTGTTAATGGGATAATTATAAGGATGCAAAATGTATTCAGGACTACTCATTATTTTACTACCGTTAACGCTAGGTTATCTTATCCCTATAAAAAATAAAAAGATTTTAGATATTATACATCGAGCGTTAAATTCAATGGTTTATATCATTCTCTTTTTAATGGGGATTACACTCGCTTTACTTGAAAACTTAAGTGTTCACCTATTTTCAATTTTAATCTACGCACTCACATTCTTTGGTTGTATATTTTCACTTAACCTTATCTCACTACTGCTATTAGATAAGTTAGATCCTTGGAAAATCCCTAAGCATAAACAAGAAAAGCCTCCATCACGTTTAAAAATGGTATTTGAATCATTGCAACTGTGTGGTGTGCTATTGATTGGTTTCTTAGTTGGCTTAACTGGATTTGATTTCCTGCACTATGCCGATAAAGGCAGCCAAATTGCGTTAATGATGTTACTGCTTCTTGTCGGCTTGCAACTTCGCAATAGTGGCATGAGTATTAAACAAATCTTAGTTAACCGCCGAGGAACCACAATCGCCTTTGTGATGGCAATCAGCGCGCTAGCTGGTGGCGCAATTGCCGCATTATTATTAGGTTTACCCGTAAAAATGGGGCTAGCATTGGCCTCTGGGTTTGGCTGGTACTCATTAACAGGGATTGTATTAACCGATGCCTATGGCCCTGTCATGGGGAGCGCCGCTTTCTTTAATGACCTCGCTCGTGAACTCGCTGCGATTATGTTGATCCCTTTAATTATTAACCGCTACCGCTCAACCGCATTAGGTATTTGCGGCTCAACATCAATGGATTTTACCCTCCCAGTCCTCCAGCGAAGTGGTGGCGTCTCTATCGTACCGGCCGCTATTGTACATGGTTTCGTGCTCAGCCTCGTTACCCCGATCTTAATGGCATTTTTCACTTAGCTATATTTCACTCACAGATTGCCACTTATTTATAACATGATAGATAAGTGGCAAGTCCTAAAATGACTATAATTAACAGCACTTTACATAAGTAGAATTTCAGTCACAATAGCGACAGATGAGAGTGAAACAGGAAACCAAGATGAACGAAAAGCAACGTGTTTTAGTATTGGGCGCCAGTGGCTATATTGGGCAAAATTTAATTCCCGAATTAATTAAGCAAGGCTATCAAGTGACAGCCGCTGCTAGGCGGGTGGATTGGATGCTCTCACAAGGCTGGCAAGATACACAATGTGTTTATGTTGATCTGCAAGACCCTGAAACACTCAAAGACGTGATGAAGGAGATCGATATTGTCTATTTCCTCGTTCATAGCATGGCTGATCATGCCAACCTGATTGAACGTGAGCGCACGGCGGCTCGCCATGTTCAGCAAGCACTTGATCAATCGAATGTTAAGCATGTTATTTATCTCAGTTCACTACAACATGGTCACAGCTATTCTCAACATTTGATCTCTCGTCGATTAACAGGGGAGATCTTACGTGAGAGTCAGGTGCCAGTCACAGAGATCCGCTCAGCAATCATCGTTGGCTCAGGATCGGCGGCTTTTGAGATCATGCGTGATATGGTTTACAACCTCGCTATCTTAACCCCTCCGCGTTGGGTACGTTCAAAGTCTTCACCTATTGCGCTGAGTAACATACTGCATTACTTAACTGAATTAGCAAAACGCCCCGTGACTGAAAGTAAAATTTACGATGCGGGTGGCCCTGAGTACATGAGCTACCAAGAGCTATTCAAGCGCTTTATAAAAATCAGCGGTAAGCGTAGATTGCTGATCCCTATCCCTATTCCTATTAGCATGATCTCCGTCCACTTCATCAGTTTGATCACCTCAGTTCCTCCGGCAATTGCTAAAGAGTTGATCCAAGGATTGCAGCATGACCTGCCTGCCGACGATAAAGCCTTACGCGAACTGATCCCACAAACGTTGGTTTCATTTGATGAGGCGGTCAAAACTACCTTAGCTCAAGAAGCCGATGCTATCGACAATGCAGATTGGGGTTATGATCCTGAAGTCAAAAAACGCTGGCGACCGGGTTATGGTTTTTACCCTAAACAGGCCGGTGCCACACTCGGCACTTCGGCAAGTACAGAGTCGCTATGGCATGTTGTGCAGCAAATCGGGGGGTAAAAACGGCTATTTTTATGCCAACGCACTTTGGAAAACCCGTGCCATTATGGATGACATGATGTTAAACAAAGTGAAATATGGTCGCCCCGCTCGTGAAGAGCTGCAATTAGGTGATGAAATTGATGGTTGGCGCGTCATTAATTTGGAGCCTAATAAACAGCTTAGCCTGCTCTTTGGGATGAAAGC
Organism: Providencia stuartii; assembly: GCA_900455155.1. Taxonomy (GTDB): domain Bacteria; phylum Pseudomonadota; class Gammaproteobacteria; order Enterobacterales; family Enterobacteriaceae; genus Providencia; species Providencia stuartii. The sequence continues at coordinate 414,565 of UGUC01000002.1, read as the reverse complement.
GCCTGGGCTAGGCCGCCTGACTTTCACCATTCACGATAGCGGTAGCCGCCGTTCAATTGATGTACGTGCATGGTGGCACCCCGCAGGATTTAGTGGGTTGCTCTATTGGTTTGCCATGATGCCTGCCCATCTATTTATTTTTAAAGGCATGGCTAAACGTATTAGTGAATTGGCGTTTGAGCGGGATAAACAACTTGCAGGCAAGTCATCAACTGGGCAACAGCCGCCAAAATGATGATTACTTAATAACAAAAAACCAAATTTTTATGCATATATTATTGCATAAATATGCTTACAGGATTAATATCTGTGTCAGTTAAACAAGGTATTATTGGTAAGCATGAGCATTCAATTAAAAAATATAAACTGTTTTTACGGCTCTCATCAGGCGCTCTTTGATATCAACTTAGAGTGCCCTGCCGGAGAAACCATGGTATTACTCGGGCCTAGCGGTGCAGGCAAAAGCTCTTTGCTACGTGTACTGAATTTGTTGGAGATGCCACGTTCAGGTGTACTTAACATTGCAGGTCAAAATTTTGATTTTGCCTCAACCCCTGATGCCAAAGCTATCCGTGCATTACGTCAAAATGTCGGAATGGTTTTTCAACAATACAATCTATGGCCTCATCTCACCGTCATGGATAATTTAATTGAAGCGCCGTGCCGAGTTTTAAAGCTGTCACGTCAAGAAGCAAAAGCAAAAGCGGAAAAATTATTAGAACGTTTGCGATTAACACAATTTGCAACGCGTTTCCCTTTGCATTTATCTGGCGGTCAACAGCAACGTGTTGCCATTGCTCGTGCATTGATGATGGAACCACAAGTTCTGCTATTTGATGAACCAACGGCAGCCCTTGACCCCGAGATTACAGCACAAGTCGTCGATATCATTCGCGAGTTGTCTGCAACAGGAATTACACAGGTGATCGTGACTCATGAAGTTGAGATTGCCCGTAAAGCCGCTAGCCGTGTGGTGTATATGGAAAACGGTCATATTGTTGAACAAGGGGATGCCAGCCATTTCACAGCACCTCAAACTGAAGCATTTGCAAATTATCTGTCACACTAATAGATATAGGATTAAGCAATGAAAAAAATTATATTAGCTGCACTACTTGGCGCTGTAACCCTATCTGCAACTGCGGCGGAAAAAGAGACCATCCGTTTTGCAACAGAAGCGACTTATGCCCCATTTGAAATGTTTGACAAAAACAACCAAATCGTGGGTTTTGACGTCGACCTTGCCAATGCGATGTGTGAAAAAATGAATGCAACTTGCACATTCACCCATCAATCTTTCGATAGCTTGATCCCAAGTTTGAAATTCCGTCGTTTTGAAGCATTGATGGCAGGTATTGATATTACGCCTGATCGCCAAAAACAAGTGGACTTCACTGACACTTATTACCCTAATTCGGCTGAGTTTATTGCCATTAAAGAGAAAGTCTCTTCTGTTGATCAGTTAAAAGGGAAAAAAATTGGCGTTCAAAATGGCACAACTCACCAAAAATATATCATGGAACAGCATAAGGATATGACGACCGTTCCTTATGATAACTACCAATCAGCTATCCTTGATCTGCAAAATGGTCGTATTGATGCTGTGTTCGGTGATACTGCTGTTGCTGACGAATGGCTAAAAGCCAAAGGCAACGAAAACTTAGCGCCTGTTGGTGAAAAAGTCACTGATCCACAGTACTTTGGTATCGGATTAGGTATCGCGGTTCGTAAAGGTAATAAAGAGTTGTTAGATAAAATGAATAAGGCATTGGCAGAAGTAAAAGCTGATGGAACTTATGACGTTATCTATAAAAAATGGTTTGAACAATAATCGATACTGTTAATGAACAATTTTCTTTTTCTAACAAGTGCCGCCGGTATCACCGTCGGCCTTGCTGTTTCTGCTCTCATATTGGGCCTGATCCTCGCCATGTTATTTACGGCATGGGAGTCCGTGCGTTTTAAACCTATCGCTTTTTTAGGAACGTGCTGGGTCACCTTGATCCGCGGTCTACCTGAACTGCTGGTTGTGTTATTTGTCTATTTCGGCACACTGCAACTGATTAATATTTTAGGTGATGGGATAGAGATCAATCTGGGTTTCTGGCAAACCACCTTACAGATTGATCCGAGCATTTTCTTTGCAGACAGCGGTGAGTTTGACTTTACCCCCTTCGCTTGCGGTGTGGTTGCATTAGCCCTTCTCTATGCGTCCTACGCATCACAAACCCTACGCGGTGCCTTAAAAGCGGTGCCTTATGGGCAGTGGGAAGCAGGTTTAGCGCTTGGATTAACCAAACGAACCATATTCTTTCGTTTTATCATGCCACAAATGTGGCGTCATGCGCTGCCCGGCTTGGGCAACCAATGGCTAGTATTACTCAAAGATACCGCACTGGTTTCTTTAATCAGTGTTAATGATCTTATGTTACAGACTAAGACCATTGTTAACCGTACCCATGAACCTTTTACATGGTACGCTATTGTAGGGCTTATCTATCTTGCGATTACCTTATTAAGCCAAGTTATTTTGAAACGAATTGAATTGCGTACAACTCGCTTTGAAAGAGGTGAATCGCAATGATTGATTTAATTCTCGATATTTTACCTGGCTTACCAACGAGCTTATCGTTAACCTTCAGCGCATTATTTGTGGCATTTATATTGGCCGTATTATTTACGCTCATTTTGTCATTAAAAACGCCAATTATTTCGCAAGCCGTCAAAGTCTATATTACCCTATTTACCGGCACACCATTATTGGTGCAGTTCTTCCTGATTTATAATGGCCCTAGCCAATTTAAATCATTACAAAACTATCCTGTACTGTGGGAGTTTATTTCAACGCCTTGGGTATGTGCGATGATTGCATTAGCCCTCAATAGTGCTGCTTACTCAACATTACTCTTTCATGGTGCCGTAAAAGCAATTCCATCTGGGCAATGGCAATCATGCCAAGCATTAGGTATGTCTAAAGCCCAGACCATGCGGATTATTCTTCCCTATGCATTTAAGCGCTCTTTATCATCTTATTCGAACGAAGTGGTATTAATCTTTAAAAGTACCTCACTCGCCAGTACGATCACGATGATGGATATTATGGGTTACAGTAGCCAAGTATTTGGTCAAAGTTGGGATGTAATGGCATTTGTGGCTGCGGGGATCATCTACCTCGTTGTTAACGCAATTTTGACGATCATCATGCGATTTATTGAACGTCACGCTCTTGCATTTGAGCAAAGGAACTAACCCGTTTTATTTTTGAATTTAACCTATCACAGTCATAAAAGGGCTTATGAAAATAAGCCCTTGAGGCTTGCTGATAAACAGGGATAAAACCCTAGTTTTTCCCTCTTCGTGTTATCAGCAGTCTGTTTGATTCACCATCAGGGCTAGCGTTTTACCGCTTTTAACACTAAAAATGGTGCATAACGGGTATAGCGTTCAAGATCAGGGCGCTCTTTTAGCGCACTAGCAAGCGGTTTAGGCTCTTTCACCCCTTCAAGGGTAAAACCACAATCAAGTAAGGTTGAGACATAATTTTCCACCATACGATGGTACTTGATGACGTTCTCCACAAACCACGTTGTGTTCCTGCTTGATTGTTGTTGATAGCAATCAACAGGTAAATAGCGAAAATTACCCCGTATATTCGTGCAGGTATCGGCTTGACCAACCTTAAATATAATTCCAGCTATCAATATAGAGAATGGGATCCCGAAGGGAGATTAACGGATGATGTTCATTGTCTAAATCTAAAACGAAAAACAATTTTGCTTGGCGCTTAGGTTTAGAGGTTCAATATGCCGTTAATGACAATCTGTCAATGGATTTGAGTTACCGCTATCGAAGATGGCTGCACCTTTAAATCCAAAATTAAAGCTCGGTCTAATGATATTTTATTGGGTGTCACCTATCATTTCTAATTAACATTATCCGGCAGCTTATCTTTTAATAAGCTGCTTTAATTATCACACTATTCGATTAATAAAAATGTTCTAAATAATTCGCTAGGTAAGTTGTTTAGTTTTTGACTAATAATGCAATCACTTCGTAGTGCGCAGTATGTGGGAACATATCAAACAACTGCACCTTACTCACAGCATAGCCTTCCAATTGCTCAATATCTTTTGCCATGGTCTGAGCATTACAGCTTGAATATAAAATATAGTTAGGCCGCATAGTCGAAAGATATTCACATAACTCTTTACCTATGCCTCTCCTAGGTGGATTGACTAATACCAATTGAGGAATATTTCCTTTAGCCGTTGCAAACTTCGTTGAATCTAATGCTTGAAACTCAACATGTTGTAGTCCAAGCTCTTGCGCTGATTGCTTGGCACAAGCGATCGCAGGAGCACTAATTTCAATTCCCGTTAACTGAGTTTGCTTTTCCGCACAATGTAAGCCAAATCCGCCAACACCGCAGAAAAGATCCCATAAGCTAGTGATATTAAGCTTTTTAACCCACTCACGCGCTGTTTGATATAACCGAGCAGCCACAACAGGGTTCGTTTGAAAAAAACTGTGCGGCCGTATAAACAGTGGCACTTGATTTAGCTGTTCCCGTAAAACCTGCTGCTCAGTGAGATAAATTTCTTGTTCGCCTTCTAATATCGCCATATGGACAGGCTGCAAATTAACCGTGATCACCGCCAATTGGGGTAATTGCTGCTGCAACCACGGTAACGCATTTTTTAGCTGCTCAACTTTTTTTTCTGAACGCAAGACAAATCGCAACAGAAACTCACCCGTATGCTGGCTTTGCGTTAATAATAAGTATTTTAATTCGCCACGTTTACGTTCAATGTTATAAGGCGTTAAACCTGCTCGCGCAATAAAAGGTTTAATGACATCAAAAACGGCTGAAAATGGCTCAGGATAAAGCGGACAATCCGTTAAACTAATTGCCTGCCCTTGTGAATTCACAATGCCCAATATTGGTTTTTCGACACTTCCACTCACCACCATTTTGGCTTTATTACGAAACCCTGATAAAGGGCTGGCAACTGGCGATTGAAATGCGTCGGCAGTCACCATTGGTAATAAAGAAACTAGGTTTTCCTGTTTTAGTTTGAGTTGTTGATCAGCTGGTAGTTCAAGCCATTGACAGGAACGACATTCGCCTGCCTCATATTTCTCACAATGCATAATATAAAAATTTAATGGAGCGTTACGGAAGGGTTATCATCAATATCAAGGTCAACAGTTTCTTCATCAAACTCATCTTGGTTCGAATACAACAAATTATTGCTATAAATTTCAAAAATAATCGATGATATTTGATCTTCTGCTTGCTGTAAGAAATGGCAAAATTGGCGATAAGTCATCCCAGCTTCAAGCGAGAAGGATTGGCTGACGATTAACTTAGGTAAGTTTTCATTATTAATTTCAAGAAAGACTTTGGCTGTCAGTGAGCTAGCATTGATTTGGCTGATATTGGCCACTAAAGTCACGATCGCCGTTGGCTTAAGCTCCGCCAGAGCGGAAAGGACAAGAACATTATTAATAATGTCGAGTTTGGCATCAAAAATGCCCTCTATATTTTGCATATGCGGCAAATGTAGAGCAGCACAAGAATCACACTCGAAATAAGAGGTTTTGAGTTGATCAAGCCATTCACGAAGCTGTGATATGTCAGGGTAACAAATAGAATCCATGGGTAATAACCTTCTTCAACTCAAATAAAAACTAATAGAATAACACTTACCTAACCAAACCGAATTTTTTTGGCTAGAAAAGCGGATAATTTTCACACATTGGTGGTGAAAACACCAGTAAAACCATGCTCACTCCCCCTTTTTCTCCTCTTTATCATCATCGTCATCTTGCTTTTTCTTTCTTCCCGGCCTTGATGAGTTTTGATTATCAATACCAAGAAAGCTTAATCCATGTATCGCTCGCCAAACAATATTGATAGTGGCTGGTATCAAGCAACCAATCCCAACCATAACAATCGCGACTAAAACATTTTTCTGCATCAATGGCTCAGGTAAGGTCAGATAGCCATTCATCGCAAGTAAGACAACAATAAGCAGTAAAATCCCTACTGCTTCTAAGATGAGAATCGGCTTAGGGAGATCGGATAGCGAACGCATTTTTCGCTGTGGTTTCTTATTCATCAAGTCCCCTTCTAGAACAATAACTATATACCCCCAACCGAATAAACAGCACTACAACGGGGTATTGTTTAGCGATACAGTATACCCCATATACTAGCGGATTCTGCATCAGAGCTATACTAGCAAAAGGTAAAATCACCATTTATTTCTAGCTTATTGTCTGGCAAATCATTCACCTTATTATTCCCCTCAATAAGTGCACGGTGACAAAGACAAATCAATAAAGCTGCATCTTGAAGTATGACGAGTATGGAGGCATAGTATTGGGCATTGTGGATAAAAAAACTGTGTTAGTCTTATAGGAGATACTATGTACACTGTGATTTTTGGTCGCCCTGGCTGCCCATACTGTGTTCGTGCTAAAGAGTTAGCTGAAAAACTGAAAAATGACCGCGATGACTTTGACTACCGCTACGTCGATATTCAAGCAGAAGGCCTCACCAAAGAAGATCTATCTAAAACAGTCGGTAAAGAAGTGCTGACTGTGCCACAAATTTTTATCGATGAGAAACACATCGGCGGCTGCACTGATTTCGAAGCTTACGCAAAAGAGCACCTCGATCTCTATAAATAAGCAATAATCCCCATGGGGCGGCTCAGTCTCTAATCCGAGTCGCTTCCTTTCTCAATTTGTGCTATTTCCTTCCCATTTGCTAAAAAATAAAGCAAATTTTTTTTTCTCTATGCGAACTTTCTTATTTAGGGGGGGGTCTTAATTTATGCCACTGCTTTTCTTTGATGTCCCCATATTGAGGAGCCCGATAGCCAACTTACGTTTTATCGCTATCGGGGTTTTTTTATTGCTTAACCGTTCTATTCCCCTTGCAATGTCAGAACTATTTTGCGTTCCCCACCATAATTTCGATGTTCACATAGGTAAATTCCTTGCCATGTCCCCATGTTCAGACGTCCTCGACTCACAGGAATAACCAAACTCGCGCCTAAAATACTCGCTTTAAGATGGGCAGGCATATCATCACTTCCTTCATAGTTATGCTGATAATAAGGCTCATCTTCAGGAACAGCATGGTTAAAGAAGCTTTCAAAATCCTGTCTTACCGTATAGTCTGCATTTTCATTGATTGTCAGTGAAGCCGATGTATGTTGAATAAAGATATTCAGCAGCCCAACTTGGATCTGTTTCAACTCAGGAAGCTGTTGTAACAACTCATCGGTCACTAGATGAAACCCTCTGCTTTTTTGCTGTTAATCTTATCTCTTTTTGAAACCACATAAGCTATTCCTTTATCGCACCTTAAATTTGTCTTATCGCTATTGAGTAAATCATCAACAAAACGTCAACTTATCGCTCTATTTAAGTAATATTAAGATAAAGGCACTTTACCTGCCATGTAAGAGACTTTACTCTCTCGCTTTATCGTCTTATTTATCACCCATTTTCTGAGGTATACACCCGTGCTGGAACAACTTAATCAAGATCTCTTTAATCTCATTAATGCGGCCCCAGCGTCTGCAAGTGGTACTATCGCACTTGCAACCGTTATCGCTAAACGCTTAATTCTCCTTTTCCCTCTGTTTACTGCGGCATGCTGGTTATGGGGTGCCAAACAGGATATGACCCGCCAAAGAGCATTCGTCTGCAAAACAGCATACGCCTTAGTGATCGGTCTGTTTATTTCATGGTTGATTGGCTTAGTTGCACCTCATGAACGCCCTTTTGTTATGGGAATAGGCACCAATTTCCTTGAGCACGAGCCAACCGCTTCTTTCCCTAGCAATCACGGTACTATCGTCTTTACCTTTGTTTTCGCATTTTTGTTCTGGCTAAGAACATGGGTTGGTTTATTGATGCTCGTTCCCGCTATTGCAATTGCATGGTCACGCATCTATTTAGGCGTCCACTGGCCTTTAGATATGATAGGGGCATTTATCTTGGGTCTTATCGCGTGTGGTTTAGCCCAAATTCTTTGGGGACTTATCGGCCATAAAATCCAAGCCCCGCTCACACATCTTTACCAAATCATATTTTCAGTTCTTATTCGCAAAGGCTGGGTACAACCCTAATTTTTTCATTAATCAGTACTGGCGTTATTTACGCCAGTACTTAAACAATTTAAATTTTGCGTTGAATCAATATTTAGTTTTATTTTTCCATTCTAAAAATGAATAAAAAAGCCTTTTCACCACCAGAATAAACAACATTTAATTAACAAATATTTTGTTACGCTTTTTAATTATTTTTTCCTTCGAAAAATAAGTATTCAACTGCTCTTTAAACCATCTTATTATTCATTAATGTCTTTAGAATAAAAAAACTAAAAAAATAATAATTAATCACTAAGTAAACAACTATAACAAAACAAAATAAACACATTGAAAACAACAAGTTAAATAACTCAAAACCAGTGTATAATTGGTTTTGATTCAATATTAATTTCTGGATTTAATTCATTTTCCTACTACTTCAATAAATCCATTCTATTCATTAATATAATAATATTCCTCCACACAAATATAAATTGACACATAACTACTCCCCATTAGTTATTCTCCGATATTAAAAGCCTCCCTCCCCTTATTAATCTTAAGGTAAATTTCTTAACAATTTTATAAAAATCGAAAAATAATCACGTTAAAGACATTTTTCTCTTTTGAGAGTATGATCACGGTGATTTATACTAAAAATAGGTACATTTGCACCATCAAAAGTGGTTTATCAAATCTACCTACAAAACTAACAAAACTGATTGAAAATAAATTTACTATCAGTTTTATATTTATTTCCAATCAGATTGTTAGGTAGAAACAAAACTGCACATTATATTTGGCGATAATTTGTTCGTACCAAAAGATTAAAACATCAGTGATGGCTTATGCCTTCACCGAGATGCCTATTTTTTGACTTTTATTTCGGAGACTATTATGGATACAACTCGAGTTGGTTCCATCGATAAAACAGCCTCGCAAATTGGAAATGCCCTTGCTTGGCGTAAAACAGATACTGTATGGATGCTTGGTTTATATGGTACAGCTATCGGTGCTGGAGTCTTGTTCCTACCTATTAATGCAGGAATGAGCGGCCTACTTCCCGTCCTGTTGATGTTAGTACTCGCTTTTCCAATGACCTTCTTCGCTCACCGTGGTTTAACACGCTTTGTTCTTTCAGGTTCAAAGCCTGAAGGTGATATCACTGAAGTGGTTGAAGAACATTTTGGACGTACTGCGGGTAACTGGATCACCCTGCTCTATTTCTTTGCAATTTATCCAATCCTCTTGGTGTATGGTGTTTCTATCACCAATAATGTGCACAAATTTCTGACAGAACTCATGGGCTTTACCGCACCACCACGTTGGTTGCTAGCGTTGGTTTTGGTGGGTGGCATCATGGCCATTGTGGCATTCGGTGAAAAATATATTGTTAAAGTGATGAGTATGCTGGTGTTCCCATTTATCGCCGTGCTACTCGCTTTCTCTTTATATATGATCCCCCATTGGAATGGTGCGGTACTTGATACCTTAACCATAGAGGGCATCACAGAAGCGGCAAAACACAGTGGTGGTCAGAGTATCTGGGTGACTATCTGGTTAACCATTCCTGTTATGGTGTTCGCATTCAACCATTCACCTATCATTTCAGCGTTCTCTGTAGCGAAGCGTGAAGAATATGGTGCACAGGCTGAACAAAAATGCTCACGTATCCTCGCATCTGCACACATCTTAATGGTATTCACTGTTATGTTCTTTGTGTTTAGCTGCGTGTTCACCCTGTCTTCGGCAGATTTGGCTCAAGCAAAAAAACTGAACATTAGTATCCTTGACTATTTATCTGGTTACTTTGATCAACCTTTCATCAAATTTGCTGCCGCAATTATCGCTTTCGTTGCTATAATTAAATCATTCCTCGGACACTATTTAGGTGCACGAGAAGGCTTTAATGGCCTCGTTGAGCGCGCTTATCGTGCGAAAGGCAAAACAATTGACGTTCGTAAATTGAATCGTGGTACAGCTATCTTCATGTTAGTCACCACTTGGTTAGTGGCAACATTAAACCCTGGCGTACTGGATATCATCGAAAGTCTAGGTGGCCCAATCATTGCTATCTTACTGTTCTTAATGCCTATGTATGCTATCAGTAAAGTTCCAGCAATGCGTAAGTACTCAGGTAAGTTAAGCAATGCATTTATCGTTATCATGGGTTTGATTGCTATCTCAGCCGCAACTTATAAGTTGTTCTTCTAAGTCAGCCTTTATCGGGAGGCGGGATCCACTCCGGCGGATATGCCTCCCCTTCTCAAATAAGATGCCGGAAGATACGGCATCACATGCCTAAGAAATTAAGACTTTATATAGGAAGCGCTGAATATGATTAGCGTATTTGATATCTTCAAGATTGGTATTGGTCCATCTAGCTCCCACACCGTCGGCCCGATGAAAGCGGGTAAACAATTTGTTGAGGATTTAATCCAACAAAACCTTCTGACAGCCACCTCACGAATTGCGGTTGATGTCTATGGTTCTTTATCATTGACAGGGAAAGGACACGCAACTGATATCGCGATTATTATGGGTCTCGCTGGTAACTTACCTGATACTGTTGATATTGATGCCATACCCAACTTTATCCGTCACGTTGAGCAAAGTGGTAAATTGCTGTTGGCTCAAGGGCAGCATGAGGTTGACTTCCCCATTGAAGGCGGGATGAATTTCCATTCAACCAATTTACCTTTACATGAAAATGGCATGACCATTAGTGCATTTAATGCCGATAATAACGTGATCTACAAAAAGACCTACTACTCTATCGGTGGGGGTTTTATTGTCGATGAGGAGCATTTTGGTCAATCGACTGAACAATCAGTACAAGTTCCCTATCCCTATAAATATGCAGCAGATTTACAAAAGCATTGTAAAGAGACAGGCCTATCCCTTTCTGCTCTCGTGATGCAAAATGAGTTAGCCATACACAGTAAAGAAGAAATCCATCAATATTTAGCGGCTGTCTGGGATGTCATGAAGGCGGGTATTGAGCGTGGCGTCACCACCGAAGGGTTATTACCGGGGCCACTACGAGTACCTCGTCGTGCCGCAGCATTACGCCGTCAACTTGTGACTAGCGATAATACCAATATTGACCCAATGGCAGTAATTGACTGGATCAATATGTTCGCCTTAGCCGTCAACGAAGAGAATGCTGCGGGAGGCCGTGTTGTCACCGCGCCAACTAATGGCGCATGTGGCATTATCCCTGCCGTTTTAGCTTACTATGACAAATTTATTCGTCCTGTAAATGAGAACTCCTATACTCGCTATTTCTTAGTATCAGGTGTTATCGGCTCATTATACAAAATGAATGCCTCTATCTCTGGTGCAGAAGTTGGTTGCCAAGGTGAGGTCGGTGTCGCTTGTTCAATGGCAGCAGCAGGCCTTGCCGAGTTGATGGGAGGAAGTCCAGAACAAGTTTGTGTAGCAGCAGAAATCGCGATGGAGCATAACCTTGGCTTGACTTGTGACCCTGTTGGTGGGCAAGTTCAAGTGCCTTGTATCGAACGTAATGCAATAGCCGCAGTAAAAGCGGTCAACGCGGCACGCATGGCATTACGCCGTGTGAGTGACCCGCGAGTTTGCTTAGATAAGGTTATCGAAACCATGTATGAAACGGGTAAAGATATTAATGCCAAATATCGTGAAACGTCACAAGGTGGTCTAGCAATTAAATTGGCGCATTGTGAATAATTACCCTGTTTTTAATCGACAGTAATGTCACTCTATATGCCTGCTTTTAATATGAGAAATCTTATCATAAAGCAGGCATAGTATGGATGAACAAAAACGTAACTATTTCCCCTTTAAATCCCCAATCGTTTTGACTGAACATACCCGTTCAACTTTGTCGTGTTGTGAGAGAAAAAAGTATAATTGTATCCTCATTACAATATTGAGGATATTCTTTAAAAAAAGAATAAAAATGCATAGTTCTAGGTATCATACATTATTTTCCCTTTTCACAAGAATTTCACCATATTCTTCCGCTTTTATCAAACAGCTAATACATATTTTCTCAGGAATAAAAGGAATATCAGGTAATGAACTTTGTGGGATTGAAGTCCCTAATATTTTCACAACATCAGGTAATTGTCCTTCCCCCCCACCACTTGAAGGTGCCCCAGTACCAAAATTAATCATTTTACTAGATGTAATTCCGCCAGCATCAATCTTAACAAAGTTCCCTGCTGCCTGTAAGGTTAATTCGCCCCCCTGCATCAATAACCACTTTTACTCCCGCTTTTAGTTCCTTTCTTTTCTGTTTTTCTTATCCCGAGTTCAGGTTATTTACTTTTACATCCTGTTAAAACTTGACCGCTTCCGTCAGGAAGTCTGAATGAAAGTATCCCTAACCTTTTCATATAACCAATATGAACATCATCTTTATCATAGAACAGTTCATCGCCCTCTTTCCCTTTTTTCTCTTCAAGCCTTGGAGTTACATAATCTCCAAGATTCATTCCCTTTACTGTAACTACTCTATTGTCAATCACAATGACGGCTTCTGACAAATTACCAGGGAATTCATATTCATTACCCGTTAGATCCGCAGCACGGTTTATATCCTGATCTATAATACAGACGTATTCTCCATCATACGTTACATCTTTCCCACCGCAGCCAGCCAATGAGACAGCAAAAATTCCTAACACCAACCCCTTTTTCATACATCACCATATTTTAGTTAAGTACGTAAATAATAGGATAGATGCAGGTTTCAGGCAATCATAACCACCCGCATAGCGGGGTGGTTTTATGTTTAAGATGCTAACGCGACTTAAACTGGCTAAAGTCATAAAAAAACAGGAGTCAGCTATATACTGACTCCTGTGTTTCGTTAATTTTATTATGATTACGCGATATCTGGGTTAACCAGCGTCAATACCGATTGTGCTCTTTGCTTCACCTCATTTACAATGCCGTTTGCAGCGCCTTCGATTCTACTCCCCATTGAACTGATTGACTCTCTCAATGTGCTTACAACCGTGTCCGCCTTACCATCTACATTGATATTTATCTCATTATTCATCACCATAGATTGGCTATTGCTGTCGCCTGCTTTAATAGTACCTGAGTTTATACCTAGGTTTTCAGCATTACCGCCCGTCACAGCAGGAGCCATTTGCTCTTTGATATCCCCCAATGGATCGGCAGTATTTGAAATTGTCACTGTGGTAGTTTTGCTGCTCGTCGTCACTATAGAATCCGATAACTCTTCTTTACCTTCATTAGCCAGTGAAGCAATTTGCTCTAAAAGAACTTCCAGTTTTTTACCAAACTCCTGCTGTTTTTGGCTGTATTCTGTTTCCATTTTGGTGATTTTAATATTCAAACGAGAAATGGTTTCTTCTCTTTTTGAAATTAAGGATTGGTTATTTTCTAATTTGTCTTGTGTATCATTAAGTTCTTTTTTCAATGATGCAATCGCTTTATTGAGCTCTTCTTTATTAGCACAATCGTCATTTAATTGCTGCTCTAACTCAGCAATTTTAGATTCCTTATTATGGATATCCGACTGTAATGCTTCAATACGGTCATTTGCTTTAATTATTTTTTTATTGATATCAACAAGTCTCTCTTCAAGTTTATTTTTATCTTCGATAGCTTGTTTTATTTTTATTGCCATCGATTTTATCTCTTGATCTTTATCAGACAATTGAGATACCAAATTATCAATTTTCTCAAGGTCACTACTTATAACTTCATTTAATTTTTTAATTTCCTCATTTTTTTCTTTTAGTAATGTCTCATATCTATCTTTTTCCGATTGAGATAGCGCGCTACTATCAGCTTGCATATCACTGAAACTTTCTTTTATTTTGGCAAAATCGTCTTTCATCGCTTTAAGCTGCTTTTGATTTCCATCATAAGTTTCTACACAGCGCTGTAGTTCCCTGACGGCATCCCCCCCTTTTAAATAAGAGTATTTTGTATTAACCGAACCAAATTCGTTATTCGCTAAACCGCCTTTTAACGTATTTTTGTTTATACCATAATTACTGCTATGACCCCCACCGATATCACCATTGTTTTTACCATGATTAATGGCGGCTCCAGCTTCAATAATATCTTCATTATGGTTATTATTAATTGAGCTACCACCTTTAATTCTACCATTACCTAACCCACCATCGTGAGCTAAGCCACCTTCAATAATGCCTTTATTACGGCCATGATTAGTAGCATCTCCGCCTATTGTCGTGTTCTCACCCAATCCTTGTGTTGTTTGTTTTCTTTCTAGCTGTGCTTTTCTTTCTTCAATTGTCATAGCCATAAATATCATTCTCCGTATTAAATACACTAATTAAATCCATTTATAAATAAAATACTTCATATCGGTTTGGCAATTCCATTGAATAAATTACATTCATAAAAATAATTAAACACCAAACGATTAATATAATTATTGAATTAAAAATAAAATATTGCAATTGAAGTTTATCTGTAAAAAATAATTAGAAATTAAGACTAACTCTATTTAAATATTCAAAATTACGATAAGTTAATAATCTTTCATTTGTAAAATAGCGTTTTTCAATCCAAGATTATACCTAAGTGCCTTAAGGCCCTCACATCCTCGTATTATATCGTTCACTCACCATGCAATTCAGAAGCGCAAACCCTTCCTGAACGATGATTCTGTACGTAGAGTGATTTATTTAGTAATTGAGTCAGCCTCTAAAAAATGGAGCATGCTGATCCAATACGGGAAACAAGCATTTAGTCATTTTATTATTGCGTTCGGTAACGGTCCAAACGGCCACATTTAATGAAAGGCGAATACATAGAATGAGTTACAGGGGAGTTGCTGGTGCTGTACTTACAACACCAGCATACCATTCAAAAATAATATGGTGACCGTTGCACACATCTAACAAAAAAGCCTCAGCAATCCAATCGTTAATTGTTCACCATCGGCTAATTGAGCTTTGCAACAGCGCCACCTCAAGCGTGCTTTTAATCAGAATTTAACCAAAAATAGCATTCCACCAGCCACTGACCGTTTTTACGATATAGTCCCAAATACGCCCAAAGAAGCCCGCTTCTTCAACTGATTCTTTGACCACGAGTGGACGCTGTTCAACAATTTGATCGTTTAAGATAAAATTGACTGTTCCAACCGCTTGATTTTTAGCCAGTGGTGCTTCAATTGATGGATTCGTCAGCGTATAACTCACTTTCAAATTCTGTAACTGGCCTTTTGGTATCGTGATAGCAGTGTCTTTTTCAACGCCAAGTGCTACCTCTGATTTATCACCAAACCAAACGCGCTGTGTTTGCAATGTTTGATCGGCTTTGATTGGAGTCACCGTTTCAAAGAAACGGAACCCCCATGTCAGTAATTTTTCACTTTCCGAAAAACGTACTCGGTCACTCGGAGCACCAAGCACCACAGAAATCAGACGCATTGGGCCATCCGTCGCGGAAGCAACTAAATTATGCCCTGCGCCACTGGTATGACCCGTTTTCACACCATCAACATTGAGATTTTGGCTCCATAACAGACGGTTACGGTTAGGTTGACGGATTTTGTTAAAAGTAAACTCTTTTTCTTTATGTAAAGCGTACTCATCAGGCACATCACGGATCATCGCTTGGGCTAAAATTGCCATATCACGAGCAGTGCTGTATTGCCCTTCAGAATCTAGGCCATGCACTGTTTTAAAATGGGTATTTTTTAACCCTAACTGCTTCACATATTCATTCATCAAGCTGACGAACGAGTCTTGGCTACCAGCGACATAATCCGCGAGCGCGATACTGGCATCATTCCCTGACTGAATAACGACCCCTTTATTTAGATCCAATACCGAGACACGATCTTTAGGCTTTAAAAACATCAGTGATGAGCCTTTTAGGACGGGATTGCCCGTTGCCCACGCATCTACACCTACCGTGACCATATCCTGTGGCGTGATTTTACCCGCTTTAATTGCTTGACCGACCACATAGCTGGTCATCATTTTCGTCAAACTAGCAGGATCTAAACGCTCATCTGGATTACCTGACGCCAAAATTTTACCGCTGTCGTAGTCCATCAATACAAAAGCTTTTGCATCAACCTGTGGAGCAACCGGTGTTCCTGCCGCGTAAGCAAAATGACTTACCGCAACTAAAAGGCCTAATCCAGTTCCTAGGTATCGCGCCTTTAAGGTGAAAAATTTTTTGTTCATCGGTTACTCCTTTACAAATACTAAAACGGTTAATTCATTATTAATGTAGGGCTTTTTACACAATTAAGCTACACACAACAAATAAAGATTGTTCCCATAATACGATTTCATCTATCTTAATTAGGGTAAACAACGAAACATCAAATCATGGGGAAAACTATGTTAACTGTATGGGGTCGTAAAAACTCATCAAACGTCAAAAAAGTACTTTGGTGCCTTGAAGAATTGAACGTTGCTTATCATCAAAAAGATGTTGGCGGCCCTTTTGGGGGGCTTGATACACCTGAATATAAAAAAATGAATCCAAACAGCACCATTCCAACTTTACAGGATGATGACTTTACCCTGTGGGAATCAAATACCATTTTACGATACCTTACGGAAAAGTTTGATCATTCTCACTTATTGGTCCCACAAAACCTTCAAGAAAAGGCTGCTGCCGACAAATGGTTAGATTGGGGATGTGGAAGTTTGTTCGATAATATCAAACAGATGATGAATAAAATTGTCCGCGTTTCCCCTGACGAACGAGATCCAGAAACAGTACGTACCATTTATCACAATATTGAAAAGTTGCTCAAAATTGCCGATGAAGCCCTAGCGACTCAGCCCTATTTTAGCGGTCAACAATTTGGGATCGCTGATATCGCTATTGCTCCACTGTTTTACCCATGGCACGAAATCGTCACAGAACGCCCTGAATTCCCTCACTTAGAACGTTGGTACTCTCAGTTAACAACCCGTCCTGCTTTCCAAAAAATTGTGATGATCCCGCTTAAATAGTCATCGGCATCTGCATTGGGTTTGGGTATTGATACTCAAACCCAAGTTCTTGACAGATACGTTCACCTTTAACGATTTTCCCTGCGTTTTCTGCCGGTTCAGTGCAAAATTCAGGTGCCTCCAAATTTAATGATTGAGACGCTTGGCGGTAGAAATCCGCGCGTTGAGGATGTTGAGGAGCACATAAATTATAGATATGTCCTCCTTTGGGCTGCCTGAGTAATAATAGGATGGCAGCAATCACATCATCCTGATGAACAAGATTAACAGGCTGTGTTGCTCCTTTTAGGGATTTTTTGCCTGCAAGGAAACGCCCTGCGTGACGATTTTCTCCTACCAACCCCGCTAGCCGTAAAATATCCACTGAAATGTTCGGCAGTGCATGAAGCCAGTTTTCAACTTCAATCAAGGCTTGCCCTGATGCGGTTTCTGCATGTCGCTGGCTATTTTCATCAATTTCACCAATCGCATTACCGTAAACAGAAGTCGATGAGGTAAAAATCACACGAGGAATTTGAAAGGTTATTGCCGTATCAACAAGCTGTTCGATGGCGTTGACATAAGCTGATACCTTCACTTTTGAAGGCGGTAGTAAAATAATTAACGCCTGAGCCTCTTCCATTAATTGCTGTAAGTCATCACCATCACACACTAATTCGGGAGTGAGCTGCAAATGATAACAATCAATTCCTACAGCACGAGCGGCAGCGATACCATCCGTGGTCGTTTTTGTGCCAGAGACTTCAATCCCCTCAGCCAACAACGCTCTCGCAAGGGGTAACCCTAACCACCCCAATCCAACAATTGCGACCTTTTTCATCATTCCCCCCTACATACCGACAATAACTTAATTCTGCTTAGCTTATCGAAAAACCTTTTAACTTCCGAATATATTATTCAGGCGATTATTCACTATAAAACGGCACTATCCAATTATTATCGATTATTTTTAAAAAAAGAGTTGCATTCTAGTGATGAAATCGGATAGGTTGATGAGTAGTGAATGTTTAAGCAACTAACAATATTATTATCGGAAGCTATTATGACTCGTATTTCTCGCAACCATCATCATCACCATCATCCTGATTAGTCTTTCGGGCGATGTGTGCTGGAAGACGTTCAATAACTCTTCCGGTGGCTGAAATGCGAAATAGAGAAAACCCTCGGAAGAATATCTTCCGAGGGTTTTTTTATTATTAATCAAAAATATATTACAGAATAAGCAGGGTAAAATTATGTTGGATAAATCACGGTTAAGAATTGCTATTCAAAAATCAGGTCGTTTAAGTGAAGACTCACGAGAACTGCTTGCCCGCTGCGGAATTAAAATCAATTTACAACAACAGCGATTGATTGCTTATGCAGAAAATATGCCTATTGATTTACTTCGTGTACGCGATGACGATATCCCAGGGCTAGTTATGGATGGTGTCGTTGACCTTGGTATCATTGGTGAAAACGTCCTTGAAGAGGAGCTATTAAGCCGCCGTGCTCAAGGCGATAATCCCGCTTATAAGACACTGCGTCGCCTTGATTTTGGTGCTTGCCGCTTATCATTAGCCGCGCCTCTTGACTTTAACTACACAGGTGCAGAGTGCTTAAATGGCTCTCGTATTGCCACCTCTTACCCGAACTTATTAAAACGTTACTTCGATGAAAAAGGCATTCAATTTAAATCTTGTTTATTAAACGGCTCTGTCGAAGTCGCCCCTCGGGCAGGTCTTGCCGATGCTATCTGTGACCTTGTTTCAACAGGGGCAACATTAGAGGCCAACGGCCTAAAAGAAGTCGAAGTGATTTATCGTTCTAAAGCTTGTTTGATCCAACGAGACGGGGAAATTTCAGCAGACAAGCAGCAACTGATTGATCGCATGATGACACGCATTCAAGGTGTTATCCAAGCCCGCGAATCCAAATACATTATGCTACACGCTCCAAGTGAGCGCTTAGAAGAGATTATCGCATTACTGCCGGGTGCAGAGCGCCCTACTTTGTTGCCTTTAGCGGGAGATAAAAACCGTGTTGCAATGCACATGGTCAGCAGTGAAACCCTGTTCTGGGAAACCATGGAAAAACTCAAGGCATTAGGCGCAAGCTCCATTTTGGTTCTACCGATTGAAAAAATGATGGAGTAATACCGATGGAAATGGGATTTAATCAACCGATTCGCTGGTCATCATGTCATGCTAATGAACAAAAAGCGCTACTGACACGCCCTGCCATCGCTGCGTCTACAAACATTAGCGCTGCTGTCACCCAGATCATTGAACAGGTCAAAGCCCGCGGTGATAGTGCATTAATCGAATTTAGCCAACGTTTTGATAAAACAGCTATTTCAACTATTCGTGTTTCACAAGATGCTGTTGAACAAGCCGCAACACGCCTTGATGACAACATCAAAATTGCGATGCAAACGGCCATCGGCAATATCCGTCGTTTTCATGAGGCTCAGAAACCGGCGGCTATTCAAGTTGAAACTCAACCTGGGGTTGTGTGCCAACAAATTACACGCCCGATCGATTCCGTGGGTCTCTATATTCCTGGAGGCTCGGCCCCCCTTCTTTCAACGGTAATGATGTTAGGCACACCCGCAAATATTGCAGGCTGCCGGCAAGTGATCCTTTGCTCACCGCCACCTATTGCAGATGAAATACTCTATGCCGCTAAATTGTGTGGTATTACCGATATCTTCCAAGTTGGGGGAGCGCAAGCAATTGCCGCTATGGCATTTGGAACCGAAAGTATTCCCGCCGTTGATAAAATTTTTGGCCCGGGCAATGCCTACGTGACAGAGGCCAAACGCCAAGTCAGCCAAGATCACGAAGGGGCCGCAATTGATATGCCAGCGGGGCCATCAGAAGTGTTAGTCATTGCTGACAGCCAAGCCAACCCTGCTTTTACAGCGGCGGATCTATTATCGCAAGCAGAGCATGGCCCTGATTCACAAGTCATATTGTTAACCGACAGCCAAACATTTGCTCAACGTGTTATTGATGAAACGGAAAAACAGCTTGCAGAGCTATCGCGTGCTGATATTGCAAGAGCAGCATTGAGTGCCAGTCGTGTCATTATTGCTGATTCCATTGCACAGTGCGTTGAAATAAGTAACCGCTACGGTCCAGAACATTTAATTCTACAAACACGTAATGCCGACGAATTAGTCGAAGACATCACCAGTGCGGGATCGATTTTTGTTGGTGACTGGTCACCTGAATCCGCGGGAGATTATGCATCTGGAACTAACCACGTGTTGCCGACTTACGGTTATACATCAACCTATTCAAGTCTTGGCCTTGCTGATTTTATGAAACGTATGACAGTGCAAAAACTCTCGCCTCAAGGGCTTCTAGGGTTAGCGACTACCATTGAAACGTTAGCGCAAGCAGAAAGCCTAACGGCTCACAAAAATGCCGTGACCTTACGTGTCACTGAACTGAACAAACAAAAATAGGAGTGAGTGATGAGCGAAACCTTTAAAGCCGCTAGCCTTGCACGTAACAATGTCAAAGAGATGACACCCTATATGTCTGCTCGCCGTTTAGGCGGTCGTGGTGATGTTTGGTTAAATGCGAATGAATACCCAATTGCGCCAGAGTTTCAGTTTAATGAACGTAATTTAAACCGCTATCCTGAATGCCAGCCTACCGATGTGATCCTCAATTACGCGGCGTATGCAGGGATTTCTCCTGAGCAAGTGTTAGTTTGCCGCGGCGCTGACGAGTCAATCGAGCTGCTGATCCGGGCCTTCTGTGAACCCGGTAAAGATGCGGTGATGTTTTGTCCACCTACCTATGGCATGTACAGTGTCAGCGCTGAAACTTTTGGTATCGAACAGAAGAAGATCCCTGCTCTGCCAGACTGGTCACTCAATGTGGATGCTATTCGTGAAAACTTGAGCAACACTAAGCTGATCTATATTTGCAGCCCTAATAATCCAACCGGCAATATTATTGATAACAAGGCACTGGTTGAAGTCCTTGAAATGGCGGCAGGTCGAGCGTTAGTGGTTATTGATGAAGCTTATATTGAATTTTGCCCTCAATATAGCGTAGCCAGTTGGCTCAACAACTACCCTAACCTAGTCGTATTGAGAACTTTATCAAAAGCATTTGCACTAGCAGGCCTGCGTTGTGGCTTCACATTAGCCGCCCCCGATGTTATTGAAGTTTTGCTAAAAGTGATCGCTCCTTATCCGCTTTCTACCCCTGTGGCGATGATAGCGGCTCAAGCGCTGAATATGGAGGGGATAGCGACCATGAAACACCGTGTTACGACAATCACCAATAACCGCATTGCGCTTTCAGAAGCTTTACAGGCATTGCCTATCGTAGAAAAGGTTTACCCAAGCGAAACTAACTATATTTTAGTGCGCTTTACTGACGGCAATAAGGTGTTTAAAGCCCTGTGGGATCAAGGCATTATTTTACGTGATCAAAGTAAACAGCCAGGGCTTGCCAACTGTTTACGTATCACTATCGGCACAGAAACCGAAAATGTACGTGTTATTGACGCTATTGAAGCCCTTTGCTAAACCTGAAAATAGGAAACATTCATGAGCCAAAAAATACTTTTTATTGACCGTGACGGAACATTAATCACTGAGCCACCTACTGATTTTCAGGTCGATAGCCTAAGCAAATTAGCATTTGAAAAAGCGGTGATCCCGAGCTTACTCGCGCTCCAAAAAGCCAACTACCGTTTAGTCATGGTCACTAACCAAGATGGCTTGGGAACGGATAGCTTTCCAACGGCTGACTTTGAGCCACCTCATAATTTAATGATGCAGGTTTTTGAATCTCAGGGTATCCAATTTGATGAAGTGCTGATCTGCCCTCACAAACCTGCGGATAACTGCAACTGCCGCAAGCCAAAGTTAGGCTTAGTCGAAAATTATCTTGTTGAAGGTAAATTAGACAAAGCAAACAGCTATGTGATTGGCGACCGTGAAACCGACATCCAATTAGCTGAAAATATGGGTATTCAAGGCCTACGTTATAGCCCTGAATCACTCGATTGGGTCGCTATCACTGATAAGTTAACCAAACGCGATCGTCATGCCTTGGTCGAACGAGTCACAAAAGAGACCCATATTCGCGTCGAAGTCTGGCTTGATCGCGAAGGCGGTAGCCAAATCAACACCGGCGTTGGCTTCTTTGATCACATGCTTGACCAAATCGCGACTCACGGTGGTTTCCGTTTAAATATCGACGTTAAAGGTGACCTATTTATAGACGACCACCACACCGTTGAGGATACAGGTTTAGCCCTTGGTGAGGCACTGCGTGTTGCGCTAGGTGACAAACGTGGTATTGCGCGTTTTGGCTTTGTGCTACCGATGGATGAGTGCCAAGCACGCTGTGCATTAGATATCTCAGGCCGCCCACACCTTGAATACAAAGCAGAATTTAAATACCAACGCGTTGGTGATTTGAGCACTGAAATGATCGAACACTTTTTCAGTTCACTCTCTTATGCGATGGGTTGTACGTTACACCTGAAAACTAAAGGGAAAAACGATCACCATAAAGCAGAGAGCCTATTTAAAGTGTTTGGTCGCACCTTACGCCAAGCAATCCGTGTTGAAGGGGATACTTTGCCTAGCTCGAAAGGGGTTCTCTAATGAATGTTGTGATCCTTGATACGGGGTGCGCTAATTTGTCATCGGTCGCTTACGCCGTTAAGCGTTTGGGTTACACCCCAAAAATTAGCCGTGATACTAAGACGATTTTACAGGCTGATAAAGTGTTTCTACCGGGAGTCGGCACAGCAAGTGCCGCCATGGAACAACTGAATGAGCGTGAACTCATTCCGTTAATTAAAACGCTGACTCAACCTGTTTTAGGCATCTGCTTAGGTATGCAATTAATGGGCAGTGTGAGTGAAGAAGGTAAAGAATTGATCCCATTACTGGGCCTCATTGATAGCCCGGTCCAAAAAATGGATGCTAACGGTTTGCCTGTTCCGCACAGTGGCTGGAACCAAGTTAAAGCATTAGCAGGCCACCCTTTATTCAAAGGGATCCGTGATGATGCCTACTTCTATTTTGTGCATAGCTATTCGATGCCAATTTCAGGTAATACCCTAGCTCAAACCTTATATGGGAACCCATTTAGTAGTGCTGTCAATCAGGATAACTTTTACGGGGTTCAATTCCACCCTGAACGTTCGGGTGCCGCAGGCTCCCGTCTGATCCAAAACTTTTTGGAGATGTAATTGAGATGATCATTCCTGCTTTAGATTTAATTGATGGTAATGTTGTTCGCCTACACCAAGGAGACTATGCCAAGCAAACGGCATACGGTAATGATCCTCTCCCTCGCCTGCAACAATATGAGCAAGAAGGGGCGAAATTACTGCATTTAGTCGATTTAACGGGAGCCAAAGACCCACAAAAACGCCAAATTTCCCTACTCAAAAAATTATTAGCTGGCGTTTGTGTTCCTGTACAAGTTGGCGGTGGTATCCGCACTGAAGAAGACGTAAAAGCGCTGTTAGACGCGGGAGCGACGCGAGTGGTTATTGGCTCAACCGCGGTCAAGCAACCCGAATTAGTGAAAACTTGGTTTGAACGTTACGGCGGTGAAGCTATCGTGCTTGCTCTGGATGTTCGTATCAATCAACAAGGCGTTAAAGAAATTGCCATCAGTGGCTGGCAAGAGAATTCAAACCTTTCTCTGGAACAGGCCATTGAGATGTATCAGCCATACGGGCTAAAACACGTTTTATGTACCGATATTTCGAAAGATGGCACTTTGGCGGGTTCCAATGTCAACTTATATCGTGAAATCAGTCAAAAATACCCTGATATTGCTTTTCAAGCTTCAGGGGGTATTGGCTCTTTAGCTGATATCGCCGCTATTCCATCATCAGGAGCGGCAGGCGTGATTGTTGGCCGCGCCCTACTTGAAGGTAAATTCACTGTCGCGGAGGCAATCGCATGTTGGCAAAACGCATAATTCCTTGTCTGGATGTTCGTGATGGGCAAGTGGTTAAAGGTGTTCAATTCCGTAATCATGAAATTATTGGTGATATCGTGCCGCTCGCCCAGCGTTATGCCCAAGAAGGGGCAGATGAATTAGTTTTTTATGATATTACTGCATCATCTGACGGCCGTGTGGTCGATAAGAGTTGGGTTTCCAAAGTCGCCGAAGTCATTGATATCCCGTTTTGCGTGGCTGGTGGTATTAAAAGTGTCGAAGATGCAGCACAAATCCTGTCATTTGGCGCAGATAAAATTTCCATTAACTCACCTGCATTGTCTGATCCAACCTTAATTAGCCGTCTCGCTGAGCGCTTTGGTGTTCAATGTATTGTGGTTGGTATCGACACTTGGTTTGACCATGACAGCGGAGATTATCTGGTTTATCAATTTACTGGGGATGAAAAGCGCACCACACAAACCCGCTGGAAAACCTTAGATTGGGTTAAAGAGGTTCAACAACGCGGTGCTGGCGAAATCGTTCTAAACATGATGAACCAAGACGGTGTACGCCAAGGCTATGATCTGCTACAACTGAAAAAAGTCCGCGAAATCTGCCAAGTGCCTTTAATTGCCTCTGGTGGCGCGGGTGAAAAAGTACACTTCCTTGATGCTTTTTGCGATGCAAACGTTGATGGCGCACTTGCTGCTTCTGTGTTCCATAAGCAAATCATCAATATCGGTGAATTAAAGCAATACCTTGCAGAAAATGGAGTTCAAATTAGAGTATGTTAACCACAGAACAATGTCACCAACTTGCTTGGCAAAAAGTCGATGGGCTAATGCCTGTTGTTGTACAACACGCCACCTCTGGTGATGTACTAATGTTGGGTTATATGAACCCTGAAGCCTTACAAACCACCTTAGAGACTGGCAAGGTCACTTTTTATTCAAGAACCAAACAGCGCCTATGGACCAAAGGGGAAACGTCTGGCCATTTTCTCAATTTGGTAGATATCTATCCAGACTGTGACAGCGATACCCTGCTCGCCTTAGTACAACCTATTGGACCAACTTGTCACAAGGGCACTGAAAGCTGTTTTGCTCCAGCCCAAAGTGATTGGGGCTTCTTATTTGAACTGGAAACCTTACTAAAATCACGTAAAACAGCAGATCCTGAAAGCTCTTACACCGCGCGTTTATATGCTAGTGGAACTAAACGTATCGCTCAAAAAGTGGGAGAAGAAGGGGTTGAGACCGCACTAGCTGCCACCGTGAATGATCGTGCTGAACTCACGAATGAAGCCGCAGATCTGATGTATCACTTGCTGGTACTCTTACAAGACCAAGATCTTGATTTAAGCACTATCATCAAACGACTGAAAGAGCGCCATCAATAATAATACGGTAGCCTGCTTAAGGTGGGCTACCCAATATAAAAAAAGGTGAACTGATTATTGTTCGTCGACCTAAGCCCTCCTATTATCTTACCTATAAATGACTGTTTAGCTAATTGAGTCAATTAATTCAAGTGAAAGCCTATTTTAATAAAAATGCTATTTAGGCAATGATTTCGCTATTAACTTAAAAACACGCTCATTGCTTCTTTCAATTTTCAGATAATATCCATGGTATTTAGCTTGTTATCTAATTTTGCTACTATCTCAACTGTTTATTTTTATAAAAAAGGAACCGTCGTGTCAGAAAGCCCTATTTTTATTCAATTAACCCAGTTACTTGATAAACATAATGCCAGATACCGTGTGATGGAACACCCAACCGCAGGTAAATCTGAGGAAGTCGCTAAAGTACGAGGAACCCAATTAGGTCAAGGTGCAAAAGGTCTGGTATGCCATGTCAAAGGAAATGGGATCCGCCAACATGTTTTAGCTATTCTTCCTGCGGATAAACAGGCTGATTTAAGCAAAATAGCCCATGCCATTGGCGGAACGCGAGCCTCATTAGCGAGTCCAAAAGAAGTGGATGATTTAACCCAATGTGTATTTGGCGCCATTCCTCCTTTTAGCTTCCACCCCTCGCTAAAATTAATTGCTGATCCTTATTTATTTGCCCGTTTTGAAGAGTTAGCCTTTAATGCTGGCACACTTGAACGCTCAGTTATCCTCAATACCGAAGACTATCGGCGTATTGCTAATCCCACTCTAGTTAGTTTTATTCGTGATAGTGAAACAACGTAAAATAACTTGATTTTAAGTAAAATAGGTCTCGCGCTTTTATGCGGCTGCTACACTTAGTAATAACTGTTGTTCAGTATAAAGGAGAATATCATGAGTTTATTCGACAAAGCAGAAAACAGAGCAAGAGAAGCCGCTGGCACGGCGCAGCAAGCCTATGGTGAAGTCACCGACTCTACAGAACATCAAATTAAAGGTGCCGTTAAAAAATGTGCGGCTCAAGGCTGTGATACCTTAAATTCCGCTGTGGATAGCGTAAAAAGCCATCCACTTGCCGCAGCCACTATCGCTGCCGGAGTCGGCTTTATATTTGGTTACTTAGCCAGCAAGAAGTAAATTTATATATGCGATAAAGGGAATGACATATCATCATTCCCTATCGGTCATTGTTATGATTTGTTTTGATATTCCAACAATGCCGCTTTTAATGCGGCCAAATCAGAATGACATAAATGAGGTTTTAACGCATTGAATTGCTCTTCAGGCCAATCATAAATTCTCAATGCGAGCAGCTCACTAATAATTTCAGGCGAAAAACGGTATCCAATCTGTTTCGCTGGATTGCCCCCAACAATGCTATATGGCGCCACATTTTTTACCACAACACAATTGGCGGCAATAACAGCGCCTTCACCGATATGAACGCCTGGCATGATGAATGCTCGCATACCAATCCATGCGCCATCACCAATTATCGTATCGCCCTTCCCTACATAGGCGTCATTAATATGCTCAATAAAAGGATACAAGCAAAACCAGTCTATTCGATGAGTGTGATTTCCTCCCATCAAAATCACGGCTTCACTGCCGATACAGACATAATCGCCAATATAGAGTTGATCGACTTGCCAAGGAAGTTGCCAGTCACGACTCCCTTCATCTCCTTGTAGGTAACGAACAACGGAAGCTTCAAAGCCATTATCCCAACAGTCACTGTAATAACTGTGACGCCCTTTAATATGGATATTGGGGTTTTGGACAACTTCGTGTAATAGTTGATATTTTGACCAATGCTTTTGATTCATGGTAACAATCCTCGTCGTAAAATTATTATTACCATAGAACGCTGTCTATGGTGATGTATTCGCGCTCAAAAACACATCACCTTTAGCCACCCTTGGCTGTTTTAATAAGGGATTTATCATTTATGCTGCCTCATTCTGTGCGGCTAATTTTAAGCTGACATTCCTTGCCACCAGCGCAATGATACAGCCTAACAACATTAAAATAGCTAGCGCCCACTTTGCTGGTAAGAAGGCATTAATCGCCAATAAACTTAACCCCGCACCAACCGCCATTTGAATAAACCCGACCAGTGCAGAGGCCGTTCCAGCCTCTTTTTCAAAAGGTTCTAAACGCGTAACTGGTTGCGGTTCCCATCATAAAAGCGAGTCCTGTACAGGCACAAGCAACAGGTAACATATAGACTAACCAATGGTTTTGTAACGCATTGGGCAGTAACATTAAGCCTAATACGAGGCCTAAACACCCGATCCCCATAAATAAGCTACCTGCTTTTAAGCAATTAGGGCGACCAATTTTCGGGATATAGTGGTTAGCAATATAGCTAGCAAACATGATCCAAAAACCATTTGCCCCAAACACAAGCGAAAATTCTAGCGGGGTTAGCTTTGAATCCCCCATTAACACGCTCGGTGCAAAGGAGACATAAGTCAGTACCATTCCCATACTACCCGCATTAACCAATGCAAAAATCATAAAATACTTATTACGCAAAATGTGCAGATAATGGTTAAGTTGCAGTTTTTTCACATGTTGCAAACTTGCAGGGCGAGTTTCAGGTAAAAAAGCTATCACCAATACTAAGAGCAGTAATGCATAGAGGGCAAGGAACCAAAAAGGTGCGCGCCATCCCCAATATTCTGCCAAAAAGCCACCTAATAGCGGAGCAAGCGCTGGCACAATGTTTAATGTGCCATTCAGGAAGCCAAAAGCACGCGCCGCTTCTGTACCATTTAAACGGTCTCGCACCCCACTAAAAGCAACTACACCTGTGCAGCAGACCGCGACACCTTGCAGCACTCGCGCAGCAATAAAGATCTCCACCGCAGTGGATAATGCTGCAACTGTCGACCCGATGATATAAATTAAGATCCCTATGATGGCGATAGGTTTACGTCCATATCGATCAATTAAAGGCCCTGAGACCAACTGCCCTATACCAAAAATTAAAATAAACAGCGCGATTGTTGATTGTATCAGTGACTCTGGGGAGCCAAGGGCAATCGCAATAGCAGGGATTGTCGGTAAATATAGGTCAATCGCCAGTGGGCTAAGTAGTACGAGTAACAATAACAGGACAAGGAACTTTCGCATAAATAGAATTCTTAGTGAACAATCATCAAATGATCAATCTAGGCTTTGCAGTGAAGCTTTCTCAGCCTAATAATAAAAATGAACTGATAATTCTATCAGTAGAATCAATCAAAGCGATACCCGATTTTCTTGCCCGAATATCTTTCAGCATAAAAAACTCACCGTTAAGTAAATTTAACGCTTGAATGCAGAGTACAGATGCTCTGTTAGGCAGCTTATGATCCTCTAACTATCACTAAGTAAACGAGTATTTTAGACTAAGCGAATGAACAGCGTCGTATCAGTCACTCCCCGCAACGTAATAGCCAATTGATGAATACCAGTTCATTTTTTATAGTGTTATTAGTTATGGTTTGTTATTCAAAATTCTTCTCTTGCGGATCCATCAGGTAAATAATCGCTATGTATTATTCCTAGTCGAAGCCTATTTTCTCACCCTATCGTAGGGTAAGCTCACTTCAATAAAAATAGTATTATCATCAATTCAATAAGGCGATATTCTCGAGTAATGGCAATCCATGAAGTCACACCATAATTTGCATAAGCCTTCTATTCCCTTTACGCTGTCTCTTGCGAGTTCTTGTCTAATTTGTTTTAGCTGACAACCCCAGTTGATTTACCTACATTTATGACATTATCAACTTTGAGTTCTGACGAGTATTAGCATAATAAGAGAGCGAACTGAGAAATAAATACTTAAAAAATGAATAATAATCTAATTACTCAATTACAAAATTGGTATAAATCTCAATGCGATGGAATTTGGGAGCATGAATATGGATTAGACATCAGTACGTTAGACAATCCAGGCTGGCGAGTTCATATTAATGGTGAGAGTGGAAAAAATAAATCAAACCTTATTGTTAATAATAGCAATGATGATTGGTTAAATATCATTACAACTGATAAAGAATTTAAAGGCTATGGAAGCCCACAAAATTTAAATATCATCTTAGATTACGCTATTAAATGGGTTAATGGGTCATAACAGTATATCTCCTTCAGCCTAGCATAATGTTTTTAATATTCATGACTTCCCCTGCCTAATAGGGGGAGTTGTATGCATAAAAAAAGGGGCTGGATCACCAGCACCCTTCACTTATGTAACTCATTGTTTTAATGAATTACTCCATCCATTCGGTATGAAATACGCCTTCTTTATCAGTACGTTTATAAGTATGAGCACCGAAATAATCGCGCTGTGCCTGAATTAAGTTAGCAGGCAATACCGCTGAACGATAGCTATCATAATAAGAAATTGCGGCTGAGAATGTGGGTGTTGGAATACCGTTTTGTACACCATAACAAACCACATCACGTAACGCTTGCTGATATTCATCTGCGATTTGCTTAAAGTATGGCGCTAATAACAAGTTCGCAATCTGTGCGTTTTCATTGTAGGCATCTGTAATCTTTTGCAAGAACTGAGCACGAATAATACAACCAGCACGGAAAATCTTCGCGATTTCACCGTAGTTAAGATCCCAGTTATATTCGTCAGAAGCCGCTTTTAATTGCTGGAAGCCTTGAGCATAAGAGACGATTTTACCTAGGTATAACGCACGGCGTACTTTTTCGATAAACTGTTTTTTATCACCTTCAACCGCTTTTAATGCCGGACCAGTTAACACTTTAGAAGCAGCAACACGTTGATCTTTTAGGAAAGAGATATAACGTGCGAATACCGATTCAGTGATAAGTGTTACTGGAATACCTAAATCTAAAGAGCTTTGGCTAGTCCACTTACCTGTGCCCTTGTTTGCCGCTTCATCCAAAATAACATCAACAAGATATTTGCCATCTTCATCTTTTTTCTTAAAGATATCAGCGGTGATTTCAATCAGATAGCTACTTAGTTCACCTTGGTTCCAATCTGCAAAAATCTCTGCAAGCGCTTCATTGCTTAGGTTTAAAGCACCTTTTAATAATGAATAGGCCTCAGCGATAAGTTGCATATCACCATATTCAATACCATTGTGAACCATTTTAACATAATGACCAGCACCATCTGGGCCAATATAAGTCACGCAAGGCTCACCTTCTGCTTTAGCGGCGATTTCTTTTAGAATTGGTGCAACCAGTTCATAAGCCTCTTTTTGTCCACCCGGCATGATCGATGGGCCTTTTAGTGCCCCCTCTTCACCACCAGAAACCCCTGTACCGATAAAGTTAAAGCCTTGCTCTGATAGCTCGCGATTACGACGGATTGTGTCTTTATATAGCGTATTGCCACCATCAATCAGGATATCGCCTTTGTCCAAATGCGGAGTCAATGCAGCAATCGTTTTATCTGTCGCTTCACCTGCTTTCACCATTAGCAGGATACGGCGTGGTTTTTCCAGAGAGTCGACAAACTCTTCAATAGTGTAGCTGGGAACTAATTTTTTCCCTGGATTTTCAGCAATAACTTCATCCGTTTTATCTTTAGAACGGTTGAAAATAGAGACGGAATAACCACGGCTTTCAATATTCAGCGCAAGGTTGCGCCCCATGACAGCCATACCGACAACACCAATCTGTTGCTTTGACATGAAAAACTCCTGTCTGATTAGGACCTAAGCCAGCATTTTACTTGCTGGCAATTCTGTTAACAGGATCACATGTTAACTCAGGTTTGTTCTGGTGGGTAGTTATTGATGCAATCGATGACGCAAACGGAATATTATTTGTAGATTATCGTCTCATTAACGTGAATTTTTATTGAAATTTGAGTAAACAAACCGCATTATTCACCAGTCGGCATATGCCGTCATATCAGAAGGTAAAACAAACTGTATGGAATGGATCGCAGATCCTTCGATTTGGGCGGGGCTTGCCACCCTTATCGTTCTAGAAATCGTTCTTGGTATTGATAACCTCGTCTTTATTGCCATTTTGGCAGATAAGCTTCCGCAAAAATTGCGTGATAGGGCTCGTGTAACGGGTCTGATGCTAGCACTAGTGATGCGAGTCATTCTGCTATTTAGCTTGTCTTGGCTAATCACGCTCACCAAGCCTTTAATTACACTATTCGATCATCCATTTAGTGCCAGAGATCTGATCATGTTGGTCGGCGGTCTCTTTTTGCTATTTAAGGCAACAATGGAGCTTAATGAACGGCTAGAAGGTGGGGATGAACACGCGCATACCCAGCGGAAAACATCGAATTTCTGGGCTGTTGTGGCACAAATCATCGTCCTTGATGCAGTTTTCTCACTCGATTCGGTAATTACCGCCGTTGGGATGGTTGACCATATTGGTGTTATGGTTGCTGCTGTGACGATTGCCATGATGTTGATGATATGGGCAAGTAAGCCACTAACTGGTTTTGTTAACAACCACCCTACTATCGTTATCCTGTGTCTCAGTTTCTTGTTGATGATAGGCTTTAGCTTGGTTGCTGAAGGCTTCGGTTACTCGATACCGAAAGGCTATCTATATGCTGCGATTGGTTTCTCTATCATGATTGAAGTCTTAAATCAGTTCGCACAATTTAACCGTCGCAAATTCCTAAAAGGTAGTCGCCCATTACGTGAGCGCACAGCAGAAGCGGTGCTACGTATTCTAAGCGGTAACCATGAACGTGCGGAATTGGATGCTCATACATCGGACTTGATAGCGGATAACCAATCTGTTTTTGATCCACAAGAGCGTCAAATGATTGCCCGAGTTTTGGGAATGGCGGAACGTAATGTCGAAAGTATCATGACATCACGCCATGATGTGGAATATTTAGATATCAATAAATCAGCCAGTGAATTACTACAATTGCTGGAAAAAAATCCGCATTCACGCTTTGTGGTGATTGATGAGAATATCAGTGATGAGCCTGTTGGTGTTATCCATGTGCTTGATTTAGTTAAACAGCAGCTCAGTGGTCAACCTCTTGATTTACGTGCTCTTATTACTCAACCCCTGATCTTCCCTGAAGGCCTTTCGCTGCTAAAAGCGCTAGAGCAGTTCCGTAAAGCTCAAACACACTTTGCCTTTGTTGTCGATGAGTTTGGTACTGTTGAGGGAGTCGTCACCTTAACCGATGTAATGGAAACCATTGCTGGTAACTTACCAGATGGGGAAGAAGAAAATGATTCGCGTCATGACATCCAAAAGTTGGAGGATGGTCACTGGATTGCCAATGGTTTTATGCCATTAGAAGACCTAATCTTATTTGTTCCAATGGAATTGGATGAAAAACGTGAATACGAAACCATTGCAGGCCTATTGATGGAACATCTTCAACGTGTTCCTGAAGAAGGTGAACAAATTGAGGTGAACGGTTGTATTTTCCAACCGCTTGAGGTCAAGAACCACCGTATTAGCAAGGTGCTGATTATTCCACCTAAACAGCCTGAAGAAGATGAAGAAGAGTAATTAAGCTTCATTTAGAACCATACCGGCCAGTGAGCCGGTATTTTTTTACATAAATATTTAAAGTTGCTTTATCCGATGTCTTAAAACACAAAAATGGTAGCGTTTTTTAAAAGAATTAATTATTGAGTTGTTCAATAATTTAGGCAACTTAATAATGTTATTCGAGGTTAACATGGTTCAGTCAATCACTGGTAAAGTATTACATAACACACATCAGTTACAACAACCACAAACAACAGCTCACAATTCAGGTATTACTGGAAATATAAAACGTACGACCAATAGCTTTCAATCAAATCCAGCCATAAATCAGCAAAACACAAACAAAGTTGGCGGCGGAATATTTAAGC
This sequence comes from Providencia stuartii, assembly GCA_900455155.1. Taxonomy (GTDB): domain Bacteria; phylum Pseudomonadota; class Gammaproteobacteria; order Enterobacterales; family Enterobacteriaceae; genus Providencia; species Providencia stuartii. The sequence goes on along the minus strand of UGUC01000002.1, from coordinate 381,331 downwards.
TTAAAGAATTAAAAGGAATAGAGAAAGATGTTAGCTCTATTCTAAAAAATATGAATAATTTGCTAAATAATATAAATAAAGAGCATGGGGCTATAGATGGCGAAAAAAATAAAAATCAATTTAAACAACTATCAATTCAATTAAATGACTTGCGAGGAAAAACCGCCAATTATCAAAAAAGATTAGATGATGTGGGCTATAAAAGTGGCTCTAAAAAACGGGAAACACTGGCAAAATTTGAACGAAAATTAAACCTAGCAGGCTTAGTTAAAAGGAATATTGAATCAAAAAAAGGTTACCAAGATAACCAAGCAGCGAAAGAAGCCGATAAAACAATTGATCCTAATGAGCCTCAATACCGAAAAACTTTCAGCGTATTCTAATAAGTTTATGTAAATAAATGGCATCTTATTCTGAAGATGCCATTTATTCATGAAAAGCTTAGAGCGCGTTCAACAAATCACTTAGCCCTTTTTGTTCTTCCTTCTTCAAAAAGTTACCTAATGCCTCTTTTGCTTGTGTCTTTAATTCATTACGTAGCAATTTTTCGACATTCAATTGATATTGCAGATTGCTCCATCCACCATAAATACGCAGTGGAATAGTCATCGCTTGTAACTGCTGAATAAAGCGAGAATCACCGCCCCAACCTTTAGTGATTTGTACGCCCAAGTTCACATCTAGGGTTTCGGCTGGTACATTTGCCCAACCTTGTCCGGTAATCGAGATGAGTGGAGACGTTGCATTCATTGAGGCAATATTGACGGTTCCTTTATTTAAACGACCATTAACGGTAAACAATTCAACTTCCGTATAATTTCCCGTATTGACCGGCGCATTAATTTTATTGGTCACCCGTGAAATAGATTGTTGGATCAATAACGGAATATTTAAGCCCGCTAAGCGTGCATTTTGTAAACTGAAACTCACAGGACCTTGCCATAAATGTTTCACGGCATAATCATCATAACCAGGCCCCGATAAATCCGCATTGATAGTCACAATACCGCTCAATTTTTCGGGCATATTAAATGCCTTTAATAACGGCGTTAAATTAATATTTTGGATATTAGGCTTCGCCATGACTTGCGCGGGGATCGCAGCATAATTAATGGTCACAGGCAGTGAGAATAGTCCCCCAAACGCCTTCCCTTCTAACTGAGAAATGACTAATTGAGGCGCTTGATTTTGTGCTGCAAGTTTTACTGCGCTTACCTCCATTCCACGATAAATCAAATTATCGATATTGAGATCAATATTGGCAGTAAAGGATTTTAAATTCGATAAATCATATTTTTGGGTTTCTTTCCCAGAAATAACAGGTTTAACCCCCACTCGAGCAGGATTATCGGATTCATTCGTATTATGGGAGCCTGCATTTGTATGCGGTGTACCCAGTAATTTATCTAAATTTAAGCGATGAGAAGATAACTGAACACGAACATCAGGGATATTGCCTAATTGTGCTGCGATTTTACCGGTTAATTCACTTTCATTCGCCTTAATGACAATATTATTTAAACTGGCTGTCGCAACATTCTCTTTAATGTAAGCAAAATCACTGGTGAATTGACCCATTATGCCACCTTCAGGTAAATCAACACCTGTAAAGGTGTAATCAAATTGAGTTAATTGACCACTAATTTGATGTGAAAGCTGGGAGAGATCAAGCTCTGCTCGCGCATCAAAGCGCAGCTCTTGCTGGTTTTTATTTAAATTACCGCTGAATTTAGCCGTAATTTTTCGCTCATCATTTTTCTTTAAGGAAAGGTTGATATTGCGTAAGTTGTACTCATCATTCTGAGTTTTCCAGATCACTAAACTATTTGATACTTCAACTTTTTCAATATCCAATAGCCATTGGCTCTTCTCCGTAGAGCTTGGTGTCTGCTTGTTACCTGCTGGCGCAATCGGTGAGTTAGCATCAGTTTGAGCTTCGCTTTCTGGTGTATGACGAATGACTGCACCGTCTAAAACAATTTGTTCAACAGATAAACGATGAGAAAGCAAAGGCCACAATTCTACGTCAAGGCGCATATTTTCAGCGCTCAAGACAGGTTGGCTTGCATTAGGTGCGGTGACCGAAACAGGTCCTGTAATAATGCTAAGGGTCGGCCAAACATGCCAACGCATATCACCTTTAAAATCGAGCTGATAGCCGCTCTTTTTCTCGACTTGCTCCACAAGATACTGTCTAAAGTCGTTTGGATTCACTAACATGACCAACGCTGTTAGCCCAACTACAATCACGACTAGCAAGATGACCAGTGTCGTCAGAAATCGTTTCATTCTTCCCTCACTCAAGTTATGTCTGCTACGCCACACAAAAGGCTCACACTACACCTATCCCTGCACAATATGCGGAATTACCTCAAATTAAACATAAAGATAATTCCGCAATACTTCTCGTTATCAATCTTCACTGATACGACTACCGACCGCCCCTTGCTGATTTTTATATTTTGCATCTTGTCGGCTATTATAAGGACGATCTGCGCTGCCAGATAATGGCTCAAAACTTAAAGCGCCAATCACCATTCCAGGGCGCAGGGCCAATGGGAGTTTACCTGAATTATAAAACTCTAACACAATTTGCCCACACCAACCGGGGTCGATTCGATGAGCAGTAACATGCACCATTAACCCCAATCGTGCTAACGATGAACGCCCATCTAACCACCCCACTAGGTTATCAGGCAGGGTAACAGACTCGAGAGTGACTGCAAGTGCTAATTCCCCTGGATGGAGGAAAAAAGGCTCATTGTCTTTGAGAATTATTTCATCACTCATGACACGGTCAAGCGCCGCATTAACTTCATCTTTCGGGCCACTTAGGTCAATAAAGGCTGCGGTATGCCCACGGAAAACGCGGAATTGGTTTCCTAGGCGCACATCCGCCGTTGCTCCATTGATCCGTTCAATAGGTGGACGTGGGCTAATGACTAATTTTCCCTCATCCATCCATTGAATAATATCGCGGTCACAAAGACGCATGATGGTATCCCCCTTTCATTATTTTCCATCGCCAGACTGTCTAATGCTGTTTAGTCTTGGCAAAATTCGCCGATTTTCGCTTTTAAGATATCAATGGCAACGCGGTTTTTACCGCCACGAGGCACAATAATATCGGCATACTGTTTTGACGGTTCAATAAACTGTAAAAACATCGGACGAACGGTTCTATTATATTGTTCAATCACAGAATCCAGCGTTCTGCCTCTCTCATTTACATCACGTTTTATCCGTCGCATCAAGCAAATATCAAGCGGAGTATCGACAAAGATCGAAAAATCCATCTCTTCACGTAAACGTTTATCTGTTAGTAGCAAGATCCCTTCGATAATAATAACTTTTTTAGGTTTGAAGTGAATGCTGGTTTCTTTGCGTGTGTGAGCGACATAGTCGTATTGAGGAATTTCTACTGATTTACCGCTTTTGAGCGCTTTGAGGTGTTGATACAGCAAGCTGTGATCCATGGAATTTGGGTGGTCATAATTGACTTTTAACCGCTCTTCCATTGGTATATCTCTTTGATCTTTATAGTAGCAGTCTTCTGGTATAACACCGATATTATGATCACCAACCTTTTCCCGTAACTCTCGATATAACGTACTCGCGATAAGGCTTTTTCCGGATGCAGAAGCTCCTGATATACCAACAATGGTACAGTGATGCGCTATGTCAGTCATAAAATGATAACCTGGTTAAATAAATCTGAAATGAAATGCATGACTTCATATTGATGAAGTTATGGTTGCCGGAATTATAGGAGTTAATGGCGAGAGGTTCCAGCTTCACAAAGCAAACTCGCTAAAAAAACACTAAATAATAAGAAGAAATATCCATAAAAGGGGAATTCGATTGCGGTTAGATCCCTGTTATCGGCATGCCGTTATTTATCAACCTACAGCAGGCACAATTAAAACGTTTTACGCCCTTCTCCCTCTAAGATAGTTATTATCCGTTATTTTTCGCTCATCGTTTTTAAGGGAAGGTTGATGTTACGTAATATTATACTCATCATTCTGAGTTTTCCTGAGCGCTAAACTATTTGATACTTCAACTTTTTCAATACCATTGACTCTTCTCTATAGAGTTTGGTGTTTGTTACCCATTGGCGCAATCAGTGGGTTAACATCCATTTGAGTTTCACTTTCTGGCGTATGATGAACGACGGCATCGTTTAAAAACAATTTGTTCAATGGATAAACGATAGAGATAAGCGATAAGAAAGCAAAGGCCACAATTCTACGTCAAGACGCATATTTTCAACGCTCAAGACAGGTTGGCTTGCATTAAGAGCGGTGTTCGAAGCAAGTCCTGTCATCATACTAGGGGTCGACCAGACATGCCAACGCTGTTGGCCTAACTACAATCACGACTAGCAAGATGACCAGTGCCGTCAGAAATCATTTCATTTTTTATCTGCTACGCACCACAAAAACTCACACAATACTAATTTCTGCACAATAGGCGGAATTACCTCAAATTAACATAAAGATAATTCCGCAATACTTTTCTTATCAATCTTCACTGATACGACGACCTACCACTCCTTGATGATTTTAATATTACGCATCTTGTCGGCTATTATAAGGGCGGTCTGCACTACCAGATAATGGCTCAAAACTTAAAGTGCCAAACACCATCGAAGAACGTAGGATCAATGGAAGTCTCCCTGCATTATAAAACTCTAGCTCAACGTGCCCACTCCAACCGGGGTCAAGTCGTTGAGGATTAATATGCACCATTAACCCCAATCGTGATAATGATGAACGCGCTTCTATCCACCCCACCAGATTATCAGGCAGGGTAATAGACTCGAGAGTGATTGCAAGTGCTAATTGTCCAGGATAAAGGTAAAAACGCTCATAGGCTTTGAGATCTATTCTATCACTCATGACTCCTCTAATTCCCCTACTAAGAACATCATCCGGCTCACTCAGGTCAATAGTAGTTGAAGTATATCCATGGAAAATGAGATATTCGCATGATAGGTGCACATCCACAGTTGCTCCATTGATCTGTTCAATAGATGGACGTGGGTTAATCACTAATTTTCCTTCATCCATCAATTGAATAATATCGCGGTCACAAAGACGCATAATTGTATCCCCCCCTTTCATTATTTTCCATGCCAAAACAGTCTAACGCTGTTTAGTCTTGCAAAATTTACCGATTTTCGCTTTTAACGCGGTTTTTACCATCACGAAGCACGGTAATATCGGCATACTGTTTTGGCGGTTCAATAAACTGCAAAAACATCAGGTGAAACGGCTCTATTGCATCATTCAATCGCGCAACAAAAATATATTCCTTTTATTATAGTACGTTTATCCGTTTTATCCCTTTTATCAAACAAGTACCGACAAGATCGAAAAATCTCTCTCTTCATATAAACGTTTATCTGTCAGTAGCAAGGCCCCTTCAATACCAACTTTGTTAGGTTTGAAGTAAATGCTGGTTTCTTTGTATGTATAAGCGACATAGTCGTATTGAAGAATTTCTACTGATTTACCGCTTTTGGGTGCTTTGAGGTATTGATGCCGCAAGCTGTGATCCATGAAATTTGCGTGGTTATAATTGACTTTTAACCGCTCTTCCAATTGGTCTATCTCGTTAATCTTTATGTTCGAAGGCTAATAGCTCAATTGGGTCTCATCGTTACTCAACGTATTGTTTATAAAATGGCTACCAAACGCAAACACAGTGATGCCGTGGCGGATAATTTGCTGAATCAAAATTTTAATCTTGTAGCCCCTAATGAAGTCTGGGCGGGTAATTTGCCTTAAGGAAAGGCACTTGGTGCTGCCACAAAAAAACGCCCCAGAGAAAGAGGCGCATCAGATTATGGGGATGTAATCAATCACTGTGAAGATTATGCTTTTATAAATGATTGCACGGTGGTCACTGTCAGTCGGGTCAGTGCGGAGTAAAATGGACTGTTTCCGTGCGTGTCCAGACGCTGCGAATAACGCGGTAGCCAACTCATCAGGTGCTGACTGAGCAGTGTATTAACCGCCACCTCTCGCATTTCAGATGCCAGTACCGCCGCCTGAAATAAAATCAGCCCGATGTGATCAGCGGGTTCCGGATACGGGGTATTTAGTTTTAGCCGCTCCTGTTTTAGAAAAGCGCTCAGCGCAAGAGTCGAATCCCCCTGCAACAATCCTTCCGCATCAAGATACACCGAGCCCCAAGGTGGCGCCGGTAACGTCCCAGGCCCGACGAACAGAGATTGCCATGCCGATTTCAGTACCTCCGCCCCCTCAGCGGCCGTGCGGCTCAGTTGCATGCAGAGTGTACTATCCACCTCACACGGCCACTGCTGGGCAAATCCCGGCAGGGTAAACAGACGCATCGCCATCCGGTTGCTGTCATCATCCGGCGGGAACAGATAGCAGATCCCCAGTACATTAAACGCGGCCGCATAGTGAGCTGTCTTATTCATTACATCTCCCTTCAGATATGAATATAATAGAACACATAACGCAACATAAATTCTGCCGCAATAGTCAGTAAACCGCCGGTGATAAACCCACCGCAGACCGGTACGCCGTTATGTGCTTTTTTCTGCGCTCGAACAAGAGATATACAGCAGAGTGCCACACCAATTGTGGCTGCCGCTAGGACACCAATCCGCAGCTCGGCGATACTGTCATACGCATCAATCGGTGACAGCGGAAATGTAATGGATTTATGAGTCAACTGTGTGAGGGTCAGGTAATGCTCATAAAATGGCTGATACAGCAGACGACCAGCTAGGCTTACCGCCATCATCCCCCACAACAGCCACAGCTGTGATAATGACAATGTATCAGCGGGCAGTGCAATCCCAACTCTGTGTCCGGTTTTCTCAACTATCACCACCAGCAGAATAAACAGCACTGCACCAAGTGTCAGCGTCGTACCGTAAAACATCAGATAGGTATTGATATCATTCCAAGTCAGAATCGAGGTATAACGGTAAATCGATGCCATACAGAAGATATCGAATAGCCCGATCGCCATCGCTCCACCATATAACAGAAAAGAAAATTTGCCCGTCTTCCACAACCAGAGAAAACTGATACCCAATACGCCAACAAATGATGCGGTAACCACTACTTCACGGCTAAGCCAAGCACTGAATACATTATTAATGGCATTCGGCGCATTGAGTGGCACGCCGAGGTGAGTAATTGATGCAACAGATCCCACACCCGCAATACCGCAGATAATAAAAATCGTCAGCATCATAAAACGCTTAAAGCTGTCTGTCGGGAGGCGATGGCTGAAATGCATGGCAAATACCCCACTCACAACGCACAGCCCCACCGCCGCATTCATCATGTAAGTGAAAATTAAAAGTGACCACTCATTCATTTTTCTTTTCTCTCACTGTTCATATCATCAAAGTTCGCGCCCCAGTGCGGGTTAATCACCAGATTCGGATGAGTTATTGACGGATCTGGTAGCCCAGTCACGTAATCAAGGTCGCCGTATTTCGCCCTCAGTTCGTCTATTGGGCCGAACTGAATCGCCCCGAGTGGACAGGTGCTAACGCATACCGGCTGTTCACCTTTTTGTTGAAGATCGATACAAAAATCGCATTTCGACATCTGCTTTGTTTCCGGATTCATCTGCGGCGCGCCGTACGGACACGACCACGCACAGGCACCACAGCCAACACATTTATCAGTATTGACCATCACAATGCCATCCCCTTCGCGTTTATGCATCGCAGTTGTCGGACAGTTGCGCACACAGATCGGGTCTTTACAGTGATTACAGGAAATAGAAAGCGTATAGGCGAACACGTTATTAATCAGTGCGCCGTTTTGATTGCGGCTATACCCGCCGCCGGTCATTTCATACACCCGACGGAAGCGGCGGCCGACATCAAGATTATTTTTGTCCTTGCACGCTACCTGACACGCTTTACAACCGGAGCAGCGGGCGGAGTCAATATAAAAACCTAACTGTTTGCTGCTGACTGCCGGATAAACGATGAATTTGCTCATGCTTTTTCCACCTCAACCAATAATGTTTGGTGCGCATTGCCGTGGGCGAGCGCGGTACGGCGTGACGAGGTGAGCACGTTGGCACATCCGCCCTGATCAATGCCATTGTTGTCCGGCAGCCACCAAGCTCCGGCTTGTAATGCAACCACACCCGGCATAATGCGCTGTGTGATTTTTACTGGGATCATGGTGATACCGCGATCGTTATGTACTTTCACTTTTTCACCGTCACTGATACCGCGATCCGCCGCATCGAATGGATTGATCCACAGCTCCTGCCGTTGCACTTCTTGCAACCACGGGTTAGCGAACTGCGTGGAGTTCGCGCGGTTGCGGCTTTTCCAAGTGATCAGCTGTAACGGGTATTTCGCGGTAAGGCTATCTTCCGGTCCTTCGATGGCTGGAACATAATGAGATAGTGCGGGAATGTCCGGATTGTGCATGTCATACAGGCGTTTGGAGAAAATCTCGATTTTGCCGGACGGAGTCGGGAACGGGTTGTTCTCAAAATCCTGAATATTTTTTTCAAAAGCCACATTTTGGGTATGCGGACGATGAGTTAATAAATGACGGCGTTTTATCAGCAGCTCATCAAACGTCGGAATATTATCTTCTGGGCGCTTTTGTGCTGCATCATTGACGAGGAATTCTATCCAGTCACGATCTGTCTCATGCCCTTCGGTGAATGCATCACGAACCCCCAGTTTTTCCGCCACGTCGCACAGCCAGTCGTAATCGGTACGACGTTCAAATTCCGGTTCAATTGCTTTTTCAGATAGGATCAGGTAATCGCCGTAACTCCAAGTGCCGCCGATATTCCAGCGTTCCAAAAAACTGGTTTCCGGCAGTAGCAAATCCGCATATTTCGCACTCGGGGTAAGATAGAGATCGCTACAGACAATAAATTCGACTTTCGATTCATCCTCCAGCACTTTTGCGGCATGGAGAATATCGGTATTTTGGTTGGTCAAATAGTTACCCGCCATTGAGAAAATCATTTTGATTTCGGTGTCGAGTTTGTCTGCATTTTTCAGTCCGTTATCCGGCGTGACCAGATTTTTGTCCTCACACGCCTGCACCCAGTTGGTGATGTTGATTTTGGCTTTTACTGGGTTATCAAACAGCTTTGGTCCGGCGATGGTTTTGCGCAGTTCCGGATTCAGTGCCATGCCGTAACCTGCCGCCCAGCCGCCGCACACGCCGACATTACCAGTGATGGTTGCCAGCAGCGTTGCACCGCGCGCACTGCGTTCACCGCAGATATGACGCTGTGGTCCCCAGCCCTGCATCAGCACCGCCGGTTTGGTTGTGGCATATTCACGCGCCAGCTGACGGATAGTTTCCGCCGGAACTTTAGTGATTCTCTCTGCCCATTCTGGGGTTTTGGCTATGCCGTCTTTTTTACCCGTTAGATAGGCCACCAGTGATTCATTATCCGCTACACCTTCCGGCATCTGCTCTTCGCTGAAACCCAGCGTGTATTTATCAATAAACGCCTGATCATGTAGATTTTCTGTGACGATGACATACATCATCGCATCCATCATGGCATTATCTGTCGTCGGCAGGATCGGGATCCATTGATCAGCCAATGAGGAGGCGGTATCGGAATAGCGCGGATCGACCACAATAAACCGAGTGCCGTTCTTTTTCATCTTCTGGAAATAGTGGTTACTGTGCCCGAAAATAGTTTCGTTCGGGTTATGCCCCCACAGGATCACCAGTGGGGTATTTTCTAGGGTATCGAGTGTGCTGCCGCTGGCGGCGGTGCCGTAGGTATACGGCGTGGCTGCCATGGTGTTACCGTTACTGACGGAATGGTAGTTTTCCAGAAACCCGCCCGTCAGATTAAACAGACGGCGCAGCATATTCGCACCGGAAAAAATCCCGCCGGTCACGCCTGTACTCAGGCTGACAAACCGTGACGCTGGGCCGTATTTGTCACTGATACGTTGCCACTCTGCGGCGATCAGGCTGGTTGCTTCTTGCCAGCTGATGCGCTCAAAACGCCCTTCACCGCGCTTACCGACCCGCTTCATCGGGTATTTCAGGCGGTCTGGGTGATAAATAAATTTCCGGTAACCGCGTCCGCGCACACAAGCCCGCATGATCGGCATATCTTCATTCAGTTCCGCATCCGGTCGGGTACTGATGCGGATGGCTTTTCCGTCTTTGATATGTGCCCGGATATCACATTTCCCACCGCAGTCAAAACTGCTGCATGTCGGTACAATGCGAACCCCGTCATCCGTTTGATGAACAGGAATCTGTGTAGGATCGGACGGAACGGATGCAATACTTTCGGATGCCAGAAACGGCACCGCAGATAATACAGAACTGGCCTGTATGAAACGGCGTCGGCTTATTTCGCCGAGAGTGCCGGATTTTTTATTATCGTGACCGGATTGATGACTCATAATGGATTTACCCTGAGTGAGAAATACAGTACGGCATTTAAAAATCAGGAAATAATAAATATTATTTAATTTCAAATGACCGGAAATAACATTACGCCACCGGCAATCGCTTAATAGCCGGTAATAATTAAAGTCTGTATAAACAGAATGGCGGCAGCAAAATAGTAATGGATTAATATATTGCCGCCATGCGAAAATCAGACAACGGCATTTGAATTCCGGCCTGATCCCTGCTCCTGTTAACTGAACGTTTTATATTTGTTGCCGTAAAAATACAGATATGGCACTCAGTTCTGTTATTGCCATAAAAGACCTGTTTTACGGTAACAGGATCTGATATAACACCCTCTAATTTTTCTTTCCGTTAGATAGGGAGCGCGGCCTTCATGAGAAATATTCCGTTAAAAAGCGTGGATAATATCGCGCGGGATGTCATTGCTCTCGGTACAGATTATTTGCCCGATACCCTACTGGAATACCACGCGCACCGTCGGGCACAATTTTTATATCCGGCCACCGGACTGATTGAAATCAGCACCGCAGACGGTGAATGGGTGATCCCACCTTCCTGCGGAGTGTGGATCCCAGAACAGGTCGCCCATGAAACTCGGATGCTGAATGTCAGCACACGCAGTTTGTATATCGAACCAGCAGCAAAGCCGCGCCACGCCGTCAGTTGTGAGGTGGTGAGTGTCTCTCCGCTGCTGCGTCAGTTACTGCTGGAAGCAGTGGACATCCCTGCGGAATATGATATTCAGGGGCGTGACGGGGTGCTGATGCAGCTGATTCTTTGCGAACTGGCACGTATGCCCCCACTGCCGTTTTTCGCCCCGATCCCGCGAGATGAAAAGCTCGGCCGCCTATGCCGTGAGTTTATGCGCAAACCGGTTATTACTTCGCAACCGGGGGAGTGGGCAGAACAGCTGCACAAAAGCGAGCGCTCCTTCAGCCGTTTCTTTCGTACCCAGACTGGCATGTCGTTTTCAGAATGGCGTCAGCAGGCATGCCTACTGAACTCGCTTTCCCATATTTTGTCCGGGAAATCGATTACCGAAGTGGCTTATGAGTTGGGTTACAACAGTGCAGGGGCATTCTCAATTATGTTTAAAAAACAGATGGGGCAATCCCCTTCTCATTTTAAAAATGACGATTCGGATATCCACCATTTTTAACTTGTTTTTTGACAAATACAAATTCAACCTTTGCCGATATTTTCCCCACGATTTTTTACAACTAAATAATAATGAGGATGCGCTCAATTTTAGCCGCAGATGGTTATTTAAGGTTTGTGCCATTGGGCGCGGTGGATGTTAGCGATATGTCCGTGTTATCAGGGAAACTTGTGCAGAACACTCTTCTGGTATAACCCCGATAACTAAAAAAACACTAAATATTAAGAAGAAATAGCCTGAAAGGGGAATTCGATTGCGGTTAGATCCCTGCTGTAGGCATGCCGTTATTTATCAACCTACAGCAGACACAATTAAAATGTTTTACGCCCCTCTAAGGCAGCAATACGATTTTCAATCGAAGGATGGGTCGAAAACACGGAATCCCCCTTATTAAAAATATAGGCCGCACTACGATAAGCATCTCCAATACTCGAATGATCATAGTCTGTTTTCTCATGCTGACCGGAGATTTTTCGTAAGGCGCTGATCATTGCTTGGTTATCGGTTGTTAAATCAACGGCTGCCGCATCTGCCATATATTCGCGCGTTCGTGAAAGATAAAAATAGAGAATTTGCGTTATCCACGGCAGAATAAAATTAAGCGCTAATAAAACCACCTGTGCTTTATTGGATGCACTATTTCGGCTACGTCCTGCCGTACGAATAAAAATTTGGCTAACTATGTTTGTGATGGTCAAAATCACATTCGCCAAGATACCAACATACAGTGTCAATTTAGAATCGCCGTGAATAATATGGCCAACTTCATGTGCCATCACCGCCTGAATTTCATGGCGATTGAGCGTTTGTAATAAACCACGCGTAACACCTACTAACGCATTTTTAGCACTCCAACCCGCAGCAAAAAGCATTTGGCTCGTCGCTATCTAAAATATACAAACGCGGCACATAACGTAAAGTCGCACTTAAACTTAGCTCTTCTAATATATTATAAAGCTGCTTTTCTTCCGCGGTACTGGCATTTTCCGCAGTAATCTCTTTAGCATTCATACCCGCTAACATCATTTTGTGTCCGCGAAAATGAATATAAATTAATCCTAAAAAAGTAAGTCCTAAAATAATTAATGTAGCAACGGGAAAGCGTTTAAAGGTCGCAAATGCCAGCATATTTTCAAAAAAACCACCCCACTCATCAGGATGTGTCGCTGTATCCACTAATAATCCAACAATCAGCATAATGAAGATATAACTCACCACGACTAATCGTGTACGGATATTGTTTTTGCGTATGACGTTTCTAAAATCCATAACACTATACCCTGCCTAACTTTTCAGGGAGCATAAGGCCCCCTGATAAATACAATGGATTTGTTATCGTTAATCAAAGTTAATACGGCGGGACTCTTCACTTTTTATGGCTTCTTCATCAAGACGCCAATAATCTTTATCAATTTTTAAACTCGGAATGAGGTTAACGATAAAAACGGCTGGCATTGAGGCAATATAGGCTTTATACGCTTCCAATGCTCGGTTATAACCGCGTTTGGCAAATGACAGTTTATTTTCAGAGGAGACGATCTCCTCTTGCAAATTAGCCATGATGGCATCAGATTTCAGCTCAGGATACGCTTCTACTGCAACATTAATCGCACCACTAGAAACCATTTTAGACAAGGCATCTTCCGCTTCTTTCGCCTGAGCCCCTGTTGCTGTTTTCGCCTGAGTTCTTAATTCAGTAATTTTACTGAAAACTTCTGACTCATGGCTTAAATATTTTTTGACCGTTGCTAGTAAACTATCAAATACTTTTCCACGGCGGTCTAATTGTACCGAAATCTCAGTTTCACTCGATATAACAGCCTCACGCATTGCCACAATTCGGTTATAAAAGTAGATAACAATCAATACTAATACGACAATCAAAATTAAAAATTTCATAATCACCTTTTAGGCATCCGCCATAGGAAAAAAATGCAATATCAAAGCCCTAACGAGTAAGCATTAATAAAAAACAGATAGTAAACATTCTACGCTATCATAATGAAATAGAGAAATACGCAAATAACAAATAAGAAAAGTTGGAAAGGGATTGGTCGATAAGGCGTATGGTTAGTAGATTGAAATATAAGGGGCTATCCCAGAAAACTGAAATAACCCCTTCAAATAGAGACCGATATTAAACTGCTCGGAATGAGATCTCGGTCGGGATTTTTTCCCCTTCCCAATACATCAATGAAGAGATATTTGAGGCAATTTCACGGTAGATATCCGCAAATTCCCCTTCAGGATCACGCATCACAGTAGGTTGACCACGATCCAAATCTTCACGTAGAGAAATATGTAAAGGAATTTGCCCTAACAATTGCGTGTTATATTTCTCAGCGAGTCTCTCTGCGCCGCCTGTGCCAAAAATAGGTTCCACATGACCACAATTGCTACAGATATGTGCACTCATATTTTCGACGATACCAAGAACGGGTACATTGACTTTTTTGAACATCACAATCCCTTTCATTGCGTCCACCAGCGCAATATCTTGCGGCGTAGTGACAACAACAGCACCTGTAACAGGAATGTTTTGTGACAGTGTCAATTGGATATCCCCCGTTCCCGGTGGCATATCGATAACCAAATAATCTAAATCAGGCCATAAGGTATCTTGTAGCATCTGCATTAGCGCCTTACTTGCCATTGGCCCGCGCCACACCATTGCATTATCATCGGTGACTAAGTATCCAATAGAGTTTGTCGCAAGACCGTAGGCCATAATCGGAGCCATGTGCTGACCATCTGGTGAAGTTGGTCGCTCCATGGTGGTTCCCAACATATTTGGGATCGATGGGCCATAGATATCCGCATCAAGAATACCGACTTTCGCCCCTTCTTGGGCAAGTGCCAACGCTAAGTTGACAGAGGTACTGGATTTACCGACCCCACCTTTACCGGAACTGACGGCCAAAATGTTACGAACACCGTTAATACCCGGCAAATCATTTGCCCGTTTTAACGTGGTAATATCGTGACGCAATTTCCACTCAACCGCATGAGCGCCAGTCGCTTGTTTCAGTTCCGCCGTTTTTTCGCTGATCAGAGTCTGAAAAGGCCCCTTCCATACGAATGGCATAACTAGTTCAACATGCAACACATTATCCAACATTGCACAGTGATGTAATGCTTTGATAGAAATCAGATTACGCTTCAGTGTTGGGTGTGTAAATGAAGCCAAAACGGTGGAGACTTTTTCAGTCAGCAGTTCTGGATTGTTCTGCTCGGGGGATTTATCGTTCATCCCGGCTCCTTTATTTTATATTTTTAACACTATCGTTCTTTCACTGCTATTTATCATAACAGAGAACCATCAAAATAGTGACCGCCTTACTAACGAAAAGCCACTAAGAGTAAAAAATTCCTTTTTCACATAAATTACGGATTAATATTTTATTACCCTAGCCGCGAAACAATTGATCGGTTAACATCAAAGTCCCTTTTCAATAATGGAAGTAAGAAAGTTACTATGTCTCAAGTCGCGAATAAACTACTGGTAACCTGTGCGTTACCCTATGCTAACGGTTCAATCCATCTCGGTCATATTCTGGAACATATTCAGGCTGATATTTGGGTCCGTTATCAGCGAATGCGCGGCAAAGAAGTTCACTTTATCTGTGCGGACGATGCGCACGGCACACCAATCATGCTGAAGGCTCAGCAATTAGGTGTTTCTCCTGAAGATATGATTGCAGCAGTGAACAAAGAGCATCAGGACGATTTTGCTGGTTTTGCGATTAGCTACGATAACTATCACTCAACACACAGTGAAGAAAACAAACAGTTATCCGAGCTCATTTATAACAAGCTTAAAAACAACGGTTTTATAAAAAATCGCACTATTTCACAGCTTTACGATCCTGAAAAAGGCATGTTCTTACCCGATCGCTTTGTAAAAGGTACTTGCCCAACCTGTAAAGCAGAAGATCAATATGGCGATAACTGTGAGGTTTGTGGTGCGACCTATAGCCCAACAGAGCTGATTAACCCACGTTCCGTAGTTTCTGGTGCGACACCAGAGATGCGTGATACTGAGCACTTCTTCTTCGACCTGCCTGCATTTAGTGACATGCTACAAGCGTGGACTCGTTCAGGTGCCCTGCAAGAGCAAGTCGCCAACAAAATGCAAGAGTGGTTCGAATCAGGCTTACAGCAGTGGGATATTACCCGTGATGCGCCTTATTTTGGTTTTGAAATTCCAGATGCACCGGGTAAATACTTCTATGTGTGGCTAGACGCGCCAATTGGTTATATGGGGTCATTTAAAAACCTGTGTGACAAACGTGGCAATATCAATTTTGACGAATTTTGGAATAAAGATTCAAAGACCGACCTCTACCATTTTATCGGTAAAGATATTGTGTATTTCCACAGCTTATTCTGGCCTGCAATGCTTGAAGGCAGTGGTTATCGTAAGCCAACTAACCTATTTGTTCATGGCTATGTGACCGTTAACGGCGCCAAAATGTCTAAGTCTCGTGGTACCTTTATCACAGCGCGTTCTTATCTGGATCACCTAGATGCCGACTGCCTACGCTACTACTATGCCGCGAAACTTTCATCGCGCATTGATGATATCGACTTGAACTTAGAAGACTTTGTTCAACGCGTTAACAGCGATATCGTCAATAAAGTGGTTAACCTAGCATCACGTAATGCGGGCTTTATTGCAAAACGCTTTGGCGGGAAATTGTCCGATAACATCGCAGACCCAGCGCTCTATCAACAATTTATTGACGCGGCACAAATTATTGGTGACGCCTATACAAGTCGTGAATATGGTAAAGCGGTGCGCGAAATAATGGCTCTCGCCGATCTAGCTAACCGTTATGTCGACGAAAAAGCCCCTTGGGTTGTCGCTAAACAAGAAGGTAAAGATCAAGAGCTTCAAGATATCTGTTCAATGGGCATCAATTTATTCCGTGTCTTGATGACTTACTTGAAACCTATTTTACCAGGGCTGGCAAAACGTGCAGAGGCTTTCCTCAATATCGAGCTTACATGGGATTCTATCACCACGCCGTTAACTCACCACGATGTTGCGCCATTTAAGGCGCTATTTACGCGTATTGAAATGGCGAAAGTCGAAGCTATGGTGGAAGCCTCTAAAGAGAGCATTAAGCCAGCTAAGGTGTTAACAGGTCCACTGGCCGATGATCCAATCCAAGAGACGATTACCTTTGATGACTTTGCCAAGATCGATCTACGCATCGCGCTTATCAAACAAGCCGACTTTGTTGAAGGCTCTGACAAGCTATTAAAACTGCAATTGGATATTGGCGGTGAAACTCGCCAAGTGTTCTCTGGTATTCGCAGTGCGTACCCTGATCCAAAAGTATTAGAAGGTCGACTGACCGTGATGGTGGCAAACTTGGCACCACGTAAAATGCGTTTTGGTCTGTCTGAAGGTATGGTGATGGCCGCAGGCCCTGGTGGTAAAGATATTTACCTGCTAAGCCCAGACAGCGGCGCTCAACCGGGTATGCAAGTAAAATAAAATAACGGTTCCCAAACGGGAAAGAGTTAATTATTAAGCGAAAAGCGGGGAATGATGAATTCTCCGCTTTTTTTATGCAGTTTTAACTGTGATCTATAGCACAATTATAAAGTTAATTGTATGATGAATACACTTAGCATAATAGGACGAGTCTCATGTCATTAAAATATGTGCTGATAACCGGATGGCAGTATTTGCGCGCTTTTGCGCTGCTTTATCTCTGTCTGATCGTTGGGAACCTGTTATCAACACTGCTTCCATTTACTGTTCCCGGTAGCATCATCGGTATGCTAATACTGTTTATGTTGCTAGCTCTGCAAATTATCCCTGCCCACTGGGCGCAACCTGGTTGTTCCATTCTTCTCAAAAATATGACCTTGCTGTTTGTACCAATAGGTATCGGCATCATGAATTATTATGGTCAATTAAGTCAGCAACTGGTTCCTATTCTCGTTTCTTGTTTTATTAGCACGCTAATCGTCATGGTTGTGGTGGCTTTTAGCTCCCACTATATCCATAAAGAGCGCCAAATTGTTGGGGTTAAACCTGATGAAGTTCCCCTCCCGCCTGAAGACACTATCAGCGTGACTAGCGATACTGAACAAAATAAGGGGAATGACAAATGCTAGAACATATCTGGTGGTCGTTACCACTAACAATTATTGTGTTTTATATTGCGAGAAAATTGTCAGTAAAATTAAAACTGCCTTTATTGAATCCATTGTTAGTCGCAATCGCCATCATTGTTCCATTACTGATTTTTACCAATACGCCTTATGAGCACTATTTTGCGGGAAGTAAGATCTTAAATGACTTATTACAACCTGCTGTTGTTGCATTAGCTTTCCCTCTATACGAGCAGATGCACCAAATTCGAGCGCAATGGAAGTCATTATTGAGTATCTGTTTAGCAGGTAGCCTAGTTGCTATGTTTACAGGTACTGCAATTGCTTTATGGCTCGGCGCAACACCGGATATCGCCGCCTCTGTCTTACCGAAATCCGTCACAACGCCGATTGCTATGGCGGTTGCTGATTCCATTGGTGGGATCCCTGCTATTAGCGCCGCCTGTGTCATTTTTGTCGGGATACTAGGAGCCATGTTTGGTCACGCCTTATTTGATGCATTGCGCATTCGCACTCACGCCTCACGAGGGCTAGCAATGGGAACCGCTTCTCATGCGCTCGGTACAGCTCGATGTGCTGAAATCAACTATATTGAAGGCGCATATAGCTCTTTAGCCTTAATGACCTGCGGGGTGATTACCTCACTGCTCGCCCCCTTTGTCTTCCCTGTTATTCTTCATCTTTTCGGCTAGACTCAAAACCAATAGAGGCTTATTTGCCTCTTTTGGTTTTTACCGCGTCAAAAATTTGAGATACATCTCTCAATTATAAGATGAGTTTCATTTATTTCATTTGAAAAGTGATATTGATCACATATGGTTTAATGATTTATTACATAGAATGTAAATAAGTGATTAGGGAGGTATCTCATGCATTCAAGATTTAAGTCCGCTTGGTCTCAACTTCCAGAAAAGTTGCAAACCGCACTCAAACCCATTATTGATACGCCAGACTTTCAAGGGATGCTGAGTGCTGAACAAGTTAATCAGCTTAAAGCTGATTGTGGTTATAGTGATAGTGAATTGGCATTTTTATTATTGCCCTTCGCAGCCGCTTACGCCGTCACACCAATTTCCCACTTTAATGTCGGTGCGATTGCTCAAGGCATCAGTGGCAACCTCTATTTCGGTGCTAACATGGAATTTAGCCATGTCGCTATCGCACAAACCATCCATGCGGAACAGTGTGCCGTCACCCATGCATGGATGAAAGGTGAAAAACAGCTCACTTCCATCACCGTAAACCACACACCTTGTGGCCATTGCCGCCAGTTTATGAATGAATTACGCGGTGGCGGTAAAATCGCAATCCGTTTACCTGAGCGCCAGCCTGCAACATTACATGACTATTTACCCGATTCGTTTGGACCGGCTGATTTAGCAATCACAACGCTGTTAATGGATAGTGTTGATCACGGCTATAACACACCAAGCCGTAATCGCTTGTTATGTGCTGCTATCGAAGCGGCAAACCAGTCTCATGCCCCTTATAGCCAATCTCACTCAGGCATTGCGCTACAGCTAAAAGATGGCTCATTATTCACGGGTCGCTATGCTGAAAACGCAGCATTTAACCCAAGCTTACCTCCTCTACAAGCCGCATTGATTATGGTAAACATGGCAGGTAAAGACCTACACGCTATTGAGCAAGCGGTACTTGTTGAAAAACAAGATGCTATCGTTAAACAGTGGTGTATCACTGAAAATACATTGCAGGCACTAGGCTGCCAACAAAAAGAGTTAATTTATCTTAATTAATCGTTTTATCGCTGATTGCCGCCAGAGAGTATGGCGGCAATTTGTTATATAGCCCTTCTCTACTTTTTAGTGTACTGCCCAATTCGACTTAAAGATTATCAATTGATTTATACGATCTTTTAATATTCTATAAAACCATTCTTATCAAAAATATTAATACTCACAAAGCTCGCTGCGATTAAAATAAAAAATTCGTAAGATAAAGAATAATATTTATCGCTTAGAAAAGGTTAACTCTATAATTTTTCTTATGTATATTTAACACATTGCTCTAATTGAAAACATCTTACTTAACCTACACTTTGCTTCCCTACAATTGAGCTAGATAGGCCATCCCTTCCATTTGACAAAAAGTAATGGCTAAAAAAACCATTCCAGTACAATTTCTTTCCATGGTGAAAAAATCGATTATATTATTTATCATATAGATAATGCTATTTAACAAATATTTTAACTCTTTGTATCAATAATCACTGTACATATTTTCTGTTTACCTTAGGATCTACATCGACTGTTGTTTTTTAATCGTCCAAAGAGTGATTTTTCATGGAACATGAATACGAAACAAAAACGCCCTCTGTACATTCCCTATGCAGGCCCTATCCTGCTTGAATTTCCTTTGCTAAATAAAGGTAGTGCTTTTAGCGAAGAAGAACGTGCTAGCTTTAACCTATATGGTCTCCTACCTGAACAGGTAGAAACTATTGAAGAACAAGTTGAGCGTGCTTATCGCCAGTTAATCGATTTCAAAACCGATATCGACAAACATATCTACCTAAGAAATATCCAAGATACCAACGAAACCCTGTTTTACCGCCTGATTGATGCTCATTTGACTGAAGTGATGCCCATCATTTATACGCCAACAGTCGGTGAAGCATGTGAGCATTTCTCTGATATTTACCGCCGTGCTCGTGGCTTATTCATCTCTTATCCAAACCGTGAATATATTGATGATATGCTACAAAATGCGACCAAACAAAATGTTAAAGTGATCGTTGTCACTGATGGCGAACGTATTTTAGGTTTGGGTGACCAAGGTATCGGCGGTATGGGGATCCCAATCGGTAAGCTTTCACTGTACACCGCTTGTGGTGGTATAAGCCCAGCCTATACCCTGCCGATTGTTATTGATGTCGGCACTAATAACCCACAACGTTTAAATGACCCATTGTATATGGGATGGCGTCATCCACGTATTACAGGCGAAGAATATGACCAATTTATCGATGAGTTTATTCAAGCGGTAAAACGTCGTTGGCCTAATGTACTGCTGCAATTTGAAGATTTTGCGCAAAAAAATGCGATGCCATTACTCAACCGTTACCGTGATGAGTTGTGCTGCTTTAACGATGATATTCAAGGCACTGCTGCTGTCACTTTAGGTAGTTTGATTGCCGCTAGCCATGCTGCGGGGAGTAAACTCAGTGATCAACGTGTCGCCTTCTTAGGCGCTGGCTCTGCTGGTTGCGGAATTGCAGAGCAAATCATCGCACAAATGAAATCAGAAGGGTTAAGCGATGAACAAGCGCGTTCACGCATTTACATGGTCGACCGTTTTGGTTTATTAACCGATAAACTGCCTAACCTCCTCGATTTCCAAAGTAAGCTAACGCAAAGCAGCAACAACCTAAGTGATTGGGATGTAAACAGTGATTCAATCTCTTTACTGGATGTTGTACGTAATGCAAAACCTACTATTCTAATTGGGGTTTCAGGTCAAGCAGGCCTATTCACAGAAGAGATCATCAAAGAGATGCATAAACACTGTGAACGCCCAATTGTCATGCCATTATCTAACCCAACATCACGGGTTGAGGCTCGCCCAGAAGATATTATTAACTGGACCGATGGTAAAGCACTGGTGGCAACAGGTAGCCCGTTCTCACCTGTAAATTACAAGGATAAAGTCTATCCTATCGCTCAATGCAATAACTCCTATATCTTCCCTGGTATTGGTTTAGGTGTAATTGCTTCAGGTGCAAAACGTGTCACTGAAACAATGTTAATGGCAGCAAGCCGTGCATTAGCCGAATGTTCACCACTTGCTAAAGAAGGGGAAGGCCCACTATTACCACTTCTATCTGATATCCAACAAGTTTCACGTATTATTGCAAAACAAGTCGCCAAAGAGGCACAGGTGCAAGGTGTTGCAACCGTAACGTCTGATAATGCATTGGATGAAGCCATTGAACGTAACTTCTGGAAACCAGAGTATCGTACTTATAAACGTACTTCTTTTTAGTTGTAATTAAGGACGTTACCCTTATATTACAGGCAAAGCCCTAACCTTTTGGTTAGGGCTTTAATCAATTAGAGTCTAAAAAACTTTTTTCATCTATATCAATTGAAAACCAGCCTCTCAATGAATCCTCTTATCAAGGCCATTTCATACCGAAAATGAAGACTGCTATCGATTTTGAACTTACTCAACTGCCACTGCATATCTTTTATGCCAATAGCTAATGAAAACTGCCTAATTGTGGTCACTTAAACTGACTTATTCAAAAACAAAACCCCATGAGGATAATAACATGGGGTTTTAATCTGATAGCACCTTAACGGCCTTTTTCAGCTTTCTCTTTTTCAATCATGATTAGACTGAAAATAAGCGAACATATTATATAATCTTGATGTATCATCAGCGTTTGCTGACATATTCGCTATTAATAGTGCCCTTGCATTGCTGCTGCTCCAAATATTGCAATTATTGAAGATAAGAAGAAGAACATAATAAATGTGACAACAATGCTTATAATGAAACAAAATAACCCAGCTCTGTTCCATGTCTCTTGTACCTTCATAAAGGTTTCAACAGAGTCATAATCGCCATTTTTCCAAGCCCATTCATTACCTTTAATACCACAAACAAATATCCAGACTATATTCAATAAAGGAATTAATGTGAGTAATGGCAAATAAGATTTATTACCAATACCCCAATAGATATTAAAAATAAATGCCCCCCAATTCCAGCGTTTGATTTCATTTGGAACACTTTTGTTTTCGTAAGACATCGATATCTCCCTATCTTAAAAAGATAATTATTTATTTTTTGATAAACATTAAAAAGCAACCACGCATGGTAATAAAAAATTTGGATTAAGTGAAATACTATTATGTTGAAATTGCCGAAATGATCACTTTTATTTCAACATTAGGAATATACTTAAAAGGTAATACTCTTAATATGGAATAATTTTATTTCCTAACACTGGTCATAAACTAAAAGCACTGAGAACAGCACATTATGCTTTGGATAACGTCAATCCTCATTCAATTATATTAAAATTAACGAAAATATATTACTATATTATAATATTTCAACTATAGTGGTCGTCTTGTAGAGTAATAATATGGCAGAGCAGCAAAATCCTTTCTCAATAAAATCAAAAGCTCGCTTCTCTTTGGGCGCGATAGCGCTGACTCTGACTTTAGTCTTACTGAATATTGCTGTCTATTTCTATCAAATCGTCTTTGCATCCCCCCTTGATTCTCGTGAAAGTAATCTTATTTTGTTTGGAGCGAATATTTATCAGCTTTCATTAACGGGTGATTGGTGGCGCTATCCAATCAGTATGATGCTACATTCTAATGGCACGCCACCTTGCCTTCAATTGCTTAGCATTGTTTGTGATAGGTATCGGCTGTGAACGTGCCTACGGCAAATTCAAATTATTAGCTATTTATATTATATCTCAGGCATCGGCGCGGCCTTATTTAGTGCATATTGGCAATATTACGAAAATATCAAATAGCGACCTTTGGACTGATAGTACTGTATACATTACTATCGGTGTTGGGGCTTTCTGGCGCGATTATGGGAATTGCAGCAGCCTCAGTGATATATTTAATCAAAGTGGTTATCAATAAACCCAATCCTCATCCCGTAATACAGCGTAGACAAAAAATACCAACTCTATAATCTGATTGCCATGATTGCATTAACGTTAATTAATGGATTGCAGTCCGGCGTTGATAATGCAGCACATATTGGTGGTGCTATCATCGGCGCCTTAATCAGCATCGCTTATATACTTGTTTCCCATAAGTTACGTGTTGCTAATCTCTGTATTACGGTCATTGCAGCAAGTTTGCTTACGATGATGATCTACCTCTATTCATTTTCTACAAATAAGCACTTACTAGAGGAGCGTGAGTTTATTTATCAGGAAATCTATACAGAGCTTGCTGATGGCCAACCAATAATCTTGAGAAGAGTCAGTTTATCACCACCTTAAGTGTCATCAATAATGGCACTGCATAAGATCAGCAGCAATGTCAGATATTGAAAGGTACGCTCTGATAGTTTGAGCAGCAAATATTTTGCGAGTGGCATAATCAGTAATGCCCCAACACATAAGGTTAACGCCAATGTTAAATCGGTGTGTCCATCTTGCGCATAAGCGTATGCAGAAGAGCCGGATAAGACAGTAGTCACCACAATAGAAGTTCCAATCGCTTGCTTAATGTTTAATTGCATATAACGTAATAGCATGGGTAAAACCACCACCCCACCTCCAACCCCCGTCGCACCAAGCACGACCCCAGCTATCACAGCAGGAAAAAACATTGCCCCAATTTGATGTTGTTTCAGGGTAGTTTTTTGTATCGGTGTGGCAAAAAAACATACGGTGAATAAATAAGTACAGCGAAAAAATAATAGCGGCAGCAACAAGTAGATTGATCCCCCGCTCAACTTGTTGGGTATATTCAGGCAGACTCCCCCAACCAAGTAACAAGGAGGCTTGATAGAAATGTGCTAGGTAGCATGATAGCAAGCACAATTAATGCCCCTTTAAGGGGAATATTCCCTAAACGAAAATGCATATATGACGATGACACTTTCATCAACATCGAAAGAAAATTAGCCGTCGCCACAGCAGCCAGCGCATTAAGACCAAAAAAAATAGCTCAATATTGGTAAAACAATAACTCCGCCCCCGACCCCCGTTGTACTAATAACCAAACCAATCAATGCACCGATAACTAACTCAGTAAAAATCATTCTGCCTCATCCTAATTGTATTATGGCTTCTCGTTCCTTCTGTAATGCAAGCACGACATCTTCATTGGTGAGTGTTAAATATTTAAAAAAACAGCGTATCAAAAACGACCATTTGCAAAACTTGTGGTGTGATCACGCCAGTCTGAAAGAGCTGTTCATCATAGAAATAGGGAAGGACTAAATCCGCCAAACGCACGGCTTCATCTTGCCCAAAGCGGGTTAATACGATGGTGCTACACCCTTTTTTATTTGCTAACTTTAACATATGGTTAATGTCTGGCGTATTCCCTTTTGCCGTGATCGCGATAACCAGATCATCGGCATCTACATTAGACGAATAACTTAGCTGTACATGTAAGTCAGGGCTAAATAGTGCATACTTGTTTACACGGATTAATTTATAGAAGATGTCATAAGCCACAATCGCAGAAGTACCAACCCCAAATAAAACAATACGTTTCGCTTCAACTATTTTTTGCGCAATCTCATCCATGGTGTTGGGATCAAGTAATTCCAGCGATTTTTCAATGGCTGTAATAAACATTTGCCCCGATTTAGCGATAATTTGCTCTGTATCATCATAAGGGTTCAAGCTACCGCTGAGGCTTTCAGCTTTATATTGTTTTTCATCCGATAAGTAGTCCACTTTAAAATCAGAATATCCGCGATACCCCATTTGGCGAGTAAAACGAATGACAGATGCGCTGCTCACTCCCGCAGCTTGAGCCAACTCCGCCACATTCATTGCAACAAAATTATCACGACTATCTAGCAAAAAACGGGCAAGACGCTGTTCAGTTCCTTTACCTCTATTCAATAAGCTTTCCAATTTTGATGTCAATGTTGACATACCCATTCCTTCTTATTCTTTGTAGGGTAGTTGGGAGCTATTATCATACTGACAATAAAATCGACAATCATGTACCTACTGCCGCAAGTGATAGATAGAAAATTGATCTACATCAACTAGGTTAGATTTTTCTTATTAGCCGCCAATTCGCATTTTTGCACTATCGACAGAACCCTCCCTTAAATCGATTGACAGGACTTTACGTTGCCCGACTTGCTTCCCCTATTTAACTCAAGTAGCCTTATCACCATGACTATTAATATTAAAGGCAAGGACAATGAGGAAACGTCTGCTTTATGGTCTGATAGCGATTTTAGGGATAGCGTTAGTCACTATTATTTTACTTGACCGTTGGATAGCGTGGGATACGGCTCCTGATATTTATGAAGATGTCGCTGATCTGCCAATACGTGATGTTGGTATGGTATTGGGTACATCTAAATATTATTCAAGTGGCGTCCAAAATTTATACTATAGCTACCGAATTCAGGGGGCAGCAGATGCTTATCACAGTGGAAAGGTAAAGTATCTACTGCTTAGCGGTGATAATGGTGCACACAGTTATAATGAACCCATCGCCATGCGTAAGGATTTAATCAAAGCAGGCGTGCCCGCTTCAAAAATTGTTCTCGACTTCGCAGGGTTTAGAACATTAGATTCTGTTGTGCGCACACGGAAAGTATTTGATACCGACAATTTTACGATTATTACCCAGCGCTTCCATTGCGAACGCGCGTTGTTTATCGCTAAGCACAAAGGGATAGATGCGCAATGTTTAGCGGTGCCAACACCAAAAGCGATGTTTAAAGTAAGAATACGTGAAGTGTTTGCTCGGTTGGGGGCTTTAGCGGATCTCTATGTTTTAAACCGCGAACCTAAGTTTTTAGGGGAGCAAGAGTCTATCCCTGCGCCCATTAAAATGCCAGAAGGGATCAAGGGCTATCCGGCTGTTTCTCCCGATGAAATCAACAAAATTTAAAAATTTCTAGCGATCAGGCAGGGTAACTGCCTGAATTGTTTTATCTCGCCTTTTCTATATTCTATCTAACTTTTCGGTTAACCTTCTCCACCCCCACTCCATCGGGCCTTGATGAAAAAAGGAGAGCCAGAAATAAGAAAATAATAGGTTTACCGCCCAAATTGGCACAATAAAGAGCAACAACTCAGACCGTGAAAAATGGTTGAAATAGCCTAAATAATAAAAAATCGTCACACAAATTAAGGTTTGCAATAAGTAATTACTTAATGCCATTCGCCCCGTGCACTGTAGCATTTTGGCCAACACACTATGCTGTAGCGTTCCCCAAAAACCGTAAATAAGGGCGATATAACCAAAAGATTGTAATGGGGACATCAATTCGTTGACAACATAGCCCACAATGGCTGTCGCAAAATAACTCCATCCTGATAGGCTTTGCATATAAAGAGATACGGCTTGAACAAGCAAAGCAGGAATAATTAATAGCATTGCCATACGTCGATAATGCTGGGAACTGAATTGCCCGCTTAACCATCCACTGCGCATCGCGACATAACCCGCGATCATTAGCCCCAGCAGCTGCCACCCCATACTGAATAAACAGCATTTCCACCATGGTTAACATCGATTGAGTGCGATAGATTAAGCTAACACTCCCCCCCGTAGTGTTTCCCAGTGATTCGTACAACGCTTGCTCTTCAGAAACGACCCAAAAATCACTCGACCCCACCGTGCTACCTAACAACAATAAACTCACTAATCCAATAAAATAGACAAAGCCTGCTATTTTTAATAGGTTGCCAGGGTCATATTGTTTAAATATCAGTAATGCAATACATCCCGTTACTGCATAAGCAAATAAAATATCTCCTGACCAAAAACCGATACCATGAATCAGCCCTAGTACCGCCAAAATGACTAAACGACTCATATTCCATCGGTCGCCTTTGCGACGTAATAACGCTAACGTCGCACCAAATAAAATCGAAAAAATCGTTAAAAACTTACCCTGAATAAATAGGTTAAAAACCACCCAAATAGCCATATCAGTTTGGCTAATAGATTGAGAATAAACAGGATTAATATAAGCCATTTGCGGCAAAGCAAACCCAAAAATATTCATTAATAGAATACCTAAGATTGCGATGCCACGTGTTGCATCAAGCCTATCAATTCGCCCTTCTTGGGAGCGATGCGATAATATGGCAGTCATAATAGATTACAGGTGACGCACTGCGCGCAAAAACTCTTGACGTGTGTTTTGACTAGATTTAAACAGTCCTCCCAACGAGGTGGTGGTGGTGGCACTGGTCGCATCACGGATACCTCGAGCTTTAACACAGTAATGCACAGCATCAATTGATACCGCAACATTATTAGTATCTAGCAATGTCTGTAAGGCCACCAAAATCTGCTGAGTTAAGCGTTCTTGTACTTGAGGACGTTGTGAGAAAAATTGAACAATACGGTTGATTTTTGACAGGCCAATCACTTTATCTTTCGGAATATAAGCAACTGTAGCCTTACCATCAATAGTAACAAAATGGTGTTCACATGTACTTGTTAAGGTAATATCACGCACAGTGACCATCTCATCAACTTTCATTTTATTTTCAATGACGGTGATTTTTGGGAAGTTCGCGTAATCTAGACCTGAAAAAATTTCATCGACATACATTTTAGCGATGCGCTTTGGTGTATCCGCCAAGCTATCGTCAGTTAAGTCCAAATTCAGTAACTTCATGATCTCTGTCATATGCCCTTCAATCAGTTGCTTACGCTCTTCGCCTGATTTTGGTTGGATACGCAACGGGGTTTCAAGCCCTCTTGCTTCCAAAGCAGCATGCACCAATTCGGCTTCTTTACTCAGAGATGACATTAGATTCTCCACAAACGATATAACGATTTTTTATGAAAATGCAGGTGTGCGCTGTACTCTAAAACAGCAAGTTTAGATAATCCAGCATTACATCCATAGATCAGATGAAATATTTGCATCAACAAATATTCATTTTATCAGGATAGCCTTTGATGCTCCCCTCGGATATATCATCATTTAACTATAATTAATAACATATTTTCAGAGCTATTCTTTATCGAGAACGGCGATAAACTAACCCACCCGCGACACACAATGCGATAAACGCACTGTATAAGGCAGGCTCTAGTTTTCCGGTGAATGTCGTGGAAATAAAAGACAACATAGGGCCAATAAGCTGCCCGATTGCATAACATGTCGTGAGTAAACCCGCCATAAAACGGTTATGTTCCGGGGCCAATTCACGTCCTAGTTGCATTGACAACTGTACCGCACACATAAGCCCCCCACCAATTAGGATTGCGGCAATCACCAACCCTGAAATACCCGAAATAACTTCTGAGATTAATATTCCGATCCCTTGTAACCATAAAGTGATCGCTAATCGGTTTTGGGTTGTCGAGAAATTACGTAGTAGCATGGCGATTAGAATGCCCACCACCGCGGATATACCAAAGACCGGCCAAACAAATTGGGCAAATAAACTATCAGGGAAACGCTGCGCGGCCATTTGTGATAAAAATGTCGCTGGCAAAATATAACCAAAGCCAGCCAATCCATAGCTCCATACCAGTCGCTTGATTTCTGGCGTAAGCTGAAGTTTTTTTATTTCCCCGACAGGCCGATGCCACTGCCCCGTACGTGGAATATGGCAGCTAATGTATAGACTAAAAATTAGTGCTAACCCACCGTAGATTAACCAACCTTGGCTGGCAGATAATTGCCAATCTTGGATGGCTACCGCAAACAGACCGCTAAGAAATATTCCAGCTCCGGTTCCAGCAAATACCGCCACACTTAATGCAGGTCGATTTAATTTTGCTAAATTCTCATTAGCCCAAGCAACCACGAGTACCAGTGCCATGCCACTCGCCCAGCCAATAAAAAAACGGGCAATACTATGTAAAATAGGGCCATCAAGAAGTGCGGAAATCAAGGTTATCGCAACGGCTCCCCATATTCCCAACCACATGCGTCTTTCAACGTGTTGACGCGCACGCATTGCATCAAAGGAGCCCAACAAATACCCTAAATAATTAAAAGCAGCGACCACACTGGCTGTAGAGAGTGTAAGTTGATGCTCTTCAATCATTAAAGGGACTTGGGGAGTTAGCGTAAAGCGCCCTATCCCCATAACAACAACGAGCGAAAGAAATCCACTAAAAGCAATATGGAAGGCGGCTGCGCTACGGCTAGGGTGCGCCTGTTCATTGGCGGAAACCATAAATTCCTTAGTTTCATTTAGAATGCAATAATTAATCAGATTACTGTTTAACATAACATTAACAAAAATACAATTTATGTCCGTAGGGCTATCTAAGGCATTTATTCGCGCGAGACTTCTCGTAAAATCCAACGAAAAGCTATTCTTAATCAATTTCTATTCATTCACCCCTCGCGATATCTCTGCCATAATAAGCAGCACGACAAAATCTTAAGCCTCAATGGCAAAGCAGAATAATAGGGGTACTAATGGACATGTGTCATACCGCTGGGTTGATCTCACTTGAGCAAGCACTCGATAAAATACTCACTCAAACACAAACAGTGACTCACTCAGAGCGCATTCCGCTCACAGAATCGGCCCAACGCATCACCGCAGCCGACATCACCTCGCCAATGAATGTTCCCCCATTTGATAACTCTGCAATGGATGGATATGGTTTTCGTTTCGCTGAGTGGGATGGGAAAACCCCTATGCCTGTAGCAGGAAAATCATTCGCAGGTCAACCAATGCAAGGGGAGCTTCCGCACGGTAGCTGTGTGCGCATTATGACTGGCGCCCCTATTCCACAAGGTGTCGATACTGTCGTCATGCAAGAGGAAACGGAAGAGACAGCTCAAGGGGTCGTGTTTACAGGTACAGTTAAAAAAGGCAGCAATATCCGCCGTGCTGGGGAAGATATCGCAAAAGGTAGTAGTGTGATCCCCGCGGGTACTCTGCTATCCACGGCTCAATTGCCTCTTATTGCTTCTTTGGGTATTTCAACGGTTGATGTACACCGCCGTCTAAAAGTTGCGGTATTTTCTACGGGAGATGAGTTGCAAGCGGTGGGTCAACCACTCAAAGAGGGGCAGATCTACGACACTAACCGTTTTACTGTTCGCCTAATGCTCGAAAAACTTAACTGTGAGGTTATCGACCTTGGTGTTATTCCTGATTCCCCTGAAAAGCTCAAGCAGACCTTTATTGATGCAGATAACCAAGCTGATTTAGTGATTAGTAGTGGTGGCGTCTCCGTGGGTGAAGCGGATTACACCAAACAAATTTTAGAGGAGCTAGGAGAAATCGGCTTCTGGAAGCTAGCAATCAAACCCGGTAAACCATTTGCTTTTGGTAAACTCCATTCAGCGTGGTTTTGTGGATTACCGGGTAACCCAGTTTCCGCAGCACTCACCTTTTATCAACTCGTGCAGCCGTTGATTGCTCGCCTTTCTGGGAATAGCCAATGGAAAGCGCCAATGAAATTTAAAGTTCCTGTTACCACACCGTTGAAAAAAAGCCCCGGTCGTCTGGATTTTCAACGCGGGATCCTAAGCGTCAATGAAGATGGGCAACTGCAAGTTGCAACAACTGGCCACCAAGGCTCACATGTATTTAGCTCCTTTAGCTTAGCCAACTGCTTTATCGTCTTAGAAAGGGAGCGTGGGCATGTCGCGGTAGGCGAAACCGTTGATGTCGAAATGTTTAATGACTTACTCAAAAGCGAATAATGACCGTGCAAGAGCTTACCGATCAAGAGATGTTGCGTTATAACCGCCAAATCATTTTACGTGGATTTGATTTTGACGGGCAAGAGAAACTCAAGGCCAGCAAAGTGCTGGTCATTGGCCTTGGTGGTTTAGGTTGCGCAGCCACACAATACTTAGCTGCCGCTGGTGTAGGTCAACTCACTTTAGTCGATTTCGATACTGTTTCACTGTCTAATCTACAGCGACAAACCTTGCACCGTGATGCGACGATTGGTCAACCTAAAGTTGATTCAGCTAAAGCACAGTTAGCCGCAATCAATCCACATATTTGTATTGAAACGGTCAATGCACAGTTGGACGATGCGCAACTGAATGAACGGATAATGACCCATGATGTTATCCTTGATTGCACTGATAATGTGGCTATTAGAGAGCAGTTAAATCGCTTATGTTTCCAGCATAAGAAACCACTTGTTTCCGGTGCCGCTATCCGTATGGAAGGGCAGCTATCTGTTTTCACCTATCAAGAAGGAGAGCCTTGTTACCACTGCTTGAGCCGCTTGTTTGGTGAAAATAGTCTAACCTGTGTAGAAGCCGGCGTAATGGCGCCTTTGGTTGGTACGATAGGTACACTCGAAGCAATGGAAACCCTCAAATTGCTCACCCAATATGGCAAGGTCAATACTGGTAACGTGTTGTTTTTTGATGCGATGACGATGGAATTCCGCCAATTCAAACTGACCAAAGACCCCCATTGTGAAGTGTGCGCACACCAATAATTTCTTCCATTAGGGCGGTGACAAACGCACCGCTCGATTAAGAATATTCCTAAAAAATAAATTATTTTTGCTTTAACCTTATACTATCCCCTTTCGTGTTGGCTGACATCAATAAGCAGTCATCACTTTACATTTTTAAATAAGTTACTGAGAGTATTTAATATGCAATTCCCTCCTTGCCCGAAATGTCAGTCTGAATACACCTATACTGATAACGATATGTATATCTGCCCTGAGTGTGCGCATGAATGGAATGATGCCGAGCCTGTAGAAGAAAGCGATGAGTTGATCGTTAAAGATGCTAACGGGAACCTATTAGCGGATGGCGATACCGTCACTGTCATTAAAGATTTAAAAGTGAAAGGTAGCTCATCAATGTTGAAAATTGGTACTCGAGTAAAAGGCATTCGCTTAGTCGAAGGCGACCACAATATTGATTGTAAAATTGATGGTTTCGGCCAAATGAAGCTGAAATCTGAGTTTGTGAAAAAGAATTAATTAACTTGTTCAGTTAAATACTAAGACCTAGCTCAGCTAGGTCTCAAAGTGCGAATAAAGTCCTCATTTTTTATTGAGGAGTTTGATCTAAAAAGGTTCCAGTATCCCCACCTCGTCAGCTGACAAAATTCCCCCCATGAAACTATGATTAACTTTGATCTCAATCGGATGTTTGTATAGGCTGTACCGTAAGATATTATTAGTCTGGTAAATTAAGTGATCGATAAGAGCCAATTTAAAAATCTGAAGTTTTTTGAAAATGAGCCATTGGTTCACCATTTGAATTACCCTCTGTCGGAAACAGCCGAAAGAAACATACTGAATGGCTGGCTTCCTTCATGCATGGAAGATAAATGGCTATCATACAGTGAGGATGGCTGTGTTTTCGTTCACAGAAGCTGGACTGGGCATTTGATGTATAAATTCACGATCCGTGATGGAAAGATACAACGCGTAGAGATTGCGATGGATGATTTTGTGAATATGACTGTCGAGCGAAAAATCGAGGTCTTTTTATCACTTTTACCGCATTTATCAAAAGAGCATTCGAACGGTTGGGAGTAGCGTAGCCTCTCTGTATGATCAGGGCGCTACGTTCATCTCTATATGCTTGTTGTCGAATTAATTTCTTAGAAAGAATGATGTCTAGATTAGTCATCACCTTTGAGAACTCATTTAACGATAACAGTCTGTTGGCCTAGCTCAGCTAGGTTTCAGAGCGTTCACAAACTTAATGAGGCTTAGATTCGGTCTCGAAACATAATAAATGATGATTAGAAAAATCATTTTTTGACCGACAATACACATTGGGAAACCACACTGTTCCCGATGTTATCAATACATAATCTGCTAAATAATTTTTAGAAACGTGCTTAAAAGGATTGGTCAGTCAATAAAGCAAACGGCTCACAATAACGAAAGCGAGCCGTTTAAAGTCTATATAATACTCTTTAAAACATACTCGTTACTAATACCACAGTTCCCTGATATTCCCCAGCAGCAATACTTCCTGAACTATGTAATGTCGATTCCACATTAAAAGGCGTTTTTACATTCATAGCCGTATCAATCGTGTATTGTTCATTACCTGAAGAGCAAGTGTTGCGTGCACAGACCTTTGCTTCTGAATATAAGCCTGGTGCAAGAATGGTATTGCTGGTAGTGCCGTTACCGAGTAACTGTGTGGTCACTTTGGTATTCCCTGTACAGGTTACATACCCTGTGGCCGTTGCCTTATGTCCATTGAGCTGATTAGAATCCACCGTTCCATGATCCAGTAATGTCGACATCTCAAATGTACAAGCAATCGGTACTTCGGGTGTAGAACGTGTACAGTCCATTTCATCGATGCCACTACCTGCAACTAAAGAAGATGATGTGTTATTCGCACCATATACATTCACCCGCCAACATATTCGTCTAAAATCGTTCGGATTCGCCACACTAGATATAATTATTGGAGCCGCTTGGCCTACCCCTCTAGTACCTGACATTTGAAACAGCGATAGATCATTTAAGACACTTTCACAACTCCGATTTGCGGTATACCTATAATATGAATGGTTTAATCCTCCAGATGAATTGATGTAGCGTGTTCCTGTCGGTGGTGGAGTTAAGAGAAAAGCGCCATACCTATCATAAACAACGCTTCTTAGTAACAAAGTTATTTCAATTTCCACAGTACACTGGTTGACTGTTCTCATCCATGGAAACTGATTCACTGGCGCATAGTGGAAAAGACGGTATGAAGAAATATTGACATTAGAACAACTCCCATTCGTTAAATTTTGGGGGTTATAACAGCGCCCTGAACTCGAAGGGATCCTCACTTCATAACTGTTAACACCGATCCACTGCGAATTTATCCAAGGTGTTGATGCAAAACTTTTAGTGCCTAACAATAACAATACACTAAATAACAGATAATTTTTAAATAAACGTTGACCCCATATGTTTTTCATATGATCCTCGATTTAAACTGAATTATTGGCCCGTTGAAGACATATTTCAGCCACTTATTGGTAGCTTAGGGTGTATGTCATGGTGGCAGAAAAATTACCGGGTTTGATGCTGTTATTGGCAATCGCTCCCGCTTTTCCTTGAAGATAAGCACGTAATCGGATCGTCATGGCACCATTTTTTATCGGCTGTGATGGATAAGATACTCCACTCGTCGGATTCAATGGGAGTTTCACACCACTTAACGTTTCAATACCGATTGCGGCTCCCGATGCCTCACTATTGGCATCAAACTCTAAAAGCCCATCCGGCGTGGCGTTGCCATTAAAAATAGTCGTTACTGAATTTGCAATTGAAGCGTCACAATCTTTCAATTGAAGCTCAAATTCCTTACTTAAGATCCTGCTGTTTGAGTACAACTCTTTCGTTGAGATACTATTGAACTCAACAGAAAAGTTCTCAAATTCAGGCACAATTTCGCAGGGTTCTGCTACCAATGTGCCGCCATATGTCACTTGGCTACTATTTGTGGCAGCATATAAATTTGCAGAAAGCGCCCCCACCAACGAACTTACCCCTAAAAAAATACCCATATGCTTCATTTTTCCTCCTTAGGGGTACTGCAATGCAATGGTTGCAATCGCTTCAAAAGGGCCTTCCTGTAAGTTCACTTGTGGATCCTTTACAGGTACGGCATAGAAATTCAGCGCCGTAAAGCCATTACTAGGCAAATTAAAGGTGAAGTGGCTATTTGGTGCCACAACACTTCCATTTTCATTTCGATATAAACGTACACCGAGACCTGTTACATCGGCTTGTAACGCATTGGCATCAAAACCATTCGCAGCATCACCGCTATAAGACAGTGCTAAAGATGAAGGTCGTGACGTATAACTTCGACAATCTATATTTACGGTAAAAGGCCGTTGATGGTCGATACCGTTAATTTTATTGATACCTATGTCTTGGAAATCAATCTGTATTGATTGATTAATTCCTTTATCGCTATAAACATCACAAGGGGGATTTTCAAGTAATGTTCCTTTAAATTTCACATCCACGGTATTGGCTAATGCAGGCGACATATAAGCGCCTATCATAAAGGCAAACATGGGCTTTATTAGACGCCTGTTTTGTTTGCTCATCATAGGTACTCCACACTTAATGTGCCTGATGCATTGAATACCCCAGCATTCACCGAACCCCCATTTTTTAATACAGGGACTGCGGTTAATTTAGGTAATGTGTTAAAGTAGAAATCAACCCAACGTCCTGGCTCAGTTGCCGTGCCATCAACGCGAATTTCTAACCCCAAATCACTCTCTGATGTTTCAAGATACTGGGTGTTAAAACTGGCTGGCGTTCCACTAAATTTGAGTTTCAATGCTGGATTATTCGCAGAGCCATCACAAGCTAATGTGTAAGGGATCGACGTTTCATAACGCTGTCCATCAATATCCTTAATAACCATGTCAGGGAAATCAACAGTGATAATTTGGTTTTGATTAACGGTACAGGTTTGCTGTAATACTTTGACTTTAATCCTTAAAGTATAAATATCCGCACTAGTATTGGTACTCACTAATAAAATGCTACTGAGCACTAGGCTACGCAAACACCTCACCCGATGAATAAACGATTTTTTCATTATCACTGCTCCTATTCATAGAGCATCTGGAATGAGATCACCGCATGGTATGCTCCAGCGATTAAGAGTGATCCCGTCCTAACCGGTGTAATCGTGTAGGTCAGTTGACGTTGGCCAGAGGGTAATAACACAGGGTGACTCTCTTCCCCTAAAGACAAAACCGTACCTGACGCATTACTTAGCTGTAACCCAAACCCTTTTGCCCCCTCGACTAAAGCCAAATTAGGCATTTCATTTGTTGATGGTGCTACAAAGCGTATTTTTACCGCTGGCTGAGAGTGACTCCACGCTGTTTGTCCTGTTTTTTCATCAAGTAATGATGTTGGATGAGAAATACAATCTAATAGCTCTATTTGAAAAGGAACCGCCCGCCCTTTTGCCCCAATACGATTAAGTTGCGCAGTTTCAAAATTACCCATATCAATAGATTGGTATTCAGATGTCATCGCTAAGCGGCACGGACTTTCCGATAAAGAACCACGAACATACAACACGCCTTGTTGACCATCGACATCCCAATTATTCGCTGAATTATATAGCTGAGTATTTTCATTCATTGCCCATCCCAATGGCGCCCCTATTAGCAGCGTCCAAAAGATAGCCAATCGCTTATGTAAAGTCATTTATCTACCCTCTTTCATAGGCACCATTAGCCTTATTTCTCTGCTGCATCTGGATCAACATGGCACGTACTTCCTTGACAACTGAAAGTGAGATTAGGGCGACCACCATAGTCATTAACATAAGTCAGCACTGGCGTATTACCGAGTTGATGACTATTCACGCCAAGATTTTGCTCACTAAAAGGGGCTAGCATAATCGGCTTAAAATCTTTAATTGGTGCAGACTGATTACTTTCACCAGCTTCAATAACGGTGACATAATAAGGCGTTGGATTATTTATCGTTACGCTATTCCCCTCTTTTAATAAGGTTAATTTTTGTTGCCAAGGAACGGTATTTGGTCCGCTAATAATGGCTTTTGGCCTATAAAAAAGTTTGACCCGTGTTTGTAGTGCAATTTGTAATGTATTGGGTTTATCACTTTTAGGCGGAATTTCCCGTAAGTTGAAATAAAACAACGACTCTCTATCTTGTGGTAATGAATTGATAGCGGGTAATGCTTCAATTTTTACTTGGCTTGATTTCGCAGGCTCAATACGTTGAATAGGCGGTAACACAATTAATGGAGAGGTGATTTTTTCTCCTTTTTCATTTTCTATCCAACCTTGAGCTAAATACGGAAGTTGTTTGTTATTATTAGCGACATTTAACGATACCGATTTCTGCATTCCCTCAAAAATGATACGCGTTCGGTCCATTGAAATAGCCGCTAATACATTGGTGCTGGATAACACGCAACTGGCTAACCCAACCCCTGCAATAAATTTGGTGTTTAGTTTCATTTAATCGTTACCTTCCTATGTAGTACCTAATGTGGTTTATCAATGATTGTTCTGGGCATTTAAGCTATATGCATGACAGCTATACACGGCACGGCAATAACAATGCGTGTTCACTATTTTGAAGTGGCTCAGGGAAGGTGATTTGACATTGAGCATCACCCCCCCACTGCACACTCATCACTTCATTTGCGTTGATCCCACTAACGTAAGCGCTTCCTGAATCACCGACGATGCCGACTTCTTGCCCTTTTTGATTAAAGATTTGAGCCCCAAATGGCGGGAAAGAATGATCTGCCAAACGGATCTCCACCATTCTCTTTTGCCCTGATATGACAGAGAATTTGCGGTAACCAACAGCACCTTCTGTCAAAGTGGCTTGAACAACAGATTGTTGAGCGTCAACATCATTAGGCAACGCATTGAGATCGATACTGGCTTTATTGCGATAATAGCTACTGAGCTCAGTCACTACCGCTTTACCAAATCGGTTTGACGTTATCGGGCTGCCATAACCTTTGATAGGAACATCAGAAATACCATCAGTATCAACTAATAGACGCGTTCCTCCCATCGAACTCATACGATGGAAAGCACCGCCATTTGGTGTTAGTGTTAAACCACCATTAAAAGAAGCTCCCACTGCGCTATATTGCCCACGCATATAGCTAGCATTAGCTGTAATGCGCGAAAGATCGCCTTGATGAGTCACGAACGCACTACTTGATAGCCCCTTACGCGTATTCCCTACACTCAATTGATAGCTATTACGTTCATCAGTGCTGTTGTAATACGTCATACGATTGGTTGTATCGTGACGGTTAGTATCGAGCGAGTAGCCGATTTGTACCCCACTGCCCCATGGAATATTCACCGATAAATAACCGCTATCGTCATGGCTCTCTTGGTAAATACTACGATTTGCCGAAACCGTTAGACTGACGTTTTTAATCGTTCCAATATCAAAATATTTGGAAAACATAACGCTGTAATAATCATTATCAGGACGATCCCAGAAGGTTTGATGATTATAATTGAGGTAAACAGATGCGCCTGCGTCACTAAAATTCTTGCTCATCGATACGGTGTATTGCTCCTTACTACTGCCGTAACGTTCACCATATTGCCTAGCACTTAGATAGTCAGACATAGTCATATAGTTGCGATCAGAAAAACGGTAGCCCGCAAATTGAATTTGACTGTCGATCGCTTCGAAACGTTTTGAGTAATTCACACGATATGAGCCACCATGTATGCGCTCTTCACTCGGTAATTTAGAAATCGAGTGCGTAATATCTCCTGAAATAGCCCCCCAACTGAGCAAATCACGTCCTAGGCCTAATGAGAGTGCATTATAATTTTGGCTATTTAGCGTTCCACTGAACAAAGACCAGCCATTAGTCACCCCCCATGAAAACTCCCCTGTGGCAAAGCTATCACCTTGTCTATGTCGATCGATATCCGTTGGCTGCCCTAAAGCTAACTTATATTGCACTTGTCCCGGACGCGTTAAGAAAGGTAGACTTGCCGTATCTACTTGGAACTGTTGCGTCGAACCATCTTGCTCTTTTACAGTGACATCAAGCTTGCCGGAAACCGCATCACTCAAATCTTGAATACGAAATGGGCCAGGTGCGACCTGTGTCTCGTAAATAGTGCGTCCTTGTTGGCTAATCATCACTGTCGCGTTGGTTTGTGCGATCCCTGTTACCTCTGGCGCATAACCACGTAAGATCGGTGGCATCATATTGATATCCGAGCGCAAGCTACCACCAATAAAGCGGAAACTATCAAAAATATTTGACTGTAAGTAATCCTCACCCAGTGTTAGTTTTGACTGTAATGATGGAATTGCACGATAGGTATAAAAGCGGTTCCAACGAAAATCGTTATTCGTTTTTACGTATGACTGAGTATTATAATCTAAACGGCTTTGCCACTCTGCACGCCAGCGCCAAGCACCTGTATTGATGCCGACAAGCCCGTTACCATTTAGTGCATAAATATCGTTACCATCATTGTAAGAATGATTGGCTGTCGCGTTTAAATTGTAATCCAACATTATTGCTGGAATACCTTCATCCCAACGAGAAGGTGGATCCCAATTAGGTGCACTATATTCTAAATAAGCCTGAGGAACGCTTACATTTAAAGAAGATGTTGAAAAATCCCCAGTAATTGACATCCCTGCTAAGCTATTAGGATCCACACATTGATTATCGTTCCACCATGCCAGTGAATTATAAGCGTCTTTCGTTAGCCCCAACTTTTGTGTTTCTACGGGTGAAAGACAGGGTTCACTTCCTTTTGGATCATTTTTAGGCGTAATAAATTTAACGGGTATTTCTGATAATTCATCGCCATTCACTCTGAGAGTCAAAGAATAGCTACCCGGTATAATATAGTTGGCGCGGGAAAAATGATTTAAATTAATATTTTTTTTATCTTCGACATCTAACACATCCGTGTTAAATTCAATATCATTATGAGCAATAGAGTTTATTGGGTATATATTTAACGCAACTGAAATATATAAACAAACCATATTTGGCCGATAGGAAACCAATTTATATGAATACATATAAGCATCCCTAATTAAATAATTTCATCAATGATTTTTAATAATATTCAAGTTTGAATCGAATCGCAGAGTAATAAGACCCTGATTGTAATGGTTTGGTATTGGAGACTAATCTCACATGATAATCCAATCTCATTGATGGTGGAGTAATATCTATTTTTGATACTGGCCTACCGGGAATAATATTTATATCGCTCGAATTTCTTAAAGATAACCCCACACCCTGAGCATCGCCAAAAATTGAAAAAATATTATCTTCAGATGGACCATCAAAAGTTAATTCAACTGCATTCCATAATTGATTCTGGCTGTTATGTCTTATTAAATTGCAATTAATAAGATGAATTGAAAAACTTTTTTCCGGACCTTTGCCATCTTGTTTAATTAAACTTATAGGAATCGTTCCTAAATCAATAGATTGTTCTTTCGAGCCTGTTGCGATTGCACATGCTGCATCTGTAATTTCTCCTTGAATAGTTAACAACCCTGTTTCTTCATCAGCATGTGCAAATGAAAGGACTCCAGAAATCAAGAAGGCCATAGTGGTATAATACATATTTTCTTTCATACTGAAGTCCTATGTTCAAAATTAAATATCAATACTTTTCAAGTATTATTTGTACTCTAATAAGAAATTAGATACTGCGGTAAAATCACCAGGAACAATCGCTTGGCCACTTAATCCTTGTAAATAAGCAGAAAAGTTCAGTGTATTTCGACCTGTTAGTAGGTTTTGGTTAGTGACCGATGAGCCATCGAATTTCACTTTTTCACCATTCATGCCTATAACCACAACACCTGCACCTGATGCTGAACCTTGTATCGCTAACATATCGCTATCAGTACCAATTGCACCGCCAGTAAAAGAAACATCAAC
Organism: Providencia stuartii; assembly: GCA_900455155.1. Classification (GTDB taxonomy): domain Bacteria; phylum Pseudomonadota; class Gammaproteobacteria; order Enterobacterales; family Enterobacteriaceae; genus Providencia; species Providencia stuartii. The sequence continues at coordinate 340,540 of UGUC01000002.1, read as the reverse complement.
TGTTTTCAGTGTGCTAACATCACAATCAACTAATTGAATATTAAAATTTTGTGCAGTAGATTTACCACCATCCGCTAATGAAGCATTGGAGATTTTACCCATTGGTACAATTTGGCTAGCAGTGTCAGCACTGATACCGCATGGAGCATCAATGATTTCACCTTGAAAAGATACCGTGCCACTTCCTGCGGCAAAAACGGATGAACTCATTACCCCGGAAATTAATGCTGCTAAAATAATTTTTTTTACTCATAACTGCCTCTATAAAATAAGATAATAGATACCCATTATAATAAGGGGTATTGTTTCGTTTTATTTCCCATTGAGAAAATAAACATAATATCCAATATGGATATTATGTTTATTCTTACATATGATTTTAAATAAAAAGAATTTATATAACTAAAAAGTCATTCCTACTGGCATTGTTAATATCTAATATATAAATATCACTTAACTTCATTTCTTCTAATATATATTGAATTAAAATTTCATAACTAATATCTAGCGCTAATATAAAATTAAATAGCGTATCGACACTAATATGATTAATTCCCCTTTCATATCTCGAGATTTGTTGTTGAGAGATATTTAATTTAACTGCAATTTCATATCCAGATAATCCCTTTTCTCTTCTTGCTCTTTTCATGGAGGCACCAACTATCTTTGTAATAGACTTACCATCATTGGTGCTAGAATAATTAAATTTTTCTATATGCATATAGCGTCTCCACTCCTGATATTTAAGACTAATACTTACTACTTCCTTTTGTCGCGATAATTATACGAATTTAATTTATTATTTAAATACCTGTGAAAATCTCACTTTATCTAAATATAAAAAAAACCATCAATACAAAAAAATAATCTCATTTGATTACAATGAGTTATGATGATCTAATTTTGATGGTCTTTATTGGGAGATGATAATCACCACAATTACTCACTTCTGGTGATTTTATGACGATATATATTATAAAAATAAGGCATATTTTTGGTCATTTAAGTTATAACTGCTCAACAATTAACCATCAAATTATGAGTAAAAAGTCAATTGTAAATCATGTACATCTATTTACTCATTTTTTAACTACTTCTTATTAAAATACAATAACATGTTAATATCGACTTAATTTATAGGGATATAAGACATTGAAAAGATATTTTATACAAATAAATTAAATTAATAAATTAATGACAATGGCTCTGAGGCTATTTCCTAATACAGCACATGTTTTATATTGAGACCACCATATATCGCTTAATATTGAGTTATATAAACTTAATGATATCTCTCAGAGGAGCCACTACCTCTAGCACTCGCTACCAAAGTAGAAAGTTACATTATGTGGTCACAGGCCATTAAAACTGCTCGCGGGAAATGTTTAGTGAAAACGATATTGTCAGTTGGGTTAAGCTGAATGCGTATTACTTGAGGAAATGCGTTTTTGAGTATTTCGTAATGGAGAGCCGAAAATAACCCTAGCGGCACTGAATGTCATTTTCGGTTGACGAAACCACATGAAGACGCCAAAACGGGTCGAGGGCTTGCTGCAAATTTCACTAATTTTTTAATATTACCTACTTTATTGGGTAATTTAACCTATCTAAAACAGGTAACGATGCCATTTAAATTGCAGGTTCAGTCATCTCAGACCTAGCTTAAAGCTAGGTCTTCCATTGACTATCTGACGCCAGTAAACTTATTCAATCACACCTTGGCTCTTCAAATATTCATCATAAGTTCCTTTGAAATCAATGACTTTATCTTCTTTGATTTCTAAGATACGACTTGCTAATGAACTGACAAATTCACGGTCGTGAGAGACAAAAATCAATGTGCCTTTATAAAGCTCTAAGGCTAGGTTTAAGGACTCAATAGATTCCATATCCAAGTGGTTGGTTGGTTCATCCATAATTAAGATATTTGGTTGTTGCATCATTAGCTTACCAAATAACATGCGACCCTGCTCACCCCCCGACAGTACTGATACTTTTTTCTTGATGTCATCTTGAGTGAAGAGTAAGCGTCCTAAAACACTGCGAACCGCTTGTTCATCATCGCCTTCACTTTTCCACTGACTCATCCAGTCAAAAACGGTCAGATCTGTTTCGAAGTCTTCTGCATGATCTTGTGCATAATAACCAATAGCACTATTTTCAGACCACTTAACCGTACCACTCTTAGGAGGAAGTTCGCCAACGAGTGTTTTCAAAAATGTGGTTTTACCGATACCGTTCGCACCGATAACCGCCATTTTTTCCCCTACTTCAAGTAATAAATTTAAGTTTTTAAACAGCGGAGCTTGATCATAACCATTCGTCACCCCTTCCAACTCAAGGGCATTACGGAATAATTTTTTCTCTTGTTCAAAACGAATGAATGGGTTTTGACGGCTAGAAGCTTTAACTTCCTCAAGCTGAATTTTATCAATTTGACGTGCTCGAGAAGTGGCCTGTTTTGATTTTGAAGCATTCGCACTAAAGCGACTCACAAAGGATTGCAATTCGGCAATTTTGCGCTTTTTTCTTCGCATTATCTGCAAGTAGGCGCTCTCTGGCTTGTGTTGCAGCAATCATATACTCATCATAGTTACCCGTGAACAAACGCAATTCACCGTAATCTAAGTCAGCCATATGCGTGCAAACCGTATTCAAGAAGTGCCTATCATGGGAAATAATGACCATAGTGCAATTACGATCGTTCAACACTTGCTCTAACCAACGAATAGTATCAATATCCAAGTTGTTGGTTGGTTCATCGAGTAACAAAATATCGGGATCTGAGAACAGTGCTTGAGCCAACAGTACCCGTAATTTCCAACCTGGAGCGACTTCACTCATCGGGCCGTAATGCTGCTCGACAGGAATGCCCACACCGAGTAACAGTTCACCCGCACGAGCTTCCGCACTGTAGCCATCCATTTCACCGTAAGCGACTTCAAGATCAGCAACGCGGTAGCCATCTTCCTCACTCATTTCAGGAAGTGCGTAAATACGGTCGCGCTCTTGTTTTACATTCCATAGCTCAACATGCCCCATAATGACAGTATCAAGCACTGTGTATTCTTCGAAGGCAAATTGATCCTGACGAAGTTTACCAATGCGCTCATTAGGGTCAGTGGTACTCACATTCCCCGCAGTTGGTATAAGATCGCCCCCTAATATCTTCATAAATGTCGATTTACCGGCGCCATTTGCCCCGATTAAACCATAACGGTTCCCTGTTCCGAATTTAACGGAAATATTTTCAAACAGCGGCTTACTGCCAAACTGCATAGTGATATTGCTTGTCTGTAACACTTCTATGCCTTTAATTTACGATGTCGAGGATACCCAACCAAATAGCGGCGCATTATGCCACAATCATTCGCTTAGATCTTGTACTGATTGCATCACCCTAGATGAATAGTAATCCATCCAGCCCTGTATATAATCAAACGAGGTAAGCATTTATCGGTTATGCCACAATATACCAATACTTATTATTGCTATTATGGCGATATAATAAATGGAATTAAAAAGTCGTATGATGAACTTTAAGTTCTAAATAAAAATATTGCTCGCTAAGGCAACTTAATATCGCGATAATAAAAGATAGAATTTATTTATAATGTCGTGATGGCCTAATATTTATTATTAGACCATCAATGGTATTTTATAACTTAATTCCCATGGTACGCGTGATTTCTGTTAACCCCTCTCTCTCATAAAACTTAATTGCCTTATGGTTTTGTGCTAACACAGTAAGCTCTAAATGGCTTAATTGATTGTCTTTTGCCCATGTTTTCATTTGCTCAATTAATTGATGCCCCACTTTTTGGCCTCTCAACTCGGGAGATACGACAAGGTCAAAAATATAGGCAAATTGCCGAGGAACCATACAATTATAAGGCGGTGCCGTTTGCTTTTGAGCAATGCAAAAGCCTTTAACTTGCCCATCATATTCCGCCACGAGCAAATGAAAGTTTTCATCACTGATGGTATTTTCAACAAAATCTCTCATCTGTTTAGCAGGCTGCATTCTTTCACTATCAAGCGCTGCCATTTCAGTAAATAACAGCTCATAGAGAGACAGCACAGCTTCAATATCGTGTTTTACTGCACAGCGGATCATAAATACCTCACCGAAGTTTAATCATAAGTTTTAACCGATGGCGCAAGATAGGTTTCAAAACGATCGAGTAGTGCTGCTGGATCATTTTCAACTATCGCCATATGGCGATATTTTTCCTGTAAAAAAGCCTCATCAGCCATTTTGTTCGTCATATCAATTAGTGGCTGCCAATAGTTATTAATATTAAATAGCCCACAAGGCTTAGTGTGTAGCCCTATTTGACTCCAAGTGAACACCTCACTAAATTCCTCAAGAGTGCCGTAACCTCCAGGTAGAGCAACAAAGCCATCGGCAAGCTCAATCATCTTACTTTTACGTTGATGCATCGTGTCAACTTTATACAATTTAGTCAGATTTTTATGAGAAATTTCACGCTCTTCAAGTAGTGAAGGAATAACTCCAATTGCTTGACCACCTTGAGATAAAATAGTGTCGGCCACCGTGCCCATAATACCAACGCTTGCCCCACCATAAACTAAAGTAATATTGCGCTTGACCATTTCTTCTGCAAATTTAATCGCCTGTTGCTTATAAACTTCATTAGCTCCCATGCTGGAACCACAATAAACGGCAATACTGTTAATTTTTCTCATTTTTTCCTCGTTTTTATCGCGTTTTTATGGAAAATAATTATACGTTACATAAGGATAAGCTCAACACACATTCTCATCCCGCCCTCATCAACATATAAAACTCTGTCTAAAATTAATTAAAGCGCCTACACATGGGGTATATAGTCAACAAAATAAATATTAAATGCTATGTTTTATCGTGCTCTCTATTTTATAAATACATATTATCCATGTTAAATTTATGTCATAATCACCGCTTATGTTATGTACCTGAGTTGTTAATAGTCAGCACGTACATTTTCTTTGTCAAAATTTTCTTTTATTGAAGAATAATCAGCCATTTTTTTGCTGATTTTATTACGTATTTCTGAGGTTCAACGATCCATGTCTGCCGATACTAAAAAGAGTGCCTTTCCTCTATTACCCGTGGGATTGCTATTACTGGCAATGACCTCAATTCAGAGCGGAGCATCTCTAGCTAAAACACTGTTTCCTGTTATCGGTGCACCAGGAGTGACTGGGCTACGCTTATTGCTTGCGACCATTATTTTATTTGTCATTTTTAAACCTTGGCGATTAAAGTTTAGGCGAAACTCTCTTATTCCCCTGTTAACTTATGGTCTTTCTTTGGGGACCATGAACTATTTGTTTTATTTATCCTTAGAACGAATTCCACTTGGGATCGCGGTAGCACTTGAGTTTACAGGGCCACTGGCTGTCGCAATGTTTTCATCCCGCCGCCCCATTGACTTTTTATGGATAGCGTTGGTCATCGTTGGGCTGCTCTTTTTATTGCCTATCGGTGATGATATTAATGGCCTAGATCTTGTCGGTGCCTTATATGCCCTTGGTGCGGGCGTTTGTTGGGGGATCTATATTATTTTTGGCCAACGGGCTGGCGCAGGTTATGGTGCCGCAACCGTAGCAATAGGCTCCTTTATTTCAACCTTGATCTTTTTCCCTATTGGGTTAATGCAGACAGGTGTTGAGGTCATGTTTGACCCTGCTATTTTGCCGTTGGCGTTGGCTGTTGCTGTTCTCTCTACAGCCTTTCCTTATACCTTAGAGATGATAGCGCTTACCCGACTTCCAGCAAAAACCTTCGGGACTTTGATGAGCCTTGAGCCTTGTATGGGGGCATTCCTTGGAATTGTCTTCCTCCAAGAGCATTTAACCGTTACTCAATGGTTAGCACTATTATGTATTGTTTGTGCCTCAATAGGCTCAACATCCACAGCACGCCCTAAAACAAAAATAGAAGAGGTTTCTTAAATAAATAGAGGAAGAAATTTCTTTATTATTTAATTTGTATAAAGGTTAATAAAGTTAACAACATTTTCTTTATTAACCTTATTTATTGGTAAACTTTCTGTTAATATCATTGAAATATTAGCTATTAATCCTATAGTAATATTTATTAAGCGTTTATTTAATTATAAGCCGTTATCAATTTTACCTATCAAAGTAATAGAATATTGCATTATGACAAGTTGGTTCTGTTGTTTTATATTAATTAACAGAAACAGATTATTGAATAATTAATTACTTATAAGGGGAAGATTATGAGTACAGCTAAATTAGTAAAAGCACCTCAAGCAAATCTTTTATATACCCGCAATGATGTTGAGGATAGCGTTAAATTAGAGTCTATCAATATTTTGAATGTTATGGTCATCCATTTTACTGATCTTTCTTTAATGACCAAACAAGCACATTGGAATATGCGCGGTCGTAACTTTATTGCCGTACATGAAATGCTAGATGGCTTCCGTACCACTTTAGTTGAGCACCTTGATGAATTTGCTGAGCGTGCTGTACAACTTGGTGGAGTTGCAATTGGTACGACTCAGCAAGTCAATAAATTTACATCGTTAGAAGCTTATCCAATTGATATCCACGATGTTCAAGATCACCTAAAAGCATTAGCAGACCGTTATGCGGTTGTGGCTAACGATATTCGTAAAGCTATCGATGAAGTCGAAGATGAGGATACCGCGGATATGTTTACTGCGGCATCACGCGACCTCGATAAGTTCTTATGGTTCTTAGAAGCTAATATTGAGTAATGTCGATAAAAATAGTCAACGTTGATTGACCTCTTGGCCACACTAATGTGTGGCCTTATTGTTATTATTACTATTAAGAAAGACGTTAACGTTACGTACCGCTTGGCATAGCCGGCCGTTCAATCGGGAACACGGGTAATGCGTTCAGCAACCGCTTACCATAATTTTTGGTGATCAATCGATTATCATAGATAACAATCTCACCATAGCATTCATGGCTACGGATCAACCTTCCTGCTTGTTGAATCAAATTAAATGATGCACTTGGTAAACTTTGTACTTCAAACGGATAACGTTTAAGCGATTTTAACCATTCACCTTCAGTAATAATCACGGGGTTAGTCACCGGTGGAAAAGCGATTTTATGGATATGTACCTGTGTTAAATACTCACCTTTTAAATCAAGCCCTTCCGCAAATGACTGCAACCCTATCAGTACACTGGTTAACCCTTTATTGATCCTGTCACAATGGGTTTCAACTAACCGATAACGCGGGCTGATCCCCTTGCACTAACAATTGTAGGCGTAAATCTTTTACATGTTCCAGAAACCCTTCCATCGCTCGCTGGCTACTAAACAACACTAGCATACCTCGATGAGTACCTTTTTCTAATTGATGCCGGAAATACGTTGCCATCTCCGCTAAATGCAGCTCTTCATTCGAGATAGTTGGTTCGTACTTCATTTGAGGAATAATCAGTTTTCCCTGTTCAATATGATTAAAGGGTGAAGACAGCGTCACAAAACGGTCATCACTTTTTTCTGATAACCCACTCAATTCTTGAAAACGAGAGTAGCTATTAAGTGAGCGTAACGTCGCTGATGTGATCACGATGTGTGGCACATTGCGCCATAATAGCTGCTGTAATTGCTCACTAACCCGTATCCCAGCACAGTGCAGAAATAAACGAGACTGGTTTTTCTCATAACGACGGCTAAGCCATTTCGAAATTGGCGCTCCTGATGTTTGGTCAATTGACGCTAACCGCCATAATTTCGCCATATTTTCAAAATAGCCCATTGCTCGGCTAGTTAATAGAATAGAGCGATGTAAGCGAACAATATCCTGTTTAGCCGTTTGCTCGGTTAAATCATTGAGAATTGATTCCGCTAACCCTCTTAGCCCGTCGGTCAGTTTGAAAAAGTTCTTGGCAACATAGCTGCATTGCCTCAGGCAACAGCCCCATCGGAAATAAGTACTCATTATCCTTTGAGGTTTCTGGTAATAATGCGTTGGTTAGTAGCGAAAAATCACGAAATGCTTCTCTTAACTTTTCCGCGTGCTGCTGTAACCGCTCTGGGTTCGCTAATTTTGGCGGCTTGGCAGGCCTAAACTGAGCGAGATATTGCCCCCACATGATGAAGAAAATTATCCACCTGTGCTGTTAATTGAACGAGTGTGATCTCGCCTTCCACTTCCAACGCATCCCTTGCTACGTCAGGCACATGATGCCCCTCATCCAGTACTAAGAGGAGTTTTTTAGGATCTGGTAATACCGATTCGCTTTCCATTGCCGCCATCACCAGCGCATGGTTTGCAACCACCACATCCGCATCTTCAATTTCCCGCCGAGCAATAAAAAAGGGACAACGCTGATAAAATTGGCAATTACGGCCTAAGCAGTTCATTTTGTCAGTGCTGACCTTACGCCATAAGCTATCGCTAAAAGCACGCTTATGGTGATCCCGTAAGCCATCCCATGCAAAACTATGAAAATCATTACGTAGCTGCTGGCAAATCGCTCTCTCTTCACTGTTTGCGATTTCGGTTTTATCTTCCACCAGCAACATTAAGTCAATTTGTTCGCCTTCTGCGGCACAGATTGCTTCCAGATTGCGTGGACACACATAGCGTGCTCGCCCAAAAGCCCCTGTATATTTAAGATCAGGAATAATTTTTACTGAGTAAGGGCAGATCCTTACTGAATATTTGATCTTGTAATGCAACATTCGCAGTACTGACAACCAATGTTTTGCCTTCTTCTCGGCCAACAGCAATACCCGGTATCAAATAAGATAATGTTTTACCAACCCCTGTAGGAGCCTCAATAACCAAATGCCGCCCTTCTTCGTCCGCCAAATTTTTAGCAACTTCAGCAATCATTTGGCGCTGAGGCGCGCGGGATACGAACCCGTCAATGTGCTGTGATAACCCTTTGTACCATTGGGTTATATGTTCTTTCATTTTATTTGACAGGGACATAGGCTCACTGCTGTTCACATTAGAAGATATAGGATAACCAAGTAGGTCAATAACATCGAATTAAACAATATATGCTTACGAAGGCGCTCGCAAAAACTACTGTTTAAAAAACCATTATGCCATAAAATTGGGAAACAGGTTGGCAAATTCCGGATCCATCCGCACAAAAAAGAGTATTTAACTTGTCTGCAACAAACATCGGGTTATACTTTGGGTTTATTTCTTCAATTCAGGCTATAAAAATGAAAAAGGTTGTTATCGCGCTTTGCGCACTCTGCGCATTCGGCTCCATCGGTGGAATTGTCTTAGCTGGCATGAATATTTATACACGCTCAACGACACCTATTGAGCAGAGTCAGGCACAGCAACCCTCAATTATACCTTCAGCGGGTCAGGTTCAATAATATTTACATTCAGGATGAAGATAATTTATGTATGACGCTTATTTTGTAACACCCGAATGGTTACATGACCATTTGTCTGACTCTAACCTTATCGTACTAGATGCTTCATCTCCGCCCCCAACAGCACCCTATGATTGCCGACAACGTTGGTTAGAAGAGCATATTCCAAGCGCACAGTTTTTTGATCAAGATAAGGTTGCTGATACTCGAACCCCCCTGCCTCATATGCTGCCTGACGCTGAAACTTTTAGCCGTGCGGTCGGTGAAATGGGAATTAACAATAACACTCAGGTTATTATTTACGCCCAGAATAATTTATTCTCAGCACCACGTGCGTGGTGGACATTCACCACAATGGACCATAAAAATGTCAAAATTCTCGCGGGTGGCATTGAAGCATGGAAAGCACTCGGTTTCCAAACTGAATCCGGTGAGGTCACGCCGCCAGCCCCACAGCACTACACCGCTCAGCGCCACGGTGACAACGCATTAAATCAAACACAAATGCTTAACCTCGTAGAACAGGGAAAAGTACAAATTATTGATGCTCGTGCCGCGGCACGTTTCTTAGCGCAAGCACCTGAGCCTCGCCCAGGGCTACGTATGGGCCATATCCCCGGTAGTAAAAACATGCCTTGGGATCAATTAGTTGAAAATGGTGAATTTAAATCACCGGCCCAACTTAAAGCCCTATTTGCAGAGCAAGGTATTGATATTCATGCCCCTTCCGTCACAACGTGTGGCTCTGGTATGACGGCGGCTGTGGTGCTCATGGCTCTGACTCTATTAGGCAACACAAATGTTAAGCTATATGATGGCTCTTGGGCAGAATGGGGCCAAGACAATGGGTTACCTATAGAGTCTTAATTATTCATCTAATCAAAAGATTAATTGAACTAAAAATCGGATTAATACTTAATCAACATTAAATAGTATTCAAAAAAATAACCCTCTATTCACGGAGAGGGTTATTTCTTTCAAATCGAGATAAGTTTAGTCAATCGCTATTTGGCAAATATCCCAGCTAAAAATAGCACGACGATCGCACCGATAACCGCAACAACAAAACTACCGAAATTGAAGCCGTCTACTTTACCTTTACCGAAGAAGGTACTGATGTAGCCACCCACAACAGACCCAACAATTCCGAGTACAATAGTCATGATAAAACCAATATGGTAAGTGCCTGGCATAATCCATTTAGCCAATACCCCTGCAATCAGACCAAAAATGACCCAAGAAATGACTCCCATCATCGACCTCCAAACGAATTAATACGGTAAAAATAGATTTTAACCATGTTAGTTTGCCATCTTATGACATACGATTTAAGTCAATTTAGCATGATTAAAAAAGCCATTAGCCCTTTAAGTTAAGAACTAATACTCTATTTTAGCAAATCATAAACAACCGAATGATTAAAATTCCATCATTTTTGCTGGCTTTTTTACTTCAGATTCGATCACTTCGGCGATCTGGCGAGCACTCTTTAGCGCTCGGATCAGAGAAAATAGTCTGTCTGCTTGCTGATATTCTTTACGTAAATAGCCTAACCATTGCTTGATACGTGCGGCATGGTAATTCCCCGTATCTCCTTGTTTTTCAAGCTCTGTATATTTTAATAGCAAGCTGCCGACGTGCTCCCAAGCCATTTTGGGCTGATTGCTTTTTATGACATGACTTAAATTAGGCGTATGCAGAGCGCCCCGCCCAATCATAATCGCATCACATCCCGTTATTGCTAGGCAGTGCTGAGCACTTTCATAATCCCACACCTCACCATTGGCAATTACAGGGATGGATAAGCGGCGACGAATATCGCCAATAGCTTGCCAATTAATCTTTTCAGCTCGATAGCCATCTTCTTTGGTACGGCCATGCACCGTCAATTCCGTCGCTCCAGCCTGCTCCACGGCATCTGCGATTTCATGACAAAATTGGCTATTATCCCACCCTAACCTGACTTTAACAGAAACAGGTAATTCCTCTGGAACAGCCTCTCGCATCGCCTTTGCGGCACGATAAATAAGCTCTGGTTGCTTTAGTAAAGTTGCACCACCCCCATGGCCATTCACGGTTTTAGAGGGGCATCCACAATTCAGATCTACCCCCCATGAACCCAGCGAAACTGCCCTATAGGCGTTTTCAGCTAACCACTGAGGGTGCTGCCCCAATAACTGAACGCGTACTAACGTACCTGATGGTGTCCGACTGCCATGACGCAATTCCGGACATAACCGATAAAACGTTTTTGCCGGTAAAAGGGTATCGACAACTCGTACAAACTCAGTAATACAGAGATCGTAATCATTGACCTCACTGAGTAAGGAGCGCACAAGCGAGTCAAGTACCCCCTCCATCGGGGCAAGTAACACACGCATTAGCCTTCACCGCGTCCCTGACGCACTTTTTTTTGTGCGCTTTTCCATGGTGAGGCTGATGCCGATTTATCTTTTGAGCTATCAGCACCAGTACGTTCGCGGCGCGGCTTCACAGACGTATTATGGCGTTTATTTGCACTACGCCTTTCATTATTACGCTGCGGCGCTTTTTGGATAGGTTCAGGTTTAATGGAAGGATCAGGCTCATAACCTTCTATCGCCATAACAGGAACCGGTTTTTTTAGTAGCTTTTCAATATCTTTTAGCAGCTTTAACTCATCAACACATACCAGTGAAACAGCCATTCCTGTTGCGTCTGCTCGCCCTGTACGACCAATACGGTGAACATAATCTTCCGCTACATTAGGCAGTTCAAAGTTAACAACATACGGCAATTGTTCGATATCTAAACCACGTGCCGCAATATCTGTCGCCACCAGTACTCGAACATCACCTGATTTAAAATCTGCTAATGCACGTGTACGCGCGCCTTGGCTCTTATTACCATGAATTGCCGCCGCTTTTACGCCATCTTTATTTAGATGTTCAGCAAGGCGGTTCGCACCATGTTTTGTGCGTGTAAAAACAAGAACTTGCTGCCAGTTTTCACGGCCTATCATATAAGATAACAGCTCTGCTTTACGTTTCTTATCGACATGATGGACAAACTGGGTGACTTGCTCAGAAGCCGAGTTACGAGGAGCGACTTCGATCGTCACAGGGTTATCCAGTAATTTATTCGCTAATTGTTTAATTTCATTAGAGAATGTAGCTGAAAACAGCAGGTTTTGACGTTTTTTAGGTAACTTACTGATCACACGGCGAATATCATGAATAAACCCCATATCAAGCATACGATCGGCTTCGTCCAAAACAAGGATCTCAACTTGAGATAAATTGACCGCATTTTGATGCTCTAGGTCGAGTAATCGCCCCGGCGTCGCAATCAAAATATCAACACCACCACGTAACTTCATCATTTGTGGGTTGATGCTGACACCACCAAACACGACAAATGAGCGGATCCTTAAATGACGGCTATATTCCTTAACATTCTCAGCGACTTGCGCAGCCAATTCACGTGTCGGCGTTAAGATCAATGCCCTAATCGGTTTGCGATCTTTTCCAATTCTAGGAGTCGAAATTAATTTTTGTAAAATGGGTAAGGTAAAACCCGCCGTTTTCCCTGTTCCTGTTTGAGCACTCGCTAAGAGGTCGTGACCATCAAGGACTGCTGGGATAGCTTGCTGTTGGATAGGCGTAGGGGCTTCGTAGCCTAACTCATTAATGGCGAGCAGAATTTCCTCGTTTAATGCGAGGTCTGAAAAACTAGTCAAATTAAATTACTCCGGACTTCACCACTCTGAATGATCAGAGGCAGTTCGAGGGGAAGGATTGTAGATGAAGAAAAGATGCAAACTGCCGTGCAATTGCGGGAAGTCTAACATTATTTGGCTCTAATAAGTATATTAATTTAGTTTAGAAAATAAATTAATACAAAATTACTCAAATATAGTATATATAACTATTACAAACTAGAATATGTCGTTTTCCGTCACTGAATTATGCAAAAAGCCGTGTAGAGCTTGTTAGGTTGATATTTAGTTTTGAATGTTTAAGGAAATTTCATGATTACAAACACACCGTCAACACATCGAGGAGAAAACGCCAGAGTGCAGTTGCTATGCTCAGCTGCAGATGTCTATGGTGAATTAGGTCTCGACGGAGCAACAACCCGCAAAATTGCTCAAGTTTCGGGGCAAAATATTGCCGCCATTTCCTATTATTTTGGTTCGAAAGAGGGGCTGTATCTCGCTGTAGCCCAATTGATTGCGAACACAATAAAAGAAAACTTTAGCGAGACAACCGCGGAAATTGATACATATCTTCGTCAAACCAATCCCCCTCCTGATGAGGCCATCAAACTCTTGCAAAAAGCATTAGTCGGTTATAATTACTTTCAGCTAGAAAAAAAGAACCTGAGTTTTTCTCGAATACTCGCTAGAGAGCAACTCAACCCAACCGAAGCCTATACCATTATTCATGAGCAGGCTCTCGGACCTATTTACACCAAATTAAACCGTCTTATTGCCATTTATATAGGCTCCGATCCCAACAGCCTAACCACCTTAATCCAAACCCATGCCATCTTAGGGGAAACGCTCTCGTTTCGTATCGCAAGAGAGACGTTACTTCGGCAAACTGGCTGGAAACATATCAATGAAGAGGAATATAAAATCATTAACCAAGTACTGATAGAGCACACCAATATCTTGTTGGAAGGATTGCGTCATTGCAAAGAGGCACAAAAGTGATATCATTAATCCATAAAAAACGGTTATAGATTATCGAACTATCTATTTTTAGACATGTAATCTACACGAAGAATAAGGTTAATTATGAACAATAAACGTCGTTCAATCTTTTTAATTCTTATTGTCATAGTAATCGGTCTCGCTGCGGGTGGTTATTATTGGTATCAATCACAGCAAGATAAAACATTAATCTTATATGGTAATGTTGATGTACGAACCGTCAACCTTGGTTTTCGTGTTGGTGGGAAGCTCGCGTCTTTGAATGTTGATGAAGGCGCGCGCGTTACCCCCGGTCAAGCTTTAGGCCAGCTTGACCAAGCGCCTTATATCAACGCATTAAACAAAGCAAAGGGCGTTAGAGACAGTGCAAAAGCCCAGCTAGCTATGAAAGAAAAAGGCTATCGCACTCAAGAAATTGCACAAGTTGAAGCAGAGGTTGCCCAAAAACAAGCGGCATGGAAATACGCTGAAAGTTTTTACCAGCGCCAAAAAGGACTCGCAGCCTCCCATGTGATTTCTGCCAATGAGCTAGACAATGCAAAGACAAATCGAAATCAAGCACTTGCCGCATTAAAAGCCGCACAAGATAAACTAAACCAGTATCAAAGCGGTTTCCGTCAAGAAGAGATAGCGGCTGCACGAGGCGAATGGTTACAAGCTGAAGCGGCTGTTGCACAGGCAGAATTAGACTTAAAAGATACCGTATTAACAGCCCCCTCAGATGGAACCATCCTAACGCGAGCCATTGAGCCTGGCAGCATTGTCGGTGCTGGTAATACTGTATTTAGTGTCACTCTCACGACGCCTGTTTGGGTAAGGGCTTATGTCGATGAGCCTAATTTAGGGATGGCCGTTCCTGGTCGAGAAGTTTTGCTCTACACCGATAGCCGTCCAGATACCCCTTATCACGGTACCATTGGTTTTGTATCACCAACCGCTGAATTCACGCCAAAAAGCGTACAAACTCCGCAATTACGTACTGATCTTGTATATCGGCTACGCATCGTTGTCAGCGATCCTGATGAGGCACTACGCCAAGGCATGCCAGTTACCATCCGCTTTGCTGAAATTCAGTGATAAGAGTGCATGATGAGTAAGCACGATGACTGCATTCGTCTTCAAGGGGTTGAAAAAACATTTCAGGGTTTAGACTCCCCCGCAGTAGAGAGCTTAACGGCCGAGATCTATGGTGGCTCGGTAACGGGTTTAGTCGGCCCAGACGGTGCAGGCAAAACGACGTTAATGAGAATGCTTGCCGGTTTATTAAAACCTGATTCAGGCACAATCAGTCTAATGGGATTAGATCCGATTAAAGACAGCGTACAAGTGCATGCTAATTTAGGATATATGCCACAAAAATTTGGCTTATATGAAGATCTGACCGTCCAAGAAAATCTTGATTTATATGCTGATTTACGTGGCGTCCTCGGTGAAGAGAGAGAGAAAATTTATCGTCAGTTGCTCACCTTTACTGATTTAACAAATTTTACAGGTCGGCTTGCCGGTAAATTATCCGGCGGTATGAAACAAAAGCTAGGGTTAGCTTGCACACTGATTGGCAGACCAAAGGTGCTACTTTTAGACGAGCCTGGGGTTGGGGTTGATCCCATCGCACGACGCGAATTATGGCGAATGGTACACACTTTAGCCGATGAGGGGATGCTGATCCTTTGGAGTACCTCCTATCTTGATGAGGCCCAACAGTGCAAACATGTTTTGCTCCTTAACCAAGGCCAATTGCTTTTTTCAGGGAAACCTCAAGATCTGACCCAAACTATGGTTGGTCGCTCCTATTTATTAGATGTTCCGGCCGCCAATAAACGTACAATATTGCAAAATGCCCTCGTTCTTCCGGAAACCAGCGATGGCGTGATCCAAGGGCGTTATATCCGCTTAATATTAAAGCCTAATGCGTCTAAAACGTCGCTACTTCACAATTTGCATATGCCTGATGGGAAGCTGATTGAAGCAGAGCCACGTTTTGAAGATGCTTTTATTGATCTCTTAGGTGGGGGGCCTTCCCATCGCTCAGAATTGGCGGCTATCATGCCGCAAATCCCTGCTAATCCAAGTGAAACCGTTATTGAAGCGCGTGATCTAACGAAAAAATTTGGTGATTTTGCCGCGACGGATAG
Source organism: Providencia stuartii (assembly GCA_900455155.1). Classification (GTDB taxonomy): domain Bacteria; phylum Pseudomonadota; class Gammaproteobacteria; order Enterobacterales; family Enterobacteriaceae; genus Providencia; species Providencia stuartii. Next base: position 324,346 of record UGUC01000002.1, on the reverse strand, counting down.
CGTCAATTTTCAAGTAAAACGCGGTGAAATTTTTGGCTTACTCGGCCCCAATGGTGCGGGGAAGTCAACCACCTTTAAAATGATGTGTGGATTGATGAGACCAACCGAAGGTCACGCCTTAGTGTTAGGAATGGATTTAAAGACCAGCTCAGATAAAGCACGGCAACACCTCGGCTATATGGCGCAAAAATTCTCGCTCTATAGCAATTTAAAGGTTGGGCAGAATCTCAAATTCTTTTCTGGTGTTTATGGTCTGCATGGTAAGCATCAAACACATAAAATAGCTGAAATGGTTGAGGCCTTTAATTTTAAGCCAATTATTAATCAAATAACTGATTCACTCCCTCTTGGCTTTAAACAACGCCTTGCCCTTGCCTGCTCCCTTATGCATGAGCCAGATATTTTATTTCTTGATGAACCGACATCGGGGGTCGACCCTCTCACTCGACGTGAGTTTTTGGCTACATATCAACGGCATGGTCGATAGAGGCGTAACCGTCATGGTGACAACTCACTTTATGGATGAAGCAGAGTATTGTGATCGCATAGGATTAGTGTATCACGGCAAGATTATTGCCGCAGGTACGCCAGATGAGCTAAAACAGCAAGTCGCTAGTGAAAGTCATCCAAATCCATCAATGGAAGATGCTTTTATTGGGTTGATACTTGATTATGATAAACAGCGGGAGGAACAATGACCGCCAACGCGTCTCATTTTTCTTGGCGTAGACTCCGTGCATTATGCATTAAAGAAAGCAAACAAATCGTACGCGATCCCAGTAGTGCATTGATTGCCGTTGTGATCCCCCTAATGCTGTTATTTATTTTTGGTTATGGGATCAATTTGGATTCCAGTCAATTACGTGTTGGCATCTTGATGGATCAACAAAGCCATGAAGCACGCCAACTCGTCGATACATTTACAGGCTCCCCTTTTATTGACGCTACGGTTAGCGATAATCGGCAACAATTAATTGCAAAAATGCAAGCGGGCAAAATTCGCGGCATTATCGTTATCCCCGTGAACTTCTCAGCCCAATTGCTACGTCCTGAAGGGCATGCCGCCATACAAGTGATTACCGACGGCAGTGAGCCTAATACTGCGAACTTTGTACAAGCCTACACCAAAGGGATCTGGTATACGTGGTTGATACAACAAGGTGAAAATCGAGGCTATCCCACAGATCCCCTCATTGAGTTAAATATGCGTTATTGGTTCAATGAAGCTGCAATTAGTCAGCATTTCATTATACCCGGTGCCATTAGTATCATAATGACGGTAGTTGGAGCTATTTTGACATCACTGGTTGTTGCTCGTGAATGGGAGCGCGGCACAATGGAAGCCCTTCTCTCAACACAGATTACACGCACCGAATTGCTCTTATCCAAATTATTACCCTATCAAGTTTTAGGCTCCTTTGTGATGATCTTGTGTATGATTGTCACGACATCACTATTAAATATACCTTATCGAGGCTCACTCTTAGTGCTGTTTTTGATCACTAGCCTCTATTTAGCGACCGCTCTCGGAATGGGGCTATTGATTTCCACCATCACTCGCAATCAATTTAATGCCGCAATGGTCGCATTAAATGCGGCATTTTTGCCAGCAATTATGCTATCAGGCTTTATTTTTGAAATCTCAAGCATGCCAATATTTGTCCAAATCGTGACTTATTTCATTCCGGCGCGCTATTTTGTCAGCAGCTTACAAACGCTATTTCTGGCAGGCGATATCTATATTGTTTTGTTCACCAATCTGCTGTTACTTATCGCCTCCGCTATTTTATTTATTGGCTTAACGGCATGGAAAACACGCCGTCGTCTTGATTGATAAGGATGAAATATGTTTTACCGCCTATATACCTTGATCATGAAAGAACTACAGACGTTATTGCAGGAAAAGCAAACGCGGATCATTTTGCTCATGCCTGTTATTTTCCAAATGATCTTGTTTCCTTTGGCTGCAACCCTTGAGGTTACCAACACCACGATCGCCATTTTCGATCAAGATGGCGGGAAGCACTCTATCGAATTAACTCAACGATTAGCAAAAGCAGAAGCCTTTTCTCAAGTACGATTACTCAAAAATGAGCACGAGATCCGAGAAACACTGGATAACCGAGAAAGCTTATTAGTCGTACGCTTCGGGCAAAATTTTAGCGCTGACATCGATAGCCAGCACACCGCGAAGATGATGTTATTACTTGATGGACGTAACTCTAACAGCGCGCAAATTGCCGCTAACTATATTGAACAAATCGTATTACAATATCAAAGCGAGCTAACGGCAGGCCGCCCTTTAGCCAATAATAGCGAGTTAGTGGTTCGTAACTGGTATAACCCTAATCTGGAATATAAATGGTTTATCGTGCCATCACTGGTGGCATTAATCACGACCATTGGCGTACTGATTGTCACTTCCCTGTCGATTGCCCGAGAGGCCGAACAGGGAACCCTTGACCAATTACTTGTATCGCCGCTCACGACTTGGCAAATTTTTATCGGTAAAGCCGTACCCGCATTGATTATTGCCACCGCGCAAGCGACTTTAGTCTTAGTCATTGGTATCTTCTGTTACCAAATCCCCTTTGCAGGCTCCCTCACGCTATTTTATGCAACTATGGTGGTTTATGGCCTTTCACTAGTGGGTTTTGGATTATTAATATCGGCTTTGTGTTCAACCCAACAACAAGCATTTATCGGTGTATTTGTTTTTGTGATGCCCGCTATTTTGCTCTCAGGCTATATTTCTCCCGTTGAGAATATGCCCATTTGGTTGCAAGAAATTACCTTGATCAATCCAATCCGCCATTTCACTGAAATCACCAAACAGATTTACTTAAAAGATGCTGATTTTAGTGTTATTTGGCCGAGCCTATGGCCACTGCTCGTGATATCAGTCATTACCAGTACCTTTGCTTACTACCTCTTTCGGCAGAAAACAGCGTAGCAATTACCTATTAGTCACGATTATATTTTTTACTAAACAATAAAAAACCCTTGTCTGTTTGACCATGACAAGGGTTGATATTCTTTAAAAGCTATTGTGTATCTTAAATACACAATTTATACATGATTAACGGCGGTCGCCGAAAATACGTAGCAGCATTAAGAACAGGTTGATAAAGTCCAGATACAGGTTTAATGCACCTAGGATAGCGAGTTTACGCATGCTTTCTTTATCTTCCACGTCAATTTGTGCACCCATCTCTTTCAGTTTCTGAGTATCATATGCGGTCAGGCCTGCAAAAATCAGAACACCTGCATAGGTGATCACCCAGTATAATGCTGAGCTTTTCATGAAAATATTGACAATAGAAGCGATAATTAGGCCAATAAGCGCCATAAACAGGAAGTTACCGATACCACTTAGGCTACGCTTTGTGGTGTAACCATAAACACTTAGTGCACCAAACATTGCCGCCGTGATAAAAAATGTTCCTGCTACCGATTCCATTGTATAAGCAGCTAAAACCACAGAAATTGTTAGCCCAGTAAGTACTGAGTAGAGCATAAACATGCCCGTTGCCATCATACCACTCATTCTTGGCAGTAAAAATGACAAACCAAGTACAAGTCCAAACTCAACAATGATTAAACCAAAAAACAGAACATTATTAGTCGCTATGGTATAAAATAAGCCACTATTCAGTGTGGACCAAGCAACAAAAGCAGTCAGTAACAGACCAACAGTCATCCAGCCATAAACCTGTGACATAAATGTCTGAATGCCGGCACTGCTGCGCTGGACAAGTGAATCATTACGTTGATCGAATCGATCCATGATGGTTACCCTTCATACATTAGTAAGAAACGACCACAGCAACGTGCCGTAGCCAGACAAATTCCTACAAAGTTTATCATAAATTATTGACAATACCATTCAACAAACTTAAAACCATTGATTAGAATTTATGCCATGCCGCTGCTGACGGGCGTCTAAATACGCTAAAAATTATTTTAAATATAAATGAAATTTACTGATCACCAACGGTTTGCAGAAGCTTCATCGCTCTCTTTTGCCTCGACCCAACGTTCATTATCAGGCAATGTCTCTTTCTTCCAAAATGGTGCTTTTGGTTTTTAAATAGTCCATAATAAATTCAGCCGCTTGAAAAGCAGCGCCACGATGAGCACTGGTCACACCCACAAAAACAATCTCTTCGCCCGGCTGTAAAGTACCTACTCGGTGGATCACACTAACTCGCTGTAGTGCCCAGCGTTGACGCGCTTCGACCACAATAGCGGCCAGCGCTTTCTCCGTCATTCCGGGATAATGTTCTAACGTTAATGCTGCAACGCTATCGCCTAAATTATGATTTCGGACTTTGCCTGTAAACGTTACGACCGCGCCATCGCTATCACATTCAGCAAGCCATTGATACTGCTCGCCTACACTAAAATTTTCTGTTTGTACCGCAATATGCGTATTTTCCATCTTAGCCCCCGGTCACCGGTGGGAAAAAGGCCACTTCGTCGCCATCTTCCAATGGATGATCTGTTGCTACAAAAGATTGGTTAACTGCCGCTAACAACTTGCCATCTTCTAAAGCTAAAGCCCACCGGTCACCACGTTGTGCCAATGCTTGACGCAATGCTTCAACATTTGAGTAATGTTCTGATAATTCGAGACGAGCTGTTCCCACCAATTCACGTACTTGAGCAAAAAAAAGTACCGTAATCATGCGTCCACCTTAAAATGACCAGATTTGCCACCTGTTTTTTCTAATAAGCGAACAGGCCCAATTACCATATCTTTTTGCACCGCTTTACACATATCATAAATGGTTAAAGCAGCTACTGAAGCGGCAGTTAATGCTTCCATTTCAACCCCTGTTTTTCCTGTCAATCGACAGCAGGACTCAATACGGACTTGGTTTTGCTCCGGCAATGCTTGCAACGTCACTTCAACTTTTGTTAGCAGCAACGGATGACATAACGGGATCAGCTCCCATGTTTTTTTCGCTGCTTGAATACCAGCAATACGTGCGGTCGCAAATACATCGCCTTTATGATGGCTCCCCTCAACAATCATCGCTAAGGTCTCTTTATTCATCGTGACAAATGCTTCGGCTCTCGCTTCACGGACTGTTTCAGCTTTTGCAGAAACATCCACCATATGCGCTTCACCCGACGCATTAATATGAGTCAGTTGGGACATATTTTCTCCTGAAAAATCAAAAATTCATTAACCGCCAATAACGGATAAATTCGGGGTGATGCCACTGTCGCCCATATGTAAAAAGTGCGTCTCTCGCTTAAATTGTAGACCACTTTGAATACGTGCTTTTAATGCTTCGTTTTGATTATCGTCACTTAACAAATCACGTAGTGGGATACCATTTTCACCGAATAGGCACAGATGAAGATTCCCCAAAGAAGAAACGCGTAGTCGGTTACAACTTTGGCAGAAATCTTTTTCATAAGGCATGATAAGACCAATTTCCCCTTGGTAATCAGGGTGGCTAAAGACTTGGGCGGGGCCATCGCTACGAGAGCGTGGCACACTGTACCACCCCTCTTCAATAAGACGGTCGCGGATCGTTTCTCCCGAAATATGGAAACGATTAAAAAGGTCACTCCCTTCCCCCGTTTCCATTAATTCGATAAAGCGGAGTTGGATTGGACGATGTTTGATCCAATTTAAAAAGGATTTTAAAGCAATATCATTGACGTTTTTCATCAATACTGCGTTGACTTTGACCTTGTCAAATCCCGCTTCAAAGGCAGCATCAATGCCTTGCATCACTTGATAAAACTTGTCTTGCCCAGTAATTGCCGCAAATTGACGCGGGTCTAGGCTATCAACACTGACATTAATCGCTCCGAGTCCCGCCTCTTTCCATTTTTGTACATCACGAGCCATACGATAACCATTTGTCGTCACCGCAATTTTTTTGATCGCTTGATTTTCATGGATAGCGGCAATGATATCGGTAAAATCTTTACGCATGGTCGGCTCGCCGCCTGTGATGCGTACCTTTTCTGTGCCCAATTCTGCGAAAGCACGGCTAATGCGCTGAATTTCACTCAGTGAAAGGAATTCGTGACGACCACTTGGTTTATAACCATCGGGAAGGCAGTATGTGCAACGAAAGTTGCAAAACATCTGTAATAGATAAACGGAGATAATAAAATTTCCGAGCAAATTGATCGACAAGCTGCTGCATAATGACACCTTTCCAAATACGGGAGATGCAGACATTTCTATCTTGCACCCTGGTGGCTCAGAGGCCACGGCCAAAGCATCATATTCGTTATCGCGAACTTAGACACAAAGGCTAGGAGTGATATTTATCAACAAGCCCACAAAGCCAGCATAGGTTAACAATCAAATTGCTCACTTTGTTCACTTAGTTTATGTGGGGATTTTAGCGTAAAAGAAAGGAAAAAGCGAATTTGAATTTCGATATATAATATATTATACAACGACTTAGGGTTTAGTTATGCGTTTGTTAATTCAGTATAAATTTAATGTTCTAATTTGTATTATGTCATCAATTAAACCCAATATTAAGCGCATGTACAAAAAACATCCAGCCCCTATTTTTAATCGTTAATTAAGAGCAATCTTAGATTAGGTTTGCCCCAAATTTTGATCTTTTTTGGATAGTAAAAAACAGCCCTATGAGATAATTGCTGTTTAAACTGCCATCATTTTCAATTTTTATCTGTCAATGATGACGGTAAATGACCCCCAAACGGTGTTTTATGATAAATTAGCGCCGTTTTGTGATAGACGTGATAATCGCGTTTTAAATTGCATTTAACTGGCAATAACACTGTATAATAGCCTTGGCGCTGAAAAAATAACTGATATAGGAACACTATGCCGAATAGTAGTTTGACTGATTTTAGGCATGTTGTCGCCCTTGGCGGCGGACATGGGCTTGGTCGCGTAATGTCTTCGCTTTCCTCTTTAGGCTCTCGATTAACTGGAATTGTCACCACGACGGATAATGGTGGTTCTACTGGTCGTATTCGTCGAGCGGAAGGTGGGATTGCTTGGGGAGATATGCGCAACTGCCTCAATCAATTAATTACTGAGCCATCAATCGCATCGGCGATGTTTGAATACCGTTTTAGTGGCAACGGCGAACTTTCAGGCCATAATTTGGGTAATCTGATGCTAAAGTCATTAGATCACCTCAGTGTACGCCCTCTTGATGCCATTAATTTGATCCGCAATATGCTCAAAGTGGATGCCAAACTCATTCCTATGTCAGAATCTCCCGTCGACTTAATGGCGATTGATGAGATGGGTAATGAAGTGTATGGCGAGGTCAATGTTGATGCTCTGATTGAATTACCGAAAGAGTTACGACTCTACCCAACCGTAAAAGCCACAGCAGAAGCGATTGAAGCAATTCATCAAGCGGATTTAATTTTAATTGGTCCGGGTAGTTTCTTCACCAGCCTGATGCCACTGCTACTGTTGGAAGATATCACGGATGCTTTGCGCGAATGTAAAGCCCCGATGATCTATATCGGTAACCTAGGTAAAGAGCTAAGTACATCCGCAGCTAGCCTCACGTTACAAGAAAAGTTAACCATGATGGAGCAGCATATCGGCTGCAAAAAAATTGATGCCGTGATTGTTGGCCCTAGAACGAATATCGCGCCTATTCGCCATGAGCGGTTAGTCACTCAACGGGTGTTAGAGGCCGATGATATTCCTTATCGTCATGACCGTAAGCTACTCTTGCAAGCTATCGAAGAAACCGTGCGTTTGTTTTAAACCACCACGGGATATCACCACCAATCACGCCAAAGGTTAACAGCAAAAACTCACAGAGCCGTTAACCTTTGTAGCATCATGAATTAGCAATAAAACGCTCCCTTAGCTCTTGCAATTGATCCCTTACATTTGCCGCCGCTTCAAACTCTAAATCCTGAGCGTGTTTATACATCTGCGCTTCAAGTTGCGAAATACGTTGTTCCAATTCTTTTGTTGATAATAATTGGATATCTTCACGTTTATCGATTTTGGCACTCTCTTTATTGCGACCTTTCGATTTGCCACCCACTTTGTGACCAATTTGCAAGATATCGCCAATTTTTTTGTTCAGGCCTTGCGGCACAATACCGTGTTGCTCATTAAAGGCTATCTGCTTAGCACGGCGGCGTTCCGTTTCTTTGATGGCCTTTTCCATTGAATTGGTGATTCTATCGCCATATAAAATTGCTTTACCATTAAGGTTACGCGCCGCACGACCAATTGTCTGAATGAGTGAACGTTCAGAGCGTAAAAAGCCTTCTTTATCGGCATCGAGAATAGCCACCAATGACACTTCTGGCATATCGAGACCCTCTCTCAGCAAGTTGATCCCCACCAGCACATCAAACTCACCTAAACGTAGGTCACGAATGATTTCAACCCGTTCTACCGTATCAATATCAGAGTGTAAATAACGAACCCGTTCACCATGCTCTTCAAGGTATTCCGTTAAATCTTCTGCCATTCGTTTTGTTAACGTTGTCACCAACACACGCTCGTTTTTCTGCGAACGAATACGAATTTCAGAAAGCAAATCATCAACCTGAGTGGCAACAGGCCGCACTTCAATCACAGGATCTAGCAAGCCTGTTGGTCGCACAACCTGCTCTATCACCTCTGAACCTGATTTTTCTATTTCATAATTACCCGGCGTCGCGGAAACATAGATAGTTTGTGGCGCAAGCGCCTCAAACTCTTCAAAACGTAATGGTCGATTATCAAGCGCAGACGGTAAACGGAATCCATACTCTACCAGTGTTTCTTTACGAGAGCGGTCACCTTTATACATCGCTCCGATCTGCGGGATAGTAACGTGCGACTCATCCACCACCAATAAACCATCAGCAGGTAGGTAATCAAACAGCGTCGGTGGCGGCTCTCCTGGCGCGCGACCAGACAAATAACGTGAATAGTTCTCAATACCTGAGCAATAACCCAGCTCATTCATCATTTCGAGATCAAATTGAGTACGTTGGGTGATACGTTGTTCTTCTAGCAATTTATTATTTTCGAGGAGCACCTTACGCCTATCCGCCAGTTCAACCTTAATTTGTTCCATCGCTTCTAAGATCCGCTCTCTCGGCGTCACATAGTGGGTTTTCGGATAAACTGTAAAGCGAGGAACACGATGCTGAATTTGCCCCGTTAATGGGTCGAACAAAGACAATCGTTCCACTTCTTCATCAAATAATTCGACACGTAACGCATATTCATCTGATTCTGCAGGGAAAATATCAATCACCTCGCCCCGTACGCGGAACGTACCTCGGGTAAAAGCTTGGTCGTTACGTGTATATTGCAGATCGGCTAAGCGCCGCAAAATAGCCCGCTGATCGATAATCATCCCATCGGTCAAATGCAGCATCATTTTTAAATAGCTATCAGGATCACCAAGACCATAAATAGCCGAAACAGAAGCCACAACTATCACATCACGCCGTTCAAGTAGTGCTTTTGTCGCTGACAGACGCATTTGCTCAATATGCTCGTTAACAGACGCATCTTTTTCGATAAAGGTATCTGAACTAGGCACATAGGCTTCTGGCTGATAATAATCATAATAAGAGACAAAGTATTCAACGGCATTGTCAGGGAAGAAGGCTTTCATCTCACTGTACAATTGTGCTGCCAACGTCTTATTGTGTGCCATTAACATGGTTGGGCGATTTTCTTTGGCGATGACATTGGCAATCGTAAAGGTTTTACCTGAGCCTGTTACCCCGAGTAAGGTTTGATGAGCAAGTCCATCTTCTAACCCTTCAGAAAGCTGACGAATTGCCTCGGGTTGATCCCCACCAGGCTGAAAATCAGAATACAATTTAAATACTTTACTCATTACCCACGCCTCTTAACCGATCTCCCCCTTATGATACTGGGATAAAAAACCAGCTTCAAGTGCTGAGTTTAAAAATTCTCCAGCAATTTTTTATTGTGGTTAAAACAAGGTTATCCCCAAAAATTTTTCTTGACCTAAAGTGATTTATATATTTTATGCTGATGCGACTTCTAGTCTTATCTCAAATAACAACCCATGTCTTGATTTTATTTAACTTATTGTATTTTAAAGTTATTATTTATAAGTCTGAAATCACATCAAATAAAGGCAAAGCCGCTTGTCACCTTGGATTCGGTTGTTTTTTTAGATCTAATTCACAAGGTTATCCACAGAAATAGTGGATAACTCTGCAATCCCTTTCAGATAGTGCGTTTCCGTTCCACTCTAAAAACCACATAGCGCATATACATGACAAAAAAATGGCAATTCAGTGAAAATATTTTTACTCAGAATTTATCATAAAAACAGTATTTACTCTTTTTTAACGGATCCGAGTTGACAAAAATGACGGATTAACGATCCAAAATAGCCTTTTACACAGAATAAACAGGAACATAAAAAATTATCTAGTAAGATCCACTAGATAGGCACACTTTTCCGATCATAAATAACCAAACATTACACTCAATGTACCATGACTACGCCATCGTCCTTATCATTCGGTGTTAAAGGATATTTTTGCTGTTTAACAACGCTCAAGTTATAGCATCTACTTCAGGATATAAGATTATTGAATGCGCTCAGCCAGACGAGTCTGATAGTTATCGATACTCCCTGCCTATCTCCGTTTATTGCCTACCTGAATATTGAATTATTTAGAATATAAAAATTTAATATAGGGGCTTTACACACAAGCCCCTAATTAAGCCAAGTCGCCATGAAAAATGGGAAGGATGGCGTGAACTTGATGAATCAAGACATGTCATTTTATCGCTTGATAATTCAACGGAAGAGATAGGCGCAGGGTTACGTTTAGACTGAGCCGTTGCACAACAAAAGAGTTTTCGTTCAATACACCAGAGAGCGTGTTTATATTGAAAAACAAGCTCTCTGATAAAATAGACAATTAACCACTAAAAAATTAAATCGCTGTCACATCAACATACTGCCCTACATCGGCAAATTGTTCGGCATCTTGATGAGGAATGATACCAAGGCAAGGCGCATTGATCGAACGGTGCAATGTCTCTATATATTCGGCCTGATAGGTTCCTGCCGGTTCGACTTCATTCGCCACCCACCCCACCAATTTTAGCCCTGCTTGGTTAATCGCTTGTGCGGTTAATAAGGCATGATTAATACAACCCAGTTTGATGCCAACCACCATAATCACTGGCAATTGTTGCTCAACCACCCAATCTGCATAACTTTGTTGTGCTGATAATGGCGTATACCAGCCGCCAGCACCTTCAACCAACACCCACTGCGCTTTTGACTGCAAATGTTTTAATCCGTTTGTCATCACTGAAAAATCAATTGGCAGCCCAACTTTTTCGCTAATAATATGTGGAGATGTTGGCGCTTCGAATACAATTGGATTCACTTCTTGGTAAGTTAACGGCAATGTGCTGTTTGTTTGTAAAAAAAGTGCATCACTGTTACGCAGCCCTTGTGCTGTTTGTTCGCTGCCTGAAGCAACCGGTTTATAACCCGCGGTTTGATAACCCAATTGTTTAGCCGCTTGCAGTAATGCGCAACTGACTACTGTTTTACCGACCTCAGTATCAGTGCCGGTCACAAAATAAGTTTTAGTCACGATAAATTATTCCAAATACAGTTTGATAAGTGAGCTCAAGACCGTTTGCTGACGTGGGATAAGCGCTCTCAAGTAGATGTAATCGCTGCCTTGTCATCAATCCACCACGTCGCCCTGCGGTGAGATGGGTCGCGCCAATGCCTTTCAATGAATTCAATAATCGAGCTAAATCCGAAAAATGTAGTGTATCGGTCTGAAGCAGCAATTGATGCTGCCATGGTTGGCAACTCGCGCTTATCTGTTCAAAACTTAAAAATTCATTCACATGCGAATAGCCATCTAACCTAGCCCAAGCTTGCGATAGCTCCGATAGAGAGCCTTTAGCAAGCGTGGTAAATACAATCACCCCACCATTTTTAGTCACTCGATGTAGTTCAGTTAGGGCCAGTGATAAGTCAGAGCACCATTGGATAGCCAAATTAGAAAAAACCACATTAAAAGTTTGATCGGCAAAAGGCAGTGCTTCCATATCCGCACAGATATACTGTTCAGCCGCATTTTTTTGACGTGCAACCTCCAACATGCCGGACGATAAATCTAATGCGGTCACTTCAGCCCCTTGTGCTTTAATTATTTGGCTGAAAAAACCAGTGCCACAGCCAACATCAATCACTTTTTTAGCCGGTAAATTGACCCGTGCTGAAGCTAATAAATCCAGCAGTTGATGACCACTATTTTGTTGATAATAAGCTATCGAATCATAGCGTTTTGCTGCTTTACCAAAAGCCGAAGCGATTTTTTGTTTTTCATCACTTAATGGTAAAACCATTTAACGCCTCCAACAGTTGATCGATATCTTGTTGGTGATGAGCTGCACTCAAGGTAATGCGGAGCCGTGCACTGCCTGGTGGGGACAGTCGGTGGACGTATCGCTTGTACCCATAGCCCTTTTTGTCGTAAATAATCAGAAAGCTGTAAGCTCACCTCATTATCACCCACAATGACGGGTTGAATTGCCATCTGTGAATCAGCTAATTGCAGATCACTAAATTGACTATTTTTTCTGAAATATTCAATATGTTGATTAAGCCGTTCCCTTGCATCATCGGCTGTACGGATCTGCTGTAACGCTGCTGATAGCGCAACTGCCTGAGCTGGTGGCATTGAGGTACTATAAATAAGGTTGGCGAGCCGCTTGAATAAAGTAATCTGCGGTTGCTTCATCACACAGAACGGCAGCGCCACTCAAACCAAATGCTTTACCGAAGGTGACAATCAGTAATTCAGGTTTAATACCATGCACATCACAACTACACGCCCTTCTCGCCCTCTCACGCCAATACCATGGGCATCATCGACCATTAACCAAGCGTGATGTTGTTCCGCGAGCTGTTTTAATTCCGCTAAAGGCGCACTGTCACCATCCATGCTAAACACCCTTCACTAATCACGAGTGTCTTTGCATCTAAAGTGCTGGTGAGCAATTTTTTGTAATGATGCAGGGCTATTGTGAGCAAATCGCCGTAAATTAGCTTTTGAAAGCATTGATGCCTCTAAAATCGAAGCATGACTAAGTTTATCGGCTAAAATGCGCTCCCCTTGCCCATTAAAGCGGTGATCACCGCTTGATTCGCCGCAAAACCAGAAATAAATAATAGTGCCCTTGGATATCCCAACCATGCAGATAGCGCGTTTTCCAAATCATAATGGGCGCGAGTAAAACCAGTAATGTGCCCTGAACCGCCACTGCCGGTGCCATATAATGTGGCGCCTTGCTGCCAAGCCTCGACGACCTTGGGGTGATGGCTTAACCCTAAGTAATCATTTCCTGAAAAATTCAGGTAATTTTCCCCGTTAATTCGCAACTCACGACCTGTGCTGTAATCAATACAGGTTCTTTTACGCCAAGCCGCATTTTGTTTACGCCTGCTCGAGTTGCGCTTGAATAAATGTTTGCCAACTCATTAGACAGCCGCGTTATAGAACTGTGAATTATCGGCTGTCAAAATAGACTCCGCTAATTGTGCCGCTTGTTGATTATCCCCTTCGCTCACTTCAATACGCTCTGGGTTAATATTCAATTTTTTAAACAAGGAGATATCTTTTATTTTCATTCGGATTAGGAGCGGTTAACAGCTTACAACCATAAAATACGGAATTAGCGCCTGCCATAAAACAGAGTGCTTGGGTTTGCTCGTTCATATATTCGCGACCCGCCGATAAACGGACGTAAGAGGTCGGCATCATAATACGTGCTACTGCAATAGTTCGAATGAAATCAAAAGGATCGATATCTTCATTATCTGCCATCGGGGTGCCTTCCATTTTCATCAGCATATTGATCGGTACACTTTCTGGTGGTTTAGGTAAATTCGCAAGTTGAACCAACAGCGCTGCTCGATCGCTGATTTTTTCCCCTAAACCAAGAATCCCTCCAGAGCACACTTTGATACCCGCATTACGTACATTATCCAATGTGTCTAAGCGGTCTTGATAAGTTCTGGTGGTAATGATGTTGCCATAGTATTCAGGGGAGGTATCAAGATTATGGTTGTAGTAATCAAGCCCCGCTTCGGCAAGGCGCTGAGCTTGGCTATCGTCAATCATTCCCAGTGTCATGCAGGTTTCCATGCCTAGCGATTTCACCTCTCGCACCATCATTTCGAGATAAGGCATATCGCGCCTCACGAGGATTACGCCAAGCGGCTCCCATACAAAAACGCGTTGAACCTGCTTGCTTCGCTTTTTTTGCAGATTCAAGAACTTGCTGAACTTCCATTAAACGTTCAGTTTCTAATCCGGTTTTATAACGAGCACTTTGTGCACAATATTTGCAATCTTCTGGGCATGCCCCTGTTTTGATTGAAAGCAAAGTGCTGACCTGTACTTGCTGTGGGTCAAAATGCTGTCGATGAACTTGCTGAGCTTGGAACAAAAGCTCAAAGAAAGGCATAGAGAACAATTCATTAGCCTGTTTAGTTGTCCACTTTTTTAATTCGCTCACGGCAGATCTCCATCATAAAAAGTCGTTGCCAGTTTAAATATTGTGGTTATCATGTCAACCAAATTCATTTAAATAAGTTGACGACAAAGTAAAATGGACAGTTCTGATATTGCATTCGATGCCAAGCATATCTGGCATCCCTACACCTCGATGAGCCACCCGATCCCCGCCTATCCCATCGTTGAGGCTAAAGGCGCAGAGTTGATTATGTCTGATGGAAAAACACTTGTTGATGGAATGTCTTCTTGGTGGGCGGCGATCCACGGCTACAATCATCCCGTTCTCAATCAAGCCGCTACTGAGCAGCTACAAAAAATGTCTCATGTCATGTTTGGTGGCATCACTCACCCTTCCGCAGTGAATTTGTGCCGTCAACTCGTTGAGATCACTCCAGCGCCTTTAGAGTGTATTTTTCTTGCCGATTCAGGATCGGTGGCTGTGGAAGTGTCACTAAAGATGGCACTCCAGTATTGGCAGGCCAGAGGGGAAAAGCGCCAACGTATTTTAACTTTACGCCATGGTTATCATGGGGATACTTTTGGTGCGATGGCAGTATGTGATCCTGATAATTCAATGCATGGCCTATACAAAGGTTATCTACCTCCTCATATTTTTGTTGAGGCTCCACAATGTGGTTTTCATGATGAATGGAACAGTGATGATTTATTACCAATTAAGCAGGAACTTGCAGCAAAACATCGCGAAATTGCAGCAATTATACTCGAACCTATCGTACAAGGTGCGGGTGGAATGCGTATTTATCACCCCGAGTACCTAAAAGGCGTTCGTGAGCTTTGTGATCACTATGGCATATTACTGATAGCCGATGAAATCGCGACAGGATTTGGGCGCACAGGCCAATTATTTGCTTGTGACCATGCGGCTATTTCACCGGATATTATGTGCTTAGGCAAAGCCCTCACGGGGGGATATATGACACTATCAGCCACCTTAACAACGCGTCATGTTGCCGAAACGATTAGTAATGGCGAAGCGGGCTGTTTCATGCATGGGCCAACCTTTATGGGGAACCCATTAGCGTGCGCCGTCGCCAACGCAAGCCTAAAATTATTGCTTGAAAGCCCATGGCAGCATACTGTCGCCAAGATTGAGCAGCAGCTCTTAGCTGAATTAGCACCTTTGTCCTCCCACGCAAGCGTCAAGCAGGTGCGCGTTTTAGGGGCGATTGGCGTGATTGAGATGCAGCAGCCAGTCAATACCGCTGAATTACAAAAAAAGTTTGTTGAACAAGGGGTTTGGGTAAGGCCATTTGGTCGGCTGATTTATGTTATGCCACCTTACATTATTTCACCGGAACAACTGAGTAAAGTGACAAGTGCAATGAGAAACGTGATTGAGGGGTAAAGATCCCCTCAGTGCTTTGAGGAGATCTTAGTTTAGCAATTAACGCGCTAATACCGTCACCCACATTGGGCCTTTGCCCACTGGGTAGCGACCAATCTGGGTGAGTTTACCTGTAATCGGGTCAATTTCTGAAACAGAAATACTGTCAGATTTTTGCCCGCTAGAAATCAAGAAGCGCCCTGTTGCATCAAGGTTAAAGCCCCTAGGCTGAGCTTCTGTTGGATAAATCCCTTCTAGGGTCAACTCGCGGCCATCATCAGATACTCGGAAATGGCTAATATAGCTATCTGAACGCTCACTCGCATACAGATGACGTCCATCAGGCGTGATATGAATATCTGCCGCCCAACGTTGGCTTTCACGACCTTCCGGGTATACGTTAATATGCTGAACTTGGCGATAGCGAGTAAATTTATGGTAAACGTTAATGGTTGAATCCAACTCATTAACACAATAAATAACTTTGTGCTGTGGATGGAATGCAAGGTGGCGAGGGCCTGCGCCTTTTGCTGAACTGATTTGATCAGCAGAAGCTTCGGTTAAATGACCATCGTCATGCAGATCAAATAAGCGAATATGATCTTCCCCCAAACACGGCACCCATAATTGTTGATTGTCAGCATCAACATGTGAAGAGTGTGGGTTTCGTAGCCCTTCGATCACTTGGATCGCGGTTTGTGGTACACCTTCTTGGTTGATAGGTAAGACAGCTAAATTATGTTGATGGTATGACGGCACAAACAAATACTTACCAGTGTTATCTAATGATAAATGTACCGGTGTACTTGGAATTGCCGTCTCAGCTTTTAGTCTGAGAGTGCCCTTATCTTCAATTTGATAAGTGATTACTCGAAAATTGGGTCGGACACCAATATAAAGGTGCTTTTTATCATGGCTTAATACCATTGGCTGTACTTGGCCTGGTGTTGTCACCGTCTGTAATAACGTCAGTTCACCGGCTTCGTTCATAGACCAAACGTGGATCTGATGGCTTTCGGGGCTAGCAATATAGACAACCTGATTCATCCTGTCTCCTTATGATTCATGATAAAAATATCTTCTTCCATTATGACGGTTAATCTCAGGATAGACTAGCGAATAACAAGCAATCCCCCTCTTTTCAATACATCGCGCCACTAAATTATCTCAAAATGATTAAAACAACAGATTACCAATAACCTGACTCGATTCATTCTGCGCCACTTTAGTTAATCTGCAATATCCGCTAAGATGATAAAATTATTTTAGCACTGGATTATTATCAGGCTAACAGATCCCTTTCTGTTTAGCTGACAACGACAAAAACCATCATATGGCCACTCATTAAGGCATATGTAACCTCAAATCACGTGGAGCCGTTTATGTCATACCGCGTTATTGCGCTCGATCTTGATGGAACACTGCTTGATCCTCAAAAGAAAATTTTGCCCGAATCGCTTGCTGCATTAAATGAAGCACGTCGCCAAGGCGTTAAAGTGTTGATTGTGACAGGGCGCCATCATGTTGCCATTCATCCTTTCTACCAAGAGCTTAACCTTGATACCCCTGCAATTTGCTGCAATGGTACTTATCTTTATGATTATTTAGGTAAAAAAGTTCTTTCTTCAGACCCTATGACACTCGAATCAGCAACACAAATGATTGAAAGGCTGCGTGGCACCGATATTCAACATTTAATGTATGTTGATGATGCCATGCTATACAACGCACCGACAGAAGGGATCAAAAGGACGCTAAGTTGGGCAGAAACCCTGCCAGTGGCTCAACGTCCTAATATTCAGTTTGTCGAAAACTATGCTGATGTCTTACATGATTATCAATCTATTTGGAAATTTGCCGTCAGTTCAGAAAATATCGATCAGCTCAAAGAGGTTGTTCGCGGTATTGAAGATGATTTTGGCTTGGAATGTGAATGGTCATGGGCTGATCAAGTCGACGTCGGCCGCAAAGGAAACAGCAAAGGCCAACGACTAAAACAGTGGGTTGAATCACAGGGTATGACCATGAATGATGTGGTTGCTTTTGGTGATAACTTTAACGATTTAAGCATGTTAACAACGGCTGGACTAGGTGTTGCTATGGGCCAAGCGGTCGATGAAATCAAACAACAAGCAAAACTGGTTACACGTGATAACACCCAACCGGGTATCGCTGAAGTGATCCATAAATACGTATTGTAATTTTATCTATTAGGGGGCCAATAATAAGCCCCCTAATTAACTCATTTTGCCACTTTATGCTGTTCACTCAAGCGGCATGACTTTAGATATCAGCTAACGTACTGTTATGATGTGTAATGGCGGCTTAATGAAACACTTTTAACCTGTGCATAAACTCGACGACCTTTGCGAATAGACAATTCGTCACGCGCCCAACGTGTGATACGCGCCCATAAATAATGCTGTTCGCCTAAATCAAGCTTCACATCCACCTGCTCGCCATCTTCAATCCATTCAACCACTTCTGCTGATAAAATATTACGGATACTGCTGACCTGTGGCTTTTCTAATACTAAAGACACATCAGAGGCATCAATGCGTAAACGCAACTGCCCGCCTCTTTCTGTATCAATACGCGGGATCCATAATTTTTGACTGCCCACAATCACCGCAGTCATCTCATAGTCAGGGTGGTGACCATGACATATCACATTTAACACGCTACTTAATGTCTCTTGTTGGAGCCAAGGACGCAATGCACTGCTTGCCCACACCTCCTCTAATGCTCCAAAAGCTTTAACTTTACCTTGTGCCATCACAATCACTTTATCGGCAAGGCGTAAAATCTCATCTAAGCTATGGCTGACATATAAAATAGGGATTTTGACATCTTGAGACAGTTTTTCTAAATACGGTAGTAGCTCACGTTTACGCGGTAAATCAAGAGAAGCTAATGGCTCATCCATCAATAAAATTTCAGGTGCGGTTAACAGTGCGCGGCCAATAGCAACACGCTGTTTTTTCCCCACCTGATAATGTAATAGGAAAACGATTTAGAAGTTTTTCAATGCCTAACAACGTCACAATTTCATCGAAGCGCCCTTTCATTTCGGGAGCCATACCATAACGTAAATTATTCTTGACTCGATAATGGGGAAATAGCCGTGCATCTTGAAAGACATAGCCAATATGGCGCTTTTCGGGCGGCAAGCAGATGCCTTTTTCGATATCGACCAGCGTCCGTCCATTGAGCACAATACGCCCTCGATTAGGCTTGGTTAGCCCCCCTATCACATTAATTAATGAGGTCTTCCCTGCTCCAGATAACCCAAATATGGCAGTAATGCTCTCTGTCGGTAGCGAGGTATTCACTTCAAGCGCTAACTCACCAAGCTGCTGTGAAAAATCCAGCTCTAACATATCAGGCTACCCCCAATCGCTTTTTGCCCCAACGGGTCAGCCATTCTGAAACTAATAGTGAAATTAATGCCAAGATAATAGCAATCACACACAAGCGGGCTGCATCCACTTCCGCCCCCGGTGTTTCAATTAAGGTATACATCGCAAGTGGGATGGTTTGTGTTTCTCCGGGAATATTCGATACAAAGGTGATAGTCGCCCCAAACTCCCCTAATGAGCGTGCAAATGCTAATACCGTTCCCACAATAATACCGGGCAGTGATAATGGGATAGTTATCGTAAAAAAGACACGTAATGGCGTCGCGCCTAATGTTCGAGCCGCTTGCTCAAGTTTACGATCAACGGCTTCGAGCGCTAAACGGATCGCCCGCACCATCAATGGAAAAGCCACCACGGCGGAGGCCAATGCGGCACCGCGCCAGCTAAACGTAAAGCTAAACCCAAACCAGCTATACAGCCATTCCCCAATAAAACCGCGGCGTCCCATACTGATCAATAATAAATACCCCACTACCACTGGCGGTAACACCAATGGTAGATGGATAATACTATCCAGCAGTGTTTTGCCGGGGAAATGACAACGCACCAATACCCATGCAACCAAAATACCTAGTGGCAAACTAAACATGACTGCCACACTTGAAACTTTTAAGCTCAGGTAGATGGCTTCCCATTCATAAGCACTTAACATCTGCAATACTAAAATCCCTTAACGTGGGGTGAAACCGTAACGTTTGAATACTTCTGAAGCGGCTGGCGTTTTCAAATATTCATAAAAGTCACGAGTTGCTTGATTATCTTGGTCTTTCACAATAGCCATTGGATATTCAACGGGTTTGTGCGAGTCTGCTGGAAAAATACCAACGACTTTGACTTTTTGGCTAGCAACGGCATCGGAGCCATACACTATCCCTAAAGGCGCTTCATCGCGTTCAACCAAGGCCATACCACTACGCACATTATTGGTACGTGCTAATAACGGATTGACCGTATCCCATGCCCCTAAATAGCTCAATGCTTCTTTCGCATAAATCCCAACAGGAACATGCTCCGGATCGCCTACCGCCAGACGGCCGCCATCAAGCAGCTTTTTCCAATCCGTTTGTTTATTGATCTCCACCTTTTCAATTTTGGAATCTTTGGGTGCGATCAATACCAACTCATTACCTAATAAAGTGTAGCGCGTGTTTTCAACCATCAAATGCTTATCAATAGCATAATTCATCCATTGCTGATCGGCAGAAATAAATAGATTTGCAGGCGCTCCTTGCTCAATTTGACGAGCAAGTGTCGATGATGATGCATATGATGAGACAACTTCTACTTTGTTTTCTTTCTGATATTGTTCAGAAATTTCATTCATCGCATTTGTCAAAGAGGCGGCAGCAAAAACAGTTATTTTCTCTGCTGCAACCGTATGGCTTGCCATAGAAAGTGTTATCGTGACACCCGCCAACAACGTGATCAAATTTTTTTTCATTTCAGTCCACCCTAATATTAGTTATCACGCTATATATAACAGGATATAACGATAACTTAAAGTCATCGCGTGCAGAAAAGTGTGCTAGCGCAATGAATTGCATCAAAACTTATACCAGAAGCAGAAAAGTGAGGGGGAGACTTGCTTTAAAAGCGTATCAACCAAAGACAAATAGATAGAGTTGCCTGTTTCTCAGTATACCACTAAAAAACAGGCGAACTTAAATAGGGAGGAGGGTTATTCCTTCTCTGTATGATGGTGCGGAACGTGAGCTTTAGATAGCAGATTAAAGAAAGCCCCGAGGCCGTAAATTAGCCCCATAATCAAAAACATCACAACGGGAACCATCAACAGGGCAAAGCCCATGCTTTTTAAAATTTCTAACATTAAAGCCTCTTCAGTGATACTGTGCCCACCAGCCAACTGATGCGCTGACGAGGGAAAATAAAGCTGAATTTAAATAATAACGTATATAATAGCGGGATAGCTGTCACTATTGTAGACAAATTCTATTTCTAACGACACACTAAACGTGCTTTTTTATTAAGCGTCGCGATGACAGTTTATTTATATACTCTCACTAATACAAAGTACAACTTGAGTATATTCAATCTGATAGGAAGGGTTATATTTATGCAAGCAGAAATCTTACTGACACTAAAGCTACAAGGGAGTTTATTTGCAGACCCTCGCCGAATTTCATTGCTCAAGCAAATCAAAGCAACAGGCTCTATTAGCCAAGGTGCTAAATTGGCTGGGATCAGCTATAAAAGTGCCTGGGATGCTATCAATGAAATGAACCAGCTTGCTGACGATATTTTAGTGGATAGAGCCACTGGCGGTAAAGGTGGTGGTGGCACAACATTGACCCACTATGGGGAAAGACTGCTACAGCTATACGACTTACTGGCACAAATTCAGCAAAAAGCATTTGATGTTCTCAAAGAAGACACATTACCTCTTGATAGTCTTCTAGCCGCGATTTCCCGTTTTTCATTGCAAACCAGCGCGCGTAATCAGTTTTTTGGTACTCTGATTGCTCGTGACCATCACCAAGTTCAACAACATGTCCAAGTGTTATTGGCCGACAATAAAACCATCATTAATGCCGCTCTTACAGAACAGAGTGCCAACCGTCTACGCCTTACTGAAGGTAAGGAAGTACTCGCTCTGATTAAAGCACCTTGGATAAAATTGACGAAGCAACCAATAAAAAATAGTGAATTTGACAATCAACTCGCTGGGAAGATAACCGCACTTGAACGTGGTCAAGAAAACAGTGAAGTGATCGTGACCCTATTAGGTGGTGAGAGCCTATGCTCTACCCTCAGTAACCAAGAAGTCGATAGCCAACAATTGCAGCTCAACGATAATGTCACAGCGCTATTTAATGCCGATCAAGTGATTATTGCCACACTATGCTAACCACGTGCACTTATCTAAATACGCCATTTCCTCACCAATAGATAAGTGCAAGCTTGTTTTTTGTGCGCCTTTCTCCAGTGAATGATTGACTTTATCTGTAATCATGATTATTTGTTGAGGTGACAGGTAAATAACGACAAAAATAATGACAAAAATAAGGAAGTGGCATGAAAGCAATCACCCTTCGTCACAGCAGCTTTAAGCTCAGTGACACACAAACACTGGATATTCCTGAATTAGCCATTAATCAGCATGAAAGTTGGGCGTTTATTGGGGCCAATGGTAGTGGTAAGTCATCACTTGCAAAAGCGTTATCAGGGGAACTAAAACCACTCTCAGGTATTGTGGAAAATAGCTTTGTATCTCCCGTTCGCCTCTCTTTCGAACAACTGCAAAACATGATTAATGAAGAGTGGCAGCGTAATAACACGGATCTGCTTAGTGAAGATGAAGACGATACCGGATATACCGCCGCTGAAATTATCCAACTCCACCACCGAGACAATGAATACTGTCTTGAACTGGCCACAAAATTTGGCATTCACGATCTGCTTTCTAGACGCTTTAAATATCTGTCAACAGGGGAAACACGCAAAGTTTTACTCTGCCAAACCCTTATGGGGGAACCTGATTTATTAGTGCTTGATGAGCCTTTTGATGGCCTTGATGTCTATTCACGAAATAATCTGAGCGAGTTACTTAGCAGCTTATCTGAAAAAGGGTTAACAATTGTATTGATCCTGAACCGATTTGATGAGTTACCCGACTTTATTGACAATATGGGCGTATTAGCCGACTGCAAACTGACTTTATCAGGCAGCCGTGAGTCAGTACTTGCTAACACGTTAATCACCCAGCTTCAACATAGCGAAAGCTTAAAACATCTCACTATCCCTGAAATGGAAGATCCAACGGCTGAAGCCCCACTTCCTAGCGATATTCCACGGGTTATTTTGAAAAACGGCGTGGTCAGCTATAACGACAAACCGATTTTGCATGGTTTGAACTGGCAGGTTAATCCCAGTGAGCATTGGCAAATTATCGGCGAAAACGGTGCAGGGAAATCCACGCTATTAAGCCTAATTACCGGAGATCATCCTCAAGGCTATAGTAATGATTTAACGCTATTTGGTCGTCGCAGAGGCACAGGAGAGACGATTTGGGATATCAAACGCCATATTGGTTATGTTAGTAACAGCATTCATCAAGAGTACCGCGTCGCGACTAGCGTGATTAATGTGATCATCTCTGGGTTCCACGACTCAATTGGTTTATATCAGACACCTTCTGATCGCCAAATTCAACTGGCTTATGAGTGGCTAGCCCTACTCGGTTTTCCCTCACAAACAGCACAACAACCTTTCCATAGCTTATCATGGGGTCAGCAACGACTTGTGCTTATCGCACGCGCCTTAGTCAAACATCCGGCTGTTTTGATTTTAGATGAGCCACTTCAAGGGCTAGATGGTTTAAACCGTTTATTAGTCCTACGTTTTATTGATGTAATGCTCAGCCAAGGCACGACTCAGCTTCTTTTTGTTACTCACCATCAAGAAGATGCGCCAACTTGCATTACCCATCGATTGAAGTTTGTTCCTGATAACGGCAAATATCGTTATGACATAGAAACTGTCGAGCAACAAACGGTCTAACCGCGCCATCATTGGGGTCGATAATGTTCGATTATCGACCTAAATTAATCTAATGATTAGTTCGCACACTTAATACTCAGCTATATAACCTGTTTATTTATATTAATTTTTTATCATTCCAGACCAATAGCTGTGCTTTTTCCTCGGAAAATAACTGAAAACAATTACACTGTGCCGCTTTAAATAATTCGAATAGATTTTAGGAACAACGTATGGCCAGTTGGTTTATTTTGGCGGCTTCACTCACAATACTTGCAACGCATCGATTTATTGCCACATTTTTACTCTTACTTGCGACAACAATAGCACTATTTACGGGTGTACTAAGTTGGCAAGCAATTCTCTTATTTGTCGCCATTACTGTCATTGGCGTGATAGGTTGGCGCTTTCAATATCATGTCTGGGTCAAAGTTATTAGCGAGGTCACGCTTGTTATCTGCGCTGTAGGCCTATTGATTCATTTTTTCCCAGGATTTCATAACCTCAAATACCTCGATAGCGTGATTGTTGGCGAGCAAAGCAGACCATTTACCATGTACTTTAACTTTGATAAGGCCTTGGTTCCTTTTGTTTTGTTATTTTGTCTCCCCAGCCTATTTTCAGCTCAAGCCCCCAAAACAGCAAAACCTTGGCAATGGTGGTTACTGATCATTGCCGTTCCTATGTTATTGGTTGTTGCTGCCATTGCGGGAGGACTAGGTTTTGAGTGGCATTTGCCGACTTGGTTACCTGCATTTATTATTTGCAATTTATTATTTGTCTCATTAGCCGAAGAAGCATTATTTCGTGGCTATCTCCAGCAGCGCCTCACTCAATGGTTTGGCTCCCCTTATCTTGCATTAGTCGTGTGTGCCTTAGTGTTTGGGGCTGTGCATTTCGCGGGAGGCCCGTTGCTGATCCTTTTTGCGACCCTTGCAGGGATTATTTATGGACTAGCATGGATGTGGAGTGGCAAATTATGGCTTGCTGTATCGTTTCACTTCGGGTTAAATCTATTGCATCTGTTATTTTTTACTTACCCAGTCAAAATGGTTGCTGGATAAAAAACAAGCTGATTAAGGTACGATTTTTATCCAAATAACCGACTGACTATCACTTTTTTGATTTGGTTTGGGTAAAACATCAGTTGTGACTAGCGTTCGGATTGACTATCCCTATAATGTAAGTCAGCAATGATTCATTTTAATTTGAATGTACTGATAGGAGTTTAAGCTATGGCTGTAACTAAACTGGTTTTGGTAAGACACGGTGAGAGCGAGTGGAACAAAGAGAACCGTTTCACTGGCTGGACTGATGTTGAGCTGTCAGACAAAGGCCGTGAAGAAGCAAAAAATGCAGGCCAACTGCTGAAAGATGAAGGCTTTGTCTTTGATTTCGCCTATACCTCAGTTCTGAAACGTGCTATCCATACCTTATGGAACATCCTTGATCAGGTTGATCAGCAATGGCTGCCTGTTGAAAAGAGCTGGAAACTAAATGAGCGTCACTATGGTGCACTGCAAGGTCTAGATAAATCAGAAACTGCGGCTAAATATGGTGATGAGCAAGTTAAACTCTGGCGCCGTGGTTTTGCCATCACGCCACCTGAGCTAACAAAAGATGACGAACGTTTCCCAGGCCACGATCCACGCTATGCAAAACTGTCTAGCGAGGAACTGCCAGTAACAGAAAGCTTAGCAACAACCATTGAGCGTGTTGTGCCTTACTGGGAACAAGAGATCAAACCACGTGTTGCGGCGGGTGAAAAAGTGATTATTGCAGCTCACGGTAACTCACTGCGTGCGCTGGTAAAATACTTGGATAACATGGGCGAAGAAGAAATTCTTAACCTCAATATCCCAACAGCAGTGCCACTGGTTTATGAGTTTGATGAAAACATGAAACCAATCAAACATTACTATCTTGGCAACCAAGATGAAATCGCTGCAAAACAAGCAGCGGTTGCCAACCAAGGCAAAGCAAAATAATTAAAGTTAAATAAAGTAAAGGGTTGGCTAATCGCCAACCCTTTTTGTATGACATATTCCAATGAATAATAATACGTTAAAAATTAAAATAGATATCTAACGCCTAACACAAGCTCTTGTGACTTAAGGTGCGCTTTCATCTGCTCATCCTGTATGCCACGCGCATTGGCAAAACGATTCATACCGCTTTCGATTTTCCCTAAATCAATATAACGATATCCCAAGTCAAAATTTAATTTATCAATAGGCTCGTAACTTACACCAGCGCCAATCGAGTACGCTAAGTTAGTGTCAGTATTGCTACCATATTGACGTGCGGCATTACCTTGCCATCCCGATGATTTCACTTTTGCAACACCCAATCCCACGGTGCCATACACTGAAATCCCTTGGTAGATATCATAATCACGATAAACATTCAGCATTAAACGCTGCGATTCCGTTTTGTGATGATTAAAGCTGGTTGAAAAAGCGGTTGAGCCACTGGTGTACTCCGCTTTTTTATTAAAACTATACTCCCCTTCGGTACGCCAGCCATTACCATACTGATAACCCGCTGCAAGAGAAGCATTGTAGAAATCATCTTTATCATCACCAGAAACAAACTGGCCAATCCCTGGGCGGAGACTCGTATCCATACTATCCGCTTTTTGCCACACTTTAGAAAGTCGTGCGGAACCGTAATATCCCTCTTGGTTAGTTGACGCAAAAGCACTTCCCATCGTGCTGATTAATGCAAATGTTAACGATGCAAGTTGTAACTTCCTCATTAATATTTCCCTTTAGTTATAATATCGAAAAGGGATTATTTACTTTAGCGACTATTAAAGAAAGAGAAGTTTTTTGAATGATTTGTTCATTTTTACTGAAAACAAAAAATATAAAACTAAGATAATAAAAATAAACAAACTATAATAACGAGTAAATACAGTGAATAGCTCGACAAGAAAAATCTTAAATATTGATTTTTCCTTGCATTATTTATTCATGAGCAGAAAGGCCACAAAAACCCCTTTTACGGGTATTTTTAGCGGATCGTGATTTAAGGTATTTTGGCGTTTTATTTTTGGTAGTGCGATGATGTTCATCATGAACTCATCCGAAAATAGCTCAACACAACCAAAAAGTAAGTTTAGATTGCTCTATCGCTATCCACACCATATCGGTCAATAGCTTTAGAGATTCTAATCTCATAATAAGTAATAGGAGAGTGGTATGCTGCCTGTCGGTTTACCAATCTAAAGAGTACGACTCTCCTATCTAATAACGTAAAAAAGCCAGAGCAACAAGACTCTGGCTTCCTATATGAAATACTATCGATTACTTCTGGCGACGAGCAATCACCGCATCAGACAATTGGCGCAATACTTTTTCTGTATCATCCCATCCGATACATGCGTCAGTGACACTTTTCCCATAAACCAGAGGCTCACCTGACTCTAGGCTTTGATTGCCTTCAACAAGGTGGCTTTCGATCATGACACCTGTAATAGAGCGATCACCTTGGCGTAATTGCTCACTGACGTCATCAGCAACTATCATTTGTTTTTCAAATTTCTTGTTACTGTTTGCGTGGCTAAAGTCAATCATAATGCTGGGGGTTAGACCTGCATTCACTAGCCCTTCGCGCACCGCCTTAACGTGTTCCGCACTGTAGTTTGGCTCTTTACCACCACGTAAAATAATGTGGCAATCTGGGTTCCCGCTAGTATTGACGATTGCAGAATGCCCCCATTTGGTGACCGATAAGAAACAATGCGGTGAACGTGCTGAATTAATCGCATCAATAGCGATCTTAATCGTGCCATCTGTTCCATTTTTAAAGCCAACTGGGCAAGAGAGACCAGAAGCCAATTCACGATGTACTTGCGATTCTGTTGTGCGTGCACCAATCGCCCCCCAGCTCATTAGGTCAGCGACATATTGAGGGCTGATCATATCGAGAAATTCACCTGCGGTCGGCAGGCCTTGGTCATTAATTTTCACCAATAGTTCACGGGCAATACGTAGCCCTTCATTGATATTAAAGCTATTGTCCATATTAGGGTCATTAATTAGCCCTTTCCAACCTACTGTGGTACGCGGTTTTTCAAAATACACACGCATCACAATTTCTAGCGAATCTTTGAGTTCTTCTCGTAACTTATTAAGGCGCTCGGCATATTCCAGAGCAGCTTTAGTATCATGAATAGAGCAAGGACCAATCACAACCACAAGGCGATCATCTTCGCCTGACAGTATATTATGGATGGCGAGACGTGCTTCATGAACGGTAAACGCCGCTTTGTCCGTCGCTGGAAACTTCTCCAACAACGCAATTGGTGGCAATAATTCTTTTATTTGTTTAATTCTGACGTCATCGTTCTGATAATTCATACCCGTTAATCCAATGTTTATTTTTTTTATATAGATGATTTACATACCCTATGGATTCCAATAGCAGGCCGATGGTAAACACTTACTTTTAAGCGAAGAGAGATTCTCTTACCACTCACAATGCTGCAACTTGAAAGACGACAGGTATCGAAATTTTAATCTAACCGTTCAGCCGCCTTCTGTAAACAGGCAAGCTTAGTATGAAATAGTTAGTTTTAAGCTTTCAGATTATAAAATGAGGCTAAAGGCGATTAAACAGCACAATAGCCCCATATTTAGGGGGAATTTTAGAGTAAAAAAACAATAAAAACGGCAAAACATCGATAATGTTACTTTAGCCGTTTTATTGTTAATTTTCGTCACCGTGGTTTATGAGAGGGGCACAGAGCCGTTTTGTTTTGCCGATTTCACCCCAAAGCCTTGAACCATTCAGCGCGATACCCAGCAAAATGAGGTACTCTAATGACATCGCATATACCCCTTGCTTATAGAATACGATAATACTAATTACGTTGATGATCACCCATAAAAGCCAATTTTCAACGTACTTACGCGTCATCAGGATCATTGCAACCACAGATAATACTGTCATGGTCGAATCCCAGAATGGAAATGCATCGGGTTCTAACACAGGCATTGTTAGGTTAGCGCCAAACAGATTCAAAATGTTAATTGCCCATTCCGCCAATACCCCAAAAACCCCAATCAATATTGTATGTTAGGTAAATGATCACAAATAAAGAGATGATCACTGTTATCGTCGCCTTAGGCATGCTTAACCAACGAATTTTCAGTTCCGTTTGTTGCTGGTTATCCACTCGGCTCCACGCATACCAACCATAAATATTGGCGATAAAGAAAAATACCTGTAAAAGTAAATTAGCATACAGTTGGATTTGAAAAAAAAATCACCCCAAAACAGCGTCACATTGATTAAACCAAACAAGTAATTAATGGTTTTTTCAAGACTAGCTAGCAAAATACATAACAAACCAGCCACTGTTCCTACTGCTTCGATGTATGACAATTCATACACACTATCCCATAGAGGAATATTCACTAATACATTACTTGTGCTAAAGAAATCCATCCCAAAATCCTTCTCTCAACCCTATGTCATGCCACATTATGATTCCGCGTGGCCTCGATATAAACAATAGTGCTCTTTTATTTTAGACTCTCTGCAAAATCTAGCATTCTATTTAAAGGTAACATCGCTTTTTGACGTAGCGCTTCGCTCACATAAATTTGATGTTGCTCCCCGTGACTCTCTAAGGCTTGTGCTATTGCTTTTAAACCATTCATCGCCATCCAAGGGCAATGGGCACAAGTACGGCATGTCGCACCTTCCCCCGCGGTCGGCGCGATATACAAAGACTTATCAGGGCACGCTTGCTGCATTTTATAAAAAAATGCCTTTATCGGTCGCGACTATCATTGATGGATGAGGCAACGTTTGCGCCGCTTTGATTAATTGGCTTGTCGAGCCGACAGCATCAGCAAGCTCGACAACAGCTTGAGGAGACTCAGGGTGAACCAGCACCGCCGCTTCTGGATACAGCGCTTTCATTTTGCTCAGAGACTGGGTTTTAAATTCATCATGAACAATACAAGCGCCCTGCCAACACAAAATATCAGCCCCTGTTTGTTGTTGAACATAACGGCCAAGATGGCGGTCAGGCGCCCAAATAATTTTCTCGCCTAGGCTATCAAGATGCTCGATTAATTCTACCGCAATACTGGATGTCACCACCCAATCTGCTCGTGCTTTCACCGCCGCAGAAGTATTCGCATAAACCACCACTGTACGATCAGGGTGCTGATCGCAAAAACGCGCAAAATCCGCCTCTGGGCAGCCTAAATCAAGTGAACATTCGGCATCTAATGTTGGCATTAAAACGGTTTTTTCAGGGCTTAAGATTTTTGCGGTTTCCCCCATAAAACGTACCCCCGCGACTAGCAGGGTTGATGCACTATGACGGGCGCCAAAACGAGCCATTTCCAGAGAGTCAGCAACACATCCACCTGTTTCCTCAGCCAATGCTTGGATTTCAGGATCGGTATAATAATGTGCAACTATCACCGCATTTTTTTCCAGCAATAACGCTTTGATGCGCTCACGATAAAATGCTTTCTCTTCTGAGCTTAGCAATGCAGGTCTAGCAGGGAACGGATAAACCGACTGGTTAAAATCAATAAACTCGCTCATCTTGTGCCTCTGTTTAGCATAATGCAATTTTACATCTAAAATCGCCTATAAAATGGGTCGAAAACCACATTTTTGTTTTATATACTAAACAAGATACCCCAATTCATTGAGGAAGTCTTCTCGATTTTTGGTGATGATGGCGTGATTTCTCACTATTTCACTAAATAATCATGATAATTATTGAGTTTTTTAGCATTTTAGTCATTTTACAGGTATCTTAGCCACATCAATAAATTCGATGGGTTAGCTATGGAATCACCTGCATCTTTAATCAATAAAATTATTTCCGTTTCTTTGCTCGATCCTAGAATTGATGCCGTCATTTTGACAGGCTCAAGAGGTAGAGAACAACAAATTGATCATTATTCAGACATTGATATTGAATTAGTCGGTTCAGGTGTAACAGCACTTTTTCATGACCAACAATGGATACACCAATTTGGTCAGCCTCTAGTGGCTCTACATCTTACAAATGGTGGTGAAAATGAGCCTGAATGCCCGACTTGTTTAGCGATTTACGAGCAAGGAAGAAAAGTTGATTTTACCTTTGCTGAGCCAAGTCGATTGCAAAAGATGAAGCAATATGGGCTTGATAATACTTATGCCCGTGGCTACACCATTTTACTCGATAAAAGCGGTATCACGGATAACCTTCCCGACAGTGATCAGGTACAACTTCCGCCTAAGCAACTCAGTCAAAACAAATTCACGTTTATTGTGAACGAATTTTGGTATGAATCACATCAAGTTGCGATTGCCCTTTCGCGTAATGAACTCTGGAGCGCTTGGTCAAGAGACGTTGATATGAAAAATGCCCTACTGACGATGTTAGAGTGCTATGTCTCAAACAAAAGTAAAGGGCAGCAAGATGTTTGGTATCACGGCAGAGCATATCAACAATGGATGCCAGAGCACATTATCCAAGCAATGGAAACCTTGTTTGATTACCGTAATGCGCAACAAGCTGCATACAGCTTACATCTGTTGATGAAATGCTTTGATGAAATCACGGTGGAAGTCGCCCAGCAGCTCAATTATACCATCGACCACACTCTTGGCCAGCGCATGCAAACACTGGTAGTTGGCATGTTGCAAGATAACAGTCTATTGCCTGAAGGGATCTGACGCGATTTTACCATATAAAGCACAATAAAAAACCGCCCCTCTCGTTGTCGCTGATGGGGCGGTATCGTTTTAAGTAAAGCTATTTTTTCAGTTTAGCAAATTCGTCTTTGGCTTTTTGTAACTGTTTTTGGAATTCAGGGTTGGAGTGTAAAGTTGCTACCGCACCCGATGCAACGATACGAGCAGCATCAACATCACTTTGCCAATGGTAACCACAGATGACTCGGCTTTGGCCAAGTTCATAACCACGTTTTAAAATTTTATCTTGGTTTTCTGGGTTAATTTCTGACAATACGAGTGCAGATGCCCAGCCAATTGCGGTGTGTCCGGAAGGATAAGAGCCATTCTTAGATAATTTGTCCTGATCTTTCGTGTTACAGGTAGCAACACCGTAGAACGCAAATGGACGAATGCGCATGTATTTCTCTTTGGCTGAGCGAGTTGCTAAATCCCCCGCATCTTCAATCATATTCGTCAGCAATTTATGAATTTCAGGCGCATCCTTTTCGGTAATGGGATAACCAAAAGCTTCAGAAAATGCGTTCGCAACACCGCCCGCAGCCAGATCAGCATCCTTAGCGGCTTGTTCTCCACGCTCAGTATTTCGCAATAAACGGCCTTTTTCATACATCGCTTGGTCGTTTAAAAATAAGATGCTGCCCACTTCAGGTGGTGGTGGCAATAACGCTAAACTATCAATAGCCTGTGAGTTTTTTAAATAATAAAGATCGGGTTTAGTTGTCACATCATTGCCGGGAGGGATCGCCGCAAATACACTGGTTGAAACAAAAGCCCCTGCGCAGAATACTGCTAATAGTTTTTTCATCCGCTAGTCCTTTCCTAGTCTTTGCCATAGATAAAATAATTTATATTTTACAAGGTGATCAGTTATTGATGTTTTATTTAGACTAGTCCAAGTAGGTCAGTAATACCTTGCGTAAGTTCTCAAAAAAAGAAGTCAATACCCACACAATAACTCAGGCTGAATGGTTTTTGCTCAAGAGTTAGGTGATGATAGCCGCAAGATCGCGACTAAATATCGACTTACTCATACGAAGAGGTTTGAAAATCGGCGTCTACACGTGTCCATTCCCAATGCCGCCCCTTACCCTAATACCGGTATAATTAATCGATTAGGAGAGGATACAGGCGCATTTCTGGAAATCATCGACACATACGAGCCATTGTGACCAATATAGCGCTATTTTGCTTGATGGGCTTTTAGATTGAATAACACAATTTAACTACACTAGAAAATAGAAGGATTTGAAGATAATGGCATTTCTATAGATGGTGGGTCGTGCAGGATTCGAACCTGCGACCAATTGATTAAAAGTCAACTGCTCTACCGACTGAGCTAACGACCCATCTAATATGACTGGATTTTGTTATCTTAAGATGGTGGGTCGTGCAGGATTCGAACCTGCGACCAATTGATTAAAAGTCAACTGCTCTACCGACTGAGCTAACGACCCATCTGATATAACTGATTTTTTTATTTTAAGATGGCGGTCGTGCAGGGTGACTCATTGTGTTTGAGGCCTAATACGAACAAGCGTTCAATGAGCTCTTGTTCTACCGACTAAATTAACTCACACATCTTAAAGCACATTAACGAAATAGAGGCTGTTAATGGTGGGTCGTGCAGGATTCGAACCTGCGACCAATTGATTAAAAGTCAACTGCTCTACCGACTGAGCTAACGACCCATTAAACTTAACAACTTATTCTTGCGTCAACGGCGGCTTATATTACTCATTTCTGACGATGGTGCAATGATTTTTTTGAAAAAAACGATTGAATGCACACTTATCATACGGTTAACCCCGAAATATTCGGTAATTACTTCTTCGGGGTTAATCATTAAAGTGAGCTAAGCTTTTTCTCTGCAAGTTTAGCACCAGCGCTATTCGGATACTGTTTCAGCACCTGTTGATAAACCGCTTTTGCTTTATCCTTCTGCCCTTTGTCTTGCATGATCAGGCCGACTTTATACAGAGCCTCACTACTTTTTTGGGATTTAGGATATTCTTTCACAACAGTTGCAAAGTAGAATGCCGCATCATCTTTGCTACCTTTATTATAGTTAAGTTGCCCTAACCAATAGTTAGCATTAGATTGATAGCTGGATTTGGGATAGCTTTTAATAAAGCTTTGTAATGCACCGATGGCCTCATCGATTTGCGCTTTAGATTTACTTTTCATCGCAAGCGCAACTGCAGCATTATAATCTTCCTTTTCGCCACCACCAGAGGCTTCTGGTGCAGGTGCTGAAGTGGAGGAGTCCGCTGCTGCCGATGAATTTGATGATTCTGTAGTACCGCCACTCACCTGACCTAATTGCATATACAAATCTTTTTGGCGCTCAACAATTTGATTCAGTTTATATTGATTTTCCTGAATCTGACCACGCAATGTATCGATATCGCGTTGGTTGTCAGCAATCTGTTGCTGGATTTGATATAAGATCTGGCCTTGAGAGTTAACTGCCGTCTCAAGCTGAGTAAGACGATCACCGGATGAACCGGATCCGACATTAATGATTGGCGCTTGGGCAATAGCGGCCCAAGGGGCCGCTACGCCAACCAATAACGACAGACCTACAAATAAATGTCTGAAGTTACTGTTCATAAGAGATAATTTCGCTTATCGATTAGTATGCAATAACTGCACGACGGTTTTTAGCGTAATCAGCTTCTGTGTGACCTAACACAGCTGGTTTTTCTTTACCGTAAGAAACCAGAGAAACTTGATCACCCGCTACGCCTTTGCTTTGCAGGTACATTTTAACTGCATTAGCACGACGTTCACCCAGTGCGATGTTGTACTCAGGAGTACCACGCTCATCCGCATGACCTTCAACAACAACTTTAACAGATGGGTTGTTTACGTAGGAAAGCTGCATGAGCATCTAACATATCAGCGTATTCTGGAGATACGTTGTATTTATCGAAACCGAAGTAAACGATATTGTTATTTTGCAGTTCTTGCATTTGCTGACGTGCCAGCTCTTCCGCAGACAGACCGCTGTTAGTTTGGTTCATTGAAGAATCCGCGCCATTTTGGTCATTGTTTTTGTTAGAGCTACAAGCTGCGACAGCCATGATTGGTAATGCGATCATCAGCCCTTTAAGCACTTTATTCAGTTGCATCGTTTTGATCCTTAATAGTTTGCCACACATTATTATTATGCATCACAGATACGGCGACCAAGCAGGAAATTTAACCTGTCCATCGGTTGCCGGAAGACGCGCTTTGAAACGCCCGTCGGTCGAAACTAGCTGCAATATAGTCCCCAAGCCTTGAGAGGAGCTATAAATAACCATAGTGCCGTTAGGTGCGATACTCGGCGTTTCATCTAGAAACGTTTTCGTTAAATATTCAACGTTACCCGTCGCCAGATCCTGTTTGGCGATATGCTGCTGACCACCGCCGGAGCTGACCATTACAATGAAAGATCCATCCGGGCTAACATCAGCGTCCTGATTTTGTGTACCTTCCCAGGTCACACGTTCAGGGCTACCGCCATTAATATTAATCTTGTAAATTTGCGGACGACCCGCTTGGTCAGATGTATAGACCAATGTTTGACTATCTGGCATCCAGCTTGGCTCTGTATTATTACTACGACCATCAGTCACTTGACGAATTTGGCCGCTCGCTAAATCCATAATATAAAGATTTAAGCTACCTGTTTTTGACAAAGCAAAAGCCAGTTTAGTCCCATCTGGAGAAAACGCTGGAGCACCATTATGACGAGGGAATGATGCAACCTGACGAACGGCGCCAGTCGATAGCGTCTGAATCACCAGTGCTGAACTGCCACTTTCAAACGTCACATACGCCAAACGCTCACCATCAGGTGACCAAGTTGGCGACATCAAAGGTTCCGGAGAACGATGAACCGTAAATTGGTTATAGCCATCGTAATCAGAAACACGTAATTCATAAGGGTATTGACCCCCTTTATTAGTCACAACATAGGCGATACGTGTACGGAATGCACCACGAATACCAGTCAGCTTTTCAAAAACTTCATCGCTTGCGGTATGGGCGGCATAACGTAACCACTCTTTAGTGACCTTATACTGGTTTTGAGATAAGACCGTGCCTGGGCTACCAGCAACATCAACTAATTGGTAGCTAACCACATAGCTGCCAT
This sequence comes from Providencia stuartii, assembly GCA_900455155.1. GTDB lineage: Bacteria > Pseudomonadota > Gammaproteobacteria > Enterobacterales > Enterobacteriaceae > Providencia > Providencia stuartii. The sequence continues at coordinate 288,690 of UGUC01000002.1, read as the reverse complement.
CAGCCGCGGGTTGGATTTGACCGACAACAACGGCATTAATCCCCAATGCTGTCCAAGCCTCAGGAACTACTTCAGAAGCGGTCGCAGGTTGTTGAGGCATACGACTAGGCTCAATAGGGTTAAATTTGCCACTATTGCGTAAATCAGCACCAACAATTTGCCCGATTTCTTGTGGAGGTGTACCTGAGCCAGACCATTTAAAAGGAACAACCCCTATTGGCTGAGCACTATTAACACCTTCCGTGATCTCAATACGGATTTCAGCCTGAGCAACTGTTGCCCATAACATGAGGAACCCGAGAACTACTTTAAAAGCCTGCTTCATCCTTATCTCCCTTACTGTGGTATTCACTGCCACAATAATTCGCTGAATTTTAACAAAGGTATACTAACAAAACTAGATATTGTAAGAACTATTTATGCTATAGCAGACATAAATTCAATACAGACAGCTCCGACTTATCTTATTTTGGGCTAAATACAACTGTACTTCCTTGTTTTTTAAATGCTTCATACACATCCGCCGGTGGGCGTGGTAACGTTGCAAGGTTTGCAGCTCTGATTGCTGCACTACACAATGCTGGGTCATTAGAAGCATTATTTTTAGGGGTAATACTTACTAATAAGCCATCAGGTGCAATTTGTAACTTAAGTTCACACGTACGTCCACGGTAAGTATCTGAATCATAAAACTTACTCTGAATCGCGGCTTTTATTTTACTTGCATAATTTTCAACGTCTGCATTGGATGCCCCAGAACGTTTACCGCCACCTTGGCCTGCGGAAGCCGCTCCACCTTCACGACTTGGCCCTGTAGAGGTCAAATCACCGAGTAGATTATCAATCTCAGCGGAATTTTTTGCAGCCTCTGCTTTCTCTTTAGCTGCTTTGGCTTTTGCTTCCTTATCGGCTTTGGCCTTAGCTTCTTTAGCTGCTTTAGCTTTCGCTTCTTTCTCCGCTTTCTCTTTCGCCTCTTTTTCCGCTTTAGCTTTCGCTTCTTTCTCCGCTTTCGCCTTAGCATCAGCCGCTGCTTTCGCTTTTATCGCTTCAGCTTCTTTTTTCGCTTCGGCCTCTGCTTTTTCCTTCGCGGCAGCTTGTTCTTTAATCAAGCGTTCTTTTTCTGCTTTGGCTTTTGCCGCCGCTTCTTCCGCTATTTTTTGCTCTTCCTTCGCTTTTCTTGCCGCTTCAGCTGCTTGTTTTTGTTGCTGCTCAACTTGTTTTTGCCGCTCCTGCGCTTCTCGTTCACTTTGAATACGCTCTTGCTCAAGCTGTTGCAGACGTTTTTGTTCCTGCTCTTGCTTTTCCCTTAGCTCAGCTTCTTGTTTACGCTCTTTCTCTTTACGCTCTTTAGCTGCTTGTTTAGCGCTATTTTCTTGTTGTTGCATTTGGTTATATTGCTGAACAACCGCGCCGGGATCGACCATCACCGCATCGATGACAGTCCCCTCCTCCCCTCCGCCGCCAAGTTTGACAACGGAAACTAAGGAACCAATTATAATTAGGCCTATCAATAAAACGTGCAACGCAAGCGACGTTAGAAGAGAAAGCCTTAAATTATCTTTTTTCTCTTTTGTCTTTCCCACAATTGGTTTCCAAAAAAAGAATCATTACTCACTCAATTACATGGGTTGAGTCATTAAACCGACCGATTTGATCCCTGCTTGATGCAAAATATTCAATGCCTTAATCACTTCATCATAGGGCACTTCTTTTGCACCACCGATAAGGAAAATCGCCTTTGGATTTTTATCTAGCTGAGCTTTCGCTTCAGCCGCAATCTGTTCTGGTGGTAGTAGCTCTAAGCGCTCACCATCAATTAACATATTGTATTGACCAACTCCCGCAACCTCTAAAATAATCGGTGGATTATCGCTTGATGATACGGTCTGGCTTTCAGCGGCATCCGGCAGATCAACCTCCACGCTTTGTGAAATAATCGGTGCTGTCGCCATAAAAATTAGCAACAGTACCAACAAAACATCCAGCAATGGAACAATGTTGATTTCGGATTTTAGCTCACGTCTGCGACTATTGCGCGCCATTCGCTTATCTCCCCGTATTATTTCTTATCAGCAGAGAATGCTTGGCGATGTAAGATAGCCAGAAACTCTTCCATAAAGTTATCGTAGCTCTGTTCTAGCTTATTGACTCGCTGATTTAATCGGTTATATGCCATTACCGCTGGGATTGCTGCAAACAAACCAATTGCTGTTGCAATCAACGCTTCAGCGATACCCGGCGCTACCATTTGTAGTGTTGCTTGTTTAACCGCACCTAATGCAATAAAGGCATGCATAATTCCCCATACCGTACCAAAAAGACCAATATAAGGGCTAATAGAACCAACCGTCCCTAAAAATGGGATGTGCGCTTCTACGGATTCAAGCTCACGGTTCATCGAAATGCGCATAGCACGAGATGCCCCGGTGACAACAGCATCCGGTGCATGAATATTCGCTTGGTGTAAACGAACAAACTCTTTGAAACCTGCATGGAAAATTTGTTCTGCTCCACTTAGCGAGTCACGGCGAGCCTGACTTTCTTTGTATAAGCGAGATAACTCAATACCAGACCAAAACTTATCTTCAAACGCTTCCGCTTCTCGAGCTGCCGCATTTAAAATTTTTGTTCTCTGAATAATGATGGCCCAAGAAGCAATAGAGAAACCAATCAAAACGAACATAATGATCTGAACCAATAGGCTCGCTTTTAGGAATAAATCCACGATATTCATGTCAGTCACTGTTTAAACTCCGCGACAATAGACTTAGGAAGCGCTGTCGGCTTCATTTTTGATGTGTCCACACAAGCAATCAGGGCCGTAGCCCCGCAAAGCAGGTTACCTTGTGAATCAATTAACCTTTGTTGAAAGGTTAAAGAGGCACGCTTCATCTCAATGATTTGTGTCTCAATTTCCAATAAATCGTCCAGCCGAGCCGCTCTGACAAAGTCCGTTGTCATACTCCTGACAACAAACCCGATATTCTCAGCCAGTAAACTTTGTTGATTGATACCTTTATCCCGTAGCATCTCGGTCCTAGCCCGTTCAAAAAAAGCGAGATAACGTGCATGATAAACCACACCGCCCGCATCCGTATCTTCATAATAGACGCGAACAGGCCAACGAAATAACATAACAATCACTCCATCCTAGGTTAAATTAATTAACGGTGCCACTATACTCAAGACGGTGGCGCTTTGGAATGACCTAGGGGTAAAGTTATCAAAAAAAAATTATGGATCCGCAGACCCATAATTGACAATTAGATTAGCTGAAGACTTTAACCAAGCCCCAGATAAGGATAATGATGGCAGGTAAAGGATGGAAAAGTAGTCGCCAAATCAATTTATTAGGTCGAAATCCGACACCAAAAATCATGCCACTACAGGTTGCCCAAATAAGTAATAACCCTTGCCAGATAAGAAATGAGCTGGTTTTAGCCGCAAATTGGGTTGGATCCCACATGACACTCCCAGCAATCCCTAACGCTAATATAAGGATAAGGATCCGTACCGGACCCTTATCCAATAGCTGATAGCTTTTATCCACCAGCATTATTTATTACTCGCCATCTTTAGCAGCAGCTTTATCTTCCGCATGCTCTAAAGCTAGAGCTGCAATCACTGCAAAACTACAAGCTAACAGCGTGCCAAGAATCCAGGCAAAATACCACATATGTTATGCTCCTTAATACAGTGAATGCTTGTTGCCTTCGATGAAGTTTTTGTCCAAACGGCCAAACATTTTGTAGTAACACCACGCAGTGTAAGCCAATACAATTGGAACAAAAATAATCGCAACAACCGTCATAACTTGCAGAGTAAACAGGCTAGATGTTGCATCCCACATGGTCAAACTTGCATTTGGCATGATGTTTGATGGCATGATGAATGGGAACATTGCAACACCACAAGTTAAAATGATACAAGCGATAGTGAGAGATGAACTCACAAACGCTAACGCATTTTTGTCTGCTTTACTAAACAGCATAGTCAACAGTGGCAGTACCACACCTAGAGCAGGTAATGCCCACAGCACAGGATAGTTGTTGAAATTAGTCAACCACGCACCTGAAGCAACTTCGACAGTTTTGTTCAGTGGGTTAGATACGCTTAATGTATCGATAGTTGAAGTCACAACGTAGCCATCGATACCCATAACCAACCAAGCACCTGCACCTGCGAAAGCCAGCAGAGTTAATAATGCTGTTACATAAGTTGCTTTACGAACACGTAGGTGTAGTTCACCGGTCGTACGCATTTGTAAGTATGTTGCACCTTGAGTCACAATCATCATTAAGCTAACAACACCAGCTAACAGACCATATGGGTTCAGTAGGCCGAACAAGTTACCTGTATAAGTCAGATATTGTTGGCTATCGATTTGGAATGGAACACCTAAAAGCAGGTTACCAAACGCAACACCGATAACTAATGGTGGAACGAAACCACCGATAAATAGACCCCAGTCCCACATGTTGCGCCATTTTTGGATTCTCCAACTTAGAACGGTAGTCAAAACCGACTGGGCGGAAGAACAGTGCTGCAAGCACTAAAATCATCGCGACATAGAAACCTGAGAATGCCGCAGCATACACTTGTGGCCATGCTGCAAACATCGCACCACCTGCGGTGATCAACCAAACTTGGTTACCATCCCAGTGCGGCGCAAACTGAGTTAATCATGATACGGCGATCAGTATCTGTTTTACCTAGAATTGGTAATAAGAAGCCGACGCCCATGTCAAAGCCATCCGTGACAGCGAAGCCAATCAGCAGAACGCCGATTAGAATCCACCACACAAATCGAAGAACTTCATAATCAAACATAAGTGGACTCCTGTTTACTGAACGTCTTGTGCAGGAGTTGTTTTTCTGTTCAAAGTGGTAGCGGCCAGTTTTCAGGCTGCTTGGCCCTTTACGAGCGAATTTGAACATCAGGAACAATTCAGCAATTAAGAACAGTGTATACAGACCACAGATCAGAGCTAGAGAGAAAATCAGATCATGGGTTGTCAAGTTTGAGTGTGCAACGGAAACAGGGAGAACCTCACCGATAGCCCACGGCTGACGACCATATTCTGCAACGAACCAGCCTGATTCAATCGCAATCCACGGTAATGGAATACCGAACAATGCGGTACGTAGTAACCATTTGTTTTGACCAATACGGTTGCGTACCACTGACAGGAAGGATAGACCGATGATAATCAGCAGCAGGAAGCCTACGCCAACCATGATACGGAATGCCCAGAACAATGGACCTACATTCGGGATACTATCTTTAACCGCTTTTTGGATCTGTGCTTCTGTTGCATCAACAATATTTGGTGCGTATTGTTTCAGCAGAAGACCATAACCTAAATCTTTCTTGTTCGCTTCGAAAGATTTACGCAACTCAGGGTCTTTATTACCCGCAAGAAGTTGTTGTAACTCACCGTATGCAATCATACCGTTACGAATACGAACTTCGTGTTGCTTCATCAGATCTTTCAGACCTAGAACTGGTGTATCCAGTGAACGCGTTGTGATAAGACCCATCACCCATGGAATTTCAATTGCAAATTTGTTTTCCATTTTTTCGGTGTCAGGCCAAGCGATCAGGTTAAACGCTGCAGGTGGAGCATGCGTTTCCCACTCAGCTTCTACCGCGGCTAACTTGGTCTTCTGAACGTCACCCATTTCGTAACCTGATTCATCACCAAGAACGATAACAGATAGTACAGCGGCAATACCGAAGCTTGCAGCGATTGCAAATGAACGTTTAGCAAACGCAAGGTCACGGCCCTTAAGCATATAGTAAGAGCTGATACCCAGAACAAACATCGCACCAGTACAATAACCAGCAGCAACTGTGTGAACGAATTTAACTTGTGCAACAGGGTTCAGGACCAGCTCAGAGAAGCTGACCATTTCCATACGCATTGTTTCGAAGTTAAAGTCTGCAGCGATAGGGTTTTGCATCCAACCGTTCGCAACGAGGATCCACAGCGCAGAGAAGTTAGAACCTAAAGCAACTAACCAAGTCACCGCAAGGTGTTGAGTTTTGCTTAAGCGATCCCAACCAAAGAAGAACAAACCAACAAACGTTGATTCAAGGAAGAATGCCATCAAACCTTCGATTGCCAGTGGTGCACCGAAGATATCTCCAACATAGTGGGCATAGTAAGACCAGTTAGTCCCGAATTGGAACTCCATAGTCAAACCAGTGGCAACACCTAGAGCAAAGTTAATACCAAATAACTTGCCCCAGAATTTAGTCATATCTTTATAAATTTGCTTACCAGACAGCACATATACCGTTTCCATGATCGCAAGCAAAAACGCCATACCAAGCGTTAGTGGTACGAACAGGAAGTGATACATCGCAGTTAAGGCAAACTGTAATCTTGACAGTTCGACAATATCAAACATCTTGACTCCTTGCTCCTAGCAGGAAGACACCGACTTGCGGCAACCCAGCTTCCAATACAATTAAAGAAAGCCTCTTAACTACCAGCAAAAAATGCCTCAAAACAACAAATAATTAACAAAATCAAAAACTCTAACGACACTATAATAATAGTACGCTTATCTTCACATACAATAAACTTCTTTTGCGTGATTCAGATTTGAATTCTGAATATATATCAATAATTATACCCTATAATAGAAAAATGAGTATTTGATCGCACACCAATTTAAGCAAATTATAAAAATAATGCTAGTACTAATGAATTGATTTGCGTCAACTTTTTTGATTGTTGTTAAGCGATTATCCTTATCATCAATTAATGGTTATTTAAATGTTAATTGTCTGTTATTGATAATAGTACAAATATTCTTAATTTTCTAAAAGAGAGCCTAAAAAATTAACTTTTTATTTAAAACTTCATAAAAAGATAATTTAATTTATAATATTAGCCTATTTGGTTTTTATTATGAATTTTATTAATTACTAAATAATCTCTGCTTATTTGACTATTTTAGATTTATTAATTAAGACTAAGCATCCGTTATTAAAAATGGCACTTTAGTAGTATATTTAATCACATTGAGTGAAAAACACCCAACTTAAGACTAGAGTACAACATTTAAGCAGTATAAATAACCGTCAAACGGCGATAATTGGAACCCGTTAAAGGGTAGTTGCATAGTACAATTAAATCTAAAAAAACTAGGCCGCTAAAAAGAGTACGACACTCCATCTCACGTATCCACACTGCGATAATCCGCTAATTTATCGATAACAGCACCTGTGTTATCCCTCTGTGTTTAGTGCTCCACGCACAACAAAAAAGGCCCGTATTCTTTTGGAATACGAGCCTCACTGTTTTAAATGTTTATGCTAAGCGAGAGCTTATTTTGCCAACATTGATTTCACAGCATCGCCAATGTCTGCCAAGCTACGTACTGTTTTCACGCCCGCAGCTTCTAATGCAGCAAATTTCTCGTCAGCTGTACCTTTACCGCCAGCGATAATCGCACCAGCGTGGCCCATACGCTTACCTTTAGGCGCTGTTACACCTGCAATGTAACCAACAACTGGCTTAGTTACGTGCTCTTTAATGTAAGCAGCCGCTTCTTCTTCTGCGTTACCACCGATTTCACCGATCATGACGATTGCTTCGGTTTGTGGGTCTTCTTGGAACATCTTCAGGATGTCAATGAAGTTTGAACCTGGGATTGGGTCACCACCGATACCAACACAAGTTGATTGGCCAAGACCTGCATCTGTCGTTTGTTTTACCGCTTCATAAGTCAGCGTACCTGAACGTGAAACGATACCGACTTTACCTGGCATATGGATATGGCCTGGTTGGATACCAATTTTACATTCACCCGGCGTGATAACACCTGGGCAGTTTGGACCGATCATGCGTACGCCAGCTTCATCTAATTTCACTTTCACAGTCAGCATATCCAGCGTTGGGATACCTTCAGTAATCGTGATAATCAGTTTAATGCCTGCATCAATTGCTTCTAAGATAGAATCTTTACAAAATGGTGCTGGAACATAGATAACAGAAGCGGTTGCGCCTGTCGCTTCTACAGCTTCACGAACAGTATTAAATACAGGTAGGCCTAAGTGAGTTGTACCACCTTTACCCGGGGTCACACCACCAACCATTTTAGTACCGTAAGCAATCGCTTGTTCGGAGTGGAAAGTACCTTGACCGCCAGTGAAACCTTGGCAAATTACTTTGGTGTTTTTATCGATTAAAATAGACATTATTTGGCCTCCGCCGCTGCTACTGCTTTCTTAGCTGCATCCGTCAGGCTGTTTGCTGCGATAATATTCAGACCGCTATCAGCCAGTTTCTTCGCACCTAACTCTGCATTGTTACCTTCTAAACGAACCACTACTGGTACATTCACGCCAACTTCTTCTACTGCACCAATGATGCCGTCTGCAATCAGGTCACAGCGAACGATACCACCAAAAATGTTAACGAAAACAGCTTTAACGCTCTTATCTGAAAGGATAATTTTAAATGCTTCAGTTACGCGTTCTTTAGTTGCGCCACCACCAACGTCTAAGAAGTTAGCTGGTGCACCGCCGTGCAGTTTAACGATATCCATGGTTCCCATTGCAAGACCTGCACCGTTAACCATACAACCGATGTTGCCATCAAGTGCAACATAGTTCAGTTCCCACTGTGCAGCTTGTGCTTCGCGCGCATCTTCTTGAGATGGGTCATGCATTTCACGCATTTCTGCTTGGCGATATAGTGCGTTGCTATCAACACCTAATTTACCATCCAAACAAACTAGGTCGCCTTCAGTATTGATAACTAATGGGTTGACTTCGATTAGAGCAAGGTCACGCTCTAAGAACATAGTCGCTAGGCCCATGAAGATCTTAGCGAATTGGCTAACTTGTTTACCCGTTAAGCCTAATTTAAATGCTAATTCACGGCCTTGGAAAGGCATAGGACCTGTTAATGGGTCGATAACTGCTTTGTGGATCAGTTCTGGCGTTTCTTCAGCAACTTTCTCAATCTCAACACCACCTTCGGTAGAAGCCATAAACACAACACGACGTGTGCCACGGTCAACTACTGCACCCAAATACAGCTCTTTAGCAATATCTGTCGCATGTTCAACAAGGATTTGGTTAACAGGCTGACCATTTGCATCTGTTTGGTAAGTAACAAGGTTTTTACCTAACCATTTTTCAGCAAATTCTTTGATATCGTTGATATTGCTTGTGACTTTAACGCCGCCAGCTTTACCACGTCCACCTGCGTGAACTTGGCATTTAACAACCCATGGGCCGTTTCCGATTTTTTTAGCCGCTTCTACAGCTTCATCTGCTGATGAGCAGGCATAACCCGTTGGTGCTGGCAAACCGTAGCGTGTAAAAAGCTGTTTTGCCTGATACTCGTGTAAATTCATGATGTTCTATCCATAATTGAGTCTGAAGAGGCGTTTATTCGCCTCCTGCAATTGTTACTGATTTAGCAACCGGCGGGAGCCGGTTGCATCGGTTACTTCAGACCGGACAGGTATGCCCCTGCCATGTTATGTTGCTATACGTCCAGCAGTAAACGAGTTGGATCTTCCAGCATATCTTTGATAGCCACTAAGAAGCCAACTGACTCTTTACCATCAATTAGGCGGTGGTCATAAGATAATGCAAGGTACATCATTGGAAGAATTTCGACCTTACCGTTAACCGCCATAGGGCGATCTTTAATAGCATGCATGCCTAAGATTGCACTTTGTGGTGGGTTAATGATAGGTGTGGACATGAGAGAACCAAATACGCCGCCATTAGTGATAGTGAAGTTACCACCAGTTAAGTCTTCAACCGTTAATTTACCGTCGCGACCTTTAACAGCCAGTTCTTTAATTGTCTTCTCGATATCAGCCATGCTCATCGCATCAACATCACGCAATACTGGTGTTACCAGACCACGAGGTGTCGATACCGCAATACTGATGTCGAAATAGTTGTGGTAAACCACATCTGTACCGTCAATAGAAGCATTCACTTCTGGATAACGTTTCAGTGCTTCGACCGCTGCTTTAATGTAGAAAGACATAAAGCCTAAACGCACACCGTGACGTTTTTCGAACGCTTCACCATATTGCTTACGCAGATCTTTGATTGGCTGCATGTTAACTTCGTTAAAGGTTGTTAACATCGCAGTGCTGTTTTTCGCTTCCAACAGACGCTCAGCAATACGTTTACGCAGACGTGTCATTGGTACACGTTTTTCGCTACGATGTGCCAGTGGCGCTTGTGGAGCAGCAGGTGCTTGTGCTTTAGCAGCAGGCGCTGATTTGTTCGCTGCTAAATGTTTTTCAACATCTTCGCGAGTCAGACGACCACCAACACCCGTGCCTTTAATATCTGCTGGGTTAAGATCATGCTCTGCAACTAAGCGACGGATCGCTGGAGACAGTGCATCATTGCTCTCTTCTTCCAAGCTCGCCGTTTGACGTTGTGCAGGTGCAGCTTCTTGAGCAGGTTTCACATCCGCTGGCATGCCAGTGCTATCACCCAAACGAATACGGCCTAACAGTTGTTTAGATAACACTGTTGCACCTTCGTCTTCAACGATAGCTTCTAGTACACCCGCTTCACTTGCAGGAACTTCTAGTACAACTTTATCCGTTTCGATTTCAACCAGCACTTCGTCACGTTCAACGCTATCACCTGGTTTTTTATGCCATGTGGCAACCGTAGCATCAGCAACGGATTCAGGAAGATCTGGAACAAGAATTTCTACACTACTCATTTTCTATCCTTTAATTATTCAATGTTCAACGCGTCATTAACCAGAGCTTGTTGCTGCTCTTGGTGAACGGACGTATAACCAACTGCTGGAGATGAAGAAGCAGCACGACCTGCATAACGTAAAGTCGCCCCTGCTGGGATAGCTTCACGGAAGTTGTGTTGGCTGCAATACCAAGCGCCTTGGTTCAATGGCTCTTCTTGACACCATACGAAATCCTTAACATGCGCATATTGCGCCAGCGCTTGCTGAATATCTTCGTGTGGGAACGGATATAGCTGCTCAATACGCACGATAGCAACATCTGTTTGTTCATTCTTACGACGCTGTTCTAACAGATCGTAATAAACTTTACCTGAACACAGAATGACGCGTTTCACGTTTTTCGGATTGATTTCATCTATTTCACCGATTACTGGCAGGAATTTACCATTCGCCAGCTCTTCCATGCTTGATACCGCTAATGGATGACGCAGCAGTGATTTAGGTGACATCACAATCAGAGGACGACGCATATCGCGTAGTGCCTGACGGCGTAACATGTGATAAACCTGAGCAGGCGTTGACGGCACACACACTTGCATGTTTTGGTCTGCGCACAGTTGCAGATAACGCTCTAAACGTGCAGAGGAGTGCTCTGGGCCTTGGCCTTCATAACCGTGTGGTAAAAGCATTACCAAGCCACACATACGACCCCATTTTTGCTCACCTGAGCTAATAAATTGGTCGATAACCACTTGCGCACAGTTTGCGAAGTCACCAAATTGAGCTTCCCAAATCGTCAGAGCGCGTGGTTCTGTCGTCGCGTAGCCATATTCGAATGCCAACACCGCGTTTTCTGTCAGAACTGAGTCCCAAACATTAAACACGCCTTGCCCGTTATGGATATTTTGCAGCGGTACATATACTGAACCGTTCGTTTGATTATGAACAACAGCATGACGGTGGAAGAACGTACCACGGCCAGCATCTTCACCAGATAGACGAACAGGAATACCTTCATCAACCAAGGTTGCATATGCCAATGTTTCTGCTGCACCCCAATCAAGAGGTTTTTCGCCTTTTGCCATTTCAGCACGGTCAGAGTAAATTTTCTCAACACGAGACTGAGTGACAACTTCAGCAGGGATAGTACTGGTTTTAACCGCAAGCTCTTGCAAGCGTTTTAAATCAAATGTGGATTTGTATTCTTCATTCCATTCATGGTTCAGGTACGGTTCCCATGTATAAGAATGTAGCCCCATTTCACGCCACTCTTCAACGACACAGTCGCCTCTATCTAGCGCGTCACGGTACAAATTAACCATCTCAGTGACTTCATCAGCAGTCACAACACCACTTTCAATTAGACGGTCAGCATAGATTTTACGTGGGGTCGGATGTTTTTTGATTTTTTGATACATAATTGGCTGAGTTGCATTTGGCTCATCAGCTTCGTTATGACCATGACGACGATAACAAACGAGGTCAATCATCACATCACGTTTAAAGGTATTACGGAAATCTAGTGCTAAGCGAGTGACAAATGCTACCGCTTCTGGATCATCAGCGTTCACGTGGAAGATAGGTGCTTGGACCATCTTCGCGATGTCAGTACAATACTCTGTTGAACGAGTATCTTTCGGGTTAGACGTTGTGAAACCGATTTGGTTGTTAATGACGATACGTACAGTACCACCAACTTCATAACCACGCGCTTGAGACATGTTCAGTGTTTCTTGAACAACGCCTTGGCCTGCTACCGCAGAGTCACCATGGATGGTGATTGGTAGCACCATATTGCTACGGCCTTCATCAAGACGGTCACGACGAGCACGGACAGAGCCAATAACAACTGGGCTAACTATCTCAAGGTGAGATGGGTTAAATGCCAATGCTAAGTGAACACGTGAGCCTTCGGTTTGGAAATCAGAAGAGAAGCCTTGGTGATATTTAACGTCACCAGCACTTGAGTGGTCTTTGTGTTTACCTGCGAACTCATCGAATAGTTCAGCCGGTTTTTTACCTAAAATGTTGATAAGAACGTTAAGACGACCACGGTGAGCCATACCTAGTACAACTTCACGCGTATCTTGTTTACCCGCATGGTGAATCAAATCTTTCAGCATTGGGATCAGTGAATCACCACCTTCCAATGAGAAACGTTTTGCACCTGGGAATTTAGCGCCTAAATAACGCTCTAGCCCTTCTGCTGCTGTTAATTCAGCTAAGAAGCGACGTTTTTCTTCTTTCGTAAATTGCTCAGCGACATTCACAGACTCGAGGCGTTGCTGGATCCAGCGTTTTTCCTCAGTATTTGTGATATGCATGTATTCAGCACCAATAGAACCGCAATAAATACGTTTCAGTGCATCATACAGGTCGCTAAGTTTCATGGTCTCTTTGCCAATCGCAAAAGAACCCACATTGAATGTTTCGTCGAAATCTTCTTTCGTTAGATTATGGAATGCTGGATCTAAATCGGGAACAGATTCACGTTTCCATAAACCTAATGGGTCAAGATTTGCATTTTGATGCCCGCGGAAGCGGAATGCGTTAATCAACTGCAAAACTTTTACTTGTTTTGCGTCGATTGCAGGATCGCTAACAGAGGTATGATAACGAGTCGAGTCTTTTGCTAAGCGACGGAAATATTCGCGTGCTTGTGAGTGGAATTGCTCAGCGTTGGTGCCTGCTCCAGGCAGTTGCTGGAAGATTTCTCTCCAGCCAGCATCAACAGAATTGGGGTCAGTTAGATAATCTTCATAGAGTTGTTCTATGTAAGTCTGGTTCGCGCCTGCCAGAAAGCTCGAATCCAGCCAGTCCTTCATTACGCCGTTCTGCATTGTGATCCCTTAAGCTTTTACAGCTTTAGTTTTCGCCGTGGTTAACTAATTGCCGCGTTTAAGCGGCCTCGATAAAGGTTCTTCTGGACGTGCTTTATGCATGTTCTCACTTTGGGTTTCCCTTTATCACTCCGGGCTCCCCTTTTAAGGAACCTTTAAAAACTGACTGCAGTTTTTAAAGGTTCCTCGAGTTTGCTCGCGTCTTCATCATTTGCAGTTTGGCTTATTACTTTCACTTTTTTGCTTTTACTTTTTACTATTTAATAACCTACGGTACTTTCGTACCGCAGGTTAAATCGGTTTTATGCACTATGTTTTAGTAACATAGGTTTAATATGCCCGATAGCTTTCGTTGGATTTAGTCCTTTAGGACATACATTGACACAATTCATGATGCTATGACAGCGGAAAACACTAAAAGCGTCGTTCAGATCATCTAATCGAGCATCTGTTTCAGTATCTCTACTATCAATTAGGAACCTGTATGCAGCTAAAAGACCTGCTGGACCAATAAATTTGTCCGGGTTCCACCAGAACGATGGGCAAGAAGTTGAGCAACATGCACATAAAATACACTCATATAATCCATCGAGTTTTTCACGCTGTGCCGGTGACTGTAAATTCTCACGCGCCGGTGGGTTCTTATTATCATTAATAAGATACGGACGAATTTTTTCGTATTGAGTATAGAACTGGCTCATGTCGATAATCAGGTCACGAATAACAGGCAGACCTGGTAATGGACGGATCACAATTTTCTTTCCGCTACGAGTCAACGCAGACAGGGGTGTGATACAAGCCAGACCATTTTTACCATTCATGTTAACGCCGTCAGAGCCACATACACCTTCACGGCAAGAACGACGGAATGACAATGTTGGATCTTTCTCTTTCAGTTGGATCAACGCATCCAGCAACATCATGTCACGCCCTTCAGGCACTTCGAGCGTGTAATCTTGCATACGTGGCGCGTTATCTACGTCCGGATTATAGCGATAAATCGAAAATTCAAGTTTCATAGTTCATTTCTCCGCAACTGGATTAACACCACGCATTAATAAGTACGTACTTTCGGCGGGAAGGGTTCACGCAACTTAGGTTGCATGTTCACTTCACGACGCGTCATCGTTTCAGATTGCGGTAAATACAATGAGTGACACAGCCAATTAACGTCATCACGATCTGGATAGTCGAAACGGCTATGCGCTCCGCGACTTTCAGTACGGAAGTTTGCAGCTTGTGCTGTTGCATAAGCTGTTTCCATCAAGTTATCCAGCTCTAAACATTCAATACGTTGAGTGTTGAACTCGGTCGATGTGTCATCAAGACGTGCATTTTTCAAACGCTCGCGGATAACTTTCAGCTCTTCTAAACCTTTCGCCATTGCATCACCTTCACGGAATACCGAGAAGTTATGTTGCATGCAGGTTTGCAGCGCTTTACGGATTTCAACAGGATCTTCACCCGTACGTGCATTTTCCCAGCGGTTAAAGCGAGCCATTGCAGCATCAATGTCAGATTCAGATGCTTCACGCATTGAACCTTGCTCCATCAGTGACTCTTTCAGGTGTAGACCCGCAGAACGACCAAATACCACTAAGTCGAGCAATGAGTTACCACCAAGGCGGTTAGCACCGTGTACAGATACACACGCAATTTCACCCACAGCGAACAGACCTGGAATGACTTCATCCTCGCCTTTTTCGTTATAACGAATCGCTTGACCTGTAACCTTAGTTGGGATACCTCCCATCATATAGTGACACGTTGGGATAACTGGGATTGGCTCTTTGATTGGGTCAACGTGAGCAAAGGTACGAGATAACTCAAGAATACCCGGTAGGCGTGATTCCAGAACTTCTTTACCCAAGTGGTCCAATTTCAATTTCGCGTGAGGTCCCCAAGGGCCATCACAGCCACGACCTTCACGGATTTCAATCATAATTGAACGAGCAACAACGTCACGACCAGCAAGGTCTTTCGCGTTAGGCGCATAACGCTCCATGAAACGCTCGCCGTCTTTATTCAATAGGTATCCACCTTCACCACGGCAGCCTTCTGTTACCAGAACCCCTGCACCTGCGATACCTGTTGGGTGGAATTGCCACATTTCCATATCTTGTAGTGGCACACCCGCACGGGCAGCCATACCAACACCGTCACCCGTATTGATGTGAGCGTTTGTTGTGGATTGATAGATGCGGCCTGCACCACCTGTTGCAAGGATCGTTGCTTTAGCTTTGAAGTAAACTAGCTCGCCAGTTTCCATACAAATTGCCGTACAACCAACGATATCGCCATCTTGGTTTTTAACTAAATCAAGGGCATACCACTCAGAAAAAATAGTGGTGTGGTTTTTCAGGTTTTGTTGATACAACGTATGCAACAGAGCATGACCAGTACGGTCAGCAGCAGCAGCGGTACGAGCCGCTTGCTCACCACCGAAGTTTTTAGACTGACCACCGAATGGACGCTGATAAATACGACCGTCGTCCAAACGAGAGAATGGTAAGCCCATATGTTCTAATTCAAGAATCGCTTCTGGACCCGTTTTACACATGTATTCGATGGCATCTTGGTCACCAATATAGTCAGACCCTTTTACGGTGTCATACATGTGCCACTCCCAGTTATCTGGGTGAGTGTTACCTAGTGCAACAGTGATACCACCTTGCGCTGATACCGTATGAGAACGGGTTGGAAAAACTTTTGACAACAAGGCGCAAGATAAGCCAAGTTGCGAAATTTGCAATGCAGCGCGCATACCTGCGCCACCTGCACCGATAACGATAGCGTCAAATTCTCTTATTGGCAGATTCATTTATGCACCCCACACCACAATTGTTCCGTAAATTAAGTAAGCCAGCAGCGCAACAACAATAACAAGCTGCAACACTAAACGTAGTGCCAATGGCTTAACATAGTCAGTGAGCACCTGCCATAAACCAATCCAGGCATGCACTAAAATCGAGAACAATGTGAGGATAGTAAATACTTTCGTCACAGAAGATGCGAAGAAACCACGCCATGTTTCATAAGTGATATCGTTGATGGCAATAAAGCCAACAAGATACAGTACGTAGAGTACGATAACGATCGCTGAACCACGGATTAACAGCCAGTCCTGAATACCAGTGCGGCCTAAAGCTGAAGCATTACTTACCATACTAATATCCCCGCCAGAATTGCCAGAACGACAGTAATAACAAACGTGATTTTTGCAGATGAGTTACCTGCGGCTAGTGTTTCATCAACCCAGCCGAAGTCCATCAGCATATGACGAATACCACCACAAATGTGGTAAGCCAATGCTGTTAGAATTCCCCAAAGAATGAACTTAGCAAAAAAAGCCGGTCATTATTTCGGATACGTATTGAAAACCTTCTGGAGAGGAGAGAGATGTCCCTAACAACCAAAGCAGAATACCAACTGCGATGAAAGTAATGACGCCAGAGACACGGTGCAAGATCGAAGAGATTGCAGTGATCGGGAAGTGGATCGTCTGCAGATCAAGATTGACAGGTCTTTGTTTTTTCACAATTTTGCCCACACAGCTCTTTATTATTTTCCTTCCTCCGGACCTGGGGCGGAAATGGACAGCGACAGGGGTACAAAATGCAACTTAAGCTAAACGTTAGTCCATCATGTTCAAGTAGAGTTGCATACTGATTACGCTGGAACTCCTACATCAGGGTAATCCGGAGACCTGCTGCCAGTATAAAGTCTTCACATTGCTATTACAATTCCCACACAAAATGTTTGGTGACATTTAGCCCGAACAGTGAGAGGGATCACGATTTAAACATTTTATATAAATGTGCTTATCTTATTTGACAATGATTCAACATTTATCTTACATATATGGCTGGTAGAATTATCTGAACGTCGCCAATATCTCAATCGGCGTGAAAGAAAACTGAAAAGTTATGAAACTAGTTTCCCTTACTAAAAATAATGATATTGTAGGGAAAACAACAAAAAGAACATAACATCTACACACTCGTAAACAACCTAAAAGACATTGTCATCGGTAGTCAGATTTCAGGATTTAATGTGATAGCTAGCTGATTTCCACAACACACCGGTAGAACAATGTGTAAAGACGCAGTATAACGCTGAGTTCTGGTTGTTGGGTGTTGATTATCAAGCGCTAAGGAGACCGTAAATGGCTGATAACAAAGCTAAGCTAACGACTGAGAGTGCAAGTACAATTGAACTAGACATTCTAACCCCAACTCTCGGTCAAGACGTTATCGATGTCCGAACTTTAGGTTCAAAAGGGTATTTCACCTACGACCCTGGATTTACCTCTACTGCTTCATGTGAATCAAAAATCACTTACATTGATGGTGATAAAGGCATTCTGCTGCACCGCGGTTTTCCAATTGACCAATTGGCAACCGAAGCCTCTTACTTAGAGGTTTGCTACATCCTGTTATACGGCGAAGCGCCAACGCAAGAACAATACAATACCTTTAAGAATACGGTAACTCGCCATACCATGATCCATGAGCAAATTACCCGTATGCTTACAGGCTTCCGCCGCGACTCACACCCTATGGCAGTATTGTGTGGTGTGACAGGTGCGCTAGCAGCCTTCTATCACGATGCGCTGGATGTTAACAACCCTCGCCACCGTGAAATCACTGCGTATCGTCTGCTGTCTAAGATGCCAACGGTTGCGGCGATGTGCTACAAGTACTCCATCGGTCAACCTTTCGTCTACCCTCGTAATGACCTGTCTTATGCAGGTAATTTCTTGTACATGATGTTCTCTACACCATGTGAAGAGTATGTGGTTAACCCAGTGCTTGAGCGCGCAATGGATCGTATTTTAATCCTACACGCCGACCACGAACAAAACGCTTCAACGTCAACCGTACGTACTGCTGGCTCTTCCGGTGCAAACCCATTTGCATGTATTGCTGCGGGTATCGCTTCGCTATGGGGACCTGCTCATGGTGGTGCTAACGAAGCTTGTCTACGTATGTTGGAAGAGATCCAAACTGTTGAACACATTCCAGCATTTATTGAGCGTGCGAAAGATAAAAATGACTCTTTCCGTCTGATGGGCTTTGGTCACCGTGTTTATAAAAACCATGACCCACGCGCGACTGTTATGCGTGAAACCTGCCATGAAGTTCTAAATGAGCTTGGCCTGAACGATAGCCTACTCGAAGTGGCGATGGAACTGGAGCGTATTGCACTAAACGACCCATACTTCATTGAGAAAAAACTGTATCCTAACGTTGACTTCTATTCAGGTATCATCCTGAAAGCAATGGGTATTCCATCATCTATGTTCACCGTGATCTTTGCTATTGCACGGACTATCGGCTGGATTGCACACTGGAACGAAATGCATGATGATGGTCTGAAAATCGCACGTCCTCGCCAGCTATATACTGGCTACGGGAAACGTGAGTTTAACTCTAACCTATCAAAAAAATAATATTCTCACTAAAACGATTCGATTCCCTACATACCAAAGCCCCGAAAATCGGGGCTTTTCTATCGCATGATTTAGCTAGTTGATTGGTATTCTTTTGGTGTAACACCACTCATTTTTTTAAAAAAACTAATAAATGCGCTATCACTCGTTAGCCCTAATTCTTGAGTGATAAAATGGTAGGGCTTCCCTTGAGCAAGAAGCTCTACAGCCTTTATAAAACGCCATTGTTGGCGCCAAACCTGATAACTCATGCCTGTTTCACGCAAAAAAATACGTGTAATCGTTTTTTCACTTGCTCCAACGGTTTGGGCCAGCGCGACTAATGGTGGAGGAAGCTGCTCCATATTGACATGTTTCAGTCTGCGATCTTGCGGTATAGCGATAAACATCGGCTCTTTACTCGCATTTTGCAATTCATCGATAAACACAGGTAATAAATTGGCTAACCGCCCTGTTTGCCACTGGCTATCAAAAGGTGCAATAGCAATACGTTCAAGAAGCTCTCTCAATAGCGGTGTTACCGTTAACACCATGACTTCACTACCTATTTGCTGAGCAAACTGTTGGCTTAGATAAACGGAGCGATAGCCAACAGACGCCCGCATTTGCGCACGATGAACAACCTGTGCGGGGATCCAAGCCACTCTGCCAGGAGGAAGTAATGATAAGCGGTTTTCCAATGAAATACGGATACAACCTTGCTGCGTAAACAGTAATTGCCCCATATCGTGAGCATGAAAGCCTGAGTCGTGTTGCCCCATCTCCGCTGCAATCCCTAATATCGGAGCTTGATACCAATGTGTCTCAAACTTATCTTGCTGATTAAGCCATGCCATAACATGTCCTATTTTTGATATTTATTGTCTTTATTATTGTAATAAGACAGTAAAAATACAACTAAACTGCTCGCCATCAGTGACAGATATAGGATTATTAATATGAAACGCCCTCTTTCATTATGGCTGGCTGTTGCCTTAATGATGTTTCCACAAATCGTTGAAACCATATACAGCCCAGCATTAACGGGGATTGCTATCGCTTTCCATGTTAATGCAGAACAAGCTTCACAGACGCTTTCACTCTATTTCTTTGCATTTGCATTCGGCGTCGTATTTTGGGGAAGAATGTGTGACACACTAGGCCGCCGTCCAACAATACTTGCAGGGCTTTTATTGTATGGAGTTGCCTCGATTGGAGCCTTATTTGTAACGCATTTTTATTTATTATTGCTTATGCGCATGTTATCCGCTTTTGGTGCAGCTGTAGGCTCTATTGGCACCCAAACAGCCATGCGTGATTGTTATCAAGGCCATGAATTATCTAAAGTATTCTCTATTATGGGGATCGCTCTAGCCATTAGCCCAGCAATGGGTATGTTAGCAGGTTCATTATTAGTCAGTAGTGGTGGTTATCAAGCCGTTTTTATTGGCTTAGCGGTTTTAGCTATTGGGTTATTGTTGTGGTCTTGTTATCGACTTCCAGAAACTCGACCAGCAAATGTGATACACAGCCCATTTTTAACCACTTTATTCACCATGATTAGGGATAAAGAAATTGTCAGAAATGTGATATTGATAGCATTTTTCAACATTAATTTATTCAGTTATTACCAACTGGCGCCCTTTCATTTTGAACAATTAGGGCTATCTCAACAACAATTTGGCCTAACTGGGATCTTATTAGCGTTAGGTGTAGGAATTGGTTCGACGTTAAATCGCCATTTATTGGGTAAAAATTGGTCACCAGAAAAATTAGTTAAGCTATCAAGCTTTGTTTCACTAATAAGTGGTTGCCTAGTTTTTATCCTAATGCATTCAGTGTGGTTTATCGCGCCTGTAATAGGGGTCGTCATTGGCTATGGTATTGCAATCCCTAATATTCTAGCTCATGCACTTAGCCGCTATTCCGACAATAAAGGCACTGCGGGTGCCATTTTAGGGCTATTTTATTATATAGGGCTTGCGGTAGGTTTGATGGTGGCAGGCTGGAGCCAACATTTAGGTGGGGTTTTGGTAATAGGCAGCATTATTCTCAGCCTATCATCCCTTCGCTATCGCACACAGTAAATTCAACTCACTGTCTATGTGCAGCGCCAATATTGATTGGGCTGCACATGTTTATTTTAAATAACGCTTAAGCAGGATTATCAATATCAATGAATACCGCATCTAGCCCGTGGTTATCTACCAGCCACTGAGTAAGTGCTTTGATCCCATAACGCTCAGTCGCATGATGCCCCGCTGAGTAAAAATGGATCCCCATTTCTCTTGCAATGTGGATCGTCTGCTCAGATACTTCCCCTGTTACAAAAGCATCTACACCAAATTCCGCGGCTTGCAAAATAAAGCCTTGTCCCCCCCCTGTGCACCATGCAATTTGGCGAATTTCTTGTTTCCCCGTATCACCACAATGGAGTGCTTTACGCCCAAGATGCGTTTCCAGTCGTTCTGTTAATTCAGCAGGCGTAATCGGCTGATCAAAGTAACCAAATGGCATTAATGGCTCAATATGACCATCAATTTTAACCCCCCATGATATGCGCCAACTGGGTATTATTTCCTAAGTGAGGATGTGCGTCTAAAGGCAAATGATAGCCATATAAGTTAATATCGTTTTCGAGGAGCGTTTTTAGACGCTTTCTTTTCATCCCTTTGATCACAACGGGTTCATTTTTCCAAAAGTAACCATGATGAACAATGACAGCATCCGCATTCATTTCAACGGCTTTATCAAGTAATGCTTGGCAGGCAGTGACTCCCGTTACAATTTTTTGTACATGTGAACGCCCTTCGACTTGTAAACCGTTCGGCGCATAGTCTTGGAATTCGCTGACTTTCAGCTCATTATTAATAAGTTCTTCCAACGCTAAGTTACGCATAATATTGTCCTTTTACTGCATCGGTTTTGCCTGTTCTAGCAAAAATGGTTGGTTTTGTGACAAGCTATCTAGAGTGTCTAGCTTTTGACATCCTCCCCGCCCTAAAGGGTAAGATCCCTACTATATTCATAATGGTCGTGAGGATCAGCCATGAAGCCATTTTTGTATACAGGATATCGTTTTTCCTGCCTCATGGTTTTCATTTTGGAACGCTAAGGCGTGGTTGAAAAAAGCAACAAGCCCTGCAAAGTGCGCTATGTCATGCCATTACTGACTATTGAGTCTTAATTGAAATTTAAAGGCGCGCCGTCGCTTCATAATCGGCATTATACTTTGGTCCATGAAAAAGGAAAAGTGATGCGCTAATGAGCGCCTCATCGGCATAGAAAAAGAGGGAATGGTGGAGATAGATCAGGTTAAATAATCTAGCATTTGAAATTAATATTCCCCCCACAACCTAGTGTTGCGGGGAGCAGGATCGCCAATTAGCGATGAGTATTCATGGTCATTTCTGAGCGCTCAAGCCAAACGGGCTTATCACTTGTTTTAGCCCACACTTTATAAAGGTAGCTATAAAACTTTGCGCGTTGTGGATGAAAAACCATAACCGGAAATGCAAGTATGCCAGCGGTTAACGCTGCTGTGCGGCGTAAAAGCACCTGATTCCGGGAGTATTCGTGATATGCGGACATCGATATCCTCCTGTCAGTAGCCACATTATTTGCCGATTTTAGTTTGCCCCTAACTTACACATAGTACCCATTCAAGAGTGACCAAAATCGTACAGATAGTATGAAAGATAAATTAACTGCCTTAATAATACTCTTCTATTGGTAATTTTACTACTGATCTGACCACTTAAAAGATAAAAAAATCGTCAATTTTGAGAAA
Source organism: Providencia stuartii (assembly GCA_900455155.1). Taxonomy (GTDB): domain Bacteria; phylum Pseudomonadota; class Gammaproteobacteria; order Enterobacterales; family Enterobacteriaceae; genus Providencia; species Providencia stuartii. Next base: position 265,920 of record UGUC01000002.1, on the reverse strand, counting down.
AAATGTAGGTTTATTACAATAATCAACAGAAAAATGAATAAAAACAACAAAACGATCACAATAAATTAACAATATCGATTAACAAAGCGTCACACTGCCGATTTTTATCGCGATTTTTATACTTTTTTTACACCCCTAACTGACTTTTTATCAGCTTCTTTACAACGTAATCCTTACCCTACTCCTATGGAAATAATAAGGAGAAACGACTGTGTCATTACTTTCCATTATTGGGGCAGTTTTCGTTGTTTTACTGCTGGTTTATCTCATTTATGCCCTGCTTAACGCGGAGGATTTCTAAGATGGCCACAAGTGCATTACTACTTATTGCCAGTTTTTTACTGGTGCTATTTGTACTCGCGAAACCACTCGGACTATTTATTGCCCGATTAATAGAAGGCGATATGCCACACTTTATCGCCAAAACTGAGACGATCATTTGGCGTTTCAGTGGGCTAAAACAGCCAGGTCGAGAAATGGCAGAGATGAATTGGTCACGTTACGCATTCGCCATTTTGCTGTTTAACACATTGGGCTTTGCGTTACTTTTTATTCTGCTGCTATTTCAAGGCAACCTCCCTCTTAACCCACAAAAATTTCAAGGGATGAATTGGGATCTCGCTTTTAATACTGCAATTAGTTTTGTAACCAATACCAACTGGCAATCTTACAGTGGTGAAAGCAGCTTAAGTTACCTGAGCCAAATGGCTGGATTAACCGTACAAAACTTCTTATCCGCAGCAACAGGCATCGCAGTCGTGTTCGCTCTGATCCGTGCTTTTGCACGCCACAGCAGTAAGACGCTGGGTAATGCTTGGGTGGATCTCACGCGTATTACGCTCTATTTACTCTTACCGTTAGCAGTTATTTTTGCGCTCTTTTTTGTTAGCCAAGGTGTGATCCAGAATTTCTCGCCTTATGTCTTAAGCAATAATCTAGATAGTTCAGCTCAACTCATTCCAATGGGGCCTGTGGCATCTCAAGAAGCGATAAAACTCTTGGGCACAAATGGAGGCGGATTTTTCGCCGCAAACTCTTCTCATCCCTTTGAGAATCCAACGGCGTTGACTAACTTCGTACAGATGTTAGCGATCTTTTTGATCCCAACAGCCTTATGTTTTGCCTTTGGTCGCTCCGTGGGGGATAACAAACAAGGAAATGCCCTGTTGTGGGTCATGGCGATTATTTTTGTCATCGCGGCTACAACGGTGATTTATGCCGAGTATGTTGGCAACCCTTTTTTAGCTGATTTTGCGGCAAATAGCTCAATCAATATGGAAGGAAAAGAGAGCCGATTTGGGATCCTTGGCTCAGCATTATACGCCGTTGTGACTACCGCAGCGTCATGCGGTGCCGTCAATGCCATGCATGACTCTTTTACTGCGTTAGGCGGTATGGTGCCAATGTGGCTAATGCAGATTGGTGAAGTGGTATTTGGTGGCGTCGGCTCCGGTCTGTATGGCATGTTGCTCTTTGTTTTACTTGCCGTATTTATTGCCGGTTTAATGATTGGCCGTACTCCCGAATATTTGGGTAAAAAAATTGAAGTGAGAGAAATGAAAATGGTGGCTATTGCTATTTTAGTTACACCGACATTAGTACTTTGCGGTACTACACTCGCTTTAATGACAGATGTGGGCCGCGCTGCCATTTTTAACCCTGGTGCTCATGGTTTTAGTGAAGTGCTATACGCTTTCTCTTCTGCTGCCAACAACAACGGAAGTGCTTTTGCAGGGCTTAGTGCAAACACACCGTTCTACAATGTTGCACTGGCAATCACCATGTTCTTAGGCCGCTTTGGTGTCATCTTCCCTGTTCTTGCTATCGCGGGTTCATTAGCAATGAAAAAACCTCAAATGGCAAGTACCGCCAGTTTACCGACGTATGGGCCCTGTTTTTATTGGCTTATTAATTTTAACCATTTTACTCATCGGTGCTCTAACTTTCGTGCCCGCACTTGCGCTGGGTCCGATAGCAGAACATTTGCAAATTGGGTTAGCAGCATAATGAGGGAAATAAAATGAACAGTAAAAAAACTCAGCTTTTTGACCGTAAACTCGTTCGTCAATCGATTATTGATGCGATAAAAAAATGTACACCGCAAGCTCAATGGCGAAACCCCGTCATGTTTGTGGTCTATATCGGTAGTCTTATTACCACGCTGTTATGGCTAGCGATGCTCACCCATTATAGTACTGGGGATGCTTGGTTTAGTGGCATGATAACCTTATGGTTATGGTTTACTGTCTTATTTGCTAATTTTGCTGAAGCGCTCGCAGAAGGGCGCAGCAAAGCACAAGCGGCTAGTCTCAAAGGGGTTAAGAAACTCAGCAGTGCGGTACGTCTTGCTAACCCTAGCTTGGATGCCCCGCAAGAAACCGTCAATTCAGACCAGCTACGCAAAGGTGATATCGTTTTGATCCGTGCGGGTGAAACCATTCCTTGTGACGGTGAAGTGCTTGAAGGCGGTGCCTCCGTCGATGAAAGTGCAATTACGGGGGAATCAGCACCCGTGATCCGTGAATCTGGTGGGGATTTCTCCTCAGTGACGGGGGGCACCCGTGTATTGTCAGACTGGCTGATCGTTGAGTGTACCGTTAATCCCGGTGAAACTTTTCTTGACCGAATGATCTCCATGGTTGAGGGAGCGCAACGTCGCAAAACACCTAATGAAATCGCACTGACTATTCTATTGACCGCGCTTACCATTATTTTCTTGCTCGCCTGCGCAACCCTGTATCCTTTTTACTCTCTTTGCAGCAGAATATGCAGGTGCTGGCAATGCAGTTTCTATTTTAGTGCTGATTGCGCTATTAATTTGTTTGATCCCAACCACCATTGGTGGATTACTCTCCTCTATTGGTGTTGCAGGGATGAGCCGCATGTTAGGTGCGAATGTCATCGCCACCAGCGGGCGTGCGGTTGAAGCAGCTGGGGATGTTGATGTGCTATTACTGGATAAAACAGGCACAATCACATTAGGTAATCGCCAAGCCTCTGCCTTTTTACCGTTATCAGGTGTCACTGAACAACAATTAGCTGACGCAGCTCAACTCTCATCGTTAGCCGATGAAACACCTGAAGGTCGCAGCATTGTAGTACTCGCGAAACAAAAATTTAATTTACGTGAAAGAGATATTCACGCCTTAAATGCCACTTTTGTTCCTTTTTCGGCAATGACCCGTATGAGCGGCGTCAATGTTGGTGACAGGATGATCCGCAAAGGTTCAGCCGATGCCATTCGCCGTTATGTTGAAGCTAATCATGGCAAATTCCCACTCGAAGCAGACAAGTTAGTCGAACAAGTTGCTCATCAAGGGGGAACTCCATTGGTCGTCGTAGATAACCAAAACTGTTCTTGGTGTCGTTGCCTTAAAAGATATTGTAAAAGGTGGCATCAAAGAGCGTTTTGCTCAAATGCGTAGCATGGGGATCAAAACGGTAATGATCACTGGGGATAACCACCTAACGGCAGCCGCTATCGCTGCAGAAGCGGGTGTTGATGATTTCTTAGCAGAAGCGACGCCAGAAGCCAAATTAGCCTTAATTCGACAATATCAATCGGAAGGCCGTTTGGTTGCCATGACAGGCGACGGCACCAATGATGCCCCTGCCCTTGCCCAAGCCGATGTCGCCGTTGCCATGAACTCTGGTACACAGGCCGCGAAAGAAGCGGGTAACATGGTGGATTTAGATTCAAACCCAACCAAACTGATTGAAGTGGTGCACATAGGCAAACAGATGTTGATGACTCGGGGATCGCTCACCACATTTAGTATTGCAAACGACATTGCCAAATATTTTGCCATTATTCCAGCCGCCTTTGCGGTAACTTGGCCACAACTTAATGCCCTCAACGTCATGCAGCTCCATTCACCAGCTTCCGCATTATTATCGGCGGTGATCTTTAATGCCTTGATCATTGTGTTTCTGATCCCATTGGCATTAAAAGGGGTCAATTATCGCCCTATGAGCTCACAATCGTTATTACAACGCAACCTTGGTATTTACGGCCTTGGCGGTCTGATCGTTCCTTTTGTTGGCATCAAACTTATTGACATGGTCATTAGCCTCTTTGGTTTATAAGGAATCAATTATGAACACGATCCGTTCATCCATTGTGGTATTAATTTTATTGGCGATTATAACGGGTGTCGCTTATCCTCTATTGGTTACTGGACTCGCGAATGTTCTATTTCCTTGGCAAGCCCAAGGTTCGCTCATCCAGCAAGAAGAGCGTGTTATTGGATCTACTTTGATTGGTCAAAATTACCAATCTGACCGCTATTTTTTCGGCCGACCTTCAGCGACTGCTGATTATCCTTACAATGCGTTAGCCTCAAGTGGGAGTAATCTTGCAATAAGTAACCCACTTTTAAACGAAGATTTCGCACAGCGTAGTCAACAGTTGAGGATGCAAAATCCAGATGCGGGACAAGCTATCCCTGTCGATCTACTCACCGCCTCTGCCAGTGGCTTAGATCCACAAATTTCTGTTGCGGCAGCACTCTATCAAGCACCGCGTATCGCAAAGAACAGACAGATCCCACTAAAAGCAGTAGAATCATTGATAGCGGCACAAACAGAAAAGCCACTCCTTGCCTTTATGGGGGAACCCGTTGTGAACGTGTTGCAACTGAACGTGGCATTGGATGAGTTTAAGCAGCAGGCCAATCTCCCTACTTACTGAGGTTAGTTATGGACAATCAAGATCCTGTACGTCCAAATCCAGATGAATTGCTGGCAAAAGCCAATGAAAGTGGTCGTGGCAAACTCAAAATATTTTTCGGCGCCTGTGCAGGCGTCGGAAAAACTTATGCGATGCTACAAGAGGCACAGCGCCTGCGGGCGCAAGGCCTAGATGTCTTAGTGGGGGTCGTCGAAACCCATGAAAGGGAAGAAACCGCCGCGCTCCTTGATGGTTTATCTCAGTTACCGCCGCGCCGCTTAAACCATCGAGGCCGTCGTATGAGTGCTTTTGATATTGATGCTGCTATTGCAAGGCACCCTGCTATCATTTTGATGGATGAGTTGGCATTTAGTAACCCAGCAGGTAGCCGCCATCCGAAACGGTGGCAAGACGTTGAAGAGCTTCTTGATGCGGGTATTGATGTTTTAACGACTATCAATGTGCAACATATTGAAAGTTTGAATGATATTGTGGGTAGCATTACAGGGATCCACGTACGTGAAACGGTTCCCGATCACATATTCGATGCCGCCGATGAAATCGTTTTAGTCGACCTTCCCCCAGACGATCTCCGCCAGCGCCTAAAAGAAGGTAAGGTCTATATTCCCGCACAAGCCGAGCGTGCGATCGAACATTTTTTCCGTAAAGGTAATTTGATAGCCCTTAGAGAGTTGGCTTTACGCCGTACTGCCGACCGAGTCGATGACCAAATGCGAGAGTTTCGCGATGGTAAAGGGCACGTTCCTGTTTGGCATACTCGAGATGGTTTACTGTTATGTATTGGTCACCATAATGGCAACGAAAAACTGGTGCGAGCGGCAGCAAGGTTAGCGGCAAAACTAGGCTCTGTTTGGCACGCCATTTATGTCGAAACACCAAAGTTACATCGCCTTCCTGAAGGGCACCGTAGGGCTATCCTTAAAGCGCTCCGCTTGGCTCAGGACTTGGGAGCCGAGACAGCAACGTTATCCGATCCTTACGAAGAAAAAGCGGTTTTACGCTATGCGCGCGAACACAATCTAGGCAAAATATTGGTAGGTCGGCGCACGAAGCGTCGCCGCTGGCTAGACTTTGGTACTCATACAAACTTTGCTGAACGTTTAGGCGCATTAGGCCCAGATCTTGATTTAGTTATTGTTGCACTCGAGGAGAGAAATGATTGGGTCAAGGAGCCTGAACGTAAGCCTTTTTCTGAAAAATGGCGGAGTGATGTTAATGGGTTTTTAGTGGCTATCGCTATCTGTACGGTGATTACCCTGTTTTCACGTACTTTTTTGCTGGCCCCTCGATAAAGCCAACCTTGTTACGCTGTATTTACTGGGTGTTGTATTAGTCGCGCTTTTTTATGGGCGTCGCCCATCCATCTTTGCTGCGCTAATCAATGTAATTAGCTTTGACCTCTTTTTTGTACAACCCCATTTTTCACTCGCCATTATGGATATGCAGTACTTGGTCACCTTTACCGTCATGCTAATTGTCGGTGTCGTGGTCGGGAATCTAACTGCGGGTATGCGATATCAAGCGAGGATCGCGCGCTACCGTGAGCAACGAACTCGTCATCTATATGAAATGACAAAAGAATTAAGCCGAGCACTCACAGAGCAAGATATTGGTAAAACTGGCTATCACTTTATCAATAATGCCTTTCAAGCAAAAACCTGTTTATTGTTACCAGATGAAAACAATCAGCTCTCCCCTTTGTTATGTGAAGGTCATAGCCCTATGCAAATTGATCAGGCTATTGCTAAATGGAGTTTCGAGAAGCGGCAACCTGCTGGTGCGGGGACAGATACCCTCCCAAGTGTACCTTATCAATTACAACCCATTACAACCGCCGATCAAACACTGGCTGTACTCGCCATTGAACCCAACAATCTCCGTCAGTTGCTGATCCCTGAACAGCAGCGCATGTTGCAAACTTTTACAGGGCTGATTGCTAGCGCTTTAGCGCGTTTGCAATTGTCAAAGCAAGCGGAAAGTGGCAAAATTAGATATTGAGCGTGAGCAGTTACGAAATTCGTTATTAGCCGCATTATCTCATGATCTTAAAACCCCCTTGACGGTGCTGTTTGGCCAGGCGGAAATTTTGACCTTGAATCTGAGCGCTGAAAATTCTCCTTATACTGAGCAAGTGAATCAAATGCGCCAGCAGATACTGAGCACCTCACGTTTAGTTAACAATTTATTAGATATGGCACGGCTGCAATCCGGCAGTATTCAACCTAATTTTGAGTGGCAATCACTGCAAGAGATCACAGGCAGTGCGGTTAGAACCCTTGATTACACCTTGCATAGCCACCCTCTATCTATTGATATTCCTGCCAACTTATTGCTCTATTGCGATGGCAATTTAATCGAGCGCGTATTAATTAACTTACTGGAGAATGCGACTAAATACAGTGATAAAGATACCCCGATGGGAATTTGTGCTCAAATAGAGGATAATCAAGTACATATTGAAGTTTGGGATGCGAGCAACGCTATCCCTGATGGGCAGGAAAAAATCATTTTCGATAAATTTTCTCCGCGCCCAAAAAGAGTCGGCTATTCCCGGTGTAGGCCTTGGGTTAGCAATTTGTCGAGCCATTATTCAATTGCATGATGGCAACATTTGGGCCGAAAATAATAAAAAAAGGTGGAGCTAGCTTCCACTTTGTTCTACCTTTTAAACAACTTCCAGATATTGAAGAGCTAGATAATTATTGTGAATCCCCATCAAATACTGATCATTGAAGATGAAAAAGAGATCCGTCGCTTTGTCCGATTAGCTTTGGAGGGGGAAGGCTGGAAAGTTTTTGAGGCGGAAAACCGCCATCGGGGGTTAATTGAAGCGGGAACTCGCCAACCTGATCTGTTAATACTGGATCTTGGCTTACCGGATGGTGATGGCTTAGATCTGATCCGTGATCTGCGCCAATGGAGTAATATCCCGATCATCGTTCTCTCCGCTCGCGAGGAGGAGTCACAGAAAGTCGCGGCATTAGATGCCGGAGCAGATGATTACCTGACTAAACCTTTTGGTGTTAGCGAATTACTTGCAAGGGTCAGAGTCGCTTTACGTCGCTTCGGTAAAGTCACTCAAGAAAACGCAATATTCCAATTTGGTGATGTCACAATTGATTTTATCAATCGTCTCGTCACCAAACAAAATGAAGAGTTACATCTCACCCCTATTGAGTTTCGCTTGCTCAGTGAACTCGTAGCAAACAGTGGCAAAGTTCTAACGCAACGCCACCTATTGTTACAAGTTTGGGGGCCTAATTATGTTGAACATAATCATTACTTACGTATTTATATGGGGCATTTACGCCAAAAACTGGAAAATGATCCCGCTCGCCCTATTCATTTATTAACGGAAACGGGGGATTGGCTACCGATTTATGCCATAACCTCTTATTCTCAGATTATTTCCTCTAGCTGCTGTAAAGTGACTCGCTATAATCTTCCTTATATCAAATTAAGGAGAGCAAATTTTGCAATCAAACATGACTTATCTAGTCCGCCGTTTTTCTACTGTTTTCGTTTTATTATTAGGTCTGTTTGTGGCCACACAAGCACTGGCACTAAGCCCTGAAGAACGCACGCGCACAGAAGCACTGTTAACTGAACTAGGTAAACAGCAGAATTTAACCTTTACCCGTAATGGCTCTGAGCACAGTGCAACCGATGCGGAGTCTCATCTACGCTTAAAGTTAAGCAAAACACACAAACGCTTGAGCACCACTGAACAATTTATTGATAACGTCGCGTCCAAATCCTCTATCACAGGTGAAGAGTATCAGGTCAAAGACAGCGAAGGGAAAGTCACTTCCGCGAATCAATATTTACATCAATTACTAAAAGAAAAAGTGGATACCCAAAAGCCTTAGTCTTGGTGATATCGGCTATTCTCCCATAAAAAAAGCTTCAGTGGCTGAATATAGCCCTGAAGCTTTTTTATTATACCTAACGTGTGCATCGAGCCATAGGAAAACCCTATAGACTCGACACACACAAGGGGGCAATTATTGTTTCTCTATCTTCGCCCAAGTATCGCGCAAGCCTACCGTACGGTTAAACACCAGTTTATCTGCGCTGCTTAAACGGTTATCTGCACAGAAATAGCCTTCTCGTTCAAACTGATATGGCTTATCTGTTGCAGCTTCACGCAAGCTCGGCTCAACAAACCCGTGTCGAATAACCAATGATTCTGGGTTAATGACCGATAAGAAATCTTCTTCCGCCGCTGGGTTTGGTACGGTGAATAAACGGTCATATAAACGAATTTCAGCAGGTAGTGCGTGCGCTGCGCTAACCCAATGAATAACGCCTTTCACCTTACGACCATCGGCAGGGTCTTTATTTAGGGTTTGTGGATCATAGGTGCAGTAAATCGTTGTGATGTTCCCTTCTGCATCTTTTTCCACGCGCTCTGCTTTAATAATATAAGCATTACGTAGGCGAACTTCTTTACCTAATACTAAACGTTTGTATTGACGGTTAGCCTCTTCGCGAAAATCTGCGCGATCAATATACAACTCGTTGCTAAACGGCACTTCACGAGTTCCCATCTCTGGTTTATTTGGATGGTTAGGTGCGGTCAAGATCTCTTCGCCTTCTGGCATATTTTCAATGACTAGGCGTACAGGATCGATCACCGCCATCGCACGCGGCGCGTTTTCGTTAAGATCATCACGAATACATGATTCCAGCGACGCCATTTCCACGTTATTGTCTTGCTTAGTCACGCCAATACGCTGACAGAATTCGCGAATAGATGCAGCGGTGTAACCACGGCGACGCAAACCCGAAATTGTCGGCATACGCGGGTCATCCCAACCATCAACTAATTTATCTGTCACTAATTGGTTCAACTTACGCTTAGACATGACCGTATATTCAAGGTTTAAGCGTGAAAACTCATATTGACGTGGATGACAGTCAATCGTGATGTTATCAAGCACCCAATCATATAAACGGCGGTTGTCTTGGAATTCCAATGTACACAGTGAATGTGTAATGCCTTCTAATGCATCGGAAATACAATGCGTGAAGTCATACATTGGGTAAATACACCATTTATTACCTGACTGGTGGTGCTCTGCAAATTTAATACGATACAAAACGGGATCACGCATAACGATAAAAGGTGATGCCATATCGATTTTTGCACGTAAGCAAGCTTTACCTTCTTCAAAGCCACCCGCACGCATTTTTTCAAATAGCGCTAAGTTCTCTTCAATACTACGGTCACGATAAGGGCTATTTTTACCCGGCTCTTTTAGAGTGCCACGATATTCACGAATTTGCTCTGGGCTCAGTTCATCCACATACGCTAAGCCTTTGTTGATGAGCTCAATAGCGTATTGATATAGAATATCGAAATAATCAGAAGAGTAGTGAACCTTACCGCTCCATTGGAAACCTAGCCACTGAACGTCTTCTTGAATCGAGTTGACATATTCAACATCTTCTTTGACTGGGTTGGTGTCGTCAAAACGTAAGTTACACTGACCCTGATAATCCTGCGCTATACCAAAATTCAGGCAAATTGATTTTGCATGACCAATGTGTAAATAGCCATTCGGTTCAGGTGGGAAACGTGTATGCACCGAAGTGTGTTTCCCGCTCGCCAGATCTTCATCAATGATCTGACGGATAAAATTTGTTGGGCGAGTCTCTGCCTCATTCATTGTCATCATTCCTCAATGCCAAAAGCGCGTAATAGCAAAATATATTCTACCATAATCTGTCAAGAAACAACCGTTTGATCAACTATGTATTGATTAAAACACATATTGCCCTGTATTTCGCACCTGAAACAATGATATTAAAGCAATACATTAGGTTAATAGCATAACACTTAACACAATAAGAAGGAGCAGTGGATAACTTTGAGCATGGCGCTTATCGCTCAAGTATGGCATCAATAAACTGGCAAAACGAATTCCTAGCCATGATGTCACAATCAGAATTAATGCCCCCTTGATATAAACCATCCCAATAAAGCCAGCACCTAATTGAACATGTTCCGTTAACGCAAAATAAAAGTAGGTCAACGTTCCTGTTATCGCCATCGGTAATGTTAGTGGGTTTGCAAACGCAGCAGCTTGGATCATCGTCGCCCCCACGACGTCGCATTAGTGGCACCGTCATCACACTCCCCCCCCACACCGAGAAATGCAGCAACCGCCCCTATGACTAAACCAATAGGTATATCAGCAAAAAACACCGCCGCCTGAAGGCGTTATGCCCTCAGTGTGTGTTTTCATAAACCCGGGTCTTATCAGGCAATCTAAAATCGTAATAACAAGATAGCCAATAAAGAGCCAACGGATCCATTCACTATCAACAGAGAGCGCAATAAAAGCCCCCAAAATACCGCCTAAAGAGATAGGAATAATAAACGGGCGAATAATGCTCCAATTTAAATGACCTTTCCGATAATGCGCCCTACTTGATAGTGAGGCAGAGAAAATCATCACGCAGGTTGAAGTTGCGACGGCAATTTGCATCGCAACTGCACTTGCTTCGCTCTCTGGCCCCCACACCAAGGTAATGAGCGCATAGAGTAGAGGAACCGTAATAAAGCCCCCACCGAAACCAAAAAGTGCCGTCGTGATCCCAGAAATAAAACCAAAAAGACAAAGTAGTAGAGTCACCAATACATCTCCATTCAAGATAACGTTGTTATCTTATTGTGAAGAGCCGTGATTAACTTACGCATAACGGACAATGTGTTTTGAAATTTCGCCAAATTTAAGGGAATAAAAAAGGGAGGCTTACGCCTTAATGTTGATCAGTTAAGAACTAAATAATGGATTGAATGATCCTACAGTTCTGCAAAAATACGTAATCATCCGAAGATTACAGATTTTTTATGTTACTTAGCCAAGCTTTCGAGACTGTTCTGGCTTTCTCGCCAAAAGAATTTACAGCCCTTTCTGACCTCCTTTCCGCTGAACTCATTGACGAATGTCTCTTTTTCGTTCTCTTTCCATGGCTCAACTCGTTTTTCATCTCGATATTGTTTTACCGAGCAACCGACCTTACGTTGCACCAAGTGCCGTTGTTCAGGCTCGGCAACGGTTAGGGGAAGATGCCGTTCGCAAAGTATTTGAAAAAACAAGCCAGCTCTGGCTTGATAAACTGCCATTATCACACTGGAACGGATTAACCTTGATGGCTGTCGATGGCACATTATGGCGGATACCAGATCCCCGCTATGGGTATCTGATGCTGCATGGTTTGCTCAGAGGTGAAGGCCGAGTCCAGAACCGTAAACGTACATATCGCCTCTACATCGAGGAAGGCTTGCAGGTCAGGACGAAGAAGCGCAAGAAGCTAACCCAGTCAAAGCAGCCCATGGAAGTACCAACGGCTCCCAATTAACGTTGGTCTATAGCCTTTGTTTCAGACCAACTCAGCAATGGTCGGTGCTTTCGGGTACTGAATGTCGTGGATGATTATTCACGGGAAATGGTCGGTCAATTAGTCTCTGTGGCCATCAGTGGCAGGCAGGTCGCCAGATCCTTGGACCAATTGATGGAAGAACGAAGCAAACCCAACAAGGTTACCTGCGATAATGGGACCGAATTTACCAGCAAAGCGATGTTTTTTTTGGAGCAAGGAAACCGGTATAACATTGGGCTTTATCCAGCCAGAAAACCCCACGCAAAACGCCTTTGTGGAAAGCCTGAATGGTGAATTCAGAAATAAATGTCTGAACCCTCATGGGTTCAGAACTTTAGACGAAGCCAGATACGAAATCGAGCTATGGCGTGAACACTACAACCATGTTCGCCCACATAGTTCACTGAACGATATGCCGCCTGTTGCGTATGCCAAGCAAGTCACTTCACAAGCTTATTCGCGGTTGGGATATATTTATCAAGAAGGAATTGGCGTAAAGCGTAACCTCGGAATATCAGGACAATATTTTATTCAGGCAAATGTAGCGAATACGCTTAATTCATTAAAAGGAAATAAATTTGACTGTGATATTTAAAAAAATTGAGAATTCACAATAATTTGAATACTTCTAAATGTTTTTATGTGAGTCCAAAATCCTCAATGGTTTTAGATTCAGACTCACACTATTCACACTATGGCTTCGTTACATTGGTTTTCTGGTTTATATACATTTCCTTTTCTGAAAGAAAAATCAATACAATAAAATAAATGAATGAAATAACACCGATAACAATCGAAATCCAATTTAATCCAACTAGTGTATAAAAGTAATTAGATACTCTATTCAGTAAGAACATAATGAAACAGATAGCGATAGGATACCGATAGCCAATACTGCGCAATCGCTGGATTTCCAGTAATGAAAAAGTACAATAAGCGAGACCATAAATGATCAGAATAACCAAACCATAGGCAAATGAAATAGAAAACCCCAAATCCAAGTCAATACTTTTTGATAGGGCCTCATGAGTGTATCGATAATTAGCGCTTACAAATAAAGAATTAACCACCTTAATTGATAATGTCAATAAAATTGCAGTTAAAATATAATAACAAAAAAATGAAAGTGACTTTCTTTTAGTATATAAAAATGCGGTACCTATTTTTCCTTCAGTCATAACTTCCTTATAATATTGATTGAGTGTGAAATTTTAAAATTTAGGCCACCCAGTGAATATAAAATCATTACCAACATACAGTGGTGGCTCTGGAGGCGTATTTACTTCAGGTTCATCTGGCGGAAAATCCCCAGAGAGTGGTTCCATTAAACGAATATAAAAATAGTGATAATTTATTCCCTCTGCGCGCTGTATATCGTGGACAAACCAACTATAGAGCTCATTTGAAACAGGAACATATGATATCGGAAATGGCATATTATCATATCCCGCCGTGCCACAGTCGATATAGTATTGTGCCCGACGTTTAGCGGGCCAGTATATTTTATCAAAAATTTCAGGTGGAACAGGGCTAAGCTTTCGTGTTTTGACTTGCCATGCCATTTTTGCTACTTCAGATAACCACCCCCAATCTTTCTTCAATAACGCCATTTTTTCAGAAGCACCGAACGCAGCTTGTCTAGACTTAGCTGAAATATTAAAACCACCTTGATGTGAACCTGCGGATAATAATTCGGCTTTCTCTTGCTCCTCTAATTTTCGTAGCTCATTTTTATATTCATAATGCTTCTGGCCTAACCACGCAAAATAACTGTCGAGGTGAGCATTCAAGGCCGTAAATGTCAATTTTTTTAATGGAATGCCTGATTGATAATAATCTACCCACTCTGTTGCCTTTTTTCCTTCCACCTTTTGTTCATCTTGGAAATAAAGCCACGTATCAAAATCCATCTCGCGCAATGCATCGAGTTCAGGAAATGGAACTCCAGCATGAAATGCGGCTAAATGCATTTTATTTAAGGCGACTTTAGCGAGTTCTTCATTGGGCTTTTGTTCATTATTTCTTAATCCCCCGCCAATATCCTCGCTACAACCAGGTAATAGTTCTTCTTGATGATGCTCCCCACTTCTGCCCGTTAAATAGAGACAACGCCATTTACGTTTTTCATGTGCCGCAATCAAATGTAAAGACTTTTTAACTATTGTAGGCAGCGGTGTCATATGGTCAATATATTTACGCCCTGCAACCATAGTAATTAATGAGTCAATAGCAACTTCCGTTACCTTATTACTTTTTGCCGGAAGTGTTAGTATATTTAATCCATAATCTAATCCGTTATCCTCACTTTCAGGCGTGTCACGAGAGCAATCGAATAGTCCCACAAAAGGAATGTCAACCCAAGCACCACCGTGAACGCCCCCGTAAAAATAGAGACCCGTATCATAATCTTTTTGGCAAATTTGGTTAATTAAAACGCCAATAAAGTATCGCGCTAATGTCGCGCCCATATCAAAGCCAAATACTGAAACTGATATGCGATGAAGTGGAATGTCACCAGTATTTTTCGCTTCTTGGTAAGCCCTTTTTATGACCTCTTTTAAATCATTAATCCGCGTTTCAACACCAGTCACAAAATTATAAGCAATAAACTCGTTATCCCTTAAAAAAGGTGTTGCCTCAATGCCTTTTTTGCTTATTTTGGCTGTATAATCGATAAGAGTCTCTCCCATCAATTTCATTTGACCTTTGGGAGACAATAATTCTTCAATATCTTTAACACCACCTTCCCCAAATAAAGTATCAATACCAATATCTTTAAACGCATCAATCTCAGCATTGACAATTTCATCCAATGCCTCATCTTTAAAATCACTATAGATTTCCGATGCGACTTGACTGGCTTTTTTACCCGCTAGAGCTTGATAAGGAGTCCCTAGGCCGGAAATATAATATTTATGGAATATTTCAGTGTCAGTTTTATACGCGCTATCCTTAAAAGTCCGAAATAGTTTAGCAATATTACTCATTTTTTCTTTAGGCTGATCTTGATCTATATTTTTTCCAACACCATAAAAAAATAAAGCTATATGTAATGTTTTTGAGCAATTACCTAACTTCCCTTCTCTTTGCTGTTTCGCCCGACTGGTACCCGCTATGATAGCATCTGGGCTAGCTTGTTCCTTCTGATGATAACTTGAATTTTCGCTCATAATTTTATATTCCATATAACCATTTATATTTTATTTTTCAAAAGGTGATTTAAAAATGTAACTGCTCCATTTCAATGAAACTCTATTCTCTGGTAGAAAAAGAACGTGAAGGTTGTTTTCACCTTTTTTTCTTTCTGGTAATAATATTTCAACTTTTCTTTTTTCTGGGCGCATTCCAGCATCATATTGAGAGCCTTTTACGCTTAATGTCCATTTAACTACGGCTATATCACCTTTAATAATTCCGCAGCATGTGACAGCACCGCCACCATAAGCTGAAGCATTTCCTCCGTGAACACCATTTACACTAAATCCAGATATTGGCCTATCTATCTGACTATGAATAATTAATCGAACTTCTTCATCTTCAATAGATGTCTCTGCGCTAGCCGTTGAGTGAAATACGCTCCATATCCCAATCGCTATCACAAAGGGTAACCATAGAAACCATAATGATTTTTCATTATTTCGTTTAATCCACTGCATTAAATAACCGCCTTATTTTTGCGTTGAAATTCTTTTATTGCCTGGGCTAGAGAGTATTTCCCTTGCTGAATATTCTCGTAAAAATTTTAATGGTAGCGCAATTACATTGTTCATGTTAGTTCTCTGGTTATAATAATTCGATTTATCGTTCCCCTTCAAAATAAATGAGTTAATGCATACAGCCTAACGCACTTTCTTTATCACAATCAAGAATGTTGAATAATTCATCTAATTTATCGACCTTTATTTTATTGCAATCAAAATTATATTCTTTATTAACACTCAAGTCTGTCACTTGTAACCCGCTATTATATTGGCCATCTTCGTAATTTTTATATATTGCGTAACCCATATTGTTATTTGAGTAAGTAACCCTGTAATACTCAGTATTATACCTAGAATAATAATTATATGAGAAGCCCTTACTCTCCAATAATTTAGAAGACTGCTCAATAAAAATAGAATCGTTATTTTTCATTGTTAACTTTAAATTTTCACCAACTAACGCCAAGTTAATTGAGCCATTTTCAGTCGCACATTGAAAGAATATTTTATTATTTGAGAAAGCACTTAAAGGCAGCAACATCATAAGAAACATTTTTTTAAATTTCATGACTATTATCACTTAGTTTTCTACTAAGTCAGTAATATCAAAGCATAATCACCATTAAGTTTAATTGATAAAATGTTGTATTTTTTTATCATCACGGCATTGTTTGATTTTAAGCAGATCAAAAGAGTATATCTTTATAATTGTTTTTGATTTATTATCAACCTCTACAGATAAACAGGCACACCTGACACCATAGTTACCGTTAGTGTAAATTATTTCTGAAGGGTCAATAGAATTATCAATAATTTTTTCAATTCCTTCCGATTCACGCCCTCCTTGCTGAGATATATTCCATTCAGCATGCGATCGATAAGCCAAAAATTTCTCGGTGAGGGGTTATCTAACCGGCCACAGCGAATTTCTTTCCCATGCGCAGAAAATTGTATAATTAATATCAAATAAATTTTTTCATGACAATAAATATTACTTACAGCAACACCTGATTATTACTTTAATATAAATAAGTCGCAAACTAAAATAAGGTTCTAAATTTATATAAGAATTCACTTAACTATATGAAATTTATTATTAAAGAATGAGTAGTATGATTTTATTTTTTCATTATCATTAGATAAATCCCCCTCGATATATATTAAAGAGCTATTTACATTGAATTCTATTTTTAAATCATCGATGTGATTCGTTACTAAATACTCATCAGGAAGCATTGCTACAACTAAACCTGAACTAATATCTAAAACCTCACCACAAAGTGCTCCGCCGCCACAACCAAATGTATATATTCGATAATGCCCCGAGAAATTAGCGGGCAAAAAAGACTCCTTAGACCTAATAGAGTCTAAGAGTTCATTACCACTTGAAGGCTCTACTAATTTATGATTAGGTTGGGAATAAACATTTTTTACTGCAAAATTTTTCATAATCAACATTAGCACTTGTTGTAAATGCTATACATAGCATGAGAAGTACACTATTTTTAGCGTTCATTGGAGGTAGCTTCAAATATCGCATCTGTAAATTGTTATGATTCCATTTTTTTCAAAATTTTTTGAACAAAATCAGGCTCTGCATTCCAAAAGAATGTATTTGTTTTTTTATCAAAAAATCCATACCATTTCATATACCCTGTATTTTCATTTAAAATAATGTTTGCAACTACTTTTGAGTTACTAACATTACCCCAGTCTAATTTCATTCCACCAGCACCCAAATCAATGATATTATCATAATATACTTCTATATTATTATTAATTTTTTTAGAATGAATGGATATGATAATTTGATTGTTATTTATAACCAAAGGTGTATCGTTACCTTTCAATGTGATATGAAATGCATCATCGCTATTACATTCAACACTCCAAGTCCCATAGTTAGAATTTGCGAATGTTGATAATGAAATAAAGCATAAAAGTACAATTATTCTACTCACTAGTAATCCCCGCTAGCTATTTTTTCTATAATCCCTAGTGGAACGCTAACTATTTTTAGTGCATAATTAATTTTCCTTTCCATTATTAGATTTAGCAGTTCCTCTTTATTGTATTTTAATATAAGAACACAAAAAACATCTTGTGATTTCGGGCATAAAATCATTAATATCACACTTATTCCTAATTGACATCATACTTGCGCCATCCCATGCATTAAACAAATATAAAAACATCAACAGATGCATATGTTACACAGATGGCCGGACATTCAGATCTTGTGCCATAACTGAATACAATGAATATCGATGCTATTACGGGGAAAACAGCCCTGTTCATTCGATTAGTTTCTAGGTAGTCTTTTCAGAGGATGCCAAATGTCATTGTAGAATAATGGGCTTTTTACAAAATATTTACCATTAGCCCTTTTAATGGTAAATTGTGGTGGGTTTTCGTCACACTCATCCTCATTATTTTTATTGTAAATCAATTCAATTTCATTTTTATTATGCTGGATATCATAATTTCCATCGCACCGAAAAGGGGCGTGCCAAGATATTATGGATAAATTCACGGTTTTATTATCAATAAAATTGAACGTCCAGTTAATAAATGACGTCGTACCATCTATAAGTTTTTCACCTCTGTGTTCATATGAATATGCACCGTGGACATATTGACTCTCATCGTTAATTGGTTGATAACCATTAATACCTAACTGATCTTCTTTATATAATTGGTTATCTACTTTTGATATTTTAAAATTAAATAAAGTCACCGATATATTAGGATCCCCAGCACACGATTTATTTTTATTTTCAGTTCTGACTTTTATGTAATGAAAATCTTCATCCTCTTGATACAATTGATAGGAAACACAGGCCTCCATTTCAGGTAATTTATTTTTCATGTATTGATAGACTACAGATATAGCTTTACCGTCATTACTATAAGCATAAAAAGAATAAAATAAAAAAGTTAAAATTAAGAGGTGTATTTTCATGTAAATTTATACGAATCAGAATATAAACCGCCCATGGCAAGGTTAAATAATTGATATCTATAACCTTATCTTCTTTTATTGTGAAAACTAGAGACTTGTCAAAATAAGTATAGGTTATCGCTGTACTATCAGAGCGTTGCTCTATAACACCGCAATGCCCATATTTTTGTATTACATCATTAAAATGGCTACCAATACCAGCGCCTCTAGAGGTAAACTGATTGGGTATATTAAAATTCATTTGAGTGATAGTTTCTTCATCAAGATTATACACATCACTATTCAATGTAGATAAGTAGATGAAAACCTGGTCATTATACTTATAATCTAAAGCAAACGACGTTATTCCGTTGTCATTCTGCCCAATATAGAATAGTGATGGCTCTTGACCTGTTGATGCTAATACATCACTCTTTACTGTACTGGTTGATTCATTCAATTTAAAATTTAAATTATGAACATTGACGGTAAAATCATTTTCATTGACACAAGATGATAATTCTACTTTTGACAAATTTTCATTCTTGATAAATCCATTTGTCATATTTGAATTTTTTATCTAAATACACGACATAGCTAAACTCTTTACCTTTATCTAAAACGACTAGATTATCTTTAAATATAACAAAATCATTTCGACGACATTCATCCACTAGATGCGTTATAAAAATAGGCTCTACTTGGAGAAACGATTTTAGCTAGTTCTCTGTGATTAGAAGCTGTAGGAGTACTAAGTGCATAGTCACAACTTTTCTGGGCATAGGCTAAAGTGGGCCATAGGAGTGCAATACCAATAACTAAATTTTTCGCCTTGGAATTAATGATTAATTTATAGATATATAGTATGAAACTTGTTACTTATTTTCCATCAGAAGGCCCTATCCCTGTTCCTGTCGGAGTTAACCGATCAGAGATTATCCATTTCGTCAGAACATTACCTTTTTTATCCAAATAAATTATAGAGGTAAAATCATTGTAAATAACATAAGCATTAACGAGATCATCCTTGATTAAAAAAAGATCTTTTTCTTTACAGTTAACATTGGGGGAAGAATAAAATATACTCGACCATTTGATTGCACCTTTTCAGCGATTGGTTCCTGATTTGTATTGTAGGGATAATCTGAGATACTTGATGTACAACTTATTGCAGCTAGAGAATTTAATGTGAATAAAGATAGCGATAATAAAATTAGTATATTTATCCTGTACTTATTCATTAGCTCCTCCTTTGTAAATTAGAATGTCAGTAAAACTTGGCAGAAGAAGAATGACTAATAAATAGCCATAATCACATTGATTCCCATAAATACCTTAAATCATAATGGTAACTCTTCCATATCAATGCTAGTAATCACTCCATTTGATATATTAAATGTTAATTTATTATTTTTGTAACTATAACTACATGAATTACTATTTTTTTTATGACAATCACCATAGGCATTAACGATTTCATTTTCCTTCATACCAACATAAATACCATGATTTGTCATATATTTATCATTTAAAACATTAATTTCAGTAATGTGGTACCAATCGAAATCATTTTTTAATTGTTCACGATTAATATTTGATGTTTTAATATAAAGTCCATCCCAATAGTGGTCAAAGTATTTATAGTTTATACCATTTATTTCTTCGAAGTTACCTGTAATTCCAATGTCAGGCTGCTTATTAATTTCACATTTCCCCCCAATAATTATAAAATTCGGGATAATAATCGCCAAGCGTTATTTCTTTATATGAAGTGAAAAATTTAAAATCGTTAGATGATATATTCTCATTGGCCTTTTGTTCATTGCTTAGTTTTTCAAGATCAATTCCACTAATCCATCCACTTGATATTCTGCCATCTACAGCCTTATAGTTTCCAAATAAAAAATTATCACTTTTTAAATATGATGTAAAAGTATCGCCTTTTATAATAAATAAACCAGCCACTTCTTTATTATAAACAGGGCTCAAATGAAAATTTGTTTTTCTTAAGACAGTCCGCGTATTAATCTCTTGTTTAAAACCTGAACTACTCGATAAATTAGCACAACTTGCCATTGAGTTTATTGAAAAAAAGGAAAGATATAATAATAAGAAAAATCTCATTTACTAACCATTATTTAAGATAAATAGGCGTTTCAAATATTAAGAAACAGAATTAAGCGTCTAATCTCTATTAAGTCTAGTTGATAAAATTTTTGTATTTTTTTATCATTACGGCATTGTTTAATTTTCAGCAAGTCGAAAGAGTATATCTTTATAATGTTTCTAGATTTTTTATCAACCTCTACAGATAAACAAGCACACCTGACACCATAGTTACCGTTAGTGTGAATTACTTCTGAAGAGTCAATAGAATTATCAATAATTTTTTCAATTCCTTCCGATTCTCGTCCTCCTTGCTGAGATATATTCCACTCCGCATCACGATCGATAAGCCAAAGATTTCCTGGTGTAGGATTATCTAACCAGCCACAACGAATCTCTTGCCCATGTGCAGAAAATTGCATAAATAGAAGGAGATATATCAAATAAATTTTTTTCATGACAATAAACCATTATTTAGTTTTTCCAAGTAATCCTCTGCAAAGCCTTTTATTTGATCTGCTTGGTCCAGACCATTGATACACTTTCTTGCATTATAAAAATCAGTTTTAGACTCATTAATATAATCGGTTATTTTCTTACCTGTAAATTCACCATATTTAAATTCATCAATTAAAATGAACAATGAATACTCTGGATTTAATGCTAAATCTGGTTCATTAACCATGTCTACATTCAGTTTTAAGGCCCTAAAGCCTATTTTCTCTAAATCATAACGCGACAGAAAAAGCGCATGTTGGGTAATATTTTGGTATTCCGCTTGTTTTGTTTCATCGGCTTGAATTTCTTCAACACGCTTTATCAGTGAGCCGATTTTATCTTTATCTGTGTCACTGATATCAATCTGTTTTGGAAAATACCCTAGATGCTCGGGTAAAAAATAGTATTTTTGCTGTTGTTTGTCTGTTTCGACTTTTATCCACTTTTGAATCTTCTTAAATTTTCAGATGCGACTCTATCCGCTTCACTATTTAATAAGATTATTGATTTTTCTAAATCGACCATTTAACTCACCACTTTATTTATATAAATTTTCTTTTAAAAAGATTCTACTGAGTCAATTTTCCAGCCATTTAAATCTTTCGATAAAGTAATGAAATATAGTGAGCTACAGTTTTTTCACCTAAAATAAGCTTTAGCTTTGCTTTATCATTTGACACTTCGATATATTTTACATTTATATTTTCCAACCAGTCCTCACAGATGACTTGGGCGTCAATATA
This sequence comes from Providencia stuartii, assembly GCA_900455155.1. Classification (GTDB taxonomy): domain Bacteria; phylum Pseudomonadota; class Gammaproteobacteria; order Enterobacterales; family Enterobacteriaceae; genus Providencia; species Providencia stuartii. The sequence continues at coordinate 243,849 of UGUC01000002.1, read as the reverse complement.
ATAGTCCCAATCTATATCACTTGCGTTTATTTCACGTCTTAATCATAGTGTCACATAAGTATTGGTACTGAGCAAGCTAAACAAAAGCGGGAACGTATTTTCCAGTGAGTCATAGACATAGGCAGGAATGGTCGCGAGATCATGCTCTAGCAAAAAGGTTAATAAACTCCCCGCCAGACGCGTCAACTCAGCCCAAATGATTCCAGGGTGGCGCTGTGGGTAGCGTTCATAACTCATGAGGACATTAGCATGGGAGTTTAAGGCGTTTAACAACCAAAATAAGGAAACATCGGCAACGGCAAAATCAGCTAAACGTTCATTGCTCTCACGGCGCATGGACATCAGTCGTTGGCAACGGGAGCGTATTTGGCGATTCAGCAACGCTAACCGTTCCTGTAATTCTCGGCTTGCTGAAAATTGCGTCATGGGGGGAATAAATGTTCTATCTATTGCCCAGCCACCTTGACCATCACGAGTTAGGCGTGCAATAGGACACGTTTGCCACGCATCATTATTTTCATGCTGAAAACGGACAGCAATATTAAAACGGGCAACTGCCATGGATTCATCATCCTGACCAAACACATCCGGCACATTCACCCACTCTTCCTGATAACGAAGGGAACGTTCAGAAAAGCCCCCTTTTTTCTGAACATTGATGATCCCTTGTTGAAGGAGTGGCAAGGCCAGCACAATGCTGTCTGTTTGGGATAACGGAGCCGAATGTAACTCTCGGGGCTCTGGAGTGATATCACTGACTTGGGTATCTATTAACGCCCCATCCGGCAGCCATGCCCTTAGTTGATGAACTTGTAAACGACCTGACGACAAAAATGACTCATCCAGTTCAACTTTTTCGACTCCCCAGTTAAAGGGAGAGGATAAACCTGAAACACCTTGGTTAGTGAAAGCCTCCCATTACGCTTGCTGTTGAAATTGTTGCGGAGAGAGCAATGCGCCTTCATTCCATAATGGGCGGTAAATTTTCATTCGATGATCCTTTTATTTAAGCAAAAGCAATTGGCATTATGATGATTCATTTTCCCGAAACAATTCGGCGGCGAGGTGATGTATTCACTCAAATTTGGAAAGTAAAGCATTTCTGATATTTTGATACGCTACCGCCCTTAGCCGTCACCCAAGGCTCATAAGGTTAAAATACGCTAATACTGTCCTGACAAATCAATCCAAATTAATAAAAAATGGCACTTAAAAATAACCCGTGGCCCATCAAATGATGAATGCAATTGATGGACCGCTTGAATCCAAACGTCCATATCCTAAATATAGTGTTCAAATTATAGGAATTAAGGATTAAGTCAGCAATTATTTTTATCAATTTCTCTTATGTAGTCACAAATACGCATAATGAGCATTATTAACTAGCCGAATTAGACATAAAATGTATTGTAAGGTAACAGAATGAAATAATTTGGAGTGAAGACGGACTTAAGAAGCCATGTTGGCGCATTCAAGGCTGTGTTGTATGTTATCAATTAGAAAGGTAATGTAAGGAAATTTAATGGTTGATACCTATTTTATGTGTGAAAAATGTTTCTTTCCGGTTTGTCACTGCGATGCTGACTGTCATGAGTAGTCTCATTGTCACGTGAAGAGCATAAGAATAGTTGGGATATTATTCTTATGCCAAATCAAGCCGCCAATTTGCAGTATGGTTTCGGCTATACTTTATTGTTATAGATAAATTAGTTGTTAATTATCCATAACTTAGTGATTTTATCTTGAATTAATGACCATAAGGCCACTTTGCGATGATGTTTTGCATGGAGCATTGAAAAATAGCTCAATGCTTCTGTTATCGATTCTTCTGTGTTTATTGCGATACTGTAATCAAAACTTTTCTTTAAATCCGAAATCGCATACGCATAATAGCGACTTTGCGCGGTGAGTATCGCCCCTTCAGTAAGACAACGACGAAGTATAATGGCAACCCTTATATAGCCCTGAGTATATAAATAAAAAAGGGAGGCTTACGCCTCCCTTTGACTCTGTCAATAACTGATTAGCAAACCACTATTTTAGCACGTTGTAGATCACGGTTTCACCCGCGGTCACATTTCCGTTAGCTAAAATTTCAACACCAGCAAAATCATCGATATTGCTGATAATAACAGGGCTGATCATCGATTTAGCGTTAGCTTCTAGGAAAGCGATATCCAACTTCAGAATTGGTGTACCGGCTTTCACTTCACTACCTTCTTCCACTAAACGCGCACAACCTTCACCTTTTAGAGCAACAGTATCGATACCCATGTGAACAATTAACTCAACACCATTTTCTGTTTCTAAACAGAACGCATGGTTAGTTTCGAAAATTTTCACGACGGTTCCTGATGCTGGTGCAAGCACCTCATCACTGGTTGGTTTAATGGCAATACCATCGCCAACGATACGACTAGAAAAAGCTTCATCTGGCACATCATCAAGGGAGTACACTTCACCACTGACAGGTGCTACCAGTGAAAGAATTGTTTCACCTTTTGTTTTCACAGGCTCGGCTATCTTGGCTTTTTCAGTTTCTGTTGCTGAAGCAGAAGCTGCAATTGGGCCTTTCGCAATCACTTCTTTCATCGCCGATGCGACCAGTTCAGCACGTGTACCTACAATGACTTGCACGCTTTGTTTATTCAAACGAATAACCCCTGAGGCACCAAGGCGTTTAGCCATCGCATCATTAACAATACTGGAATCTTTCACATTCAAGCGAAGACGAGTAATACATGCGTCGATACCTGTAATATTGTCACTTCCGCCGACAGCTGCGACATATTGACGGGCTTCTTTCTGAATATCACTATCTGTGCTATCAGCTGAGCTCAAGTTTTCATCATAACCGTCAATTGTTTCATCACCTGCACTCACTTCACGACCTGGCGTTAACAGTTTGAACTTGGTGATCATAAAACGGAAAACAACATAGTAAATACAGAAGAAAACGAGACCTTGAACAATCAACATCCACCATTGCAGCGCAAGAGGGTTACGTGATTGCAGTAACATATCCACTAAACCTGCACTAAAGCCGAATCCTGAGATCCACTCCATTGTGGCAGAGATATAGATAGAAATACCGGTTAATAAGGCGTGGATCACATACAGTACAGGCGCCACAAACATGAATGAGAATTCAAGTGGCTCTGTAATACCTGTAAAGAAGGCAGCAAAAGCACCCGCAAGCATAATACCTGCAACTTTGGCTTTATTTTCAGGACGAGCGCAATGGTAGATAGCCAAAGCAGCGCCTGGTAGACCAAACATCATAATAGGGAAGAAACCAGCTTGATAACGTCCTGTGATGCCTGGCGTCGCTAAACCTTCTTCAATTGACTTCGCGCCACCGAGGAAATTAGGAATATCATTAATACCTGCAACGTCAAACCAGAATACAGAGTTCAAGGCATGGTGCAGACCAACTGGGATTAATAAACGGTTAAAGAAGGCATAGATACCTGCGCCCACTGAACCTAAATCTTTGATACTTTCACCGAATGAGACTAATGCATTATAAACGACTGGCCATACGTACATTAGAATGAAAGCAAGGATAATCATTAAGAAAGAAGTCAGGATTGGAACCAGACGACGTCCACTAAAGAATGATAACGCTTTAGGTAATTCCACCCCGCTATAACGGTTATACAGCTCAGCCGAGAGCACACCGACCAGAATACCCACAAACTGGTTATTAATCTTATTGAAGGCAGCAGGAACGTTTTCAAGCGGAACATTCATAATCATGGAGTAAGAAGCTGGTGAACATAGCGTTGTCACCACTAAGAACCCCACAAACCCTGTCAGCGCCGCTGCACCATCTTTATCTTTCGACATACCATAGGCAATACCAATGGCAAACAGCACAGACATATTATCAATAATAGCTGCGCCTGATTTAATAAGTAACGCTGCGATTGCACTATTGGCGCCCCACCCATCTGGGTCAATCCAATATCCAATCCCCATAAGGATTGCGGCGGCTGGCAGTACAGCCACAGGCACCATCAATGCCCTGCCGATCCGCTGTAAGTAGCTAAGAATATTCACGAACTCCCCCTTTAAAGCCCTATTATTGCCCCATTCACAGGATCTTATTGTTCATACACCATAATAATAATTTAGGTGTCTGAGTGTAGCAATTTCATAGTCTAGATGAATTTTTTCGCGATACAAAATAAATAGGTTCGATTTGTGATAAATGTCAATGATAATTTTCATTATCCACCTAAATTAGTGGCTATTATTGAAAACTTATTTTATGATTAAAAATAACTTATCTACTGGATTTAGCTGTATAGCTAATAGAGAATCGATACTCCCTGAAATTTCCTATAGTTAGTTAATAAAAAGTCAGGGGCATAGCAACTCAAAATAGCAAAGTTACATGCTGGCGATTGAGTACAATCGCTGATTTGCAACAAATGTCATGTAACTTAAGCCATAAAGAGTATGGCGTTCTTTCAGATTTCATAGAATTAACAGACTGTTACTAGAGGTAAAGTATCATGAGGCTTCTCCCACTAAAAACTGCTCACGACGTTGGGATTTGGTCTGCACAATATATTGCAGATAAAATCAACGCTTTTAACCCAACAGCCGAGCGCCCTTTTGTTTTAGGTTTGCCGACCGGTGGAACTCCGCTTGCGACATACAAAGCGCTTATCGCGTTGTATCAAGCAGGCAAAGTGAGCTTTAAACATGTTGTAACGTTCAACATGGACGAATATGTGGGTATCCCAGAAGATCATCCGCAAAGTTACCATACTTTTATGCATGAAAACTTCTTTAACCATATTGATATTCAAAAAGAAAATATCAATTTGCTAAATGGTAACGCATCGGATGTGGATGCTGAATGCCAACGCTACGAAGATAAAATTAAGTCTTATGGCAAAATTAATCTATTTATGGGTGGTGTCGGTAATGATGGTCATATTGCCTTTAATGAACCCGGCTCATCATTACGCTCTCGTACTCGTATCAAAACATTAACCCCCGAGACGCGCATCGCTAACTCACGTTTCTTTGATAATGATGTCAATCAAGTACCGAAGTTTGCCCTTACTGTAGGTGTCGCAACATTAATGGATGCGGAAGAGCTGATGGTATTGGCAACGGGTGCCAACAAAGCCAACGCCGTTCAAGCTGCGGTTGAAGGTTCAGTCAATCATTTATGGACTATCAGTTGTGTGCAAATGCACCAAAAAGCATTGATCGTCTGTGATGAACCCGCAACGCTTGAGCTAAAAGTAAAAACACTCAAATATTTTACGCAGCTAGAATCTGACATTATCGAAAAATTTAACTCATAATCATTCGATCACCCGACCTGTGGAAGCAGGTCGGTGACCCGATGTTTTATCTCTCCAGAAGTCAGGAGCCAAATACCATGTACGCATTAACCCATTGTATTATTTATACAGGTCATGAAAGATTAGATAACCATGCTGTCATCATAGATGGTGCTCTTATTAAAGATATCTGCCCATTAGATGAACTTCCCTCTGATATCGAGCAGCACGATTTACAAGGTGCTATTCTTTCTCCCGGCTTTATTGATTTACAAGTCAATGGCTGTGGTGGCGTCCAATTCAATGATAACAAAGAAAATGTGACATTGAAGCATCTGGAGATAATGCAAAAAGCCAATGAGCGTTCTGGGTGCACAAGTTTTCTACCAACCTTAATTACCTGTTCCGATGAACTGATGAAGCATGGGGTAGAAGTGATGACGGAGTACTTAAAAACACATCGTCATCAAGCGCTCGGCCTACACTTAGAAGGCCCTTATATCAACATCGTGAAAAAAGGCACGCATAATCCTGAATTCATTCGTCAGCCTTCTGCGCAAATGATTGATTATTTAGCCGCTCATGCAGATGCGATTACCAAGGTCACCTTAGCACCGGAAATCGTGGGTGAGTCTTATATTCGCCAATTGACCAATGCTGGCATTATCGTTTCTGCGGGCCATTCAAATTCAACTTACGAAGAAGCGCGCCTCGGCTTTAAAGCGGGTATCCGTTTCTCAACCCATCTCTTTAATGCAATGCCATATATTTCAGGTCGCGGACCTGGTTTAGTAGGGGCAATTTATGATACTCCAGAAGTGTACGCTGGCATTATCGCAGATGGTCTTCATGTACAATGGGCAAATATTCGTAACAGTAAACGGTTGAAAGGTGATAAATTAGTTTTAGTTACGGACGCTACCGCGCCTGCTGGTATTGATCCTCAAACTGGTGAAATGGATCATTTTATCTTTGCAGGCAAAACCATATACTACCGGAATGGATTATGTGTTGATGAGAACGGAACCCTCAGTGGATCGTCACTAACCATGATTGAAGCAGTTAAAAATACGGTAGAACATGTCGGTATCGCATTAGATGAAACATTAAGAATGGCAACACTTTACCCCGCTAGAGCGATTGGCGTCGAATCCCACTTAGGGTCTATCGCGCCGGGTAAAGTTGCGAACTTAACTGCGTTTAACCACGACTTCCAAATCCTTTCAACCTATGTCAACGGAGAGGAAGTCTACAAAAAATGAGTATATAGCTGATGAACCATAGTCACTCGCTAAAGCAAATTGGTAATATTGATCTGGTAAAACAACTCAACGGTGCCGTGGTATATAGCCTCATTGACCAACATGGTCCTATATCTCGCATCCAAATTGCAGAGCAGAGCCAACTTGCCCCCGCAAGTGTCACTAAAATTACTCGTCAGCTACTCGAGCGCGGCCTTATTAAAGAAGTCGACCAGCAAGCCTCTACAGGGGGGCGACGTGCCATATCTATCGTATCAGAGCATAAAAACTTTCATACGATAGGTGTGCGCTTAGGTCGTTATGATGCCACTATCGCCCTTTATGATTTAAGCGGCAAGCTACTTGTCGATGCCCACTATCCAATCTCAGCGCCTTCTCAGCAAGCGGTAGAGCAAAAACTGATTGAAGCGATAGAAGACTTTATTGCGCTCAATCAACGCCGTCTTAAAGAGCTTATAGCCATCTCAGTCATTTTACCCGGCCTCGTTAGCCCACACAGCGGCATTGTTCACTATATGCCACACATTAAAGTGGATAACTGGCACCTTATCGATAATTTGCAGGCTCATTTCAAAATTACCTGCTATGTTGGGCACGACATCCGTAGCCTTGCCTTAGCAGAAAGCTACTTTGGAGCCACAAAAGATTGCAAAGATTCACTACTTGTTCGGATCCACCGCGGTGCAGGTGCCGGACTGGTCATTGATAATGAAATCTTACTAAATCACCGTGGTAACCTCGGTGAAATCGGTCATATCCAAGTGGACCCTCTAGGTGATTTGTGCCATTGCGGTAATTTTGGTTGCCTCGAAACTATCGCCTCAAATCAAGCTATTGAAAACCGTGTTCAACAGCGCTTAGAACAAGGTTTTACTAGCTCACTCACACTAGAACGTTGCTCTATACAGCATATCTGCCAAGCTGCAAATAAAAATGACCCTCTGGCGACAGAGGTGATACAGCATGTCGGCCGCCAAATCGGTAAAGCCATTGCTATCGCAATCAACCTGTTTAACCCTGAAAAGGTGGTTATTGCAGGTGATATTACGGAAGCCGAGCAAGTCCTACTGCCAGCTATCCAAAGTTGTATCGATACCCAAACACTCAAAGAGTTCCGTGAAAACTTACCGGTAGTTACCTCACAATTAGTGCATACCTCAGCAATCGGCGCCTTCGCCTTAACAAAACGCGCTATGCTCAATGGGGAGTTGCTCCAAAAACTCCTTGATAACTGATCTCACAATCCCACCAGCAAAAACCAGAAACTGTTGCTCCATTTCTGGTTTTTGCTCTGGATTAGATTCTTTTTCCTTAACGCCAAAAACAGGCAAATCGTGCGTTGATAGATCTTTTGGATCACCATTTCACTGTTAGTTTGGCATCCCAACATATTAAGATGGATACAATTACTCTCATGTGACATGTCACAGTTTTTTCGATGAATGACTTGTTTTTTGCTGTCTTTATCGACAAAATGATTATTCATCAAACAAACGGACGCATTTTCACAAAAATAGTGAAAAAAGCAGTTGACTGTCTTAGCTGTAATTAGCATAATGCGCCCCGCAACGCCGATGAAGGTAATGCAAAAAAGATGGCTATGTAGCTCAGCTGGTTAGAGCACAACACTCATAATGTTGGGGTCACAGGTTCGAATCCCGTCATAGCCACCATGTTTGCGGGAGTGGCGAAATTGGTAGACGCACCAGATTTAGGTTCTGGCGCCGCGAGGTGTGCGAGTTCAAGTCTCGCCTCCCGCACCATTTCCTTCTCGGTTATTGAATTTAAGATTGGGGTATCGCCAAGCGGTAAGGCACCAGGTTTTGATCCTGGCATTCCCAGGTTCGAATCCTGGTACCCCAGCCATCTTAAATTAACGAATTTAGAAGACATCCTCGGATGGGGTATCGCCAAGCGGTAAGGCACCAGGTTTTGATCCTGGCATTCCCAGGTTCGAATCCTGGTACCCCAGCCATATTCTCCTCTTCGTAGGTTGTCTTGAATCCCATGCAGTGAAGTTAAAAAAGCAGTTTTACTGTATGACATGGCTATGTAGCTCAGCTGGTTAGAGCACAACACTCATAATGTTGGGGTCACAGGTTCGAATCCCGTCATAGCCACCATGTTTTGCGGGAGTGGCGAAATTGGTAGACGCACCAGATTTAGGTTCTGGCGCCGCAAGGTGTGCGAGTTCAAGTCTCGCCTCCCGCACCATCCCTAACTAGGGATAAAAAATCTGATATATTGGGGTATCGCCAAGCGGTAAGGCACCAGGTTTTGATCCTGGCATTCCCAGGTTCGAATCCTGGTACCCCAGCCATCTCTCCCCCTACTCCACTTCAAAGTAAAATTTTCACCTAATATACCTTTGGGGTATCCCTTATACTTTCTCAAAAGAGACAACTTCATTTATCACTCAAGCTCAGTTACAGGTTTGCATCATCTATTTTTCTGAGCCTTAAGTAGACCAATGTACAGCCATTTCAGATACTATTTTCGTTCCGTATACCCACTTAGTGTTCGTCAGCGGCAAAACGATGAACAGCACCTATCGTATAGATGACCTTGAGATATTCTCAGAGAAACAAAAATAATCAGACAGTGTATCCATTACAGTGTCATCCCTGTAACCAAATCTTATTGTGTAACCAAATCTTATTGCCTGATTTATTCTCCTGTTCATCTAGCTCAATAAACAGGTTTCAAACCTACCATAAACACATCGTAGTGTTTTAAGCGGCATAGTGCTTTGCTTGAGGATAGAGGCTATTTGATGCTTCAAGAAAGCCCATTAGCCCATCGACACGAGCAATAAGGAGATCGCTTACCCCGAGAATTTGCCGTTTAATCACCACAGAAAGCCATAAATTACCACTCCACTTTCATAGAGGTAGAGCTGCTTATCTTTTAAATTTGAAACGAGAGCAGTTTAAGCAGCTTTCTTCACATCGCCGCTGTCTTCTTTCACTTTATATAGGATGGGGCGTATAAAGCGTTTCTTGTGGCTTCTGTTGCCACTGCTTTGGCGCACGCGGATAGTCGCGGCTGAGTCGCTTATTCTTAGAGCAAAAAGATGTTTAATTTTGTTTGATAGCCCTCAGCGCTTATTGGCTAGCTAAGCTAACTAGGGAGCCATTGATTCACCAGACTATTAGGTACAATAGTTTTGACTTACTCTAACGCCTTTTGCTGTATATCAAACACCAGAGAGAAATCATCTAACAGCAAAACCCTGTAGCCATTCCCTTTGGTATGTCAGCATTTTTCGCAGAAAACAAAAATATCTATATTTTATCCGCATACCTATCAGGTAATAACAAGGTAGCATTATTGACACGTTTTAATGAGAAATCATTGACTCATTACAAAATTGTTTCTCCCGTGATATCTCACGACCTTTGATTTATCTTAATAATTTTCCGTTAAGAATTAACACTGATGATATTAATACTTAGTTCGTTGGGCTAGCTCAAAACTGAGTTAGCCCAATTAACATTTCTATTAAAAATTTATTATTTTGTTATTAATGAATTATAATCCTTTATCAAGGATTCATAGTTTATAAAAATCGTATCAATATCATTCGACACATTCTTGCCTTCCTTAGCTTTTTTCTCTAACACTTTTAATTCGATAACAATTTGTTGATATTTTCTTAAATATTCTTTAACTGCATAATCTGAGCTTTTCATGTTTTCTTTATTGAGTAACACTTCATTGCCGAATAATTTTTCTAACTCGACTGACTCAGCTTCAATTTTAGCAATTTCATCAGAAAGTACTTTCAAATCAATTTTCTCTGGCTCCATTGACTCAATAGTATTAGACAGTAGATCCAATGAGTTCATAATTTGAAAACGAATAATTAAGCCTTTTTCCTTCACTAATTTAAGCTCTTCAACATGCATATCTTGATAATAATTTTCATATGCATTTTCTAATTTTTCTTTTTCATCAATAAGTTTGATGTAGGCTTTTTTAGCATCGTCGTATAACACTTGCATTTGCGCATAATCATCTAAACGATATGTTTTTTTGATAATGGCATAATCACCTAATTTTATCATTTTTTCATATAAATCAACATAACTTTTACCATAAGCAATACCTGCAGCGTCTAATTCAGGGATCTCTGGGGAAAGCGTCGCCATATAATCAAATGCTTCTTTGATATTATTTAGTTCTGAATTATTGAAATGCATTGAAAAAGTAATGGTCCAATGACAGTAAGCTTCCACTTATTTCTGCCCTATTTTTTAGATCCGTTTTGTTATCAATTGCTTTAAAAGCCGGAAGGTTAAGTGTCATATTTTTATCAGAACTGAATGAATCTAATACACTTTTTGTATTATTTAAAATATTAGGATTTAAACCACCTGATATCACTGATGTTTTTTTCCTTATTATATTGCCAAATTCCTCCTCAATGGCATATGTCCATAAATTACCTTTTTCAATCTTTTGGGCCAATTTAGCTTCATTGAAGTTAGTGTTTTTCTGTTTTGACTCAGATTGTTCTGCTTTATTTTTCTGAGATGGAGTGGTATTTGAGCTTTCATTAGAATCATTACACCCCGTAACTGATATTAATAAAAGGCTTAATATCGAAACTAATATTTTCTTTTTCATAATCCCTCTGCATATTATTAGTTTTTTACTTCCAAGTAATTATCATAACTCTTTTTTTACGAGTAAAAAAACAATGAGCTTAACACTATCCTTCACACTCCTATTTTTTAATAACAAAGAAGATTAACATTTACGGTATTACATTTGACAATATTTCACAGTAATACATTAAAGATAAAAAAGAGCCGATCAGTATTCTCAATTTTTCAGTAACTATTTGAATGGCTTGTGCTGAAAATAAAAGAAGTGTGCTCGTAGTCAATTTTATTCAATATCTTAGTTTGGTGCTTTCTCACTTGTTGAGATTCGAAAGCAGCCTTATGTCACATGAGGTCTTTACTCCAACATTCCCCATATGAGCTTCACTAGGCTTGTTGTTCGACGGGTTCCGCAGATAATGTGGCGTCATTGCGTTATTTAATCAATGAAGTCAAAATACTATCCTCTTAAAATACTTTTAGGATTTTACCGAAAATGAAAGATTGTGCCATGCATCATTCCTTTTTAATGTGTTTACTGAAATGACACAAAATATCTATCACACCTGAAAAAAGTATATTATAAAAGATATTTCAAATTGCTCGAACGGTATGCCCGAGCAGCTCTACAACTTCTTAGTGATATCAATCCAGTTTCGCGCATAGGTAAACGAACAAGTAGAAGAGAAAAAACGAATATTACAATCTGGAAAAGTGCAATTAACTTTTATTTTACTCTCATTCTAATTAGCACTTTTCTCATTTTCATGTTTTCAATAAGAGATGTGAATTATGCCGTTAAATCGGGCTTATTACGCGATTAAGATAGCAGCCATTGCAAAACAACTGCGTCATGCTGGATTAATTAACCATACACTGAATTTGCCCATTATTTACCTACCAGGTATTTTAGGAAGTCAGTTATACGATAGGCAGAAAAAAACCTTAATTTGGGGAGACTATCGTAGCTTAATTCGACAGAATCATTATCAATATACGGACTCCGCTGCTCATATTGGTGTCCAACAACTACACAGCTTCTCAGTTATTCCTGGTTTAATCGAGAATTTAATCACCGCACCGTTAAAGCAGCTCTTAGAAAAAGCATTAGGCTATCGCGATGGTATTGACCTATTTTTCCTTGCATATGATTGGCGCGCAGATCACCGCCATTTAGCCGCTCAACTTGACGCCAAAATCCATCAAGTAAAACAACGTTATGGGGAGCAGCAAAAAATATTACTGATTGCTCATTCATCATCAAACTGTGCGATCCGCTACTATCTACAACAATCGGCAACACAAAAAAATCGCGACAGCATTGCTAAATGGTATGCTTTTGGTCCTCCTTGGGTTGGAACATTTCAATCTTTAGCCTTGATTCAATCGGGGTATTACCCAGCAGGGAAACTCTTTCATGGGTTTTCTGCTGATGATAATTGCCAGTTGCCCTAGTGCCTACCAGCTGCTTCCTAGCTCTCCTCAAGTCATAGATAAAAAAGGTAATCTAGTCGAAGAATTTGATATTTATGATGAAGAATGCTGGAAAAGCTTCTCTCTCGGCCCTTATCGCTCACCCACAGCCAATATCTCTGCCTCCACGGAACACCTACGTGAAGAGCTAGCAAATAACCTAATGAGTGCAAAAGCCTTTAGTCAATGTGTGTCTATACGCCATGCCGCCGAACAGTCAGTTTCTCAAACCTGGTTTTTGAGTGATAACCATCAAAACAGTCAAATGCGCCGTCTATGACCAAGGGCAACTATTTTTGAACGCAAAAGCGATACAAAAGCACTACCCTAATTTAGTTGAACAGGCGCTCACCAAAGGCGATGACCACCTTCCGATCGATGGTTTACTTAAAGGATGGGAGCACCCCATTTTATGTGAAACAGAAACACCGCCATTAGGTGAAAATTATGTGTTTATTAATCAAGCTCGTACTCACCGAGGATTAGTTGGACATATTCCTAATTTACGCACGCTCGCTTTTGATATTGCGACATTAAATCAAAAAGCGTGCTGATTAAGATGGCTTTCCGTTCGGACTTATCTCAAATATGTATTAAGTGAGCTCATATATAACTTTATCCGTAGATAAACATACATAATGATAAACAGCTAAACACTTATGATGTCGCAATTTAATGTGACACTGGCAAGATTGATTATTCGAATTTTATGTGTGTTTTTCAGGTATACACAAAGGTAAAAAAGTCTCATGGGTCAAAATAAAGAAGTACCTTTAGTTCTTGCAGGGAAGCCATTGCCCCTTTATTACCGCATAGTTTCATCAACTATTCGTCGCATATACTACCCAAATTGCTCCCTTGTCGGTCATGTGCCACTACAGCAAACTAATAAACCAACTCTCTTTTTGTGTAGTCATCGCAACAGTGCCTTTGATGGCTATTTAACCTTAAAAGTCTCTCCACTGGGGCAAGCACTCGCATCCATCCAACTGCTCAATAGCTTTATCATGCGCCTTTATTTCACGGGTATTCCCGTCGTACGCAAAAAAGATAAAGAACGCTTAGGGATCAGTGCAAGCAGCTTCGAAAACCCGGTTGATGCAGGTGTTGAGCATCTCAAAGCAGGAGGCTCACTGTTTCTCTTCCCAGAGGGAAGTAGTGAATGGGGCCACCGACCATTGCCTTATCAACGTGGTGCAGCACGGATCATTCGCACTTTACTCTCTCAACAGATTGAATTTAATATCGTGCCATTAGGGCTGTTTTATGCCATGCCCGACCGCTTTGCGAGTCATGCCGAAATCTATGTTGGCAAACCAATCCAGATTACTGCCCAAGAAAATGAAGAGTCCGATCGCGAATGGGAAAAACGCATCCATACTCAAATCTCACAATCTCTGGATGATGTTTCCGTTAATTGCCCCGATGAAGAAACCTTTAAACACGCTGAACAGTATGCTAGCCACGCTTTCATGCAAGGCGATTCCTATGCAGAGGCATTTTTACGTTACCAACACAACCCAACACCCCAATTACTTCCCGACGCTCGCCCCTCAACTCACAGTACAACTTGGCGTTGGCTTGGCTTCTTTTTAATGTTTATCTTTATTCCTATTTTACTGGCCTCTCGGTTTGCAGCGACTTATGCCGATGCACGTAACACCATCACTTTTTTTAAAATATTAGGAGGAGGATTAGCCAGTTTAGTTTGGTTACCCTTACTTGCTTGTTTTACCTTCATCTGGCCTACGGTACTTATTCCGAGTTTTATCAGTGCCTTTATTGGTTATAAAATTATTCAATACAAAGGCTCTGCTCCATGCTAAAAACACACTATCTACATTTATTTAATCGGCTATTTGCCATTCAATTATTTATTATCTGGCTTTTAGGGTGCATTGGGGTTTTTGGCTCAGATCTGACAGAGACTCTTTGGCCATCGGTACTCACTGGCGGCATCTTTTGGATCCTATTAGTCGCCTGTAGCAAACTTCCCAAATGGCAATCCCCGCGTTTCTATTGGGTAGGTTTATTACAACTTATCGCTTGCTGGTCCATCTTCCCACTGTTTAAAGCCATTCGAATTCATTTTTATTCATGGAGCGCGGATCATCTCTTATACACCATAGACAGTTATCTTTGGCTTAATAAAAGCCTTCCAGAGCATATGATCGCTCTTCAAGCCCCATGGTTCAGTGAGTTAATTGCTTTTTGTTATTTCAGCTTTTACTTTTTAGTTATTGGTAGTGCTCTATTTTTCTTTTTACAACGCCAAAAAAACACCTCTGAGCATTACTTTTTGGGCTTAATGTTGATGTATTTTTTTGGATTTATTGGCTATTTCATTTTGCCTGCTGTCGGGCCATACGGTGCTTTCCCAACATTATTTACTTACCCTGTCCACAATGGTGCAATAACCCTTTTTCTGACGGGTATGGTGGAAAAAGGGATCACTGGAATGGATGTTTTCCCAAGCTTACACACAGGGATCACCCTGTATATCGTTGGTTTTTTATTCAAAACAGGCTACCGAAAAATCGCATGGTGCCTAACCCCTTTAGCAGCAGGTCTCATTGTTGCAACGGTTTATCTTCACTACCACTACGGTATCGACGTCATTGTTGGTGCTTTGTTGGCATTACTTGTACTGCATTTCCTATTTAAGAAAAAGAAGGTGGAAAATGGAACTCATCTATAGTCTAAATGATACTCAAGCGGCAGATATTGCTATCAGTGGTGGTAAAGGGGCTAGTTTGGCAAAAACAATCCAAGCCCTCCCTGTTCCTGACGGCTTAATCCTCTCTTGCGAAGCCTACAAGCAATTCATTTCCCCTTTATTTGGACAAATTAGTTCACTCCTTGCTCAACACCCTGACAATGAACAAAATGCCAGCGAATCTATCCGACAACTCATACTCTCGGCGCCATTGCCTGATAGCCTGACCACCCTGTTATCAACCCGCTTACATGATAGTCAATTAACTCATGTTCCTCTGGCTGTGCGCTCTTCAGGGACACTAGAGGATATGCCAGGAGCCGCATTTGCAGGCCAACACGATACTATTTTAGGCGTACGCGATCTCCCGTCGCTTCATGATGCGATCCGCCAATGCTATGCTTCCCTTTGGCATACCCATGTCATGCTTTATCGACAACATTTACAGTTACCCCATCAACATGCCGCGATGGCGGTTGTATTACAGCGTATGGTAGACGTACGTGAAAATGAAGCCGCCGGGGTTGCCTTCTCAATTGATCCTGTACGGGGTAATTTATCATCTGTACTGATTAACGCTGCCTTTGGATTAGGAGAAACCGTTGTTGGTGGTGAAGAGCCTATTGATGAATACCAAGTTGATCGCGATTCCTTGCAAGTCGTTCACCAAGAAATCGCCGAGAAGCAGCGTGCAATTGTTATGACCGATAAGGGAACGGACATACTCCCTTTAGTGAGCCCTGCCAAAAATCAAACAACACTAACTTCTGAACAGTGCCAAGCAGTCGCCGAGCTCGCCATTCGTGCAGAGCAATATTTTCAGTTCCCTCAAGATATTGAGTGGGCATTTCATGACCAACAATTATGGTTATTACAATCACGTAATGTGACTCAAATTGCCCCAATTTGGACACGCGACGAGTCGGCAGAACGTTTCCCTAATCCAATCACACCTTTGACATGGGATATGTGTGAGGCGGGTTTCCATGCCTCTTTGAACTACAGTTTAAATTTAATGGGGCTACCTTCCTTTAATGGTAAATGGTTCACGATGAAAGATTATTATATTTATGGTAACCAAAACGCCGTTGCGCTTTACCATAACCGTCTTCCTACATCAATGATGAATGATTTACCCACTCTCTTATCTTCATTGCCTGAAATTGCCCGTAAATTTGCATGGGTACAAGAGCTACCTATTACTTGGATGCGAGACCTCGACCGATATTTGATTGGAATTGGCGCCCTTAACCAAGAGCCTCTCCAAGAGAAAAAATTGAGTGAACTGTGGGATTACATACAAAGGATCAATAAATTAGGCTCTGATTATTTTTTACCGAACATTGCGATTTCACTTACTCAACGCTCATTATACGCAGCCTTAATCGCCTTACTGAAAATGCTTTATCAAGGGGATGAACAGTTAGCTCATAAGACACTTGATAGTCTAATTGCAATGTCAGAGACCAAAACAGGGCAAGTGAATAACGAATTATGGAGCTTATCACGCCTTGTTCGCCATGATGCGAAATTATTTGCGCTATTAAAAGCTATCGATGCAGGTTCAATTATGGATACATTGAAGCAAGCGCATCCCGACTTTTTCACTGAATTTACCGCATTTTTAACTAACCATGGTCATCGTGAAATGGACTTTGATGCCCTACCACCCTACATGGCTAGATGCCCCTCATATTGTTCTTACACAAATAAGCGCAATGGCGGATTTAGAAAATGATGGACAAACCAGCGATGCGTTAAGTAAAAAAATTGCTCAGTCAAAAACCGAATTTGAGATCGTCTCGCAAACGCCAGAAGAGTTGCGTTATTTTATGCAAGAGTTAATTAGGTTGGCGCGGGTATACACTGCATTAGATGATTTAGAGCATTACCAAACCACTCGCCTGGCTTTACCTATGCGCCGGGGCTTACATGCCCTAGGTGAGCGCTTGGTGATCCGCGGTGTCATTGATCAAGCCTCGGATATCTATTTTGCGAAAGAACAGCAATTAGCAGACGCTATTAACGCTGAAACTACTCAAGCATTTAGCGAATTACGCCAACATATAAGCAGCAACAAAGCAGGCTATGAACAGGCTAGAAGTACAACACCGCAATGGGTTTATGGCGAAATATCAGAAGAAACCGAAGACGATGGGTCATCCCTAAAAGGGTTAGCTGGCAGCGCTGGCACCGTTGAAGGTGAAGTCTTTTTAGTTCATGGGCCTGAAGATTTTGCCCAATTCCCTCAAGGCGCGATTTTGGTTGCTCGTACCACTAATCCTGCATGGACAGCACTTTTTTATCGAGCAAGTGGCGTTATCACCGAAAGTGGTGGCCCGCTTTCTCACGGCGCAGTAACCGCTCGCGAATTAGGATTACCGGCGGTTATGGGTATCCGTCGTGTGATGAATACGCTTAAAAAATGGTCAGCGTGTTAAAGTCGACGGTCAAAAAGGTATTGTTGAGCTGCTATAATCACGTATTCAATTCACTGGATAAGCTATGTTTATGATGACCTTATAGACGATGGCTTTATTCAGTGAATTGAACTTTTTGTTATAACTAATAACTACAAAGAATAACGAGCCGAATGGCCTAAATGGATATCTTTTCTCTTTTCCGCTTATCAGTACAGAAAAGTATCTCAAGATTAGGCTACGCCTGCTCTGGACGCTTGCTACTCCCTGTTTGACCTCTTTGTATCATCTCATCTTACTTCTCTATTTTTGACTTTCGAATAGTTATCTACACTTATCATTTAGCTTCGAAAAGTAACACTTAGTTAATTTTATTTACCTTTAGATAACTTCATTATCGAATATGTGACTTTAATCATTTTATCGTAACTAATAATAGTGATAATCTCCGCGTGAATTTTGGTTAGACTCGGTTAATGGCGTCAGGAGCACTCTGCCTTCTGCCATGACTCAAATTTCATCCAACCTATCATTCCCAAAATAAAAACGTTCTCAAATCCTAATAATTATAATTTGCAGTGATGCAATATTTTACAGAGAAGATTTATGCAAAACATTATAAAACAACCACTCTATAAGATCCTTTATGTCCAAGTTATTGTTGCCATTTTATTTGGTATCGCACTTGGTCACTTTTTCCCTGATATTGGAGAATCCTTAAAACCACTCGGTGATGCTTTCATTAAAATTGTTAAGATGATCATCGCACCTGTTATTTTCTTAACCGTTGTTACTGGTATAGCCGGTATGAGCAATATGAAGGCGGTTGGTAGCGTTGCAGGGAAAGCGATGCTTTATTTCATCACTTTCTCAACCATCGCACTGATTATCGGCCTAATTGTCGCGAATATCATTCGTCCCGGTGCGGGGCTTAACATTGACCCAGCAACACTCGATAGCAGTAAAGTGGCAGGATATGTAGAAAAAGCCCATGAATCCTCTATTGTTGGCTTTTTAATGAATATCATTCCTGATACCGTTATTAGCCCGCTCGTTAACGGTAATATTCTGCAAGTACTGTTTATTGCCGTCATTTTTGGTTTGGCTCTTGCTGCAACGGGTAAGCATGGCGAGCCTATCGTTAAATTACTGCAAAACTTCTCAGAGCCTGTCTTTAAGATGGTTGCCATGCTGATGAAACTTGCTCCTATTGGTGCATTCGGAGCCATGGCATTTACTATAGGTAAGTACGGTATTTCTTCAATCGGCAACTTAATGATGCTGATTATGACCTTCTATATCACATCATTACTGTTCGTTTTGATAGTGCTTGGTGCTGTCGCTAAATATAATGGCTTTTCGATCATTCAACTGATCAAATACATTAAAGATGAACTATGGCTAGTATTAGGTACCTCATCGTCTGAAGCCGCATTGCCTAGCTTAATGAGAAAAATGGAACATGCTGGATGTGAAAAATCCGTAGTTGGCTTGGTTATCCCAACAGGTTACTCATTTAACCTTGATGGAACCAACATCTACATGACCATGGCCGCACTATTTATTGCTCAAGCGACAAATATTGATCTGACTATTTGGGAACAAATCTCACTGTTACTGGTTGCAATGATCAGTTCTAAAGGTGCAGCAGGTGTGACAGGCGCTGGCTTTATTACCTTGGCAGCGACTCTAATGGTGGTGCCAAGCATTCCTGTTGCAGGCATGGCTTTGATTCTAGGTATCGACCGTTTCATGTCTGAGTGTCGTGCACTAACTAACTTAGTGGGTAATGCTTGTGCTTGTATCGTCGTTGCTCGTTGGGAAAAAGAGTTAGATACTGAAAAATTAGCCAATGCGTTTGCCGCAAAAGGCGAAAGCATTGATTCAATTATTACTGAAGAAAATTTTGATGTTGTAGCTGACCAACCAAAACCGGTGGATATTAGCAAAAAATAAGCAGCGTATTTGTTAACTGCAAATAAGTTGGTTACCGCTCAAGTCATTACAGCGCATATCATCTGCGCTGTAATCATCCATACGACTTTTGAGTCGGTGTGTATTTTTTCAACATTAATCATTGCCCAAGTTGCGATTATTGAGGTTCTCGTCAAACTTTCTAATCGCAACTTGGGCATTAATGCAATTTCTATCCGCAACTTAGGTTATTTAGGATGAAATTTATAATCCTAATGCGTATTTTTAATGCGATTTTCTTCGCTTCACCGGCACGTTGAGCAGCCATAAGACCAAGGTTTCTTAACATTTTCAAACCGGGTAGCGTTTCACTAAATGCCATATAAAATGCATCCATCCCCGCTTGCATGACTAAGTTATCTGGCAAGCGCCGACGTTGATAGCGTTTTAATACCTCTACGGAAGACCAAGGTTCAAGGTACTCTTTTGCCTGTGTAACCACTTTCAGCAAAACATCAACATCTCGATAGCCTAGGTTAACCCCCTGTCCTGCCAGTGGGTTTATGGTATGTGCGGCGTCGCCAACCAACGCAAGCCCCTCTATCACATAACGATTCGCATGGTGGCGTGTCAACGGAAATGCGCCGGAAGCATATGCGGTGACTTCCCCTAAACGCTCAGGAAAAGCTTCCGTAATCGCCCCAGTCAGTTGCTCCATCGACATTGATTGTAATCGGCGGATTTTGGCTGGGCTGTCATACCACACCAGCGAGGCCCAATGATCATAAAGCGGTAAAAATGCCCGAGGGCCTGACGGGAAAAATTGCTGCCATGTCTTATCTTGCTGCGCCCCTGCTGTTTGGACGGTGATCAACATGCAAGACTGGCGATACTGCCAACCACGGCTGCCAATTCCTGCTAATTTACGTACTTGGGAGTTTGCGCCATCCGCACCGATGACTAATTTCGCTTGTAGCTCACGCCCATCATCCAGAGAGACTACCCACTCTTTTTGGCCTTTAGGTTGATAAAGATACAGTAATTGAGCGGGGCAAATACGTTCAAGATTGGCGTATTTTTCACACTCCTGCCACAGAGCCAGCTGCAATATTCGGTTTTCTACCATAAAACCAAGTTCAGGCAACCCTAAGTCATGGGCGTCAAAAACAACGTTGCTCCCTTCTTCTTCCCATGTTTCAAGTTGTCGATAAGGCGCACTGCGCATTGCTTCAACATGTTGCCAAGCACCTAACTGTTTAAGTAAATCGACAGAGGAACGGCTAATGGCAGAAATACGGACATCAGGAGCACTATTGGCGTCAAAAGCGGTTGGCTCTGCTTTTTCCAGTAATGCAACTCGCATCCCTTCTTGAGCAAACCCAAGAGCCGCGGCGGCACCAGTCATACCCGCACCAACGACGACAACATCATAATATTCTGTTAATTTATTCATTACATTAGCTACTATTAACTATTTGATTTACGTAGTGTACCGAAAAATTGTTACGCTGACAGGGAATATCTCTTTCAGAGACTCTGGTCACTGATGCTGCAAATGAATACAATACAGGTTAATCTTGAAAAAATAGGCGATAACCTGTCTTTGAGACCGCGTATTACATAGCCTTTGGGTACTAACTCAGGCTATTTTGGCATTTTTCATATCATAGAGTGATGTTTATGATCAAAAATGCGTGCGCCTTCCCAAAACGGGACAGGACTTTGGATTTATATCCATTATATTTCGAGCAACTACGCATAAAGGCTCTATGCTCAAAGTATAACGGGTATACAACGCGTTTCGGAGTCCATTATACTAAGCCACTTCGAAAACACCGGATATAGACATGTCGACGAATAAAAAGTTATATATTAAAACATGGGCTGCCAAATGAATGAGTATGACTCATCAAAAATGGCTTCATTATTAGAAAGCACCCATGGTTATCAGATCACTGAGATTCCAGAAGAAGCAGATTTACTGCTGCTGAACACGTGTTCAATCCGTGAAAAAGCACAGGAAAAAGTTTTCCATCAGCTTGGTCGCTGGAAATCGTTCAAAGATAGCAACCCTGATATCATTATTGGTGTCGGCGGCTGTGTTGCGTCTCAAGAAGGTGATTTTATCCGCCAGCGCGCACCAAGCGTCGATATTGTTTTCGGTCCACAAACGCTACACCGTCTCCCTGAAATGATTAATCAGGTTAAAGGAAGCCGTAGCCCTGTTATCGATATCAGTTTCCCTGAAATTGAGAAATTTGACCGTCTGCCAGAACCACGCGCGGAAGGCCCTACCGCTTTTGTCTCCATCATGGAAGGCTGCAATAAATATTGCACATTCTGCGTTGTTCCTTATACACGCGGTGAAGAAGTTAGCCGTCCTTGTGATGATATCCTGTTTGAAATTGCTCAATTAGCGGCGCAGGGTGTACGTGAAGTAAACCTATTGGGTCAAAACGTTAACGCTTATCGTGGCGCAACATTTGATGGTGAAATCTGTACTTTTGCTGAATTAATTCGTTTGGTTGCCGCGATTGATGGTATCGACAGAATTCGTTTCACGACTAGCCATCCAATTGAATTTACTGATGACATCATTGAAGTCTATGAAGATACGCCTGAGCTAGTTAGCTTCCTACATTTGCCAGTGCAAAGCGGTTCAGATCGTATTTTGACATTAATGAAACGCGCACACACCGCGCTTGAATACAAGGCTATCATCCGTAAATTACGTAAAGCACGTCCGGATATTCTCATTAGCTCTGACTTTATTGTTGGCTTCCCTGGTGAAACCAATGATGATTTTGAAAAAACCATGAAACTGATCGCTGATGTGAACTTCGATATGAGCTTTAGCTTTATCTACTCACCACGCCCAGGTACACCAGCCGCTGATCTACCCGATGACGTGAGCGAAGATGAGAAGAAACAGCGTCTCTATCTCCTTCAACAGCGCATAAACCAACAAGCAATGAGCTACAGCCGTGCTATGTTAGGTACGGTACAACGTATTTTAGTCGAAGGCCCTTCACGTAAAAACGTTATGGAGCTTTCAGGTCGTACAGAGAGCAACCGTGTTGTGAACTTTGAAGGTTCACCTGATATGATTGGCAAGTTTGTTGATGTAGAGATCGTTGACGTTTATGCCAATTCACTACGCGGTAAAGTGATCCGCACAGAAGACCAAATGGGCTTGCGCGTTCACGAATCACCCGCTTCTGTCATCGCACGTACTCGTAAAGAAGATGAGCTTGGTGTTGGTAGTTACCAACCCTAACGATAGGATACTCAGTGACCGATAAAAAACCGTTGCAAATCGCAACACAAGAAATCTTTCTAGAGCCCGCAGATAACCAACGCTTAATGAGCCTTTGCGGGCCATTTGATGATAATATCAAGCAACTTGAGCGTAGACTTGCGATTGAAATTAATCGTCGTGATAACCGTTTCAAGCTATCAGGCAAACCACTCAATATCCGAGCGGCCAGTAAAATCTTACGCCAATTGTATGTTGATACCGCTCCAATACGCGGTGTGATCCCCGATATTGACCCTGAGCAAATCCACCTTGCTATCTCTGAAAGCCGCGTATTAGAGCAGGCTGCCGATAGTATTCCAGATTATGGTAAAGCCGTTAATATCAAGACCAAACGTGGTGTTATCAAGCCTCGCACACCAAACCAAGCGCAATATATAGCGAATATTTTAGATCACGATATTACGTTTGGCATTGGCCCCGCGGGTACAGGTAAAACATACCTTGCCGTTGCAGCCGCCGTAGATGCTTTAGAGCGCCAAGAAGTACGGCGTATTTTGCTGACTCGCCCTGCTGTTGAAGCGGGGGAAAAACTTGGCTTTTTACCCGGTGACCTCAGTCAAAAAGTAGATCCTTATTTGCGCCCACTGTATGACGCATTATTTGAAATGCTAGGGTTCGAAAAAGTTGAAAAACTGATTGAACGTAATGTTATTGAGGTAGCACCACTGGCTTATATGCGCGGTCGCACCCTCAATGATGCTTTCATTATTTTAGATGAAAGCCAGAACACCACCATTGAGCAGATGAAAATGTTCCTGACCCGTATCGGTTTTAATTCAAAAGCCGTCATCACGGGGGATATTACTCAGGTCGACTTGCCTCGCGGTAATAAATCAGGCTTACGTCATGCCATTGAAGTGCTTTCTGATGTTGATGAACTTAGCTTTAATTTCTTCCACAGCGAAGACGTTGTTCGTCACCCTGTTGTCGCAAAAGTTGTTATTGCCTATGAAAAATGGGAAGAACAAGACAACAAACGCCGTCAACAAATTAGAGAAGAAAAAGAACAGCAAAAAGCGTTAGAAAAGCAGGAAATAATTAAATGAGTGAAGTCATTCTTGATTTACAGCTCGCTTGCGAAGAAACAACAGGGCTACCTGATGAAGCACTGTTTCAACGTTGGTTAGAAGCCGTACTCCCTAAGTTTCAGCCACAAAGTGAAGTGACAATCCGCATCGTTGATGAAGAAGAAAGTCACCATTTAAACCTGACTTATCGGGGGAAAGATAAACCAACAAATGTGTTATCTTTTCCTTTTGAAGCGCCACCAGAGGTAGAATTACCTCTACTTGGCGATCTGATTATTTGTCGTCAAGTGGTTGAACAGGAAGCCATCGAACAGCAAAAAAGTGCCGAGGAGCATTGGGCGCACATGGTTGTACATGGCTGTCTGCATCTGCTTGGTTATGATCATATCGAAGACGATGAAGCAGAAGAAATGGAGAGCCTAGAAACGGAAATTTTAGCTGAATTGGGCTATGCTGATCCTTATCTTGCAGAAAAAGAATGACCCACGGTCTATTTTTATGTTAAATATTAGCTGAATAAGTCTAATCGCGTTTTTTGGGAGTAAATACCATAGTTATCTCACGCCGTTGAATGTATATTTTGGCAGAGTTAAAAACCTAAGCAATTGACTTATTTAGCTAAATTAACCATTATCATCAATTGAGGAATAATTAATAAAACGCCATGAGCGACGATAACTCTTCGAGTAGTGACAACCCTGGTCCTAAGAAAGGGTTCTTTGCACTATTAAACCAACTCTTCCACGCTGAACCTAAAAACCGTGGTGACTTGGTCGAGCTGATCCGTGATTCCGAGCAGAACGACCTTATCGATCCTGATACCCGTGACATGTTAGAAGGCGTCATGGATATTGCCGATCAGAGGGTACGTGACATTATGATCCCGCGCTCCCAGATTGTAACCTTAAAACGTAATCAAACTCTGGATGAGTGCCTTGATGTTATTATCGAATCCGCACACTCACGTTTCCCTGTCATCAGCGAAGATAAAGATCACATTGAAGGGCTACTAATGGCAAAAGATTTGCTGCCATTTATGCGTACAGACGCTGAGCCATTCAGTATTGATAAAGTGTTGCGCCAAGCGGTTGTTGTACCTGAAAGCAAACGGGTCGACCGGTTGTTAAAAGAGTTCCGTTCACTACGCTATCATATGGCTATTGTCATTGATGAGTTTGGCGGTGTCTCTGGTCTTGTTACCATTGAAGATATTTTAGAGCTTATTGTTGGCGAAATTGAAGATGAGTACGATGATGAAGATGATGTCGATATTCGTCAGCTAAGTCAGCACTCCTACTCAGTTAGAGCCTTAACCCAAATTGAAGACTTCAATGATGCGTTTGAGACTCACTTTAGCGACGAAGAAGTGGATACTGTCGGTGGCCTTGTTATGCAAGCCTTTGGTCATCTACCCTCTCGAGGTGAATCCATCACTATAGATGGCTATCAATTTAAAGTTGCCATGTCGGATAGCCGCCGAATTATTTTACTTCACGTAAAAATTCCAGATGGCGCGCCTACACCAAACTTAGATGAAGAAAAGAGTTAATGAACTTAACGTCATACTATCAAAGTCAGTGGTTAAGACTACTACTGGCTTTCATTTTCGGAGCCAGTGGTACACTGGCTTTTTCGCCATTTGACCTCTGGCCTGCAACTCTCCTTTCCATCCTATTTCTCCAACTACTGACCCTACAACGCTCCCCTAAACAAGCTTTTTCGATTGCTTTTGCATGGGGCTTTGGGCTATTTGGCTCGGGCGTTAATTGGGTGTATGTCAGCATTGCTGACTTTGGTGGAATGCCAGAGGTTGTTAATGTCCTATTGGTGATCCTGCTTGCAGCTTACCTTTCCCTCTACACTGGGTTATTTGGTTATCTACTCAGCAAATTCTTTCCCCAATCAACAATATGGCGATTAGTCTTTGCCGCTCCAGCCATTTGGCAGCTCACCGAGTTTTTACGAGGTTGGGTTCTTACAGGCTTCCCATGGCTTCAATTCGGTTACAGCCAAATTGATGGCCCAATGAAAGGCCTTGCCCCCATCTTTGGTGTAGAACTGATAACTCTAATATTATTTAGTATTAGTGGGTTACTCGTGCTTGCGTTGGTACGTCGCCGTATTACGCCGTTAGTCGCCGCTGCCGTACTACTTTTCGCCCCTTTAATCATCAAGAGCTATCAGTGGTATACCCCTCTGGAGTCAAAAACTACGGAAGTGGCGCTTGTACAAGGCAATATTCCCCAATCCATGAAGTGGGAAACAAGCTACTTACAAAAAATCAAAGATACTTATATTAAGCTTTCTAGCCCTTATATTGGCAAAGCTTCCTTAATTGTTTGGCCTGAATCCGCAGTGCCGTCAGTCGAATTAGATAACCAAACATGGCTAAAATCACTGGACAAAATATTAGCTGAATCCCAGACCAAACTGATCACGGGTATTGTTGACGCCCGTCCTATTGACGGTGACTATCAGTTTTATAACACCATCATTGTATTAGGGGATACAACTCCCTATCTGTACCCATCAAAAAATCGCTATAACAAGCACCATTTAGTGCCTTTTGGTGAGTTTGTACCGCTAGAGGATATTTTACGCCCTATCGCACCATTATTTAATTTGCCAATGTCAGGATTTAGCCGGGGCGATTATCAACAAGCTCAGCTTGCTGTAGGCAATATGCATCTAACAGCCGCCATCTGCTATGAAATTATCCTTGGAACACAGGTTCGCGATAATTTCCAACCTAATAGCGATTACCTCTTAACCATTTCTAACGATGCGTGGTTTGGTAAGTCGATTGGGCCATGGCAACATTTCCAAATGGCGCGCATGAGAGCGCTGGAGCTTGGTCGCCCACTACTTAGAGCTACCAATAATGGCGTCACCGCAATTATTCGAGCAGATGGTACCGTCCAAGCTAAGTTGCCTCAATTTACCGCTGCTACACTATCTGCATCTATTACCCCAACAACGGGGTTAACACCTTATGCACGCTGGAGTAATTGGCCAATGTGGGGCGTTGTTATCATATTTATGCTGATAGCCATATCACGAGGCCGCAGGTCAAAAACAAGTTCAGATAAATAACAAAAATCCCAGTCTTTGCATTAATTGCACACGACTGGGATTTTATTTTACATCGCCTAAATTTTATCATTTAACCAATCAATTGCCCTTGTACATCCGCAACGCTAATAGAAGCGATGCAACCTGCATTAAAATTTAAATAATCATCTTCAATGCCATCGGAAAAAATCACGCCATTTTCCGGCATCAATGATTCAAGTTGCAGCGGTGAATTCTCCTCAATCGCACCGAAAACAAATGAAGTTCCTGTTGTCTTACTAGGAAAAGGCTCCCTAACACTAAATTGAAGTCGCCTTTCTTGCCAAGAAAATCCTTGTGACAACGGGTGATGAGCTCCCCCCATAACGGCTTGAGCACCCGCTAAAATCGATTGAAACCACCCTGTTGACCCTAAGCCTGTTGAAATAATGATCCCCGAGGAGGATTGAAATTCTTGTTCCCCATTCCATCTCATAATATAGCGTGCCGATGTGTGGGTTTTAGGGCCAATAAATAGATCATTAACCGCAAGTAATGTTTGCCCATCATTAGTTGTCGCCTGAGCAAAAGTCACCGTTCTACTTGGCATCTTTTCCTTTAACGTATTCAAAACGACTTCACGCAGTTGGCCTATTTCAAAAGGTAATAATTTGCCATCCCATCTTGCAGGATCAGGATTAATTGCGATAACAGGCTGACCATTTAAATATTTCAATGTATTTGCCACTAAGCCGTCTTGTCCTATCACAATCACAATATCACGAGCCGTAAATTGGTAGCTAGGCAGTAAAGAACGTTCTAACAATTGAAATCGCCCCATTGATTTCAGAACCGCCTCTGCTTGTACTAATTGTTTTTGATAGTGATCGTGCTCTTCAAGATAATCGTTTACCTCAACATGATTATGCTCTAAATAAAATTTGGCTTGTGGCCAAGTATTAAAACGTTCAATCAGTGCCTGTAACCGCGTTTTACGCATAATTAAAACAAAACGGACATCCTCTCCTCTTTTCATACTTTAGCTCCTTTTTTAAATATTTGGCTAAAGAGATCGGGGGATATATTCAACTCACCAATTTTCCCTGCATTTAGCGCTAATGATTCAAACGCCATAGCCATTAACTGCTCCGGTGCCATTTTTGCCAATGCCATCGCTTTTAAATTCTCGACAGGCAGTTCTCGATAAGCACGCATTTTCACCTCAATAGCGTAAGCATCCGCATCCGATTGAATTCGTTGGTTTTCAACGCTTAATGCCACAAGCTCATTACGTTTAGCTTCGGCATTGACTTGAGCGGCTAACTTTTCCTGCTCAATTTCAGCCTGTTCACGCAATAAATGACGTTCATTTTCTAAACGTGCTTCTTCAATTTGTTGCTGCTTATTTTGAACGGATAAATCGGTTTCCAGCTCGGCTTCCTTAAGCATACGCTCTTGTTCGACAGAAAACTTACGTCTCGCATAAATCGCATCATCGGCCTCTTTTAGAATCGATTCTCTCGCTTCTGCTTCAAGAGCTTTCAATGTTTCAGGTGATGGTGTAATGGCTGCAATCGAAACATCAAGAATATCGATGCCTAATGCTTGTAGCGCCGAATGTATCGATAACTGATTGGCGACCTCTGTGATCAATGTTTGACTTATCAACAATGCATCACGCATCGCAGTGCGTTGGATTTTTGCCTGAATTAAAGTCTGTGCACTACGCACAACCCTATCGCTTAATTTTAATGGGTCCTCAGACGCATACGAGCTGCCATCTTGAGTCAGGTTATAATTCAATACCTCTGCTGTTTTTTCCGGTTGGCTAATTCGAAATGAGATTTGCCCTTGAATACGCAAGCTTTGAAAGTCCGCCGTTTGTAAATTAAAAATAAACGGCGCTTCAAGCGCATTTAATGGTAGTGCTGCAATAGATGTTGTTGTTGAGTTATACCAAAAACTTAATCCCTTCCCTTGCTTAATCACTTTTCCGTTGACGGATTTAATAATGAAAGTCGAAGAGTCTGCTTTGAAATAATTAATATTAAACATAGTTAACCTCATTAGTGTCCTTGTGACAATAATTAATTATTGTCTTATGGACACCAAAGTGTCAAGCATTAAGTGTCTTAATGACACAAATATTTTTTTAACGTATCATCGCCCTATTAACCATAAAATAGCTTAGTGGGTTGTCATCTCATGAATGAACAAGAATATTTATCTAAATACGATAGGAATGCATATCTTTCGCCACTAGTGACGGTAGATGCGGTGCTATTTACTTACCATGAAGAGACGTTAAAGGTTCTCCTTGTTGAGCGTGCAAATCATCCAGATAAAGGGATGTGGGGGCTACCTGGCGGGTTTATCGATGAAGAGCAAGATAGCACTCTTGAGCAAGCTATCTTGAGAAAGCTAAAAGAAAAAACGGGCGTCATTCCCCCCTACATTGAACAGCTTTGTACTGTCGGTAACTATTTTCGTGATAAACGAGGTTGGTCTGTCACCGTCTGTTATACAGCCCTTATCGCCTATCAGGCATGTCAGCACTACATTGATAGTGTCGGATCAGCAAAATGGGTCGCTATCAGCGACATTGAAAACATGTCATTAGCCTTTGACCACTCGATGCTTTATCAGCAAGCACGAGAGCGATTAAAACAAAAATCACTCTATTCTATTGTTCCCGGCTTTGCCTTACCTGAAGTCTTTACTTTGACAGAGCTGCAACATGTGCATGAAGTATTAATCGGCAAAACATTGCAAAAAAAATCTTTTCGCCGTCGCTTAGAGCAGGCTGATTTACTGATTGATACAGGAGAAAAACGGCAAGAAACAGGCCGACCAGCTAATTTATATCGTCTGAAACCTGAGTCAGCTGATTACCGTTTTATTCGTAATTTAGAATTTTAACCCTGATGGGTAAAACAAAGGCCCCCCTTGAAACATATCTTCAAGAGGGCCTGAAATAGCCTAGCGAGAAATTAACTAAAAAGAAGCCATCCACATACGTGTTTTTATTCCCCAATAGCTTGTATAACCACTGGTAAAACTGACCATTTTACCGTTATCGATGATCATAAAGGTCGGTGTGGCACTAATGCCAACCTGATTCGCAAGCGAGCCTTGTGTATCATTGATTACTGGGAAATTTAGCTCTTTTTTTCTCCATCCCTGATAACAGACGTTCACTATTGCCAGAACGAATTGCCACAGAAACAACGGGAACACCGGCCTTAGCTAAGTCGGCTACCGTTGGAGAGGTTATTTTGCAAACCCCACACCATGTCGCCCAAAAATAGACTAAAACAGGTTGTTCTTTACTCAACTCTGCTAATGATACGGTTTCACCCGTCGCAAGTAATTGCGGCTCAAGCAAAATAGGTGCTAGGCTTTCAGGTTTACGCCAAAAATCCATTACGGTAAAGACGACGAACAAGATCACCACCAACCCAATAATTTCTTTTGACCACTTTTTCAGTCTAGCCATATTTACCTTATTTCACTTTTGCTAATTGCTCTTTAACAATCATTTCTAATTGTTGAGCATCTACAGCCCCTGGGATCATTTCTTCACCAATGAGTGTTGCAGGTGTACCATTAACCCCTAATTTTTCAGCTAACATCATGTTAGTGCGAATAGTTTCTTCGCTCTTATCGTTAGCGACTAATTTTTCATTACCTGTCGCTTTCAACGCCTGTTTGATGTTTTCCTCAGTTAACATCCCTTGCTTTTGCATAAATTTTTGATGCAGTGCTTGGAATGCTTTTGGATCTTTTTCCCACAATGTCAGAACCAGTTGAGAAGACTCCAGCGATGTTTTGCCTTTAAATGGCAGAGGTTTTATCACCACAGCAACATCAGGGTATTTCTTCACAATCTCTTCAAGCTGTGGATCAAAACGCTTACAGAATGGGCAGTTATAATCGGTGAAGTTAACCAACACCAGTTTTGCATCTTTGGCACCCAGTCGTGGGCTTGCTGGATCATTAAACAGCTTATCGTGCTCGGCTTTAATCGTTGCCTTCATTTGAGCTTGCTGTTTTTCACCTTGCTTAGCCTGTAGTGCAACAATCGCTTCTTCTAAAATTTCAGGGTTTTCAACCAAGGTATCACGTACCAACTTACGCACTTGTGCTTCTTGGTCAGACGTTAATGGAGCCGCATGAGCAGTTGCACCTAGCATTAGCGACGAGAACAGAACAGCTACAATTGTTTTTTTCATTTTTCGGCTCCTTTGGCCTCATTCATAATTGATAATAAAACTTCACGATCAAGTATCGTTGACAGTATTTCACCCTCAGCCAACCTAGGGCCATAAATTTGATTAAATGGCACAGCCACCTGCCCACGTTTTTGTAAAAATGCGGTAATTTCTGGTGATGGCTTAGTCCAGTCACCTCTTAATGCGACCACATCTGGTTCATTCAAGAGTTGCTGAACATCATCTCTTAGCAATACATTATATTTATTTGCTTTACAGGTTACACACCAATCTGCCGTAACATCAATAAACACTCGCTTATTTTCTGACAGAGCCTGTGTAATCGCTTCCTCACTCAGAGGTTGCCAATCCACATTATCCTGAACAAGGGTTCGACTTCCTGTCGTTTGCTCCATCGTTGCCCAAACAAAGCCACCTGTTAATAATGCAAACAGGACAAACGAAATTGCCGCAGTGCGTAAACTGAATTTTTTGCCAATGAAAACCACCAGCAAAAGCAAAAAGACGATCACAATAGCTAAGGCAGCCATTTCACCAAAATGAGGGATCAGTAAGCTAATTAACCATAGACATGACAATAGCATCATCACACCTAAAACCACTCTCAGTTTACTCATCCAAGCCCCAGGTTTTGGTAACAGCCGAGAAATAGCAGGGAAAGCGGCGATTAATAGCCACGGCAAACTCATTCCGATACCCAGTGCCGTAAAGACTAACCAGAGTTCTCCTATCGGAGCCGCTAGTGCAAACGCCACTGCTGTGCCCAAAAATGGTGCAGAACAAGGGGTTGCCAATAAGGTTGCAAACACACCTTGCCAGAAATGCCCACTGTTACCTTGGCCACCCGCAGTCGCTAAACGAGTGCTCGCTTTACTTCCTAGATGGATCTCAAACAAACCAAATAGGTTAGCCGTAAATAATGCCGTCACTAATACCATAAACCCAATAAACCATGGGTTTTGGAACTGGATCCCCCATCCAACAGCTTGTTGCCCAACGCGCAACAGGGTCATTAATAACGCTAATAGCCAGAAAGAGACTAAGATCCCTGAAGAAGAAAGCAAAAATTGCCGACGGATGGTTTTCTGCTCCCCTTGCGGTACCATCAAGACCGAGCCTAACTTCATCGCGAGAACCGGCAAAACACAAGGCATAAGGTTTAAAATCAAACCACCTAGTAACGCAAAGGCCAAAATCTGCCAAAGAGGTATCGCACCGCCAGCATTATCCTGCTGGATAGCGCCAGTAAAAGGTGTGATTTGCGCTGTTACCTGTTGTGAAAGCGCGCCATCCGTCACCACAAAAGAGAACGGTTTTCCTGTCAGGTCTGGCGCTTTATCTCCCCAATCATCACTCACCGCAACGGTCGCCGTCAGCTTGTCACCCGATAAACGAATATTTGGCACACCTAGCGTGGTTCCTTCTGGTGTATCAGTAAAAACCCCTGCTTTTTGGCTCCACGGCTCGCCAGCCACTTTTTGTAATTCAAGAACGAGTTTGTCACCATCAAACCCGACATTATGGTTTTGCACTAGCCCCGCTGTAGGAGGAATACGCCCCATCGCTTGATTAAATGCCCACTCAAAATTCTCAGGCTCAGGTTCAGTCAAATCGAGCTCGAAAGGATAATCCGTTAAAATACAGACATTGCTACAGGTGGAAAGCGTTAAAACTCCCGAAAGTTTATCTAGCTTTTCATCGGCATTAACGACGATAGGAAAAACAACGTCTCCCATATAACCTTGAGTTGAAATACCTGCAACATCAAAACGACCAGGGGCTGGCCACTGCCAATCCATATCTGTTACTGGTGATTTCCAATTGATTTCCGGCGCAATACCGCCTTCTCCTGGAGAACGCCAATAGGTTTTCCAACCATCTTGTAGTTGTACATCCAACAATAAAGCAACCTTCCCATCTTTTTGGGAAGCACTTAACAATCTTACTTGAGCATGGTCATTATGTTTATCTGTTAGCCAGCCAGTATCAGCTGCCTGTAGCACTCCCGAAAATAAGGCAGATAAAATAATTAACGCATTAATTAAAAAACGCATAATTCCTCCAGAATAAAATACACCAACAAGCTGAACGTGATGGTGTTCTAATCTCGAAGATTGCAATATTGTAAATGGAGCCTAACTCTTGGTGGGGGATGTTTATCCTCACGCTTAGCTCTGCGTGAAAATAAATGAGAGTAAAAAAATACCTAACGCAGTGATAGAAAGGAAAACAAAAAAGAGAGGTTCAATAGCAGCAGGACTTAATGTCAGTAGTGATTTAGCACTCAATTCACAAGAAGACAATTGCGCGCTTTTTTCACTCGAAACAGCCGTTTTAAACACCATAGACTGACCATTGGATTGCATTTGCACGACAGGGTCTTGAGGCGAAAAATGGGCGAAAAGACGCTCTCCAACGGCTCTTTGATTAATACAAAGTAAAACCATCAGACAGGCGAGTACTACTAATCCTTTGCCTAATTTGAGTTGCCTGTTCATGCGTGTCTCTATTTCTTCGTCCTGAAATCACACTGTTAAATAATGATAAGTTAATTCAATATTTAAATTTAACCAATTTAATCAAGGTTACATCTTACACAGCAAAACGACTCGGTACAAGTAGCATGAGCTAACTTTACAAACCCAATCCTATTTACACCCCTAAAGATAAAAATTGGCATACAAGATGCATTATACCCACGAGCAACAGGAAAATGAGATTATTTTTCACACTAGTGGTGCATAAATACCCTTTTTAGGAAAGTTTTCCCCAGTAATAGTGCAACAAATTAGGAACTGCCCAAATAATATGCGAGATAGCTCCCGATTTTGAAACAATTCATTTTCATTGTTTAACATTTTTCTTTAATTTTTAACAATATTAAAACATACAGCAGGTGATCGTGGTATTGATAGCATCCACGAAACATCAGCAAGCACAACAAACGAGATAAATCTCCGATCTTAGAAAGGAGCTGTAAATATGCGTATGAGCAAGATTGTATTATCGATGATGGTGCTAGGAGCAACTTGTGCCGTTCAAGCAGAAGAACTAACAGGTACTCTAAAAAAAATTAACGACAATGGTGTGATTGTTGTTGGCCACCGTGAGTCATCCGTTCCATTTTCTTACTATGACAACAACCAAAAAGTGGTCGGCTACTCTCAAGACTACTCCAATGAAATCGTTGATGCGGTTAAAAAGAAACTCAACAAACCTAATCTCGAAGTTAAGCTTATCCCTATTACATCACAAAACCGTATACCGCTATTACAAAATGGTACCTATGATTTTGAGTGTGGTTCAACGACCAATAACTTAGAAAGACAAAAACAAGCTGCGTTTTCAAATACGATTTTCGTAGTTGGTACTCGTCTACTTACTAAAAATGACTCTGGAGTCAAAGACTTCGCCGACCTCGCGGGTAAAAACGTCGTTGTTACCTCTGGAACAACGTCTGAAATTTTGCTCAATAAACTTAACGACGAAAAAAATATGAAAATGCGCATTATCAGTGCAAAAGATCATGGTGACTCATTCCGTACCCTTGAATCTGGCCGCGCTGTCGCCTTTATGATGGATGATGCGTTGTTAGCAGGTGAACGTGCAAAAGCGAAAAAACCAGATATTTGGGAGATTGTAGGCAAACCGCAAACAGAAGAAGCTTATGGCTGTATGCTACGCAAAGATGATCCTCAGTTTAAGGCGTTAGTCGATGAAACTATCGCGAAGGCACAAACTTCTGGTACGGCTGAAAAATCATTTGACCGTTGGTTTAACCAACCTATCCCACCAAAAAATCTTAACTTGAAATTCACGTTATCAGATGAAATGAAAGAGTTGTTCAAATCACCTAATGACAAAGCACTTAACTAAATAAAAAGACAAACAGGGTGTTACTGAAGTGGGATTTGCAAGGCGGTCGTTCCCCGCCTTGCACTTTCTCACCAGTAGTAGGGTCAATCTAAATTGCCCACAGGAAGTAGAATTATGTCAATCAATTGGAATTGGGGGATTTTCCTACAGGAAGCCCCTTTTGGGAATACCACCTATTTAGGTTGGTTATTATCTGGCTTAGAAGTCACTGTCGCACTTTCTATCTGTGCTTGGATCATTGCTTTTCTGGTCGGCTCGTTCTTTGGTATTTTACGTACCGTGCCTAATCGCTTTTTAGCGATGATAGGAACCGTTTATGTCGAGCTATTTCGTAATGTCCCTTTAATTGTTCAATTTTTTACTTGGTATTTAGTGATCCCAGAGCTGTTACCCCGTTCTATCGGCGACTGGTTCAAAATGGACTTAGATCCTAACTATCAATTTTTTATCTCTTCAACACTGTGCCTTGGTTTATTTACCGCCGCCCGTATGACTGAACAAGTAAGAGCGGCAATACAATCATTACCAAGAGGGCAAAAAAACGCCGGTCTCGCTATGGGGCTGACCTTGCCACAAACTTATCGCTATGTGCTTTTACCCAATGCGTATCGTGTCATTTTGCCACCAATGACATCCGAGATGCTTAACTTAGTGAAAAACTCGGCGATAGCTTCCACTATCGGCCTCGTTGATATGGCAGCCCAAGCAGGTAAGTTGCTTGATTATTCTGCCCATGCTTGGGAAT
Source organism: Providencia stuartii (assembly GCA_900455155.1). GTDB lineage: Bacteria > Pseudomonadota > Gammaproteobacteria > Enterobacterales > Enterobacteriaceae > Providencia > Providencia stuartii. The sequence goes on along the minus strand of UGUC01000002.1, from coordinate 207,900 downwards.
CATTCACTGCGATCACGCTTGCCTATGTTGGCATCAATTTGATCATTATGCTGTTAATGAATTTGTTAGAACGTAAAGTTCGCTTACCCGGCACATTAGGAGGGCGATAATATGTTCTATGAATTTGATTGGAGCTCCATCGCCCCAAGTTGGCCATTTCTTCTTGATGGGTTAGTCGTCACCGCTAAAATTACCATTACGGCTATTGTCGTGGGGATATTGTGGGGAACGGTTCTCGCCGTGATGCGTCTATCTACTTTTAAACCTATCAGTTGGTTCGCTGCACTGTACGTAAATACGTTCCGCTCTATCCCATTAGTCATGGTATTGTTGTGGTTCTATCTGATTGTGCCTAACTTAGTCCAAAATGTTCTAGGCATATCACCAAAAAGTGATATCCGTTTAATTTCAGCAATGGTAGCCTTCTCGCTTTTTGAAGCCGCCTACTACTCTGAGATTATTCGAGCAGGTATTCAGAGTATTTCACGAGGCCAAGCATCTGCCGCACTTGCACTGGGCATGACGCATATGCAAACAATGAGGTTAGTCATCTTGCCTCAAGCCTTTAAAGCGATGATCCCTCTGTTATTAACACAAGGCATTGTGCTATTTCAGGATTCATCATTAGTTTATGTACTGAGTTTGACGGATTTCTTCCGTACGGCAACCAATATTGGTGAGCGTGATGGTACACAAGTAGAAATGATATTGTTTGCAGGTTTCGTGTACTTTATTATCAGTTTCGGCGCTTCAATGCTGGTGAATTATCTTAAGAAAAGGACTGTTACATGATTACCCTGAAAAATATCTCTAAATGGTATGGCCAGTTTCAGGTACTCACAGACTGTACAACTGAAGTCAAAAAAGGCGAAGTCGTGGTTGTCTGTGGACCATCAGGCTCTGGTAAATCCACATTAATAAAAACAGTGAATGGCCTTGAGCCAGTTCAACAGGGTGAAATTTTTGTAAATGGTATCCAAGTCAATGATAAAAAAACTGATTTGGCAAAACTTCGCTCTAAAGTTGGCATGGTATTCCAACACTTTGAGCTATTCCCGCATCTTTCTATTATAGAAAATTTAACACTGGCCCAAGTAAAGGTGCTAAATAGAAATAAAAAAGAGGCTGAAGCAAAAGGGTTGAAATTACTCGAACGCGTTGGGCTAGCAAGCCATGCAAATAAGTTTCCTTCCCAGCTTTCGGGGTGGGCAGCAGCAGCGTGTGGCAATTGCTCGAGCCTTGTGTATGGATCCCGTTGCAATGTTATTTGACGAGCCAACATCAGCACTTGACCCTGAAATGATCAATGAAGTGCTTGATGTTATGGTCGAATTAGCAAACGAGGGTATGACTATGATGGTCGTTACCCACGAAATGGGTTTCGCTAAGAAAGTCGCTAACCGTGTGATTTTTATGGATGAAGGAAAGATTGTTGAAGACAGTAAAAAAGAAGACTTTTTTGCTAATCCGCAATCTGATAGAGCTAAAGATTTCCTCGCGAAAATACTGCATTAATTATTGCAAGCCATAGGGAGAGACTACCTCTCTATGGCTGCCCCCTGCACGACACTCTTATACCTTTCTATTTTGTTTTATCTAAATATTTGTTGCTCGACAATACATACAGATATAGATTAAAAACCTAATTAATATCAATCTAATAATCTAAGCCTCATGATGAAAAATGATCAACAAATAACAATTACCCCTTTACAAGACGATACGGTTCTGGATGTTTCTGCCTGTAATTTTAATGTGATGATAACTGATGAGTTACTCCATCCCTATGACGATATAAACAGGAAAAAAGCGATTAAGCCCTACCTAAAGGATTATCATTTCTCTCCTGAGCAGTGGTTGAATGAACAAGAAAGTTTAGGTGTTTTATATGTTGCGAAATTGGGGGATAAAACGATTGGCTATGCCTGTGCAAGTCTTTGCTGGAATGGAATGGCTCAACTTGATGAATTGGCCATCGATGAGCCATATAGAGGTAAAGGTATCGCCAAACAATTACTAGAAAAAATTGAAGCTTGGGCAACCGACAATGGTTTACATCACATCAGATTAGAATCTCAATCTACGAATACCACAGCCGCTAAGTTCTATCACAAACACGGTTTTCGCATTCATGGTTATGATAAAGCGCTCTATTTATGCACGGAAAATGCCCATGAAGTCGCATTATTTTGGTATAAAACATTATAAACATTAGCGTTCAATGTTTACTTTTATAAATAAGTTGACCAACAACACCTCCCTCTCTTTCGGAAGATGTCTTCCATCCATCACATTGACCGATGCAAAATCAAAGGGAGAGACACCTTCAATGCAAGCAACCTTTACTCCATACTCTTGTGGGGTTGAGCGTCTTTGATGAAAAGTATAAATTCCGCAGATTGAATAAAAAGAGGGCGGCTTGCTTTGTGTTAAAACGATATTCCGTTAGTTTATCTTTTCCTTCTAAAATAGTGTCTCTGACAAGGGCGCAAAGATTGCGATTACCCCACACATTCGGCAAAAAGAACAGTGACATCTTCTTGCTGTGTTATATCTATCAGTCAACGCAACCTTAAATTTCACTGTACCACAATGGCACTGAGTTCGTTTTTCAATCACAACGCCCTCCCTAATAGCATAGGCAAAAACGAAATCAGTGGATTAAGGTACTCAAACAACTCAAATAGGTTTTGTTAATTGATATAATTTATTGATGCTTTTTTATGTTTCTAGGAGATCTTTGCACTTTAGTGCTAATAAAATAGAGTGAATAAATACCCCTCCCTATGTATTGCCCAATATTTGCTGGCTTTTTGAGTTTTTTTGCGTGAAACACTACCAATCTTACTGTTTTTTAGTTAAGTTTGATGCTCATCGGAATAAAATATTCTGACACCGCCCCCCAAAAACAATATCCAGCTTTCCCCGTCGGTTCAGCTAATCAACTATTGTTGTTTTAGGGTAGGATCCGCTATGCTATGCGGATCTAACTTATAGAAAGACATTAACGCTACTGAGTAGCATTTATTCACCATAGGATTATCGGTGCCATGCAAGAACAATATCGTCCAGAAGATATAGAGCCAAAAGTACAGCGTCACTGGGATGAAAAAGCCACATTTAAAGTGACAGAAGACAACAGCAAAGAGAAATACTACTGCCTGTCCATGCTACCTTACCCTTCTGGTCGACTACACATGGGCCATGTGCGCAACTACACTATGGGTGATGTGATCTCCCGTTATCAACGCCTATTAGGTAAAAACGTTTTACAACCAATCGGTTGGGATGCGTTTGGCTTACCTGCTGAAGGCGCGGCTGTCAAAAATAAAACAGCACCTGCACCATGGACCTATGCCAATATCGATTACATGAAAGGCCAGTTAAAAATGCTGGGCTTTGGCTACGATTGGGATCGCGAAGTTACCACTTGTACGCCTGAATACTATCGTTGGGAACAATGGTTCTTTACTAAGCTCTATGAAAAAGGCTTAGTCTACAAAAAAACCTCTGCTGTAAACTGGTGTCCACATGATTTAACCGTACTCGCCAACGAACAGGTTATCGATGGCTGCTGCTGGCGCTGTGATACGCCCGTCGAGCGTAAAGAAATTCCTCAATGGTTTATTAAAATCACCGATTATGCTGAAGAGTTGCTAAACGATCTTGATAAGCTTGATGATTGGCCTGAGCAAGTCAAAACCATGCAACGTAACTGGATTGGGCGCTCTGAGGGTGTCGAAATCACCTTTAACGTTGCCGATCGTGATGACAAATTAACCGTATATACCACTCGCCCTGATACTTTCATGGGTGCAACTTATGTGGCGGTTGCTGCGGGTCACCCATTAGCACTCGAAGCCGCAGAAAAAAATGCCGAATTAGCCAACTTTATCGATGAATGCCGTAATACCAAAACAGCCGAAGCTGATATGGCGACCATGGATAAAAAAGGGATGCCAACTGGCCTTTATGTTATTCATCCACTCACCCAAGAAAAATTACCTATCTGGGTAGCCAACTTTGTGTTGATGGAATATGGCACCGGTGCGGTGATGGCTGTACCTGCTCACGACCAACGTGACTGGGAGTTTGCCCATAAATATAACCTGCCACTAAAAGTGGTTATTGCCGACGCTGAAGGCAATGAGCCTGATATTTCTCAAGAAGCGATGACTGAAAAATTTGCATTGATCAACTCAGGCGAATTTAGCGGCTTAGATAATACCGCTGGCTTCAATGCTATCGCAGACAAATTAGTCGCTATCGGCGTGGGTCAACGTAAAGTGAACTACCGTTTACGTGACTGGGGTGTTTCTCGCCAACGCTACTGGGGCGCACCAATTCCAATGGCAACATTAGAAGATGGCACAGTTGTTCCTGTTCCTGAAGATCAACTGCCAGTGATTTTGCCAGAAGATGTCGAAATGGACGGTATCACCAGCCCAATTAAAGCGGATCCAGAATGGGCGAAAACCACCATCAATGGTCAGCCAGCTTTACGTGAAACCGATACCTTTGACACCTTTATGGAGTCATCTTGGTACTATGCTCGTTACACTTGCCCACAATTTGATGAAGGCATGTTGGATCCGGCTGCTGCGAATTACTGGTTACCAGTGGACCAATACATTGGTGGTATTGAACACGCCATCATGCACTTAATGTATTTCCGTTTCTTCCACAAATTGATGCGTGATGCAGGCCTAGTCAACTCAGATGAACCAGCAAAACGCCTATTATGTCAAGGTATGGTACTGGCAGATGCCTTCTACTATACCGGCAGTGATGGTCAGCGTGTTTGGGTTTCGCCAAGTGATGTCACTGTAGAGCGCGACGACAAAAACCGTATTATCAAAGCCGTTGATACCGAAGGACATGAGCTGGTTTATACTGGCATGAGCAAAATGTCTAAGTCGAAAAACAATGGTATTGACCCACAATTGATGGTTGAAAAATACGGTGCCGATACCGTGCGCCTATTTATGATGTTTGCGGCACCACCAGAGCTAACCCTTGAATGGCAAGAGTCTAGCGTCGAAGGGGCAAACCGTTTTGTCCGTCGTGTATGGCGTATCGTTCATGAGCACTCACAAAAAGGGGCAACTCAGCCGCTTGATGTCAGCACATTAACGACAGAGCAGAAAGACTTACGTCGCGACTTACATAAAACCATTGCTAAAGTGACCGATGATTTTGACCGTCGCTATGCGTTTAACACTGCGATTGCCGCTATCATGGAGTTCATGAACAAATTAGTTCGTGCACCACAAGAGACCGAACAAGATCGTGCATTGATGCAAGAGTCACTTGAAGCGATCACCTTGATGCTGTCACCTATTATTCCACATGCATGTTTCGAAATGTGGAAAGCATTAGGTCACACCGATGATGTCGATTTTGCAAGCTGGCCTGTCGCTGACGAAAAAGCCATGGTTGATGACACTAAATTAGTCGTTATCCAAGTTAATGGTAAAGTGCGTGGTCGTATCACTGTACCTGCTGATGCAGTGCAAGACTTTGTGTTAGATATGGCAACAAAAGAGTATAGCGTCTCGAAATACCTCGAAGGCGTTACTATTCGTAAAGTAATTTATGTACCAGGTAAATTACTAAACTTGGTTGTTGGCTGATAAGGAGGCCAGGTGCGCTATCTGATAACTTTATTACTGAGCCTGTCGGTGCTAGTCACCGCAGGTTGCGGTTTTCGCCTTCAAGGAACGACACAGATCCCTGAGGAACTGAAGACGTTACAGTTAAGTTCTAATGCACCTTATAGCTCTCTAACCAGAGCCGTTAGGGAGCAACTCAGGCTCAATAATGTGACGCTTGTTGAAAATGGCAGCGCTGATATCCCAATTTTAAAAATTACGGGATCGTCAGAAAAAACAGAAACCGTATCGATTTACCAAGATGGTAAAGCGGCAGAGAAACAATTGACCTTTGTGCTCAATGCTCAAGTCATGATGCCAAATGGTTCGGTTTACCCGTTACAAAGCCAAGTTGAGCGTACTTTCTTTGATAACCCATTAGAAGCTCTTGCAAAAGATGCTGAAAATGAATTGGTTAAACAAGAGATGCGGGAACAAGCAGCGCGGATATTAGTCCGTAAACTGTTAATTGTTCATACTGCCGAACTTGAGAAAGCTAACGCTAAAGCTGTTGTTCCTGTTGTTGAACCATAATGATCCGTATCTATCCTGAACAGTTGACCTCTCAGTTACAAGAGTCTCTGAGAGGCCGCTATTTAATCTGGGGCAATGAGCCCCTATTAATTCAAGAAAGCCAAGATGCCATCCGAAAAACGGCTCAAACTCAAGGGTTTGAAGAGCATTTCACCTTTTCACTTGAACAGCACACTGATTGGGACGAAATATTCAGCCTCTGCCAAGCCCTGAGCCTATTTACAAGCCGTCAATCACTGACGTTGATCCTGCCAGAAAATGGCCCTAGTGCTGCTATGGCGGAAAAGCTGATTCAATTATCTCAACTTCTTCACCCGGATATCCTGCTATTGCTTCGCGGGCAAAAACTCACCAAAGCACAAGAAAACAGTGCTTGGTTTAAAGCTATCAGCCATGAAGCTGTCTATATCAGTTGTCTAACGCCTGAATATCAGCGCCTACCTCAGTGGGTTGCAAAACGGGCGCACAATATGCAGCTCTCTTTAGAAACAGAGGCCAACCAACTCCTTTGCTACTGTTATGAAGGGAATTTACTCGCGTTGGCACAAGCACTTGAGCGATTATCGCTACTCTACCCCGATGGTAAATTAACCTTGCCACGTGTCGAAACTGCCGTGAATGATGCTGCACATTTTACGCCATATCATTGGGTTGATGCCTTATTAGCCGGCAAATCACGGCGCGCTTGGCATATTCTCGAACAGCTTCAACGTGAAGATACTGAAACGGTCATCCTCTTACGGGCTATCCAACGTGAATTAATGCTACTACTGACATTAAAACGCCAATCGGTTACCACGCCATTAAAAACCTTGTTTGATCAGCATAAGATTTGGCAAAGCCGCCGACCATTATTGAGCGCAGCATTACAACGTCTAAGCTTACATCAATTACAATCCGCACTTTTGTTGCTAACACAAGCAGAGCTACATGCCAAACAAGACTTTAGCCACTCGGTGTGGCCTGACCTACAATCCTTGTCTATGTTAGTATGTACCAAAGCCTTACCAGAGAGTTTTATCCATGACCTTTAAGACCAAAGGCCTTCAAGCGTTATTTGGTGGGACATTTGACCCGATACATTATGGCCATCTACGCCCAGTAGAAGCATTAGCCAAGCAAGTTGGCTTACAAAAAGTGATTTTGTTGCCAAATCATGTGCCGCCGCACCGACCTCAACCAGAAGCTAGCCCAGCTCAACGATTAGACATGGTACGTCTAGCGATACAAGATAACCCGCTGTTTACCATCGATACCAGAGAGCTTGAGCGTAATAGCCCATCCTACACGATAGAAACCTTAACCTCATTACGTACTGAGATGGGTCCAGAGCAGCCGTTAGCATTCATTATTGGTCAAGATTCGTTATTGTCGATCCAGACATGGAATGGTTGGGAACAGCTGTTGGATAAATGCCATTTATTAGTTTGCTCACGCCCCGGTTATGCGACCAATTTCAGTGAGCCGCAAATGCAAGCATGGTTAAAAAAACACAGAACAGAGGATACCAATAAGCTGAGCCAAGCACCGAACGGTTATATTTTCCTTGGTGATACGCCACTCATTGATATTTCAGCCACCGAAATCCGTCATAGCTTAAGTGCCGGCCATCTAAATGATGATTTGATCCCCGCTTCTGTCATGGCTTATATCAAACAGCAGCACCTCTATCAAAATTGAAGTAATGCTCTGATTTTTTCACATCCCGGATATGGTGATAAGTAAAGTTGCTCACTGATATAACTATCAGGGTATTGAGTGAGCAACTGCAATATCATCGATAACGGATTATTAATAGAAAGATAACCCGCTTGATAATCATTGATTAGCCACCCCAAACGGACTTTTTCATCTCTTGTCGCTTTATATTTAAAATAGCCTTGTATATGTTGAAGCGCATTGACTTGTAACTTGCGAGCTGGTGTTGTGGCTAAAATAGCCAGTAGTTGATAACGATATTGGGTGTAAACCTCAGTGAGTTCGCTATTTTTTTGAATACCCGCCACAAATTTACCTGTTGCTTTATATCCCTTCGGGGAATAAGCCATCAATAAATATTTATGACGACTGTGAAAACAAATAATTTGGTGGTGCGTTAAATTCTTAGCTAATTGCGTTAATCGATATCCGGTATACAGTTGAATAAGAAACCGATCGAGATGCTCTGGACATGACCATTCCTGCGTAGTTAACAGTGGTGTGTTTTCAGGAAGTTGTTCAAGGAGTTGCTGACGAGCTCCCTCATCACAAATTACCCCTTGATATGCAAACTTTATCTCTGTCAGGGCCGTAATGGGAATCAACTTAATATGTGACTCCGTTAATGAGGTGATATCCTCGGCAGGAAATTCAACATCCCCAAACAGAACAACATTAAACATTATTGATTCCACGCATGGCTCCTTTGCTTTGCGAGATAAAACTCACGATGGCTGATTATTGATTTATCACTTTGTAAAGTTTGTACAAATTTCTTGCCCTGAACGCCAGTTATTCATATAAATCACACACCTTAAGGAATATAAAATAATTTAGCCGATTTTTCTGAAAATCTAGGGTAAAATGTCCCTGCCTTAACAGGTATATTACAAACAGTGTTTAACGTTATACCCGTCATACTTCGAGTTGTCTCCTAATTAGTGGCGCCAATAGCTTCTAAGGGATAGCTACTGGCATTATGTATTGGCTGAGTATAATTAGAATAAAAGGTGAACCTTTTGCAAGGAACTGAACTCCAACAATTTATTATCAATCAGCTTGACGATGCAAAAGCTGAAGATATCATCTCGATCGATGTTCATGGTAAATCAAGTATCACTGATCAAATGATCATCTGCACTGGGACATCAAGTCGTCACTTAATGTCTGTTGCAGACCGGTTAATTGAAGCTTGCCGTAAAAATGGCTTGCACCCACTCGGTGTTGAAGGCCAAGGGGTTTCTGACTGGATTGTGGTTGATCTTGGTGAAGCTATTGTTCATATCATGCAAGACGAAAGCCGTCGTATGTATGAACTTGAGAAACTCTGGAGCTGAGTTTGAAATTACAACTCATTGCTGTAGGTACAAAAATGCCGGACTGGGTTCAGACCGGCTTTATGGATTATCTCCATCGTTTCCCTAAAGATATGCCTTTCGAACTGATTGAGATCCCAGCAGGGAAACGCGGGAAAAACGCAGATATTAAACGCATTCTCGAGAAAGAAGGTGAACTGATGCTGGCAGCCGTCGGCAAAGGTAATCGGATTGTCACATTGGATATACCCGGTGAGAAGTGGGATACCCCAAAACTTGCTAACCAACTTGAAAATTGGAAACAAGATGGTCGCAATGTTAGCCTGCTCATCGGTGGCCCTGAAGGACTTGCACCTGCTTGTAAAGAAGCCGCCATGCAAAGTTGGTCATTATCTCCACTGACACTGCCCCACCCTCTTGTTAGAGTACTTGTTGCAGAAAGTCTTTATCGTGCGTGGAGTATTACGACTAACCACCCTTATCATCGGGAATAGTCAGTTTTTAATATGTTCAATATGGCAGTGGGATGAAAAATCAACGCACCCCTTTTCGCGACCATACAGCAGAATCAATGTTATTTATTCGCCGAGCATTAATTGCATTCGGCGTCATTGTGCTATTAACTGCTGTTCTTGTTACTAATCTCTATCATATACAAGTTGTTCGCCACGAGGATTATCAAACAAGATCAAATGATAACCGGATAAAACTCGTTCCCATTGCCCCTAGCCGCGGGATTATTTATGACCGCAATGGCAGACAATTAGCCTTAAATAGCACCTTTTACCAATTAGAAATTGTGCCTGAAAAAGTGGCCGATCTCCAAGACACGCTGGATAAACTGCGTGATGTCATCGGTCTAACCGATGAGGATATTGCTAACTTTGAAAAAGAGCGTAAACGCTCCCGCCGTTTTACCTCTATCCCCCTAAAAACACAGCTAAACGAAGTACAAGTAGCGCGCTTTGCCGTTAACCAATACCGTTTCCCTGGGCTTGAAGTAAAAAGCTACCAACGTCGCTCCTATCCTTATGGCTCGGCATTAACCCATGTCATTGGTTATGTTGCTAAGATCAACGATAAAGACGTAGAGCGCCTTGATAAAGAAGGAAAACTGCCTAACTATGCCGCCAGCCATGATATCGGTAAATTAGGCATCGAGCGCTACTATGAAGATGTGTTGCATGGGAAAACAGGCTATGAAGAGGTTGAAGTGAATAGCCGCGGGCGTGTTATCCGCCAGCTACATGAGCAACCGCCGCAAGCAGGCCGAGATATCTACTTAACTATCGATCTTGAACTGCAAATTTATATTGAAAAACTGCTGACAACGAGTCGTGCCGCGGTGGTTGTCACTGACCCGCGTAATGGTGAAATATTGGCATTGGTCTCTAACCCAAGCTATGACCCGAACTTATTTGTTAACGGTATATCAAACAAAGACTATCAAGCACTCTTAAACAACCCTGATAGGCCGTTAATTAACCGAACAACTCAAGGCCTTTATCCTCCCGCTTCAACCGTAAAACCTTTTATTTCGGTTGCGGCGTTAAGCGAAAAGGTGATCACCCCTTCAACGACTATCTTTGACCCAGGTTGGTGGCAGCTTCCAGGCTCTGAAAAACGCTATCGTGACTGGAAGCGTTGGGGGCATGGCAAATTAAATGTGGTGAAGTCAATCATTGAGTCTGCAGATACGTTCTTCTATCAAGTCGCCTATGATATGGGGATTGATAGAATATCCGATTGGATGAAGAAATTTGGCTTTGGCGATTATACTGGTATCGACCTTGCCGAAGAGCGAGCAGGTATTATGCCGACTCGAGAGTGGAAGCAAAAACGCTATAAAAAACCTTGGTATCAAGGGGATACTATACCTGTCGGCATTGGACAAGGCTACTGGACCGCAACGCCAATTCAAATGTCAAAAGCCTTGATGACACTCATCAATGACGGTCAAGTGAAAACCCCTCATTTATTGTATGGCACCAAGCTCGGCAATGCGATGGTGCCTTACGAAGATAAAGAGACGGCTCAGATTGGTGATATCCATTCAGGTTATTGGGAGCTCGCGAAGCAAGGAATGTACGGTGTCGCCAATGCACCAAACGGTACAGGAAGACGTAGTTTTATCGGCACGCCATATAAGGCAGCAGCGAAATCAGGAACTGCTCAGGTGTTTAGTTACGAAACCTATAACGCCAGCAAATTAGCCGAGCATTTACGCGATCATAAACTAATGATTGCCTATGCCCCCTACGATAAACCAACCGTTGCGGTCGCCATTATTTTAGAAAATGGTGGCGCTGGCCCTTCTGTCGGCGATATCGTTAGGCAAATATTTGACCATGTTTTATTAGGTGATAATAAAATAGAGGTTAATAGCGTACCAACAGGCACTGAGGAAGACCGTTAACACTATGACAGACGATAAGAAAAAATTATCACTCTCAGCGCGCCTGCACATCGATGTGCCTATGCTGTTAATTATTTTAGCGTTACTTGCTTACAGTGCGTTTATTATGTGGAGTGCTAGCGGGCAAGACCCTGAAATGATGGAAAGAAAATTGGGGCAAATCGCTTCAGGATTTATCGTCATGATCATCATGGCGCAAATTCCTCCGCGCCTATATGAAAACCTTGCCCCTCATTTATATATCTTTTGCGTTATTTTGCTAATTTTTGTCGATGTTTTCGGGCAAATCAGTAAAGGGGCACAACGGTGGCTCGATCTGGGGATTATCCGCTTCCAGCCTTCCGAAATTGCTAAAATAGCGGTTCCTTTGATGGTGGCGCGCTTTATGAACCGAGACCTCTGTCCGCCATCACTAAAAAATACTATGATAGCGCTCGTGCTTATTTTTACGCCTACCTTGTTAGTTGCCGCACAACCCGACCTTGGTACCTCTATCTTAGTTGCCGCATCGGGGATATTTGTGCTCTTTTTAGCAGGAATGAGCTGGCGTTTAATCACTATCGCCGCAACCGCCCTTGCCGCTTTTATTCCGCTATTGTGGTTTTTCTTGATGCATGATTACCAACGAACCCGCGTCATGATGCTACTCGACCCTGAAACCGACCCATTAGGCGCTGGCTATCATATTATCCAATCAAAAATCGCGATTGGTTCTGGGGGGCTGATGGGTAAAGGCTGGCTACATGGAACACAATCACAGCTTGAGTTTCTACCTGAGCGCCATACTGACTTTATTTTTGCCGTATTAGCGGAGGAGCTTGGCTTAATTGGTGTATTGGTCTTACTCGGCTTATATCTGTTACTGATCATGCGTGGGCTTTATATCGCAGCAAACGCACAAAACACCTTTGGTCGCGTCATGGCTGGTGGCTTAATGTTGATCCTCTTTGTTTATGTATTCGTTAATATTGGCATGGTTAGTGGTATCTTACCTGTGGTTGGAGTACCTCTACCGCTCGTCAGTTATGGGGGATCGGCACTGATTGTTTTAATGGCCGGATTCGGTATTATCATGTCTATTCATACACACAGAAAAATTTCTTTCCAAGAGTTTATAAAAGAGGCTTAGTATGCGTTTTCAATGGATTATGCTTGGCATTACGACTGCATTACTTAGTGGTTGTGTCACAGAAGAGAACATTAAGCAGCCTAGTAATGTACCGGCTGTACCTGCTCAAGACGTGCTTGGCGCAGAGCCTCATTATGAGCCTTTTCATCCAACAGCCAACAGTGACTATCAGCGTAACGGCCAGCAATACCAAATTGTTCGCGACGCATCGCAATTTTCACAAGTAGGTTATGCCTCTATCTTTGGTTCAGAGTCAGCAGGGAATATGACAGCAATTGGTGAGCGAGTTAACCCTATTGAATTAACAGCAGCCCACCCGACTTTACCTATTCCAAGCTATGTGCGTATCACTAACATGATGAATGGCCGAATGATGGTTGTTCGTGTGAATGATAGAGGCCCTTATACACAAGGCAAAAGCATCGCTGTTTCTCGCGCCGTTGCTGATCGCCTCAATTTAATGCCAACCACACGCATCAAAATTGATGCTATCCAAGTCGCTCAAGATGGCTCTCTATCAGGACCAGGTACGGTTGGCTCAAACTTTGTTAAACAAAGTTATGCCCTGCCAGGGCGCCCTCAGCTAGGCTCCGGCCCAATGGGAACGCCTGTAATGGAAAATTTACCAACCCCTGAAAATGTGCTCCCAGTGAAACAGCCAACAGCCCCAATGGAGCCCGTTGTGCCTGAAAGCAGCTTAAAAACCCCTGAGCCAGAAGCCCCTCAAGCGACGCCAAGTACTCCTGCCGTTCCTGAAAGAGGTTATTTAGTTCAAGTTGGTGCTATCGGAAATCAAAGCAACGCCAAAAACTATGTTGGAAAAATTGAAAAGTCAGTTTGGTGTTCCCGGCCGCTTACAGCCCTACAACAATATTTATCGTGTTCAATTAGGGCCATTTGCAGATAGGCAACAGGCTGTGGATCTACAAGGCCGAATTCAGGCTGAACTAAATCAAACGTCGATGGTTGTCGCTCCATAAGGTAGGTATTCATCACTATTCAAATTATCAGTACCAACAATAATGACGCCTCTTAACCTAAACATATCAAGGGGCTTTTTTATTTGCTCGATAACCGACTAGTAACTTGAAATGTGATCTGTATAAAATATTGTAAAAACATTGGCGCAAGCATTAATCAATCCTTGTACTTTTGCTAAACTGCGCCTCCTTGTGTTAACCGAATTCCGGATGTAACAATACAAACATGAAAAATTTTGCCCCATCACGCACCCTTCGTCATACCTTGCTAGGTGCATCGCTACTTTTCACTATGACACAGGCAAATGCTAACGAGCCATTCCCAAATAGCCCTGTTCCAGCAGTACCTGAAATTGATGCAGAAGCCTATATCTTGATTGATTACAACTCAGGTAAAGTGCTTGCTGAAAAGAATGCGGATCAACGCCGTGACCCTGCGAGTTTGACTAAAATGATGACCAGCTATGTTATTGGTCAAGCGATCAAGTCAGGCAAAATCGGTGCAGAGGATATTGTCACTGTCAACGAAGATGCATGGGCAACAGGTAACCCAATATTTAAGGGTTCCTCATTAATGTTCCTGAAACCCGGCGACCGCGTGAGTGTTTCTCAATTAACTCGTGGAATTAACTTACAATCAGGTAACGATGCTTGTGTTGCCATGGCGGACTATGTCGCGGGTGACCAAGCGAATTTCATCCAATTGATGAATGGCTACGTCAGCAAACTGGGCTTACAAAATACCCATTTTCAAACCGTTCATGGTTTAGATGCTGAAGGCCAATATAGCTCAGCACGTGACATGGCATTACTCGGACAGGCTCTGATACGTGATGTTCCCGATGAATATGCTATCTACAAAGAAAAAGAGTTCACTTTTAACAATATTCGCCAAACTAACCGTAATGGTTTGTTATGGGATAAAAGTCTCTCAGTTGATGGCATTAAAACAGGCCACACTAATGCTGCGGGGTATAATTTAGTTGCCTCCGCAACAGAGGGCCAAATGCGCCTTATTTCCGTCGTAATGGGCGGTAAAAGTATGAAAGGCCGTGATGCAGAAAGTAAAAAACTGCTCACGTATGGCTTCCGCTTTTATGAAACCGTCAAGCCGCTACAAGCGGGGGTTGAGTTTGCCTCCGAGCCTGTTTTGGTTTGGTGATGAAAATAACGTTAAACTTGGGGTAACAGAAGATCTGTTCTTAACTATCCCTCGTGGACGTTTAAAAGATCTTAAAGCAAGCTATGATATCTCAACATCCGAGCTAGAAGCACCACTGAAAAAAGGGCAAGCAGTTGGAACTATTAATTTCCAACTTGATGGTAAAACCATCGAACAACGCCCTCTGGTCGTGCTGAAAGATGTGGAAGAAGGTGGCTTTTTCAGTCGTTTAATTGACTATATTAAGTTACTGTTCCATCGCTGGTTTGGCTAACCCTTGAATCAGATATATATCATCCCCATATAGTGTATATCTGAAAGTTTGAAGGGGGGGAATCCCCCTTCAAACACTATTATTGTTATTAGGAGCGCCCATGAAAACGAAATTAAACGAACTACTTGAGTTCCCCTGCTCATTCACTTACAAAGTGATGGGATTAGCGGAGCCGGAGCTGGTTGATCAGGTCGTTGAAGTGGTTCAGCGCCATGCTCCGGGCGACTATTCTCCAGAAGTGAAGCCGAGTAGCAAAGGCAATTACCACTCCGTTTCGATTACCATTAATGCAACGCATATTGAGCAAATCGAAAAATTATATGAAGAGCTTGGTGCATTAGAGCGCGTTAGAATGGTTCTGTAATTCACTTTGTGTCTTATCAAAAATCGGGTGGCTTAAACCCACTCGGTTTTTTCCTAACATCTTTTATATTACTCCCCCTATATAAAAACTTTCACCGTTTCTGGGTCCAAATACCTGCCTTTTTTCCCGCTAGATAGCGTTACAGGTTACTTTGCATAACACAAATAGATTGCGTCAACCCTCAATATAACATTTTCATAACATGACAAAACTGGCGATAACCCGCTACCAGCGTTATACTACTGGCACATTTCTAATGTGGATGTTAAAACATTGTCAGCACGAACCATTATTGTACGTCAATTAGGGCTTGCCCCTTATCAACGCGTTTCTGATGCGATGCACCAGTTCACTGAAAACCGCGACAAAGAGACCGCCGATGAGCTATGGCTTGTCGAACATCCTCGCGTCTTTACCCAAGGCCAAGCAGGTAAGGCTGAACATCTGCTCGCTCCCGGAGAGATCCCCGTGATCCAAAGTGATAGGGGCGGCCAAGTCACTTATCATGGCCCTGGTCAGCAAGTGATGTATGTCATGCTTGATCTCAAACGTAACAAGTTAGGCGTTCGCGATTTAGTCACGGCTCTTGAAACGACGGTTGTGAAGACACTTGCACATTACCAAATTGAAGCTTATCCACGCCCTGATGCCCCCCGGCGTGTATATCAATGGTGATAAAGTTTGTTCGCTAGGTCTACGCATTCGAAAAGGTTGCTCTTTCCATGGATTAGCGCTCAATATCAATATGGATCTAGAACCTTTCAACCGCATCAACCCTTGTGGTTATTCGCAATTAAAGATGACACAGATGTGTCATTTCATTCCCAACCTGACATTACCAGATGTTCAACCCGTGCTAATTGAACAGTTCTGTGACACACTGGGATTTCATATTGTTCAATAATGATGCTATAATTTTTTAACATTTTTAAAAAAAATTTTAATGGATAAGTCACGGCTCCCATACTTTTATTCCTAGTATCAACTTATCCAATAACTCAAAAAGATAACTGGAACCGGTATAATTATGAGTAAACCAATTCAGATAGAACGCGGAATTAAATATCGTGACGCCGATAAAATGGCGCTGATCCCTGTTAAAAACGTTGTTACAGAACGTGAAGAGATTCTACGTAAGCCTGATTGGATGAAAATTAGGTTACCGGCTGACTCGACCCGTATTCAGGGGATCAAAGCCGCTATGCGCAAAAATGGCCTGCACTCTGTTTGTGAAGAGGCCTCTTGCCCTAACCTATCTGAATGTTTTAATCACGGTACAGCCACTTTTATGATCCTCGGTGCTATCTGTACACGCCGTTGCCCATTCTGTGATGTTGCCCATGGCCGCCCAAATGCCCCCGATGCTAACGAGGCCAGTTAAACTTGCTCAAACCATTAAAGATATGGGGCTTCGCTATGTCGTGATCACCTCGGTGGATCGTGACGATTTACGAGACGGCGGAGCACAGCACTTTGCAGATTGTATTAGCGCTATTCGTGAAAAAAGCCCCTCGATTAAAATCGAAACATTAGTGCCAGATTTTAGAGGCAGAATGGATCGTGCTTTAGAGATCTTGACCGAAACACCACCGGATGTATTTAACCATAACCTTGAGAATGTGCCGCGTCTTTATCGTCAAGTACGTCCCGGCGCAAATTATGATTGGTCATTAAAGCTACTTGAAAGGTTCAAAGAAGCGCATCCAGACATCCCAACCAAATCAGGTTTGATGGTTTGGCTTAGGTGAAACTAACGAAGAAATTATTGAAGTAATGCGCGATTTGCGCCGTCATGGCGTTACCATGCTAACGCTTGGTCAGTACCTCCAACCAAGCCGCCATCACCTTCCGGTTAAGCGCTATGTTAGCCCTGCTGAATTTGATGAAATGAAAGAAGAGGCTATGGCGATGGGCTTTACCCACGCGGCTTGTGGTCCGTTCGTACGCTCATCTTACCATGCAGACCTACAAGCCAAAGGCGAAGAAGTTAAATAGTCACGACGTTTATCACCCTGTCTATCAAGCCTCGAAAATTCGAGGCTTTTTTATTTGTGCCCCCAAAATCTAAGAGGCAAATAAAACTCGCCCCAGATGAACTGGGGCGAGTTTAGAGGCTGTTCGTTTCTATTTGTTTAAATTACAGAGAGACAACGTTTACAGCAGATGGGCCTTTAGCACCTTCAGTGATTTCAAATTCAACTTTCTGACCTTCTGCTAGGGTTTTGAAACCTTCGCTCGCAATAGCAGAAAAGTGAACAAAACACATCTTTGCTGCCATCTTCTGGAGTGATAAAACCGAAACCTTTAGACTCGTTGAACCACTTAACGTTACCTTTAACTTTAGACATCAAATTATTACCTTTAAATAAAAATAGACACACCATCAGTGTCAGGTTCAGTACAACAGATATACAAGTAACTTGTCTACAACCTAGATCACGAAAATTGACAAAATATATAAAAAAATATTATTTATTGGGATAAATTTCTCATTTAACATGAATTATTCTTTATAATAGTAATTAATCCCAATAATAATATTAAACTCACTGAACTAATTAGCATATTCCTTTTCATGCGCTAATAACCAATCCTTGATATCTAACCCTCCGGTATAGCCGACCAGCTTGCCGTCATGACCTAATACGCGATGGCAAGGAACAATCAACGAAATCGGATTACGTGAGTTTGCCATCCCCACCGCGCGGCAATAATTCACAGAACCGAGTTTTAAAGCCAGATCCTTATAGCTCCAACGCTCACCAAAAGGAATACTACAAAGGTGCCCCCATACTTTCTTTTGAAATTCAGTGCCTTGTGGATTTAACTTTACCGTGAATTCTTTACGTTGATGGTTAAAATATTCTGTCAGTTGTTTAACACACAACTCAGAATGCGTATTTTTCTGTTCTGGATAACTCTTTTGCTCAACAAAATAGATACTGGTTACCCCCTCGTCATCCGCCGTGATTTGTACCCACGGTTTAGGAAATTTTTCCGGTGCAGCCAAATATTGACAATACATAATATCCCCTTAAGAGAGTGCGATTATCTGATCGTATATACAGTTATAAACTGTATTATTTCTACTTGGCAATAATATTTTTTCTCAGACTTGATAACAGAACTATTCAAATCCTCAAAATTTAATTTTCCAATATAAATAACTACCTAGCCATTAATTAGAATAATTATCATTCAATATTTCCATACCACTATATATTGTGTGGTTGAAAAAAATTAGATCTATATATAGTCTTTAAATACCAATCATCACACTACTGATAGTATTCAGTACACCTAAAGGTACTTAATATGGCCATTATTACGATTTACAGTAAACCCGACTGCGTTCAATGTCATGCCACTTACCAAGCCCTAGAACGTAAAAGCATTCCATATCAGGTCATCGACCTCACTCAAGATGATGAAGCTCTACAGTTTGTTCGCAAATTGGGTTACCAGCAAGTTCCTGTTGTCGTTGCTGATCAAGAGCATTGGTCCGGCTTTCGCCCTGATATGATCAGCCGCCTTTCAGCTTAGGAGCGGATTATGCAAACGGAATCACTCATCTATTTTTCGAGCCGTTCTGGCAACTGTCACCGTTTTGTTGAAAAGGTTGGGCTGCCAGCAACACGTTTGCCTATCGGTGAACAACAAAGCAGCATCATTGCCACCACACCATTTGTCCTGCTCCTTCCGACCTATGGGGGAGGTGGCAGCCGAGGTGCAGTTCCGAAAGAAGTGATCCGTTTTTTGAATATTGAATCAAATCGACGATTAATTCGTGGGGTTATTGCCGCTGGTAACACTAATTTTGGCGAAGCTTATGCGATTGCGGGCGATATCATCGCCACAAAGTGCCAAGTTCCCTACTTATATCGATTTGAATTATTAGGCACGGAGCGCGATGTGCAACGTGTCCGTGATGGACTAAATGCCTTTTGGCAACAAAGACATAATTAGAGCTAATTCAATGGAAAACACCAAAAACAAGACCACTGTTGATTATCATGCACTTAATGCCATGTTGAATTTGTACAACAGTGCGGGCGAGATCCAGTTTGAGAAAGATAAAGAAGCGGCTCACCACTATTTTCGCCAACATGTAAATCAAAATACTGTCTTTTTTCATGACTTAAAAGAGAAGCTCGATTTCTTAGTTAATGAAAATTATTATGAACCACAAGTCATTGAGCAATATGATTTTGCCTTTATCAAGAAGCTTTTTAAGCAAGCCTATGCACATAAATTCCGTTTTCAAACTTTTTTAGGTGCATTCAAATACTACACCAGCTACACCTTAAAAACCTTTGATGGCAAACGTTACCTTGAACGCTATGAAGATCGTGTTTGCATGGTTGCGCTAACACTCGCTCAAGGTAATCAAGCACTTGCTAGCTATTTAGTCGACGAAATTATCAGTGGACGCTTTCAACCGGCCACCCCTACTTTCCTTAACTGTGGGAAAAAACAACGCGGAGAGCTGGTTTCCTGCTTCTTACTGCGTATTGAAGACAACATGGAATCAATTGGTCGTTCCGTCAATTCAGCGCTACAGCTATCAAAACGTGGTGGTGGTGTTGCTTTTCTGATGACCAACCTGCGGGAACAAGGCGCGCCGATCAAGCTGATCGAAAACCAATCCTCTGGCGTCGTTCCGGTCATGAAAATGTTAGAGGATGCCTTTTCCTACGCAAATCAATTAGGGGCGCGACAAGGTGCAGGCGCTGTCTATCTGCATGCTCACCACCCTGACATCATGCGTTTTCTGGATACTAAGCGGGAAAATGCCGATGAAAAAATTCGCATTAAAACATTATCACTTGGTGTAGTGATCCCTGATATTACTTTCCAATTGGCGAAAGAAAATAAAGAGATGTATCTGTTTTCACCTTATGATATTGAACGTGAATATGGCGTTCCCATGTCAGAAATCAGCGTGACAGAAAAATATCATGAGATGGTCAATAATAAGGCCATAAAAAAATACAAAATCAACGCACGCGAATTCTTCCAAACCCTCGCCGAAATCCAATTTGAGTCTGGTTATCCTTATATTTTATTTGAAGATACGGCGAATCGTGCGAACCCAATAGCGGGACGCATTAATATGAGTAACTTGTGCTCAGAAATTCTGCAAGTTAATCGCCCTAGCTTCTATGAAGACGATTTAAGTTACCGCGAAGTCGGGAAAGATATCAGTTGTAACTTAGGCTCCATGAATATAGCCAAAATGATGGATGCTCCCGATTTTGCCCAATCCGTTGCCATTGCGATCAGAGCGCTAACGGCGGTCTCCGATATGAGCCATATTCGCTCAGTGCCTTCTATCGAACAAGGTAACCATCAATCCCACGCCATTGGGCTTGGGCAAATGAACTTACATGGCTATCTTGCAAGAGAGCGTATCCACTATGGTTCAGAAGAAGCGCTTGATTTCACTAATATCTATTTTTATACCATCACTTATCATGCTTTAAAAACTTCAAATCAATTGGCAATTGAACGCAAAGCCACTTTTAAAGGTTTCGAGCATTCTGAGTATGCCAATGGTCGTTATTTTGATAAATATATCAACCAAAGCTGGCTACCAAAAACACAAACCGTTCAGGAATTATTCCGACGTTCGGGCATCGAAATTCCAACTCAGGCGGATTGGCTATCATTGAAACAATCAGTGATGGAGCACGGTATTTATAACCAAAACTTACAGGCAATTCCACCTACTGGTTCAATATCTTATATCAATAACTCAACATCGAGTATTCACCCGATAGTTGCCCGGATAGAGATCCGTAAAGAGGGGAAAATAGGTCGCGTCTACTACCCTGCCCCATTTATGAATAATGATAACCTTGAATATTATCAAGATGCTTATCAAATTGGCCCTGAAAAAATCATCGATACCTATGCCGTTGCCACACAACATGTCGACCAAGGGCTATCTCTAACCTTGTTCTTCAAAGACGATGCAACAACTCGCGATATCAACCGCGCTCAGATCTACGCGTGGCGTAAAGGTATAAAAACCTTGTATTACATTAGGCTTCGCCAAACCGCCCTAGAAGGCACAGAAATTGACGGTTGTGTTTCATGTACGCTTTAAAAGGAAAATCAGTATGACAACGCACATTTCATCTGCACCAGTTAAAGCGATCAACTGGAATCGAATCGAAGATGATAAAGATTTGGAGGTCTGGAACCGCTTAACCACCAACTTTTGGTTACCAGAGAAAATACCTCTATCAAACGATATCTCTTCATGGAATACATTAACGGCTGCCGAGCAACAGTTAACTATCCGAGTCTTTACTGGGTTAACGCTGCTCGACACAATTCAAAATACCGTTGGCGCACCGAGCCTCATGTCCGATGCCCTTACACCACATGAAGAAGCGGTATTATCAAATATCAGTTTTATGGAAGCAGTACACGCTCGCTCTTATAGTTCTATATTTTCAACGCTTTGCTCAACTAGCGATGTTGATGATGCTTATCGTTGGAGTGAAGAAAATTCTGCGCTACAAAATAAGGCAAAAATCATTATGTCTTATTACTGTGATTCACATCCATTAAAGAAAAAAGTCGCAAGTGTTTTTTTAGAATCATTTTTATTTTATTCGGGATTCTATTTACCTATGTATTGGTCCAGTCGAGGCAAGTTAACCAATACTGCTGACCTCATTCGTTTAATTATTCGTGATGAGGCAATTCACGGCTATTATATTGGTTATAAATTTCAGAAATCCTTATTAAAATATGATGAAAAAACACAGAAGGAAATTAAAGATTTTACTTTCAGTTTACTTTTTGATTTATATGAAAATGAAGTGAATTATACACAAGAATTATATGACACTGTTGGTTGGACAGAGGATGTTAAAAAGTTCCTTCATTATAATGCCAATAAGGCATTAATGAATTTAGGTTATGAAGCCCTATTTCCCGATGTGGTTACTGATGTTAGCCCAGCAATATTATCGGCACTTTCACCGGATGCAAATGAGAATCATGACTTCTTTTCGGGTTCAGGATCTTCATATGTCATTGGCAAAGCAGTAAGCACCGAAGATGATGACTGGGATTTTTAATCAATCAATTTAGCTAACTGATCGTTTTAAACATCCTAAATAAGCATATCCCGCTGAATAATAATAACTTTATTTAGTGGGATATTTTTTAGTATAAAAAAACCATCATGACAACTCGAGATTTACATGTTTTACTGTTAGATAATTCATTTTTAATATGCATATCAGGCAATAATTTTTAAGAATAAGTATTTTCGCTTAAAAATTAATTAATATAACTAATCAATAAGGCCTTATATTGAAATTATTTTCAATTTTATTTGCTAATTGACCTAACCGTTATAATCTCTATTCTTTTTAATTTGTTATGGCTAGTTTTCAAATGCACAATAGTAAAATAAATGTATATACAACAAAACGTTAACCTATTTATTTTGAAAATAAATCACCTTAATGTTGAATCCCATAAAAACAACACTTTCCTAATTTGTATTCTATTTTTACTCGCTATTTTTTTGATTAATACTCCTTAACCAAGGGTTGTCAGCTCAATTTATTATGCTAGGTTATATTGCTTGTTTATTTTTCTAATAATTTTAAGTGGAGCCGTTGAATTCAAATCATAATTATTAAATTCACCTTAAGCGAAATAGGAATATCTACCCTAAATATTTTCAACCAATAGTCTAAAGCTGATAATCGAGTTTTTGGCCAATTGATAAAAAGACCAGTTTCATTCGATAAGTGCTTTGAACAATTTATTAATTGAAAAATGGGTAATTACTGTATGCCAATAAAATTAGAAGTTAAAAATTTATATAAAATTTTTGGGGAACACCCTGATCAAGCCTTCAAACTTTTAGAATCAGGAATGAGCAAAGATGATATCTTTGAAAAAACAGGCCAAACGGTTGGTGTTCAAGATGCAAATTTAGCCATTAATGAAGGTGAAATCTTTGTTGTGATGGGGCTTTCGGGATCTGGGAAATCAACATTGGTACGGCTTCTCAATCGCCTAATTGAACCCACCAGCGGACAAGTGCTGATTGATGGTGAAGATATCTCGAATATTTCAGAAAAAGCGCTACGTCAGGTCAGACGCACAAAAATCAGTATGGTGTTCCAATCCTTTGCGCTCATGCCCCATATGAATGTTCTCGATAACACCGCTTTTGGTATGGAACTCTCGGGGATCTCAAAAGAGCAACGTCATCAAAAAGCCATGGATGCCCTTCGACAAGTTAACCTTGAAAAATGGGCTTACTCTTATCCTGATGAATTATCCGGTGGTATGAGGCAGCGTATTGGTCTTGCACGAGCCTTGGCAAATGATCCCGATATCTTGTTAATGGATGAAGCCTTTTCTGCGTTAGATCCCTTGATCCGAACCGAAATGCAAGATGAGTTGCTCTCTCTTCAAGGTGATAAACAACGCACCATTGTGTTTATCTCCCACGACCTTGATGAAGCCATGCGCATAGGAGACCGAATTGCCATCATGCAAGGTGGTGTCGTTGTGCAAATAGGCACTCCCGATGAGATACTCAATAATCCCGCGAATGATTACGTCAAAACCTTCTTCCGTGGTGTTGATATTAGTCAGGTCTTTAGTGCCAAAGATATTGCGCGACGAAGAGCCGATGCCCTATTGCATATTGCGCCTGGTTTTGGCCCACGTTCCGCATTGAAAGTGCTTAATGATGATGACCGATACTATGGTTATCTCATCTCTCGAGGACACACATTTGCAGGTGTCGTATCTGTTGAATCACTCGAAAAAGCGCTACAAAACAACCAAGGCATTGAATCAGCGGTGATTTCTAGCATAGAACCAATTCAGGGAGAAACCCCACTCAATGAGGTCATCTCAACCGTTGCACAAGCTCCCTGCGCCGTTCCCGTTATTAATGAAAAAAATCGCTATCTTGGTGTGATATCGAAGGGAATGCTACTACAGGCGCTGGATAAGGAGACTTCTAATGAGCAATAACACGAATGAGCGTAAAGCTGACTATCAGGATCCGTGGGCAGAAACCCAAGCAGATGAGACATCGCAACAAAATAATGCGACGGATACCACTTCAGGCAGCGACCCTTGGTCAACGAGTTCCGAAAGCCAAACATCAACAGAGAGTGATCCGTGGGGAAGTACAGCAGATACTTCAACACCGTCAGATACAGGCGGAAGCGATTGGCTGGATGCGGCTCCCACTGAGGGAATAAATACAGAACATTTTGATATTATGGATCCTTTTCAACATACTCTGATCCCACTTGACTCTTGGGTCACTCAGGCTATTGATTGGATCGTGTTGCATTTCCGTCCTGTTTTTCAGGGGATCCGTATTCCTATTGATTTTATCCTTAGCGGCTTTGAGCAGCTTTTAACCTCACTACCGTCACCGATTGCGATTATTTTATTTGCGTTGATAGCATGGCAACTGGCAGGCCGTGTCATGGGCATTGCAACATTTGTGTCGATGATTGTGATTGGTGCTATCGGGGCTTGGTCAGAAGCGATGGTAACACTCTCTCTGGTGCTAACCTCGTTACTCTTTTGCTTAATTATTGGCTTACCACTCGGCATATGGCTAGCCCGTAGTGATAAAGCCGCCAGCATTGTTAGGCCGATCCTTGATGCGATGCAAACAACACCAGCATTCGTGTATTTAGTACCGATTGTTATGCTTTTTGGTATTGGTAATGTGCCCGGTGTTGTCGTCACCATCATCTTTGCGCTACCGCCTATTATCCGTTTGACTATTTTAGGTATCAAACAAGTTCCCGCAGACTTGATTGAAGCAGCAGAATCCTTCGGCGCCAGCCCACGTCAGCTACTCTTTAAAGTCCAACTGCCTTTGGCGATGCCAACCATTATGGCTGGTGTTAACCAAACCTTGATGTTAGCACTTTCCATGGTCGTTATCGCCTCTATGATTGCCGTCGGTGGCTTAGGTCAAATGGTATTACGTGGTATCGGTCGTCTCGATATGGGACTCGCGTCCGTCGGTGGTGTGGGCATTGTTATCCTCGCGATTGTGCTTGACCGATTAACGCAGTCACTTGGCAAAAATTCGCGTAGTAAAGCCTCAACTCGCTGGTATCAACAAGGCCCCATCGGCCTTATCACGCGCCCATTTAGCCGAAAATCACATTAAGTTTTTGCTCTTCTATTCACGATAGAGCCGACAATCGGCTCTTCGCTTGCCAAGGCAAGCCAAAACGACAAACAGAGGTATCAATAATGAAAAAACCAATGATATTGGCAACTGCCCTGACAGCCTTACTTGCCGTTCCATTTGCTCATGCAGAAGATCTTCCCGGTAAAGGGGTAAAAATCACCCCGGTACAAAGTACCATCAGCGAAGAAACGTTCCAAACGCTGTTAGTGGCAAAAGCCCTTGAGAAACTCGGTTATGAAGTCGAGCCGATTAAAGAGGTCGACTACAATGTGGCTTATGCTTCCATTGCCAATGGGGATGCAACCTATTTGGCGGTAAGCTGGGTGCCATTACATGATGCACAATATAACGCGGCAGGGGGTGATAAGGTCTTTTACCGCCAAGGTGATTATGTCGTGAATGCGGCACAAGGTTATCTCATCGATAAGAAAACCGCCGAAAAATACAAAATCACCAATATTGATCAGTTAAAAGATCCAAAAATAGCCAAATTATTCGATACCGATGGTAATGGTAAAGCAGACCTAACGGGTTGTAACCCAGGCTGGGGCTGTGAAGCGGCGATTAACAACCATCTAAAAGCTTATGGTTTAGAAAAAACCGTTGAGCACAATCAAGGCAACTACGCCGCTATGATGGCAGACACCATCACTCGTTACAAAGAAGGTAAACCTATCCTGTACTACACATGGACGCCTTACTGGATCAGTGATGTGCTCAAACCAGGTCGTGATGTGGTTTGGTTAGAGGTACCGTTCTCATCAATGCCAAATGGTGACAAAACCGACACCGCATTACCGAACGGTAAAAATTACGGCTTCCCACCAAAACACAATGCATATCGTCGCCAATAAAAAATGGGCCGAAAAGAACCCTGCGGCAGCTAAGTTATTCGAGATCATGAAACTCCCTATTGCAGATATCAACGCACAAAACTTGAGAATGCATAATGGAGAAGCTTCGCAATCGGATATTCGCCGTCACACCGATGCGTGGATCAAAGCCCACCAATCCACTTTTGATGGTTGGGTAGAGCAAGCACGCAAAGCTGCTGAAAAATAATATCTGCCAGTGATGAGTCTTCTAAGCCACCTTTTTAGGTGGCTTTTTTGCACGCTTCCCAACTTATAGAAATATTTTATTAATAGATAAAATGTTCCCATTCATAACTCAAAATTGTTTTATAGTAGAGGCCTTATGAATGATGAGTAGATATTGAATGAATAAGGCACCACAAGCAGAACTCACTCCGGGTTTAGTCATATTAATGGCCATCGCAACAGGCCTCGTCGTTGCTAGTAACTACTACGCGCAACCCCTTCTAGACACTATCGCCACTCAATTTAACCTGACCACAAATATGGCGGGGTTTATTGTGACTGTCGCCCAATTAGGCTATGCAGTAGGTCTACTTTTTTTAGTTCCCCTAGGTGATATCTTTGAGCGTAAAGGCCTGATATTAACAATGACATCCTTGTCAGCTATCGGCTTACTTATCACCGCGCTCTCAAATAATATCTGGCAAATTCTTGTTGGAACGGCACTCACAGGGCTATTTTCAGTTGTTGCTCAAGTGCTCATCCCAATGGCAGCCTCGCTGGCAAAACCTCATCAAAGAGGGAAATCTGTCGGTATCATCATGAGTGGATTGCTATTAGGGATCTTACTCGCTAGAACAATTTCCGGCGCCGTCGCTATGGTAGGAGGATGGCGAACCATTTATTGGGTCGCTTTTGCCCTACTTATTATCTTAATTATTGTGCTTGCGATTAAAACTGCCTCGTTATCATCAAAAAGCAAACCTAAATTACTTCCAGTTGCTGTTTTCAATAGGTCGACTCTTTTTTGGAACCCCTGTGTTGGCCGTTCGTGCGCTATTGGGCGCCCTATCCTTCGCCAATTTCGCATTACTTTGGACTGCCATGGCTTTTCTACTTGCCAGCCCACCTTTTAGTTTTTCAGAAGGAACTATCGGCCTTTTTGGCTTAGTTGGTGCTGCCGGAGCATTCATGGCTTCCCAAGCTGGTCATCTCGTCGATAAAGGTAAAGGAAAACGAGTGACAACCATCGGCTTAATTTTATTGCTTCTGTCATGGATCCCAATTGGATTTGCAAAGGATTCACTGATTGCTTTTATTATTGGCGTCTTAATACTTGACCTGGCTATTCAAGCTGTCCATGTCACTAACCAAAGTACTCTATACCGTATTTTACCTGATGCGCGTAATCGTATTACCGCAGGCTATATGACGAGCTATTTTATTGGTGGTGCACTTGGCTCTTTATTATCTGGCTATGCTTACGAAAAAGCAGGTTGGGAAGGCGTTGCCATCGCTGGCGGCATATTATGTGTGATCAGTTTGATTATTTGGGCAATAGGTATTCGCTTTGACCCCACCATATACCCATCCGATGAATAAAATATACTCGCGAGGAGTGTCTTTTTTTAGGCACTCTTTATAAACCCTGCCATAAATCTATCAGAAAATATAATGCATCGGTAAAAATACTTAATTTATACTTAATATCTCATTCTCCGCTTCCTCTCTTTATAATCACAAATTTTTGCCAATGATTTTATTTTGCAATAATTACATAGGCAAAAATCATCAAATGACACAGTTAAACAAAAAATATACCTTTCTATAAAGTTATAATGTAATTTATATAAATTACTATTTCTTGTAGTTATTGTAATCAATATGTTAGTTGTCACCTAACAATACTAAGTAACAGAGGAAAGGTTTACAAATGTCATGAAATCATGACAGTAAGGAGAGTGCAGCAGTATAATTACGTGATTTTATTTTGTTTTACTCGGTTATTATCATGATGAAAAATAAAGCAAAATGATGATTTTATTATACGTAAATAATTTAAAAGGCAGAAGAGTATAATTAAGCTATACTAAATTTAGCAAATTACATTCATAAAATTTATGAATTATGTATCATTATCAAAATAAATTTGATGGTATCAATTAACTACAATTGCTAATTTTAGCTTTTGATATACCATTTAGATGGTTGATGACAGTTGTAATCTTACCAACTGAAACTAATAAGGTATCTAAATAATGGAAAGTTCATTTACTCCGACTGAAGAGTTACTTAATGCTCGCGTCGCACAGCAAAGTTCACACAGCAATCCCATTCCCTATCAGGAGATCCTCCTAACACGCCTTTGTATGCATGTTCATGGCAAGCTCCTTGAGTCTCGTAATAATATGCTCAAAGCTCAAGGGATTAATGAAACACTGTTTATGGCGTTAATGATCCTAGATACAAAAGATTCCCGCAGTATTCAACCTTCTGAGCTAAGCGCTGCTTTGGGATCCTCACGCACTAATGCAACCCGTATTGCCGATGAACTGGAAAAAAATGGTTGGATTGAACGTAAAGAAAGTCACAATGACCGTCGTTGTTTGCATCTTCACCTAACTGAAAAAGGCTCTGAATTTTTAGCAGGGTTATTGCCTCCTCAGCATGCAGCCTTAAAAGATATTTGGTCAGTATTAGATGCTGAAGAACAACAACAACTGAATAAGTTGATGCGTAAGTTGCTAATAAAGCTAGATACTGTTAAAGATTATAGTAAATAATTAACCATTGTATTTTTGTGGGTAATGTATTTGAGGCATTTATAAGCAAAAAGGCGAAAAAAGACTTTTCTGTCTGAAAGATTTCGTTATCCTTTCTAACTTGTGCTTACGATATCCCATCAAGCAAATATTTCAATTGTTGTCTTAGTTTCCAGTGGTTAATGTTAACTGCTGGGAACATTCGTGATCTAAAATGCCGATGAGCGGAGAAACACCCAATGAGTGCCCATGAGGAAATGCAACCAACCCAAAATCCACAACCAAATAAAAAAAGAAAACGCAGAAATGCTTTAATGTTTCTCACATTCCTTTTTATTGCTATTGGCGTTGGCTGGGCAATATACTGGTTCCTTGTTTTACGCCATTATGAAACGACTGATAACGCTTACGTTGCAGGTAACCAAGTTCAAATTCAATCTCAAATTTCTGGCAGTGTTATGACGGTGAATGTCGATAACACCGATTTCGTCAAAAGCGGTACAGTATTAGTAGAGCTTGACCCTCGAGATGCTCAACTTGCATTAGAAAAAGCCAAAACCACTTTAGCAAACAGCGTTCGTCAAACCCACCAGCAGATAGTGAATAGCCGCCAATATCAAGCGAATATTGATATGAAGCGCTCTGAGCTAATTAGTCTACAAAACGATTTAAAACGCCGTGAAGTCCTTGGCAGCAGTAACCTAATCGGGAAAGAAGAACTGCAACACGCTCGCGAAGCCGTTGTCAGCGCTAAAGCAGCGCTCGAAGTGGCTATTGAGCAACTCAATGCAAACAAAGCGATCATTCTAGATACTCCCCTCGAAAAACAGCCGGCTGTCGAAGCTGCCGCAACAGAAGTTAGGAACACATGGTTAGCATTGCAGAGAACTAAAATTGTCAGCCCTGTGGATGGTTATGTCTCACGCCGTAGCGTACAAGTCGGCTCACAAATTACGACTTCAACACCGTTGATGGCTATCGTTCCTTCTGAAGGTATGTGGATTGATGCCAATTTCAAAGAAACCCAACTTGCCGATATGCGCATTGGACAGCCCGTTAAAGTAACGACTGATTTTTATGGTAAAAATATTGTCTTCAATGGCACCGTAGCAGGGTTAGATATGGGAACAGGTAGCGCATTTTCATTACTGCCTGCTCAAAACGCTACAGGGAATTGGATCAAAGTAGTTCAACGTTTACCCGTCCGTATCGTATTAGACCCGGCCCAATTGGAGCAATATCCATTACGTATTGGCTTATCGACAGAAGTGACGGTAGACACGCTTAATAAAAATGGCAAAGTGCTATCAAAAGGTATGCGTGAAGCGCCTGCATATCACACCTCTGCACTTGCCATAGATATGTCTCCTGCAGACAAAATAGTTACTGAGATTATTAACAATAACTCAGGCAACAAATAATCCGAGGTGTAATTGTGACAAATACACCGTTAACAGGATCAAAACTCGCGTGGATGACCATTGCTCTGTCATTGGCCACATTTATGCAAGTACTTGATTCAACAATTGCTAACGTTGCCATTCCAACGATTGCAGGTAATCTTGGCGCCTCTAACTCGCAGGGAACGTGGGTAATTACCTCTTTTGGTGTGGCAAATGCGATTTCAATTCCTATTACTGGATGGTTAGCCCGCAGGATTGGTGAAGTTAGGCTATTTTTATGGTCGACAGGCCTATTTGCACTAACTTCATGGTTATGTGGTATCTCTGGCAGCCTTGAAATGCTGATTTTATTCCGTGTGTTACAAGGGCTGGTTGCGGGGCCATTAATTCCCCTATCCCAAAGTTTATTGCTCAATAACTACCCCCCTGCCAAACGGAATATGGCCTTGGCGCTTTGGTCAATGACCATCGTTATCGCGCCAATTTGTGGGCCAATATTGGGTGGCTACATCAGTGATAATTATCATTGGGGTTGGATATTCTTTATCAACGTTCCATTTAGTATCGCAATTATCTTTGCCATTATGCAGACACTAAAAGGGCGTGAAACCAAAATTTCTATTCAACCCATTGATACTATCGGGCTAGTACTGCTAGTTATCGGTATTGGTGCCCTGCAAATCATGCTAGACCAAGGGAAAGAGCTAGATTGGTTTAATTCCACTGAAATTATTGTGCTGACCGTCATTGCTGTTGTTGCGATATCGTTCTTAATTGTTTGGGAACTCACTGACGATCACCCTGTCATTGATCTTTCGTTATTTAAGGAACGCAACTTCACCATCGGTTGTTTATCGCTAAGTCTTGCATATATGCTCTACTTCGGAACAATCGTACTACTTCCCCAACTCCTACAGGAAGTTTATGGTTATACAGCAACCTGGGCGGGTCTTGCTTCCGCCCCAGTAGGCTTATTGCCCTTGTTGATCACACCAATTATTGGACGTTTCGGTAATCGCATTGATATGCGTTATATCGTAACCTTTAGCTTTATTGTTTATGCTGTTTGTTACTATTGGCGTGCTTATACATTTGAGCCGGATATGGGATTTGCCGCCGCGGCATGGCCACAATTTGTGCAGGGGCTAGCGATTGCCTGTTTCTTTATGCCATTGACGACCATTACTTTATCAGGGCTTCCTCCTGAAAAAATGGCCTCAGCATCAAGTTTATCTAACTTCACACGGACATTAGCGGGTGCGATTGGTACATCCATTACAACCACAATGTGGACACAACGCGAAGCGATGCACCATGAGAATCTGACGGAGTTTATTAACCCGTACAATCCAAATTCTCAACATATGTACAGTGAATTAGCCCAAATTGGTATGAATGAGCAGCAAAGTGCCGCCTATTTAGCGAAAACAATTACCGACCAAGGGCTGATCTTATCTGCAAATGAAATTTTCTGGTTATCTGCTGGGATCTTTATTTTGCTCATGGTCATTGTTTGGTTCGCCAAACCACCTTTTGGCGCAGGCTCTAAAGGTGGCGGAGCACACTAAACTCTAATTAATAAGGTCTCATAGATTCAATATGAGACCTTATTTTATTCACCCATCACCAACATGACAGTATTTATACACTATAACGAGGAAAAAAATGTTGAAATCATGGATTGAAAATAGCGAGTTACTTGCCCTAATTAACTCAATCAGCGAAGGAGAAGCAGAGCAATATCGCCGTAAACTTATTACCTATGTTAATCGCTATCAAGAAGAACATTCCTTTGATATTCTTGAAGATGTTTTCACTTATATGCAGCTAAAACTTGAAGAAGATGATCTCGATTTTACTACTTTACCCCAACAAATTCGCGACGCCATTCAGGTAGGCTACTATGAATATTGTCTAAGTTTAAATGAGATTTCAGCTGCTTATAAAATTATCAGCAAGCCCACGCCTCTCACGCGTTTAGATATCAAATCTTTTATCAATCATATATTGGAAGCATTTTCCTGCAATTACCCTAAAGAAGAGTTTTTAGACCGTGAACTAAATTATCTCACTGAATTATTAAGCGAGTTCTAAATTCACAATTTCATGCTCTATACCTTGCGTATCAATCACAGAAAGTGCAAAGGCATCAAAACCGTCACATTTGACTTGCTCCCATGGCATACTCAGCCCATTCAATAAAATAACATTTCCCATTACATCAAACTCATAGCTCTCTTTTTCATCTTCATAATCAATATTATAAAAAAAGGAGAGCTTCAAAATCGCTGGGGGAAAGTCATATTTTATTGGTGATAACTGCTCAAGAGGCTCACCATAAGGTTGATCACAAAACATCGCATCATACCCATGAATTGTGCCATCAAACAGCAAGAATGTTTGACCTGATACAGAGTGTTTAGCAATTATTGTTAGGGGATGACTATCAGTTTCCATGATATAAGGCTGTGCTTCCTCATCGACAGAAACCACCTCACCCGTGAACCAAATTTCAAACGTATCCTCTGTCGATTGTGAGCCAAAATAAACTTCGGTCAATTCTCCGTTACCCTGTATTAAGCGGAAATCATGGGTTAAGTACGACGGAATTTTCATTCCTATCTCTCCATCAAATAATGTTGTACGCACATTGCTTAGAGCCTAATAATAAAAAAACTGCATATTAATTGGCGATAATTTCACCTTTCATATGCAGTTTGATTTACTAATTAAAATAACTAGTTAGCTTTATTCTGTTGCCACCATTGTGCCAACATAATCCCCGTCGCAACGGAAACATTGAGGCTCTCAACTTTACCTGTACCACCAATATACAGGCTCATATCCCCCTCGTTCCATACGCTGTCGCTCAAGCCATCACGCTCTTGGCCTAAGACTAACACCATTTTTGCAGGCAACTTAGCCTTCGCAATATCTTGGCTACCTTTATGGCTTGATGTCGTTACAATCGTATAACCAGCTTGGCGGAATTGGCTTAACGTGTTACTCAGACCATCAGCATCAATCGCTTTGATATGTTCAGCGCCACCTTCAGCCGTTCGAATCGCAGCACCAGACTCCACAACGCCCGCATCTTGTAAAATCACACCTTGCACGCCAAAGTGCGCACAACTACGCATGATGCCACCTAAGTTATGTGGATTACCGACATCTTCTAACGCCAAAACACAATCTTTTGCGGGTGCTTGTTGCAGATAAGTTTCCACACTCATACCACCGCGTTTTTTAATCAGAAAACAGACGCCGCCGTGGTGCTCAGTTCCAGATGCTTTCGTTAATTCTTCATCATCAACCACATGGTATGCTTTACGGTTAGCAGCCATCCACTTTAGCGCATCACGAAAACGTGGTGTGACTGATTGTAGGAACCATGCACGAACAATCGCTTCTGGGCGATTTTTAAACATCGCCTGACACGCATTTTCACCATAAATACGCGTTTCTTCTAAACGCTGTTTACGCAATTGCTCAGGGTCAATCTGGCTTTTACCGGCAATCCCACCATGATCATGGATTAACTCATCACTATTTGGCTTCGATACGGTGCGCCAAGCGGAGTGCTCACGAGGTGGTTGGCTTTTTCTATCATCAAAACGACCTGAACGCTCATTGCGACGTCCGCCGCCACCTCTTCTATCATTCGTGCGCTTATTATCTTGTTGACGCTTGCCTTTGCTATGACCAGCATCTTGGCCTTCGCTACGGACATACATCACTTTTACTTTACCATTCTTACCATTAAAATCATTCGAGTCGTTCATTGCTATCCCCTACAAAGCTATGGCGCGAAGGTTACATGATGTTGCCGAGCTACGCCACTGATTCACGCTATTATTGCATCTAAAAGATGCCGAATATACTTCTATCGTCATTTAACGGATTTACGTACAATACGCGCTTTGTTTTATCAAAACCGTACAATATCAAAAGCTGCACCCAACATGACTAAAAATGCCGTTTATAC
This sequence comes from Providencia stuartii, assembly GCA_900455155.1. Lineage (GTDB taxonomy): Bacteria > Pseudomonadota > Gammaproteobacteria > Enterobacterales > Enterobacteriaceae > Providencia > Providencia stuartii. Next base: position 173,192 of record UGUC01000002.1, on the reverse strand, counting down.
ATTACGCCAAGAACGCCTGACCGCCTCAACGAAACCCTTTAAAGCACGAGGGTGTCGCGTTAAACGCTGTCATTATTGCCTACTTCCCGTTCCACAATGCCTGTGCCAAGAAATTGTTCCGGTCCACGCTAAGAGTCAATTCTGTTTAATCATGTATGAGGGAGAGGTCTTTAAACCAAGTAATACAGGAAAACTGATCGCAGATATTTTACCGAATACGCTGGCTTTCCAGTGGTCAAGAACCGATCCAGACCCACAACTCCTTGCTGCGATTCAAGACCCAACACGGCAGCCTTATATTATTTTCCCTGAAAGTTATGCTCAAAGTGGAAGAACGGTAGTCAACCAGCCAACCGTTTCAGATAAACCTGCATTATTTATTTTATTAGACGGTACATGGCCAGAAGCACGCAAAATGTTCCGTAAAAGCCCTTATCTTGACCAGATCCCTGTATTATCAATCAATACAAAAGCACGAACAGATTATTTATTGCGTACCCCTTCAAAAGAGGATCAACACTGCACAGCAGAAGTTGCAGCAACACTCCTTGAGCTAGCAGGAGATACATCCGCTTCTAAACAGCTCTTCAACCATTTTAACCTATTTAGAGACAAATACTTGGAAGGCAAGCCGCATCATCCACTCGCACAAATGCGCCAAGCAGAAAAGCAGCTAACTCAAAGTGAGTAGAAAAAATAAGCGATTGTTTATCTACAAAGATGAACGTCATGCAACTTTAGGATAGTTAGCAGTTTAAAACGTGAACATCATTAGATAATTCCATTAAATAAACAGGATAAACTAGCACTAATTATCAGATACGGCATAGTATTACTTGGCTTCTCAATATTCTTTGAACGGTATTTTCGCTCACTAAAGCAAAAGGTTATCTGCCATGGGTTTACTGAGTCAGTTAGAATCGTTATTTAGACCAAAATCGATCGCTGTGATTGGTGCTTCTGAAAATCCGAATCGTGCAGGTTCGGTAATGATGAAAAACTTATTAACTAATGGTTTTAAGGGGCCTATTCTCCCTGTCAACCCTAACCGAAGCTCTATTCTTGGCGTGCTGGCTTACCCATCCATCGATAAATTGCCTTTAAAACCAGATCTTGCGGTCATCTGTACTCACCATTCGAAAAACCCTGAATGTTTAAAACAGCTCGGTGAATATGGCTGTAATGTGGTTATTATTTTATCATCTCCTTCAATTCAATTCGCTGAACTCAAGAGAATCGCCCAGCAATATCAAATAAGGCTACTCGGTCCAAATAGCCTCGGTATACTGGCTCCATGGCAAGGGCTTAATGCGAGTTTTTCACCGATCCCAATCCTAAAAGGGAAATTAGCCTTTATCTCTCAATCCGCCGCTGTTTCTAATACCGTACTGGATTGGGCACGCCACCGAGACATTGGATTTTCTTACTTTATCGCCTTGGGTGATAGCATTGATATCGATATTGATGATTTACTGGATTATCTGGCTCGCGACAGTAAAACGAGTGCTATTTTGCTCTATCTTGAAAATATTAGCGATGCACGTCGTTTTCTTTCCGCCTCACGTAGCGCATCACGGAATAAGCCAATTCTAGTAATAAAAAGCGGTCGTACCCGAAAAGCTCAACAACTACTCGGTGAAAAACCAAGTCTTGATGCGGCATACGATGCTGCCATCCAGCGTGCAGGGCTGCTTCGAGTACAAGATACTCATGAAATGTTTTCTGCGGTTGAAACCCTAAGCTATATGACGCCTCTACGAGGGGAGCGCCTATCTATCATTAGTAATGGCGCCGCCCCTGCGGCGATGGCTTTAGATGAGCTACTGCAACGAAACGGTAAGCTCGCTACCTTAAGTCAAGAAACAGAAAATGAACTTAGTTCACTCCTTCCCCTTGACCTCTCAACCCAAAATCCTATCGACCTAGGTGATGATGCCACCGTTGATCGCTATATTAACGTATTGAACAAAATGCTCGATAGCCATGACCATGATGCACTGTTATTGATCTATACACCTAGCGCCATAACAGAAAGCAAGACAATGGCAGAAAAAGTCATCAAAACCATTAAGCAGCATCCAAGAGGTAAGTGGTTAACCATACTAACTAACTGGTGTGGCGAATACTCATCACAAACCTCACGTCGGCTCTTTAGTGAAGCAGGGATACCAACATATCGTACACCTGAAGGCGCGATAACCGCATACATGCATATGGTCGAGTACCGACGCAACCAAAAACAGTTAAAAGAAACGCCAGCGCTCCCAATTGGTATCACAGCCAACACTCAGCAAGCACATGAATATATTCAACAGGCTCTACAAAATAACAACTTACACTTAGACACACATGAAGTTCAGCCTATTTTACAGGCTTATGGTTTAAACAGCCTACCAACTTGGATAGCTCATTCTAGTGATGAGGCAATTGAAATTGCAGAGAAAATTGGCTACCCCGTCGCATTAAAGTTACGTTCACCAGATATTGTGCATAAATCAGAAGTACAAGGGGTAATGCTCTACTTACGTAATGCTAAAGAAGTGGGAGATGCTGCTAAAGCCATTATGGAGCGTGTATCCACCAATTTCCCCAATGCACGTATCGAAGGTTTACTGGTGCAAAGTATGGCGAACCGTGCTGGCGCCCAAGAGTTGCGTATTGCCGTTGAACTTGATCCCGTCTTCGGCCCATTAATTATGCTAGGGGAAGGCGGTATTGAATGGCAACAAGAGAGCCAAGCTGCGGTCGCTTTACCACCATTGAATTTGGCCCTAGCGCGATACTTAGTTATTCAAGCCATTAAAGGCTATAAAATCAAAGCGCGCAGTGCACTGGCACCACTCAATATCCCAGGGCTGGCGAGTTTGCTGGTGAGGGTTTCAAACCTAATTATTGATTGCCCAAATATTGCACGACTAGATATTCATCCGTTACTCGCCTCTGGAGATGAATTCACTTTACTTGATGTCTCAATGACATTAATTCCAGAGCAAGAGAACCAAAAATCAAGGTTAGCGATCCGCCCTTATCCAAGCGAACTAGAAGAAACTATCTCACTCAAAGATGATCTCACTTGTTTGCTAAGACCAATATTGCCGGAAGATGAACCACTATTAAAATCATTTATTGAGCAAGTGACTAAAGAGGATCTTTATTATCGTTATTTTAGTGAAATCAGTGAGTTTACGCATGATGATCTCGCCAATATGACGCAAATTGATTATGACCGCGAAATGGCATTCGTGGCTGTTAGGGATCCTGATTCAAACCCTGAAATTATAGGGGTGACTCGCGCAATGGCAGATCCTGATAACCAAGAGGCAGAATTTGCGGTTCTCGTCAGATCGGATATGAAAGGGCTAACTCTTGGCTATCAATTAATGACTAAATTACTGAGCTATACCCGTTCACATGGTATAAAAAAATTGACAGCAATCACGATGCCCGAAAACCGTAATATGATCAGCCTAGCGAAAAAGTTAGGTTTCGAGATTGACGTTCAATTTGAAGATGGGGTTGTAAACTTAACATTACATTTATAACCCGATAGCCTAAATAAACCTGTACAACAATTAAACAGGTTTTTAATTTATTCTAAATGGTTTGGCTAAGTATGCTATCATCGACAGATCATTCGCTTACCAATACCTGAGTGTATATTTATACAAGCGATTTGCTATTAGACTAATTAAGAGAAAATTTACACTGTGATGTTGTCAAAATTAAAACAAGCAAAACATCAACAATATTTAGCGAGTTTACCTAAACTGGCTCAGTCTATTGCTGATGTTAAAACGCTATATAAGACAGAAGATTTTCGTGATGCTCTACTTGAACAAATATCTATTGCTCAACATTGCATCTACATCACTGCGTTATATTTAGAGCAAGATGATGCAGGTAAAGATATTCTTCATGCACTGTATGCCGCTAAGCAAGCGAATCCATCATTAGAGATTAAAATACTTGTTGATTGGCACCGTGCGCAACGAGGAAGAATTGGTGCAGCCGCTAATTCAACGAATGCAGACTGGTACTATGATGTTTCGCAACAATACCCGGACATTGATATCCCTATTTATGGTATTCCTGTGAATACACGGGAAGCGTTAGGTGTCTTGCATCTAAAAGGTTTTATCTTTGATGATACTTTATTGTACAGTGGCGCTAGTATTAATGATGTCTATCTACAACGCCATGAAAGATATCGCTACGACCGGTATCAGCTGATCAAAAATAAGGCATTAACGACATCAATGAAGACTTATATTGATGATGCCTTACTAAAATCGGATGCGATTCAGCTATTGAATAAGGCAAACAGACCCAAAACCGCCGAATTCAAAAATATCATCAAACAATTCCGTCTTTCACTTAGAGGAAGCTCATATCAGTTTAAGGGTAATGCGACTAATGGTGAATTAGCCGTCACGCCTCTAGTTGGTTTAGGCAAAAAAAATGACCTAAACCGAACAATTACCCATCTAATGAGTTCAACACAAAATAAACTCACAATCTGTACCCCTTATTTCAATCTTCCAGCCGTATTAGTTAGGATTATTAGCCGACTATTACGTGAAGGTAAGCAGGTGGAAATTATTATTGGTGATAAAACTGCTAATGATTTCTATATTCCCCCTGAAGAGCCATTTAAAATTATTGGGGCTTTGCCGTACCTCTATGAGATTAATCTACGGCGGTTTGTTAGCCGCTTACAAAAATTTGTTGATAGTAAGCAATTAACAATTCGCCTGTGGAAAGATGGTGATAATACTTATCACTTAAAAGGGATGTGGGTTGATAGCCAATGGCAACTTATTACAGGTAATAATCTTAACCCACGAGCGTGGGGATTGGATCTTGAAAATGCGGTTTTAATTCACGACCCAAATCAAGAGATGCAAGAGCAGCGTCAGCATGAACTTGACTGTATTCGCACTCATACAAAAATTGTGAGTCATTATCGTGAATTAGATAGTATCCAAACCTATCCAATCAAAGTGAAAAAACTCATTCGCCGCTTAAGACGAATTAGAGTAGACCGCTTAATCAGTCGTATTTTGTAATTTATCCGTATCTTGTATCTATAAAAAGCGCCACGACTGTGGTGCTTTTTATATTAGACCCGTTGATAAACAAATGAATCTGCTAAAAACATTATTATCTTATTTACTTATTGGCTTAATTTTTACGATAACAGGCTGTTCAGGGGCCCACTGGGCAAATGATAATTGGCAAGGTAAGGATAAGGCGCAGCATTTTACTTTTTCAGCCGCAATGGCGATGGCCGGCAATGCTTATGCTGATAGGCAAAATTGGCAACATCGAGATGCTGCGCAATTTGGCGTTTTATTTTCCATTACCCTAGGAGCGGCAAAAGAGCTGTATGACAGTCGACCTAATGGTACGGGATGGAGCTGGCATGACTTTGCTTATGATGTCGCTGGAGCCGTTGCTGGGTATAGTTTATATCAAAGTTTAAAATAAGAACCAGTAATGATTTAGCAAATTTATTTGCTCCCTACTTTTTATTCGCATATAGCGCGTATTCTTCACGAGTCATACCGCCGAATTGCCGATTAAAATCATCAAATGTTATATCTTCAGATATACCAAAATGAGCAAAAGCCAGTTTTTCCAACGGTGTTTTACGACTTTCTACTGTTTTTATTTCTGAAAAACTGACACCAAAATTAACACCATGTCTCAACAATTCCATATCTTGAATACCACTAGGTAGCATTGATGCGTGTTCATTTGGATGGCTTTTTATTCCAACTCCCCAACATAATCGAGTAAAAGAGTCATTAGATAGTGATCTTCCCGCTTGAATGGGAAAATCAATATCATCGGCAGTTAAAAGTTTATTTCCAATAATCTCGTATACACCTCTCATAACATGGTCATCCATCATGAAAAATGAATCCGATAAGCTGTGCTGTATAATTTCTTCAATAGGCATATTTTTTTCTTGGCTTTTGAACTGATACGTTCGAACAATTAAGGGAACCGCCATGAGATCATTCCAAATATGCTCTTGCTTCAGCACGCCTGCTTTTTTTATCTTAGTGATCTGACCTAATAATCAGAGCAAATCCATAATATTCTAGGTCTATTTCATAACAAAAAATATCGCCATTCTTATATTTAACATTTTTTCGTGGGGCATTTTTCATACGTTCCACTTTAGAGAAATAACGTTCATCTCCTTGAAGACACAAATGTGGCTAACCATTGGCGAAACGCATCAACAGTTCCAATTTGCTGAGGAAATGGAATAGGTAAACGAAGGCTATTTTGGCTATTCGTCACATTTAACGTCGCACCAATTCCTGAAGTGCTTAAAGTTAAACTAAAACGACAACCCGTACTTTTCATTCCATTAATCGATGTATAATTTAATTTTTTCTCTTTGCCTTTTGCTGTTCTAGGCAAAACAAACTCTCTATTTCTCGTTTTAATCAAATTATCTTCTTCAATATATAGGGTATTGATAAAACCCTCACCACTATGCTCATAGTTATAAATAATTTTACAGATAGCATCACCATCAAAATAAACAACCATCCCTTTTTTGATTTCAACTCTATCCCATTTAGCGGATATCAATTCCAAGCCAAAAAGCTCTCTTTCATCATTGGTGAGGATGATATTTTCCATGTATTGACTACCCATAACCTATACCTCTATAAATCTGAATATTTGAACTGTAAAAAATACCTAAAATGTAGGTAATCAACATCATCCATTCCCCCTATCAATACCAGAAAGTTTTTTTATTTTTGCTAGTTATTTACCTATAAGTAGATAAAATTGATATCGAGTACTCTGTATGATAAAGCGATCTAAACCATTATGTTATTTAGATACAGATTGCTATCCATAAAAAAATAAATACCAGTCATTCCATATAAAATGGTATCAAACATTAAAATAATGTCTAATGGTGAGTCATTCCTTTATCTCTACTCAATATATTTGCTACCAATATGCAGTTCGCTGGCACAGGATTGGCGAGAAAGAGCCATCCAATGGGGTTAGTGGTGACAGTGGAGGTAAAAGGAGTACAGTATGACGTGCTCCAAACGCAAAAAAGCCACCCATCGGGTGGCTTTCTCACTGATTTGATGTCTGGCAGTTCCCTACTCTCACATGGGGAGACCCCACACTACCATCGGCGCTACGGCGTTTCACTGCTGAGTTCGGCATGGGGTCAGGTGGGACCACCGCGCTATTGCCGCCAGACAAATTCGGTTCGTTCCCGTTCGCGTCGACACCGCAAACCAGAACTGCAATCTTGAACCAAGCTGATTTTTTCGCACCACTCTATCTCGTGCGCTTCAACAATTCGTCTCTTCGTCTCTCCTAAAACACCTTCGGTGTTGTCAGGTTAAGCCTCACGGTTCATTAGTACTGGTTAGCTCAACGTATCGCTACGCTTACACACCCAGCCTATCAACGTCTTCGTCTTAAACGTTCCTTTAGGACCCTTAAAGAGTCAGGGAAGACTCATCTCAAGGCAAGTTTCCCGCTTAGATGCTTTCAGCGGTTATCTCTTCCGCACTTAGCTACCGGGCAGTGCCATTGGCATGACAACCCCGAACACCAGCGGTGCGTCCACTCCGGTCCTCTCGTACTAGGAGCAGCCCCTTTCAATCTTCCAACGCCCACGGCAGATAGGGACCGAACTGTCTCACGACGTTCTAAAACCCAGCTCGCGTACCACTTTAAATGGCGAACAGCCATACCCTTGGGACCTACTTCAGCCCCAGGATGTGATGAGCCGACATCGAGGTGCCAAACACCGCCGTCGATATGAACTCTTGGGCGGTATCAGCCTGTTATCCCCGGAGTACCTTTTATCCGTTGAGCGATGGCCCTTCCATTCAGAACCACCGGATCACTAAGACCTACTTTCGTACCTGCTCGAGCCGTCACTCTCGCAGTCAAGCTGGCTTATGCCTTTGCACTAACCGCATGATGTCCGACCATGCTTAGCCAACCTTCGTGCTCCTCCGTTACGCTTTGGGAGGAGACCGCCCCAGTCAAACTACCCACCAGACACTGTCCGCACCCCAGATTATGGGGCGACGTTAGAACATCAAACATTAAAGGGTGGTATTTCAAGGTTGGCTCCATGCAGACTGGCGTCCACACTTCAAAGCCTCCCACCTATCCTACACATCAAGGCTCAATGTTCAGTGTCAAGCTATAGTAAAGGTTCACGGGGTCTTTCCGTCTTGCCGCGGGTACACTGCATCTTCACAGCGAGTTCAATTTCACTGAGTCTCGGGTGGAGACAGCCTGGCCATCATTACGCCATTCGTGCAGGTCGGAACTTACCCGACAAGGAATTTCGCTACCTTAGGACCGTTATAGTTACGGCCGCCGTTTACTGGGGCTTCGATCAAGAGCTTCTCCTTACGGATAACCCCATCAATTAACCTTCCAGCACCGGGCAGGCGTCACACCCGTATACGTCCACTTTCGTGTTTGCACAGTGCTGTGTTTTTAATAAACAGTTGCAGCCAGCTGGTATCTGCGACTGGCTTCAGCTCCATGGGTAAACCACTTCACCTAATGCCAGCGTGCCTTCTCCCGAAGTTACGGCACCATTTTGCCTAGTTCCTTCACCCCGAGTTCTCTCAAGCGCCTGAGTATTCTCTACCTGACCACCTGTGTCGGTTTGGGGTACGATTAATGATAATCTAGAGCTTAGAGGCTTTTCCTGGAAGCGGGGCATGAGCTACTTCGCCACCGTAGTGACTCGTCATCAGACCTCAGTGTATAGCGAACCGGATTTGCCTAATTCACCCACCTACATCCTTAAACCGGGACAACCGTCGCCCGGCCAGCCTAGCCTTCTCCGTCCCCCCCATCGCAATTATCACCAGTACAGGAATATTAACCTGTTTCCCATCGACTACGCATTTCTGCCTCGCCTTAGGGGTCGACTCACCCTGCCCCGATTAACGTTGGACAGGAACCCTTGGTCTTCCGGCGTGCGGGTTTTTCACCCCGCATTATCGTTACTTATGTCAGCATTCGCACTTCTGATACCTCCCAGCATGCCTCGCAGCACACCTTCACAGGCTTACAGAAACGCTTCCCCTACCCAACAACATTTACATGTCGCTGCCGCAGCTTCGGTGCATGGTTTAGCCCCGTTACATCTTCCGCGCAGGCCGACTCGACCAGTGAGCTATTACGCTTTCTTTAATGATGGCTGCTTCTAAGCCAACATCCTGGCTGTCTGAGCCTTCCCACTTCGTTTCCCACTTAACCATGACTTTGGGACCTTAGCTGGCGGTCTGGGTTGTTTCCCTCTTCACGACGAACGTTAGCACCCGCCGTGTGTCTCCCGTGATAACATTCTTCGGTATTCGTAGTTTGCATCGGGTTGGTAAGTCGGGATGACCCCCTAGCCGAAACAGTGCTCTACCCCGAAGATGAGTTCACGAGGCGCTACCTAAATAGCTTTCGGGGAGAACCAGCTATCTCCCGGTTTGATTGGCCTTTCACCCCCAGCCACAAGTCATCCGCTAATTTTTCAACATTAGTCGGTTCGGTCCTCCAGTTAGTGTTACCCAACCTTCAACCTGCCCATGGCTAGATCACCGGGTTTCGGGTCCTATACCCTGCAACTCATTCGCCCAGTTAAGACTCGGTTTCCCTACGGCTCCCCTATTCGGTTAACCTTGCTACAGAATATAAGTCGCTGACCCATTATACAAAAGGTACGCAGTCACCCTGATAAATCAAGGCTCCCACTGCTTGTACGTACACGGTTTCAGGTTCTATTTCACTCCCCTCGCCGGGGTTCTTTTCGCCTTTCCCTCACGGTACTGGTTCACTATCGGTCCAATCAGGAGTATTTAGCCTTGGAGGATGGTCCCCCCATAATTCAGACAGGATAACACGTGTCCCGCCCTACTCATCGAGTTCACAACACCAACACCTTCGGATACGGGGCTATCACCCTTTATTGCCGGCCTTTCCAGACCCGTTCTCCTGATGCTGATGCTGATTAAGACTCTGGGCTGCTCCCCGTTCGCTCGCCGCTACTAGGGGAATCTCGGTTGATTTCTTTTCCTCGGGGTACTGAGATGTTTCAGTTCCCCCCGGTTCGCTTCGTTTGACTATGGATTCATCAAAACGATAGTGCAACGAATTGCACTGGGTTTCCCCATTCGGACATCGTCGGTTATAACGGTTCATATCACCTTACCGACGCTTTTCGCAGATTAGCACGTCCTTCATCGCCTCTGATTGCCTAGGCATCCACCGTGTACGCTTAGTCGCTTAACCTCACAACCCGAAATTGTTTCAACGATCACCTGACTGTCATGGCTGTGCGTGGTGAACTTCTGCGTTGGGCAGTGCTCGCAATGCTCACGTACTCCTGTACGCTGCGCTTGCTGCGCGCTGTCCGCCCTTGAATTTCACACTGCTCGCTCATGCCACTCGTTTGAAATGACCGAAAATTTCAGGTTTGAAATTTTGAGAGACTCTCACATTGTTTAAGCGATAAACAATGTGCGTTGTTTCAATTTTCAGCTTGTTCCAGATTGTTAAAGAGCATAATTATTCGCAATAGACTAAAACTAATCTATTCTGAAATAATTCAAAAATATTATGGTGGAGCTAAGCGGGAATCGAACCGCTGACCTCCTGCGTGCAAGGCAGGCGCTCTCCCAGCTGAGCTATAGCCCCATAACAGGTTTAACAATATCAATTAATCTCTTTGTAAGTTTCTTTACTTGGAGATCTTTTTTCTTAGGCAAGCACGTTTTTGCTATGCTTAAGTTGCTTAATTTTGTTTAGACTAGGCGTGGATTAGCGACGTTTACAATAAGTAAACGAGCTGAGCCACAACGACGTATTAACAAAATTTGGTAGGCCTGAGTGGACTTGAACCACCGACCTCACCCTTATCAGGGGTGCGCTCTAACCACCTGAGCTACAAGCCTATTGATACCGTTGACTCTTTCATCAGACAATCTGTGTGAACACTTCACAAAAAACACTTCAAGGGTAAGGAGGTGATCCAACCGCAGGTTCCCCTACGGTTACCTTGTTACGACTTCACCCCCAGTCATGGATCACAAAGTGGTAAGCGCCCTCCCCGAAGGTTAAGCTACCTACTTCTTTTGCAACCCACTCCCATGGTGTGACGGGCGGTGTGTACAAGGCCCGGGAACGTATTCACCGTAGCATTCTGATCTACGATTACTAGCGATTCCGACTTCATGGAGTCGAGTTGCAGACTCCAATCCGGACTACGACGTACTTTATGAGTTCCGCTTGCTCTCGCGAGGTCGCTTCTCTTTGTATACGCCATTGTAGCACGTGTGTAGCCCTACTCGTAAGGGCCATGATGACTTGACGTCATCCCCACCTTCCTCCGGTTTATCACCGGCAGTCTCCTTTGAGTTCCCGACCGAATCGCTGGCAACAAAGGATAAGGGTTGCGCTCGTTGCGGGACTTAACCCAACATTTCACAACACGAGCTGACGACAGCCATGCAGCACCTGTCTCAGAGTTCCCGAAGGCACTAAAGCATCTCTGCTAAATTCTCTGGATGTCAAGAGTAGGTAAGGTTCTTCGCGTTGCATCGAATTAAACCACATGCTCCACCGCTTGTGCGGGCCCCCGTCCAATTCATTTGAGTTTTAACCTTGCGGCCGTACTCCCCAGGCGGTCGATTTAACGCGTTAGCTCCGGAAGCCACTCCTCTAGGGAACAACCTCCAAATCGACATCGTTTACAGCGTGGACTACCAGGGTATCTAATCCTGTTTGCTCCCCCACGCTTTCGCACCTGAGCGTCAGTCTTTGTCCAGGGGGCCGCCTTCGCCACCGGTATTCCTCCACATCTCTACGCATTTCACCGCTACACATGGAATTCTACCCCCCTCTACAAGACTCTAGCTAACCAGTCTTAGATGCCATTCCCAGGTTAAGCCCGGGGATTTCACATCTAACTTAATTAACCGCCTGCGTGCGCTTTACGCCCAGTAATTCCGATTAACGCTTGCACCCTCCGTATTACCGCGGCTGCTGGCACGGAGTTAGCCGGTGCTTCTTCTGTCGGTAACGTCAATCGTTGATGGTATTAACATCAACGCCTTCCTCCCGACTGAAAGTACTTTACAACCCTAGGGCCTTCTTCATACACGCGGCATGGCTGCATCAGGCTTGCGCCCATTGTGCAATATTCCCCCACTGCTGCCTCCCGTAGGAGTCTGGGCCGTGTCTCAGTCCCAGTGTGGCTGATCATCCTCTCAGACCAGCTAGGGATCGTCGCCTAGGTAAGCCATTACCTTACCTACTAGCTAATCCCATATGGGTTCATCCGACAGCGCAAGGCCAAAAGGTCCCCTGCTTTGCTCCTAAGAGATTATGCGGTATTAGCCACCGTTTCCAGTAGTTATCCCCCTCTATCGGGCAGATCCCCATACATTACTCACCCGTCCGCCGCTCGTCAGCGAGAAGCAAGCTTCCCCTGTTACCGCTCGACTTGCATGTGTTAGGCCTGCCGCCAGCGTTCAATCTGAGCCATGATCAAACTCTTCAATTAAAAGTGTTTGATGCTCAAAGAATTAAACTGACTACATTCTTTCATATATGAATTAACGTGTTAGTCACTCTTCAAGACTTTAAAATCAAATATTTTTTTGATAGTGTCCTGTGAGTGCCCACACAGATTGTCTGATAAATTGTTAAAGAGCGTTGCGACTTTATCTTTCGATATTAACCAGTTAGGTCGTTGTCGCGAGGTGGCGTATATTACGCTTTCCTCATCGAGAGTCAAGCTTTTTTTTTCGCTTATTCTTTTCAGAATCTCTCGCCTGCCTTCGTTAGCCTGTTGGGCTTGCCATCACATTCAGTGTCGGCTCATCGTCGGTCAGTGGAGGCGCATTATAGGGAGTCAGAAAATTCTGGCAAGTGTTTTTTGAAAAAAAATTATCACTTGGTCAAATATCACTCACAAAGCCTATTTTTTGATACTTTTTACTACTTTTGGTAGCTCTGCGATACTTTCAATCACCATATCGGCATTCGCAATCGCTTCTTCTGATACCGCTTCACCACTTTTCACTAGAATAGTTGTACCCACTTTTGCTGCTTTCCCTGCTTGCATGTCTGCTAATTTATCTCCCACCATTATAGAAGATGCCATATCTATATTAAGAAATGATTGAGCATCTAGCAGCATGCCGGGTTTAGGTTTACGACAATCGCAATCTTGACGATACTCTTTATCTTTAGCTTCTGGGTGATGAGGGCAAAAATAGATGCCATCCAGATCAACACCGCGGTCGGCTAATGACCAATCCATCCATTCTGTCAGTTGCATAAAACTATCTTCAGAATAGATCCCTCTACCGATGCCTGATTGGTTCGTCCACTACGACAAGCGCGTAACCCATTTTCTTTAACTCAGCCATGGCTTCAATGGCACCTTCAATAAATTGAAAGTCATCTATTTTGTGTACATAGCCGTGATCAATATTGATTGTACCGTCTCTATCTAAAAAGATTGCTGGTATGCCTTTACTCACCGATTTACTCCTCAAACTAAATGAGTTTTAAGTATCTCATGAAAAGAAAATAAATGAGAATAGAATAAATAAACCAAACCTTGTTGACTTAGACGTCTAGACGCCTTAACATCCAACCATATTAGATTTAGACATCTAAAAAATTGATTCCTATATACTTAGAAGAAATAAATGATAAAGCTCTCAAATATTAATAAAGTTTTCCAGCAAGGAAGCCGTAACATTCAGGCACTTACAGATATTAGCCTGCATGTTCCTGCTGGACAGATCTATGGTGTTATCGGTGCTTCTGGCGCGGGTAAAAGTACGCTAATCCGTTGTGTAAACATGCTTGAACGCCCAACCTCTGGGCAAGTTATCGTTGACGGTCAAGATTTAACGGCTTTACCTGAAAAATCTTTGACGAGAGCACGTCGTGGTATTGGCATGATCTTTCAACATTTTAATTTGCTATCTTCTAGGAACGTATTTGATAACGTGGCACTGCCACTTGAGCTAGATAATACGCCTAAAGATAAAATTAAAGCGCGTGTTAGCGAATTACTGGATCTTGTTGGCCTAACAGAGAAAAAAGATGCTTATCCCGCGAATCTTTCGGGAGGGCAAAAGCAGCGTGTAGCAATCGCGCGTGCATTAGCCAACTCGCCAAAAGTTTTATTATGTGATGAAGCTACGAGTGCACTGGATCCTGCGACAACACGCTCCATCTTAGAGTTACTCAAAGATATAAACCGCCGTTTAGGGCTAACTATTCTCTTAATCACCCATGAAATGGATGTGGTGAAGAATATTTGTGACCAAGTCGCTGTCATTAGTGGCGGTCAGTTGATTGAACAAGATAAAGTGAGTGAGGTTTTCTCTCATCCTAAAACGCCTGTGGCACAAGAGTTTATTAAATCAACGTTGGTCATTGATATTCCTGATGACTATAAAGAACGACTCAAAAATGAACCAGCAGCAGATTTATCGCCTTTATTGAAGCTAGAATTCACAGGGCAATCTGTTGATGCACCACTAATTTCTATGGCTGTTCGTAAATTTGACATCGATATCAATATATTAAGTTCACAAATTGACTATGCCGGTGGCGTAAAATTTGGCGTCATGCTCGCTGAATTACATGGGGTTAATGGCGGTGTTGAAGCAACCATTGAATTTTTGAAAGAGCATCATGTCAAAGTAGAGGTTTTGGGTTATGTCTGATGGAATGATTTCACTGCTTATATCGGGAACGATTGATACTATTATTATGACTTTCGTTTCGGCGATCCTCGGTTTTATCATGGGCGTACCTACAGGGGTTCTACTCTATGTGACTCGCCGAGGGCAAGTCATGGAAAATACGGCTCTTTATGCGGTGATCTCGGCTATAGTGAACATTTTCCGTTCAATACCATTTATTATTCTATTAGTCTGGATAAGCCCATTTACCAAGTTTTTAGTCGGCTCAGCAATCGGCATTGAAGGTGCTATTGTTCCCCTTACTGTTGGTGCAATCCCTTTTATTGCTCGTATGGTTGAAAATACCTTATTAGAAGTACCAAGTGGTTTGATTGAAGCATCCAGAGCCATGGGCGCTACACCACTGCAAATTATTCAAAAGGTTCTATTACCTGAGTCTTTACCTGGGATCATCAACGCTGCAACGATCACCTTAATTATGCTGGTTGGGTATTCTGCAATGGGCGGTGCTGTCGGTTCAGGTGGCCTAGGCCAAATAGCAATGCAGTATGGTTATTACAGTTATAATCCATTAGTGATGAATACCGTACTTGTCCTGTTAGTCATCTTAGTTTTCGCCATTCAATTTACTGGTGAATACTTAATGAAAAAAGTGTCACATAAATAGTCCGTAAAATAGCAGCGCCGTTATTAAGGTGCTATAAAGAAAAGCATTTAAGGGGTATATCTATGTCTATTAAGTTGAAATCTATCGCAGTTGTCGGCGCGCTATTAGGATCATTAGTTCTAGTGGGTTGTGGCGAAAAAGAAAAAGATCCCAATAGCATCAAAGTCGGTGTTATTATGGGGAAAGAGCTAGAAGTTGCTGAAGTTGCACAAAAAGTAGCAAAAGAAAAATATGGTTTGAATGTCGAACTGGTTGCGTTTAATGACTTTGTTCTACCAAACGAAACCTTAAGCAAAGGTGATCTTGATGCCAACGCATTCCAACACAAACCGTATCTTGATCAGCAAATTAAAGATCGTAACTATAAATTAGTGCCTGTAGGTAATACATTTATCTACCCAATCGCGGCATACTCTAAACAAATTAAATCAGTTGATGAACTTGCCGATGGCTCACAAATTGCGTTGCCTAACGATCCAACTAACTTAGGTCGTTCACTACTTCTGCTGGAAAAACAAGGCTTAATTAAACTGAAAGAAGGTACTGGTTTAATGCCGACCGCTTTGGATGTGGTCGAAAACCCTAAGAACTTGAAATTTGTTGAATTAGAAGCACCACAATTGCCACGTGCATTGGATGATAAAAAAATTGCTCTGGCCATCATCAACACAACTTGGGCGAGCAGCGCAACGCCTAAACTGACGCCAGCAAAAGATGGTTTATTTGTAGAAGATAAAGATTCTCCTTATGTCAACATTATTGTGACTCGTGACGATAATAAAGATAATGAGAATGTGAAGAAGTTTGTTCAAGCATATCAATCAGATGAAGTTGCTAAGAAGGCAGATGAAGTCTTTGATGGTGGTGCAGTTAAAGGCTGGTAATCTTTTTTATTAGTAAAAAAGCGATTAATATACTAGGTGGTCAGTGCCACCTAGTATTTTTTGTATTATATAAAGACAACACATAGCAAATATCATTTTCCCAATACCTATAAGACTATAAGATTAAAAAAGGAAAAACTTATGAGATTGTTATTGCTCACCCTAGCAACTTTTGTTCTCGCTGGGTTGTGGAATGAATCAATACATTCATCAGGGTCCAAATAAAGGCTTCACAAGTATGAAGCTTTCAAAACCAGTACCAAAAACAGACACCAAACCTAGCACGACAAATGTAAAACTCATGAACAGCCCTGAAGAGCTATTGGGGAATGCCATTTAAAGATTTAGGTGTTGTTTCAGGTCAATCATGTCGTGAAAGCCTTCAAAGCCCACCAGCAAATCTGAATACTGCGAAGAAAAGTATGTTAACCAAAGCAGCGTATATCGCCGCCGATGCTGTTGTATTGCATCAATGCCAAACAATGGCTTCTCCTGGTTGCTACCAAGCAACGATTTGTGAAGGTAGTGCGATAAAAATTGTCGAATAAATACCTAATGAAATCGTTCGAATGTAATGTAATTGGGCATATTGAATCCCCCTATAAGGAAAAATTTGCCATCCCACGCCAACCTGGACTTGTTCCAGGTGGCTCGGGGCGATTGCATTTGCATCCTCCCTATAATGATCCTAATTCGATTAGAGGTTTAGACCAGTTCAGCCATATTTTGGGTACTATTTGTTTTCCACCAAACCATGCAAGGGGGGGTGGAAACCACTAGTGCGCCCTCCTCGGCTTGGTGGTAATGAGAAAATGGGCGTTTTCGCTACACGCTCAACCTTTAGACCAAACCCAATTGGCATGTCATTAATTGAATTAAAAGGAATAAGCCAAAATAATAATCAAATTATTTTGGAGTTAGGGAGTTTAGATTTAGTTGATGGCACTCCAGTCATTGATATCAAACCATACTTACCTTTTGCTGAAGCTATCCCTACAGCGCAGGCTGGTTTTGCTCAAGATGCCCCGGCGGATGATATGCAAGTGATTTTTCATCCCCAAGTTCAGCAAGATTTATTAAAATACCAAACAAGCTACCCTGGGATCGCGCAATTTATACAGCAAGTTCTCATGCAAGATCCACGTCCAGCCTACAAGAAACAGGCTATGACTGAAGAGCGTAACTATGCTGTGCATTTACTCGATTTTAATGTGCGTTGGAGAGTGCTCAATAATATAACAGAAGTGTTCGCCATCGAACCTTATGAAAAAATCGACTAACCCCTTTTTGGCAAAGCACGGTCGCTGGTAGACTAGCTGTTTTATCATGCTGCTTTTGCAGCCTAGATTAAGTTGGCAAGAACATTTTTGCCATCACCCGTTGTTCTAATGGAACCTATACAATGCGTACTAGCAAATATCTGCTCTCAACACTAAAAGAGACTCCTGCAGATGCCGAAGTGATCAGTCACCAATTGATGCTTCGTGCAGGAATGATCCGTAAACTTGCATCTGGCCTTTATGACTGGTTACCGACTGGTGTCCGTGTTCTGCGTAAAGTCGAAAACATTGTCCGTGAAGAAATGGAAAATGCGGGCTCAATTGAAGTGTCTTTGCCCGTTGTTCAACCCGCTGATTTGTGGCAAGAGAGTGGTCGCTGGGAGCAGTATGGTCCTGAATTACTGCGTTTCGCTGATCGTGGCGAGCGCCCTTTCGTTTTAGGTCCAACCCATGAAGAAGTCATTACTGATTTAGTGCGTAATGAAATTACTTCATACAAACAGCTACCACTGAATTTATTCCAAATTCAGACAAAATTCCGTGATGAAGTGCGCCCACGTTTCGGTATCATGCGCTCACGTGAATTTATCATGAAAGATGCTTACTCTTTCCATACATCACAAGAATCATTGCAAGAAACCTATGATGCAATGTATGAAGCCTACAGCAAAATCTTTACTCGTATCGGTTTTGATTTCCGTGCTGTACAAGCTGACACAGGCTCAATTGGGGGCAGTGCTTCTCACGAATTCCAAGTGCTTGCGCAAAGCGGTGAAGACGATATCGTATTCTCTACAGGCTCTGATTTCGCAGCAAATATTGAGCTGGCTGAAGCCATCACTCCGCTAACACCACGTTCAGCGCCAACAGAAGAAATGCGCCTTGTCGATACACCAAACGCAAAAACTATTGCGGAGTTGGTGGAGCAATTCGGTTTGCCTATCGAAAAAACCGTTAAAACACTCATTGTTAGAGCTAAAAAAGAGTCTGGGCACACATTAGTTGCCTTATTAATTCGTGGCGATCATGAATTAAACGAAGTTAAAGCGGAAAAACACCCATGGATCTCTAGCCCATTAGAGTTTGCATCTGAAGAAGAAATCAAAGCGGCAGTTAAAGCAGCACCGGGCTCATTAGGCCCTGTCAATATGCCTCTGCCAATGGTGATTGACCGTAGTGTTGCCGTAATGAGTGACTTTAGTGCAGGTGCCAATATCGATGGCAAACACTACTTTGGTATCAACTGGGAACGTGATTTAGCACAACCAGAAACGTTCGATTTACGCAATGTTGTTGAAGGGGATCCAAGCCCAGACGGCAAAGGCACATTGCTGATTAAGCGTGGTATTGAAGTAGGGCATATCTTCCAACTGGGGACTAAGTATTCAGAAGCGATGAAAGCTTCAGTACAAAACGAAGAAGGTCATAATCAAATCGTAACCATGGGTTGCTATGGTATTGGTGTTACGCGTATTATTGCAGCGGCAATTGAACAGAGCCACGATGAGCGTGGTATCATTTGGCCAGATGCGATTGCGCCATTCCATGTTGCGATCCTGCCGATGAATATGCACAAATCTTATCGAGTCAAAGAAGTCGCGGAAAAACTGTATGCTGACTTAAAAGCACAAGGTATTGACGTTATTTTTGATGACCGTAAAGAGCGCCCAGGCGTTATGTTTGCTGATATGGAGCTTATCGGTGTTCCATACACCATTGTTATTGGCGACCGTAAACTTAGACAATAATCAAGTTGAATATAAAGCTCGCCGTAATGATGAAAAAGCCCTTATCGGTCTTGATAATGTTGTCAGTTTCTTAAAAGAGAAGCTCGCAAATACTGTGCGCTAATCCTTCCTGCCCAACCTATTACCTGATAGGTTGGGCATATTTATGATAAATCTAAATACGAACCAAGTAAAAACCCCTTCTCAGCAATAGCCGCTTTTAAGTTTTTTGACGTTAAAACGTCTAACTCTTTTACTCGGGAATACACATAGCCGCTATTTAATAATTCATTATCAATAAATGCGGGATGGCACATTATTTCGAGAGAACGCTCCCCTCGTTGCTTTGCCTTATGGAGTATTTCTAAAAAAAGCGACTCTGATATGTTATTTGGCTCCCCATAAAAGTCAGCGGAAAACGCATCTGTTGTACGTACTTGAGTATTTTTTATTTTATTGTGGTAACCAACCCGTAATGCTATCCCTTTTTGATTGGCGAAATCGACCATTAAAGGATAAAGGGGCGCCATCATATGTACATGATGATGGCTATCAATGTGGCTGGGGGGTTTACCAAAAATATCAATAAACTGATTATATTGGCAGTGTAGCTCTTGCACTATTTCGGCTATAGGAAGTTGATCTGATTTTTCCATCTCCCATATCCACTTCCCTAATATACCGTTACGCACAAGCGAAGGCATTGGCGAACACGGTTTCCCCATTGTAAGGACAAAATGCATTCCTACAGCCAATAATGGCTGCTCTGTGGCTAATTGTGCCGCATGTTGGATACTAGGCATATTTACCATGGCCGTAGTTGATGTCACAATACCATTTTCGATGAGCCTCTAAGATCCCATAATTGACTGACTTACATAAGCCAAAATCATCTGCGTTCACAATAAGTAAACTCGTCATACTGCAATGCCATTAAGATGGGGTTTTATTCGCACTCCCCTCTTCTTCAAGATATTTAATTACCTTAGAAAAATTCGGTAAATAATGTTTATGGGCTAAAAGAAGTGCTTTAGCCATATCCCGAGCATCATTGTCTGAATGAACTAAAGGATTTAAGTTCATTGCTAATAAAAGCTCATTAAAATCGCCACTCACTGCCGCTTGGCTCGCGGCTATTTCAAATTCTTTGATGCTATAAATTAAGCCGAGAACTTTTTCATCGAACTGAGTCACTCTTTCGTGCGGTGTAACGCCATTACGCCCTAATTTACAGGTCATTTCGACAACCCAATTTGCAGGGATATTACTAATATGGCCGTTATGGGGAATATTCACATAATGCTCGGTCTGCTTGTCATTATACAGTGCATTTATCACTTCACAGGCGGCATCTGAATAATAAGCTCCCCCCCGCAATTCAAGCTGTTTTGGTTTAATTTTTAATTCGGGATCTTGGTATAATTCAAAAAGCTCTTTTTCAATTTTTTGTACAACTTGCGCTCTGGTGCCTTCTTTATAGAATTCCGCCATTTCAATCGCGAGCATTTCTTTATACTTAAAATAGTACTGTAAGTATGAGCATGGAATTAATTTCAAGGCCTTCAATAACCCACTATCAAAGGGTAAACCTGTAATATTTTTTACCGAGCTTGCTTTATAAGCTTTCGAAATAATGCCATTAAGTACTTCATCAAAGCGAGACACGCCGTCGACAAAAATGTCTTTGATAAATACCATATGATTTAAACCAAAAAGCGTTATCGACAAATTATTTTTTTTTGTTAAACCGAGCACATCCGTAATAAACATTTTCAGGCCAATTGGAATATTACAAACGCCTATAAAACGTCTAAATTGCGTATGCCGGTATACTGCTTCGGTTATCATTCCTGCTGGATTGGTAAAATTAATCACCCAGGCTTGGGGGCAGAGAGCTTCAATATCTTTAAGGATCTCAAAAATTACCGGAATGGTACGTAACCCTTTAAATAAGCCTCCCACTCCATTCGTTTCTTGCCCTAAGTATCCATATTGTAATGGTATTACTTCATCTTTCTCTCTCGCTTTTAATAACCCGACACGTAGCTGTGTCGTCACAAAATCAGCATCCTTTAGTGCAGCTTTGCGGTCTAATGTTTTATAGAGTTTTAACGGTATATTGGCATTTTTTATCATGCGCAACCCTAGCTCATAAATGATATCGAGTTTTTTCTTTTCCTTCTTCAATATCAACCAGCCAAAGTTCACTAATCGGTAGTTCATGATAACGTTTAATAAAACCATCTATTAATTCAGGAGTGTAACTGCTTCCACCACCAATAGTGACGACTTTTAATTTATGCACCATATTAACACCTACCTATTTTATTAATAAACATTGGCTATCATTTTCACTGGATATCTTTAATAAAAATTTGACTGTAGGCTTTTTCTATATTCACTTGGTGTTAATGATGTCGCCTCTTTAAATTTTTTCACAAATAAACTAGGGCTACTGTAACCTGATTCAAATGCAATATCAGTGATTGAATAATTTGTAATTTCTAGCTGTTTTTTAGCAAAATTAATTCTAATTTCATTAATGATTTGCATTGGCGTTTTTCCGCAATAGCGCTTTGTGGCACGAGTTAAATACTCTTGTGACTTCCCTGTTATTGTCACCATATTTTCTAACGCATTTTCATTAAACATTGCAATTTCATGCATTTCTTCAATCGTGTTTTTTAGCCATTGTGGCGTATCATCATAGACTTTGCTTTCTCTATAATGACGTAGTCTATTGACCACATTAAAGGTTACTACCTCAATAAACTCATTAAATTCACTATCACGAAAGTTTAATGACGCAATCACTGATTCTATATAAGCCATAAATTCATTTTTTAATGGGTAGGCTTGAGAGGCAACAAAAAATGATGGTAATAAGGGTGAAAAATATTTTTCGAAGAATGACTTTCTTATACCAACATTTAAAATTCTTGTTGCTCCAAAGTCATAGAAACTTTCATGATGAGAGCCAATTGGCAGAAAAACAAAAATTCCCTCGTTCAAGCAATACTTTTCTGCCATTAATTTTTTGATAATAACGCCCTGTTAGGACAATCGTATATTCATAATAATCATGCTGATGCAGCCCTGTTGCACTTTCTGTTTTATTATAAATAACAACATGGAAATCCTTGTCATTAAATATATCATTCTCATAGACCATTTTAATCTCTATATTTGAGTTATTAACATTTAGTGTCGGCTGCATCATCATCCCCTTTATTTAATTTATTTTTTTATGGACTTCGATTAACTCCGTGATCAATTCACGAGCAAGTATCGTATTCATTAAGTGATCTTGAGCATGAACAAGTATTAAACTCACTTTAATTTTGCCTTCCCCCATATCCGTCTCTATCATTTTTGTCTGCACTTTATGGGCTTCAGTTAAGGCTTCTTTTGAATCTTCCATTAGCTCCATCGCCTCAACAAACTTGCCTTCCTTGGCATAAGTTAACGCTTTATAAGCGAGGCTTCTTGCCCTACCAGAATTAATGATTAACCCCATCACTACTTCTTCCAGACTGTCAGCAGAGAGTGTTCCATTACTATCTATGTCAATCATAACTTCCCCATTTATTATTCATTTTTAATATATTTAAAACTTCAATGCATTTTTGATCTCTTCTTCACTTTCCGTATTATTTGCAATAGTTTGCGCCTTATTAGAAATAATAACGAAAGGTAAATAAACAAGAACAGAAATACCAAGATTAAACAGTGCTAAAAATAAAGCAGAAATATTACCATTTGTGTTAAAGAATGCGCCTAATCCTGTTGGCATAGTCCATGGACCTATATTCGTAATCGGCGGAATAATACCTACATAATAGGCAATCACCGTGATTGCGGCTAACAGAGGTTGAATAATGATAAATGGAATAAAAAGGATTGGGTTCATGATCACAGGGATCCCAAATATAATTGGTTCATTAATTTGAAATATCCCCGCTGGTAACCCTAATTTAGCGACCTGCCGATAATCTGCTCGCCGTGAGGCTATAAATATGGCAATAATTAATCCAAGCGTAGCGCCTGTTCCACCAAGGAAAACATAGGAGTCTAATAAAGGTTTTGCCCACAGATGAAATGTCTGACCCGCCTCAATCGCATCATTAACCGAACCATATTGATTATATAACGCGACATTTTCTAGCGCCCAAGGCGTCATAATCCCTGAGTCTAGTGCTGTAAGAGCCAAAGCTCCATGAATACCAAAGAACCATAATAGTGAGGTGAAAATCGTATACGCCCAACCGACAACCCCTCCCAGAGAAGCTAATGGGGTTGAGATCGTATCCATAATAAATTGATGGAAGTGAGTCGCTTGCCCTGCTAGCACCCATGCAATAATCCCTACCACTAATAGTATCAGGAAACCTGGCACTAATGCAGAAAAGGAGCGGCTAACTGCTGGCGGTACTGTATCCGGTAATGTAATTACCCAGTTACGGCGGACAATAAAGGTAAAAGCTTCAGCAATAACTAAGCCAATGATAATACCTGAAATAATATTTGCTCCACCTAGCCAATTCGCACCGATAGCATAGGCTCCATTCACATCAAATGGTGTAACAGCCACAAAGGCTGCTATCGCAATAATTCCTGCCGCTATAGAGTCCACTTTGCGTTCTTCAGCGAGAGCCATAGCAATAAAAAAAGGCGTCATTAAAGACATAATCCCTAATGTACCGTTATATACATTACCGCCGATGCCTTTAAACTTATTAATGAACTCTATTGTTTCTGGTGATAGACGAACACCTAATGAATAGAAAAACGACCCTTCATTAAAACTCAGAAAAACGTTATTAATCAAAACAAACATTGCCCCAATTAACACTAATGGCATTAATCTAATAAAACCATTTTTTATTGCATTGATATGAGGTTGATTACCCAATTTTAATGCGATCGGAAGCAATACTTTTTCAAGAGAAGAGAGCATATGATCCATAGAATATCCTTAGATACTTTAATCACATATCTTGTTTGTATGCATAAGACGACCATAGCAAATAGATAAATAACTGAAGTTGTAACAAACTATAATTGATTAACGTGATTTATTTTTTATTGATGCGACCGCTGCTTTTAAAACACCTAAGCCATCAACTTTTCCATATAAAACCGAATCAATAACTTCAACATTTTTAGTTGGCAGTAAACGCTGGATTTCGGAATGCTTCCAAGCAATTTGAGGACCAAGTAAAACGAGATCTGCATCATTCCCTTTTTGGAGGACAAGCGTTTCAGAAAAAGCTTCTATAACAACGGGAACCTCATACTTTTCAGCTTGTTGCCTCATTTTAGAGACAAGTAGTGAGGTTGACATCCCAGCGGAACAAAACAAGTAAATAAGCTTCTTTTCCACAGTAATCCTCTCAATCATATCGTTCACTTAAAATACCTACCTCTCGCATCAGATATTTTTACGTTTTTTTGTTATCTAAATTCAGCTTGCGTCATTCGCGAGTTGCTTTTAGTTGAAGACATTATACGTAATATCCCTTGTAATGAATATTTCAGGGTTATAGTGAATTGTTTCTGATTGACTAATCGTTATGACGTTCTTCACATTTCATATAAATATATTATTGATAAAAAATATCAATTAATCATATTTTTATTATTATAAATTAAGTAATAATTTAAATTTTCTATTTTTATCCACTTATCAAAAAAAATATCGGCTCAAATTGAGCCGATATTTATTATTTTAATAATAGATTAAATCTATTTATTTACATGCGCTCGATTTATCAAACATAATATCACCTGTTTGCACTAACGCAGGATCAAATTTACCGTCTTCCATTGATGGCCTTACCGTATAGTAACCTTCAATTTCAGCATAAACAGGCGTTCCACCTGTCACACCTGTTGCACTATAACCTTTCTCAAGCTCTATCCCTGTTGCAGTATAAGTACGGCCTGTTTTACATTCGGTAAATGTTGCTGCATCAGCAAAGTAGCGGTATTCACCTGTTTTTTTTGCTTGGTGCGACTTGGGTTAGCGTATAATTCAGTTGTGATTGAATTTTGTTGCCTTCCTGATCAAGCAAGACCATTGATTTATCATCTGCCGATGGTGCAAAGTACGCGCGCTCACCATTTGCATTCGTCATGCGTAATTTATCGCCATCTTTTGCCCATGTGCCCGTTTCATAAAATGTTTGGTCACCATCGCGAGACCCTAAATATACTAATTGCTCTACGTATGTACCATCTTGGTTAACCAGTAGAGTGGCCTCAATTCCAGAACAATCCGCACACGGTAAAATGCCTGTATATGCTCTATCAATATAAGTTACGCTAGGTTGTTTAACGGCTGTTTGGCAACCCACTAATGTCATCACACCGGTCGCCATTAATGCTAAGAATAGTGACTTTTTCATTACCTTTATCTCCTAACAGTTCAATTCTTATATTTTTAGTCTATATCTAATCATAACATTTTATGCAGAGAAAAATGGCGAGATTATTATATTTCGGACTTTACTGATATTAGTTCATTTTTTACCACATACGTTAATCATGAATTTACGTTTTCATCTATTGCTGATTATTGTTATTAAAATTACTGTGCTATTATCCTATGAAGCACATGATGCTTGGTAAAAAATAGTCAAGGCGGCAATAACCGCCACTAACATAGTGGTGAGGGAATATGTCTACAGATACTGAATATCAACCTATCAATTGTGATGATTACGAATATCTTGAAATCGCGTGCCAACGCCAATTGAAACTGGAAATTAAACTTCATGGCGGCGAAATCATTGAGGGGAAGGCCAGCGACTTGCTCTTGCGTAAAAAAGTTGAGTACCTAATCTTAGAGACTCAAGATGGAACAAAAGAGCTTCGTTTGGATCATATCAACACCTTCAGTCATCCTGAGATCGGCACTATCGTTGTCGATTGCTCTCACTAAAGCTCATACTCCATTGAGCCCCTCTACGCCCCTTATGAATGGTCACTGTCATAAGGGGCTCTCTATTTTATTTACACCTCTATTTGATATTCATCGAACTTATCCCAATGGAAGGCAACCCCAATTTCCTCATCTGCAACGAGGCCTTCAGGAGTGATAAAGCACCCAATGGCGGTAATTAATTGTTCATCATAATAAACTAGTGGGGTTCTTTCTCGCATCCAAGGAGAGATACCAAGCTCTTGCCAGATTTTTTTTGCTACTTCTTGAATGCGTCCTACCCACAATGTTCAATGTGCCTTGTAAGCCAAAACGAACAGTCACTTTTTCTGTTGGCAGAGGCGGGCGAATTTGCCCTTCATCGGCAATAACCTCAAGTCGCCCTAATCCTTCAGGCAAAATAAAAGGTTGGGGATAATCCCAGCAAAATTGTTGCCCTAATAACGGGTTGATACGACGTACAATCCATAATGCGCCTTGGTATCGACGAATATCGACATGGCCTAACTGACAAATCGGCTCAGCATCCTGACGGGCTAGCGCCACTTCTTGCCAAATGCGTTGTAGTTGATGGTAAGGTGGCATTGGCAAGCGGTGTAGACCAACCCAACGCCTAAGTAGCGCGTTACGTTTCGCTGGGCTGCAATCATGCAAGTTATCAATAAATAGACCACCGCGATAATCCATCATTTCGTCCAGCGCATCTTGTAATAGCTCATCAAGCAGCGATTCCTGTTCAGCACATAAGGATGCACTACGCGAAACTGCGGCGGCAAAATGAGGCCAACGCTCAGTTAAAGTCGGCATAATATGTAACCGAAGGAAATTGCGATCATAACGATCGTCTTGATTACTGTCATCTTCGACCCACGTTAACGGGCATTCACGTGCATAATTTTCCAGATCGCCGCGAGATATTGCTAATAACGGACGTAGTAACCACGTTTCCCCTTTTTCTGCATAAAATGGTGACAATTCGGGCATTGACGAAAGCCCAGCAGGTCCACTGCCACGCTTTAATGCCAACATAAAGGTTTCTGCTTGGTCATCAAGGTGCTGAGCGGTGGCTATGATTTCCCCCTCTGCCAACTCGTTTCGGTAAGCCTGATAACGCGCCTCACGAGCAGCCGCTTCAATACCACGATTTGAAGGATCAACTGTAACATGCGTGCAGACAAAGGGAATATGCCACTGTTCACACAAGTGTTGGCAGTGAGCTTCCCAATCGTCGGCCCTAACGTTAAGCCCATGATGAATGTGAATAGCCCGGATCTCTAACGAGGGAAGCTGATATTTTTTGATTTGGTAAAGTGCATGCAGCAATACGGTTGAATCCACGCCCCCGCTAAATCCCACCAGTATTTTTCGAAAATGACCTATTTTGTTGAGCACCTGCTCTATAATTGCTTGCGGCTGTAGCGCCATGAATCTGCCCTTCTTTACGCTAATATGATTGCTTTCTCTTCTGACCAACACATAACACACCAGAAACGATAACTAGCAATACACCGATGATATAAGCGATTTCAAACGGATCACTTAAAATGACCACCAACCAAAGTACGGATAATACTGGGGATAAAAATACGATGGAGGCAATTTTTGCAGAATGTCCCGTATTCATCGCCTTAAACCATAAAATGTAAGAAACACCGTTAATGAGCACCCCGTTGATTACCGTCGGCCAAAAATGCAGCTTTGGAAGGTAATTGTAGTTCACTAAATGACAGTAGTAACACCAATGAAGTTAACGTTGAAAAGATAAATAACCAAACTGTACTAATATAAGGGTCAATCGAATATTGCCGTGAGAACACCGACATCAGTGCGAAACAAAATGCACCACTAAATACGAATAACAGAGCCACCGGATCCTCAACCTGTAGTTGAGTAATATGCCCTTTGGTAAAAGTGATAATCACTGCAATAAACCCGATAATCACGCCCACAATCTGCCTGCCAGCTAGCTTATCTTTTAATAAAAAGACCGACAGCAAGATAATGATTAAAGGCCAACTATACTGGATCACTAATACTGCAATACCATTTTCAATGGCGTAACCGTAATAAAGAAGCAAATAAAATAAGCAATCTAAAAAGCCAAGCACAAAGACTTTAAGGAGGATATCACGAGGAAGAATAAACAATTTGGTTGGCTTATAACCCGCGATCAGTGCAACCAGTATTACTGACATCGCTGAAATAAGATTAGACCAAAATAAAAATTGAAAGCTATCTAAACCATTTTGCCCAAAACGAGAAACAATTGGGATAAAACTCCATATTAATACACACATCAAGGCGTAAATTAAGTAGTTATATTGCCTCATTCTTATCTCTTATTTATGTCAGTTTTTAATCGGAAAAGTGACATCAACTTTGGAACGACCGTCGCTGCCTATATTCATTATTTTAGCAAAAACAATAAAGTGCTTATGTGGTTAACTACCCTATCAAAGTTACCAATTAATCACCACCTTGACTAGATTTCACGACTCAAAGAGCGTGATGCACGAATAAAAAACGGGAGCTGGCTATCCCAAACTCCCGTTTTTACTTTGCTAATAGGTCTTAATTAGCAATAGCCATATTCCATTAAACGCTGGTAGCGACGATTTTTTAATGCTTCTTCATCTAGCTCAAGCAATTCGTCTAAATCTTCGACGATACGTGCTTTTAAAGACGCCGCAACTTCATCGTAACTGCGGTGTGCGCCACCTAACGGCTCAGTGACCACATTATCAATAAGTTTCAACTCTTTAAGACGAGATGCGGTGATCCCCATTGCTTCTGCCGCTAATGGCGCTTTATCAGCGCTTTTCCACAGAATAGATGCACAACCTTCTGGAGAGATAACGGAATAGGTGCTGTATTGCAGCATATTCACTTTATCACCTACGCCGATAGCCAGCGCGCCACCAGACCCACCTTCACCAATAACGGTACAGATAACTGGCACTGATAAGCGAGACATTTCACGCAAGTTACGTGCAATGGCTTCCGACTGACCACGCTCTTCCGCGCCAACACCTGGGTAAGCCCCCGGAGTATCAATAAAGGTAATAATAGGTAAGTTGAAACGATCGGCCATTTCCATCAAGCGTAATGCCTTACGATAGCCTTCTGGTGCTGGCATACCAAAGTTACGGCGAATTTTTTCTTTTGTCTCACGCCCTTTTTGATGGCCAATAACCATAACAGGACGACCGTCCAAACGTGCAATACCGCCAACAATAGCTTTATCATCAGCATAAGCACGATCACCAGCGAGTTCTTGGAAGTCAGTAAATATACGAGAAATATAATCTAATGTATAAGGACGGCGTGGATGACGAGCAAGTTTAGCAATTTGCCATGCACCCAGATCAGAGAAAATCTTACGCGTCAGTTCAACACTTTTTTCACGTAAACGAGCAACCTCGTCATCTAGGTTGACTTCTAAATTGTTGTCTTGACGGCTAACTGCAGTCAGCGAATCAATTTTCGCTTCCAATTCAGCAATTGGCTGTTCAAAATCAAGAAAATCCAGACTCATAATATTCCTATTTTAGTCAAATTCTAATTCTACCTGCTCATTACCCAGCAGAGTTCGCAGAGAATTCAGAAGGTCATCAACGGGTGTTACGCGCCAAACAACACCAAATTTAAGCTTTGCTCTGGCATCATCCTTCTGATAATACAAATGAACCGGAATCGTTCCTGAACGATGGGGTTCAAGAGTGCTGCGAAGTCGGTTCAGTAACTGATCATTAATTTGTTTGTCTGACAGTGAAATTGCAAGTCCTCGCGCATATTTTTCCCTTGCTTCACTAATATCCATTAACTCCCGCACTGTCATTTTATTACCACCGTTGAAATCATCAAAGCTGACCTGACCGGTGGCAATCAGGATACTGTCTTTTTCCAGCAAGTGCTGGTATTTATCTAGTGCATCTGAAAATAACATAATATCCAGACGACCGGAACGATCATCAAGCGTACAAATACCAATTCGATTGCCACGCTTGGTAGTAATAACTTTGGCTGAAAGTACTAAACCTACCACAGTTGTCACCTGACCACGAGGGGTAGGGTTCACATCTTTCAATCTCAGACCATTAGTATAACGTTCTATTTCATTTAAATAACGCGTTATCGGGTGCCCTGTCAAATAAAGACCCAGCGTTTCCCTTTCACCGTCCAAAACAACTTGATCTGGCCATTTTGGTACGCTCGCGTATGAGCTTTCCACTTGTTCAGGGGCTTCTGCAAGCACACCAAACATATCAGTTTGCCCTATAGCCTCTGCTTTGGCGTGCTGATCCGCCGCTTTCAGCGCATCTTCCAGTGAAGACATTAAGGCTGCGCGGTGAGGCCCTAAATGATCGAACGCCCCCGCCATGATCAGTTTTTCCATGACGCGACGATTAATTTTTTTAAGATCAACACGCGCACAAAGATCAAAAATTTCCTTAAAGATGCCACCTTTTTGGCGAGCTTCTATAATCGCCTCAATTGGGCCTTCACCGACACCTTTAATCGCACCGATACCGTAAACAATTTCACCTTCATCGTTAACGTGAAAATGATATAGCCCACTATTAATATCAGGAGGTAATACTTTTAACCCCATTCGCCAACATTCATCGACGAGGCCGACGACTTTCTCGGTGTTATCCATATCCGCGGTCATAACAGCCGCCATAAATTCAGCCGGATAATGTGCTTTAAGCCATAATGTCTGGTATGAAACGAGCGCATAAGCGGCGGAGTGAGATTTGTTAAATCCGTAACCGGCAAATTTTTCTACCAAGTCAAAGATTTTCATCGATAGCTCACCATCGATACCGTTTTTTGATGGCTCCTTCCTCAAAGACGGAACGCTGTTTTGCCATCTCCTCCGGTTTCTTTTTCCCCATCGCACGACGTAACATATCCGCGCCGCCGAGAGTATAACCAGCGAGTACCTGTGCAATCTGCATCACCTGTTCCTGGTATAAGATAATGCCATACGTCGGCTCTAGAACAGGTTTTAATGATTCATGTTGCCACTGCACATCAGGGTATGAAATCTCTTCACGCCCATGCTTACGGTCGATAAAGTTATCCACCATCCCTGATTGCAATGGACCAGGGCGAAACAGTGCCACCAATGCAATCATATCTTCAAAGCAGTCAGGACGCAGGCGCTTGATCAAATCCTTCATCCCTCGGGATTCAAGCTGGAATACCGCCGTTGTTTCTGAACGCTGCAACATGTCGAAACTTTTTTGATCATCCAATGGTATTGCCGCAATATCCACTGGCTCAAGGTTTTTCTTAGCCCGCCTTGCGTTGATCATCTCTAACGCCCAGTTAATGATCGTGAGCGTACGTAATCCCAAAAAGTCGAACTTCACCAATCCCGCATATTCAACGTCGTTTTTATCAAATTGGGTGACTGGGTTATTCCCTTCCGCATCGCAATACAGAGGGGCAAAATCGGTAATTTTGGTAGGCGCAATAACCACGCCCCCAGCATGTTTCCCAGCGTTACGTGTGACCCCTTCAAGTTTACGCGCCATATCGATGAGCGCTTTCACCTCTTCATCGGCTTCGTAAATTTCAGGCAGTTGCGGCTCGGCCTCAAATGCTTTCTCTAATGTCATTCCCGGATCAGGGGGAACCAGTTTCGAGATCCGATCGACAAAACCGTATGGGTGGCCTAATACACGGCCTACGTCGCGGATAACCGCCTTCGCCGCCATCGTACCGAACGTAATGATCTGCGAAACCGCATCTCGTCCATACATTTGAGCAACGTGATCAATCACTTGATCGCGTTTTTCCATACAGAAGTCAACGTCAAAGTCAGGCATAGAAACCCGTTCAGGGTTTAAGAAACGTTCAAAAAGGAGATCGAACTCTAACGGATCTAAGTCAGTAATTTTTAGAGCGTAGGCAACCAAAGAGCCTGCACCGGAGCCACGACCAGGCCCTACTGGTACACCGTTATCTTTTGACCATTGAATAAACTCCATCACGATCAAGAAATAACCAGGGAACCCCATTTGGTTAATAACGTTTAGCTCGACTTCTAGCCGTTCATCATATTCAGGACGTCTTTCGGCTCTCACTTTCTCATCAGGAAAAAGGAACTTCAGGCGCTCCTCTAATCCCTCTTTTGACCGCATAACCAAAAAGTCTTCCGTTTTCATATCCCCTGTTGGGAATTGGGGAAGGAAGTACTCACCAAGACGAATGGTTACGTTACAACGCTTAGCAATCTCTACACTATTTTCAAGTGCTTCAGGGATGTCGGCAAACAGCTCACACATCTCTTCTTCAGATCGTAAATATTGCTGAGGGCTATATTTTTTAGGCCTTTTAGGATCAGATAAGGTAAAACCATCATGGATAGCGACACGTATTTCATGCGCATCAAAGTCGCTACTTTCAATAAAACGTACATCATTAGTCGCAACAACAGGTAAACCACGCTGCGTTGCAAGCTCTACCGCCGCATGTAAATAACTCTCTTCGTCAGGCCTTCCTGTACGAATGAGTTCTAAATAGTAGCAACCGGGAAAGTGGGTTTCGTAAAATGCCAAGCATTCATCAACGAGAGCTTGATTACCGCGCAATAAAAATTGCCCTACATCCCCTTGGCGGCCACCTGAAAGCAGTATCAAACCTTCTTTATGCTTAACAAGCCAATCGCGATGGATCGTTGGCCCTATCGCCCCATAGCCTTTTTGATAGGCTTCTGAGATCAACAGTGTCAGGTTTTGGTAGCCTTCGTTATTACGAGCTAGTACGGTTAAGTGAGCAATCTCATCACCCAATTGCTCGCTTTCAACAAAAAAGTCAGCGCCAATAATAGGTTTAATACCAGCACCGTGCGCTGCCCCATAGAACTTCACCAAACCACATAAGTTAGTGAAATCAGTGATCGCAAATGCTGGCATGCCCATTGCTGCCACTTTTTTAACTAATGGGCCGGTTTTTGCCAGACCATCAATCATTGAATAGTCGCTGTGAACGCGTAAGTGAATAAAACGAGGTTCAGCCATCTAATTTATACTCAATCTTTCGCTTCTAATGCACGGCGCACAGGAGCAAAACTCTTGCGATGAAATTTTGTTGCGCCAAACTGTGCCAGTTTTTCTAAATGATAAGCCGTCGGATAGCCCTTATGTTTTGCAAAACCATATTCTGGATAAGCTTTATCTAGCTCAACCATTTCTCGGTCTCTAACCACTTTGGCTAAAATTGATGCCGCGCTTATTTCCTGCACTAAACTATCACCTTTAATCACCGCTTGTGAAGGCATTGATAAGGTTGGGCAACGGTTACCATCCACTAAAACAAAATCAGGTGTTATGCTTAAACCAGCAACAGCACGTTGCATCGCAAGCATGGTGGCATGCAGGATATTGATTTCATCAATTTCTTCAGGTTCGGCTCGCCCAATACACCAGCACAAGGCTTTTTCTTGGATCTCAACAAAGAGTTTTTCGCGTTTTTTCTCGGTGAGTTTTTTTGAGTCAGTCAAGCCAATGATTGGATTTTTAGGATCCAATATTACAGCGGCGGTCACCACCGCACCAACAAGGGGGCCGCGCCCAACTTCATCTACGCCAGCAATTAAGTTGGCTTTTGGGTATATAAAATCCATTAATTTCGAACCAAATCCAATACAGCTTCAGCCGCTTGTTTATCTGCATCACAGCGGATCAATTGATGGAGCTGTAAAAATGTTGCTTTTAATTGTTCTACCTGTTCGCCGCCTTCCAGTAAGGGAATTAGCTGCTGAGCTAACTTTTCAGGTTGGCACTCTTCCTGTAGTAACTCTTTGACTATCTCTTTTTCAGCTAACAAATTAGGCAATGAAACATAGGGTGTCTTTACTAAACGTTTTGCCAACCAAAAAGTAAATGGTTTCATACGATAACCCACTACCATTGGACATTTCGCTAGCATACATTCAAGAGCCGCCGTTTCCCGATGCGAGCAACGTCGCATCCGCCGCGATCATCGCATCTCTGCCTTGGCCATCTAACATATGGACAGCTAGCTCTGGAGCGACTTGTTGACGGATCGCTTCAAACTGTTCACGCCGTTTTTGGTTGACCAAAGGCACGACAATGTGAAGATCCGTAAAATGCTGTTGTAAAATTTTCGCTGTTTTCAAAAAATCAGCACTTAGCATTTCAACTTCTGAGTGACGGCTGCCCGGTAAGAGGGCTAAACACTTCCCTTCTTCAGGTATACCAATGCGTTGCCTTGCCGCTGTTTTATCGACATGAAGCGGGATAGCATCTGCCATTGTGTGCCCAATAAAGCGACACGGAACATTAAAACGATCATAGAAGGCTTTTTCAAACGGCAAAAAGGCAAGCACTAAATTTGTTGCTCGACCAATTTTGAAGACGCGTTTCTGCCGCCATGCCCACACAGAAGGGCTGACGTAATGAATGGTTTTAATGCCTTTTGATTTTAACTTCCCTTCAAGGGTGATATTAAAATCAGGTGCATCAATACCAACAAAGATATCTGGCTGTAATTGTGTAAAGCGTTCGGTAAGATCTTTGCGAATAGCGAGTAACCGAGGAAGCCTGCCAAGCACTTCAACAATCCCCATTACCGCTAACTCTTCCATCTCATACCAAGCTTCACAGCCTTCTGCTTGCATTAAAGGCCCTGCGACACCTACAAAACGTGCATCAGGTACTTGTGCTTTGAGTGCTCGGATAAGCCCTGCGCCGAGTATATCGCCGGATGTTTCCCCAGCAACAAGGCCAATAGTAAGTGGGCGGTGATGATTCGCCAAAATGATCTCCTTAATAAAGGCCCTGACTTCGTTATCTTAACTACCGACTAACGAATAATACCACGATTAGACTCTGCGGAGTTCTCAAGGAACTCGCTGAACACTTTCACATGCGGGTTAGCTTGTGCAAGTTGAGCGATTTCGCTACGTGCTTCCTCTAGTGATTTACCTGAACGATAAAGGACTTTGTAAGCATTACGAATCGCATGTAGAGACTCTTTATCAAAACCGCGACGCTTCAAGCCTTCAATATTCAGGCCATAAGGCGTTGCATGGTTACCTTGCGCAATGACGTAAGGTGGAACATCTTGCGCCACACCTGAACAACCGCCAACCATAACATGAGCACCAATTTGGCAAAATTGATGAACGGCAGTCATTCCGCCAATAATTGCGAAGTCACCTAAAATAACATGACCACCCAGTGTACCGTTGTTTGCAATGATGCAGCGGTTACCAATAATACAATCGTGGGCAATATGCACATTCACCATAAATAGGTTATCGTCACCCACTTTGGTTAAACTACCACCTTGGATCGTTCCGCGATGGATAGTGACACTTTCTCTTATACGGTTTCTGTCACCGATCTCGACTCGTGTTGGTTCACCTTGGTATTTCAGGTCTTGGTTGATTTCACCAATCGATGCGAACTGGAAGATCACATTGTCACGGCCAATTTTGGTGTGGCCATTAACAACAATGTGCGATTTGAGCTCAGTGCCTTCGCCGATTTCAACGTTAGCACCAATATAACAAAAAGGGCCAATACGAACATTGGCACCAATAATAGCTCCATCTTCGACAATCGATGAGGGATGAATACAGGCTGTTTTATCAATCATATCAGACCTCACGGCGACGGGCGCACATCATTTCAGCTTCGCAGGCCACTTCTCCATCAACTTTTGCAACACCTTTAAAACGCGCAACACCGCGACGTTCTTTAATAAACTCGACTTCGAGGATCATCTGATCTCCCGGCAACACTGGGCGCTTGAAACGAGCATTATCAATCGCTGCAAAATAGTACAATTCACCCGGTTCTAGTTTACCAACGCTCTTAAATGCTAGGATACCTGTTGCTTGAGCCATTGCTTCTAGGATCAACACACCTGGAAAAATAGGTTTGCCCGGAAAGTGGCCTTGGAAAAAGGGTTCATTGAATGACACATTTTTTACTGCGCGCAGAGATTTTCCTTTTTCAAAATCCAGTACACGGTCAACCAAAAGGAATGGGTAACGGTGTGGAAGTAATTCTAAAATCTCTTCAATATTCAGAGTATGATTATCACTCATCGAAATACTCTTCCTGTCTATTAATACAATTTAATTAACGAATCGGCCTGCTTTAACCATAAAGTTAGGTTAACTGGCAGGCCGGAAAAAACGTAACTCAGTCGATTATTTTAACCTGAATTACGAAATGATTACTGATTTTTTTGAGTTTGACTATCTAATTCACGCTCAACAGCTTTTAAGCGCTTATTCATCTCATTGATATTCAAAACCAAAGCTGCTGTTTTACGCCAAACTTTATTAGGCTGTAAAGGAATACCAGAAGAGTATACACCAGGTTCAGTGATTGGTCTCATAACCATTCCCATCCCTGTGACAGTCACCTTATCGCAAATTTCCATGTGACCGTTAATAACACTCGCACCACCAATCATGCAGTAGCGACCAATTTTCAAGCTACCCGCCATGATAACGCCACCTGCTACGGCGGTATTATCACCGATGGTTACGTTGTGTGCTATCTGACATTGGTTATCAATAATAACACCATTACCAATAACTGTATTATCTAGCGCACCACGATCAATTGTTGTACAAGCGCCAATTTCTACGCGATCGCCAATAATAACTGTGCCTAGCTGGGGAATTTTGACCCAATTGCCACGATCATTCGCGTAGCCAAAACCATCAGAACCGATAACAGCTCCTGATTGGATCAAGCAGTGTTCACCAATTTCAACATTATGGTAAACGCTAACATTCGCCCATAAACGCGTACCAGCCCCGATACGAGTATTTTTACCAACAAAACAACCTGCGCCAATAACAACGTTATCGCCTAACACAACGCCGCTTTCAATCACGGCATTCGCCCCAATCGCCACGTTGTTTCCTAACTTCGCCCCTTCATCGATAACGGCTGACGAATGGATATTCTCTGCTGGGCTTGGCGTTGTATCCATGATTTGTGCCATGCGAGCATAGGCAAGATAAGGGTTATCGACTACCAGCGCCGCCACTTTACAAGCATCAAGATCTTTCGCTGTTAATACCACAGCGGCAGCCTGACACTCAGCGAGTTTGTCGCTGTAGCGACTATCTGATAGGAATGTAATTTGCTGATTATTTGCTGAATACATCGGTGCAATACCGGTGATGACGATATCGCCATCACCGTGTAACTGTGCATTCAACTGCTGAGCGAGGTCAGCCAATCGAATTGAGGACATCTATTATTTAACCTGTTTTTGAACCTTACTCGTGATGTCTACGCTATCTTTGGCATATGCAACAGCATTTGCATCGATAACCACATCATAACCTTCTTTGGCTGCAACAGATTTAATAGAATCCTGAATACGACTTAGGATTTTGTTACGCTCTTCCATTTGACGACGACGGTTGTCTTCTTCAAATTTTTGCGCTTTTTCTGCGAACTGATCACGTTTAGCCATCAGCTCTTTTTCTTGTTTTTCACGTTCGCTTTGCTTCATTGTTGCACCATCACGACGTAATTTTTCTACGCGTGATTGAAGGTCTTTTTCTAAATTTTGCAACTCTGTCGCACGGCTTTTGAATTCACTTTCAAGCTGTTTAGCTACAGCTTCGCGCGCTGGCATTTTTTGGAAAATTTCGCCAACGTTCACGACTGCAATTTTATCTGCATAAGCACCTGCTGACATAGCCAAAGCCAGAGTGACACCCGCCGCACACAACAATTTTTTCACACGAAACTCCTTAACCCATATTTATGGCTGGAAATTTTGGTCACCCTCACAATATATGCAAGGGCTTTCCTTAGATAGAGACGTTCTAGATTACCACGTTCTACCAATATTAAATTGGAACTGTTCTGATTTATCCCCTTCGTAATCCTTAATAGGTTGCGCATAGGAGAAGACCAGAGGCCCAAGCGGTGACATCCACTGTAGAGCAACCCCCGTAGAAACACGGACGTTTGTTGCTTTACCATAATCTGGCATGCCTTTACGCCAATCTGCATTGATACTGTTCCAGTTGGTATCCCATACTGTACCCGCATCAACAAATAACGATGTACGAACTGTATTTGAGTATTTCTCATCGATAAATGGTGTTGGTGTAATCAGCTCAAAGGACGCCGCATACATCGCATTACCACCTACCGCATCGCTTGATGGGCTACCCGGTTCAGGCTCACCTTTACCATTAACATTTTTCAGATAAACCGCTTTTGGCCCGATATTGTTAGAACGGAAACCACGCAGCGTACTTGAACCACCAGCATAGAAGTTTTCATAGAATGGCATTTGCTTGCTGCCAAGACCATCCCCGTAACCTGCTTGTGCACGACCTAAGATAACCCAAGTCTCATCTTCATTGATTGGGTAGTACTGTGCTGTATCAAAACGCAGTTTGTAATACTCGTTATCAGAGCCTGGAACGGTGATTTTACCTGAAACACTGGTTTTATTACCCGATGTCGGGAAGAAACCACGGTTCAAGGAATTATAAGTCCAACCTAAGTTAACGGTGAAGTCATCCGCATTAAATTTCTCTTTATTGCGACCATCATCATTAATTGGAGGCTTATCGCCCATAGAATAGAGGTAATCCCACATTGCTGCTTGCGGACGCATATCAGACAATGAGTTATGAACGTAACCTGCACCAACACGGAATGAGTTATTCTCGTTGAATGGGAAGCTTAAGAACGTATCTAAACCATAGGTTTTATTGGTATAGCCAGACAAGTCAGCATCTTTCGCACGGAAATCATTATAGAAAACACGCCCGCCTAAGCTCACACCATTAACGGTGAAGTAAGGATCCGTAAACGACATTTCAACGTTGGTTGAGTAATCGTTTTTACTTGCGTTGATCCCAACCGCATTACCGGTTCCTAACCAGTTGTCTTGACTTACACCGACTTGGAAACTCACGCCACTTTCAGTACCGAAACCGACACCAAAGTTCATGGAGCCTGTATTACGCTCTTTAACTTTGTAGACCACATCGACTTGGTCTGGGCTACCCGGTACCCGTTGCGTTTCGACATCAACAGTTTCAAAGAAACCCGTACGGTTTAAGACGCTCTTTGCCTAATTCGACTAAATCATTACCAAGCCAAGCCCCTTCCATCTGGCGCATTTCACGACGGAGGACGGAGTCTTTACTTGTGTCATTACCTTGGAAACGGATTTGACGAACATAGAAGCGGTTACCTGCATCAATATTGACATGCAGTTTGACCGTTTTATCTTCATCATTAATTTCAGGTTGTGTCATTACACGAGGATAGGCATAACCATAACGACCAAGAAGATCCTTGATTTTGTTTTCCATACTCGTCACCTGCGTGCCGTTATACAGCTCGCCTGGGGGTGATCGTAATGAGTTCTTGAATTTCAGTCAGATGATCTGCGGTATTACCATTAATTTCCACACCAGAGATCTTATATTGATCGCCTTCAGTGACATTAATTGTAATGTAGATATCTTTTTTGTCTGGCGTCAAACTGACTTGAGTGGAATCAATATTGAAACGCGCATAGCCACGGTCAAGATAGAAGCTACGAAGAGTTTCTAAATCACCAGCCAGTTTTTGTTTTTGATATTTTTGGTCTGCCGCTAGGTTCCACCATGGCACATCATCACGCAATTGGAATTTATTAACCAATTCAGCCGTCGTGTAATTTTTGTTTCCTACGACGTTAATCTGCTGAATTTTTGCAGACACGCCCTCAGAGAACACAAATTTTAAATCTACACGGTTACGAGGCAGTGGCGTAGCCACTGCTTTTACTGTCGCATTGTATTTACCAACACTATAGTAAAAGTCTTCCAGACCTTTCTCGATATTCGCTATTTTCGTGCGGTCCAAAGCCTCACCAACACGAATGTTTGATGCTTCCAAGTTTTGTTTGAGCATATCATCTTTAACAGATTTATTGCCTGTAAAAGTGATACTCGCGATGGTTGGTCGCTCTTTAACTTGAACGATCAGCGTGTTTCCATCACGCAGGACCCTAACATCTTCGAAGTTGCCAGTAGAGAATAGAGATCGAATTGAACGGCTAATATCTTCGTTATCAATCGAGTCACCTACCCTGACAGGCATGTTCAATAATGCTGCACCAACGGCGACGCGTTGTAGACCTTCGAAACGAATGTCCTTAACTACGAATCCGTCTGAACCGTATGCAGTCGCGCTGCCAAATAGCAGCGACGCTATGAGCAACTTTTTCATCGCCATCGTTGTTATGCGTATTCCTTACTGGTCCCCAGCTTACTTGTTAGAAGCGAGAGAAATCATTAAAAAGTGCAAGTCCCATTAACAGAATCAATGCCATTGCACCTATCCGATAACTAAAGTCTTGTACTCGCTCAGACACTGGACTTCCTTTAATTTTCTCAATTAACAGGAAGAGCAAGTGCCCCCCATCTAATACAGGCAATGGAAACAAATTGATAATGCCCAAGTTTACGCTTATCAGCGCAATGAACATCAAATAATATACCAAGCCTGACTCTGCCGATACCCCTGCACCTTTCGCAATAGATATCGGTCCACTCAAGTTGTTAAGTTTGACATCCCCAACAACGAGTTTGCCCATCATATTCACGGTCAGTTTCATCAACTGCCACGTTTTATCGCTAGCTTGATAGATGGCAGAAAATGGCCCATATTGCTGTACCATTCTATATTCATCTGCTAACGGTAACACTGAAAGTTCAACTCCCGCAAATCCAATTTGCTCGCCACCCTTTCCATTTTGACTATCAGGCGTCAATGTGAGTGAGATGATCTGATTATTTCTTTCAACAGCTAACTTCAACGGTTGATTCGGACTATTACGAATCAACCGAGTTACCGGATTCCACAAATCTAATGTTTCGCCATTTACGCTAACAATTCTATCTCCGGGTTGCAAACCTGCTCGCTCACCAGCTAAACCCGGTGAAACTTTCGATATCACAGGATCAATTCTAGCGGAAACCGGCATAATTCCCATGGAAAGAACGGGATCTTGCTTTTCAGGATCAAATTGCCATGCGGTTAAATCTACCGTTTTAGTCACTGGTTCACTAAACCCTTGAGGCAATACGGACACAGTGAGTTCACTGTCGCCAATTTTGCCAACTAAGGCTAATCGAATTGAATTCCAGTCAGGCGTTTCGATACCATCAATCGATTTTAGTTCCATTCCCGGCAAAATATTTGCACTAGCGGCAACGGAGCCAGGTTTCACATCTTCAATCACAGGGCGTACTGATGGAATCCCCATCATGAACACCACCCAGTAGACAACAATTGCAAGTAAAAAGTTCGCAATTGGGCCAGCACTAATGATGGCGGCTCTCTGACCAACCGTTTTATTGTTAAACGCTAAATGACGGCGTTCAGGTGACACATCACCGACGCGCTCATCAAGCATTTTGACATAACCGCCTAGCGGGATCAGGGCAATAACAAATTCGGTTCCTTGTCGATCCACCTTGCGCCATAACGTTTTCCCAAAGCCGATAGAAAAACGTTCTACATAAACACCGCAGCGACGTGCAACCCAAAAGTGACCAAATTCATGTACGGTAATTAACACCCCAATGGCGATGATAAATGCCGCTAGACTCCAAAAAAATCCCATGTCTTATCCTAGAGACCGAACCCGTTAAAAACTAACAAATTTACCCCTGCAAATACAGGTATTGCCGCTGTTAGACTGTCAATTCGATCAAGAATTCCACCGTGACCAGGAATTAAATGGCTACTGTCTTTAATTCCTGACTGGCGTTTAAACATACTTTCCGTCAAATCACCGAACACAGATACTACAACAACAATAATTGATGTAACCAGCAAATAATCAGGCATTACTGGGATTGGCGCAAATGAACTAAATAGCCAAGAAATAATACCTGCGGTGATCAACCCACCAACAAGGCCTTCCCAGGTTTTACCGGGGGAAACCTTAGGTGCCATCTTATGGCGCCCCATTGTACGACCAAAGGCATAAGCACCTGAATCAGCACCCCACACCAGCAACATAACATATAGCAACCACCAAGCACCAAAAAAGGTGTCACTATGGTAACCAATGGTTCGAAGCACCATCATACCGCAATAAAAAGGAATGATAGTTAACAGCCCAAACAGTACACGTACTAACGCCGATTGCCCCCATGCTTTTGCCGATGCTGGGAAAGTAATCACAAGTAAAATTGCCACTATCCACCAAATAAGACCGGCCCATAAACCATATAAAATAAGCGGCTCATTCTTTAACGTTGTGATATCAGCAAAAGAGAACTGCATGGCTAGCAGTATGATGGCAAAAACCACCGCAAGACCAATTCGCTTAGCTTGTGTGTGCCAACCTGCAAATTGCGCCCATTCCCAAGCCCCTAAAGCACATACGGCAATCACCACATAACCAAAAGCGGCAGGTGAAAGCAAAAAAAGCGCAGCAATAACCAGCGGTATTAATACAATCGCTGTCATTAAACGATATTTCAGCACAATTTACCCCTTTTATTTAACGAGCTCATCATCAGACTCAGCTCCACCATAACGCCGCTCGCGTTGACTAAAAGCATCAATTGCATTCTGAAACACCATTTCATCAAAATCTGGCCACAGTACATTGGTGAAATAGAATTCCGCATAAGCAACCTGCCATAATAAAAAGTTACTGATACGGTGTTCTCCACCAGTTCTGATAACCAAATCAACATTTTCTTGATCATGCATACAAACATAATGGTCAATGGTATTTTCATTGATATCGTCAAGAGAAAGTTGCCCACTTTGTACGCGCGCAAAGATTTGCTTCATACTATTAGCAATATCCCAACGACCACCATAATTCGCCGCAATATTGAGTTTTAAGCCCGTGTTATTTGCAGTTAATTTTTCTGCTTTTTGAATACGTTTTTGAAGACGCTCACTAAATCGACTAATATCACCAATAACCAATAATTTCACATTATTTTTATGTAGATTCTTGACTTCATTATCTAACGCAAAAACAA
This sequence comes from Providencia stuartii, assembly GCA_900455155.1. Taxonomy (GTDB): domain Bacteria; phylum Pseudomonadota; class Gammaproteobacteria; order Enterobacterales; family Enterobacteriaceae; genus Providencia; species Providencia stuartii. The sequence goes on along the minus strand of UGUC01000002.1, from coordinate 129,903 downwards.
ATAGCTCCATCAGTGAACTGACTTCTTTTTCTGGTCTTCTCCAGTTTTCACTACTAAATGCATACAGCGTCAGTGAACTAATCTTATTTTTTACTGCAAAACGTACTGCATTACGCACAGACTCAACGCCAGCCTTGTGCCCTGTTATTCTTAGTTTTCCTCTCTGCTTTGCCCAACGCCCATTGCCATCCATGATAATCGCAACATGTTTTGGCAAGGCTGAATGAGAGAGATTTTCACCACTAGAGTTCATTAAATAGTAATCCTTGTATGCATAGCGTCGAGAATTCAGCATTATCATAACCGCTATTGTTGAGTTTGCTGATAAGACACATCCTTAATTCTCCGCTAAATACTGATATTATCTTTCGTTCTTATAAGCGTCACATATTAAAGACTTATTATACTTATCAGCAACTAAATAAATCACATACTAGACTGAAAATGTATGTTTGATTAGTTGTGCAGCTTCTCGACGAGCTTGATTGTCGATGTCTAAGACCTCATCAATCGAAACTGGTTCAGATAAATGCAATTTTTCTAATGTACTTAGGTTAATTTTTGCAATATCTGTAAAGCGTATTTTACCGTCCAAGAATGCAGCGACAGCGATTTCATTAGCGCCATTTAGAATAGTTGTGGCTGCTTGCCCAGCATGGCAGGCATCGATAGCCAATTTTAAACAAGGGTAACGTTGATAATCTGGCTGTACAAAGGTTAATGATGACAATTTTGTAAAATCTAACGGTTCGACACCAGAAGAAATACGCTGCGGATAAGCCATGCTGTATGAAATTGGGGTGCACATATCAGGCGTACCTAGCTGAGCTATCACGCTACCATCACGATAACGCACCATAGAATGGATAACGGATTGAGGGTGAATAATCACTTCCATTTGTTGTTGATTGGCATTAAAGAAATAACAAGCCTCAATATATTCAAGCCCCCTTATTCATCATCGTCGCTGAATCAACAGAAATTTTACGCCCCATAGACCAATTTGGATGGTTGCATGCTTCGTCCGGCGTCACATTATCTAGGTGCGACAACGGAGTATCCCTAAAAGGACCACCAGAACCTGTCAAAATAATGCTTGAAATTCCCGAGGCCGATAAATCGGCAAAGCCCAAGTTGAGTTGAATGTTTTCAGGTAAACTTTGGAAAATCGCATTATGTTCGCTATCGATAGGAAAGACTGTCGCACCGTGCTCACGAATCGCATTAAAGAATAGACGACCGCTCGTGATCAGCGATTCTTTATTCGCTAATAAAATTCGTTTGCCTTTGCGGATTGCGGCTAAGGTAGGAAGTAGTCCAGCGACACCAGTAATAGCGGACATCACTTGGTCCGCATCATCCAAGCCTGCAAGTTGAATGGCAGCATCTGTTCCTGATAAAACTTCTGTTTTGCAATTATTTTCAGACAAAATTGCCCGTAATGCTTGAGCAGAAGATTCATCAGCCATAGAGGCGTATTGAGGTTGAAATTCAAGGCATTGGTTTGCTAATTCCGCCACATTGCGACCAGCAACTAAAGCGACAATTTGAAATTTATCACGGTTATTTCTGACAACAGAAAGTGTGCTTTTACCAATTGAACCTGTTGATCCTAGAATAGTAAGACGTTTCATTATGCGGATGCTCTGTATTTACTCAATACTGAGATTATATCAGCTTGAAAGGGAAGAAAGGATTTTTATTAGATATGAATGAATAAAGCCATCAGAGATTTCCCTCTAGATGGCTTTATTCGCTACTTGATAGATTAGAATTCCATCAATTCAGCTTCTTTCTGCGCTAATGCTTCATCAACTTTCTTAATGTAGCCGTCAGTCAGTTTTTGGATGTCATCTTGTGAACGACGTTCTTCGTCTTCACTGATCTCTTTATCTTTCAGCAGGGCTTTAATTTTATCGTTCGCATCACGACGAATGTTACGAACAGCAACACGACCTTGCTCAGCTTCCGCTCTAACAACTTTGATCAGGTCTTTACGGCGCTCTTCTGTCAGTGGAGGAAGTGGAACACGGATAACAGTACCGGCAGAAGATGGGTTTAAACCTAAATCAGACGCCATAATCGCTTTTTCAATCGCAGGAGACATTGAGCGATCAAAGACTGAAATCGCTAAAGTACGCGCATCTTCAACAGTTACGTTAGCAAGTTGGCGCAAAGGCGTTGCGGCGCCATAATAGTCAACCATGATGCCATCAAGTAGGCTTGGTGACGCACGGCCTGTACGAACTTTACTGATTTGGTTTTTTAGTGCTTCAACACTCTTTTCCATACGGTCTTGAGCATCTTTTTTGATTTCATTAATCACGTTTTCAACCCTTAAGAACTGGTTATTAAAGGCCGCAATGCAGCCTCGCTTAAATTGTCTGAACTTATATTAGATAATACAGTTAAACGCGGTTGATGTCTCTGAGTATTAATTGTGAGAAATCAGAGTTCCTTCATTTTCACCCATTACAACACGACGTAGAGCGCCAGGTTTATTCATATTGAAAACACGAATAGGCAAGTTATGATCACGTGCTAACGTAAACGCTGCCAAATCCATCACTTTCAATTCACGCTCAAGCACCTCTTGATAAGTCAGCGTTTCATAAAGTACGGCATCTGGGTTCTTTGCAGGATCCGCTGAATAAACACCATCAACTTTTGTTGCTTTCAATACAACATCCGCTTCAATCTCAATACCACGTAAACACGCGGCAGAGTCAGTTGTAAAGAATGGGTTACCTGTTCCAGCAGAAAAAATCACAACACGACCATGGCGTAACAGACTGATAGCTTCAGCCCAGCTATAGTTATCACACACGCCGTTAAGAGGAATAGCAGACATCAGTCTTGCATTCACGTAAGCACGATGCAATGCATCACGCATCGCTAGCCCGTTCATCACAGTGGCTAGCATTCCCATATGGTCACCGACCACACGGTTCATCCCCGCCTGTGCCAAACCAGCACCACGAAACAGGTTACCACCGCCAATAACGACACCGACCTGTACACCCAGCTCTATAAGTTCTTTGATTTCCTGAGCCATACGATCTAAAACGCTAGCATCGATTCCAAAACCTTCTGCGCCTTGTAAGGCTTCGCCACTGAGCTTAAGCAGGATACGCTGATAAACGGGTTTTGCATTGGTTGCCATGGTGTTCTGTCCTACACAGATAATTTATTGGGGTAACACACGCAGAATACTTAAAGGTGGATTCTACGTACCTTAATTATTGAATTCGTTGTATTACTACAATGTATATTAAAACAGAGCCGCCAATCGGCGGCTCCTTGTAAAACTGACGACTTATTTGCTCATTGCAGCAACTTCAGCTGCAAAGTCAGTTTCAACTTTCTCAATACCTTCACCCACTTCGAAACGGATGAAGTTAGTGACTTTCGCATTTTTCTCTTTCAGCAGATCACCAACAGATTTGCTTGGATCCATCACGAAAGGCTGGCCAGTCAGAGAGATTTCGCCAGTAAATTTGTTCATACGGCCAGTAACCATTTTCTCTGCGATTTCGCGTGGTTTACCTGACTGCATAGCGATGTCTAATTGGATTTGGTGCTCGTGAGCAACAACGTCCGCTGGTACATCGTCTGGAGTAACATATTCAGGCTTGCTTGCAGCAATGTGCATTGCAATGTGTTTTAGCAGCTCTTCATCAGCGCCTTCAGCCGCAACCAAAACACCGATACGCGCACCGTGCAGGTAGTTACCTACTTGTGCACCGTCTAGGATTGCGACGCGACGAATGTTGATGTTTTCACCGATTTTAGCGACCAGAGCAGTACGTGCATCTTCGAATTTCGCTTTAACTGCTTCGATATCAGTATTTCTATCAGCGATAACAGAAGCCATAACTTCTTTACCAAATGCCAAGAAACCAGCATCTTTAGCAACGAAGTCAGTTTCACAGTTCAGTTCGATCAGAGCACCGCTTTTGCCATCAGCAAAAACTTCTGCAAGGATAACACCTTCAGCAGCAACACGGCCTGCTTTCTTAGCAGCTTTAGCTTGACCTGATTTACGCATGTTGTCGATTGCTAATTCGATATCACCATTAGCTTCAACTAGTGCTTTTTTACATTCCATCATACCTGCGCCAGTACGTTCGCGCAGTTCTTTTACCAATGCAGCGGTAATTCCAGACATGTGATTTATTCCTCGATATACCTCGTAGGGGGCTCCCTACAAGGGTCATTCTGATTCAGATAGATAAAAGGGGCCATATAGGCCCCCTTCTAACCATATAGCAATACCTGGTTTATAAGGGCTCTTTATTAGAGCAGGCCTTATTATTCAGCTTCTACTAAGCCTTCTTCTGCTTGAACAGCCAGATCCTGAGAACGACCTTCACGAACGGAAGTTGCTACAGCGCTCAGATACAATTTGATTGCACGGATTGCGTCGTCGTTACCAGGGATAACGAAGTCGATACCGTCTGGATCAGAGTTAGTATCAACGATAGCAAATACTGGGATACCCAGGTTGTTTGCTTCTTTGATAGCAATGTGTTCGTGTTCTGCATCGATAACGAACAGAGCGTCAGGTAAACCGCCCATATCTTTGATACCGCCTAAGCTGTTTTCTAACTTACCAAGTTCACGAGAACGCATCAGCGCTTCTTTTTTGGTCAGTTTGTCGAAAGTACCGTCTTGTGACTGAACTTCCAGATCTTTCAGACGTTTGATTGACTGACGAACAGTTTTCCAGTTAGTCAGCATACCACCTAACCAACGGTGGTTAACGAAATACTGGTCACAGCTATTAGCAGCTTCTTGAACGGCTTCGCTTGCTGCACGTTTAGTACCAACAAACAGAATCTTGCCTTTACGAGAAGCAATTTTAGTCAACTCAGCCAGAGCTTCGTTGAACATTGGAACGGTTTTTTTCCAAGTTAATGATATGTACTTTGTTACGAGCGCCGAAAATGAAAGGTTTCATTTTAGGGTTCCAGTAACGAGTCTGGTGACCAAAGTGTACGCCCGCTTGTAGCATATCGCGCATGGAAACAGTTGCCATTTAATACCTCTGTATTTTAAGTAATTGGGGTTATGCCTCCACGGATCCCATAACACCGACTCCAAAGCTGCGCTAAAACGCATAAGAGCACCCCGGTGCATGTGTCGACCCGTGTGTGTTATACACAATTGAGTTTAGTTTTCGCTAATCCATAATGCCAATCGAATACGCTTTAACAGGGTAGCAAAACGATTTTTTCGAAGAGATAATGTGGATCGCCGGCGCGCTTTATACCATAAAATGGATCAATAAGCCAACTTTTGTTGTTTTTTTACGGGGGTGAAAAAACACCATCAAATGGCTTGAATCTCTTCATTAAAACGAGGCGAAATCGCCTTGGTAAGCATCATTGAGCGTTTTATACACGGCGTATGGATAGCGTTTTTTCTTTTTATTATTTGATAAAAAAATCTTCAACGACAAATACTCGTGTTTCACTATCCATAATATCAGACCAAAAGTGTATTTGCTCTCAATACCTTTTATTTAATGGCGTACATTCCAGCCTGATATTTCACTCTAAAGGCTAAGAAGCATCAATGCCTAGTTGGCAGAAAATGCAGTGGCTGATACCATAAACATCATCATGTTGATATAGATGGTGCTATCGCTCATCTATTAAACCCTTTTCATACAAACTATGTCACAGAGTCGTTACTGACATAAATGGACTGAATTCATGGCTATTATTATCAAAACTGAAGAAGATATTCAGAAAATGCGCGTTGCTGGTCGTTTAGCAGCCGAAGTGTTAGAAATTATTGCTCCCCATGTAAAACCGGGCGTTAGCACGGGGGAGTTGGATCGCATTTGTCATCAGCACATTGTCGATGTACAACAAGCGATACCTGCTTGCTTAAATTATCATGGCTTCCCTAAATCAGTCTGTATTTCAGTCAATGATGTTATCTGCCATGGTATCCCTAGTGATGATAAGATTCTAAAAGACGGCGACGTTGTGAATATCGATGTTACCGTGATTAAAGAGGGTTTTCATGGCGATACCTCAAAAATGTTCATTGTTGGTAAGCCAACCATCCAAGGCGAACGCCTGTGCCATATTACCCAAGAGAGCCTCTATTTAGCGTTACGTATGGTAAAACCGGGTATCCGCCTACGCACCTTGGGCAAAGCGATTCAACAATTTGTCGAGAAACATGACTTCTCTGTTGTACGTGAATATTGTGGTCATGGTATCGGTGAAGGTTTCCATGAAGAGCCACAAGTCCTTCATTATGATGCCGATGACAGCGGTGTTGTATTACAAAAAGGCATGGCTTTTACTATCGAACCGATGGTCAACGTCGGTGATTACCGCATCCGTACTATGAATGATGGTTGGACCGTAAAAACCAAAGATAGAAGCTGGTCGGCTCAATATGAGCATACGCTAGTTGTCACCGACAACGGGTGTGAAATCATGACATTACGTAAAGAAGAAGAGCCATATATCTCAGCGGTGCTGGTTAACGATTAATTTTTAGCACGCGGCTCTTATGTGGCATGTTACCTGTTAGAGGAAACAACTTTCGTAACATGCCGCATACTTAAGGTTTCCCTTCTCTTTTTTTACTCGAAATAATTTAATTTGCGGCTGTTCATCCATGAAAATCCCCAGTAAGCTGTTCACTATTGTGTTCAGCCTATCGATGCGGAAAGATAATGATGACACCATCCTCTGTAGCGTTTTTATCACCCACTTTATTTCAATCTTCTGACCTCGAACTGCTTCGCCTCAAGCAGCATGTCGAATCTTTCCATAACCACTTAGAAGCCGCATTCAAGCAAAACGAGTCCGTGATTGATTTAGTCCATGCGCGCAGTGATTACTTAGATGCCCTACTCACGCGTTTATGGAAAGAGTATCAATTTGACCGACAACCCAATATGTCTTTAATTGCTGTAGGTGGATACGGGCGACATGAGCTGCATCCCTTATCAGACATTGATATTTTAGTGTTAAGTGCAGAGCCTCTTTCTGAACAGATAGCCTCAAAAATAGGCCAGTTTATTACTCTATTGTGGGATCTTAAATTTGATATCGGCCATAGTGTTCGCTCATTGCAAGAGTGTATTGATGCGGGTATCGCCGATTTAACCGTTGCGACAAACCTTATTGAATCGCGCCTAATTTGTGGTGATATCGCCCTATTCTTACGCTTACAAAAAACCATTTTTAGTGATAGTTTTTGGCCTTCAGCAACCTTTTTTGCCGCAAAACTCGAAGAGCAGCAAGATCGCCATCATCGCTATCACAGTACTAGCTATAACTTAGAGCCAGATATAAAAAGTAGCCCTGGAGGGTTACGCGATATCCATACGCTACTTTGGGTCGTTCGGCGGCACTTTGGAGCCACCACCGTCGATGAAATGGTCGGGTTTGGTTTTCTTACTGAAGAAGAGCGCAAAGAGCTAAAAGAGTGTCTCACTTTTTTATGGAAAATCCGCTTCGCTTTGCACTTAGTTGTCAAACGCTATGACAATCGCCTTTTATTTGATCGCCAATTTAGTGTCGCTCGCTTACTCGGCTACCAAGGGGAAAAAAACCAGCCCGTTGAACTGATGATGAAGGATTTTTATCGTGTGACACGTCGCGTTCGTGAACTCAATCAGATGTTATTACAACTGTTTGATGACGCTATTCTTACTCTCAATCCTGATGAAAAACCTCGTCCACTAGATGAACAATTTCAGTTGCGGGGGCCATTAATCGATGTTATTGATGATATGCTGTTCGTTAAGCAACCCGCCGCCATTTTAAAAATGTTCTATTTAATGGCTCGATACCCCAATATCACGGGGATCTACTCAACGACCTTGCGCCAACTGCGCTTTGCGCGACGTAATTTAACTACTCCTTTATGCGAACTCCCTGAAGCTAGGCGGCTTTTTATCAAAATATTACGTCACCCTAGAGCCATTAAAGGGGCTTTCGTTCCCATGCATCTGCACAGTGTATTAAGTGCTTATACCCCTTATTGGAGCAATATCGTTGGTCAGATGCAGTTTGACCTTTTTCATGCGTATACGGTCGATGAGCACACCATCCGAGTGCTACAAAAAATAGATAGCTTTACTCATGAAGAAAATCGCCGCGACCATCCACTCTGTGTTAGCGTTTACCCTAAGCTGTTGCATCCAGAAACATTAAGGCTTGCCGCATTATTCCACGATATTGCGAAAGGGCGTTCGGGAGATCATTCTGATTTAGGGGCTGAATTTGTGTATGAGTTTGCTCTGCAACATGATTTGCCGCTCAAGGAAGCTGAGTTAGCCTCTTGGTTAGTAAAAAGCCATTTATTAATGTCAGTTACGGCACAACGTCGCGACATTCAAGACCCCGATGTCATCAAACAATTTGCCCTTGAGGTCAAAACAGTGACGCGGCTAAACTATTTGATGTGTTTAACTGTTGCCGATATTTGTGCAACTAACAGTACGCTTTGGAATAGTTGGAAGCAGAGCCTAATTCGAGAACTGTTTTTATCTACTGAACATCAACTCAACCAAGGAATGCAAAGTACTCCTGATTTACGAGAACGTATCCGCCATCATCGCCACCAAGCGTTAGCGTTATTACGCCAATCTTCAATCAATGAAGAAAAATTAAACCAATTATGGTCTCGCTGTCATGCAGACTATTTTTTGCGTCACACGCCTTCTCAATTAGCTTGGCATGCCTGTAACCTATTAAAACATGATCTTGAGCAGCCTCTCGTGTTGATCAGCACACAGCCAAAACACGGTGGAACCGAAATTTTTATTTGGTGCCCCGATAAGCCACACTTATTTGCGGCCGTGGCTGGGGAGCTTGATAGGCGCAACCTGAGTATCCACAGTGCACAGATTTTCACCAACAAAGACAACATGGCAATGGATACCTTTGTGGTGTTAGAACCGAATGGCACGCCATTATCAAAAGATAGATATGAACAGATCCGCCATAGCCTGCTACACGCGGTACAACAACCTGCGATCTCACTTCCTCAGGCTCGCACCCTACCGTCAAAACTACGCCATTTTACCGTTCCTACCAAAGTGAATTTTTTACGCTCAACCAATGAGCGCCGTAGCTATATGGAGCTCTTTGCTCTCGATCAACCGGGGTTATTAGCACGGGTTGGGCATGTGCTCGCTCAGATGGAAATCTCGTTACATGGTGCACGGATCACCACAATTGGCGAGAAAGTGGAAGATTTTTTCGTCCTTGCAGATAAAAATCACAAAGCGCTCGATAAAAAAATGCAACAAGAGTTATCAGAAAGGTTGACAGAAACCCTCAACTCGAAGGATAAATGTTAGGTTTTATAAGCAATATTATTACTGGTCCTTAAAGGGGAAAATTAATCAATGCAGCAATTACAAGCCATCATTGAACAAGCATTTGAAGATAGAGCGGCTATCACACCATCCACAGTGACCCCCGCCGTTCGCCAAGCGGTGACAGAAACCATTGCCCTACTTGATAGTGGTAAACTGCGTGTTGCTGAAAAAATTTCAGGGGTTTGGGTAACACATCAATGGTTGAAAAAAGCAGTATTACTCTCCTTCCGCATTCACGATAATCAGGTAATCGAAGGGGCTGAAAGCCGTTATTTTGATAAAGTCCCCATGAAATTTGCGGATTACGATCAGGCTCGCTTTGAACGCGAAGGCTTCCGTGTTGTTCCACCCGCTGCTGTTCGCCAAGGGGCATATATCGCTAAAAACAGTGTTTTGATGCCTTCTTATGTCAACATTGGTGCTTATATTGATGAAGGCACCATGGTAGACACATGGGCGACGGTAGGCTCTTGTGCCCAAATCGGTAAAAATGTGCATTTATCCGGCGGAGTTGGTATTGGTGGCGTACTTGAACCACTACAAGCTAACCCAACCATCATTGAAGACAACTGCTTTATTGGCGCCCGTTCAGAAATTGTTGAAGGCGTTATTATTGAAGAAGGGTCTGTCATTTCAATGGGGGTTTATATTGGTCAAAGCACAAAAATTTATGACCGCGAAACTGGTGAGATCCACTATGGACGTGTGCCAGCGGGCTCTGTGGTTGTATCGGGTAATCTGCCATCGAAAGACGGTAGCTACAGCCTTTATTGTGCCGTGATTGTTAAAAAGGTCGATGACAAAACCCGTGGAAAAGTCGGTATTAATGAGCTATTAAGAAGCATTGACTAATCCCACATCCTCGCTCGGCTAGAGATAAAACACGTTCTCTACCCAATCTAAAAATGATAGACCTCTTTTTCTTATGATGAGGGGTTTGTCAATTTCCTCATTTCGCGCATAATATATAAGTTTAGCTATTGTCGGGCTTTCGAGAATATAAACTGTATGATTTTATTTTTTGCCTTTTTAAAACACAGATTAATAGCATCGCTAAGTGTTATTCGCTTTAATGCGCGTGTTTTTAATTCCTGCCAAAAATAGAATAATACTGTTTCTGCTGGCATATGCTAACGGCTCTGTGCCTCTACAAATTTCGGTTTCCTATAACTCGGTGAACAACATGTACGATAATCTAAAAAGTTTAGGTATTAGCAACCCTCAAGATATTGACCGTTATACGCTACGCCAAGAAGCAAATAACGATATTTTAAAAATCTATTTTCGCAAAGATAAAGGGGAATTCTTTGCGAAAAGTGTAAAATTTAAATATCCACGCCAACGCAAAACTGTAGCCGCGGCAGATGGTAGCAATAATTTCAAAGAAATTAATGAGATCAACTCCAACCTACGTTACGCTATTGAAGAACTAGACCAAATTTGCCAAAACGATACAAGTGATATTGATTTGAAACACAAAATTTTGGATGACCTACGTCATCTTGAGCATGTGGTCTCAAACAAAATCGCTGAAATTGAAGCTGACCTTGAAAAATTAACCCGTAAATAGTTTTAAAATACCGCTCTTATTTTCTTTACTGCACCGAGAATCCTATTCACGGTGCAGTAATTTACAGTTGCTCACCCCAAGATTGTATCCAAGGCTTCGCATATTCTTCGGGTACATCTTCTTCTATCGCGTCAATGAACAAAACCTCACCAATCCGTGTTCCCGACTGTTCAGTTAATAACTCATCAAAACGCTTTCCTGCCCCACAAAAATTTTCGTAGCTGCTATCACCTAAAGCGATTAACCCGTAACGTAATTCAGGTTGATAACCAACAACATCTTGAATTTCATAAAATAGTGGAGCAATCGTATCGGGTAAATCCCCTTGCCCTGTGGAGGAAGTGATGACTAAGGCGACCCCTTCACCCGCATTATATTGCTGCCAGTCACTGAGCATTGGCTCATCAAAAATCGTGACCTCATGGCCGAGTTGCTCCAATATTTCCTGAGCAGATTCAGCCACCGCTAAGGAATTACCATAAACTGTTCCCACAAAAATACCAATTTTTGACACGAACACCTCCTATTGACCCAACTACAGTGATGAATTGAATTCTCCCATCCCCAATTTGCTGGCGATATGCTGCCACCCAAACTGATTTACCAATGACAACCATGACTCATCCCATTGTGCAATCAGAGAGATACGCTCCCCTGAAATGGGATGATCTAATACTAGCTGGCTGGCATGCAACATTAGCCGTGAAACGGCAAAATGTTGGCTTACACCGCGGTTTTGACGTAAATCACCGTGTTTACTATCGCCAATAATGGGATGACGAATGTGCGACATATGACGTCGTAACTGATGTTTGCGCCCTGTTTCTGGTTTCAATTCTAGTAAACTAAACCGAGATGTTGGATAACGCCCAATTGCGACTGAGCACTCAACTTGAGCGATTGGCTGGCAATGTGTAACACACTCTTGCAATGCTGGCTCTCTGGTCGCATGTTTATCCGCAATTTTGTCCAACTGCTCAAGTAATGGATAATCAATGGTTTGAGGCGCTTCAACATAGCCACGAACCACCGCATGGTAGATTTTTTCTATTTGATGAGATTCAAACTGCGCCGCTAATTGCCTCGCCACATCACTGGATAGTGCAAACAACAACACACCCGATGTTGGCCTATCAAGACGATGGATTGGATAAACAAATTGACCAATTTGGTCTCGTAATGTTTGCATAACAAACACAGTTTCCTTGCTGTCTAACCAGCTGCGATGCACCAACATACCGGCAGGCTTATTAACAGCAACCATATACTCATCTTGATAAATAATCTCTAACATCAATGAGCTACCTACCCAACTGAGTACTGAAAAAATCATCTAATTCACGAAGGTGAATCAACAATAAATGATATTGCCCTTCCTCATCATTCTTATAAACTTCTTCAAAATAAGGGGCTATAGCAAAAAGCTCCGGGTAAAACAGCGCCTTGCTCAATGAGTGCTTGTAAACGAGGGATAAGTACCCATTGTAACCACTCTGTTGCTTCCATCGTATCAATTGAAAAAGGCTCTGTACTTTCAAAAGCTTCAGGGCTAGGTGGTAATTCACGCCAAAGTGCCTTCGCTCTCATTTCCTCTTCAATATGACGAAGCTTTTCCATGATGCGCTGTTCAATATTCATATAAAAACCTACTTAATAAACTTGATTCAAAATATACGGCATATCCTTCATTAATTCTGTCGTAAATATGGGGTGTAGAACAACCAAAATAATTTTCCACACAAAATCCTAGTTACTTTCACGTAACCCATCTTGCCGCAAGCGCTTTTATAAGTTTATTTAAAGTTTATTTACCTTTTGTTGTAGTTAATAAGAGTAATATCAGACGCTTTTCACTTTACTGAATAAAAAACACTCAACAATCAAGTATGGTTTATATATGGGATTATTAAAGCAGTGGCGTAAACAAAATAAATTTTGGCAGTCTATTAACAACAGCTATGACCATTTAAAACGACAAGTCCGTATTGCCAAACTCCCGTCTAAACCTTATCAGCAATTTCAATCCATGTGTGAAAGCTACACCAGTGCCCGCATGTCTAAGGAATTAAATAATATTCCTGATTTTGCTGAACGCCCCTTAAATAAGTATTTGCATCGCGAGTGGAACGGAAAACAAAAATTACTCACCGCGAGTCACACCCTAGAACTCATCGAAAAAACATTTTCGACGGATGCTATCAAAGCAATGTTTTCTATTGATCGCCAAGGGTTAAAAGTTGCAGATATCGAATTAAAATCGGGAGATTATGCGCAATTAAGGCTTGTTTACTCCCAATATCCACGCGAAGGTGACCTCACCTTACACCTGCTAAACGAAACAGGGGATGATATCTATTTAATGAGCTTTTCGTTTGGTACTGAGGGCCAACTTTATATCTGTTCTTTACAGGGGCCTGCTACTGAACAAAGTACCGAACAAGTGAAGTCCATTACGAAGCAAATGCATGGGATGCGACCTAAAAATTTATTGATGTCGTCTATTTATGCGGTTGCCGCTTTTTTCCACTGTACATCTATTATGGGTATTTCAAACCATTGCCATATTAAACGCCAACATTTGAAATCAAGCTACGATAATTTTTGGCAAGAGTGTAATGGTACGGTTTCCGCGGATGGCTGGTATCACTTGCCTTTAACAGAGCCTGTTCGTGATATCGAATCGGTCAAAAGCCAACACCGCTCTGCGTTCCGTAAGCGTGAGGCCTTAAGAGAAGCCATGTATCAAAGTGTGTTAAACGCATTAACGCAATATTCTACCGACCCACATCAAAAGACACGAACGCAACACTAAGTGAAAAAGAAGCCAGCCAACAAGAGGGTTGACTGGCTTATCTCATGTTTTAAAGGGTGTTAAAGCATCCTGCAAAAACGACCTCCTGCCGTTCGACATCCTGTCGCTAATAAACAGATTAAAGTCAGCGACATGCGCCACTTTGCCATCCATGACCTCTGTTTACTGATAAAGCAGCAAACTCACTGCTCCCTCATTCAGTCGTTTAAGAATGTATTAAAAACACTAATGAAACAACCTAGTGCAATAAACTTAAAAACAGCCTTAAACCTTCAATTTAAGAGATTGATAGTAACTACATGAAATTAAATGTTAAATAATGCTCACTTAGATAAATTAAGAAAATTAAGGTTTATTTCTTAATTGATTTGTAAGCTATTTCCTACAGCTTCCATCAGCAATATCTTACTCAAGCGGTTCTACTACTGGGGTTAACTCTTGAATAAAATGGATAAGATTAGGCGCTAACACGCGTTTTTCCTTACTACCAAATTTTTCTAAAATAATTTCTCCCGTTAAATTACATAACGAAATCATTTCTAAATCAGATTCTAATGTTGCTATAAATAATGTTGGTGATAGTTTTAAACGCTTTTGGGTAACTAGATGACCAATTAAATTTTCTTGCAAACGGATAAAATCCTCTTCGCTCCACACTTGAACCAAATTCAATAGATGACCTTCAAATTGAGCCTTCATATCCCCCGCAAGCTGAGTGGTATAAAAAGGATGGATCATCGGCTGTAATTCAATATCCAATGCTGTCGCTACTTTATTTAAGTTTTTATCTGCTATTGGGAAGGCTTGTGGCTCCCAATAAACCCAATTTTCCCCCCGTCCGAATGACACAAGGAGACGGAATGCCATATAGGTCACAGGAAGCAGGCGATAGACCTGTTTGCTCCTTCCATTTGGTCACATATTGTTGAGTAAATTGAGTAAGCGCTTCAGAAACGGTTGTATTCATAATGATTTAATAACTTTAGATTGAGTGAACTGAAATGGCGGCAATATCATTAATAAATGATATTATGACAGAAGTTAACCGATGAATGAATTGCTCTCATTTTCAGCCGTTTTATGGTATCGCGTGCTTTTAGTACATGAAGTTTAAGGATCACTATGTCACACTATCAAAATAACCCTGCTTTGGATAATCTCACACTAGGAAAAAAAACGGCATATTATGATCAATATGACCCAAGGCTACTCCAAGCCGTTCCGCGCAGCTTAAATAGAGATCCGTTAGATATTCACGCTGATAACCTACCGTTTCATGGGGCTGATATTTGGACCTTATACGAGCTATCTTGGCTCAACAAGAAAGGTGTTCCGCAAGTCGCTATTGGTTCAGTCCATGTCGATGCACAAAGTGAAAACTTGATCGAATCAAAAAGTTTTAAACTCTACCTAAATAGTTTTAACCAAACTCGCTATGATTCATGGGAAAATGTGCGAAGTGTTTTGCAAAACGACTTAAGCAATTGTGCTAATGGAAAAGTTAGCGTTACACTCCATAAACTTGATGAGTTTTCACAGCAAGCGATTTGCCAATTTGAAGGGATTTGTATTGATGAACAGGATATCGAGATCAATCAATATGAATTTAGTCGTGATTATCTCGCAAATAGCACGGAAAATGAAAACGTAGAAGAAACACTAGTTAGCCATTTATTAAAGTCGAATTGTTTGATTACTAACCAACCCGATTGGGGGGTCAGTACAAATTCGTTATCGTGGCCCGAAGATCAACCGTGAAGCACTGCTGCGCTATTTGGTCTCTTTCCGTCATCATAACGAATTCCATGAACAATGCGTCGAACGTATTTTTAATGATATAACACAACTGTGTAAGCCTGAACAACTCAGTGTTTACGCACGCTATACGCGCCGTGGTGGTCTTGATATCAATCCATGGCGTAGTAATACCCAATTTTACGCCTGAAATAGGACGTTTAGCACGGCAATAAGCACCTTAATTAAGTTAATTGATATAATTTTATATACTCTAAATAGTTCGAGGTACAGCAAGGCGACCGGTAGACCAGTCGTAGCAAGGCAGAAATAACGATGCCAATGGTGCGAAAGTAAACTGAGTCAATGACGCCGTAACTTGAAGTATGGCGAGTATATCAAGATCCCTTTGGGATAAAGGAGAGTTACTTGATTACTCATATCAGTCCATTAGGTTACCAAAGCAACAAAAAGCATTAAATATCAATAGCTTAATTTATTATCAGTTCATTTTTCATGCTACAAAAACACTACATTTCATTCTAAATGAATCAATAAGTTACCCCTTCATTTCGAACGAAAAAGAGGGGTAATTAACCCCTCCCCTCTCATTTTTTGCGGCACAGTTCGTCACAGTGATATCTGATAACATTACGACCAATATTGATATCGCGCCATTGTCTGACTGCTTATAATTAACTCCAGACTTTATTGGAGGGTTTATGACCAGTACGCAACTTATCTTACTCGCACTTACTTGCATCAATGAAAATAGAGAGCCGTCTCACACTGAACAATCACGTATCTATGTTTTCTATAAAACAGAGATAGATGACAAGGCTATTTCGATCAATGAGTTTATACTCTTACTTTCTAATTCATCTTTGTACTGCCAGATAGAGCAACCAAAAGAGCTCCAGTAATTGAGCTCATAGAAAGTTATCTAAGCAGTTCTGCTGATAAATCACACGCAAGAAAGTAGAATAATCATGCACAATCTCGCAAATCTAACTCAGTGAGTAAGAGATTTCCGCGGGGTATACAGCAAAGAAGATTAGATGTCTTCCTCGGCTTCAATTTCGGCGTTCTTAGCCTCCTCCTCCGCTTGCCTCTCCGCCTCCTCTTTCGCCAATCGCTCGGCTTCTGCTTTTTTGAGATTGTAGATGGAGTTCACTGGCATTTCGACACGCATATCTATCCAGCGCGATTCAGGAACGTCACACGGCTCATAGTTTTCGTAGTAAACAGGGTTGCCGTCTTTATCTATGTACTTAATGCGCTTGTTCTGAAAACGCTCCGGTAGGTCAGCGTTCTGTTGATGGAAAACAAAAACTTCAATATCACCATCAGGTCTCACCTTGTAATCAATAAGCACCATGTTTTTACCGTTATGGTCTTGAGGAATGACAAAGCCGTTATTGATACCCCATGCACCGTCCGAGTTAAAACCGACAACGCCTTTAATCAGGTAATGACCGACACCAAGGTGCTCCATCTCAACGCCTTCAGACTCATCGTTAGTCTCGATGTGATCAGCAAATACTTTCACAATCGGGGATGCTGCTTTTAAGTTGCCGTTGGAGTCTTTGGTTGTGTTTCCATCTGTATAAACTTTATTTTTTCTAATCCGTCCGTCTTCCTTATCTGCACGCGAACGCCACACGGTCAAATCACCATTTGAGTCATTTATGAACAACCCACCGCGAATTGATGCCGAGTATGAAATTAATAGCCCAACCCCGTGATTTACAAACTCATCGTCACCAACGCCCCCGCCCAGTTTAAAGAACTGAGATTGTGATGATGACATGAGTTGTGAATTTGTAGCTTTAGTAGCTTCTAATGAGCCAAAGCCATAATCACCAACTTGCATTAGCGTGCCGGATTTATCAGGCAAGGTATGCGTCCCTTTAGTCGACTTAATTGCGTTCTTACTGAAAGTCACATCACCAGTAATAGTTCCACCCGCTTTATCAAACTTCCCATCTAGCAGCTTATCCCGCTCTGCTTCTGTGCGTGTTTTTCTCACAGTGCCATCAGGGAGTTTGACATCAATAACTCCCGACTCCGTCATTATGCGATTCTGTATATCACTGAACTGTACGTTAGATGAATTCATTGCAACAATCGCGTTTGCTGCTGCTGAAATTGAATCCATTGTTGTTGTGAAAATAACGTATTTAGCACCAGTTTGTGCTGTCGGGATTGGAAAGTTTAATGTTAGTTCTGTGTTCGACTGTATTGAGTGAATGCTGTTGTTATGAACAGTGTTGCCGATTTGAATCTGTATCATCTGCATTGGAAGTACAAGATTAATATTCTCTTTCCACTTAGTGCCCACTCCAATTAGTTTTGTGCTGTTTGCTGTCGTTGTGACTGTTCCTACGTTGTACATAATATTCTCCGAAATTTAGATACAAAAAAACCGCAATTAAGCGGCTTGTTTATGTGATAGACTTTTAACTGATTTTAAATGATGATGAGTTATGTTTGCAGGCAATAACCATTGCTGGCAGTATCTTAGTCGTACACTTCCCTGCATGATATGTGGTGTATCTAACTGTAACGACAACGTCTTTTTTGCTAGCTGGTATTGTTGCGTAGAATGAGCAAACTAATTTCCATGACCTTCCATTTATCATCTTTGTTGTTTGCGGTGTATGTGTTACCCCATCAATAATGATTTGAACATAGGCATCGATAATTGCGTCTGAATAAGACCCTGTTGACTCAAACTGCATCGTTGGCATTAATAAATCAACATCATACGGCATTCCCCCTGTATAAATGATCTTTGACTCAATGACTTGGTCATATTTACTACCATGGGTTTCTTCTTTGGTGGCATACTTGTAAGTTGCTGCTACCGCATTATCGCCAATTAACTTTTCAACATAAACAGTTCCATTAAACTCACCATCAGTTGCATAAATCTTCCCGGTTATTTCAGCGTCATTTGCAATCAGCTTCCCGTTTTCAAAATCCAGCATGAGACCTTTTTTAGCTGAAGGATCCCAATTTTTGGATTTGATAGTCGAACCAATTAACAGCTTTTCAATTGTCGCTTGATTAATAAACGCTTCATTGATAAACACCTGCCCATTTTCAACAAAGAAAACTGGCTCTAACTTGCCGCTGGATGGATTGAAAATGCCGAACGTATCGGCGCTAAAGCCGATTTGTGTGACCACCTTGCCGTTTCTTACTTCCGCTCCCATCATGAATTTCGCATCGTAATATTGATTGTTCCAGTTGATGCCGGTCTTAATTGTGTAGATAGCAGAGCCATTGCCGTTGTGGTCAAAAATGGTTTGCCCACGTTGCTCAATCGCTGCCTGCTGATTGTCAAACTCAGCTCTCGTCAACTGACTGAAATCCGCCAAAGCTTGCTCGTTGTCGCTGATTGACTGCTTGTTATCACTGATTGACGACTCTGCTTGACCGATTCGAGTAGATAAATCTGTGTTAACTTTAGCAATCGCTTGGTCTTGCTTCGCAATCGCTTCTTTCTGCGTGTCAATTTGAGCTTGAACGGTGTTAATCCTGCTATCAAACTTCGCGTTGAGCTGCTCATGGCTTTTTGCAACTGATTGCTGAGTATCTGCCAGCGCTTCTTCTACTCGCGTAAAACGAGCGCCGTTCTCACCGAGTTGAGCATCAATTTGCGTGAACTTCTGCGCATAAGCTTTATCGTTATCAGCAACAATTTTGTTAGTTTCACGGATAGAAGCTTTAGCACGCAAAATCTCAGTGCCTTGCTGATTCTGCTGAACTGCAAGTTGCAATGTGCTTTCAGCGTGGGTGCTATCGGCATTCGCTTGCGTGTGTTGCACATTCGCAATGGATGAACTGTTGTCATTAAACTGGGATGTTTGAAGTTGCTGAAGCTCCGTGACAGTCTCATCCGTTTTCGCTATCGCTTTTGTGTTCGTCGTGACAGCGGCACTAACTTTCGATAACTCCTCTTTGTTCGAGTTGATGTCTTTCCCGAGTTCTGCGCGTACTTGCTCTGTGCGCTCAGAGTGTGCTTTGTCTTGCTCTGCGATTGATTTACGCACATCCACGAATTCAGCTTGCGAATCTTCGTAGTGCGCTTTCACGCTCTCTGCAAGCTCGGCTGTTGCTTTTTCGTTCGTCGCTGTTGCATTCGCAATACGCTTGACGTCCGCTTTCGACTGCAGCAACTCAGAGCTATGTTGGTTAACTTGAGCTGTCGTCTGCATAATCGCTTCTGAAACTGCAAGTTCCACATTTGACAATGACGTCTCAAAGTGCGTGATATAGCCGCGCATCTCGCCGAATTCAGCTGTAGTTGATTGTTCAAACTTCGCTTGTGATTGCTTTAAATCGGCGGTTGCTGTTTCGACTGTTGTGACGCGTGATTTAACACCATCGACATCAGCTTTTACTTGACTAATTTGCTGCGCCGTTGCTTTCTCATAGCTCGTTTGAGTATCTTTGATATTGAGAATTTCAGCGGCGTTATAGCTTACTTCAGCACTGATTTTCTCTTGCCAGCGCGCCGCCGCTTCTCTGTCAGTGACTTGCACTTGCTCAATGCGGAATATCTCAGCTTTTCTATCAGCAACCTCTTCTTTCAAGCTGAAATGAACTTCCGTCGTGAACTGAGTGTTCATCATCACCGCTTCGTTGACCGCTTCAACATCTCTATCAATGCTGACAACTTTCTGCTTCACATCAATCGTGTCCAGCTCAAGCTCTGCAATCGCTTCTTTGCTAAAGTCGATTTGCTCTTGCATCTGCTTTCCAGCTTCATTGGTGAGGAAGGTGTCGCCCAGCTCGTCAACCATATCCTTTGGCGTTCCACTAGCTTGACCCACAGCTTCGACAAATTGCGATTTTCCATAGCTGTTAACAGTACGAACATAAAACCAATAATCTGTACCCGCCTTTAAGTTATCCTTAGTCCAAAATTGCCCCTGACCTTGTCGGTTGGCTTTTGTGGTGACTTCGACGTCATTCGTACTGGCCAGTTTTTTGTCGCTGAACCAGAATTCAAACGTATAGCCATGTTGGGCGGTTTCTCCGCCATGCGGAATACAGGTCAATGAGAACATGCCGCCAACCATTTCAACACTCACGGGTTTAGGCGGGGCTTGAATATCAAAGTCAACAATAGCAGGGGCAGACATTGCGCCCGCCGCATTGATAGAGCGAACTTCGGCACGATAAGAGCCGCGCACAAGCCCAGATAAATCAACTCTATCTTGCGGCACTTGAATCGACTGGATAACCTTGCCATTTTCAAGAATATTCACTGTGTTATAGCGAACATCGGCAGCAGCTGACTGCCAACTCAGATAGCCTTGAACCACTTCACCAATATTTGTTGGCACAAAAGTTAGGTTTAGTGGTGGAGCGACACCGCCAGTCGGTAAAACCGTAAATGGCGGGCGCACAAAAGGCTTACCAATGATGTCTTCATAGATATGTGGTCCATCCTCTTCGAGCAGTAACTCGACCCCTTCTTGCGGATGAAACTTCCACTCAGCCACGCGGCACTCAAAGTTCTGTATACCGATATGGGGCAAGTTCAGCAAGCCAACATCCCCCGGTCTATATGCATAACCATCCATATTCATCTTTAACTGAATACGACGACCGGCACGTTTTTTACGTAGATACAAGTTTGTGACTCTTGCGGCTTGATACGGGCTAACAATAAAACGATAGTCAATGTTCTCTTTTATCTCTAATCCGTCTTCTTCAACCCACTCTTCAACAATAACAGGCTCAAAGTCTGTTTGAATATATTGTTGCTCTGCATCGACAAACGTACCGTAAATCGCATTGGTTGCATCACGTAACCCTAGTTCTGGTGTGATATTGACTGTATCAATGATTTGATTTGGCTCGATACGCAATACAGCAGGCCCATTGTACGCTTGCATCAAGATACCGTGCTTTCCAGCCACATAGGTTGGCTCAGCAGCTATGCATTTGTGCATGTGGTCAAGCACTGATGCTGGCGATTCGGAAAGCTCATAAGCGCCATTAATTGTATAGCGAGGCTCCGTATTACCCTCTGGGGTCATTACAGGCTCATCACATAAATCAGCAGCAATTTTGAATGCATCAAAATCAATGTCGGAATCAGGCACACTTAAATAGCTACGATAGTAATCGAGAATAACCAACGCGCCGTTATTACTCCACACGGTTTTACCAGTGCGCGGGTCATAGATTTGCTTCCCCCACACTTCGACTTTGACGTTTGGTACGCCGTATGGAAATTTCTCAGCATCGTATTTAAGTGTTAAACGTAACCACGCTAAGCCATCCCCTATCATGTCTTCCTTCCATGACGGGGCATTTTTTAACATGTAGGGGTCACAATCCGTGCGGCTATTGTGAAACTCATAATCCGCTTTATCGCCGAATTCACTAATCAAATCGTCGTTCAGCCAAATCTTGCCAATGCGGTCTACTTTATGTGCTGCAATGGCTAGTGCCATAAATAAGCGTTCGTTTTCTGTTTGGTCACCCTTTTCTTCTTCGGCAAAAAAGAGCAGCCCTGAACACACTGTTTTACCGACAATGATGGTCTCTGGTGCTTTTGATGAACGAAGCATCTGCTTGCGCTCTGACTGGTCTCGATAACCTGACGGCACCTTGTCTTTGAATATCATTGAGCCAGCAAACTGTGTTGCCATGCCAGCCGCAATAACAGCCCAGCCAGCAGGGCCGCCCATGATCGCCCCAGCAATCATCAAACCCGTCGAAACGATATTTGAAACAACTTTACCCATCTACTCGACCCTCCATGCCTTGATTGGTTGATGGTTAACAGGTAATACCCCGTTTTCAGTGACAGACCACACCTTGCCAGCCCAAAGCACCCCAAGAGTTTTTCCCCTCATCACCATGAAACATAACAATGTCACCCCTTGTGGCTTTGTCTGGTTCGATTTCGATAAAGAAACTTGATAGGCCCGACTCTAAATCACCAAATTCCGACTTTAAGACTCGCATAGCCCCTGATTTTGTCTTATAGCGACCACGAACTTTTTCAGCAATATCGATACCACATACAGCAAGCGCGCAATCAGCCGCAAACAAACAGCAGTCATGCTCCCCCCATGAAAAAGGGCGACTCATTGCCGCCCTTAAGGTTTCAGGTAATTGTATGGTCCATTGAGGATGTCGCATTTACTTACCTCCAAATGTAAAAAAATCCTCAGTTAAGAGGCCTTGCGTGCGAATTAGTTTTAGTGCTTATTTGTAAATGAAGGCTGGCGCATCCTTTTTACTGCCCCAATAAATCGAGCGTTCTGCCATTTGAGCGACATATCGGAATATGCGGTCACCATTATGCCGCTTAGACCAAGATTCATCTGTGAAGCGGTCTGGAAGACCCAATGACCAGCGCTCAAATCTGTTTTGATACTGTTAAGCCTATTGCGTTTTCATCTCCCGTGGAAACGCTTAGATTTGCTATCTGCCCTGCAAAAATGACATCCGCTAAAATCGGCTGCCCACTGCTATCATCAATCGCTACAAGCATGAGTCGAACATCACGACCACGACTGCGCTCGTTGAGCACCTCGCCAACTAACGTCGAATCAAACCCACTCAGCGATAGAAGCAGTTGCGTTGGGCTTGTGGTTAGCGCTTCCTTGACCGCCTCGACCGAACCAAATTGCCCAACACCTTGATACACCTCACCAGCTATAATGAGGTTGCCCGTACCTGTGTGAACACGTGTCACGCCTGAATTCAAATCAAGTTTTGCAGCAAAAACCAAATAGCAACCATCATTAATTGCTTTGATCATTCCATCTGAAAAGGGATGATAAATCATTAGTAAAGCGCCTCTTCAAATTCGAGTGAAACATCCGATAACAAGTAAGGGTGAAATTGAAAATCCCCTTGCTCATTGTCTACTGGCTTAAATATCCCATAAGGTTTGGCAACTTCCACTTTATCATTGAGAGCTGGCGAATATCTAAGCATGGGGGAAATAGCAATAACAGCATTCCCACTTGCATCACTTTTAATATTCTCGGTCACCATTTTTAGCTCATTATTAACAGTGAGATAATCACCTTTTCTCAGTACGTCAGTGTTAGGCTTCCATCCTTTCGTTTGCAGATACCTCCCCGTTTGATTGGGGGCGTTTACTAAAGGCGTTCCCATATTAGCAACGCCTTTCCGTGCCCAGTGCGATATCTTAACTCGCCCACTCTCACCATCCAGCGAAGCCATAAGAGCCTCAAGCTCTCTTGACTCATCATCCGTTAGATTTGTGAAGTTGAGTGAACAATGCCATTTACTGCCGGGAAAACGAACTGTTTGAGAGCTACCTGTGAATACTGAGGTGAAGGTTTTACTGTTACTAATTAATCGCCACGACATCTCGCTAGGGTTAATACCCAAAGGCCATTCGATAATAGACATAATTTATTTCTCTAATAATTTTCTCGTATTTCCATTAGTAGCAAAATCACGTTGAATTCTGGCTACAGCCTCATCAGCACCTCTTTTTGCACCGACAGATGCCGCTTGCTGCATAGCCTGAATTAGCGCCTTATCACCATTACCAGTAACGGTAATTGTTTGCGTTATTGCTTGATGAATGACAACTGTAGACTGAGAGTTTTCAGTGTGTTCAGCTGTATTACTAACATTGGAATTATTGATGGTATTATTGGTTTGGTTAGCAGGATGAAGGTATTTCATGGCATAAGAATCAGAGTTTGATTGATAGTTTGGCATCTCTCCTGTATTCATTAAATCGTACAGGTTTTTCCTTACCTATGCGATTAGTCGCTTCTTTATTGAAAACAAACTCATCTTTATGCACTATACCAGCCGGATCATATTTACCGCCCCTGCCTGTATAACCACCCGCGCTAAACAACCCCAACCCTTTAATGCCTGCATCAAAAACAGACTTGGAATCTCCTACTGGAAACAGCCCTGATATCGCATTAGTAATCTGTGCCTGTATCGCGATTCGGATTAAATCATTGATAATAGATTTCGCTAAATCACCGAAAAAGTCGCTAATCGCATCAAACGCACTTTTCGAGTTGGTTACGATGTCAGTAAGCGCACTAGCCGAGCCATCCGTGATGTTTTGCAGCGACCCTGTGATGAATCCTTCCGCTTGCTGACTATAGTTACGAGCGTTGTCAACATAATTTATAAGCCCCTCTTTAATCCCGTTTTGCCAATTAACCCGCAGGCCATCAATATTAGCTTGATGAACACGCATCATGACTAAACGCTTATCAAGCTCATTTCTGATGACTTGTGTTTCTGCATCATACATCTCTTGCGTGATGCCAGTTGATTTGTCATTGAATTGCTTGGTCAACTCCTCTTCTTTCTTCAGATACTCCTCTTTGAGCCTTAATTCCTCCTGCAGCCTGCCTCGAGCTAAATTCCCCATGCCAGCGCCTTTCAGCTCCATATCATAAGCGCGTTGCGCCTGAGCCGTTTCCTCCATTAGTTGCTTGTTGTATGCAGCAATTTTGACTTCGGCTTCCTTGCGCTGGATGATTTTTTCGTATTCAGCGGCACGTTCTAACTCAGCCGTAATCAACGCTTTATTGGCTAATAGTGATTTTTGGTCATCCGTTAGTCGTTTTCCTTTTGCTTTATTTTTCTCAATTTCTGCGATTTCTTGGTTCCACTTAACCAACGCTAGTTGCTGTGCGCCAAGTTTATCGCCAATTTCACTTTGAAGCTTAAGTGCTGCGTTTTGTTCCAGAAGACTAGATAGCCTTTTTTGTGCTGCGGATTCTGTATAAGTCTTGTTTTGAGAGTTAAGCAGCTTGCGTTGACGCTCTTCCTCTCTATATCTTTGCGCCGCTAAGTCTTGGAGTTTTAGGATATTCTCGGGGGCAGTTTCTCCAGCATCCCTTGCCATATACTCCGCTTGCTTTCTTGCTTTGGCTTCACCTGTTAATGATGCAAGTTCTATATCGCGCTCAAGCTGCTGCTTTAATTTTGCACCACCTTCGGTAAAACTTAACGTCAAGTAGGCAGAGTTAAATTTGCCCAGCGCATTAGCTGCTGCATTCACATTAAGACCAAAGCTTTTAAATGCTTCAGCACCATTTGGTAGCACTGAACGAGTGTGCGCGGTTAGCAAATCCGCACCTTGCAGCAGCTTGCCGTTTAGGTCTGCTTGGATTAAAGCAGAAGTGTTTTTCGCTCTACTTAAATCCGCCTCCGCCTGAGCTTTTTTTTCCTAGAGCCACTTCGTAATTTTTGGAGGCCTCCTCAAACTTCTTCAGTGCAAATGTATGCTCTTTTGTCCCAACTATTGCTTCATCAAGAGCTTTTTTGCTTTTTCTAAGCTCCCTTTCATAGCGCCCATCAACAAGCTCTATCCTTGCTTGTCTTTGTGCGGCCTCTAGTTTAGGGATGGCGTCTTCAATCTCTCCTATTTTTACCAGTTTTTGCTCTCGTGTCATTTCCTTGAGCTTATCAACTAAACCATCTAACCCTCTGGATAACTCTATTGCATCCCGTTTTGCTTGCTCCATACTTTGAGCAAACATATACATACCACCAGCAACAAGCATCGTTAAGCCCACGGGGCCGCCAAGCAACGCAAGACCACCTTGTAGCATTCCCGTTACTCTAGATCCAATCGATGTAATAGTATTGAGTCGCTCTTGTGATGCTGCAACAGCATTGTTAGCCTGTACTAACGCAAGTTTTGCCGCTCTTTCTCGCGAGAGTGCTGCTGTGTACTCGGCCGATAACAATGCGCTTTGGCGAGTTCTGGCATTCCTGTTGATGTCATTCTGTAGTCTCGCTCTGTCTAACTGAGCATTCCTCACTGCCGCGGCAGCCCTCCTCTGTTCTTGAGTTGCCACATCCAGCTGAGCTTTTGCGTTTTCTTTTGCAGTCCGAGTCTGATTTATCGTTTCTTTAGCAGCATTCTTCATTGAAGTTGCCATATTGCCAAAATAGCGGGCAACGCCTATCCCTACAATGCTAGTGATTACTGTTGAAACGGCACTAAAATTATCACTCAATACAGCCAACCCAGCAGACATCGAGCGAGTGATGCCGAGACTTTGGTTTAGCTCACCATAATAAGCTTTAGCGGAGTTTATTACCCTGTTAAAGCCATCTGCAACGGTGTTATCCATTGAATCAGCTAGCGCATTATTGGCGTCTTTTGCTGCCATCACTGCATCGGCAAATAGCTTAAACGAGATCTTACCCTCTGCCGCCATTTTTTTAACTTGAGCTTCGGTTACTTTAATCCCACCATTTTGCTTTTCTAGCTGTCTAGCGATGTCGCCCAGCAGGGTTGGCGTGGCATTCATAATTGAATTCCAGTTTTCACCAGCGACTTTCCCTGCGACCATCGCTTTATTTAGCGCGTTTTGCATCGACATGACTTCATTAGCACTTGACGCGTTGGCAGTCATTGCAGATGATAAAGATTCAATGTAATCAATAGTCTGTGTAGTGTTATACCCAAGTTCTTGCATTGATGTTGCAGCGCCGATATAGAGCAACTGAACATCTTCAATATTCTTACCGTTACGGTTACTTATCTCCAAAAAACGCTCTTGGATATCTGCGTAATTCTTGATATCGCCTTCTACTGACTTGAGAGCCATTTTAATTCGTGCTGCAACTTGCCCCCAATCGTCGGCTATTTTTATAACTGGCACCGATAGATAGCGCACCTGCTGCCGATGCTGCAAGGCGCTTGAATGAAAAGCCTAGGTTGTCTGTTGCCCCTGTCGCGCGTTCGCCTTGAGCTGTCAAGCGATTTAGGGCATCAGCTAAGCTTTCTGAGTTTCTTTGAGCACCCGAGCTATCTAAGATAATGACAAGTCTTGAAGATTGTTCAGACATTTTCCTTTCCTTTAAAAAAAGAAAGCCCCGTCAAATGCGACGAGGCCTTTAGCTAAAAAATAACATTCTGATTACTGGTCAAATATCAGCATTTCTAATTCAATTCGGTAGACTTATAGTTAACTATCCTTAACCAAGACGAGCTACACAATGACTGATAAATTTGATAGAGCATTGCAACGAGAGTTTTTACAACACTTATATGATTTGTCGCCTGACACCCCTAGCAACCAAAGCTTACATGAGTTCGCTGAAAAGTTTGGATCAATGAATAACCTAGTTGCGAATCTTCAATATCTCCTTGGTCATAATCTTATTGAAACAGGATTTCATTCATATATTGGCGGAGATGTCGAAATAAACTCTTACAAAACAAGAATCACTAGTAAGGGGAATCGATTTTCTCAGGGATGATGGAGGATTAAGCGCCATCCTAAACATTCAAACCATCAAAATTCACGCTGACACACTGTCTCAGCTAGAAGCAATCATCTCTGCCTCAAATATTCCAGAAGATGAGAAGAAGGGACTGATTGCAAAACTTCGAGAGCTTCCGGCAAGTGCCATAACACATTTGACGAATGAATTAACGGTGAAGGCGGTTCTAGCTCTGCCGAGCGCACTTCCACTAATTCAAAAGTATTTGGCTGAAATGTTCCGCTAGTTGCCTTAGTGAACCTCCCCCAACCTAGTGAGCGACTGAGCAACACCCAAAAATCACTTTCTCTATTAGCACAGACAAATAACCCGTTTAGGGTGTGCATATGCTGAATGAATGATCATAGTTCCTATCTCCTAGAACAAAAAAACCCCGCCGATTGGCAGGGTTTATTTGATTTGTTTGTTAGCTATTTACTGAAAGTGACCACTAGCTGATGGTCTCCGTCGTGAGCGCTTCTCCATATTTCCACCTCTGCACTCCCTTTACTAGTTTTAGATGATACTTCTATGTCATCACAAGTATCTGCTATATTGCATTTTTCAGTAATACCAGCTAGAGCCTCTTTGTTAAAATCAATGGAATTTAAAAAATCGACCTCTTTTTTTAGCTTGCTTTTGAAATCCTCAAAATCTGGTTGGTATGCCGACCCTCCAATGGAGATAGACATGACCTTAAAAAGGCCTTCATCATTGAATTTTAATGCATTATCATTAGATTGCTCATTAAATGGCGTTGAATTACCAAATACACAAAACTGTTTCGTCTTGCTTCTTCTCACAATCACCATCTTTAATAAAGCCGACACTTTCCATGCTCTGCCCCCACTTCAAGCCGAACGGGGCATCTGGTTTGCTGTCGCAGGCTGCCAGCAAAGCAACCACCGCAGCCACTGCTAATATTCTTTTCATCCCATCACCTATTTGTATTATTAATTTGCCTTATGATAGCCCTAGGTGTGTGCAAAACAAAGCAAAAAACCGCAACTAAGCGGCATATACTTGAAGGACATCCTTGTCCTGTTTATTAGGCTGGTATCTTATCTAAGTTATCGCCTTTCATTTCATGAATTACCCAATCAAGATGGAAACAGAATATCTATCATGTGTTCAGTCATTGAGCCTGTGTGCTGATAGCCAAGTTGCTTGAGTGAATCTTTTAGCCCATTATTCCAGTATCCATTCACAGCTCTAATATGAATTACAGCACCTTCTAGCGCCATGGATAACCTTGGGTTTATTGAACTTTGCCACAAGTAAATTATCTTGCTTAGGCAAATACTCACCTTCAAGTGGAACACGCGCAGCCAGTGATAATGCCTCTGTGAATTTATCGCTATCAATTTCTTTGTACGTGCAACCAAAGTGACTTTTTAACGACGACCACATAGTTATCATTGCTTTTGCTTGCTTATCTTTTGGTAATGCTTTACCGCGATTTAAGACAAGCTGCTTAATTGCTTCTTGCTGCTCTGAGGTAATACGACCTGCGATTTGTTTAGCTTGTTTACGTGGCTTAGCCTTAACTTCGCCAGTAGTCCAATATTCGTAAAGTACATCATCACACTCTTCTTGATACTTGATTACTTTATCGCGGATCTCTGGTTTGACTTTGTTAGGGCTAATGGTGTGAAGCCAGCCAGCAAGTTTACGGAGAGCTAGGCAAATCATATTCTGGTTGCCTGTTTTTGTAGGTATTTCGATTTCCGAAACACCTTTCCCAAAGCGTTGTTTTATTTTGATAAATTGAGCACCCCACGCAAGACCCATACCTTCAACTATTGGCTTCATTGGTACATATGGTTCGCCGTTGAAATTTACTACATACAGGTTGTTGCCGTGGAAAGGTACGTTAATTGTTGATACACTAGTCATGTCGGTTACTCCGTAGTTTCTGACAAATTAGAAGCCCTAGCTACCGCAAATAGTTGGGGCTTTGCTTTTTATATAACTATCAACCTCTGCCACACCAGAAAACCTTTTATAAGTCGTAAAGCCTTTTCTGTTAATGTGTCGGTTATTAATATTAGTCGGTTTGAATAAGTCCTCTTCAGGCCAACCATCCTGCAATCGACGATCTAGCGTACTGATGTTAATGCCTGATAATTCAGACCATTCCTTTAGTGTCTTTATTTCGCCATTTATTTCATAATGCACTGTTCCATATCGCTTATGAGGGTCTATTTTTACTCCATAAGATTCAGATAGTGGCCTGCAACCTAATCGCATTCTGTTTCTATCAGCCATATCTCTTGCATTATCCTTTGCACTTCCAATATACAAATGTTCTGGATTAACACATGATGGATTGTCACACTTGTGTAATACCCACCACTTACCGCTATTTTCCTCAGGAATTATCGGAGCGTTAAATAGTTCATACATGGACCTATGTGCCGACCATATACGCCTTTCGAAAGAAAAATTACCATAACCATCATAATTTTTACTTCCTCGCCACACCCAGCAACTGGTTGAATTATCCTTTTCAACCTTAGCTAACATTTTCTTTTTGAATAACTCAATATCCTTTATTTGAGCTATAGTTTTTATCTTTTTCATCATCTTTAGTATTTAAATATCATGAAATGTCATGTAGGATAATACACATGAACTCACATCACGGTCAATACTTTTGATGATATTTTATGACAAATCATGACACTTTAGCTAGCAGGTTAACAAGAAGACGAGCTGAGCTTGGTTACACTCAAGATTGGGTAGCTAAGTTAACAGGGATTGCCCCTGCTCAAATATCAAGATATGAATCTGGAGTAAATAAACCTCGCCCAAAGACAATCGCAGCTCTTGCAGAAGTGCTATCTGTTCCATATGAGTGGCTAGCGACTGGGGATGAAACTAATTTCTCCATAGATGCACCAAAGGCTGAGGGAGAGACTGACCATTGGTTTCATTTTCCTGCTGATGTATATGATGCACTTATGGCAGAAGCCGAGGAAACAGGTAAGTCTTTCAACGAGGTCGTAATAGATCGGCTGAAGCTATACCAAGAAATGGTTGAGCGTGGGATTATTGATGATGATTGATACGTTCAACAAAAATACTCAAAAAACTGATAAATAAGGATGTTTAAGATGTCTAAAAATAATACCTCCGAATTTTAAAGGCGAGTCTTTTACTTGCCCTCATTGTGGTGCTTTTTTCACAGATGATATGGGAGTCATTACTCTACAATTGCCCAAAAGGCGGATGTTATATCTCAGATTTTTGGCATGTTACTTGTGCTTCTTGTAAGCAACCACACATTTGGATGAAGACTAATAATTACATTAATGAGATAGGAGAAAGCTATCCATCAGGAACAATAATATACCCTGATGCAACAGGCATTGCCCCGCCTTCTGAAGACATGCCTGAAGATGTTAAAAAAGACTATCTAGAGGCTGCTAACATCTATCAAAAATCACCTAGAGGGGCTGTTGCACTACTTCGATTAGGCCTACAAAAACTTTGTATTCATCTTGGAGGTAAAGGTAAAAATATCAATGATGACTTAGCAACATTGGCAAAAGATGAGCTTATATCTAAAAAATTGATTAAATCAGCAGACATAATCCGTATTGTTGGAAACAATGCCGTTCAC
The DNA here is from genome assembly GCA_900455155.1 of Providencia stuartii. Classification (GTDB taxonomy): domain Bacteria; phylum Pseudomonadota; class Gammaproteobacteria; order Enterobacterales; family Enterobacteriaceae; genus Providencia; species Providencia stuartii. The sequence goes on along the minus strand of UGUC01000002.1, from coordinate 98,531 downwards.
CCTGGCACTATCAGCGATGGTGATTTTTGATGATGTCTCATTTAAGCTTTTCACGCTCATCAATATGATTGTTCAGCAAGGCATCACCGAACCGAAAGAAGTTGATAATATGTTCGGTTCGCTGCCAGAAGGCCCACGACAAGCGGCAGTGAATAGAGATAAACCAAAACCCTAACCACCCAGCCCATGGACGGGCTAACTAGAATTGCTCTAATTCAGCTAACTCTTTAGGTGATAAAGAATGAAAATGAGCTTCTGCCATATCTGCCAATATTGGAAGCAACGCATCTGAACGAGCATGTGCATCAGGAGTTATGATTGCCAGAATTTGGTAATAATCATCGTACATACAGTGCTTACAAAACACCAAGAAGTTATCGCTCACTCTAACAGCCTGTCGAGTTTCACCATCCCAAGGTTTTTCATTTGGCGTTCTTATATGAACCTTTTCAATGAATGACTGACGCGCTATTGAGCTGTTTCTAAAATCAGCAAATTTACCCACATACCCAGAGAGGGATGAGCCATTAAGAGCTGCTGATAGCTTAGCCGCATACTTCCGATAAACACTGTTATCTTTATATTTTGGTGTGATTGTGACTATTGGCATTGCAAGTTACCAGCAAGCAGATCTCGATTAAATTCAGCAATTGAGGAATTAAATAAGGCTATATCCTCGTCGCTAAACCCATCTTCCTCTACCATTGCAGGCAACTGGTTAATATGTTGGTTAAATTGTCGATATATTGCTTGCATATGGTTTCTTAATGCAGACATTTTAAGAATAACTTCTTTAAAGTAACCATCAGCTATGCTTTCAAATGGATGAAAAGCCTTGGTAGTTTTAGCAATGCTATACATTGCCTCAATCATCATAACTGCATTATTACCATGCTTAATCACCCGCTCCAACTCATGCATTACATCTTCTGGGTTATTACCTGCATGTTTTTTTATGTCATCTTTTGTTGGGTCATCAAGTAAAGTTATTACTTCATCGATTGAAGCTACAAGGGTCGTTAGCACGGTCTTGCCATCAACAATTAAATCCATAATTTCATCTGCCGATACATCACCTTTTGACTTTTTATCGACAATAGTAGCTATAGACATAGCCAAATTGGCCAAGCCTGAATCCACATCTTTTTTATCTGTTGGACTTGATAGCATTGCCATCATAATAGCCTCAGAAATCATAGTTTATTGCCTCATAGATACAAATGTGCATACAAATTATACATCATTTCAAACTAAAGCACATACATTCATCACAATCCCAAGGACGGGCTATCAATCCGTCGATTCGCCGGAATTAATTAATATCAATAAGTTGCATAAGATAAGTTTTACAACTTTTTTGTAAAACTCTTTAGGAGTCGCTCAATATTTAAACTACAAAACTTTTGTAGTTACCTACAATTATTTTGTAGGTCGTTCATTCCAATTTAGAACAATCAAACAATATCAATAATTTGAGATACTCAGGCAATAAAAAACCCACCGGAGTGGGTTTAGTTTATGAGGTTTCTTTTGCTTCTTTTTTTTCTGGTGTGTCAGCAGCTATTTTCCAATAATCTTCTATTTTATAAATCCCCATCTCAATGCCAACACAGATATTATATCTATCTTTTGCTTTATCTCTTAATTCTTTGCAGATACTCTTATCTTTCATTCCGTTACGTAACTTACGTTTTTTCAGTTTTAACCATAACTTAAACCTTAACTTCTGAGGATCTAAAGATATTAATGCCGTTATAAAAGTGAACAGCTCACTGAGAAAAACAGAAACAAATGGTATACATGCAATGAAGATATCTTTAAGATCTTGGCTAATGTCTAGGGGGCCTATCAGGTGTATTAAAAAAAACTCCTGCTCCACCTCCGCCTGCGACACCTACAACTTTATTACCGGATCCAGTTAATTCATTTCCCATGAGTTATATTTCCATGAGATTTTTTTTCAGCTATATCATCAATAAGAGATAGGAACTCATCATCTCTTTTCAAGTAAATCACTTTCTCTTGTGTTGCTCCATTTTCGTCATGGTAAGTGATTGTCACCTTCTCTTTACTGAAAATAAAGTAAATTAAAATTCTTAGAATCAACCTGATGGAATAAAGTATGGCTGGAGCCATCAACATAATTCCAATTATTCCAATAATGCTATCTTGCATGGTTAACCCCTAAAGCTTGCAATTACTTCTTACCTAATTGCCTTCCAACCTTTTGAACAACATAGCTTGATCTCTTACTTACTGAGTCTGATATTGTTATTTTCTTCATCTTAACAACAAATAGCTCACCAAAAATACTCGGAGCATCAGGCTGAGTTAATTTTAAAATGAACTCATCATCGTCCATTTTAACTTGGTATGGTTCGTCATTAATTATTACATTCCATCCTGATTTCTTCTGAATATTTGCAGATACGAAAGTAAGAGTGGTCTCAATATCTTCTTCACTTTTTTCTGTCTCAAAGATAGTTTTCGGTGATTTAAAGCTTTCAGCTTCATCTTTAGTTATTTTTAAGTCAGGTGTTGTTTTTTTTTGTTTTACCTTCGCTAACCTCAAAACTATTGACACCAGGATGCAGCAAAGGTTTATGTATGAATGAATCTATAGCTTTACGTATGCTAGGTGAGCTTACAATTTTTTCTACGTCTGAAGAGCACTCAATCTCTTCACCATCAACAAGCAACTTAACATCACCAGTGGTGCTATTTTTTTCTATGATATCGACTTTTCTTCCCTTTAGTCTTTGCAGTACATCGATTACCGTTTTCTCGCCAACTATAAGATTAGCTGTATTTAGCCCAATGATTTTTAAAACATCTTTTGTGCTTTCTGTGCCTCTTTTTATCGATAACTTAAAACCAAAAGACCCAGCTATTAGCCTTGCATCAACATCAACATAAAATTCGCTTTTACCATTTAAAATAGTGTTCGCTTCATAAATGGCGTTACCTAATCCTTGTAAACTTTCAGCAAAGAAAAGTATATCCATTTTGTGATCTTTTAATGCTTCACCATCATAGACTATGTTTATAATTTGCTCACCAGATGCCATTTTTATTCCATCCATATAGAAAATTTGGATTATTTTATTAAATTAATAAATATTATACATCTGTAAATAAAAACACTGGTTTTATTTACACAAGCTATAAAAGTAACCACACAAGAATAACTGTATATAAAAACAGTATACCTTGTTTTTTAGGGGGCTCAAGAGATATTCTTTTAGTTATTCGGCTATCTTCGGCAAGATTGAAATTACCGCTTTCAAAAAACAACAAAGGGCACGGATGCCCTACTTTTTATCTTTCCGCTCCTGCTCTTTCATCCACTCAGCTCGGAAATTATCATCAAGCGCAAAAATGGCAGCGTCAAACTCTCGTCGACTTAGCGCTGTTGGTCTTGATGCTAGATATTGATCTATATCAGTAAGTGATATCGGCAGAGGATAAGCGTCCATTCCAGCATATCGTCTGCTGCGACAAATGATGCTGTAAGCCATCAAGAGCTCGTTAGTGACGCCGTCGAAATCGGGCGCAGGAATATCCGGAAGTCCTAATTGCTTTCTCTTCCACTTTGCTTTTTCGCTCCTCTCTCCGCCGAACTCTGTTAGCCACTTTTGAGCTTCTATGACTTTTTTATTGTTTCATCGATCTGTTCAGACTCTTCTTTACTGAGTTCCACTGCCGCATCGATAACTTTCCAGTATATGTCTGGGCACTGCTTTAATAATCTAGTTCCTCGCTCAGGCGTGTACTCAATCGCAACCTGCTCGCCTTTTGCGTTCAACTCGCCAACACCCTGCCAATCTTTCAGTAAATATTGCGCCACTGTGAACATCAGTAGTTCATCAAGTGGTTGAGATGTGTCTATTTTTGATATATCAAAATCAGACGTCCCCACTTTCATCTTGCTGTCCAACCGCTCGATGTGTCTGTATGCGGTTGCACTTACGCTTTGATATTTACTGTCATTAGCGGAACCAACAAGCAACTTCAAGCCTTCTGCTGGCTCAATCCATTTTGTTCTTTCAATTTTCTGTTCTTTGTTCAAAATAAACATTGATTTACCTTGGTGTAATAAAAAGCCCGAATTAACGGGCTAGATAGTAGATAGTTACTCTTCATCGCCATTGGTCACAGGCGGAATACGTGTAATTGTAGGTGGGGTATCTGCTGCTGTGATATTAAGTTGAACCTGAATAATGTCCGTATTGCCACCATCCGGCCAATCACCGTCAACCTGTACAGCTGGGAATAAAAACGTATAACCCCCTTCCGCATTTTGCAAAGTGAACTCAAACGGGATGGTTTCACCAGTTAAAGTTTTCTTCCAAATCTCCCAAGCGGCTTTAGACCAAGAGAGCGTGATGCTTCCGGATGGAGTAAATGTGGTTGGGATATTAGCCCCCGCAAATGGCGTTCCAGTGCCAATACAGCGCTGAACTTGCATATTGTTGTCAAAGTTCAAACTAAATGAATCAACACAGAATCCATTACCGCCTTGAATACCATTCAGTTTAAGGTTAGTGACTTCTTTGAAGCTGTACCGCAATTTACCTGCATTATCAACTGTATCTGTGTGATATTTAGTACCGTCACCCTTCGACTCAAAGTCTAAGCCAGAAAACGTCACAGTCACTGTTACGTCACCATCCGCTGGCGTTTCGAGTTGCATAGCCCCCACTTGACAACCGCGAGCAATTGACGCGACCCCAATGTCAGCAGCAAATGTTGCTAATGAGAAAGTGATCCGCTCATTACCCATTGTTAACTTATTATTTACCCACTCAGCACCAAAACAGGACGCCAAAAAGGCATCGTGTTGACCATAGCGGAACTTGGCACCAACATCGCCACCCACATCTACTGTTGTGAGAGACTTACCCTGAGCCATACGTGACCCGCCTATCTCGTCATTATCAGACGTATTTTGTGTGGGTTTTACGCCGTAACTTGTGCGCGTTAATAAATCCCACTTGCCACTTGTCGGAGTGACACCCGTTGTTGTCTCACGAATAAAGGCCGTGATGACCTTGGCTCCTGAACTCACAGAGGCCTCCTTTAAATTGCTCGAAATGGAATTGATAGATTGAACTGATACCAGCCATGGCCCTCATCACCAATCTCGTCAGCAGACACTGAAAAGTAATCCAATCGACCATCTGTTTGGTTTTCGAATAGCTCTCTAAGCTTGTCTGCGGTTTGTGTGATGAGAAGAGTGCCAGTGCCAAGTGGTACAAATATTTGAATGAAAGCTATACCAGTGCGATGAACGATAGGCCCGCTTCCGATTTCTTGTGCGCTTGATAGACCATGCTTGATAGTAAGCCTTGCCCATATCGACTTTCCGGCTGCGTCAAATGGCTTATCGTTTTGATATGTTACATCTTTTTTGGCAATAGCAGTCTGTGCTGTCATTCGTGAAATGATAGCATTTCTGATTTCTGTTAGTGTCATCGTCTGTTTCGCAATGCTGTTTCAAAGGCTACTGAATACACGCCTTTGGGCGCCTGCCCTGAGTGCCCCTGCTCAAGAGCCACGGAATATGGCAGATTGTTTTGAATATAAAGAACAGTGAACGGCCTTGATTTCCTTATTGTTGCCAACCCAACACTAAGCGTTTCATTGCCCGATTTGTCTTGTTTTTTCTCGTCAAACTGATAATCGGGTATCATTTCACTGACTCGATGGTTGCCGCGAAATGCACCTTTATCTACCGGAGATCCCAACACGACTGCTTGTAATATTGCTCCGGCTGTCTGTTTCATTTCCTGACCAACATCAGAAGTGACAATTTGAGAAAATAGATTAGGCGGTGTTCGCCAACCAGATCTCGCCATTAAGACCTCCTTAATTGAATGTCATAGTGAGCGCCCACTGGATCGACTTGAACAGAAATAACCTTGTAGCTAACGCCATCAATCGTGATTTTATGGTCAATATCAGGCTTATCTGTGACCTCATTTGCTAAAGCAATTAACAGTGTGTCACTATTTAAGATATTCACCCCATCAATACAATTGAGATTGTAATTATCCAAAATGCCACGGCCTGTATATTCGACAGTGATATCATTACCCGTTTCAGTAACCGGATCCCAATCATCACCCTCGATAACATACGAGCCAGTAAACGTTTTTACCGCATCAGCTAAATCGCTATCAAATGCCTCTGCTAGCTCTTTTTGTATTTCTGACCTCATATTACACCCTCTTCAAAAAAACAACGCTGCAGCGCTTTGAGTAGGGCTTTATTAAGTCTTGGATGTATTGCTCTGTCGCATTCAGTTCATAACTGCCATCTTGATAGGTTTTACTTACCTCGACCGACCCACCTTTGACCGTTTTAGCCTTAAGCTCCTGAGATTGGCCTTGGTACAGTTGTTTATTGATGACCCCTTTAATGATTTCATATGACGCAAGCTTTAATGGCGCTGGCACATCATCAGCGTCATCATAAGGCCTGACGTTTCTTGCGATTAAATACGCCTCACTCTGCGACAACAAACGGGCTTTATCGCTTTTCCGATTGATTGCTCCAAATGTCGCCTAGCGCGTGCGCCACTTCCTGTTCAGTGATAAAGCTCATGATTACTACTCCTGAAGAAGTGCGAGTAAATCAGCCTTTTTTGCCTTAGCATTGAACTCAATGCCTTTTTCAGCAAGAAGATCTTTGAGTTCATCAGCAGTCTTACTTGAGAGGTCATCTTGCTTTACAAATGAAACCTTAACACCAGCGTTAGTGTAGGCTTTCACAGCATCATCAAAATCACCGTCGATGACGACTTCTGTAGCACTATGGATAACGCCCAAAAACTGACTGCGATAACAGATACCGTCTTCCCGCCCGACCTCTTTAGTATAAATTACTTTCATATCCACCTCTAAAAGCAGGACCTAAGCCCTGCGTAATATTACTCCCCCTCAGTTCCGCCTGTTTCTGAGCCACTGATAACCGCGGCAAAGGGCACTAATTTACGGTCAAATACGCGAACCCAATTTGCAGGATTAGCGTAGTCGGTGTAAGTTGGAGATTCATTGATGCTTTTGCCGCCAACCCAAGAGTGGCCGGCTGGATGAAGGATGTATGTTTTACGCTCCCATAGCACCTCCGCACCTGCACCATTGCCGCCATCCGGCAAGCGCTGTAATTCAACCGGTGTTGATGGCGCACCTTCGCCATACCCAAAAGCTCCTGCTCCAAAGATGAGTGACAGATACTGCCCCTTGCCATAAGTCAAGCCGTCATCCATAAAAATAGGACGCCCCAGATATGTAGGTAAAATAATGCGCCCCTCAGAGTCCTTGAGATACTCAATGAGGTTTTGCTTCACCATCTGATTCATTACAGCGGAGTGCACCCCCATCGCTGAAAACTGATCGGCCATATCACCTGCTGTATAGGCCGCATCTTGGAAAGCAGACGCTGAGATTGTCGCTCCAGCATCAATCACCATGTCACCGTTATCATTAGCAATATTTGATGCAATGACCCCTCGCGCTGCACTCAGTAAATAGCGCTGCCACTGACGCTCCCAATACTTACCAAATCGATTTCGGATATGTTGCATAGGTTCGCTATTTGCCAGTTCTGCTGTTAAATCAGCAACCCCATACCCCTTGTTAAGATACATCGTGCGAGCTTGCATTGTGCTTTGTGTCGCCTTCCCAACTTTACCTTTCTGGTCTGGGTTATCTGTTGATACATTAGGCGCCTCATCGGCATCAAGATCATTCCAGTAGTTAATTTCTGCTGTTCCTTGACCATTACTCGCGATTGCATCAAGTGCGGCATTTCGCGTCACTATCCCCGACTGATAAACAGCCGTCTTTTCCGGTGAGTTAACTGGCTCAATAGCCTGATAATATTCACCAATAAAAACATCACTTAATTGCGTTGTTGCCATATATTATTTCCCTTGTGTTTTCTGTAATTGTTTAAAAGCATCGGGGTTTGTACGCGCCAAACTTGCCCGCTCAGCTTCTGTGTAGTCATCCCATTTTTTACCGCCTGAATAGCCAGAGCCTTGAGCACCAGAGCCTTGAGCCACAGGCCAGAAGTACGGCTTGGTTTCGCGAATAGTCTCTACCCACTCTTTAGGTGTTAATGGTGTTTTACCATCCTTGCCGATGATCACTTCTCCATGTTCGTCAAGTGCCACGGCATTACCATTATCATCGAGGGTAAACTGAGATTGAGCCAAGAATGCAATGTCGCCTGTCGCTTCTTTCAGAACACCGCTTTCGACTGCCGCTTGCATAATGTGACTGCGAACCACGGATTGACGAAACTTATTCGCGTAATTCTCAGCCCTATCAGCTCGTTCCTTTTCAGCAGCCAACTTGCTGTCATAGTCATCACGTAAGCGCTCAGTACGCTTTTGAATGACTTCATCTAATTTGCCTTCGGCAATTAATCTAGACTCCTCATCCATAGTGGCCTTCGCTAACAACTCTTTAACTGCTTTCAGATCTACCCCGTCCAGCTGCCCCTTGAGCATTTCTAGCTCGGATTTCAGATCTTTATTTGCACCTAGCAACTCATCGCGCTTAGCTTTGAGTCCTTCTACTTGCTCATCAACAGCGGCTTTAATAGCCGCTTGAATTTCTGGATGACTTAAATCAATTTCCATGTGATTCCCCTTGGGATTGAATGCGCCTTGCGCGTTGTGATTAACCAGCCCTAAGCCGAATTTAGACATAAAAAAAGACCCCGTTAGGAGTCTTTGTGTTAATGGTAGCCGTCTAGCAACGCTGAGGTTAGTGCCAGATGACTTCCTGATTAGATATTTAAAATAAAAAAAAGCGACTTAAACATACAATCACCCAATTAGGATTTATATGTAAAAAGTCGCGATCAGCATTAAATCAGATTTATTAATATTTTTTACTCAAAAGGGATGCATGAAACCCTATTTTCTAACCTTTGGTTATCTCAATAGTGCCTTTAAGCATATTCATAGCCTCGCTATAATAACGTCCCTCACACTAAAGTCAACCTACAAACCAAGTTCCTCGAACGTCTGCTTATCTAATAATTTTAACTGATTGAGTGTATACATCTTGCCTTGTGGGTCAATAAACCTATCAATATCGTAGCCGCCTTTTTTGTAAAGCTCATAGCGACTTTTCCCTAACCACTCTCTTTGAAAGCTAGGTGATTGGCTGCTGAACCACGATGAATAATTAGTATTAGAGTTCACTTGACCAATAATGCCATCTCGCTCATCTTTGGGTATTCTACTGACTGGCCTTGTATCTGCTACGAATGGACGCCTCCCAATTAAGTTCCCATCCTTATCACAGCCAACCAAAATAGTGCGGCAGTTAGGGTGATACGGTGGGCGAGAAAACGAATCACTTTTATGATAAACCTCTCCATCTTTAGAGGCGCACAATTTACTCGTTCTGCCATCCAGCGTTGCAACTACTTTTAGGTAATCGTAGCCGAGTTGAATAAAAGTATCTTCAACCACCTGGTTACTTACATGACTTCGTATTGTTCGCACATCACGCTCTATAGCGCTCCTTGTCACGTTTAATATTCCATCTTGATAGTTGAGCCGCTTAGTGCCTTTAATACGCTGTACAATCTGCTGAGTCGTATCTCCGTTGGTTATTCCGCTACGTATTGCATATTCAACACGTTGTTTTGTGTCATCTGCGATTTTCGAAAAAAGCTCATCGACTAGAGCGCCGCCAGACATGGGGATATTTTTAGCTTTGGAATAAAGCCTTTCGCCTGATATCGATTTAGTTAGTTGCTCACCTGCCAGTGATGCTGTATAGGCCGCTTCATAAGCTGACAATGTGACCGCGCCTGTTGACACACTCTGCCTAACCTCTTCATGCACTGAGTCTCGCCAGCTCTTAATTAAATCGCGAATTTTCCGCAATTCCAACGTCGTATACTTACCACCACTTAAAGCAACAAGCTCAGACTCGCTGAGGTTTTCTAGGTAATTTCGCAACTGATTGAGCATATCGCCAGAAACGACATTAAAAGCTCTGAGTATTTCGTTAACGTTGTGAGATGATGCGCGATATAGGTAAGCTTGATGTCGAGTGATTGCGTTAAAAAACGCTAAATTAAGCCCCTGTCCGCTCATAAATCACCTCAGTCACAGTGCCATCATTTTCAGCTTCAACCCTTAATAACTCCTCTTTATAGTCAATGTCTGGCAACTTGCCTGTACCAATGTACTCCCAGTAAGTTTGGAATGATATTTTACCTGCAAGAGCACCTTCATAAAGCTGTCTTGTCAAATCGATATCATAAGTAGCATTATTGAAATCTGGTTTTACAGTAAATGCATAGTCATCGGGATTAAAATTGAGCCATATCGCCATACACTTCAAGCCTTGCTCGACTGCTTCCGCCGCGCACATCACCATACTATGCAAGCTAGCATGTTGGTCATTTTGTCTTGCGCGCCTAGCTTCCCCTGACTCCTGAGCTTTAGTGTCAATAACCTTGGCACCGGCCTCTAATGCAGCATTTTTTTGCGCGTCCATCTCAGCCTTGGTCTTATCGATGCCAACACCAGTAATTTCCAAATACCCACATTGCGCGTCCTTCGGTAAATCCCACGCAGCCATCACGCCTGTGATAGTTATATGATCGCCATCGCCTAAACCCGAGACCCAAGGCTGAGGGTGTGCAGTATGATGAAGCGATTGATAATAATCCGCACTTAGCTGATATGACTTTAAAGCCGCCTTTGCCATAGTAAGTAATGGAACTGAGCCAACCTCGGAGGTGTTATCTGTTGTCCCACAGAAGATGAACGGGATAAAATTAAGCAAGTCTTTGCCTAAGCTGGGCGTCCTGTCATCTATAGAGTCGCCATCGTGAAGGCTTATAACCAGCTTGCCATTCACCAGCTCTAGCACGCGATAAACCGTTTTTGTATCATGCCCGAACTTATCTTCACTGTTGTTAAATTGCTCTTCTAACACAACAAGGTTTAGGTCTTTTCGCCCGCCAACACTATTTTCTTTCCAATTTGTAATTGAAAGTGCGTCATACAATGCGAAATAAGGAACCCCATCCTTATCAACGTCGATGAGCAAACCACAGCGCCCATACACAAGAAGATTACGCACCACACGAATGAAAAGCTGCTTTAACCCAAACCCATCGCTAGTTGCGTTCTCCTCCACCCCCTGCAACTGTTTGTTTGGTATTCTGATTTCAGGATTCAGCTTAGAAACCAACCCTATCATCGTCCTGAGAGAATCTTGCACCCACAATGGATATTGCGCTCTGTTTACATAGCCAGCGTATATTTTCTTCCCGCTATCTCCTAGCCTTTCAGCCTCAACCATGCCCGCCGATTTGGGTAAATAGGTTTCCCCCGACTCCTTTATTTTCTCTTCGCCAGCAATTGCGTCTTGCATAATCTGCCAGCTTTTTTTAGCCGCCAAGTATTGCGGGTGTTTGTCTGTAACAGCCATTTTCTGTCCTCAAATCATGCCAGCGATTCTACGCCGCTTAAACCCTTGCGTCTGCGTGATATACCCATCAAGCCCATACCTAACCGCATCCCAACAGTGGTTATACGCATCCTCAATGACGGGAAGCACTTCACCAGTGATGCGGTCTGTTTTGTATGAGTAGAGGCGGGCTTCTTTTGCTGTTTCTTTACAGCGAGGATGAATGATAATTTGCTTGAAACCACGCAAGTATGTGATGCCATCTTCTACGCTGCCCTGCCACTTTTTAGCGGCTGAAATATTAAATCCCTGTCGCTTCAGATAACTGATTGTTTCCGGACGCGCTGAATCGGCTTTGATAGGCCACTTACGAGCTTCGGGTATTTCATCGTAAAAAGCTGGCATGTGGTCAAGTTCAACGCCTACACCGTAAGCCTCGCGCTCGATGTACAGGCAGTCATCTAAGATAAACATGCGAATAAGCGTGTTAGGGTCTTTAGCAAAACCAAAGTCGGCACCGAAAAGCAACCTATCTGCGTTCTTCCACAGGTCATCAGGGAACGATTTAACAACGTATTTATTCGCTAACACCTGCTTATCAGAGTTTTCAAGATAAGCGCCTTCCCATATCCATGCGTATGTGTTCGGGTCTAGGCGGGATTGGTCGCTCAAGCGTTCTTCTTCAAGCACTGACGGGAACCATGGGTTATCATCGTAGTTCATCTCGACAATAATTGCGTTATCGGGTGGCTCCTTTCTAAAGCGCTTGTCTGTTGCGCTGCCATCTTTCTCAGGGTTCCATGTCACCCATATTTCAGAGCCAGCTTCACGAACCGTAGGAGCAAGTTTTGTCCATGCGATTTCTGATACTGATTCAGCCTCATCAACCCATGCGATTAATATTCTCGCCTTGGATTTGATGCTATCTAAGTTATGTCGCAACCCTGCGAAAACATAGCTAACTGAGCGGCACTTAGTGCGAATGTATTTCTCGCCAAGCTCGTAGAAATCACTTAGCCAAGGCACAGACCTGATAGCTTGTTTAACTTCTTCCATCGAGGATTCTTCAAGTGAGTTCATGTACTCACGAGCGCAAAGTATCACCCCAGATTGACCATTCATTGCAGCCATATAGCCACGGATAGCTGTCATTAATGCGAATGTTCTCGTCTTTGCGGAGCCACGCCCACCATATGCGCCACGGTATCGCACACCTTCGTTCTCGAAAACTGGAACCAGTTTAGGTGGAATTTCAATCCTCGCTACCGTCATTGCTACCCCCAGCAACCAGAACTATTTTTGTTTGGTGACATTGAGCTATCAGAGGATTTGTGATCCACTTCCTGCTTCTCACTGTAACCATGATTGGCCAGCATTAGCTTGGTTATCGTTGGATTAAACTCACCAATCAGGCCTTTATTTATCAGTCTATTTTCCTGTAACGTTTTTATAGCTTCTAACGTGCCCGAAAAGTCTTCATTTTCTTTGGCATATTGCTGAACCGTTGACCGGCTAACGCCTAAATAACAGGCTAGACCAGCCACACTTGGTACAACATCACCAACCGTTTCATATCCGCCCATTAAGTATTCTTTTGCTTTAACTAAACTCTCTGCAAATTTACTTGGGCGACCCATTTTTGTTTTAGTCGCCATTAATTAACCTCAATTAGAACAATCCACTGGCTGTTTTCATATATGCCTCGTAAATCCCGAGACCACCAGTAACAAAAACCTATATAAAAACTCTATCAACGCCACTCTATGAATGACGTTTGTAGAATTTTATAAAATTTCTTCAAACACAATTTCTTTCTTAAAACAGAGCTTCATTAACCAAGTGCTGTGAATCAAAGCTCCAATAATAAACACTGGGTGCATATAACGGCGCAGTGTCATTTTGTAATGCAGTGTTCCTGTTTTCATATTCCACCCAATAAAAAAGGCCACTAGAGCCTATTGTAATGTTGCAGAGTGTGATGACTGTTGATGACTTGGAAAAACTAGAAGCCCTTGCATTCCTGACTTACCAAAAGCCTGAACACATCTAGCTTCAAAGTCTTTATAGTCAATGCAACCGTTAGCTAAAGTAGTGACAGCAACTAATTGATCCTGCACCAGTTGTAAAGCTTCTGGTTTTAGGTATTGGTGTATTTTATCTTTACTGTCCTTTGCCATCTGCTTAGCTTCTTCATAAACAGAATCAGGCAACACGGCTTGGTATACCCACTTAGCTGTTATCATCCCGAATAGCGATGGACAACCACCAACATGACCAGAATAAGGCAAACCAGACATTCGGCTTAATGCTTGATAGAAAGGTTGTTGAAAGCGCTTCTCCCATGATGTTGGCTTATCAAGTAAGAATATCGCATTGATTCTCTCATCATTATAAACTGGCATATTACCACGGATAAGAGCATCAATTTGTTCATCACACCATATTTCAAAATCAACGGACAGCCAGCGAGCGAAACGCACTGCTAGTTTTGGGTGCAGCCATGTTCCGCCACCCCTATCTTTCCTAGCTTTGCTAGTTTTTACATACGGGATTTTCCCGTATCTACCTTCAAGTGCTTGAATATAGGCTATTGTTTCAGGAAGCCTGACCCACTCATTGGGCACTTTCCCAAATTTAGCTGCTATATCGGTAGCATTGATCCATCCGTCGTTATTAAAACGCACAGGGTGCCCATCATATTCGAGAGGAATAATATTATTCATACGTATTACCTTCATTTGAAATGAACCCTCGTTCACATAGGAAATCAGCCCGTCGAAGCTCGCCAGCCATAACTGACTTCCTCGAAGGCTCATATCAAAGTGATTGGATTCGACGTTTTAGAATTGCTCTGTGAATGAGCGGTGAAATGCGTAAAGTTCGCAGCTTAGCGATACTCTGCTAAGCAACTTCTAGTCTGTTCCTAGCAGTCAAGATAGCGATCACCCCCTTAAATGGTGGGATAATTACACCTATTAAAAAGCTTCTGATTCATTGGAAGATAAATAAATTTACATAATCAAACTTATTTTTAACTACCATGTAACTAATTGAATAAACTCTGTATAGAATTAGTGCCGTCCTTAAGATGTACACAGCAAAGATTATTTCCTTTTCAAGCCTCAACACCAGGGGCTATTTTTTTGCCATTAAAAAGCCCCTGATTTCTCAGAGGCTCATTATTCGCTTGCATATTTTGAATGCGTCAACTACATTTAATGTGATATTCATTAGTTCAACAGATGTACTTAGCCCGCGGTGTGTGGGCTTTTTTTATTCTTTCAGAATGCTTTTATCCAGTTCTTCCCGGAATTGATCTGGCTTATCAAAACCCTGCGTTGCCATGATATTTCTCCATTAAAAAGCCCGCTATTTTGCGAGGCTCAGATTTGTAATATCTGCTTGAGATTACTACCTTTTTAATGTTGTGGTTATTCACGATTAACGTATAGTGACGTTACATTCATAAACTATTATTCTCTACTTTGCCTCGATATCTGGGGCATTTCTTTGTTGTCAAATTTCACGCATTGCTAAAGCAAAACACATACCAAATTAAATCAACAAGTTAAAAATAGGTGCCCATATAGGGAATTACGCCCTATCGCTACTTTAACTAAGGAGATTTACATGGTACGAGTTACTGAACTACTATTTAAGATTGTTACTGCTGCTGGAGTTTATTTATTCCTACAGGAGGCAAATCCAGAACACGCCATAGCTTTATCTGTCGCCATTCTTAACACCTAACCTATTTGCTTCAATCTCTCGAATGGCTTTCTTATCTAAATTGCACTTTGCTATTGAATTCATCGCATCAACTAGCAGTTGTGGCATGTCGCCCCAGTCCACTTTTTCAGGAATATCAGGCTGAGGACAATCAGCGGTTAACTGTGCTGGTATTGGTGGAGACTGAACGGGAATCAATACCTCTTTTGTACTTGTGCAACTCACTAACAACATCGTCAGGCACAGCAGTATTAGCGCACTCATTGTCTTTGAGTACTGTTTTGATAACAGTCTTAACTTTGACATGTTCTGAGTCCTCTAATTGCTTTGCTTTGATATTATCGAGTGATGCTTGATAGTGAAGAGTTATTGCTGATTGGGTTACTTGGTTTAGTAGCTGGCTTGTTGATAATTGCTCAATGAGCTTTCCATTCTCTTTACTCACTTTGACCATCTGATATGTCAGTATTAAGCCAAATATGAATAGCAACAGCCAGCAAATAAACGGTGCTAAAGCTATAAGCCTTTTCACAGCAAACTCCACGCCTTTTCGAACGTAGCCTCATCGTATGGCTGTGAGCCATTTTCATGACGAATGATTGCCTTGGCCAGTTTAATTGTGGTTGCCTTATCATAAAGACTGATAACATCAGTAGGCGATACACCCAACTCTTTAGCTACACCGTTAATATATGCTCGGGTGTTGTTTTCATTCGTCGGAGCCCAGCGGTCAATCAGGCCTGATACGGTTTTTAACCCGTACTTACGCTGGTAGGTACGAAGTAGTGCCATCAATGCACGAATACCATAGGCAGGACTTTCAAATCGACAGAAGCGAGGTTCAATACTTGGGTCATGCGGCAATTGCCCTTTCCAATTATTGGCTTTGTTGTAATCAATGTTACCAGGGTTGTTATTGCGAATGCCTCGCGCTTGCTTAGTCATTGTTCACCCCCGCCCTGCCTTTAATAATTTTACTCAGACCATCCACGCCGACATACCCAATGAAGACACTCGCTAGGTAAGCCAACTCATGGTTAAGACCAAGCAGTGTTAGAAGGTCTTTTACAAACCATGCAAATAGTGCACACATAGCGCCATCAAATAGCGTCTTCTTCCAACCGCCGCCGTTGTACTTGCCGCGTAGAATCGCCATGCCTGTTGCTAGTGATGCGCTAATACCTTGCTCCTTATGAGCAGCAATAATTTGAAATACGTTATCCCAGAACTCGGGGTTTTCTTTCATATGATCCATACTCACCCCCTTTACTGGAGGAATTGGTTAATAGAAAGCCACCATTAGATGACCGGATTTGGATTAATGAATTTAATCAGCATTTGAGATAAGTTAAATGTTCAGCCCTATGTAACTTACCGAAGCGATGGCTGATTAACTTCGGTGTGAGGACTTTTATGACGATTACTGAAAAAGATAAAACACTTAGAGAAATACAAGATGAAGTTGCAGCACTTCGAATTGCATTCGGATATCTCGGATGTGTAATTCCACGTGATAATGCAGTTATGCTCGCCGATTTAATTGTGGCAATGGCTGACCATCAAGGGTTTGATGATAGCGTAAAAGAAAAACTAAAATTCCTTGCTGAGCAATTAAAAGGGAATGCTCAAGAACAAGGTAAGTTTGTTCAATTGTAATTACTAAGAACGGAGCTTCATTGGAGGTGCTGTTAATTTATCTACAAAAATAACATCATCTCCACCTTCTGGCGATTTACCCATTCTATCGCTTAAGGTGGAGATAACCTCGCCTTGTTGATGTGATGCAAGCTCTAATGCTGTTACTCGTTCTTCTAGGCTTAAATTACCATTAGTGACAATAACGCCTAAAAATTCACCTTCATTTTGATTGCTCATAACTACCTCTCTTAAATAGAAAGCCGCGCACAGCTCTTTAGTGAGGGTAAAGATTAGAAGCTGAGTCTGTGGCGGCTGTATACGAAAAAGGCCGCACTAGGCGACCTGTTAAATGTGAACTTGTAAGCAATCCTTACAGCTTTAATTGGCGACACCGGAATTCCGGCATCGGAACAATATTAACCAGTTATAAATAGAACATCAATAAATAGAACATCAGATAAAGCCTGTTTCTTTTTTTAAATTGGTTGGTTAAAATAAAAGACGACCAAGAGTTTTTTTTTGGTTTAGCTATAAACATGATTTGCAATCTTTTGCCACCATCCTAAAAAGTTGGTGGCTTTTTTATGCTCACTCGAATTCATCAAGCATATAAACCCTTGCAATGCAAAAAGCCCCACCGAAGTGAGGCTCTATTAATCTGGTTAAGCCAACCTAAGAACAATTAAGGCAGCTTACCTGATAAGTATTGTCCATTTGGCCATTTCTGTCAATAGCAAAGTTCAGTTATTTTTCTAACTTTAGCTACACGTTTGCGACCGTTCATTGCATTTCGTAGAGGTTCGTATAATAACCACTGACAAGCTTTCAGCTTTTCGTCAACCTCTCTTCGACATGTTCGCAATGATGGAACCTTTACTTTTCCTCCTGACCTTGTGTTCATTTTGCGAGGTTTTGCATTGTTATGGTAGTAAGATGCTATCGAAAGCTTTGACGCGCCGTACACGTAGTAACTTATCAATATCTTGTAAGCCTGCTTGTCAATGGCGATGACAGAATCTATGACCTGAGAAATCAACATTCCGTCATCGTCATTACACATCGGCCGTGTTAGATTTTTGCTTGGGTCAACTGATTGCATGAATTTGTATATGATGTTAATTTTCCTCATGTCTACTCGGCCTGAGTGAACCCAAGCGCCCCACAATTCAAGCCATCCATTAAGCCAGTCGAATTGCTCCTTTGTAAGTTCTTTCTCTCCGATGTAGTTCATCTCACCCCCTGCAATACTTCACTCTTTCCTTTTATCGCTCCGCCGATTCCACCGCGATGTATAACCATAAGCTGCCCATTTACAATGATGTGCTTTTCTGCCTTTACGTCGAATGCGTACTTCCTTACTGTATTTCGCGATGCGCTTATCCAGCCAGCTACCTTGGTTTGATTTCCTCTGGCTTTGATGAGTAATTCTGGAATGGTTGTTATCTCAGCCTGCATCATCTATCTCCCATATCATGATATCCAGTGAGCCGCCTTTAACCCTCTCGCCGCGTTTAATTCGAAAATCATCTATCTGCTCGTCGTCATCCCAAAAGTTGGCGTGAGTAAGCGAATCGAAAACAGCTTTAGGCAAGTTATCGAGGTCTCTTTTGCGTTTGTCTGGAGGGTTTGCAGTGATGATTATCTTGATGCGAGAGGTGGTTTTGATATCTAGGTTATGTTGCTTGATGTAATCTGTTACTTGCTTTCGGTAGCCTGTACCCTTTGATGATATATAGTGCCTGCCTTTGCAGTGTCGCCAGTACGTATTTACTGAAGGCGGCCACGGCAACTTGAGGTGATATTGCTTCATGATGGTTCTATCAATCCCCCTCTGGTTAGCTCCCTAAGTGTTAAAACAATCGCCCTATCCATCAGTTGACGTCTTTCAATTCGACTCAACTTGCTGCCGTTATCAATCTCATGATGGCAGTGCTGACATAATGCTGCTGTGAGGCTATCGTCAACCTTAAGCCCCATCCCCTTATCTTCGTTTCTATGTGCTACCTGAGTGCCATAGCGACCACACAAGACACAACATTCGATTTGAGCTACGGCTTTGAGCCATTTTTTTGAGCGGTAGATACTTGTCATTTCTCTAGCTCCCACTCTGCAAGTGTGATAACCAACATCGGGTTACTACTACCTTCAATCTTCCGCATTGCTTCATACGCTAAGTGCTCTTTAAATTTGCGCTTTAATAGCCCTGCACACTTCCTGACGGCTTCATTGGACTTATGGATAGCCCAACATAGCTTGAGTGTTGTTAATGCGCTCATAAACGCTTCTGCTTCGTTTTTCATCTCCACATCCTATTAATCATTGTTCGCGGTGTTGGCTTGAGCCATTTTTGGGTTGGTAGATTGACTGATACGTCGAAATATTTCGGGTTAATATTGAGCATTTTGACTGGGGAATAACCTTGTCGCTTGTAATGCTCACAAAGTCTTTCTGCTTCTTCGTAAGTGAGAAGCCTGTATATGTGGGGTTCTTTCATAATACACTCATTCTTATGAAGTTATGCTCGCGCTGACTCGATACTCAAGGTATCGCTCAAGACTCATCTTTTCATCAGCAAATGTACGCGCTGCCTCTGAACTAACAGCCGCACCTGATCTCCTGCCTCCATTGCTGTTAAACTCCCTGCTTGACGATGCTCTATTGTTTGCGGATTTTGCAGATGCGTTATGAATAAGTCGCTCTATCTCGCTATTTGAGCAACACCCATACTTTTTATCCATTTTTTCTATGAATTCACGCTCATGTTCTCTGAAGCGCTCATCTTTAGTGAAAAGTGCTTCTTTTGGAGCTTTCACATAAGCTTCAGACGCACGCTCAATTGCGGACTGCTTGCTGTTTGCAAACTTAAATTTTCCATCAATCGAAAATTTAAATTTCCATCTCCCGTTCCATTCTCTTAACAGACCAACATCAACAAGTGTCTTTTCGTCTATCAATTTAGTCATCTCTCTTGCTGCTCCTTGAGTTTCATGTACTGTGATTCTTTCGGTATCGTCACGAGACAACCTATACCCGCCGCCCAACACTCAACCTGCTCCATGAAGTGGAACATTTCACCTGTATCTAACTTTGATGTTTTTCGTAGTGTCCTGACGCGCTCTATATCCTGTGTAGTAGCGTCTATCATCTCTACCACCTCGTAGCCTAGAAATGTGTGCTTTAACATGTCCTTGACAGCTTCAGGCGTGAAATTAGCTTTGTTTTTACACAGATACTTGCTTATCTCTCCACACCACATATGGAAAGTTGCATTCTGAGATAGTGAGCGTGTGGACTTCCAAGGCTTAATGATGATTCGGTGTGGTTGGTTTGTTGCTAGAACTTCTTTGAGGTGTTGCCATGCGGTATTTTTGGTTGATTCGTGGAAGAGAAAATCTGCTTCCAAGTTAGCCTCCCAGTTTTCCTTCGCTGTAAAGTGGCAACCAAACACACCGATAAACAAACGGGATAAAAGCTGTAAAGAACTCATTAAATTGATGCTCTCTAAATCCTGTCGCTTCGTCGACCATTGCAATTAGTGGTGAGGTTGGCTTTCTTGGCAAATCAACGCCATAGATACGGCTAAAATTACTAACTAACTCACTTTCATCTAAACAGCGTTCTACCACTTCGATAAACATTGGCTCAGTGGCTAGCGTTTTTAAAATTTCATCTGGCAGCTTATCACTCACTGTTAGCTCTCCTGTTCCATGCTGCTACAACTCCCACCATTGGTATTTTCGCTTAGCTTGTAAAATTAGCTCTTGCCAAATTTTCACAGTCTCAAGTCTTAATTTGCGCTCGTTCATCATTCACCCTCTGGCATTGATGGGATTAGCTCAGTTAACGTTGTTCCTTTCATCACTCAACCCTCTAATTAATATTGATATTCTTGGTGCAAAACTTAAACACCAACCTGATTAGATAGGTCATCACTAACGCCTGAATAATCACTATTGGTAATGCCCCGAGATAAACATGAAAATTAAACTCACCTAATTTATCTATCGCGATTAAAACCGATACCGAACCCCAAGCAATGAATTGAAATAGAAATGTAAGAATGTTGCTACTAAATACCCTGACGAGTGCCTCCTGATACCATTTCATCACTCAATACCTCGCTTAATCACCGATATCTACGCTATGTAACTTGCCACCACAGAACGGACAGAAGTTTAAATGCGTTCTATTTCCATTCCCTTCATCGTAATAAACTGCTTCACCAAGACTATCTCCAGTCCATGTGTCGATGGCCGAGTATTTAAATATCCCTCTAGTCTTACCGTGTGGCGATTTTGTCTTTACCGATTTGCGCATAAAGTCACACAGATAGCTTGCGTATTTTGTTCCGTTTGATTCGCATTTTTTCATCTATAAATCCTCATTCTGAAAAATAAACTTTGCATTCACACTTAGGGCAACACTTGTCTTTGGTGTGAGTAAGTCGCTTATTTTTGATTAATTTTGCATCTAGTAAATTGTAGATGTGTAGACATCGGTAACACATAACTCGCTTGTCTATGTTCATCTAGAAGTCCTTATGATTTGGTGTGTTAACAACTTGCTTCACCGCCAAGTGAGTCAATGAGCGAGTCGATTAGTCGCGTCATTTCACCTGTAAACAGAGCAAAATCTGCATCAAATCGCTGGGCGATATCTTCTCTGTCGATATCATCGTTTTGCTCTTTTAGCACATCTGAGAACTTGATTTTTTTAAGTGATCCATCGTCGCACAAGGTAAATTGAATTGTTTCATTCCAATCTAGAGATAATTTCGTTACTAATTTACCTGCTTCAATGTGTGAGGCTATTTCGTCAGAAACTAAATCTTGCTTCTTGAATCTGGCAATGCCACCTTCTTCTAAAATTGCTTTAAGTTCCGCCTCATCGGTAAAATTAAACCCTTTAGGGATCGTTCCATCACGTAACCATTCAGTGAGAGTCAGTTCGATTGGTGTTTCCATGGAAAGTGGAACTACTGGTAATGAACCTAACGTTTTTCTCAGTAGTGCTAGTGTATCTTCGGCTCGTTTTGCACTACTTGCATCGACAATGATTCTTTGATTGTCGTTATCAATCCAAATTCTGACTACAGATTCCTTGCTAAAAGCTCGAGGTAGCAATGTGTGAATAACTTCGTCTTTCAAGCTGTCTTTCTCGGTCTTTTTCAGCCTACGCCCTTGGTCGGCTTCCAGCTTATCAACCTTGGCTTGCAGCTCTTTTTTGATAACATCAGACGGTAATATTTTTTCTTCACGCTTGGCAACAATGAGTATTTGATTACCCACTGAATGAGTTAATGCTTCACCTGTTTTAATTGGATTAGTCCAACCAGCTTTCATCATGTCCTGACTTCCACAGGGTGAAAATTTAAGATTTTTTAATTGCGCTTCAAGTTCATCTGCTGAAATTTGAATGTCACGAGTTATACGATACACAATCGCATTTTTGAAAAAGTTCATGTTTATTTCCTTAAATAGATTTAGGGTTAAGATTCAATTTCTTTCTAATTGAAGCAAGGTGTTCTAATGATTTTTCTTTGCTGGTTGGAATGTGTAACTGAGGTATTTGTTTAACTGGCGCTGGAATAGTTTCACCTGCTTTGATTCTTGCAGTCATGCTCCGTAACTCTTTGGCGCAAAGCTTTTTAACCTCGCTATCCGTTAGGCTTTTACTTCGCATCTCAGAGTAAATTTTGGTAACCATCCAGTAGCAAGCGTTTGATGGCCATTTCATTTTACGCCAGCCGCGCATTTTGCAGTATTCTCGATAGAGTTCGTAAAGCTGATCCTCGTCAGGCAAACCAAGAGCTACATAATCTTCTTCCTTGCACCACTTGATAAATTGACCAACAGCAGGCCAGAAAGGGTTATCACTTGCCCTTGCATGTCGCATACCGTTTTGAAGCTGCTCTCTGGTAGTAATTCCATTTTCAGCAAAGGCGGCGATCCATTGTCTCTTAGCGTCCATTTCGTCACTTGGGTTTTTAAAAACGGTACTGACTGACGCAGGAAAGAGTTGCTTTAAACTTTTGAATAGTGAATCAACCATCTTTTCAGCGTTTGAATTGACTACTTTTTTTGTGATATCTCCCTGTGACATTCTGGCTAAAGCGCCCGCATCACGATTATTAATTACCGCCATTAAATTGGTTTTCAAATGAAATCCCTCCATGCCTCCGGCGTGTTCCAGCTACCCTGCTGTGATGTTATTGCCTGATGGTTATTTTTAGGTTTAAACAGCCCTTGCCAGCCATTAGTTATGGATTGATTAATTATTTCTTCAGGCGAATAACCTTCTTCGAGACATTGCAGTAAAAATTTAACCTGTAACTCAAAGGTCTTTTTAGTTTTGAGAGGTTTTTTAATTTCATTCCTGTAATCAATCCAGTTGAACCAAATTTCACGATCCAACCAATCAGGGATAGATTCCTTCTTCGCATCAAATCCCTTTTTCTTTGGTTCATTGTTTGTTTCTAGTGACTGATTCTGTGACCCGTTTTTGGGTACATTCAAAGACCCGTTTTTGGGTGCATTCAAAGACCCGTTTTTGGGTATATTCCCTTTTTCGGTATCATCCCGTTTTTGGGTGTATTCAGCATCAATATTTAAACGCAAAACTCTTACTCTTTTTGTTGGCCCTTTTCTTTCGCCTGTGTCTGATATCAAGCCATCTTCAATCATTAGGTTTATCCATTTGCTAATGGTCTTTTTATCTAGCCCAGTGTCCTTTACTAACCTCTGTATGCTTGGGTAACAACAGTGATATTCATCAGCCCTATCCGCCAAAGATAAAATCAATATTTTTTGAGGTGCTTTTAGGTCTAGGCTCCACGCCCAATCAGTAGCTGCTCTACTCATTACTGTTTTCCTCGAAATAAAACGAATGTGTCGGAAGTGGAATATCAACTCCTAGGCAACTTAGTTCGCGCCATTGTGATGCGTTAATAACCCCAGAGAATTTAGATTTTTTTATTCTCATATGAAGCCTGTAATCCTCTAAGCTCTTCCCTCCTTTGGTTGTGTTGCATTTCTGGCAGGAAGGATTTAAGTTCTTTATGTCGCTTTTTCCGCCTAGTTTCTTGGGGTTTATATGGTCAATGTGCATATCAATCATTGATATCGATATGCCGCAGTAAGCGCACTTACATCCAAACTTACCGTGTGTAAGTTCCTTTTTAGTGATTCCTATTCCTCTGCTCATGCTGCCTCCAATTGCTCTCTAGCCAGTAAGCCAGTAGCTTGAACGTACCGATCAACAAATTCAGCTTTAGGCGCTGCAATTGCTAATTTCTGTTCAACTATTTGTTTCTGTTCTGCTAAGTCTGCCGCCAGACGTAAAGCTTCTGGCAGCGTTTGAGGAATGAGGGATTTTTGAGATTCAAGTTCTTGCCAGCGATCAACTAATCGCGCTGTAAACTCTGGTGATAATTGAGCGACAACAATAATGCTATCGCGCTTTCCTTTTTCGCCTGAAAAAATGTAAAAAGTGCTCGGCCTGCCTGCTGTGGGCTTTTCCCCCATTGGGGGTAAAGTTATTACCCCTCTTTCTGACAGTCTTTCGATTGATTGTTTAACCTTGTCATGCCTTGATTCGACTAGTTCAGATATTTCTAAGCTAGTCATGGTTAATTCACCACTGTTTACTAAAGTAGTTATTTGGTTCATAATTACCTCATTGGGTTGTTGTATCAAAAAAGGGAAACCATAAATTTCCCTTGTCACCATTACTGGTTGTTGATACAGTTGTTTTGATCGTTAAATATCCAAATTGATTTGAGCCTCATCATTCGCCGTGGTTGGGGCTTTTCTTTTAACCTTTCCCTTCCCTTCAAGAGCTTGAATAACCCTTTCTGCATAATCACCTTCAAGAACAACTTTCGTTGGCTTATCACTGATGTTTACCGAATCAGGCGGCAATCCGAACTTACTCACCAACTGGCAAGCTAAATCGAATATTCTGGCTTTATCTCGACTGGATTTTGATGGGTGTATTCCTAGCGCCTTAGCGAGTCCGTTATTACCGACTGAATACATTTGTTGAATGTAAAACGTCATCAATTCGTTTGATGAGCACTCTACTTTGATATTTTTTGCATTTTCCATAATCTATAGTCCTTTTAGATACAGTTAGTCCGTGACTCACGATCCAGTGAGTTTGGTTTGCTCTGAGAATTTACTCTGAGCGGTCTAGCGATGTTAAAGAGCGGGGTAGTGTTTATGCTGCTTTTGGTGGGAAAATGTCATCGATAGTGACGTTAATCCCGTTATTGTTAAAAAATCTAACTAGCTTCCTGCATACTTCAAGGTCTGCTTTACGTCTGCCATTTTCATAATGGCTAATGTTTCCTTTTGTGCAGCCTAGCTCTTTAGCTAAATCTGTCTGTGTAAGCCCAAGCTTTTTTCTATATCGGCTTATGTAATTCATCTGAACCTCCTTATTGTTCATCACAAAAGTATACATAAAGTATCCGCAATTTCAACATAAAAGTATACATATTGTCTGTCCACATTTATGTATACATATCGTATTATTGGGTTATGAAAATGAAATGGTATGAACTAGCCAAGTCCCTCATGAAAGATAAGGGCATTACATACGATCATCTGGCTGAGCATTTTTCAGTATCGAAAGGTGCCGTTGGGCATTGGATGACAGGAAAGAGAGAGCCAGCATTTAGTGAAATAGCTGGGATACTTGCATATGTTGGAGTCAATAACCCGACCATAAATCAAGATGGCACTATTAGCATTGATGAAGAGTCGATTAGTAGGGTTGAACCAACCTATGAATACCCATTACTTTCTAAAGTACAGGCTGGATCATTTACCGAAAACAGCAATTCATATACAGAGAAAGATGCCATCACATGGATACCAACAGCCAAGAAGGCAAGTGATAGCGCATTCTGGTTAGAGGTTGAAGGTCACTCAATGACAGCCCCTCAAGGTGGTCGTCCTAGCTTCCCAGAAGGTATGCTGATACTTGTTGACCCTGAGCAGGATGTTAACTTTGGTGACTTCTGTATAGCTCGCATGATGAACGATGAGTTCACATTCAAACGATTGATTAGAGAGGGTGGGGTTGAGTATCTAGAGCCATTAAACCCACGCTATGACCTGATCCCTATTAACGGTAACTGCACAATCATAGGCAAGGTAATCAAGTCACAATGGCCTGACGATACGTTCATATGAAAAAATTATGGGGTTGTATCAAGCAGCACAAGGTAGAAATAACCGCAGCACTATCCGTGATTGCAATGCTGGTATGGTTTGATTTTGATGATGATGCCATATTCCAACTCTACGAGATGATTTTTGGACGGCCTGACGACACGTTTTAGGAGAATGCATGGCATTTAACGACATTGAGATAGCTAACATTAAGCGGTGTATGGAGTTTTTCATGGAAAAGCGCCGACCTGCTGAACACCTAAGGGATGAGCTGGATTTAAGCTATAGCATTGAAGATGACTCCGTTGTCATATTTGAAGTAAGACGCCTTACTTGGAGTGACGGGCAAGCTCAAGAGCCGATAGCAAAAATTACACATGACAAATCTAACAGCTCTTGGTCTCTGTTTTGGATTGATAAAGACAGCAACTGGCACAACTACGATGAAATAATGCTAGGCAGTTTTTCTGACGCCATTAGGCTCGTTGAAGATGATGCCCGTGGCTGCTTCTTTGGATGACGACGCGTTTTAGGGTGTGGTTCTAATTAAATATTAACGGATGACTAATAGTGGCAAAGTGTACTGATTATCAACCTAGCCAAGTAGAAGTTGACAATGTTCTATACTGTGAAAAGTACATCGATTTCTCAGGTGTTAGTTGGACGGAAAAACCGCCTCCAAACAGACCGCTTTTATGGCTTCAAATGAATATTTTGCCATTAGACAAAGATGGAATACCAGTGCAAGGATTAACTATTTTAATCCAATGGAAACCTGATCATGAACCAAAACAAGATGGCGATGAGGTGTTCCCAAAGATAAACATCGTAGCGCTTTATAATAAAAAAAGGATATTTGCAGTTGATAGTTATCCATTTGATGCGCATACAAACAGATATAAAGTAGATCATCCTGACTTTGTAAATTATATTGTAGGTGCCCACTACCATGTTTATTATGAAGA
Source organism: Providencia stuartii (assembly GCA_900455155.1). GTDB lineage: Bacteria > Pseudomonadota > Gammaproteobacteria > Enterobacterales > Enterobacteriaceae > Providencia > Providencia stuartii. The sequence continues at coordinate 71,570 of UGUC01000002.1, read as the reverse complement.
GGCTGGACGCTATAATCCAATAGGATTCCCAATTAAAGAAACTATAAAATCAGATGATATTAGAGGGTTTTGGCGGTTTTTTTGTAATCATTTAAATATAAAATGTGCAGGTGAACTCCCTATACCTTTAGAAGATATATCTGGACAAATAGGATTGCCATTATGATGTGCTCAACAGTCATATCTAATCTTGGTTTTGAATGCCACCCTATAGGTGCTGAATTACTAAGAATTATTAGCCCATTCACTTTCTGTGATGATGGGGAACATGTTGGTGCTTTCGTAAAAGAAATTAATGGTAAATATCTTGTAAGTGACAGATGCGATGCATTAATGAATATGGAAGCAAGGGGTATTTCACTTACAAAAAAAAGAATTGATGAAATACGCAGTTTTATAAGTTATCAAGGCGCAGAACTCAACGATAGAGGTGAAATTATTAGCTGGGCAACAGAAGATACGATTGGATCAGCCACCTCCAATGTAATCAGAGCAGGAATATTAGCCTCCGCTTTATCTATTGACTGGCATCAATCGGTCAGAGTTGAAAGATTTGAAAGTGAAGTTATAGATTATTTATATCACTCCAGCTTAAAAGATAGGATTTCATTGAGGTCTAATGTATTAGGAATGAGCGGACATAACATAGTCATTCCAGTAACAGTTAATACCGAAGAACCAAAGTATCTTTTTACATCTAGCGTAAAACAAGGTGGAAGTTGGAATAGCGCATATTCTCTACTTGGTAAACTAATTGACCTAAAAAATGCAAATACCACATTAAATAATCGATATGTTGTTGTTGATAGCGAATCAATCGGCGACCAAATGCAACAGCTATCTCTTTTGTTTAATGAAATAAGCCATGTTTTACCTTTCGCAAAAAGAGATAAGTGGATATCTAAGCTAGCAGCATAACCTTCATCAGCCCTCCCCGCGAGGGCTTTTTTGTGTCCTCTCCCCTCCAAAGAAGTGATCTGCATTCCAATCTGAGATTTTTTTGAAAATAAATTGCCTGTAAATACAAATAGTTGACACTATAGCACAAATAAAGTCTACATTTTGTATTTACAATCATCTACGATTCGTATACATTTAACTCATCGAAGGCAAGGAGCCAAAGGTAAACGGATTTAGTTCTTTAACAATTAGGAACGCTCAGAATAAATTTTCAGAGCAACCACTGAGTGGTTTTTGGGGTGATGGTCGAAAAGACAAGCAGTCGCCTTGTTGGCGAAAGACAGCTACCGGAGGCATCCGGCATCACCACCAAAGATCACTTAGGAGGCAAATATGGCAACAATAATTTTCAAAGAGAACTCAAAAATTCGCAGACGCAGAAAGCAAGGCGAGTTTTTGGCTCGAAAGATAGCTATGAGAAGTCGCTCAGTGGAAGAAATTTGGGATTCGATATTTGGAGTTGAGAAGAAAGAACGCCCTGTTCTCTCTCTCAAACCAACAAAGCATTATCCAAGTGGAGACAACTGTTGCTTACCTAATGTAGCAATATTTTCAGGAGTTAAAACAAAACAGCCGAGCAGTGAGTTCGGGGTGACGGCGAGATAAAGCCCACGGCTACGCAAGCCGATTATGAATGATGGAAGTGTTACGGCACGTTAAATAGGAGATACGCAATTGGAAGAGTTAGAAAGTTTAATCAATACAGTAGCAGAAAATGAAGGTATTTCACGACAAGAAGCAATAAAGCTGGTTGTGAAGTTAATCAATAACAGACAAGCCAGCTTACCTACAGGTGAGCCTGAATTAGGCTCAGGAACGACTATTTAGATTGATATAAAAATGCAGCCCAGTCACTGATAGCAAACACAATGACAGACGCATCCTTTGTTAAAGATAAAGGTTTGGATATTCTCCTGACTTCATCTCTTAATTGCTCTGTAGTTAAGTGACTGTTGCCAACATAAGTTCCGTTAGGTAGGTCGCGTTTACTGCCATCTCCATACGTGACATACCTATTCATTAATATCCCACTCATTTTTTTTATGCAAATCATCATAGTCGTCATAATCTGCATTATATAGCTCAACTCTAACTGCATATTGTGTCATTAAAAACATTCCTTATTTTGACTGTGGAATAACCAATATATCAATTTTCCTTGACTGTGGAAAGTAAGGAACCACCTCGCCTGACGTGGTTAAAAGCAGGCACAGTTAACTAATTACAGTCCATTCTGTGGGCTGTGGTGAGTTGATTAATAGATAGGAGATAGAGCAACTATTTCCATTTTGGAAACAGTTGAATTAGTTAATAACGGAGGGAGTATGACAGATAAGTATTTGTGCTTTTCCTGCAACAAAGAATTAGGCGAACAAGATAAAGCATTCATTTTTGATGTTGATTATAGCGAGAACCCATGCGCTGAAAATTCATGTCATTGTAGTGAAGAGTGCTTTTATCACTCAACAGGCAGGATTGATGAGTATCAGGAGTTGCTGGATAGAAGAGAGTTTATTAATAATTCTACTATGACAGAGGTAACGCATGACAGATAAAACAGGTGGAGCGGCTTTTCCAGTTCCAGCAACAGAATTGCATGGCACTACCGCAGGCATGACGTTGCGAGACTATTTCGCTGCCAAATTTATGCAAGCTGCTAAATCTAACCCTAACTGTGGATATGACTTTGATGATTTAGCTCATGATGCTTACCAAATGGCAGATGCAATGTTAAAGGCTAGGGGGGTGATATGTGGGAAAAATGACATTCGTAGTTGAGTATGAAGATGGCAAGGAGCCGTCTGTTAATGCAGGAACGGAAATATTAGGCGGCAAATTGTTATCAGTTGGATTTAATGACTACCGAGATGAACAACTAACTCAGGATGAAGTTAGCGCCTTAAATCACGCAATTAACTTTAACGACTTGAAAGAAACCTGCAAAGACTTTGAAGTAGATTATGACGAAGTTGTAGCAAAACTCTAAAGCCCTCGGTCAGCAGTAACTCGCCACTTAATCATTCATAACGCTATTAATAGTGAGGAATACGCACATAAGGAATTAATTATGGGTGATGTAGGAGATGATTTTCGCGCATACAAGGAAATGATAAAAGAGCGGAAACTAGAGCGACTTAAAAATAACACGGAGAAACTAAAGGATATAGATATTCCGTACACCAGAGATTCAAGTGGAACTATTCATTTTCAAACAAAGAAAGGTAAAGTTCTATTTTACCCAACAACAAATAAATATCAGCACAAGCGAAGCGTAAAACGAGGCGGCTTACTTAAAGCTATTGAGCTAGCAAAATCCCTCGGAATCTAACCCACCGCACCAACACCAGAACACTTTAAATAACTATGTGAGGTAATCACATGGGCGATAACTATTACTACGCAGCATTAATCATTATGACTGCAATTCTATTACCTCTATTGACGAGATAAATCATGCAAATCGATAAACATTTTCTACGTCTGGCTCAGGCACAGGCGCGAATTGCTATAAGCCAACGTTGTGATGATGTTTGGTGGTTAGCAATGGAATTTCTCAAAGCGAGTTACGGGAGGTCTAAGTGAATAAATGCATACAGCTTTTATTGTCAACTTTTGGATGCGACCACTCCTCATCAGGAACAATTATTACTTGTGTCAACGGAAATGACATCAAGCGCATAGACGGTGATTACGGAACAATTATAAGCAAACTACAGTTCACGGAAAAAGAACGCTACGAAAACATTAAGGAAAATGGGCAGCTTGCTGGGTTTATTGATGAAGCAATCGCGGCTGGTGATGGGCAATGGATTGTCGAACACATCAAGGCTAATAGCAAGGAGGCGGCGTGAATGCATATGCAATGAGAGATGCTCAGGAAGAGCGTCGATTAGAAAATGCAGCATGGCAGGATGCACAAAGCGCATACATAGCAGAACAAGCTCACGAACTTATGGAAATGCTAGGAAGCACACTCACTGATAAATGGACTGACAGTGAATATGATGAAGCTCAGGATCGGGCAAGTGAGTTTATTAAATCACTAATGAAAGAGGCTCGAATGATGTGAAAGAGGGAATTTATTACAACATATCAAATGAGGACTACCATAATGGATTAGGTATAAGTAAATCACAGTTGGACCTAATAAATGAATCTCCGGCTGATTTTATATGGCATAGGGATGCGCCAGTAGATAAAGAAAAAACAAAGGCTCTAGATTTTGGCACGGCTTTGCATTGCTTATTGCTGGAGCCTGGATGAATTTCAAAAAAGATTTAGGATTGCACCAGAAGTAAATCGTAGAACCAATGCAGGGAAAGAGCAAGAAAAAGAATTTCTTGAAATGTGTGAAAAGGAAAATATCACACCAATTACCAATGAAGATAACAGGAAGTTATCACTCATGAAAGATAGCACAATGGCTCACCCAATAGCTCGATGGTGCTTGGAGGCGAAAGGAATCGCTGAAAGCAGCATCTATTGGAAAGACAAGGATACGGACATTCTTTGTCGTTGCAGGCCAGATAAACTCATTCAAGAGCATCATTGGATTGTTGATGTAAAAAGCTCAGCCGATATTCAGCGGTTCGATCGCTCCATGTACGAGTATCGGTATCACGTACAGGACTCTTTTTATTCTGATGGATATAAATCATTAACAGGCGAATCCCCTGTTTTTGTCTTTCTCGTTGTTAGCACGACTATCGACTGCGGTAGATACCCCGTTAGAGTTTTCAATTTAGACCAACAAGCAAAAGATATTGGTCGAACAACCTACAAACAAAATTTAAGAACGTATGCAGAATGCCTAAAAACGGATGAATGGGCAGGCATACGCACACTATCACTGCCCTATTGGGCTAAGGAATTAAGGAATGAGTAACCCACCATTAGCTCAAGCTGACTTACAAAAAACACAAGGTACAAAGGAAAAAGAAAAAACCAAAGATCAGTTGTTGGTTGAGTGTATCAATAAACCAAGTATGAAAGCTCAGCTAGCAGCCGCCCTTCCTCGTCACATGACGCCGGATAGAATGATCCGAATAGTGTCAACGGAAATAAGAAAAACACCAGAATTAGCCAACTGTGATATGCAAAGTTTTATCGGCGCAGTTGTGCAGTGTTCGCAATTAGGATTAGAACCAGGTAACGCACTTGGTCATGCATACCTGCTCCCGTTTGGAAATGGAAAATCCAAGTCGGGACAATCAAATGTGCAGTTAATCATTGGCTACCGAGGAATGATTGATCTAGCCCGTCGCTCAAATCAAATAATCAGCATTTCAGCCAGAACGGTAAGGCAAGGTGATAGTTTCCACTTTGAGTATGGACTGAATGAAAACTTAACGCACGTACCGGGTGAAAATGAGGACTCACCAATTACACACGTTTACGCTGTCGCAAGGCTGAAAGATGGCGGTGTCCAGTTTGAAGTTATGACGCATAACCAAATTGAGAAAGTCAGAGCATCAAGCAAGGCTGGTCAAAATGGGCCATGGGTCTCTCACTGGGAAGAAATGGCGAAGAAAACCGTTATCCGTCGCTTATTTAAATATCTGCCAGTCTCTATCGAAATGCAGAAAGCGGTAATTCTTGATGAAAAAGCAGAGGCTAATATCGATCAGGAAAACGCCTCAGTATTTGAAGGCGAGTTTGAGGAGGTAGGAACCAATGGCTAGTCGCGGAGTAAATAAAGTAATCCTCATTGGTCACCTAGGTCAAGACCCTGAAATTCGGTACATGCCAAATGGTGGCGCAGTAGCGAATCTCGCACTAGCCACATCGGAATCGTGGCGTGATAAGCAAACTGGTGAGATGAAGGAAAAAACTGAGTGGTATCGCGTGGTAATTTTCGGGAAATTAGCTGAAGTTGCAGGCGAATATCTGAAAAAAGGAAGCCAGATATACGTCGAAGGTTCTTTGCAAACCAGAAAATGGACTGACCAAAGCGGTCAAGACAGATACACAACGGAAGTGGTGGTAAATATCGGCGGATCCATGCAGATGTTAGGTGGTCGTGGCGGTGATGCAGCATCACAAGGTCAAGGTGGTTGGGGTCAGCCTCAGCAACCAGCGCGACAGCCTCAGCAGCCACAGCAAGCGCAGCCCGCAGATTGGAGCAAGAAAAATCCAGACGGGGAATGGATTGACGATATCCCCTTTGCCCCTATCGGACTCCCCTACCCACGCCACGCTATTTATGTGATTTAAACAAAGGATATAACCATGAAAAAGCCAATTGAGATTGATGCATTTAATCTATGCGAAATTTGCCATTCCAATAAAGTAATTATTCACACGGAAGGAAATCATGAGAAGGTGTTTAATTACGATAAGGTTGAATGCTGCGGGTGTGATAACACAGGTCATGTTGTAGTTGAGGCTGAAGATTGCGCTTATATCGAATGGGATAACCCAAGCGACGATTAATTACAGGGAATACTTGCAAGGATGCAAACAGGAGATAGATATGATTATTGAACAGTTACAAGAAGAAAACGCAAAGTTAAAACAAGCCATCACTGATATATACCGCAACTGTGAAGAATGTGAATTTGATGGAAGCGGTACTTATTATGCAGTAGAGCAAGACCACGTTAATGATGCGTATGAGCTAGTAGACCCAACGGAATAATTTAATTCGCAGGGATGCAATGAATAAAAAAATGCCGACACAGGGAGGTCGGCGAAAGTTGCACAGCTTGTAACTGCTCTTTCGGCTTAAGTGTAGAAGGTAAATAGGTATTTGCCATGAAACGTTTTAATCCTAGCGATTAAATAGATGCAATAAGAGGGATGAATATGAAAGACAGAATCAAGTTTAACGATGCAATGTTAGCGGCTGTCATGGATGGTAGAAAAACGCAGACACGCAGGCCGATGAAAGTACAGCCTGTATTGAATGGCAATTGGTGGGAGGTCTACGGTGCAGGATGGGGGAAGAATAGCAAATCAATGCCAGCTGTACCGGGTCACACTCTAGCCAATAATTGCCCATACGGACAAATTGGCGACATCATTAACATTGCAGACAAAGACGGTACTATCAAAGGGAGAATTGAAATTACTGATGTTTGGATTCAGCAAGTACAGGAGATATCGCAGCAAGACGCTATGAAAGAAGGTTCGCCACCAAGCCACCTGTCTATTGATATTGTGTCGCGTGAATATGGTTTCCCTGACTTTTCTCGTTCGTGGTTCGCTCAAGTATGGATGGATATATACGGAATTGATAGCTGGATAAATAACGAATGGGTTTGGGTGATTGAGTTCAAAAATGTGAGTTAAGGAAGAGATTTGACGGTGGATTAGTCACATGGATGTGAGTATGATTCCTGCTTTAAATAAGGGGGGGGGTTATGAAGAGAAGTTGGTTGTTATACATAGCTTTGGGAGTTGCTATTTTTTTTGCTATAACTTACACAATTTTCTTTTATTGGAACATTGATGACAATAATAAGTTGGGTACATTTTTTAGTTTTACCTCTGCATTTAGTATTTTTGCAACTATAGGTGTTTATTTTTGGCAGAGGAACGATGCAAAAAAATTAGCAAGCGAAGTAGAGAAATCAATTCTAAAGATGATTATTTCCGAGTGCGAAAGAGTTAAAAATGAATTAAATCATGCGGAAAATGTTTTTTCTAAATTAGAAAAAAGAAATTTAGTAAATATAACAAGTAAAAACAATGGAGATATATTTCTAATAACAAGCGTTAATGAAAATATGCGCTCTAGAAATCATTATCTAAAAAGAATCGAACTATCCAGCATTGAGAATTTACTAGGCTTGGCAATAAGTACAAATAGCAAATACTTTGAAGCTATATATTCCATGATGTTGGATATTATGAGATACAATGAAGAACTTAGTCTTTGGTTACTCTCTGATAACGTAATTTATAAAAATGCAGCTCTATGTAGGATTAGCCTAGGCAATATCTCGATTTTGATTGATAAAATAAAAACCACCCTGCACTAGCAGGGTTTTTTATACCTAAAATTCAGGAGTAAGCATGGATAAATCAAGGCAGCAATTTGAAGAGTGGTTTGCACCACAGAAAGAAGAAATGAAGCGGAATGGGTTAGGTATGATTTCGATAACGAGAATGCACCAGCGTCAGTTATCAGCATGGCAAGCATCGCGCGAGAGTTTAATTAATAACTTAGAGCCTGTTGGTTATATAACTCCTGTTTCTGGACTTCTTCTTCGTAGAAAACAAAAATCATTTATTCAACCAGAAAAAACAGAAACTAATATCCCACTATATCGATTGGATTAAATAATAATGAAGCTATTTGTACTGTTATTAATTTGGCAGGGACATGTTACGCCTGTAACCGATACATTGTACACACAGCAAGAATGCGAGAGCCGTGCTATGCAAATAATGCAGGTGCGGGATGTTGAGGTAGTTTGTGGGGAGGTGTGGCGATGAAATTTAAAGTCGGCGATAAGGTTAAAGTCAAGGGGTATGAAAAAATTGGGGTTATTGAATTAGTTCGAGAAGGACTTTACGCGCCCTACTTAGTGCACGATTGGTGGGATAACCGAAATTGGTACAATGAGAAAATGCTGGAGTTAATCAATGAATAAATACACCGGACTATCTGATTTCGAGATTAATAAAAAGGTTGCTGAAAAATCAGGACTGGCGTACGAAGTCACAAGGTACGGCGTGGTTACAAGGATGAGCAATAAAGAGCAGTGGCGTGAATTCAACCCATGCAACAATCCAGCCGATGCAATGCCGATTATCAAAGATAGCCTCATATCTATAACTCATGATGGAATAGCGTGGGACGTTAGCTGTGCTAAATACCCAGAGTTAAGCGTGTGGAGTGGGTTGGAAAACTACAACGATAATTTTTATCGCAAGGCTATGGAATTATTTCTACTAATGAAGGATGCGGAGAATGAAGGCTGACTACGGAGGTAGCCACACACAAAAGGAATTGCGTGATAGATGGCAAACTCCCCTACCTTTATTTACAGCATTGGACGCTGAATTCGGTTTTTATTTAGATGCCGCAGCCGATAAAAATAACGCTCTCTGTTCTCATTACCTCACCGAAAAAGACGACTCGTTAAATTGCGATTGGGAAAGTTACGGGGCTATTTGGGTGAATCCCCCGTACAGTGAAATTCAGCCTTGGGTTAATAAGGCCGCTGAACAATGTAAAAAACAATTGCAGCCTATAGTTATGTTGGTTCCTGCTGATACTTCTGTCGGCTGGTTTAATTCTGCATTGGAAACTGTTGATGAAGTGAGATTAATCACAGGAGGTCGAATTTCATTTATTAACGCTGGCACAAATAAACCAGTTAACGGAAATAATAAAGGGTCAATGCTTTTAATATGGCGACCATACATTAAACCACGAAAGATAATTAGCACTGTCGATAGAGATGAGTTAATAAATATCGGCAATCAAATATTAAACGAATGGAAAATAGCATAGGTGAATTATGGATATTATCGACTCAGCAAACGAACTCAACGAATTAAGAATTCAAGCCGCATTATCAAATCGCCAGCCAGTAACTAAATCAATAAACGGAATGTGCATCTGGTGTGAAGAAATGCCAGCAAAACCAAATAGCGCATATTGCAGTAAAGATTGCGGGGATGATTATGAGAAATATAGAAGGAAGAATGGAGGTGCATAAATGCAAACAGTCAGAGAATTCGCAAAAAAGCACAGAAGAAGTGATGAAACGATAAGGCGGTGGATAAGCGCTGGGAAAATATATCCAGCACCAACATTTGATGGGTATCAATATTTAATACACCCATCCGCACAAAAAATAACAAACTACGAAAACCTTAACCCAAGCATTCTATTAAATAAAAACTGCAAACTGTTAAAAAGGATTGAGACAGATGGCAAGAAACAGAAGTCCCAAAAACGCTCACCTACCACCTAACCTATATTGTAGAAAAGGATATTACAGCTACCGAAACCCCGAAACCGGCATTGAATACGGTATAGGAAGAAATAAAGCCGAGGCGGTAAATGAAGCCATCTCGGCTAACTTGTTTATTTATGGAAAAAAAGAATCATTAATAAACAGAATGGCAAGTAACGATGCAATAAAATTTCATGATTGGATAGACAGATTTGGTGAGATTATACTCCTCCGTGATTTAAAGAAAAAGACCCTAGATGACTACCAAGGACGGTTAAAAAGGATAAAAAATAGTTTCAATAATGTTCCTTTAAATGAAATAAAAACTAAAGATATTGCTGATTACATAAATAGCATTGTTTCTGATGGGAATATAACTACAGCTAGATTGATGCGGAGTATTCTAAAAGATATGTTTAACGAAGCGATGTCGGATGGTGTTGTTGATTTTAACCCCGTAATAGCAACCAGAGTTCCAAGGAATAAAATAGCCAGAACTAGGATGTCAGAAAGTGATTACATTCAAATATACAACACAGCAGTAGAGCACTGTCAGCCTTGGGTTAGTATGAGCATGGATTTGGCTATATTAACAGGACAGCGTTCTGGTGATATTCGAAAATTAAAATGGAGTGATATTTATGATGGTTACTTATGGATAGAGCAAGAGAAAACAGGAACTAAAATAGCAATACCGCTCACCATTTCAAATAATATAGCTAATAAAACTTTGCAATCAGTGCTAGATAGGTGCAAGCATGAATTGAACGGAAAGGAATTCGTGCTGGTTTCACAGAAGGGTGATATGCTAGCAGATAAAACCATTGGTAAGGCTTTTTCACTAGCCAGAAGCAAAAGTGGTTTGTCATGGGAGGGTTCTCCGCCGACGTTCCACGAAATCCGAAGCCTAGCATCCAGAGTGTATGGGAATGAAAAATCAAATGAGTTCGCTAACCAGCTTTTAGGACACAAATCAATGGATATGACCAGAATGTATCAGGATGATAGGGGTCTTAGTTGGAAAAAAATCGAAATTTGATATTGGATTTATTTCGAATTATTTCGGAGAGCAATCCGTAATAAAATGATTTAAAAGGGAAAAAAATGATTACTCATATCAGTCCATTAGGATCCATGGATCTCTTATCTCAACTTGAAGTTGATATGTTAAAGCGTACCGCAAGCAGTCATTTGTATCGCTTGTTCAGAAACTGCTCATTAGCGGTTTTAAATTCAGGGAGCTTAACAGACAACAGTAAAGATTTATTGGATAAGCATACTGACTTCGATATCAACGTATTACGACGTGAGCGCGGTGTCAAACTTGAGCTAATTAACCCACCTCAAGATGCTTTTGTCGATGGTAAAATCATCCGTTCTATACAAGCAAACCTGTTTGCGGTACTGCGTGATATCCTCTTTGTTCATGCTCAAATCATCAATGCAGAGCAAAAAATGCATTTAGATCTGGGAAATGGCACTCACCTAACTAACGTCATTTTCTCTATATTACGTAACGCGCGTACACTGCATCTTGATGAAGATCCAAGCATGATTGTTTGCTGGGGTGGTCACTCTATCAACGAAACCGAGTACCTATATGGCCGTAAAGTCGGTAATGAGCTTGGTTTAAGAGAGCTAAATATCTGCACAGGTTGTGGCCCCGGAGCCATGGAAGCCCCAATGAAAGGGGCGGCTGTTGGCCATGCTCAACAACGCTATAAAAATAGCCGTTTTATCGGCCTAACAGAGCCATCTATCATTGCTGCTGAGCCACCTAACCCTTTAGTCAATGAGCTTATCATCATGCCTGATATCGAAAAGCGCCTTGAAGCGTTCGTTCGCTTAGCGCATGGGATCATTATTTTCCCTGGGGGCGTCGGTACAGCAGAAGAACTTCTCTATTTGCTAGGCATTTTGATGGATCCTGAAAATAGCGAACAAGTATTGCCATTGGTTTTAACGGGGCCAAAAGAAAGTGCCGAGTACTTCTCTGTGTTAGATGATTTTATTCGTCATACACTTGGTGAAGAAGCCAGCAAACACTATCAAATCATCATTGATGATCCCCAAGAAGTCGCTCGTGTAATGAAAAAACACATGCCATTGGTGAAAGACAACCGTCGTAGCACAGGCGATGCTTATAGCTTTAACTGGTCAATTAAGATCAACCCTGAATTACAGCATCCTTTCGAGCCGACTCATGAAAATATGGCGTCACTGAATCTGTATCCAGGTCAATCACCAGAAAAACTGGCCTCTGATCTTAGAAGAGCCTTCTCTGGTATCGTTGCGGGTAACGTGAAAGAAGTCGGTATGAAGGCTATTGAACAGTATGGCCCGTTTAAAATTCATGGTGATAAAGAAATTATGCAACGCATGGATATTCTACTGCGCGGTTTTGTCGACCAACATCGAATGAAACTGCCGGGTGGAACAGCCTATGAGCCTTGCTACGAAATAGTGAAATAATATAATGAGGCCAAGGATGGCGTAAATTTTATGATCCACTTACTGATAATTGATGCACTTAATTTAATTCGCCGCATACATGCCGTACAAGGCAGTCCTTGCGGCGATGCCTGCTTATCTGCGGTAGCACAGCTTATCTCTCACACCTCACCGACCCATATTGTTGCAGTATTCGATGAGGAAGGTAGGCACAATAGCTGGCGGCATGAAAAACTGCCTGACTATAAAGCAGGCCGTCAGCCCATGCCTGAAAATTTATATGCTGAGCTACCTTCATTAGTCAAACAATTCGAAGCAAAAGGCGTCCACTGCTGGCAATCAAGTGGTGACGAAGCGGATGATTTAGCGGCAACTTTAGCCAAGAAAATCGCCGATGCAGGGCAAACTGTCACTATCGTTTCTACTGATAAAGGCTATTGCCAACTACTGTCGCCTTCAATTCGTATTCGCGACTATTTTCAAAAACGCTGGTTAGATGTGCCTTTTATCGAAAAAGAATTTGGCGTAAAACCTTGCCAATTACCTGATTACTGGGGGTTAGCGGGGATCAGCAGCAGTAAAGTGCCTGGTGTCGCGGGAATTGGTGCTAAAAGTGCCACACAACTGCTACAACAATACCACTCCATTGAGAACTTATTTGCTCATTTAGATAGCGTTGATGAAAAATGGAGAAAAAAGCTTATTGGTCAGTTTGATATAGCAAAAGTTTGCCGCGATATTGCAACCTTAAGAACAGATATTCAGTTGCAAGGGAACCTGAACCAATTGCGCTATCACCCCAAACCATAAGCAATAAAAAACTGCCTCTTCATTCACTGTTAACCAGCGTTTAGGAAGCAGTTTTTGCTATATGATATGTTCTTACTAAATATCAGATTTAGTCGCGTATTGGTGCATAAGCAGACCAAATACGTTGTACATGAACGGTAATTTCTTCGCGGTCATGGTACAGCTGTTTCGCTTGGATCCGCACATTGATGCCATTTTCTGCCAATTGTGTACGCATCTTTTCAAGGATATGAGACACTTCCTCATAGCGCTTTTTCATCGGTAGCTTTAAGTTGAAAATGGTTTCACGGCACCACCCATGCAATAGCCACTCCGTGATTAACGCAGCGACTTTCGCCGGTTTTTCAACCATATCACACACTAACCAAGTAATATTTTTCGTATTTGGCTCGAATTTAAAACCATCGACTTGATGGTGCCTAACTTGCCCCGTGTCCATCAAGCTTTGCGCCATCGGACCATTATCCACAGCATGAACCATCATACTGCGCTTAACTAATTGGTAGGTCCATCCCCCCGGACATGCACCAAGATCCACCGCATTCATACCGCTTGCTAGCCGCTCATCCCACTCATCGTAAGGGATAAATATGTGAAATGCCTCTTCTAATTTCAATGTTGAGCGACTAGGTGCATCCGATGGAAACTTAAGCCGAGGGATCCCCATATAAAATGGCGAGCTATTCGAACTGTAAGAATATCCGGTATAACAACAGCCTGAAGCAATAAAGAAAACATGGATAACCGGACGTTTGAAATTCTCTTTAGCCAGTAAAACTTTTTCTTGTCGTAAAGCATTACGCAAAGGCACCGTAAATTTACGGCAAAATTTCATCAACTCTTTGCTTTCATTAGTATCAGCAACTTCAACGCGAAGATCGCCTGCCCGTTCAACCTGCTGGCTCAGCGCATTCACAATGGGGGTAACACGATCTTCTGGAGGTAAATCTTTAAGCAGTTCCCCAACCACAAACATTTGACGAGCAAAAATCAGCTCACGAAAAGGTAGCTCGCGGGCAAGTTTATCGGCATCTTCAGCTTGATAGCATTCAAAAATAACATAACCGCTATTTTCTTTGACGCGCGCAAAACCATAAACCTCTTTTTGCCCAGCTTTATCTGTAATTTCGGCCGCACACTCTTTTTCAAAGCCTGGACGGCAATATAATGCAATTTTATTACTCATGGCGTAACGCCGGTTTCCTTAGACGCATAGCGCCGATAACGACCAACAGCCAGCCAATAAGAAAACAAACTCCCCCTATTGGCGTAAAATAGGAAAAGTATTTTACCTGTAACAAGGCCATACAATAAAGGCTACCACTGAAAAGAAGTATGCCTACGGCGAAAAAAACGCCACACCAGTAAAAACCATAGAACCACTTTACGCAATAAAATCGCCCCTAGCACCATTAAAGCTACTGTATGTAGCATCTGATACCGCAAACCGATTTCAATCCATTCCATCTGATGAGCACTCATAATCGACGAAAGCGCATGAGAGCCAATGGCACCAAAAGCCACAGTAAAAAAGCCACTAATCCCAGCAAAAATTAACATCAAACGACTATTCACAGTAACACCTTTTATTAACCATACCCTAAATAATCCCAGTTGCATCAATGGGTTAATTTAAAATCCCGATAAACACGATAAACTGAGTGCCGTTTTACCTATCTATGCAACCAACTGCAACTTGAAAAATAACGGGTATATATGATTACTGAATAAGCGCCATATCTTGGTCACCCGTAATAAACCCCAGTTTTTCTTGCTCGCTTGCTGCTTGAGTCAAGATCCATTGACGAAATGCAGCTATTTTTCCCAAATCAGCTTGGTTTTCCTGACAAACAAGGTAAAACGCGTTTTTACTCACCAATACCTCGTTGAATGGGCAAAACCAAACGACCTGCATCAATTTCATTTTTTGCCATAACATTATTTGTTAAAGCGACACCCTGACCATGTACTGCGGCTTGAATGACCATAGCACTATGACTAAAAATAGGGCCTTGTTGTACATTGATAATATTGTGCAATTCTAATTGGCGAATATAAGCTTGCCAATCCCGACGAGAAGAATCATGTAATAACGTATGATTAACTAAGTCTTCAGGCTGCTTTAATTGATGCGCCCCCGTTAATAATAACGGAGAACAAACTGGCATTAAATATTCAGCATACAGCCTATCCGTCCTTAGACCAGACCAATTTCCTCGCCCATAGAAAATAGCCACATCAACATCATCCGCTAATTTATCTTCTTCCCTATCAACGGCCTGAATACGAACATCAATCCCCGGATAAGCTTGGTTAAAGCTAGAAAGACGCGGGACAAGCCACTGTATTGCAAAACTAGGGGATAAACTAACCGTTAATGCTCCCTTAGCACTTCGCGCCTGTAATTTCCTTGTCGCCTCATTAATAGAAGAAAATATCTCTTTAATATCAAGATAATAACTTTGGCCTTCTTCTGTTAACAGCAAAGAACGATTGCGCCGGCGAAATAACTTTAACCCGAGGAAATCTTCCAAACTTTTCATTTGGTGACTCACAGCGGCTTGGGTCACAAACAACTCTTCCGCCGCTTTAGTAAAACTTAAATGACGAGCGGCAGCATCAAACACTCTTAACGCATTAAGTGGCGGTAATCTTTTAGACATAATCACTTCTACTTGATAGGGTTATACGCATTAGTTTTTTCTCATCCGAAGCATTATAAATTGTCCATTGAGGATACGCCAGTAAATACCTATAGTATGCACACTTCCTAAGCCGGAACGAAAAGTTACAGAGTTTAGTTACTTTGAAACTTTTGGCTTTGTGGTTGTGATGTTGTGTTTGCAAGTTGTCTGGGAATGCCAGACTTTGTAGCTTTAGCTACTGTTTTTTTCACTTCCTGTACATTTACCCTGTCTGTCCATAGTGATTTTATGATGCACCGCTTTAATTGCGGTGCTTTTTTTTGCCTAACAATTGCAAATAACATTTTCAAGACAGGTTTTAACCAGTTTACAAAAAAATATTATCAGTTAAATATTTAAGATAATTCTTGAATTTTCCCCATCCAAAGATGAGATCACCGAAAAGACAAAAGAAAAATGATTGCAATATGCAGTAAAAGGCATAATCATTTCCCTAATTTTTTCTAAAGCTCTAATAAAAACCAGCGGTAAAATTAAATGTAACAAAAGATTTCGATGAATAAATCGAGAATATCATCAATAATTATGATTACAAACCAAACACCAAATATTTAGATAAAGAACACATATAATGTACCATTTTTCTGCAACACAATTTCGAAAACAATTTCCAGCTATCAATTCTCAAACGATTCATCTTGATAGTGCAGCAACAGCCTTAAAACCAAACTCAATGATTGAAGCCGCAGATAACTATTACCGTCACTCTGGCAGTTCAGTTTATCGAGGTCAATCTCCAGAGTCGTTACGAATTACTGAAAATTATGAACAAGGCAGGAAACGTGTCGCGAAATTGATTAATGCAGAGAGTGAAAATACCATTATTTGGACCCGAGGAACCACCGAGTCCATTAACCTTATTGCCCAAAGTTATTTTAGAAATCATTTAACAGCAAATGATGAAATTATTGTTAGCGAATTAGAACACCACTCTAATTTATTACCTTGGCTGATTCTTGCACAGCAAAACTGGTGCAAAAATTGTCAAATGGCCTGTCACTCAACACTACACCCTCGATATTGAAAGCCTTAAGCCGCTACTTAATCCACGTAGCAAAGTGATCGCTATCACCCAGATGTCAAACGTAACAGGCTATCAAACAAATTTAGCAGCAGTAACGTCACTAGCTCATGCGGCTGGGGCGCTCGTTGTCGTTGATGGCGCACAAGGTGTGGTACATGCCCCAATTCATGTCACCGCTTTGAATATCGATTTTTATGCTTTCTCCGCCCATAAATTATATGGCCCAACTGGGCTTGGCGTTTGCTATGGCAAACCACAGTTGTTGGCTGCGATGTCACCATGGCATGGTGGCGGTAAAATGTTATCAGAAGTTAATTTTGAGGGCTTTACTCCCGCTCCTGTTCCTTATTGTTTTGAAGCTGGCACACCAAATATTGCTGGCGTCATTGCCTTTTCGGCCACTCTTGACTGGTTATCTCACATCGATTTACACCAATCTGAGGCCTATTGTTGTTCACTCATCCACTACGCATACGAAGAACTCAGCAAATTAGAGGGGTTTATCTGCTATAGCCAGCCTAATACTCCGCTACTTTCCTTTAATTTCGCTGGCATACATCATAGCGATTTGGGCCTATTGTTGACTGAACAAAAAATTGCATTACGCTATGGGCAACATTGTACGCAACCATTAATGGATGCAATTGCTATTACAGGCTGCTTACGCATCTCTGTCATGCCTTACAATGATCAGCAAGATATTGATAAATTTATTAACGCAGTAAAATTTGCACTCTCAATACTGAATGATGAATAAGGAAGCCGAATGACTTCAATAATATCGACATTTGTTCCACACCCTTTCGGTACGACACTGAAAATTGAAGAGATTATTGAACAATTTTCAGCACAAAAAGCGTGGGAAGATAAATATCGCTTGCTTATCCAACTCGCTCGTCAACTACCGACTCTGACTGATGAGCAAAAGCAGCAGACTCAGGAAGTGAAAGGTTGCGAAAACAGAGTGTGGATTGGTGCAAGACTCAACGATGACCAAACATTTCATTTTTATGGCGATAGTGAAGGACGCGTTGTTAAAGGGCTATTTGCGATTTTATTAGCCGCAGTGGAACAAAAAAATAGCCAAGCGATCCTCGCTGTCGATTTTGAGGATATTTTGAATAGAACTGGGTTATCTGGCCAACTCAGTGAATCTCGACAAAATGGAATAGCCGCATTAATAACGACTATTCGCAACTTTGCCAGCGAAATGACACCTGCCGAATAATGTACTAGAGGCTATGAAAATAGCCTCAGCTTTTGAGCGAATTTTCCCGCTCTAATTTTGCGACCATCTTCTTCAGAGCATGTGATACTGCAATAAAACCAAAACTTGCTGTCACCATCGTTGCCGCCCCAAAGCCTGAAGCGCAATCCATTCTTTTAGAGCCGTCAGCGGTACTTTTAGCCGCACAGACGGAGCCATCACTTTGCGGATAAACTAATTGCTCTGTTGAAAATACGCAGTCTATGCCTAATTTACCTTTGCTATTTTTAACAACATTAAAATCGGATTTCAGGCGCTCACGTAATTTTGCGGCAAGGGGATCTTGGATCGTTTTCGCTAAGTCTGTTACTTGGATCTGAGTTGGGTCGATTTGCCCTCCTGCGCCCCCTGTCGTTACAACGGGGATTTTATAACGCCGACAGTAGGCCAACAGAGCCGCCTTCGGCCTGACACTATCGATGGCATCAATAACATAATCAAACCCCGTAGAGAGCAACTCAGCCACATTATCTACGCTCACAAAATCATCCACGATATTCACAACGCATTCAGGATTTATTTCTAAAATCCGTGCTTTCATGACTTCAACTTTTGGCTGACCCACTGTGGATTTAAGTGCATGCAACTGACGATTGGTATTAGTGATACAGATATCATCCATATCAATCAGGGTAATCTGCCCTATTCCCGTCCGTGCGAGTGCTTCTGCAGCCCAAACACCGACCCCCCCAATCCCAATAACACAAATATGAGAACGAGCAAAAAGTGATAGCGCTTGCTGTCCATAAAGACGTCCGATCCCAGCAAAACGCTGCATCCAAGCATCTGAAAGCTTAGTTTGCATAGTAAATAGTAACCTTAATAACTACATATGACCGAAAAGTGGCTGGCTCTTTTTCAACACCCACACTCTTCCGTAATGATTATAAAAACCGGCCATTCTACCTGCTTCATGACCTGTTCCATGATAGATATCGAAATGATGTCCTTTAATTGCACCACCAACATCTAGGGCAATCATCATACGCATTTCATAGCGTCCCGTAAATTTCCCTGCATTATCAAGTACAGGTATTTCTGCTAATAGCGCTGTGCCTGGCGGAATAAGTGTTTTATCCGATGCAACTGATGCTTTAGCAATTAATGGTACTGCACTAGCGCCTCTGACAGGAACAAATGATTGTGGTTTGAAGAAAACAAAGGAAGCATTTTGTTCGAGTAATTCGCGCACTTCTTGTTTCGCTATGGCTATTCGCCCAATCGTGGATCGCTTGCAGTGACATTTTCTCTAACGGCACTTCACCACGATCGACAAGCACTTTACCTATGCTCTTATAAGCATGCCCATTTTTCCCCGCATAACCAAAGAAATTCAGCGGGCTTACCATCACCAAAATCCACATAGCCGCTACCTTGAACTTCCATCATAAAGTTATCCATGGCGGAGTTACTGTAGGCTAGAATGAGTTTTATCGCTTAAAGCACCATTGTATATCGCGGCTCGGCTGGGGAGGCGTTTTTTCCCTTTAGGTGGCATTGCATAAAGTGGGTGCTGAATTCCCCCTGTTTGGTACGGCGAGCTTGGATAACCGGCGTGTAATACCCAGTAAATTGTACGTTACCATAATTATCCACCCCTTCCATTTGAAAGGCGGTTAAGTTGAAACTCGCCAGTTTTTTAGGATCTCCCCCTGCAACTAGCCAGTTTTCAATCGCATGATAGGTATCATTGTTACCTTGAAACAAACGCGGTGACGCATTCTTGATTTCATTAACTTGCCGATAAAAATCTTGTGAATTGATTGGGCGCCCTTGAACATTTACTTGGCTTACTTGCTGAAGATCTTGCTTTAAACGTCCATCTTTATACTGCTGCCCTTGATCTGTCGGGTGAGATTGACAGCCAACAAGTAAAGATACAAACGCACCTGCTACACACCATTTTTGCCATAATTTCATGTTATATCGCCCACTCCAATCCAATATGAAGCGCACAATAGCAAACCCACATAAAGAATGAAACGGCTAAAAATACTTACTCTCCTATCGCCGTACAAATTGTGGACTTATTACTGGTTATTATTTTTCCCCGCAATGGATAATTCACATTTATTTTTTATCATCGACTCTAAAAAAAGGATTTAGCCTATTGCCTGTTAATCAATCTCACCGCCCCATTAAAATGATTAATATTTGACCACTAAGTGTATATTTTGTTCTATCTATGCGGAAATTTGAAAAAAATACACAAAAAAACTTGCATCAGATCTCATCCCGAGTATAGTGCCCGCTATCGGACGCGGGGTGGAGCAGCTTGGTAGCTCGTCGGGCTCATAACCCGAAGGTCGTCGGTTCAAATCCGGCCCCCGCAACCAATCCTCAAATTAGTATCAAAAATATTTCAGGCGCGGGATGGAGCAGCCTGGTAGCTCGTCGGGCTCATAACCCGAAGGTCGTCGGTTCAAATCCGGCTCCCGCAACCAATATCCCCTGTTATATTTACCTCTTCAGTCGCGGGGTGGAGCAGCTTGGTAGCTCGTCGGGCTCATAACCCGAAGGTCGTTGGTTCAAATCCGGCCCCCGCAACCAATTCTTATTTTTCCTATTAAATCAATGCAATAATAAAAAAGGCAACTCACTTTTCAGCCAGTCACCTTTTCTAATTTATCGATTTTATTCTAGCGGCTAATTTCTAATCGCTAATTCGCCGCCATTACGAAAATAGGCTTTAATCCCTTGGAAGATAGATTCCGCCATCTGCTGCTGGAACTTCGCGGTTTTCAATTTACGCTCTTCTTCTAAGTTACTGATAAAGGCTGTTTCAACCAAGATTGAAGGGATCTCCGGCGCCTTCAATACCGCAAAGCCTGCCTGATCAACTTTATTTTTATGTAGCCGATTGACTTTGCCCATGCGCTTTAAAACCTCATCACCAAATTTTGAGGCTGTCATTAATGGTTGCTGTTTGCACTAAATCAAGCATGGTATGGTCAAGGTAAACATCACCACTTTTGCTCACCCCACCAATTAAGTCAGCCTCGTTCTGTGTCTGAGCGAGGTAACGAGCGGTATTACTGGTGGCACCTTTAGTCGATAAGGCAAACACAGATGAACCGTGAGCTGAGCGATTGGTAAAGGCATCAGCGTGAATCGAAACAAACAAGTCTGCCTGCATTTTTTCGAGCCTTAGCGACCCTAACCTTCAATGGAATAAATACATCCTCGTTACGAGTCATATAGGCACGCATTTTGGGATCTTTATCGATTAACGCTTTCAAACGGCGAGCGATTTGTAAAACCACATCTTTTTCTCGCGTTTTGTATTTCCCCATTGCGCCGGGATCTTCCCCCCCATGCCCTGGGTCAATCATAATAATAATGGGGCGATCTCGACCTGCTTTACCCGGTTTCTTCGCCTGAGCAGGCATTTTCTCTTCTAAATCGCCTTTATTATAATCTTCCAATAAGGCAAGCAATGGATCGTCCGATGTTTCTACCCCTTTACCCGGATAGAAATCTAACACCAAACGGTTTTTAAATTCAGCAACGGGCGCGATAGTAAAAATCTGTGGGCTGACTTTATTTTTGACTTCAAAAACAAGACGCACTGTTTTTGGATCAAACTGCCCGACCCGTACTAATTTTAAATGCGGGTCGCGAGATTGGATTTGAGTTCCCATCTGCTTCAGAATGTTGTTCAGCTGTACCCCTTCCAAATCGATAACGATGCGTTCAGGGTTATGCAGTACCAACTGGCGATATTTTAATGGAGCACTCGATTCTAGCGTCACGCGCGTATAACTTGATGCAGGCCAGATACGTACTGCGATCACATTTGTATTCGCAGCAAAGCCAAATGGGCTGACACTAAGCAACATAACCGCTGCCGCTCCTTGTAAAAGGCGGCGTTTAGATGGACAGTGATCTGGGTGACTCATCAATAATTCCGAACCTAAAACTGAATATCAGGTGATTTTAGAACAAAAGCCAAATAGAGGCCAGAAACATAAACTCTAGCGAATCATTCGCATACTGTCATCAAGAATACACATTTAAATATAGAGATATGTAAACCCAAATAATAAAAATGTTACAAGTCTTATCCTATATTTTGCTTGATATTTATCGCTAAAAAGAATAAAAATACATTAATAGCGAATAAAAATTCAGTTAAGAGGGTGGTTATGAAAGAGCGCAGCACCGAATTGGTAGATGAGTTTCGCCATTCGGTTCCTTATATCAATGCCCACCGTGGCAAAACATTTATTATTATGCTTGGTGGAGAAGCAATTGCGCATGAGAATTTTCCGAGTATTGTCAATGATATAGGATTATTACATAGTCTTGGTATCCGCATTATCGTAGTTTACGGCGCTCGCCCTCAAATCGAAGATATTTTAGCCGAGCATAATTATGAGGCTGTTTATCATAAACATACCCGCGTAACGGATGCGAATACACTTGAATACGTTAAGCAAGCCTCTGGTGCCTTATTACTTGATATTACGGCTCGTTTATCGATGAGTCTGAGTAACACACCTTTACAAGGCGCTCATATTAGTGTTGTCAGCGGTAACTTTGTGATCGCGCAACCACTCGGTGTGGATGATGGCGTTGATTACTGCCATAGCGGGCGTATCCGCCGCATTGATGAAGATGCTATCAATAAACAACTGGATAATGGCTCTATCGTACTTATTGGTCCGGTTGCCGTGTCTGTTACTGGTGAAAGTTTTAATCTCACTTCTGAGGAAATAGCCACTCAACTCGCAGTGAAAATGAAGGCTGAAAAGTTAATCGGCTTTTGTTCTTCACAAGGAGTCGCTGATAAAGATGGCAATATTTTATCAGAATTATTTCCCGATGAAGCCGAAGATAGGATCCAAGAGCTGGAATCCGAAGGGGATTATTATTCAGGTACTGTGCGCTTTTTACGTGGCGCGGCGAAAGCTTGCCGCCGCGGTGTTCGTCGCAGCCATTTATTAAGTTATCAAGAAGATGGCTCGCTAATCCAAGAGCTCTTTTCGCGCGATGGCATTGGTACACAAATTGTCATGGAAAGCGCCGAACAAATCCGTCGTGCTAATATTAATGATATCGGCGGTATTCTTGAGTTAATTCGCCCTCTTGAGCAGCAAGGCATCCTTGTAAGACGTTCACGGGAGCAACTTGAGATGGAAATCGATAAATTTACGATCATTGAACGAGATAACTTAGTGATTGCTTGTGCGGCTCTCTACCCTTACCCCGAAGAAAAACTGGGGGAAATGGCTTGTGTCGCCGTGCATCCTGACTACCGTAGCTCTTCGCGGGGAGAAGAACTTTTACATCGTGTTTCCCTACAGGCTAAGCAATTAGGGTTAGCAAAGCTATTTGTTTTAACCACACGTAGTATTCATTGGTTCCAAGAAAGGGGATTTATTCCCGCTGAGATTGAGATGTTGCCATTGAAAAAACAGGCGCTATATAACTACCAACGCCGTTCTAAAATTTTGATGCTAGATTTACATGCAAAAGCCGATAAATAGACTTTAGCTCGACTAACCTGACAATTTACTTACTGTCAGGTTAGTCAATCAACCTAGGCGATTTGTACCACTCTTGATTTTTGGCATAGCGGTATGCTATCGATTAAAGGTTGTAGCAGTGATGACATTTCGGCAAATGATGCGCCATAGAAATAGAACGCTGTTTCTGTAGGACCTTCCCACACACCATGGATCGCACCAATATCTTCTACAGCCTCGTCTAATTTATCGAAAATATCGTTAATATCGCTATTTTCATAAACTTCGTCGGGCAAATCAGTACCATTTAAATAAAGGGCTAACCCTTCTTCATCACCAAATTCAATCACAATGTCTTCACCATGAATAACTAAACGTGATCCTTTCGGCGCCAACATGGATGAAAACAATTGAATAATTAAGCTGATATTTTCATCATTCGCCTCTGCAACAGATAACTCAATATCACACTCATCAATTTCACCATTGTCTGAAAGTAACGTGCCACCACCTGTCACATGAATATCTTTTTCCATACTTTGCATAACATGCATAAAGGCATCTTCTAAGTCTGCACGTCTTTCTGGCTGAATTCTCGCTTTAAGCGTGACTGTTATTGCCGTCGTTGTTGGCTGGGTATCCATATTATTACCTTTTGCATTTAAGTCTAATTATGTAGCCAAGGCTACTACGTTTATTTTACATTCATGAGCTGTATTGCTAAGCCACTACGTCGTTTCGTCGGTGTCTCAATGGCACGGCGTAAAATCTTAATCGTGCAATACAAAGAAAGTTCTTTTTTGGCGCGAGTTATTGCAGTATACACAAGCTCTCGAGTGACGACTGGTGAATATACCTTCGGTAGTACTAAGGCGGTATGAGCAAACTCTGAACCTTGTGATTTATGTACAGTCATTGCATATGCTGTTTCATGTAAAGGCAACCGATTAGGTTGGATCCCCTTAATTGAGCCATCGGGATACTGAAAATAAGCTCTAAGTGCCCCTTCTTCATCAGGCAGGATTATCCCTATATCGCCATTAAATAGCCCTAATGGACTATCATTTCGGCTGATCATAATTGGCCTACCTGCATAATGTTTATTTATTTGGTTTAATGGCCGATGAATAAGCCCCTGCCGATGAAGCAGTTTTTCTAATTTTTCGTTTATCCCTGTTACACCATAGGGGCCATCTCTCAAAGCTGTCAACAAACGAAATTGATTAAATTTAAATAAAATCTCAGCCGGATCCTGTCTAGCTTTTACTGATAGAAGATAATCTCGATAGAAATTAGATGCCGCTATCAACATCTGTGCATAATCATCCTCACTTTCTTGTAAATAAGTATGCACGTCATTTAATGTGCTGTTTAATAACTTTTCAGCACGCTTGGTATCTCCATCATTAACCGCAAAAGCAAGCTGCCCGATACCCGAAGAAGCCGAAAAACGGTAACTTTTACGCAGTAGGCAGAGGCTATCTCTGATCAAAGGGCCTGTATTTGATGTAAAGTGATCGAGTGCGTATCCTGTCAGTTGAGCCAATTCTTGGGCACGTTGAGGGCTATATCCTTGATCCGCAAATTGGCAAATATCTCCAAGTACAGCCCCCGCTTCGACGGATGCTAATTGATCTTTATCCCCTAAAAAGATCAATTTGGCATTTACTGGCAAGGCTTCGATTAATTTACCCATCATGGGTAAATCCACCATGGAAGCCTCGTCAACAATCAAAATATCCAGTGTTAATAAATTATCGCGGTGATAGCGGAATTGCTGGCTTTCAGGTTGTGCCCCTAATAGCCTATGCAGTGTTTTTGCCTGATTAGGCAACATATATCGCTCTTCATCGGTCAATGACAAGTCATCGAGTGCTGCCCCCAACGACTCTGTTAAACGTGCCGCAGCTTTACCTGTCGGCGCTGCTAATTCAATTTGAATACGTTGTTTATTCTCTACAGCCAATTTAACCAATGCCGCTAAAATTCGAGCAACTGTGGTTGTTTTCCCCGTGCCAGGCCCCCCTGAAATCACGGAAACTCGGCTAGTGACAGCCACTGCGGCAGCTATTTTTTGCCAGTCAATTTCATCACTTTGCGGGAAAAGAGCGTCTAATATTCCTTTAATGCGCAGAGCATCATATTGAGGTAGTCCGGTGTGTGAAAAGTAGTCTGAAACACTTTGCTCATATTGCCATAGCCGCTGAAAATATAAAAACTCCCCCGATAACACCAAGGGGGATAATTCACTTTCCCCCGCTAAGCAGACAAAAGGGGCATTTTTAACTAGGTGATAAATGGTTTCTGGATCAGGTGTACCTATTGCGTGCCAAAATTCGTCTGCAAGTTCAGGATGGCGCCCTGCAAACAGTTTTTCCTGACTGAAATCAGATAATGACAAGCAGACATGCCCCGCCATCGTCTCAGCACTCAATAATGCGGTAAGCAGTAATAATGTTGGGTTTTGCTCTTGTGTAATGTTATAAGCAAACTGGATATCAAGGGGAGTGAATAATCGCGCTTCGAGCGCTTTATTAAACAGCGCTTTCATCATGGCTCACTTCCCTCTTGTGCGTTACGAAATAGTCGGTCCAGTTCGTCGATAAATGCCTTTTCTGGCCGATAATAAAAAATACCATTTTTTTGACTCTACCCGATCAATGCCACGAAGAAAGAGGTAATAGACGCCACCCAAAATGAACATCATACTGATAGTTAGGTAACCGCTGTTTAAGGTAACGATGCAGCGCTAATGAATATAATTGATATTGAAGATCATAACGGTGGTCAATCATCGCTTCAGCCATCGCAGATTGCGTATAGCTAGCCGCATCATCACCGAGGTAATTTGATTTATAATCAAGGAGATAAAATTTCCCTTTCCATAAAAACGTTAAATCGATAAACCCTTTTAAAATACCTTGTACTTTTTCAAAATTAAGCGGAGGGCAAGCCGCAGATAGCGGATCATATCGATGAGTAATGCGATCAACATCTTCAGCTTGAAGCAAGTTATCAATAGGAAGATAAAACTGTAGTTCATCTAACATATCTTGAGGCGCTAATGCAGACAAGCATAAACCATCATCTGCCAGTGGCGCATCCACAATAGCCGCCAACCATGCCTGTAACATGTCAGCCCATTTGGTATCAAACCCTGCTCCTTGCAATTTCTCAACTAACCATTCAAGGGGGATCTCTTGTGAAAAGTCCATTTCTTCCATAAGTTCATGAAGAAAAGTTCCCGGTGCAGTTCCGCGGGGAAACAGATGTGGTGTCAACGTAAATTCATCGATTTCTGGTAAAGTGGCATCTAAGCTAGCTTCCACATCTATTTTAGGTGCCAGTGAGGTCGCAAGCTGCTCAGCACTTATCGCTTGCTCATTACCACTGCCACTATGACCACTGCTATAGCTCAACCCCTGAATAACTGGTTACTCTCCAATGGTAGTCAAAGAAGCGAGTAATATCCCTAGCTGACAATGACTCATTATCATCTTGATCAAAAGACATTGAGATAGATTCTGTATACTCAATGCGCTCCACACTAATCGCTGTACCGGCAAGCTCTGCTAATCCTTTATTGAGTAAGCTAAAATCCCCTGCTTCTCCCTTTTGAATTAAATACCCCAAAGCAGATAAGTGTAGGTCGGTTTCACCACTTTTCTTGCGGTTACCTTTAATTATTGGCGCAATACCAACACTACAATGATAGATTGCACGTGTTAAGGCAACATAGAGTAGCCGTAAGTCTTCCGCCAAACGCTCTTCATCCGCAAGCGCAACGTTCTCTTCACTATCATCTAAGTCTAAATGAGTGCCGTAATTCTCCCTGTCATGGTACAGCGCCTTTGATTGTGGTAAAAAATTACTCGCAAATGGCAGCCAAACAATCTTGTATTCAAGGCCTTTTGATTTGTGGATGGTACTGATTTGAACTAGGTGTTTATCACTTTCTAAACGCATTTGCTGTGCGTTCGATTGATGATCAGGATGAGCAATTTGCTGTGTTAACCAACGCACTAATGTGTGCTCACCTTCTAATTGAAGAGACATCTCTTGAAGCAGTTCACCAATATGCATCAAATCCATTAAACGACGTTCACCTTCCACGGCAGAAAGCAATGATTCTGCAATATGGCGCTCCGCCATCAGAACCCGAAGCATCGGCAGAACCCCGCGCTTACGCCAAATTAGCGCGTATTGAGAAAACTCATCCACCAGCGCTTCCCATGCCTTTTCATCGTAATTTAGCGCATCAATCTCTTTGGCGTTTAGCCCTAAAGTTCCCGTTGCTAGTGCACTACGTAAAATACGCTCTTTTTCTGGCGACAGTACCGCTTGTAAGATCCATAAAAGGTCACGCGCTTCTTGGGTCGCAAAAACACTTTCTCTATTCGATAGGAAGACAGATGGGATACCCAACTGATTGAGCGCATCACGGATCAGTGTTGCTTCACGTCGGCTTCTCACCAAGACTGTAATATCAGCCGCAGAAACCGGATGTTGTTTTCCATCACTATGCTGAAATAAGCTTGTTCCCTCAGCTCCCCCTTGTAACCATTGACTGATCTGTGCGGCGCATTGTGATGCCATTGTTTGCTCATAATCAGCAATAGAAACCGCTTCTGCATCAATTTGCCAAAATGTTAGCGCTTTTACTGCTTGACCATGATGCTTTAATATCTTGCCCGCATTTTTGGCTGCAAAGTTGACAGGGTTAAATGGGATCTGCTCAAAAATAAAAGGTTTTTCGCAATGGCTAAAAATACGGTTAACAGCTTCAACCATTTGCTCGGAGGAGCGATGGTTAGTTTCTAGTGTATAGTGAGCACTAACCTGCTTTTTCGCTGCAATGTAAGTAAAAATATCAGCGCCGCGAAACGCATAAATAGCTTGTTTAGGGTCACCAATAAATAACAATGCACTATTTTCAACCTCATGATAAATCCGCTGAAAAATACGATATTGTTGAGGGTCGGTATCCTGAAACTCATCAATCATCGCAACAGGGAAACGCTGGCTAATGGCTTTAGCTAAGTAATCTCCGCCCTGCTTTTTTAATGCGTTATCTAAGCGAGTGAGCAAATCATCAAACCCCATTTCGCCTCTACTGTGTTTTTCTCGGGCAATGTTTTGCCTAACTTCTGTTATGGCAACGGGAATAATCAGATCTTTAATGGTTAGGGATTGCGAAAGAAGTTCATCAATGAGCGCGAATACCTCGTGCTCAGGGCCTGAGCCACTTTTCGATTTATCATGTAAGGCAGCTTGCGAAAACCGAATAATTTCTTTTGGTAGTTGGTAATCTTGTGTTTCTTCCTCTGCCCAGCGTGCCATTTTATCTAACCAGCTCGGTAAAAAGCGCGAGCTATAACTACGTTTATCAACATCTGAGCTAACAATCCGTTTTTCAATCTCAGAGCACCCTGCTAGCCATAAAGACTTCACTTGAGTAATGAGTTCGATTAAACGCTGGTGACGCTCTTCAAAGGTTTCTTTATTTGGCGTTTCATTAACTATGTATGGCATATCACCTTGTAAAAAAGGCTTAATATCCGCCAGTAATGCTTCCGGACTATTCCATTGTGACAAAACAACTTTTGCCATTGAATAATCGAGTGGATAGAAATGACGCCGCCAAAAATCAGCACAAGCTTGCTTTTGAATCGGAAGTTCATCTTGGATCATCGTCTGTTCAAATAAAACGCCTGATTCAAAAGCATTGTGAACTAACATTCTCTGACAAAAGCCATGAATGGTATAAATCGCAGCTTCATCCATTTGACGCTCAGCGGTAAGTAACCAATTTATGGCAAACTCACGTTGCTCTGGTGTTGGAATTTGCGAGAGTAGCTCTAAATATTCCGGCTCTTTTTCGAAACCGACCCCATCACGGATACAAGCAAGGCGCATTTTATGAATTCGCTCACGTATACGCCCTCGTAATTCATTAGTTGCGGCTTCTGTAAATGTCACTACGAGAATTTCTTCAACTGTAAGAGGTCGGGGGAAAGCATTCTCCCCCCCTAACCCTAATAGTAAACGCAGATAGAGTATCCCTATCGTATAGGTTTTGCCTGTACCCGCAGAGGCTTCAATTAACCGTTGGCCTTGTAATGGTAACGAAAAAGCATCTAACAATTGGGAACTTATCTGCATTTTACTCACTTCGCATCTTCCTTAACTGGCAAGATTTTTTGAAATTCTGACGCATTCGGATAGAACACCCAGCCTTTTAGTGGTGCATATCCTGTTTTTTCATTGACATCTTGACCAATAACTTGAGATGCCAACGCTAACCCTTGACGTTTCATCACCGCTTTTTGGTAGTACTCAATCACTTGCTGCTGAGTCACTTTCTCAAATAACGCGAGTACTTTCTCTCGGGTATCGAACGTAAAAATATTGCGGTTAAAGTCTGAAGAATAACGTCCAACCTCTTCATAGAAAGTTTGTGGAGGTTGTTTCATTTCAGTAATAATCGATTGTTTATACTGTTCAAACTCTTGGGCTGGTAGTTTGTTCAGCTTATCGAGTGCAACTTGATAAAACTCTTGGTAACGAGAGTTCAAGTAGTCCGGTGTTTTTGCGTTACTTTGCAATAAGAAACCAATTCCCCACTGGTCACCTAACCCAACTTTGAAAGCAAAAACCGCATACCCAAGTTGCTCATTTGTTCTTAGTTGATCGTAGAACCAAGGCTGAATGATATTAGACAGAAGGCCAGACAATACCGCCCCTTCAATACGGCTATAGCCTTCAGGGATAAATATCTCTGCCAAAGCGTTATCTGTACTTTGAGCTTGGTGATGGAAATCCGCTAAATATGGTTTATCAACAACGACGATATCACCACGCCACCAATTTGTTCCTTTGCTCTTAAGTAACTTCTGGGCATCTTGGATCACTTTCACGCTTTGTTTATCGGTTAAATTACCAATAACCATCGCCTGTAGCGCTGCACTATCCACAACTTTGCTACGATAATCTGTAATATCTTTTTAGCGAAATGCTATCAAGCACTGATAACCGTTCTTCTTGCTCAAAATAAGGTACGGTATCGATACGACGCAGTGGTTGCATCGCTAATTCATAAGCTTTGGCATTATTAGCAACTTTAATTTGCTCCTGATACCAAGATTTCGCCTGAGCCAGTTCCCTTTCGGTAGGTTCAAAGCTGACATAAAGCTTGGTCATTGATAAAAACAACTCAGGTAAATGCTGTGTATAACCACTCGCATTAAACTGTAAGCCAAGTCCTTGGGAAACAGAAACAGACATCCCAGCAACGGATGCTTGGTATTGCAATTCATCCATTTTTAAAGAAGCGATATATTGCAGTAACGCGCCTGTCACTTGCGATTTAGCATCCTGCATCCCCTCTTTCGTTCTAAGAGATAAATTAATTGTTGCCTTCGGTTCGTCCGCGAAATATTGGCTAGGCATATAGAGCACTCGAGTGTTATCTGTTTGATAGATAAGCTCTGGGTGCTTATATGTCTTATCAACCTTAATTAATGACAAGTTATCAGGAATGTATGGGTTTAATTCAGGCAATCTAAATTTCATTTTAGATTCCAATTTATCCCATTGTGCTAACTGCTTTTCTGTAATTTTATCAACCTGATAAGGTGCATTCACAAAGTAAGCTTTTTTGTTATGAGGCTCATCCGGGCTAATAAACCAAATCCTCGCATCTTTTGCCGTTAATTCAGATAGACGAGCCTTAATGGCAGCAGGATCATACTTGTCAGCAATATAATCTGAGTCCAGTACATGCTTCACTGGTACATTGATCATTTGGTCTGATAACCACTCAATGTAATTCATATCTCTGACAATGGAGCCATAACGAAAAGAGAGATTCAGTACATTGGCAATTTCTTCAAAATAATTTTTATTAATACCGTCTTTTTTCAGTAAATCGATATAAGAGAAAACAGCCGCAATAATCTGATCGCGCTCTGCTAACCCTTTATCGGTTAACGTAATATAAATTGAGAAAACACCATCATTGCGATCTGCATTTGGTGTTGATGACGCACTGATCCCTTCGGCAAGCCCTTGAGATATTAACCAATCAGCAAGCGTACCTGGGCTGCGATTCCCAATTAGGTAACCAATATACTCATCACTTTTACTACGAAAGTCAGCCATATTGTTTTTTATGCTAAACTCAAGCTGAATTGCTTTTTGTGGCTGAGCGGGAACATAGTGAATGATGATCCCCTTTTCGTTATCTGTAACGGCTGGCACATCTGTCGATGGTGCAGTGACTTGACGATCTGGGATGCGTCCAAAGGTTTCTGCTGCTATTTTTGCCAATGACTCTATAGACTGGTCGCCATAAAGCACACCATTCATCAAATTTGCAGAGTAGTATTGCTTATAAAAACCCACCAGCTCTGCTTGTAATTTACTGTTCGGTTTATCTTGTAGCGTCTCTAAGTTCCCACCGGAAAAACGTGAGTTCGGATGCTGAGGATTTAACGTTTCCGAACGAACCTGCCATAACCGCATGCCATCACGGGAGCGCGCCATCGTCAGTTCAGCATTGACCGCATTACGCTCTCTGTCTGCATTAGTTGGGTCGAGCAATGGATCTGCCAATGCATCAGCCAATCGATCGGTTGCTTGTTGAAGTGCACTATTTTCAACTTCCAAATAATAAGCAGTACGATGAGCGGCAGTACTTGCATTATGACTACCACCGTGTTTTTGCAAAAACTCAGACAAACTGCTTGGTTCTGGATATTTTTTAGATCCCATCAACACCATGTGTTCTAAATAGTGCGCTAACCCCAATTGACTATCTGGATTTTCTAGACTTCCAACAGGAATGGATACCGCCGCTAATGACTTTGTCGCTTTAGGATCGGACACCAATAGAACAACCATGCCATTATTTAACTTGATGGCTTGATAAGTTCTTGGGTCATTTTCACTCTTATTGATAGTCTCAGGTAAAACTTGCCAAAGGGGTTGTGCGGCTACCGCTCCCCCCCAAGCCACTAAGGCCAACAACAAGAAAAATTGAGCGATACTTTTGGATAAACGTAGCATCCTTTAATGCTCCCCTTTTTATTTTAAATGTTCTGCCATTGGCAGAAGGTAACGCTGAGTATTTTCCAACAGCGCCTGAATTAAGTTCTGATCGATGTTTCTACAAACTCGTAAAACATAATCGTCTTCCATTTCACCTCTTTTCATTGAAGAACCTTGAAGACTTTGCATTAATGCGGACAGTGCTTTTTGCTGAATCTCCTCAGAAACAAAGTCATACTGTTTGCTCTTTTTATCAAAGCAAGCGGACAACCAGTTCCAACCGCTTTGATTTAACAATAATAGTGGTGAATTTAGCCCATCACAGTAACCTGTGATTAATTGCTCTAAGTATTTTTTCGCATCGTCTTGTTTTACACTAGAAAAGTGCCAAATGCTATTCTCTCTACCAAACGCGATACTCTCACCTTCAGCGATAGCAAAATTAAATAATAAGTGTTCAACCCACAGCTGAACGCCATCATTTGCGGTTAAATAGGCAGGCCGATAGCGCAACACCCCTTTTTCATGAATATTCTTTAATACCCCATTAATTTTGATGCCATTAATTTGAATATCAATAACGTGATCAAATAGTTGTGCATTCTGCTCTTTAATCTTCTCCGCAAGTGGCGCAATATCCTTAACTTGCTGCTCCCAAAAAAGCTGACCAAATTGTTTTGCAGGTAGCTGCCCCGCCGCCCTTAATGCCTGATATAAAGGTGCCGGATTCTCATCTTTAATGAGTAAGGCTAAAAGTCGCTCATTCACTTTATAGCGCTGTAACCTATCCAGAATAAAAGGTTCATCTTCTGGTAGCTCTGTTTCTTCAATCGTAAAATGAATTTTTAAGCGCTGCTGGAAAAAAGCCCTAATTGGGTGCCGATAGAAGCGTAACAGTTGTTCAATCGAAATATCGGTCACTGGCTCTCGTTCATCCAAGGTAGAGATAAATGATTTGTTCCCTTGAAAAGTTGTTTTGGCCGCTGGTAACCACTCACTCGCAAAGCTTTGATAGGGTGAATTAGCTATAAAGTTTTCTTTCGCAAATGGCACTCTATTGTGTTGGAACACCAAATGCTCTTTTAATTTTATCGCGCTGTCATCAATATTAAGGGCTTCATCGCCTTCCAGACAGAAACTCTGGCAAATATAATCTAACAACTCGGTAACCAATACCGATGGGTTACACACCTGATTATCCTGGATAGATAAGCCGATATAACTGATATAGAGCTGTTGTGCAGCTGAATTCAATGCTTCCAAAAACAGATAACGGTCATCATCCCTACGCTTCCTATCCCCTCTAGCTGGTTTTTCTGCCATTAAATCGAACCCTAATGGCGGAATTGTTCGAGGATAGATACCATCATTCATGCCTAGCAAGCAGACCACCTTAAAGGGCACTGAACGCATAGGCATTAGTGTACAAAAATTGATAGCTCCCGCTAAAAAGCGTTGGCTGATCTTCTCTTCATCAAAACAGACTGCCAATTCATCCCGAATTAAGCGTAAAGGCACCTGTTCATCATAGCCAGAGCCCTGCGCATTTTGGATAATTTTATGCCACTGCTCTGTAACAAGAGTAAGTACTAACTCAGGCATCTCCGTCAACGTGAAAGAAGCTGTCAATTAGCTGCTGGCAAACCTCTTTCCACTCATCAAGAGTTCTTTCAATGTCTAGTAAGGTTCGCCATTCTTTTAGTGTATTCACTAATAAAGCGAGTTTACCTGCTAATTGAGCAGCTAAACCACTACTTTCATCATACGGTAAAACATCATGCCAAGGGCCATATCGACTGTCCATCGCATAACCTAACAGCATGCGACTTAAACCAAACTCCCAGGTATTTTGCCCTATCACTGGAAGCGATAAAGCGCGAACGTTATCATCATCCAATCCCCAGCGGATACCTGATTCATTAACCCACCTGCGTAACAAGCCTAATTCCCTTTCATCAATATCAAAGCGTGCAGCAAAAGCAGAGACCTCAAGTAATGTGAGTACTTGCTCCGTTGAAAAACGGCTTTGAGGCAGGTCGAGTAACAGTATAAATGCCTGTAAGATTGGGTGTGCTTGTAAGGCTTTTCTATCTGAAATAGAAAACGGGATATATCGCTTAGACGCGGTATTACCAAAGACGGCTTGGATAAATGGAGTATAACTATCAATATCCGAAACCATCACAATGATATCCCTCGGGGTCAATGAGGGGTCTTGTTCAAACAGCGCCAATAATTTGTCTTGTAAAACTTCCACTTCCCTTTGAGCACTGTGGCAAGAATGAAATGTGACGGATTGATCAGATAAGGTTAATACTCGCTTATTTTGACTTGTATTGTAATCCGTTAATGTGGTTCCTAGCTGAGCATGGTTTTCGAGATCTAAAATGTCTTGCTGCAAATGCTCTAGTAAACAACTACGAGCGGTATCCACAAATGCTGAAATTTCATTTGCACCATCGATTTGTGAAATAAAATAGAGGTTATCTCTCCCCAATTTTCCCCATGATGCCAGCAGTGGGTTCGCTAACTCTTGCTCTCCCTCTGCATTAAATAACCCTTGAGCATGCTCATCTATTTTAAAACGTGATATTTCATGCTTATCAATATAATGATGCAGTTTTCTTTTTTGAAGTTTTTGCGAGAAAAGCGTGGCTATGGATATCCCCCCAATAGTAGCGGCAAGGGTTAGTAAACATTAAATGGATATCTGTGTGTTCTGCAATGGCATTCAATGCTTGCAGGTAAACAGGTGGTAATGAAGAGATACCGCAAATAAAAATGCGTTTTGGTAGAGCATCTCGTACGCCCTGAGTGGTGGACAATTTATCGATAAAGCTCTGATAAAGATTCGCTCGGTGCCATGGGGATTGCCCAAGTGAGTCAGTATAAGCAACTAACCGCAGCCATAACCGTTTCTGCCATAGCTGATTGGTTCCTAAACCATCAATAAGCTCATTTTGTTGCCATTTTTCAATCCACTGAGGCCGATATACTAAATATTGGTCAAATAGATCCGCGACACGCCCAGCAAGTTGATGTAGCTTACGTTTATCTAAGTCATTATGAAGGTAATGGCGTAGTGGCTCAAATTCATCTTCATCGATCACTTCAGGTAAGATTTTCATCAACTTCCATGTCATCGCCTGCTTAGTGTAAGCGCTCTCTTTTGGTATATCCGGTAATACCCGTCGAAACATATCCCAAATAAAGGTTGCCGGTAATGGATAATAAATATTCGCTGCTATTCCGAAGCGTTTTGCTAATTCTATCTGTAACCATTGAGACATACCGGGGCTTTGTACCAAGATTATCTCTTGTTCGAACGGGTGAGAAAGAGGCTCATTCTCCATTAAGTGAGCTATCAGTTCCTTTAACAGCTCTAACTGATTAGAATGATAAACCTGAAACATTGTTATCTCCTGTTCTACAAAACCAGCGGTTTAGAGAAAGTGCTTGCCTAGTCGTTGATAGGGTTACTTTGATATCACGACAACCATCTAATACGGTGAATGTCTGTGAGCTTAGCTGCCAATCGGGGTACATACCCCCTGAATTTTCAGGGATGGGCACCACACCCACCGTTGTGCGTTCCAAATTGCTCTGTAACTCTCTTAATGCTATTGAATTATGAAATATCCAATTGAAATTCAAGGTAATATATTGGCTGTAGTTTAACAGAGCAATTAACAAAATAGCAAAAACAACGAGGGCGATCATTGATTCTATTAATGCGAAACCTTCCTGTTGACTGGTGGGCGACCTCATGAACAAAATCCTTTTTGATTAACAGGGCAATAATCCAACCAACCTTTTATACGTGGCCTGACTTTTTGGGTTTTAGAGATAGGCGCGACCCAACGATAAACCGTCACATAGTGCCGCCCTTTATATAGACCTTTGCCCGATAAAACAAACTGCCCACTCTTATAATGTTTAATACAGCTCACCCACGTTTGAGTTGGTGGTCGTTGGCATTGCCAATTTGCCCCTCTGTACGTCGTTAACCGCCAAGATTGCTTTAACCCCCACGCTAGCGCTGATTCTGCTTGGTTAAAAGCTTCGATATAGTTTTTTTCACGAAAAAACTCATCACGGGCATTATCTTGATAAAAATGTAAGGTTTTTAATAATAATAACCCCATAGTCATCAACACAATGACCATGACTAACGCAATGTTTCCTCTTTGCTCCCCAACTCGCCTCATCGTAAGTTTCTCAGCAAAACAGCGGTACGATAATGCAGCACTTTGTGAGGCAAATGAGGGCTTTCAATATCAAGGCTCATTTCAAGTATTGATTGTGATTGATCCCAAGTAAATCTCATTGAATTCACTTTAATCATTAAGGGGTCAAACAAGGATAACCACCGATTGCCATCACAATCCATCACATTACGGTTTGACTCTAATTTTCTATCATTGAGCCGGTAACCAAAAAAATCAGACTCCTTATTTCTGCCTCTGACAGGTCTCCATGTACCTGATAAATTTTGGTCGTAAGCGAAAATAATGCAGGAATTAGGGTGACGACCTAAAAATTTAGCACCGATCTTGATAGGCTCTCCTTGGCAAGAGAAACTACTACAATAGCCAATACGCCTAAAATCCTTTTTCCATATTAATAAGCACCTGCCTAACCTCCCTATCCACCTGATACTGAATATAAGATTGGTGAGTCTGTTTAAACAAATTCGGGAGAACAGCAATGGCAGCAAGACAAACTAAGCTACTGATAGCCATTGCTATCAATGTTTCAACTAAGGAAAAACCGTGTTGTTCATTGATTTTCATAAGAGAAACTCAACAACGCGGAATTCCAGTCAGTTTATCATTGCTACACACCCTGATCCGCCCCATCGCTGACATGAATACCGTGATCTGCCCAAAATCATTTTTCAATTCAAGACGAAAAGAGTGGCTAGTCCCTTGCTTCCCATAAAAATCAACAGATAAACGAGAAGCCGTTTTAATTTCAATGCCTTCAAATTGGGTCGATGCTAATGCTGCAATGGATTTTCTAGCTCCGGCCTCTTTGATGCTTAACGTCCATTCTCCTTGAGAGAGTGCTATCGATAAAATGCGATGTCGATTTAAATAAACACTCTCCATCAAATGACGGTAAATAAATACGGTAACCTGCCGTGCAGCATCAATTAAGCGTAACTTTTGCTGTTGTTGCTGCCAGTTATATAACGCGGGTAACAAAGCTAAAGAACAAATAAATAACACCACTAAAAGCTCAATGAGCGTGAAGCCTTTCTCTCCTTTCACTATTCGAATTTCCATATATCGCCGCCATTATCTTCGCAAAAATGTGCACTTAATATTGTCGACGATGGCAAATAAAAACAGCGTGATTAGTTCACTCTACATAGCCTTTCGCAAACTATTATGAAATTCATAATAGCTGTTTCGTTATTTTAGGAAGCGCTTCGCAAAAAAATGATGAGGGCGAAAAAAAGAGGTAACAAACTGAATTTGGAAAAGGTAAAAAAAAACCAAGGCGCGGTTCAAAATGACCATACGCCTTGGTTTATCAACGTATCTCTAGGTTGCGTTATACCGTAAATGGATACTTGATAGCTTCGTGGCACTGATACCCCTCTAGGGTGAAGTCATCAGTGCTAACCCAAGTTTCAATATCTTCCAACGTTTTAATTTGAGGGTTTATCGATAATGAAGGCAAAGGGAAAGGTTCACGCTTCAACTGTACATCACGCATCAATGGCAATTGGTTTTCATAAATATGCGCATTCACAATTTTATGGTACGCCTTACCTGCTTTATGACCCGTAATTCGTGCCATTAATGCCAATAATACAAAGCACTGCACTTGGTTAAAGTTTAAACCTAGTGGTACATCACAACTACGTTGATAAGAGGTCAAATGGAGGGTATCACCTAATAATGAAAATGTATGGGTGTGCATGCAAGGACGCAGACACCCCATTTCAAATTCACCGGGGTTATAAAAAGTAATGATTTCAGCGCGGTCATCAATACCATTTTTTAGGTTATTAACTACCTTTTTAAGCTGATCAAGGTGTGAACCATCAGGACGTTGCCAAGAGCGACCTTGGACACCGTATACACGCCCCATATCATCTTCACCTTTTCGATGGGGATTATTTAGCCATGCTTGGTTTTCATTGGCATTAGCATTCCATGTATTACAGCCAATTTCACGAAACTGAGCAGCGCTATCATAGCCACGTAGGTAGCCTAATAGCTCGGCAATAGCTGCCTTATAAAAGCTTTTTCGGGTCGTGATTAATGGAAACTGGTTATTCGCAACATCATATTCCAGATCAGCATTAATCACAGTTAAACAACGTACCCCCGTACGTTTATTTTCAACCCACTGGCCTTCATCAATGATGCGCTGACATAACTCAAGATACTGCTTCATAATCACTCTCTTACTCAATAGGCTACAAAATTGCCGATAACTGTAACCTTATAATATTAATAGATTTTAACTAACGCGAAGTACCGCTTGGCGGCAAATAAATCAACCACTCAGGTTGTGGCTAATGTGAGGAAACTTAGCCGACAACCTAACTACTTGGAGTATGACAACCCTATATTGATTTATTTACTTGGCTGCTGCTCTTTATTATCAGGCTTATGTGCGGGAACATTTTTACCATACTTATATGCCCAAATGATCATCAACACACCAATAATAATCATCGGTATTGATAAAATTTGGCCCATACTGATCCCACTGAATAAGCCTAGCTGAGCATCAGGCTGCCTAAAGAACTCAACGATAATGCGGAATGCACCATAACCAATTAAGAATAAACCTGAAACACTGCCCATTGGCCGAGGTTTACGGACAAATAAGTTAAGGATAAGGAATAACACAACGCCTTCTAAAAACATCTCATAAAGTTGAGATGGGTGGCGAGGAAGCACGCCATACTGCTCTAGAATAGGGATTAATGAAGGGTCTTGTGCCGCAAGTTGAATATCTTCACTACGGGAATTAGGGAATAAAAATGCCCATGGGGTATCAAGTGTTACACGCCCCCACAACTCACCATTAATAAAGTTACCTATCCGCCCCATGCCAAGACCAAATGGGATCAGTGGAGCGACAAAATCTGAAACTTGCAAAAAACGACGGCGTGTACGATGCGCAAACCACATCATTGCACAAATAACACCAATTAAGCCGCCATGGAACGACATGCCGCCATCCCAAACCTTAAATAAATAAAGGGGGTCATCTAAAAATACAGGAAGGTTGTAGAAGAAAACATAGCCGAGTCTTCCACCGACAAAGACACCTACAAAGCCAATATAGAGTAAGTTCTCAACCTCATTTTTTGTCCAACCGCTATTAGGTTTGCTTGCACGGCGGCTAGCAAGCCACAATGCGAAAACAAACCCTACAAGATACATAAAACCATACCAGTGTAGTGATACTGGCCCAATTGAGAACATTACGGGATCAATTTCCGGAAATGCTAAGTAGCTGTTACTCATCGTTCCCCACTTTATTTGTTAATCTAAAATCATAGCGCATCATAGCATAGCTCATACGCAGGTGAATAAGGCAGATTAGATCCCGCCTCGAGCAAAGCCACCAAGCCCATTTTTCTCCATAAATAGACTTATTATTTGCCTAATACTGTCGCTTGTTTCCGCAGTTAAAAGCTCAGGCACTAGCTGCTCAACTTTTTCAGGCTGTAGCCCTCGAATAAGATACTTCACTCTTGGTACGCTTCTTCCACTCATACTTAAGGAACGATAGCCTAATGC
The DNA here is from genome assembly GCA_900455155.1 of Providencia stuartii. GTDB lineage: Bacteria > Pseudomonadota > Gammaproteobacteria > Enterobacterales > Enterobacteriaceae > Providencia > Providencia stuartii. Next base: position 31,153 of record UGUC01000002.1, on the reverse strand, counting down.
AATTAACGCCATCACCCCAAGGGGTTGCCCCGCCATTTCACCGCAAACACTGACTGATATCCCAACCCGTTGACACTCTTCATGAACTTTTGCTAAAAAACGGATCATTGAAGGATGGAGGTTGTCATAAATGGTGGCAACATGCGTATTGTTGCGGTCAACTGCAAGTAAATATTGCGTCAGATCATTCGTTCCAATTGAGATAAAATCTATCCGTTTTTTTAACTCAGGAAGAAGAAACAGTAAAGACGGAACTTCAAGCATTACCCCAATTTCCGGCATAGGAACGGTTTGCCCCGTTGCTAAACTTACTTCTTCTTTTGCCCGCTTAATCAATGTGATCGCTTCATCCACCTCATTGATACTCGTGATCATCGGCAGTAATATGCGCAAGTTTTGTGTTGCAACATTTGCATGTAGCATAGCTCTAAGTTGGATTAAGAAAATTTCTGGCTGATCTAGCATCACGCGAATGCCTCGCCAACCTAAGCATGGGTTTTCTTCATTGATTGGCATATAAGGTAATTGCTTATCTGCACCAATGTCTAATGTCCTCAATACCACAGGCTTATCGGCAAATAACTGTAAAATCTCTTGGTATAACTGCTTCTGCTCATCCTCTGACGGGAAGCCATTATGAAGCATAAAAGGGAGTTCTGTGCGGTATAACCCAACACCATCAACAGCGACATTGATCTGCTGTTCATAACGGGGGCTTAAACCCTGCATTCAGATGGATATGTACGCGCTCGCCATTTTTTAACTCTGATTCCTGCTCAAGTGCACCTTCAGCGAGCCGACTCAGTACATCTTCCTCTGCAATAATTTGTTTATATTCCTGAGCAACAATATTTTCAGGCTCTATGAAAATTTCACCACGATAACCATCAAGGATCAAAAAGCGGTTGTGAAGCAATGAAGGGTCAATATCCGCCCCCATTATCGCGGGGATCCCCATTGCCCGTATCAAAATAGCCGAATGAGAGTGTGTCGCGCCATCTCGCACGATAACACCTGCAAGTTGCTCTAATGGCATTTCAGCTAACAAACTCGCGCTCAATTCGTCCGCCACTAAAATAAAACGTTCAGGCCACTGATCCATTGAAGTCAAGCTGTCATCCAGATGGAATAGCAAACGCTGTCCTAACGCGCGTAGATCGGCTCCTCTTTCGCGAAGGTAGAGATCACGTAAGCGTGAAAACTGCTCAACATAGTCTTCAATAACGATTTTAACCGCCCACTCCGCCATTGAGCCTTGTTCGATTGCGGAAAATAAGCGTTTTTTTAGTTGAGGGTCATGGAGTAGATGATTGTAGAGGTCGAAAATCGCAGCACTCTCTTTTTTGGGAGTTTGCAATAAAACGTTTGCTGATACGGCGGCATTCTGAGGCGGCATTTTCTATCGCAGTTATTAAACGCTGTTTTTCCGCATTTTGGTCTAAGGCACACGCCTCACAAATACTGTCGAATGACGGTTGTGAGCTATCTTGCCAGCCATATGCCATGACAATTCCCTGAGAAACTGAAATGGCTTTAATACGGCTTTGCCTATATTGACCAAACACCCCTTTGGTTTGCGCTTGCGACAATATTACGGCTAATTGCATGGATAGCGTCACCATAAAAGATTCTTCGGTTTCGCTAAAGAAACGTCGCTCACGTTGTTGAACGACTAACACCCCAAGTAATTGGCGACGATATACAATAGGAACACCTAAAAAGGCTTTCAATCGCTCTTCTTTTAATTGGGGAAGGTATTTAAATTCGGGATGTTCACGGATATCGGCAAGATTCAACATCTCAGACTGGCGTCCAACCGCACCAACGACTCCCTCATCAAAACCAAGGCGAATAGCAACACCGCTAGGCTTTTTTAACCCGCGGGTTGCCATTAGGTAATAGCATTGACGTGAGTGGTCTGCCAAATAAATTGAACAAACGTCAGTCTGCATGGCATGACAAGTTTCATTGACCAAAACTTCTAGCGCTCCGGTTAAACTTGTCGCCATGGCAACTTTTTCAACAATCTCACGTAGACGCGTCAACATGATATTATCTCGCTCCACGCCTACGATGAGTGAATGCAGGTCTTTGTACTGGCTTTTGTTCCTGTAATGACATGACAACAGGTGCAAATTCTTTCATAACACGGCGATACACTTCCCGTTTGAAAGAGACCACTTGCCTCACAGGATACCAATAACTGACCCATCGCCAGCCATCAAATTCTGGCGATTTACTGCGCTGAACGTTTATATCTGCTTCATTGCATTGAAGTTGTAGTAAAAACCAACGCTGTTTCTGCCCGATACAAACAGGTTTTGTGTCCCAACGCACCAAACGCTTGGGTAATTTGTAACGCAACCAATTGCGAGTTGAAGCTAACAACCTAACATCTTTACGTTGTAGGCCAACCTCTTCGAACAATTCACGGTACATAGCCTGTTCTGGCGATTCCCCTGGGTTGATTCCTCCCTGAGGAAATTGCCATGAATGTTGACCATAGCGGCGGGCCCATAAAACCTGCCCTTGCCGATTACAAATTACAATTCCTACATTCGGGCGGTAGCCATCATCATCGATCACCAGACTACCTCAATAACCAAATTTGAAAGATAACTAATTGTTTCACACATACCCTAACTGGTAAACCTATATCAATAGAGTTTGCAGATATGAGTAAAGACACTACAATAGCGTCTATCTCAACGGGGTGCCAAACATTATTTAGGCTGAGAATTAACCCGTAGAACCTGATCCGGGCAATGCCGGCGTAGGGATTTGAGCTACCATCAACATAATTTGTTATGGTGCCCTCCTCAAATCCTGTGTGCTTTCTCTCTAACGCAGGAAAAAACATGTTTAAAAAATCGCTCCTTCAGTCACTCTTTGCACTTACTGCTCTCGGTATTACCCCATATAGCATGGGCAGAAAAGCCGACTTTAACCGTTTACACCTATGACTCATTTGCTGCCGAATGGGGACCTGGACCACAAATTAAAAAAAATTTCGAAAAACAATGTCATTGTGAACTTAAGCTCGTTTCGTTAGGAGATGGTGTCGCTCTTCTCAATCGTTTACGTATGGAAGGGAAAAAAAGTAAAGCGGACATCGTGTTAGGGCTAGATAATAACTTGATAGATTCTGCCGAGAACACAGGGTTATTTGCGCCAGCAGAGATCAATACTGACGCAATGAAATTACCTATTGAGTGGAATAATTCAACTTTTATCCCATATGACTATGGTTATTTTGCGTTTATCTATGACACAGATAAAATCAAAAACCCACCCCAAAAGCATGAATGAGCTACTCAATAGTGAGCAGCCATGGAAAATTATTTACCAAGACCCTCGAACCAGCACACCCCGGCTTAGGCTTAATGCTGTGGATTGAAAAACTCTATGGCGATAAATCTGCCGATGCGTGGCAAAAAATAGCGAATAAAACCCTAACAGTGACAAAAGGTTGGAGTGAGTCCTATGGCTTATTCCTCAAGGGAGAAGGTGACTTTGTACTTAGCTACACTTCATCGCCGGGTTATCAAATACTCAATGATAATAAAGAATAATTATGCGGCTGCCTTATTTGATGAAGGGCACTATATGCAAGTGGAAGTTGCAGCAAGATTGAAAAATAGCTCGCAACCTGAGCTGGCAAAGCAGTTTTTACAATTTATGTTAACGCCTGAATTCCAAAATACACTCCCTACGACTAATTGGATGTATCCTGTCATTGATACACCACTCCCTGAAGTTTATAACGTCCTTCCTGTGCCTAAAAAATCACTGCAATTTAGTGCACAAGAAGTTGCCAAAAGAACGTCAGTCATGGGTCCGTTTTATGGCAATCCGCCGTCAGTCGTTAATTAATTTATCACTTATACCGGGGGGCTTTGGCCTCTGGTTTATTAGTGTCTGTTGCACTATTGGCTTTTGGTGCACTGTGGCTTTTTTCGCCTGAAACTTCATGGAGTGAGATTTTTAACGACCGCTACTTATGGCATGTGATCGGCTTTACTTTTTGGCAAGCCTTTTTATCAGCGCTGTTCTCTGTACTGCCTGCCATTCTCCTTGCCAGAGCGCTCTATCGACGCTGCTTCCCCGGTAGAACGCTATTTTTACGCCTCTGTGCAATGACGCTTGTTTTACCCGTCCTTGTCGCTGTTTTTGGTATTTTATCTGTTTATGGAAAAACAGGCTGGCTCTCATCACTCTTTCAGTTGGTCGGTATCGAATACCAATTCACCCCTTATGGCCTAAAGGGGATCTTACTTGCCCACATTTTCTTTAATATGCCACTTGCTACTCGTATGTTGCTGCAATCGCTCGAAAGTATATCAATAGAGCAGCGGCAAATTGCAGCACAACTCGGGCTTAATGAGTGGCAACAATTTCGTATTTTAGAGTGGCCATATTTACGTAGACAGATGCTACCTACCGCAGCGTTAATTTTCATGCTCTGTTTTGCCAGCTTTGCAACGGTTCTTGCTCTTGGTGGTGGCCCCGCAGCAACGACGATTGAACTGGCTATTTATCAAGCTCTTAATTACGACTTTGATCCGGGGCGTGCTGCAATTTTGGCGCTCATCCAGTTATTTTTCTGTGTTGGATTAATGTTTCTCAGTCAGAAAATAAACAGTTTGTTTTCTATTGGTCATAGCCAACACAATCATTGGTATGATCCCGCAGACAATATTTTTCGCCGAGTACGAGATGCCCTTGTGATCACCGCCGCTATTTTGCTGCTGCTTCCGCCCCTGCTCGCAATTATTGCTGATGGGGTTAATGGCCGTTTGTTGGATGTTCTTAACCAATCCGCGCTTTGGCAAGCCGCTTCCACATCGCTATTTATCGCGTTATGTGCTGGCCTATTGTGTGTCTTGCTCACCATGATGCTGTTATGGAGTAGCCGCGAATTACGCTTACGCCATGCAATAAAATTAGGGCAAGCGATGGAATTAAGTGGGCTTGTGATTTTAGCCATGCCTGGCATCGTACTTGCGACTGGTTTTTTTATTCTCTTTAATGAAACGATTGGTATTCCTGAATCGCCCTATGCGTTAATCATATTGACTAATGCCCTACTTGCCATCCCTTATGCATTAAAAGTCTTAGAAAACCCAATGCGGGATCTGGCTGAACGCTACAACCCTCTTTGCCAATCACTAGCGATTGGTGGCTTCAATCGATTACGGATCATTGAATTAAAAGCGTTAAAAAAGCCCCTCGCTCAAGCTCTCGCTTTTGCTTGCGTTATTTCTATTGGTGACTTTGGGGTCGTGGCGTTATTCGGTAATGAAGATTTTCGTACTCTCCCTTATTACCTTTATCAGCAAATAGGGGCTTATCGAACAAATGACGGTGCCGTAACAGCGATGTTACTCCTTTTATTATGTTTTACTTTATTTAGCCTACTCGAACGTATATCAGGAAAAGATTATGATAAAGTTAAATAACATTGATTATCAATATGATAACCTGAATATGCAATTTGATTTCTCCATCAAAGTAGGCGAGCGCGTTGCTGTAATGGGGCCTAGCGGTGCGGGCAAAAGTACACTGCTTAGCCTTATTAGTGGCTTTCAATTTGCCAAAAGCGGCTCAATTCAGCTAGCAGGGGCTGATCATACCTTCACGCCTCCTGCCAAACGCCCAGTTTCGATGTTATTTCAGGAAAATAACCTATTTGCTCATTTAACGGTCAGACAAAACATTGGATTAGGGTTACATCCGGGGCTGCGGTTAAGCCGAGAACAAATACAACAGGTTGAATTAATTGCTACGCAAGTTAGCCTCGATGAGTTTCTTGATAGGTTACCCGCCCAATTATCAGGGGGGCAACGCCAGCGGGCTGCACTGGCTCGCTGTTTGATCCGCCAGCAGCCAATCCTCTTATTGGATGAACCTTTTTCAGCTCTCGATCCCGCCTTACGCAATGAGATGCTATTACTCCTTGATGAGATCTGCCAATCACGGGATATCACACTGGTCATGGTATCGCATAATATTGAAGATGCACTACAAATCGCCCCAAGAACGCTAGTGATTCATGAAGGTGCTGTGGCGTATGACGGCTGTACCAAAACACTGTTATCGGGTAGTAATTCAGCCTCTGAATTATTAGGCATAACAAAAAATACTGTATAAAACCCCACCCATGTCGTATAGTAGGCTTGTTAATTATTGATGCGAGCCTCTCTATGCCTCAATTTATGTCTCCTGCTGAAAAAGGCTTTATTTTAAGTCGTCATTGGAAAGACACCCGCCATGGGGTTGAGGTTAGCTATTGGCTTATCACTGATAATGGCCCTCGTAAAGTGACGGTTCCTCTGCAACAAGCCATCGCTTTTGTTCCCCTTTCATCACTACCGGCGATCAAACCTCTGCTTGATGAACAAGCAAACTTATCCTATCGCCCCGTTGAGTTATCCGATTTTCGTCGTGAAAAAGTTGCGGCTATTTATTGTCAACAATATCGCCAATTACAAAATCTGGATAAACGCTGCCAAGAACTCGGTATTGAATTGCTTGAAACGGATATTCGCCCCTGCGAGCGCTATCTTATGGAGCGTTTTATCACTGCGCCTGTATGGTTTTCACAAAATCAACAAGGTGAATACCAACTCAAACCTTGTGATAGCTATCGTCCACTGATTAAAGCTGTATCGTTAGACATAGAAACCAGCCAATACGGTGAATTATATTCAATTGGGTTATCCGGCTGCGGTGATAATGTGGTTTTTATGTTAGGGCCAGAGCAAGGTTCTGCACTCAACAATACCCATCGGCTTGTTTATGTGAATAGCCGCCCACAATTGCTTGATAAACTTAATGAATGGCTACAACAGTATGACCCTGATGCCATTATTGGCTGGAATCTCATCCAATTCGATTTAAATGTACTCCAAAAGCACGCCGAACGTTATGGCATCCCACTCCAGCTTGGTCGCCAAGGGAAAAAGCTGGAGTGGCGTGAACATGGCTTCAAACAAGGTGTATTTTTCGCTTCGGCAGAAGGTCGTTTAATTATTGATGGCATAGATGCGCTCAAAGCAGCGACATGGAACTTTCCCTCATTCAGTCTTGAGTTTGTTGCGCAAGATTTACTGGGTGAAGGGAAAGCCATTGACAGCCCTTATGACCGTATGGATGAGATCAATCGCCGCTTTCATCATGATAAGCCCGCATTGGCTCACTACAATATTCAAGACTGCCTATTAGTCCATCGTATTTTTGAAAAAACCGATTTAATGGCTTTCTTGCAAGAACGCTCGACTGTCACTGGGCTGGCGGTAGATCGTATGGGTGGCTCCGTGGCGGCATTTTCACATTTATACATTCCTCGCCTGCATCGCTTAGGGTTTGTGGCACCAAACCTGACAGAGCAAAAGCTACAACATAATCCGGGGGGCTTTGTGATGGATTCACAGCCCGGTTTATATGACTCGGTATTAGTACTCGACTATAAAAGTTTGTACCCTTCGATTATTCGTACTTTTTTGATTGATCCTGCCGGTATGATTGAAGGGCTAGCTCACCCTGATCAGCAACATTCTGTTCGCGGTTTTCGTCAAGCTTGGTTTTCACGTAAAACACACTGTTTGCCTGATATTGTCAGCCATATATGGCAAGGCCGTGATAAAGCCAAACGAGAAGGTAATGCGCCATTATCTCAGGCACTTAAAATTATTATGAATGCCTTTGCTGGCGTCCTTGGTGCTGAAGGATGTCGTTTTTTTTGATCCCCGTCTTACCGCATCCATTACCATGCGGGGTCATGAGATCATGAAAATAACCAAGCAATTAATCGAAGCCAAAGGCTATCAAGTAATTTATGGGGATACTGACTCCACTTTTGTCTGGTTGAAAGAAGCCCATACACAGGAGCAAGCACAAAGAATTGGCTTCGAGCTGCGTGATTACGTGAATAATTGGTGGAAACAGCATTTGCGGGATGAATGGCAGCTAGAAGGGGGTGCTTGAGTTAGAGTACGAAACCCACTATCGACGTTTTTTAATGCCGACTATTAGAGGTTCCGAGTCAGGCAGTAAAAAGCGTTATGCTGGACTTAGTGGGGATAAAATGGTGTTTAGGGGATTAGAGACAATCCGCTCAGATTGGACCCCGCTAGCACAATTGTTTCAAAAAGAGCTGTATACACGTATTTTTCATCGGCAACCCTACCGCGAATTTATCCGTGACTATGTGCAAGCGATTCGTAATGGCGAATACGATGAACGCCTTGTTTACCGTAAGCGTCTACGCCGCAAATTATCTGATTATCAACGTAATGTGCCGCCTCATGTAAGAGCCGCTCGCAAAGCCGATGAATACAATTTACAACAACAGCGCCCACAACAGTATCAAAATGGGGGATGGATAAGCTATATCATCACTCTCGCGGGGCCTGAGCCTTTTAGAAATTATCACGGCAAAGCCTGACTATGAGCACTATATTTTGAAGCAGATAAAGCCTATTGCCGACGCCATTTTACCTTTTTTACAAGATGATTTTGATACTATTTTAACGGGTCAGATAACTTTACTCTTTTAAGATTGGGGTTAATTTTTACTCAATTTTTTGCTAAAATGGGAAAACCATCAACCAAACTTCTGGTTGAAAACCTTCATTGCTAGAATCAAAAGGGAAAATACCTGATAGCACAATAGTGAGAAACACTATTGCTTTGGTATTGTTGTTTTTTTTAACAGGTGACGATAAGCCTTGCTTGAATTAATATAACGCCCCTTTGGTATCTCGCACTTCGTTTCTACACTATGTTTGCGAGACAATTAACAATAATTGTCCTTTGGGCAGCGACTACAATTCATATTCACATTGCCCTTGTTTACTAACACAGAGTGAAGGCAAATATATAATTTGTCTTAAAAAATCTAAAAATAAACTATTAAATTTATGGAACTGAGTTAAACCTATGCCATTTACTCTTGGTCAGCGCTGGATAAGCGATACAGAAAGCGAACTCGGATTAGGCGCCGTTGTGGCTATTGATGCCCGTATGGTGACTTTACTTTTTCCCGCCAGTGGTGAGAATCGTCTCTATTCACGTAATGATGCACCTATTACCCGAGTTATGTTCAATGAAGGTGATATCATTACCAGCCATGAAGGCTGGCAACTCAAGGTCGAAAGCGTCACAGAAAGATGACGGCCTGCTCACTTATATTGGTACTCGCCTTGATACAGAAGAGCAAGGCGTTAGCCTAAGAGAAGTTTTTCTCGACAGCAAACTCACCTTCAATAAACCTCAAGATCGCCTATTTGCAGGTCAAATTGACCGTATGGATCGCTTTGCTTTACGTTATCGCGCACGTAAATTTCAAAGTGAGCAAGTTAAGCACCAAGCGACAGGTTTACGTGGTATTCGCGCAAGCCTTATCCCACATCAGCTACATATCGCTAATGAGGTAGGTAAACGCCACCACCCTCGCGTATTACTGGCCGATGAAGTGGGTCTGGGTAAAACCATTGAAGCTGGGATGATCATCCATCAACAGTTAATGGCAGGCCGTGTTGAACGTGTGTTAATCATTGTGCCTGAAAGCTTGCAGCATCAATGGCTCGTTGAGATGTTACGTCGTTTCAACCTCCGTTTTTCACTGTTTGATGATGGTCGTTATAGTGAAGCGCAACATGACAGCGATAATCCATTTGAAACAGAACAGTTGGTGCTGTGCTCATTAGACTTTTGTACGTCGCAACAAACAGCGCTTCGACCAGCTCGTTGAAGCGGGTTGGGATATGATGATTGTCGACGAAGCTCACCATTTACAATGGAGTGAAGCAGCTCCTAGTCGTGAATATCAAGTGATTGAAACCTTGGCAGAGAATATCCCTTCTGTTCTGCTGCTAACCGCAACGCCGGAGCAACTGGGCCAAGAAAGTCACTTTGCACGTCTTCGCCTGCTCGATCCCAATCGTTTCCATGATTATCAAGAGTTTATTGATGAGCAAGCCAACTATCGCCCTGTTGCGGATGCGGTCGCACTGCTATTAACTGGTGAGAAACTCACCAATGACCAACAAAATCTACTCAATGATCTGATCAAAGAGCAAGATATTGAGCCGTTATTGAAAGCCGCTAACGTTGACAGTGAAGATGGCAACGCGGCTCGCCAAGAGTTGGTCAGCATGTTAATGGATCGCCATGGTACTAGCCGTCTTCTATTTAGAAATACCCGTAATGGTGTTAAAGGCTTCCCTCGTCGTGAATTGCATTCGCTGAAAATGCCGCTTCCTACCCAATACCAAACAGCAATCAAGGTTGCAGGTATTATGGGGTCGAAAAAAGATCTCGAAACGCGCGCTAAAGAGATGCTCTATCCAGAGCAAATTTACCAAGAGTTCGAAGGTGAAAATGCAACTTGGTGGAACTTTGACCCTCGCGTTGAGTGGCTCATGGGCTACCTAATGGCTAACCGTAACGAAAAAGTTTTGGTGATCTGTGCAAAAGCCGCCACAGCGTTGCAATTAGAGCAAGTATTGCGTGAACGTGAAGGGATCCGCGCCGCGGTATTCCATGAAGGTTTGTCACTACTTGAGCGTGACCGTGCGGCAGCTTACTTTGCTTCAGAAGAGGATGGCGCACAGGTTCTACTTTGCTCTGAAATTGGCTCTGAAGGACGCAACTTCCAGTTTGCTAACCAATTGGTGATGTTTGACCTCCCTTTCAACCCAGACCTATTAGAGCAACGTATTGGTCGATTAGATCGTATTGGGCAAACACGCGACATCGTTTTAAGCGTACCTTACTTAGAAAATACTGCACAAGCCGTGTTATTGCGTTGGTACCATGAAGGTTTAGATGCTTTTGAGCACACTTGCCCTACCGGACGCTCCATTTACGATAAATATTATCAACAACTGCTGCAATATATGGCTGAGCCAACGGTAACCGACGGTTTTGAAGAGTTCTTAAAAACCTGCCGTGAAGAGCACGAAGCATTAAAAGCACAGTTAGAACAAGGCCGAGACCGTCTACTTGAAATGCACTCCAACGGGGGGGAATCAGGTATTCAATTAGCCGAAACGATCGGTGCGGAAGACAATGATACTGAATTGGTTAATTTTGCCCTTAACTTGTTTGATATTGTTGGCATTAACCAAGAAGATAAAAGTGATAACTTGCTGATTTTGACCCCATCCGATCATATGTTAGTCCCTGATTTTCCAGGGCTACCGCAAGATGGTTGCACAATCACTTTTGACCGTGAGCAAGCGTTATCTCGTGAAGATACCCAATTTATTAGTTGGGAGCACCCGATCATCCGCAATGGCTTAGATTTAGTCTTGTCTGGTGACACAGGGAGCTGTGCCGTTTCTCTGCTTAAAAATAAAGCGCTTCCTGTTGGAACATTACTTACCGAATTGGTGTATGTCCTAGAAGCACAAGCACCGAAGCACTTGCAGATTAGCCGTTTCTTGCCTGCAACCCCGATCCGCTTGTTGATTGACTTAAAAGGGAACAACCTCTCTTCACAAGTTGAGTTTGAAAGTTTTAACCGTCAGCTCAATGCGATTAATCGCCATATGGCAAGTAAATTGGTTAATGCGGTACAAAATGAAGTGCATTCGGTCCTGAAAATGTCCGAAGCGATGGTGGAAAAAGAAGCCGAAACGCTTATCGCGAATGCGAAAGAGGCCGCGGATAAAGCTCTTTCACTAGAATTGGCTCGTCTTGAAGCACTGAAAGCGGTTAACCCAAATATCCGTGATGAAGAGTTGGATGTGATCGAGGAAGAGCGTCAGCAACTGCTCACCAATATTGGGCAAGCAACATGGCGTCTTGATGCTATTCGTTTAGTGGTTGTCACTCACCAGTAGTCACACGTTTTTAATTAAACTAACACCGCTTGGTTATTTCTCTCACTAAGGGAGAAATAACCTTGCTGATAACGCAATGAATTGGCTTTTGGCGTTTATCCACGCGCGATGCTGATCATTGATTTAGTGAGATCTTGGAGCCTTATTGTCTATGATGGAGCCTTACCATCCCCCTACTGATCCTTGGCTATATGTTCTGTATCAAGATGAACATATCATTACGGTGAATAAGCCAAGTGGGTTACTGTCTGTTCCCGGTAAAGCCCCTGAACACCATGATAGTATTATGAGTCGCATACAGCGCGACCATCCACACGCTGAGTCTGTCCATCGCTTAGACATGGCAACCAGTGGCGTCATGGTTGTCGCACTAAATAAAGCCGCTGAACGGGAATTAAAGCGCCAATTCCGTGAGCGAGAGCCTAAAAAACACTATATTGCCCGAGTTTGGGGCCATTTAGAGAAGCAGGAAGGTTTAGTGGATTTGCCGCTTATTTGCGACTGGCCAAATCGACCAAAGCAAAAAGTCTGCTTTGAAACAGGAAAAGCCGCACAAACAGAGTATCAGGTCTTGGAATATGAAGAGCAAGCAACCCGTGTAAAGCTATCCCCTATTACAGGCCGCTCTCATCAACTCCGCGTACATATGTTAGCGCTAGGCCATCCAATTCTTGGAGATAGGTTTTATGCCCATGAGCAAGCGCGTGCACTTGCCCCTCGCTTACAGCTTCACGCCCAAGAGCTTTACATCACGCACCCTGCCTATGGCACACCGATGCATTTTAGCTGCCAACCCGATTTTTAAATTTATTCATCAACTATTAGGCCGTAATAGCAACAATGCTACGGCCTATTGGCTAAATAAAAACCACATCGCAGAGTGCGATATGGCGAGAAAATTTATTTGAAGCCGCGCTCTTTTTTGATTAAATCATAAGCCGCTTGTATTGACTGAGCCTTCTGTTTCGCAAGTTCCATCATCTCGGGGGGCAACCCTTTCGCTATCAACTTATCAGGGTGATGTTCACTCATTAATTTACGATACGCCCGTTTAATTTTCGTTGGTTCATCATTAATAGAAACACCAAGTACCTTGCAAGCATCTTCAAGAGTTGGGCCATTCGATGATTGATAGTATCCGCCTGATTGCTGATGAGAATAGCCGTGACCAAACTGTCGGCCACCTTGGATCATATTTAAAAACTGTTCAAATTGTGTTTTAGAGATCCCTAGCTCTTCTGCAATAATAAACAGAACCTTTCTTTCGTTTGGGTGCAAGCTGCCATCGGCAAATGCCGCCTGTAGCTGAATTTCCAGAAACATCTGAATTAAGTCGAAACGACCATAGCAAGCCATACGTAATTGCTTCAGTACATCACGTAGTGGAAAGTCCGGTGATTTACCTTCCCTAAACGCTTGTTGCGCCGCTTTTCGTGTTTCCCCATGTATTTGCATTCTATCCATCAAATTTGATGCTAACTGAATGTCTGTCTCGGTTACACGGCCTTTTGACTTAGTTAGATGACCCAATATTTGGAAGGTACTGGCGAAAAAAATAACCTGACGATCACGTTTATTCATTGCACTAGCAAACTTACGTTGTGCCAAGGCCTTATCAAAACCATGCCCTAAAATTAAACCAATTAGCGTGCCCCAAATGCCAAAACCAGAGGCTATTGCCAGTACGACACCAATAATTTTGCCCCAATAGTGCATATATCCCTCAATTCTTCAATGCTCAGAATCCAATTTTGCATTATCATACTATCCATTCTGCTCGGTGCATAACTACAAGCGCGTAAAGTTTTATACATTATACTGGCGCAATGTAGTTGGCTAAGTTAGTCTTTGAGCGTTTGTCGGCTATGCCAATTACGACGGAACCGCATATTTAATGATGAAAAAAAGTTATCCAACACTACTTGCATCCATGGTATGGATGGCAATTTATAGTCAGCAAGCGCATGCTGACCTAGCAGCACAATGTATGCTGGGCGTCCCGGTTTATGACAAACCACTAGTTGAGGGCGATCCCAAAGATTTACCGATCCGTATCACCGCTGAAGATGTTCAGGGCGAATACCCTAACTTTATTGAATACAGCGGCGATGTGGATATCCAACAAGGTAACCAAACGCTGACAGCCGATAGCGTTAAATTGACGCAGGTTAACCCTGATAGTGCTGATCCAATCCGTGAAGTTACTGCAACAGGTAACGTTCACTATGATGACCCACAAATTATTCTCAAAGGCCCTAGTGCTTGGTCTAACCTGAATAATAAAAATACTGACGTGAATGACGGCAACTATATGATGGTGGGTCGTCAGGGTCGCGGTGAAGCGAAAAAAATGAAAATGCGTGGTGAAAACCGCTATTCCATTATGGAAGACGGTACATTCACCACCTGTTTACCGGGCAATAATAGCTGGAGCGTTGCAGGCTCCGAAGTGATTATTGACCGTGAAGAAGAAGTGGCTGAAATTTGGCATGCACGTTTTCGCTTGGGTGATGTCCCGGTATTTTATAGCCCATACATGCAATTACCTATCGGTAACAAACGTCGCTCCGGTTTCTTAATTCCAACAGGAAGCTACTCTAATAATGATGGCCTAGAGTTTTCACTGCCTTACTATTGGAATATCGCGCCTAATTACGATGCGACAATTACCCCACAATTCATGACCCACCGTGGCATAAAATTAAATAACGAATTTCGTTACTTGGTCACGCCGGGAACGGGAACTATCGCCTTCGATTTTATTAATCACGACCGCGCGTATGTGAAAGATAAAGAGCGTAATAAACGTGATGCACGTGACAGTGATGACCGCTGGTTATTCTACTGGCGCCATTCAGGAACTTATAACCAACATTGGAACTTCAACGCCGATTACACCAAAGTAAGTGATCGCCAATACTTTACGGACTTTAGCTCGCAATACGGGAATACAACAGACGGTTATGCGACGCAAAAATTCAGTACTGGCTATTCGGCTGAAAACTGGAATGCAACCCTAACGCATAAGCAGTTCCAAATTTTTGTGGAAGATCCCAATCGCCGTGCTTATAAAGCTGAGCCGCAGTTGGACTTTAACTACTACAAAAATAATTTAGGTGCCTTTGACTTACACACCTATGCGCAAGCTGCTCGCTTTACCAGTGTTGGCAAAAATAACCCAGATGCAACGCGTTTGCATATCGAGCCTGAATTAAGCCTTCCGCTGTCAAACGGCTGGGCGAACATGAACAACAGCTTCAAATTGCTGGCAACCCATTATGATCAAGATATTCCTAAAGCGAATAACAACACTAGCTTAGAGAAAAATGTCACGCGTGTTCTTCCTATATTTAAGAGCGATGCCAAAGTCGTTTTCGAACGAGATCTACTTGAAGGCAGTGACTTTGTTCAAACCTTAGAGCCTCGTGTCCAATATCTCTATATTCCATATAAAGATCAGGACAACATTAACAACTATGACTCGGCCTTACTCCAGTCAGACTATAATGGTTTGTTCCGTGACCGAATTTATAGTGGTCTTGATAGAGTCGCTTCCGCGAACCAAATCACGACAGGTATCACAACGCGTATTTATGATGAATCCTTGGCCGAACGCTTTAACTTCTCTGTCGGGCAAATCTACTATTTTGAACGTCCGCGTGCGGGTAACTCCAGCCTGAAAATCGACGATAAAAGTAATACTGGCTCGTTATTGTGGGCAACAGACTCTTACTGGCGTATCAACGATAAGTGGGGGATTCGTGGTGGGCTACAATACGATCGCCGTTTAGGCAACGTCACCATGGGGAATGCTGTGACCGAGTATCGCATTGATGCTGATCGTTTGTTACAGTTAAACTACCGTTTTGTCGACCGTGACTATATTCAAGCGACCTTCCGTCGTGATGAATCAGGTGGCAACACTTATACCCTACCGGAATACCAAAAAGGGATTTCCCAAGTGGGTGCGGTATTAAGTTGGCCATTAAGTGAGCGTTGGGGCTTTGTTGGCTCTTATTACTATGATACTAAGCAGCAACAATCCGCCAGCCAATTAATTGGTTTACAATACAATACTTGTTGTTGGGCGTTCAATGTAGGTTATGAACGTAAGATTGTTGGATGGCAAGAAGACAAGTTCAGCAGTGAATATGATAATAAATGGTCATTCAATGTGGAACTTAGAGGCCTAAATAACAATCATAGTTTAGGTAGTCAGGAAAATGCTTAATAGAGGTATCATCCCTTATCAGCGTGCTTTCCTGATAATAAACACAAGCTATTTTGATGCCGCTGCTTACTCACAATAAGGCGAGTTATCTGCTCGCCAAATAGTAAGCAGTGTCGCATAAATAAAACGATTAACCTGCCTCTGGCGGAACCTAAATCAATAGATAGGACCATTATGAAGAATTGGAAAACGCTTATTCTGGGACTGATGTTTGCAAGCTCCACAGCATTGGCTGCACCACAGCAAATGGATAAAGTTGCTGCTGTAGTCAATAACGGAGTTGTGCTGGAAAGTGACGTCCAGAATATGTTAAACACAGTAAAACTGAACGCACGCAATGCTGGCCAACAAATTCCAGATGATGAGACTCTTCGTCACCAGATCCTTGAGCGTTTGATCACTGATAACATCATGTTACAGATGGCAAATCAGATGCAAATCAATATCCCTGAAGAAGCCGTTAATGCCACAATTGCGGATATTGCTCGCCAAAATGGTTTAACTTTTGAGCAGATGCAAGCACGTCTAAAAGCGGATGGTATTGATATGGCAAAATACCGTAGTGAGATCCGTAAAGAGATGCTGATCGCTGAAGTGCGTAATAACGAAGTACGCCGTCGCGTGACTATTTTACCCCAAGAAGTTGAGTCTCTCGCAAAACAGATCAGCAGCCAAGCAGACTATGAAGCGAGCGTTAACCTAAGTCATATTCTCATTCCATTACCTGAAAACCCAACTCAAGAGCAATTACAAAAAGCAGATGCGATTGTTGCTAAGATCATGGATGAGATCAAAAAAGGCACCAACTTCGGCAAACTGGCTATTGCTTACTCCGCAGATCCACAAGCACTGAAAGGCGGTAATATGGGATGGTCTCGCCTACAAGAGCTACCAGTTGTTTTCGCTGAACAGTTGAAAAGTGCGAAGAAAGGCGATGTTGTAGGCCCTATTCGTTCTGGTGTTGGCTACCACATTTTGCGCGTTAACGAAATGAACAGCGCCAATAAAACCATTTCAGTCACCGAAGTGAAAGCTCGCCATATCCTTATTAAGTCATCACCAATTATGGATGATAACCAAGCGAGACAAAAGCTCACTCAGATCACACAGGATATTCGTAGCGGCAAGACCACATTTGAAAATGCGGCAAAAGAGTTCTCTGAAGATCCGGGCAGTGCGCTTAAAGGCGGTGAGTTAGGCTGGAATATGCCAGATGTATACGATCCCGCTTTCCGTGATGCCTTGATGAGACTTAATAAAGGCGAAATCAGTCAACCTGTTCGCTCAAACTTTGGCTGGCACCTTATTCAGCTAGAAGATACCCGCAATGTTGATAAAACAGATGCGGCACAAAAAGATCAAGCCTACCGTTTATTGTTCAATCGTAAATTCAACGAAGAAGCACAAAGTTGGGTACAGGAGCAACGCGCGGCGGCATATGTTAATGTCATCGATGGACGTGATAACCAATCTAATGACGAAAAATCTCAATAAACCAATCGTAATAACCCCCGGCGAGCCTGCCGGGGTAGGCCCAGATCTACTTATTCAACTTGCCCAAGAGTTTTGGCCTGTTGAGCTTGTTGCGTGTGCTGATCCTGAATTACTACTCGCTCGAGCCAAACAACTCAACCTGCCACTGTCATTAAAAAACTATCAATCAGGTAATGAACATGACGCCCAAGTACCGGGAACTCTGTCTATCCTTCCCGTCAATTTGAAAGCACCAGCGCAAGCCGGTGTGGCTAAACATTGCCAATGGGAAGTATGTTACTGAAACATTAGCAAGGGCCTGTGATGGTTGCCTAAGTGGAGAATTTTCTGCCATTGTGACTGGCCCTGTCCACAAAGGGGTGATTAATGATGCGGGGGTTCCATTTAGCGGGCATACTGAATTTTTTGCCGATAGGAGCCATTGTCACCGTGTGGTGATGATGTTAGCCACAGAAGAGTTACGAGTGGCTCTCGCCACGACCCACTTACCCTTAAAAGATGTTTCAGCGGCAATCACTCAACAAAGTCTGCGGGAAGTGATTACAATCTTAAATCACGATTTACGTACAAAATTTGCGATTGATACACCAAATATCTATGTCTGTGGCCTAAACCCGCACGCGGGTGAAGGAGGACATATGGGAATGGAAGAGATAGAAACCATTATCCCAACACTTGAGAGTCTTCGTGCTGAAGGTATGAATCTCATCGGGCCGCTGCCCGCTGATACCCTATTTCAGCCTAAATATTTAGAAGATGCGGATGCCGTACTCGCAATGTATCACGATCAGGGTCTTCCTGTGTTAAAATACCAAGGTTTTGGTAGAGCCGTGAACATTACGCTGGGTCTGCCTTTCATTCGTACTTCTGTTGACCATGGCACTGCGCTAGAGTTAGCAGGTACGGGTCGTGCCGATGCGGGCAGCTTTATTACCGCATTGAAGTTAGCTATCCAAATGACATATAAGAATTCATGAATAATCGAGTCCATCAGGGGCATCTTGCCCGCAAACGTTTCGGGCAGAACTTTTTAACTGACCAATTTATTATCGACAGTATTGTAGATGCAATACATCCACAACCAGGGCAAGCTATCGTCGAGATTGGCCCCGGTCTTGGCGCACTGACTGAACCTGTTGGTAGTAGAATGGATAAGATGACGGTTGTTGAGCTAGACCGTGATCTCGCTGCGCGCTTGCATGTTCACCCACAGTTAAAAGATAAGCTTACAATTATCCAGCAAGATGCCATGACAGTGGATTTCGGTGAATTAGCGAAGCAGGCAGGGCAACCTTTACGTGTTTTTGGTAACCTGCCTTATAATATCTCGACCCCGCTAATGTTCCACCTATTTACCTTTACAAACTCTATTGCTGACATGAACTTTATGCTGCAAAAAGAGGTTGTAAACCGCCTAGTTGCAGGTCCTGGGAGTAAAGCCTACGGCCGTTTAAGCGTTATGGCGCAATATTACTGCCAAGTTGTTCCGGTGTTAGAAGTGCCACCAACGGCCTTTGCACCGCCACCAAAAGTTGATTCTGCGGTTGTTAGGCTTATACCTCATCGCGAGAACCCTTACCCGCTGAAAGATATTAAAATGCTCAGTCGTATTACCACACAAGCATTTAACCAGCGTCGTAAGACGATCCGCAATAGTTTGGGGGATTTACTCAATGTTGAGCAGCTCACAGAGCTAGGCATTGATCCCGGTACTCGCGCTGAAAATATTTCCGTTGAAGCTTATTGCAAAATGGCGAACTACCTAGCAAGTTTGTCTGAATAAGTATCGAAAAGGAGGCACTATGCTTAACGAACCTAATGTTAGCATCCAAGTACAGAGTGTCTATATCGTCAGCCAGTCTCAACCTGAAATAGGACGATATGTATTTGCCTATACCATATCTATCCGTAACTTAGGCCGAGAGCCACTACAGTTAATGAGCCGCTATTGGCTCATTACTAACAGTGATGGTCATAAAACTGAAGTTCAAGGCGAAGGCGTTGTCGGTGAACAACCAATCATCCAGCCCGGTGCGGTATACCGTTATACCAGTGGAGCAATATTAGAAACTCCCATGGGTACAATGGAAGGTTATTACGTCATGTTAAACAGCCGAGGAGAACACATTCATGTGGATATTCCTCCATTCCGCCTTGCTTTACCTACTTTGATTAATTAATTATGTCGACATATCTTATTGGTGATGTACACGGCTGCTATCGCGAATTGCGTGCATTACTCGAACAAGTGAATTTTGAGCCGCAAAAAGATACTTTGTGGCTCACTGGCGATCTGGTTGCCCGAGGGCCTGACTCATTACAGGTCCTTCGCTATGTCAAAAGCCTCGGTGATTCCGTACGCATAGTGCTAGGTAACCACGATCTGCACTTATTAGGTATTTACTGCAAAATCAGCCGGAATAAACCGAAAGATCATCTCGATGAGCTACTCAATGCGCCCGACGCTGATGAATTAATCAATTGGTTACGCCGCCAACCGCTGCTACAGGTCGATGAAGAGAAAAAGATCATCATGGCTCACGCTGGGATCACACCACAGTGGGATCTGCCGACAGCACGCATGTGCGCACGGGAAGTAGAATCGGTTTTATCAAGCGATGCTTATCCGCTATTCATTGATTCTATGTATGGCGACATGCCAAATAATTGGTCTGAGAATTTAATGGGGCTACCGCGTTTACGCTTTAGTACAAATGCATTAACACGGATGCGCTACTGTTTCCCTCATGGTCAACTGGATATGATTTGTAAGGAAAGTCCAGCCAAAGCCCCTTCTCCCCTTAAACCTTGGTTTGCACTGCCCAATAAACTCCCTGAAGGCTATTCTATCTTTTTTGGTCATTGGGCGTCTTTGGAAGGGAAACATACGCCAGAAAATGTGTATGGGCTAGATACTGGTTGTTGCTGGGGGGGAGAATTGACGCTGTTCCATTGGGAAGCAAAACATTATTACCACCAAAAATCACACCAAAAACGCCGTAAAGATTAATCATTAAGTTATGTTTATTTCCCTTAAATAGACATAACTTAAAAGCTATTCTTTTTAATTTAAACTGAATAGTAGTAATAAATTCATTAGATTTATTTTTGAATAGTGATTTAATTCGCTACTTTCATATATTAATAAGCAAAAACGGAGCAATACGCTCCGTTTTTAAAATTACGACGCTATTAAATTCTTTTGGTTAAAATCTCAAAACAATAACCATGTGAATTGTTCTCATCCGCCTCATGGTACTCGGTGAAAATAGAATCCCACTCATCTGGCTCGTAAATTGGGAAATGAGTGTCGCCAATCACTTCTGCATCCACGTGAGTTAAATACAGCTTATTCGCCAGAGGTAAAAACTGTTGGTAAACTTTTCCGCCTCCAATCACAATGACTTCGTCATCGTCAGAGCCTGTCTTGGTTTGCTTAGCCGCCGCCAATGCTTCTTCTACGGAGGAGACCCAGATAACATTTTTATCCGAACCCGGCTTACTACTTAATACAATGTTGACGCGCTGTGGAAGCGGACGACCAATTGATTCGTAAGTCACTCGACCCATTATGACTGGCTTATTTAACGTATTACGTTTAAACCAAGCAAGATCACCGGGTAAATGCCAAGGCATCGCTTTTTCCATGCCGATAACCTGATCAATCGCCATCGCTGCGATTAAACTAATATTCATTGAGTCACCTTAGAGGCTAATATACAAATTTGTGCTCACTATACGTAAACAGAAATGCTTCGTCGACTAAATTTAATCTTCCTTAAAAAGTGATTATTAATTTATACTCAGTTAGTGATAAAGCCGACTAAAAATAACATTAAAAATAAAATCAATATAGAGAGTGCAAATGTACGAGACCTCCCTTTTAATTGCCACTATCGCCACATTAGGCATGCTTTCCCCCGGGCCAGACTTTTTTCTTATCGTTAAAAACTCAGCGCGCTATCAGCGTTCAGCAGCGCTCATGACTGCAATGGGCGTCATTTGTGCGGTTGCCCTACATATGACTTATTGTGTCGCTGGGCTTGCGGTTCTTATCACCACCACACCTTGGTTATTTAACGTATTAAAATACGCAGGAGCGGCTTATCTGATTTGGATTGGTGTTAAAAGTTTGATGCCAAATAAAGGACAAAACCTAGACCTCAACAATACACAACACGAAATCGTCACTTTCAAAAAAGCATTTATGCAAGGTTTCCTTTGTAATGTTTTAAACCCTAAAGCAACATTGTTCTTTCTTGCTGTTTTTACTCAAGTTTTAAGTGTTGATTCGACGTTTGGTGAAAAGCTGTGGATCGCCTTTATCATTTGGGGGCTTGCTGCTATTTACTGGCCACTGCTGGTGTGTTTGATCCAGAGTGCTCCTGTAAGAAAAGGGTTAGCTAAAGTACAAAAATATGTCGATAAAGTGCTTGGCGTTGTACTTATTGCTTTCGGGGTTCGAGTTGCACTCAGTTAATCAGATGAATAAAAAAAATCCCTCAGCCATGATTGTTTAATGTCTGGGGGAAAATACATAAATGGTTTTTAAACCATGCTCGCCTATTGTTAAAAACTCCCTATCAATCACGCTTATTTAACGATAGCTAATATAAAAATATTCACAAATAGCTTTAAACCCTAACTCTAAGATTGAAAGATCTGATCTCCTCCTACAGTTAATTAATTCCCCTATCGAATTACTTAATTATTTAACTCATACTTTTCATTATCATCAGTAAAAAGCATCGACTTAACTAAAACCAAAAACAAGAATAATCTTGTTCAGCCTTTTCATCAAATTGTATAATTTAACTTTAATAGATAAATAAAATTAAACATGGGCCTTATGATCATGGAACAAAATACGACTCTTTTTGATGAAGATGAAATGGAACAAATCAGTACTCTTGCCTCTTCCATATTACCGCCTTCCGAACTCGCTGAGTGGAATTCACTTTTGCAAAAAGCTATTCATCATCCCGATGATGTTTTAGAAGATGAAAAATATTCAAACTATTCGGATTTAGAAGCTGTGTTTGATGAAGATGACGACGATAGGTTACAACTACTGTTTGATATCTTCTGTCACAGTCATAATATCGTTGTCGCTATTGATTGGCGTGGTGAAGATGATGATGATCAGTTAATCACCTTTTTGTCTCAGCGGATCTCCCGATTTGATCCTACCCTTGAAAAAGAACAGCTGTTCAAAACGCTTAAAGAGCATGTTGATAACAGTGAATTAGAGAATGAAGAGTTTGAAAGCAGTACGGATTACTTCGCAGAAAAGTTTAGCCTCTTACAAGATTTTATTGAAAAGTATGGCTATAAAATGTGGGTGCTACATGTGGATTATGATTCATACCCTATCTTTATTGCAAGTATCGAGAATAATTCGGTCATAGAAACTGAAATGTTTATGGATTTTATTCCGAACTAAATCAGTAAACCCCCCCATTATTTTAGCGGTGCTTTAAGGCTTGAAATTAGCTTTAAAGTACCCTTTTTCTATACAATGACTGATAACACGACTCATTGTCAGCCCCCACAGCCCGACAAGTAGCCTCCACTTAACTTGCTGCACCTTACTATCGTGCCTTGATTTGGTATTCAATAAAAATGACCAATATCCCATCATGCACCAACGCTATCACGACTAAAATAACGTCAGCAAAAACCCGTTTTAACCGAACTGTGCGCCTCCCCCCAATAATTAGTGATAGATATCAATCAATTAAAAAATAAGGGGAGAGATAGGCAATATCCGCCCAAACACTCTCCTCAAGCAATAGCAACAACCTAACGCTTTGTTTATAAATATTTAATACTTAATGACAGAATAATAACTCAATTTATTTCGCTTTATTAGAGATAAAAATCGCAGTCGTTAAAAAATTCCGTTCCTTTTATCTCGTTTTTAGATGATATTTTTTATACTTATAAAACAATAGGTTAAAGCAATTAAACGTTAGGAATTTTCTGGAACGTTTTTTCGCTCAATGTACATAGATTTTTGCTAATATTTTCGATAGTTAAGCGTTTTTCATCAAAATAACGAACAAAAGCGAAAATATTTCATTCTGTTTTCACGCCTAAAATGCCATTTCGAAAGTAGCAAATATCGTCATGACAATTATTTTACGCTAAGTCACTTATCCTAGGCCGTTCGGATTATTCCGATATATTTACATCCCTACCCTCGATATATATCATTCACCCTAACCGAAATCACCGTGAGCATTGGCTGATATTAATGATATTGAGCAAGGAATATATTGCCCTTGTTGCAATAAACCATCGTTACTCATCACCTGACTTATTATGATAACTCAGGATAATAAAAGGACGCATTATGCCAACTCCATGTTATATCTCTATCGAAGGTAAAACGCAGGGCAACATCACTGCGGGAGCATTTACCCCTGAATCCGTCGGTAACATCTATGTACAAGGTCATGAAGACCAAATGCTGGTGCAAGAGTTTTCCCACATTGTGACCGTACCGACTGACCCCCAATCCGGTCAACCTTCAGGCCAACGTGCTCACAAGCCATTCCGTTTTACGGTGGCATTAAACAAAGCGGTCCCTCTGCTGTACAACGCACTGGCGTCCGGTGAAATGCTGCCAAAAGTGGAACTGAAATGGTACCGCACGTCTGTTGAAGGGAAGCAAGAGCACTTCTTCACCACCACACTGACCGATGCGACTATCGTCAACATCGATTGCCAAATGCCACACTGCCAAGATCCGGCCAAAGCGGATTACACGCAGCTCATCGAAGTGTCGCTTTCTTACCGTAAGGTCGACTGGGAGCACACCGTGGCAGGCACTTCCGGTGCTGACGACTGGCGTGCACCGCTGGAAGCGTAATCGCCTCATTCGACGAGCTCACCCGGGCTCGTCCTTGTCTGTTTTAACGTGATGCACTCTCCCCGTTAACCCGGAGCCTGACCATGTTCTCAAAAGATCCGAAAAAATCATCCCCTGATCTGGCGTCGATGCTGAAGGACGAAGCCATTAACCAAGCCAAGGAAGCGGCGATGTCAAAGGCATCTGCGCGAACACAACAAGCCGTCAATTTGGCCCAACAAGCGGCCAGTGCGGCGTCCTCGTTGCAGGCCTCCACCGCGATGTTGACCCCCGGTGGCGGGCTGACGGGGGGGCTCAACCCTGCCGATCCGGATACCGCGCAAGCGGCCTTACGCAGTGCGTTAGGGTTAACCGCCGAGCCGAGCGGTTTAGTGTTTACCTGTGAAATCGGCTTATTTCCTGCGGGCACCTTTCAAGTCACCGATTTTACCCTCACCGAAGGGCTCTCTTCCTTATATCACCTTAGCCTGAATGTGGTGAGTTTGTTGCCTTATATTGAATTCCAAACGCATTTAGGCCAAGCCGCCTCACTGACGGTCAAACGGGATGGGCAGATTGTGCGCACCGTCAATGGCATTCTTGCGGGCGGTGTCCAAGGCAATACCGATGGCGTGAAAACGTGGTACCATTTTGATATCCGCCCTGAAATGTGGATCATGACCCTCAATCAGGACAGCCGTATCTTCCAAGACCAAAACGCCCCCGCGATTTTAAAGACGTTATTGGATGAAGCGCACGTCAAATCAGACTGTCTTTTTTACCGTGAAGCGCTGCATCCGGAACGGACCTACACCACGCAAAAACGGGAATCCGCCTATGACTTTTGGTGTCGCTTAGCCTTTGAGGAAGGGATCAACTTCTGGTTTGAAGAAGATCAGATGTTCTACAGTGATGAGCACATGGGCATGACCGCGGGGATCTCGTTGACTTACAACCCGCAAGCGAACACCGATATCACCGACAGTACCGCCACCACATGGCAGTACGGGGAGTATCTGTGCCCCGATCAACTGATCCAAAAAGACAACAACTATGTGCGCCCCTCTTACCCGCTGATGCACCAAGATCAGCAAGCAGGCGGTGGGCAGCACAGTGTGTTTGAAAGTTACGGGCGTTTTCAATTGGATGCCGAAGGGGAGCCCCTGACCAAAGCCCGTTTTGAGCAGTTACGCAGCGGCAGCCGCGTGGGCAATGCCACCACGAACTGCTTTGCCTTGCGCCCAGGCAAAATTTTCACCCTGCAAAATCACCCACACGCCCCGATGAATGACAGTTGGCAAGTCATCACGGTCACCCATCACGGCGTGCAACCCTTAGCCGACAATGGCGGGGGCGAAGGAACGCAATTAAGTAACACGGTCTCCTTTATACCGGGTCGTGAGGAGTGGCGTCCGCCACACCGTTATAAACCGACGGCCGATGGGGATGAATTGGCGACCGTGGTGGGGCCGCCGGGGGAAGAGATTTACGTCAATGAGTACGGCGCCGTCAAAGTGCATTTCCATTGGGATCGCTACGGCAAGCCCGATCACAGCGCTTCCTGTTGGGTGCGTGTCGCCATGGGATGGAGCGGCAACGGTTACGGCTTTTCGGCCGTGCCCCGTATCGGCACCGTTGTGCAAGTCAGTTACCTGAACGGGGATATTGACCGCCCCATTATCACGGGATGCACTTACGATGGCCGCAATGCTCCCCCTATTCGTTTTCCTGAGAACAAAACACGCACCACGTTCCGCACTCAAACCCATAAGGGCGAGGGCTTTAACGAGTTACGTTTTGAGGATGAGGACGGTAAGCAGGAAGTGTTTATTCATGCGCAAAAAGACATGAATACCACGGTACTCAATGACCACACATTAACCATATTAAACAATAAAACCAAAAATGTTGTGGGTAATGAAGAAAACACCATTGAAGGGTATGAAAATAGCAAAGTCGTTGTTGCACAAGATATCGCGGTCAAAGGGAACTCCACCTTACTCACTGGGGGTTACCGAAAAGACCAAGCTGTTGGGCGATATTTTATCGGTTCAGGAGAGTCCATTCGCTTAGAATGCGGGGACAGTGTCCTAGAGCTCAATGCTTCCGGCGCTATCCATTTAAAAGGAAAAACCTTCAATATCACCGTGGACAACAACGGAGAAATTAATACTACGGGGGGTGTGTTGGGGTTAAACCCCTCGTCACCTTCTGCCACGATTTCCCCGGATGGCACGGGCAATAAAGGCATGTTACAAACCACCCTCGATAATGTTTTTGCAAAGAAAGGCTAATGCTATGTATACCTTGAATGAAGGGCAATTTATCGCTCCACCCCCAACGTGGAAAGACACGACCATGAATGTGTTTCGTGACCCAGACTCCCCCCGTACATTGGTGGTCGCGCGCGCTGAAATGACAACCGGAAACACCTTGGAAGAAGAGCTAACACTGCAATGTCAACAGTTACAGCAGGTCGCCACAAACATCTCGATTGCCCCCTTCGAGAAAGTTGATTTACTGGCGGCACCGCACGTGGAAGCCTTAGAAACAGACATTCGTTTTTTTCGCAATGGTGGTCAATATTATCAACGGCAGTTGGCGATTTTACAACCGGATAAAAAACGCATTCTGCTTTTTAGCTATACCTCTGCCGCTCCGTTTGACGATACCGATAACACGTATTGGCAAGAGCTTAAACATTCATTCACCCTCAACGGCTAATTGAAAGGATTCATGCATGACAACCCCTAATGCAGCAAGAGAACAAGACGAAATCATCCACAGCAGTATCTGGGCTGATGTGGTTTCCATTGTGGCTGAAGGGGTCGTTTATGCGGCGGCGGGGGTGGTCGTCGCGGGAGCCGCTCTTGTGGCGACGCCATTTTTGACGGCGTTCGGTGCGGCCGGAGCAGCTGCAGCTGCGGCAGCGACTGCAATTGGCAGTAGTTGTGTCATGTCAGGCTTTATCGGCAGTATGATCATTCAAGCCTCGGATCTTGGCGACTCTATCTCATCTGCCTGTGCCGACTTTGGTAATTGGCTTTTTCCGCCATCTGCAGCCGGCACGATCAGTACTGGCTCAAAAAATGTTCACACCAACGGCAAACCTGCGGCGCGGGCTGCGGGTCGTTTGTTATCAAAGACTGAAATCGCCGCTCTTCCTTCGCCCCCCGAGGAGCATTCTTTTCTCGATTATGCGAGCTCCTTACTGAATACAGCCAAGAGCTTTGTTTCAGAGATGATCCAACCGACGGTCGATGCCCCCAGTGGCCCTACCGCGGAAGCTGAACATGATCGCATTGATTGTTCCAAACATAGTCCTATTCAATACATGGCGGAAGGCTCCGATAAAGTTTCAATTAATGATTTACCCCGCAGTACGCGCCAATGACCGCTCAACCTGTGAAGGAAAGGTGTCTGAAGCCGTCTCCCCGAATGTTCTTATTGGTGGGGGCACTGTAGTGGTACGCCCCATCAAAAGTGGGAAATTACCCGGTTTAGAATTCATCTATATGGCTGCTTCCCTACTGCGCGGTAAGCCCAAAGCCATCTTCAAAAGTTTACCTTGTATGCTTGCCATGGGCGCCATTGGTATGGGAGTCAATCGGATCAGTAACGCCATTCAATCCCTATTTAACCCAGTGCACGCCGCCACGGGGGCCAAAATCTTATCCGGTGAGGAAGAACTCGATTTTTCACTGCCTGCACGTTATCCTCTCTTTTGGCAACGTATTTACAATAGCCGTAATCATGCCCGAGGCCTATTTGGACAAGGTTGGCTGACCCCGTTTGAAGTGAGCGTGACCCGTGAAGCGAACCACTATTGTTACCGGCGATATGAGTGGTCGTGAACTGCGCTTTGAACCGCCTGTCCCCGGGATCCAATATTTCAATGCTGATGAAGGGTTAATTATTGCCGCCAATGAACGCGGTGACCTCCACAATCAGTGACAGTGACGGGAGAATGCTGGCGCTTATTTACACCGCGAGACGATAATCCGGCACACCTTCGCCTGGTGTCGCTGAGCGATGAATATGGCAATGGGTTGATACTGCACTATGATGCACAGCATCGCCTTCACCAAATCACAGACACAGCACAAACACTGGCAGTGACGCTTGTTTACCACCATCCTGACCTGCCTCATGTGTCACTCACATCGTCGAGCAACAAGACAACGAGCCTGACCGAGACTTAGTACACTACCGCTATAATGATCAAGGGCAAGTCAGCGCCGTTATTGATGCCAGCGGCGTTATCATTCGCGAATATGCCTACAATGAGCATAACCTGCTCACGCAGCATCGCCTGCCTGAGGGACTGCGCTGTGATTATGACTGGGCAAAATTTGATGATTGGCGGGTCGTTGAATATAAAACTAACGCAGGCGAACATTGCCGTAATCGATTATGATATGGTCGCTCGAACAACCCATGTCATTCATGCGAATCAGCTCTCTCATACCCACGAATGGAATGAGCAATTCTTAGTCACCCGTTATACTGATGAGGCAGGCAATGACTGGTGGTATGAGTGGAATGAATTAGGCCTGCTCAGTCAAACTTCGTCACCACTGAATGAACAGTGGCATTTTCACTATGATGAAAATGGCTGCTTAACCGAAGAAACCGACCCATTGGGGAATACCACTTTAATACAGTGGCTAACTACACGAGATTTAATTAAGAGTATTACCTCTCCCGATGGGAGCCGCACTCTGTTTAGTTATGACGTGCATCATGGACTTATCTCAGAAACCAATGCATTAGGGCAAACCACAACATTTGAACGTGATGAGTTTGGTGAAGTGATTAAACAAATCGATGCCAAACAAGGGTCAGACAGTTAACCTATAATTTACGCGGGCAAATCACGCGCCACCAAGACTGTTCGGGAAAAGTCACTCAGTACCGTTATAATGCTCAACATCAACTGATTTGCACCGAAGATGCCGAGCATGAAGAGACGCATTTTCACTATGATGCTGCGGGTCGCCCGCTTGTCATCACTCGCCCCGACGGTTGGTCAAAATCGCTTCTATTGGGATGCGCTGGGTCGCTTATCGCGTTTTGAGCAGGCTGACGGCTCCTGCTATGAATACCATTGGTACGATTCAGGCCTACTGCAACGCACGGTCAATCCGCAGCAAGGCACCGTTGAGCGCCAGTATGATGAGCGAGGCCGTCTCGTTGCTTTGCGCAATGAGAATCACGAGCAGTACCGTTTTCGCTGGGGACCCGATGATGTGTTGTGTGATGAAATTGGGCTTGATGGTGTAGTCACCCATTATGAATATGATGCCTGTGGCCGCACTATTCAGCGGACTTTTGCTTTCGGTACCGACCACGCCTTGGTGCACCACGCCCGTTATAATGCCCTAGGCCAATTGGTGCAGCGGCAAACGGATGAAGGGCTCACCCACTATGAATATACACTTGGGCGGGCAATTAGCCTCAGCCCGCTTTACATCTACCGGAGAAGCCTCCTATTCTCAATTTGTCCATTTCACCTACGATAAATTAGGGCAGCTAATTCAAGAGCACACGCTCAGTGGACGGGTGGATTACCAGTATGATGTGTTAGGCAATCGAACTCAGGTCGGCTTACCTAATGGTAAGCAGCTCAAAACACTGTATTACGGCAGCGGTCATGCCTTGCAAATTAATCTCGATGAGACCGTTATCACCGAATTTACCCGTGACAACTTACACCGTGAGGTGACGCGCACCCAAGGGCATATTCGCAGTCAACGGCAATATGACCGACTCGGTCGCTAGCTCGGCAAACCCGTTATCACTCACAACAAGGCACAAAACCCTGACCGAAACGCGCTGGGATTACGATTTACGCCACAACTTGGTCGTGACTCAAGAAGAAACGACGCCGTATGGTTGGAAAAACTACCAGTACGATACCAACGACCAGCTATTGCACCGCCGCAGTGACCGCTATTCACCTGAAACCTATTATTACGATGCGGCGGCCAACTTGTTACAGACGCGCACGCCCCTGCCTGTTTACATAACCGCGTCACCCACTATCACGGGTATACTTACGCTATGATGAGTTTGGGCGCACCATTGAAAAAAGCAGTGCCGGCGAACGTTGGTCTTATCGCTATAACAGTGACCATCAACTTATCGAGGTCTTACACACCACCCATCATCCGTATGAGCAGCGCTGCCAAGTACAATTTAGCTATGACCCGCTCGGGCGCCGCTTGCATAAGCAGGTGACGTACCTTCCCAATCCTCACGTGCCCTGGCTTTACACATCGCCCCAACCCAGGCTCATCCCTGTGGCACCACCACCTTTTTTGGGGAAGGGTTGCGGTTGCTCAGTGAGCAGCGACATGGCATTGAGATGCTCTATGTGTATGAAGATGCAGACAGTTACGCCCTTTAGCCCGTGTCATAGCGTGGGTGAGCAGCGCAATATTTTCTCTTTCAATGTCAACCAATGGCTTACCCGATGCACTTTACGATGTAGAAGGCAGCTACAATGGCACGCACGCTTTACGTCATGGGGTAAAACGGAAATTGAGTTAGGCAATTTGCATTCCAACGGGTACGCTCGGAGCCAAAACTTGCGTTTTCAAGGGCAATATTTCGACAGAGAGACCGGTTTGCACTATAATACCTTTCGGTATTATGACCCTGATATTGGGCGCTTTACCCAGCAGGACCCGATAGGACTGGCGGGTGGGTTAAATCTGTATCAGT